>NZ_JAVIVW010000001.1:0-2383965 GCF_031324165.1 Ferdinandcohnia sp. QZ13 | reverse complement strand
TTCAGCGCCGATGGTAGTTGGGACTTTGTCCCTGTGAGAGTAGGACGTCGCTAGGCACACAAAAGATCAGCCAATATGGTTGGTCTTTTTTTATATTGTTTTTGGGGCGGATTGTGGTTAGCAGAACGTGGTTAGTAGGTAGTTGTTAAGTGTGGAA
The DNA here is from genome assembly GCF_031324165.1 of Ferdinandcohnia sp. QZ13. Lineage (NCBI taxonomy): Bacteria > Bacillati > Bacillota > Bacilli > Caryophanales > Bacillaceae > Ferdinandcohnia > Ferdinandcohnia sp. QZ13. Next base: position 2,383,808 of record NZ_JAVIVW010000001.1, on the reverse strand, counting down.
TCGTTCCCGACTTATGGATTTGATGAAGATATAGGCAATGGAAGCCAATACAAAAGCTTTTTTAGATTGTCATTTTAATATCGGCAAAAAATCAGGTAACTTCAATCCCGCAAACATCATTAACGGTATACCGCAAACACCACAAATGGTATATCAACCTCCCACAAACGCCCGGATTCTATATAATCCACATACCAATTATGAAACCAAGCCATCATCCACTTCGTATTATTGCATATAGAACAGACACTTAGAAAGAGGGGTTCCCATGCTAGCCGGATTCATTACATGTTTTTTTGCAGGTCTTTTATGTATCTTATTGGGCTTTCTGATTTGGAAGAAGAAGCAGCTGTCGCTTATTGCGGGATATAATGAAGAAACATACAAAGGAGATAAGGAGAAGCTAGCAAAAGTGGTTGGCTTATTTACAATAATCGTTGGTCTGCTTACTATATTACTGCCGTTTGGACTTGAGTTTGTAAGTGAGCTTTTTGGATTACTGTTTGGTGCCATCATTACGATTGGTTCGATTGTCCTTATTATTTATGTAAACAAGTTTAATAAGCCAACTGATCTGAAATAAAAGTCCCCCACAAGTATGTGAGGGACTTTCGCATTCATTCATTTATTATCTCGATCGATTACTTCCACTTTTTTTCTTGAGTCGTCCGGTATTTGTTTATGGAGGTGAACGAATAAAAGTCCTCTCTTGTAGGTTGCTTTTATCCGGTCTTCTTTTACAGTGTAGGGGAGTTGAATTTCTCGTTCGAAATTCCCTTGAAAAATGCCTTCCTGAAGGATATCAAAACCATTAAAGTTCAAATTGATTTTTCCTTTTACTTCTAGGGTTTGATGTTTGACATAGATATCAACATCCTCCACCTTAGCGAGTCCTGGTAGGCTCAATACAACTAGGAGCTCATTTTCACCTTGGTAAATGTTTAGCTGAGAATGGGCATTATCGAAAAATGGGGCGAATCCGCTCCAGAATTCATCACCAAAAAAATGGTCCCATTGCTTTCGCCATTCATTCATATTTTTAAATTGGTCCATTTTCATGGGCTGTTCCTCCTTTAAGTTACGTCATTCCGTATCATAGAATATGGAATAAGGGGTTGATATGTGCCTATAAATAAAATCATGATAATATGTTTGGAGGAGTATCCTTTAGGGAAAATGTTTAGTACAATGAATACTTTGGTAAGCTAAGTAAAGGAATCATTCCTAAGGGGGAGTTAAATTGTTAGCAAATGCGTATGTCATGGTCTTGATTATTTTAGTCATTAATATTGTATATGTTACTTTTTTTACAATTCGGATGATCTTGACGATGAAGGGGCAGCGCTATTTGGCTGCGTTAATTAGTACGGTTGAGGTTGTCATTTATGTCGTAGGACTTGGTTTGGTGCTTGATAATTTAAATCAGATCCAAAACTTAGTTGCTTATGCAGTTGGATATGGAATTGGTGTAATTGTAGGAATGAAGATTGAAGAAAAGCTCGCGCTTGGGTATATTACCGTGAGTGTGATTACAAAGGAATATGAAATGGATTTGCCTAAGCTGTTGCGTGATGAGGGGTATGGGGTTACGACCTGGATGTCCCAGGGAAGAGAAGGTGACCGATTGTCAATGACGATCTTAACTCCTCGGAAATATGAGATGAAATTATATAAAACCATTACAGATGTGGATCCGAAGGCATTTGTCGTTGCATATGAACCAAAGTCCATTCACGGCGGATTTTGGGTAAAGGCTGTAAGGAGAGGGAAGCTTGAATCATGAGTAAACCTAAGAAGCAAAAATTTGAAGTCAAAGAAAATGAGACGATTGACCAATGCCTTGACCGAATGCAGGCTGAAGGGTATCTTCCTGTTAGAAGAATGGAGGAGCCTGTGTTTCAGGAGGTTAAGCGTAATGGGGAGATTGTCGTTGAACCATGCGGAAGAAAGATTGTTTTTGAAGGTAAATTACAGTAAAACACGAACGTTCAAAATAATGATAAGATAAAATGTTCGATATTAATTGACAACCCAATAAAACTGTTGTTAAGATTAGGTTAGATAAAATACCTCATATAATCTTGGGAATATGGCCCATAAGTTTCTACCCGATAACCGTAAATTATTGGACTATGAGGGAAAAGTATAATTTTACCTATTCTTGACATGGAATGCCCAGGTAGGATTGCTTTCCCCTTTTCGGAAATCAGTCCTGTCTGGGCATTTTTCTATTAAAGGAGGATCTTATGAATCCAGTAGTTGGTGTAATAATGGGAAGTACTTCAGATTGGGAAACGATGAAGGAAGCTTGCAATGTACTTGATGAGATTGGAATTCCTTATGAAAAAAAGGTCGTATCTGCTCATCGCACACCAGATTTAATGTTTGAATATGCGGAAACAGCAAAGGATCGAGGAATTAAGGTTATTGTTGCGGGTGCAGGTGGTGCGGCGCATTTACCAGGAATGGTTGCGGCGAAAACAACTTTACCTGTTATCGGAGTTCCGGTTCAATCAAGAGCATTAAATGGACTCGATTCTCTTTTATCCATTGTTCAAATGCCTGGTGGCGTGCCGGTTGCAACAGTTGCAATTGGTAAAGCAGGTGCAACAAATGCAGGATTATTGGCAGCTTCCATTCTTGGAACATCCAATCCAGAATGGGATCAGAAGTTGGTTGAAATAAGGGAAACTAGAAAGATTCAAGTACTAGAAAGTAGTGATGAGCTTGAATAATCGAATTTTACCAGGGCAAACAATTGGGATTATTGGTGGAGGACAGCTTGGCCGGATGATGGCCATATCGGCTAAGGAAATGGGATTTTTCGTTGCTGTACTAGACCCAACACCAAATTCACCATGTGGGCAGGTTGCGGATATCGAAATAACCGCGAAATACGATGATCTTGAAGCAATTAAACAGTTAGCAAGCGTGAGTGATGTAATTACTTATGAATTTGAAAATATAGATTATGAGGCTTTAACATGGCTTGAAGAAAATGCAAATTTACCTCAGGGCAGTCATTTATTAAAAATAACCCAGGATCGTGGTACAGAAAAGAGTGCGATTCAGGAGATAGGTTTACGTGTGGCTCCGTTTCTTCTCATTGAAAGTGAAGAGCAATTAGCTGAGGCTGTAGAGACAATCGGTGTTCCATCCGTTTTAAAAACATGCCGTGGTGGCTATGACGGAAAAGGTCAGTTTGTTTTGAGAAAGAGAGCGGATGTCAAAGAGGCATCCAAACTATTGATGTCTGGAATGTGCATTTTAGAAGCATGGGTACCTTTTGAAAAAGAAATATCCGTAATCGTTACTAGAAATCCGGCAGACGAGGCTAAAACGTTTCCGGTTGCAGAAAATATTCATGTTGGTAATATCTTGCATCAATCCATCGTTCCGGCAAGAATCTCAGAAAAAACAGAAGCAAAAGCAAAAGAAATGGCGATGAAACTAGCTTCCAAATTGCAATTGGTTGGAACATTAGCGGTTGAAATGTTTGTAACTGAAGACGGGGAAATCTACATCAATGAATTGGCGCCGCGTCCACATAACTCTGGTCATTATTCAATCGATGCATGTGAGACGTCTCAATTTGAGCAGCATGTTCGCTCGGTTTGCAATTGGCCGCTTGGAGAAACAACCCTCTTACGACCTGTTGTCATGACCAATATTTTAGGTGAGCATCTACAGCCTTTACTTGAAAAAGTATCCCTATTATCTAATGTGAAGGTTCACTTATATGGCAAGAAAGAAGCAAAAGTGAAGAGAAAGATGGGCCATGTTACCGTCTTGGGAAATACAGTGGAAGAGGCTTTGGAAAAGTCAGATTCCTTACAAATTTGGAATGATTCGAAATTTGCTCAAGCCTAAATTGAGGGGGGAATCTACATGATAGAACGCTATACTCGTGAGGAAATGGGTTCCATTTGGACGGAGGAGAACCGATTTCGCGCTTGGCTTGAGGTTGAAATTTTAGCTTGTGAGGCTTGGGCAGAGTTGGGTGAGATTCCAAAAGAAGATGTTGCCCTTATCCGAAAAAATGCATCCTTTGATGTCGAGCGAATTAAAGAAATTGAGGAAGATACAAGACATGATGTTGTGGCGTTTACACGTGCCGTTTCTGAAACGTTAGGTGACGAAAGAAAATGGGTCCATTACGGATTAACGTCTACAGATGTTGTTGACACTGCCTTATCTTATTTACTTAAACAAGCAAATGACATTTTACTAAAGGATATTGAAAACTTTATCACTATTTTAGCTGAAAAAGCGAAGGAACATAAATATACCGTTATGATGGGACGTACTCATGGTGTTCATGCAGAGCCAACGACATTTGGCTTAAAACTTGCTTTGTGGCATGAAGAAATGAAGCGAAATGTAGAGCGTTTCAAGGTAGCGGCCGATGGCGTTCAGTTTGGAAAAATTTCAGGAGCGGTAGGTACCTATGCGAATATCGACCCGTTTGTTGAAAAGTATGTTTGTGAAAAGCTTGGTATTTCACCTGCACCGATATCTACACAGACCTTACAACGTGATCGTCATGCGGCTTATATGTCAACATTGGCACTAATCGCAACTTCGATTGAAAAATTTGCAGTTGAAATTCGTGGCTTGCAAAAGAGTGAAACAAGAGAAGTAGAAGAGTTTTTCGCAAAGGGCCAAAAAGGTTCATCTGCAATGCCACATAAACGAAATCCGATTGGCTCAGAGAATATAACAGGAATAGCTCGTGTGATTCGTGGGTATATGATGACAGCCTATGAAAATGTTCCGCTCTGGCATGAGCGTGATATTTCACATTCCTCTGCAGAGCGTATCATTTTACCGGATGCGACGATTGCGTTGAATTATATGCTAAACCGCTTTGGCAACATTGTGAAAAATTTAACGGTATTTCCTGTGAACATGAAACGCAATATGGATCGTACACTTGGTTTGATCTACTCACAGCGCGTTCTTTTAGCGTTAATTGACTCAGGTTTAACACGAGAAGAGGCATATGATACGGTCCAGCCAAAAGCAATGGAGGCGTGGGAAAAACAGGTTCCGTTCCGCGAGTTAATTGAGGCTGAGGAAAAGATTATAATCCGATTAACGCCAGCCCAAATTGATGACTGTTTTGATTATAACTACCACCTTAAGCATGTCGATATGATTTTTGAACGCTTAGGTTTATAACCGTCTATCACTAATCTGAATTTTTGAGGGGGAGTCCTAAATGGACGTAAATAAGCTTAGTTTGCTGTATGAAGGAAAGGCTAAGAAAATTTATCAAACTGCTGAAGAATCTATCGTATTAGTGGAATACAAAGATGATGCCACAGCTTTTAATGGAGAAAAGAAAGCGCAGATCGTTGGTAAGGGCCGCCTGAATAACGAGATTACAAGCATGCTATTTTCAAAGCTTCATATTGCAGGAATCAGAACACATTTTATCGGTAAGCTTTCGCAAAATGAACAACTCGTTAAACGGGTATCGATTATTCCACTTGAGGTTGTGGTTCGAAATGTGGTTGCGGGAAGTTTTTCAAAACGAGTAGGTATTGAAGAAGGAACAAACTTAAAAAAACCAATTGTTGAATTTTACTATAAAAATGATGACCTCGGTGATCCGCTTGTGAACGAGGATCACATTGATGTTCTAGAGCTTGCAACAAAGGAACAAGTACAGGAACTTAAAAAACAGGCACTTAAGATTAATGATGTATTACGTACATTCTTTTTAGACCTTCAAATCAGATTAGTGGATTTTAAACTTGAATTTGGCGTAACGAAAGACGGAGAGATACTGTTAGCAGATGAAATTTCACCTGATACTTGCCGTTTTTGGGATGTTAAGACGAATGAAAAATTTGATAAGGATGTATTCCGTAGAGACCTTGGCAATTTAACGGATGCTTATACGGAAATTTTAAACCGACTAGGAGGACGAATTGCATGATGTACAAAGTAAAGGTTTATGTGACGTTGCGAGAAAGTGTATTAGATCCACAAGGAACTGCTGTAAAGGGGTCCTTGCACCAATTGAATTATAAGGAAGTTCAAGATGTTCGTATTGGAAAATATATGGAGCTAACGATTGATGAATCCGTAGTTGACCTTGATAAGACAGTGAAGGAAATTTGTGAAAAGCTATTAGCAAATACGGTGATTGAGGATTACCGTTATGAGGTTGAGGAGGTTGTCACACAGTGAAATTTGCCGTAATTGTGTTTCCAGGCTCTAACTGCGATGTTGATATGTTTCATGCCATAAAGGATGCGCTTGGTGAAGAAGTCGAGTATGTATGGCATAATGCTACAAATCTTGGTGAGTTCGATGGTATTTTACTTCCTGGAGGATTCTCTTATGGAGATTACCTACGCACAGGGGCACTTGCTCGTTTTTCAAATGTGATGGATGAAGTTATAAAAGCAGCCGAGGCTGGTAAGCCAGTTCTTGGTGTATGCAACGGATTTCAAATTTTATTAGAAGCAGGGCTTTTACCGGGTGCGATGCGCCGTAATGAAAAGTTAAAGTTTATGTGTCGTCCGGTTGAACTACGCGTTGAAAACAATAAATCGATGTTTACATCTGAATATGAAGCGGGTGAAGTAATCACAGTCCCAATCGCTCATGGTGAAGGGAACTATTATTGTGATGAAGAAACACTTGCTAAATTACGTGCGAACAATCAAATCGCATTCACGTATGAAGGAACAAATCCAAATGGAAGTATTGCAGATATCGCAGGCATTACAAATGAACGAGGAAATGTACTTGGAATGATGCCTCACCCAGAGAGAGCGGTGGAGGATTTATTAGGTAGTGCAGATGGAATTAAGCTATTTCAATCAATTGTGAAAAATTGGAGGTTAGCAGCAAATGTCGTTACTTCTTGAACCAAGTCCGAAGCAAATTAAGGATGAAAAAGTATATAGTGAAATGGGTTTAAGTGACTCAGAGTTTGAGTTAGTCGAAAAGATTTTAGGTAGACTTCCAAACTACACGGAGACGGGCTTGTTCTCTGTTATGTGGTCTGAGCATTGTAGCTATAAAAACTCAAAGCCTGTGTTACGAAAGTTCCCAACAACGGGAGAACGTGTTCTCCAAGGGCCTGGTGAAGGTGCCGGAATCGTTGATATTGGCGACAATCAAGCAGTTGTTTTTAAAATTGAAAGTCATAACCATCCATCAGCAGTTGAGCCCTACCAAGGGGCAGCGACAGGTGTGGGCGGGATTATCCGTGATGTGTTTTCAATGGGAGCAAGACCAATTGCACTATTAAACTCCCTTCGTTTTGGTGAATTAACTTCACCAAGAGTGAAATACTTGTTTGAAGAAGTAGTGGCAGGAATCGCTGGTTATGGAAATTGTATTGGAATTCCTACAGTTGGTGGGGAAGTCCAGTTTGACTCTTCCTATGAAGGAAATCCACTTGTAAACGCAATGTGTGTTGGATTAATCAACCACGAAGATATTCAAAAAGGGCAAGCGAAAGGTGTTGGCAATACAGTCATGTATGTTGGGGCTAAAACAGGTCGTGACGGAATCCACGGCGCAACCTTTGCGTCTGAGGAACTGACTGAGAATTCCGATGCAAAGCGCCCGGCAGTACAGGTTGGGGATCCTTTTATGGAAAAATTATTGCTTGAAGCTTGCTTAGAACTCGTAAAATCCGATGCTTTAGTTGGAATTCAAGACATGGGTGCAGCAGGTTTAACGAGCTCTTCAGCAGAAATGGCAAGTAAAGCTGGCTCAGGAATCGAAATGAACCTTGACCTTGTTCCACAACGTGAAACAGGAATGACAGGCTATGAAATGATGCTTTCTGAATCACAGGAACGTATGTTAATCGTGGTAGAAAAAGGCCGAGAGCAAGAAATCCAAGATATCGTGAAAAAATATGATCTTGAAGCGGTTGCAATTGGAAAGGTAACAGATGACAAGCAGCTTCGCTTAATTCATAAAGGTGAGGTCATTGCAGATGTTCCGGTTGATGCTCTGGCAGAAGATGCGCCAGTCTATCATAAGCCTTCTAGTGAACCCGCATCCTATCGTGAATTTAAAGAAATGAAGATTGAAGCTCCTAAGCTTGAAAATGTAGAGCAAACTCTTCTAGATTTGCTTGCGCAACCTACAATTGCAAGTAAGGAATGGGTTTATGACCAATATGATTACATGGTTCGTACCAATACAGTGGTTGCTCCAGGCTCAGATGCTGCTGTTGTAAGAATCCGTGGTACTCAGAAAGCACTGGCAATGACAACAGACTGTAACTCAAGATATCTTTATTTAGATCCAGAGGTTGGTGGACAAATCGCAGTAAGTGAAGCAGCAAGAAATATCGTTTGCTCAGGTGGTGCACCACTTGCGATTACAGATAATTTAAACTTCGGTAATCCAGAAAAGCCAGAAATCTTTTGGCAAATCGAAAAATCCGCAGATGGAATAAGTGAAGCTTGCCGTGTGTTAAATACACCGGTTATTGGTGGAAACGTGTCTCTTTATAATGAGACGAACGGTGAAGCAATCTACCCTACTCCAGTTATTGGTATGGTTGGTTTGATTGATGATGTTTCCTATATTACTACTCAGGAATTTAAAGAAGCAGGCGATCTTGTTTATGTCATTGGTGAGGCTAAAGAAGAATTCGCTGGCAGTGAACTTCAAAAGTTAATCCATGGAGAAATTTTTGGTCCAGTTCCTGAACTAGATTTAGAGATTGAAAAAAGAAGACAAAAACAAGTATTAACTGCAATTCGCGCAGGTGTAATTGCTTCTGCACATGATGTAGCAGAGGGGGGCTTTGCGGTTGCATTAGCGGAAAAGGCCTTCGGTGCAAAAGGCTTAGGTGTTAAGGTGCAAATCAAAGGCGATGCAGTAACTGAATTATTCAGTGAAACACAGTCTCGTTTTATCGTATCTGTGAAAAAAGAAAACAAAGATAAATTCGAACAGCTTGTGAAAGCAAACCTTGTCGGAGAAGTGACAGCTGATGGGACGTTTGTCATTGAAGATCAAACTAGTAAAGAGATTATGAATCTAGCAGTTGATGAATTAGAACGTATTTGGAAAGGAGCCATCCCATGCTTGCTGAACTCAAAGGCCTAAACGAGGAATGTGGTGTATTTGGTATCTGGGGTCACCCAGACGCAGCTCAAATTACGTACTATGGATTACACAGTTTACAGCATCGTGGTCAAGAGGGTGCCGGCATTGTTGTCAGCAATGGTGAAAAGCTTCGCATTGTAAAAGGGGAAGGCCTTGTAAACGAAGTATTTGGCAATGGCGAACTTGAACAACTACAAGGTAAAGCAGCCATTGGGCATGTTCGTTATGCAACAGCAGGGGGCGGAGGCATTCAAAATGTTCAGCCCCTCCTCTTCAATTCTCAAGTAGGTGGGCTTGCTATTGCCCATAATGGAAATCTTGTAAATGCAAATGACCTAAAGCATCAATTGGAAAACCAAGGGAGTATTTTTCAAACAACTTCCGACACCGAGGTTCTCGCTCATTTAACGAGAAAAAGCGGCTATACAAAAATCAAGGATCGCGTTAAAAATGCTTTAACGATGTTAAAAGGGGCCTATGCCTTTTTGATAATGACCGAAAAGAAAATGATAGTTGCCCTTGATCCAAATGGTCTTCGTCCATTATCACTTGGTAGACTCGGTGATGCTTGGGTAGTAGCTTCTGAGACTTGTGCATTTGACATTGTAGGAGCAAAGTTTGAAAGAGACGTTGAGCCAGGTGAGCTAATTGTCATTAACGACGAAGGAATTCATTCTGAACGTTTCTCATTAATGACCAATCGCGCGATGTGCAGCATGGAATATATTTATTTTTCTCGTCCTGATAGCAATATTAATGGTATCAATGTTCATACCGCTCGTAAAAATTTAGGCAAACAGCTTGCCATGGAAGCACCCATTGAAGCCGATGTCATAACAGGAGTACCTGATTCAAGTATTTCAGCTGCTATCGGTTATGCAGAGCAGTCAGGAATTCCGTATGAACTTGGTCTCATTAAAAATAGATATGTAGGTAGAACTTTTATTAAACCTTCCCAATCACTGCGGGAACAAGGGGTAAAAATGAAGCTCTCGGCTGTTCGTGGTGTTGTTGAAGGAAAACGTGTTGTTATGGTGGATGATTCAATTGTACGTGGGACTACAAGCCGACGAATTGTCAACATGCTTCGTGAAGCAGGGGCAACGGAAGTGCATGTTTGCATTAGTTCACCGCCAATGAAGAATCCATGCTTCTACGGGATTGATACCTCAACACATGAGGAGTTAATTGCTTCTTCACATTCAGTTGAAGAAATCCGTGAACTTATTGGAGCTGATACCTTAACGTTTCTAAGTCCGGAAGGGTTAGTAAAAGCAATTGGCAGACCGTTTGAAGGAGAAACGCGCGGACAATGTATGGCTTGCTTTACAGGAAAATATCCAACCGAAATCTTCCCTGATACGGTATTACCACATGAGAAAGTTTTAACTTAATTCAGCCTTCAGCTAAATTAAGTTAAAACCCCGGCAGATGCCACGATTTTTAAAAGGAAATTTTTCGAGCCTTGCTCGAAAAAAAATCGGGCAGCAAATACGCCTTGGCGTATTTGATTGCTAAATTAAAGTAGAGGTGTTCAGAACAATGGCAAATGCTTATAAGCAAGCTGGAGTAGATATTGAAGCAGGCTATGAAGCTGTTTCCAGAATGAAAAAGCATGTCGCAAAAACCGTTCGACCTGAAGTAATGGGTGGACTTGGTAGCTTTGGTGGCATGTTTGATCTTTCAAAAGTCAATGTGAAAGAGCCTGTTTTAGTTTCGGGCACAGACGGTGTCGGCACGAAGCTCATGTTGGCCTTTATGATGGATAAGCACGATACGATTGGGATCGATGCAGTTGCAATGTGCGTGAATGATATTGTGGTTCAAGGAGCTGAGCCCTTATACTTTTTAGATTATATCGCATGCGGGAAAGCAAAGCCTGAAAAAATCGAACAGATTGTAAAAGGGATTGCAGATGGCTGTGAACAAGCGGGTTGTGCGTTAATTGGCGGTGAAACAGCGGAAATGCCAGGGATGTATAATGAGAATGAATATGATCTTGCTGGCTTTTCAGTAGGTGTTGCTGAAAAATCTAAGCTTGTAACGGGAGCTTCGATTAAGACTGGAGATGTTTTAATCGGTCTATCTTCTAGTGGGATTCACAGCAACGGCTATTCACTTGTACGTAAGATATTGCTTGAAGATGGCGGGCTCGATCTTGCGAAAAACTATGGAGAAATCGGTCGTCCATTAGGGGAAGAACTTCTACAGCCCACAAAAATTTATGTGAAATCCTTGCTAAAAGCAATGGAGACATTTGAAATTAAGGGAATGTCCCATATTACCGGTGGAGGTTTTATTGAAAATATTCCCCGGATGCTACCAGATGGTGTGGGAGCAGAGATTGACTACGGCTCATGGCCAATTCCACCCATTTTTGACCTACTTCAAGAGACTGGTAACCTCGATCGAAAAGAAATGTTTAATATTTTTAACATGGGAATTGGGATGGTCCTTGCTGTTGAAGAAGCGATTCTACATGATGTAATTCACCTTCTTGAAGAGCAAGGAGAAAAGGCATTTATTATTGGGCGTATGAAAGAAGGAAACGGTGTGACCTTTGGTGGAGGAGCACTTGTATGAAAAAAATAGCAGTTTTTGCATCGGGCAGTGGCACAAATTTTCAAGCCATAATGGATTCGATTAAGGAAGGAAGACTTGCGGCAAAAATTGAATTAGTCGTTTGTGATAAGCCTGGTGCGAAGGTGATTGAGCGTGCTTCAAAGGAATGGGTGGAGACCTTTGTTTTTTCACCAAAAGAATATCCAGAAAAATCATTGTTTGAAGCGGAAATTGTAGAAAAACTACGTGCGAAAAATGTAGAATTAATAGTGTTAGCTGGATATATGAGATTAATTGGTGATACACTTTTACAGGCGTATCGTAATAAAATCGTGAACATCCATCCGTCATTATTGCCAGCATTTCCGGGTAAAGATGCGATTGGTCAGGCATATCGAGCAGGTGTCAACATGACTGGCGTTACGATTCATTATGTGGATGAGGGCATGGATACGGGACCAATCATTGCACAGCGAGAGTTCGCAATCGAACCTGGAGATACGTTAGAAAGCATCGAAGAAAAAGTACATGAAATCGAACATCAATTTTATCCACAAATCCTGCAGTCTCTTGTAACAGCCAAGAGCGGAAATCTACAGTAAGGAGCGATTAACGTGACAATTAAACGTGCACTTGTCAGTGTTTCAGATAAACAAGGTCTTGTTCCATTTGTGAAAGGATTAATTGAAAATGGGGTTGAGGTTATCTCAACAGGAGGTACAAAACGTACTCTTGAAGAGGCAGGACTTACAGTGATCGGAATTTCAGAAGTAACTGGCTTTCCAGAAATCATGGATGGACGTGTAAAAACCCTTCATCCTAATATTCATGGTGGACTTCTTGCGGTTCGAGATAATGAAGAACATGTCAAACAGCTTCAGGAGCATCATATTACGCCAATTGATTTAGTTGTGGTAAACCTATATCCATTCCAACAGACGATTGCGAAGCCAGACGTTCAATTTTCGGATGCAATTGAAAATATCGATATCGGTGGACCATCTATGCTTCGATCTGCAGCTAAAAACCACAAGTATGTAACAGTTGTTGTTGACCCACAGGATTACGACAATGTTTTAGCAGAGATTACGGAAAAGGGTGAAGTTACTGCGGAAACAAAGCTTCGCTTAGGTGCAAAGGTATTTCGTCATACAGCTGCTTATGATGCAGTAATTGCTGAATTCTTAACAAATGCAGCGGGTGAGGAAAGTCCAGAATCCTTAACGGTTACGTATGAAAAAAAACAAAACCTCCGTTATGGAGAAAACCCACATCAAAAGGCAACATTTTATAAAAAGCCATTAGGTACACCTGTTTCCATTGCGTCAGCCACACAATTACACGGAAAAGAATTATCCTACAATAACATTAATGACGCAGATGCCGCGTTACAAATCGTCAAAGAGTTCAAAGAGCCAGCAGCAGTTGCAGTTAAACATATGAACCCTTGTGGAGTAGGGGTTGGAAATACATTAGAGGAAGCTTATCAAAAAGCATATGAAGCAGATCCTACATCTATTTTTGGTGGAATTATTGCGGTAAACCGTGAAGTTGACGCGCAAACTGCTCATAAATTGCGAGAAATTTTCTTAGAAATTATTATTGCCCCATCATTTAGCAAGGAAGCTCTTGAGATACTTTCTTCAAAGAAAAACTTACGTCTACTAACTGTTGATTTTTCAGATGACAAGAAGGCCCTGAAGAAGCTTGTGTCCGTTCGTGGTGGACTGCTTGTCCAGGATGAAGATGCATATGGTTTAGATGATGCAACTATTTCCATTCCGACAAAACGTGAACCAACTGAGCAAGAGTGGGCTGATTTAAAGCTTGGCTGGAAGGTTGTAAAACACGTGAAATCAAATGCAATTGTCTTAGCAAAAGACGATATGACAATTGGAATTGGCGCAGGTCAAATGAACCGTGTAGGGTCAGCGAATATAGCAATTAATCAAGCGGGTGAAAAGGCAAAAGGATCGGCACTTGCATCGGATGCCTTCTTCCCAATGGGTGACACAGTAGAGACGGCCGCAAAAGCAGGTATTACAGCCATCATCCAACCAGGTGGATCGATTCGTGACGAAGAGTCCATTCAAAAAGCAGACGAATACGGAATCGCAATGGTCTTTACCGGAGTCCGTCATTTTAAACATTAAATAAGAAAAGCTTTAAGCGCGCCTTGGTAGCGGAACATCAACTAACTACTGCCACGTCCTTTGGCAAACGTCGATGTCAGAAGGTGTATTTTACCTTCCAAAGCGAGTGGCTTAGACTAGAGAGCCGATGGCGCCTGGAGCTAGACATTGAATATTTGTATATCAAATTAATTCGTTGTATGGGGTGAATAAATGAAAGTACTAATCGTTGGTCGTGGTGGTCGTGAACATACGCTGGCCTGGAAGGTTGCCCATAGTCCTAAAGTAGAAAAAGTTTATGCTGCACCAGGTAATCCTGGTATGCAGGATATTGCTACCTTAGTCAATATCGATGAAAATGATTTTGATAATCTAATTGAGTTTGTGAAGAAAGAACAAGTTGAACTTACCCTTGTCGGTCCGGAGGTTCCATTAATCAATGGGATTGTCAATCGATTTCAGGCAGAAGGCTTAGCCATTTTTGGACCAACAAAAGAAGCGGCTCAGCTTGAAGGTAGTAAATCGTTTGCGAAGGAAATTATGAAAAAATACAAGATTCCAACTGCGGAATACGAAACATTCACATCTTACGAAGATGCCAAACAATATATCCTAGAAAAAGGTGCCCCAATCGTAATTAAAGCGGATGGTCTAGCTGCCGGCAAAGGTGTGACAGTTGCTCCTACCTTAGATGAAGCCTTATCAAGTGTGTATGACATGCTTGAGGCGAATAAATTTGGCGAAGCAAGTGCTCAGGTTGTTATTGAGGAGTTTCTAGAAGGAGAAGAATTCTCATTAATGGCTTTTGTGGACGGAAAAAAAGCTTATCCAATGGTTATTTCGCAGGATCATAAGCGTGCCTTTGACAATGATGAAGGTCCTAACACCGGAGGAATGGGCGCCTATTCCCCTGTTCCGCAAATTTCAGAGGAAGTTGTTCAAACAGCGATTAAAACGATTATTGATCCAACTGTAAAAGCGATGGAAACTGAAGAAAGAAGCTTTACAGGCATTCTTTATGCGGGGTTAATTTTAACGGCAAATGGACCCAAGGTCATCGAATACAATGCTCGTTTTGGTGACCCTGAAACACAGGTAGTTCTTCCTCGTTTACAGTCTGACCTTATTGATGTAATCAAAGGACTGCTTGAGCAAAAGGAGATTGCACTTGAGTGGTCTAACCAAGCAACACTAGGTGTCGTGCTTGCATCAAAAGGCTACCCAGAAAGCTATGAAAAAGGGGCAGTCATTGAAGGCCTGAATAACGTAGAGGAAAAAATCACCGTGTTCCATGCTGGAACAGATATGGTGAATGGCAAATTTGTTACGAATGGCGGAAGGGTTTTAACAGTAGTTGCAAGTGGTGAAAACCTTGAAGAAGCGCAAAATATCGTCTACCAAGAAGCAAGAAAAATCCAGTGTACAAATCTATTTTACCGAAAAGATATTGGGAATAAGGCTCTAGCTCATCGTGCAATGACCGATGCTAAAGCGCAATTCGTATAATTAACGCGTAAATATCCTATATTAAAACGCAAACAGGTAAGAGGGACGCCCTCTTACCTGTTTTAAGATGGATTTACTGGAGGAAGTTGCTTTTGTGGCTCCGGCTCTTCTTGCTTTCTTTCAACATATTCATTAAAGAGAGCTGTAAGCGGGCAAAAACGGGTTATCCCTTCGGCAACCTTCATTCCCCCAAGCATTGCAACCACAATAAAACTCTCACGCCATGGGCGTTTAACCATTTTTGCTGTAGCCCATGCCAACATCGTAAATCCACAAGTGATGCGAATTAACGCATTAATCATCCCGATATTTGGTTTCATTTGATAGCCTCCTTACATATCTTTACAAATCCAGCTTTAAATTTTTACAAATTTTCACAAAGTCTTTAATGCAGTAAATCGATTAATATGGTACTATAATGTAAAGCGCTTCCATGAGGCTTTAAGCTGAGATAGGAGAGATGGTTAATGGTTGGGCAACGTTACCGCTGGAAAAATAAGCAACTTCGAGAACATGTTGCTGTCATAGATGGAAAAAAATCACCAACGGTTCTATTAAAAAATGTCACATACTTAAATCAACTATTAAGAAAATGGATTAACGCACATATTTGGATTTACCAAGATCGCATCGTGTATGTTGGTCAGCAGTTACCATCAAAACTCACCGACTGTGAAATTGTAGAGTGTGATGGGAAATTCGTTGTGCCAGGTTATATTGAACCACATGCACATTCTTTTCATTTATATAATCCCCACTCATTTGCTCAATATGCATCCCAAACAGGGACAACAACAATCATCAATGACAACTTAGTACTAGCGTTACAAACGACAAAAAAGAAAGCGTTTTCTTTTATAGAGGAAATGAAGAAACTTCCTGTCACCATGTACTGGTGGTGCAGGTATGACCCTCAGACTGAAATTCATCATGAGGAACAAGCTTTTTCGAATGGGAATGTACTAAGCTGGATTGAGCATGAATCAGTTGTTCAAGGTGGAGAATTGACAGGATGGCCAAAGCTGCTTGATGGCGATGACCTTATGCTACATTGGATTCAAGAAACGAAAAGGATTGGAAAGAAGGTCGAAGGACACTTTCCGGGAGCATCGGAAAAAACTTTAGCAAAATTGATGCTATTAGGTGCTGATAGTGATCATGAATCAATGACAGGAACCGACGTGTTAAATCGTCTACTACAAGGATACACCACTTCGCTACGCTACTCATCGATTCGTCCAGACCTGCCCAAAATTTTAGACGAAATTCATGAAATGGGCATTGATCAGTATGATCATTTCATCTTTACGACCGATGGTTCGCCACCTGCGTTTTACGAGCAGGGAATCATTGATTATATGATTAAAATTGCCATCGAGAAAGGCGTTCCCATTATCGATGCGTACAATATGGCGACGATTAATGTGGCAAGACATTATAATATTGAGAATCTCCATGGTATGATTGCAACGGGAAGAATTGCAAACCTCAATATTTTATCTGCAAAAGACAATCCGACCCCTGAATCCGTTCTTTCTAAAGGAGTTTGGTTGAAACGAGATAATAAAGACCAGAATGCGTTTCCGGAATTTCCATGGAAGAGCGAAGGTTTTTCAAATCTTGCTACAAATTGGGAGTTAACGTTAGATGATCTTCAATTTTCCATGCCATTTGGAATGAAGATGGAAAATGCAGTGATAATGAAGCCATATTCCATTTCCATCGATGCGTCTTATGATGAGATTTCGATGGACCATGATGAGAGCTTCCTAATGCTTGTAGACAGAGAAGGAAAATGGCGTGTAAATACAATTGTAAAAGGTTTTGCGAACCGTATTTCAGGATTTGCAAGTTCTTTTTCAAATACGGGTGATTTTGTATTAATTGGTAAAAATAAAAAGGATATGCTTCTTGCCTTTAATCGAATGAAAGAAATGGGCGGTGGTATTGTTTTAACGGAGGGTGGTACCATACTACACGAAATCCCGTTAGATATAGGTGGAGTAACATCATCAAAATCGGTAGTAGAATTAAGTTCGCTTGAAAAAGACTTTGTTCGTTTAGTGCGGGAACGCGGATATCGTCATAGTGATCCAATCTATACGTTAACGTTTTTAACGTCTACCCATTTGCCATATATTCGCATCACACCTCAAGGGATTTATGATGTCATGAATAAAATAGTACTCTTTCCGTCAATAATGCGTTAAAATATAAAAGGATTTATCAAAATACGCTAAGGCGCTTGTGATTTAATCTTAACAAAGGTTGTGTGCTCGATAATGAAAAAGACTTTATACATTCTAGGAATTGCCCTATTACTTCTATCCGCAGCTTGTAGTAATAAAGAAGAAGTTTCAAAACAGCAGGATGAGCATGAACCAAAACAAACTGAGCCGGTTGCTAAAGAAGGACCAAGCCAAGAGTTTGAACATGTTTTCCCATTAACGGGGATAGAGACAAATGATGACGTAAACAATCGTCCGTTTGCGGTCATGGTTAATAATCATCCGCAAGCAAGGCCCCAATCCGGTTTACACATGGCAGATGTTGTCTATGAAGTGTTAGCTGAGGGCGATGTTACGCGCTTCCTCGCGGTGTTCCAAAGTGAAAAACCTGAAATTATTGGACCTGTTCGTAGTGCGAGAGATTATTATATTGAGTTGAGCAAAGGCTTTGATGCCCTATATGTAGCACATGGTTGGAGTCCGGAAGCCCAACAAATATTGAACAGTGGCAAGGTCGACAACATAAATGGTATGGTCTATGATGGTAGTCTGTTTTGGAGAGCTGACCATAATGTTGCTCCCCATAACTCATATATTTCCTTTGAAAATATCGTAAAAGGGGCAGATAAACAAGGATATTCAATGGAAGAAGAGGTTCCAAGCTTTGTATTTTTATCTGAAGATGAAGTGAAAGGAATTGAAGGAACACAAGCTGAACATGTTCGGGTGTCCTATTCATCAAGAGATATTTTTGCTGCTGTCTATGATTATAATCAAGAAAAAGGCAAGTATGAGCGTTATAGTGGTGGCGATCAAACAGTGAACCGAGAAACGAATACACCAGTGCTACTCGATAATGTGTTAATTGTTGAAATGAATCATCGCCTAATTGATGATTATGGTAGACGTGCCATCGATGTAACCTCTGGAGGTAAAGGCTATTTACTTCAAAAAGGTAAAGCGCAAGAAATCGAATGGAGAAATGTTGATGGACGAATTGTTCCTTTTGTGAATGGGAAAGAAGTAGGCTTAGTTCCAGGAAAAACCTGGATTAATATTATTCCAACATCACCAGGAATCGCAGGCGCCGTTTCGTTTGGTAATTAGTAGAAGAACATCTTAAAAAGGGAGATACAATCTATATGCAAATTGATAAATTACGTGGGAAAGAACTTGATCAATTATTTAATGCAGTCCTTTCACTAAAAGATCTTGAAGAGTGCTATCGATTCTTTGATGATTTATGTACTGTAAATGAAATCCAATCATTGGCTCAACGCCTTGAAGTTGCAAGAATGCTTCAAGAGGGTAACACGTACCATAAGATTGAAACGGAAACAGGAGCTAGTACAGCAACAATTTCACGTGTCAAGCGATGCTTGAACTATGGGAATGATGCCTATCAAATGGCATTAGACCGTGTAAAAGAAGTGGAAAAACAATAAAGATAGGGAAGTCGGAACCTTGGGGTTTCGGCTTTTTTCTTTGATAACTAGAAGGGTATAAGAGGTTTTTTTGTTTTGTTAAGGTATTTTCCGATATTATTCAAATAAGCTGTTATATTTGGAGAAGATCTACTATATAGTACCAAATTGATGAAAATTTCAGTGTATAAGTGAGGATTATAACAAGGGTATTACCGTTTTTATCCAAAAGTATGGTGATATTTGATGTTTAAGGTAAGGGTATTACCAACAATGTCCAAAAGCGTGTTCATAAACATTGTTTAAGACAGGGGTGTTACCAGTATTATCCAAAAGTCTAATCATAATTGATTTTTATTCAATGGCCATATCAAAATTTTAATTGAAAGTCATATCTTATAATGTTTTTCTCTTGAAAATCACCCATAAAAACTCATTTTTAATGAAATCCACCTAGGTATTAATAGATGCGTGTAGTTTTGTTATAATGGAGGAATGGAATGATGAATGGAGGATCTTCATGTACGATTTTAGAGAATGGAGACATGTTTTTAAGCTGGATCCGAATAAGGAAATCAGCGAGGAACATTTAGATGCAATTTGTGAATCGGGTACAGATGCGATTATCGTGGGCGGAACTGACGGAGTGACATTAGACAATGTCCTTCAACTAATGTCTCGAATCCGACGCTATACTGTCCCAGTGGTTTTAGAAATTTCGAACATAGAGTCAGTCACACCTGGCTTTGATTTATATTTTATTCCAACTGTTTTAAATAGCAGTGACACAAGATGGATGATGGGCCTGCACCATGAGGCAGTTAAGGAATATGGAGATGTTATGAACTGGGATGAAATGATTATGCAGGGATATTGCATCCTCAACGAAGACTGCAAGGCTGCTATGCAAACCGGTGCCAATGCCTCCTTAAGTAAGAATGATATTGTAGCCTATGCGACAATGGCGGAAAAAATGTTTTCGCTCCCTATTTTTTACTTAGAATATAGCGGGACCTATGGCGATAAGGATATCGTCGAATCCGTAAAACATAACTTACAAACAACAAAACTGTTTTATGGCGGTGGAATCAAGACACCTGAACAAGCAAAAGAAATGGCCGAGCGGGCAGACACCATTGTCGTTGGAAATATTATTTATGAAGATATAAATAAAGCCTTAAAAACAGTACATGCTGTTAAGGGATAAACGTGGAAATTTAGTTATAAATCGGCTAAAATAGAACGTATGTACGATATAACTTTATTCAGATGGAGTTATCTCCCTCTAAATAAAGTTATAGCCTCCGGCGGATGCCTCAGATTTTTTAGTGGAAGTTTTTTGAGCGAGCTCAAAAAAATCTGGGCGCAAATACGCCAAGGCGTATTTGATTATAGGACGGTGAAGAAATTGCAATTTATTAGCAATAAATTATTAGCAGGATTAAACGAACAACAGCAAGAAGCGGTTAAAGCAACAGATGGTCCGCTCCTAATAATGGCGGGTGCGGGAAGTGGAAAGACACGAGTTCTGACACACCGTATTGCATATTTAATGGTGGAAAAGCAAGTAGCGCCTTGGAATATTTTAGCGATTACCTTCACAAACAAGGCAGCAAGAGAAATGAAGGAGCGTGTTCAAGGGATCTTAGGCGGTGCAGCTGAGGACATTTGGATATCAACGTTCCACTCTATGTGCGTTCGAATTTTACGAAGAGATATCGACCGTTTGGGGTTCAATCGTAATTTTTCAATTTTGGACACAACCGACCAGCTTTCGGTTATCAAAAATATTTTAAAAGAGAAAAATATTGATCCGAAGAAATTTGATCCACGTTCGATTCTGGGTACAATTAGCAGTGCCAAAAATGAATTGCAAACACCTGAGGACTATGAGAAAACAGCGGGTGGGATGTACGAGCAAATCGTAAGTGATGTCTATAAGTTGTATCAAAAAAGACTTCGTAAAAACCAGGCACTCGATTTTGATGATCTCATTATGACGACGATTCAGCTTTTCAAGCGCGTTCCAGAAGTGCTCGAATTCTATCAACGTAAGTTTCAATATATTCATGTGGATGAGTATCAGGATACAAACCGAGCACAGTATATCCTTGTTAAGCTCCTTGCATCTCGTTTTAAGAACTTATGTGTAGTAGGTGATTCTGATCAGTCAATCTATCGTTGGCGTGGCGCGGATATTGCCAATATCCTTTCATTTGAAAAAGACTACAAAAATGCAAAAGTAATTCTACTCGAACAAAATTACCGTTCAACTCAACGAATCCTAAAGGCCGCAAACAAAGTCATTCAAAATAATATGAATCGTAAAGCAAAAAATCTTTGGACTGAAAATGATGAAGGGAATAAGATTTTTTATTACCGTGCGGACAGCGAGTCAGGAGAAGCACAATTTGTGGCAGGAAAAATACGTGA
This sequence comes from Ferdinandcohnia sp. QZ13, assembly GCF_031324165.1. Classification (NCBI taxonomy): domain Bacteria; kingdom Bacillati; phylum Bacillota; class Bacilli; order Caryophanales; family Bacillaceae; genus Ferdinandcohnia; species Ferdinandcohnia sp. QZ13. The sequence goes on along the minus strand of NZ_JAVIVW010000001.1, from coordinate 2,362,427 downwards.
GCTTGTAGATGGCGGAAAACGTTCCTATAAAGATATCGCGATTTTATATCGAACCAATGCACAATCCCGTGTAATGGAGGAAGTTTTACTCAAATCTAATATCAACTACCAAATCGTCGGTGGTATTAAGTTCTATGACCGCAAAGAAATCAAGGATATTTTGGCGTACTTACGCGTGATTGCAAATCCAGATGATGATATTAGTTTAACGAGAATTATTAATGTGCCGAAGCGTGGAATTGGTGCGACCTCTATTGATAAAATTGCAAACTATGCGATTGCCCAGGACCTTTCTATTTTCCAAGCATTGCAAGAGGTTGAGCAAATTGGTTTAAGCGCGAAAATAACCAATTCGTTACGTGAGTTTCGCGATTTAATTAATAATTGGGACCAAATGCAGGATTATTTATCAGTGACTGAATTGGTTGAAAGTGTGTTAGAGAAAACCGGTTACTTAGAAGCATTAAAGACAGAAAAAACACTTGAATCTCAAAGTCGAATCGAAAACATCGAAGAATTTTTATCTGTTACCCAAAATTTTGAGAAGGCAAACGATGATAAGAGTCTCGTGGCGTTCTTAACCGATTTAGCATTGGTAGCAGACATTGATAAGCTTGAAGAAGATGAAAATGATAAAAATAATGCAGTTGTCCTCATGACCTTGCACTCAGCAAAAGGACTTGAGTTCCCAGTTGTCTTTTTAATGGGAATGGAAGAGGGAGTCTTTCCACATAGTCGTTCCCTAATGGAAGAGGCTGAAATGGAGGAAGAGCGCCGACTTGCTTATGTAGGGATCACAAGGGCAGAGGAAGAGCTTTATATATCGAATGCTCAAATGAGAACTCTTTATGGTAGGACTTCAATGAATCCAGTATCACGATTTATTGCGGAAATTCCGGAAGATCTTCTTGAAGATTTGGGTGCACAACGCAAACAGCAAATGCGTACTCCGTTTTCCTCCTCATCTTCACCTGCTAGACAGCCTGAACGAAGAGTTTTCTCAAAACCAATTGCACAGTCAACTGGTGGAGATGAAATTGGCTGGAAGGTTGGCGACAAGGCTGAGCATAAAAAATGGGGAATTGGTACGGTTGTTAGTGTAAAAGGAGAAGGGGAATCAAAAGAATTGGACATTGCATTCCCTAGTCCAACAGGAATCAAACGATTACTTGCAAAATTTGCTCCAATTACAAAGTCACATTAGGAAAGAGAGGATAGGGTGAATGGACAAAACAACAGTACAAACAAGAGTTCATGAACTACATGAGCTTTTAAATCAGTACAATTATGAATACCACGTGTTGGATAAGCCTTCTGTACCGGATGCGGAATATGATCGGTTAATGCGGGAATTGATTCAGCTTGAGGAGGATTTCCCAGAATTGAAGACGGGGGATTCTCCTACAGTCCGCGTCGGTGGACAAGTTCTTGAATCCTTTCAAAAAGTAGAGCATCAAATTCCGATGCTAAGTCTAGGAAATGCCTTCAATGAGCAGGATTTACGTGATTTTGACCGCCGTGCCAGACAGGCAGTTGGTGATTCAATTTCCTATGTGTGTGAGCTAAAGATTGATGGTCTTGCAGTGTCACTTCGCTATGAACAAGGGCGCTTTGTCCAAGGGTCAACACGTGGTGATGGAACAATCGGAGAAGACATTACCGTTAATTTAAAGACCATTCGTTCTATTCCTCTTCGTTTAAAGAAGCCACTTGATATTGAGGTGCGCGGGGAGGCGTTCATGCCTAGAAAGTCATTTGAAAAGCTAAATGCTGCAAAACTTGAAAACGAGGAAGAACCATTTGCTAATCCACGGAATGCAGCAGCAGGTTCATTAAGGCAGCTTGACCCGAAAATTGCCGCAAGTCGGAATCTCGATATCTTTTTATATGCTATTGCGGACACTACGAATTTAGGCGTTGATTCACATAGTGAAGGGCTTGATATGCTTGATGAAGTAGGCTTTAAAACAAATCCAGAACGCAGAAAATGTACGACTATCGAGGAAGTTCTTGAATACATCTCAGAATGGACAGAAAAGCGTCCATCCCTTGCGTATGATATTGATGGAATTGTAATAAAGGTTGATTCATTCGACCAACAGGATGAGCTCGGTTTTACAGCAAAAAGTCCACGTTGGGCGATCGCCTATAAGTTTCCGGCAGAAGAGGTTGTTACAAAATTAATTGATATCGAATTAAGTGTGGGGAGAACGGGAGTCATTACTCCAACAGCAATCTTAGAGCCTGTTCGTGTTGCGGGTACAACAGTTCAGCGGGCATCCCTTCATAACGAGGATTTAATCCGGGAAAAGGATATCCGAATCGGGGACTATGTTGTTGTGAAAAAAGCGGGAGACATCATTCCGGAGGTTGTGAATGTTCTTGTTGAAAAACGGAGTGGTGAAGAGCTAGAATTCTTCATGCCGACACATTGTCCTGACTGTGATAGTGAGTTAGTTCGCTTAGACGGAGAGGTCGCTTTACGCTGTATTAACCCAAAATGCCCTGCCCAAATTAGGGAAGGCTTGATTCATTTCGTATCTCGTAATGCGATGAATATTGACGGTCTCGGAGAAAAGGTTATTTCACAATTGTTTGATGAGAAATTAATCACCGATGTAGCTGATATCTACACACTGACAAAGGAACAGTTAATCAATCTTGAGAGAATGGGTGAAAAATCAGCTGATAACTTGCTAACGGCTATTGAGGTATCGAAATCGAATTCTTTAGAAAAGCTTTTATTTGGCTTAGGAATTCGCCATGTCGGGGCAAAGGCTGCAAAGACCTTGGCGCAGCATTTTGAAACAATGGAGAAGCTACAGGTTTCAACTCGGGAAGAACTGACATCCATTAATGAAATTGGTGAAAAAATGGCAGATGCAGTTGTCACCTATTTCGAGCAACCAGAGGTTCATGAACTTTTAAATGAACTGCGTGAATATGGAATAAATATGGAGTATAAAGGCCCTAAGCTTGTATCAGTGGAGGATAGTGATTCCTACTTTGCTGGAAAGACCATCGTCCTCACAGGTAAGCTTGAGCAATTAACTAGAAATGAAGCAAAGGCAGAAATTGAGGCCCTTGGAGGAAAAGTGACAGGTAGCGTAAGTAAAAGCACAGATCTTTTAGTTGCGGGTGAAGCAGCAGGATCAAAACTTACAAAAGCGCAAGAATTGCAAATTGAGATTTGGGACGAGGACAGACTGGTACAAGAACTAAGGAAGTAAGAGGTGTTCGAACGTGAGAAACCTATACATTCTAGGTTTGGCGATGCTGCTTCTCTTATCTGGATGTGCACCGAAATTTGGACAAGAGACAGAGGTCGTTCAGAATTCAGATAAAAAAGCGGAAAAGGCGATTATACCTAGATATAATATTTCAGATTCCTACTATAAGGCGGTCATCCCTTATAAAACAGGCAAAGCACGAGGGATTGTCTCAGCATATATTAACAATCGTTTGGATATTGATGAATTTGAGACGGGATTGATGCGAATCGCTCAGGATTCATTCCCATCGGATAAATACTTTTTTCAGGAAGGTCAGTATTTAGAAAAAAATACGGTACAAGATTGGTTAAAAAGAAAACGATCCGATGCTCAGCAAAAAGCGTATGAAGCGGCAAAAAACCCGAAAAACCCAAAAGCATTACCAAACGAAGGGCTAAACCCGATTTTTGATACATCAAATGAGGATCCTGGATATGAAGCGGCGATGCAGAAGAGCCCGATTTATATTGGGGCAATTACGGAGCAGAATTATTTAATTAAAAATAACGAGGATAAATTAGAGGTTGGCGGGATTATGATTGGGATAGGGATGAACTCTCATCACTATTATAATCTTCCAGCCGCGATGGGTGGCTATCCGAGAGATATAAAAATTTCAGATGCTGATATTGAAAGAGAAGGTAAAAAAGCAGCTGAGGAAATTATTAACCGAATTCGAACCCAGAAAGAATATGAAGGTATTCGCGATATTCCTATCGTGGTTGCATTATTTAAACAGGAGGCGGCTAGTTCCGTTGCTCCGGGTAATTTTATTATGAAGGCAAAAGTAGACGCGAATTCCTCCAAAATTGGGAAATGGGAAACGATTAATGAAAAGTATTACTTCTTCCCATCAAACGATGCAAAAAGCAATTATCCCGACGATGCCTTAATGGTCCAAAATTTTTCAGATGCAATTGCAGACTTTTTCCCGAATTTCACAGCAGTTGTCGGAAAAGGCTTTTACAAGGATGAAGAATTAAAGGAGCTAACGTTAACCATTCCAATGCAATTCTATGGAAAAGCCGAGGTAATAGGATTTACACAATATGTAACAGGCCTAATTATGGAGCACTTTGATAACTATATATCACTTCAGGTTTATATCGAATCTGAAAGTGGTTCAGAAAGTGTCATCGTTCGGGATGCAGGTGAAAGTGAACCGATTGTCCATGTTTATAATTAAACGTATGAAACAAGATCTACCCATTTGCGGTAGGTCTTGTTTTTTCGTTTTGTTGTCGTCATTAATTGGAACTACTCGAAAATTATCGAATTACCATAAGGGCAGAATATCATTTGAAGAAAGCGCTTTATTTTAGTAGAATGATATTGTTACATTTTAAGACTATAAGGGAGGCGGAGTAGAATGGTAGTACCATATAAACATGAACCATTTACGGATTTTTCAATTGAAGAAAATAAGAAAGCGTTTGAGGCCGGCCTTAAAACTGTTGAAGCATATTTAGGCAATGATTATGATTTAATCATTGGTGGTGAACGCATTTCAACCGAAGATAAAATCGTCTCTGTTAATCCTGCTAACAAGGAAGAAGTTGTTGGTCGTGTTTCAAAAGCTAATCGTGAGTTGGCTGAAAATGCCATGCAGGTTGCGTATGAAACTTTCCAAACATGGAGAAAATCAAGCCCAGAAATGCGTGCTAATATTCTTTTTAAAGCTGCAGCGATTGTACGGCGTCGCAAACATGAGTTTTCTGCAATTCTTGTAAAAGAAGCGGGTAAACCATGGAATGAAGCGGACGCAGATACTGCAGAAGCAATTGACTTCATGGAGTACTATGGACGTCAAATGTTGAAATTAAAGGATGGCATTCCAGTAGAAAGCCGTCCAATTGAACATAATCGTTTTACTTACATCCCATTAGGTGTTGGGGTTGTCATATCGCCTTGGAACTTCGCATTTGCGATTATGGCAGGCATGACAACGGCTGCCTTAGTTTCAGGTAACACGGTATTACTAAAACCAGCTAGTACAACTCCAGTTATTGCTGCGAAATTCATGGAGGTTCTTGAAGAAGCAGGACTACCTGCAGGGGTTGTTAACTATATCCCTGGGAGTGGTTCTGAAGTTGGCGACTACCTAGTGGATCACGCGAAAACTCGTTTTATTAGTTTTACAGGTTCACGTGATGTTGGTCTGCGAATCTACGAACGTGCCTCCAAATTGAATGAAGGGCAAATCTGGCTAAAACGCGTCATTGCAGAGATGGGCGGTAAAGATACAATTGTTGTTGATAAAGAAGCAGATTTAGAACTTGCGGCTAAATCAATTGTTGCATCTGCATTTGGATTCTCTGGACAAAAATGTTCAGCATGTTCACGAGCAGTTGTAGTAGAAGATGTATATGATGAGGTGCTAAACCGTGCAGTTGAGTTAACAAAAGAGTTAACAGTAGGTGACCCAGCACAAAAGGCAACATATATGGGACCTGTTAATGACCAAGGTGCATATGACAAGATTATGGGCTATGTCGAAATTGGAAAGAACGAAGGGAAGCTTCTTCATGGCGGAGAAGGGGATGACTCTAAAGGCTGGTTCATCCAACCAACAATCTTCGCTGATGTAGCAGAGGATGCGCGCATCATGAAAGAGGAAATCTTTGGACCTGTTGTGGCATTTTGTAAAGCACGGGACTTCGACCATGCCATTGATATTGCAAATAACACAGAGTATGGATTAACAGGTGCAGTAATCTCAAACAACCGAGCTAATATCGAAAAAGCAAAGGAAGATTTCCACGTGGGTAATCTTTACTTCAATCGTGGATGTACGGGTGCCATTGTAGGCTATCAACCATTCGGTGGGTTCAATATGTCTGGAACAGACTCAAAAGCAGGTGGCCCAGACTACCTTATCCTTCATATGCAAGCAAAAACAACTTCAGAAATGCTGTAAAAATAAAACTCCCACTCTTGTTGTAGAGTGGGAGTTATTTAAATAGGACTTACTTGCTTATTCTGTATCCTCTTCTGCTCCATCTTCTGTTTCTGTTTGATCGGTTTGTTCTGTATCTGGCTGCTCTTGATCAGTATCAGTGTCTTCACTGTTACATGCTGTCATTAAGAAAATTGCTAGTAGGGATGCTCCAATTTTAAACATTAGGTTTTTTTTCATTGGTTACTCTACCTCCAGATAATATTCATATTTTTGATTGGCTGACCAAGCTGCCAATCTAGATACAATATACAACAGACAATCCAGTAAAAGACTTGTTTTACAGTAACAATACAAACTATTTACATTTTATAGAAAAAGATAATGAAAACGTCATTGAAATTGGTAGAAATGTCTCTTGACTGAATGAGAGCAAACAAAAAGGCGCGGAGAATTGCCGCGCCGGTTCTAGCTGCTTTTAATGGTGATGATGCCCTTTTTTAGGATTTGTGATCACAAATTGTTCTTCAGGAACGTAGAAAAATTGGATCCAAATGCCATCTAAAAATTCTGCATCCCTCGTATCAAGAAGGACCTCGACACCTTTATCGGTTTTAACAATTTCGTCGTGCTCTGTTGGGTTATCAAATTGAAGGGCATAATGGGCGTGGTTACCATGATGTTCTGTGATGATAACACGAAGCATTTTTCCTTTAGATTCTTCACTTTCGAGCATTTTCTGCATTACTTTTGCCGCATTACGATTAATTTTTACGTTCATCCTGATTCTCCCATTTCCAATTAAAAAATTTTATACTACTTATTTTCTCAGTATTTCTGAAAAATAACAAATATATAGCTTTTTTTAGAAAAAAGTTCAATTTAATTTTATTAGTTTTCATGAATAGATATTAGATTATTAGATTCATATTGCAAATTTAATCTAAAAATATGAATAATTATACATTGTTAATTTGGATTTTGAAAATTCAATCTGTTCAGTAAAAGATATTATGTTACGATTAATTAGTGTTTTTTGTGATGTGCAGTTATTATCGAAAAATAGGAATTATCATGAAATTGTATATAGCTGCATAAGGATAGAAAAAAACAAAGAAGAGGGGTGAAAGTGTGGAATATGGTTTAACAGGTGCCACCTGGTTTTGGTTGTTCGTGCCAATGCTTTCGTTAATCGTATTATCAGCAATCACATTATTTACTGACAAAGGAGAGGATGTCTAAACATGGATATTAATCCACAAACGTTAACAGCCATTATTATTTATCTTGTAGGGATGTTAGTCATTGGTATTCTGGCCGCAAGAATGACAAAAAATCTAACAGACTATGTACTAGGAGGAAGACGACTAGGTGCTGGAGTTGCTGCATTAAGTGCTGGATCGTCTGATATGAGTAGTTGGCTCATGCTTGGTTTGCCTGGTGCATTGTATGCTAGTGGAATGGGTGAAATTTGGCTTGCCGTTGGTTTGTCGATAGGTGCTTACTTGAACTGGCAATTTATTGCGAAGCCATTCCGAGTGTATACAGAGGTATCAAAGGACTCGATTACGGTACCCGATTATTTTGAGAACCGATTCCGTGACAATTCAAAGCTTCTACGTGTTATTTCCGCGGTTGTTATCTTAGTGTTTTTTACCTTCTATACTTCTGCAAGTCTTGTCGGTGGAGCCATTCTTTTAGAAAGCTCATTTAAGATGGACTATGAACTCGCCTTATGGGTTGGAGCCGGTGTTATCCTTTCCTATACATTCTTTGGTGGTTTCTTAGCTGCAAGCTGGACCGATTTTGTTCAAGGGATCTTGATGTTCTTAGCATTAATCATCATTCCGATTGTCACTATCTTTGAATTAGGTGGATGGGGAGAGACAGTAAATAAGATTGGGGCCATTGATCCAGGTTATTTAGATGTCATGTCTGGAGCGACGACATTAGGGATTATTTCACTGTTAGCATGGGGCCTAGGTTATTTTGGGCAGCCACATATTATTGTTCGATTTATGGGGATTAAGTCCACAAAAGAAATTCCGAAAGCTCGTTTTATCGGGATGACATGGATGGTCTTATCATTATTTGGTGCAATCTTTATTGGTTTTACAGGTATTGCGTACTTTGCTGATACCCCACTAGATAATGCAGAGACGGTATTCATCGTATTTTCGCAAGTATTATTTAACCCATGGGTGGCTGGATTCTTATTAGCTGCGATTCTTGCAGCGATCATGAGTACAGTTGATTCTCAATTGCTTGTTTCTTCAAGTGCCCTGACACAGGACTTCTATAAAGCGATCTTTAAAAAGAATGCGGGTCCAAAAGAAGAAATGTGGGTAGGTAGAATTGCTGTTCTTGTGATTGCCGTAGTTGCTATTTTCCTAGGTTATGATCGTGATAGTAAGATATTAGATTTGGTGGGTTATGCATGGGCAGGATTTGGAGCTGCATTTGGTCCTGTTATCATTCTCTCCCTATTCTGGAAACGGATGAATCGTTGGGGAGCGTTAGCCGGAATGATCGTAGGAGCAGTTACAGTCGTTGTCTGGAGTATTCTTTCTACACCTAAATTGAATGAGGCTGGAGAGGTTATAAAAGAAGCCGTCATTCAATTTAGCTTGTATGAAATCGTTCCAGGTTTCCTACTTGCCCTAGTTTCGATTATCGTCGTCAGCTTAGTTACAAAAGCACCGTCCCAAGAAATCCAAGATGAATTTGACGAGGTAAAAGAAAAACTGAAAAACGCATAGACTAAGTTGAAAATCCCTCATAGTATTATGAGGGATTTTTGAGTTATGGTTGAAAGATGAACGAGGACTGATGTATAAGACAGTCTGGCGAGGAAATTAAGGTCGTGAGTCAAAATGTGGGGTTAAATTGGATAGTACCACGAGAAAAGTGAGGTAGCGAGTCAAAATGTGAGTCTGATTTGGACAGTCTGGCGAAAAAATCAAGGTTATGAGTCCAATATCGAAATTGATTTTGAAACGACGAGCGAGAAATCCCTGACATGAGTCCAAATACGAGGATAATTCGGACACCCTTAGTTCGAAAACCTACACGAGAGCTCAAATGCAAGAGAGAAAAGACGTTATTAGAAATGTAACCCACATAAATTAATGCCGTTACTCATTATCTACAAACAAGTAACGGCATTTCTATAACGATATTAGATCCCTAATCCTTCAAGGTATTCATTTACTTGCTCAGGAGTTTTCGCATTTGCACTATGTAAGTGGCCAAGCTTTTCTCCACCTTTATAATAAAGGAGACTTGGGATTCCCATGACATTATATTTTTCAGCGATTTCAGGGAACTCGTCCTTGTCCATGCTGTACCAAGGAACACTGTTGTGCGTTTCAAGAATCTCACCAATGAACGCTTCTAGGCGTCGGCAATCCGGACACCAAGTTGTATCGAATTTTATAATGGCCCCTTCAGATTGAATAATCTCATTAAACTGTTCGACAGAAGTAATTCTTTCCATTTCTATCCCTCCACATCCAATAATTGCAATCTTACTATAACAAATTCCAGATCGAAAAGAAAAATAATTTGCCCGACCCAATTTTTCGCGTTGGTTCTTTTCGAATTCGGGAAGAATGAGGGAGGAAATGTTGCCGAACGCCAGTAATTTTTGATATTATCAGTATATTGTATGGACGGTGGAGGTGAAGGGAAATGTCGAGGATTTCGATTGAAGAAGTAAAACATGTTGCAAACTTAGCACGTTTAGCTGTAACGGAAGATGAAGCAAAGATGTTCCAACAGCAGCTGGATGGGATTATTTCGTTTGCTGAGCAATTAAATGAATTAGATACAGAACATGTGGAGCCAACTTCACATGTTCTGTCTGTGAAAAATGTGATGCGTGAAGATGTCGCAAAAGAAGGATTACCAGTTGAAGAAGTATTAAAAAATGCACCAGATGCAAAGGACGGACAATTCCGCGTACCTGCGATCATTGAATAAAGGGGGGAGAAAGGTTGTCACTTTTTGATCATAAAGTCTCAGAATTACATTCACTTTTACATAAAAAAGAAATTTCAGTATCGGACCTTGTAGACGAATCATTTAAGCGAATCAATACGGTTGATGATAAGGTACAAGCTTTTTTAACATTAAATGAAGAAAATGCAAGAGGATATGCAAAGCAATTAGATGAAGCAGTTGGAAACAGCGACGAGTTGGGGCTATTATTTGGTATGCCAATCGGTGTAAAAGACAATATCGTCACAAAAGGCCTTCGTACCACGGCAGCAAGTAAAATTCTCGAAAACTTTGATCCTATTTATGATGCAACAGCTGTACAAAAGCTTCAGAAGGCTCAAACGGTTACGGTTGGTAAGCTGAACATGGACGAATTTGCAATGGGTTCATCAAATGAAAACTCTAGCTTCAAGGCAACAAAAAACCCATGGGATCTCGAACGTGTTCCAGGTGGTTCTAGTGGTGGTTCGGCAGCAGCTGTTGCAGCAGGAGAAGTCTTATTCTCACTTGGTTCCGATACAGGTGGTTCCATTCGTCAACCTGCAGCATTCTGTGGTGTGGTTGGTTTAAAACCTACATACGGAAGAGTATCACGTTTTGGCTTAATCGCGTTTGCGTCGTCATTAGACCAAATTGGTCCGCTTACTCGCACAGTTGAGGACAATGCATATCTTTTACAGGCGATTTCTGGAGTGGATCCGATGGATTCGACTTCTGCTAATGTGGACGTGCCAAACTATGTAGCTGCACTCACTGGTGATGTAAAGGGCCTAAAAATCGCAGTGCCAAAGGAATATCTTGGTGAGGGTGTAACTGAGGAAGTTCGTCAATCTGTTCTGGATGCCTTAAAAGTTCTTGAAGGACTTGGTGCGACATGGGAAGAAGTTTCCCTTCCGCATTCTAAATATGCACTTGCTACTTATTACTTACTATCATCATCAGAGGCATCTGCAAACCTTGCGCGTTTTGACGGGGTTCGTTATGGATACCGCACAGACAATGCCGAAAATCTGATTGAAATGTACAAGCAAACAAGAAGCGAAGGCTTTGGGGACGAGGTAAAACGTCGTATCATGCTTGGAACGTTTGCGCTCAGCTCAGGGTATTATGATGCTTACTATAAAAAAGCGCAGAAAGTTCGGACATTAATCAAGAAGGACTTTGAAGATGTATTTGAAAAATACGATGTGATCATTGGACCTACCACACCAACACCAGCATTTAAGATTGGTGAAAACATGGATGACCCACTTACTATGTATGCCAATGATATCCTCACCATCCCGGTGAACCTAGCGGGTGTACCAGGAATATCAGTTCCATGTGGTTTTTCAAATGGATTACCACTAGGACTCCAAATTATAGGAAAGCATTTTGATGAAAGCACCATTTATCGAGTTGCAGATGCATTCGAAAAAGCAACCGATCATCATAAACAAAAACCACAACTGTAAGGGGGGAAAACAAAAATGAAGTTTGAAACAGTTATCGGGTTGGAGGTTCACGTCGAACTTAAAACCGAATCAAAAATATTTTCAAGCGCGCCAAACGAATTCGGGGCTGCTCCTAATACATTAACGAGTGTCGTTGAATTAGGATACCCAGGTGTTCTTCCAGTCATTAATAAAAAAGCTGTTGAGTGGGCAATGAAGGCTGCCATGGCTTTAAACTGTGAGATTAATCAGGATACAAAATTTGACCGTAAAAACTATTTTTATCCGGATAATCCAAAGGCCTACCAAATTTCTCAATTTGATAAGCCAATCGGTGAGCATGGCTGGATTGAAATTGAAGTGAATGGTGAAAAGAAAAAGATAGGGATTACTCGTCTTCACCTAGAAGAAGATGCCGGAAAACTAACTCACTCAGGTCGAGGCTATTCATTGGTCGATTTGAACCGTCAAGGAACACCGTTGATTGAAATCGTATCAGAGCCAGACATTCGTACGCCTGAAGAAGCATATGCTTATTTGGAAAAATTAAAATCGATCATCCAATATACAGGTGTGTCTGACTGTAAAATGGAGGAAGGCTCACTCCGTTGTGATGCCAACATCTCATTGCGTCCTGTCGGTCAAAAAGAGTTTGGAACAAAGACAGAGTTAAAGAACCTAAACTCATTCGCATTTGTTAAAAATGGTCTTGAGTATGAGGAAATTCGCCAAGCAGAAGTATTATCTGCAGGTGGCGTGATTGAGCAGGAAACACGCCGATATGATGAATCGTCAAAATCAACTATTTTAATGCGTGTTAAGGAAGGCTCTGATGATTACCGTTACTTCCCTGAACCGGACTTAGTGGAACTATATATTGACGATGAATGGATGGAAAGAGTTCGTGCTGAAATTCCTGAGCTTCCAGACGCTCGTAAAAAACGTTATATCGAAGAACTTGGTCTGCCGGAATATGATGCAGCTGTACTTACTGTTACGAAAGAAACTTCAGATTTCTTTGAAGAAACAGTTGCGAACGGTGCAGATGCAAAGCAAGCATCCAATTGGATTATGGGTGAGGTTTCTGGTTACCTAAATGCAGAGCAAAAGGAACTACATGAAATTGCCTTAACTCCAGCGAGTCTTGCGGGCATGATCAAGCTAATCGAGAACGGAACGATTTCTTCTAAGATTGCGAAAACGGTCTTTAAAGAATTAATTGAAAAAGGCGGAGATGCCGAAGCGATCGTGAAGGAAAAAGGACTCGTTCAGATTTCGGATGAAGGTGCGCTAACAAAGATCATCGTTGAGGTTATCGCAAACAACCCACAATCTGTTGATGATTATAAGAGCGGAAAAGGAAAAGCAATCGGCTTCCTAGTCGGTCAAGTTATGAAACAAACAAAAGGACAAGCTAACCCACAATTGGTTAACAAAATCCTTGTTGAAGAAATGAATAAGCTGTAATTGAAAAAAAGGGACCTACAAAAGAGTAAGCCATTCTCTTTTGAGGTACCCGCATACTAAAAAGTGAATATAAAAACAACTATAATAGCAGTGTGTTTCTCAAATGAAATCGCACTGCTTTTAGCACGTTTAAAGGGTGATTATGTTAAGATTATTATTTGAACGGCTCTCCTTCACTTTAATACAAGGATAAAAGAAATACTGAATAAAATTATATTTTAATGATTAGGGTATACAGTTATTAGGAGGATATGATGGCTTTAAAATATAAATGCTTAATCTTAGACCACGACGACACCGCAGTAAAAAGTACACCAGAAATACATTACCCATCATTTATCGAAGCACTTAAAAATCTAAGACCGAATGAGAGGACTATTACCCTTAAAGAATTTGTTGGATATTGTTTCAATCCGGGTTTTACTTCTTTATGTAAAGACATCATTAAATTTACTGATGAAGAACTTCAACATCAACAAGAAGTATGGAAAAAATATACCGAATCAACGGTACCAGACTTTTATGAGATGTTTACAGAAACAATTCAAGAATTTAAAAAACAAGGCGGAATTGTGACGGTTGTTTCCCATTCTGAAAGAAGTCGAATCGAAAGAGATTATTCTATCCATTGTGGATTTTTGCCAGATGCAATCTTTGGTTGGGAACTTCCTGAACACCAGAGAAAACCGCATTCTTACCCAATAAAGGAAATTTTGAAGCGTTTTAATCTTCAAGAAAGTGAAGCACTAATGTTAGATGACCTAAAACCTGGGCTGGAGATGGCGAAAAGTTGTAATGTAGATTTTGCGGCTGCCGGATGGTCTCACAGTATTCCTGAAATCAAGGAGCAGATGAAAAGGGAGTCTAAATATTACTTTGAAACAGTAGCGCAATTCAGTCATTTGATATTGTGTAAATAAATCTTAAAAACGGGTGCTTGTGTTGAATATGAATTTTGAAACGACAGTTATTCTGTCGTTTTTTAGTTATGGAATTAACATACAAATTCGCACTGTAAATAACAGAAGCATAATTTTTATTATGCTTCTGTTATTTTAGCTGCGATTTACGCTGTTAATTATTGTCCTAAATCAATGGAAGCCTTATTATAACAATAAAAAAGCATGCGAATTCGTATACTGAATGCATTGCTTTATATAGTGAGTTTATATGTTCTATTTGCCCAGCGGGTACTCCAAAAGAGAACGGCTTAACAAAAGAGTGGGTCTCTTTTTATTATTGATTTTAATGGTTAAAAAACTTATGATATCAAAAAGGTTAATTTTGGAAAGGGAGAGAAAAGAATGAACCCAATGCTTATAGAGTTTCCAGAAGAATTTACCACTGAAAGACTAATTATTCGAATGCCGAAACCAGGAGACGGGAAAGTTGTACATGATGCCATTAAGGCTTCAATAAATGAGCTTAAACCGTGGATGCCATTCGCTCAAAAAGAGCATTCGGAACAGGATGTTGAATCGAATATTAGAGAATCACATATATCCTTTTTAAAAAGAGAGGATTTAAGATTACTAGTATTTTTAAAAGAAACAGGGGAATTCATTGCATCTTCTGGATTACATAGGATTGATTGGGCTGTCCCTAAGTTTGAAATTGGATACTGGATTGATAGTCGTTTTAGTGGAAATGGATACATGACAGAAGCGGTTAAGGGTATTGCTGATTTTGCTTTCAATGAGTTGAATGCAAGAAGAGTTGAAATAAGGTGCGATGAAACAAATAGGAAGAGTAGAGCAATTCCGCAAAAGTTAGGCTTTACATTGGAAGCGATATTAAAAAATGACGATGTGTCTCCTGAAACAAATGAACTAAGAAATACATGTATCTATGCAAAAATAGTGTAGTAACTTTATATATACGGTAGCACAAAGGCATTGCTGACTAGCAATGCCTTTCATCACTTACATATAATCCTCAACTAATTCATAGCATCTTACTTCTGTAAGATCCGCTAGTACAGCTACATATTCTAAATGTTCCTGAGTGCCGCCCTTGTATTTTTGAGATGCTTGTAATGCATTATCATCTCTATATTTTATCCAATCACGTTGCTCATTTCTCAATTGATCCATCTCTTCTGCTGAAAGTTGCCCTTTTAGGATTCCATAAACTTCATTCAACAATTCATCCCAAGCTTCCCATCGATCGTTTTCCACTTTTTTTAAAGCGAAGGTTGAAGTATCTGTTGCTTCCATTGCATCAGTTTCTTTTTTAGTATCATTTAATTTTTTGAGATACTCATCCTTCAAGCTGGCAGTCGCACTTGAAGATGGTTTTGCTTTTTTTTCGGGTGCAATAATTGATGTATCTCCTTTTTCGTTTGCATCATTTTTGCTTGTATCAATGGGGTCTTTTTCGGTGTTGTCAGTCTTTGAGGTAGTTTCTGTTGAAGCCGCATTAGAAGTATTGTCATTTTTGTTTTGAGATGTCTGCTTATCTTGAGATGGTTTGTCTAACTCGGTACTTGATTTCTCAGATGAGTCTTGACAAGCCACCAAAAAAATCACAAAAACTACCGTCAGTATTGTGATTACGTTTTTTCTATTATTATTCATTATATGGCTCTCCTCCTGTGATGAAAATCTCCAGCTCATACATATTTTAACATAATAACTTATTATTACCTTATTAATTTGTCACTTTTTGTTTGAATATGGCAGTTATGGAGGAGATGTGTGTACAAATTAACAAAATGACATTATATGAAACCTTCTAAGGGTGCTATTCGTAAATGAGGTATATGATTTTTATACCAAGGGGGAAATGATAATGGAAGATGGTTATCTGTTTTATGTAATCGGTGGCGTTCTTCTTCTTTATGTATTAGTGATGATTCCGATTCAGTACCGAAACATAGCTGCAACGAAGGAAGAATTCAAGAAAACGAAAAAAACACATAATGAAACGTACGAAGACATGTCCTTTGAAGAACAGCAATTACAATTCAATCTTCAAGGAAGCCCTATAAATTTACCATCAACCTTGATCGCAGCCTTAATTTATAAAATCGTTCATCGAAATAAATAATTTGTTTTGCAGACCTTCTTTCTAGAGGGTCTTTTTTATGCTTAAAAACTTTTTAAATATTTTTTCGAAAAACTGTAGGGTATAGTAGGTGTAAGTTCGTCTATATGGGTAGACAGAAGAGAAAGGGGGAGAGTGCGATTCAAGATGAGGTTTTGATTGAGAAGGCAAAAGCAGGCGATGAGCATGCCTTTCGCTTACTCATTGAAAAATATAAGAATTTAGTATTCAAGGCCATTTATCCGGTTCTTCGTCATGAAAAGGATGCAGAGGATGCGGCACAGGAAGTATTTCTTAAAATCTATTATGCACTCCCCCAATACAGTGCACAGGGCTTTAAAGCATGGATCACCCGTATTTCAGTAAACCATGCCATTGATGTGAAACGGAAGAAACAGAGGCAAAATGAATTGATTTTAGAGCCAGATGATCTTCCAGTACTCTCTTCGTCGGAGGAAAGTGTCGTTATTCCACTTTTACGAAAAGAACAACGAGAACTGGTCAAAAACCGGTTACACGATATGCCTGCGAATTATCGCGAGGTGATCGAAGCCTATTACATAGCGGAAAAAAGCTATAAACAAATCGCTATTGAACAGCAGCTTGAGGTGAAAACAGTTGAAATGAAGCTGTATCGAGCCCGAAATTGGATGAAGAAACATTGGAAGGAGGATGATTTTTAAATGAGGCATTTCAGCAAGGAAGAGTGGTTGTTGTATATAAAGGATCAACTAGAAGAACCAAAGCGGGAAGAACTCGAAAATCACCTATTTTCCTGTGACCAATGTTTAGAAATCTATATGGAGTTAATAGAAGACCAAGCTGAGGAGATACCTAATCTTGAAAATGATCGCTTTACAGATGAGGTGGTCACAAAGCTTCCGGTAAGAAAAGGAAAACAAAAAGAGTCGTTTTTACGAAGTCCGATTTTTCATTATGGAATTGCCGCAGTTGTTACTTTAACCTTGATGTCCACCGGGGTATTCCAGAGTATGGCAGGAATTATCGGTATTGTTGAAACATCTAATTTTTCAGAGCAAAAACAATCTGTTTCAAATCATTTAATGGAAAAAGCATTATCGCTGTTTGACATAATCGAAACGAATCATGAGGAGGGAGAAAAATGAGTTATAATCCAGTGCTGGCATTTTTTCTATCATTTATTCCAGGTGTTGGCCATTTATATGTGAATCGAAAAGTAAGAGGGTTTCTCTATGGAGCAGGAACGGTTGGCTCAATTTTAATAGGAATCTTCGGAACGTTTATGGTAGGGTATGAGGAGCCATTTTTAGTTGGACTGATATTTGCATTTTTTGTAGGAGTAATCAATGTGCTCGATATGATTATTTTCCTATTGCGAAATAACAAGCATAATCAACATCAGCAAGTGATCCAAACAGAAGAAGGGCAAGTCGTTTCAGTTCGAACTGATGACTCAGATCGTTTCTATACGATTATCCTTTCATTTATCCCAGGATTGGGGCATTTTCAGCTAGGCTTGATTAACCGTGGTTTAACTTTTCTAATTGGTTTTTTTGGGTTAGGAACGATGGTTGTATTTATTTCGGTATTTACGGATCAAGGGGCATTCATGGTGTTTCTTGGTATTCTCCCAGTTATTTGGGTATATAACATGTTTGATGCAGTTCAGCTTGTGAGTAAAAAACAGCGTGGAGAAGAATTGGTCGATAAGACAATTTTAGAGGATTTTGAAGAAACAAGACGGGAGCAAGGACGTAAAAGCAAAACGCTTGCAACGGTTCTTGCAATATTCCCAGGGGCTGGGCACTTGTATCTGGGCTTACAAAAACGGGGAATACAGCTGATGGCGGCCTTTTTATTCGCCATTTATATTTTAGATGTACTTCGCTTATCCTTATTCCTGTTTTTAATCCCAATCATTTGGTTTTATAGCTTCTTCGATGCCCTTCAGAAGGTGTCAAAGCATGGTGAAGAGGAGCTTGAGGATGTTCCCGTGGTCTCCTACATTGTAAACCATCAAAAATGGGTTGGATTTGGGCTTATAGCATTAGGACTTTACTATTTGCTTGTTAATGTAGTATTACCAACGGTTGGCCCCATGGTTGCGAAAGTATTTCATTTTGATATCCAATACTTTTACTACACATACTTCCAGGGCACAATCATCTGCATCCTCTTAATCGGTGGTGGCTTGAAGCTCATGGTAGGCAGTAAAAAACGGAAGGAGAATGCGTAATGAGAAAATGGCGTGTTGGTTCTGTGTCAATGGGATTGTCTTTGATTTTACTAGGTGTTCTCCTTTTTGTATCACAAATAAAGGGAATGCCAATGATGGAGCCACTGCTTATATGGTGGCCAATCATACTAATCGTCTTAGGAATTGAGATTGTCGTATATCTCTTTTTGTCAAAACAGGAAAATCCAATTGTAAAATATGATTTTTTAAGTATTATGTTCGTAGGGATTATTGGAACGATTGGGATCGGATTTACTCTGTTGTCATCAGTAGGTTTGGTTGATAAGGTTGAAGGTGTGATTGGGGCAGAGCACCGTTCAATGGATTTGCCAGTTGTGGGGGAAAAGTTATCAGGTGACATCAAACGAGTTGTCCTTGAAACGAATGGGGTAACTAGTAAAATTGAAAGCTCCACCAAAAATGAATTACATGTGTTTGGAGTTTACCAGGCAACGGTTCACCCAAAAGCTGATCCGATCATTTCGGAAACAAGTGATTATATATTTACGAAAGCTGTTGGTGACACAATGTACGTGACCTTGAAGGAGCCAGCTGACCAGGCAGGGCCATTTTCTACATACACGACAATGGAGCCAACGATTATTGTGCCTAGTTCAATACATCTAGAGGTTCGTGGACAACATAACCATGTTTCACTCTATCCTGGTTCACTTGAAAATAACTGGGTTGTAGATGGAGTGTCAAATGTATCGGTTCATGTAAGTGAAAAAAGTAACATTCTCTTATCTGCGATTTCTAAAAATGAGCTAGATAACGGAAATATGGCATGGGATAACATCGATACAACGGAACGAGGCGACATTGACGAAGTTTATGAGGAAAGCACGACAGAAAAATTGTACAGAGGCACAAAAAAGCTTGGGGAAGGAACCTATAAGTTATCCATTTTTAATAGTGACCTGGTAACTGTGAACCTTGTTGAAAAAATGTAGTAATGAAGGAAAGTGTGCGTTTTGGTTTTGGGCAAGCGCATTTTTAAATAAGGCTGTTTTCGCAAACTATGTTGTTTTTGATATAGCCATTAATAAGTATTATTAGACACTAAAGTGACCCCTCTAATGATTGGAGCGTATGGCACGAGATCCTCGAAAATGCACGCATTTTCTTCGTGCGATGTAGTTTCAAGGAAGCCTATTCAATGTCCTGCGGGAATAGCGAGCCAAGCGAGACCCCACAGTGAGGCATTAATGTTCGAAGCCTAAGAGCGCCACGTCCTGTGGCAACGGCTTCGTGACCTACATCATGTAGGCCTGAGGAGGCTTGCGGATCGCCGCGGAAAGCGAGTGCCAGAAGCGGAAATCACCCTTGTTTACCTATAAACTTAAGTTAAAAACAATTTATTAGAAACGAGCTTAAATAAAAAAATTGGGCAAGCTGGGCAACCTATTTATGAATATGATGAATAAGAAATAACTGTGAAAAAATGGATTTTTTTGCTAGTGTCAAAATTGATTAAATCGATTGGATAGGCTATCATGTAACATAGATGATTGACTATCTTATTTAGGATGATGAGAATGAAGAGGGCACGTATTATATATAACCCAACCTCAGGAAGAGAGTTGTTCAAACGACATTTGCCTGAGGTATTAGAGAAATTAGAAAGAGCAGGATTTGAAACCTCATGCCATGCGACAACTGGAGCCGGGGATGCAACCAATGCTGCACGAATCGCAGTTGAAAGGAAGTATGACCTTGTTATAGCTGCCGGTGGAGATGGGACGATCAATGAAGTTGTTAATGGTCTGGCCGAACAGGAATACCGTCCAACTCTAGGGATTATTCCAGTTGGTACAACTAACGACTTTGCCCGTGCAATTGGGGTGCCTCGAAATATTGAGGGTGCTTGTGATGTAATTATAGAAGGAAACTCTGTTCCGATTGATATAGGTCGGATCAATGATAAATATTTTATCAATATTGCCGGCGGAGGAAGGTTAACCGAGTTAACCTATGAGGTGCCAAGTAAGCTGAAAACGATGCTAGGACAGCTTGCGTATTATTTAAAAGGGATGGAGATGCTTCCGTCTATACGTCCAACCGAGGTTAGCATTGAGTATGATGGAAAGCTGTATGAGGGCGAGATCATGTTATTCCTCGTTTCCTTAACCAATTCTGTTGGAGGTTTTGAAAAGCTAGCACCAGATTCATCGCTCAATGATGGATTGTTTGATTTGTTAATTTTAAAAAAGGCAAACTTAGCGGATTTCATCAAGGTGGCGACGCTTGCGATACGCGGAGAGCATATCAATGACCCGCATGTGATTTACACAAAAGCAAATCGCGTTAAGGTAAACCCAACAGAAAAAATGCAGATCAATCTTGATGGAGAATATGGTGGCTTACTGCCTGGCGAATTTGTGAATTTGTATCAGCATATTAATGTGTTGGTTTCGAAGGAAAAAGCGGAGAAAATGGATAAAGAGTAAGTAGAGAAAAATCTGGCCTTAGGTCAGGTTTTTTTGCTTTTTACCAAGCAATATTGATAAGGGAAAAAGAAGGTTATAATAGAGTTTATTAATTTGTAGCCTGTATAGGAGGTTTCCATAATAATATTTACATAGGTTGTAGTATTCAATTGCGATAATAATTGGTTCGTTTATTTATGGTCCAATTGTTTTAATAGGGCTGATAATTTGTGTTCCTTTTCTTATCTTTGTTTTACTTATTAAGGCTAAAGTGTATCCTGTAATGAAAGAAAATTACTTAAATGGGGTATCTGCTAGAAGATAACGAAGCGGTTGGCACAACTACCCTCCAGTATGTTACAATCAGTTCAGCATTTTGAACGCAAAGGAAGAATACATAATGACAAAACTGAAACCACCAGTTGAAAAAAATACATATTATGATGTCACATTTGAGGATCTTACTCATGATGGGGCGGGCGTGGCGAAAATTGAGGGTTTTCCGATTTTTGTACCAAATGGCCTTCCTGACGAGAAAGCGAAAATCAAAGTCATCAAGGTGCAGAAAAACTATGGCTTTGGTCGGCTAATTGAGCTCTATGAGAAAAGCAAATTTCGAATCGATGCCCCTTGTCCGATATATAAAGAATGCGGAGGTTGTCAACTCCAGCATTTAAGCTATGAGGGTCAGTTGGTGGCAAAACACAAACAGGTCCAGCAAGTATTGACTCGAATTGGAAAGCTCCAAAATATCAACGTTCATCCAGTTCTTGGAATGGAAAATCCTTGGCGTTATCGGAATAAGGCACAGGTTCCTGTCGCAGACAGAGAAGGTGGACTTGTAGCAGGATTTTACCAACAGCGAAGCCATGAAATTATTGATATGGAAGCATGCCTTATCCAACAAGAAAAGAACGATTTAGTTGTGCAAACCGTAAAAACAATCTTGGAGAAGTATGGAATTCAAGCCTATGATGAAAAAAACAACAAGGGTACACTTCGCCATATCATGGCACGCTATGGTCTTGTCTCAGGTGAAATAATGGTCGTTCTGATCACGCGAACGAAGGATCTCCCACATAAAAATAACATCATCTCGGATATTACTACTGAGTTACCTGGAGTTAGATCAATCGTGCAAAATATAAACCCCAAACAGACGAATGTGATATTTGGTAATGAAACAAATGTCCTTTGGGGCGAAGAGTATATTTACGATAATATTGGTGATATCAAATTTGCCATTTCTGCTCGGTCTTTTTATCAAGTTAATCCGGAGCAAACAAAAGTTCTTTATGATAAAGCATTGGAATATGCGGAGTTAACGGGTAAAGAAACTGTTATTGATGCCTATTGTGGGATAGGGACAATCTCGTTGTTTCTAGCTCAAAAAGCCAAAAAGGTATACGGTGTCGAAATTGTTCCAGAAGCGATTGAGGATGCGAAGCGTAACGCTGCACTAAATAATATTCATAATGCAGAATTTGCAGTTGGAGAAGCTGAGGTTGTCATCCCGAACTGGTATAAGGATGGGGTTAAAGCGGATGTGATCGTCGTTGACCCCCCACGTAAGGGCTGTGATGCTGCATTATTACAAACCATTTTAAAAATGAAACCACGGAAAGTCGTGTATGTTTCCTGTAACCCAGCAACACTTGCAAGGGACCTACGGATACTAGAAGACGGTGGATATGAAACGACTGAAGTACAACCAGTGGATATGTTCCCACACACGGTTCACTGCGAAGCAGTAGCCAAATTAGTTTTAAAATAACAAAATTGTAGGGTGGGGAAAGTCTCGTCCTAGAAGAGTAACGATGAAATACTGGAGGAGTGGTAGAATTGGCCAATTTGAAATTAAAGTCTAAAATCCTTGAAATTGTAGATAACCAAATCCAAATAAATGATCCAAAGATTACAAAAGAAACGATGGAACGGTTAATGGATATGGGTTACTCCGATATAGAATCTAAAGAAATGATAGGCAGGGTACTTGTTGAAGAAATGTACGATATCCTAAAAAATCAAGTTCCGTTTAATGAAAAACGTTATTCCGATAAATTAAATATGCTTCCGTAGCATATACAACCCGATAAATTTCTAAAAATAATCTGTACTAATCGGCCTTTTTTGCAAAAACATATTTTCAAACAAACATTTGTTTAACGGTTTTTTCCAGTTAAATTAATGACTTGCAAATTCAATCAAACGTTTGTTTGAATTAAAATAGTCGTGACGAGGAGTCCCAAATGCTTGCTGTACTAGTCTGCTTTATAAGGTTTAAGGGAAGAAGATATGAAGAGAAAAGGCTTGTATCGTAAGGGATACAGGCCTTTTTTATATGCCTGTGACAAACATAAAGAAGATTTATTACTGTTGATGGCTAAGCTATTTTTCGTTTCAATATAAAACTACCCATGGACAAGCTTATCTGATTATTATTCGATATACCCTCTTATTAACGCCAACTTTGATGCCTAATAATTTTCACATTTTACATAGAATTAAGCGCCTATGTACGGGAATTATAGTATCAAAAGGAGGTTACATAACATGGAATCAACTGCTTATAAAGGTACAAATAAAATGATTATCGGAATTGTGTTTGGTGTTATTACATTCTGGCTATTTGCCCAAGCAATGGTGAATGTAGTCCCTGCTGTACAAAAAGATTTAGGGATTTCACTAGGAACGTTGAATATTGCCATCAGTTTGTCGGCTTTATTCTCAGGCATGTTTATCGTTGCTGCCGGTGGCCTTGCTGACAAAGTAGGCCGTAAAAAGATCGCCAATATTGGGTTTGTTTTGAGTATAATTGGTTCACTTTGTCTAGTGATAACTCAAGGTTCTGCACTGCTCATTATTGGACGTGTGATTATAGGTCTATCAGCTGCATGTATTATGCCATCCACCATCGCATTAATGAAGGCTTATTTCGAGGGGGCAGAACGTCAACGAGCATTAAGCTATTGGTCAATCGGTTCTTGGGGAGGTTCGGGCGTTGCTTCATTTGCCGGTGGTGCAATTGCCACATCACTAGGGTGGAGATGGATTTTCGTTTTCTCCATTATCTTTGCGGTTGTTGGGATGTTTTTACTAAAGGATACACCAGAAAGTAAGCAACCATCCTCAGGTAAGTTTAAATTTGATTACACGGGATTAGCTATTTTTATCGTGACGATGATTGCCTTGAATATATTTATTACGTATGGATCAGATTTAGGATGGGCAAGCCCGGTTTCATTACTTCTTGTAGCTGTAACGATTATAGGTCTGCTTGTTTTCATTAAGGTAGAAAAGAGCAAAGATATTGTCCTTATTGACTTTGCTGTGTTTAAAAATGCGCCGTATACGGGTGCCACAGTCTCGAATTTTTTACTAAATGCTATTGCGGGTACCTTAGTCGTGGCAAACACGTATGTACAAGTAGGACGAGGTTTCAGTTCATTCCAATCCGGAATGTTGTCATTAGGCTATTTAGTTACTGTGCTTGCCATGATTCGTGTCGGTGAGAAAATATTACAAAAAGTAGGCGCAAAAAAGCCGATGATTTGGGGTGCGCTCATTACCACGGTTGGTGTAGGGTTAATGGGCTTAACATTTTTACCTGGCTTTTCTTATACAATTGCTGTTTTTATTGGGTTTGCTTTATTTGGACTCGGACTTGGTATTTATGCAACCCCATCAACAGATACATCGGTATCAAATGCCCCGGCTGATAAAGTTGGCGAAGCAGCTGGTGTTTATAAAATGGCAAGTTCGCTAGGTAGTGCATTTGGTGTTGCAATTTCTACAGCAGCTTACGCGGCAATAGCAGCAAAAGGCAACCTTGAATGGGCAGCTACAGTAGGTATCATTGTTAATGTGATTTTTGGTATCCTATCAATTATCTCGATAATGGTTATGGTTCCAAAAGATGCAGGTAAAACTGCCAAAGAGGTAAAACCAAATCTAACTTCTAAAAAAACAACAACTCACGAGCCTGTTCCAGAATAGGTAGTGAAAAGGAGTATAGGACAATGAAAGATCAATTAATGGAAATGTTAGAGTCACGTAAGGATGAAATGATTGAAATTCGCAGACATCTTCATGAAAATCCTGAATTATCCTTCAAAGAAGAAAAAACAGCCCAATATATCCTTGACTTTTATAAAGGGAAGGACGTAGAAATTCAGTCCAATGTTGGAAATGGCTATGGAATTGTTGTAACAATAAAAGGTGGAAAGTCAGGGAAAAACATTGGTCTACGTGCAGATTTTGATGCACTTCCTATTGTTGAGGAAGCGGATGTACCTTTTAAATCAAAAAATGAAGGTGTCATGCATGCATGTGGTCATGATGGTCATACAGCATACTTATTAGTACTAGCGGATTGCTTAATTCAATTAAAGGATGAAATACCAGGCACCATCAAAATTATTCACCAACACGCGGAAGAAGTTCCACCAGGTGGGGCAAAAAGTATTGTAGAATCTGGCATACTGGATGATCTGGATCATGTATTCGGAATTCATTTGCTTCCACTAGGTCCTGCAGGGTTGGTTGGGTATCACGCAGGATTTTCTTTCAATGGTAGGGCTTATATGAAATTAAAAGTTCAAGGTAGAGGTGGACATGGTTCATCACCACATCTAGCGAATGATGCAATTGTGGCAGGTGCCCATTTTGTAACAGCGGCTCAAACGATTATTAGTCGTCGTTTAAGTCCATTTGAAAATGGTGTTATTACGATCGGCTCATTTGATGGAAAAGGAACCTTTAATGTCATTAAGGACAGCGTAGAGCTGGAAGGCGACATTCGTTATATGACAGATGAAACAAAGGAAAAAATTGAACATGAAATTAAACGTCTTGCAAAGGGGCTAGAGGAAGAATTTGGGGTAACATGTGAGCTTACCTATGAAAATGATTACCCGCCTCTATACAATGATCCTGAAATATCTGAAAAAGTCGCAGAGTATCTAAAAAATGCAAATGACAAAGATATTAAAGAAGTGAAAGAATTCCCGCCGATGGCACCATCTGAAGATTTTGCTTATTATGCAAAAAAATTCCCTTCATGTTTCTTCTACATTGCATGTACACCAAAGGGTGAAAAGGATCCATACTTCAATCATCATCCTAAGTTTGATATTGATGAAGATGCACTCCTTGTTGCAGCAAAAGCAGTGGGACATGTTGTTTGTGGATTTTACGAGCTAAGCTAAAAACAATCTGTACTAATCCGTCATTTTCGGGAAAACCCATTTTCAAACAATCGTTTGTTTAATGGGTTTTCTTAAGTTTTTCAACGGTTTAGAAAATCAATCAAGCGCTTGTTTAAATAAAATGAGTAGTACCAAGTAGGATGGAATTCGTGCTGTACTAGTCATAAAGTGACGATAAATTGTCAATTCCAAGCCAACTCATTCTCTTTTTGAAAAACTTGTTCTATAATGAGGTGGGGTGAAAGGTATGGCTCGTGAGCGTAAATTTACAACAGAGGAATTATTTCAGATAACCGAGGAATTGCTTCTGGCACATCATTATGAAGGGTTCCAGTTTAGTTTGGTGGCGGATCAATTACAGGTTTCTCGTGGAGCCATCTATAAATATTTTGAGAACAAGGAAGAATTAATCACGGAATATATGCTTTTTAAAATGGAGCAATTTCTTCATGAGCTAAAAGAAATCAATACAATCGAAGGGTTCAATGCTCAATTTAATTTTCTTCTGAATCTCATGTTTAAAAATCCGGAGCTTCATCAAATAATAGAAATTGGTAAACGTGTTCCGGTCCATACAAACGCAAAAGTGAAAGAAAATATACTGAGACTCGAGGGTTACCATCTTCAGATGTACCAATATGTTCAGGGCTTCATTGAGGCGGGGAAGTACGAAAACTTACTCAACACAAAGATACCGGAACCTTTGATATTAGGATACATTTTTCAATCAGTCGCCATACCGAATCATTTTGGCATTCCACATGAGGTGTGGGTTGAATCGATTAAGCAAATGATTTGTCATGGAATTTACAAAGATTTTTAATTGACACAGATGTCACTTATAAAAGATAATAATGGTGACAACAGTGTCATTTTTTTTGCTTAAAGTGACGCGAGTGTCACCTTAAAAATACAAACTAAGGAGTTGAATCGTTCTGAAACAGATGTTACAAGCTATTACAGATAAAGTCTCCACCAAAAAAGGAATGTGGATTACATTAGCCAGCTGGTTAATTATTACGATGGCATTGGCTGTTTTTGCACCAAATGCAAAGGATTATGAGGTTACGAGGATTGATTCTTTGACTGAAGATGCAAAATCCGTTCTTGCCAAAAATAAGGTGGATGAGTATTTCAAGGATAGCGATGGAACGCCGGGAATATTAGTTTTTCAAGCGAAGGATGGTCAATTGGAATTTGCAGACCTTGTCAATGTATTCAATCATATCGAGGAAGCAAACATTCAAGGAGTTGAGCAGGTAGTTCCGTTGGCTTCTTTACCGCCACAAGCAGCTACTGGATTTTTCTCAGAAGATCAAACAACGGCACTACTTCCAATCATCTTTGATCCTTCACTCGAAACAAAGGAAGTTCGAGATTCAAAGGATCAAATCATCGAAGTTGTAGAGGGAAATACGGATTTAACTTTGTATGTGACAGGTCCTGCGGGAATTGCAACAGACTCACTTGATTTATTTTCAAGGGCAGACCTAGTTTTAATTCTTTCAACAGTTGGCTTAATTTTAATTTTATTAATTGTCATTTATCGTTCACCCCTTCTTGCGTTAATACCGTTATTAGCTGCAGTTTTTGTATATGAAGTCGTAATGCAAACGCTTGGTATTTTAGGGAAGGCTGGTCTACTATTAAGTAATCAAACGATTTCAATCATGTCCATTTTATTGTTTGCGGCAGTAATTGATTATTCGCTCTTTATTTTTTCTCGATTCCGTGAAGAATTGAAGGGGCATGAAAATAAATACGATGCAATGCGTGCTGCAATGAAGGAAACAGGGATGCCGGTCTTTTTCTCTGGAGGAACGGTTTTAGCAGCAATGCTTGTTCTATTCTTCGCTGAATTCGGAGACTATCGAAATTTTGCACCGACCTTTGCGACAACGATGGTGATCATTATGCTCGCTTCGATCACGTTAGTACCAGCTCTTTTTACACTTTTCGGCCGAAAATCTTTCTGGCCAAAGGTTCCAAAGGTTGGAGATGAAAAAGTGAAAGACAATTCCATCTGGAGTAAAATTGGTCGGATGGTTGTTAAAAAGCCAGGGCTATCGGTTGCGATTATTAGCATTTTCCTTCTAATTTCAGCAGCCAATATGTTTAACCTCACCTATGAGTTTGATACGATGAAGTCTTTTCCAGAGGATATGCCATCACGACAAGGCTATGAGTTAATTGAGGAGAAATTCGCGAAGGGTGATCTCGCACCGTCAACAGTCTTGTATGAAGGAAAAGAAGCGTTAACGAAGGAAGAACAAGATGCATTACAAAATGAGTTGCTAGAACAAGAACTTGTAAGTGATGTCAGGATCAACGGAATTGCTGAAGACAATAAAGTCATAAACTTCAGCTTAACGTTTGAAGAAGGACCATATGACGTCAAAACAATTGATGCGATGGAACAGATGATTAATAACTCTGACACAATTCTAGCAAATGCAAATATAGCCGGAGAACTTTATTTTGCAGGCGAAACGGCAACAAAAGTGGATGACCGAAATGTGAACAACAGAGATGTCATTTTAATAGTGTTGCTAGAGACAATCTTGATTTTTGGGATGTTGATTGTGTTAACGAAGTCCTTTAAAATGCCAATCTATATGATGGGAACAATCTTAGTGTCATTTTTAGCAGCGTTAGGATTAGGGATGTTCTTAACAAATCTATTCTTTGATATCGAAACGATCAGTAACAGGGTACCATTGTATTCGTTCGTATTTCTCGTTGCACTTGGCATTGACTATAACATCATGCTTATTTCAAGATTCCAGGAGGAGCGAAGAAACCATTCTGTTAAAGAAGCCGTACAAATCGCTGTATCTAAAACAGGAGGAGTTATCTCTTCCGCGGGTATCATCTTAGCCGCAACATTTGCTGTTCTAATGACACAGCCCGTTCAATTACTATTTGTGTTCGGCTTTATTGTTGCTGTGGGGATTCTGTTAGATACCTTCTTAATTCGTGGAGTGCTATTACCAGGTTTAATTGTTTTATTGGAAAAAGAAAAAGCTGTAAGTAAGGAATGATACTAAAAGAAGGCCTTTATCAATTGTGATAAAGGCCTTCTTTTGCATTCCATCCCTATTAAATGCTTTACTAATTTAATAGATTGACATATATAAATTAATAGTCTAATATAATTTCAGAAAAACCTAGGTGTTTACTCGGTATTTCTTAATTTAAATAAAAAAACTGTAGTGGGGGTAACAAAAAAATGATAAATAAAAAAGTTGGAATTATATTTCTGCTTTTTGTATTAGCTTTAGCATTGATAGGATGCAGCAATGGAGGGTCCGAAGGTAAAAAAGGGGCTTCTGAAGATAAGAAAACCTATAAAGATGAAATAAATATTGCAGTAACAGCACAGCCTCCAACATTAGATTCTGCCATGACTGTATCACAAGTTGCTTTAGATATAGCTGGCAATGTATTTGAAACACTTTATACATTAAATAAGGATTATGAGCCAACACCAATGTTAGCAAAATCTGTTGATGTAAGTGAAGATGGTAAAACATACACTTTTACACTAAGAGAAGGTATTAAATTTCATAACGGTAAAGAAATGACTTCAGAAGATGTTGTCGCTTCAATGAATCGCTGGTTGGAAAAATCTTCTCGTGCGAAATCCCTTTTGACTAACGCAAACTTTGCAGCAGAGGGACCATACACAGTTAAATTAAGTTTAGAAAATGCGACATCTGACGTATTAATTGTGATGTCATCACAATCGAATTTCCCTGCAATTATGCCAAAAGAAATAATTGAGTCGGCTCCTGCTGAAGGGATAACTGAATATATCGGAACAGGTCCGTTCAAATTTGAGGAGTGGAAACAAGACCAGTACATCCATTTGGTCAAATATGAAGATTACCAATCTGTTGATGAAGAGCCAAGCGGATTTGCTGGTAAAAAAGAAGCATTTGTAAATGATGTTTTTTATCATTTTGTAACAGATCATTCAACACGTATTGCTGGTATTCAAACAGGTGAGTACGACATCGCTGACAGTATACCAACAGAAAGCTATGAACAGCTTAACAGTTTAGATAACGTGGAAGTTCACACTTTTGTTGGTGGGACACTTACACTATTTTTTAATACGAACAATGGCGCTTTAGCTGACGTTAAAATGAGACAAGCAGTAAATACTGCATTAAATATGGATGAAATTATGATGGCAAGCTTCGTAAATGAAGATCTTTATACATTAGAACCAGGATACATGAATCCTAATGCGGTTCAATGGAATACGGATGCTGGTAAGGATGTATATAACCAAGCAGACCTTGAGAAAGCAAAATCTTTATTAAAAGAAGCTGGTTATAACGGTGAAGAAATTACTTTATTAACAACAGGTGACTATGCTGAAATGAGTACTGCAACAACTGTTGTTCAAGAGCAGTTAAGACAACTAGGTATGAATGTGAAAATCGATAGCTTCGATTTCCCAACTTTCTTAGAAACTAAAAATGATTTCACAAAATGGGATATCTTTATTACAAGTAATGGTTATCAGTTAACTCCTCCACAATTGTTAGCTGTTAATCCTGAGTGGGCAGGGCTAAATGATCCGAAGGTAACAGAATTAATTAAAGCGATTAGACAAGCCCCAACACAAGAAGAATCATCAGCAAAATGGGAAGAATTACAAGGGTATCTTTACGAGACCCTATCTTCAACTGCAATTGGACAGTATAAAAGTATTCTTGCAACAACTGATAAACTTGAAGGTTTCGAAGTCTTTGAAGCTCCAATCATATGGAATACAAAAGTAATTGAATAAACATTGATTTTAAAAGAGTACAGGTCCTCCAATGCACCATTGCATTGGAGGATTATGTGTTCTATTATATTTTTCAAATTCTAAAAGGGGGAATCTCCTTTGATTAGTTATATTATTAAAAGAATATTATCACTCATTCCAGTTTTATTTGTTGTGTCAGTAGCCATTTTTTTAATTGTCCATCTCACTCCTGGTGATCCGGCTGCTGCAATCCTAGGAATCGAAGCATCCGAAGAACAAATTCAAAAATTGAATGAGGAAATGGGACTAAACCTACCAATCTATCAACAGTATGTGAACTGGGTTACTGGAGTTCTTCAGGGGGATTTTGGTGATTCCTATTTTATGAATGAGCCAGTGACAGAATCGATTCTGAATCATCTTGGTCCCACTGTATCACTAGCGATTTTAGCTGAGATTGTTTCCTTACTTCTTGCCATTCCAATTGGAATTATTGCAGCGTATCGTAGGGGTTCTGTTACCGATCAATCACTAATGATTATTTCCTTATTAGGAATGGCGGTTCCAAGCTTTTTACTTGGATTGTTACTCATGTTAACGTTCGGTGTGTATTTACAATGGCTTCCAGTAGCTGGTTATGACCCCTTAAGTGAAGGTCTGTGGAATCATATTAGATATTTGATTCTTCCAGCAATTGCTTTAGGAACGATACAAGCAGCACTTGTTGCTCGCATGACCCGTTCATCGATGCTTGAGGTATTAAATAAGAACTTCATAAAAACTGCTCGTGCTAAAGGTGTAAAAGAAAGGAAAGTAATATTTAAACATGCACTACGAAATGCATTCCTGCCTATTCTTACTGTAATCGGCCAATCCTTTGGTACATTAGTGACAGGTGCAGTAGTTGTAGAAACGATTTTTAACTTACCGGGCTTAGGTCAGCTTATTATTAACTCAATTGAAAGAAGAGATTTTGCTGTTATACAAGGCGTCGTATTATTCGTTACGTTAATATATGTATTTATTAACCTTATCGTTGATTTACTATATGGTGTCATTGACCCAAGGGTTAGGCTCGATAAAAAATAGAGGGGAGGTTTGACCGGGTGGTAATAGATAGAGAAAACAAATTCCATGAGATGAAAGTAAACTTAAAAAAGCAACAGCGCCAATTAATGGTAAAAAGGTTTTTCTCGAATAAACTAATGGTCATTGGAAGTGCCATATTTGTTGTCCTAATTCTGGTTTCGCTAATAGGTCCTTCCCTTATGTCCTTTGATCCATATGAGATGAAAGTAGCACAAAGACTACAAGCACCTGGTGCGGAGCATTTACTAGGGACTGATGAGTATGGCCGTGACCTTCTAACCCGGATTGTCTATGGTGCTAGAGTGTCAATTGGAGTAGGTTTGGCGGTAACGGTTATCTCATCAATTTTAGGTATGATTATTGGACTATATGCAAGTTATTATCGAGTGTTAGATCATATTTTAATGCGCATTTGTGATGGGTTAATGGCTATTCCAGGGATTCTTTTGGCGATTGCTTTAATGGCAGCATTAGGACCATCAGCCATGAATGTCATCATTGCTTTAAGTATCGTATTTACTCCAAACATTGCTCGGATTGTTCGTTCTTCAGCTTTAGTTGTGCGTGAACAAACGTATATCGAAGCGATGAACGCGCAAGGTGCAAGTACATTCCGTATTATATGGAGACATATTGCTCCAAACACCATATCACCTCTTGTTGTACAAGCAACATTTGTTTTTGCGGAAACCATTATCTCCGAAGCTGCACTTAGTTTTCTAGGGGCAGGGGTACCGGTACCCGACCCAAGTTGGGGAAATATTTTACAGGCAGGTAAACTAGTCATTTTTAAGGCTTGGTGGATGGTTGTGTTCCCGGGTATTGCGATTATTTTATCTGTATTAGGTTTAAATCTTCTAGGTGATGGTTTAAGAGATTTATTAGACCCACATTCATCAAGGAAAAAATAGAAATCTATTTGAATGAACATAGATTATAAAAAGGAAGGTATATTCATGGAGAAGCAGCCTTTATTAAACGTGAAAAACCTAAGAACTCATTTTCATACAGAGCGGGGGCGTGTAACTGCTGTTGATGGAATCAGTTTTCAAGTGGATAAAGGTGAGATTCTTGGTGTCGTTGGGGAATCTGGATGCGGAAAAAGTGTCATGTCCCAGTCAATCATGAGATTATTTGATGAAAAGTATACTGCAGAATATGAAGGTGAAATCGAACTTAGTGGGCAGAATTTGCTAGACCTGCCAATCTCACAGATGCAAAAAATTCGCGGAAATGATATCTCCATGATTTTTCAAGATCCACTTAGTTCATTAAACCCCGTATATACAATTGGTAATCAAATTTCAGAATCAATTATGTTGCACCAGAAGGTGACGAAAAAAGTGGCGACTGAAAAGGCAATTGAAATGTTAAGACTCACAGGAATACCAGCACCTGAAAAGCGAGTGAATGAGTACCCACACCAGCTTTCAGGTGGTATGCAGCAACGTGTAATGATTGCTATGGCTTTATCTTGTCATCCTAAATTGTTAATTGCAGATGAACCGACGACTGCCTTGGATGTTACTATTCAATCTCAAATTTTGGATTTAATCTTGGAGTTAAACGAGAAACTTGGAATGGGTGTTATCTTTATTACGCATGATTTAGGGGTTGTCTCTGAAATATGTACCCGTGTAATGGTAATGTATCTTGGTCAGGTTGTAGAGGAAACGGATGTAGATAGCCTTTTCTCAAAACCGCTTCATCCATATACACAAGGGTTAATGAAATCTATTCCTCAATTAGAAGGGGATCGTTCGCAAAAACTTCATGTAATTGAGGGGACTGTACCTTCATTAGATAATATTCCTAAAGGATGTCGTTTTGCTGATCGTTGTCCATTTGCAGATGAACTTTGTAGAGAAAGTGCTCCGGAATTAAGAATATATGAAGGCGATAAAAAAGTAAGGTGCTGGCATTTTGAGAAAATTGCCCAACATGAGGAGGGATAATATGACTCTTCAATCTACTAGTGGAAATGAGCCAATTTTAGATGTTCAAGGTATTAAAAAGTACTTTCCTGTAACCGGGCCACTTGGACGTTTGGGTGGAATTAAAGGTCAGGTTAAAGCAGTAAACGATGTGTCGTTTAAAGTTTTTAAAGGAGAGACATACGGGTTAGTTGGAGAATCAGGAAGTGGAAAGAGCACAACAGGTAGAACGGCAATGAATTTAATAAAGCCAACTGAGGGAAAGGTCTTCTACAAAAATAAAAATATATTTGATTTATCTAAGAAAGAACTTCGCCCCGTGCGTAAAGAGCTTCAAATGGTTTTCCAGGATCCGTTTTCTTCACTGAATCCTCGCATACGCGTTGGTGATACTTTGGAGGAACCTTTGGCGATCCATTCATTATTGGCAAATCAAAATGAACGACGCGAACGGGTATTTGAAATTTTAGACAAAGTAGGAATGCAGGCTGAACACTATTACCGCTTTCCACATGAGTTTTCAGGGGGGCAACGTCAGCGACTTGGATTGGCTCGGGCTTTAATATCAAATCCGGAAATAATCATTTGTGATGAGCCTGTATCCGCATTAGATGTTTCCATACAATCACAGGTAATTAATCTTTTACAACAACTACAGGATGAATTTCAACTTTCATACCTTTTCATTACCCATGATATTAGTGTAGTTCGTCATATTTCTGATCGAATCGGTGTTATGTATTTAGGTAAAATTGTGGAGGAAGCTCCGACAGAAAGTTTATTTGAATCTCCACTTCATCCTTATACACAGGCGTTATTTTCTGCAGTACCAGGTAAGCATCGAGCACGAAAAAGGGAAAGAATTGTATTGAAGGGGGAAATCCCTTCACCTTTAAACCCTCCAACCGGTTGTATGTTCCATACTCGGTGTCCGTTTGCAAAAGATATTTGTAGAGCAGAAATCCCTCAAAAAAGAGAGATGGCTCCAAACCATTATGTTGCTTGTCATTTGTATGAGTAGATAACATAACTAGACTGATAGCGTTAGAATTTTATGATTGGAGGAAAATGATATGGCTTTTATTAAAAAAGAAAATGGCAGTTTTGGGATCTACAATGAGGAAGGACTTCAGGTAGAGGGTAGCTTTACCCCAAATTCGAATGGATTAAACCCAAAGGAGTTACTAGAAGCATCGATAGGAATGTGTTTGACAATCGTGATTCAAAGAATGTTTGAGAGGGACGGCGTGGAGGTTAACGACGGTGAGTTCTCCGTAGAAGTAACAGGCATTAAAGCAGCAAACAGTCCTTCTCGCTTTGAAAAGTTTAATGTGTCGATTACACTTCCCGACCAGTTATCAGATGAATATAAACGTAAAATTATTGTATCTGCAGAAAGAGCATGTACAATCAGTAACACTGTTACAAGAGGTGCTCAGGTTAAAATTAATTAACCCTATAATAAGAATAAGTTGATGAAAAAAAGCCTACACCGAAGATGGTGCAGGCTTTTTTTACCTGTCAATTTTAGGCTAGTGCGTCGTAAACGAATATCAAGCATTAGGATCCTATTTTAACATAATACTATACAATCTTATTTAGTTCTGCGCCATTTTGAATTCTAAGAAAAGCTGGTTATAGATGGAAAGATTCTTTTTCCCTAGGTTTTCATAAACCTCGAGCCTCTCCGTGAGCTCAGGAGATGGGTAGAATCGCTCATCAGTCACCATATCTTCAGGCATATACTGAAGTGCCTCTTTGTTTGGAGTGGAGTAGCTCACATATTCTGTGTTTTGCGCTGCAACTTCCGCATCCAACATGAAATTAATAAATTGGTGGGCACCCTCAATATTTTTCGCGGTCTTTGGAATCACCATATTATCAAACCATAGGTTAGAGCCTTCACTTGGCACCACATAGTCGATATCTTCATTTTCCCACATAATATCAGCAGCATCACCAGACCATACAATCCCAATTGCCGCTTCTTCATTTTGGATGAGGACTTTTCCTTCATCACCAACGATGGCTTTTACATTAGGTGTAAGTGTGATGAGTTTTTCTTTTGCTTCAGTTAAGTGATCAAGATTCTTATCATTTAGTGAATAACCGAGGGAGTTAAGCCCCATTCCCATGATTTCACGTGCCCCGTCGACCAAGATAATTTCATTCTTTAAGGAAGGATCCCAGAGGTCATTCCAGCTTGTAAATTCTTTTCCGTCCAGCATTGTTGGATTAAACACGATTCCAACAGTTCCCCAGAAATACGGAACAGAGTATTTATTGCCTGGATCAAAAGGAAGATCCAAGAAACGCTCATCAATGTTTTTTAAATTTGGAAGCTTTGAATGGTCAAGAGGGATGAGCAAGTCCTCTTGGCGCATTTTATCAATCATATATTCAGATGGAACGGCGATATCGTACGTTGTCCCACCCTGTTCGATTTTTGTCATCATCGCTTCATTGGAGTCGAAGGTTTCGTAAATGACCTTGATTCCAGTTTCCTCTTCGAAGCGGTCAATTAATTCTTCGTCGATATAGTCTCCCCAGTTATAAATCGTCAATGTGTTCCCACCTGCGAGACCTTGAGACGAATTTAAATAGTGGATCAGATAAAGTAGACCAGCTGAGACAAGCACGATTGCTAAGAAAGCTCGGATGAGTTTCGTCATTTTCGAACCCCCAATCCACGTGTATTCCCACGTTGTGCAATAAAGTAATAGCCGACAGCAAGCAGCATTGTAAAGATAAATAATAGAGTTGACAATGCATTAATATTCAATGAGATTCCGCGTCGTGCAAGGGAGTAGATTTCAACGGAAAGCGTTGAGAAACCATTTCCTGTCACGAAAAAGGTAACGGCGAAATCATCAAAGGAGTAGGTTAGTGCCATGAAAAATCCAGCGAAAATCCCTGGTGTGATATAAGGGATAATAACCTTTGTTAGGACCTGCCACTGGCTCGCCCCAAGGTCCTTTGCTGCGTCGATCAAACTTGGGCTCATTTCCTTTAATTTTGGCAAGACCATTAAAACGACAATTGGAATACTGAAGGCAATATGTGAAAGTAACACAGAATAAAAGCCTAATTTAATTCCAGCCATTGTTAATAAAATCAGGAATGACGCACCAATGATAACGTCTGGACTTACAATTAAAACGTTATTTAAAGATAATAACGTATTTTGAGCTTGTCTTTTTCTCACAGAGTGAATCCCAATTGCCCCAAACACCCCGATAATCGTTGAGAAGAGGGCTGAAAGTAAGGCTATTACAAATGTATTTAACACAATGATGAGTAATCGTGTATCTCCAAATAGCTCCTTATACCAATCCAAGGTAAAATCCTCGAAATTGTTCATCGTGCCACCACTATTGAAGGAGTAATAGACTAAATAAAAAATCGGTGCATATAAAATGAAGAAAATAATAAATAGATATACTTTTGAAGAAATGGTCAGTTTATCTCTCATTTTTAGCACCTCGTTTCTTGCGGTTTCCAGTCGCCACCATAATTAATACCATGAAAATAATGAGGAAGACAGCGATGGTCGAACCCATGCCCCAATCCTGTGTGACAAGAAACTGTTGTTCAATAGCAGTACCAAGTGTAATTACTTTGTTTCCTGCGATTAATCGTGTAAGCATGAATAATGATAGGGCAGGAATGAATACAACCTGGCAGCCTGATTTTACTCCTTGAATCGTTAGTGGAAAAATGACACGACGAAACGTTGTCCATTTAGAAGCCCCAAGGTCTCTAGCAGCATCCAATAGACTTGGATTTAACTCATTTAATGAGTTAAAGATGGGTAAAATCATAAATGGAATAAAAATATAAACAGATACAAACACAAAGCTGAAATCAGTAAATAATAACTGCCTAGAGCCGATACCTAACACTTCAAGAATGGCATTGGCAGTTCCGTAGGCTCCAAAAATTCCAATAAAAGCATATGCTTTTAATAGAAGATTGATCCACGATGGAGCAATGATGAGTAGCAACCAAAGGTGTTTATGCTTCGTTCTTGTGATTAAATAGGCTGTTGGGTATGCGACCAATAATGAGACAGCTGTAATTAAAAAGGCATACCAAAATGAGCTAAGTGTCATTTTTAGATAAATGGGTGTGAAAAACGTTTTATAATTTACTAAAGATAGATTTCCTTCTATATCAAAAAATGAATAATAGAGTACAAGCGTAATTGGTGCAATAACAAATACAAGAATCCATAGTGCATAAGGGATAAAATATAAATTGCGAGTAAGCTTATTTTCCATGGCTTTCCCCGTCCACATATGCATCTAAGCGACGATCATATTCTTCCTCTGTTTCACCAATCCTCATGACATGAATTGCCTCAGGATCAAAATAAAGTCCGATTTCATCGCCAACCTTAGCTTTCTTTGTAGAGTGTACCAACCATTCATTTCCATCTTGGTCAAAGCCGCAAATTTCATAGTGAACCCCTCTAAAAAGCTGAGAATCTACAACAACCTGAAGTTTTCCTTTTTCAACAGAGGTAATTTCTAAATCTTCAGGGCGGATAACAATTTCAACGGGCTCATTGTCTGAAAAACCTTGGTCAACACAGTCAAATGTCTTTCCAACAAATTCAACTAAAAAGTCACGATGCATTTTTCCTTTTACGATATTCGATTCTCCGATAAAATCAGCGACAAAGCGATTGATTGGTTCGTCATATATATCGATAGGGGTGCCACTTTGTTGTATGTTTCCTTTATTCAATACAAAAATCTCATCAGACATAGCAAGTGCTTCCTCTTGGTCATGTGTGACAAAGATAAAGGTAATACCAAGGCGCTTTTGAAGGTCACGAAGCTCATATTGCATTTCCGTACGAAGCTTTAAATCGAGTGCTGATAATGGCTCATCCAATAAAATAATCTCTGGCTCATTCACGATTGCTCGAGCAATTGCCACACGTTGTCTTTGACCACCAGACATTTCTCTAATTTCACGATTTTCATAGCCAGTAAGGTTAACGAAGCTTAGGGCTTCTTTCACTTTTTTATCGATTTCCGATTGCTTCATTTTTTTTATTCGTAAGCCAAAGGCAACATTCTCATATACATTAAGATGTGGAAATAACGCGTAATCCTGAAACACTGTATTAACCTGACGCTTATTGGCAGGTGTGGTGTTTACTTTTTTACCATTAAAATAAACCTCTCCATCTGAGGGTTCGATAAATCCTGCAATCAAACGCAATATCGTTGTTTTTCCACATCCAGATGGACCAAGAAGGGTATAAAACTTTCCTCTTTCAATTTCAAAGCTGACATTGTTAAGGACAGGTGGGTCATTGTCATATTGTTTCGTCACATTTTTAAACTGGATAATAGGTATACTGTTCATAGCAACCCCCTTCTTTCTATATAAAATAAAATGATAGTTTTTGTGTAATCCGGCATAATTATACACGAATCGGCAAAAAATTCAATAACATTCATAAAGTCAAGGTGTAAAAGTATAAATTACAAGATAGTATATTGACCGAAAAAAGCAACTAGTAAATTAGTCGTAGGAATAAATTAACATTTTTAGAAAAAGGTGATGTCAATTCCATTGACCAAATGTGAAAATAGAAATATAATTATAGTACAATTTAAAATAATCTTTCTTTAAAGATAATTGTATAAAGGAAAGGCAAATTCATTGAAAGATGAAGACGCAAAACTATAGGGGCTAAGTCCAGTTGGACATGCCAGCCAGTTGCCGAGTAAAACTCGTATCGTAAGAGCGAAGATTAATCGGTATGTGATTAGTCTTTTTTTTTATACCATTAAGTAAGTTGTTGCTACTATTTTACTAGATTTTTGGATAAATTAGCATGTTCAAAAAGACGGGAAAAGGACCGCGCGTCTACAAAATTGCCTCTTCCTATGTGACGACATTTTAAGACGGTGAAGCTTTACCAGCGTATGTAGTATACGTGAGGAACTCCAGAAACAAGTCAGCATGCTTCCACAGGATGTTGGCATTTAGTTGAAGTTCCTCACTCGATGTGACATTTTTAACCGATCTTTTGAACATCCTTTAAAAAATTTTGGAAGTGATTATGCATGAAGAAAACCATCCAGAATCTGAACGTACTAAGAAAACTAAGCGAATTAATCGACAAGGTTGGTTCCGAAAAGAATCTGATTTCTGACGAGACTCGTAGCTTTTTTGACGAAATTGGTCAGGAACAAGAAGAACAAGAGATTACTAACACCCTTTTAACCCAACTCCAACAAATGAACGAACAAATGGAAAATATGCATTGGATGAACAAGCATTACCGTATCCTTCATGAATTTGCCCAAATTTGCAGCAAAACCCTAAATGAAAGCGTTCTTCTTCAGAAATCCTATGAGATGGTTTCACGTGTTATGCCAACGGATTCGTTTTACATTGCCTTGCATAATCCAGGTGATGCGCATATTCAAATGATTTTTATTATGGATAATGGTGAGCCTGCTCCACCTAGCACCGTAGAGTTTGGTGAAAATTACACATCAAAGGTTATTAAAACACGAGAAATCGTTCACCTCAAACATCGAAATCAAAACATTGAGTATGATACGAAAATGGGGGAAGGGGAGCAAGACACAAGATCTTGTCTTTTCGTACCAGTTGTGATGGATGATCAAGTAAAAGGTGTCATTTCGGCGCAAAGCTATAGGGATTTCGCCTATCGGAAGGAGCACGAGGATCTTTTGCAAATGATCGGTGCACAGGTTATCAACTCGATTGAAACTGCTCGATTATATGGAAAAATTTATACAATGTCCCGTACAGACGAATTAACTGGATTAAAAAACCATCGTGCTTTCCATGAGGATTTAGCACAATTAATTCGAAATGATGATGGCGAAATTACAGTTATGATGATCGACTCTGATGATTTAAAGAAAGTAAATGACCGCTTCGGCCATGATGCTGGTGATTTATATTTAAAGATCCTTGCAGACGGCATAAAAACGCTTTGCGATGATAACATGGAAGGCTATCGATATGCGGGGGATGAGTTCATGATACTCATTAAAACCCACATCGATTTGGGTGTGAAGGATATTTACTTTAAGTTAAAAGAGTACTACACGGAACACCCACTTATCGTTGATGATGAAAAAATCACCGTTTCAATTAGTACTGGCGTCGGTGTCTATCCGTATAACGGAACGACTGTTGATGCGTTGAAAAAAGCGGCAGATCAAGCACTGTACGCTGCAAAAGAAAGTGGAAAGAATCGCATAGTTTTGGCGAATTAAAAAAGCTCATCCATTTGGATGAGCTTTTTACAGTATTCTTGTCCAACATGTTCAAGGTCACAAGCCAACGCTCTGGAGGAAGGCATAAAGCACATTCTGTCAGCGCTCGTCTTGTGCTTGTCACCGACAGGCGGACACGATTAGCGCATTTCTTAGTTAATATGGGCAATGATGCCTTCTTCATCGTCTAATACAAGCTTAATTCCTGCATATGGGTCTCGATTCATAAATTCTCCAAGCCATAAACGAATCGCTTCGATTAGGTTTGCCATAATGAGGACCTGTTTACGGTCGTTGACATATGCTTCAGCGGAGAACCCGTAGTCATCATCATACATAAGCTCTACTTCGACTTCTTCTGGTTTTACTTGCTTTTTCAAGCCTATATAAACACAAATCGCATTAATAATTTCTTGTTCGGAAAGAATTAACGTCTCCATGGGTCTGCCTCATTTTTCTTACGATCTCTGATCATCACGAAGATTTTTCGAATGATAACGATTAGTACATAAATCGCTATTACGTTAATCATTAATCCTAAAAATGAGCCAAGTATTCCCATTCCACCTAGAAGACCACCAAATAGGAACCCTGCAAGTCCACCAAGCATAAGGCCTTTCATTAATCCACCAGACATGAATCCACCTTTAGGATTTGTAGTAGTAGACTTGTTTGTAACATTATTATCTGCCTTTTTCTTTTGTTGCTGTTGGAAGTTGGATTTGTTTGTGTTTCCAATATTATTATTAAAACCTCTTTTACCTGACTTATAGCCTTTTGCCTCAACAGTTGTTGTTTGGTCTTGGAAGACAAAGTTTCCAAGTGGCGATAGAATCAGAGTAAGTGCTACCATAGCTGCTAAAACCTTTTTCATATAAATGTGTACCTCCATAAGTTAGTATTTATATTTTTACTATTATAACCTAATATCATGAAATTCTCTTGTAATTCACCTTCCTCAGTTTTCTACCTTATATACGATGAAAAAGGAGGAAGGTTTCATTTTATCTATAAAAATGATGCTGGTAAATAAATACAAAACCCTAATAATTTTGTTAGGGTTTGACGTCTTTACATAAATATATCAAGGATCTAGACAACACAGAAACCTACAATGGAGGTTGTGAACAATAGTAGACCTATGTTTTAAAAGTATCTTTAATGCTTAGACCGAAATATTCTTTAAATAACCAGAATGATGCGTCATTAACTACCAGCAGCTGTAATCGCGGATACAACACCTTTATCTGTTGCGGTGAAAAATCCCTTTTCAGGCCATTTTCACTATAGACGCAGGTAAAAGATGGTTTTCTTATCCTAAGGGCGATAAAAATGGTATAGTATATTTGTAGTAATAGAAGGCAGGAAAGAGGATATCTAATGAAAACAGAAGTACAGTTACAAAAAACATCCCTTATAGCTGATCTTAAATCTCTTTTTAAGGCAGGAGTTTTACTGGCGAATGTTCTACCTGTGTTTTCAGGATTTTGGTTAGCGATTTATTTTTCGGGTGCATCATTTCAGGAAAATTTAGGATTGTTTCTATATACAATGGTTGGAAGTACACTTGTTATGGCGGGAGCTCTAATCATAAACAATTGGTATGATGTTGACATCGACACAGTCATGGACAGGACGAAAAAACGACCAACTGTAACAGGCCATTTTTCAATGAAGTTTGTATTGTCTTTAGGCATTATTTGTACAGTATTAGGATTCGTTTCACTATTTTTCACCACCTATGAAGCCTTCTTTTTTACGTTTGTGGGCTGGTTCACGTATGTCGTATTGTACACAATGTGGTCCAAGCGCAGATTTACGATAAATACTGTGATTGGGAGTGTATCAGGCGCCGTTTCTCCATTAATGGGATGGGCTGCTGTTGCACCGATTGATCATACTGTCCCAATTGTGCTCTTTTTGATCTTATTTGTGTTTCAAATGCCGCATACGTATGCAATTGCGATAAGAAAGTATGATGAATATAAGGCTGCGAACGTTGCGATGCTCCCAGTCGTTCGTGGTTTCGAGGTAACGAAGAGACATTTTCTTTTCTGGGTTATCTGTCTGTTTCCACTTCCATTCTTTTTAGGCGAACTTGGAAAGGTTTTTGTCATCCTTGCGACATTGCTTAATATCGGTTGGATCATCTTGAGTATTAAAGGTTTTTCAGTTAAAGACGATATAAAATGGGCTCGCTGGAATTTCCTTTATTCCGTGAACTATATTTTTATTATCTTCCTATTAATGGTGATTGTTACATTGCCAAAGTATTTTGGGTGAATTCATTGAACCTCGCTGCATTAATGATGTGGCGGGGTTTTTCGTTTTCAAAACAGCCGTTGAGAGTCGAAAGTGATGCTACAGTAGAAATCGGTGTAGAGCACCTTGACCTTCTAATATAAGGAAGAATGAACC
This sequence comes from Ferdinandcohnia sp. QZ13, assembly GCF_031324165.1. Lineage (NCBI taxonomy): Bacteria > Bacillati > Bacillota > Bacilli > Caryophanales > Bacillaceae > Ferdinandcohnia > Ferdinandcohnia sp. QZ13. The sequence goes on along the minus strand of NZ_JAVIVW010000001.1, from coordinate 2,318,981 downwards.
CTCAAGCTGTTCCAGAGTGCTGCGAACCTCCTAATTGAAGGAAATCGAGAACTCTCAAAGTGCCCTAGAGTGCTATCAATCTCCTAATAAGAGGAAAGAGTGAACCCTCAAAGTGTCCCAGATTATCCCCAACCTACTAATAAAAGGAAAACACAAACCTCCAAGCGGTCTAGAGTACCACCAACCTCCAATTGACCGTAGATTCTCCTGGTACCTAAAACTAACCAAGCGAATAATCACCAGAAAAGTCCATCCCATCCCAAAAACCAAAACACTCGAAAATTAAATTCTGATGTCACAAAACCTGACGACTAATCGTCATGATTATAAATCGAACAGTGGGAGTGGATATTATGCAAATTGAAGAAAAAACATGGGATTGTGTCATTATTGGTGGTGGGATTGCAGGGCTGACTGCTTCCATCTACTTGGCGCGGGCTGGAAAGTCTGTGCTAGTCTTAGAAAAATCAAAAACACTTGGTGGGAGAGGGCGAACAACGAATAAACTGGATTCATATATAAACCTTGGTCCACATGCGTTGTATTCGAAAGGGAAATCAATAGAAGTCCTAAATGAACTAGGCATTGAAATAGATGGAGGCATCGTTCCAACGAAAGGAAAGATCCTTCATAAAGATGAAATTTTTGAACTTCCAGCCACAGCTATTAGCCTCTTAACAAGCCCATTATTAAATTGGAAAGCTAAGAAAGAGCTGTTTTCTTTTTTCATTAAATATAAGAAAATAGATACTAATAAAATTGTAAACATACCATTACACCAGTGGTTGCAGCATAACATGAAGAATGAAGTGGTCAGGCAACTCATTTTAATGCTATCCCGTTTGTCGACGTATTCGAATGACCCAGAACTTATAAGTGCGGGTGCAGCCTTAAAACAGCTCCAATTGGGAAACGCGATTTACCTACATTACGGTTGGCAAAGTATGATAAATGCTTTGGAAAAAATGGCAACCCAGGTAGGAGTCCGTTTTCAAACGAGCAAACAAGTTAAAAAGGTGAATGGCTCTTTTCCACAATTCACCGTGCATACAAACGACGAAACGATTACTGCCCACCATGTACTATCAACTTCAAGTCCTCATGAAACAGCTAAAATGTTTTCAGAACATGAAAGCACTCCAGAAATAATAAAAGAATACCATCCAGTATATGTAGCCTGTTTAGACCTTGTTTTATCAAGATTGCCTAACCCCCAAATGGACTTTGTTTTGAGCTTAGAGGACCCGTTTTATTTTTCAAATCATTCCAGAATAGCGAAATTAAGTGAACGAGACTACCATGTTGTTCATGTTATAAAATATACAAACGCTAATGAGAATTCAGAAAGAGAACTGGAGGATTTTGTGGAAAAAATCCAGCCGGGCTGGAAAGAGTATGTTGTCTATAAACGGTATCTTCCTAGAATGACCGTTTCAAATGGTTTAGTTTTAGCTAATCAAAGCAAAAGACCGTCGCCAAAAGTTAAACAGATACCTGGGTTTTATATTGCGGGAGACTGGGTAGGAGATGGAATGCTTGTTGATGCTTCGTTTCAAAGTGCTAGGAAGGCTGCTCAATTAATCCTTGAAAACACACGATAAAAGGTGGTTTGCTCAAATGTTGGATGAACAGTTTTATCAGGAACATAAGCCTCTCTTGTTTTCGATTGCCTACCGAATGACAGGCACGATAACAGAGTCTGAGGATATTATCCACGATGTTTTGCTAGACTTTGAGAGGTCTGATCATTACAAAATCGAAAATACAAAAGCCTATCTTTGTAAAATGGTGACCAATCGATCCATTGATTATTTGAAATCAGCCCGAAAGCGAAGAGAGGTATATATAGGACCGTGGCTTCCTGAACCACTTATCATCCATGATGTGGATCCGATGCATGCAGTTTTATTGCAAGACAATCTTTCATACGCGCTTCTATCTTTAATGGAACAACTCAGCCCGGTTGAACGAGCGGTATTTGTTTTGAGAGAGGCATTTGGATATGAATATGATGATATTGCTTCTATTATTGAAAAAGAGGTAGCGAACTGTAGAAAAATCATAAGCAGGGCAAAGAAAAAACTAGATTATAAGGATGAGGTAAACAATTTACATGTGAATCAGGAGAAATTGCAGCAATTGGTTCAATCTTTTCTATTCGCTGCTACAACAGGAAATATGGAGGACTTGCTTAACATGCTCGCAAATGACACCGTCATCTATTCAGATGGCGGAGGTAAGGTCAAGGCTGCGGTAGTACCTATCAAAACGAAAGAACGAGTCGCTCACTTTATTTTAGGGCTCATTCGAAAATTTGGGCAGGATGCTCAATTGGAGATTAAATTAGTCAACGTTAATGGTCAGACGGGCATACTGATCAATAGAAACCACAAACCAGAAAATGTGGTATGCTTTGAAATAGAAAATAATCAAATTACACAAATCTTTTCAGTTCGGAATCCTGAAAAGCTAACATATGCCATAAGTGGATATCAATTTTAATTAGCGAACATCATTGTAAGGAGACTACCCATGGAAGATAAGTATTTCGATGCACTTTTACATGTGAAAACAAGTGGAGGACAAAAGGGATTTAGTACATCTGTGCATTATTATCGCTATGAGCCTACACCGTATGAAGGGCTGGCTGCTTTGTTTGAGCACTATCAATTAAAAGAAACGGATCGGGTAGTTGATTTTGGTTGCGGAAAGGGACGGCTCCTTTTTTATATTCATCATCTTTTTGCGGCAACAGTTGTTGGAGTTGAGATTGACAAAAGCTTATACCAAGAGGCAGTTCAAAATCGAGATCGTTATGCAAAAAGACCAGGTATCCGCAAAGAGGAAATTGAAATTCACCATTGTGCCGCACAGGATTATGAAATCCATCCACTGGATAATCGTTTTTACTTTTTTAATCCATTTTCCATTCAGGTTTTTAAGCATACGATTGCAAATATTCTTCGTTCCTATGAGAAGAATCCGCGTGAAATGGAGGTTATTCTTTATTATGGATCTACAGATTACACCTATTTTTTAGAGAATAATACTCCATTTCAGCTAAAGAAAGAGATTATCATTCCAGAGTTATTTGAAAAAAACACATATGAGAGATTTATGGTTTATCAACTAGGATAGGCAGCTTCTATTGAATGGAAGCTGTCTTTTTTTATGTAAAAATCTGTATGTTCACCAATTTGTCATTTTTGACTTTGAACGAAAGATAAACAATAGAAAAAGTACCTAAAATCCAATGATGGAGCCGTTTTGGTGCTTTTGTAGAGGGTTTTAAAGGACGGGAAAAAGCCAATTTTCTGGTCCTTTTTATAATGGGTGTATCAAAAAATACACTTTATGTGTGATTCAGTTCACAACATTGAGAATGGTTCCTAATTATGATGTAAGTAAGAAGAACATAAGGAGGTTGAGTTGGATGGGAGCTTCAAAAGTTAACCAAAACAAAAAGGCAGACGGGGGATACCATGGTCGTTTAGTAGGAACTTGGATTTCAGTCAGTGTTGTTGGAGCAGTCATTCTTTTTACGTATATAGTACTATTCGGCCTATTCATGTCTAGATTTTAGGAGGGGTAAAAATGAAAATGCATCTTGATGAAAAAATATGGCTTACAATCAGTTTCGGTATGATCATGGCATTCATGCTTATCACTGGCTACCAAACCTTTGCATTAGAAATGGGACCGCCAAGTCATATGGAAACAATCGATCCTCAGAAAGTTGACGAAACAGCACCATTTGATAAACCAGGTGTATATCAAATTGGTGAAAACGAATATGAAGTAGTGATGACATTAGAAGTATTCGCATTTAATCCAGGAAACATTGAAGTACCAGCAGGTTCAAAGGTTCACTTTACGATGACATCTAAAGATGTTGTACACGGATTCGAAGTCGCAGGTACAAACTTAAATGCAATGGTAATGCCAGGACAAATTCAGAAAATCACGCAAACGTTTGATGAACCTGGTGAGTATTTAGTTCTATGTAACGAGTATTGTGGTGCAGGTCACCAATTAATGGCTACTACAATTACAGTGAAATAAAGGAGGGGAGACCATTGGCAACTATATTAAATAACTCAGATTTGACCTTTAAAGAAAAGGCAAACAAGGTTTTAGGTGTAAATCCACAGGACGCAAAAATCTCAAAATCCTATTTATCAGTAGCATTTATCGCATTATTATTAGGTGGACTTTTAGGATTAGTACAAGGTTTAAACCGTGCAGGTCTTCTAGAATTGCCAAGCTGGCTAAACTATTATCAAGTACTAACAGCACACGGGTTATTATTAGTAGTGGTAATGTCTGCATTCTTTACAATCGGTTACTTCTACGCTGGTCTATCACATGAGTTAGGTGGATTACTACCTAAAGTGAGAAAAATGGCATGGGTTGGTTTCTGGACAAAGATCTTTGGTATCGTACTAGTAGTTATACCAGTCTTAATGAATGAAGCGTCTGTTATGTACACATTCTATCCACCAATGGCTGCACACCCTGTATTCTATATCGGGTTAGCATTAGTGGTAGTTGGTATTTGGATCTTAGCAGCTGGAGCATTTATGCAAGTAGCAAACTGGAGAAAGAATCATAAAGGTCAACATTTACCAATCCTTTCTTTCTTTGCAACAGGTGTATTCATTCTATTAGTCGGCGCAACAGCATTTGTCGCAGTTGAAGTATTATTCTTGATTCTACCTTGGTCACTTGGATGGGTAGACACAATTAACGTAATGGTATCTCGGACATTATTCTGGGCTTTCGGACACACAGCAGTTAACATCTGGTATTTAACAGCAGTATCAGCATGGTATGTAATCGTACCGAAAATTATTGGCGGAAAACGTTGGAGTGACACACTCACTCGTGTAGTTGTTATCGCATTAGTTATCATGAACATTACCGGTGGATTCCACCACCAAATCATTGACCCAGGAATTCTACCAGCAGTTAAATTCCTTCACGTATTTATGAGTTTAGCAATTGGTTTCCCATCATTAATGACAGCATGGGCAATGTTTGCGGTATTTGAACGTACCGGAAGAGCAAAAGGCGGAAAAGGAGCACTCGGTTGGTTTAAAAAGCTACCATGGGGAGATGTTCGTTTCCTAGCACCATTTATCGCAATGGCTGCCTTTATCCCAGCAGGAGCAGGTGGTATTGTTCAAAGTACAAACCAACTTGACCAAGTCGTTCACAACACAATGTGGGTAGTAGGGCACTTCCACTTAACACTGGGTATGTCTGTCGTAATGACTTTCTTTGGAATTAGTTACTGGTTAATCCCACATATTTCAGGTCGTGTAATGACAAAAGGAATGAATAAATTAGGTGTTGTTCAAACCATCATTTGGACAATTGGTATGGTTTTAATGTCAGGCTCAATGCATACAGTTGGATTACTCGGTTCACCACGTAGAACATCTTTCTCAGACTACTTTGGTAGTGCGCAAGCTGCAGGCTGGGAACCATTTATGATGGTTGTAGGTATCGGAGCAACATTATTATTAGTCGCAGTAATCATCCAGGTATATGCAGCATTTAACATGATGTTCTTTGCACCAAAAGGTGTAACAGAATTCCCAATCGCTGAAGTAGAAGAAAATGCTTCAAAAACTCCAGTTTGGACAGAACGTTGGGGATTATGGGTAGTGCTAATGATTCTCGTCATCGCAATGGCATATGTATTACCACTTACCGATATGATTGTAAATGCACCTCCAGGATCACCACCATTTAAGACTTGGTAAACCTGAGGTAACGCCAAAATAGAAAGAGATAGCGAAAACAACGGCTATCTCTTTCTATAATTAAAGGAAAAATAGAAATAGGATGTGATCTTCGTGATCAAAAAAAATCGGAAGACATTTGCTTGTATTTTCATATTATTATTTGGATGTGTATTATTCTATACTGGAACAGATGGATTTCAGGCATTTACTGCAGAAACAGCAAGAGTTAATCAGTTAATAGAGGAAAAACCCACATTCCCAGATGTAACATTTGAAGATAGCGAGGGACGAACATATCCTATTTCTGAGTTTCAAGATAAAATTGTCTTTATCACATTTTTATATACATCCTGTACAACGGTTTGTCCACAATTGGAATTGAATATGGCACAAGTTTATGAGCAAATCCCGCAAGAATACCTTGGAAAAGAGATCGTGTTTTTAAGCATAAGCTTTGATCCAACTAGAGATGATCCGGCAACCTTGAGTAAATATCGAACCTATTTTGGATCAGACGGAGAAACATGGAGAATGGCAAGGATTTCAGACGAAACTGAATTACAAACCCTTCTTGATGAATTTGGTGTCATTGTCATTCCAGATGGAAGAGGAAACTTTGCACATAACTCAGCCTTTTATTTAGTTGACGGAAATGGTTCATTGATTGATGTCATGAATTATCGAGAAATCGATGAAGCGGCTGCCAAAGTCATTAGCATCCTAGAAACTGAAAAGGGGGAATAAGCTATGAAACAATTTTTGATCGGACTAGGACTATTAATCGTATTAGCTCTTCCCCCGGTTGCTAATCTCTTGGAGTCCATCATGATTATCCATATGCATATGCAGATGCCATCCATCGTCATTGCTGGATTTTTTATGGGGAAACTAGTTCAAGAAAAATTCCCGCGTTTTTTTGAAAAATGGAATCAAGATGGAGTACCGGGAATTCTGTTATTCATTGTAATCATGGTGTATTGGACAATACCCAAAACGATGGATGAGACATTAAACTTTACAAGCATGGAAGTGTGGAAATTTTTAAGTTTATCTCTCTTAGCGGGTGTACCGTTACGTGATAGCTGGAAGAAGCTTACTGATCGTGCCAAAAACATTGTGTTTATCTTTTTTACCGTAAAGTATTTAGGTATGGGTATATTATATATCAATATAAATAATCAATTATGTAATAATTACCTCGTAATCGATCAAATCACTCTGGGCTGGGGATTTATTACAACAGCAATTTGTATTTTAATCTATCTGGTTTATACTAATTTTACAGACCAATCAATATATAAGAATAGTTAAGAGAAGCTGCCGGTGTGGCTTCTTTTTTTGAGGATAAAACTCTTTCGAGCAACGAGATATTAATTGACATCTCTAAAATTAAGGTTCAGAATAATAGCAATATAGACAAAAAGAGGGTGGAAATGTTGGCAAAACGATTTGAGACTAAATTAATACATAGTGTAAAAAAAGGGAATCTACCAATTCGCAGTAAGGTTACGCCCATTTATCAAACATCCGCTTTTACCTTTGATAATCTCGAGGAATTAGAGGGGTATTTTCAAGGTGAAGGAAATTATTTATATTCCCGTACTGGAAACCCAAATCCGGATGAGCTTGGCCAAATGGTAGCAGCCGTGGAAGGTGCACCAGCTGGTATCGCCACATCTTCAGGATTATCTGCCATTTTAGCGGGCATCCTTTCAGTTGTGAAGAGTGGAGACCATATTGTTGCAGCAGACGATGTGTATGGTGGAAGTTTTCACCTTCTACACGAAGAGCTAAAACAGTTTGGTGTTGAAACAACCTTTGTTTCTTTTGGAGACCTTGACCAAATCGAAAAAGCAATTCAGCCTAATACTAAAATGCTTTACACTGAATCGATCACAAATCCACTTTTACGCGTGGAAAACCTACCAGCAGTTGTGGAACTTGCAAAACGCAACCATTTAATTACAGTGGTAGACAATACATTCGCTACACCATTCCATTGCAACCCATATGAGGTTGGAGTTGAGCTTGTCGTACATAGCGCGACCAAATATATTGGGGGTCACAGTGATATAACAGCTGGAGTGGTTGTAGGAAGAGAAGATTTGGTAGAAAAAGCACGTGCGAAAGTTACGAATCTAGGCGCAAATGTGAGCCCATTTGAAGCGTGGTTAACGACTCGTGGCTTAAAAACATTAGCAATTCGCATGCAAGTACAATCTTCAAATGCTCGTAAGCTTGCGGATGCCTTACGTAACAATCCGAATATTGCGCGTGTGTATTATCCATTTGAGGAAGATGCTACAGGCTTTGGAGCAATGGTATCCATAGAGCTTGCGAAAACTGTTGATGTAAGCCAGTTTTTCAGATCCATCGGTTGGGTGAAAATTGTTCCAACTCTAGCTGGGATAGAGACGACTGTATCACATCCGCTTAAAACATCGCACCGTGCATTACCGCAAAAAGCACAGGAAGCATTGGGGATTACAAATGAACTTGTGCGAATCTCTGTTGGCATTGAGCATTACGAGGACATTATTTCCATCTTCGAACAAGCAATTGAAAAATCTTTAAAATAAGTAACAAGAGTATCCATGAAAAATGGGTACTCTTTATTTGATTGACCAAAAACGCCAAAAAGGATGCCTATTAGCATCCTTTTCCTAAAATAATCTTGTAAGTTCTTCAGTTGTATAATTTCCCCTAATTCCCGGTTTTTGCTCAAGATAACGTATAATTTCCTCGTTTGATTTGTACTCTTTTAGACCTGTAATAATGGTCTCCAAATATTCGATAGAAGGTTTATTAAATGTGACTTCATCTGCATCCCAAGGGGCAGTAAACGTGAAAATTGGATAGCCACCGTCATCACCGAGATATAGGATTCTTCCATACCAAGCCTTTTTGCGGAAAACCAAAGACCCGGATTTCTTCACCTTCTGTAAATCCATATCAAACTCAAGCCCACTGTTCTCTTGTTGTAGAACATCGAGAAACTGTTCCGACGTGATCAAATACTTTTTACTATAGGTTACAGCTTCATCGTTTGGGGTTCCGTCTATAAAAGCAACACCCTTTGAGTCCCATCTCCCAGCTTCCTTTGCAAAATACAAGGGGTAAGGAATGGTAAACATACCTTCATCGATTGGAGAAGTAGGGTCCTTACAACCAACCTCCGTTTCATTAGAACCCTTAGGTCGCCCCCCCTTGATATAACAAAGAAATCGGTCCTTATTTATATTTGAGCCATAGCTTGCATACCATACATAATCTTTCATAAAAAGCACCCACTATCTCATTAATATTATTCAAAGTTTAACCTCTACCATAGTACCTTAAAATTAACCAATCATTCGTTCATTTCGACCATTTTCTACCCATTTCCCGAGCAATAATTGTATATAGATGCGGGAATATGAAGTTGTTTGTAGAAAATCAGCTACATGGGACTAGGAGAACCGTCCCTCTGAATCCCGAATTTTTTTAGGCGGTATTGGAGGTTTTGGCGGCTCATTCCGAGTGCTTCTGCCGTTTTTGTGATGTTATTGTTACATTGCTGTAGGACTTGTTTTAAGTATAGGGTTTCGATACCTTCCATGTATTCGTCTAGCCGTTGAATGTCTGTTTTTTCTGTAAGTTTTGGGTTCGCCGTTGTTGCCAGTTCCGGTTTGGAATGTGTCTTTTTTCGAAAGTGGAGAGGGAGATGATTATAGGAAATGGCATCCTCATAGGTAATAACGTTCAATGCTCCCTCAATAATATGCTCTAGTTCCCGAACATTTCCCGGCCAGTCGTATTGCATAAAAACCTGTAATACGCGTTCCTCAATCTTTGTTACATTCAATCCAAATAGATGATTATATTTTTCCATGAAGGTGTACGCAAGCTCACGAACGTCTTCCTTCCGATTTCGTAGTGGCGGGATAAAAAGGGTTACAACACTTAGCCTGTAATATAAGTCTTTGCGAAGTCGTCCTTTTGAGATGGCATCAATAGGGTCCTCGTTCATCGTTGCAAGGATTCGTATGTCCACCTTTTTATCTTTCGTATCACCAACTCGTCGGACCGTTTTCTCTTGGATGACACGCAAAAGCTTTGCTTGTAACGCTGGATTCAATGAGTTGATCTCATCTAAAAGCAAAGTACCACCATTGGCTTGCTCAAATAAGCCGGGGCGATCAATTGCACCAGTGAATGCTCCTTTTTTTGTACCAAAAAGGATGCCTTCGATTAAACTGTCTGGTAATGCAGCACAATTTTGAGAGATAAAGGGAGCAGAAGATCTATTGCTTCCATTGTGAATACTTTGGGCAAAAAGCTCTTTTCCAGTTCCAGTATCTCCAATGATGAGAACAGAAGAGTTTGTCCGAGTTGCTCGCTTGCTAGCCTCAATGACCTCTGAAATAGCAGCACTGCTTCCTATGATGCTATCAAATGTATAATGTGTATCACTTCTTCGATTCATATTTTCACGAAGGAGTTTCTCTAGTTTTGTCACATCACGAGCGATTTCCATCGCTCCCATTTGCTTTCGGCCATCCATAATCGGGATGGTGTTGTTAATAGTGGTAATTTCCTGACCGCGATTATTATAATACGTCTGTTTTGCGTTTTTTATCGGTTCACCATTCTTAAGGACTTGGAGCAATGTGCTGTCTTCGTTTTTATCAAACGAAAATACATCAACAAGTTTCTTATTCAAAACATCATGTTGGTTCATTTCTTCAATTTGCGCCATTTTCTGATTGTAGATTATGGTTGTTCCTTCTAGGTCTACAACATGGATGCCAACATCAACTTCATTAACTAACTGTTCAGTCGCCTTTCTTTTTAATAGCTCAACCTGTTTCATGTTATCGCCACCTTTTCTTTATTATAAGAGAAATAAATGAAAGCGCATATAATTTTTGCGTTGTTATATGGAAAAGAAAAGACCTTTTGCATGAAAATGAGGCTAACGCAAATAAATTTTGCTTTTAGTATGTTCTAAATGAAAATATCATAGATTCTTTAACTAGTCAGAAACTGTTTTTGGTCATGCGAAACCTCAGCAACAAGCAGTTTTAAGTCCGAAATGGCAGGCTCGTCAAAAGTTTGGCATGGTTCTTGCATAAGATAAGAGGCAGGAAGCAATTCTTATGGACTAATGAAAAATGGAGGATAAATAGATGACTCAAAGGAAAGTGAATTCAAAAGCCATCATTGAACAAACAGAAAAATTTGGAGCAAACAACTATCACCCACTACCAATTGTTATTTCAAAAGCAGAGGGTGTATGGGTGGAGGATCCTGAAGGCAACAAATACATGGATATGTTAAGTGCCTATTCAGCCGTTAACCAGGGACATTGCCATTCTAAAATTATTCAAGCCTTAAAGGATCAAGCAGACCGCGTAACATTAACATCCCGTGCATTTCATAATGACCAGCTCGGTCCGTGGTATGAATTAATTTGTAAAATAACCAATAAAGAAATGGCGCTTCCAATGAATACGGGGGCAGAAGCTGTTGAAACAGCTATTAAGGCAGCTCGCAGATGGGCATATGATGTAAAAGGAGTCCAAGAAAATCAAGCTGAAATTATAGCTTGTATTGGAAACTTTCATGGTCGTACCATGACGGCGGTATCCTTATCATCAGAGGAAGAGTATAAGCGTGGCTTTGGTCCGATGCTACCGGGAATTAAACTTGTTCCTTATGGTGACATTGAGGCACTCAAGAATGCAATCACTGAACATACAGCAGCGTTTCTAATTGAACCGATTCAAGGAGAGGCTGGAATTATTATTCCACCAGAAGGTTTCCTCAAGGAAGCTTATGAAGAATGTAAACAAAATCAGGTTCTATTTATTGCAGATGAAATTCAAGCTGGACTTTGCCGTTCCGGTAAAATGTTTGCCTGTGAATGGGATGGGGTAGAACCTGATATGTATATATTAGGAAAAGCGTTAGGTGGTGGTGTGTTCCCGATATCCTGTGTAGTAGCAAACAAGGATGTGTTAGGAGTGTTTAATCCGGGGTCACATGGATCTACATTCGGTGGAAATCCAATGGCTTGTGCCGTATCCATTGCCTCAATGAATGTATTAGTAGAGGAAAATTTAGCTCAACGTTCATTAGAACTTGGCGACTATTTTCTAAATCAATTAAAAGAGATAAAAAATCCAAAGATTAGAGAGGTCCGCGGTCGCGGTTTATTTATCGGTGTTGAACTAACAGAAGCGGCTCGTCCATATTGTGAGGCATTAAAGCAAGAGGGCTTGCTCTGTAAAGAAACGCATGATACGGTCATCCGATTTGCTCCACCATTAATTGTAACAAAAGAAGAGCTAGATTGGGCAATCGAACGAATAGTGAATGTTTTAGGATAAAATGAAAAAGGATCAAGACTTTTTGTTTTGATCCTTTTCTGTTTACTTAAGGCATTTCGTCCTCTTTTACTCGGTTTTTAAAAGCTTCATGAGAGACGATGCCTTCCATTTGTTCAAATTGTCGACTATGATCTTTTTCTTCACTTATGCTGTTCTTAGGAAAGTTGCCAGGATGGCCTTTTTCTTTATGGTTAAAGCTTTTTCCACGTCCCATATCCATTTCTCCTTTCATCTACTTTCCTACGTAGTTTTTGCATTCCTGTATTTTGTATGTATTTACTTTATCTGAAAAAGCTCGGAGTAGTACTTAACTCCTAATATTTGTAAAAATTGAATAGTTGTCCTCTTTGGAGAATATGTTCAATTACTGGATTATTCATATTTTTATAAAGGGGGAAAAGCCATGCAAACAAAGGTAGAAAAGAAAGTTCTCATTGCAAGCCTTGTAGGTAGTTCGATTGAGTGGTTTGATTACTTTTTGTATGGGACTGTTGCCGCGCTTGTTTTTAATACAGCCTTTTTCCATAGCGACGATCCAACTGTAGGACTTATGTTGGCTTATGCTTCGTTCGCACTGTCGTTTTTCATCCGACCGCTTGGTGGAGTTATTTTTAGCCATATTGGCGATAAAATCGGAAGAAAGAAAACCCTAGTCTTAACACTTTCACTTATGGGTGGGGCGACAGTTCTTATGGGATTCCTTCCTACATATGAGCAAATTGGGGTTATTGCACCGATTTTACTCATTGTACTGCGCCTTATTCAAGGAATTGGCCTAGGCGGTGAGTGGGGAGGTGCGCTTTTACTGGCAGTTGAATATGCACCAAAGGAAAAACGTGGATTATTCGGAAGTGTACCACAAATGGGTGTCACAATTGGATTATTGCTCGGAACTTTGGCTTTGTCTTTAATGACTTTATTGCCAGATGCAGCTTTTATGTCATGGGGCTGGCGTGTTCCATTCATCCTAAGTGCATTACTTGTCATATTTGGATTATGGATTCGTAAAGGAATTGAGGAAACACCTTCTTTCAAAAAGGTACAAGAGAAGGGTGAGGTGGCTAAGATTCCGTTTTTTGAAACGATGCGCACACATTGGAAAGAGGTTTTAATTGCAATAGGAGGAAAGGTTGTTGAAACGGCTCCATTCTATATTTTTGGTACATTTATCGTATCATATGCAACAACACAGCTCGGCTTCTCACGTACAGCCACATTAAATGCTGTTACGATTGCAACGATTGTAACAACCATTCTAATTCCAATCATGGGGAATTTATCCGATAAAGTGGGACGTAAAAAGCTTTATGTCGGTGGAACCATTTTAATGATGTTGTATGCATTTCCTTATTTTTGGCTGCTCCATCAAGAATCAGTGGCCTTATTAGTGGTTGCAACGATTTTAGGACTTGGGATCATTTGGGCTCCAATTACCGCTGTACTTGGAACGATGTTTTCGGAGATTTTCAAATCAAATGTCCGCTACACTGGAATTACCTTGGGGTACCAAATAGGGGCAGCAGTCGCAGGAGGAACAGCTCCACTAGTTGCAACGGCATTACTTGCAGCATTCAATGACTCCTATGTGCCTGTTGCATTATACATTATCTTAACTGCTGCGATATCCCTCATTGCTGTTGCGACCGTACGTGATCGTAAAAATGAAGACTTGGATAGCGAGGAGACAGCCTAGCTTTTTAAGGGAATCGCAGGTTGCGGTTCCTTTTTCCAATGAATGCTATGATGAGGAAAAGAAAGAAGGGGATACCATGCTTATATTATCAGAGTCTCAAATTCGATCACTATATTCGATGTCTGATGCCATTCGGGATTTAGAGGAGGCACTTACATACTATGAAGAAGGAAAAGTAGTAAATCCTCATCGAACAGTCATTAATTTTCCCGAGAAGGAGGCATCTGCTTTATATATGCCAAGCTCTATGGCACCGGTTGGAAAATCTGCGGTTAAAGTCGTAGCCATTTTTCCACATAATCCATCCCTGGGTAGAAACACTACACAAGGTGTCATTTTATTAAGTGACACTGACAATGGGGAGCACCTTGCTTGCTTAAATGCTTCTTATCTCACGCGATTGCGGACTGGTGCAGTCAGTGGGATTGCAACAAAGCATTTAGCCAAAAAAGATGCGACCTCTGTTGTAGTGATTGGAACAGGGGCTATGGCCGAGGAACAGCTACAAGCAGTTTTAGAAGTCCGTGAAATCAAGGAAATTATGCTTTTTAACCGTACGAGGGAGAAGGCTATCGCTTTTGAAAAAAGAATCCCAGAATTGAGCCCAAGATATTCTGGTTCAATTACAATCATAGATGGTCCCGACGAAGCTGTTGCTAAAGCAGATATTGTCATTTGTGCAACACGCTCTGCGGCACCTGTTTTCTCAGGGCAAGCTTTACAACTTGGAACACATATTAATGGAGTTGGCTCTTATCTTCCGCATATGCAAGAGGTTGATGAAGAAACGATTCTGAAGTGCTCAAAGATCGTAGCCGATACGATAGAAGGGGTAAAAGACGAAGCTGGCGACTTCATCATTCCAGTAAATAAAGGAGTGTGGAGTTTTGATGAACTGCATGGAGAATTGAGTGAGCTTGTGGCTGGGAAAAAAGGTGGTCGGGACAAGGATGAGGAGATTACATTTTTTAAATCAGTCGGGACAGCATATTTTGATTTAGCAGTAGCAGCCGCAGTCTACGAAAAAGCGATAAAGAATGGAGTAGGGACAGAGGTTGAGGTGTAGTTGGTAAAGGAGTAGCCTTTAGGGCTACTCCTTATTTTTGCTTTTAGGATATACTAATACTAGATTTTAAATTTGAGGGGAGTTCTTGTAATGAACGAAAAAGATGCACAGTTTTATATATCACATCTCGGACTTGAGGCACATCCAGAGGGCGGGTTTTATAAGCAGACTTTTGCTTCAGATGTGATGATCGATACGGAGCAAGATAACCAAAGAAAATTGTATACGAGTATATATTTTCTGCTAAGATCTGAGGATATATCCCATTTACATCGATTAAAATCAGACGAGCTCTGGTATTACCATGGTGGTAGCTCATTAACCGTCCATATCATTGACGAATCAGGAGAATACAAAGAAATGCAGCTTGGGCTTAATCTTGACAAAGGAGAGGTTCCACAGGTACATGTGCCTAAAAATTCGATATTCGGCTCTTCCGTTAAAGAAGAAAATACTTTCTCACTTGTAGGCTGTATGGTTTCACCTGGATTTGAATTCGTGGACTTCGAATTGTTTACACAAGAGGAACTACTCAATGAATATCCACAGCATGAATCAGTTATCCGCAAGCTAGCACTCGAGAAAAAATAGAGTAGAATAGTAAAAATGTCATTTTTCGATATATAACAGCTAAAATTTAGATGGGTGAATTCCATTTAAACAAGCGTTTGATTGAATTTTCAAGTGCTTGCTGCTATTGGCTTAGACTGCCAAACAAACATTTGTTTGAAATGAATATTGCAAAATGAAACAGATAGTTTTGAAACCATATTTCAATAATAGTTTAAAGACGCCTTTCCAATGCAACAGGAAGGCGTTTTTTCAATGATTTAAAGCGTCTATCGTGCACCGGAGATTCTTGAGAAGGAAGCCGAAGATATTTTACATTATAGGTAGATTGAATTTTCTAAATAAACGGAGGGGTTCGAATGATAAGAAGAACGGCAGAGCCATATAAAATTAAGGCAGTGGAACCATTAGCAATGCTACCGTATGAGGAAAGAAAAGAAGCATTGGAGGGAGCTGGCTACAATACTTTTTTGATTGATTCGCAAGATGTCTATATTGATCTCCTAACAGATAGTGGGACGAGTGCAATGAGTGACCGTCAATGGGGTTCCTTAATGGTTGGGGATGAAGCTTATGCGGGAAGTAAAAGCTGGAAAAGGCTGGAACAGGCAGTAAGAGAGATTTATGGGTATAAGTATGTTTTGCCAACACACCAAGGACGGGGAGCGGAAAACATTTTATCCCAATTAAAAATAAAGCCGGGTGATGTGGTTCCTGGGAATATGTATTTTACAACAACTCGTGCCCATCAGGAGCTAAATGGAGCGAGATTTGTTGATATCATTATTGAAGAAGCACATGATTCAACGATTGAGCATCCGTTTAAAGGGAACATTGATTTATCTAAATTACAGGCTCTTATTCAGGAGGTTGGGGCAGAGCGTATCCCGTATGTTTGTGTGGCTGTAACCGTAAATATGGCAGGAGGACAGCCAGTCAGTATGAAAAACATGAGAGAGGTCTATAACCTATGTAAAAGTCATGGAATTGACGTAATGTTCGATGCCACACGCTGTGTAGAGAATGCTTATTTTATCAAGGAACGAGAAGGGGGTTATGAAAAATATCGGATTAAGGATATTTTAAAAGAGATGCTTTCCTATTCAGATGGATGTACAATGAGCGGGAAAAAAGATTGTTTGGTTAATATCGGAGGATTCCTCGCGATGAATGACGAGGAGCTTTACGCAAGATCACGTGAATTGGTGGTTGTATATGAAGGGATGCCATCCTATGGAGGAATGGCTGGCCGTGATATGGAAGCAATGGCACAAGGAATCTATGAATCAATTGATGATCATTATATCCATCACCGTATTCAGCAGGTTCGTTATCTTGGACAGCAGTTGATTGAGGCAGGAATTCCAGTTGTTCAGCCGATTGGGGGTCATGCGGTCTATTTGGATGCAAGACAATTTTTATCCCATTTAAACCAGGAGGAGTTTCCTGCTCAAGCATTGGCAGCAGCGTTGTATTTAGATTCAGGTGTTAGGGCAATGGAAAGAGGAATTGTCTCTGCGGGGAGAAACAAGGAAACTGGCGAACATAACAAACCAAAGCTAGAGCTCGTTCGATTAACCATCCCTAGAAGGGTATATACGAATAATCACATGGATGTCGTAGCTGATTCGGTAATGGCCCTCTATGAAAAGAGAAATCAGATTAGTGGGTTACGAATGGATTATGAGCCTCCTACACTACGATTCTTCAATGCAAGGTTTTCCCCACTATCAGAAGATTTAAGGTTAATTGCAGAAGAATAGGATGATCGCCAGCCCATTTACGATCATGGGCTGGCTGTCTTTTATTTGTTTTTTACTAAATAAGGACGGTCATTTTCCCAATGAACATGAACCGGAAGATTAAAGAAGTTTGAAAGAATTTCACTTGAAATGATTTGTTTCGTTTGTCCAGAAGCAAATACTTCGCCATTTTTTAGAAGCAATGTTTTATTAAACACGGGAAGAATTTCTTCCACATGATGGGTAACATAAATAATGGTTGGCGAATCATCTTTAGTGGCGAGTCTTTCAATAGAATCTAATAATTGTTCTCTTGCGATAAAATCCAACCCATTTGTAGGTTCGTCCAAAATGAGAATCGACGGATCTGCCATTAATGCGCGCGCAATCAATACTCGTTGTTTTTCACCCTGTGATAGAGTTGCATATTCCCGATTAGCATACCCAATACACCCAAGCTCCTCAAGTAGTTCAATTGCTCTTTCCCGCATTTCGTCTGTAGGAGTTTCATACAAGCCGATGGATGCGAAGGCTCCACTTAAGACAACCTCGAACGCGTTATCAGTCGGGTAGAATTTTTGCTGTAAAGAGGAGGAAACAAAGCCAATATTCTTACGAAGTTCCTCACCAAGATACATCTTTCCGAATGTAAACCCAAGAACGGTAGCGTTGCCACTTGTAGGGAAATTATAGGCGTTGATTAAATCCAATAACGCTGTTTTTCCAGAACCATTCAAACCGTAAAGTACCCAATGCTCGCCTTGATCAATTTGCCAAGTAATATTTTGTAGAATATGCATATTGTCACGTCGAAGTGTCACATTCACCAAATCCAAAACCATTATAGTTCCCCTCCTTAATTATAAAATAATAATATCAAATAATTCAGATAAAGGTGAACTAAGAAAGGTCGTGGAAATAAGGAAAATTAGGCTGATACATAATCCCTTTACATAATCTTTACAGGGAATTTACAATGCTTGTTTATAATTTTTACTATATAGGTAAAAAGACATGGAGTTTGGGGGTTCTATAGTTGGGTAAAAAGTTGCGTAAAGCGAAAATGCTAGATAAAGAGAATAATGGCAGAAAAGGGTTCTTACAGGGATTTTTACAAAGAGTGAATTTGAGTGCCCGATTATTTATCCTGTTTGTTTCTTTACTCGTGATATCTGTTGTGACAGTAGGAACAGTCTCTTACATAAAGGCAAAAGATATGACAATTGAAACAATTGAAAATCGATTAGTACGTGAAGCAGAGTTAATGGGCTATATTGCAGAAGGGTTAAAGTTTGTTTATGTCGGTAAAGACGATTACGATTATTTTATGCAGCAGATAAATGGGAATGTTCGAGTACAGCAGAAGAAGCTTGAATCAGATGGGATACAGGCAGAGTTTTTCTATATTCGAAAATCAGAAGTAGTCCCTTTCATGGTGAGTAAAGATGCAATACCAACTATTTCAGAAAAAACAATCAAAGAACTAGTTAATCGCAAAAATGGTGTCATTCATGAGAGGATTAATGGTGAGGATTACACAATTTCGTTTCATATGATTAAAGAGATAGACGGAGTTTATGGAATCCTTATCCCAACGAAATCCTATACAGGTCCAATCGACCAAATGGCGTATTTTACCTTGCTTGTGATGGCTGTTAGTATCATTGTGATGACGGTCGTGATTATCCTATTAGTTCGAACAATTGTAAAACCATTAGGTGCATTACGTAATACAATGAAAGAAGTAAGGGAAGGAAATCTTAAGCATTCAGTTGATATACGTACAACGATTCCGGAAATTACTTCATTGCATAAGAGCTATAATGCAATGATTGATCAAATGAGAAGTATGTTAAATGAATTGAAGACATCAACTAAAGAATTAGAAACAACAGGCGATGAATTAAATGTTTCATCTAGAGATGCACTTGAATCAAGTCATCAATTAATCTTGGCGATTGATACAGTAAGACAAGGTGCAGAGCAAACAGCAAGCAGTTCAGAGGAGAGTGCATTAGGATTTAAGACGATGTCAAATCGGATAGTAGATATTATGAAAAACATGGAAACTGTCATCGATAGCTCAAAGAATATGAATTTCTCAGCAGGCCGTGGTGAACAAAATATGGGACAGTTGATTACAACCATTCAATCATTTGAAAGTGATTTCAATCGTCTCACAAAAACAATTAGAGAAGTGAAGGAATATTCACTCGAGATTACCTCGCTTGTGGAGTTGGTAACGGAAATCGCGAAACAAACAAAACTGTTAGCTTTAAATGCAACCATTGAAGCAGCACGTGCGGGTGAAGCCGGAAAAGGATTTGCTGTCGTAGCCCAAGAAGTTCAAAAGCTTGCTGAGCAATCAACGAAAGCAACTGATGAAATTACAAACGCCATCACAAAAATGGAGTCTATTACATTACTCGCTTCAAAGGAATTTGACCAAATGCTGGTCCAAATTAATTCCAACCTCCAATTGGCAAATGACTCAAAAATCTCTATTAATGAGTTAATGCAAGGGATTTATGAGGTCAGTGGAAACATTGAAGTTATGCAGGAAGAATTGACTGGGCTCGAGAGCATTGTACCAGAACTACAGCAATCTGTTACGCAATTCTCATCTGTTTCACAAGAGACATTAGCGAGCGCTGAAGAAATGTTAGCCTTTAGTGAAAGTCAAATTCAACAAATGGAAAATACAAACGGGGTAGGAAAAAGACTACATAATCTGTCAAAATCTCTATCAGAAATCACTCAGCGTTTTAACGTTAAGTAAGGAAAGTTCAGGTCATTCAGCAAATTTTTTTGTTGAATGGCCTTTTGTGCTAGTTGGACTATTTGAGGTATACTTTTTATATAACGTTTTTTGATAGGGGAGTTTCGGTTATGGCTTATAAAAAGGTTCATTGGGGTATTATTGGTTGTGGGAACGTGACAGAAGTAAAGAGTGGTCCGGCATTTCAGAAAGTCGCGAATTCTGAGTTGGTTGCGGTGATGCGAAGAACAGGCGAATTAGCGAAGGATTATGCTGAGAGACATCATGTACCGAAATGGTATGACAATGCGGATGAGCTTATTCAAGACCCAGAGGTGGATGCTATTTATATCGCAACACCGCCGGGCTCTCATAAAGAATATACACTGAAGGCTGCAAAGGCTGGCAAGCCCGTTTATGTTGAAAAGCCAATGGCACGAAATTATGAGGAATGTGTAGAAATGATTGAAGCCTGTAAAGAGGCAAATGTTCCATTATATGTCGCCTACTATCGTAGAGCGCAACAAAGATTTTTGAAAATAAAAGAGTTGCTGGAAAATGGGGCAGTAGGGGAAGTACGATTTGTATCAACGACACAATACCGGAAAGCAACCGAAGATCCAAATGCTCTGCCATGGCGAGTACAACCTGAAATGTCAGGTGGGGGATTATTCTTTGATTTAGCAAGCCATACCCTAGATATTTTAGATTTCCTGCTTGGACCAATTAAGGAAGTACACGGCTTTGCCTCAAATCATGGCGGTCGTTACAAAGCGGAAGATATTGTAACAGGTACCTACTTATTTGAATCAGGGATCCATGGTGTTGGCAATTGGTGTTTTACCGCATTTCAAGATGAGGATCTCAATGAAATCGTCGGTAGCAAAGGAAAGATTACATTCTCTACTTTCGGTAATGAGCCAATCGTATTAACAACCCTGAACGGAACAGAAGAGTGGAGTTTTGATCGCCCTCAGCATGTTCATCAACCACTTGTGGAAACCATTGTAGCTGAATTGACAGGTAAAAGTGGAGTTTGCCCAAGCACAGGTGAATCGGGTGCACGAACAAATTGGGTAATGGGAGAAATGGTAAAAGCGTATTATGCAGTTAAATAAAAATAACGAAAGGCGTCCGTTTTAACGGTCGCCAATTTGCTGTTTCCAAAAAGTTCTTTGAAAGAATTTAAAATATTGTATAAGTTGCATAGTCCATTTTACATAAGATTGTGATAAAATAGTTGATATTATTATCAGAATAATATAAGATTTCGATTAAATAATTATTTTTAAAGATTTATATTAAACGAAAGCTGGGATTAACATGACGACAGATTTTAAACTTGACATCACCCTTACAACTCAGAAGAAAGAGATTCCTCCATTTGACCAATTGGTGTTTGGAACAAGCTTCACGGACCATATGTTTATGTGGGATTACACAGAAGGAAGAGGATGGCACGATGCTCGTATTGTCCCTTATCAATCCATTCCATTAGATCCTGCAGCGACCGTTTTCCATTATGGTCAATCCGTATTTGAAGGATTAAAAGCCTATCGTACAGAGGACGAGGAAATTTTATTATTCAGACCGGATCAAAACATGAAGAGATTCAATAAGTCAAACCAGCGCTTAGTTATGCCGCAGTTTGACGAAGAATTTGCCCTTCATGCATTGAAGAAGCTAATTGAAATCGATAGAGCTTGGGTTCCAAATCTTCCTGGCACTTCCTTATATATCCGTCCATTTATGATTGCTACGGAAGCACATCTTGGCGTCGATCCGGCTAAAAACTATAAATTAATGATTATCTTATCCCCAGTAGGCTCTTATTATAAAGAAGGTATCAATCCTGTAAAAATTGCAGTAGAGAATAAATTTGTTCGTGCCGTAGCAGGCGGTACAGGTGATGCAAAAACAGCTGGTAACTATGCTGCAAGTTTACTAGCATCAGAAATTGCAGGTGAAAATGGATATTCCCAAGTATTATGGCTTGACGGTAGAGAGAGACAATATATTGAAGAAGTAGGTAGCATGAATATCTTCTTTAAGATTAATGGAGAAGTGATTACGCCTGCATTAAACGGTAGTATTCTTGATGGAATCACTCGTAAGTCTATTATTGAACTCTTAAAATACTGGAACATCCCTGTAACAGAAAGAAGAATTTCGATTCATGAAATCCAAGAAGCCTATAATGAAGGTATTCTTGAGGAAGTCTTTGGAACGGGAACAGCTGCTGTTATTTCACCGGTTGGAGAACTTTTCTATAATAATGAAAAGCTGATCATTAACAACGGAGAAACAGGTGCGTTATCGAAAAAATTATATGACACCATTACCAGCATTCAAAATGGTACAGAAGAAGACGTATTCGGATGGACTGTAAAATTATAAAATTTAAAAATAGTGTTTACCCGATGGGGTAGACACTATTTTTTTTGTGAGATAATGCTTTACTACTTGCCTTCTAGTTTCTGGATAATGAAAGATTCGGATGATGATACTTTTTAAAACCAAAATAGAACAACATTTTATAAGAATAGAGCGATAATATTAAGGGTTTGAAAATGATAAAATTTTTTTAAAACTCTAAAATAGAAGATCTTTTATCCATGTAGAGGAGGTATGGTACGTGAAGCGTTATTAGAGAAGGATGGCATTTGTATTTTCAACAACCCTATTAATGGACACCTTTCTCCCAGTAGGTGGAGGCTTTTCAGCAGAGGAAGTAAGTGGAATTGAACGTGTATATTTTAAGGGTGACGAGAAGCATATGTATGAGGAAAATGCCACAATTGATGTGCGGCCAGGTGTAAATCGTGATTTAGATATTAACGGGGCACTCGTTGGTGGTGGTGAAGCGGATCTTTTGATTCTTTAAAGGATTTAGCGTTAGAAGATGCTTCAGATGTCATTACAGATAACAAAGGCTTAGATGGACCAGGAGCATACAAGCTCCAATACGAATCTCTATTAAAATCCTAAATGAAATTCATTCAAAAGAAGGGTTAAAAATTAAGTCTAAAAGAGGTTGAAGAAATCTTCAACCTCTTTTTTCGAGAGTGAGTGGGTGGGATGGTAAGTATAGTACACAATTAACACAAAATATTCCATAACAAAAACTATAGATACTTTTATAATTAACAAATAGATTTCAATGAACTCTCAAAATGTAAGCGCTTTAAATTGGGGGGGTGAGAAGTCCGAGGATTGTTGCAATAAAAAATGAGATGAGTATTGGAGGGAAGGTTTTCGTGAGAATTCAAAGGTTGAAGCGAAGTTTTTCATTACTATTGGTTTTCTGCTTAATTCAGTCTTTATTTATTCCGGTAATGGGAACGACAACATCAGCAGAAGAAAATCCTGTTAATTTAGCGTTAGGGAAAAAGGTAACGAAGAGCTCAGATTGTAAAAACTGTAATCCAGCTGGTCCAGCTGAACAAGCAGTTGATGGAAACAGTGGTACGATATGGACACCTTTATCAGGCGATGTAGCAGATCATAATGTCTGGATTGAAATTAATTTAGGGGATTTGACTGAAATCAACGAAGTAGTCTTAAAGAATTTAAATATTCCTTACATTCAATCCTACGAAATTTCGTATCAAGGGGAATCGGATTCATACATTGAGATTGCAAGAAAATCTGAAAATCTATCATCCGAAGAGTCTGTTATATTTGAATCTGTTCTAGCAAGCAGAGTAAAAATCAATTTCAATATCGATGGTTCAAAACCTAGAGAATTTATCTTAGGAGAAATTGAAATCTACGATCAGAAACAGGTGGAAGAAGAAAATCCAATTGATAGCAACTTAGACCTAGCTTACAAGAAAACGGCAACGGCAAGCTCTCATTGTGGTAGTTGTGGTACATATCCTTCAAATGCAGTGGATGGAGACCCATCAACAGCTTGGAGAGCATTAAGCGGAGATTATAACGATGATGGTCAACATTGGTTAGTGATTGATCTTGGAAAAAAACTAAGCTTTAACAAGACAATTCAAACCTTTAACCTTGATGCAGTTGACCGATATGAATTGCTGTACTCCGATGACAATAAGACCTGGACTTCCATCTATCAAAATAAACTAGTTGTTAACAAGGAAGAAAGTGCTATATTTGATAGGGTTAAGGCTCGTTATTTGAAGGTGAATGTACACGCTAAAAAAGCTAGTGTACCACTTATTTATGACCTTAAACTCTTCAATACAGATGAAGCACCTGTTCCACCTGCACAAAATCCGCTAAAGAGTGTTTATTTGAATGATGAAACAACGGCTAAATATGAAGTAAACTCGGATTTGATTATGCAAACGGGAGACACCAAGCAGGTTTCTTTATACGGCATCATGTATGATGGAGGGCTGTTACCTGAGGACGCGCAAATTATTTTCACAAGTAGCCGACCAGAAATTGCGCAAGTAGCAGCAGATGGTACGATTACTGCAATTAGTGGAGGAGTAACTGTACTTACTGGTGAAGCAACCGTTGAGTCAATCACACAGAGTACAAATATATTCGTAGTGGTAGATGATCCTGAGGCAAGGGTAGTTGATACCACTCTACTTCATGAAAAGATTCAACAAAAGATAGGTGTGCCTGCAATTATCTCACCGGAAGATGACTTCCCTCAGGTCCAACTTAGCCCCCATCTTGATGGTAAGGTAAGTATGAAGGTTTTTGATCCGGAAGGAAAGCTCCATCAGAATGTTCAAAAGCAGATCACTAAAGGAGAAGAATATAAAATTCTGATCCCTAAAGCTTTAAAAGAAGGAAAGTATGAGGTACAACTCAGATTCGATACAAAAAATATTGAGCCTGTTTACGATACTTTATATTTCCATGTAATTAATTTAGAGAAGTTAACAGAAAACCAGTCAAAGATGGCGTTTCTAAATGAAGAAGGAAAGCTAATTTACACAACTGATATTCGTGGAAATCAAATTATGGACTTTTCAAACAGCGGTTATATGGGTGGTGGCGTTCAGATCCCTGATGTTCAGGCAAGGGTAGTAGTGGATCCCGCTGACGGAGATGATACAGAACGTATCCAAAAGGCGATTGATCTTGTTTCCCAATTACCTATACAAAAAAATGGGTTCCGTGGTGCTGTACTCTTGAAAAAAGGAACCTTTGAAATCGGAGGAACTTTAAAAATTCAAGATAGTGGTGTTGTGCTGCGTGGAGAGGGAGATGGAGAGGATGGTACGATTCTCTTTGCTACTGGAAAAACGAAACGCAATATCGTTGAGGTTGGAGACAAGGAGGCCGCTCCTCAGATCCAAACCGAGACAAAGCAAAATATTGTTGATCTATATGTACCAGTTGGTAGCCGTTCTTTCCATGTAGATGATCATTCAGGCTATAAGGTTGGCGATAAAATTATCATTCGAAGATTTGGTAATAGTAGCTGGATTCACGATATCGATATGGACCAAATTCCTGAACGTGATGGAACAGTGCAATGGGAGCCATTTACATTGGATTTTGACCGCGTGATTACAGAAGTAAAAGGAAACATCATCACGATTGATGCTCCAGTTCCAAATGCAATCGAGCGTAAATATGGAGGAGCAGAAATCTATAAATATGATGATTCCGGTCGATTAGCAAACATCGGGGTTGAAAATATTCGAGTAGAAATAGAGTTTGATTCAACTGTTACAGCAATCCATAATGATGAGGAATATTATGCAGACGAAGAAAAAGCAGAAACATTCCTAACCTTTGAATATACAAAAAATGCCTGGATGAGAAATGTGACTGGGTTATATTTATCAAAGTATTTAGTTAACCTTGGAAGACATACGAAATGGATCACTGTACAGGACTCCAACTCACTGGAAATGGTGAGTCTTATTACAGGTTCAAGAAGATATCCATTTAACTATGTCGGTCAGCTTTCGTTAACACAGCGTGTATACTCAGAAAAAGCAAGACATGCGTTTATTTTTGACAGACAGATGTCGGGACCGAATGTCATTTTAGATAGTGTTTCCGAAAAAACATATGCACGCAGTGAGCCGCACCAACGCTGGGCAACAGGTGGATTATTTGATAATGTAACGGGCAATGCAAATGCAATGGACAGAGCCTATTACGGAACAGGGCATGGCTGGGCAGGAGCGAATTTTGTTTTTTGGAACCATACAGGTAATTTAGCGGTGCAGCAGCCACCAACAGCTCAAAACTATGCAATTGGGCTAATTGGTAAAAGGGAAGAAGGTGATTTTAAAACAACGCCGGATAATCTAAGAGAAGATGGATATTGGGAAGCAGAAGGAAGACATGTTAAACCACGAAGTCTATACCATCAACAGCTTCATGACCGATTAAGCTCAAAGGCAATTGAAAATATAAAAGAAACACCAGTCGGTGGAGGAGAACTGGACACTCCAAAATAAAGACTGCAAAAAATGATACAAGGGGCCGAGAGAACAATTTCCTCGTCCCCTTTTTTAAGTAAAAATTCTACACAAACAAGTAGGAATCCTCCAAACCTACTTGCCATAAAAGAGCGTATGATAGATGGAGTAAAAATAGATGAACCTTGACAATGTTTTGGAGGGGAGTACAATGACGAAACAAATGACATTAACAACAATGGATTTAATTGAAAAAAAGATAAGCGAAACCTTAAAGAAAGTCAAAGATGGACTTCCACATACAGCCAGCAAAGATGGAGTTTACGATGATACAAAACCAAGCTGGTGGACATCGGGTTTTTGGCCGGGCATTTTATGGAACCTTTATGACCAAACAGGTAAAGAAGAATATAAAAAGACAGCCTTATCGGCAAATAAAAAGATTGCCTCTTATTTTAGAGAGTATCAAGAGCAATTTGATCACGATGTGGGTTTTCAATTTCTGTTAACGGCTGTCTACCATTATGAAATTACAGGTAATGAAGACAGTAAACGTATTGGAATCGAAGCAGCGAATTTTTTAGCCGGGCGTTTTAATCCAATTGGAAGATTTATAAAATCATGGGATCGAGCAGCAGGCTGGGTCATTGTCGATTGCTTAATGAATCTTTCCTTACTGTTCTGGGCGAGCCGCGTCACAGGTGACCCACGCTACAAGCAAATTGCGATCCTTCATGCAGATACGTTTCTGAAATATGGTGTACGTGAGGATGGCTCTACATGTCATATTCTTTCATTCGATCCTGAAACAGGTGAGTTTATTGAGGCATTAGGTGGCCAAGGCTTTTCACCTGATTCATCCTGGAGCCGGGGGAACGCTTGGGCTATATATGGGTATGCGAATATGTATCGGTTTACAGGCGATGAAAAATACTTGATGGCTTCAAAGAAAATAGCGCACCAATTTTTGGCTTCACTTCCGGAAGACTTTGTTCCATATTGGGATCATCGTGCTAGTTCGATTGAAACGGAACCAAGAGATAGCTCTGCAGCAGCGATCACCGCTTCAGGTTTAATTGAGCTTGCAAATCAAGTACCACAGAATGAAAAGCGCATTTACCTAAATGCAGCCAGAAAAATAGTGAAATCTCTTTCAAAACATTATTCAACATGGGATCAGCCAGAACACCAGGCAGTGCTCATTGAGGGCACAGGTCATCGCCCAAAGGGTAACTTTGTAAATGCATCACTTATCTATGGTGATTACTATTTCATTGAAGCCATCTCAAAACTTAATGGCTACAATAAATACATTTTTTAAGACTCTTCATAATCTATATGAGTACCAGCGGGTGCTCTTTTTTTGTGTACTATTTTTACTTCTATAGTAAAAATACGGCATAGGGAGATTTGATGTAAGCGCCTATAATAATAGAAAAAGCGTGCGAAAGGGGCTGATAGTAGTGGAACCAAAAGGGTTAATGGGTGGGTTTTATAGAATGAGTGAATGGATCATGCGTCTTGCCTATATCAATCTATTATGGATTGTCTTCACATTACTTGGTGGAATTGTCCTTGGCATTATGCCTGCAACAGTTTCATTGTTTACAATCACAAGAAAATGGGTGATGGGGGATGATGATTGTGAAGTTTTTAAACTGTTCTGGGAAACATACAAGAAAAATTTTATGAAAGCAAGTTTACTGGGATATGTTCTCGTAGTGGCGGGGTTTGTCCTATTTCTCTATTATCAAGGCTTGCAAATTCTACCAGAGCAACTGTCTCAAGTTTTACAAGTATTTTTCTATAGTATCCTATTAATCTTGGGAGTGGTTGTGGCTTTTATTTTTCCAGTTTTTGTCCACTTTAAAGTAAATTTTGGACATTATTATAAAAATGCACTAATCATAGGGCTCTCATTCCCTCATTTTGCAGCATTAATGCTTTTTGTTTTGGTTGTGTTTTTCGTAGTCTATCAATTTTTTCCGGTTCTAGCACTTTTCTTTGGAGTTAGTGTACCAGGCTATTTATTAATGGCCATTTCCTTTATCGTATTTAAGAAAATTGAACTTAAACAAAATAAAAACAATCAAGAATATAACGACAATTCTGGTCAACTTTCAGTATAATATAAATATATTTACACCATAAGGCAAGCCATCAGCTTGCCTTAGCTATTCTCTACAAGCAAGGAGCTAATGGCGATGAAATGGAAATATGGATTGTCATTTTACCAGAGAATTCAACTCTCACTCATTTTCCTTGTCATTCTTCCGATTTTCTTAATTTCAGTTATTTCTTATTTCATCATAAAACAAGAGGTTACAGAGAGTATTACCTTATCAAACCAACAGTTAGTCAATATCATTTCAAGTGATCTGACAAAAACGATCGATGATATTACGTTTTCTACTGTATTAATAGCAAATGATACGAGTATGCAGGAAAGAGTGAATAAACTAAAGGAAGTTAAGGAAATTGATACATTTGATATCCACCAGAACATCGAGGAAATAAGTGATTTTCTTAGCCTTTTAGAATCGAAAATGATTGGAACTCAGTCTAAAATTTTCTTTGTGAATCCGATTAACTTTATCATCAACGGATCTGAATATGGCAAGCAGGATAAAATTCAACATGAATGGGAGATTCTACGTAACAGAGTAGATTTATTTAATACGAGAACCATTCAGTCTCTAGGAACGATTTATAATAGGGAACAGGACGCAAACGATTATTTTTTCGGTAGAGTCTTAAGGGAAAAACGAACAAATGAGTATATTGGCACTTTGATTATTCGCATTCCGAACACATATTTTTCAAGTGTGTTTAACAGTATTGAAATGGGGAAAATAACCCTTCTGAGTCCGAATAATGAGGTTATTGCATCAAATCAGATGGACTCTTTTATTGAAGAGAATATCGTTAGAACGTCAAAAACAATTAGTCGTGCTAATTGGACCCTCGTGTCTGAGATTTCTCAAAAGGAAATTACAGGTACAATTACGAACGTCTTTTTCTTATTCTTTGTTTTAATGATCATCTTGATTTTAGGCTTTTTCTTCCTATCTATCTTTATGTCAAAACAATTAATCAAGCCGTTAAAATCATTCGAAAAAATTGTAAATCGATTTGTGAAAGGGGACCATTCGGTTCGTTTCCGTGTAAAAGGTAAAGATGAAATTTCAATTATTGGAAATGCATTCAATGATATGCTCGATCAAATTAAAGATTTAATTCAAAAAATTGAACAAGAGCAAGAGGAGAAAAGGATCATTGAACTGCAAACATTATTTGCTCAAATACGGCCCCACTTTCTGATGAACACATTGAACTCTATCAAAGTAAATCTTGCATTAGGTGGCGATGAATTTCATGCGAAAAAAATGGATTCTCTTATAAGCTTATTGCGGTCATATATGAGGGTTAATGTTCCGAATTCATTATTGAAGGAGTTTCAATTGATTCATGATTATCTCGAGATTATGAATATGAGGAATGGAACGGATATTGAAGCAAGAGTGAATATTGAAGAAGGGTTAGAGACATTTACGGTTCCGCGTTTACTCATTCAACCACTTGTCGAAAATAGTATTATCCATGGATTTATCGATCGGGAACCAGGTTCTGTGATCGATATCCATGCATTTAAAACAGAAGACAAAATTCAAATCACGATTTCTGATAATGGAAAAGGGATGACAGAGGAAGAGTATGGCAAGGTTAAGGCTTTACTTGAAATGCGAAGTGACGAGGTCTCTTCCTCTGAAAGCGTTGGGCTTGTGAATATAGCCCAACGTCTAAAACTCACATATGGACAGGCTGCATTTTTAGATGCAACCCGTAATCATGATAAAGGTATGACTTTCACCCTACACATTCCCAAGGTGTAGGGGCTGTTTTTGTGTTCTTTTATATTCGCCAGGACTCATACCTGTATATTTTTTAAAAATCTTTGAAAAATAAGTACGGTCTGAATAGCCAAGGCTGTATGTGATAAATTCAATCGTTTCAAATCGCTCCGTAAGCATTGAAGTCGCAATCCTCATTTTAAACCGATGGACATAATCCGTGAAATTTTCCCCAGTTAGCTGTTTGAAATAGCGAGAAAAATAGCTAGGGTTCAAGTGAAGATGATTAGCCATTATCACGGATGTGATATTCTCCGAAAGATTTTCAATAATATATTGGTCAATTTCTTTCAATTTAGGGTTGCCTTGATTTTGCTTAAATCTTGATTTTTGTAGTGACTCCATGTAGTTCTGAATTTTCAATTGAAGGATATGGAGCATTTGTTTCAAAGTCATAGCATTTTCTACATATACTTCAAATTGCTCAAAAGCACGATCATTTTTGCATACAAGGTTTACAATGCTGATACATTTCCTTTTTAATTTAACGGGATCAAGAATCAGAGTCTGTGAGATCTTTTCAAGATATTGTATTGCTTTACTTACATCCTCAATATTTCCGTACTGAACAGCATTCATTAAATCTTTTGCAAATGGGACAAGCAAGGTCTCCTTCGGTAAATTATAGGAAATCCCTTTTGAGGGAACCTCAATGTAAACATGTGTGATTTTTTCATAGAAAGAGATTGGTTTACGATAATACAACTTGTTGACGCTGCTTCCTAATTCCTTAACTTTGCATATCCGGTCATAGAAGAATTGGACATTCAGACTTAAGTGTTGTTTCACTTCATTATGAATGGCAAGTAGTAAGCACTGAAAATCCTTGTAACTATTATGGGTAAGTCGGTTTTTGAAATTATAGATGAGAAAGATATTTTCGTTTTCATCTTGTAGGATTGTATATTCTTCCTTGTCTTGCGTTGCTCTTTCCATAATAGAAAGCAGTTGATTCTGAAGAAAAGATAGATTTGCAAGCAACACCTCATTTTTACATGAAGTATAATCAATTACCAATCGACAAACGATGAAATCATGATGTCTCCAATTTATGCCTAAGCTTCGACTAAAAGAAAGAATATTTTCGTCCAGTTCCGAATCCGCAAGTTTTTTTAAAAAGGATTTCTTTAGAAGTTCCTTATTGTGTTCAATTGTATCCTGATAGTAAAGTGCCTCCTGAAATTCATTCGATTCTTTTAAAATTTCCAGAGACTTAAGAACACTTTCCTCTAGCTGTTCTTTCGTTAGTTCATCTTTTATTAGGTAGTCATCAACATTGATTTGGATGGCTTTTTTCGCATAATAAAAGTCCTCATGGCAGGTTAAAAGGATAACTCGTATATCTGGATTTTTCTCTTTAAAACGAACTGCTAATTCAAGTCCATCAATTTGGGGAAGACCAATATCAGTAATAACTAAATCCGGTTGCAGTTCTTCAAAAAGTGATAACGCTTTCAAACTTGAGAAAGTAGAAGCTACAATCTCGATACCAAGTTCTTCCCAGTTTAAAATAGTTTCAAGATATTTAAGCATTGGGACATCATCATCAATGATCATGGCTGTACACATCGTTCTAACCCCCCCTGTTACGATTTTCTATAATCCTATTATAGTCATCTGTTTTCATAAATTATAGAAAATTTTGAACTGATTTGTGTAAAATTTTTACCTTCATTGAAAAAACAAGTAAAAATCCTCAGCACGAAACGATTTAAAAAAGCCCTATAATGATTTTGAAAAATGAAATAAGTAGTGAAGGAGGCAAACAAAAGTGCTAGTCAATTATAAAGAAACAAAAGTTACAAGTTTAGCTCCTCCCAAAAAAGTATTTTGGAATGAAAAGCGAAAAGAAAGTCTTGCCGGACTCCTTTTTGTTCTACCAGAGTTTTTAGGAATTTGTTTAATGGGAGTATTTCCTTTGTTTTTCACCTTGTTTTTAGCATTTACAGAGTGGAACTTTATCGGTGGAATTGAAGCAATTAATTTTGTTGGTTTGGAGAACTTTAAGAAGTTAATGAGTGATGAAAGTTTTCATCTAGCTTTAAAGAATAACCTCTTATATACCTTGTTTACTGTTCCAGTTGGAATGGTTTTGGCGTTGATTTTAGCAGTTGTGATTCATTCGAAGGTGTATGCGAAGGATTTCTTTAAAGTAGCATTCTTTATTCCTTATATCTCAACTCAAGTAGCGGTAGCAGCGATCTGGGCAGCATTATTCCATCCGTCATTAGGACCAATTAACCAATTTCTACTGAATATAGGAATTACGGATCCTCCGAAATGGTTAGGAAGTACAGATAGTGTTATGGCAGCAATTATCATTATTGGAATTTGGCATACAGTAGGATATATTGTCATTATTTATATCTCTGGATTAAGTACAATCAGTGAAGACGTCTATGAAGCAGCGGAAATAGATGGAGCGAATTTCTTTCAAAAATTTATTCGAATTACGGTACCATTGTTGAGTCCAACTACGTTTTTCTTAGCGATTACATTAATGATTTCATCCTTTAAAGTGTTTGATTTAATTGCCTTTTTAACTCAGGGTGGACCAAACCATTCATCAAATGTACTCGTTTATTATATTTACGAAGAAGGTTTCCAAAACTTCAGAATGGGCTATGCATCCGCAATCTCATGGGTTTTATTTGTAATCGTCGCAGTATTAACAATCGTGATGTGGAAAATCCAAAATCGAAAGGCAGACTGAAGGAGGTAGATTTTTATGTACAAGTTGAAGGAGTCAATGAAAAAAAATCCCTCCGGTGTAGTTGTTACACTGATTTTAGGGGTACTATCCATAATATTCTTAGTTCCACTTATCTGGATGCTTTCAACCTCCGCAAAATTTGAAAGCGATGTCATGGTGTTCCCAATTGAATGGATTCCAACAAGATGGAATTTTATTGAAAACTTTAAAGCGGTATGGATGAGTGATGTTCCTTTTGGATTGTTTTATTTCAACTCTATTAAAATAGCATCCATCACTACTTTAGTTACACTTATTGTATCTTCGATGGCCGCATATTCGTTTTCAAAGCTAAAGTTTCCTGGTCGATCCATACTATTTGGTTTACTTATTTCATTTTTAATGATCCCTGAGCAGGCAACATTAGTACCACGCTATATTATGATCAAATGGTTTGGCTTATTTAATACGCACGAAGGCATCATTTTAATGGGAATGTTTTCAATCTATTTTACCTTCCTCATGCGTCAATATATGATGGGGATTAGTGATGAATATATCGAGGCTGCAAAAATTGACGGAGCGGGCTATTTCCGAATCTATTGGCAGGTTATCCTTCCATTATGTCGTCCAATATTAGCTACCGTTGGTATAATCAAATTTATTTGGGTATGGAATGACTACCAAAACCCACTAATTTTCTTATATAATGAGAAATTATATCCAATCACATTGGGGATGCAATATTTCCGAACAGAGTATAGTGAAAATTATGCCGTAATGATGATGGCGGCAGTTTCAGCAATTCTGCCACTACTAATCGTATTCGTTATATTACAAAGACATGTTATAGCTGGAATTTCGTTAGGTGGGGTTAAAGGGTAACAACTCCTATTTATTTAGGAGTTGCATCCTATAAAATGAGTAAAAAAAATACACAATTATAAAAAAATTGTACACATCGTTTTGAAAGTAAAACGGGTACTATTGGTCTGTGAAAGAGAAATTAGAACACTTAAAATGAAAGGGGTTACATTACTATGAAAAAACGTTTTCGCTTATTGTTTTTTACAATGTTAGCATTAATTCTCGTATTATCTGCATGTTCTGGTTCTGAAGAAAGCTCAAATGGTTCAAGTTCTAAAGACAGTGAATCAGATGCTAAGGAAGATGAGGTTGTTGAAATCAAGTACTTCAACTGGGATTCTGATCAATCCAAAATTGAACAAATCATTGCAAACTTTGAAAAAGATAACCCAAATATCAAAGTTAAATCGGAAGTGTTAATTCCTGGTGGTAGTGCTGTTGATAATATGATGCGAATGGACGTATTAATGTCTGCCGGTGAGCAAGTGGACGTTGTTTCCATTCCGAACGTCGACCAAGCAGTCCTAAGAGCTGCAAACGGTATGTTCGAGCCACTTGATGAGTATTTTGAAAAAGATGGGATTAAAATTAAGGAAGATTATAAGATTTCAGCTTCATATGATGGAAAAGTATATTCATTACCACATTTAACAAACTATTGGTATGTATTACTTAACAAAGATCATTTAGATGCAGCTGGACTGCCTGTTCCTGATTTTGGATGGACTTGGGATGATTTCAAAGAATACGCTATTAAGCTAGCAAAAGGTGAAGGCAAGGATAAGACATATGGTGCATACTTCCACACTTGGGGTGAATATGCGAACCCAATGCTGTTTTCAGAAAAATCTCATCCATATATGATTGATGAAGCAACACCGATTTTTGATGATAAGTCATTTGACTATTGGTTCCAATTACGTCGAGATTTAGAAGAAGCGGGTGCTGTTAAGTCATTCTCAGATGTAATCGGTGCTGAACTAAATTACCGTACAGAATTCTTTAATGAAGAAGCAAGTATGCTTATGACTGCAAGCTGGACGGTTGCTGATGTTGGAAACGTTGAGAAATATCCACATGAATTTAAAACTGCATTTGCTCCAGTTCCAAGAATGAGTGAAAATTCACCACTTGGCTCTACAAATATTGCAGGTGAATTTTCAGCAATTGCAAAGAATTCTAAGAACAAGGAAGCATCATATAAGTTCTTACGATACCTAACAGCTGAAGGCTCTCAAATCAGAGGTTTATCATCATGGAATGAAGCTGATGGTGAACAAACAATTAAAGATCTTGTAGCTGGTCAAGAAGATTACTATGATCTAGACTCCTTAAACAACACGTTATTTAGTGAAGAGGTTAAAGGCGCTTATGATTCAGACATCGCTATATCTTACGGAAATGAGCTTAAGAAGGACGTGTTAGAAGCTGGATTTACTAAATTCATGCTTGATGGTATTTCAGTTGACGATGCGAAAAAATGGATGGTAGAAGAAGCGAATAAAATTATTGAAAACAATAAATAAGAGTATTTTTATAGAATGAAATTGTAACTGACACGGTAATCTGCGCGTCAGTTACTTTCTTTTACAGGGATGTTTGATGGGCTAGAAATTCAAGGAGGACGAAAAAATGTTATATCCACAAACAAATCAATACCGTAGTGAGATTTCACTTGATGGGTTTTGGAAATTTGCAATGGACAAGACGAATGATGGGGAAACGAAGGGATGGCATCAAGCAATTCCGGCTGAATACGACATTGCCGTACCAGCAAGTTGGAACGAACAGCACCAGGATTTAACTCGTTTCTTTGAAACGGGATGGTATGAGAAGGAAATGTTCATTCCGAAGATTTATAAAGAAAATCGAATCTTCCTACGAGTGGGTGCGGCAAACTATTTTTCTCGAGTTTGGTTTAATGGAGTGCTAATGGGTGAACATGAGGGGGGACACCTTCCTTTTAGCTTTGATGTCACAGACCATATCGATTGGAATGGAAAGAATATGGTTACGATTTCTGTGGACGTAAGGATTAGACCTGATAGTTTACCTGCTGGTGAGGTCGAGAACGAGCAAATTATTCAAAAGAACGGACATAAGGGACAGTTTCCTAGAAATTATTATGATTTCTTTCCTTATGGAGGCATCAATCGGCCTGTAAGTTTAGTCATCGTTTCAGAAACATTCATTCAGGATGTTTCGGTTCGTACGAACACCGTGGGTGGAACAGATGGGGAGATTAATTTTTCAATAAAGCTTAATCAGCCTTTTGCAGGTAAGGTGACGGTGAAGTTTGAGGAGGTGGAACAAAATTTATATATGTATGATGACGAAACAATTGCAGGGAAGATTACCATTAAAGACGCCAAACTTTGGTCTATGGAAAATCCTCATTTGTATCAAATGCAAATCTCTTTAACAGAAGAAGACGATGAGATTGACCGATATATTCTCAAGGTAGGAATACGTACGATCGTGATAAAGGGTAATCAACTTTTATTAAATGGGGAGCCTATTTTTATGCGCGGGGTTGGGCTACATGAGGATTTTGCTGTTTTAGGAAAAGGAATGCACCCAGCGGTCATCGTAAAAGATATGAATCTCTTAAATTGGCTAGGAGGGAACTCCATTCGTACCTCGCACTATCCATATAGTGACGAGTTTCTAAACTATTGCGATGAAAATGGGATCCTTGTAATTGGTGAAACACCATTTGTAGGTTTTGTGGAAAGTCATTATAATCCTGAAATCGAATCAAAAGCAAAACGAGTAATCACCGAAATGATTAATCGTGATAAAAATCATCCCAGTATTATTGCGTGGAGCCTTGCGAATGAAGGAAATACATTTGTTCCTTCCGCTGATGACTTTTATAAATCATTATACAACCATGCTAAGGAGTTGGATGACAGCCGTCCGATTACAATTGTAAACTGCTTAGATGTCGAAGAGGATGTTGCGCTTAAGCACTATGATTTTGTTTGTCTCAACCGCTATTACGGATGGTATACACAACCTGGACTTTTAGATGAGGCGTGTGATCTATTAAGTGAAAAACTGGATCGTTGCTATGAGTTATTTGGAAAACCCGTAATGGTTACGGAATTTGGTGCAGATGCAATAGCAGGAATGCATATGGATCCCCCGGAACTGTTCTCTGAAGAATACCAAGCAGAAATGATAACAAGACAATATAAAATCATTGAATCCAAACCATATACAATTGGAGCACATATTTGGGTATTATCGGACTTCAAAACCAGTCAAAATCCAAAACGCGTTATCCTCAACCGCAAAGGCCTCTTCACTAGGGACAGACAGCCTAAGCTTGCTGCGCATGAAATTAGGAAGATTTGGGTGCAATAGGGGCAGGGTACATAGCTTATAAGTTCCTTTGGAGTTTGAGGAAAAGATTTTCATCATAAGTATCAAAATGTTTTAAGGATTTAAGAATAAGGTTTTCATTAGTGTTCTGAAGACCAAAATGCTACGGAGGTTTGAAAAAGAGGTCTTCATCGAGTTTATGAAGACCCAATCGGGTTTGGGATTTAGAGAAGGTGGTTTTCATTGGGGTTATGAAAACCAAATCGAGTTGGGTATATAGAGAAAGAATCCTTCATTGGGCTTATGAAGACTGAATCGAGTTTTGGATTTAGAGAAAGAGGATTTCATAGTAAGTAAAACCCAACGCACCTAAGAATTTATACTATTTATTCATAGTTACGCACTACTGAGTTATCACAATTTAGTTTTCTATACCCATAAATTTTAATGTTTTGCAATTTTTAGGACCAGCCTGATTTGGACTGGCCTTTATTTAATGGACGGGGAGTAATGACCCCGTTAATTTTTCAATTCCTTAATTCAAAAGAAAACTAACCAATAAATATAAGAAACGATAAGTAGACCAACATATGACCACGATAGTATGCGTTGCCATGTTTTTGAATGGAAGGTTGTAAACAGAAAAGTGATGGGTACTAGTGTCCAAGGTAATAAGACTAATAGACTTAATAAAAGCAACCCGAAAGAAGTGCCGAGTGATTTAACTCCAAACGACATTTGAGCAAGATAGGCAGATGCTCCTAATCCAATAGGTGAGAGTAGAAGCAAGAAATAGCTTTTGAGCTTGAAGGTTGAGAAAAATGTGCTGAGAGATTCTGTTTCAAATATGCTGAATTTAAAATGTGAGAGTGGTTCGCGCAGTTTTTCAGGAACTAATTGCATTTATCGTCACTCCTATTTGAGTTTGGTAACTTGAAGCTATTATATATATTATACGTTAAAAATAGTAAAAAGTTTTACAATTGTTCCATAAAATTCTATTTTATTATTTTATGACTAACATATATGTACATTATTAATCAAATAAAGGCCAACCAGTGTCTAGGCTAGCCTTAATTGATATTATTTTAAGTCTATTTCAACTTCTAAATCTGAGAATACTTCGTAACTAGCGTCATACATTAAAAACTGAGAGGAAGCCGGATCCTTTACTTTTGGATATGTTACTTCAAGAAGACTATCTTTTTGTTTATAAGAAATTGCTTGATATTCTAAATTGTTATTGCGATCAATAATAATAGGGAAAATTGGTAATAAGGTGTCCATTTCATAATAAACGATAGTCTCATTAGGCTCCTCCTTAATCTCAAACACTTTAATCTTAGAATCAGTTTCTAAAATTACACCTTGATTATATGGGGCGGAAATCTCATTCCAAATATATCCGTTGTCACCTACTTTTTCTCCATTATAAGTTGCAATGTAAGGAACTAATTTATATAGATAAGAGTTGCTTTTTCTTGGAATCTCAACCTTTTCATTTATCATTAGTTCAGGAGCTTTTAAATCATATGAATCGTTTCCCCCCCTCCGACTATAATGGTCTAGATACACTGTTCCGTCTGCTCCAAGTGCAGTAATTGAAATTTCATAGTGACTTAAATCTGAGTATTTCTTTTCTAATTTAAGCTTTGTTCCCGTGTTTAATACTAATATAGAAGGAGTAAGCCTAGCTTGACCTACTGAAAAATAATTTCCTTTATGATCTTCTTTTGATGCTAGTGAAGATTTTTTAATAAATTCTTCTTTCTTTTCAATATCAAAGGTAAAAGACCAATCTCCTTCTATATTATTTATTGATTTTATACGAATTTCTATCTCAGGATGTTCTGGGAATTCTTCCGAAGTTTCAAATTGAAAAACATCACCTGTTTCAACTAATTGGTTTGTTTTCATTCCATTAAAACCATGGTTTCCCATGCTTTTTCCATTAACATAGAGGTCTAAAGAAATGGAAGTTTCTTCAATAACTTCCATTGAACCAGTTCGATCTAAACGATAAGAAATGGCCATTCGCTGGCTGTCAAGATACCCTTCCTCAAGAATTACTTTTAGTCCTTGATCCTCCGACTCTAGCGCAAGGTTCTTTGTCATTCCTTCCATTGCCATTCTTTTAAGCCCGGCATCACTAACATGATAAAAAATACTCTCAGTATAAGAGATACCTTCATTACCACTAAAGTGGACTTCTTTTTCCGAAGGACCGAGATAAAAGGAAGAAAACAATATGCCTCCAATTGCTAAAATAAATAGGGAAGCAACACTAGCCATCAGATTAGGCCTCTGGAATATATGGAGTTTACGCTTCTTTTTTCCAGACAATAGAGCAGTTTGGACAGTTTCATTAAGCTTTTCAGTAGGTACGGAAACATGATCTACCATGCTTTTAATATCTCGATGAAGCTTTTCCATAGGAATCTCCTCCATTTTCAAGTTTTTCTTTAATAAATTGAAGTGTCCGATGTAATTGAGATTTAATTGTACCTTCGGGTTTACCAAGAATTTCAGAGATTTCGTTAATAGAATATCCATAATAAAACCGTAGAAGAATTAATGTTTTTTGCTGTGGCCTTAGCTTTTCAAAAATGAGTTCGATATCCATTGTAATAATTGAATTATTTTCTTCGTTAAACCCGGAGTCGAACAAGTCAGTTTCGAGGGTAATAACCTTTTTAGATTTTCTGATATGATCTATCGCAGTATTTATTAAAATCCGAGTAATCCATGTAGAAAAGTATTCAATCTCTTTCAATCTATCAAAGGATTTGAAGCCCTTTATGATTGCATCTTGTACAATGTCTAATGCGTCCTGCTCATTTTTAACATATGAGTAGGCAACTTTATAAAGTTTTTCCTGCTCCTTATTGATGAGGGCTTCAAAGGAATATTTACTTGAATTTGAACTCTGATAAAATGATTTAAAAATAGACATGTGGACAGGCTTCCCCCCTTCATTAGGTTTATATTACTATGAATTTATCTGTTTAGACATTATTGCTAGTCCGGAACTAAACAACTATCTACTTATTAGACCTTGTAACAATGCCATTCGTTCCATTAACTTTTTTGGAGCGTTTCTCACCCGAACAGTCCTGATTATTAAGCCTGATAGCATAATTACAGTCGTTAAGAATCTCATTCGAATAATCCTAAAATTTGCATCGAAAACAACATTATTAAATAATGATGGTAGGTAATATACAGTTACAAGTAAGAAATACATAAAATAGGGGGTACAGACATTGGAAATAGGAATTAGTACTTTTGTTGAGACAACACCGGATCCGCAAACTGGTGAGGTCATCAGTCATGCACAAAGAATTCGTGAAGTTGTAGAGGAAATTGTGCTAGCTGACCAAGTAGGTTTGGATATATTCGGAGTGGGTGAACATCATCGGGAGGATTACGCGGCTTCAGCTCCAGCCATGGTGCTTGCAGCGGCTGCGTCACAAACGAAGAAAATTCGTTTAACAAGTGCAGTTACTGTACTTTCCTCTGCCGATCCGGTTCGCGTGTTCCAGGATTTCTCAACACTTGATGCCATTTCAAATGGCCGGGCTGAAATCATGGCAGGAAGAGGATCCTTCATCGAATCCTTCCCACTATTTGGGTATGACTTAAAGGATTATGATGAGCTTTTTGAAGAAAAATTAGATCTATTGTTACAGATTCAAAAGTCAGAGAAAGTAACCTGGCAAGGGAAACATCGCCCATCCATCAATAACCGTGGAATCTACCCACGTCCAGTTCAAGATCCGTTACCAATCTGGATTGGAAGTGGTGGAAACCAGGAGTCAGTCGTTCGTGCAGGATTATTAGGGTTGCCACTAGTGTTAGCAATCATTGGTGGTAGGCCGGTTCAATTTGCACCACTTGTTGAATTATATAAGAGAGCCATCGCTCATGCGGGTCATGACTTTTCAAAATTAGCCGTTGCCTCACATTCTCATGGGTTTGTTGGAGAAACGATGGAAGAAGCAGCAGAAAAATTCTTCCCATCAACCGCACAAGCGATGAGTAAATTAGGTCAAGAGCGTGGTTGGGGACCATATACACGTGAAAGCTTTGAGTTTGCCCGAAGTTTTGAGGGTGCGTTATATGTAGGTGACCCTGAGTATGTTGCCAATAAAATTATCCACTTGCGTAAAAATGTTGGGGTTACTCGCTTTATGCTACATTGCCCTGTTGGAACAATGCCACATGAAGATGTGATGCGCTCCATCGAACTATTAGGAAAAGAAGTGGCACCACGCGTTAGAGAAGAAGTAGCAAAGTGGGAAGCCGAGAATGAAGCGAAATAAGGAAATAGAGGAGAATGTAATGAGTAATTTAACTCATAAGCAGTTAGCAACAGAATGCTTCAACAAAGTGTGGGACTTACTTGAAAAACCTAATCGTACCGAATACGAAACAGAAGAAATGATTCACCTATGTCATGCATCGTTTTGGCACTGGACACAGGTACAAGATCATACCGAACAAAATCTATCGATAGGATATTGGCAGCTTTCGCGGGTTTATGGAGTAGCTGCAAACGGAGAACAGGCCCTCTACTATGCCGAACGTTGTGTTGAAATTAGTAAAATTGCGGAGTTAGCCCCATTTTATATTGGGTATGGGTATGAAGCTTTGGCAAGGTCTTATATCCTACTAAATCAAAAAGGTAGTGCCGAAGAAGCCATAATTCAAGTAAAGCGCTACATAGAACTTGTGAAAATTGAGCAAAGTAAAAATCTATTAGTAGTGGATTTGGCAGATCTAATGAAAAAATATCATGATCTGTACGTATAATTTATGTAAAATACTGGGATATTACTACCTGAGGTGAATAATATGAAAAAAATAGTAATATCCCTGCTTACTCTTGTCATCTTTTTCCCATACCCTGTCGGTGCCGCATCGAATGTGGAATGTCCCAATGTGAGCCAGTTAGAAAATACCACGATGATTTATAAAGATGAGCTCTTAAAGGCATTAGAAACCATTATCCCTCGTACGTTTGGAGATGGTGATTACTTAAATCATTATGCTGACTGGGAAGTCGTTACAGCACAGCCATTAGATGAAAAGGTAGCAAAGGAATATCAAATGTCCTCCAAGTATTGTGGACAAGAAATTGCGGATAAGTCATGGTTAGTGACCTTACATTTTCCTAGATGGGAAGGAAAAAGTGACGTTGCATCAGATGGTCAAATCTTTGTATCAAAAAGCAAAGATAAAGGTTGGTTTGTCTGGTACCGAAATCAATAGACAAGATTGAACAAAAGAAAGCGTAAATCCGAGCTGAGGATTTACGCTTTCTTTTGGATTTGAAGAACAAAGGGCTCTTAAATTTTTCGTTCCATGACTGTAGAAACTTCTTTAAAACCAAGATCTTCATATATCCCTTTCGCGTAGTTTCCTGAAAATACATTTAGTTGAACCTTATTCAATCCTTCACTCTTTAAGTAGTTAAACGCTTCATTACAAAGTGCTTTAGCTATTCCTTTATTCCGATACTTGGGCAGGACGTATATTTCAGGTATGATTCCAACCATTTCATCCGTATTAACATCAACGGAACTACCGACTCCAATCCAGCCTAGAACTCTATTATTTTCAAGACAAATCAAGTAATATCCACCATTGGATAGAAATGGTGTAATTAATTCTAATGCTTTTCTTCGCCTTTGTTTGACATGGCCCATCGTAGCCTCTTTTAATACCTCCAAAGAATGATTGAGTATTCTTTGTGTTTCGTCGTATGTTGCTCTTCTAATCTGCACTGTTACCCCTCCTTGTAAAAAATACAATTATTTATGTTAGTATTCTTAAAATATGCAAAATATACCTGTACGACTAAAACCCATACCCCAAAATAGTAAATAACGTCCTTCACCGTTTTACAAATTTCCGCGCTTGTCTTAGGACACCTGACCTCTGCGAAACTTAAAATCTCACATAAGATGATAACTATCTAACAGGTTTGGGGGTGAAGTTTGGTGTCTGTCGGATATTATCATTCTATGTGTCATAGATACAAAGGAAGGGCTGTTGAAATAAGAATGCGTGATGGAAGGGTCCATCGTGGAATTATCCATCGTGTAACTGGTGACCGGGTATATCTCCGCCCACTTGGTCCACGAAGAAATTTTGGTGGCTATGGCTACGGCTATTATGGCTG
Organism: Ferdinandcohnia sp. QZ13; assembly: GCF_031324165.1. Lineage (NCBI taxonomy): Bacteria > Bacillati > Bacillota > Bacilli > Caryophanales > Bacillaceae > Ferdinandcohnia > Ferdinandcohnia sp. QZ13. The sequence goes on along the minus strand of NZ_JAVIVW010000001.1, from coordinate 2,275,682 downwards.
GGGATGGGGTGGCTTCGCAGCTGGTCTTGCTATCGGAGCGATCGCAGGTATTGCCCTAGTTGGGGCGTTCTGGTTGTAGGTTAATAAGATGAATAACTAGCCAAAAGCAACTGAACATTCGTTGGAGGGCACTTCCCGTTCATAATAAGACAGGATTGTCCTTCAATGATAAACGTATCGATTAAGAATTCCATATAAATGTAATAGAAAGTAGGGAGATGAAAAAATGGTGTATGGAAGACCAAGACGCCCTGTTCCTTTCAGGCCAAACAATATAGGTAGACCACGAAGACCATTCACTAATTCGCAGCCATCAAATATTTCTAGTCTAATGTCCCATTTTCAAACATCCGATGGAAAGCTTGATTTTAGTAAGATCTCTACTACAGCGGGACATATGAAAAAGATATATGGTCAGGTGAGTCCCTTACTATCCATGTTTTTGAAAAAATAAAGAATAGGTGAATATAGATGAACTACACATATCTCGATAGTTTAGCCACATATGGAGTGGGGGGAGCTCACCCTGGAGGCTTACAGCTTACCGAACAGCTATTAGCAAGGGAAAAAGTGAATCGAAAATCAGCAATCCTTGATGTCGGCTGCGGGACCGGTCAAACAGCAGCATACATCTTTAGGCAATATAAGTGTCATGTAACAGCCTTGGATAACAATAAAATGATGGTGGAAAAGGCGACACAAAGATTTCGCTCCTTGAACTTACCAATTAATGTCGTTAAAGGGCAGACTGAAAATTTGCCTTTTAAAAATGAGACGTTTGATTTTATTCTCTCGGAGTCAGTAACAGCATTTACAAATATACTTGAAAGCCTTTCAGAGTATAAAAGGGTACTAAAGCCAAACGGTGTTCTATTAGCGATTGAAATGACAGCTGAACCACTTCCTTTTACAAAAAAAGAAAAACAGTTTATCTGTGATTTCTATGGTGTCTCCGATTTATTAACAGAGACAGAATGGCGTCAACATTTTCGGAAATCAGGCTTTCGCCATGTGAAAATTGAAAAATACAAGCATCATTTTGTACCGCAGGACGTTATGTATGCAAATGATTTTATGCTTTCAAATCAAATACATGAAAAGCATCATGAAATACTTGAGCAGCATCAACAAATTGTAAGTAAATACAAGGATAAATTAAACTTTAGAGTATATAGGTGTACGGCCTGATTCCTTCATGAGAAAACGCTTGGAAAACCAAGCGTTATTTGTTTGAGGCGATTTATATTTACTACAATGAGAGGATATTCTTTCGTTCATAAATGGAATAAATGCATGAAATGTTGTTACTTTTTCCCTTCCAGTGCTTCTGCGGTTTGTTTCACCAGTTGATGCCCAAATACAGCAACCCCAGCTACAATTATTCCATTGAAGACAGCTTCTGCAGTAAATCCAAAGAAGAAGGCACCTCCCACTAATGAAACGCCTAATAAGATCCAAGTGATCGCCCAATTTGGAATAGTAGGCGTTTGTTTTAAGAAAAATCCAATGACCCATAACACAGGAACCAACATATAAAAATTTTCATTTAAAAATTGTAGCAAGTCCATAGTTGTCACCTCCTTCAATGCATCGTATGAATGTGAAGAACAAAGTGCTTGTTCGTATATCCTACTTGTAAAAATATTTTGTGAGTGAATACTCACTTTTCTATTGACTTACATAAAATCCAGGGAGATAATGTGAGTAATCACTCACTTTTTTGTTGTGCAAAAGTTCCCTAGTGGGGGATGAAGGTAAAAGGGAGGTAGTTTAATGACCAATACGGTGGAAATTGAAAAGGTTAGTAAAAGCTTTGGTAAAAAAGTTGTGTTAAACGAAATCGATCTTACCATCGAGGAAGGAACGATCTATGGATTTATTGGCCCTTCCGGAGCGGGTAAAACGACATTGGTGAAAATGATTGTTGGGATGGATTCGCCTAACGATGGATTCATTCAAGTGTTAGGAAAGAAAATGCCAAATTTAGAGTTGCTCCAGGATATTGGCTATATGGCTCAATCCGATGCACTATATACAGAGCTAACGGGGAGGGAAAATCTCGCATTTTTTGCTTCACTTTATAAATTAAATCGACTCGAAACAAAAGAACGAATTGCGTATACAGCAAAACTCGTTAATCTAACGGAGGACCTAAATAAAAAAGTATCAGCCTATTCCGGTGGGATGAAACGCAGGTTATCACTAGCCATCGCCTTAATACAAAACCCGAAAGTACTCATTTTAGATGAACCAACTGTCGGAATTGACCCAGAGCTAAGGCTTACGATTTGGAATGAACTATTCCGCTTAAAAAAGGAGGAAGGCAAAACAATCATCGTTACGACTCATGTCATGGAAGAAGCAGAACGATGTGATTATATTGCGATGGTCCGTGATGGTCGAATTTTAACGAGGGGTACGCCGACAGAATTGAAAGAAACATATCAGGCAAGTAATTTTGATGAGGTATTTTTACAGGCGGGGAGGGGGAGACAATGAGAACCATCGCCCTCATAAAAAGAATCTTTCAGCAGCTTCTTCGTGATAAGCGGACTTTAGCACTGTTATTTGTTGCGCCGCTTTTAGTCTTATCCCTTATGTACGTTATGTTTAATGGTGATTCGGTAGAACCTACTTTAGGTGTTGTAGATGTTGATGAAAAAGTAGTCACAGCTTTAAAAGAGGTAGATATTCAAATTGAGGAATTCAACCAATCTAGTAATCCTAAACAAACCATACTCGATTACAAGCTTGATGGGTTACTTGCAATGGAAGACAACCAGGTCATTCTAACAGTAACAAACAGTGACCCGACGTCCGCAAAAGCCTTGCAAATGAAAGTAAATCAAGTATTTGCCGCACAAGCTCAGGAAAAATTGGCAAAACAGATACCTGCTATTGAGAACTTACCAAAAGTCGATTTAGAGATAAACTATGTGTACGGAAATAGTGATACGTTATTTTTTGATGTGCTTAGTCCAATCTTGATTGGCTATTTTGTCTTCTTCTTTGTATTTCTCATTTCAGGCATTGGATTGTTAAAGGAGAGAACATCGGGAACCCTAGAGAGATTGATGGCGACACCTATCCGAAGGGGAGAGATTGTGACCGCCTATTTAGTTGGATTTGGAATATTTGCTATCATTCAAACCGTGATTGTTGTGTTCTTTACCATTCATGTGTTAGATGTTGTACTGGTAGGCTCAATCTGGAATGTTATCCTTATTAATTTATTGCTTGCTTTAGTGGCTTTATCGTTAGGCATTTTATTATCGGCATTTGCTGCCTCTGAATTTCAAATGATTCAATTTATACCGATTGTCATTATCCCACAAATATTCTTCTCTGGTATTTTCCCTCTTGAGGGAATGGCAGATTGGCTTCAGGCCATTGCAAAAGTCATGCCCATTTATTATGCAGCAGATGCATTAAAGGGAGTCATGTATCAAGGCTTAGGATTCGCCGATGTCAGTCTGGACCTTTTGGCATTAGTCATATTCGCAACTGTTTTTATTATATTAAATGTATTTGCGTTGAAAAAATACCGCGCATTGTAACGAAGGAAGTGAAAGGAATTTGTCTAAAGAAAATCTTTTAGATGCCATAATTGAACAAACAAAGTTATCCAAGAAACCAACTGAAAAACAACAAAAAATCGCCGAAACAGCCATTAAAATGTTTGCTGACAAAGGATATGCAAATACATCTACAAGCGAAATTGCAAAAGCGGCAGGGGTAGCTGAAGGAACTATTTTCCGTCATTATGGTACGAAGGATAATTTATTGCTTTCGGTGATCATTCCCTTTTTAAAAGAAGCTTTACCGGGAATGGCTGAAAAAGTTTTTAAAGAGGTACTAACTGAGGATACTGCCCATTTTGAAGATTTTTTAAGAAGGATCATCAAAAACAGGATGGAATTCATCAGTGAAAATCAAGAAAACTTTCGAATTATCGTCAAGGAATTATTATACAGTGAAGAGTTGAGGAAGGAATTCCTTCCGTATTTTTCTGCTAATGTTATGAAACGTGCTGCACATGCAATCGAACTTTTCAAAAGTCGTGGTGAAATAATGGACCTTCCTACAGATGCCCTTTTAAAAATAGTAATGACGACATTTGGTGGATTTCTCGTTACGAATTTTGTTCTTTCACCCTCTCAAGACACGTTGGATATCGAACAAGAAACAGAAAACCTTGTCCGTTTTGTCATGGACGGAATCAAAAACTAAGTAAAGCGATGCCCATCAAATCCGCGGGGCATCGCTTCTTTTTACATGGACATAGAAGTTGTTGGATTTTTTCGACTGGAAGTCTCTTTCTTTCCATGCATGAAAAAATAAAGGACTATACTCATCAAAGCAACAATGCTTAGAATGGAATAAAGCTTGCTGTAGCCGGTTAACGGAACGAGAAAGCCTAATAGATAAGGACCAAAACCAAGACCTGCATCTAAAAAGATGTAGAAAGTCGAAGTTGCAAGTCCCATGCGATGGGCGGGAGTTAACTTGATCGCGACAGCCTGAGTGCACGATTGCATATTCCCAAATCCAAGCCCAATAAGCGCACCAGATATAAGAAGTGTGACGCTATTATGAGCGATACTTAAAAGAAACATTCCGATTGCAAGGATAATAAAGGCCGGATACATGACATAGTTTGCTCCTTTTATATCCATTAAGCGTCCAGTAAAAGGACGTGAAATGAGAATCGCAATTGAATAGACAAGGAAGAAAAAGCTTGCCGCGGTTACTAAATCAATTTCTATCGCATAAAAGTTGATAAACGACAAAACACTTGCATAACAAATAGAAATCGCAAATGTAACAAATGCAATTGGGAGTGCCTTCGGTTCCACGTAATTAGCAACCCGGAAGCCTTTTTGCTCTTGATTTTGATTTGTTTGGTGTTCGATTGGTGGTACATACAAAATGAAAGAAGTGAGTAGCCCTATGACGCCGATTGCAAGACATAATCCGAAGATAACCGGGTAACTCGTATGCTGAGTCATAACCAAACCAATAAATGGGCCGATTGCTGTTGCTAATGTTGCACTCATACTGAAGTAACCAATTCCTTCACCTCTTCGTTTAGGTGGAATAATCTGTGCAACGATTGTACCTGTTGCTGTGCTGGCGATACCGAGTGTAATTCCATGAATGAAGCGATTGATAAGAAGAAAAGTGATTCCGGCATGAACGAAGTATAAGAAGGTCGTGATGATAAATAAAACTAAACCAATAAATAATGTCTTTTTTCGACCAATCAGATCGATATATCGTCCGATAAATAGGCGGCCGATTAGCGTTCCGACGATAAAGATTCCGGTGACTAGTCCCGCCTGACTCGTAGAAGCACCATATTCATCGACTGCATACACCGCAATGATGACAACTAATAAGTAAAAAATAAATGTTAAGAAAAAATTGATGGAGGAAACGATAATAAAATCCTTCGTCCACAGTTTTTGATTATCCAAGTTGTAACTCCCCTTACTTTATGAGATTGTTGCGAATTGCCTTCATAACATGTACAGCTTCAAGTAGTTCCTTCTCAGAAACACCCTTTATTATTTCTTTTTCAAATTCATCAACCGTTTTCCGGACATCTTGATAAACTTTTTTACCTAGAACGGTAAGCTGCATTCTCTTTTCTCGCTTGTCTTTCCCGGGAATGTGCTCCACATAACCAAGTTCTTCTAACCGATTAATGGTTCTTGTAACCGTTGGCTTTTCAACGCCAAGATAATTAGAAATTTCCACTAGTGTGGGAGAACCAAAATTTACAATATAGTAAAGAATGGACCATTGCGCCCGATAAAGCTGATGTTTACTAAGCTCAACATTCAGCTGACTTTCAAAAGGACGGTACAATTGCGTTAGTTGTTGGAAGAATAATTGAAATGTCTCGATGGGAGTTCACTCCTTTTTGAAAAATAGTTATCGAGGGTAACCATTTGATAATGGTAACAGAAATCCTTGTAATAGTCTATGGTAAAAACAATGAAATAGTAAAAAAGGCGTTGTAAAACTGTTTCCAGTTTACACGCCCATTCATGTCGCTAATGCACTAAGAGTTAAGAACATGATTTTCATGCTCTTTCACTCTGCTAATAAAAAACAATGCAACCATTAGGCTACCAGCTGCAGCTAAAAACAACACACTAAACCCAAACAGGTCAATTAAATAACCTAGAGCCGGTGGGGATGTAATGGCTGCCAGTGAGGAAACCAAATAATACAGCCCCGTTCTCGTTCCAAAGCTTTTTTCACTTCCAGTAGAAACAATAAAAGGGTATGCGTTAATATTAACAAAAGCCCAAAAGATGCCTCCTAAAAATAAAATTGCTCTTAAATAAAACACCGATACTACCCAATTCAACAGCAAAAATGCAACAATTAATCCGATAACTCCCATTACAATCACGTTTTTCTTACCAATTTTCGCACCCAGTAGACCGCTGGGAATCGCGGAAATGACAAAGCTTAAAGAAAAAAATGTTAACGAAAACGCTGAGGCACTTTTGGAGAGGCCTAATTCGTTCACTCCATATAAGGTAAATAAAGCCTCCATTCCCTGGATCGCAATAAACCAAAAAAAGATCGCGGCTAATAGATAAAGAGTAGAAGAGTTCAATTCTTCCTTGTAATTAACTTTCGGGACAGTTGTTTCTGTATAAGAAAGGGAATCACGGTGCTCTTTGATATGTTTAAACACGATCCATAAAGTGATTAAAAAGATGATGGAAACGGCGATAAAAGGAAGGGTCTCATCAACACTAAATAAATACGATCCGATACTAAACGCCAAAATTGCCCCACAGCCACCCATAAAATTGATGATTCCATTCGCATTTGTTCGATTATGTTCAGGAGTGATATCGGGCATTAATGCAATTGTCGGGGAACGGAACACCGCCATTGACAAGTTCATGCATAGCATGAAAATGAGTAAGGAAACTAAGCCTGTGTGAAGGGGAATCAGTGTATAGAAAAGGGCAGCTAGTGGAACTCCAATAAGTAAATAAGGCATCCTGCGCCCAAAACGTGTCCGAGTTCGGTCACTTAGTTGACCAATATATGGCTGTAAAAAGAGAGCGATATAATTATCGATGGTCATTAGAAACCCAATTAAAGCCGTACTCGTAATAAAATTATCCAGAAAAAAAGGAACAAATCCATTATATAAAGACCACCCAAGACTAATGCTAAAGAAGCCAAACCCTAACAACCATGTTTTTCTCATTTGCGCTCTCCTTGATGTGAAATAAAAACAGTAGTACTAATTTATGCGTGGGAGTAGTACTTTTTGCATGTTTTCTATTTGCAAATACAGAGGGTGTTTCATTTGTTTAAAGCATGAAAATATTGTATCGTATGTGTTATATGTGAATACAGACAAAAGTAAAACAGAAAGTAGGAATTTGAAGTGAAAGAACGAAGTCTTATTTTTTTTGACATAGATGGAACTCTCTTGAATCATAAAAAACAGCTACCAGCCTCAACAAAGGAAGCCATTTTTAAACTAAAGGAACTTGGACATGAAGTAGCCATTGCTACAGGTCGCGCTCCATTTATGTTCGAAGACCTGCGTGAGGAGTTAGGAATTGGGACGTATGTTAGCTACAATGGTCAATACGTTGTGTTAAACGGAGAAGAAATCTTCACAAATCCATTGAACGAAAAAGCTCTTTTACAGCTAACAGAAACAGCACTTGCCAATAATCATCCTATTGTCTATATGGATCACGAGGACATGAAAGCAAATGTTCCGGAACATGAATTTATTACGGAGAGCATTGCAACGTTAAAAATTAAAAGCTTTCCTACATATGATCCAAAGTATTATGAAGGACGTAAATTGTTCCAATCGCTGCTCTTTGTCCAAGAAGGAGAAGAAGGGCAGTACGAAGAAGGGTTCAAGGACTTTGACTTTGTGCGCTGGCACCCGGTTTCTGTTGACGTCCTCCCAAGTGGTGGGTCAAAAGCCAAGGGAATTGAAAAGCTTGTTGAGAAATTAGGAATTCCTGAAGAACGAGTATATGCGTTTGGTGACGGATTAAATGATCTGGAGATGCTCACCACGATTCACAATAGTGTAGCTATGGGCAATGGAGTTGACGAAGTGAAGGAAGTTGCCAAATATGTAACGAAGTCTGTTGAAGAAGACGGAATTTTACACGGATTAAAAATGGTAGGGTTGTTATAAGGATGTAAGAAGATCGAGATATTCTTGATCTTCTTTTTTATGGTTTTGTAAGAAAATTGGGAATTTCAATGTCAATCTTTGTTTGTTTATTTTATAATAGAAATAGAGTTTATTTCGATTGACGAAACATTTATCAAAAGGGGGAATTTAAAAATGGCATTATTACGATCAGAGGTGCCTGTCGAACAAACGTGGAACCTAGAAGATTTATTTAAAACAGACGAAGCATGGGAGAAGGAACTTGCGTCAGTCCAATTGGACATCCAAACCGTCACACAATACAGGGGACGTGTTGGCGAAACAGCAAAAAACTTGTTCGACTGTTTAGTAGCAATGGATGCCTTGCAAGAAAGAGTGATGCGGGTGGTGAGCTATGCAGATCTCCATATGTCCGTTGATGGAACAAACTCCGTGTATCAGGCAAACGCGGCCAGAGCTGCATCGTTACTTTCAAACGTGAGAGCTAGTCTTTCATTTATAAAATCAGAATTGCTTGTACTAGACGCAGAAACGATTCGTACATACATGAAAGAAGAAAAAGGGTTGGAGGAATTCCAGAAAACGTTAGCAGATATACTTGAAGCAAAGGAACATACTCTATCACCAGATGCTGAGGAAGTATTAGCTGCTTTTGGTGAGGTCATGGATTCTCCATATATGGTTTATCAAAGAAGTAAAACGTCAGATATGAAGTTCTTGCCCTTTACGACGGATGATGGGGTCGAACATCCACTCACCTTTAATTCATTCCCAAAATATGAGGACTCAGCGAATACGGAATTGCGTCGTAAGGCATCCACGGCTTTTGCAGAAACGTTGGATAAATATAAAAACACTTATGCGGCTACATATGCTACAGAGGTGAAGAAGCAGGTGATTGAAGCTCGTTTACGCGGGTTTGAGTCTGTAACAGAGATGCTACTCGACGAACAACAGGTTACAAAGGAGATGTACAATAATCAGCTGAAGACAATTCAAACTGAATTAGCACCGCATATGCGTCGCCTTGCAAAATTAAAGCAACGCGTATTAGGGCTCGAGAAAATGTACTATAGTGATTTAAAGGCACCGCTTGATCCAGATTTCGACCCTGAGGTTACGTATGAAGAGGCTTCAAAGCTAGTTCTTGATGCCTTACAGGTGATGGGACCGGAATATATTGAAATTATGGAGGAAGGAATTCATAACCGTTGGGTTGACCTAGCTGATAACGTTGGAAAGCGATCTGGTGCGTTTTGCTCAAGCCCGTATGGCGCCCATCCGTACATTTTAATGACATGGAATAATTCAATGCGTAATACATTTACCCTTGCTCATGAACTGGGACATGCTGGGCACTTTGTATTAGCGGGGCGCAATCAACGAATTTCAAACACACGACCTTCTCGATATTTTATCGAGGCGCCATCGACAATGAATGAGATGTTGTTAAGTAGACATATACTGTCTCAGTCAAATGATGATCGCATGAAACGCTGGGTGATTTTACAATCGTTAGGCACCTACTACCACAATTTTGTGACACATATTCTTGAGGGTGAACTACAGCGACGTATATATGAGTTAGCACATAATGGTACCCCTATTACGGCCAACATTCTCTGTGAACAAAAAACAGAGTTACTTTCCGCATTCTGGGGAGAAGAAGTCGAAATGGATGATCTAGCTGCACTAACATGGATGCGTCAGCCACATTATTACATGGGCTTATATCCGTATACGTATTCCGCTGGGCTAACCGCTTCAACAGCAGCTTCTCAAATGATTCAAGAGGAAGGTCAGCCTGCAGTAGATCGTTGGCTATCTGCATTAAAAGCGGGTGGAACACTAAAACCACTACAGTTAATGAAACTTGCAGGAGTAGACATGTCAACACCAGAGCCAATTAAAAAGGCTGTAGCCTATGTTGGTTCATTAGTGGATGAGCTTGAAAATAGCTTTTAAGTTAATTCAGCAGAAGTCAGCTACTTCTGCTAAATTAACTTAAAGCCTCCGGCGGATGCCACAGATTTTCAAAGGAATCTATTCGAGCATAAGATCAAGGACTACGAACGCCACATCCTGTGGCAATAAAATCTGCGCAAATACGCCAAAGCGTATTTGATTGATTTTCACGTGTAAAAATGGAATCGCAACATATCCTAAGGAAAGTGAAATTTCATGATTGTCTAATGATTCATTTGTTCGCCTATGTAGTACAATAGTAGTAAAAGATGCAGAACAATAAAATGGGGGATTCACATGGACGAAATGGAAAAGCATTATTCGGATGAAAAGTTTTGGGAAAAACTTAAAAAATTCGCTCTAAGAGCAGGTCATTCTGTGGTATATACGGCGCTTTTGCTTTACTATGTGCTACAAAAGCCTAATCTACCTGCAAAAGCAAGAGTGACGATACTTGCTGCGTTGGGCTATTTTATTTTGCCGGTTGACCTCATTCCAGATCTCGCTGTAGGTATTGGTTTTACAGATGATCTTGGGGCTTTAGGTGTTGCGCTTTTCCAAGTAGCCATGCATATTGATGAAGATGTCAAAGCAAGGGCTAAAGCAAAGCTTGTTGACTGGTTTGGCGATGATGTCGATACTTCAGATGTAGATGAAAAACTTTAGAATATGTTAGAGAAAGAACTACCCTATTTTGCCTGGGGTAGTTCTTTTAGTAAGGTGATGGAACGTGGTGTTTTCGGTTCATAATGTAGCATCCCTTTTTCCTTGAGACGATCAAGATATGCTTTGATTGTGCTTGTTGAGCTTACAGATATACAAAGTCTTGAAAGCTCACGCATCGTCGGAGCTTTGTGGTGTTTCCTCATATATTTTACGACTTGTTCATATATTTCTTGTTCAGTATGTTCCATTCTCATTTGTAGTGTTCTAATTTGCAAATTTCACAACTCCTTTGTTCCTCGGTACGGCTGCTGATAAAATGCTATCTATTTTAAAGGTTCTTTTTTTATTACGAAGCAAGCAAAAAGCTTTAATTGTGGTATCCTGGATTTCTAAAACCTGAATGTTCCGCTGTGTAAGAATGCCATTTTGAGACATATAGATGATTTCGATAGGTGTGTGTTGAAGTAGGGCACGATGTAAAATCCCGCGCATGTAATCATCTCCTTTTTTATATTATATACGAACATATATTCTGTCATCAACAAAAATAAGAACATTTATTCGTATATTTTGTTAAGAGTTTTTTTAAACAAGCCTGAAATAGTCATTTCGTGGTTTTGCGGACAAGCTAGAGGGGAAAAACGCGTAAGCATGTCCCGCAAGAGTGATTTTGCGGTACAAGCTGGAGGGGAAAAACGCGAAGCATGTCCCGCAAGAGTGGTTTTGCGGTACAAGCTTGAAGGGAAAACGCAAAAGCATGTCCCGCAAGAAGGGTTTTGCGGTACAAGCTTGAGGGGGAGAACGCGTAAGCATGTCCCGCAAGAAAGATTTTGAGGGACAAGCTCGATGGAAAAACGCGCAAGCATGTCCTGCAAGTAAGACTTTGCGGTACAAGCTCGATGGAAAAAAGCAAAAGCATGTCCCACACAAGAGTGACCTCACGAAAACACCCGCCTCCCAACAGGAGGCGGGTCGTAAAATACTAACCTATGTCCACCGATAATATTCTTTAAACCAGTTCACAAACATAGTAAGTCCTTCTTCGATTGAAACCTTTGGTTGAAATCCAATCGCTTCATGCAAATCAGTAATATCAGCGTATGTTTCTTTGACATCTCCACGCTGCATCGGATACAACTGGATGTTAGCTTGCTTTCCAATTGCATTTTCCAAGGTCCTAATGAAATTAATTAGGCTTACAGGACTGTTATTGCCGATATTATAAATTTTATAGGGGGCATTGCTTGAGCTAGGATCTGGATCCAATGGGTCCCAGCCAGAGTTTTTAGATGGTGGGTGGTCTAGTAAACCAATAATCCCATCCACAATATCATCTATATACGTAAAATCCCTGCGCATGTCACCATTATTAAAGACTTTGATAGGTCTGCCTTCTAAAATATCTTGTGTAAACAAATAATAGGCCATATCTGGGCGTCCCCACGGTCCATATACAGTAAAAAAACGGAGCCCGGTAATCGGTATATTAAAAAGGTGGCTATAGGAATGGGCCATGAGCTCATTTGATTTTTTCGTTGCAGCATATAAGCTAACCGGATGATCAACAGAGTCTCTTGTTGAAAACGGAATGCTCGCGTTTGCTCCGTATACCGAGCTTGAGGAAGCAAACAGAAGGTGATCAACAGGATGATGGCGACAGGCTTCTAAAATATTGAGAAAGCCTACTAGATTTGAATGGACATATACTTGCGGATGATTTAGACTGTAACGAACGCCAGCCTGGGCTGCAAGGTTAATCACTATATTGATTTTCTCTCTTATAAATAGCTCGTGTAGCTTCCCAGAGTCAGCCAAATCCAGTTGATAGAATATGAAATTATTATGTTGCCTAAGCTGAAGGAGGCGGTCCTTTTTTAAGCGAACATCATAGTAGTTGTTGAGATTGTCAACACCGATGACATGATATCCCTTTTCGAGTAGACGTGTTGATAAATGATAGCCAATAAAGCCTGCAGCTCCAGTTACTAAAATGCTCATAATTCTCTAACCTTCCTTTGTTAAAGGAATGGGGGTTTTGGTCCATTCGTGATATGTTTTTGAATCCAGCCTCTTCATCTGCTCTAAAAACGCCTCAAGAAATCCTCTTTCATGTAAATCTTGAAATAACTCAAGTGGACGATTTTGGTCGTGCGTAAATGAATACACATGATCGACCATTTTAAAGCCATTCTTTGTAATAATAATATGTCGCAATGGTGCATCAATTTTCTTGAAGCCTTCCCTTTTCTGTTGTGTGAGGATATCTAATAGGTTTCTCGTAACCTCTTCTGGAAGCCTGGTTTGTTTTTTTAGATACGTATTTAGGTCTGGTCCAGATAGATATTCCATCACCACATAATTCTTCTCTGCTTCATGTACTTTTGGGATGAAAGACAAATGCTGGCAAGACAATAAAACATCTTGTTCTTGTTGAGCATGATTGATTTTTCCATAAACCTTGACACAAAGGTCATCTGATAATCGATATACAGCACCCTGATGCCCTTTTCCAATCAATCGCTGTGAGAAAGAGCTATCAACCTTCACACCATCACCACGATCGGGTTGTATGAGCATTTTCTTAAAGTTTATTTTTTCATTTAAATAGCTGTCCCACTCTTTATAAGTGTCGGGTGCTAACTTTTGGACTTGCATGAGAAAGGAATCCTTCAAGAGGAGGTATTTTAAATCTCGAATCAATTTAATCGGCACTAGATGATCTCGTTTAAAAGCATTCACGTGGTCGATTACCTTCAATTCATTGTTTACGACGAAAATATGACGAAGTGGGGCGTCTATCATCGTAAATTTTGATTCTTTAAACCCTTCTAGCATCTGTAATAGTTTCTTTGTGATCTCTTCGGGCATGAACATACTTCCAAGAAGATAGTCTTTTAAGCAAGGGCCATTCAAGTATTCCATCACCACATAATTTTCTCCTGTTTCATAGACCTTTGGCATGAAGGAGTTCTTTTTGGCGGTTCTAAAAGCCTCTTGTTCCATTTTTGCTTTATCAGGATCTACAAAAATTTTTACACATGTATTCTTGGAGAGCTTAAAGACAGCTCCTTGAGCACCCTTTCCAATGAGAGGGTATGAGGTAGGATTGTGAATTTCTAGCGACTTCTCGGATTTTGTTACAGTTATTGAAGTAAAGTCATTCATTGTGATCCTCCTAACAGTTCATCATAGAAGCGGGCTTGTTGTTTAAGTTGGGCAGTTAGTTCGAAGTTTTGCTCTACCTTTTGTCGTGCTGCAGTTGCGAAGGGTAGCCATAATGATTGGTTAGTTAACATGTGTTCTAGTGCAAGTGCAAGTTCATCGACATCGTTTTCTGGTACTAAGAAACCATCTACATTATGTGTCACTAGTTCTGGAATGCCAGCATGAGTCGTTGAGATAACGGGTGTCCCTGTTGCCATTGCTTCTTTTACCGTATTAGGAATTCCTTCAACGTCGCCGTTAGCAGCGGTTAGACTTGCCGCGCAAAAGATGTCTGCATTCTTCATGTGTTCATGTACTTGTGCTTTTGGTAGATGTTGTAGCAACCGAAAGGAATCACTTAAATTTAATTGGGATGCTAAACGTTTGAGGTCATCTTCCAACGGTCCACGACCGATAAGTGTTAGGGTTGCTTTTGGGAATGATTTACGGATTTTAGCAAAGGCCTGGAGCAAAACATGATGCCCCTTTTTTTCTACTAATCTTCCAATCGACAGTATATTTTGTGTGCCGGTGATTTCAGGTGACCGAAAATGAAATTGGTTAAGATCCACACCCCCATATAGCACTCTGATCTTTTCTTCGGGGCATCCCCATTCAATCATTCTCTCGGCTAAAAATTGGCATACAGGGAATAACATTTCCGTTTGTTTAAAAAGCAGTTTCATATGGTCTAAATAGGTAAAATGTTGGTCTGCCAAGGTTCCATCACGCCCTCGAATACTTGTGACCATGGGTAAACCTGTTTTTTCTTTAAAGGGAAGTACAAGAATTCCTAGTTGCCCGTGATGTGCGTGAATAAGCTTTATCTTTTGTTTTTTTACAAATTTCTTAGGTGATTCAATTTCATTTAAATAGTAAACCTTATCATTTAAGAGGGACATATCAACCATATATTTTGGCTGTCTAACTACATGAATATAATCATAGTCAGGCACATTTCGGATTTGTGGAATATATTGTGTGGGGTCTACACGTAAGTTTAAGTGCATAGCAGTAGGCAAAACTATCGACTCCTTCCATTTTGTGGTAGTCTTTTCCATTACTCTATGCACATATGTACGTAGTGTTTGGACAAAATTCCTAGATTAATAGGGTACAAATGTGGAAATAAAAAAACACCAGGTGAAAAGCCTGGTGAGTTAGGGTTTAGTTGTTATGTTTGGAGTAGTATGTTGTGAGGGTTCCGCAATTCTTTTCCCTTGGACACCGCCCGTTTCCAGCAAATGAATGATTTGTTCAAGATGCTCTTCTTTTTCAACAACAACGAAATTGACCAATGGAAAAAATCCTTTTACCTTAATCGCTAGCTTGTAGCCAAAATTCATTCGGTCATTCATGCCGTACAAATCATGCCAACGCACAATTCGTTCAACCTCATATTCCTTGACTCGGCTATAAGTAAAATATCGTCCCTGTAGGATAATGCCCTTTGGTAATATAAAGAGATTCCCGCGGTGGCGAATAGCACTGATGATGACAAAAAAGAGATAGGCCATCGAGAAGAAGGAGGACCCTAAAAAGTCAGTTGTCAGGATGACAATTAGTAATCCTAAAAGGACCACGATTGCAACAACGGTTCCCCATTTAACAAATTTATAAGATCTAGTTGATTTAGAAAGTGGTTCCATTTCCCTATACTCAGTAGGAATAAAGATTCCGCGAAATTCCTCTTCTGTTTTTGGAAAAAGAGCTTCTTTTGAAAGATCGACAGCCTTTTTGATACTCATTCTATACTGAATTAAGTAATATACCCCTAGTATGTAAACAATGGTGAAAAAGAAATTGAGAAACAAGCCATCACCCGCCCTGAATTGACATTAAATTCTATCTCTATTTTTTCATAAATAAGCCTTTTTGAAAAGGAAAAAGACCACATTGTTGTGGTCCCAGAGTGTAGACAAAGTCATTGCTGACTTTGTCTACACGATTTATTACAGGATATCTAGTAATAAATTACTCCCCCAGACTGTCTTGAAAACGCTTGTCAGACAAGGCGTGCAGCCGATCGAAGACGCGAATAGAAGTTGCCTTCATGAGCGGACGAGAGAGGCAAGCAACGAAGTATGCGAGCGTTTGTCAACAGTCTGAGACCACAATGTTGTGGTCCTTCATGTTCCTACGCTCGTTTTGCGTCTTCCACGATATGGTAAAGCAGGTGGGCAAGGTGATGGATAGGTCCATATTCTTGCTCTTCGTCCTCTGATTCTTCATCTGAGAACTCAAGGTCATTGAGATACAATGCCATAAATTCATAGAAATCCTTAAGCTCAAATTCGAAACAGTAGGATGGGTCTTCACTTTCTTCTTCATATTGAAGGGCAAGGTAATGGATATTTCCATCGGCATCTTCACCATCGAAAAAGACGAAAAAACCAATATTCGTATCTAGCTCAAATAGGTGTCGTGTGCCACCTTCTGTTACTCGATTAAAATCTTCTTCTTCAAGAATATCGACTTTCATTGCTTCAACTGCATCTTCCTTATGAAACGAAACAGAAATTGACTTCATTGATTACACCTCCTTGGTATCCTCTATAGAATGTACAGAAAAAAGCAAACAAAATCAAATTAGTGAAAAAGTTATTTCGATATAGTTGTTATACTATTCGTAATTTAGTAGACTTTATATATATTTCTAATTTTTGTAAAAGGAACGAGAAGCTAATGAAAACTTCATTTTTAAAAGTGGTTTGGAAGCAACTGGCATTGTGGTTTATCTCAACAATTCTTCTGTTGTTGATTATCTTTATTCCGCGTGATGTCATATATGAAACTAGTAAATATGGAGATATACAAAAAATTGTATATGACTATAGTGTGGCGCAACATGTTGGCAATATAAAAGAGTTTTTTACATTTCTACAAGAAAATCATGGTTTAGGTTTTTATTCTGATGGGGATTCAGTTGAGTCCCATGTGTTAACAACCTCAGGAAGAAGTCTTTTGCTTATCATACCAGCTATTTTCATCGGTTTCTTTTTAGGAATCATAAAAGGGGTTATTGATTATTTACTAAAGAATAAAAAGACTGGCGTGGGGAGTGGCATGACATGGTTTATGTTATCTATTCCAGATCTCTTTTTTATGATAGGACTCCAGCTCTTACTCATGTTCTTATATGAAATTGGGCTTTTCCCACATATTGATTTATATGGACATGAAAAGCTTGAAAACGTCATTGTGTGTATTTTGTTTTTGGCTATGTATCCGTTATTTCTAATCGCCAATATTACATACACGAGCCTTGTTGAGGAGGAAACAAAGGATCACATTAGAACGGCAAAATCAAAAGGGATTTCTCGCTTTAAAACGATTACGTTACATATGTTAAAAAACGCTTTACAGAAAATCAACGTAAATAGCAATACGATGACTTTATACGTCTTATCCAATTTATTTATAGTGGAATTCCTTACGAACTATCGTGGAGCTGCCTTTTATTTTTACAAAGCAATCGCGGCTCCAAGAAGGTTTGTTGAAGGAACCAGTTTTCATATGAATACCAATAGTGCAGTGGGATTTGTGTTCGTATTTACCATTATCATCCTGCTTTCGAATCTGTTATTTCTATGGCTAAGTCATTTGGTATCGCCGAAAGGAAAAGAAGCATGAAGAATCCATCACTTACAATTGGAACATTAATTTTAAGTCTTATCATACTAACCGCCATTTTTGGTCCTTATCTTCCGTTTGTTGATGAAGATTTAACGGAGCATCTATACCTAAAATATGAAGATGGAACGATGGTAACACCACCGTTTTCACCATCGGAGGAATTCCTGTTAGGAAGTGACCGAAAAGGTGTTGATTTATTAAGTAGACTGGTCATAGGGACCAGAGAAACACTTCTTATTATCTTTAGCGTAGTGATCATCCGGATGTTGCTTGGGGCTTTTTTGGGGATGGGGGCCTTTTATTCACGGCTTCTAAAAGGGGTATTGCAGATTTGGCATCAGCTATTTTCATATATTCCCTCTATTTTTTTGCTTGTCATGATTGTAGGGATCCCCTTCTTTTTATACTCACCGAACCGACCGTTTTGGTTTATCCTTGTTTTGGCTTTAATAGAGGTTGGTAGAGTAGGAGATGTCATTTTCAAATATGTGAGTGATATTGCCGCTAAGCCCTATTATGAAGCGGGCATTGTTACGGGAGGTTCTCCGTTTCGTTTATCGAGACGTTATTTATATCCAAATATGAAACCGCAACTCATAACACTTATTGCAAATGAGTTAGGACGAACCTTATTTCTAATTGCCCAGCTTGGGATTGTTGGGATCTTTATTAGTGTGGCATTCGAAAATGATGCATCAGGTGCGATTTATGCCGTAAACACTTCGGATTCCTGGCCTTTGGTACTCTCGACGATTCTAAAAGACATGTGGGGTGTGAAAATCATTCCATTCAGTGCTATTTTCTTAATTTCCATCACGGTTCTATCGTTTTATTTAATTGGAAACGGGCTAGTAAAGAAAACAAATAAGAAATAAATGAGGGGGGTCATCCGTATTTTACAAGAATGATAGTTTTGAGGTATAGATATGAAAAACCTTGGCTATCCTTCTTAAAGAGGTGAGAGACGGATGAAGATGACAATTGCAATAATCCTATCGTTTGGAATACTAGCTGTTTTTTTTCCAAATAATGAAGCTACTCAAGGAAATGATCTTGGAGATATAAAAGAACTCGCGGACAAAAATAACGTTGAAATTTCATCATGGATGGCATTATCACGTGGCAAGATCGGACAAGCAAATGATCTAAAGGATATGCAACATCAAATTGACCAATTCATGAATAGTCATGATTCATATAGCTGGAAAAATGTTCTTAAAGAAGACAATAGTCATTATGTATGGCAGGGGAAAAAAGAAAATGAACACGGAATTATTGAGTCGATTAAGCTAAAAGGGTATAAATCAGGCGGAAAATACGAGATTGCGGTTACCAATGAAGCGAATGGTAAGAAGCTCACTCCAGAGCAAATAAACTGGGTTAGCGAAACCTTCGAGGACAGAAAAACTTTTTATTCCATATCAGGTGTAATGTCTTCTAAAAACAAATTAAGCTTGGTTGCGGAAAAAATCGTTGAAGATGCACAGGCAAAAGTGGTAGAACAGCTTCAGGAAGATGCTTTTGTTTCTGTAACAGCCTATTCGAAAGTTTTTAAATCGGAGTTAATGACGGCGAAACAAGAAAAAATTAACCTGCAGGTTGGTCTTAGAGCAGACATAGAGAATGAAGAAATCGATGTGACAATTGGAACACCGATTATTACAACGGAATATTAAAATTGAGGGCTTGGAATTCCAAGCCCTTTTTTCTTTACGAAAACTTTACATAATCTTATCGTTCCAATGAAAGTGAAGACTTTATAATAATAAATAGACATCATTGTTAATTATGTACAAAGGTAGGAGCCCATGGAGACAAATCATTTACGCAACTTTATACACTTTCTTGCTTTTTTAAAAAACAAAAGGGCCACATTATACCAAGAATACAAACGGGAAGAAGAACTTAAGGTTCTCATGCATAAGTCAAAAGTAACAACCATGTTTCAACCTATCCTCTCACTTAAGGAAGGCTCTACTGAAGGCTTTGAAGTATTGAACAGACCTGAAAGTACCGTACATTTTCCAACAACTGAAACCTTTTATGACTATGTAGGGGAAAGCTCTTATGTGGTTATGGTAGAACAGTTCTTACGCAATCTTTCAATTGAACGATTTGCTGAACAGATAAAAAAACAAAATGAGTGTAGGAATCCACTTGTGTTTCTTAATATCCAAACACAGGTATTGGCAGACCCATGTTGGCGGAGTGGAATCACGATGGAATTGCTTGAAAAGCATAACCTTTCCCCAAATCAAATTGTACTTGAGTTAACAGAAAAACAATCGGTCAAAAATTATCATCAATTTAAAGAATTGATTGAGCATTATCGACAGCAAGGCTTTCGAATCGCGGTTGATGATGCGGGGACTGGATATAACAGCTTACAGACCCTTGTATACCTTAAGCCTGAATTTATTAAGCTTGATAAGTCACTTATACGAAATATTCACTGTCACCGAGAAAACCAGCACTTAGTAAGGTTATTGGTAAAATATGCATTGCAGGTAGGAACAAAATTGATCGCCGAAGGCATTGAAACGGATGATGAACTTGAATTTTTGCAAAATCTGGGCGTCCATTTTGGACAGGGGTACGCACTTGGCAGACCAATGCCAGAACTGCAACAAGGAAGCATGCCTAAAGTAAGTAAGCATCATCAATTAGCGCTAACACTATAAGAGAAGACCCCTTGTTTAGAAAAGAGTCTTCTCTTTTGTTTGTTCTTCATAATCGTCTAAGGTAAGATAGATGCTATTTTTTGTTGTTTTGCAGTAGCTTTTTACTTTTGCTGATTCTAAGCTTAATTGTTCGAGGGATGTAATGGGCCGTTTGCTGTTTTGAATGACTGCAATTGAGATACTTGCCAATGGTAATTTTTCGAAGACACCTTGCCTACTTACACCAGATACATATCCTTTTATAAGATCCTCTTGTGTATAGAAAATCTTTAATGAGTCAGTAAACTGATCAATAATGCTTTCACAAATGGACTGATAGTGATGATGTGGTATAGTTGCAATAAAATCGTCTCCACCAATATGTCCAATAAAGGAGGGCTCATTTTCAGTGGTCATGACAGCATCGGTAAGAATCATTGCTGTTTCTTTGATTAATTCGTCACCCTTTGAAAATCCGTATGTATCGTTGAAGGCTTTAAAGGAATCAATATCGATATATAACACACTAAATCTTTTATAGGTTAGGACCTCTTTTAATGTTTCTTTGATCACATTGTTACCGGGTAATCCGGTTAATGGGTTAGAGTAACGTGCATTTCTAATCTGAATTTCCGCAAGTTTCATAATGAGTTCACGAATACTAACGGTTCCAAATAAGGCGTCTTCCTTTGTTACAATGACGACATCATATAAATGCTCCAATTTTCGATTCATTGCCAGAGAACTTACTTCTGTTAAAGACAAATGATAATCCACTATTAAAATTTCTTGATCCATGACTAAATCAATCGTTCGTTTCATAAAGAGGTCAAATCCATATTTGGTGGAGAGCCTTTGAAAAAAGTGAGTTTTCATTACCAGCCCTACCGGTTTTTGATCCGAGCAAACGACGATTCCCTCGATAGCAGTCTCTTTTTCGAATATCGTATAAACTTCCTCACATTTTGTTGAAGGAGACACTATGAAACTTTCTTTCGCAATTTCTCCAATCACAATGTCCATTTAACAGTCCATCTCCTATACTATTATTTTTCTAGTTGCTAATTTTAATAGGAATAGAGAAATAATACCAATTACCTATAATTAGATTATCAGTCTCCTATTAATAATTTAATGTAACAACGTTAATGTTTTGTAAATAGTGTATTAATTTTCAAATAGTTGTAAATAAAAATAAAGTTTGTACGGACTTGTTTACAAGTGAAGGTATGAGTACTTTTTTATGACTTTTTTAAATCTTGTGTTAAATTAATAGAATGAATAAACTTCGAAGAAAGGATGAACGTAATGTCACTTGAGAGTGTAAAAGAGCATTTTAAAAAATGGAACCGTGAAAAGGATGTTATGGAGTTCGAAACAGTCAGTGCAACAGTTGATCAGGCTGCTGAAACAATCGGTGTTGCTCCTGAGAGGATTGCGAAAACCTTATCTTTTCGCGGAGAGGGAGATACAGCCATCTTAGTCGTCGCAGCGGGTGATGCAAAGATTGATAATAAAAAATTCCGTCATACCTTTGGATTCAAGGCTAGAATGTTGTCTGCAGACGAAGTGGTCGAGCAAACTGGACATGTAATTGGTGGTGTATGCCCGTTTGGACTTGCAAACGATCTTGACGTGTATCTAGATGAGTCTTTGAAACGTTTTACAACCGTGTTTCCTGCATGTGGCAGCATCAACTCAGCAATTGAATTAACATGTAATGAGCTATTCCAGTATGCGGAAGCAAAGGAATGGGTAGACGTGTGCAAAGGATGGCAAACGGAAGATGCAAAGGATAAAGTAGCGGTACATAACGAATAAGTGGGTCAGAGGGCCAGGTCCGTCGTCCCACCATATTTTACTGGGGCAATTGAACTTGTCCCTGGATCCTGAGAAATGATCTTCGGCTAGGCTATGAAGAGGAAACCGTACCGGTGAGACCTTGGAAATCCTCTTCATCGAGGGTATGAAGAGGAAACCGTGTCGGTAGATCTTAAGAAATCCTCTTCATCTCGCTCAACCCGCCTATGTGTCCCAATCCGTTCCCCAGGAAAGCTTGAATTGAATATCGAACACATGCAAAGTTTGATTGGAACAAATCTAACCCATCTAACATATTCTGCTATGTAAGCCCAGATAGAATAAAAATATAGGAGGGTTACAGATGTTTCATGCAAGGTTGGTTCAATATACATTAGGAACTGGACAGAGACTAATCGCAGAGAGGCTAACAAAAGAATTGGATAAAGAAAGTAGAAGTTTAATGGGATTTAGAGGGAATGTCTATTTTTTTGATGATTCCTCTGGTGAATATAGAGTAGTAAATTATTGGGATACGAAGCAAGATGCTGAGGCAGCCCATAAGGTAATTTCTCCTAAATTAGAAGAAGTGTTACAAAAATATACAAGTGAAAAGCCTACTTATCGATTTTTTGAAATTTTTGATGTGATTGATGATGGAGATATCATCGCTTCCCATACGATTACTAAATGAAAAAGAGCTTGAATGCAAGCTCTTTTACTTATTCCACTAACCCTATCGATTTTAATCCGTTGAATACACCGGAATTCTCAACGTCTGTAGTTTTATATTTTGCATAGGAAAACAAATTAGGATTAGCGTTCCCCATTGCAAATCCGGAACCAACTGCTGATAGCATTTCTTTATCATTCATGCCATCTCCAAATGCTGCTGCATGTTCAGTTGAAAGCTGGAGGGCATTCAATACGGCTTTAACCGCAACCCCTTTGTTGACCTTCTCACGAATCACATCACGGCAGTTTTTCATACCTTCCACGTTTACAGAAGAAAGATGAATTTCAGGGATATGTTTGAATTTCACTTCTGCATGTTCCTGGGTGGTGATAATGGTTGAACCCAAAATGTCTTCTTTGTCTACGTCATCATACAATGCATTCTTTTTTAGATGGAAAGTCCTGATGAACTCTTTTACAATCTCTGATTCCATGCTAGTGAAAATATTTTTATTTTTAGAGTACAGGACAATATCAAAGTTATTTTCCTTTGATGTTTTTAATAGGTTGTCAACTAAGCTAGGTGGAAGAGGTTCGTTAAAGAGTGTCTCCTCATTATGCACGGCAAACGCCCCGTTGTAGGCGATATAGGATGAAATAGAAAGTTCATCACCAATATCCGTAATTTCATGAAGGGGTCTGCCGGTTGCAAGAAATACCTCGATCCCTTTATTTTTAAGCTGCGCAACTGCATTTTTTGTTGATTGTTCGATTGTATCGTCTGGGCGTAAAATCGTTCCATCTATATCAAGAAATACAATTTTTATATCAGGCATTTATTTTCTCCTTTTTGTAATAGTATACCATGTTGGTTAGTTTGAAACCTGTTTGCGAGTTTATTCGTATAAGTAAGTATGAAGGAGGGACGGACATGAGAGCAAAGATTAGTGGCCTCATTTTTTTAGTCGTATTTATATTTATTTTTCCGATTCAAGGGTTTGCAGTCGATTATTGGATTAATGATGTGAAAATGGATGCATTCCTCCAAGAGGATGGAACTGTTCATGTAACCGAAGCCCATACATACGAATTTGATGGGAAATTTAATGGGATTACCCGAACCGTTATTCCGAAAAAGGGAAGTTCGATAAAGGACTTTTCCGCATCTGAAAATGGGAAAGAGTTGCGGGTTGAAAAGGATGATGACCTCTATAAAATTCATCGTAAGGGGAAGGATGAGACGATTACTGTCACACTCACCTACACGATTATGAGTGGGGTAGAAATTTATCAGGATGTAGCACAATTTTATTGGCCGTTTTTTGATAACAGGAATGAATCAACCTATGAGAATTTAGTCATTACCGTTCACCCACCTCAATCAACGGGCGATGTAATTGCTTTTGGATATGATGAGGCATTTCAAACAGAATCGGTTCAATCTGATGGCTCGGTCGTGTTCCACTTTGGAGAGGTTCCAAGTGAAACAAATGGGGATATTCGCGTTGCCTATGATGTTGAATTATTTTCAGCAGCGAATGAGGTTACTTCTGATAAGCCGATGAAAGAGGAAATTTTAAATGATAAAAATGAACTGATGATAAAAGCACAAGAACGAGCTGAGATGAAAGAAACTCTCTCAAAGGTTGCAATTGTGTTAGTTCCGATTTTTACTTTACTCTTTTTAGTGGTAATTGTTCGAAATCGATTTGAAGGAAAAGCAAAACTTGCAGCAGTAAAACGGGAGATGGCACATCCGGGTGCACTTTCAAAACAGGTGATGAGCTTACCGGCAACCATAGTCTTTACAAATCATAACTATCTACCACAGGGGCAATCAATGGCAGCAGCTCTATTGGACTTGGTGAGGAAGAAGATGGTGAGACAGGTTTCTGATGAAAAATTTCAACTCATGAATAAGGAAACGGCTTTGCCACATGAAAAGATTTTAACGGAGTGGTTATTTGAAAAAATAGGTCGGAATGGTGTGTTTGACTTTTCAGACCTCCAGAGCTACTCAAAAAACAAAAAGAACTCTGGAAATTACTCAAGTTTCCAAATGAAATGGGGAGAAGCTGTCCGTAATGAAGTGAAGGAGCACCGTCTCTATGAGGATAAGTCTAAATTTAAATTATTTTTAGGCCTATTAAGCATTGTACTAGTTCCATTTCTATTTTTGTTCCCAATGTATGAGTTATTTTCATGGTTTGTCTTAACATTGATTTTGTTTGGTGGAATCATTATTTACTTGATTGCCTATCGCCCAAAGAATAGAGAAGGACTTAGGATTTTTCATGAGTGGTTGATGTTTAAAGAAAGCTATAAGGCATTGTCAGCTGATGAGTGGAAAAAATGGTCAGAAGATGACCAGATGCGTGCCTATATTTACGGGCTTGGTATGGGAGACAAAGGGATGATGAAGCAGAATGATGATCTGATATACGCTCTTAATAAACCGTACCGCTACGAAAGTGGAGGATTTTACCCGTATTCCGTGTATTCTTTTGGATATGTCGGACCAAACGCCTCGGCTCAATTTGAATCTGCGAATGAATCCATTGGAACTGGTAGCAGTTCTAGTAGTAGCAGTGGCGGTGGAGCAGGTGGTGGCGGAGGCGGATCAGGGGCCTTTTGATTGAGATGGGTGAGAACTGGTGTCTAATCACCACCTGTATGTTGCCAGATGAAGGACATATAGCAAAACTGATAGCATCGGAAAAAACTTCATAATCACATTAAAAAGCGGAGGCCAAGCAGGCTTCCGCTTTAACTATCATTAATACAATTTTCCCTGACGATACAATACAGTTGAAAGTCTCATCACAGATTGAATATAACAATTTTGTCGTAATGTGAAGGAATCACCGAAGAATGCCGGTAAAATAGAATCCAATGTTCCTTTCATTTTCTTAAACAGCTGACTAAAAACTTCTTCCTCTGAATAAAATTGGGTTTCGCGGCCTTGCAGCCATTCCAAGTAGGACACGATTACCCCACCTGCATTTGCAAGGATGTCCGGAATAATGAGGACACCTTTTGCACTTAAATAGTCGTCTGCATCACTTGTAATAGGAGCATTCGCACCCTCTACAATGATCGGTGCTTTAATTTGTACCATATTGTCCGTACGAATTTGATCCTCTAACGCAGCTAGGATAAGACCGTCCACGTCCAGGTAAAGGATGGCTTCTCTGTCTAGTATCTCTGCCTTTACTCCAGCAATCGTCAACTCCTCGTCTGATACAGGAAGATCACCCTTGTTTCCTTTTGTGAATGTAACGAGGGCTGGAATATTTAAACCTTCCTTGTTAAATAAAGTAACATTTCGGTCACTAACTGCGACAACTTTATTCTGAAGATAAGAACATTGATACGCTTCTAAAGCCGCAACTGAACCCACATTTCCAAAGCCCTGAACAGCAAGGTTCATCGACTTATTTTCAAATTCCGTTACCGTTTGAGCGAAGGTATTATCAGACTTAATAAGGAAGCTTTTTTGATTCTGAAGAAAATCGTGAAACAGATAACGAAAGGTAAAATAGACACCTTTCCCGGTTGCTTCCCGTCTTCCTAAAGAACCACCGTTGACGACACTTTTTCCGGTAAAACTACCACGATATGGTGTACCAGGTCGTATACTTTTATATTCGGCCATCATCCAGTCCATCTCACGTTCGCCTGAACCCACATCTGGTGCAGGGATATCTTTATCTGGACCTAGACTGTCGGCAAAGTAACGAACATATTTCTGACAAATCAAATGAAGTTCTTTTTCGGATAGCGTTCTAGGATTGACCACAAGACCGCCTTTTCCACCACCAAAAGGAACATCATGAAGTGCATTTTTTAATGTCATTAGGGATGCAAGATTGATTACTTCATCCTCATTGACTGTTTCGTGGAATCGGATCCCACCCTTGTAAGGACCTAATGCATTATTATGCTGTACGCGATAGGCTGGAATTCGAACCACTTGACCATTTTCTAACGGGATTCTTAAAAAAGACTTATGTACATGATTTGGAGTTGAAAGTATGGAGGCTAATGAGGTAAAAGTTTGCTCCCGGGTTTTTCCTGTTAACTCTGGAATAAACGTGTCATCTTTCATTAATGCATCTAAAGACTTTTGGACGATTTGCTTTGTTTTATTCAATTCCATTCCTCCCTATGCTTGAAAGTGTTTCCAATTAAATTGTAACATGTGAACAAGTTCTATGTCCCATCATATGTTTATCTAGGTGGGACGCTGAACCTGTCCCACCGATCCAAGTTTCTTTTTGTTTGCACTTCTTTATGTATTCAAATATGATAATACATATAAGATTAATTGGGATTCAGGAGGCGTACTATGTCTAAAAAAATATATATAATTCATGAAAATGATGAGTGGACTGTTCATTTAACAAAACGTTTAGATGAGTTGCAACTTCCATACGAGGCTTGGCATCTTGATAAGGGGATTATTGATTTGACGTCCGAGCCACCCGAGGGAGTGTTCTACAATCGAATGAGTGCCTCCTCACATACAAGGGACCACCGATTTGCTCCCGAGTTAACCGGTGGGATATTAGACTGGCTTGAATATCATAATCGTAAGGTTTTTAATGGAAGTAATGCATTGCGATTAGAACTTAGTAAAATAAAACAATACACAGCGCTTGAGGCAAATGGGATTCGCACTCCGAAAACAATCGGAGCAGTCGGCCGTGAACAAATTATTGAGGCAGCCGAAAGACTAGGGACAACACCTTTTATCACAAAACATAATCGGGCAGGAAAGGGGCTTGGCGTTCAATTATTTCAATCTCTGGAATCATTGAAAGCATACGTGAACAGTCCTGGATTCGAAGAGCCGGTTGATGGAATTACGCTTATTCAGGAATATATCCAATCACCAGAGTCCTATATTACAAGAGCAGAGTTTGTTGGTGGAAAATATGTGTATTCGGTACGGGTTGATACGTCAGATGGGTTTGAACTTTGCCCAGCAGATGCATGTCAAATTGGGGATCTGTTTTGCCCAGTTGGGGAAGAGGTTGAAGTTCGTCCTAAGTTTGAAATAACAGAAGACGTTGACCAAGAATTAATAAAGCACTATGAAGCTTTTCTAAAAGCTGTAAAAATCGATGTAGCTGGAATTGAATTTATAAAAAATGCCGCCGGTGAAATATACACCTATGACGTTAACACAAACACAAACTACAACTCCGATGCTGAAGCCAAAGCAGGCAAATACGGAATGTTAGAACTTGCAAAATTTCTAGGAGAAGCTCTGTAAGGACTACAGGGACGGTTCCATTGGTTCTTTGGTATTTTTCAATTAAAGACAAACAAAGGGTAGCTCTAATGCTACCCTTTGTTTGTTTTTACCGTATAAATCTTAAATAAAATATACGCGATGGCTGATAGGAATATCCCTGAGATATAAGGTAAACCAACTGAGACTGAGTAGAGCAAGCCACCTAGAATTGGTCCGAGAATTCTTCCAAGTGAATCGAAGGAAGACAATAATCCTGTAACACTTCCATGACCAGTCTTGACACGCTTCGTTAATAATGCGGATACTGCAGGGCGAATAACGCCATTTCCAACTCCGAAGACTGTCAGGAATATCGCGGCGGTCAGGAAATTTTTCGTGAATAAAATAAGGAAGAAACCTATTGCAGACACGAATATCCCGATTTGGATGACAAAGCCTTCACCGAAGCGCTTGGTCAATCTTCCAACTAGCCCACCTTGTACGATCGCTCCAGCGAGCCCCATAATCATAAAAATATAACCGAGTTCAGTTGTCCCTAAGCCAGCTTTTTCCGCAGCAAAATAGGCAAAGGTGGCTTCAAGACCTGACAGAGATAATGTGATAAAGAGTGAAAGGAAAAACAGAACAGATTCCGGGCCGTTGAGTGCTTTTAAGAGACTTGTTCTTTTTCTCTCTGTTTCGTGCCTTTCCTCTTTTGACAATGATTCTTTAAGAACGAACATCACTAGGAAGAAAGTTATTAAAGATAAGGTTCCAGCTATATAAAAAGGCATTTGTAAGTCCGTTTTTGAAAAAATGCCACCAATCGCTGGTCCAAAAATAAATCCAAGACCAATCGATGCACCAATGACGCCCATTCCTTTGCCACGGTCTTCCTCAGATGTAATATCGGCAGCATACGCCATGACGGTTGGCATATTTGCGGCTGAAAGGAAGCCCCCGATGATTCTAGCTGCAAACAACATCCATAGCTCTGTAGATAAGGCCATTAAAAAGAATGAAACGGCAAGGCCAAAAATACCAATCATGATAACTGGCTTACGTCCAATCCGGTCTGAAATTCTTCCCCACATGGGTGCAAACAAGAATTGCATTAAGGAATAGACAGCCATGAGTAGACCTAATTCAGTTGGTGAAGCACCAAGGTCTTCTGCATAAAAGGGGATAACAGGAATAATGATTCCGAACCCGACATAAACCAAAAACATAACGGCAAAAAGAATCGGTAACGCTTTTTTTGTATCCAAATTATGTCACTCCAGTATGATAGCTTACCTTCCTATAATAAATTAAATGAAAACAATTTGCGAGTCGTTGATGGGGGAAGTTATAAAAAAGTTAACAAAAAAAGCACCTTCAAAATGAAGATGCTTTATTCGGTCTAATTTTGTTTAGTTCATTATACGTTTTACACGACCGTTAAAAGTATTTTTCCAATATCCAGAAGTCATATTAGCAATAGCAACACCTGTAGAGGATTGAGATCCAATAAATTTACCCCCACCGATATAAATTCCAACGTGACCATCCGTTTTATACGTATTGAAGAATACTAGGTCACCCGGTTTCATGTCACTGACTGAAACGGCTGTACCTTGGTTTTTCAGTGAATCCGTGCTAGCGCCAACACTTACTCCAGCTTGGGCAAACGCCCAGTGTACGAAACCTGAACAGTCAAAACGACCGTTTGCAATGTCGTATGCACTTCTTCCCCCACCAAATACATATACGGAGTTACCGATGTATTTATATCCCGCATTAATGACGGTACTGATTGATCCTGTTACCTTTGGTGTTGAAGTTGGTACCGCAGGAGCAGATGCAGTTGGTGTAGATGATGCTGTTGATGTCGAATTAGTTGGTGTAGTAGTAACAGCAGGTGTAGCTGCAATCATACTTGCACGAAGGTCTTCGATATCAGCTAATGTTTTTTGTTCTTTTGATTGTAAGGAAGCCTTTAATGCATCGTTTTGAGCTTTTTGGTCTTCAATTTGACCCTGCATGGCTACCAATTCTTCTTTCTTACTATTTAAAGAAGTTAACGTTTCTTGAATGGTATCTTGTTTTTCTTTTACTAGATTGATAGCTTCCGCTTGTTCGTCGATTATTTTTTGATCAGCCTGCATAATGGTGGAGACTGCACTAACACGATTAATAAAATCTGAGAAGTTTTGAGCACCAAAAATAACATCTAGGTAGCTGATTGTTCCACCAGATTCCTGCATCATGCGAGCACGCTCTTTAAGAATCTCATTACGTGCTTCAATTTCTTTTTCGAGTTGGTCAATCTCAGCTTGAAGAGTATGTACTTGTGCTTCAGACTCTTTAATATCCTCTTCAGTTTGAGCGATCATTTTACGGTTATCTTCGATTGCTTGGTCAACTTTTGCAATTTGTGCGTTTAATTCTTTCAAAGCATTTTGTGTTTCGCTAAGATCACTTTGAAGGGTACTTATCGTATTCGCACTAGTTTGCATCACATATGGAGAAAAGGCACTTATCATTAAAGTGGCGCTTAAGGTTACGAGTGTCTTTTTCAAAATAATTCCTACTTTCTTACTAATCTACTTAGTCTATTACGTAGTTTTTACTATCCCATATTATCATATATTTCTATGAATTTCTCCATTTGTCGCGAAATTGTTACATATTGTTAAAATTGTAACATTTCAAAACTCAATAGAATAAAGGATTGTAATGAAGGAACCTCACTTTTAATGTCGAAATAAATTTGTAATAAAGGAAATTTTAACTGATAGATTGCTGTGGGGATTCTCCTACTTTGGTCGGGTGAGAGGGACATCATTCCTATATAGAATGGCAAAAGGGGGCAAAAAAGGGATTGGATAAGGCGCTAAACAATCATTTGATTGAAAAATAATAGATCAACTAGCGCCTTGAATTCATGCCTATATCCCTTCAAACTCTTTGATTCTATTTTTTATTTCATTTGGAATAGGTGCTGACTTTTTTGTAACATTGTTGTAATTTACCTGTACCGTTTCCGATTCGACTAGAATATCGTCATCGCGTTTAATAAAAGTTTCGAGGGTAAGGCTAGAACTTCCTACTTTTTTTACACGAACATACACCTTTATTAAGTCATCGAGCAAGGCTGGTTTTTTGTACTCAATCGTGCTTTTAACAAGGACCGGCTCAAAATGTGAAGATTGAGGGTTTGTAAGCCAATCGGGACTTAGTATTTCACGCATGTACTCAGTAAAGCCGATATCGATATATGTAAGATAATGCGCATT
Organism: Ferdinandcohnia sp. QZ13; assembly: GCF_031324165.1. Lineage (NCBI taxonomy): Bacteria > Bacillati > Bacillota > Bacilli > Caryophanales > Bacillaceae > Ferdinandcohnia > Ferdinandcohnia sp. QZ13. Next base: position 2,244,374 of record NZ_JAVIVW010000001.1, on the reverse strand, counting down.
AAATACAATTTTTTGTCCATCGATTTCAGAATATCTGACGCGAATGGTATGTGAGAATTTAAAATTTTCCATGTGGGATACCTCCTTTTTAATGAGTATATTCTGCAAAGCAGCGTCTTTTCCTGCATAATGGATAGAAAAGACTGATAACATAGAAAGGTCGTACATGAAAATGAATTTTACACAGATGAAGGGGATTTTACAGTCTTATATAGTTGCGAGTGTTGGAGGCATGTTGTTCTATTTATTACATTTTCCAATCCCATGGATACTCGGACCAATGACGTTCATGATTTTATACAAAGCGATAACTCATCAAAAAATGGTTGTATCAACAAGATTGTATAACGTTGGACTTGCAACACTAGGGATTTACTTTGGATTATCCTTTACGAAGGAAACCTTTATTATCGTATATCCTTATATCATCCCGTTTTTATTCACGACCATTTTGCTCCTAACAGTTAGCGTTCTAAATAGTATTTTTGTGACGCGTTTTATTAAAATTGACCCGATGACAAGCGTTTTCGGATCGATTCCTGGGGGACTTTCAGAGATGGTAGCGGCAAGCCATTCGTTAAAAGCAAATTCCGCAATGGTGACCATATTTCAAACGGTGCGCTTGCTAACGGTCGTATTTATGGTTCCGTTTATTGTAACCCACTGGTTCATTGCGGGGGCAGGAAATGCATATGAGGTAACAAAAAATATCAGCAGTGTTCCGTTCTACGCATATTTATGGTTTGGATTAGCGCTATTGGTAGGTTGGTTCCTTCGAGATAAGTTACCAGCTGCTTATGTCATTGGCCCACTTGCAGTTACGGCGATCCTTGGTGTCGCAGGAGTAGGTCTGCCAAGTATCCCACCATGGTTTTTGATTCTTGCCCAAATTACGGTTGGGATGAGGATGGGGAATAATATCAATTTGAGAGATTTAAAGATTGGTGGAAGATATTGTGGAGTTTACTTTGTACTCACAGTGTTTTTGCTAGCAATATCATTTGGATTAGGTTATATTTTTGCTATTTTCTCAGACTTGGATTTACCAACAGCACTCCTAAGTTTGGCGCCAGGAGGGTTAGTAGAGATGGTATTAACGGCTACAGCAATAGGAGCAGATCCAGCTGTCGTAAGTTCACTACAACTCATCCGTCTATTATTCATCATATTACTTGTTCCAAGCTTTTTAAAATGGATGTTTACTAGGAAGGAAAAAGCTGCCGCATGATGAAAACAGGGATTCAAACAAACGTTTAATTGAAGTATGTATCCCTTACATATCAAGGGGCGCACTTTAAACAAGCGTTTGATTAAAAAATGCTCCAACTCCATTTTTTTGTAAGCAAAAATTCAAACAAACATACTAAGATTAGTAGTGCAGACCAAGGCATTGGTTCGCACTACTATTTTTTTATATAGTAGAAGTGAAGAATAGGTCGACAAGCGTTTTGGATCTTTGAATCCGTCATAACAAACTGGCCTTCTTCACTTACCTTATTTGAATCAGGTTTAAGTATGTTGGATCCTTGAGATCGTGTATAAGAAATGGGAATCGATAAGTGTAAGATGAAGACTTCAAATTTGGAAAGAGAGGTTCTATTATGAAGCATGTGATGGCATTTGATGTAAGTATGGGGAAAAATTATATGGTAATCTATAACCCTTTAAAACAATGTATTTTTGAGGGTGAAATTCAACATGATAGACCTAGTTTTATCAATATTAAAAATAAAATAGACCAAATTACTCAAGGCTACGGGGAGAGCCCAGACATTGTTTTTGAATCAACAGGCGTTTACTCTAGATCACTCGAACGGTTTATGGTAGAAAACAATTATTCTTATTGTTTATTAAATCCTCTAGAAGCTAAAATTCAGTGTGATGCATTGCGAATACATAAAACGGACAAAAGTGATGCACATCAACTGGCTCTTACCCATTTTAATACGGAAAGAAAGGTAAAGCATTCATCAGATAAAGTATTTGATCAACTAAAATCCCTTTCTCGCTTTTATAGTGAGTTGGATGATGCATTAACAGTTACTCGCAATAGATTGCATAAGGTACTACAAGAAACATTTCCTGAACTTGAGACAATATTCAAAGCTAAATCGGAGCTGTTTTTAAATATCGTACAATTATTTCCACATCCTGATTTAATACTCAATCACTCGAAGACAGTGATTAAAAATAAAATAATGGCAAATACAAATAAAAACATTTCTAAGAATAGGGCGGAAGAGAAAGCCATAGAACTATTGGAAACAGCAAAAAAGTCCTTTCCAGCTGTATCTTTAGATGATGTATTATGTGAGCAAGTAAGAGTATATGCCGGAAGGTATCAGGAGTTAGCGAACCAGAAGGAAGTCTGTATAAATAAAATGATAACTCTAGCTGAAAAGAGATTTGAGTACCAAATACTTCTTAGCATTCCTGGGATAGGTCCTAACACTGCCGTAAGGCTGATGGCGGAGATTGGTGATATTACTAGATTTAATAACAATAAACAGCTTAATGCATACGCAGGTATTGATATTCGTAGATATCAGTCTGGTAAGACTTTTTACAAGGATAAGATCAATAAACGCGGGAACAAGCACTTACGAAAACTGCTTTTCATTATCATACAAAATATGATTAAATTACGCAGGATTGGCAACAATCACATTGTTGATTACTATGACAAATTAAAAACGCAACCCTACAACAAATGTCATAAAGTTGCGTCTATCGCTTGTGTGAATAAACTATTAAAGAATATATTCTTTTTAGTTACTCACAACCTAAACTATGATTACCGGCTAGCCACCAAATCATAGTCATACATACATAGTATCACAATTCTATCCCTATTCAAAAAAATGTAAATGGATAGGTCTATTTGTCATGTCTTCTTTTAATCCCCCAATCAAAACAATATATATTATAAAATTTTTTAGAACGACCACTTGACTAAACGTAAGAAACGCTTGATTGAAAATTGAAACCCTTGTGTACCAAGGGATAGAACGCTAAACAAACGTTTGATTAAAAAATATTATGTCAACTAAATTAGGGTTTGAATAGAAAAAAGGAGCCATCTCAAAATGGCTCCTTTCATGCGAATAAATTAAGCTCCCCATTCCTCTTTTGAAGGACCATAAACACCAGGAACCTTCAATTCTGCTTGACGCATAAGGATTGTCATTTGTCCACGGTGGTGAATTTGGTGGGTATTCACCATTTTTAGTGTTGCCCCTTTTGGCATTTGTTGACCAAAGATATCCGCTACTTCTTTTAAGCTTTCGTCATTCCATTGATCTTTCAACGCAGAAATAAAATTTTCACTCGTTTTTCGGTAGCCATCTGCAATTTCTTTTGCTGAAGCTGGGACTGCCTCACCGTTTGCACCTTCAAACTGGAGTCCAGTTAATGAAATAATATGATGGAGTGAAGTCACAACATGCCATGCAAGTTCACCTAATGTACGGTGTCCAGGTGCAACCGCTTGAGATAAGGATTCATCGGTTAAAGCATCTAAAATTTTTTGTGTTGCTCCGCCTTCGTATTGCCAATCTTGAACAAATTCGTCAATTGAATGGTACATATGTATCCCTCCTAAAAATATGGTTACTACCATTATACTTCATGCACATGTAAAAACCATTTTAAACGCATTGACATGAATTTTTGTAAAGATGATGTATAATCCTTCAATTACCTGTAAAATAGAATAAAATACTAGATTTATACGACAAAGGATGTTGAAGGTGAAGGATATAACAATTGGCTCACTCTTAGACGTGATTGGGGAATTGTTCTCAGACGAAATTTCGATAGCGGTTTCAAATACAAAGGAATATGTCTATTATCGACCAAGTAAACGTATTGATCTCAAAATAAAACCAGGTGATAAGGTAAAAGAGGGGACCATCGCCTATAAAGCGATTACCTCTAAACAAAAGGCTTCCGAATTTATTAATCGGGATGTATTTGGTATACCTTATCATGGAATGGCTGTACCTTTTTTTCACAGTAATGAGTTAGAGGGATGTGTCACAGCAATCTACCCAGCCTTAACAGATGGAAAATCGGTTGTGACCGTGAAATCTCAGGATGGCTGGATTCCCATTCCATTTTCTGAATGTCTGTATCTGGAGGCGAAGGATAAGAAGACCCATGTATACACAATCGACTTCTCCGGAACACATAAGTACTCCTTGCAGGAATTTGAATATACTTTGCCAAAGGACTCTTTTATCCGATGCCACCGGTCGTTTATCGTGAATGTCAATCAAATAAAAGAAATTCACCCTGATACCCATTCGACGTTCGTCCTAGAAATGAACAATGGAACACGAGTTCCAGTCAGTCAAAACTATTCTAGTTATTTTCGAAAACTGTTAGGGTTCTAATTTTCTAGAAAAAGAACAAATCTGCTGCTTTAGGGATTTGTTCTTCTTTTTTATCGGATTTTATTGTTCTTTACTCCAGAAATCCCTAATCATATGGCAATTCCATGTAAAATTATCTTAATATTCAATTTCATAAAGGGGATGGGAGAAATGAATAACAAACTAGATCGTATTAATGATGCCCGTCTGCATGACCGTGTTGTCACACCGGAAGAAGCGGCAGAAAGGATCGAGGACGGTATGACGTTAGGACTTAGTGGCTTTACACGTGCGGGTGATGTGAAAGCGGTTCCATTTGCACTTGTGAAACGTGCTGAGACCGAACCATTAAAAGTCAATGTTTATACAGGAGCATCATTAGGCTCTGATGTTGATAAATTATTTGCAGAAGCAGGAATTTTAGGTAAGCGTTTACCGTTCCAAGCTGATCCAACAATGAGGAAGGGAATTAACCAAGGGGACTTCTTATTTGTAGATCAACACTTATCACATACATCAGAATTAATACGTTCAAATGTGATGGATGTCGATATCGCAATATTGGAAGCGGTTGCGATAAAAGAAGATGGTTTAATCATTCCAACAACATCTATCGGAAACTCATTAACTTTTGCTCAGCATGCTAAATCAATTATCATTGAAATCAATCTTGCCCAAACACCAGAGCTCGAGGGAGTTCATGATTTATATGCACCTGGTAAGCAAGGGGAGAGAGAGCCGATTCCTTTAACAAAGTCAGACGACCGAATTGGCTTACCTGGAATTAAAGTGGATGTTGAAAAAATAAAAGGAATTGTTTTTACAGAGCAAACTGATTCACCTTCAACAATCGTACCACCTGATGAAGAAACAGAAATCATGGCACAGCATCTATTAACATTTTTACGTAAAGAAGTTGAAGCTGGACGTTTAACTGAGAAGCTTGCACCTTTACAATCTGGTATTGGCTCTGTAGCAAACGCGGTTCTTCACGGCATGCTTGATTCGGAGTTTACGGATTTAGAGGTGTATTCTGAGGTATTACAGGATGCGGTATTTGACTTAATGGATGCCGGCAAAGTGAACTTTGCTTCCTGCTGTTCGATTACTCTATCAGAAGAAAAAATGAAAAAGGTATTTTCGAACTTTGACCAGTATCGTGACCGATTGATTATGAGACCTCAGGAGATTTCAAATCATCCTGAAATCATTCGTCGTCTCGGATTAATTTCCATTAACACAGCGTTAGAACTTGATATTTACGGAAACGTGAATTCAACACATGTGCTTGGTACAAAGATGATGAACGGAATTGGTGGGTCTGGTGACTTTGCTCGAAACGCTCGCCTAGCGATTTTTGTGACGAAGTCTATTGCCAAAGGTGGGAAGATTTCAAGTATTGTTCCATTCGTTTCCCATGTCGACCATACAGAGCATGATGTGGATGTCATCGTTACGGAGCAGGGATATGCAGATTTACGGGGCCTTGCACCAAGAGAACGTGTAGAATTGCTAATCGAAAATTGTGCACATCCAAAGTATAAACAGCAGCTACGAGAGTATTACCAAGAAGCTTTAACCAGAGGCGGTCAAACTCCACACGTACTAGAAAAAGCATTCTCGTGGCATACAAACTTTGCCCAAACAGGCACTATGCTGCAAAAGGAATTAGTGGAAGCGTGAAATTAGTAGCCGTATAAAGAAGAAATTCTTTATGCGGCTTTTTTGGTGGAAGTTGAAAAGGATTGGGATGGGGACATTGTTTCGATTTCCCTTCAATGAAGCGATGAAAAGGGTTAGGCAGGAGTTACTTGCTTCAATTCCCGTTCATCGACCCGATGAAGAGGATTAGGCAGTGATTCCTTGCTTCGTATCCCGTTCATTGCCGTGATGAAGAGGATTAGGAGCAGGTTTCATGCATAGTATCCCGTTCATTGACGTGATGAAGAGGATTGGGCAGGAGTTTCTATCTTCAATTCCCTTTTCATCAACCGGCTGAAAAGGATTTGTCGCGGTTTCCACGCACCTTTTCCCCTTCATAGTAACAATGAAAAGAATTCGGTCATGATACTGCCCCTTAAGTCGAGGCCTGATAAGCCCAGGATTCAGCCGCCCCCAAACATATCTAGTTCTTCATCCCCTAACAATCTAGGTCAAAAGTAATATGTTCCATCATTTGCAATCATGATACGATTAACAAAAAGTGAATAGGGAAGAGGGGTAAAATGAAGCAAATCAAGGCATTTGTTGGCTGCTTTTTCATTGCAGTGTCGGCCTTTTTATATGCCACAAAACACATTACCGCTGCAATCATATCATCCAATATCAATCGTCCGGACGTAAATTACTATGAAGGTGCCTATAAGCTTGTTGGTTTCGGGATCAATTTTTGGATCATCATATCTTTACTTGTTGGAGTCGTCATTATCATAAGCTTACTCACACAAGGAGTATCATTCCCATTTAAAAAGAAACAAACAATCGAAGAAAATCCCCACCAGTGAATGGATGGGGATTTAGTAACTAACTTTTTAAAAAGGCTTCAAAATCATTAACGCTATGACAATCAAAAAGATTGTGTTCTCAATATGCTCCACTCTAAATAAAGCCTTTGCCAAAGGATAGTATTCTGCAGGAATGTCATCCCCTTGATGTGATTCCAATAACGCTTTTACTGGCTTTGATTTAGGCGTAAGAGCAAATGGCCCCATTGCCAACGCAACAAGAAAGAGCAGTAAACTTGTTACGTACCACCCCATTTTAAATAAATACGGATTGATAGCCCCCATTAAAAGACCGGTAACAAGCAGGAGAATACCTCCAATCATGACAAAAATATGGAGTCTATGTCTGATTGCGTAAGAGTGTCGAAGTTCAGTCATTGTGTCTCCCGACTTCACAACGGTTGTTAAAATAAAGCCAGGTCCCATTCCAAGGATGGCTGAAAAAATATGTATGAAAACAAGTACTTGATAAATGACATCCACTCGATGGAAACCCCCATTCACAACATATTTCACTACTAATGATAGCACTTTACTAAAAAAAACAAGTGATGTACCTCACAATTCTCCAATCATTATCTTACTATTTTGTGACAGTGGGTTTCCAGTAAGAAATACGTGATATAATAGAAAAAGATTTTAGAAGGTAAAGAAAGGGGGGCAATATTGATGAACAAAATCAAAAAATTTTTATATATTGTCTTAGGTTTTCTTTTTTTGGGTCTTGGAGCAGTAGGCATTGTGTTGCCACTCATCCCAACAACGCCCCTGTTACTGCTTGCTTCCTTCTTTTTTGTAAAGGGATCGGACCGTTTTGATCGTTGGTTTAAAAGCACTGGTTTATATAAAAAGTATTTAGAAGGCTTTGTGAAGCGACGTGAAATGACGCTACGACAGAAGTTAACGATTCTATTAACTGCAGATGCGATGATTGCAGTTCCATTTATAATTCTTGATAGCATTGCTGTAAAACTACTGTTAGTCGCGGTTGTTATTTATAAATACTACTACTTCATCACAAAAATAAAAACTGTGGCACCAGAAATAAGTACGATACATGAACAGGGACTTGTTGAAAAAACAAGCCATAAATAAACGTTAAAACCCTTGTCGATCATAGCGATGACAAGGGTTTTTTGTTAATCCTCTAGCTTGCTAAACTCATGGACCCACACTTTCATCTGAGGAAGCCATGGCATCCCCGGATGGTATGATAGAATCGATTCTTTATATTCATCAACCGTATTGAAGCCTTCTCTTTTTGCGTCCTCATCTGTGAGCTCTCCAAGGGATTGCTCGTATACGTGGTCAATTCTAAATGATTGACCTTCAAGGGTCATAATTTCCCCAACATCGGCATATCTGCCATTTCTACGTGTAGCTGTTTTTTTACCCTCAAGAACCTTTTTGATGTCAGATTCCATTGTGACTAGGCGGTCAATCGAACATGTTTTAGCTGGTAGTTCGTTATTAGATGTAGTCATTTCCTAGCTCCTTTCGATTCACGTTATGAACGAATGATTTTTTTACCATTCACCTTTCATTATAACAGTGTGTCAATTAGGCTGTCTTTCGGTCAAAATACCTTCTTAAGCCTTCCCCTAATATGGTGAATGTAAACATTGTAAAGGAGATTGCTATACATGTCCAAAATGGAATCCAAATGGAACTGAGCATGTCTTTTTTAGCTTGCCCGAGTAAGGTTGGCCAATTTAGACTTGTGTTAATCATTTCCCCAACACCATAATTCGTTTGAACAAACACTTGGGAGAGGAACACGCCAAAAATGCCAAGCTGCGCAATTAATAAGCAGGTTCTTCCGATATCAATAAAGAAATTAACCATGATTGCTGGATATGTATTCGGTAAAATATTCCCTAAAGCAAGTCTGAGCGGGGAGATTCCAACGGTAATTCCAGCCTCAATATAAGGTTTTCTTACAATTCGTTGTGTTTCCTCACGAATGATATGACTTACTTTTCCAACCTCAATTAATGCTAAAAGTAAAACCGACCACCATAACCTGTTATCGTTCATAACTAGTGCTGGTATGGCTAATAAAAGCAACGCAGAAAAAATGATTGGAATACTTGAAAAGACATTATTCCAAGTTGTAACAATCCAGGAAATCGGATTGTTTTTTCTGGTAGCAAGTAACCCAAGCGGGATTGCAATCAGGTAGCGAAGGACAACAATTCCTATAATAATTTTCAACGTGTCCTTTGCGCCAACAATTAAAACACTTAACAAGTCTCTTCCTTCATGGTCTGACCCAAAAGGAGGCTGCTGCTCAGGGGTAAATGGTGCTTTAAGCAAGTTCTTTCCACCATCTAAGAAACGAATTCTGCCCTCTTCAATACCTTCTTTAACATATGGAAAATGAGGTCCCACAAACGTAACAAGAAGTAAGATACCTAACATAATTAAGCCAGTGATTAAAAACCAATTTCGATTCAACTTAGGACACCCCCTTATTTCGGATCCAATCTCATTTTGATGACTTGACTAATAATATGGGCAACCATCACCAGCATAAGAAAGCTTATACAAATCCCAATGATTAAACCACGTTCATCGGCCCCGCCACCTGGTGGGATAAAATTTGTGTAGCCAATTGCAGTAAACAACCGATAAGCTGCGCCCTGATAACCTAGTAAATATTCGACAACCAATAAGTTTGATAGAACAAACACCATAATCGATTGCAGATGACTTGAAACCGTGATGAAACATGATCTCATCATATGGTTAAGGAGAACTCTATTTTTTGTAAAGCCTTTAGCGAATGCTACCTGAATATATGGTTCGCGATCCTGGGTAAGCAGGGAAACAGATGTTATTCTCGCAACATACAGCATTGGCGCAATGGAGATAAGAATACTAGGTGCAATAAACTTCCACCATGCCTCCGTACCCATGATGCTAAAATCAGGAATATATAATAGAATAAAATAGCTTAAACAGATGGTGATAAAAAAGTCAGGTACCCCCGATAAAAACCAGGTGGCGCCACTTCCTAAAAAGCTTTTTTTCGTATTCGTAAACCGGTAATCCAGAATCCCCTTTAATACCCCGAACACAATGCTAAGAATATATCCAATCAAGATAATCTTGAGGCTTCTTGGGAAAAATTTCGCGATTTCATCCTCGGCTGATAAAGTCGCAAACTTCGTGCCTCCAAGACTCTTATTCTCATATACATTCTTTAAAAACGTACCTACATTTGTAGCGTATTCCTTCAAATTAAAATGATAGGAATACACAACTGTCATCGCTTTACCTTCCATTTCAATACTCGGTTCGCGAGGGAAAAGAACAAATAAGAATACACATAAGAACACGCACAAATAGATCGCAAAAATCTTCCCGAACTCCTTGACAACCCCCACAATAACACCTCTCTTTTCGAAAATACCTACTATTCTAAATATATTCGAAATTCAAGCCTATGTCACCCGATTTTTGTCGATTGGTTTAGTTCTAACGTCCTGCTTGAGGTTCATAAAATGTAAGGAGTAAGGCATAGATAGTGGGGAATTGTCAATTCAATGTTTCTTTTAGACTATCAATGTGCTAATATAGTAAAAAAACGAATTGTTTAAATTTTATAAAAATAGAAAGGGGTTACATACGTGAAAAAAGTAACGGTTTTTTCGATCCTGCTTGTTTTTCTGTTCTTAGCAGCCTGTGGAACGAGTGATACGAGTGGGACAGGCGGAGAAAAAGATGGAGAAGACGCAGGTAAAAAAACACTTAAGGTCATGACAGATGCGGCCTATGCTCCATTCGAGTTCATGGAGGGGGACAAAATTGTTGGTTTTGAGATCGATGTTCTAAAAGCTGTAGCTGAGGAAGCAGGTTACGAACTCGATATCAAACATACTGGTTGGGATCCCATTTTCGTTGAATTAAACAAAGGATCCTATGACATGGCAATATCATCCATTTCAATTACTGAAGACCGTGAAAAGGAATATCTATTTACGATACCCTTCTTCTTATCAACAAACAAAATCATGATTCCAGAAGATAGCGACATCAAAACGGCTGAAGATCTAAAGGGGAAAAAGGTAGCGGTTCAAGCTTCTACAACTGGTCATTTTGCGGTTGAAAAGGTATTAGGTGAAAAGCACCCTGATATTAAAGCTTTTGAAAATAATAACCTTGCCATCCTTGAGCTTGATAGCGGTGGTGCGGATGCGGTTGTAGCCGATAACGGTGTTATTGAATACTATGCCGCGCAAAACCCAGACAAAAACCTAAAGGTTGTTGGAGACAAAGATACGTTTGATGCGGAGTTTTATGGAATGATGTTCCCTAAGGGCAGTGACGACTTAAAAGCCGATTTTGATAAGGCAATTGAAGCAGTTATCGAAAGCGGAAAATACACAGAAATTTATAAAGAATGGTTTGGTACAGAGCCAGATTTAGAAGCTCTTAAGGCAGAACAAGAAGCGTCAAAATAAGGAGAACAAAATTGCGTAACGACACAACGTGTTACGCAATTTTTGACTTTATAATTTAATCATACAGGGGGACGCAGCATGGATTTTAAGTTTGATATTCTCATTGACTACCTTCCCTATTTTGGGCAAGGGACATTAGTGACCATTGGTTTATCGATTGCTGGTATTTTGCTTGGGACAATCCTAGGCTTATTTATTGGGCTTGGAAAAATGATTCGAAATAAATGGGTGGCGTTTCCATTTGTTTGTTATGTGACGTTCTTCCGAGGGACACCACTTCTCGTTCAAATCTTTTTAGTTCACTTCGGAGTTGTTCCATTATTTTTAGGAGGAACAAACGGAATTGTTGCAGGTGTGATTGCACTTACTTTAAATGCGTCCGCATACATAGCAGAAATTTTTAGAGCAGGCATTCAGTCCCTTGACCGTGGACAAATGGAAGCCGCACGATCTTTAGGTATGACACATGCGCAAGCCATGAGATACGTTATAATCCCGCAAGCCTTTAAGCGGATGATTCCTCCATTAGGAAATGAATTTGTGATTCTCATAAAAGACTCATCCCTTCTTTCAGTAGTAGCGACTCCAGAAATCATGCATTGGGGACGAATGATGATGGGACAGCATGCCCGCGTGTGGGAGCCATACTTAATGGCAGCTTTCATTTATTTAATTCTCACTCTTTCATTGACCATTCTATTAAACTATCTAGAAAAGAGGTTGAAAACTGAATGATAAAAATAAACAATATAAAGAAATCGTTTGGGAAAAATGAGGTGCTCAAAGGAATCTCGGTCGAAATCGAACCCCAGGAAGTTGTCGTAGTCATTGGACCTTCAGGTTCTGGAAAGTCAACCTTTTTACGCTGTATAAATTTATTAGAAACCATCAATGAAGGGCATGTCTATATTGAGGGAATCGATATCACGGATAAAAAGACAAACATCAACCAAATTAGAACGGACGTCGGAATGGTGTTTCAGCAGTTTAATCTTTTCCCTCATAAAACGGTGATGGAAAACATCATGCTTTCTCCGTTGAAGGTAAAAAAGGTCTCCAATGAAAAAGCATATAATAAAGGGATGGAACTTTTAAAAAAGGTAGGTCTTGCTGAAAAAGCAGATGCCTATCCAGACTCCTTGTCCGGCGGACAAAAACAGCGTGTGGCGATTGCAAGAGCACTTGCAATGGAGCCGAAAATTATGCTTTTTGATGAACCGACCTCTGCTCTTGATCCGGAAATGGTTGGAGAGGTTTTGGAGGTTATGAAGCAGTTGGCGCGAGAGGGAATGACCATGGTTGTCGTAACCCACGAAATGGGTTTTGCGCGTGAGGTTGGTGACCGTGTCCTCTTCATGGACGATGGCTATATCGTGGAGGAAAACAAACCAAAAGAACTGTTCGAAAATCCTCAGCATGTTCGTACAAAAGCATTTTTAAGTAAAATACTTTAACCCTGGCACACGGTGTGTCAGGTACTTCTTTGATAGGGAGGCTAAAAAATGGAAATGATTGAAAAAGCGATTGTGGTTGCAAGTAAGGCACATGATGGACAATATCGAAAGCTAACCAATATTCCATACATCACACATCCGCTTAGTGTCGGTTTGATTTTAATGAAAGTAAATGCACGTGAGGAACTGATAGCGGCTGGAATCCTACACGATACAGTGGAGGATACTGAGCTTACTTTAGAAGATATAAGAGACGATTTCGGTGACGAAGTTGCAACACTTGTGGAAGGTTGTTCAGAGCCCGATAAATCTCTACCGTGGGAAGCAAGAAAAGAGCATACTATATCATTCCTACGGACGGCTTCAGAAGACACTCGAACCGTCGTATGTGCTGATAAACTTCATAATATCCGGTCCATTATCCACGATTACGAAGAAAAGGGCGATCAAGTTTGGCAAAGATTTAGTCGCGGCAAGGAAAAACAAGAATGGTATTACCGAAACATCGTCGAGAGCCTAGGCCATGCCTCCATTTTTCCATTGATAGAAGAGCTAAAAAAAGAAGTCGATATATTGTTTGGTTAATGTCTCAAAGGGTGACTTTGGGGCTTTTTTATTGTTGACCAATGTGGTCATTTAGGAATATAATGGGATTGACCGAATTGGTCAATGTTAAGTGGAGGTTTTACTATGTATTCAAAGTTTTTCAACTTAGATCAAGAAAAACAGGAACGAATCTTAAATGCAGCCACAAAAGAGTTTGCCGAAAAAAACTATGTAAATGCATCCACAAATGAGATTGTGAAGCAAGCTGGTATTTCGAAGGGGCTGTTGTTTCATTACTTTAAAAATAAAAAAGAACTCTATTTGTTTTTATATGACTATTATTTAGAGGTAATGGTCAATGACTTATTTGCAAATATTGACCTAGATGAACCTGATATTTTTAACAAATACCGCAGCATAACATTGATTAAATTTGAACTAATGAAAAAACACCCAGAGATGTTCAACTTTGTTAGGCTTGCCTTTGAAGAAGATTCACCTGAAATCAAAATAGAACTAGAAAAAAGGAACAAGGATGTCCTAAAGAGTAGTTACACCAGGTTGGCTAATTCGATTGATGTTTCAAAATTTAAGGAAGGAATCGATGTTCAAAAAGCGATGAATATTATTTTTTGGTCACTTGAAGCCTTTGGGTACCAAAAGCAAGAGCAAACAAAGGCTATACCTTTAGACCAATTAAATAGTGAAGACCTGATTAAAGAAATGGACGAATATATCGAAATGCTAAAACTAGCATTTTACAAATAATGTTGGGAGTGGTCAGTAATGAATGTGATTGAACTTCAGAACCTAACAAAGATGTATGGAAAAGCTCGCGGTATCGAGGATATTAGCTTTCATGTTGAGGAAGGGGAGATTTTCGGATTTATCGGACCGAATGGCGCTGGTAAATCGACAACGATCCGCACCATGCTATCACTCATTTATCCAACAAGTGGGAGTGCTAAAATTTTTGGAAAGGATTCAATCCAATTCTCATCAGAAATTAAAAAGGAAATAGGCTATTTACCATCAGAAGTTTTTTACTATGACAATATGAAAGTGAAGGATTTGCTCAAGTATTCTGCCAGTTTTTATAAAAAAGATTGTACGAAGCGAATGAAAGAGCTGGCAGAGATCATGGAGCTCGACCTAAATCGTAAAATTGATGATTTATCTCTAGGAAACAAGAAAAAGGTAGGGATCGTTCAGGGGCTGCTACACGAACCAAAGCTTGTGATTCTTGATGAACCGACAAGTGGGCTTGACCCATTGATGCAACAGCGCTTTTTTGACTTGCTTGAGGAAGAAAATAAAAAAGGCGTGACGATTCTTTTCTCCTCTCATATTTTGAGTGAGGTTCAACGTCTATGCGATCGAGTGGCTATTATTAAAGAAGGAAAAATCATAACGGTTGAGAAGATAAGTACATTAAAAGATAACAATTTTAAGAGATTTACAGTTGAAACGGCACATCCAATAGATAAGAGCTATTTTTCCATTCTTGGTGTGAATAATTTAGAAGTGAATAACAAGGAAGTAAGCTTCCTGTTCAAGGGTGATATCAATACAGTGATGGAGAAAATCGCTAGAATCGAGATTACCAACTTATCTGTTACGGAGCCAGACCTCGAAGAGATCTTCATGCATTATTACGAGAAGGAGGCCTAAACCGTTATGAATGTCTTTTTTCATGAAGTAAGGGCCTATCGAAAAACGACCATCATTTGGACATTGTCACTAGTCGGGGTGATGGCATTGTTCATGTCCATGTTTCCGACGATTGCAAAGGACATTGAGGAGTATCAAAAGGTGTTAGATGGTTTTCCTGACGCAATGAAACAAGCATTAGGACTCCAGATGGAAACCTTTGGGTCTGTTCTTGGATTCTACTCCTATGTGTTTGTGTATATCAGTCTATGCGGGGCAATCCAAGCAATGAATTTTGGTACGGCAATCGTCTCGAAGGAAGTAAGAGAGAAGACAGCTGATTTCTTGCTAACAAAGCCAATTACTCGAAAAGCCATTTTAACAGCAAAAATGATAGCAGCATTCACATCCATTTTGTTTACAAGCCTTGTATTTATAGTTGCCGCATGGCTTGTGGTAGCTGTTGTTGCGACGGATGACTATAGCATAAAAGCATTTTTTCTAATTTCCCTATCCTTGTTATTATTGCAAGTTATTTTTCTAGGGATTGGAATTTTCCTGTCGGTATTCCTTCCTAAGATCAAATCGGTTCTCTCGGTTTCGTTAGGGACGGTTTTTGCATTTTTTATTATTGGCATGCTTAGTTCAACAGGTGGAGATGAGTTAAAACGGTATTTGTCTCCTTTTAAATACTTTGATTCCTCCTATATAATGGAGCACACAAGTTATGAGGGAGCGTTTTTATTAGCAGGACTAGGTATCGTGCTATTTGCAACCATTGCAAGCTTTTTCTACTATACGAAAAAGGATATTCATTCTGTTTGAGGGGGGAGGTTTTTACAATGAATGTATTCTTAAGGGAATTGAAGGCGTACCGTAAGTCCCTTATTATTTGGAGCGTTGGCATTGTCATGCTTATTTTGATGGGGAAGACGAAATACTCGAGCCTTTCTACTTCAGGTCAATCCTTGAATGAGTTAATTGAGTCGATGCCAAAAGCGTTGCAGGCGCTGATGGGGACTGGGACGCTAGATGTATCGACTCTGATTGGGTATTTTTCAATTTTATATGTATATTTGCTATTGATGGCCACTATCCACGGGGCAATGATGGGCTCGTCAATCATTGCAAAAGAAGAGAGAGACAAAACCTTTGAATTTCTATTTGTAAAACCAATTACTCGAACGAAGGTCATTTCGATGAAACTCACGGCCGGAATTTTTAACCTCGTCGTTTTTAATGTTGTTACAACTGTTGCGACGATCCTTATATTCGAAATGCATAATGAAATTGCGGACATATTCATGTTGATGGGTGGAATGTTCATTTTACAGGTTTTATTTTTAATGATTGGCTCTGCTCTAGCGTCAATTATTCGTAATACGCGGAGTGCAGCACCGATTGCAACGGGGATCTTACTGCTGACCTTTATTTTGTCGATTGTGATTGATTTAAGTGAGAAACTGGAAAACCTTTCATACATCGTGCCATTTAAGTATTTTGCTGCGAAAGATATGTTGACCGGGGATGGGTTTGAAGCAGTGTTTGTGATTATTTCCCTTAGCTTAATCGCCATTCTCACAATAGTTACGTTTGTTTTTTATAAAAAGAGAGATTTGAACGTTTAAAAAAGGAGCTTTTTTAAGCTCCTTTTACGCATCTTTATAAGTAAGATTGATCATCGGTACGCCTAAAAAGCGCTTAATAGCTAGGGCACACGCACCCATTTGTACGGCTTTCTTTCCAAAGGTTGAGACCGATAATTGGCGATAATGAATAATAGAAGAGTTTAGGTGTTCTTCTATTTGTTTGATGGAGTCCGGGAAAAGACGCAGGATTTCACCATCAAGAACAATTGTATCCGGGTTGTACATATTAATCATGTTATTTAAACCAATCGATAGGTAGAAGATAAATTGCTCAAGACGTTCACTGATGTCCTCGTCGCCTTCCTCAACTAGCCTTTGCAAATCATCGTATGAAAAAGAAGAAAGTTCTTTTTCAGCTTTTATAAGGTCAAGGAAGACAGATTCTGAAGCATATTGTTCCCAACAGCCTTCGTTGCCACAAGGACAAGGTCTCCCATGTGGGACGATAATCATATGACCGATTTCACCAGCGAAGCCATCATTTCCCCTGAAAAAATGATTGTCCACAATCATTCCAAGCCCAATTCCAGAATAAATCGTGGTACACAGAAGGCTGTTGGTTTCATGATGGTGAAAGACCCTTTCGGCAAAAGCAGACATATTTGCGTTATTTTCAATTTGAATGTTGAGGCTACACGCTTTTTCAAGGTCTGCCTTTAAATCGACGGACCGCCACTTGAAGCGAGGTACAAAATGAATTTTTTCATCCTTTCCTACAAGCCCATGAATGGCAATGACGACACCGATAATGCCGTAACGGTTATCATTGAACTCTTTATCCAATAAATTAATTTGTTCAATTAAAATTTGCAGAATGTAGTCATAGTCAAGACTAGTGCAATCCGTAGTTTTTTCAAAGATAGGCTTTCCAAGCAGGTCTGAAATGGTAAAGGAGATTTGTCCGTAATCCACATCAATTCCAAGCGCATAGCCTGCATTCGCGTTTAATGAAAGCATAATGGGCTTTCTCCCAACACTATTATGCTCAAGCTGCGTTTCGATAATTAAGTCTTCATCTAGTAAGTCAGCAACCTGTGCAGAGACTGTCGCCCTAGTAAGTGCTGTAGCTTTGGAAATGTCAGCCCTTGAGATCATACCTTCTTCGACTATTTTTTCTAGAATAAGCGAACGATTTATTTTTTTTATATATGCTGCATCTCCGGTAATCATACAAATCCCCCATTTGCAAGTAAGTACAACTAATTAACGTTCTTTAAAAGAAGATTTCATCATTAAGTTACACATAATTATAAGCAATATGTGTGTTTATTTTGATGACGCTTTCACAAGACAAAAGTTAGATTTGAATTAATTGTTTCTACTTAGATAATTGACGAATAAAGATAAGGGTGGTACATTATTAATGTTATAATTTGTTTAGTGAACGAATTAATTATACATCTTATTTTTAAGATTGAAAAGATTGGATTTTTTAGGTAGGGTATAACAATATAGAATTATTATTTTAATAGTTTAGGAGTGTGGTTAAATGAAGACAGCTTTAAATAACAAAGAACTAGATTTGTTAGCAATTAACACAATTCGTACGCTATCCATTGATGGTGTAGAGAAAGCAAATTCTGGACATCCAGGTATGCCAATGGGTGCTGCACCAATGGCTTACACTCTATGGGCAAAAGAAATGAATCACAACCCTGAGAATCCAAACTGGTTCAACCGTGATCGCTTTGTTTTATCAGCTGGACATGGTTCCATGCTTTTATATAGTTTATTACATTTATTTGGTTATGACGTAACAATGGAAGACTTAAAGAACTTCCGTCAATGGGGAAGCAGAACTCCAGGACATCCTGAGTTTGGACATACTCCTGGTGTTGAAGCAACTACCGGTCCACTAGGACAAGGTATTGCAATGGCTGTTGGTATGGCAATGGCTGAAAGACATCTAGCTGAAACATATAACAAAGACAATTATGAAATCGTTAACCACTTTACATATGCCATTTGTGGTGACGGTGACCTTATGGAAGGTGTTTCTGCAGAAGCAGCTTCACTTGCTGGTCATTTAAAATTAGGCCGTCTTGTCGTAATGTACGATTCTAACGACATTTCATTAGATGGTGATTTAAACCTTTCTTTCTCTGAAAGTGTTGAAGATCGTTTTAAAGCTTACGGATGGCAAGTAATCCGTGTTGAAAACGGAAATGATATGGATGAAATTCAAAAAGCTTTACAAGAAGCAAAAGCGGATTTAAACCGTCCAACGTTAATTGAAGTTAAAACAACAATTGGTTTCGGTTCTCCAAATAAAGGAGGAAAATCTGCATCACACGGTGCTCCACTGGGTAAAGATGAAGTTGCTTTAACGAAGGCAGCATACGGCTGGACTAATGAAGAGCCATTCTTCGTTCCAGAAGAAGTAAGAGAGCACTACAGCCAATTTGTAGAAGCTGGCAAACAAAAAGAAAGTGTATGGAATGAAGTATTTGCAGAATATAAAAAAGAATACCCTGAATTAGCGAAGCAATTTGAAAAGGCATTAAATGGCGAACTACCTGAAAACTGGGAAGCTTCACTTCCAAACTTCGAAGCTGGATCTTCAGTTGCAACTCGTGATGCTTCAGGTAAAGCATTAAATGCAGCTGCTACTGCGATTCCACAATTAATCGGTGGTTCAGCAGACTTAGCAGGTTCAAACAAAACGTTAATCACTTCTGAAAAGAACTATGCAATCGACAGCTTTGCTGCTCGTAACATCTGGTTCGGAGTAAGAGAATTTGCAATGGGTGCTGCACTCAACGGTATGGCACTTCATGGCGGAGTAAAAGTATTCGGAGCTACATTCTTCGTATTCTCTGATTACCTACGTCCAGCTATTCGTCTTGCAGCTCTCATGAAGCTACCTGTAACTTATGTATTTACACATGATTCAATTGCAGTTGGAGAAGACGGCCCAACACATGAGCCAGTTGAACAATTAGCTGCATTACGTGCAATGCCAGGTCTTTCAATCTTACGTCCAGCTGACGCAAAAGAAACTGCAGCAGCATGGCGCTTAGCGATTGAAAGTACTGACACACCTACAGCACTTGTATTAACTCGTCAAGGTTTACCAACTTTAGAGCTTGACGGGGAAGCTGTATATGAAGGTGTTAAAAAAGGTGCTTACGTTGTTTCTGAAGCAAATGGAGAAGTTGCGGGTCTATTACTTGCAACAGGTTCTGAAGTTTCATTAGCAATTGCAGCACAAAAAGAATTAGAAAAAGAAGGCATCTTCGTATCTGTAGTAAGTATGCCAAGCTGGGATCGCTTCGAAAAGCAGTCTGCTGAGTACAAAGAAAGTGTTCTTCCAAAATCTGTGAAGGCTCGTCTTGGTATCGAAATGGCTTCTCCACTTGGTTGGAAAGAATTCGTTGGCGACGAAGGTAAAGTTCTTGCTGTCAACACATTCGGAGCATCTGCACCAGCAGGCAAGCTTCTAGAAGAATACGGCTTTACAGTTGAGAACGTAGTTAAGAACTTTAAAGAGGTTCTTTAATATAGTAGTTTTTACTAATTGCATTTGACTCTCCTTTCGCGAATAGGTGAGTCAAATGTGCTTAAAATATCTGTGATACAATAAAGTTACTGGAGGGAAAAAGAAATGAAATTTTTTATCGATACAGCTAACCTAGATGATATTAAAAAAGCGTATAAAATGGGTGTACTATCTGGTGTCACAACAAACCCATCTCTTGTTGTAAAAGAAGGCGTTAAATTCGAAGACCGCATCGCTGAAATTCTTCAAGCTGTGCCAGAAGTAGAAAGCGTATCTGCAGAAGTATCTCCAAGCGCTGAAACTGCTGAAGACATGATTGCAGAAGCAGAAGAGCTTCTAAAAATCAACGGTGGCGACAAAAACATCACAATCAAAGTTCCAATGACTGTGGCTGGATTAGAAGCAACTCGTTACCTATCTAAAAAAGGCGTTAAAACAAACGTTACTCTCATTTTCACTATGAACCAAGCGTTATTAGCAGCTCGCGCTGGTGCAACATATGTATCTCCATTCTTAGGTCGTCTAGACGACATTTCTGAAGATGGCGTACAACTTGTAGCAAAAATTGCTGAGCTCTTCCGTGTTCACAACTTAGATGCTCAAATCATCGCTGCATCTGTAAGACACCCAGACCACGTTACTCGCGTAGCATTAGCTGGTGCTCACATCGCAACGATTCCATACTCTGTAATTGAGCAACTTACTAAGCACCCACTTACAGACCAAGGTTTAGAAAAGTTCGCAGCTGACTGGGTAAAAGCTGTTAAATAATTGGATTTGTTAAGTTTGGAAACCCCGATTCGCTATGGTTTGATGCGGATTGGGGTTTTTTGTGTTGATGAGGATTAAAGTTTTATGAAGCCAAAAATGCTGCTGATGATTTGGAGAAACGGTCATCATAGAGATGATGAAGACAAAAAAGCGACAGCAGGTTCATGGAACTGGTTATCATAGAGTGGATGAAGACGAAAAAGCGGCAGCAGATTCATGGAACTGGTTATCATAGAGTGGATGAAGACGAAAAAGCGGCAGTAGATTCGAGGAACTGGTTATCATAGAGTGGATGAAGACGAAAAAGCGGCAGCAGATTCATGGAACTGGTTATCATAGAGTGGATGAAGACGAAAAAGCGGCAGCTGTTTCGAGGAAATGGTTATCATAAGGTGGATGAAGACGAAAAAGCGGCAGCAGGTTCATGGAACTGGTTATCATAGAGCGGATGAAGACGAAAAAGCGACAGTAGATTCATGGAACTGGTTATCATAGAGTGGATGAAGACGAAAAAGCGGCAGCTGTTTCGAGGAACTGGTTATCATAGAGCTGATGAAGACAAAAAAGAGGTAGCAGGTTCATGGAACTGGTTATCATAGAGCGGATGAAGACAAAAAAGCGGCAGCAGATTCATGGAACTGGTTATCATAGAGCTGATGAAGACAAAAAAGAGGCAGCAGGTTCATGGAACTGGTTATCATAGAGTGGATGAAGACGAAAAAGCGGCAGTTGTTAAGAGGAACTGGTTATCATAGAGTGGATGAAGACAAAAAAGCGGCAGCGGATTCATGGAACTGGTTGTCATAGAGCGGATGAAGACAAAAAAGAGGCAGCAGGTTCATGGAACTGGTTATCATAGAGTGGATGAAGACGAAAAAGCGGCAGCTGTTACGAGGAACTGGTTATCATAGAGCGGATGAAGACAAAAAAGTGGCAGTAGATTCGAGGAACTGGTTATCATAAGGTGGATGAAGACGAAAAAGCGGTAGCAGATTCATAGAACTGGTTATCATGAGCTGATAAAGCTCAAAAAGCAGCTAACGAACCAGGAAAACGGACATCATCAAGTTGATGATGACCTAATCTATCTGTAGATTACTCGAAAAGCTCATAGTGTAAAAGGTGCCTTAACACGTGCCGGGCTAAATAAAAAAGCCATCACCAAATTTGATGATGGCTTAACCATTATTCTAAACGTATCCAGGGAAGTATATTTTTGTTTTATTCATAATAAGTCCATTGGCGCACACCAACACTTTTAAAATTGTTTGATAGTATTTTTTGAATTTTTCTTTTTGTGGGATTGCCATGACACCACTCAAAAACAACATTCGTCGTAATCTTTTGATCCGGAAAGAGTGTTGTAAATTCGTGAACGGTTCGTAATACTGCGTCAGCAACCAACTCATTATGCCCGCATTTTTCACATTTGCATTTTCGACCTTCAATAACGATGGAAAATGAATCGCACACTTTACAAGTTATTCCTTTTCGAAGCTGTTCGTATTGATAGCTAGGAACCTTAGAATAAGGAGACTTGGTGATATGTAAGGAAACTAACAGATCAGCAATCCTTTTCTGTTTTTCATTTACTTTTGAGGGAGTTGTATCTAATGCCCTCAAGTAATTATTGAGCTGCGTGGGAAATATGGCTTGTAAATTTAGGGGTGCTTGGTAAAGAGTAAAGGTAGGATTAATGAAAATGACTGAAGCCTCAATTGGTAGGGGACATCCGTGGTTACGAAGCAATTGGCTTAGTAAAGATTCACTCCGATTTAATTGAAGTAAGGGATTGTTTACTTCATGTTTAGGTTTCTTAAATAATTTTGTCGACTCATAATAGTAGTCACCTTCAAAATTTTTCACCTCATAAAAGTGAATTTTCTCACCAATAAAAATAGAGGTATCGATTTGAAATGTTGTATTATTCACCTCGAGTAACAAATCATTTAATATTAAACAGTGACATCGAAGTTTTTCCGTCAACGAGTCGAATAATAGTTCACCTTCATAACCTTTTTTTAGATTTACATAATACTGCTTGTCCTTGCTAGATAATTCGGTTCGCTTGTTTAGAATTTCAAAAACAACTAATTCCTGGGGCTTCGTGCGGTGTTTATATACCATAGTCCACATCCTTTTCGTGTATTTAAGTTCATTATATTCAAAAAAGTAGTAGATTCAAAGGGGACTGTAAAACAAGCACCAAAAAAGGCCTGCATCAAAGTGCAAACCTAATTTATTTCGGCACGATAAGCTCTAACCTTGTGCCTTTTCCAACCACAGACTCCAACGTAATGCTTCCGCCGATGCCACGCGCGCGTTCTTCCATACTAAACAAACCGACACCGTTTCCTTTTTCATCGGTAGTAAAACCCTGGCCGTTGTCTATTACTTCTACAACAACGTCAGTCTCGCCTTCATGAATCTTTACACCTGCATCCGACACATTTGCGTATTTCGCGATATTCGTTAAAGCCTCTTGGACAACACGATAAATCGTTGTTTCCTTATGAATATCTAGACGCGATTTTAGTGTACATTCAAAATCAACATGGATACCATAATGCTGAGAATAGTTTTCTACATATTTTCGTAAAGCAGGCACAACACCTAAATCGTCTAGAACAGATGGGCGAAGTTCCCAGGCTAGGCTACGAATATCCTCCATCATAAAAGAAACATCCTGCCGTAAATGTGCGAGACGCTCATCTGGTTTTTCACTAAGCAGTTGGTCGAGCTGAATCAACAATGAAAACATACTTTGCCCAATTCCATCATGGAGTTCTCGAGAAAACCGTTTCCGTTCTTCTTCTTGGATACTGATTACCCGCGTCATCATATTTTTTAACTCTTCTTGGGTTTCTTTTAAAGCGGTGACCTCGTGACGAACAGCTAAATATTGATTAGGGCGTCCATTTTCAGATAAAATGGGAACAATTGTCGTATCGACCCAATAATAGGAGCCGTCCTTCGCTTTGTTCTTAATTTCACCCTTCCAGACATGACCAGATCCAATCGTACGCCACATTTCCTTCCAAAATTCCTTGTCATGGTGACCGGAATTAATGATTCGGTGATCCTGTCCTATTAACTCTGCCTTTGAATACTTCGAGATTTCACAAAACTTATTATTAATATATTGAATTTTTCCTTGTCGATCCGTGATTGCTACTATTGAGGATTCGTCCAGTGCAAATGTTAAATCTGCAAGGTGCCGCAATGATTTTTCAACGTCCTCACGATAATTTGAATCCTCAATATGCTTTTCTAATTCAGCAAGGAGCCTAATGACGTTGGGACCACCAATTTCTGATTGATGTTGGAGTCGATCAATTTTACTCAAAATGTAGCAATCCTTTCTTCATTGCATATTTCACAAGTTCAGGTCTCGTTTTCAAACCTAGCTTTTCCATTAAATTACTTTTGTGGGATTCAACGGTCTTTACACTAATCACAAGATGCTCTGCAATTTCTTTATTCGAATATCCCTTGGCAATCCATTCAAGTACTTCTTTTTCACGCTCAGACAAGATAGCAAATGAATCCGCATTGTCCCCGTTTTTGACACGATCTAAATAGCCGCTCATTAACACCTTTGTTGCGGAAGGTGTTAAGTAGGCATTGCCTGAGGAAACAGACTCAATTGCCCCGAGCAAATCTTCATGTGGCGCATTTTTTAAAATATAACCAGATGCTCCGGCGTGAATCGCTCTAAATAAGTATTCCTCATCATCGTGCATCGTTAAAATCAATATTGCTATATGTGGCATTAGCTCATGAAGTTCTTGTGTTGCAGTTAATCCGTCTTTTCCGTGAGGCATGCTTAAGTCCATGAGTATCACATCAGGGTTTAATTCCTTTGCTTTTTGAATGGCCTCGTCCCCTTCAGATGCTTCCCCAATGACTTCTATATTATTTTTACCGTTCAACAGCATCATTAGACCTGAACGGACAACAGCATGGTCGTCAACAATCAGTAGTTTAACCACAATAATCCTCCCCATTTCACAATATTCTTATTATACCACGTTAGCGAACCATTTTTTAGTTCAAGAAATTGTTACAAATAAGGGATTTTTCTTTCAAAGATAGGGAGGTTCCCTGATATGTTTTAAATCACAGTTCTTCTACAATGAGTATATGTTAACTTTATTCAGCAGAGATTTCCTACAGTGGTGGGCTAAATGAAATAAAAGCAAATAATTCAGAAGATGTTCAAACCATGACTGAATAAAGTTAAAGCCTCCGGCGGATGCCACAGATTTTTTAATGAAGCTTTTCGAGCATAGGATCAAAGACTAAGAGCGCTACGTCCTGTGGCACCGTCTTTGTGACCCACCTCATGTGGGCCTAAAAAATCTGGGCGCAAATATGCCAAGGCGCATTTGATTCGAATTGAGGAGGAGTTCATATGCAGGCAAGAACTGCTGCCGTGCAAAAGAAGCAGTCACCGGCTTATAATAATGCTTTTGCTTCAAAGTTTGCCAAGTCCATGTTTTTATCGATTGTAGGGCTGGCCATTTTATCTTTTATCGGAACAAGAATGTTTACACATGTTGATTTAAATCTTTATGGCTATATGGTTGGAACGATTGTTTTTATTGGTGGATTCTTTTATCGCTTCATTGCGTGGGGGGAAAGACCACCTACGAAGATCATCATTAAAAAAGGCGTAAAACTTTTATTTCGAAAATCAACTCCTAAAACATCAGTTGAACATTTAGGTACATACAATTTCATCTGGAATAGGGGAATTTACCGATGGACTCAGCACATTTTAATTGGTTGGGGTTGTATCCTTTCTTGTTTGGTTACATTTCCACTAGTCTTCGGTTGGATGTACTTCACAATGGACGACAACGGTTATTACAACATTATCGCAATGGGGATGCAAATCATGACGGTACCTGCAGATGGTATCATCGCAAACCTTTCCTATAATGCGTTAAATATTACGGCTGTAATGGTAATCTCCGGGGTTTGCATGGCGCTTTACCGTCGTGTGAAAAACTTTCAAGCAAAAGCCGAACAAAAATTCATCTATGACTTGATGCCACTTTATATGCTTTTGTTCGTGAGTATTACCGGTTTACTTTTAACGTACATGAACATTTTCTTGCATGGAACAGGGCAGCCTGTGATGTCCATGATTCACCAATGGTCGGTGATTATGACTTTGATCTACTTACCATTTGGAAAACTTGCTCATATTCCATTCCGTCCAATGAGTGTGTTGGCAAGGAACTATCGTGAGCATTATGCCGAAAAAGAAACGAAACAATGTAAGGTTTGTGGATCTGGATTTGTTTCAGTTGAACAATCACAAGATGTCATCAATGTACTTGATGTGAACGATATTCATTTTAAAACAAAAGAAGGTCACCATTTAGCTGAAATGTGCCTTCCATGTCGTAGAAAATACCGGATTGCACAATTTTCCGGCTTCCCGACCCACGAGGTAAAAGTTAAGGAGGCAAATCAGAATGCAAAGGGATAAATTTTTTAAAGAGATCGAGAACGTCATTCATCCAAATGAGAAATTAATTAAAACACATTGTAGCTATTGCGGCATGCAGTGTGGAATGAACCTGAGAGTCAATACAACTACAAATAAAATTGTGGGAGTGGAACCGCGTTATGACTGGCCAGTAACCGTTGGAAAAATGTGTCCGAAAGGAGTTACGGCATACCAGCAAACTAATCATAAGGACCGCATCTTAAAGCCACTCATTCGTGATGATGCCTCATTAAAAGGGACAAAGAAAGGCTTTCGTGAGGCAAGCTGGGAAGAGGCATACGATTTAATCGTCAAAAATTTCACGAAGCTGCGAGAGGAATATGGGAAGGACTCATTATCCGTCTTCAGTGGCGTATCCATGACGAATGAAAAATGTTATTTGACAGGGAAGTTTGCACGTGTAGCACTCGGTACTCGCTACATTGACTACAACGGACGCTTCTGTATGTCGAGTGCAGCCGGTGGATTTCTTCGTTCCTTTGGGGTTGACCGAGGATCCACACTTCCATGGACTGACATTCATGAAACTGATTGTTTATTTATTGCCGGAAGTAACACAGCAGAGTGCCATCCGACTTCCATGTTCCGCGTTTGGAACGTCCAGGAAAGAGGAGGCTACATCATTGTTGCTGATCCGCGTGAAACACCTTTAGCAAGGAGAGCGGATGTACATCTTGATCTAAAACCAGGAACAGATTTAGCGTTAGCAAACGGAATTTTACATTTACTGATTGAAAATGGGTATACGGATGAAGAATTTATCGCCAATCACACGAATGGCTTTGAAGAGACGAAGGAACTTGTGAAGGAGTTCACACCTGAATATACGAGTCAACTCACTGGAGTGGCTCCTGAAAAAATCATCCGTGCTGCAGAAGTATACGGAAAAGCACCTAACGCCGTCGTTATGTTTGCTCGTGGAATTGAGCAACAGCATAAAGGTGTAGATAATGTATCGGGTTATACAAATATGGCCTTAGTCACTGGTAAAATCGGTCGACCAAAATCAGGTGTTGCGACATTCACTGGTCAAGGAAATGGGCAAGGTGGACGTGAGCATGGTCAAAAATCGGATCTATTACCAGGTTACCGCAAACTAACAAACCCACAACACGTAAAAGAAGTTTGCCAAGTGTGGGGAATTACACCGGAAGAAATGCCACAACCAGGTGTTTCTGCCTATGAAATGTTTGAATTAATGGAGCAAAAAACGATTCGCGGATTATATCTTCTTTGCTCAAATCCAGCAGTCTCTGCACCAAACTTAAACTTTGTGAGAAAAGCACTTAAAACACTAGACTTCATGGTGTGTGCGGACTTTTACCTATCAGAGTCAGCAGAATTTGCTGATGTTATACTTCCATCTGTAACATGGTCTGAAGATGAGGGGACTGTTACAAATATCGAAGGGCGAATCATCAAAATCAATAAAGCCCAAGAACCACTCGGTGAATCAAAGCCTGATTGGCAAATGCAAGTTGAGCTTGCTGAACGTCTTGGAAGAGGAAAGTATTTTTCACACTTAAAAACAGCTAGAGATGTTGCAGATGAATTCCGCCTTGCAAGTAAGGGTGGATATGCCGATTACTACGGGGCAACATGGGATAAAATCGATAAGCAAGACGGGGTATTCTGGCCTTGTCGTGATGAAGAAGACAAGGGAACACCACATATGTTCCTCGATAAAAAATTCTATCATCCAGATGGAAAGGCTAAGATATGTGCATTACCATACCGTCCACCAGCTGAAGAACCGGATGAGAAATATCCGCTTCGCCTAACAACAGGACGTGTTGTATACCACTATCTATCCGGAAATCAAACCAGAAGGATTCCATTCCTACACGATATGTGTCCGGAGCCATATGTTGAGGTTCATCCAGAAACAGCAGCAAAATACGATATTCAGCATGAAGAACGAGTTCGCCTTTTTACAAGAAGGGGCGAAAGTATCTATAAAGTAAAAATCACAGAAGCCATCCGAAAAGATACCGTGTTTGTTCCATATCATTTCGGTCACGAGGAATCTATTAATCTACTGACAATTGCAGCGCTTGATCCGATCTCAAGAATGCCTGAATTCAAGGCATGTGCTGCCCAGATTGAAAAACTAGTTGTAAAGAAGGTGCAGTAAATGCAAAAGAGGCTTTATTTAGAACTTGAAAACTGTATCGGGTGCCGCTCTTGTCTAGCGGCTTGTACACAATGTGGAGGGCATGAACAACGTAATAGAAACTATGTGTATGACGTCAACCCACTTGTGAATAGGCAAACCATGCCTCTTATGTGCCTTCACTGTGTAAACCCAGCATGTGCAAGAAGCTGTCCTGCACAAGCGATTCAAATTCATGAGTCAGGTGCGGTACTATCTGCGCTTGTTGAAAAATGCATTGGCTGTCAAAACTGTACAATTGCTTGTCCATATGGAATTCCAAAATTCGATGAAGAGCAAAACCTAATGTACAAATGCGACCTTTGTATCGATCGATCAAAGGATGGAATTCCACCAATGTGTGCAAGTGTTTGTCCATCAAATACGATTCAATGGCTGACAGATGAAGAAATTGAAGCGAAAAAACAGAAACATAACCTCGACAACGAAAAATGGGTTACAAGCATGCCACTTGAAGGCGAAACAAACGTCAAGATTAGTTTACCTGGAATTTTACAGGGCATTGAGAAGTTATTTTAGATACATCGGCTAAGGAGTGATGGAAATGCCGTCTGATAAAAATAATAAGATCCCTTTTAATGAGGATAATTACACACATAATATTAATCGCAATAATGAACGAAGCCTTGACCGCCGTGGCTTCATGAAGACATTGGTTGGCGCTGCTGGAGTGTTTGCGATTTCGTCTTTGCCATGGGGGGCTGTGGCTGCAAAGGAATTAATGGGACTTGGGGATAAAGAATACGCTCATAAAAAAATTATCGAAGTAAGTAAGCTAGCGGTAGGGGATTCAACGAATTTTACCTTCCCTGGTGACCATGATGATGCAATTTTAATTAGGCTTTCAGACAACAAATATGTAGCTTATCAAAATGCCTGTACCCATCTTCGCTGCCCAGTATTTTGGGTGAAGGAGGAAGGGCAAATGGTATGTCCTTGTCACCACGGATTTTTTGATGCAGAAACGGGTGCACCAACTGCAGGCCCACCGCGACGTCCATTGCCTGAAATTCAAGTGAAGGTGGAGAACGGCGCAGTTTATGCAGTGAGGGTGAAACGTTATGAAGCGTAGTTATCAAGGTGTCCTTATCCTTTCTGTCATCCTGTTTTTGAATGTTATTTTTACACAAAAAATGGTACACCAATATTTTTATGAAAACTATGTAAATACGCTCATCTTTTGCGGCCTAAACATCGTGTTGTTTCCGGTCGCATGGGTTGTCTATAAAAAGTTGAAAAAGGCGTGACAAACATGAACAGCGAAACCTATCTTGATTTTTGTTTTATTAGAGAGGCAACCGGAAATTTTACGGATGAAATCAATGAACTCTTAACAAATCTATTTAAGGGTATACGGTTGAATTGGTATTTGGAAGAAAAGACGGAAGAAGGCATTGAAATTGTGATTGCTGAGGTAAAGGGTATGAGTAGATGGCAATCAGAGGATGAAGTGGTCGATTACATCGAAACACATGCCGAGGAAGGTTTTTGGTCTTATCTTCAAGGCTATAAAATGTTTATCTATCCTGCAAAGAGAGGGTGCAGCAGCTGTGGAGTTAACTGAAATCAAAAGTTTGGAATCATTTATTTCGGAAAATGTGGAAGTCTCCATTTTGGATGAAGACGGGGATGATAAAGCCCCATTTGTGAAAAAGGAAATTATTAAAGCAGAGCTATGTCCTGATGGAACCCATCTTCGAATTTACTTTGACCGACTTCAATTTTTTGCTGTGCCGTTAACAGCAGAGGTAGCCATAAGCGACGACATATGGTCAGCCTTTGATCCGCAAGCGGGATTAACCTATGTCGTAAAAAAAAGGAAGTGGTCATAGTGGTTAAAAAAATTCAACTTCCCTTACAAACATTAAACCTTATCGTTGGTTTTATGATCTGGGTACTTATTTCATCCCTTTTACCATTTATGAAAGAGGATATTGCAATCCCAGCAAATCAATTAGCGTTGGTCACTGCAGTACCTGTCATCCTTGGATCAATTCTGCGAGTTCCGCTTGGATATTACGCCAACCAATTTGGTGCAAGGAAGATCTTTTTACTTAGTTTTGTCTTATTATTGTTTCCAGTTTACTATATTAGTATAGCTAATTCAGTGGCGGATCTTTTAGTTGGGGGACTTTTCCTTGGGATCGGGGGAGCGGTGTTCTCAGTAGGTGTAACATCATTACCAAAATATTATCCAAAGGAAAAACACGGATTTGTTAATGGAATCTATGGTGCAGGGAACCTTGGAACGGCAATTTCCACGTTCGCAGCACCTGTAATTGCGACCAAAATTGGTTGGTCATTAACTGTTCAGCTCTATTTAATTATTCTAGCAATCTTTATTTTGGCAAACTTTTTATTAGGAGATAAAAAGGAAGTTAAGGTGCAAACCCCATTGATGGAACAAATCAAGGGTGTCTATAAGAATGAAAAACTATGGCTTCTAAGCTTATTCTATTTTCTTACATTCGGGTCTTTCGTGGCTTTTACCGTATATTTGCCAAACTTCTTAGTGGAGAATTTCAGTTTAGATAAGATCGATGCGGGTCTAAGAACAGCGGGTTTTATCGTGCTTGCGACTATCATGCGACCAATCGGTGGTTGGCTAGCTGACCGTTTTCATTCTCTAAAGCTATTAATGTTTGTGTTCGGATGCTATACCGTATCTGCGATGATTTTATCGTTTGCACCATCAATCGGATGGTACACAGTCGGATGCTTAACGATTGCTTTCTGTGCGGGAATCGGTAATGGAGTTATTTTTAAATTAGTGCCGATGTATTTCCAAAAGCAAGCGGGGATTGTGAATGGGATTGTTTCTGCAATCGGTGGACTAGGAGGATTTTTTCCACCTATTCTCTTAGGAATCCTCTATCATGTAAACGGACATTACGCAATTGGATTTATGGCCTTATCTGAGGTAGCATTAGCAAGCTTAATTCTTGTGGTATGGATGTATTATAATGGAAGAATGGAGCTAGCGAAACAGGTCATCGACCATACGGCTGAAGGAATTATGGTTACCGATTCACACGGGAAAATAATTTCTGTAAGTCCAGCTTTCACTACAATTACAGGTTTTTCTGAAGATGAAATTATTGGGAAGACGCCAAACATCTTAAAATCTGGCAAACAGACAAAGGAATTTTATCAGGAGCTCTGGAAGAAGATTGAAACAGAAGGCTTCTGGCAAGGACAGATTTGGAATAAACGCAAGGACGGATCGAATTATTTACAATGGTTAACAATCAGCGCGATTAAAAATGACTCCGGGGATATTGTACAATACGCGGGTATGCTTAGTGATATGACCGGAAAACGAATTAAAGAAGGCTAAAAAAAATGAATCCTATCGCGGGATTCATTTTTTTATTAATGCAATTTCACTTGCTGCCTTTTTTACGAGCTCTACTTGTTCTTTTGTGTATTTTACTTCAGTGCGTGAGCCGATTAGAAGGACTCCTCCAACCTTGTTATTCATATGGATAGGAACAGCTACTGCTGATACCAGGTTTTCAGCAAGCATGATCGGGTATTGAAGTCGAGTACGCTGCCGATCAGGAGTTTCAATATCCAAAATCATGGTTGTGCCAAAACGGACAACAGAGCCTGATAACCCTTTGCCAGGCCGAATCACCATGTTTTTAAAGCGGTTATTTGTATAACCATGTGCATATTCCCAGCGGATTGTCTGAT
Organism: Ferdinandcohnia sp. QZ13; assembly: GCF_031324165.1. Classification (NCBI taxonomy): domain Bacteria; kingdom Bacillati; phylum Bacillota; class Bacilli; order Caryophanales; family Bacillaceae; genus Ferdinandcohnia; species Ferdinandcohnia sp. QZ13. The sequence goes on along the minus strand of NZ_JAVIVW010000001.1, from coordinate 2,212,072 downwards.
TCCCTTGATCAACATGTGCAATCGCAGAGAAATCACTTGAGGTGTTCATACACAAATCATGAAGTTTTTGTTCAATTTCCACTTGTATCGCTTCCATGAGAATCTCTCCTCGATTACTGATGGTGATTTCTTTATATCAACGAAAAATAGATTTAGTCTTCCTATCTATTGTAAATCTTTTTCATGTCTTTGTATCTCAGGGAATTCCCTTAACTTTATTGCTTTAAAAGATGATATTTAGACCTGTTTTAAGGGAAATTCTTAAAGAGTGTGCTTGGCTAGGGGAAAATCATTGGAAAATAAATAGGGGAATTTGGAAGGAAAGTTCAGGAGTTCCCCCGATACCTTGTTATCACTATTAGCCGTATGATTATAGTATAAAGTCGTGGCGGGGGGATTCAAAATGGCAATGATTATACAGGAATTAAATAACGAGGTTCCTCACATAGAGTCAGTTAATGAAAGCATCGATCAATTTCTATCGGAAGAAAACTTAAATAAATTTAAAAGCATTATGCGTATTAGACAGGTAGCCGCAGGAACTCACCTTTTTTGGGAAGGTGAGGAAGCAGAAAAAATGTACTATATTATTTCTGGAAGAGTGAAGCTTCGTGCATCCTCAGAACGTGGGAAGGACTTCTTATTATCGATAAAAGAAAAAGGAAGTCTAATTGGTGAATTTGGCGGTTTCACCGAAAAACTATATTACAATTACCGCGCTGATGTAGAAGAGCAAACGGAAATTGGCATTATCCATATGAGTGACTTGAAAAAATTATTATATCAATTCGGTAACTTTGCAGTGGAATTTATGAGCTGGATTGGCTGGACACAACGTATTATGCAAAACAAATTGTACGATTTCCTATTCCTTGACAAACAAGGTGCACTGGCATCGACATTAATCAAATTAACCACAACACATGGTGTCAAATGCAAGGATGGAATTCTACTCTCTATCGAGTTAACAAACAAGGATTTAGGTGATTTCATCGGAACTACTCGTGAAAGCGTGAATCGTCTATTAAATGGCTGGAAGCGAGAAGGAATCGTTGAAATGTATGACCATAAAATAGTTATTTACCGCATGAATCGACTATACGAGATTTGCGAATATTCAGGTGGAGTGCATTAGGGACACAAGGACAGCTTCCTTGTCCCACTATTGAAGAAGGTGACCTACAAGAGGTCACCTTTATTGCGTTTCATTTTAAGAACGAAACGAAACATTCTTTTTAAAGAACATTTTTTGAGTAAAGTAAAGAATAATAGAGATTTAAAGAGAAAACAAGTCATTATATAGAACAAACAGACTATTTTACGTGTTTTCAATATATTCCGTTCGGTATATACTAAAGGTGGTTCAGTATAAAGAACAAATGGTGGCGAATTTGGGAGGAAAAGAAAATGAAGAAGAGTTTTAGGTACAATCGCAATTAGTTTTTTTATTAGTGAAAGTTTTGGTTCTATTCAATGTTAGAATTGAGGTGTTATCGTGAGTATTTTTTCATTAGTAGAAAACGAAAAAATGATCGAAATTTTTGAAGCAAGTTTGGAAGATAGTGAGTTTCAGGTAGAATGGCTTGCACATGAGGCAAAGCTTTATGAAAAGCTACGAGTGTACAAGGAGTCCCTGGTCTTTTTGCCTCAATCCTATATTTACAATATTTTTCAAGTTGGTTCCTTTATATCCAAGCATCTCCCAGATAGTAAGGTCGTGCTCGTCCTAAACTCCAAAGACGAGTTTGACCCGGCGCAAGCGGGAGAGCATGATATGTTATTCCTTGAATCCAACCTTGACGACCTTCAACAATCAATACTCTCACTGATACACACATTTAAAGAAAATCTGAGAACGAATGTCTATAAATAATAAAAAAGCGTATGGCTTCGGCAATCAAGTTCCGAATCCATACGCTTATTTTTATACCAATGCTTTTACACGAGTTTTCGTCTTTGAGTTTTTTTGCCAAAGAATTGTAATGAATAACGTGACCATAAGAAGTAATAGACCTAAAACAAATGGATAAATGATCTGGACGTCATATAACAATCCACCAAGTGTTGGCCCTAATATATTTCCAATGCTCATGTATGCATTGTTCATCCCCATTGCAAATCCTTGTTCGTTACCTGCAAGCTTAGAAATCAAGGTATTTAACACTGGACGTAGGATAGAAGTCGCAAGGAAGATGAGCAGCGAAATGCCAAAAAAGAGTCCAAAACTGTTCGCAAATATTGAAAGAAGGAAGCCGATAGCAGCTACAGAAATAAAGATGTTTAAGATTTTACCTTCTCCAAAGCGAGTGACCATACGATCCACCACAAATAATTGCACAATTACACTAACAAGCCCAGTGGATGTAACCATTAACGCGATGTCCTGTGGGGTTGCATTGTATTGGTTATCGACAAACAGTCCAATAACGGATTCAAATGCCATCAAACCGAAGCTCATCACAAGAGTGATTATCAATGGAATGAAAAATGGCATACGTACTGAACGTACAAGTTTTTTGGCCATTGTTTCATCATCAACAGGCATGAAGCCTTCTACCTTTTGTTGGCTTTCCTTTAGAACCGCAAAGGAGAAAATAACCGACACAAGAGAAACTAATGCGGAGATTAAAAACGGAAATTTTATCCCATAGTCCGCTAAAAATCCACCAATTCCAGGTCCCACAACAATTCCAAGTGACATAGCAGCTGATATATAACTATTCCCTTTTGCACGTTGTTCCATTGTTGTAATATCAGCTACATAGGCAAATATCGCTGGTATGAGAAGGGCTGCACCAATTCCACCTACAATTCGAGATGCATACAGGAGCCAAATGGAATTCACGAAATAAAAAATAAACATGGAAAGTGTCAAACCTGTTAGTCCGTAAATAATCATTTTTCTACGGCCATATTGATCCGTCCACTTTCCAGCGATTGGTGAAAAAATAAATTGTGCTCCTGCAAATATGGCAATCATGAGGCCAGCTGCTTTTCCACCCTCATTAATCGATTCAAGATAAGCAGGTAAAATGGGAATAATAATTCCAAAGCTCCCGATTGCAATAAACATATTGATCATCAAAATGATCATTTTTTTTCGTTGATCCGCCGTCATCGATCCACCTCTTTTTATTTATGATAAAGTAATTATTTTTCCAATCTATTTTTCAATAACTATACTAAGTTATTACAACTTCAAGTAGAAGTCAAAGAGAATATGTACCAAAAATTCGACAAAATTCGGATAGACAAGCAAGATAAGACAAAAGGGTATAATAAAAGAAAAAAACGAGGTCGTTCTGATGAAGAGTTTTGCTAATTTTAATTTAAGTGATGAAATCGTAAAAGCACTTTCGGGTTTGCATTATAAAACACCGACTGAAATTCAAGCGAAGGTCATTCCAGTTGCATTAATGCAAAAGGACATTGTTGGAAAGTCGCAAACGGGAAGCGGTAAGACGGCAGCGTTTGCGATTCCGATTTGTGAATTAGTACATTGGGAAGAAAACAAGCCCCAAGCTTTGATTTTAACTCCGACGAGAGAGCTTGCTGCACAGGTGAAGGATGATGTTATCAACATTGGTCGGTTTAAGCGAATAAAGGCTACCGCCGTATTCGGAAAACAATCCTATGAGCGGCAAAAGCTAGAACTGAAGCAAAAGACACATGTTGTGGTTGGGACACCTGGTAGGGTGTTAGACCACCTTCATAAGGGAACTCTGTTTGTGGATCAACTAAAATTTCTTGTAATTGATGAAGCGGATGAAATGCTGAATATGGGTTTTATTGAACAGGTAGAGGCTATTATCAAAGCACTACCAGAAGATCGAGTTACGATGTTGTTCTCTGCAACTTTACCGGAAGATATTGAAAATCTTTCGGTTCGGTATATGAAATCTCCAACGTATATCAAGGTAGAAGAGTCAGCTAAAGCAACTATTAATCATTTATTAATTAATATGGATGAAGAAGACAAGTTTTCCTTATTAAAGGCTGTTACGATTGTTGAGAATCCGGATAGCTGTATAATCTTTTGCAGGACGCAGCAGGGTGTGGACGATTTATATCGAAAGCTGAAAAAAGCCCATTATTCCTGTGATAAACTCCATGGAAGCATGGTCCAAGAAGAGCGTTTTGCCGTTATGGATGATTTTAAAAAAGGAAAATTTCGCTATCTAGTGGCCACTGATATTGCCGCTCGGGGGATAGATGTTGAGAATATTTCTCTAGTCATCAGTTTTGATGTTCCTCAAGACAAAGAACGTTATGTTCACCGAATTGGTAGGACAGGTCGAGCGGGTAAGACTGGGAAAGCAATAACTTTTGTAACATCTAGAGAAGAGAACTTAGTTAAGGAAATCGAAGAATACATTGGCGAAGGAATTAAGAGAATCGAATCTCCAAGTCATGCCGAGGTCGCTCGTGCAAAATCAGCTTTCGAAGAAAAGATGATCACTAAGCCACGACTTAAGCACGATAAAGCAGAGCAAGTTAACAAAGACATTGTAAAGCTTTACTTTAATGGTGGAAAGAAAAAGAAGCTACGAGCGGTAGACTTTGTAGGAACGATTGCAAAAATCCCTGGGGTAACCGCTGAAGATATTGGGATCATTACCATTCAGGAAAACGCAACATATGTAGACATCCTAAACGGGAAAGCGCCGCTTGTTCTAGCGGCTATGAAGGATACAACGATAAAAGGAAAACTGCTTAAGGTACATATTGCTAGATAAGACAGGTTCTGTCACTCATTTGTTTTTTTAGATGGGACAGAACCCGTTCCTCTATTCCATACATAGTAACGTGCAAAAAAGGAAATTTCCTGTATTTGTAGAAATAGATAGTATTTAATTCTATAGTTTGAGAGGTTGGATGGTGTGGGGATATTATCGAAAAAGCCCGATTTTGAGATTCCTTCTAGTGGGATACAATCCGTTGAGACAATTACACTTGGGGGCATTAAGCAATGTATTTTAATTCAAGCGGTTGATGTTTCGAAACCTGTTATATTGTTTATTCATGGCGGTCCGTCTATGCCGCTTCCAGGTGTCTCCTCTAAGGGGCGTGACTATACGATTGTGACAAATACGAAGGAACTTGTGAAAAACTTCGTTGTTGTATTTTGGGATCAGAGGGGTACAGGTAAATCTTATCATAAGGAAATTCGACAAGATTCTATGACGATAGAACAATTTATTTCGGATGCGAATGAACTAACAGATTATTTACGGGATAGATTTAAGCAAGATAAAATTTTCCTTGCTGCACATTCCTGGGGTACAACGATTGGTTTAAATTTAGTATCTTTGTATCCTGAAAAGTTCTATTCGTATATTGGTTTTTCACAGATTATTAGTTGGACGGAAAATGATCGACTCGCTTTGAAATGGCTAAAGGAAGAAGCAAAAAGACGTGGAAATAAGAAAGCAATGGGTCAATTAGAAAATGTAGGTGAGCCCCCTTACATAGAAAGTTTTGTCCAATGGAGTCTAATTCGCAAGTGGCAACGTATTTTTAATACATTGGTTTATCAAACCGAAAATGCACCTGGTCTTCTAGCGCTTACAATGGATATGGTCAGATCGGATGAGTATTCGCTTAAAGATGTGTACCATACATATTATAAAGGATTTAAGCTTATTTACTCACAAGCTTTCATTGAGGAGCTAGCAGAGAATAATTTTATGGAAGCAGTCCCCGAACTTCCTATTCCAGTTACTTTTATTCACGGAAGACATGATTTTCATGTGAATGGAAGTCTAGTAGAGGAGTTTGTAAATCGGCTTCATGCACCAAAAGGGAAACGTATAGTATGGGTAGAAAAATCAGCCCATGCCTTTCATCCGGAGGATACATTATTAAATGAAAAATATTTAATTGAAGAACTGCAACATTTGGAAATGAAGTAGTTTTAATGTAATGGAATATCGCCCCCTGGATATCACTTTTAACGAATTCATCTTAGCGGTTCCTTACCGTCATTCTTTCATATGGTTTTTATGTTGAACACAGACATGCAGGTAGGAATACTGATAAAAGGAGCGAGGTATTGGTATAATGGGGAATAACTAAGCTGATCGATGAAGGGGAGGACCGGGTATGACGAAGCCAAACATGGATGATTATCTTCAACAGGGCATACACGGAGCAAAGGAAATAAAGCCAGAAGAACGTAAAAAATTTCTTGGAACCATTCGAGAACGAGTCGAATTTGCACTTACACAATCTCAGGTCAGAGAGAATAAAGTATACAAGGAGATTGAAGAGGCTTGTAAAAAGAACAACAAAGTACATATGTACTTGAATGGCCATGTAAGTTATCGCTTTTTGTCCAAGTATGTGAAGTTGGCGAGTGCAAATAACATTGAATACACCATTGTCACAAACAAGGACTATAATTCTGACCTCGGACTTGTACTTGCGCTTGATCATGCGATTGACAAAGAAGACATCTATATCGGTTATAAAGTTAACACAGATTTGACACAACCGAAAAACACCGAGAAAAAAGGACTCTTTTCACTTTTTAAAAAAAGCTTTAAAAAGTAAGGTAACAGGTTAAGTAAGTTATTACAGAACCAGAAAAGCATGGAATGAAATTTGTTCCCATGCTTTTTTATGTGCCTTTGTAATAGATGAGCGATGTAAATCCTATGCATATAAACCTAAAGCTCAGGTTAAGCTTTATTATGAAAGAAACACCTAATCGGTAAATTCAACTACCCAAGCCTTGTACGAAAAAAGTAAACATAATCGAGGTTTCCTATGATGGAATTACAGAAAAAACAACTTTCAAATAAAAATTTATCGATCCTAACTTGGAAATTATCTATAGGCTCGATTATATCTTGGGAATTAGCCGAACTTTTAGGTTCCCATCATCCTTATTTAGCTCCACTTACTGTCATCCTAACTATCCAATCTACAATGGACAAAACGATTAGCCTTTCGATAAAACGAATGATTGGAACGATAATAGGAATTTTTGTTACGGTATTAATAGCAAAACACTTACCTGTTGAGGGTTGGGTCTTGGGAGTGTTAATCCTTTTAGGATGTTACATCTCCATGTATTTAAAATTGGACAAAAAGGTCCTCCATCAAGTCTCACTTACGATCCTATTTGTTTTTGTTTTTGAACACCAATCAAAGAGCTACGCCATGGACAGGCTGAGAGACTCATTTGTAGGTGTATTAGTTGCGGGTATCCTTCAATTGGTTTGGTTCCGGATATTTTCACGAAAAACTTCAACCGAACAAAGGTTGAAGTAATGCTACACAACATACGATATAGCTAACACAAAAAGAGGACAATTTGCTTCTCTTTTTTTTTTGTGGGTTCTGCGAAAATGAAAAAAGGGAAAGTTCTCAAGACACCTCCATATATTATAAAGAAGATAAAATTGGGGGTGAAAAAAATGAACATTATAGGGAAAAGTGTTATTCGAAAAGAAGCCTTTGACAAGGTGACAGGAAGAGCAATGTATACAGCCGATGAACAATCCGTTCATACACTTCATGTAAAAATGAAAACAAGTCCATATGGACATGCGAAAATTGTGTCAATAGATGATACATTAGCCAAAAATATTCCTGGTGTAAAAGCAATAATCCTTGGGAGTAGGGATTTTCCACTTACGGGTGAAGAAATAAGGGATCGCCCCCCAATTGCTGTAGAGAAAGTACGATACTATGGAGAACCTGTAGCTCTTGTAGTGGCGGACCGCCCGGAAATTGCCAAAAAAGCAGCAGAGTTGATTGATATAAAATATGAATTACTACCTGTCATTAATAATCCATCAGAAGCCCTCAAAGAAGATTCTCCAATCATACACCCAAACTTGGCTGATTATGAAATTATCGGAACAGCTTATCCTACACCAAATTCTAATATTTCCAATACGACAAAAATACGGAAAGGGAACATGAATCTAGGTTGGAGGCAATCGGAAGTGATTGTCGAGGGAACGTATAAGTTTTCTCCATCTAGCCATGCAGCGATGGAAACGAGAAGTGCAACAGCAGAAATTAAACCAGATGGATATGTTTACATTACGACTTCCTCACAAGCACCCTTTATGGTGAAAAAATTACTGAGTATTTATTTTAATATAGAGGTTGGAAAAATTGTTGTCGAAACCCCTCTTGTAGGAGGAGGCTATGGCGGAAAGGCTCCTGTTCAATGGGAAATTCTTGCTTATCTTGCTTCGCTAGCAGTCGGAGGAAGGCGTGTACAACTTACATATACACGAAAGGAAGATTTAACGACTGCGCCATGTCATGTTGGTTTAGAAGCGAAAGTAAAGATTGGAAGTACTAAGGAAGGAATTATTAAAGCGGCTGAAATAGTTTATCTTTTCGATGGTGGGGCTTATTCAGATAAAGCGATTGATGTAAGCCGTGCTGGCGGAGTTGATTGTACAGGACCGTATCATATCGAAAATGTATGGTGCAATTCATACTGCATATACACGAATCACCCATATGGAAGTCCATTTAGAGGGTTTGGTCATTCGGAGGTACTATTTGCATTTGAAAGAACAATGGATAAACTATCAAGAAAACTAGGAATGGATCCAATTGAATTAAGAAAGAAAAACGCGATACTACCTGGGCATACAACTCCGACACAAGTTGTTTTAAACAGAAGCAATGTTGGAAATTTACCAGCGTGTATTGATCGCTTAAAAGAACTGATTAACTGGAATCAGGGGCAAATCGAAGAAGTAAATGAAAGAAAAATTCGGGTTAAGGGAATTGCGTGTAGTTGGAAAACATCTACTATTGATCCTGACGCAAGTTCAGGTGTGATCCTTACTTTTAATCCAGACGGAAGTATTAATTTAATGTCAGGTGTAGTTGAAATTGGAACAGGGACAAAGACTGTATTGGCTCAAATTCTTGCAGAAAGATTGAAACTAAGCATTGATAAAATACACGTAAGAATGCAGATCGACACACAAACAACCCCGGAGCATTGGAAGACAGTAGCCAGTAGAGGGACTTTTATGGGTGGAAGAGCAGTATTAGAAGCGGCGGAAGACGTGATTAGACAAATAAAAAACATTGCTACTTGTGTATTAAGGGTATCGACGGAAGACCTCGAAGTAGCCGATGGTAAAGTGTTCTTACGCGATAATCCAAAAGTAAGTTTGGATTTTAAAGAAGTCGTCTATGGATACAAATTTCCAAATGGAAATACAATTGGTGGTCAAATTATTGGTCATGGGAATTATGTGATAAGGAGAATCACAAAATTAGATCCTAATACTGGCGCAGGTCAACCAGGTCCGGAATGGACTGTAGCAGCCCATGCGGTCGAAGTAGAATACGATAAAAGAGATTTTACATACCAACTCAAAAAAGCCGTAACGGTAGTGGATATTGGAACTGTCTTAAATCATAAAGCAGCAGTCGGTCAAGTCATGGGAGCTATGAGTATGGGTTTAGCGTATGCGGGGAGAGAAACCTTTATTTTTGATCATTTAGGAAGAATCACAAACCCACAGCTTCGAACCTATAGACCAATTCATTACGGAGAGAATCCGGACTATCTTGTAGATTTTGTGACTACACCTCAGATAGATGCTCCTTACGGGGCGAGAGGGGTTGGAGAACACGGATTATTAGGGATGCCTGCAGCACTAGCTAATAGCCTTACTCTTGCAGCGGGTGCAGAACTTAATGAACTACCAGTGACACCTGAATTAATATGGAGATGTAAGGGGGCGGAGATTTGATATCCTATGATTTCGAGTACCACAACCCCAAAACATATCAGGAAGCAGTAAGTTTATTCAATGAGTCAGATAAAGATGGAAAATCCCCTATGTATTATTCGGGTGGAACAGAGATTATTACACTAGGAAAATTAAATATAGTAAGAACAGGTTCAGTTATCGATATTAATAATATCCTTGAATGTAATGTTCACGAGTTAAATGAGGAGTTCCTTGTATTAGGTGCAGCTCTCACGCTAACCACTATTGAGGAGAAGAACCTATTTCCGTTATTGAGCCAAACAGTTAGTGAGATTGCCGACCGTACATCGAGAAATAAGATTACAGTTGGTGGAAACATATGTGGACAGATTTTTTATCGGGAGGCGGTATTGCCTTTTTTACTTACGGATAGCATCTTGATTATTGCAAGCAACCAAGGAATAAAAAGTGTTCCTATTACAGAAATATTTAACGAGCAGCTTCGATTAAAAAGAGGCGAGTTTCTTATGCAAATCAAAACAAATCGCAAATTTTTAGAAGTTCCTTTTTTCACTTTAAAAAGGAGACGACAATGGAATACAGGTTATCCTTTATTGACTGTGGCCGCTCTTAAATTTAAACAAGGTATTCGAGTTGCGATTAGCGGTCTCTCACCTTTTCCCTTTCGTTCCTATCAAATAGAAGATGCGTTAAACAAAACAGAACTGTCCTATAAAGAAAGAATTGAACTTGCCATTAACAGCTTAAACGTACCTATCTTAAATGACACGGAAGGCACTTCCCGTTACAGAATTTTTGTGCTAAAAAATATCCTTTATGATGTGCTACAAACATTGGGAGGTGAGAACTCTGAAGACATCTGAATTTAAAGTAAGCACAACGTTACGGATAAATGGGGAGGAATCAGAGGTATCCTTTCGCAAATCAGATATTCTTTTAGATGTTTTACGCTCTAAATTAGGATTAACAGGCGCGAAACCCGGTTGCTTAAACGGTGACTGCGGGGCATGTACGGTTATTATTGATGGGATTGCTCAAAAGTCCTGCCTGAACTTGGCTATAGAGTCGATTGGTAAAGAAATCGTTACAATTGAAGGTTTAGATTCGCCGATTCAAGGGGCTTTTGTTGATTGCTTTGCCTTCCAATGTGGATATTGTACACCGGGTTTTATTATGAATTGCCATGCTTTACTAGAATCAAAGAGGAATCCTTCAGATGAAGAGATTACGAAGTGGCTCGAATCAAATATCTGTCGCTGTACAAGTTATTTAGAAATTGAGAAAGCGGTCAAATCAGTCATAAACTTTTCGCATGACGATTAGTTATGTAGAAAGTTGGGGAGAAACATGCATGATGTTTTTCAAGTAATAGAACAGGCAATAGAGAGTGATCAACCAAGTGTAATGGCCACAATCATTCATGTAGAGGGCTCTGCCTATCTAAAGGAAGGCACCTCTATGTTGTTTTTCGAGGATGGAAAAAAATGTGGTTTGATTAGCCCTGGCTGTATAGAAGAGGATTTGAGCTATAGAGTGAAAGAAGTATTTAATGATGGGAAAAGCCAAACGATTGTTTACGATTCTACGGTAGAAGACGATGTTATATGGGGACAAGAAATTGGCTGTGGTGGAATAATCTATATTTTACTAGAAATGGTGAATGATCACCTAAAAGAGAACTTAAAAAGAGTTCGTGATCAATTGAAGAGTGGGATAAGGGTACTGCATGTAATCAAGTTTTCCTCAAATTTTACCGTTGAATTTTCAGGATACCGTACAGAATATGGAGAATTAATTGGTGAAAAAAGAATAGGAACTTTAGTTAATAGCAAATGGCCCACTAAATCAGGATTGTTAAATCTAGTATACTACCATACCTATTTTCCAAGAAAACGACTGATCATATTTGGGGCTGGACCCGATGTAAAACCTCTAGTGGAATTAGCGGCCAAAACAGGGTTTTCTGTAATTGTTTGTGATTGGCGGGAATCACTCTGTAACCGAGATCACTTGCTACAAGCAGATGATTTTATAATTGGGTTTCCAAATGATGTTTTTCAGAGGCTTACCTTCACTCATGAAGATTTTGTTGTCTTAATGACACACAATTTAAAAAGAGATAAAGAAATTGTATCGTACCTATTAAAAAAGCAACTTCGCTATGTTGGTATTTTAGGATCCAAGCACAGAATTAATTTATTGTTTGATCAAAATTCCAAACCCCCGTGGGTTTCAGCACCAGTAGGCTTGTCTATTGGTGCACAGGGAGCGACTGAAATAGCCATAAGTATTCTGGCAGAAATGATTTTAGTAATGAGAGGTGAAAAAGTAGGGGAAGGTGCAATATATGAAAGTGGTGGGCATTTACCTCGCAGCAGGAAAGAGTAGTCGAATGGGAAAGAATAAATTATTGCTTGAGTTTAAGGGGCTCCCCTTAGGTTCAATTGGACTAAAAAACGCCCTTAATTCTTCATTAGATGATGTTCTTGTAATCACCAACGAAAATGATCCATTGTCATGGATTGATTCAACTTTGTTTTCAAATCCATATCAGGAAAGGTGGAAGACAATTCCGTCAAAAGAGAGCGACAAGGGTCAGTCTTACTCCATAAAAACTGGTTTGAAGGAAGCGATAAAAAAGAACGCAGATGCAGTGATTATTTTACTCGCGGATCAACCATTGGTAACCTCCAAAATGATTGATTTTCTAATAAATGCTTATGGATTTGAAAAATCGAAAGAAATTCTTGGGTACAGGAATGAGCAAGTTGTGTATCCTCCCATCCTATTTTCGAAAAAATTGATTCCGAAACTTATGGAATTGCACGGGGATATCGGTGCAAAAAAAATAATCGCCAATTTTGATAAAAAGATATTATATGATACCGAGATTGAAAAAGTAAGAGATGTCGATACACCCGAAGATTATGAAGCCATCAAAAAATTTGAATAACTAACTAGGTTAAGGTGTTATATATAGGTTTGATGTAAGTCCTATGATATAATGCCTTATTTTTTGCTTGCTGTAAATCTTTAAGGAACTTCCAGTTTCTATCTGCAAAAAGTATGTTTGAATTTCTTGTAATTCCATAAACTAGGGAAAATGTAAAATGGAATGTTTGGAGGAGGAGAACAAAGAATGAGGACGCAAAAATTGCAGCTGCCACTTCAAACTGCAAGTTTGGTTGTTGGATTTATGGTGTGGGTGATTCTGTCATCCCTGATGTCGAGTATAAAGCAGGATATTCCATTAACAGATAACCAAACAGCAATCGTCACCGCCGTTCCGGTTATTTTAGGTTCTCTGCTCAGAATTTTATTAGGTTTTTGGACAAACCGATATGGGGCTAGATGGTTGTTTTTTATAGGTTTTATTATCCTAATCCTTCCGATTTTTTATATTAGTATTGCAGATTCTATGTTTGATTTAGTAATTGGCGGACTGATCATCGGGGTTGGGGGAGCCTTATTTTCGATTGGGGTTACCTCTTTACCGAAGTATTACCCGAAAGAACGTCACGGATTTGTGAACGGGATATACGGTGCAGGAAATATCGGGACAGCAATTACTTCCTTTGCAGCCCCCGTGCTTGCAGTAAATATTGGGTGGCAGAGCACGGTACGGTTATTTCTCATCCCGGTTATTTTATTTGCCCTCTTAAACTTTTTACTTGGTGACCGCAATGAACCTAAAGTCAATAAACCATTGAGCGAACAGATTAAAAGTGTGTACAAAAATGAAAAGCTTTGGTTCCTCAGCTTATTTTATTTTGTCACATTTGGTTCATTTGTTGCGTTTACTGTATATTTACCGAACTTTTTAGTTACTTATTTTGGGTTAACAACCGTTGACGCAGGCTTGAGGACGGCTGGATTTATTACACTGGCAACGCTCATGAGACCTGTCGGGGGATGGCTCGGTGATAAATTCAATCCCTATTTAATTTTGTTCATTGTTTTTAATGTCATCACTTTTGCAGGAGTACTCCTGGCTTTCACACCAGATATTGTTTTATACACAATCGGTTGCTTGCTCGTATCCATTTTTGCAGGGACTGGAAATGGAACGATATTTAAACTAGTACCGTACTATTTTTCAAAGCAAGCTGGGATTGTCAACGGAATTGTATCGGCGATGGGTGGTCTAGGTGGATTTTTCCCACCCATTGTGCTTTCGATTGTGTTTGGTATGACGGGTCACTATGCAATAGGATTTATGTCGCTTGCTATGTTTGCATTATTAAGCTCTGTATTCGTTGTGTGGATGTTCTACACTGAAAAAATTCAGCTTGAAGCAAAGCTTATTGAGAATGTAGCCCAAGGGATGATGGTCACAAATCCAAAGGGAGTCATTCAAAAGGTCAACCAAGCCTTTACAACAGTTACGGGATTTGAGCCGGAAGAAGCAATCGGAAAAACACCAAGCATTCTGCGTTCCGGAAAGCATGGTTCAGAGTTTTATGATCAGATGTGGAATTCAATCCGCAATCAAGGGTACTGGCAGGGTGAAATTTGGAATCGACGCAAAAATAAAGAGGTCTATCGGGAATGGCTGACCATAAGTGAAGTGAAAAATGAAGCGGGTGAGGTCAAATACTACGTTGGCCTCTTCAACGACTTAACTGAAAATGGGACGTGAATAAGAGCTGGGGGCGACCTCAGCTCTTATTTGGGCTTGGAAAAAGTGGGTGGTAACCGTGTTATAGCACAATTATTGAAAATAATGCGCAAATCCAACGAGTTAACGCGCAAATATAAAAGTAAAGCGCAAATCCACGAAATAATGCGCAAATCCTTGGGCACCGACGCAAAAATCGTGGAAAAGACGTAAATCCGTAGCCGCCGACGCAAAAATCTCAGAAGAGACGCAAATTCATGAACTCCGACGCATATAATCCCAGAAGAGACGCAAAATCCTAGAACCGCGACACAAAAATCCCAAAAAATACGCAAATTCCGAAGTACCGACGCAAATCTTCAATCCAAAACACTTTTCTCCAAACTTAACACACAATCCCACTTCAATACTTTCAACTCCAACTAACTTTGTTTACCCGCAATTATGACATTTTCCTACCAATTGTAAGCAAAGAAGTTTAACCAAACCCAAGATGGAAAGGATTAAGAAGAAAGTTCAAATTAGAAAGGATGAACATAGTGGCAACAGGACCAAGTTTACGAAAAACAGATGCTCATTCAGCGATTCATGAGGCGGCTTTACATGAAGCGAAGGAGCTTCGAAATCTCTTTCGGAAGTGTATTGAAGAAGAAGATAAAGAAAAAGCACTACAGGTTGCGGAGGTGGCAATCGATCATTGGGAATCTAGAACACTGAAGCATGCTGATTCAGAAGAAGAGGGCTTATATAAAGAAATGATCGAGAGTAATCCAAAGCTAGAAAAAATCGTGAATCAATTAACACGAGATCACGATTTAATGCGTCGCATTGTTGCAACAATGAAGAAAAGCTTAGAGACAGAAGAGGCAGATCATCGCATGATTCCTCTCCTGGACAGCTTAATTATTATCGATGAGATCCATAACGATGATGAGATGAATAAATTGCTAGCCAACAACGAATAATATGAAAAATTAGGAAACGGAGGAAAGGGGATGAAAATGGGTAAAAAAGATGTAATTGAGGAAAAATTGCTAAGGTTTGCAGCACCAAACTTATACCAAAAGATGGTTGATGTCTTTTCTTCATATAACATTCATTCCTACGATATTTATGCAACTGTTGTAAAGCAAGAAAAGGGCTATGATTTGACATTAAGATTCTCACAATCCTTTTCGCAATCTGTCACAGCCTTAGTAACCTTTGAGCAGGCAAAGAATCCAGACGAAGAGATTACTGACTTTCTCAAAGAAACTGCTGAAAAATGTAAGAATCAATTGATTTCAGATTATTACAAGATGATTAAACTATAGACTTTTACTAGTTTAAAAGTTGAGGCTGGTAACTTTTCTAAAAAGGAGTTGGTTTGTTGTTTTCAATGGAGAATGACGCAATGTTAATTGATGATCGGGAAGACTTGATTGCAGTAATCCGGATGAGATTTGGTGATATTCCAGGAAAAATGGTCGAAGAAATCTATGAAATCCAGGATATGAGTACACTTCAGCGCCTCATTTTAGCGGCAGCAAATGCATCGAGCTGGGAGGTATTTCTTGAAGAATTTCAAGCAGGTACACAAAGCTTCAGGTTAGTAGGTGAAGACTTTAACCCATTGGCAAAAATCATAAAGGGAAAGGATGGAGACATTGGCAAAGCAGAATAGTCTCTTCCGCTCGCTAAAGCATTTAGTGCGTGGAGAGCGTATAAACGATGGCTGGACAGAAGAAAATCCACGGCCACGTGACTGGGAATCAATCTATCGCCAGCGTTGGGCTTATGACAAGGTTGTCCGTTCCACACATGGTGTGAACTGTACAGGCTCATGTAGCTGGAAAATCCATGTCAAAGACGGAATCATCGCCTATGAAACTCAGCAAACAGATTATCCGTCAACCGGGGACGATTTTCCAGACTACGAGCCTCGCGGATGTCCACGTGGTGCAAGTTTCTCGTGGTATACATATAGCCCAACACGGGTGAAATATCCATATGTACGAGGTGACCTCCTCGCACTTTGGAAGGATGAAGTCGCGAAGGCTGGTAATCCTGTACAAGCATGGGAAAATATCGTTTCTAATCCGGAAAAGCGGAAGGCTTATGTTTCTGCCCGTGGTAAAGGTGGATTTGTGAGAGGCAACTGGAAGGACGTCTGCCAAATCATTGCAGCATCTACCATTTACACCATTAAAAAATATGGGCCAGATCGGGTCGTAGGATTTAGCCCGATTCCGGCTATGTCTATGGTTAGCTATGCAGGTGGTGCTAGATTCCTATCCCTAATTGGTGGAACTATTCTTAGCTTCTATGATTGGTATGCAGATTTACCGCCAGCATCACCACAGGTGTGGGGTGACCAGACCGACGTTCCGGAAAGCGGTGATTGGTACAACACGAAATACTTCATTATATGGGGGACTAACATTCCGCAAACGAGAACACCTGATGCACATTTTATGGTGGAAGCTCGTTACAACGGCACAAAGGTAGTCGGAGTTAGCCCAGACTACGCGGAATATGACAAGTTTGCCGACATTTGGCTCCCTGCAAAAGCGGGGACAGACGGTGCGCTTGCAATGGCCATGACCCATGTTATTTTAAAGGAATTTTATGTGGATAAAGAAACGCCTTACTTTAGGGATTATGTGAAACAATACACAGATTTGCCGTTCCTCATAACACTAAATAAAAAAGGAGAAAACTATCGATCTGACCGGTTCCTGCGTGCGTCTGACTTTTCCGATCAACAAGAGCTTGGTGAATGGAAGACTGTGGTTTGGGATGAAAATTCAAATCAAATCGCGATTCCAAACGGAAGCCAGGGCTTTAGATGGGATAGCAGCACAAAATGGAATCTCGATATGACAACGGAGGATGGTGCGAGTATCAATCCGAAGTTAAGTTTTATCAAAGATTCGGATGAAGTCGTGATGGTAGAATTCCCTTATTTCGCAGAAAAAGAGGGCGGAAAAGTGGTTCGCAGTGTCCCAATTAAACGGATGAAGGACCAATCTGGTAATGAATTGATTGTGACGACCGTTTATGATCTAATGCTTGCTCACACGGGTATTAACCGAGGACTTCAAGGTGACTATCCGACTGACTATAATGATGCAACTCGACCATACACTCCTGCGTGGCAGGAAAGCATTACGGGTGTGAAAAAGGAACACGTGATCCAGGTAGCGCGTGAATTTGCAGAAAATGCAGCTCTAACCCAAGGTAAATCGATGATTGCAATGGGTGGAGGAACAAACCACTGGTTCCATAGTGACCAAATCTATCGTGCTATTTTGAATCTTGTACTGTTAACAGGGTCACAAGGTGTCAATGGTGGTGGTTGGGCTCACTATGTGGGGCAGGAAAAGGTTCGTCCATTAGAGGGCTTTTCCCAAATTGCATTTGCGAATGACTGGGTGAAAGCACCGCGTTTAATGAATGGTACATCGTTTTTCTACTTTGCAACCGAACAGTTCCGTTATGAATATGATTTTGATGATAGGGAGACAGACTGGGGCAGCAAATATTCCAACATGCATCCGGCTGATTTTAATGCGATGTCGGCACGTCTAGGATGGTTACCAAGCTTTCCAACACTATCGCAAAATTCATTGGATGTCATGAAGGAAGCTCGTTCGAAAAACAGTGATGACCAGGCTGTGATTGATGATATTGCAAAGCAACTTGTCGATGGAAAACTTGATTTTGCGATTGAAAATCCAAATGACCCACGGAACTTTCCGAGAGTCTTCTTTAATTGGCGCTCCAATTTATTAGGAGACAGTGGGAAAGGCCATGAGTATTTCGTTAAGCATTTAATTGGCTCAAAGGATACGGTTTTATCAGACCCAGAACAATCTTGGCAGCCAAAGGACGTCAAGATTTCTGAAAAAATACCTGAAGGAAAAACCGATTTATTCGTAAGTATGGATTTTAGGATGACCAGCTCTGGGCTGTTCTCTGACATCATCCTTCCTGCTGCAACCTGGTATGAAAAACAGGACATTAGTACAACAGATTTACATCCATTCGTTCACCCATTTAATGCGGCAATTAGTCCACCATGGGAAACAAGAAGTGACTGGGATGCGTTTAGGGAAATTGCAAAAGTCTTTTCAGAACTTGCCAAAGATCATTTGCCGGCACAGGAGGATCTCGTCATTTCCCCACTTGCCCATGACACAATCAATGAAATCGCCCAACCTTTTGGAAAAGTGAAGGATTGGCGTAAAGGTGAAGTGGAAGGAATTCCGGGAAAAACGATGCCTAACCTTAATTTCGTGAAACGTGATTATCCAAATGTGTATGACATGTGGATAACTGTCGGACCGAATATTAAAAATGGCTACGGAACGAAAGGGGTTAAAATCCCTGGAGATAAGGTATTCCAATCTTTATTGGACCGACTTGGGCCATCAAAATCACAAGGGGTTGGAAAAGGTCTTCCTTCCTTATATTCCGATGTGAAAGCCATAAATGCGATTCTTCTCATGTCAGGAGCAACAAATGGTAAGCGTGCGGTTGAAGGCTGGAAATCGATGGAGCAAAAGACTGGGAAGAAGTTGGGCCATATTTCAGAAGCGCGTGAGGAAGAGGATTTTACCTTAGATGCCTTGACCATTCAACCAAGACAAACCCTTTCAACACCGGTTTGGAGTGGGTTGGAAAGTGATGGTCGTCGTTATTCACCTTTTACAGTCAACAAAGAGTACCACATTCCGTGGCATACTCTTACGGGTCGACAAAGCTTCTATTTAGATCATGAAGTCATGCTCGATTATGGTGAAGGTTTGCCGCTCTATCTTCCGCCAATTAACAAAGGTCCTTTTATTAAGGGTGAAAAAGAGGTTGAGAATCGTGGGAAGTCCATTACTCTTCGATACATGACACCTCACCAAAAATGGGGGATCCACACGATGTTCACAGATACCCGCAACATGGTTCAGCTTTTTAGAGGCTGGCAGGTTGTCTGGTTGAATGAAGAGGATGCTGCTGAAATTGGCATTAAAGATAACGATTGGATTGAATTATATAATCGGAACGGTGCCGTTGTCGCAAGGGCTGTATTAACGTACAGAATGCCGCGAGGAGCGGTTTATATGCACCATGCCCAAGACCGCACAATGGGAGTGCCTGGAAATACAATTAATAAAAATCGTGGTGGAACACATAACAGCGTGACCAGAATTTATCCAAAGGCAACACATATGATTGGTGGTTATTCACAGCTAAGCTATGGTTTCAATTATTATGGACCAACAGGTAGCCAGAGAGATACGTTGACAATTGTTCGCCCATTAAAGGAGGTCGACTGGCTTGAGGATTAAGGCACAAGTGGCGATGGTGATGCACCTAGATAAGTGTATTGGCTGTCATACTTGTTCTGTCACATGTAAAAATGTATGGACCAATCGACCAGGCATGGAGTACGTTTGGTTCAATAACGTCGAAACCCGCCCAGGACCAGGGTACCCAAAAGAATGGGAAAACACGGATCGCTATAAGGGTGGCTGGACATTAAGAAATGGCAAGCTACACCTTCGAGCTGGTGGTCCAATATCCAAACTGGCAAACATTTTTTACAACCCAAATATGGCAGAGCTTGATGATTTTTATGAACCTTGGACATATGATTTTGAGCATCTTCATTGGGCTAAAAAAGGGGAAAATATCCCTGTGGCACGCCCAAAATCAATGATTACAGGGAAATACATGGATAAGCCGGAATGGGGCCCAAACTGGGACGATGACCTGGCGGGTGGTAGTGAAGTTGTTCCAATGGATCCTAATGTGCAGAAGCTTCAAGAGCATATTGCGATGGAATATGAAAAAACATTCATGATGTATTTACCACGAATTTGTGAGCATTGTTTAAATCCATCCTGTGTAGCTTCCTGTCCATCAGGTGCGCTTTACAAAAGGGACGAGGATGGAATTGTTCTGGTTGATCAGGATGCTTGTCGTGGTTGGCGTTTTTGCATGAATGGTTGCCCATACCACAAGGTGTACTATAACTGGAACACGCATAAAGCGGAAAAGTGTAATTTCTGTTATCCACGTACAGAAGCGGGTCTACCAACCATTTGTTCCGAAACATGTGTAGGTCGAATCCGCTATATCGGGGTTGTTTTATATGATGCGGATCGCGTGAAGGAAGCAGCATCTGTTGAAGATCCGAAAGACTTATATGAATCACAGCTTTCTGTCTTTTTAGATCCATTTGACCCGGAAGTGATCCAAAAAGCAGAAGAGCAAGGAATTAATCAAAGTTGGATTAAAAGTGCACAGGAGTCACCCGTGTATAAAATGGCGATGAAGTGGAAGATTGCATTGCCACTGCACCCTGAATACCGGACAATGCCAATGGTGTGGTATGTTCCGCCACTCAGTCCAATCATGAACCATATCACAAATGAGCAGTCATTAAGTGCAGATGGCTATATTCCAGCCGTTGATGATATGAGAATTCCAATGGAGTACTTGGCATCGATTTTATCAGCAGATGATACGAGCGTTATTCGTCGTGTCTTACTAAAAATGGCTGCCATGCGTGTTCACATGCGGGCTAAGACGGTCGGAGGAATTGATGGCGAGTCAATGAACAAACTGTTAAAGGAAGCAAATACAACACCAGAAGAGCTAGAAGAAATGCAGCGCTTATTAGGTGTTGCCAAATACAATGAACGTTTTGTGATTCCAACTGGTCGCCGCGAAATGGACGAAGACCTTCATTATAAACAAGGCGCATGTAGTATTGAGGATTTAGCCCCGCCAGAAGGAATGGTGAAATATCCATTTGAAAGAAGTGGAAATCAATGACTAATGAAGCAAAAGCGATATTAATGATCATGTCCCGCATCCTTGACTATCCGGATCAAACCCTTCTTGAAGGGTATCCGGATATCGAAGAATATGTGAATGATGAAGTGGGTTCTGTAAAAATGAGAAATGAAATTTTAGAAAGAATTTCACCTCTCTTTAAGATGCCATTGCTTGAATTACAGGAGCTTTACGTAGAAACGTTCGATTATAAGGATAAAACAGGACTATATTTAACAGCACATGAATTAGGGGATAGCCGAAAACGAGGAGCAGCACTAATTAAGCTTCAAAAGTTAATTGTCGAAGGTGGATTTGAATATAACGGTAAGGAAATTGTAGATTATATCCCCATGCTTTTTGAGTTATTAGCACATGCACCGGAGGGCGAAAACTTTGAACGGTTATACCGCCGCTTAGCCTTTGCGGTTGATCGAATTCATAAGAACCTTATTGATTCGAATCCATATCACCGGATTATGGACCTATTAATGATGTTTGTCTTTGAAGCACCAGAAGCAGAAGAAATCACATTGTTAGAAAATCAGCGTGAAAAGGCCGATTTAGAAGACCTCCCATATCCGATGTTTTATCAATAAAGTGAAACTTCATTCAGTGGGGGTTTTGTTCATCCTCCACAGAATGTTAGTTGAGGTCCACAGGATGTAGGTCACAAAGACGTTGCCACAGGACGTGGCGCTTATAGTCTTTGTTCTCTTAATTGGGCTTTTACTGGCAGTTGAACACCCACTTACACTGCTTGCATTTCTACAAGGAGTCTTACTGCCAGTTATAGCGGGGAAATGTTCATAACTCTGTGGATAATGTGGACAATGTGGATAAAAAGGATGCTTTTATGTGGATAACGTGGATATTGTGGAAAAAGAAAATGGGTGATCTGTCAACACTATCCACAAAAGGATCCACAGGCTGTGGAAAACAAATGTTCTTATGTGGATAAATTGATGATTTTTAAAATACGGAAAGTATAATTTCTGTACTTAGTGTTAATGTCTAGCTCCAGGCACCACCGGCTCGAGGTCATAAGTCAATCGCTTCTGAAGGCCAACGACGCCTTCTTTCAGTGCTTGTCTTATGCATGTCGCTGATAAGTGGGCGCCTTGCGTTTTTCCTATTTTGCTTCATGAATTTGAAAGGAGGTCATTGAATGGAATTACATTTCTGGTGGACAGCATATCCTTATATATGCGCTGCAATCCTTGTCGTAGGGTCATTTTATCGGTTTGTGTTCCGAGGCAAAAGCTGGACTGCACCATCAACAGAAATCTTTGAGAAAAAGTGGCTGCGCTATGCATCTGTGATCTTTCACTATGGGATTATTTTCGCCTTTGTCGGTCACGTGATGGGGATGCTAATTCCTCTTGAGTTTTACAATGCAATCGGAATCGACGACCATACATATCACCTTTTTGCCATAGCCGGAGGGGGTGTTGCCGGGCTTATGGTGGTGCTCGGATTGGTTCTATTTTTAATTCGTAAATTTGTAATTGAGCGCGTTCATGTCCATACGTCGGCAGGCAGTTATTTTACAATCATTCTGCTACTAATCATTGCTGGTTTGGGGACGTATATGACATTGGTGTACAACACAACAGTTGCGGCATACGAGTATCGGGTATCAATAGGGCCATGGTTCCGTAGCTTATTCACATTAAATCCACAGCCTGAATTAATGCTCAAAGTTCCCACTCTGTTTAAAATTCACGTCATCTTGTCGTTCCTATTATTTGCATCGATTCCCTTTACAAAACTGGTCCATATGTTCAGTTTTCCACTGCGCTACCCAGCAAGAGCACCACAGCAATACCGTTCGCGCGATGGCTATTCGAAAAATACTCGTCAAAACTAAGGGGAGGGCTAACCTCCTCTTCTTTATTCCTCAAATTTAAATTCATCCCCAATTTTGACCCACGTCAAAGTTTCTCTTCACTCATTCATTTAAAATAATGGTGTAGCAAAATAACTGCAGTCGCAACTCTAGGAATCATGGGTGTTTTAACAAGGTAGTTTCTCCTAGTATCTGGTATGTTTAGAGAAGTACTTCCATCCAACAGTGGGTGTTAATTGATCGATTAATAAAGGAGAGAAGATGAAAATGTCCTGTCATTCTTGTAATCACGATGATCTCATGAAAAATTCATGTATTTCAAGGGTACCGATTTTCAACCATTTGACTGAAAACGAAATGGCTGAAATCTCACAAGTCGCAATAAGCAAACGTCTCAAAAAAGGTGAGCTTTTATTCCATTCAGTTGAACTCTCTGAGCAACTTTTTATTGTTCATAAAGGCTTGGTAAAAATGTATCGAATAACGGAAAACGGGAAGGAACAAATTATCCGTTTTGTTGAAGAAGGTGACTTCATTGGCGAGCTATCTCTTTTTTCAAAAACAATGACGACAAGCTTTGCAGAGGCAATGGAAGATACGGAGGTATGCACCATCCAGCAACAGGACATTCATCAATTACTCCTACGCTACCCAACCATTTCATTGAAAATCTTAGAGGAATTTACGAGTCGACTCCATGAAACGGAATCACTCATTGAAAAGTTAAACTCACAGGATGTGGAAAAGCGGGTAGCAAGCTATTTAGTTGAGCTTATTGAAGGGCAGGAAGATGACTCCATGACCATTCACCTGCCCATTCGCAAAGGAGACCTCGCATCCTATCTTGGTACCTCACAGGAGACACTCAGTCGGCGACTTTCAGCATTTCAAAACCAAGGTCTCATTGAGCTAAAAGGACAAAGAAAAATCATCATCAAACAACTAGAAGAGCTAAGGAAGAAAGCGAACAACTGAAGAAAAGGTGAGAACGTTGACCAATGCCATTCTCGTATATGCAAGCATGTCGGGTAATACAGAATTAATGGCAACATATATTGCAGAAGGTGTGAAGGAAAAAGGAATCCAACTGGACGTTAAAGAATGCTTTGAAATAGACCCCGAAGAACTAGTAAACTACGATGGGATCATCATTGGAAGCTACACTTGGGGAGAAGGTGAGCTCCCTGATGAGTTATTAGATTTTTACGACGAAATGGATCATCTTGATTTTTATTTGAAAAAGAGTGCGGTGTTCGGATCAGGTAGCACTTTATACTCGAATTACGGCGGTGCCGTCGACCTATTAGTGGAAAAACTGAAACAAAATGGAGCAGATGTTATTGTAGAGCCATTGAAAATCGAACTGACTCCAACCGAAAAAGATGAAATAGTATGTAAAGAATTTGGCAGACAATTTGCCGAAAAATTAATCGCTTCGTGAAATTAATTTTAGATACAGGCCTTCCGGACGAACCGGAAGGCTTTTAAATAGGTGAAACTAATGGTTTGACGATATAAAATTGACAATCTCTAAATCATGATATAAAATTATCTTGAATTCAAGATAATTCAATTAAAGGTAATTTTTGAAGTGAATATTCCAATCTAATTGTTGGAAACTAAATTAACGAATGATAAAAGGAGATAGAAACTATGAAAACAGCAGGCATACATCATATTACTGCCATTGTTGGACATCCCCAAGAGAATGTCGATTTCTATGCTGGTGTTCTAGGACTGCGCCTTGTGAAACAAACAGTCAATTTTGATGACCCAGGTACGTACCACTTTTATTTTGGAGATGATGTCGGCAATCCAGGTAGCATCATTACCTTTTTCCCATGGGCAGATGCGTATCAAGGAAAAATTGGCGATGGCCAGGTAGGAGTAACAACTTACGTAGTTCCGAAGGGAGCACTTCCTTTTTGGGAATCAAGGTTAACGAAATTCAATCTTTCTTATAAGAAAACAGAACGTTTTGGAGAACAATATCTTCAATTTAACGATGTCCACGGACTGCATCTTGAACTTGTAGAACGAGAAGAAGGGGCAAACAGTAAGTGGGAATTTGGAGACGTGACCTCTAATGTGGCAATAAAGGGCTTTGGTGGTGCGATTTTATTTTCCTCACAGCCTGAAGAGACAGAAAAGCTTCTAACACTTATGGGACTAGAGCGCATAGGTGAGGAAGGAGATTTTCTTCGCTTTAAAGCTGAAGGTGACATTGGAAATGTGATTGATGTCAAACGAACTCCTGGTGAAAAAGGCAAAATGGGTGTGGGAACCGTACATCACATCGCATGGCGTGCGAAGGATGATGAGGAGCAATTACAATGGCAACAATACATTGCCAATTATGGCTATGGGGTGACACAAGTGCGCGACCGAAATTATTTTAATGCCATTTATTTTAGAGAGCATGGTGAAATTTTATTTGAAATTGCAACAGATCCTCCGGGATTTGGCATCGATGAAGAATATGAGAAAATGGGTTCAGAACTGAAACTACCTCCACAATATGAACCACATCGTCATAAAATAGAAAATATCGTGTTACCATTTGAAGTAAGAAGTCTGGATTAAAAGGAGATTATAAATGATTTCAATCGATCCAAGTAAGAGTTCAGAAAGGGATAATTATAAGCTGTTAATTGGCAGCATTATCCCTAGGCCCATTGCATTTGTAACTTCGCTATCGCGGACAGGTACGCTAAATGGTGCACCTTTTAGTTATTTTAATATAGTATCATCCAATCCACCCCTCATTTCATTATCAATTCAACGGAAAGAGGGAGTCATGAAGGACACGGCTCGAAATAGTATAGAAGGAAAAGAGTTTGTTGTGCATATCGTGGATGAGAGTAATGTAGAAAAGATTAATATTACGGCAGCGAGTCTTCCATCAGATGAAAGTGAAATAGAGCTAGCCCAACTAACTCCGGTCGAAAGTACAAGCATAAAAGTGCCGGGTATAAAGGAAGCCAAAATTCGTATTGAATGTGTTTTGGAGCAGGCAATCGAATTAGGCGGGCAGGAACAGCCTGGTTGTGATTTGCTCATTGGAAAAGTGGTCCAGTTTCATGTTGATAAGGAACTATATAGCAACGGCCGGATTGACCAAGAAGGACTGGGAGCGGTAAGCCGTTTGGCAGGCAATTTTTATGCGAAAATAGGAAACATATTTGAAATTGAGAGACCAAAGTAAGTTAGGATTGGTCTCTCTTTTCCTTTTTAGGTATAATTTTTCGTGGCTTGTAATTGATATCCTCAGATGAATAAACCGAAACGATAAGTGTTCCTCCACTCACCCT
The DNA here is from genome assembly GCF_031324165.1 of Ferdinandcohnia sp. QZ13. Lineage (NCBI taxonomy): Bacteria > Bacillati > Bacillota > Bacilli > Caryophanales > Bacillaceae > Ferdinandcohnia > Ferdinandcohnia sp. QZ13. The sequence continues at coordinate 2,185,753 of NZ_JAVIVW010000001.1, read as the reverse complement.
CGCTCGAATTAAAATCGGCTGATTGTATGTATTTTTAAAAAGAAAATCTGGTCCATACCAGCTCACTGTTGCATCGCGCCCTGGAGGTACATAACCTACACGTTTGCTATGGGAATAGCGCTTAACGATCTCAACTCCGGCAAGGTCGACGGCATTGAATAGGGTTGAGGAGGTTTGGCAAATCCCACCACCGATTCCTTCAATCAATTCACCTCTAATGATTTCGGGCGCAGGCTGATATCCTCTGGCAGCTGTTCGTTTGCCAACGACCTTATTAAATGAAAAGGTTTCATTTTGAAACAGCACATAACTATCAATGGATGCGGCGGAAAGAGCAATATTTGTGGCACGTTCTTTATTAGAAGAATTAAAATGCGTCACGTATTGCCCAATCTTTTTGACCCGTATCGTTGATAAAAGCTCACTATCTACACGTGGATAAATTCGCTCAATCGGGACCTCAATGAAATCCTTTTTTCCGAAAAAGCTAGAGTAGAATAACTTTGTGAATTTATCCTTATTTAATTTCACTCCGACATGTTCCTTGACGATATCACCTGATTTGCTGATCTTCGCGTCCATTGGTTCTTCGTATACTTGCTCATCTAAATAAGTTAGAAAATCTGTAAATTTTTTGGTGTTCAATGTAGGAACACCGAGCAATGGGAGAGAATATTCAGCCCGATTCACGGTCGCAATCGGATTTCCTTCATAGGTTATGTATACATGATCTTGAGGCTGGAATTGCTGAACAGAAAAGAAAAGCATTATCGTCCACAATAATTTCAGTATCCCCACCACCTTTACGAAACATCATTTTTTATAGTATGGATTGCTAGATGAGATTCCATTAATAATGAGGGAATTTTTTTTGGTTTAAGATTGTAACAAAATGTTCAAATTCGAAAAAAACACCTGTGATATGCGTCACATCAAGGTTTGCGATATTTATGTTAAAGAAATTTATAATTTCCAAAAACTTCCTTCTTGATTCTGTAACAACTTTTTAAAGTTTTGATGTTATTATCATTTACACAGTGATAAAATTCTAAAGAAATTATTTTGGAAAAATAAAGTTTTAGCTGCAGTTTTTCAATATATTACGAAAAAAACAAGTAGCTAAAAAATTTTTGACAACTTTGTGAAGTTGTACACAATTTCAGTATGACATTCATAGTTGTGAAATAAGAGCATCCATTCGGAAAGGAGTACTTTTATGAAAATCAAATGGTTTTTCTTATCAATGGTTTTTACTATTGCCACAGTGCTAACAGGCTGTGAACCAGTAATGGTCCTTGATCCAAAGGGTCCACAAGCTGAGAGGCAAGCCCAAGATATCCTACTTTCAATTGGAATCATGTCAGTAGTAGTCATTGTCGTTTTCGTATTATTAGTCTATATACTTGTTAAATATCGAGCTTCAAAAATGCCAGAGGATTACGAACCACCACATATTGAGGGAAATCCTTGGGTTGAAGCTATTTGTATCGGAATCCCAATTTTAATCGTTGGTTATCTCTCAGTTGTATCTGTACAAAGTAACTACATTGTCGAATCTGCACCAACAGGCTACGAAGACCAAGAACCATTGGTAATCTATGCATCATCTTCCGATTGGAAATGGCATTTTAGCTACCCGGAAGAGGACATTGAAACAGTCAATTACTTATATGTTCCAACAGACCGACCACTTGAATTCAGACTTTATTCTTACGGACCAATTACAAGCTTCTGGATTCCACAGCTTGGCGGGCAAAAATATGCCATGGCCGACATGATTACGACGTTGCATCTTGCTGCCGATGAGCAGGGTGAATTAATGGGACGCAACGCAAACTTCAGTGGTAAAGGATTTGCAGAAAACACATTTAGTGTAAAGGCTGTTCCTGAAAAAGAGTTCGAGGAATGGGTAGACGAGGTTAAAGAAACTGCTAAGCCTCTTACCGAAGAAAAATTTGATCAGCTGTTAGAACCTGGCCATCTTGGTCAAATGACGTTTACTGGAACTCATCTAGAATTTGCACCGCCACCAGAGCATGATCATGGCTCAGCAGATTCTGAGGAAGGTCACCAGGAAGGTCATGACGAGCACGAAGCTCATTCAGAGCATGATGGGCATTAATATTTAGGAATGCTGCTCTTCACGGACAAGACTTTCAGGGAAAGTCATTGAATTGTCTCTGATACAGTGTCTCGAGGACAAAACAAACAGTGTAAAGCAGAAAAGTGTCTCTGATACCACGTATCAAGGACAAAACAAACGGTGTGATGCCGGAAAATGTCTCCGATAGAGCTTCTCACGGACAAATCACGAGGATAAAAATAAATAAATGTCCCTGATACGATATCTCGAAGACAAAAACGAACTATTCATTAAAGAATGTCTTTAAACATTCAAACTAATAAATTTTGAACGCCGAATTCACTTCATTTGAAAGGAGTAACAACGGATGGAATTCTTCGAACGTTTTGCCATACCACATCCTAGTCCCGCCATCTATGCAGCGATGGTTGCAATTGGACTTACCGTAATCGGAATAGTCGCCGGTTTAACCTATTTTAAAAAATGGGGTTATCTATGGCGCGAATGGTTAACAACCGTTGACCATAAACGAATTGGAATCATGTATTTAATCTCCGCCTTAATCATGCTGTTCCGTGGTGGAGTGGATGCAGTTATGCTGCGTGCACAGCTAGCTACACCGGAAGCAAAGCTGTTAGACGCACAGCACTATAATGAGATTTTTACAACACATGGTGTTATCATGATCATGTTCATGGCAATGCCGTTTATTATGGGCTTTATGAACTATGTTGTACCATTACAAATTGGAGCGCGCGATGTGGCATTCCCACGTCTAAACGCAATCAGCTTCTGGCTCTTCTTTATGGGGGCAATGCTATTTAACATCTCTTTCGTAATTGGTGGATCACCTGATGCAGGTTGGACTTCATACTTCCCACTTGCAGGCAATGATTTCAGTCAATCAGTTGGTACGAACTATTATATGATTGCGTTGCAGATATCGGGTCTTGGTACCTTAATGACAGGTATCAATATGATCACGACCATTTTAAAAATGAGAGCACCGGGCATGACATTGATGAAAATGCCTATGTTCACATGGTCAACTCTTATTGCGAACTTAATTATCGTAACAGTATTCCCAGTTTTAACAGTTGCATTAGCAATGGGAACAATGGACCGACTTTTCGGTACACATTTCTTTGCAAGCACAAACGGTGGAATGGATATGCTTTGGGCCAACCTCTTCTGGGTTTGGGGACATCCTGAGGTTTATATCTTAATCCTACCTGCGTTCGGTATTTACAGTGAGATCATCTCAACCTTCTCAGGAAGAAACCTATATGGGTACAAATCAATGGTTGGTTCAATGGTTATCATCTCAGTCCTTTCATGTCTAGTTTGGGCACACCATTTCTTTACAATGGGGCAGGGGGCTGCATCTAACAGCTTCTTCTCAATTACAACCATGATGATTGCTGTTCCAACAGGTGTGAAAATCTTTAACTGGTTGTTTACATTATGGAAAGGTAAAATCCGTTTTACAGTTCCAATGCTTTACTCAATTGGATTTATTCCATTATTCACAATCGGTGGGGTAACTGGGGTTATGCTTGCGATGTCTGCAGCGGACTACCAGTACCACAATACAATGTTCCTTGTAGCACACTTCCATAATACAATTATCCCAGGTGTTGTGTTTGCGATGCTTGCTGCACTCACCTATTACTGGCCAAAAATGTTTGGATTTATGTTAAATGAACGAATCGGAAAATGGACCTTCTGGTCACTAGCAATTGGATTTGTATTAGCATTCTTCCCGATGTACATCACTGGATTAGATGGTCAGGCTCGTCGTATGTACACATACTCTGAGGCAACTGGTTTTGGTCCATTGAATATGATTTCGTTCATCGGTGCGGGTATTATGGCAATTGGATTTGTTCTAATTGTATATAACGTGTATTACAGTATCCGTTACTCACCTAGAGATATCGGCAGCGATCCATGGGATGCACGTACTTTAGAGTGGGCAACACATACACCAGTTCCTGAGTATAACTTTGCGTTAACACCAAGTGTGAACTCTAGCGAACCATTCTGGGATGACAAAAAGAAAAAGCATAAGCTATTCCCAGGTGAAATTGAAAAAATTCATATGCCAAACAATAGTGGACTTCCGTTCATCATGTGTAGCATTTTCTTTGTATGGGGCTTCTCATTCGTATTTGCGATTTGGCCACTGTTGATTGCTTCAACAATTGGTATCTTTGTATGTATGGCATACCGTTCATTTGAAAAGGATCCTGGACATTACATTCCAGTTGAAAAGATTAAAGAAACAGAAGAAAAACTTGGAGGTGCTAAACTATGAAACTAGGACACTCGCAACCTCTTGAATATAGTACGCACCAAAATGAATTAAATATTTTTGGCTTCTGGGTTTTCCTTGGTGCTGAAATTATGCTTTTCGCAACATTGTTTACATCGTATTTTACATTAGAGAACCGTATCGGAAGCGGTCCTTCAGGTGCAGAGATTTTTGAAATCACACCTGTTTTAATTGAAACATTATTACTTTTAACTAGTAGTTTTACAATCGGTCTTGCGGTTCATGCAATGCGTATTGGCAGAGTGAAGGCAATGATGGGCTTCTTCGCGGTCACATTGCTTCTAGGTTTAACCTTCCTAGGTGTTGAAATCTATGAGTTTGTACACTATGTCCATGTTGGAGCAGGTCTACAAACAAGCGCATTTACTGCGATGTTGTTAACAACTTTAGGAACACACGGACTTCACGTTACATTTGGATTATTTTGGGGAGTGATGATTCTTCTCCAAATCAGAAAAAGAGGTTTAACTGCAGAAACTGCTGGAAAATCGTTCATCTTTTCATTGTATTGGCACTTCCTAGATGTAGTTTGGATTTTCATCTTCAGCTTCATCTATTTGAAAGGAATGATGTAATATGAGAGAACTTTTTCCAGCAAAACAAATAAATGGCTTTGTCTTTTCATTGCTTCTTACAGTTATTGCTCTTTCCGTGTACTTCCTTGATCTATCCTTTACAGTAGGGTTAACAATACTCATTGTTACAGCATTTGTGCAAGCATTGGTACAACTAGTTGTATTCATGCATGCAGGTGAAACAAAGGATCGTTGGGCTATTTACGCAAATGTTTATTTCATGATTTTTATCGCGATTGTTACAATTTTCGGTACACTATTCCTGTTAGTTTGGGATATGTAAAGATCGAGGGTGTCCTTTAGGGGCACTCTTTTTTATGCAAATAAAAAGCTTAGCCGATTTTGAACGGCTAAGCCTATAGTTAATGTATGAATTATTTAGTCTTGTTTTGTCCCCTGTGCCTTCAGTAACATTTCTTCAGATGCAATTAAAAACAGCCCCATTAAAAAGACAAAAATGGCTCCCATAACTGTTCCGATTCCAATCGGCGTTAATACGCTGGAACCGCTTCCGAAAAATCCTAGACAAAAAATAATGATACCGGCAATAAGCACTGTTCCCCCAAAATACTTAACAGCCTCAAGCATAGTAGTTTTCATTTTTCCTCATCCTCCTACTATAAATTATTCACTTTGTTCACAAAATTGTCAAATACTTTTCACTAAATGTTCAAAAGTTGGAATTTTGGGCGGGGAAAATAGGTGGATAAGAGTTCTTGCGATGCATGCTCGGAGTCATTTTACCCAAGTATGTGTCGCAAAGGTGGTCTAGTGATACAAGCTGTGGCAAAAATCCTCCCAAGAATGTGCCGCAAGAATGGTCTAGCAGTACAAGCTGGAACAAAAATCCCGTCAAGCATGTCTGGCAAGAATGATTTAACGGTACAAGCTGTGGCAAAAATCGCCCAAGTATGTGCCGCAAGGATGGTTTAGCGGTACAAGCTGTGGCAAAAATCGCCCAAGTATGTGCCGCAAGGATGGTCTAGCGGTACAAGCTGGAACAAAAATCCCGTCAAGCATGTCCGGCAAGAATGATCTAACGGTACAAGCTGTGGCAAAAATCGCCCAAGTATGTGCCGCAAGGATGGTTTAGCGGTACAAGCTGTGGCAAAAATCCCCCTAAGCATGTCCCGCAACAATGGTCTTGCACTACACGCTCGACCCCAATCAACCCAACCATCTACCGTTACGGCATTCTAATGTATTTGGCTTTCAAAAGTGGAAATTTTATACCAAAGTCGTTCAATGAGCATTTACAAAATGTATATGTTACCATAGTGAAAAATACCTAAATGAGGTGTCAGTATGAAAATTGAAGTATGGTCGGATTTTGTATGTCCGTTTTGTTATGTAGGTAAGCGTCGCTTAGAACAAGCGCTTGAGCAATTTACACATCGTGACCAAGTAGAAGTAGAATTCAAAAGCTTTGAATTAGATCCAAATGCAAAGCCCTATTCAGGACAAAGCATCCATGAATTGCTTGCTTCCAAATATGGAACAAGCGTTGCACAGGCAAAGCAAATGAATGAAAGTGTAGGGCAGCAAGCAGCAGATGTCGGGTTAAACTATGATTTTGATGCAATGAAACACACAAATACATTTGATGCTCACCGCCTTGCAAAATACGCGGCAACTGAAGGGAAAGAAAAAGAAATGACTGAGATTCTCCTTCACTCCTATTTTGAACAAGGAAAACTCATTAGTGACCATGAGGTACTAGCTGATCTTGCAGAGTCTGTAGGTTTGGATCGCCAAGCTACCCTTGACGTATTAAAGGATGAAAAGAAATTTGCGAATGATGTACGAATTGATGAATCGCTTGCGCAACAAATTGGTGTTACCGGTGTTCCGTTTTTCGTTATCAATCAAAAATACGCAATCTCTGGTGCGCAGCCGACGTCCACTTTCCTTGGTGCACTTCAGCAGGTATGGACAGAAGAAAATCCTGCAGAGTAATGAAGTAGCGGTTGTATAGATGAGAGTTATCGCATCAAGAACGTGCAAAGCCTAATTGGCTTTGCACTTTTTATTTGCCTGAAAAAGGGAATCAGGCACATCAATACGAATATATAGTAAGGTAAAGGAAAAAGGGGTGGTTCTCATTACATTTCGGTTTGATTTTGATATAAGCCTTATATCCATGATGACGTTCCTTGTTGGATGGGGTACAATTGTTTTTTTTACATATAGAATTTATAAAAAACAAGAAGAGAAACCAAAGATGTGGAAGATTATTCTTGTTTTATTTGTTGGATTTTTTACATTTTCTTTTAATATGAACCTATTTGAAACGTTTATGAAGATACCCATTTTACCGTTAGGTGTATGGATTCTTTATTTTATTCTGAGATCAAAGGACGGGCGTTGGGAGAGGTATCGCCAATATGCTTGGCTTGGTTTTCTCGCAAACTTTCTTTTTGTCATGTTGACTTTGGCTTCGGTTGGCCTACAGTATGTAATCTATCCTCCAAGCAATATAGCAACCTATATTTCTGATGTCGAACGTGCAACAGTTATCAATACACATCCAGTCGCAGAGGATGTTACCTTGCAAAAGGATATAGTAATGAAACAACTGTCTACCATGAAACAAACGGAATTTTTTAGTGATCAGTGGTACGAGGAAACATATATGTATGGAGAACCTAATACGAGGAAAGAACGATTTCCATATCAAGTGATTGGAGTACAAGGAAAATGGGGAAGCAATGTACCTACAACCATTTTCATTGAAGAAGATGGGAAAGGCCTATTAATTGCAACACCTAAAAAACAATATTATTTTCGCTCCGATGTTGTCTTTTTAAAAGGGGTGAAAAATAAATGAAGCGTAAAAGGATAATAGGGCTGTTAGGTTTAGTTGTTCTTCTTTTCTTGATCTATTATTTTTACCTAGCTAAGCCAACTACCTTCACTAAAACTGATACTTTTAAAAGGTATTCTGAAGTAAATGAGGTCCTGGATGTTATTGAGATAGATGAACGCCGTGTTTTTGTACCAATTGTTACAAATGAAAACGAATATGGTATGAGTCTTTGGCTGTGGAAAAACCATAAATGGAATATGGAATTTGATAGCACAGTAGGTGGTCCTATGGTCATCAAGTTAAAGAGTACGGATCCGAGTTCCTATAAGGTATTTTGGAATATTCACCCAAGGGATCAAATAAGTTATGGAGAATTTTATTTGCTGAGGGATCGAAATTATCGGATTACAGATGAAATTGGCAATTATAACCCAAGGCTTCAAATGAAGACCATCCTTGATTTTGAAGAAAAACCGTACGGGATAATGGATCTTCCTAAGGATTGGCAGAGCGTGATAATGGCTTCGATCAAAGTGGAGGAAACGAAACAACCAGATTCCATTTTTCAAAACATGTTCCCTGTCATTCAGGACGTGTATTTTGGTTGGATTCCATACAACAATGAACACAAGAGGCAAGATTCCCGTGCTACCATGGTTGGTGGGGCTTCATGGGGTGGCAGTGTGGATTTGCAGCCTGTGGGAGAAATACAGGAAGAAGAGCTCGAGTATTTAAAAATCGAAGAATAAATCAAACTTGGCTGTTCTTTTTCTAGCTAAACGGAGAGGAGGAGAAACTTCCTTATGTACATGTCTATGGTCATCTTATGTCTGATTTGGGGATTTAATTTTGTTGTCATGAAATTGGGGAACGGTGTTTTTCCTCCTGGGGAATTTGCTGCATGGCGGTTTTTAACAGGATCCATTGTACTCCTAGGTTTGTGCTTTTTAAAACGAATACCACTGCCTAATAAGTCAGATCTTAAGTGGTTCATTCTATGTGGAATCCTCCAAACCACCTATTTTAACATTGCGATTCAAATATCACTTAACCACATAAGTGCAGGACTTACCTCTGTTCTTACATACAGTATGCCACTTTTTCTATCAATCATGGCGCATAGGTGGATTCCTGGTGAACGGCTAACAGTTAGAAAGAGTTTCGGGATTGTGGTAGGCATTCTGGGTTTATTTCTTGCGATGAATATCCATTTTGGAGGATCTATTTGGACGGTTTTACTAGCCTTAAGCTCCGCTATATCTTGGGCAATTGCGAGTTTGCTATTTAAACTGAAATTAAAACATTGTGATACCATTCAATTTACTACTTGGCAGATGACGATCGGAGCGGTGGGATTATTGGTATATACTCTTTCATTTGAAACGGGTGAATCACATTGGGGATTCATGCCTATAGTGTATATTTTGTTTTCAGGAGTTGCTGCCTCTGCCTTAGCATTTGTGATGTGGAATCATATCTTAAGGCGTACAGAAGCAAGCAAAGCGTCGACTTCTTTATTAATTGTACCCATCGTTGGAGTCATTTCTGGATACATATTTTTGGATGAAAGCTTAAGTGTGGTAACGTTAGCGGGAATTTTGCTAGTATTAGTAGGTATATGGTTTGTAAATAGTAAAAGTAGACAAGAACACCGTATTAACGTATCAAGAGATTTGGATCAAGCTCAGTAGGGATATACTAAAAATGAAAAAGAAAAAAGGAGAATTTGATTATGGAAAAAGTAACACCATTTTTAATGTTTCAGGATAGCAATGCAGAGGAAGCGATGAATTTTTATACGTCACTCATTGAGGATTCTGAGATTACAAATATTGTTCGGTATGGGGCGAATGGACCTGGCGATGAAGGAACGGTCATGCATGCAACTTTTACGTTAAAAGGACAGGAGTTTATGTGCATTGATAGTAATATCAAGCATCAGTTTACGTTCACTCCTTCATTTTCGATTTATCTAACATGCAGTACGGAAGAAGAAATCGATAGTCTTTATCATAAGCTGAAAGAAGGCGGAGGAGAACTCATGCCTTTAGGTAATTATGGATTCAGCAAAAAATTCGGCTGGATAAACGACCGTTTCGGCGTTTCCTGGCAACTAACTTTAGTTTAAAAGAAAAGTCAAAACGCTTAGGTGCTAATGTCTAGGCGTTTTTTTGGTTACATTTTCTTCTAATTTTTTCTCGAAAAGCGCTAAATGTTGGAGTATAATATATTTTGTTCAAAATGTAAGTTGTGAAACGGTAGCGTTTTGTAGTGATCAACACTTACATTATAATTAGATAAGATTCATAAGTTGAAAGCGAGTGTTCAAGATGGGACGTAAATGGAATAATATCAAGGAAAAAAAAGCTTCCAAGGATGCGAATACAAGTAGAATCTACGCAAAATTTGGACGTGAAATCTATGTAGCAGCAAAACAAGGTGAGCCTGATCCTGAGTCAAACCAACATTTAAAAGTCGTTCTTGAGCGTGCAAAAACATACAGTGTACCAAAACACATCATTGACCGCGCCATTGAAAAAGCAAAAGGCGGTTCAGAGGAAAGTTACGATGAACTACGCTATGAAGGCTTTGGTCCAAATGGATCAATGGTGATTGTGGATGCTTTAACAAATAACGTTAACCGTACAGCTTCAGATGTACGTGCCGCTTTTGGTAAAAATGGCGGAAACATGGGTGTCAGTGGTTCTGTAGCTTATATGTTTGATGCAACTGCTGTTTTCGGTATCGAAGGAAAAACGGCTGATGAAGTTCTAGAATTGTTAATGGAGGCAGACGTTGATGTACGCGACATTCTTGAAGAAGAAGATGCTGTCATCGTGTATGCGGAGCCAGAACAATTCCACGCAGTTCAAGAAGCTTTTAAAAACGCTGGAATTACGGAGTTTACAGTAGCTGAATTAACGATGCTTGCACAAAACGATGTAACTCTTCCAGACGATGCAAAAGAAAAATTCGAAAAAATGATCGATGCATTAGAAGACCTTGAAGACGTACGTCAGGTATACCACAACGTCGATCTAGGTGAATAATTAACAAACGAAGACCTTGGGACAGACTTACTGTCCTAATGAAGGTCTTTTTTTGGAGACGGGGGGACAGGTTTATTGTCCCAACCGTCTCTTTTTTTACGAAAAAATTTTTCGAACATTGAAACTTTATGTATTTTAAAGCGTATTTGTTTAATATAGATTCCTTTAAAAAGGGGGAAGGTTAATGTATCCAGGAGATGCTATGTTCAATGCTGTCCCGATTTTTGTAATGATTATGTTCATTGTTGTGATTGGACTCATTATTTTTAATATGGGGAAAGGAATCAGTCAATGGAAAAAGAATGAAGATTCACCCAAACTTAGTGTTCCTGCACTTGTAAAAACAAAGCGCACACATGTGAGTAGACATACCCACCATCAAACCGAACCACATCATCACGATCATGTCACATCATCCACGAGTTACTATGTTACATTTGAGTTCGAGAGTGGCGATCGCTCAGAGTTTAAGGTTTCTGGTGGTGAATATGGTCAGCTTGCTGAAGGGGATATGGGGAAACTTACATTTCAAGGAACGCGATATTTAGGGTTTGAGAGAATGAGAGGATAAAGGATATTGTCTATTTTTCTAGAATTATAGGGTATGAGGGGGTAATCCAATGTCAATTGAACAATTTTTAGAGGATCAAAATAAAGTAATTCGTGAATTGCATATTAATAGTGCTGAAGCTTCATGGATGGCTGCGACCACTGGGGAGGACGAGTGGAATGCGAAATCGGCAGAAGCGGACACTGCATATAGTGTTTATTTTTCAAATGCGGAACGCTTTGAGCAAGTAAAACAATATCTGGAGCAAACAGAGAATCCGGTTCAAAAACGCCAGCTTGAACTTTTATATTCACACATGCTAGAAAACCAACTTCCAGAAGATAAACTGAAGGAAATGGTTCAACTATCAACTGAATTAGTTGGTGTGTTTAACACATTCCGCGCGACATTAAATGGAAAGCAAGTATCAGAAAACGATGTCCGTCAGATTTTAATCAAAAGCAATGATCTTGAACTAAGGGAACAAGCATGGCATGCAAGCAAGCAAATTGCGAAAGAAGTTGAAGAAAAATTACTCACTCTTGTGAAAAAACGCAATGAGGCCGCACGTTCACTAGGATTTGGAAATTTTCATCAGATGAGCTTCGAATCACAGGAGCTTGACCGTGAAGAAATCTTTTCGATATTTACAAAGCTAAAGGAACTTTCTGATGAGCCATTCCGTCAGGTAAAACAGGAGATGGATGAAGAGCTTGCAGAACGATTTGGTATTAAGGTTGAAGACCTTCGACCATGGCATTATGCCGATCCATTTTTCCAAGAGGCGCCTCCATCTAAGGAATTGGATTTAGATCCGTTCTATGAGGAGAAGAATCTCGAGCAATTATCCATTCAAACCTTCGAAAAAATGGGCATGGATATTACAGATATGCTTCAAAAAAGTGATTTGTATCCAAGAGAAAAGAAAAACCAGCATGCATTTTGTACCGATATTGACCGTGAGGGTGATGTTCGTGTCTTAAGTAATAATGTGCCGTCCGATTATTGGTCCAATACGATGCTCCACGAATACGGGCATGCGGTCTATTTTAAATATATCGATCGTAGTCTCCCGTTCTTATTGCGCAGTCCGGCACATACATTAACAACTGAGGCGATTGCAATGTTATATGGTCGCTTCGGTAAAAATCCTGAATGGCTTCACCAGTTTTTAGGGTTGGACCAAGAGAAGGTGGATGAATTAAAGCCACTTATTGATAAATCTTTACGCCGTCAAATGTTAATTGCGGGTCGCTGGATTATGACTTTTGTGTTCTTTGAACGCGAGCTTTACGAAAATCCTGATCAAGATTTGAACCGTTTATGGTGGAAGCTTGTGAATGAAATTCAATATTTGACACCACCTGAAAACCAGGATTATCCGCATTGGGCTGCGAAGATTCATTTTACATTAGTGCCAGTGTATTACCAAAACTATCTACTTGGTGAGTTAACAACTTCCCAGCTTCAGCGCTATATTGAGAAGAACATCTCAACAGATCTCTTCACAGAAAAAGTGGGAGAATTCCTGATGAATGATTTCTTTAAGCCAGGTACGTTATATAATTGGAATGAAAAAATCGAAAGAGCCACTGGAGAGAAACTAAATCCACAGCATTTTGTCGATCAGTTTGTTGCAGTGAAATAATGTGAAACTTTAGTCATTGGGGGCCTTGTCCCCCAATGAATGTTTATCGAACGAATCGGTTTTGACTAGCAGTTTACTTTAAATAGTTAGGGAGACCGTAAAATGAGCGAAATAGACAAAAGAAACCGATTAACTGAAGAACCATTTACTTATCAAATTACGAAAAAAGGAATGGTTATGATTTATTTTGAAGGAAAACAAATTAAAATGGTAAATGGTCGGGATGCTGAACGTCTTATAACAAAGATAAAAGAAGTTGAAGATGACAAAATAAAAATACAAGTATTGTTAGCTAAAATAACAGGCAACTTTAAACGCGGAAACGAGAAACTTGGTAAAAATAACAATAGTAAATGAAGCCTCAACTAGAGTTAAGGCTTTTTTTGATCACTTTTAATTTTATTTCACTGAATTATGAAAGTTAGCCTGAGCCTCTCTCCCATGTTAAAATCAAAAGGAGGGTGTCGATGTTTTCTTTTTTTGGTGCGAAATGTACGATTTGTAAAAGAAAAATAAAGCCTCTGCGAAAGTATGTCGATGATAAAGGGAATACAATAAAGGTATGTATTCCTTGCTCAGAATACGCAGAACGACGAGCATACAAAATTCGAAGGTAAAGAAGGATGAAGGAAGTTGTACTTAACAGTAAAGGAAACAGCAGAATATTTATCAATTCCAGAAGAATTAGTAAAAAAGCTGATTCAAGAAAAAAAGGTGCGCGCCCTTTTTGATGGTGAACAGGTATATAATAAATTTTAGACATAACTTGTGGATAACTTTGAAAACTTTTACATACATTGATATGTGTGTGTTTTCAGGAGGGGGAGTTTTGTCTTTTTTTTAACAAATAAGATAAAACCCAATTATGAATATATTACGAGGGTATATGTTATTGTATTCCCGACAATGGTACAGAGGATGATATTATTGTAGTTCATAAATAGTGATTTGATTAAATTTAGATTGTAAAACTATTTTCATAAAATAAAGTATTAAGAATTTATGGGGTTGTAGAGGAAGGGGATAAGTGACATTTGGAAAAATAAAGGATATAATTATTATGTATAATTACAAGATTAATAGTGAGGTAAAACTTATGGGAGTGTTAAGTAAGTTTAGCTATTTTAATATTTGGATTTTTAAAGGGTATTTTATCTGATTAGGGATAGAATACCCTTTTTTTATTACTATATTTTAGTTTGAGAATAAGGTAAAAAAATATTTACATTACTATTCTTGGTTGACTAAAAACATTATTTAAGGTGTTTGATTACTTTGAAAAACAAACAACATAACATTTTAGGGGGATTTATGGTGGATGATAATTTAAGAGGGGATAATAAAAAGAAAGTTGTGGAATTTAATAAGAGGAGTGATAAATATAAGTTTTTTCATGAAAGCATTAAAGTTAAAAAAACTTTAATGAATGATAGAGAGCTTATAGAGGAAAGAACACTTGTAATGTTAGAACAAGCAGAAAATGGTATCAAAAAGAGAATAGTCCATCCGATAACGGAATTTATACATAGACCATTAAAAAGAGTGGGGATACCAGATATCAAGACACAATCTCAAATAGCAAACTATTTAATTAACTTTTTAAATTTTATATTAATTGAAAAACACCATATTTATATGCTTAATAGTATTTCAGAATTAACCTTTGAACATGGTACAGAGTATTTAACAGCATATGGACAAACAGGAAGGCAAAAAAATTGCACTTCGATTCAAAAAGGGACAGTTAAACGTTGTGAAGGGTATTTAACTCAATTATATTATTTTTTAGCTAAAAAAAATGTGCTTAAATACATAACATTAAAAGACTTTGAATTTAAGGAATTTACATATGAAGATTTAAGTTTGAATCGTGTTCCAGAAAGTCCATTCTATGGTGTTGTGTATCCTGACAACAATTCTAATATAGAAAAAAACCTTATACATGATATTCCTAAAGAACTAATTATACTGTTTATTCAAACTGCTCTTTCTTACACTCCAAGAATAGCCCTCGGTGTAGCTTTTCAATGCTTTGGTGGATTAAGGGTTGGAGAAGTTGTAAATATCAGCACCACAGGAATAACACCATCAGGGGAATTCGGCAGATATGGATTTAAAGTGAAATTGCAGAAGAGGAATTTTCGACCTGAGTTAAAGTCCATTTCAGGTAGAGGAACGCCCAAAAAGATAAGAAGACAAGGTATCTTTCCTTTTAATGGTAAACTACTTCAAATACTTTATAAAAATCATATAGAAAATTATATTGCAACAGATGGTAGTAACGCACTATTTGGGAATGCAAATGGAAAGGCAATGGAGAAATTCTCATATCAGTATTATTTTGAAAAATTAAAACGTAAATTCATTGAGCTATTAGGGGGATCAGAAAGTTCACTTGTTAGAAATTACGCAATTGAATTAAGTAGTGCCAAGTGGGATACCCATATATGTCGAGGGATTTTCTCTAATTTAATTGCTGAAGATGCAGAGAATGTTCTGCAAGTTATGAGTGCAAGAGCTGACAAAGATCCATTAGCATCTCTCCCCTATTTAAATGGTACAAAAAAAATGTTAGATATTCTAAAAAATAATTATAACAACATGTATGTTGAATTGTTAGAAACGAAAGATGAAATACTGCAAGAAAGAGAAAATAACAATCATAAGGGGGAGAAATGATTTGAATGTTGCGTTGGAAAAAGAATGGTACACCATTAAGGAAACTTCTGAAATATTAGGGATAAGTATTCACTCAATTAGAAATAGGATAACTAAAATTACTGATACACCAACAATTAGAATATTAGAAACTGAATATAAAAAAGAAAAAGGTATTTATTATGTTCATAAAAATTATATCAATAGATGCCTAAATGTAGATGAAAAAGAGTGGTTCTCACTCACTGAGGCCGCCGAATTTCTAAATTTATCTACTATGTGGCTTTTTAATAGGATTGAAAAAAATGAAATACCTGAATTCGAGTATGAAAGAGTGAATACTCTTCACTTCATTCACCGTTCTTACCTTACTAAACAAAAATTGTTCCAGGACAATATCAGGGATAATTATTATACATATAAAGAAGCGTCACATATCCTTTTAAGACCTGAAACGTCACTTTCCGAGTCAGTTGGAAAGGGGTTGTTTAAAGATGTTTTACATTTCTGTGGCAGAAGTTATATTTCAAAAAATGAAATTGATAAATATAAGGAGCTTACTAAGGATACAATTTCAAGAAGTGTTATCGAGGATGAATTAAATTTATCAACTTACCAAGCCTTAAAATTAATTAATAATGAACCACAATTAGAGGCGAACTTGGTAAGTAATAGTTTCTATGTTAAAAAAGATAGTTACATCAAGTTTAAAAAATGTCTTGATTATTCGATAGAAAAAGCCTCGAAGTTTTTAAACCTTTCTGAAGAAATAGCCAGAATGCTGATAGAAAAAAAGCATATACAATCATTCAATGTGAAAGGATTGGGATTGAGAACAAGTAAACAATATTTAGAGGAATATCTATGGGAAAATGAAATTCCATTGGAACAATTGGCTATGGAGATGGGTAAAAATGTAAATATATTTCCTATATATATTAGAAACGGAGAATTGAAAACCATAAGAAAGGATAAAAACAAGCATTTTGTTAGAAGGAAAGATGCAGACGAATTCAAAAATTCATATACAGGTCTTAAAATAAAACATTTCAATACTAACAATTATCAAGAGTTATTTAAAGATGCAATAGATTTTTGTCGAGATAATAGTCAATATAAGGACACAGTAGACTTGTATGAAGTTTGGGCAAAAAAGAAAATCGATAAGAGTAATTCGAAAGAAAAAGTGAAACTTGTGTATTCATTAATAAATATATTTATGAATTTATTAAATGTATTGATGAAAGAAATAATTAATTACACAGATAAGGAATTAAAACAACTTTTTCAAAATTTGTCAGACAATCAACTTAGATTATTATATCCATTTATAAATGATTGTAAAAGTAAAAGGGAGTGTTTATACGAAGGAGATTATTTATGGAAAAATGAGAAAAAAAATAAGAAGGATGACGTTCCGTACACAAAGAAAGAATGGAGGGATTTAACCTTAAATGTTTTAGATATAGACAAGCATTTTAACAAAGCGATTAAAAGAAAAAAGTATGCCGAAACCTGGCTTTGGACATTGCTCCACTTTTCTTTAGATTGGCGAAAGGTGGATTTAGATATATTTAAACCTATCAATTTGGATGTTGTTGGAATTGATAGTTTTATATGGTTTGAATATAATACGTTCACTCTGGAAATGTCACATACCATTTTGAATCTTGTTGAACGGAGTTTGAAAGGTGAAAAGGCAAGTAAAAATAATAAAGATCTCGTATTTGTAATTCCCTTTATTTTTGAAATGCCTACTGCATTGGCACTTACTTTGTGTGAATTGCATAGACGACAAATGAGTGAGAAAGAAAAGTATTTAATTACATCACGTATTCAAACATATGATTTAAGAATGTTTTTTGGGAAGGACTTACCTGTATTTTCGAATCGAAGATGTTCTAAAACTTTGACCACCTACGGTTGGGAGACTGCTGTTAAGCAAGGAAAGGGAGCATTAGCTTATTGGCTTGGTGGCTTCGCACGCTCCCATACGCATAATATAAACATGCCTAATCCAGTTACACAGGTTTATATTGTCACGAAGAATACGGATGCGGATGTAGAAGAAATGGCACTACATGCATTTGAAAGGGGAATATTTGGTTGGCAAGTGAAAGTAATGATAGATGCTATAAATAATCATGAACCATTAAGTTTGGATGAAATGACTAAAGCCATTTGTAACCGTCAAGTAGTTTTGAACACTTTTTGCTAATTAATTTTGAACACTTTCTTTTCCAAAAATGGTCGAACGATGTTTTATTCTATAGCTGTCATTTCCATTTAGTTGAATAACTTCTACTCTATGGAGGATGCGGTCTAAGATTGCTGTCGTGATTCCCTGATCTCCTATAAGTTCTCCCCATTCTTCCGGGCCTTTATTTGAAGTCAAAATTATAGAACTACGCTCGTAAAGGAAATTAATTAAATGGAAAAGGAGGTTAGCTTCTCTTTGGTCCATTGCCATATACATTAAATCATCGATAATGACCATATCGGAATCCTTTATGCGTTTTAACTGAATTTGAGATTTTCTAATATACTCTTCTGTTTTTAGTAAATGTACAAGTTCACCCATTGTTGAAAAGGCAACCTTATAGCCACTTTGAATGGCCTCTATACCTAGCCCAATACTAATATGGGTTTTACCCGAACCTGGCGGTCCCAATAAAATTAGATTATATTGTTGTTCTAGCCAGTTTAGCTCACTTAACTGACTTAATTGACGTGTACTCAGAGAAGTTTGTTCTTCGATATTAAACTCATCAAGTGTTTTGACATACGGGAATTTAGCCCATTTTAATCTCTTTTCAACGTTCTTTTCTTCCCGTTTCTTCACCTCGTACATTAGAAGTTCCTGCAGAAACTCTTGATAAGTCCAAGATGATTTCTCCGCTTTTCGTAGTAATACTGGCAACTCATCCGCCGTTTCCGCCATCCGAAGATGGCGAAAATGCTCTTGTAAAAGCTGTACAGTGCTAGTCATTATGAAACACCTCTGATTATGTTTGTGTAATATTCTATTTCCCTTTTTGCTGCTGTAGCTTTTGTTGCGAGGTTATCTTGTTTAGCTTCGAAAGAAGTTGGGGACACATCTTTTCCTTCTTTTAATCTAGTTAAGTGTTGTGCAATATCACGTAAGTCGTTTGCACTCCAAAGCTGTTCTTTTAGACAAACAGCGAGGGCTTCCTCGATTTGAGGGCGAAAATGGGTAATAGCGTATTGAATGATCTGCAACTGATCTCTTACATATCTCGGATATTGAGCGGATACTTCATTCACAAACTTTATAGCCTTTTCTTGATCTTTGAATTGACGAATAATTGTCTCTTTATAGGCTTGAATTCCCTTTGAACGATCTCTCGTATGTTGCCTGTTTTTTATCAATATTCCTTTTCCGTGACATATTTGATGTTTTGCTAATATTTCCCCTTGAAAGTCTGATTTAATAATGAGCATTTCATCTTGTATTTCAAGATATACCGTATTAGCTCCCCTTGGTCGGTATGTCCCTAATGGAAGAGAATAACGATTGGATTTATATTTGATAACATTGTCCTTATGAACAGTTCTTGTTATACTATTTTTATGGTTGCTTTCGAAAGAAAGCATGGAGGAGACTTTGGTTAAGTGTTGCTTTTCGAGGGCGTGCACTTCTACCGGTCTCTTTTTAGTTGTATGATGAATATTGTAATTTCCCGTCCTCTTTAACCACGCTAAACACTTCTCATTCCACGCTTCAAGATTTGGAAATACTCTATTTTTTGCAAAGTTCATTTTTACGTATTTCACTACATTTTCAACTTTCCCTTTGCTTTGTGGATCTGACTTCCTGCAAAGATATATTCGGAAACCACGTTCTTGCTTGTATGCTTGAAACTCTCCCGTTAAGATAATATCTCCGGCATTTTCACTGACTGTTATTAAATGGTCTTGATCATAGACGATTTCCTTCGGAATTCCCCCGAAAAATTGAAATGCCTTTTCATGACAACGAATTGTATCCTTTGTAGTAAAAGGTCTGTCCATCCATTCCACATATTTGTAACGAGAATGAGAGAGTACGAAAGTAATAAAGTATAATTTAACTGGCTTTTTATCTTGATTCTTTACGGTTATTTCCCCCCAATCAACCTGGACTTGATGTCCCATAGGCAGTTCTTCTACAGCTTCATGATCTCGAACACGAACTACCTTTGGAATATGGTAAATATTCCTTAATTCACTGACATACCCGCGGACTGTACTGCCGCCAACTTTTATAGTAGGATATCGTTCTTTCAACCAGTCCTCCACTTGTGCAGAAGAGAGATCTGGATGTTCTTTAAGCCAACTTAATATTAGATCTTGATGTGAATCTAATTTTTTGGTTCTACTCTTCGTGGATATAGCCCATTCAGATGCTTCGTCAAAATCCATATTCAGATACTTATAAACTGTGTTTCTTGAAATATTTAATTTTTTTGCAATGGCTGCTATTTTAAATCCTTGTTGTTTAAGTTGATGTATTTCAACATACAATAGTATTTTTTCCACCTTTCAAATCCTCCAGCTAAACAATTATGATATAAAATCATGATAGCTTAACTGTTGAATGTTTTGGCGAAAAGTGTTCATTTCTATTTGGCGGAAACTGTTGATTTTAGTTTAGCAGTTACACCATTACAGAAGTAAATAAAAAGTATTCTCCAATGATGGTGGATAGTTTATCAAAATATGCTGTAACAAGACATGAACAATCAGTTTCGTTGTTAAAACAGCTTATGTGCATACCGAAGAATGATTTGAAGAAAAAACTTGAAGAAATATCAAAATTACAATCTCCTTCACTTCTTGATCATTCACAATGCCTTGTTGGAGTGAAAAACTGTCCATATATGGGGGTCGAATATAACCTTGAAACACCATGTTTGGGTTGTAAAAATCGTATCGATACCAATTATATTTTAGACATCATTAATGTAGAGTTGTTTTCCTTAATTGATAGATTAAAAGCTACATCCCTATCAGATGAAACATCAAGAATAAAATACACTCATATGATTAGGACTTTAACCTACATTCTATTTGATTTTAGGATGGCTTACGATAAATATGATGAAAATTATATTAGAAGTTTTATAGATATAGATAAACTAAAAAAACAGTATCAAGAGGTAGAGTTCACGAAGTTTTTATCTATTAGTGAGGTGAATGCATGACATGGGAGCTTCAATAGGAAGTTTGGACAGAGGATTATTTATTTATGAGGATACATCCATATCCTTAGCAGAGAAAAAGTATATCCGTTATGAAAAAAAGGATAAATCAATATATATGGATAAATTTAATGATTTAATCGGTGAAGGAATATTTCAAGATAAATGTTTATTTGAAGACCATATATGGGTAGCTTACGGAAGGAACAACTATATGATTTTTGATTTTACAGAAATTGAATACAATCAAAAATTATATAATGCTTTAAAATTCTTTGTGATTTTACAATTATACGATAGAAGGTTAGTAGTCAATTCTGTTATACAAGGACTAAAGTATATATTGAAAATGATAAGGATGACTAATGGATATGATAAGCAATTTTTAAAAGAATTCATTGAATATGTAGAACAACAAGATCTAACGACTAAGAGAGCGTTATCTCATTTTAAAAATCCAAATTTATCTTTTTTATATTTTAACCCAATTAATGACTCCAAAGATTACGTTGAAATCTTGCTTACAATAAGTGACACTAAAGGTTCCAAGGGTGTAAGAGAAATACCTACATATTCAAACTTTATATTGTTTGATCAAATCATTCACGATTTCATGTCAAATACAACATCATATTTACGTGAAAAATATTATCCAGTCTTTATTTGGTGGAAACTTACATCGGTCATCCCGATACGCCCAATTGAATTTATAGAAATATTGAACGAAGGCATAAGATATGAAGAAAAAGAGGATGCATATTACATTTTGATTCCGAGAAGAAAGCAACAGCCTGATCCGATTAATGAATATAATCGTGTAGCTATTCAACATGAATTGAAAATGGGAAAGGAAATGTATGATATTATCTGCGATTATAGAAAAGTGGCAAATATTGAACATGAAAAATATCTTTTTCCATTATCCGTTTACACTCGGTTTTTAAAAAATGAAAAAATAAGCTTCATGCTACTTCACTATACTGAACATATGGGCTATGCACAAATGACGCTTCTCTTAGATGGATTTTTTGATGAAATAATTGATTCTCAATATTATATTAAAGTAGTCCAAAATAGAGATGAATTAGACATTGTGAATGAACACAAATCAATTAAGCGTTTTAATTTAGGTGATACAAGACATATGTCTATCTGTTTGATGATGATGCAGGGTTTTAGTGAACTCACTATTGCTCAGATGGCAGGTCATACAAATATTAAAACCCAAGCTCATTACTCTTCACATATTGATGATTTTCAACGTTCATATTCAGGGCTATTAGAAAAAGATATACTACAGAAAATGAATATAGGTGATAAATCAGGTTTTAATTCTTTTACCTTTAGACAAAGACAATTACTTTCCTATGCTTTTGAAGACAATTCAAAGGCGAGAAAAGTAGATTATGGATTTTGTCATTCAAATAACTTTCCTTTCGAGTGCTTTGTGAAGGATTGTATCTTCTGCAACAAATTTCAGATAGATTTATCAAGTCTTTCTGCGAAGGAACTTAATAATTTGAAAAATAAAATAACAAAAATCCAAGATGAAATTCAAGTAAAGTTAAACTTTATTAAGAAATATTATAGTACAGCTTTCAAAAGTCAAGGTTCTTTGGTCAATAAAATTGAAAAGGACAGGAAGGAACTTGAACGTAATGCAAATAACTTAGAAATTTTAATGAACCGAGAAGCCATGGTAAAAGCTCACATTAAAAAGATTCAGGAGGTTTAGTAGGGGAATGACGGAAGAAAAAAATAAAGGTGGTAGACCTAAAAAATATACCTATGAAGAACTTAGGGAAGCCTTACTTGAATATGCTCATAAGCGTATTGGAGGACAAATCACACTTGCAGATTTAGGGCGTGAAACGAAATATCCCCAATACGTATGGAAAAACAATAAAAATATCCGTAAAGACATAGAAAGGTTAAATAAAACACCAATTGAAGTTGTTGGTTTGTTAAAAGAACAGGCTTTTATCACTTCGGCGGAAGACTTAGTAAATAACAATTACAACAATAAAAAAAGGCTAATAAATGCAGTGCATCAAATTCTCAATGCTTATCAATCAACATTCGATAAGGCACTGAAAGTGGAAGAATTAGAGAAAAATCTATATAGTAAAGAAAAAGAAATCGATAATCTAAAAGAAGAAGTAGAATTTTACAAAAACAAATACAAGGAAATGACGGTACATAGTACAACGATAAAAGGTAGGGAGGAAAATGGCTTAAAAGAAAATGTACTTGATTTGGAAAAATACTACCAAGAAAGAAGAGAAAACCAAATAAGCGAAACAGAAAATGAATTAGCAGATTTGTTTAAATAAAAATTAATTAAGGAGTGACGAAATAATTGTATTTAACAGTTGAGGAAACCGCTGAATATCTATCGGTGTCTGTAAAATATGTTCAAAACTTAATTTTGCAGGGGAAAATCAGAGTTTTATATGATGAAGAAGGGACAGCATTGGTTTATAAGGAACAATTCAAGACACATTTTGAACAGCTTGAAAAATATAAAAAGTTAGTTGAGGATATGGAAAACGAACCAATTCCAGACGATATTGATGTTAAAGATGAAGACTAAGAATAAGAAATGATTTGAAATATTTAAGTTGTAGTTGACCACATGAATGATGTTGTTAGACATGCATAATCAAGGCTGGGCGTGGCTCATTTGGTAATTTATAGAGGTGTTGGAGCGTGGCATTTACTATAGGGGCAAATGTAAATCCCGCAAGTAAATAGGCAAAGTTAGTTTTTCTTTTATATTTGCAAGATTGTTTGAAGAGCTTTAGAATAATTTGGTATAATAAAGGTGTCCGAACCTTTGGGTTTGGTTCACAACAAATATTTGCGAGAATAAAGGCCACCCTTTTTGCTTTTGCGGAGCTTCGGGTGGCTTAAATATTGGTCTTGTTTTGTTTGTCGAGAGAAATTATTTCGTACTCCCAATTAATTTATTAATCTAAATCATCCATAATAATAAATTCAACTTTGATTTCATAAAAAACACCTTTGCCATTTACATTTAATACTAACTGTAATTATAATATTACTTCCACTAAACTGTCCCGTTTGTTCAATAAGGAATTCTACAAAAAAGGTGGTTAATCCTTCTTAGATCAACGCACCCTTTAGCTTAAATAGATTTTACTGTACTTGTATTGGTTTTCTACACATCTTTGTATAATCTTCATTCTCAGCTAATTTTCTTACTTTTACATCTTTAAAAATCAATCTGTGGGAGATTTGTTTTCCGCTTTTAAAGTAAACAAATGATACGGAGGCATTATTGCTCTTTCATAGGTTATAAATTGATAGGTTATCTCGTATCTATATGCTTGGTCAGGTTTTGTCTTGACCTCTACAAATTTACAAAAATCAGATAGGTATATTTCTCCAAAATAATCTTTAATTGCTTTTGATTCCAACGGCGATAAAAATAAATATATAATATCTTCAAGCATCATCTCGTAGCGTTTATCATTAGTCTCAGCTTGAACAGGAGTAATAGCAATAAAGGGAAAGAGACAGCTAATCATAATTACTTTTCTCAAATAAATACCTACTTTCTATAACTGTATTTTTTGTAGGTATTTTTCCTGAATAAACCGCTAAATATTCCTTCGAACCGCACCGTAATTACATATGCCACCTATACTAACTGCTTCAGTAACTCTTGAATACAAAAAAATATTCGTCAATAACCTATAACAGTAGTATTAACCTCATTGATAATCTCATTAGATATTTTGTTTATAGGTAACAAATAGACTTTATTTAAACGAGGATTATATATCCCTAAATTCTCAATTTTTTTGAATTCTGAATGGTTCGAATGAACACCCATTAAATAATATATGAGTAACTGTAAAGAGTGCTTGTTAGTCGGTGCTGATTTTAAAACTTTAAAATCCCACAAGGTATTTTCTGTTAAAAAATCGCCATCACCAGTATCAATAGTAGACGTATATCCACCTTCAAAAGTAAAACCATTTTTTACAATAGGCCCATAGAGTTTTAGAAAATTCAATCCTCTATTCACCATAATTCTTATATTTGAAATAGTTTCCTTATCAGGATTAATAAGATCTACTGGTTTATAACCCATCACTCCTGCCCGATAGGCTACATCAAAACCCACCATTTTACATGCACTTTCTATTGAAGTATCATCTAAGCCCTCTATGTCGAATAATAGGTCATCTGCTAAGAAAGGCTCTTTAACATTAAATGCTCCCATTAATGAAACTCGAAACACTTCTTTTTTGGGTGTACCATTTAAAAATCTTGTTAAATAATCTACTGCTGTTCCTACTAAGCTACCATTGATATTTTCATTTTCGTTTAAAGTATAATCATCTGATAAATCTGTAACAACAAAATCTTTCGGTTTAATATAGCCACCTCTTGGTTGTTTAACTTGGGAAATTCTCCGAGTAACTGATACCAAAAAAAGCACCTTCTTTTTTGTTATATTAATAGTTTTAATCTTAACTGCTAATTTGATTTGTTACGTCATAACCTTGCCAATTATGGATATTAATATCCTATAACTATTGTCTTATAAATCTTTCGAATAGGCAAATTATGTTTTTTTAGGAAATATGTTGCCAATAACGATGAAATAGGTTGAAAACCTTAATAAACAAGGAAAATGACGTGTGCCTGTTCACACGTCATTTCTTATGTCATTTATCTAAAAAGTACCTGAAAACGGAACCCTTTACTTTTCATCTAACGGGTTCACTTGTGAGGTGCAAAACGTTAAATCACAGACCTAATCACACGACAATTATCAAAAATTTCACAACACAAATCACAGTATATTTCACAGGCAAAAAGGCTTAGAGTTATTTTCAACCCTAAGCCTTTTTGGTATTATCTGATTTCACTAAAGCTACCCTTTAGTTGAATAGTTGAATAACTAAGAAAGTATTATTCAGTATAATGTTTCACTAATTCCCATGAGGAATCGGGATTATCTGCTTTTTTCCATATTTGTCCGTTGTTTGTATCATATAAATATATCCAACCATCGTTCACAATTAATTCAAAGTTCCCATAATTTTCATTTGATGAAATGATTGAACTTGAATCTACCAAATTAAGACCAACATTATTAATAGCATTCGAGATAGACTTAGATGATATTATAATACTAATACTTAAAATTATTATTGAAAAAAATATTAATAACCCATTCTTGCTATTCAATTTTATCACCTATTTTCATCATAGAATCCACAGTCTTGTACCACTAACCTGCACAGTTAATACAATAAGTTCAACAAAAATATCATTAATCCTTCTTGGATCAACCCACCCGTTAGTTGAAGTAATGGACTAATTCAATTTCATTATCGTTTCCATCTAATAGTATAAATTCATCAGGAAGAGGGTTCTCAAAATGGTCAGGTACTTTTTCGTATATAAGTAATGATTCGTCATCAGGCATGTTCAATTTAAGGTCATGTATCTTATTTTTTGAATTAATTAAGATAGTGTTAATTTTCAAATTAGGGTTTTTCCCATATAAAACTATGTACTTACCTTTACTTGTTTCTATTAACCGATTATTAATTAAACTCCCGCCATGACTACTCGTAACTATTTTCAACTTACCATTTATTCCTTCAACAAGGTGAGCGTACCCATACCCTTCATGGAATTGAAATAATGATACATATGATTTTGAATCATCAAGTTGTACCACTTTTAGGATATTAGGTTCATAAACTTCCATACTATACCCTCTATTTAGCCAAACTTTTAAACTTGATTGGATAGCTTCTTTATTATTTTCAATTTTATATTCATTAAAATAGTAAAATGAAAATCCAATGCCGAACACTAAAAGAAAAAATAATATTTTTATTTTCATTCTGACTTTATCTCCCTCCAAATTCTCTTATTATTTTCCACTAAACTGCCCCGTTAGCGTAAGTACATCATTTCACAAACTCTTCAATATATATAATGCCATTTTAACATAAATATCCAATAACCTTCGTTAATTGCAACATAATTCACTCACTAAATCACAAAGAATTCACACCCTTCCAATAATAATTTCATACCCTGTGATTCACTATGTGAATTAAGATGAAATGAGCGATTGAAATTCGCCAAAATGTTGATAAATAAATAAAAAACGCACTGTGAATTTTACTGTGAATTCAAGTGCGTTTTGCTATGCGTTTTACTATGTTTGCACCTCTGAAGTAAACCCGTTACTTTTCATCAAGGTGTTTTTTTATGTGCATCGTAGTGTTTCATTGATTATAGACAATTTCTGTTGATTATAAGCAATGAAAATTCACGATTTCATAGATATTTAGTAAAAATACTCATTTTTTGTTGACTAATGTCAAAATAACTGTTAAATTGATTCTATCGAAAGATGCAAGAAAAACTACTTACAAGTAAAGGGGAGTTTTACTGTGAACCTTCAACAATTTACATTTGGAGAAATAATAAAAAAAGAAAGAGAAAAGCAAAAATTATCATTAAGAGAACTTGCTGAAATGTCAAATATCGAGGCCTCCTACATAAATCGTTTGGAGAAGGGAAACAGAGACAACCCAGGATTCTCTACTGTGTGTGCATTAGCGAAAGCCTTAAAGTTAAATGGTGACGAGATAGTAAGATCTTTTGGATATGATCATTTAGGTACTCAGATAAGTTCGCAAAAAGAAGAGGATATAAAAAGGAAAATATCAGAAGAAATTGCTAAAAACTTAGTAGATACTCTTGCTGTGGGTGTTATAGCCGATAAAACAAAAGTAGACTTTGTAAAAGTAAATAAATTTAGACAGGAATTCGAAAAGAATAACTACGGTAATAGACTTTAATAATTGGGTAAAAGTATATATTTCAAACGTGTCCCGTTCTTTAAGACATATTGACAATGGAGAACGGTTACACGTTTTGATCTTATAATGAAAAATTAGAAACCATTTTTGTGAAAATCTTAAATAAAAGGGTGTGTAATTTTGAAAATATGTCTATTCAATATGTACATTAAAAAAGCACTTATCAAACGTTGAAATAGCGATTGGTAAGTGCTTTGTTTTTACTTTGGTAAATTATCTTTTACCGAAGTAATAATTGAATACATAACGAGGTAGGAAAAACGCTAACAAAGGTGGGAGAATTAGTTGAGAAAATATCGGGATGAACTCTCGGAAGAACTTTATAAATTAGATCCAATGATTAAAAAAGCGGCCGAGAAATTAAAAAAGCTAAGTGATGACCAGGAAGTTAAAAATGAGTATAAGCGAAGAGAAGGAGAAATGGCAAGAATAAGAGAAGAACGAATAATTGAAGAAATTAAATCGCTTGATTTTGATGATGGAGTATATGCCGAACCAGGAGTTTATCGGGTTAGAGTCAGAGATTTATATAACTACTGTAAAGAGAGAGGAATACCTGTAGGTTCGTTAAATAAAAACGAAGCAATGATGTTTGTTGAGAGAAAGGTTGAGGGAAAGAATGAATAATCGTCAAGCAATTGGATATATGTTATTAGCGTGTAAGCAGTTAAATTACTCAAAAGAGCAAACAAGAAGTTTATTTGGTGAAATGTATAATATGTTTGATTTAAAGACAGAAGAAGAAGCAGAGGAGCAAGGATATGAATGGTATTACTCCTTAGAAGATACATTTGACGTTGTAAAAAAGCCCGTTGTGACAAAAACAAGAGCAAAAAAAATCACAAAGTTTCCTGACAATTATAAATCTCAAATTAGTAAAGAGAATGAAAAATTGATTAAATTGTTAAATTTATACAAACAAGGAAATTAGGAAGTATTTTGCTATCGAGTTGTCGGAATATTAATCTATAATAAAAGATTTTTCAACGGGAAGGGAAATGAGAATCATTGGGTAAAAAATTCACTTGATTAACGCAAATGTTTTTTGAGTGACTTTTTTATTTTTGGGAGGCCGCACACTATATGATTCAAGATAATATAATCCCGTTTAATATTCGGATGCGATTCCATTGTTTTTTGCATGTATGAAAATATAAAAATTACAGCATAGTCCTACTAAAGAATAAAGAATAGATTTTAAGTTACCTTTCGATCCATTGAGATACGCCTCTCATTTCATGTGAAACCCTAAGCTTCTTAATCGGTGTTTTTGTATAAATATTTGATTGTATCTTAGACTTTATTTTGCTTTGTTTACTGGACTTTTTAATAGATTCGGAATTAAGAAAAGTGAGGATTATGGTTTTCGCATCTTCAAGATCCATAGGAGCTTTTGGGTTACGATGTCTTAGATTTAATAACTTTAGATTTCGAATATCAGCTTCTGTTGGAGTTGTATGAAAATAATGATCGCCAATTTGAATGATAGTAAATATTCGCTTTTTACCCTTTTTAGGGTAGTGATAACGGTAAATATCTAATCCTATTTTTTTTGCTTGCCCCCTTATAATTAGTAATTTAAAAACTTCATTTTTCAGTTTATAAAAATCAGGAAAATCAAATGTTAATTTTGCATATTGATTAATTACTGTTATTGCTTCGGCAATTCGATTAGTTGTTATTATCATCAAAAAACAATCCCCTTATGAAGTTAACAGTGGAAGTATAAGAATGAGGTTAAATCGTGAGGTTGTGTAAAAAAGACTCCCCTTTATTTACAAAATTCGCCGAAAGGAAAAGTCAATCCTTCAATGTCACAAAGTCGAAACAAAATGTTCAAAATTTAATATATGTATTATTCACTTCTATATAGTAAGCAGGTCAATACTACCCGAACATTTCTGAACTTCTTCCTTTTTTATGGGAAATAAGTGCTATAATTAAACTATATAATTGTTGTTTATAGTCTAAGTAGCATGCGTGGATTAATCGAATAAATTTAAAAAGATAAAAAGGGGGATAATTTGATGATTCACAATGAAGATTCCAGAGTTAAAGTTCCTGCTTTACTTCACTTTTTAAGGTTAGGCTATACGTATCAAACGAAACGTGGAGTCACAATTGACGAACGAAATAACATATTCGTTGATATTTTCAAGGAAGCCATTTCTCATATAAATCAGACAACTTACACCGATATTCGCATCAAAGAGCTAATTAAGGAAATTGATACATTGACCGACAATAAAAGGGACAAAGGAAAAGCCTTTTTTAAACGCTTGGTCAATCAAACGGGCATCAAGCTCATAGATTTGAAAGAGCCATTGAGAAACGATTTTCGTGTGGTAGCGGAGCTTCCCTTTGGGCGTGATGGGGAGTATTTTCGACCTGACATCACGATTTTAATCAATGGCATTCCATTAGGCTTTTTGGAGGTAAAGAAACCAAATAACACTAAAGGGATTCAGGCGGAGTTTGAGCGAATGTACGAAAGAGCAAAAGTCGAAGCCTTTATTCCGTATTTTAACCAGTTACAGGTGTTAGGATTTAGCAACAATACCGAGTATAACGACAGTGAACGTAAAAAAATGTCAGGTAGTTTTTATACGACTCCGAATGGAGACAGACCATCATTTAACCATTTCCGAGAGGAACGGCAAATACCTGTTAACGATTATCTGGCAGAAAGCGATATTGACTTTGTGTTACAGGATAACAACATCATGGAAATCAAAGAAATGAATGAGTTTAAAACAAATTTAAAACCAACAAGTGCCTGCAATCGTTTTGCTACTTCCGTATTCTCAATAGAACGGTTCATAAAATTTATTAGATACGGGTTGGTATATGTTGATTCAATGCGGGATGGCTTACATAAGCACATTATTCGCTATCCGCAATTCTTTGCTATTGAAGCTCTAATTGAAAAGCTGGAACAAGGCATGAAAAGGGGAGTCATCTGGCACACCCAAGGAAGCGGAAAAACAGGACTTGCGTACTTTGCTTCCAATATCCTTCGAGATTATTACCAAAATAAAAATATCGTGACTAAATTTTATTTTGTCGTAGACAGATTAGATCTTTTGATTCAATCATCAGATGAATTTTCATCAAGAGGTATGACGATTGCACCGATTGACAGCAAAGAAGACTTTACAAAAAATATTAAATCACCCGTTATTGTATCGAGTGTTGGAAACACAGGTGAATACAAAGAAACGATGAATGTGGTCAATATCCAAAAGTTTTCAGATGAAGCAACTGTTGATACCACATTAGATAAGAAAATTCAGCGCATTTACTTTTTGGATGAAGTACACCGAAGCTATAAACCAAAAGGCACTTTCCTTTCCAATTTGCTTGGAGTTGACCCAAATGGTATTTTTATTGGGCTTACAGGAACACCTATTTTGAAAAAAGAATTCAAAACTACTGATTTATTTTCAGGTTATATCCATAAGTATTACTACAATAAATCGATCGCAGACGGTTATACACTAAAAATCAAAAAGGAGAATATCTCCACTAAATTTAAGACAGAAGTACGTGGATTATTTGAACTAAAGGAAAATGAGAAAATTTCTTCTCAGCAATGGGAGTTGGTCGGAAAGCAACCTAACTTTGTCAAAAAGGTTTGCGAATACATTGAAGAGGATTTTTATATTTTCCGTAATGAGATTTATCAAGATATGAGTTTGGGCTATATGATTGTCACATCATCCAGTGAACAGGCAAGAGCCATTCAAGAATGGTTCAAGGAAAACAGTGACTTAAAGACTGCCTTAGTTCTTTTTGATGAAGATTACAACAAGGACAAACAGGAAGAATTTAGAGGGAAAAGAAGCGAAGAAAATCCGAAGGTCGTTGAAAGCGATTATCAAGGAGTAGTCGTGTATAACATGCTGTTGACAGGCTTTGATGCTCCAAGATTAAAACGTCTATACTTGTTAAGAAGGATTACTCAACATTCACTGCTTCAAACATTGGCAAGAGTGAATCGACCGTATAATAACATGAAATATGGCTATGTTGTTGATTTTGTAGATATCACCGAAGAATATGAAGAAACGAACCGCAGGTATTTAGAGGAACTTCGAAACGACATTGCTGATGAAGACGATGAAGCAGATATCGATGATTTCTTCGTGGATGTAGAGGAAGTCAAGAAGCAGTTAAAATCCTTGAACAACAAGTTATTCCGTTATATGGGCAACATCGAACAAAACTTGGAGGATTTCAGACAGCAAATCGAAGTCATGGAGCAAACCGAATTGATGGAATTACGGGCGAACCTTAATATGTATAAGGAATGCTACAACGAGCTTCGAATGGCAAGGGAAGATGTATCCCATATGCCAATTGAACACATTAAAGAAGCCTTCAAGGAAGTATCCAATAGGATTAAGTTCAAACGAGATGAAGAACGCTTAGATGATCCCGATACCGATGTGGAGGATATTGATTTTAGTAACTTGGTCGTAGAATTTTTAAAAATGGGGGAAGTCGATTTAGATTTTACCACTGAAAATGATGTACTGGAAACGGTCAATAACATCCAAAATGAATTTCACTTAAATTTAGATAAAGAAGACCAAGCCTACATTAATATGAAACAGGCATTTAAAGACCTTATGCTAAAATTGAAGCATGAGGGAGACAGCAGTGAAAGGGTTAAACAAATTATTGACGAATTAAAAGAGCTTCATGTTAAGATAAGGAAGCTGAATATCGATAACAATGCAATTATGGCAAGGTATCGAGGAGACGATTCTTGCATGCGTATCCACAAACAGTTATTGGACAATTACAGCGATTTAGATGATGTAACTGTTTACGCCATCATGATGGAAATTATCGGAGAAATGGACAACCTACTGGGTGGTATTCATCCAACTGTTGAAATTATGACACGACAATTGATGCGGCCTGTGCGGAATGCGTTTCTAAATAACGGTCTGCGACTTGGAAAAAGTCAGGTGGTTGATGTTATCCGATTATTTACTGACGATAAATTCAATTAGAAACGGGGACAGAAAATGGGTTTTGAAGAATTTGTGAATCAAATAAAGAAGATGATTGATGATCTAAAAGCTATGAGTGCAAATCTTGGATTAGCGAACACAGGAGATGAATACAAAATCATCTCCGAGCTATTCACCTACAAGTTTTTAAATGATAAATTGTTGTATGAGTTTGAAAAAAGAGAAGACCAAAGTGAAACATTCGAAGATTTTGTAGATTTTGCACCAATCAATCTTGCAAAAATGCGTAAAGAGCACCTGGTTGACAGCTTGTATCAGCAACAGAATAAAGACAATTTTAACCTGATTTTAGATCAAGCGTTTATTGAAGTAGACGAACTTAACAAGGACATCTATACAGTTGAAACGGTAACAGGGCAAAAGAAGAAGCTATTTGAACCTCTGTCCACCTATATTCGTGACGGCAATAAAGAATTAGAACTGGCAAAAAGAGCTATTAACATCATGGCAGAACATAAATTCACTGACATCTACGAGGACGGATTTGACTATTTTGCAACTGTCTTCGAATACTTGATTAAAGATTATAACAAGGACAGCGGTAAATACGCTGAATACTTTACTCCATTGGCTGTAGCTAATATTATCAGTGAAATTCTCTATAACGATACGCCTGTACGGAATGTTACGGTCTATGACCCAGCATCGGGTTCAGGTACATTATTGTTATCGATGGCAAACAAAATCGGAACAGACAACTGTACCATATACAGCCAGGATATTTCGCAGAAATCTACACAATTCTTGCGGATTAACTTAATCCTAAATAAATTGGTGCATTCCTTACCAAATGTTGTTGAAGGAGATACACTATTAAGACCTGATCATTTAGACACAGAAAACCCTGATAAACTAATGAAGTTTGACTTCATTGTTAGTAATCCGCCGTTCAAAACGGATTTTAGCAGTAGCATTGAAGCATTAAAAGCAGATAAATATGACCGTTTCTTTGCGGGACTTCCGAATATCCCGAAAAAGAAGAAAGACAGCATGGCAATCTATGAAACCTTTTTGCAACATATATTGGCTTCGTTAAACGAAAACGGAAAGGCCGCTGTTGTTGTTCCAACTGGATTTGTTTCCGCAAGTGCAGGCATTCCACAAGCGATTAAGAAAAAGATTGTTGATAACAATTGGTTAATGGGCGTTATCCATATGCCGAGTAATATCTTTGCGAACACTGGAACTTCAGTATCCATAGTCTTCATTGATAAAAATAAGACTGATGAAAAGATAATGTTAGTTGATGGCTCGGACTTTGGAACAAAAGTTAGATTAGATGAAGGCCAACGAACCATTTTAAGTGAAGTAGAACGGCGACAATTAATTGATAGTTTTAAAGAAAGAAAAGAGAAGCCCGAATTTAGTGCTATGGTGTCATATGAAACAATTAAAGAAAATGCATACAATCTATCCGCAGGGCAATATGTCGAAATTAAAGAAGATGTACTCGCTTTTGACCTTGATGAACGTCTACAAAATATAGGAGCTGATATTTCGAAAATTGCAGAAGAACAAAGGACATTAGACCAAAAAATTAAGGCTTTTTTGGATGGTGATAAAAATGACGATTAAAGCAGAAGTCTATTGCTATCGTGTGACAGACGGAACCCATGACACTCCTAAACCTACAAAAGAGGGGTATCCATTAGTTACATCCAAAAATATAATGAATGGGGAATTGAATTTAGAAGACACATACCTCATTTCAGCCGAAGATTATGAACAGGTTAATCGAAGAAGTAAGGTGGATCAATGGGATATTCTCTTTAGTATGATTGGTACAGTAGGAGAAGTTTACCTTCACCGAGATGAAAACTGCGATTTCGCCATTAAGAATATTGGACTATTCAAAATGGGTGGAAACAAGGAAAAAGCATTAAAGTTGTTTTATTTTTTGAAGAGTCCTTACTTTCAGCGATTGATTAAAGTGCGATTAAATGGTTCTATTCAGTCCTATTTGACGCTTGGTTTTTTGCGTAACATAGAGCTTCCAGACTTGGACAAAATCAATAAGGAAGATATAGAGAAGATTGAAGCAATCCAGAAAAAAGTTGATAGTAACAAGGAGTTGCGAAAAAAACTCTTAGAATATGCTCAATTAACCTATCGAAAGTGGTTTGTAGAGTATGATTTTCCTGATGAATTAGGAAATCCTTATCATTCAAGTGGTGGAGAAATGCAGGAAGTAGATAATAAAATGATTCCAAAAGGATGGACAAGAAACCGAATAAAAGCAATTGTGGAATCTACCAAAAATGGCGATTGGGGAGAAGAGGATATTGAAGATGGAGCAATTGAACAGTATTGTATTAGGGGAATAGATATTGAAACATTAGGTCAGGGAGAAATAGGAGAAACTCCAATTCGATACATTAAACCAACTGATGCGAATGAAAAAAAACTCTTTCACAATAATATAGTGTTAGAAATTTCGCACGCAAGCAATCCTGGCAGGCAACTATTGATTCGGAATAGCTTAATGAAAAGATTGGATAAACCCATCTATTTTTCAAACTTTTCCAAGGTCATCCAAGCAAAAGAACCTTATGCTCCATTCTTATATTTACTTTTAAAAAATCTGTATGAGCGAAAGGTTTTGCTAAAATATACAGCGAGTACGAATATACGGAATATATCGGTTGAGAGCTTGCTAAACAATTTTCGTATTGTACTCCCCCCTGCTGATGTAGCAGAAAAATTCAACCAATTTGCAGAAGTCCTTTTTGACAGAATCAACCTGATAGGAGAAGAAAATGAAAAGCTGTTCGAGGTAAGGGATATTCTAATAAAAAAATATATCAAATAAAGATAAAAACGGCTTTTGTAGAGCAGGAGCAGTTATTATTAAAATGTACTAAAAAAGAGAGGATGCATCGTTCAGTTGATGCAAACCTCTCTATTTTTATGTTCCTTTTTGGAATTTGTTCATAGAACTGTTTGTTCTGATTTATTGTATTTCAAGACAAAACTCAGTTTCTACTTACTAAATATATGCTATAAATCAATGTTCATTTTCCATTTCCTTAAAAAAATCCGAGAGTTTTATTTCTAATGCTTCGGCTATTCTAACAATGTTTATTAAAGAAACATTCCTGGTTCCTCTCTCCACCTCGCTAATATAAGTTCTATGAAGACCTGCAATCTCTGCAAATTTTTCTTGGGAAATGCCTTTTGATGTTCTGATTTTTTTTACCGTCAGACCAAATTTCGTTGTGATAAGTTTATCTTCCATAAGTTCAATCTAAAAAAGTGTAGACTATATATCTACAGACTATAAGTGACATTCAATAAAAAAATGATT
Source organism: Ferdinandcohnia sp. QZ13 (assembly GCF_031324165.1). Lineage (NCBI taxonomy): Bacteria > Bacillati > Bacillota > Bacilli > Caryophanales > Bacillaceae > Ferdinandcohnia > Ferdinandcohnia sp. QZ13. The sequence continues at coordinate 2,149,617 of NZ_JAVIVW010000001.1, read as the reverse complement.
ATACTTATCAAAGTAATCAATTTATAAGGGAAGAGGTATGAAGGATGTTAATAAAAACATCATTTATTACATTTTCTATGTCTGTTCAAAAATAAAAATTTGATTTTCTAAATAAAAATATTACTGAATTGGGGCTTAAAAAAGTAAATGAAAGAGTTAATAAATACAAAATTTATAGAGCTTATAGAAATATACAATGAAAAATTATATTTTGATTATAAACAACAAATCAATTTTTTGATTACGAATGGAAATTAAGTTTTAAGATTTCAATTGGAGTGAATAAGTTGCTTTTCAGAGACAAATGGCAGTTCTCGATGGACTATAAAAAGAAAAAATTAGAAGTAAAACTATTACTAAATAAAATGGTTATTCATCAATACATTACTGATATTATTAAATCATCTGTACAACTAAGGAAAATAAGCAACCGAGGAAGAATAATTACATCAGAAGAGATTAGGGGAGATAGAGAATTCTATAGAGATATTAATAAGCATATTGCTTTCGTGAGAAAAGATCACGATTTTTTTTTCTTTTTTATTAATGGCTTTAAATTACAAGGTATTCAAAGGGATTTTAAAGATTATAAAGATTATAAGGTAGTTGAGTTAAGTATTATAGCTCGATCTGAATTCCAGAATAATGCACTTATAAACAGTGAAACTATCTATCATGTTCAAGAGTTTACTATCATTGAAATTATAGATATATTTGACCTAAAGGCTAAGTGACTGAACAAGCAGTTATTCCGATACAAAAACAGAACCGTTTTTTAAATACTTAGTAGCAATATGATTAAAACTATTTCACTGATGGATTCGCTAAAAACTATATTAATATAATTTATTGATGATTAAATGAGCAAAGGAGAAACTTATTAAAAAGCAATTAGAAAGTGATAAATAGGTTTTATCACAATATTTATACAAACCAATTCGACTATTTTAAGGGGTTTTGTCTTTCTTCAAGTTTTATCCCATCAAAGAATAGAGTGGTATCAATAGTTTAATAGTTTTATCTCATGATTTATTATAATATACAATCATTACCTATTGAATAAAGACCAATTTAATACCACGATTGAACAGCTAGAAAAATACAAAAAGCTTTATGAAGAATGGCTCAACGAACCAATTCCCGAGGATATCGATGTGAAGGACGAGGATTGATTGGGACACGGGATTCCGCGTCCCAATCAATTTTTACAAGGGGCAGAGCACTGTCCCTAATATCCTTTTTTATAATCCACCACATTTTTCGGAAGTACGCCACCTTGGGCATAGCTCTTCAAATTGGGGATAAAGATATCTTCAATCACACGCTTTGTATAATGTTCAGTCGAACCAGAGGTATGTGGTGTCACAATCACATTTTCAAAATCCCATAGTGGGCTGTTCTCATCTAGCGGCTCTTTCGTGAATACATCCAGCCCAGCTCCGGCAATCTCACCAGAACGAAGTGCCTCAATCAACTCATCTTCAACGACAATTTCGCCCCGCCCAATATTAATGAAAAATGCAGAAGACTTCATTTGCTTAAATTCGTTTGCTCCAAATAAATGATGAGTTTCATTCGTCAAAGGTAATGTCACAACAACATAATCACATCTTGGCAGAACCTCTGACAACCGGTCTGTCGTATACATTTCATCGACGTAATCCTCTTCACGGCCAGAATGGCGCACACCAAGAACTGTCATGCCAAATGCTTTTGCAATCTTGGCCGTTTCTTTACCGATGTGGCCCACGCCCATGATTCCAATTGTCTTTTCATGAATCTCAAGCTTCATATCAGAATGGTGCCATTTTTTCTCCTGCTGATTTCTCACATATGTATGAATTTTTCTCGTCAATCCGAGCATCAATGCAAAAATGGTTTCTGAAATCGGATATGCATGAACCCCATTTGCGCTTGTGAGAAGAACTTGTTTCTTCTCCATGTCCGAAAGAGGCATGCTGTTAACACCCGCACTCCAGCTTTGCAGCCAACGAAGCTTAGAGTCGGAAAAAATGCAGCGATCCGCAATCTCCTTTTTCCAGCCGACAATTACCTCGGCATCTTTTAAATGGTCTAACCAAACAGACGAATCACGCCCAGCAACAATCTCCCAGCTAGGAATGATTGCTTGGATTTGTTCTAGATGAGACTGCTCAATATCTTGTGTAATAACTAGCTTTGACATGGTGTTCCCCCAATCCCAGAATTGATTTAATTTTATAATAATACAGACTGGAGTGCTTTACCAGCATTGGAATGGGGAGATGCAGAACAACTGTGTCAAGCAGGTGGGAGACGGAGGATGATGGTTCTCCATCCAAAATCACGAAGGACACCACTTTCCAGTTACTTGGAGCTCATGTGCACTCGGCTGCCATCTTTTCCTAGTACTAGAAATAAGTAACGATCAGTTTCTCGTCCCACTAATATTGACTAATTTTTGTTGAAATTGTGGCTAAAATAGTAACTTCTTTAATTTGTGAAATATTTCACATGACAACCAACCCTACACGTTGTATCATGAAGGTGTAAGGAAGTTTGTTCAGTAGTGAGCAATCGAACTCAAATAAAATCTTAATCAAAAACACATTTGAAAACCTTGTAATGGAGGTCATTGATAATGAAAGCATGGGCAGGTTTTAAAGAAGGAAAATGGCAAAAGGAAATTAATGTACGAGATTTCATTCTAGAGAATTTCACACCATATAGCGGGGATGAAGCATTTTTAGAGGGACCAACTGAAGCAACAAACGCTCTTTGGGAACAGGTCATGGAATTGACAAAACAGGAGCGCGAAAATGGTGGAGTACTGGATATGGATACCAAAATTGTATCTACGATTACTTCACATGGACCTGGTTACCTTGATCAGGGAAAGGAAAAAGTGGTAGGTGTTCAAACCGATAAACCATTTAAACGCTCTCTTCAACCGTTTGGTGGAATTAGAATGGCAGTCGATTCTGCAAATTCCTATGGGTTTGAAATCGATGAGGAGATTGTCAAAATCTTTACTGAGTATCGAAAAACACATAACCAAGGTGTGTTCGATGCGTATACACCAGAAATGCGGCTTGCAAGAAAAGCAGGAATCATCACTGGACTTCCAGATGCATATGGTCGTGGTAGAATCATAGGCGATTACCGCAGAGTGGCCCTTTATGGTGTTGACCGACTCATTGAAGATAAAAAGAAAGACTTTCTTGAAACCGGAAACGGAGCCATGACAGATGACATTATTCGTGACCGAGAAGAGCTCTCTGAGCAAATTCGTGCTCTTCAAGAACTGAAGGAGTTAGCTGTTTCCTATGGCTATGACATATCTGAACCAGCTACAAATGCGAAAGAAGCTTTTCAATGGCTATACTTTGCTTATTTAGCGGCTATAAAAGAACAAAATGGAGCTGCGATGAGTTTAGGGCGTGTGTCTACATTCCTAGACATCTATATCGATAGAGATCTAGCAAACGGAATTTTATCTGAGCAAGAAGCACAGGAAATTGTTGACCATTTTGTAATGAAACTACGACTCGTGAAGTTTGCGAGAACACCAGATTACAATGAATTATTTAGTGGTGACCCAACCTGGGTGACTGAATCACTTGCAGGTGTAGCGCTTGATGGTCGTCCATTAGTTACGAAAAACTCGTTTCGATTTTTGCATACATTAGACAATCTTGGACCAGCGCCAGAGCCGAACTTAACGGTCCTTTGGTCTGTCAACCTACCTGAAAACTATAAAAAGTATTGTGCAAAAATGTCTATTAAAACAAGCTCTATCCAATATGAGAACGATGATATCATGCGTGAAACGTATGGTGATGATTATGGCATCGCATGTTGTGTATCCGCAATGGCAATCGGTAAACAAATGCAGTTTTTCGGAGCAAGAGCGAACCTCGCAAAAGCATTACTTTACGCAATCAATGGTGGAATCGATGAAAAGCTAAAAATTCAAGTCGGACCAAGCTACTCACCGATTACTTCCGAGTATTTGGACTATGAGGAAGTTCTTCAAAAATATGATGTCGTGCTTGAATGGCTTGCAGGGCTTTATGTTAACACATTAAATGTCATTCACTACATGCATGATAAATACAGCTACGAACGTTTGGAAATGGCACTCCATGACAAAGAAGTTTTACGCACCATGGCATGTGGAATTGCGGGGCTATCTGTCGTTGCGGATTCACTAAGTGCGATCAAACATGCAAAAGTCAAAACAATTCGTGATGAAAATGGAATTGTCGTCGATTATGAGATTGAAGGAGACTTCCCGACATACGGCAACAACGATGACCGTGTCGATGACATCGCGATTGAGCTTGTTAAACGTTTTATGACGAAGATTAAGAAGCATAAAACATATCGCAACTCTGTTCACACTCAATCCATTTTAACAATCACATCTAACGTCGTGTATGGGAAAAAGACAGGAAACACACCAGATGGTCGTAAAGCAGGGGAACCGTTCGCACCAGGTGCAAACCCACTTCATGGCCGTGACACAAAGGGTACACTTGCATCTTTAAGCTCTGTTGCAAAGCTACCTTATGAGTACGCCTTAGATGGAATCTCTAATACTTTCTCTATCGTTCCAAAAGCACTAGGAAGAGAGGAAGATGCGAGAATCAGCAATCTAGCCGGCTTACTCGATGGATATGCCATGAAAAAAGGCCACCACTTAAATGTGAACGTCTTTGATCGCGAAACATTACTAGACGCAATGGAGCATCCTGAGCTGTATCCACAATTAACGATTCGTGTATCAGGCTATGCCGTGAACTTTATCAAACTAACAAGAGAACAACAAATTGATGTGATAAATCGGACATTCCACGAAAGTATGTAAGAAACAAGGAGGACGAAAAGCATGAACGGACGCATTCATTCCATAGAAACCTGCGGCACTGTAGATGGACCAGGACTACGTTATGTCATTTTCACTCAGGGGTGTTTGCTCCGTTGCCAGTTCTGTCATAACCCTGATACCTGGAAATTAAAAAGGGGGAAGGAACTAAATGTGTCAGAGATTATCAATGATATCAAAACCTATCTTCCTTTTTTCCAGGCGTCAGGTGGCGGTGTGACCGTCAGTGGTGGTGAGCCCTTGCTTCAACTCGATTTTTTAATTGAACTTTTTACAGAATGCAAGAAGCTTGGGATACACACTACGATCGATAGCTCTGGTGGATGCTTTTCTCGTTCTCCACAATTCATGGAGCGGTTAGAGAAGTTGCTCCCACTAACCGATTTGATTTTACTAGATATTAAGGAAATTGACCCGGTGAAGCATAAGGAATTAACAGGTCTGAGCAATGAGCATATCCTTGATTTTGCACAGTATTTATCAGATAAAAATGTTCCGGTTTGGATTCGCCATGTGTTAGTTCCAACAATAAGTGATAATGACGAGGACCTTACGAATCTATCAGCGTTTATAAAGACCTTAAAAAACGTAGAAAAAGTTGAGGTTCTTCCGTATCACAAGCTCGGAATATACAAATGGGAAAGCCTTGGTCTTGAATACAAACTTAAGGATGTCGAGCCCCCAACCGAAGAACGTGTCAAAAACGCAGAAAGAATACTAATAGGTTAATAAAGTTGAGAGCATGAAATCATTTGTCTGAATTTCATGCTCTCTTTTTTTGTGTTTCAATGATCGTTTCCACTGCCATTTTTACCCCGAAGAAGGAAATACAGTGCTGAGAACGAATTGTATAAAAGATTTTAAAAAAAGTTGAAACAAATTTGGAGTTGATACGACTTATTCTTGATTGGGGGCGAGGCATTGGAGAATATGTCATTTGATATAGAAAAAATCTACGACATCTATTACCGGGATGTGTATCATTTTGCGTTGTTTTATACAAACAACCGTCAGGAAGCGGAAGACATCACACAGGAAACCTTTATTAAGGTCATGAAAAATATAGGCAGCCTACAAAATCCAGAACGAATGAAAACATGGATTTTTTCGATAGCAAAGCACACGGCAATTGACCTGAAGCGAAAACAAAAATTTATTCAATTTTTACCGGACTGGATTTATGAAAAAGAATCCGGGGAAGCAACACCTGAAAAGAAAGCCATTCAAAAGAATGATTGGGAAGAACTACAACAAGCACTCATAAAATTAAAGCCTACCTATCGGTCTATGATCATTTTACGAGGATTAAAGGAATTGACTATCAAAGAGACGGCTGAAGTCATGGGATGCAGTGAAAGAAAAGTACGCGTCGACTATCACAGAGCGATTCAACAAATGAAAAAGCATGTTGAAGTATATGAGGAAGGGTGGGGACTGAATGAAAAATCGAAATGATGAAAAGTGGTTACAACCGTTAAAAATCCGTCCTGACCTTGAACCAAATCCAGTTTTTGCGAAACGACTGAAAGAAAGCCTGAAAGAAAACAAAACCAAAAGAAGAAATTTTTCAGCGTTAAAAATGTGGCTTCCACTAGCAATGGCCATCATGTTGTTCTCCATCATCACAGTGTCCTATGTGACGAGTAATCAAAAACAAGGGCAGAAGCCGGTCGAAATAGAGGAAACTTCAAATGTAGTTAACCCAGATTTTGATACGTTGTTAGCAGAGAATCCTGCGTACCAACAAATGTATGATTCCGTCTTAAAGGTAACGACGATCGAAGAAGCTAGCAGGTTAGTTGTGAGTTTTTTCGAGGCACTTCATGTGGAAGATAAGGAATTCCTTAAGGAAAATGTATTTTTTGTGGCGAATCCCGAAAAGGAAGTTGATGTGTTACTCGACTTTTACAGGGGAATCGACGTGAAATCACTAACTATTAATTCGTTTAAGGAGAGTCAGGCTGAACCTAGTGTAGAAATAATTTTCTCATATACACAGAATAATGAGGAAAAGCTGCACCACATTCATGTTAATTACTGGGAAGAAGATCAAACAGAAATTTATGCACCACTTGATGAGTATGTTCCTGAAATCGAAAATGATCTTGAACTCAATGAGCAGGAAAGGGCGGCGTACGATGCATTCAAAGTTGACCATGATCCTGAGGCATTAAGAAATCTTGGACCGATCAGTGTTGCAAAAATATATCTCCAAGCTAGTGCAGACGGTGATCAAGAAACCTCCTATGCCCTGTATACAACGAGAGAGGACAGAGTCATGTGGTCAGAAGAAGAGGATAAGAAATACTGGGAACAAGATCCAATGTTTGTAGAAAAAGACAATAAAGCTTATTACGGGTTAGGTTCTGGAACCTTTCATCAACAAAGTGAATATGAAGGTTATATCTCCTTCCGTAATAAAAATGGAGACATGGGCTTCCAAATGGTAAAGGACGAAAACGGCGTTTGGAAGGTATCTTTTATGCCAATACAATAATGATATGAAAAAATCCAACCTCATTTTAACAGGAGGTTGGATTTTGTTTATTGTAGTTTAAATCCTTCGTCATATAGATAATCTTCAGCTTCGTCATAGGAGCCAAAAGCTTCTTCTAGATTTAATCCGGAGTATATATTCCACCACTCGTCTTCAAACACGAGTAGCAGTGTTTGTCCCTCATCATTCACCCAGCGTTCCTCTTGCCCTTCGCCTATGATGGCATTTTCCCTTGCTAGAGGGGAATTGGCTGAGAGGGATTGAATGGATTCCTTCACAATTTTTCGTAACTCAGCTTCAGAGAAATCGCGAATATTAACAAATCCTTTTTCATCCACCTCATAATTTTGAAGGTTTCCGGCATATACAAACCCATTGCCATTTGGATGAAGATGCTGAACAACAATCTTTTTCTCAAAGACACTGTCGTTATAATGAAAATTTACTCTTCCTAATGATACATTTTTGCGTTCCAATTCTGGGAATGATTCAACGATTTTAAGTTTTTCCTCGAACGATAACATATGTATGTCCTCATTTCTATTGTAATATTTCTTTTACGCGCCCAACCTGTCCATCTTCGAGACGGACTTTAATCCCGTGAGGATGAAAGCTAGACTTTGTTAAAATATCTTTGACAGTACCTTTTGTCAGTATACCTGTTCGTTGGTCTTTCTTTAACACGATTTGCACCTCAACTCCTGGTGTTATATCTGCACGATTTTGCCCATTCATTCCAAAAATCCTTCCATTTATTATTTGTTCATTTAGTTTACCTTAGATTCCAGAATTTATCTTCAAAAAAAAGATGACCTCAAGAGTCATCTTTTTGGGACAAGGGGACAGGTACATCGTCCCACCATATTTTTCTGGTGACAGTGTACCTGTCCCTCTGACCCACTCAAAACAATTGAATGGGGTGCATGGAGGAGTCTAGTGCTTTAAACTCGTAGCCTTGTGCTTTTAAATAGTCTAGTAGTTTTGGTAAATGCGCAAGTGTTTCAGGTCGTTCGTGCAATAATATCACGATTGGCTGATTTGCTCGATTCAGTTTATTTAACTGTTCAATCACGCTATCCACATACCGGCTATCTCGAAATTGCCAATCACGGCTATCAATATTCCAATCCCACATCTTATAACCTGCTGTCTCAACAGCAGCTTTATAACCGTCCGTCATGTAAGGGGAACTTCCAAAAGGAGTCCGAATGAGATCTGTTTCAATCCCAGTGAGTTCTAAAATCGTCTGTTGCGTTTGATCCATTTCCCCAACAACAGATTTAGATGATTGATAGAATTTATTTTTATCATGGGTTACGCCATGGAGGCCAACACTGTGCCCCTTATTAACCATCTCTTTGACAGCATCCGGATAATGTTTAATATTGTTGTCTAGCATAAAAAAAGTTGCCTTCGCATCATATTGATCAAGTAAAGCAAGGATATCCTTTGAAACCTTATGAGGACCATCGTCAAATGTAAGATAAACCGCCCTAGATGGTGGGGCTGGTGTTTCCTTTGGTGCTTCCTGTTCTTCATCGACTTCCTGTTCATCTTCTACTTCGGGAGTTGTTGGATTCACTGTAACTGGAGCTGGTTCGACTGTAGGTTCAGTTGTAGGTGCAGGTTCTTCCTCAGTGGGCTTTTCTTCATCACTATTGCTTTTCGGTTTGTCATCTACTTTTAAATCATCATCTATTGGTTCCGTTTTTTCTGGAGCGTCAACAGGTACTTTTGTCTCAATAGCCGGTTCAGATGCATTTGCTTCCAGTAAAAATTTTGATTTTAGTAGAAAAAAAGAATAAAAGAGTAACAACACAATAAAGCCAAACAATGCAATAATTTTAACAATGCTGCCCTTCCCCGTTTTCTTTGTACTCGCCATTAAGCATACCTTCTTTGCTGTGATATTCTTCACTATATATGACGTCTTGTGTTTCAGAAAGGTTTCAATATTATTACAACATTTTTACAATAACAAGGACTATCTTACCATAAGGAATGGTTGTAGGAAAGAAGAAAAACTGGCAAAAAAAGGTTTTTGAGAATTGAAAGCTCATAGGCTAATATAAAACTTGTTCTTAACAGTAAAATAGTTAATAATCCACTTATAAGCATATTTAGTTTGAAGGAGGATCTCGATTTGAAAGTAAGAGTTTCAGCCGTGCAATATCATCTTCACACAATTCGTTCCTTTGACGAATTCGCTGCTCAATGTGAGCATTATATAAAAACAGCAATGGAGTTTGACGCAGAATTTATTTTGTTCCCTGAATTTTTTACAACACAGCTTTTATCGATTGGTAGGGAGGATGGCACAAGCCTAACAATTACAGACCTACCAAACTTTACAGACCAGTATCGATCCCTTTTTACACAGCTTGCCAAACAATATAATGTGCATATCATTGGCGGAACACATGTTATCCGGAAAGGTGCCCACCTCAACAATGTGGCTCATTTATTTTATCCAGATGGCAGGGTTGCGGAGCAGGCGAAGCTGCATATAACACCTACGGAAGTCCACGAATGGAATATGTCACCAGGTGAGGATTTCCAAGTTTTTGATACAGAAAAGGGACGTATTGCAATGCTTACCTGCTACGATATTGAGTTCCCTGAAATTGTTCGAATGGCAAAGGCAAAGGGTGCTGATGTCATCTTCTGTCCGTCTTGTACGGATGACCGTCACGGCTTCCATCGTGTACGTTATACAAGTCATGCTAGAGCAGTTGAAAACCAAGTATATGTTGTGGGAACAGGTACAGTTGGATCTTTGCCAACCGTTGATTTTATGCGTGCCAACTTTGGGCAAGCAGTGGTAATCACACCGAACGATATCCCGTTTCCACCTAAAGGGATTTTAGTCGAGGGTGAAGTGAATAACGACATGATCGTGACTGCTGATCTTGATTTAGACCTTCTATATGAAGTGCGTGAACGAGGCTCTGTTACAACATGGCGCGACCGAAGAACGGACCTTTACACTGATTGGAAATAAAAAGAGGGAGAGTGAATGATATGGACTATAAACGAATAACAAGCATCAACGACCCGTTATTTTTTAAAATGCATGAATTAATGAAGAATGTGTTTCCGAAAGAAGAAGTGCTAGATTTTGAGCTTTGGAAAGAGCCTCTTGAAGACCCAAGCATTCGCGTCTTTGTTGCGGTACATGATAATGAGGTTGTTGGAGCAACTGAATACCGTTATTACCCAGATTGGAATATTGCCATGACTGATTTTACAATCATTGGCCAGCCAGGTTTAAGCATTGGTCGCTTCTTAGCGCAAAAACGCAGCAAGGATTTACAGGAGCTAGCTAAGGTAAATGGAAAGGAACTTTTTGGCATGTTTGCTGAAATCTATGATCCATACAAAGTTGCTCATTATGAGTTTGGAACAGTGAAGCCAATGGACCCATTCGTTCGTCGTGAGGTTCTATCTCACCTTGGTTATAAGCGGATAGATCTTGATTATGTTCACCCATCTTGGAACAATGATGGAGAGGCAGTAAAGGGACTTGATTTGTGCTTCATGCCAAGCGATGAAGACGTCAATGAACTTCCAAGCCAATTAGTGGTGGATTTCTTAACAACGTATTATACCGTTCTTCCAAACAAACCTGCTGAATGGCTTGAAATGGTGAACGGATTAAAGGAAAAAGAATCTGTTACATTATTACCATTATAAAAATAGGTCCGTATTTAAATCTTTCACGGTTTAAATATGGACTTTTTTTGTCTGAAATTTGTCTGAAAACCAACATGTGATATAAATCATATTCCATGGGGTGGGCCAGGAATTACAATGAACATAGAAGAGTCTGTTTGGAATGTGATTGTGACTTCTGAACAAACCAATATCCAAAAAGCTGGTGATATGGTGATTAGTCAAATTTTAGATGGTTTTAGTTTTCACTCCCAATGGAACGGGGGAGTCATCTTTTTTACCCTGATTTTAATTGTCTTATATATGTTCCTATTACCAACTCCAAAGGATCACCCAAAGTTTAAATCGATTGCGTTTGCAGGAAGTATGTTATTGATTCTTTTTTCTGTCGGGAGTCCGTTGAATCTATTAGGACGCATGCTGTTTCGTGCCCACATCATCCAGATTGTCGTCGTCCTTCTTATTGCGGCACCGTTACTCGTGATTGGAATAAAAACAAACCTACTTGAAAAAATGTTAAAAAACAATGGTGTGAAAAAAGTATATCGTTTTCTCACTCATCCAGTGTTCGTGATTATTTTATTTCATGGTTTGTTTATTTTATACCATGTTCCGGTAGTGTTTGACTGGATTCGAACAGGGTATTTTACAAACTATTTCTTTTTGGTGGGGTTAATTTTGGCGGCGGCGCTCTTGTGGTGGCCAATCGTCGGTCCAATTAAACAAGAAGATAAGATGACCTTCAAACAAAAGCTTATATATATAGTGGTCAATATTGTGTTGTTTGTACCAGTGACACTCTTTTTATGGCTATCAAATACCGAGTTATACTCAGTCTACAGCGACACAAGTCAAATGCTTGCAGCATTAGCTTTATGCATGCCTTTCGGTGAAGAGATTCCACCAGATTTATTAGAAACATTGCTCCCATATCCACCGATAAGTGAACAAAAGAACGGAGCGATTATTCTATTTATCTCACAAGCATTAATCTTCGGCTTGAGTGTAATATGGTTGTATATGAAAAAAGGCAGGAAGTGAATTCCTGCCTTTAGCTATTTAGTGTAGTTTCCCGATATAGGCCAAGTCTGAAACCTCGTTTGAGTCGGTGGAGCCATCAAGGACTTTTCGAATGTCCTGGAGGGCATCCTGCAAACTAATTGTTTCCCCTTTTTTACCGGTAAAAGCTTCGGCTACATAAAAAGGCTGGGTCAAATACGCCTCAAGGCGCTCACCGCGCTTGTAAGTTTGAACCTCTGTTTCCGGAAGTTTCTCAAGTCCGTGCACGGTCACAAGTGATCGTAGTTCTCGGTATCTACGAAGTAGCTTTTTGGCACGCTGTTGGATCGTGAAATGAGTTTGGTCTAGGTGCGCCCCTTCAAGAACGGAAGAAGTAGAGTATACTGGGTTAACGGCAGGAAATTGATGTCTAGCAGTGAGGTCAGCGTCAAATTGCCATAATGTTTCAAGCGGTCCAAATGGCACGTCTTCATCGACAACGTCCCCTTTTAAATCAACTAGGATGGTCGTGACAGAATCAACTCCGATTGAATGCAATTTTTCTTGTAGGGTTTGAATTTCTCCAGTGATGACATGGGAGCGATCTGCTGCAAAAGCAACTTCTTTTGTCTTACCTAGCTTTGCAATTTCTTCATATGCTTCTTTAATGGTTCTAACCTGAATTTGAACTTCATCTAGAATATCGTTTACTTCTGGATGATCTCCTTCCGGTAAAAGTAAAACGGTTGCAAAGTCATTGTTGCGTAAACGATGAAATAACTCTGCGAGTACTACAAGCTGACCCATTCCAGGACGAGCAACGAGACCGACCGTCCCACCTTTTGCTAATGGAGCAAAGACATCAAGCGTTTTAATCCCAGTTTCAATCATTTCAATTTTCTCCCCTCGAATTAATAATTCATCCAAACTACATTCAGCTAAATCAGCAAGTGTCACTAACGTGCGCACTTCTGCACGACCAACGGGAATCTTTCCAGTACACAGATTTGAGACAGTGGCCGGTCGTAATCCCACCGAGCGAGCTGCAGTTGTTAAATTCGGTACTCTTCTGCGAAGCAACGATACATTAAGTCGAATATCTTCCAAAATTTTCACCTCTTGTTACTTTTTAGAGTAAACTAAATTTCGTTGGAGTGCAATGGGCAATTTCGTTATAGAGTAATTTTTTTTACTCTACCTTGTTTCGTGGTTGCTAACGCTGATAGAAACGAATTATCGTCGATAGAATGAAAATAACGCCGATAGAAACCAATTATCGTCGATAGAATGAAAATAACGCCGATAGAATCAAATTTATCGCCAATAGCCACATCGGAAACCCCAATGATTGTCCATTTCTTAATTAAACTGAACCGGCCGTGGTACGAAAAAAAGGCGTAATCGTACCCTCAATTGCAAAAAGTGAACCTAGTGATGGTACGATAAAGGAGTAATCGTACCATCACTTTGAAAAGTGAACTCAGTGATGGTATGAAAAAGGCGTAATCGTACCCTCACATGTGAAAAGTGAACCCAGTGATGGTATGAAAAAGGAGTAATCATACCCTTACACGCGAAAAGTAAACTCAGTGACGGTACGAAAAAGGCGTACCTATGCAATCGCCCTCAAAAAAGCAGGTTCAGTGTGGGTGCACAAGATTGTAACCATACCCTAACCGAACAAAACTATCCATCCCAATCGTTCAAACCAACACCCCAAAAGAATACACCCACCACCCAAACCTCATACTAAATACAAAAAGCGAGAAGGAGTTATCATGACCGAAATCTTAGACGAATCATTTTTTCAGCAACCTACATTAGAACTTGCCAAAGCTCTACTTGGCTGCAAGCTAGTAAAACACAGCGACCAAGGCATCACATCGGGCTACATCGTCGAAACGGAAGCTTATAAAGGTCCGGAAGATCGAGCGGCACACTCATATCAAAACAGGCGGACAAAGCGGACAGAGGTGATGTTCGGCAAGCCTGGATATGTCTACACTTACCAAATGCATACCCATTGTCTTGTAAATGTTGTTTGCAACGAAATCGACAAACCTGAAGCCATTTTAATTAGAGCTGTTGAACCAGTTGACGGAATTGACCTGATGTATGAACGACGTGGGCAAATGCCAGCTAAGAACCTAACAAACGGCCCTGGAAAACTAACAAAGGCATTAGGAATTACAATGGAGGATTATGGGCGCCCATTTTTTGAGCCCCCCATATATATAGCAAAGGGCTATTCACCGGAAAACATTTCTACTGGTCCCCGAATTGGAATCGAAAATACAGGAGAGGCAAAGGAGTATCCATGGCGCTTTTGGGTCACGGACAATCTCTATGTATCCCGCAAAAGATAAGGGTTTGCTTACAAGGAGCAGACCCTTTTTGCATCTGAATCTTACTGCCTCTAAGCCTCTGGTCCTAGTGAAAAATATAACTGTGGCTCATTATAGCAAAACAAGAATCAGGATAAGATTGAATCATGAAAGGAGGAAGTAAACATGAAAAAGTTCGGATTGTTTATTCTTGGAGGTATCGCAGCGATTGTGCTTTTATCACATGTTGGCCCGATGATAGGCCTAGCAATTAGCTTAGCGATTCTGTATTTTGCATTTAAAAAGTTTATGAAAACTGACTCAACAGTAGGTAAGGTGATTTGGGCGATTATCGGAGTTCTTGCACTAACAGCGTCCGCTTCAAATGTACCTGCGATTCTAGGGCTAGTGGCTGCATACATCCTATATGTTGTCATTAAAAACTGGAAAAGAGAAAAGCACCAAGTCGTGACTGAATCATCTGACCCATTCACAAACTTTGAAAAACAATGGGCTGAATTAAACAAACATTAATATCTAAAGCAAACCACCAAATGAAAAAGGAGAATGATACAAATGGCAAACTTATTAACTCGTATAAAGGACACAATTTTAGCAGATTTTCACGGCATCTTAGATGAAAAAGAAAAGAAAAATCCGATCGCATTGCTTAATCAGTACTTACGTCAATGTGAGGCAGAGGTTGAAAAGGTACGCAAGCTTGTAGAGCGTCAGCATTCCCTAAAGGATCAATTTGCAAGAGAGCATCGTGAGGCAGCTGCCCTTGCTGAAAAACGTAAATACCAAGCGGGTGTGGCACAGCAAGCCGGAGAAACAGAATTATATGAATTCGCTGTTCAGGAGCAGGTTGCATATGAGGAACGCGCTGCTAAATTACAGGATGCTTTACAAAATGCAGGAGCAGAACTCATTGGTCTTGAGAAAAAATATGAAGAAATGAAACATAAGCTGAAAGATATGCATATTAAACGCATGGAATTAATGGGACGCGAAAACATTGCACGTGCCAACCATCGCATGAATCAAGTGCTTGACACAAATGCATATACAAATAAATCATCAAGAACGTTTGAAGAGATGGAATCTTATCTGGATCGACTTGAAAACCAAGTAAATTCCTCTTATCATCGCAACACAATTGATGCAAGAATCGCTCAGCTCGAAAAACAAGTAAAAAATGAAGAAACACATTCTATTTCATAGTGAAAACATGGTATTCTAAAGAAGACGTAGACAATCTACGTCTTCTTATCCCAATTTACGAATAATTCAATGCATTCAATGGAAGGGAGGCTCCGAACCTTGTTAGATAAAATAAAATCAGACAATCTTAATGCATTTATTCTCTTTGGAATTATTTTATTAATCATTGAAATTACATTTTTTAATGGCGGGGTCATTTTCTCTTTTATCATATCGTTTGGATGTATTTATATTGGTCGTAAAAAATTGCCACGAACCTTTGGGAAAATCCTGTTTTGGTTTGGGTGGATTAGTTTAGCTCTTACCATTGTAGGAATGATGACAGTCAAATTTTTAATACTGGCAGTTCTGATCTATTTTCTCATTCAATTTTTTCAATCAAAGAAAAACCCTCAATATATAAAACCGGAAATAAATGAAGCACAAAAATCATCTGCACAGGAACCAATTTTAAAGCGTCAGCCATTGTTCTGTAACAACATCTTTGGTCAACAAAAAACACCGGAATATGTGTATGAATGGAACGATGTCAACATTCAGTCTGGAATTGGAGATACCATTATCGATTTGAGTTACACCGTCCTACCTAAAGGTGAATCAGTCATATTTATTCGAAATGTGATTGGAAATGTTCAGGTCTTTGTACCATATGAGATTGAAGTGAAGATACATCACTCCGTTCTTTATGGGGCAACCACGATATTCGAAAATCATGATGCAAAAACGCTTAATCAAACACTTCATTATCAGACTGAACAATATGATTATGCCGAACATAAGCTTAAAATAGTAACCACAGTCGGCGTCGGAGATCTTGAGGTGAAACGAGCATGAGTACCGTAAAACGGCAAATTATTGTTGGTATTTGTGTCTCGGTGTTTTTATTTATACTAGCACATGTCATCGTTTTTATGGCATATCCGTTAGCTAACTGGGCTGCACTTTGGCAAACACAACTGATGGATTTACCTTATATCATTCTCGCCATAAGCCTAAGCTTACTAGGTGGACTTGTTTTTGGTATGTTCTCGGGAATGATATGGAGAAAACAACTACTTTCTGTATCTAATGCAATTTATCAGATTGAACAAGGAAGGGCGCTTCCTGATATTCCAGAAAACCAAACCGCTGAATTCACGACGATTTGGGAACGAATAAAAAAAGTTCAAACCCATATTGCAGAACAAACAAAATTATCGCAAAAACTTGCAAATGAAAAAGCGGAGGACCAGGAAAAGCGCATTCAAAAAATCGTCTCCGAGGAGCGCAATCGACTAGCACGTGAACTCCATGATTCCGTAAGTCAACAGCTTTTTGCAGCATCGATGATGATGTCCGCAATTAATGAGTCAAGGACAGGTACGAATGAACGTGAGACCAAACAGTTTAAGCTCGTTGAGGAAATGATTCATCAATCTCAACTAGAAATGCGTGCGCTATTGCTTCATTTACGACCCGTCGCATTAAAAGGAAAGACGCTACAGGAAGGAATCGAGGAGCTATTAGTCGAACTCGTGCAAAAAGTACCAGTCACCATCGAAACGAAAATTGAGGACTTTCAAATTGATAAAGGGGTCGAGGACCACTTATTCCGCATCCTACAAGAGTCAGTTTCAAACACCCTCCGACATTCGAAAGCAAATCAGTTAGAAGTCCTGTTAATTAAAAGGGATGATTTTGTGATTTTACGTATTGTGGATGACGGAATTGGATTTGATGTCGAACAAGCGAAGACAGGCTCCTATGGGCTACAGAATATGTATGAACGCGCAGTTGAAATTGGCGGTACGATGCGGATTGTTAGTCTTAAAGAAAAAGGAACTCGGATAGAAGTGAAAGTACCAATGCTAGAGGGTGAAGAAAATGATTAAAGTACTATTTGTCGATGATCATGAAATGGTAAGGATTGGGGTTTCATCCTACTTATCAGCACAGCCAGATATTGAAGTTGTTGGAGAAGCAGACGATGGGAAAATAGCGGTTGAGCTTGCATTAGAGCTTCGACCTGATATTATTCTAATGGATCTCGTGATGAAGGAAATGGACGGAATTGAAGCAACTAGAAGAATTATCGAGAGTTGGCCTGAGGCTAAAATCATTATCGTTACAAGTTTTATTGATGATGAAAAAGTATACCCAGCGCTTGAGGCAGGCGCAACAAGCTATATGCTGAAAACCTCAAAGGCAAGTGAAATTGCCGAAGCGGTTCGAAAAACATACCATGGACAATCGGTTCTAGAACCAGAGGTTACAGGCAAAATGATGGTTCGGATGAGACAAAAGGATACACACCTTCCGCATGAAGAGCTAACAAACCGTGAAATGGAGATTCTACTTTTAATTGCTGATGGGAAAACAAATCAAGAAATCGCTGATGAACTATTTATTGCACTAAAAACAGTAAAAGTACACGTAAGCAACATCTTAAGTAAGCTTGAAGTCCAAGATCGGACACAGGCAGTTATATATGCTTTTAAACATTCTCTTGTAAAATAAGACAAAATTATATAAATTTCGACAAAAAAGCACAGATTACTACCTGTGTTTTTTATTTTTTGGTAATATATATAAATGAGATATAAGTCGTTTTACCTCTTTTGGGTAAAAAGACCTATTTTGTGATTACCAAATTTTATACGATAAAGGAAGATTTTTATACCTATACTACTATTTAGTTTATAGGACAGATGGTATATAATTGAAAAGTCGATAATTGACGAATTTCGTCTGTGACTTTAGTACCTTTTTTGTAATTTAAAAAGGATTTTTGCATATATATATAGAAATATAAGGGAAAATGGAGAAAAAGAGATGCAGAAGATGAATAAAAAATCGGTATTTTTATATGAAGAAAAAAGGACCGTAACCTGGTTTAGTACATTATTTTTTATAATACTAATTGGCTATGATATCTTTTTTTACTATATATATCCAAGTTATGTACCAGGAATGCCTTCTGGATTCCCGAGCTTGTTTAGCTATGTAATGTATATTTTTCTTTTATTATTGTTACCTATATTATTTATCAACAATAGAAAAAACAAGCAATACTTAACAAAGTATTATTTCTTCTTTACTTATACGACTCTAAGTTTCATTGGCGAACTTATCGCTTACTGGGATAAGCCAGAATTGTTCTCAAGTGGTAATGCAGTAGAAGTTTTCTTAGTTTTATTTTCTCCAATTTTTGTAAACAAAAGATTTTACTGGACAGTTGTAATAGGATTGATTTTTAAATACTTACTATTAGGCGGAATACTTGCAAATACACTAGTCGCATTTCCAATTGTACTAACAACTGTACTTGCAATAATAGCGTATATTATCTTAAATAGATTTCAGAGTTATATTACTGCTTTAAGCACCTCATATGATCAACAAATGGAAGGGATTGTTAAAGGTGTAATTGCAGCCCTTGAACTAAAAGACCCTTATACAAGAGGTCATAGTGAACGCGTAGCAAAATATGCGATGGTACTGGCTAAGGAGCTGGGAGTTTTCGCAAATGATGAACTAAAATCATTTAACTATGCTTGCCTGTTACATGATATTGGAAAGGTGAATATTCCTGATTCAATTTTAATGAAACCTGCAAAGTTAACAAATGAAGAATATGAGGTAATTAAAACACATCCAGTTGTAGGAGAAGAGGCAGTTAAGAATGTGGAAGGCCTAGGTTCAAGTTTAAGTATTATTAGATCACATCATGAAAGATGGGATGGTAAAGGCTATCCTGATCAACTTAAATGTGAGGATATTCCATTAAATGCTCGAGTGGTAGCAATAGCAGATGCCTTTGATGCAATGACTTCATCACGTTCCTATCGAGGAGCCTTACCAGTTGAAGAAGCTTATAATCGTATTGTTCAAGGTCAAGGAACTCAATTTGATCCAAACCTTGTGGAATTATTTAAAAAAGTATATCCACAATGGATTGATATTCAAAAAGAATCATAGAAATAGTTCAAATTTAGGAGGTGAATACAATGAAAATCAAAAAGTTAAATAAACTTAAAGCTACATGCTGGTGGTGTGGATTTGTACCTGGTGGTCCAAAATATTAATATAAAAACTTAGGATGCTTGTAAATCAACTAAAGCATCCTTTTATTATGCGTAAAGGGTAGGTGTGAAGATTGCAATTAACTACAGAATCTATTTTAAGTTTACATGAGTTAGAGATTCAAAAAGATAAAAAACATTACATTATTAAAGATTTAGTAACTCACGAATTTTATGAAATGCCAGTAGTCTGTGTTGATGCAATTGAGTTGATTAACAACGGATTTTCGCTTGGTGACATAGAACACCTACTTAAAGAAAAATATCCAAATGAAGAAGTCGATTTACTAGACTTTGGACAACAATTACTAGATTTAGATTTAGTAGATATGGTAGATGGAACAAAAGTAAGTGTAGAAAAGGCACGTATTCATGAAGATTTAGGCCTTACATGGATTTCGCCCAAAATAGGGAAGATTTTCTTTAATCGGTTTACTCGCTTTTTCTATCCATTACTTTTATTAGTAAATATCATGCTTTTTATTAGTCATACCGATCTTTTTCCGAGATACCAGGATTTATTTGTTTTTGATACGATGATGTTTAATATTCTTTTGTATGCAGGAATTTCAATGGTTTTAATCTTTATTCACGAAAGTGGGCATATTTTGGCGATTCGCTCGTTCAACCTTCCAACCCAATTACAAATTGGAAATCGATTGTTCTTTGTCGTATTGGAAACAGATCTTACTCAAGCATGGAGTCTTTCTTCGAAGGATCGAAATCTCTTATTTTTAGCAGGTATCTATTTTGATAGTGCTCTTCTTTTTATTGTATTGATATTAAAAATGGCCAATCCACTCTCTTCTGGAATGATGGATGGGATTATAGGACTAATTACGTTTGATATTGTTATACGAATTATATATCAATGCTGTATTTATATGAAAACAGACCTTTATTATGTTTTTGAAAATAGCACTGGAAATTATAATTTGATGGAAAGTGGAATTGAATTTATAAAAGGCCTTTTTGCAAAAAAACAAATAGAACAAAAAAATAAGGTGACCATTTTCTATTCATTTCTCTTTTTGGTAGGGATTTTATTGACCTTCACTATGTTTGGATTTTACTATATACCTCAATTAGTTTATATGATGTCGAGTGTACTACCTGGGTTTTCTGAATCGGTGTCAACACTCCAATTCTGGGATGCTGCCGTTTTTTGTGCACAGTTTTTGATCCTAATATTATTACTTTTCTATTCATTGTCGAAAAAATACGGAAATAGGAAAAAATATAGGACTATATACTCAGGTGAGGAAAATAATATATAATAAAACATATAATGAATCTGCTAAGTGAGGATTGATATGTCTTACCTAAATCATAGCTCTCTTCTTTTACATGAAGAGAAGAAATCTTTACGTCTATAT
The DNA here is from genome assembly GCF_031324165.1 of Ferdinandcohnia sp. QZ13. NCBI lineage: Bacteria > Bacillati > Bacillota > Bacilli > Caryophanales > Bacillaceae > Ferdinandcohnia > Ferdinandcohnia sp. QZ13. Next base: position 2,128,597 of record NZ_JAVIVW010000001.1, on the reverse strand, counting down.
TTACTATTGTTCTATATTGTTTTGTTTATTTATGATTTTATCTATTATTATTTATTTCCAACTTTTGTCCATGTGAAAACGGGGCTTCCTACTAAAATGGGTTTTTGGATTTATTTCATTATGATTATCCTTATTCCTATTTCGTATTATATACGGAGAATAGATAAACTTTATCTCATAAAATACATGTACGTCATGACATATTATGTGGTAACTACTTTTGATGATGTTATTACCTTCATGGGAACTTCACCGGAATCTTATAAAAATGGCAATGTAGCAGAAATTACCCTTTTATTATTCGCGCCAATCTTTATAAATAACAAGTTCTTTTTGACAGTTACAATTGCAATTATTTTGAAATATAGTTTGATTGGCCTATTATTAGGAAATGGTATGGTAATGGCTCCGATTGTACTCGTTTTTGTGTTTGCCCTTATAACCTACATCCTCCTAGCCCGGTTTAACTCATACACGAAGGCATTAACGGAAACACACGAGGAACTGCGAGATAAGGAGAAGCTTGCTTTTGTCGGGCAGATGGCAACGACGATCGGACATGAGATTCGGAATCCCTTAGCCTCGTTAAAAGGGTTCACACAGCTTCAACGGGAAAAGCATAAAGAGGATGATCTACAGTATTCGATTATGGAACAAGAAATCGATCGAATTGATTCCATCTTGACTGATTTACTTGTGATTGGGAAGCCGAGACAAATCAATGTGGCACCTTGCAATTTGAAAGAACATCTTGGATATGTCATTTCCATCATTGAGCAATCTGAGCAAGGGAAAAATATTGAGGTTGACTTGAAAATGGATGAGTCTTTTCCACTCGTTGAATGCGATGAGAAACAAATGAAACAGGTCTTCTTAAATCTTATTAAAAACGGGTTTGAGTCCATGCCAGAAGGCGGGACACTTACAATTGAAGGTAGTCAAGTGGACGATAATCAAGTGTCTATTAAGATCTGCGATGATGGCTGTGGAATTCCTAGGGATGTACAAGAAAAGCTATTTCAACCATTTTATACAACAAAAGACTATGGAACAGGGCTAGGCCTAATGGTGTCGAAAAAAATCATTGAAGACCATCATGGAAAAATTGCCATCGATAGTAAAGAAGGAAAAGGAACAACAGTTGAAATACTATTGCCAATTACCCAGTAAGCTAGCTCAACAGAGCTGGCTTATTTTTTTAGGAAAACAAAAAACAGGATCGCATGGTCCTGTTTTTAAAATCCTCTTTATTTCATTCCAGCCTCTGTTTCCTCAATGCCTTTGTTTTCAATCCAAATCTTGATATGTGTTAAAATGGAGAATGCAAAAAAGAAATTCATTGCAAGTACGCTTACCAAAAGGTGGATATCTCCAAAATAAATGCCAGTATACCCTTTTAATTTGATTACAATAAAGCCTTCAAAGAGCAACAAAAAAACACTTAAAAATGCGGCTACCCCTGCACGAATCATGTCATACTCCCCCTTTATTGATTTTTTCTGATCTATATGTATCCACGATTTGTGGATAATTTGTGAACTTACTAAAATTATACACTACTTTTGGATGATACGTAAGATGAAAGCGCTAAAATTAATGATAATTTATCGCTAGGACCTGATTGATTGTCTGTTATGAATTTCAATGCTGTGTCTATTATCTACTAATTAAGTTGTATATAATGTATTTAACTTAAAGAGTAAAAAGGATGAATACAACAAAATGATAGTGAATGAACCTCTTTTATCTTTTGAATTTGTTACATCTAAAGGAAATATACCTCACACCTTTAAGAAACCAATTAAAGTGATAGTAGCTACAACAATTGAAGAAGTGTTTCCCTGTTTAGAGCTTATACAACAAGCTGTTTCTGACGGGTATTTCGCCGCTGGGTATCTATCCTATGAAAGTGCTCCTGCGTTTGATTCTTCCTTTACAGTTAAAAGTGGAAACACCATGCCATTGCTATGGTTTGGAATATTTTCTGAAAGTCATCACCAAACTCTTAGTGGTAGTGAAACTTATACGCTGACTAGGTGGAAACCTAATGTAAGTATGAGTGAATATCAAGAAACGATTGATTCCATTAAACATGCTATTGAATCTGGCGATACGTATCAAACAAACTATACGATTCGATTTACATCAGAGTTTGATGGTGATGATCTCAGCTTTTTTGAAAAATTAAAACACTCCCAAGCCTCCAATTATTGTGCCTACATCAATACAGGGAGCCATAGTATATTGTCAGCTTCGCCAGAACTGTTCTTCCATAAAGAAGGAGAACAAATAATAACTCGACCAATGAAGGGGACCGTAAAAAGAGGCAGGTCATTCGAAGAAGATGAAGCAAATGCAAAATGGCTCTATCATTCTGAAAAAAATCGAGCAGAAAATTTAATGATTGTAGACTTGCTTCGTAATGACCTGAATACTATATCTGAACCCGGTTCGGTGCGTGTACCCAAGCTATTTGAGATTGAACGATACCCAACCGTTCTTCAAATGACTTCAACTATTGAGGCGAAGGTGTCAAAAGATCGTACGCTCTTTGAAATTTTCAGAGGGTTATTTCCATGTGGTTCAATTACAGGTGCTCCTAAAATCAACACGATGAAGTTCATTGCAGAATTTGAGACATCACCGAGAGAAGTCTATTGTGGAGCAATCGGTTTTATTACTCCTGAAAAAGAAGCTGTATTTAATGTCCCTATTAGAACGGTATGGATTGAACATTCAACAGGGAAAGCGACATATGGAGTGGGGGGAGGTATCACTTGGGATTCCACCTCTAAAGGTGAGTATAATGAAATTCTTGCAAAAGCTAAGGTGCTTGAAGAAAATCGCCCAGAGTTTCAAATACTTGAAAGTTTATTGTTGGAAGACGGCCAATATTTCTTGTTAGAAGAGCATATTAGTCGTCTAAAACAAACATCTCACTACTTCGGTTTTCCGTTTGATCGTATAGAGATTAAAGATTTATTAAGTGAATTTGCTCATCAACACACAGAAGGTCTTTACAAAGTAAGACTTCTCTTAGCTAAAACTGGTGACATTACAGTTGAAGGTAGTCCCACGGATCCACTAATGGCTCCTGTAAAAATGATACTTGCGGATCAGCCTATAGATAGGAACAGCCCCTTTCTATACCACAAAACAACAAATAGAACAATTTACGAGGGTTATCAATTTATAAAACCACCAGAGGCATTTGATGTGCTTCTTTGGAATGAAGCTGGAGAAATAACTGAGTTTACAAATGGGAATGTTGTGGTGGAAATAGATGGGCACCTTTGGACCCCACCTGTAACAAGTGGTCTTCTAGCTGGTACCTACCGTGCTAGCCAAATAAAACAGGGAAAAATCCATGAAAAAGTCCTAACTATTAAAGACATTAAAAGAAGTAAAAAAGTATGGTTCATCAATAGCGTAAGAAAGTGGGTAGAGGTTGAATTCATTGAATGATATCCAACATTTGGAAGAGTGTTTAATTTTAGATGTTATTTTGATTATGCATATTCAATAGGGTATAGGATGGAGGTGGTTGGATGACGGAAGAGAAGCACCCAGACTTTGAGGTAGAGGTAGAGCGGTTAGATTTTACGAAAAAGTATATGGATATTGTCATTCAGGCTTCAGAGTCAACCGAGGAAAGCTTTCGCGAAAACTTGAAGGGTGCCCTTGATGGTGTTGACTTCAAAGATAGTAGTTTGAGCTACTTAAACATGTTAACGAATTCAACCTTGCTAAGAAGGACCAACGAAGAGGTACGAAACCTGAAGAGAAACAGGAACAAGCCTTACTTTGCCCGGATTAATTTTAAACGGGAAGAAACGGGAAATGAAGAAATTCTTTACTTTGGAAAAGTTTCACTTTTTGACAAGGAGACCCAGCTTCCGATTATTGTAGACTGGCGCTCACCGGTGGCGAATATTTATTATGATGGTCGCCTTGGGGAAGTCTCGTATGAAGCCGAGGGTGAGGAATATAAGGGATATTTATCCTTAAAGCGTCAGCTCATCATTGAAGAGGGAGAGCTTGCGGAAATTCGGGATGTTGATTTAACAACGACGGATGAACTTCTTCAAAAGTCATTATCTGAAAGTGCAAGCAATCGGCTAACTGACATAGTGTCCACCATTCAAGAAGAGCAAAACAACATTATCCGTGCTGATCTGAACAAGCCAATTATTGTTCAGGGAGCAGCAGGAAGTGGGAAAACAACGATAGCCCTGCACCGAATCTCGTATTTTATTTACACCTATGCGGAGTATTTTTCACCAGACCAACTGATGATTCTTGCACCAAACAGACTTTTTATCGATTATATCTCAGAGGTTCTGCCAGAGCTCGGGGTGGATCATATTCAACAGACAACCTATGCTGACTATGTGAAAAAGTGCCTTGGAAAGCCGATAAAGCTCACAAAGCCAGAAGGCAAACTGCTTGGTTTTATCCATGAAGAATTTAAAAATCCTGACATGATTAAGTGGATTTCGGCATTTAAAGGTTCACTTGAATACCGGGATATGCTTGAACATTATGTGGAGGATATTTTAAGCTCCTTGCTGCCGCAGGAGGATTTCTTTGTCTCAAAGTTTCGCCTGTACAAAGCGAGGGATATTCACCATTTAATGACCTATGAATATCGCTATCTTCCTTATTATAAACGGATTGATAAGGTGAAAAAGGTGCTTCAAAATACGGTTCGTCTCCAAAAAAAGAATATGCTTCATAAGGTTACGAAGTTTTATGATGATAAGCTTGATAACGTCTTGTTTAAAACAAAAATTGATGCGGAAAAACGTCGTCGTTATGTGACGAAAGCTCTTGATAAAAAAGCGGAACTTATCGAAGAGATCGCCAAGCAATCTCGTACAGCGGTGAATACCTATATAAAAAAGCTACCACACCACGATGTCTTCTATTATTTTAATAGGTTTGTTTCGGAGCTTTTTCCTACGTATGCTTCCGGGTTCCTGACCGACGAGCAAATTCAATTTTTTATGGATTATCAAAAACAGCTCCAAAAATCGAAGCAATACGAGCTTGAGGATTTAGCAGGGCTTCTATATTTAAAGGCAAAATTGTACGGAGTGAAGAAGGAACTTAAGGCCCGCAATGTCGTCATTGATGAGGCGCAGGATTATAGCTATTTTCAGTTAGCGGCCTTAAAAACAGCTCTCGAAACGGATATGTTCACGATAGTGGGCGATTTAGCGCAAGGAATCCATTCCTATCGAGGGATTAACAATTGGCAGCCGGTTCTTGATAACATCTTTCCTCGAGCGACCTATAAAACCTTACAAAAAAGCTACCGGACCACCATTGAAATTATGAACACGGCAAATCAGTTGCTAGAGTTGTTGGGACTAGATTTACCAATGGTTGAGCCGGTTGTACGACATGGTGAGAAGCCGTCCTTTCATCAAATAAGCGGTACAGAAAAAGAAACCGTGAATGCACTCACAGAGATAATAAAAAATCTTTACGATGAAAATATGAAAACAGTGGCGATCATCGGAAAGACAAATAATGAGTGTCAGAAGGTAGCAAAAGCCCTTAAAAAATATAGTGACCTGCCAGTTCAGCTTTTAAAAGAAAATGAAGAGATAAAAAGGGAAGAAGTCGTGGTCGTGAGTTCTCATCTGTCGAAGGGGTTAGAATTCGATGCAGTGATCGTCTTTTCAAATGAGGAGAAATTTTATAACAATGAAATTGACATCAAGCTCCTTTACGTATCTATGACTCGACCGTTACACCGATTGCATTTTGTCGGGACTGACCTCACCAGTTTTCTGTTAGATAAAGTGAATGAGGAATTGTATGAAGAAACGCAAACCACCTGATTAGGTGCTTTGCGTTTCTTTCATTAAAATACTTTAGTTGTCCAAGATTCAACATTCCACACATCTGTTACGACATCTTGATAAAATTCTGGCTCATGGCAGATGATGAGGATGCTTCCTTTATATTCCTTCAGCGCACGCTTTAACTCATCCTTCGCGTCGACATCAAGATGGTTTGTCGGCTCGTCAAGAAGGAGGATGTTTGTGTCTTTGTTGATTAGCTTACAAAGACGTACCTTCGCCTTTTCGCCACCACTTAACACTTCAACCTTACTTTCAATATGCTTTGTTGTAAGACCACATTTAGCAAGTGCAGCACGAACCTCATATTGGTTAAAGGATGGGAATTCACTCCAAATTTCTTCAATACATGTATTATAGTTTGCTTGTTTGATTTCTTGTTCGAAATAGCCAATTTCTTGATTTTCTCCAAGCTCAACTGTTCCGGAAAGTGGCTTATTCATACCGAGAATGCTTCGGAGCAGCGTCGTTTTCCCAATACCGTTCGCTCCAACTAATGCAATCTTTTGACCTCTTTCCATGCGAAGGTTAAGCGGCTTTGAAAGTGGTTCATCATACCCGATGACAAGATCCTTCGTTTCGAAAATAAGTTTGCTTGATGTTTTCCCTATTCTAAAGTTAAATTCTGGCTTTGGTTTTTCTTTTGCCAGTTCAATGACTTCCATTTTATCAAGCTTTTTCTGACGAGACATTGCCATGTTTCTAGTGGAAACACGTGCCTTGTTACGGGCAACGAAGTCTTTGAGTTCAGAAATTTCTTGTTGCTGCTTTTTATATGCAGACTCAAGCTGTTGCTTCTTCACTTCGTACACCTTCTGGAAGTTATCATAATCCCCAACATAGCGAGTAAGCTCCTGATTTTCCATGTGGTAAATCAGATTGATGACGCTATTTAAAAATGGAATATCATGTGAAATCAGGATAAACGCATTTTCATATTCTTGCAGATAACGTTTTAACCAAACAATATGCTGTTCATCTAAATAGTTAGTCGGCTCGTCTAGTAATAGAATGTCAGGCTTCTCAAGCAATAGCTTCGCAAGTAGGACCTTGGTACGTTGACCACCACTTAAATCCTGAACATCACGCTCAAGACCGATATCATCAAGACCCAATCCACGGGCAATCTCATCAACCTTTGCATCGATGACGTAAAAGTCATTGTTTGTAAGGGTATCTTGGATTGTTCCAACATCCTCAAGCATCTTTTCGAGCTCCTCAGGAGTGGCATCACCCATTTTTCCGTAAAGCTCATTCATTTCTGCTTCCATATCAAATAAATACTTAAAAGCACTGTTTAACACATCTCGAATCGTCATACCTTTTTGAAGAACAGTATGTTGGTCAAGATATCCAACACGTACATTCTTTGACCATTCAATCTTACCTGCATCAGGCTCAAGCTTCCCGGTGATGATATTCATAAACGTTGATTTACCCTCACCATTTGCCCCAATTAACCCGATATGTTCACCCTTCAAAAGACGAAACGAAACATCATTAAAAATCGCACGATCACCAAAACCATGGCTCACATTAGAAACTGTCAATATACTCATCTATTTAACACCTTTTTCTAGGGACCAGGGGGACGGTACCACTGGTCCCTTGTTTTCAAAAAATTAAAATAAATAGGGACCAATAGAACCGTCCCTGTGGTTCGCATATACCGATTATAAACGAGAAATGAAGGGGTTGGGAAGGGTACTTTAATTAGAAGTAAAGTAAAATTTTTCTTTTCGTCAAATAATCTGAGGACTTGTCTCATATTCATATAGTACTGAAATAAATAAATAAGGGGCTATAGGATGAAGACATTTTTTAAAGGGACATTGTTATTGGTTATTGCAGCATTTATAGGAGAGTGTGTTGAATTTTTAATCAATCTCGTTCTAGCAAAGGAACTTGGTGGGCATGGAATGGGATTATATATGACCATCCTGCCATCCATTTTTTTAGTTGTCATATTGGCAAGTCTTGAGCTGCCCGTTTCGATTTCAAAATTTATTGCCGAGAAAGAGGACAGGTACCACCGTAGCATGTTAAAACATGCGACCGTATTAACAACGGTATTTACAGCCATTATTATGTCCTTGGCATTTATCATTTTACCGATCATACCTTTGTTCAATGATTACCATCCATTCGTCAAATGGTTAGTCATTATCTTTATCCCGATTGTTTCATTTTTATCGATTGCCAGGGGTTATTTTATGGGAATTCAATCGATGGGACACATCGCCTTCGCAAACTTCCTGCGTAAGGCTGTACAATTAATCTTGTTAGTGTTTATTTATCAATTACTTGAATTTGAAATACAAACTTCCATTTTAATCGCTCTATGTACCATTGTCGCAAGTGATTTAATCGTGTTTGGATATTTAGGCCTTGAGTATATGGTTCACTACCGTAGGCTGGGTCATGGACCAACATCAGCTTTAAGTGGAAAAGTAGTACGGCGAAATTTACTAGCTGTTTCTTTGCCGACTACCGGGATGCGAATATTTCATGCTATTTCACATGCAGTTCAGCCATTTCTAATCAAAGCGGCTTTACTAAAAGCAGGTATGTCTATCGATGTGGCTACCGAGCATTTTGGATTAATGACAGGGGTCGCCTTAACAATTGGCTTTTTCCCTGCGTTCATCGCACATTCATTACTCATTGTGTTAATCCCAACGGTGTCTGAAGCTTATGCAAAGCGGGACATGTCGATGTTACAATCCTTGCTCCAGCAGGTGATGAGAATCACCTTTCTATACGGCATTCCAGCTTGTGTCATTTTTTACTATTTCGCGGAGCCGCTCACCCATATTTTCTTTGAATCATCGTCGGCGACTGTTTATCTGCAGATGCTATGGCCTTATTTCTTATTCCATTTCTTCTTAATTCCAATGCAGGCATACTTAATCGGACTAGGATTAGTGAAGGATGCATTCATTCATAATGTTTGGTCAACCGTGGTGTCCTTTGGTATCATGTTCGCTCTAGGTTCTCTCCAAACACTCCAAATGGAAGGGATCATTATCGGAATGAATATGGGTGCTGTGTTACTTGCTCTGATGCATTACGTCACCATTTGTAGAAAGATTGGCGTCTCCGTGATTTCAACAAAATTTTTGGGGACTCCGGCATAATTTAATTTGTTTGTTATTCAAGTAGCTTCGTGATATAATGAGCAAGATTAATGTCTAGCAGTCATTAATCACGTTTTTTTATGAGTAAATTTGACTAGTAAAATTTAATAATACATTTCGTAAAGATTGGTAAATGGTAGAATACGAATAAGTCTAACCATGGCCTAACTTCTATTTGTGTAGAAGTTAGGCCTTTTTTATTGTGTTTTAGGAGGAATATGGTTCGCATGTCAATGAGAAACATTACTAAACAGGAAGAATTAACGCACATTAGCAGCTATGTGAGTAAACTAATAAAATCAAAGTTTGGAAAAGGACCGGAAACTTGTTTTACGTCCATTTCAGATCAATATATTGTCATTCATATTAAAAAGTTTATGACAAAGATTGAACATGAACTTGTAAAGAAAGAAGATTTTGCGACTGCAGGAGAGATTCGAACACGTATCACGGAGGAACTTTTGGACCCAATACAGGAAACGTTGGGAGAAATATGTGATAATCCGATCACGAACCTATACCAAGATTGGAATTTCCAAAAAAACTCTGGGGTATTGCTTGCTGTCGTGAACTCAGAACAGCAGAGAAAAGTGGAAAATTCACTTGAATTTATGCTGCTTCGGAAAGAAATCAGTAAGCAAAGTGAATTTTATCAATATCAACCATACGAACAAAGTTTAACAAAGATTGGTGAAAAGATTTATATCATACGAACTGCTGGCTATATACTGCCAATCGAAAGAATTCTTATCGAAAAAGGTATGCACATCCTTAAGGAAAGAGAAAATAATATCCGAAAAAAGTACCATGCAAATAGACATCGATTTAATAAAATCATCAACAATGAAATTCATGATATTTTTATGATTTGGGATTATGATAAAGATGAAAACTATAAAATCTTTTATTGTAAGTAAGGTTGTTTTCATAATTCCTACCAAAATAGCCAAACTATAGGTGAACATGGAAATGAAAGGGAAACAATGCTACAATAATTAAGGCTGATGAATATGAAGTCATTGGTTATTGTGGTGAATTCTCTAAAGGTGGGAATCACTTGAATTTACAAGAAAAATTGAAATACATAAGCAGTTATACAAGCAAACTTCTCCGAAATAAATTCGGAAGGGGTCCCGAGTCCTGTTTTGCGGCAACAGCCGATCGCTTTTTAGTCTTGAATATACGTGGTTTTGTATCTCCGATGGAGGAGGTTCTTTTACAGGAAAATCAGTTCATTCAAGTTGATCATGCCAGAGATGTTGTGATCAAAAGCATTTTAGCTGAATTAAAGGGCGTATTCCAGGTAACTCTTGAAACAGAGGTAAAAACCTTTTTTCATGATTGGAACTTTCCGAATAATACAGGTGTCATTATCGCAGAGCTGGTTGATTCATTAATGCCAATGGAAAAGAATGAAGAAGTCAATTTTTCACTTCTTGAATCTGAAGTCAGTCGGATCAGTCTTCTTGTTGAAAAGAAGCCAGAGGCTACATTTAGTTTTCAAATTTCTCCGAAAATATTTATCGTGGAGCGTGAGGGCATCCTAGTTCCGATTGAAAAAGCGTTAATCGAGGCAGGCTTTGAAAATCAACTCCATTTTACAAAGGATGAACTTGAAAAAAGCTATTTCCACCGCTATGGAAAATTTGATCAACTATTTCATCGACCAGTTACCGATATATTTATTGACTGGAATTTTAAGAATGATAACAGCATAATTTGTTTTGTTTTAAAATAAAGATGGTAAATGTGAGGATGTTTTTGGACACGCCTTCGTCATGGCCTAACTTCTATTGAAGTTAGGCTTTTTTTATTTTTTTAGGAAAAATAAAGAAAAGGTTGGGAAATAAATGGGAGTTAGAAGATGGAAAGCGTTAAATTTTGCAGTTTTCTTATGTTGTGTAATTTTGATTTTGGGTAAAGTTTTTTACGTAGGGATGTTGAATCGCTTGGAACCTTATCTGTTACTGACTATACTCATTGGTTCACTTTTATCGATTTATGAATCACGAAAAAATCGAGAGTTCCGCTTTTTGGTAGAAAATGCACCCTATGCGATTCTGCTAAAACGCGATGGGAACATCATTTATATCAATGATACAGGTAAATTTTTAATTGGTGCTGATGATGAGAAGTCGGTCATCGGGCATTCATTGTATGATTTTATTCAATACAACCCTGAAAAAACGACGAGAAAAGTTGAAAAAGGACATAAATTTAAGAAGATAACCGAGGGGAAACTGGACCATCCTGTATTGGGCGAAATAGTTGTGGAAATAAAAATGATGCCAATTACTTTTCAGGGAGAAAGCTGTGAATACATAGTCATCCGGGATATAACAGAGGTAAAAAAGAGTGAGGAACTCATTCAACAGACGGATAAGCTTTCAATGGTGGGGGAGATGGCAGCTGGTATCGCCCACGAAATTCGAAATCCACTCACAAGCTTAAAAGGGTTTGCGCAGCTTTTACAGGCTGAAAAAACAAACGCTTACTCCGAGATTATGGTATCTGAAATTGATCGGATTAATACGATTGTTGATGAGATGCTATTGCTCGCAAAGCCGAAAAAGCTGCAATTACAAAAGCAAAAAATCACAAATGTGCTCAACGAGGTTGTGTTTTTATTAGACACCCAGGCGATTCTCCACAATATCCAAATTAAGACCGCCTATCATGATCTCAAAGGCGCGTTCATTCATTGTGAGGAGAATAAGCTGAAACAAGTGTTTATTAACATCTTAAAAAATAGCATTGAAGCGATTGAAAGCGGGGGGCACATCGATATTTCACTGTATTCAAAAGGCGGAAATGCGATGATTCGAATTTCTGACAATGGTCCTGGAATACCGGCGGACAAGCTTTCGAAGATTGGTAAGGCCTTCTTTACCACAAAGGAAAAAGGGACCGGACTTGGCCTCATGATTTGCCAAAACATCATTCATGAACACGGCGGTCAAATGGTGGTCGACAGTGTCGAACACGAAGGAACAACCGTAGAAATATCATTGCCTATTATCGAAGAAGGTCTTCAAATCAGCTGAAGACCTTTTTGCGTTGCTTTGGGAATGTTGGTTGAGGAAGGGCTTGGGTGTAAAGGGGCGAATGTGGGTGGAGATAGCGTGGAGATAGTGCGCTCAGAGTTTTTCATTGGTGGGATGAAGGACCGAACACGACCTGGGCTTGAGCAGAAAGTCCTTCATCTCATTTATGAAGAGGAAACTGAACTCAGTCCCTTATCAAAATCCTTTTCATCAAAGCAATGAAGAGGAAACCGACCTCAGCCCCTTATCAAAATCCTTTTCATCGAGGCTATGAAGAGGAAACCGAGCTTAGCCCTTCATCAAAATCCTTTTCATCAAGGCAATGAAGAGGAATTCGAACTTAGCCTTTTATTAAAGTCCTTTTCATAGTGGCAATGAAGAGGAAATCGAACTAAGCGTTTCTTCAAAACCCTCTTTATCAAGTCTATGAGTCCCTAACCAAAACGCACCTGCATCCCACATGAGTGTTCTTCATCGGATCTTCTAACTCACTTATCATCTGATTCTAACAACTTTACTACTTTTAACCCACCATCTGGGCCATTCTCAGCAATATGCTTCAACATTGATAACTTGTTGTTCCAGAATTGGTCGAAATAAGCAAGCCATTCATGTAGCTCTGAAAAAGATTCAGGATGAAGGCGATAGCGTTTTTCTCGTCCAACTTTCTGTCCACTCACTAAATTTGCTTCAGACAGAATGTGGAGGTGCTTTGCTACTGCCGTTCGGCTCATTGAAAAGTGACTAGTGATTTCCGAAATAGGCAATTCTTTTTTAGAAAGGAGACGAAGTACCTCTCTGCGTGTTGGGTCAGCAATCGCTTGGAATACATCATATTTTTGAGCTGATTCTGACACTAATTTGTCGCCACCTGACGCAGTTTTTGTACAATTCCTGCCCAACCGCCATTCATTGTTTCACGAACTTCAGCAGCTGTTCGATTGGCTTTTCCAATGATCTCTTCAGAATCCTTCCAGCCACCGTGAATGAGGGTGAATTCCGTTTTACCGTCAATTTCTTTTAATAGGAATTCCACATACCAGCCGTCAGTATCCCAAGAAAATGTAAGGCGATGTGGTGGGTCGACTTCCAACACCTTACAAGGAGAAGGGCCGAAGGGAGATTGGATATGAAATTCATGTCCTTCCTTAGCGACCAAGTCATTTGGCATAAACCACGTTCCGATTGCCTCTCCGGTCGACACAAGATCCCATACTTTTTGAATCGGTGCTTCGATTACTACTGTTTGTTTTATATCAGGTACAGTTGCCATAAATCATTCTCCTTTTAAAATAAAATAAAACCATTTGGTTTCGTATTTTGATTATATGAAACCAAAAGGTGTTATGTCAAGAAGGTTATATTACAATAGTATGTGCAATTTTAAAAAATCAAACGTTGGATATTTGTGGCGGTTTTGTAAGCAAGATTCTCAGTTCAAATATTGAAAGTGACAAAAAATAGGAGTATGCTAGATTATGTAATGAAAATTTAACTATTTTACTATATTAATTGAGGGGGAATTTCCCTATGGATATGCTAACAATTCTTGGACTAGCTATCTCTTCTGGAGCGACAATCGCTTTATTAAAAATCATAGCAATTGATATTATACTATCTGGAGACAATGCTGTTGTAATTGCAATGGCAACTAGAAACCTTCCGAAAGATCAGCAAAATAAAGCAATCTTTTGGGGAACAGCAGGGGCTGTTATTTTACGTATTTTATTTGCGGCAGTCATTGTTTACTTATTAAAAATTCCATTTGTGAATGTGATTGGTGGAGTGTTGCTTCTATTCATCGCCTACAAGGTATTGGTTGAAGAAGAGGGAGATGCACATGTGAAGTCTTCAAATGGCATTATGGCAGCTATTGGTACGATTATCATGGCGGATGCGGTAATGAGTCTTGATAATGTTGTTGCGGTAGCAGGTGCTGCAGACGGGCATATTGGGATGATTGCACTTGGTGTTCTAATCAGTATTCCAATTATGATCTTTGGTTCTAAATTCATTGTAAAAGCCATGAACAGATTTGCTTGGATTGCTTATATTGGTGCAGGCATTCTTGCTTGGACCGCAGGAGAAATGGTATTGAAGGATAAAGGGCTAACAAACTTCCTACACATTGAACATGGACCCGTAACATACCTAATCGCAGCAGTATTAACCATTCTTGTCCTAGGACTTGGATATACAAAAAACAAAAAAATCGCAGCAAAACGAGAAGCATTACAACACACAGCATAATAAAACGCAAGGCCAAATCAGTACTGATTTGGCCTTTTTCTATTACATAATCGAAGCCACAGGGACGGATCCTGTGGCTCCTAATTAATGCTTGAAAAGGGGACCAGTAGAACCGTCCCCTTGGTCTTTATTTTGCAATTTTGTGAAGTTTGTGGATGATGCTTAGGGAACGGCCTGTTCCGACGGCAACTGATTCAAGCGGGTTTGGAGCAAGGTGGACAGGAACAAAGATTTCCTGGCTTAGCCACTCCTGCAGACCATTTAATAACGCACTGCCACCTGTTAAAATGATTCCGCGGTCCACAATGTCACCACTTAATTCAGGTGGGCAATCCTCTAATGTTGCTCGGATTGCTTCTAAAATATGAAGTAATGATTCTTTTAATGTTTCTTGCACTTCGGTTGAACGTAAGGTAATGGTTTTAGGAAGACCTGTAACAAGGTCACGACCTCGGATTTCCAGTGTTTTTACTTCATGATCAATAAGGGCATATCCGATTTCAAATTTAATCTGTTCAGCGGTATGTTCCCCAATTAGAACATTGTATTTTTTTCGTACATATTGAATGATATCATCATCAAACTGGTCGCCACCAATTCGCACGGAGTTACACGTTACTACGCCGCCAAAGGAAATAATTGCGACTTCTGTATTACCCCCGCCAATATCAACGACTACATTGGCCACTGGCTCATCAACAGGTAAATCTGAACCAACTGCAGCAGCTACTGGCTCTTCGATTAAGTAAACTTGCTTAGCGCCACATTGTCTAATCGCATCCTGGATCGCACGTCGCTCAACAGAGGTTGACCCAGAAGGTGTACAAACGACCACATTCGGTTTGCGAATCGAGTACCCAATTTTTTGGCTAACTTTCTTCATGATATGGCGAAGCATGTCAGCTGTCACGTTGAAGTCTGCAATCACACCTTTTCGTAAAGGGCGAATTGTCACGATTTTTTCAGGTGTTTTTCCAATCATTCTTTTTGCATCTGTACCAACAGCAATGACATTGTTAGTTTCCGTGTCAATAGCCACAACGGATGGCTCATTAATGATGATGCCTTTATTTTTAGTGTATACCAAAATATTTGCAGTTCCTAAATCAATTCCTATTTCCGTATTTGAAAACATATTATCTCCATCCTTCAAAGAGTTTGGTGTTATATACTAATAGCCATGAAACATTCGTCCGGAATATTTAAGCTATTCCTTTTAAAATTGATGAGTAGTTATATTAACCCACTTCACCTTATAAGGATTCATGAAAATATGTCGATTTTTGGGGGTTGTTGTCATATTGTAAAAAATGAAACATAGGAGAAATATATGTGAAGAATGGCAATTTGTTCAAAATACACGTAAAATAGTAATAGATGAAACACTCCAAAAAGGAGGGCGAAGACAATGGATTTTTCAAGTATTGTATCAGAGGATAAAATTCGCAAGGCCTATAAGGATGGAGAATTTGACAACCTTCCTGGATACGGAAAGCCGCTTAAGCTTGATGATGATTCCGCGATTCCGGAGGATCTTCGCATGGCCTATCGCGTCATGAAAAACTCCGGCTTCATTAATGAGGAAACGGAGATTAAAAAAGAGCTACTCACCATCGAGAATTTACTTGATAATTGTGAAGATGAGGAGCAACGAGTTATCTATCAGAAAAAGCTAAATGAAAAACAGTTTCGCTTAAATCAAATCTTAAAAAATAGAAAAACCTCGCATTCAGCGGTTTTCAAAGACTATCAAATGAAATTGCACAACAAGTTTAAATAAAGTAGCGGGGGCCAAAACATTGCGTTTTGCCCTTTTCTTTTAGGAGTGAAAGAAAGTGATGATCGAAAATTTAGTGTTAAAACGGATTTATGAGCCTGCTAGTGAGGAGGATGGTAAACGGATATTGGTGGACCGCATCTGGCCACGAGGTATTTCAAAGGACAAAGCACAACTTGATTTGTGGATGAAGGAAATTGCCCCAAGCACGGAGCTTCGCAAGGAATTTAACCACAAACCTGAACGATTTGAAGAGTTTAAAGAGCAGTACATAAAAGAATTACAGGAAGACGACGAGAAAAGATTGGCAATCGTGGAATTACTACGCATGATCGAGAAAGAAAAAGTGACTCTGCTTTTTGGTGCAAAGGATGAAGTGCATAACCAGGCGGTTGTCTTGAAGGAAGTATTGGAGCGTAAATTGGAACAATAAACGTGAAAAATGGGTTAGTGGGAGTAAATATTATTTAGCGCCAGTATTTTTAGAATAGTGGCAGTAAATTTCAGATAATGGCAGTATTTTTACATTAGCGGCAGTAAATGATGAACCATAGTCCGACATACTAGGTACCTGTTCTACACACCAGTAATAAATTTGACCAACTTGTATATACAAGTTACACTACTATTATAAATAAAGATTTTTATTTATGAAATACTACAAGAAATTACTATTTATGGTGGTGTAACAGTTGAAACAGCCTTGGTGGAAGAAGTCTGTCGTTTATCAAATTTATCCAAAGAGTTTTAATGATACAACTGGTGATGGTCTTGGTGACCTACAAGGGATCATCGAAAAACTCGACTATTTGAAAGCATTAGGTATTGATGTTATTTGGTTAACGCCAATTTACAAATCCCCGCAGCGTGATAACGGGTATGATATTAGTGATTATTTTGCAATTCAAGAAGAATACGGCACGATGGAGGATTTTGACCGCTTGCTTGAAGAAGCTCATTCTCGCGGCATTAAACTGATTATGGACATCGTTGTCAACCATACGTCAACTGAAAACGAATGGTTTAAGAAATCTCGTGAATCAAAGGATAATCCATATCGAGATTTTTATATATGGAAGGACCCTAAAGACGGGCAACCGCCAAATAATTGGGAGTCTAAGTTTGGTGGAAATGCCTGGGAATATGATGAAAAAACGGGTCAATACTACCTCCATCTTTTTGATGTGACACAGGCCGATCTGAATTGGGAAAACGAAGAGGTTCGTCAAAAAGTCTATGATATGATGACATTCTGGTTTGAAAAAGGGGTAGATGGCTTCCGTCTAGATGTTATCAACTTAATTTCAAAAGACCAGCGCTTCCCTGATGACGATGGTTCAGTGCCTCCAGGTGATGGACGAAAGTTTTATACGGATGGTCCTCGTGTCCATGAATTCATGCATGAAATGAATCAAAGGGTTTTTTCGAAATACGATAGTATGACGGTTGGTGAAATGTCTTCAACAACAATTGACGATTGTATCAATTACTCGAATCCTGAACGCGAAGAGCTAAGTATGACCTTTAATTTCCATCATTTGAAAGTCGATTATCCAAACGGGGATAAATGGACCGTTGCCGATTTTGACTTCCAAGCGTTAAAAAGAATCCTTTCGACCTGGCAGGTGGAAATGCATAATGGTGGGGGCTGGAATGCGCTATTTTGGTGCAACCATGACCAACCTCGTATTGTATCGAGATATGGTGATGATGGTAAGTATTTAACAGAATCAGCGAAAATGCTTGCGACAACGATCCATATGATGCAAGGTACTCCTTATATTTATCAGGGAGAAGAAATCGGTATGACCAATCCGAAATTCGAGGATATCTCAGAATATCGCGATGTCGAGTCTCTGAATATGTACAACATTAAAAAAGAACAGGGCATGAGCAAGGAACAAATCATTGAAATTTTAAAGCATAAATCACGTGATAATTCACGTACACCTGTACAATGGGATGCATCTGAGCATGCTGGCTTCACAAGTGGAACACCGTGGATTAATGTAGCTGACAACTACAAAACCATTAACGTGGAAAAGGCATTAGAGGACAAAAACTCCGTCTTATATCATTATCAAAAACTGATTAAGCTACGCAAAGAATACGATATTATCACGTACGGGGATTACGAGCTATTACTCGAAGAAGATCCGCAAATCTTTGCATATGTAAGAAACGGAGAAAATGAGAAGCTGCTTGTTGTCAATAATTTTTACGGGAAGGAAGCTACATTCGAAATTCCTAAAAATATTAAGATAGAAAACTACACAACGGATCTTCTCATTTCCAACTATGGAGACTCCCAAACTGATATTTCAAACGGAATCAACCTACGTCCGTATGAATCCGTGGTGTTTCATTTAACCGCAAAATAAAAAAGTGTAGACGTTAGCCTACACTGTGAGAGCCATGCCCGCGATTGGGTGTGGCTTTTTTACAAATCTTGATCTTTGGGCAGCGGGTCAATTCTTGTGGAATCATCGTTGTCCATCGAGGTTGCAACAAAGTAAAACCAGAATCCAGCGGAGATAAAATACAATACAGCTATTCCAATAAGCGTTAGCCATAGTCCTAACATGTGTATTCCCCCCTTTAGATTGGGGCTATAAGGCGGTAGAACAAGAAAGTAACAGTGGGACACCCGTCCCGTGATACAAATATGCCCCTTTGTATACGTATATGCAGGGGTATGATGTTATTGACTGAAATGTTTGAAATTTAGTGATGAGAGTGCTGGTGATATGCGTCGTTTCGCGGTTATATGCTTCCTAGCAGGGATATTTGCGTCAACCTGCCCAAATATGCGGCACCAACAATATCTGCATCACTTTAAAACAACCTAAACAAAAAAAGCGACCGACATGGCCGCCATTCTATGTATTATTTATTTTTGCGTAAGCTTCCGAGTTCTTCGACGAGTGCTTGCATTTCGTTCGGGCTAAATGAGTTCTTTTTCATGGTGAGGTCGTAGATGTCCTTTAATTCCTCGTACATTTCTTCATCAAAATGAGAAGGTTTAATGGCACCGATGTTAAGCACTTTCAGCTTTTCTTTGATTTTTTCAATCATAAACTCTACATTTTCGACCGACTTTTGTGAGAGATCCATGTTTTCATCCTTTCAATTTTCAGTGTATTCTTATTGTATCACGTTTCTGCTATTATTTAACTTTATTCAGTAGAAAACCTCTTCTTTTTAAGTGGGGGACAATGAATAATTGTAACGAATCCGTGGGGGTGGTAAACTGTGACTGAATAAAGTTAAAAGCCTCCGGCGGATGCCACGATTTTTCAGCGGAAATTTTTCGAGCAAAAGATCAAAGACTAAGTACCCCACTTCCTGTGGCAACGTCTTTATGACTCACTTCCTGTGGGCCTAAAAATCGGGCGCAAATACGCCAAGGCGTATTTGATTATGGTAGCATACGGAAAAAAGAACATGAAGGAGAATTTACATAATGATTAAAGTATTATTTGTGTGTTTAGGGAATATATGCAGATCACCGATGGCGGAGGCCATTTTTCGAGATATGGTTAAAAAGGAAGGGCTCACCAATGACATTCAAGTAGATTCAGCAGGTACTGGTGACTGGCATATTGGACATCCCCCACATAAAGGCACGCAAACCATATTAACTAAATATAAAGTGTCTTTTGAAGGGATTAAGGCGCGCCAGGTAATCCGTGAGGATCTTGAACAATTTGATTATATTATCGCGATGGACTCTGACAATTTAGAGAATCTAAAAAGAATGACTGGTACAGCCAAAACGGGTCAGATTAAAAGGCTTCTCGATTTCGTAGAAGACAGCAAGGTCACCGATGTACCTGACCCATATTATACGGGGAATTTTGATGAAACGTACGAGCTAGTAAGCGATGGATGCAAACGTCTTTTAGACGTCATAAAAAAAGAAAATTTCGTTGGGAAGGAGTAATCCAAAATGGCAAAACGCAATAAGATGGTGGAAGGCATGGTCGTTGGGGCTGTCCTTGGAGCAGCGATTTCTTTATTCGATAAGGAAACAAGAGAGCAGTTTTTACATACTAGTAAAAGAGTTAGTCGAAAAGCAGTAGATGTGATGAAAAATCCGCAGGAGTACACAGAGCTTGTTAAGGACCGATTTAACACGGTTCGTACAACAATTGAGCAGGTAGCGGAGGACGTTCGCATCGTGACCTCAAGGGTAAATGAAATCGTCGAAACGACGCCCGAAATCGTTGAAGCCGTGAAAGAAACAAAAGACGCAATTTCTAATAAAACGGAAGGTATGAGGGACGATAGTATAGAGAGGTGAAAAGATGACCCAAATTCGAACGTTAGATTTGCGGTTTATTAAGGAATTAATCTTGCGATATAAGGAAGATGAAGTAGGTAGTCTTTCAGCTGAGCTTGCCTATTTTTTCTTGCTTTCTCTATTCCCATTTTTAATCTTTCTAGTGACACTTGTTGGGTATTTGCCCATTTCCCAAATCGATGTGTTGGAGTTTGTAGCGCAGTACGCACCCGAGGGTACTGTTGCTCTGATTGAAGAAAACTTAAATTTCATTGTGGGTTCGCAAAAAGGCGGGCTGTTATCTATTGGGATCATCGGTACATTATGGTCCTCCTCCAATGGAATTAATGCGGTCGTTCGTGCGTTTAACAAAGCCTATGATGTTAAGGAAACACGGAACTTCTTTTTCACGAGAGGAATCTCGATCTTATTAACTTTTGGGATGATTTTTGTCATCATTGTGGCATTGTTATTACCGGTCTTTGGAAAACAAATTGGGGTTTTTATCTTTTCATCGTTTGGTCTGTCTGATGAATTTTTAGACATTTGGAACGGAATTCGTTGGATAGTGAGTGCAGCGATTCTCTTTATCGTGTTTACCTTCTTGTACTGGGTCGCGCCTAACCGCCCGCTAAAGATAAAAGAGATTATTTCTGGTGCCTTTTTTGCGACCTTTGGGTGGATGTTTGTTTCCCTTGCGTTTTCTTATTATGTGAACAGCTTTGGGCATTACTCCACGACCTATGGAAGTTTAGGAGCCATTATTGTGCTGATGATTTGGTTTTATTTATCGGCGATGATTATCATCATTGGTGGTGAAATTAACGCAATTTTAAATTGCCATCGGATTAGGGATGGCCGCTGATTTTTTCCGGAAGTTACCTTCATGGAAAAAGGGGGATCGAGAGATAATAGAGGGTGTAAGTACAAAACAAGGAGGCCTCTATTATGTCTAAAAAAGACGGCGGCACAAAACAAAAAGGAAAGAAAAATAGCCCAAAACAAAAAACAAGCAGTTCTGCTAACGGCAGCAACGGCTATCATTAGGACCAGAGGGACGGTTCCACTGGTCCCCGATACACAATAAAAAGGACTTGACCGTTAGGGTCAAGTCCTTTCCTTCTATTACGACTTCAATAATCGAAGGCCGTTTAAGATAACGAGTATTGTACTTCCTTCGTGTCCGATGACTCCAAAGGGGAGGTCAATGATTTGAAAGAAGTTAGACACAATTAATAGCATAATCACAGCGATTGAAAAAACAACATTCTGTTTGATAATCCGATTCATGCGTTTTGAAAGCTTTACGGCCTCTGCAATTCGAGGCAGGTCGTTTTTCATAAGAACGACATCAGCGGTTTCAAGTGCTACGTCTGTTCCCTGACCCATCGCAATCCCGACGTTAGCCGTTGCTAAAGCTGGCGCATCATTGATTCCATCTCCGACCATCGCAACGGTATCGTATTTCGAAATCAAATCTTTTATGTGATCAACCTTTGTTTCTGGTAAACATTCGGCAATGTATTGGTCAACATGGCTTTCCTTCGAAATGGCTTCGGCTGTTTTCTCACCATCACCGGTCAGCATAACGGTGTAGATTCCTAGATCTTGTAAAGCGGAAATAGCTGAAACTGTATCATCACGGACAACATCTTTAAGCGCGAGAATTCCAGCAATGTCGTCACCTGATTTTACATAAACAATCGTTTTCCCTTCAGAAGCCAATTGTTTCGCAACCCCATTTTTGAAAGCAACGGCTGCTTCTTTCCCGACAAGATCAGCTTTACCAATGAACCAATTGGCATCACGAACAGTTGCTTTTACTCCATAACCAGGTATATCCTCGATTCCATCGACCAAAAGCAACTCCTGGCCATTCGATTTGGCATGTGCCACAATGGCTCCTGCTAATGGATGTGTCGATTGATTTTCAATCGAAGCAACCACCTGTAAAAATTCAGTTTGTTCGATTGAATCTGCCACAATGATATCTGTTACAACCGGCTTCCCTTTTGTTAATGTTCCGGTTTTATCAAGTGCAATTGCTTTTAGATTACCAAGTTGCTCTAGGTGTACGCCTCCTTTAAAAAGAATTCCTCGTCTTGCTCCGTTTGAAATCGCCGATAGGGTTGCTGGCATAATCGAAGCAACAAGGGCACATGGGGAGGCGACAACTAGTAAAACCATAGCCCGATAAAAGGTTTCCGTCCATGTCCAATCTAATAGAAAGTGAGGTAGGAACATCATGAAACCAACCGCGATTAAAACAATTTTTACATATCTACCTTCAAATTTTTCGATGAAAAGCTGTGAAGGTGACTTTTCACTTTGTGCGGATTGAACAAGATTAATAATTTTTTGGAACAACGAATCTTCATTTGGCTTTGTCACTTCAACGGTAATAGAACCGCGTAGGTTAACCGTACCTGCAAATACTTCGTCCCCAAGGGATTTTTGGACGGGAATCGATTCGCCGGTAATAGCTGCTTGATCCACGTTGGTCTCGCCTTTTAAAAGCTTGCCATCTGCTGGAATTCGCTCCCCTGGTTTAACCAAAATGGTATCCCCAATTTGAAGGGAGGAAACATGTACAACTCGCTCGATTCCGTTTTGAATAAGGGTTGCTTCCTCAGGTTGCATTCCCATGAGAGAAGAGATTTCCTTATGGCTCTTGTTCATGGTATAAGTTTCAAGGGCACCACTTAAAGCGAAGATGAATATTAAAATGGCCCCTTCATTCCAATAGCCAATAATGGCAGAGCCGATTGCGGCAAAAATCATAAGCATTTCCACATTTAATTCTTTTTCAGCGATTGTATCTGTAATGCCTTCCTTTGCTTTTGCATAACCACCAATGATAAAAGCAAGAAGGTACAAAACGATCGAAGCTGTATTCTGTTCGAAATGACCTAATGTCCATGCAATTGCGATCATTACACCACTCGTTAATGCAGCAATCAATTCTCCGTGAAGCTTTACTTTTTCAAGGAAAGGAGAAGGTTCTTTTTCTGTTTTATATAGTTGTTGCCCTGAAGCCGTTTTTACTTCTGTACTCATTTCATTCGCCTCCGTTTTCTAATTGAGAAAAATAATCATTTATCGATATCTAATTGAGAATCAAAATCAACTTCTTTTTGCTAATTGAGAAAGGTAATCACATTCACTAAGCCATTTAAACAAGAAAACTGCGATCGTTTTGATAGCAGCACTTCGTTTTAGTCATTTTTACTTTATAATTATTATTAATTATAACACAACACTCAAATTTTAAAAGTCTTTTTTATAATTAGTTTAAATAAGTTCACAAATAACGGGAAAAGATAACAATTTATTGAAAAACAATAAACAATCAGGTACACTAATCAAAGAGAAAAAATAGGTGAGGTGTTTTTGATGGAGGGAATCATGAGGCTGAAAGAGCGAGGGAATACACTCTTTTTAAAAGTAGCAATCTTTTTTATGGGAATCGTTGTGTTGGCTTTATGTATTTTTTGGCTACCATGGGTTGCAAATGATTTAGCAGTCAAAAATGTAGAATTTGCGTATTTAAAATATCCTCTGTTAATTGGAATCGAAGTGACCTTGATCCCATATTTATTTGCACTTTATCAGGGCTTTAAACTACTAAGCTATATTGATAAAAATAATGCCTTCACTCATAAATCGGTCCAATCTTTAACTATCATAAAATATTGTGCGGCGATTATTAGTGCATGGTACGTCATTGGCTTCTTTTTCGTGATTTCACAAAATGCAGGGAATCCAGGTGTCCTGCTTATTGCATTGGTCATTATTTTTGCATGTTTTGTTGTATCGGTTTTTGCGGCCGTTCTTCAAAAGCTATTGAAAAACGCCATTGCAATCCAAGAAGAAAATGACTTAACGGTTTGAGGTGACTATAATGGCAATAATTATTAACATAGATGTAATGCTTGCAAAGCGAAAAATGAGTGTAACTGAGCTATCTGAGAGAGTCGGAATCACGATGGCCAATCTGTCCATTTTAAAAAATGGGAAGGCAAAGGCGGTTCGATTTTCTACTTTAGAAGGGATTTGTAAAGCGCTGGACTGCCAGCCTGGAGACATTTTAGAATACAGACCAGATGAACAAGAATAAAAACTCGCCAAACGGCGAGTTTTTTCAATACAATTATTCTGCAGTTTCCTCAAAGTGATAATACGTTGTGTCATAGATATGCTCGATATCTGCATCTGTCATATACATAAGCTCCATTTTATCGATACCTTTAACCTTTTCAATAAACTCAATCATGTTTTTGCGTTCTTGCCTACTCATTATAATCCTCTCCCTTTTTCATTTTCGTTCTATACATCTGTTTTAATACAGTGTATTAATATTAGTTGTATTATATAACAGATTTTGAAAAAACGTCAACAAAATTCTGAAAAATAGGCAAAAAATCATAGGAAAAGAAGAAAAGCACAAGTGTTCACGGATCGCCAGGTCTTTTTTATCTTCTATAGCGATTAGCTAGTCAACAAAAAAGACTCCCTTACAAAAGGAAGTCTCAACTTTCAACTGCTTTAGGAGCTGTTTTCGAACCGAAAACAGTAATCACAATAAAGATGACAAGTAGAATGGTTCCAATGACATTGAAAAAGCTAATGCTTTCAAAGTATTGAATGAATAGACCACCGAAAAAAGGTCCTATCAAGCTACCGATGCTAAAAAAGATGCCGCAAAGGAGGTTACCTGTTGGAAGCAAATTTCTTGGCATTAAATCTGTCATATAAGAGATACCGAGTGAAAATGTTGAACCAACCGCCATCCCCGCAAACGTAATGCAGAGCCAAAGTCCGACATGAGAGTGTTCGAGAAAGCTTGCAGCAGTAAAACTTAAAAATCCTAAAAATAGGACAATCGTTAAAATATTTCTTCGTCCATATTTGTCGCTCAGAACACCCAATGGAAGCTGGGTGATGATGCTACCAAGTGCAAACGAAGTTAGTAAAATTGATACAAATGTAACATCTAAATCAATTCGTAATCCGTAGACTGGGAAGCTTCCGTTTAAGGATGATTCCAAAAATCCAAAGGTCATTGGCGGTAAAAAGGCAACCCACGCATATTTCAATGCTTTAGAGAACCGGTTGATTGTTTCTCTAAATGAGTTCACTCCCAATTCCGCATCAGGATACTCATTTTTTAATAGGAATAAAAAGAACCAGCCAATTAAACATAGAACAGAAGACAGGATAAATGGTAATGCTTCATTGATATAGATTAATGGTGTCATTAATGGACCTGTGGCAAAGCCTATTCCAAAGAACAATCCGTATAATGAAATATTTCTTCCGCGCTTTGCCTCTGGTGAAAATGAAGTAATCCATGTTTGAGTTCCAAAGTGCAGGGAGTGGTCCCCGATTCCAATCAAGAGTCGCAATACAAACCAAAACCAAAACGATTTCCATAATGGGAATAGGGCAAGGGATACAACTACGAGCAATGCCCCAAACATAATAACAGGTTTATAGCCATATTTTCGCAATGGGTACTCCATAAAAGGTGATACAAATAAGATTCCTATATAAAGGGCGGTTGCATTTAATCCATTTAAGGTGGATGATAGTCCGCTATTTTCAAAGATAACAGCAATCAATGGCAACAGCATGCCCTGACTAAACCCCGAGACAGCTACTATGCTCACTAATATCCAAAATCGCAATTTCATGTTGTTTTTCCCCCAGTTCATTTTCCAATCTAATCATACAAAAATAATCTAGGGTTGGGAATTGAAAAGATTTAACAATATTCAGATGGGCAAATTCTAAGCAAGTTTAGCGATAAAGAGACTTCATAATTACATTGACAGCTGAGTGAGAGAAGTTTTATATTTAAAGTAAATATTCATAATTTTATGAACATTATTTTGAGTTACATAATATCCTAATTCATTTGTCGAAGAAATCGATGCATACGTCCTGGTTTTACAAGTGTTGTGCTCCAACCTAAATTGAAAAGAGAGGACTGAAATGAATATGCGAACAAGCACTATAGCCGAGGCGGTTCGTCGTACGGCCGCACGTGTACCACGTAATACTGCCGTTGTATTTGATAACCGGGAGTGGAGTTACCGTGAACTCGACATGGCGGTCACGCGTATCGCGCGCCAACTGCGTGAACTTGGGGTGGAAAAGGGGGACCGAGTGGCCGCTTACGGTAAAAACTCTGATATGTATGTGCTGCTGTTTTTGGCTACTTCACGTATGGGAGCCATCCACGTTCCGGTCAATTTCCAGCTCCGAGCCGGAGAACTCGATTACATTCTAAGTGATTCCGACCCAACTCTCATCATCGCTGACCGAGAACTAGCGGATGCTATCTCTCAGACAAAGTCAAATAGTCATCGCAAGGTCCTGCAATTTGAAGACGAACTTATGGAGTGGGTTTCCAGTAACGATAACCGTCCCTTAAAAGATGATGAGTTCAATGTTGATGACACGGATGTCGCTCAGCTACTCTACACCTCGGGTACCACTTCAGATCCAAAGGGAGCAATTATGACACATCGTGCCCTGATGCACCACTACATGAGCTGCATCCATGGTCTGGACATCAAGGAGTCAGACCGTGCGCTCCACTGCTTGCCACTCTACCACTCGGCGCAAATGCATGTGTTCTTGCTGCCGGCATTGTTGGTGGGTGGCTGGAACAAAGTGCTTCCTGCTCCCGTGGCTGGTGCTGTGCTTGAAACCATGGAACAGGACGCAATTACGTCGTTCTTCGCCGCTCCAACCGTTTGGGTTTCAATCGCGAATCACCCTGAGCTAACCGCTCGAAATCTCGCGAATCTACGGAAGGCCTATTACGGAGCTTCAATCATGCCTAGACCGATACTCGAACGACTGCAGAAATGTCTGCCAGAGCTCGGTTTCTACAACGTGTTCGGCCAATCTGAGATGGGTCCTGCCTGCACGGTCCTGCGTCCTGAGGAACACGCGGACCACCCAGGTTCCGCAGGAAGACCGATGCTCTTCGTTGAGGCGCGCGTCGTGGATGCCGAGGGTAATCCTGTGCCCACTGGTGAACTCGGAGAAGTTGTATACCGTTCACCTCAGCTTTGTCTTGGTTATTGGAACAAAAGTGAAGCTACGGAAAAGGCATTCGCAGGCGGTTGGTTCCACTCCGGAGATCTCGTGAAGCAGGACGAGAATGGATATATCGAGGTAATTGATCGAGTGAAGGATGTCATCAACACTGGCGGTGTGCTTGTGGCCTCCCGTGAGATAGAGGACTGTATCTATGAGCTACCTCAAGTTGCAGAGGTTGCAGTTGTCGGTGTACCGGATGAAAAATGGATCGAGGCAGTTACTGCTTTTGTAGTCATCAAAGCTCCAGTGTCTGAGGAGGAGATTCTCCAGCATGTCAGGATCAATTTAGCCAGCTTCAAAGTCCCGAAACAAGTCGAGATCGTGAACGAACTGCCACGAAACGCTAGTGGCAAAATCCTTAAACGTCAGCTGCGCAATGTCGGAGGCTCAAAGAGCGCTACGTGAATCTGTTTAATGTTCTTTGGGAGTAATGTCAGGCCAGACATTGCTCTTATTTATTAATTTTTGATAATACTCCTTCTTAGCAGACCACTCAATCTGCATATGTTGTGGGTCCCTCATACCTCAAAATACCATGAACCTTTTGATTTTCTTTTCATCGGGGTAGAACAAGAGTAAACTAATGATAACTTACGAGAATGGGGGGAATTTTCATGATTTTTAAAATGAAGGAAGTTGGCTTCTACACAGACGTGGAATACGGGGAATTACATGTTGCAGGGGATGAAGCATATGGCTTTAGACCCTATCAGCTTTTAGTGTCTTCAATTGCAGTTTGTAGTGGGGGCACTCTTCGTAAAATTCTAGAAAAAAAGAGAATGCAGGTAGAGGATATCACTATTCATACAGAGGTGGAAAGAAATGAGGCGCAAGCGAATCGAGTTGAAAAAATTCATCTCCATTACCTCATAAAAGGTGCAGATTTAAATGAACAAAAAATAGAGCGTTCCATCGAGATTGCTTCTCGCAATTGTCCAATGGCACAATCCGTTAAGGGAAGCATTGAAATTACTGAGACTTTTGAAATCATGGATGCATAAAAACACCATAAAAGAACATAATTTTTATAGAGATAAAAACTACGCAAATTCTGGGCGTAGTTTTTTTAGGTTAAAGGAAGGTTGTGGCACGATGAATCGTCTCTTTTTGATTATGGTTGTGATTGGTGTTCCCCTTTCAGTGATTGGAAGCCTCCTCCATTGGCCAGCTGTCATCATGTTTGTTGTCTACTGTTTAACCATTATTGCCTTGGCTGGATTTATGGGAAGAGCGACCGAAAGTCTTGCGATAGTTGCTGGACCAAGGATTGGTGGTTTGTTAAACGCTACCTTTGGGAATGCAGTTGAACTTATTATTTCTATTTTTGCATTAAAGGCTGGGCTTGTTACAGTAGTACTTGCTTCGCTTACGGGGTCAGTACTTGGTAACCTTTTGCTCGTTGCAGGACTTTCCTTTTTTGTTGGGGGTATTAAGTTTAAAAGACAGAAATTTAATGTCCATGATGCCCGCCATAACTCAGGGCTACTGATTTTTTCGATCATCCTAGCGTTTGTTGTTCCAGAGGTTTTTTCAATGGAGATGAATGATCAGGACACATTTACGTTAAGTATCGGTATCTCGGTTATTTTAATACTGTTATATTTAGCTGGGCTGTTCTTTAAGCTTGTTTCCCACCGCGGCATTTATCAACAGGACTCCGAACAGGTGGAAAAGGAAAATGAAGAGCATGAGGAACCTGAATGGGGGAAATGGAAGGCTCTTCTTATCTTAGCGTTAGCGACAGTTGCTGTCGGGTATGTGTCCGAAAATCTCGTACATACTTTTGAAGTAGTGGCGGAAAGCTTTGGTTGGAGTGAAATTTTTATTGGGATCATTATTGTGGCGATTGTTGGAAATGCAGCTGAACATGCTTCTGCTGTTATGATGGCTTATAAAAATAAAATGAATGTTGCGATCGAAATCGCCATTGGTTCTACCTTACAGGTTGCTATGTTTGTGGCACCACTGTTAGTCTTAATTTCGTTATTCCTCGATACTCAAATGGCGCTGGTGTTTTCAATGCCAGAATTGATAGCAATGATTACCGCTGTATTTTTAACGATTTCATTAACGAATGACGGAGAAACAAACTGGTTTGAAGGTGGTACATTGTTAGCTGCATACGCCATTATGGGGATTGGTTTTTATCTTTTATAAGAACAAAAAACGACTCTGTGCAGACATCATCTACACAGAGTCGTTTGTCTTTTATGGCTTTCTTCTAAGTACTTTTTAAGGGATAACTTTCAATGGTGTTTTCTCCGTCCGTCAATTCGATAGCATACCCCCTGTCATTAAAGGTATGGTCTCTTTATCCCTCCTTCAAGTAAGGTATACTTCATTATATTTACCTAAGATTAAAAATATTCAGTTAAAATAAAAATATCGATTAATTTTTTGGGGTCAATTATAATTAAGTACAATGTTTTAATTATATGGAATTCAAGGGAGCACCTCTATGTTGACGAGACGAATTGCTTTTTTTTGTATTGGGTTGTTTATCTTGGCGCTGGGAATCAGTTTAATGATAATGGCGGATATCGGTGCCGGGGCTTGGGATGCGCTTAATGTGGGGTTATCTGAAACCGTTGGCCTCACTGTAGGCAACTGGGTTATGATAGTCGGCATTTTAGTCATGTTTGTAAATGCACTATTGCTTCGCGCACGTCCTGTCTTTTTATCCATTGGGACCATCATTTTAATTGGCTTTTTTATTGATTTTTGGTTATTAATTGCGTTGGACGAGTGGAATTTAGAAGGCTTTGTGGTAAAAGTCCTTACGTTTTTAGGGGGATTAGTGGTTGCCTCGCTTGGAATCGCCATTTATCTACAGGCAAAGTTTCCACTGTCACCACTCGATAACTTTATGCTTGCAATCAGTTCACGATTTAAACTAAAGTTCGGGATTTCAAAAACAATCGCAGAAGCAACAGGGCTGATTTTGGCGCTTTTGGTTGGAGGTCCAATCGGAATTGGAACTTTGGTCGTTACATTCGGGATTGGTCCCATTATCCAGTTCTTTTTTCCATATTGCGAGAGGTTGATGGAAAAGGGACTTCGTGGTAGCAGGGGAAATGGGCTAAAATCGATAGAACCGAAATAAAACCGATAGAATGAAAATAAAATCGATAGAACGTAAATAAAGTCGATAGAATTAAAATAAAACCGATAGACCATCCAAAACTACATGAAT
This sequence comes from Ferdinandcohnia sp. QZ13, assembly GCF_031324165.1. Taxonomy (NCBI): domain Bacteria; kingdom Bacillati; phylum Bacillota; class Bacilli; order Caryophanales; family Bacillaceae; genus Ferdinandcohnia; species Ferdinandcohnia sp. QZ13. The sequence goes on along the minus strand of NZ_JAVIVW010000001.1, from coordinate 2,097,931 downwards.
TGAGCTTAAGAAATGCCAGAAGCCCTCTGGCATTTCTTTTTTTAACCAAACCCCTCAAAAATTTACTAATAAAAGGATGGATAATCTGCAAAATCTTCGAAAACACTAAGCACAAAGCCAAGGAAAGGAGTACCGTCTATGAAACGAAAATTAGTTTTTATAGTTGCCGTCATGCTGATGTTTGGTTTACTTGCAGGAAACGTAATGGCGGAAGGTACCGGTAAATCGAAGGGTGTAAAAGCAGATAAGTTCAAAATTCCTAGTTCTGTTTTAGACATTTCACAGGATAACACCTATCCGAACCCGACACAGGATTTACCATATCTCCAGCCAAGTAAGCTCACAAAAGAGCTTATTAATACGGCTGATGTAGAAATAGAAAATCCAGACCTTATTCGTATATTAAATGAGTCGGCCATCCAAACGACACCACTTGCGCTTGGATACCGCGCCACCATTTACCTAGGTCAGTGGCCGCTTAACTATGAATCGTCTGAAACAAGCACGAATTGGGAGTATGAAAAAATCAATACAAACTACTATGACAATCGTGGTGGAAAGTCCCCTTTTAAAATCCATTACAAACAAGAAATGCAGAAGATTGTCAGAGGTGGATTAACTGCAGAAATTCAGGATGCAGATGAAGTAAAGAAAATGATGTTAATCGAAGCGACGAAAAAGACCAAGCTTCCACTTTCCTTTACAACAATCATTGGTGGTGCAACGAAAAAGGATCAAGTTTATAATGTACCACCGAAAAGGCTAGGATATTTATATGCCTATGCGCCGGCAGTCAATGAAAAAGGGAAGGTTACATATGGTGAAGTCTACCTTGTTTTAAAAGGAAGCAAAAAGTCCATCGTTGTGAAAAATGTAACCCACCAAGGAATTGGCGCCTGGATACCCGTCCAAGACCACGTTTCATATGCATTCCTCGTTTCAGAAACTCCGAAATAAAAAGAAATTCGGGTGTTAAGTGAGCGCCCGAATTTTATTATGTTATTTTATTTCCGTATAATATAATAAAAAAAGATTGAAAAACGAAAGGAACGTTGTAGCTTGGGAAACGCGATACATGATAAAGACTCACAAATATCCTATTTGAAAAATCGCCTAAATATGTTTTTAGAGGTGATTGATTCGATGGATCCTGAATCCACTGATTTAGAGGACATCGACCGCCTCATTGAGATGATTGATGACTTGGAAGGTAAATACGAACGGTTTAAGAAGGATTGGAAGGAATAATTAGGTTTGGCGGACGCTCAGATTGTGCTGGGCGTTTTTTGTTTGTTTGAAGGTTTGCCAAGCCAAACAAAAACAGTGAATTCCGTTTTGGAATCCACTGTTTTTTCTAGTATGAAACCACAAAAACCGTCCCTGTGGCCCCTATGTTCCTTAAAAGGAACCAGTAGAACCGTCCCCGTGATCAACATGGTCACCACGATCCACGTGGTCGCCTTGATTCTTTGTTTCGAGTGTTAAGCCTTCGACTACGACGTCTTCATCGATTTCCAACAACAAGCAGCGTTTGCCTTGGTACATGATGTATTTGACGTATCGTAATTCTTTTGGACTTAATGTAAGTTTGGCAACTTTTGTGTTGATTTTGATTGATTTTGGAACGAGGTTAGCTGCTTTGAATTCATGGTGTTCATCGTCAATTACGGTTTTAAATGCATGTTCCACCTTTGCCGTGTCCACATCTTCTACGCCGCTCACCTTCAGGATGCGTTCGACGTCCTGGTAGTTAATCATTGGTGGCTCGCTTTCTTCCTGTTCCTCTTCTTCTTTTTCTTGAACAAAACGGTCGATTTCCTCGTACACGTTCGAAATAACCTCAGATTCTACTGTTTCGCCGATGACATTTTTCAAGATCATCTCGAAACCAATCTTATCATCTTCTGCGGTCATGATATCTTCACAATTTAACACATCGGAAATGAAACTATAACTAGGCTCGTTTGCTTTCCCGGCAGCATAAAGAATATGATTCACGTCTGCTGCATTGTCGTTAAACGCTGGGAAAAGGAAACCTGTTAATGGAGCGGTCAAGTTAATAACCGGGTCCAACACAGTATTTGATTTGAAAGTTCGCTCAATATAATCAAACACTAATGTCTTTTTCGGTTGATCAATCTTATTTAAAGTGCATAGAATGAGGGGGCTAAAATAAACCTCATCAGAGCCGCCTTGTTCAGATTCAGGGTCACGTTTGCGTGTTGGCTTACGGTATTCTGCACGGATGAATGTAACCACTGTGTCAAACTCATAAACCTTAGTAGCATACATTTTCTCCACGATTTGCAGCATTTGCTCGATCCAATCTTCGGTGTCTTCCATTTGCAGCCCATCATACAAAAGGTCCCGTGTACTATTCTCAGCATCGTGCTGGAATTTCAATTCAAATAATTTCGTATCGAGCTGTCCAGCCAATGTCTTTTTAAAGTTATCTAAAAATAGTTCCTGGGCTTCCTGCTCCAATAGCTCGAACGGCTGACAAATATGGTGATAAATCTCATTGGATTCTTTTTTAACATACACATTGAAAATTTCTTTGATGTGTAAGTATTGATTATTTAATTTAAATTGCTTGCGGATGTTTGCGATGTCTTTTTTATTCATTAATCTCAACTCCCATTTTCTGATTATACATGTATGAGTTCAAAATTGTAATGATTGATTTTTTACCAGGTGTATGAGCACGACTGAGCCACAAACCCATATACATAACATAAAAAACAAACAGGGGTAGATATCAGTGGGTATTCAATATAGTAAATTTAGGTGGGTTATTTTTGCTTCTGTATTGTTTACATATGTAGTGATGTCAGCCCAACGCACCGCACCTGGATTGATTACAGACCAATTGATGACGGACTTTCAGGTCACCGCAACAACAATTGGGCTCTTAACCAGCATCCAATTTTTCGTATACACAGGTTTGCAAATGCCGATGGGAATCTTGGCAGATCGCTACGGCCCTAATTTTTTCCTCATTATCGGTGCTATCCTAACAGGTGTTGGAACGGTTATGTATAGCCTTGGAACCCATGAATTTATCCTTTTTTTTGCAAGAATCCTAACAGGAATAGGAGATGCGACAATTTGGGTGAATTTAGTCCTCATTTTAAGCAGATGGTTCAACGAAAAAGAGTTCACCCGGCTTATTGGAGTTGCGGGAATGACTGGGAGCCTAGGATTCCTAATGGCAACTGTTCCTTTTTCAGCTTTGATTGTCTTACTTGGCTGGCGTGGAGCCTTTCTTTCAGGGGGAATCCTGTTGTGCTTGTGTGGAATTTTTCTTTATGTTGTCCTCGTAAAAAAGCCAAACCACCCAATGATTGAGAAAAATGAAGTCAGCCGTGAAAAAACATCGGTATTGCTGCGTCGAATATTTACGAGTCGTCAAGCATTGGCATTGTTTCTTTGTCATTTCGGGCTTGTTGGAGGGTATTTAGGATTTATCGGTTCATGGGCAGTGCCTTACGGGATGGAGGTGTACGGCTTGACCCGTTTAGAAGCAAGTCAGCTCATTATGTATAGTTTAATCGGGGCACTATTGGGTGCTCCATTGATTGGTTGGATTTCAAGCAGATTAGGCAAGATTAAAAAACCGTATCTCTTTTTTCATATGGTTACTGTTTTGTGTTGGTCCACTTTCCTTTTCTTTCGTGAGGGACCTCCATTATTCTTGCTCATTACTCTTTTTATTATGATTGGATTTGCGTTTGGTTCCAATTCCTTAACCTTTGCAACAGTGCGCAAAACCTTTCCGATAAGCGAATCAGGCATGGTGTCTGGATTTGCGAACACGGGTGGATTTTTAAGTGCGGTCCTACTACCTGCCATGTTTGGATTTGTTTTAGACCATTTTACATCTGGATACTATTTCGGTTTTATCATTCCCTTGATTTTTTCGATTGCGGGTTTAATTGGGGTGAACTTAATAAAAGAAAGCCATGAATAAAAACTGGAATCGTTTGCAAATCCCTTTCCGAAAAAAACTTCTAGGAGTATAATGAAAATTGTGATTATAGATAATATCGGGGATATAAGGGAAAGGGGAATACAGATGGATAAGCTACAACAAAGTATGTACAAGTTAATTGTAGAGACATCAACAAGACTTCCAAAGGATGTACGTAGAGCGGTTGCTCGTGCAAAGGCGAGTGAAAGTGCCGGTACTCGTGCTGCTATGTCTCTTTCAACCATCACCAACAATATTTCAATGGCAGACGTAAACGTATCACCAATCTGTCAGGATACAGGTCTACCTACTTTTAAAGTGAAAACGCCAGTTGGGGTGAACCAATTAAAAATCAAAGCAGCCATTCGTGAAGCGATTGTCGAAGCAACAAAGGACGGGAAGCTACGTCCAAACGCAGTTGATTCATTAACTGGTAAAAACAGTGGGGACAACCTTGGCGAAGGTGTGCCAGTAATTAAGTTTGAACAATGGGAAAAGGATTACATTGATGTTCGCCTTATTTTAAAAGGTGGCGGATGTGAAAATAAAAACATTCAATACAGCTTACCATGTGAATTAGAAGGACTTGGTCGTGCTGGTCGTGACTTAGATGGAATTCGTAAGTGTATCATGCACTCTGTGTATCAAGCCCAAGGACAAGGCTGTAGTGCTGGGTTCATCGGGGTTGGAATCGGTGGAGACCGTACATCTGGTTACGAGTTAGCAAAAGAACAGCTTTTCCGCTCAGTTGAAGATGTAAATCCAAATGAAGATCTTCGCAAGCTTGAAGAATATGTCATGGAAAATGCGAATAAGCTTGGAATCGGAACAATGGGCTTCGGTGGTGAAACAACTCTACTTGGTTGTAAAGTGGGCGTTATGCACCGTATCCCAGCAAGCTTCTTCGTATCTGTTGCGTACAACTGTTGGGCATACCGCCGTCTAGGTGTCACTCTTGATGCCGAAACAGGTGACATTAATGAGTGGTTATACCAGGATGGAGAAGAAATCGACTTCTCTAAAGAACAGGAAGAGGTGCAAGAAGTAAAATCAGAAACGCCTGAAGTTGTGCTTCAAGCACCAATCACTGAAGAACAAATTCGTGAGCTGAAAGTTGGAGATGTAGTGCGAATCAATGGTCGCATGTACACAGGTCGTGACGCCATCCATAAGCACCTTTCAGAAAATGATGCACCAGTTGATTTAGATGGCCATATCATCTACCACTGTGGCCCGGTTATGCTTAAGGATGAAGACGGCAACTGGCACGTGAAAGCGGCTGGTCCAACAACGAGTATTCGTGAGGAGCCTTACCAAGGCGATATCATGAAAAAGTTTGGAATCCGTGCGGTAATTGGTAAAGGTGGAATGGGACCTAAGACACTTGCTGCACTAAAAGAGCATGGTGGAGTGTACTTAAATGCAATCGGTGGAGCTGCCCAGTATTATGCAGATTGCATCAAGTCTGTTGATGGCGTAGACCTCATGCAATTTGGTATTCCTGAAGCAATGTGGCATCTATCTGTTGAAGGCTTCACAGCCGTTGTGACAATGGATTCACACGGAAACAGCCTACACGAGGATGTTGACAAATCTTCATTAGAAAAACTAGAACAATTCAAAGAGCGTGTATTTGTTTAAAAATGATTATGACCCGTTACGTTTTGGCGTAGCGGGTTTTTTATTTGTGTCCGATATAACCAAGCAAGTCTCTAACAAAACCTTTTTGCCAATCTATTCCTGCATGAACTCCCTTAATGTGGTAAAAACTAACTCTACTACTAACGGAGTTTTAGGAGGTTTTATTTTTGAAAAGGCTTTGTGGCATACTTCTTCTTTTGACTGTTACCTTTTCATTGACTGTGGCACCACAGGCTGCAGCAGCTTATTCAAATGCACCGATCCATTGGGGCTTCAAAAAGAGCAAAAACCATGAACCTGCCTCAGCAGGTGAGGAGTATGATAAACTACTCGCAAAATATGGCGCTTTTTATATTGGGGATACTTCAAAAAAAGACATCTACCTTACGTTTGATAACGGATATGAAAATGGCTATACCGAACAAGTTCTTGATGTACTAAAAAAGAAAAAGGTTCCCGCGACATTCTTTGTCACAGGGCATTATCTTAAAGATCAAGCTGATCTCGTAAAAAGAATGGCAAAAGAAGGGCATATCGTTGGGAATCATTCATGGTATCATCCGGATTTAACAAGAGTAAGTGACGACCGACTTCGAAAAGAATTAGATTCCGTTCGGGAGGAAACAAAAAAGCTTACGGGTCAGGATGTGACCTATCTTCGTCCACCACGAGGCATTTTTAGTGAACGAACATTAGCTTTATCCAACAATCTTGGCTATCAAAATGTGTTCTGGTCGCTCGCCTTTGTCGATTGGCACATTAACAGCCAAAAAGGGTGGGAGTATGCGTACAACAACATCATGAGGCAAATTCATCCAGGTGCGATTCTTTTGCTACATACTGTATCGAGAGACAATGCCGAAGCACTTGGAAAGGTAATTGATGACTTACGTGAAGAAGGTTATAACTTCCGAAGCTTAGATCAGTTAATGGCCGAAAAAACGATTAGGGAAGAGCTGTTATTTGACCTAGACTAACAAACAAAGGACTTAGGGTTCCCTAAGTCCTTTTCCTATTACATATACTTTTCAACTAATTCATAGCATCTTTCTTTGGTCACCCGTGCTTGTGTGTTTACTTTTACTAAAGGTTCCATTGTACCGCCTTCGTATTGAGCGGCTTCTTCACTTGCGATTCGGTATTTCTCTTTAATCCATTGGCGTTGTTCTTCCCGCAGTTTATTCATTTTTGCAGTTGGAAGTTGTTTCTCAAGTTCTTTCCAGATTTTATTAAGTTCATTGTCCCATATTTCATAGACACCTGAAGCGATATCTTCCATCTCGATTTGTGTTTCGCCCTCAGGCTTGTTTTCAATTTCTTCTTCAATCGCAGCGAGTTCATTTAAATATTGCTCCTTAAGAGCACTATTTTCTGCTGACCTTTCAACGCTGGTATCCGGCGACTCGGTATCCGCGCTTTCATCTGAAGCATTTGTCTCTTTACTTTCTTCCGCTACATCAGCCTTGTCACTTGCCTTTTCAGGGTCCGCCTCAGCTACCACACTCTTAGCTGGTTCTTCCGGCTGAGAACTAGTCTCCTTATCTGGTTTCCCACAGGCTGCCAACAACACGAACAAAATAGTCAACAGTACTAACTTTTTCATTGTAAAAACTCCTTGTCATTTTGTCCTTATGTATAACTATTTAACATTATCTTCAAATTATAGCCTAAAAACAATAAAAGAGCTGTAGATTCAGCTCTTTTTAGGGATTACCTTTTCCTTCCGCCAAGGTTTTACATATGAAATGATGAAAATAAAAATGGTAACAGCGATCTGAAAATAGACTGCATATTGTCTGATTAAGTGATTTTGAATGAATTCAGGATTGGTCAGGGCTAATTCTCGTTGTGTTTCAAGCAACTCCATATTTGTGATCATTAGCTTGTCTATAATAAAAATCCCGACAATCGTTTGAATGAGATAGAGCACGAATTTCGTGCCAACCCATCGATGCTTGAAGAATCCCCAATTTGTAAAAAATCCATAGATGAGTCCCACTACTAACGTTCCAATTGCACCCTAGCGAACAATATGATCACTGATAATGACGATGGTTTTATATCCCAAATAGGACTCATTAAATTCAGTAAAATCAAGATAAAGATTTAATGAAAGTGAACTTAAAATTCCTCCGAAAAATAAAACGACTAGAAATACGTGGATAATTTTTAACCATTTCATCCCTTTAGGTCCGATTTTTTTCATGTTTCATTACCTCCTCATGTTATCTGACCAGCAACATTTATTTTACGCTGAGGAGGATCATTGAAAAATGTGCTACAGATGTAATTTTCGCTACAACTGAGGTCCTATATTCCGCAAAATTGAAATAGAAGGTAAAATGGAGAAAGGCACTTTTAACTTTATTCAGCTGAATAAAGTTAAAGCCTCCGGCGGATGCCACGATTTTTCAAAGGAAATTTTTCGAGCGGGCTCGAAAAAAATCGGGCGCAAATACGCCAAGGCGCATTTGATTGTAGGGGGAATCACCATGAATGCATACATTCTTTTACTAATAGCCATTGTGAGTGAAGTGTTCGGTAGCTCAATGCTAAAAGCAACAGATGGCTTCAAAAAATTCCTGCCTTCAATGGGAGTCATGGTCGGATATGCTCTAGCATTCTATGCTTTATCACTAACACTAAAGACATTGCCACTCGGTGTGGCATATGCAATCTGGGCCGGAGTAGGGACAGCACTAACCGCATTAGTCGGAATCATCTTTTATAAAGAAATGATTGATATGAAAAAAATCCTTGGATTCCTGTTAATTATTGGTGGAGTCATTTTACTCAATATTGGAGGCGGTCATTAAATGAAGGGATATCTAGCATTAGCTATTTCGATTATATGTGAGATCTTTGCAACCGCCATGCTAAAAATGTCCGATGGATTTACCGTTCTATTTCCGTCAATCGGTGTCATCGTGGGATATGGACTCGCATTCTATTGCTTATCCTTGTGTCTAAAAACTCTTCCACTAAGTTTGGCATATGCCATTTGGTCTGGAGTAGGAACTGCACTAACGGCCATCATCGGAGCGCTTGTGTGGGATGAGGTATTTTCCGCTCTTAAACTAGCGGGTATCGTCTTAATTATTGGTGGAGTCATTTTATTAAACACTTCGAAAAAAGAGGAAGTGGAAAAAAATCCGAAAGCCAATGCGCTTTAATAAAGGCGCATTTCTTTATATAATGAAAGGGTATACATAGTAAGGGGGAGTAGGACATGATTGGAGAATGGGAAAATGCTGAACCAGGCGTAAAACGAAAAATATTTCCACCGGGTGAATCGGTGATGATGATGGAAGTTCACTTTGAAAAAGGGGCAGAAGGCTATCAACACAGCCATCCACATGAGCAGTTCACGTACGTGATGAAGGGAAGCTTCCAGTTCACCATTGAAGGGGAACAAACAACGGTTTCCCAAGGAGAAACCATTTTTATTCCAGGAAACCATAAACATGGTGTTGTAGCGTTAGAGGAAGGTATTTTACTAGATACCTTTACACCGCTTCGCGAAGATCTATTAAACAAATAAACATAAGGATCCTCTTGCGTGCAGGGGGATTTTTTTTGCGCTCAAATGGTATAATGTGTATTAACACTTATGAATTGAGGTTGGTACCATGTGGGAGAAAACAGTGCATGTACAGCCGCCATACAATTTTGATCGCGTCCTAGACCGGCTATCGATAAATCCACTTATAAAATTAAATAAAGACGAACGCTTGGTGAAGGTACCGTTTTATGTTGAAATTGAACCCGTGGTTGTCACGGTGAAGGCAACAGGCACAACGGATGAGCCAAGCATTGTAGTAACTGGTTCTCATAAAGATTCAATGGAATATGCGTTGCAGCATGTGTCTCACATTTTTCAATGGGACGTACCGTTGCAGGAAATCCAAGACCATTTTTTACAAACAGACCTTCGAGATATTTTCATAGAGCATCGTGGAACGCCATTGGTCTTAGATTTCGATCCGTATTTTTCCTTGATGAAGTGTATTATTCATCAGCAGCTCAATATGAATTTCGCCCACACACTGACATCGAGATTTGTGACCACATTCGGCGAAGAAATTGAGGGAACGTGGGTCCATCCTCGCCCTGAAAAAATAGCAAAGTTGTCAGTTTCAGACTTGAGGGACTTGCAGTTCAGCGGTCGGAAGGCGGAATATGTCATCGATACATCGAAATTGATTGCCTCTGGAGAGCTAACCCTTCCGGATCTTCAATCAAAAATCGATGAAGAGGTCATGGAGACGCTCGTAAAAATCCGCGGAATTGGAAAATGGACCGCAGAAAATTTTCTTTTATTCGCATTGGGACGACCAAATCTCTTTCCAATGGCAGATATCGGAATCCAAAATGCCATCAAAAAATTATACAATCTGGAAAAAAAGCCAACCTATGAACAAATGGAAGAATACAGCAAGCCCTGGGAGCCTTACTTAAGCTATGCCTCCTTGTATTTATGGCGAAGCATCGAATAGAAAGTTGTGTGTAATGATGAAACAACAAAAAGAAAACCAAGCAAAATTACAGGTGGGACAAACCTTTCCCCTTACCATAAAAAGACTCGGAATCAACGGAGAAGGCGTTGGCTATTTTAAAAGGCAGGTCGTCTTCGTACCGGGTGCGCTACCTGGTGAAGAGGTAGTCGTCGAAGCGACAAAGGTTCATCCGAAATTCTCTGAAGGCAGGATTAAAAAAATTCGCAAAAAATCAGAGCACCGGGTAAAGCCACCATGCCCAATCTACGATTTATGTGGCGGCTGTCAGCTGCAGCATTTAGACTATCGTCAGCAATTAAAAGAGAAGCGGGACATTGTCGTTCAAGCCTTCGAACGCTACAGCAAAACACCTGTTGAAAAGCTCAATATTAAAGAAACGATTGGTATGGAAAACCCATGGAATTACCGAAACAAGAGTCAGTTCCAGGTCGGATTGGAAAAGACAAAGGTGATAGCGGGACTTTATGGACTGAATTCACACAAACTGATTGATATCGCCGACTGTATGATCCAACATCCAGCAACAAGCAAAGTCACGCAAACGGTAAAAATGATCCTTCAGGATTTAAAAATATCAATCTATAATGAACGAAATCGAAAAGGGCTCGTCCGCACCATCGTCACAAGAGTCGGTGTTCAGTCGGGAGAAGTACAGCTTGTCTTAATTACAGCCGAAAAAGAAATCCCACGTAAAAGCTTATTAATCGACGAAATTACAAAACGTTTGCCTGAAGTAAGGTCGATTATCCAAAACATCAATGGACAAAAAACATCACTCATTTTTGGCGACGAATCGATTCATCTACACGGAAGTGAGGTTATCCAAGAGACACTTGGAGACCTATCATTCGAGTTATCTGCTCGTGCGTTCTTCCAGCTAAACCCAGAGCAAACCGTTAAATTATATGACGAAGTAAAGAAGGCAGCTCAATTAACAGGTAAGGAAAAAATCGTTGATGCGTATTGTGGAGTCGGAACGATTGGGTTATGGCTTGCGGACGGTGCGGCAGAAATCCGTGGAATCGAAATCATCCCAGAAGCCATCGAAGACGCAAGAAAAAATGCGAAAAAACAAGGCTTTGATAATGCAACCTATGCAGTAGGAAAAGCAGAAAAGCTCCTACCCAAATGGGTAAACGAAGGCTGGCGTCCAGACGTCATTGTAGTCGACCCACCAAGAACAGGATGCGACGATCAATTCTTACAAACAGTTCTAAAAGTAAAGCCTAAGAAGATGGTGTATGTGTCTTGTAATCCGTCTACACTGGCGAAGGATATTCAGGTGTTGTCGAAGCTTTACAAGGTGGAGTATGTGCAGCCTGTTGATATGTTTCCGCATACGGCGCATTGCGAAGCGGTCGCTAGGCTGGAGTTAGTTTAATGAAAGAAAACGAATTCTAGGAATTCGTTCTTCTTTTCTTGATTTTATAATAAAGGATTATAAAATATTTAGTTGAAGTTATTGGACTGGCGGTACAGTTTAGTTTTATGATCGCATTAGTTTTGATTAACAATCAGGCAACTCAAAAATATTTTTCTTTACTCATAATTCCCCAACACCTTACCCAATAACGGTATAATCGTCCCTTATCCAATCCAGTGGGTATCCTCACTGTATAAATCCATATCATTATATTTTGTGCTTTTTTATGTATTATCCCTCACCAATATCATTCAACCTTCTCTAAAACTTATTGAGCTGCGTTCTTCGCATTCCCTGAGAATGGGATAATTGATAAATTTATTGTTCCTCAAATCAAAAGAATCTACTTTATTTAAAAGTCTGATATTTGATCGATAAAGCTGCGTGTTTTTAGATAGAAAATGAGAAAGAATAATTAGAAGGATTCCATGGAGCATATTTTTCTTAGTTAAAATATTGACTAGACACTATCTAGTGTCATATAATTTAGGACACCAAATAGTGTCGTTTTTATTTAAGAGGGTGGAGGATATTGAACACTACTTACCAAAAGCATGATGTTTTTGTAGCGATTGCAGATCCTACTAGACGTAAATTAATACGTTTATTGGCTGGTGCTGATGAGTTGCCTCTTCATGAATTAACTCCTCATTTTCAAATGGGTCGTACTGCTGTTTCTAAACATTTGGCAATACTAAAAGAAGTAGATTTAGTTACTAACCGTAAAATTGGTAGAGAAACAAAGTACCGACTGAATCCAGCTCCCTTACAGGAAGTGAAAGATTGGTTATCCTTTTATGAAAAGTTTTGGAATGAAAGAGCGATATTACTAAAGAATATATTGGAGGAATAGACAATGGCAGATTTATCTTTGGATTTTGAATTTAAAAGTCCGATCAATAAGGTATGGGACGCATTAACAAATTCAGATACTCTTGCAAAATGGGTAATGGAAAATAATTTTAAACCAATTGTAGGATATAAATGTCAGTTTCGAAATAAAGAAATAGATTTACTCGTGGATAGTGAAGTATTGATTGTAGACGAGCCTAATAAGCTATCTTACACATGGGTAGGTGGACCGATAAACACTATAGTCACATGGACATTAAAAGAAGAGAATGGAACAACCTATTTACATCTTGAACAAACTGGATTTGAAAATGAGAATGTTCAAGCGTTCAATGGTGCGAAGTATGGTTGGGCATATAAGATTGAAGAGCTTAAAAAGGTGTTAGAGGAAATCATAGACAACCTTTGAAAGAAAAGACTTAGGAGGAGAAACGTGGAAGTTTTTTCTGAATTTTTGGGATTGATGACCCTTTCCACAGAGAAAGAATGGAAGAAGTATTTGATTGGATAACAGATAAATATCCAAATTTAAAGAAAGAAATTAAATGGAATCAACCAATGTTTACTAACCATGGCACATACATTGTTGGCTTTAGCGTATCTAAAAAGCATATAGCTGTTGCTCCTGAAAGTGTAACAATTACTCATGTAGAAGATGATATTGTAAAGGCTGGTTATGTATACACAAAGGAGATTATACGTATCCCTTGGAAAACTCCGGTAGACTATACACTACTTGAGAAAATGATTGATTTTAATATTAAGGACAAGGCAAACTGTACAACTCTCTGGAGGAAATAGAAAAATATAAGGTAGTCCTTTGACATTGTATAAGGGCTTCAGAAGCTTAAAGGAGATAATGAAATGGGCTTTTTCCAAGATATGATTGCAGTATTTAAAAAGAGAGAATTAGTATTTATAGAAAGTTACAAAGAATCAAAAGATGTATATACCTTTGTATTTGAAAAAGAGAAAGATTTAACCTGGAAAGCAGGTCAGCATGGTTTGTTTAGTATTACACATAAAAAAATTAAAAACCCTACTAAACCATTTACAATAGCATCTGCTCCAAGTGAAAATGTTGTCAGGTTAACAATGAAAATAAATGATAACCCAAGTGATTTTAAGAAGGCAATGGTAGAACTAAAACAGGGAATGACAATAGGTATGTCTGGACCTTTAGGGTCATTAAATGTAAACGATGAACGTCCTACTATCCTTATTGCTGGAGGGATTGGAATTACTCCGTTTCGCTCCATCGTAAAACAAATTGAGGCAGAAGGAGATGGTAATAAAAAGCCAATACATCTACTCTATATGGATAGTGAAAAGTCTTATATATTTAAAGATGAACTTGATGCTATAAATGGCTCAATAAGTACAATGTATCTTGACTCTAGGGATAAATTACATCAGGAGATAGATAAGTTCTCTAATCTTTATCAGAACAATGGTCAATATATGATTGCAGGACCAAAGTCAATGGTTGATTCAATCTCAAGTTACTTACAAAATAATAGTATTTCAAAAAAGAATATTAAAAAAGATGCTTTTTATGGCTACTAGAGGATGAGTTGAGCAGGTTGATTTCGTTTAACAACCAAAGAATCACTGTAATTACATTAGGTGTAGATGATTTGGAAAAGATATTAGAATTCTAACGTGATGGGTTCGGTGGTTTTACATATCAAAATCAATACAAATTCTGGATGACCTTATAATTAGATCTACCATTGTTCAAATTAATAACTAAATTAGCGTCTCTACATAATAGTGGAGGCGTTTTTAGATAGGATCCATTTGGGTAGTTGGAAGAGCATTATCCCAATCCAACTGTTTATTAATCTATCTACCCAAAGAAGAATGGGATTCATTGCTCATTACTTATTCAGAAAATGGCTAACAAAACATGTGTGGTCTTTATTTACTTCCTATGAGTCGACCAATGTTTACTCCTATTAAACGGTATGAAGTGTCTTGTATAAAGATGTAGGAGGAAATAATTGGATAATTTTAACGCTCTTTTTATGAATAAAGTATTTAGTCAAAATCATAAAAAGTTACGATAAACCCACCAGCACCCTTGTGTTGCCACATACACTCCACACATGTTGAAGCGGTTGCAAGGCTAGTGTTGAAATAGTCTTGGGATTTTATTCTGGATTTGTCAAAGTGTTATCGATTTTGTGAATAAATTTATTTCAAAAAAATAAAAGTCAAAAAACCCTGAATTTGTAAAAAAACATTGCAAAATCATGGTCTTATTTAGTATACATAGGTTCTTATTACATGGATTATATGAACCAATTTTTTGCTTTGTTCTTAACAAACCAAAACAGATTAAAAGCGAGTTATCTAAGACGGTACATATTACCTTTCTAGTAAAAAGCGTTTTGTAAAGGAATTCCTGTAGCATTAATTAAAGGAATACGATGATTGATAGAAAAATTCTAACTATAATAAGGCTGAAAAAATAAACAGTATATATGGATTGGAAAGGGAAATAATTAATAGTATCTAAACTTATCAGAAGGATTATCAGAAGGAACTATTCAATTCGGTAGAAACCAAAGGATGATTATAAGGACGGTTGCCACAATGTTAATAAATTCTCAATCCAGGTGAATAATATGAGCATACATTGGATTATAAGCCAATCGAGGAATATTTACTTAAAATTGGTGAAAAAAAGTTTAAGACGTATACATTTTTTACAGATGGTATTGGGAAAGTCTATAAGAGTAAAAATTTTGTATTAAGAGGTTAGTTTTTTGATTCCTATGGAGTACTTTTTTATTATAAAAAATTTAATTTTAGAGAAAATAAATAAAAAAGGACTGATGAAAAGTGATCTTTTCAACGAATGAGTTAACAAAGGAGCTAATTGCTCGTGAAGGAATCACACACATTAATGTGGAGCCATATGAGAAAATAAAAATTGCTACCGGTCAAGGAGAACGGAAATTCACTGGACCGGCAATAATTATTGTTAATCAAGATTAAATTCTTCTATATCGATATGAATTTTTGATGTAACGTGCATGGTAACTCCCTTTTGAGCCAGCATTCATAAGGCCTTGGTGGATATTACTAGGAACATCAAAGTAGTCATAAGTTGCATTATGAAACCTTATCCTTAAGGTTAAAGAAATAGAATCATATCCCACGGCAACTAAATTAGATGATACGACCGGAACCATATTCATTTATACCACCTCCCCTCTATTTACTGATTCAACACTAGAAAGGGATTTCCTGTAAAAATGAAGGGAAATATCTCCTTTTGTCGAAAGGAGTAAGTAAAGGAGAGGATTTGTTAAATGGAAAGAGATATGGATTTAGTAAGAGATTTGCTATTTATTATTGAAAAAAATGATGACAGCAGAGAACTCCCGATTCCAAAAGAGTGGGATAGGGAAGTAGTTGCCTATCATTTAAAGATATTGGATCAAGCTGGTTTTATAGAGAATCATACTAAATGGGCAGGCAATCAACCAATGTGGATAATCGCTTCATTAACATGGGACGGACATGAATTTCTTGATTCAATTAAAAATAATACAATTTGGAGCAAAACAATAGAAGGTATAAAAGATAAAGGATTTGAACTTAGCTCTGTTCCGCTTGAGGTGATGAAAGAATATGCTAAATTACAAATTAAAAGTTTATTAGGATTAGAATAGGCATCCTTAGGGGGTGCTTTTTTAATTGAACTATTTCATCTTGAGCCGATACATAAACTGGATTTAATTAATTTTTAATAAGTGTGTTACTCGGTTTTAGCTACACCTATGTTATACGTTTTTATATTATTATAAATTTTGAAATTAGATAGGAAATATATCCAATTTTGTCGAAATTAGAAGAAAGATGATAAACGAATATAGTAATTAGGAGGTTATAATGGATAAAATTAGCGTAGATATTAGAAACTGCTATGGAATTGATAGGCTTGTGAATGAGTTTGACTTTTCAAGTAATAAAAGAACACAATTAATTTATGCTCCAAATGGAGTAATGAAAACTTCTTTTGCAAATGTATTCGATGATTATAGTAAAGGTGTTGAATCAAAAGATCTTATTTATCCTTATAAAGAATCAACAAGAAAAATAATAAATAATTTAGGTGAAGAAGTAATACCTGAATGCGTATTTGTAATTAGACCCTATGAAAAGTCATTTAAAACAAATAAGATATCGACCTTATTAGTTAATGAAGCTTTAAAAAAACAATATGAAGAAATTCATGAAAAAATAGATATTGAAAAAGAAAAGCTAATTCGTGCTTTAAAAATTTCATCAGGACTTAAAAATAATATTGAAGAAGCACTTTGTGAGACATTTAGTGAAGATAAAAAGAATTTCATAAGTGTCTTAAAGCGATTTGAAGAAGCCGTTAATGATAGTAGTTTACCTCAATTTAGTAATTTAGATTTTAAAAAAATATTTAATGATAAAGTCGTAGGATTTTTAGAAACTGATGATATTAAAAATCAAATAAAAGAATACATAGAGAAATATGATGAATTGATAAGGGAATCACCAATTTTCAGAAAAGAATTTACCCACTATCATGCTAATACAGTTCACAAAAATTTAAAAGACAACGGTTTTTTTAAAGCAGAACATTCTATCAATCTAAGTATTAACGGAACGAAACAAGAAATAACAACACAAGCGGAATTCTTAAGAATTCTTAACAGTGCTAAGGAAGAGATATTAAAAGATGTTAAATTGCAGAATATTTTTAATAATATTGATAAAAAAATTTCTAATGCCCAATTAAGAGAGTTTAGAGATTATTTATTTGAAAATCAGGATATTTTAACAGAATTAGAGGATCTAAATAATTTTAGGCAAAGAGTATGGACTTCATATTTAAAAGAAAATAAGGACATATATTTAAGTCTTTTACTAGAATACAAAAAAGGGCAGGAGCAATTAAAAGAAATCATAGAAAAAGCTAAAAATGAGGTCACAGATTGGGAGAATGTTATCGAAATTTTTAACAGAAGATTTTATGTACCATATAGGCTAGGAATAAAAAATAAGGAAGACTCAATATTAAAGGACGATGCACCATCTGTTGAGTACTATTTTCAGGACCGTTCTGATAACGTAGATGAGGATTTATTGATAAAAGTGTTAAGTCAGGGAGAAAGGAGAACTTTATATTTATTAAATATTATTTTTGAAATTGAGTCTAGAAAAAAACAAGAAATTAAAACCCTGTATATAGTAGATGACATTGCAGATTCTTTCGACTATAAAAATAAATACGCTATTATTGAATATTTAAAGGATGTTTCCGAACATAATAACTTTTTTTCGATTATATTGACCCACAATTTTGACTTTTTTAGAACAGTACAAGAAAGAATTAGTGGAAATGGCAAATATTTAGGGTCTTATATGGCGATAAAGGAGCAAGATGAAATAAGGTTAGAAAAACTTAAATATAAATATATAAGTAATCCACTAAAAAATTGGAAAAGTGATCTTTCAGATAGAACAAAGTTAATTGCTTCCGTTACATTTGCTAGGAATATTGCTGAGTATATTGGAGATAATGAAAGCTTTAATAAGTTGACGTCAATACTACATTTAAAAGAGTTAACAAGGGATCTTTCTTTTAAGGATTTAGAAGAAATTTATAAAAGTATTTTCAAAGATTCAGAAGATTTAGCATTAGTTAATGGCGATAAAAAAATTTATGATATGATTTTTGAAGTTGCTGATCAAATTGTTGAATCAGAAACAGAATCAATAGCTAATCTTGAAAATAAAGTGGTATTATCAATTGCAATCAGATTGAATGTAGAATTGCATATGATTAATAAAATTAATGACACTGATTTCACTTCTAGCATTACTAAAAATCAAACAGGTAAATTATTTGGGGAATATAAAAAACGTTTTCCTGAAGATAGTAGAGGTATAGAGGTTCTTGAGAGAGTGAATATAATGACCCCTGAAAATATTCATCTTAATTCATTTATGTTTGAACCCATTCTCGATTTGTCTGACTACCATTTAAAGCAACTATATAAAGATGTTCTCCAATTACTAATTGAAGAAGAAATAAATGGAACATTGGCACTGGTAGCAGCTACAAAGATAGAAGAATAGTAAATTGTTATTTGCTTTTCTTATACATTTTACCTAGTTAATATTATTTAATTGTTCTAAACAAACCACATTACCACAACTCAATTATTGCAGGTATATGTTGAGTTCGATTATTTTTACACCATATAAAGAAACATAATACCCCACGATGTCATTAGGATGAACCATAACAGTTTCATCCTACTTTATTTTGTTTAAAAAAACTTAATACTATTAGTGAGGAACAAAACAAAATTCCAATAAAATGGATATTGTTAAGGCGATAAAAAATTGTTATAAGTAAATAGAAATGCAAATAAAACATTAATTTGGGAAAAAGTAAAAGATTACATTATTATTAGAGATTTTTTATAGTTATTTTATAAAATGGAAATTATTTGGAGGTAAATATGTTTAAGAAAATTAAAGAACTCTTAGCAGTAAATAAGGTACTACCAGTAAAAGAACAGGAGTTAAAGAACCTTGAAGTAAAAATACAGGATAAACAAAAACTCATAGAAGAAATCACACTTGAGGTTAAAAAAAGTATGCAAGGTGAAAGAGAAGAGATCCTTTCACAAGCAAAGAAGAAAGCTTCAGATTTACTTGCAAATACTGAGAAGGAACTAGGTGACCTCACAGAAAAGAAAAAGGTACTTGAGGACAGTGTATCAGATCTAGATGATAAAGTGACTACTAAACAGACTGAACTTGCTAAGCTGTTAAAAAACACAAAGAAGTTTAGTACAGAAAGCTTAGGAATTAAGAATTTAATTGAAAGGTTTCCTAATGCTATCAACTATGAAGAGATACAAAAAGAATTAGAAACCCTAGAAGAGTCACTTAAAGAAGGCGTATTAGATACAATTGTAAGCTTAGACCTTCATCATAAAGATTCTAAGTTGCTTCGACAGGATATGACCGCCAATAACAGGCTGATAAGAAACCTACTTAAAACCTATCAATCTAGATACACAACTAAGGCCAATCTAACAATATACAATCTGATGGTTATTGGGCTACAGGCTGAGCTACAGAACATACTATACACTCTTAGTTATTCAAATGTAGAGAAAGCAGAGGAAAACGCTAAAGCACTTATTAACAAATATTTAGCAATATGCGCAGAGGGGAATGCGAGCATCCTACCTACTGTCACACGTTTCCTATCAGAACTAGAGCCACTCTTTATAAATGCGATCCAAATTGAGTATAAATATTATATTCAAAAGGAAAAAGAGAAAGAAGAACAACGTCGAATTAAAGAGCAAATGCGCCAGGAAGCTGAGGAACGGAAATTACTAGAACAAGAACGCAAAAAGATTGAAAAAGAAGAAGAGAAATACCTGAATGAAATGGCCAAAAACAAAGAACAGTTAGAAAAAGAAACTGATGAAGGTAAAATTGCAGCACTCCAAGCAAGACTTGAAGAGTTACAGGGACAAATTGACCAACTAGAAGAACAAAAAGAAGAAATTGTGAAAAGGGCGAACGGAAAAGCTGGTTATGTTTATGTGATTTCGAATTTAGGATCCTTTGGAGATAATACATTTAAAATTGGAATGACTAGACGGTTAAATCCTCTAGACCGGATTGATGAATTGGGGGATGCATCAGTACCATTTAAGTTTGATGTACACGCCATGGTATTTAGTGACAATGCAGTAGATTTAGAACAAAGACTTCATCAGATATTAGATAAGAATCGAGTTAATAAAATTAACTTAAGGAAAGAATTCTTTTATACCAATGTGAATGAGTTACAAGAACTAGTTCAGGAAATCGATCCTACAGTTGAATTTACAACTACTATGAAAGCAGTAGAGTACCGTCAAAGTCAAAGTATTTTGAAGGAAGAAGAAACGGGAGTATTTCAGAATGCTTAAATTAATTACTAGTAGCAGAGTAATTTCTCTGCTACAGTTTTCTATTTAAAAATTTTATGGAAGATAATGTTGGTTCCAATATTGAACTGTCTATCCGTAAAAAATAGATCAAAATATTAAGGTGGTAAATTTCAAAGGTAAACACTACTACATCAATATGTCTGCGAACACTACTCAAGCCATGTGGAAGCGGTCGCGAAGTTGATTTTGAAATAGTCGGGGTTATTATTCCATACATGTCAAGGAACTATGGATTTGGACACGGTTTTATTAACCATTAAAAAAGGCAGCAAATACAGCTGCCTTTTATCATGCTTACATAAGTTTGCATATAGCTTTTTTAAAAGTTGGAGTGCAAAATAACACTTAAAACATGCGCAAAATATCTCCAGAAGTCACTGATTTCTAAAGCCTAAAATCTTACAGGATCTAAAGGGATTTTTAATGTCATATTTTTGTAATAATTATTTATCATTTTTTGTAGATTAATAGAGGATTTTGCAATTCCGTGACAAATTAATAACTATGGAAGTACGTGTTCCTATGATAAATATTACTGAAATCAAATTAATGAAGGAAGCATATGTCTGCTATCATACCAGCTTATAAACGAAAATACGGAGGATTAAAAATGATTTATATAGGCGACGTAATTACTTTACTTGCACGTAATTTCAAAAACTATGATTTATCGATTGACGAATTTTTAGTGCTAAATGGACTTTTAACGAACCTTAATAATAATTTAAATCATCGAAAGACAGTCGAAAATATAGCTCAAACGACCAGTAAAACAATCGAAGAAGTAAATAGTATTTTAAACTTATTAGTCGAAAGTGAGAAGTTACCTTTAGATGAAAAATACATGATCCAGTTAGATGAACTTTACTACGCTTTAAATCGTGCAGAACGTGAGGCTATGAGCCTTATAGAACGAATCAAACGGGCGAAAAGAGAATCTTATCAAATGGGAGGATATGGTGAATTTCCTCATATGGGTATGGTAGAGCTAGGAGTCAATACTGAAAAAGGGATTTGTATCCAAGATAACGAAGGTTTTATCTGGAATCGTAAAATGATGAAAGAATTAGCGCATGAAATAATAGAGTTTGTCAATCATTACGACGATGAAGATATCGAAAAATATAATAAAGGGCTTCAAGAACGAAAGGAGCGAGAAGCTGAACGAAGAAAACGAGAATTACAAGAAAGGCAAAAACAAAAGGAAGAAGCCCGACTTCCGGTAAACGGGAATATCATAATTTTTAAAATTCCAAACGGTTATTATAAGTTTTCCTATAGTACGCAACTGTCCGTTTCTACGAAAATCGTAAACTTAAAAGAGCAATACGGGGATCATATCCAGATTATTCATAGTATCGAAGTTCATGATACTATGAAATTTTATCACCAATTTTTAAAGAAACAGTTTACGAATCGTGCCGTCGATAAACAAAGAAACTCTGAATACGATTTAACTCAAGAAGATATCGAGTTTATTAAAAACGAGAAGTATCCTTCGAACGCGATGGAGTGGGCGTTTGGTACAGTCACGACAGGTAACGAGGAGAGTAAATCATAAGCGATATTTTTGAACGTTAGGGTGAAGATATTCCAGGTCAATGTTAGCAGAATTAAATGGTCTGCCCCCCCAGTGTACTAAAGCGTTACCTCACTTGTGGGCAGGTCCCATGCCTTTTAATTCATTTTCCAAAAATTGTATGTAAACAAAGTGGTGAAAAAATGAAAGCGCTATTAAAACAAAAGCTAATAAATAAAAATAAAAAGAAGGAATATATTATTGCTATTGCAACCGGGACAGGAGTTTCCGCAAAACATGCTGTTAATGGGGGCGTTGATTTTATTTTGGCGTTAAATTCTGGTCGTTTTAGACAAATGGGGGTGAGTTCTTTAGCAGGTTTTTTGCCAGTTTCCAATTGTAATAGTTTAGTGATGGAATTTGGCTCAAGGGAAATACTCCCGATTGCCAAAAGCGTCCCTGTCATTTTGGGGTTGTGCGCAACTGATCCTTTAATAGATTTAGAGAACTTCATTAATAAAATAAAATCCTCTGGTTTTGCCGGAATTAATAATTATCCGTCTGTAGGGATGATTGACGGACTTTTCGGAGAAGCGCTGGAAGAGGAGAACATTTCTTATTCTCGTGAAGTTGAAGCAATAAAAATTGCTAATGAGAAGGGACTATTTACAATTGCTTTCGTCTTTAATAAAGAGCAAGCCATTCAAATGCTAAATGTCGGAGCTGATGTTATTTGTGTCCATTTTGGCTTTACAAAAGGGGGACTGCTTGGCGCAAAAAAGGTGTTAACCTTAGTTGAAGGCGTTCAACTTACGAAGGAAATTTTTGAAGCATGTGACCAGGAAAGTGATCGAGAAGTTATAAAAATGATTTACGGCGGATCTGTTTACACACCTACTGACCTAAAGTATATGTATGATAACACGAGCACAATGGGATATATCGGCGGGTCGGCGTTTGAAAGGATTCCGATTGAAAATGCGATACCCTCCCTTATCGAAGAGTTTAAAAACACGGGTTCAAAGGAATCGGACGAATTTTTAATAAAAATGCTGGAGGGTGTTAAAAAGCACTACGATTACGTCGGTTTTGTAAAAGAATACATAAAGAAAAATTATATGCACAGCATTTCGTTATTTGATTTAGCGCAAGTCTCACATATTTCAAGACCTTATTTAAGTCAATTATTTGGTAAAGAAGTCGGCTGTTCTTTCAGAGATTATCTAACAAATTTCCGCATGAATAAAGCGAAGGAAATCATTAAACAAAAAAAATTCCGCTTAGTGGAAGTTGCTGAGATGGTTGGCTATAAAGACTATGCTCACTTTAGTAAAGTATTTAAGAAAAGTGTCGGAACATCACCAAGGGAATTCCAAGAAAAAGGGAACCAAAATGTGTAGAACGACAAAGAAATATTACAAAAACACATATAAACCATTACCATTATACATGTCTTTAAATAAAAAATAAGAGTATCCTTTTCTTAAGGTAGGAAATGTTCATACTATTTCAGTGATTTTTAACACAAAGTTAAGTTTCTATGTTTCTTATTTTTTTGTAAACGCTACCAATAGTTAAGGAGGGAGGACTTTTTATGGGGAAGACGATTTTGTTAATTGGTACTCTAGATACAAAGGGGGCTGAATACGCTTATGTACGAGACTTAATTTCCGAAAGAGGGCATGAAGTTATTTTACTTAATGCGGGTATTGTAGGAGAACCAACTGTCACACCTACGATAAATGCTGAAGAGGTTGCCAAAGCTGGTGGCAGCAGTTTAGTGGCATTGCGTGAACAAGGAGATAGAGGTTTTGCTATGAATATTATGTCAGAAGGTGCTGCTAATATAGCCATACAATTGTGCGAGAATAATGAAATTCATGGTGTGATGGGAATGGGTGGCTCTGGCGGTACAGCTGTAATCACTCATGCGATGCGTGCCCTGCCTGTCGGTTTTCCTAAGCTCGTTGTTTCAACAGTTGCTTCAGGAGATGTACGTCCTTATGTTGGCGATAAAGATATTACAATGATGAATTCTGTCGTTGATATCGCAGGTCTAAATCGAATTTCACGACGAATTCTGGCAAATGCTGCTGGGGCTCTTTGTGGGATGGTGGAACAAACGATACTCGAAGTGAAAGATAAACCGTTAATTGCAACAACTATGTTTGGAGTTACAACACCTTGTGTGGAAAATGTTCGAAATAAATTAGAAGACGCTGGTTATGAAGTACTCGTTTTTCATGCAACTGGCAATGGCGGCCAATCGATGGAAGCGCTTATACATGATGGGTTCATTGAAGGTGTAGCTGATATTTCAACAACGGAATGGTGTGATGAGCTAGTCGGCGGAGTTATGTCTGCCGGTCGGAATCGTCTTGAAGCAGCGGTACAGAAAAAAATCCCTCAAGTGGTATCCTGTGGAGCGCTTGATATGGTGAACTTTGGCGCGATGGAAACTATACCTCAAAAATTCGCAGATCGTACCTTCTATAAACATAATGCTAACGTGACTTTGATGAGAACGACGCCTGAAGAATGTGCCGAACTAGGTCAAATCATTGCGGAAAAGTTAAATCAAACGACAAGTCCAACGTCGATATTTTTTCCACTAAAAGGGGTAAGTGCAATTGATCAAAAAGGTCAGCCTTTTTACTTGCCTGAAGCTAATGCAGCATTGTTCGAATCCATCCGTACTCACTTAAATAAAGATGTTGTTGATTTAATAGAACTGGATTTACATATTAATGATCCGCAATTTGCTGAATCAATGGCGAATTATTTACTTGAAAAGTTAAAAAACAAATAGAAAGCTGGTTTTGAAATGGCTAATTTTACGAGAGAAGAAGTTGTAAAACGATTGAAACAACAAATTAATGATGGAAAACCCATTATAGGTTCTGGTGCAGGAACTGGGATTTCCGCAAAGTTCGCCGAAAAAGGTGGCGTTGATCTCATTATTATTTACAATTCAGGTCGCTATCGGATGGCGGGGAGGGGGAGTCTTGCAGGCATGTTGCCTTATGGAGATGCCAATGCAATTGTAATGGAAATGGGATCTGAAGTACTCCCAGTGGTAGAAAATACACCTGTTTTAGCAGGTGTCTGTGGAACTGACCCATTTAGATTGATGCCAAACTTCTTACGTCAGATAAAAGATATGGGATTTGACGGGGTTCAAAACTTTCCAACTGTTGGTCTAATCGATGGAATATTCCGCGCCAATCTTGAAGAAACCAATATGGGATATGACTTAGAGGTCGAGATGATTCGTCAAGCCCACGAACTGGGTCTGCTCACTTGTCCATACGTATTCACACCAGAACAAGCAGTAAAAATGGCGGAGGCAGGGGCGGATGTACTTGTTCCTCACATGGGCCTAACTACGAAAGGTAGCATTGGAGCAAAAAGCACACTAACACTTGAAGAAGCAGCGAAAAGTGTTCAAGCAATGCGTGATGCCGCTGTAAAAGTTAACCCGGATATTATCGTGCTTTGTCACGGGGGTCCAATTGCCGAACCGGAAGATGCACAATATATATTTGAACATACTGAAGGTATTGCTGGATTCTTTGGGGCTAGCAGCATTGAACGCTTATCCACTGAACCAGCTATTGAGGCACAAGCCCGTAGGTTTAAGGATTTAACCGTGTAATAAACCTATTATTAGCTGTTTTGGTCCATCATTTACAGTATTTTAATAGGTCGATGTCACAAATAACTAGAAATTATAATGTGAGAAAAGCAGAACAGAAAACTCAAAAAACAATTAGGGAGGAAGAAAGATGTGCAATGTAATTGAAATGGCAGGATTAAGATACGTAAACCCGGAGGATGTAGAAACACAAGTTTTTGACTGGGGAACTTTAAAGTGGTTAAGTGAGCCACGCGTAACAGATGCACAAAAATTTAGTATGGGAATCGTTAATTTAAATCCAGGAAAAGGGCATAGTCGGCATAACCATCCAGAGGAAGAGGAAGTTCTTTATGTAGTTTCGGGTGAAGGTGAACAAACTGTAAACGACGGTCCTCCAACAAAAATTACAGCTGGTATGTGCGTACATATACCTGCGGGAGTATACCATTCCACAGTTAATACTGGCTGGGAAACGCTTAAATTAGTTGCAATATACAGCCCGCATGGTCCAGAAGCAGTACTTAGAGCTGACCCTAACTGCACAGTGTTGGAGCCTGGAAAGCTACCGGGGGAGTAATATCTCTCTGTAATGGTGACAATTAAGGAACCTACCTCAGTGTGTGAATCGTACACACTGGGGGAAGTTCCTTTTTTCGTTCACAAATTCACCACAAAAAAATTCATAACGGATGCCCTTTTTTTACCACCACCTTTCTATAACAACAATGAAAGGGTGGTGCATTCGTATGAATTTAAAATCGGGCACAATTGATCAGTTTGAGGGCTATTCAAATTTTAGTAGTTTACAGGAATTCAACAGACATATGGAGATGTGGATGCTTCAATACAAGGATGATTTTTCAAAAGGTGAGCTTGTTGGGTTAAAACGCCTTGTTCGTTATTCTGCAAAAATCCCAGGGGTTTGCAATGCAAAGATAGGTACGATGCTGAAGTCCATCCATGAGGAATACAATGGCAATGGCGTGTCTCGTTCTACTTTTAAACGGATGATTCAAAAAGCTGTGGCTTTAGGTATTTTTACGGTTTATGAAACGGAGCGCAAGAATGGCTCACAATCTAGCAATCTTTATGTGTTTAATCGTTACCCTGAAATGACTTCAACTCATCATGAACCACCTGAAACGGAAATTTTGAACCACCCTAATGAAACTAGTAATCCTTTGAAAACTAAACAAAATATAAAAGAACGTAAAGACGCTCCTCTCGATTTCACATTTACAAGTGATCGAGTTCCTGTTTCCTTTGTGGAAGCAATAAAACCATTTTTTCCTGAATCAAAAATAATCGAGGAATATTGGAAAATGACAATCATTGCAGCTAGTAAACACAATCGTGACGGGGAATGTATAGATATGATTGAGTTATCGATAAAAGCCTTCAAACAAATGCTTATCAAGCTAAAGAGAAATACTGTTCATAATCCTTTTTCCTATTTTTATGGAGTGTTAACTAGAAAATTGGAAGTGTTATACGATCAGGAATTAGAAGAAGAAGAGGAATATTTTGCGGAAAGTATTAGCATGCAGCGAAAAGAAGCATCCAAAAAATCTGAGTTATTTTCGTTACTTCAGGAGGTATTGCCACTTGCTTAGACGTTTCTCTAGTTTTTCAATACAACGTCATCGTGCTAGCGGATGACACCATGGAGACTACAATGTCAATATCCTAACATCTCTTAGACTATCAAAAAATGTAATATTTCAATTTCATTGAAATGGTACTGGAAACAAATGTAGGAAAAGAATAACGGCTTTAAAGGGGCTGATGGAAAATCGTTATGTGAAGTGATTATAAAAGAAGAAGCAGGTTCCTGTTAAGTGGAAATCCTGCTTCTGGTGATAAAAAAGATAGTGACTAAATTTATTGTTTGCTTCGTGTCCACGGCGTACCTAAACGAGGTAATGCCCAGCGGTCTAGTCCATACCAGCCTGCTACCTTCCAAGCTAGAACTAGCCAGGTTGCAAGAATAAAGAGTACAGGGTTTGCACTTAATGTACCTGCAAATAAAAATGTAGCATTCATAATACTTCCGAAGAAAGCAGCAATTCCTGTAAGCAGTCCTAAGATTAATCCTAAGCCAACTGCTATTTCTCCAAATACAACCATATAGGAAAAGACAGTTGCATTTGGCAGTACCATGTTTTCTAAAAACATTGCATACCAGCCTGCAACATCACCGCTAGTTTCTGATTTTTCAATCGCTCCACCAACAAAGCCTTTAATGGCTGCACCGGCATTTTCTCCTGTCCAAGCTGGGTTTCCAAATTTACCTAAGCCTGAAGTCAACCAAATGTATCCAACATACAAACGGATAATTAACCAAATCCAAGCAGAACGTGTGTTGTTAAATAAATACGAGGATACAGGATTTTCTGGAATAATAATTTCATTTCCTGCTTTAATGCTATTTCTTCCCATCAAACTTCCTCCTTTCCTAATCACATAGATTATAACAGGTAAATATCTCCATTGGGAGCCATTCTTAATTTGTTTGGGATCAGACGCCTTTTTTCCCACATCCCCACCAAATCATCAATAGTCTCTTTTAATCACAACGCCTACCTTTTTCCTAAACTTTTTAGTTTTATTGTACAAAATATTCCATTGATACAAGTTACGGTAGGGTTAAAATCTTGTTAATTATATGAAGAAAATGAATATCATATTCATATTTCTTTGCAGTTCGCCAATTGATCCCAAATGTTTTTAAATTTCATTTATAGGTTGAGAGTTATGAGTTGTAATATTTTGATACAATTAACTTCAGACATTGCTAGCATTCCTTTCCACCTCCACTGCTTTTGCTTCGACACACTAACGGCAGGGAAGATATTGGATGATTTTTTATGCTAAGTATGTGTTATGGTTCTTTGTATAACATCATTTTGGTTAATTACGGAGAACCTCATCATAAGTAAATACAAGTGAAAAAGATAAACACTACTACATCAATTTGTCTGCGATCACCACTCAAGCCGTGTTGAAGCGGTAACCTAGTTGGTAATTAAATAATTCAGCAAAGAAAATGATTGCAAAGCCGACCCTGAATTCATTATCGAATTTGGGGTCTTTCTTATTTTATCAGGGGTTTGGTAATATAAGTCTATCAACTTGTGGGTTGCAAGGATTGGTTAATTATTTTATTTATTGAATTTGGTGTCTTCATTGAATATCAAATATCAAAGATTATTATAAAATTACATAGACAGTCATATAGTAAATGGATAAAATCTGCATAAAATATTTATAATTTCATTGTGCTAAATAAGCTAGAAAGGGCTAGCTGACTTAAAGAAATAGTGAAAATACTTTAACGTTCAGCGGCAAAATATAGTTAATTATAGAGAGTAAAATTAAGTTACTGAAGGAGTTACCGATGCAAATAAAAACCTTACATAAGGACCTAATTATTGCAAGTGAAAATGGAGTATTGGAGGATGTTAAGCGCCTTCTGCAAGAAGGAGCAAGCATTCATTATAAGGATCAGGGTGGTAGAACCGCCTTAATGGCGGCTACACAAAAAAATAAAATTCATGTTGTTCAATTGTTATTAGAAGCTGGAAGTGATGTTAATACAAGAGATATTACCCAGTTAACTCCGTTTATTTGCGCGGGTGCAAACGGATTTCATGAAATTTTAAGCATGATGCTTAAATATGGTGCAGACCTCAAAAGTGTAAATCGATTTGGTGGTACGGCTTTACTGCCTTCTAGTGAAAAAGGGTATTTAAAGACGGTTCAAGTTTGTTTAGATGCCGGAGTTCCAGTCGACCATGTGAATGATTTGGGTTGGTCTGCTTTATTAGAAGCAGTTATTTTAGGAAATGGTGGCCGTTTGTTTTCTGAAGTTATCCAACTTCTTGTTGAAGCGGGAGCGGATGTAAACTTACCAGATAGAGACGGTAAGTCTGCAATTCAGCATGCAGTAAAACTCAATCAAGTAAAGGTTGCTAAAATCTTAAACAAGGAATATGTAGAAAATTGTAATATCGAAAAAGCTAAATCACTCTACAAGGAAGATAAGTACGAAGAAGCTATTGCTACCATAAATCATGGCCTTGCAAGTGACTTTGAAAATGTAGATTTATATTTTTATAAAGGGTATTTTTTACAAGAAGCAAAGAGGTATAAAGAGGCACTCACGCAATTTGAGATGGCCTTAGCGATAGATTCAAACGACTTAGACTTTTATTTCTATACTGCCCAATGCTTCCGGTTGATGAAAAAACAGGAGGAAGCGCTTGCTGAATATGATAAGGCATTTGCACTGGACCCAAATGGTACCTTTTACCGATACCATAAATCAAATTATTTAAGAGAACTTGGTAGACATGAGGAAGCCGTTGGTGTGATGGACAAGCTTTTGGCTCTTCAACCACATCGGTACGATTTCTCATTTCACAAAGCTAACAGCCTAAGGTCACTCGGAAAACATGAAGAAGCAATAGAAGCAATTGAGAATGCAATTAAATATGATCCTACTAATTCTTTGTACCATTTGCACAAAGAACATTCTCTTAAATTACTAGGAAAAAAATAGATTCAAACAAAGGAGAGTAACCAAATGGAAGAAAGAAATATTTTTAATGAAGAACTTCATAAAAAGAACTCGTTCATACTCTTAAATGTTCGATTAGAAAGTGGATTTCAATTTGAAAATGATGAGGTTGTTGGAACGGAAACAGAATTGCGTAATCTCCAAATTGAGAATGGTGTAATAACAAAAATTCAAGGGATAAATGAGCCTTATAAAAGAGATATTGATATTTATGATGCGAAAGGCATGCTTCTTCTCCCTAGCTTTAAGGAAATGCATATCCACTTAGATAAAACTTATTATGGAGGACCATGGAGAGCGGGTGCAAACCGAAAAACAATATTTGACATGATTGCTTTAGAGGAAGAGTTACTTCCAGAGTTACTTCCAACTGCTCAGGAACGAGCTGAAAAACTCATTAAGCGACTCCTTAGCTATGGCTCAACATATATTCGAAGTCACTGTAATATTGACCAAACAATCGGTTTAAAAAATCTCGAAAAACTAAAGAGTGCTTTAGAGAATTATTCAGATAAGGTTTCATATGAAATCGTGGCTTTCCCACAACATGGATTGCTTCGTTCCAATGTCGAAGGGCTGTTGCGTGAAGCGATGCAGCTTGGGGTCACTCATGTTGGTGGACTTGATCCGACAATTGTTGATGGCAATATGGAAAAATCATTGGAAACCATGGTACAAATCGCAGTTGACTACAATGTGGGCATTGATATACATCTCCATGAAGGAGGGGATACGGGAATAAAAGCTATTACTAGATTGGCAGATTTTACAGAAGAGGCTGGTTTAGAGGGAAAAGTAACGATCAGTCATGCATTTTCACTTGCCTCCATAGCTGAAGTAGAAGGAATTGAGCTTGCAAATCGTTTAGCCTCATTAGGTATCTCAATTGCTTCAACTGTTCCAATAGGTAAAAACGTTATGCCAATCCCACTACTTCAAAAGCAAGGAGTAGAAGTTCTACTTGGAAATGATAGTATTATAGACCATTGGTCACCGTTTGGGATCGGGGATATACTTCAGAAAGCACATCTTGCAGCCCAATTATACGGATGGAGCAATGAGTATAATTTATCCCAATCGTTGGCTCTCGCAACAGGAGGTATTACACCTTTAAATCAAAACGGAGTTCAAATTTGGCCAAAGATTGGTGACGAAGCAACAGCGGTCCTTGTTCAAGCTAGCTGTTCTGCTGAAACCGTTGCCCGGCTGCCAAAGCGTGCTGTCGTATTACATAAGGGTGTTTTTTCTTCAGGATCGTTAGAAAAAAAGTAATATCACATCTTCTGGTTATAGATGGATGAGTTACTGGCTAAGCTTCGGAATTGAACAGCTTAATTAATGAGATCTATGGAGAGAGCCAGTGTGTTAATCAAGAATGAATACTATTCCCAATTACTACCGAATGTCAAGTAACTCAAAATGAGCATTGAGAATTACAGTTCCCAATGCTCATTTTTTGTCCCTCAAATAACAACGGTAAACCGTATCATAAGTAAGTTAAATTATGTAATCATTTTTAGGAAAACACCACTACACCTATATTTATCTGCGATCACCACTCAAGCCATGTAGAAACGGTCGCGCAATTAGTGTTGAAATAGTTTACAATTGCTATACAAGTCAAGTCAAAGCGGTATCAAATTGATGAAATTATAACCAAAAAATAAAATGTCAAAAAGACCCTGAATTTGTAAAAAGCCACTATGAATTCAGAATCTTATTTAATATAAATAAGTAAGTTCTTATACATTGATTACGAGAACAAAAACTTATTAATAAAAGGTAAATGTAAAGGATTTTGGGAGCTTTTGATAAAGGAAAAAACAACAACCGCCCTAACATTTATTATTTCTACTAGTGTAAGATGTATATTTGTATTGACAATTCATTTTATACTGCATATCATAGTGAATGAATAGAAAATATATTCATTCAAAAATCATGGAGGAGGGTGATGAAACTTGATTCATCCAGATAAACGACAAACCCTTTTTGACGCAGCACGTGCTATTTTTTCGGAACAAGGATTTAAGAAAACTAACATAGCAGCAATTACAAACCGAGCAAATGTAGCAGTCGGTACATTTTATAAATACTACACTTCAAAAGAACAGATTTTCTGTGAAGTTTATCTGGCTGAAAATGAACAGGCCAAGCGCAAAATCATTTCGCAAATCGACACTGATCAATCGCCAAAGGAAGTTGTTAGACAATTTTTTGAAAAGGTCCTTCAAATAGGTAAACATAATGCAATTTTAGCTGAATGGTATCAGAATACCGAGATTAGCCAACTCATTATGGAACATAATCAAGATAGCGACGATTGGCAAAACAGCTTTGTATACAGTTTTTTAATCGACAGTATTAAACGCTGGCGGGAGTCCGGTCAATTCCGTCAGGATATCGATTTAGATACAATGATAAGTCTTTTTAAGGCGCTGGTTGTTGTTGATATCCATCACGATGAAATAGACAGCCAAAATTATCCACAAGTAATTAAATTACTGGCAGAAATAATTGTTGATGGGCTGTCTGCAGAATCATAGAACGCTACTTATAAAAGTGGCGTATGTTTTTACATCAATGTGAATGAATGAAAAAAATATTCATTCAACGAGAGAATACGAATATGTCGGTATCCAAAAAACACAATTAGTATAACTTGCATTAATGGTTCGGTGAAACCATAGAAAGTCTATAATTCTATTTTTTGTATTAGAGTCGGGAAAACATGACTGATCCGATTGGTCATTGACTTTTAAAATCGATGAATAAGGTTTGAGTTTAAGTATCTGAATACGGAAAAGTTAGTTTGTTTGAAAGGAGGTTTATTCATATGAAACGTATAGGAGAAATCGTATTAAGTGTTATTGGAGTGCTCATGAGCCTACTCATGGTTGGGACTGGTGCTGTCTTTTTATACCTTAAGAATAATGAGGCTTTTCTAGGATACTTGGATTCTGGTTGGAGTGAAAGCCAAAATGCCTACACACTGGATCAGTTAAGCCAATCTGGAACTATGTTTATTTTCTCCGGAATTATTGGAATTGTACTTGGAGCAAGTGCCGCAATGTTATTGAAAGGAAATTGCAATCCGAAAATTGTAGGATGGGGATTGATTATTGTATCAGTGTTGATTAGCATCATTTCATTATTTGGTGCTATTCCTGCCTTGTTTTTTATAGTTGCGGGGATTGTGACATTGGTTAGAGAGCCAAAAAGTAATGCGGAAAGATAAAAGATTCACAAAAGCGTTTGAACTATCGTTACATTTGGTTAAGCATGATGATGAGAATAGAAATCAATGATATCCGAATTAATCCAGTTTGCAAATAGAACAGAACAGAAGGGAGTAATTAACTAATGAATATTAAGATAGTTTCATTCATAACAATTTGTACACTTCTACTTGTGCCAACAATTGTCTCTGCTGAAGTAACTGACGGTAATATCGGATTCGGATTTACCCCAATGCGACTGAGGGCAATTGTAGCTGCAGTGGTGGGACTAATAAGTGTAGTTATAGGTGGGCTGTCACTGGCCCGCTCCAAGGGTAATTTCGGAACTGGCAATGGGAAAGTCGGGGCAATCGTTGCCGCTGTGGTGGGGCTGTTTGGTATAGTCCTCGCTGGACTGCATCTTGCCAACTCCACGGGTGGTTTTGGCACAGGTAATGGGCGTGCAGGGGCCATAGTGGCAATATTGGTGGGACTTATCGGTATCGTCCTCGCTGGGCTAACTCTAATCCGTGCCCGCCGAACCGACTGACTCGGACTATGTCATTGGATATAAAAACAAAGCCTAAGTCAAGCAAAGAATAGCTAGCTAAATTTATTTTCGGCTATTTATATTTAAGGTAGCTATTCATTTTAAAAATAGACTAAAGAAGAATTATGGTCGTTACAACGTCAACATTAGGTGGACTCATCCATCGTAGAAAATAATACCCAAAATTACTACCATAATTGATTTTTTGTTTGTGCGTTTTCTTATCTCTACAATTATCTTTTATCTATTAATCCCACTAAAATAATAAATTAAACTCACCAACATCTTTTGTGTTGCCACATACACTCTGGACATTGCGAAGCGTTCGCGTTGTTGGAGGTTATCATAATTATATTAAAAGAACGAGTTCCGATTTTGGTGGAATTCGTTCTTTTTTGCTTGTTAACGAGAGTGTATCTCCCAACTAATTTAAAATGATGACATAAGAAATGTCGTATGAATTGGCAAACGTCATTTTCTTTATTTTACAAGGTTATTAATAATTATCTATTCACGCAACACATGAAAATACATATTTCTAAAGTTTGTTAAGTGTCGATTTCTTTGATAACAAACCCTCTTGCAAAGGTATTTAAAATACGTATGAGACGATCTGTCATTTCACCGGGTGTCACATCAAAATCATGCGCAATCCAGTCCGTAATTAACCCCGCCGTACCATATGCTATATAACGCTTTTGGTGGTAATCATCAACAGAAGACACATCGTATTGAAATTCAAATTTATTTTTCAATAAATTAAATATCGCTTCAGGCAGTTGATGGTGAATGTGTGGCAAGGTGTCTTCTAAAAGTAATAATGTAAAGTAATCACGGTGATCGTAAATATAATACAACAAATCGAAGGAGTTTGTTGTTAACTCTTCTACTTTTACCCGACTTTCGCTTTGGTATTTAGACATGCTGTAATATTGAATGGCTTCAAACATTTCATCCATTAACTCTTCAACAAGCTCGTATATGTTTTGATAATACACATAATAGGTTGTTCGATTATATTGCGCATAATCAACGATGTCCTTCACCGTAACAGCACTAAATCCCTTTTTATGTACCATTTCAATAAATGCCTTTTTTAAGAAATTCTTTGTCCGCATCGCTTGGGGGGAAGTGGATTTCATCATATTCCTCTCCTATTAGACAGATTTGATGAAAATGTTGGTTTCTTCAACATTATAGCAAATATTAAGGATGGTTTACAGGGAGCGAAACCTAGTAAACTATAAGTGTAGCTAGAATTATTAAAAAAATAAGATTTGAACAACTTGGAGGAGATAGTATGAGAGGTTGGCTATTTTCAGGTACAAATAAACCATTAGAATTGATTGAAAAAGAAGATCCGAAAGCGATTCCAGGTCACGTTGTGATAGACGTGAAAGCTGCTGGTCTATGCCATTCAGACGTTGCAGCATTACAAGATCCAGGTTGGATGCCACTTTTCCCAAATGGTCCAGTTATTATGGGGCATGAGTTTGCTGGGGTTGTTATTGAAGTGGGTGAAGGTGTTGAAGGTATTAAAGTTGGAGATCGTGTTGGGGCTAACCCAATGAATAGAGAAACAAAAGTAACTGCTGGGTATAACTATGACGGCGGGTATGCAGAAAAAGTGCGTGTTCCAGCAGATCAATTAGTAATCATTCCTGAAGGCGTTTCCTTTGTAGAAGGGGCAGCTTCAACAGATGCTGGAATCACAGCGTATCGTGCTCTTTTCAGTATTGGACAAGCAAAAGAAGGTACAAAATTAGGAATTATCGGTATCGGTGGACTTGGCCAATTTGCTCTACAAATGGCATTAATTAAAGGTTGCGAAGTATACGCTACAGATGTATCTCCAGAAGCTCGAAAACTTGCTGAAGAACTAGGGGCTAATAAAGTTTACGACACGGTTCTAGATATGAAAGAAGCAGAATGCGATGTCATTGTTGACTTTGCTGGTTTTGGACAAACAACTTCTGATGCATTAGAAGCTGTAAAAGTTCAAGGAACAGTTGTCATTGTTGGTATGGGTAAATTAGAATCTAATATCAATACTTACTTGATGATTACAAAAGAAATTAAGCTTTTAGGAAGCAATGGTGGATCCGTAGAAGACTTAAAAGGTGTATATGATTGCTTCGCTACTGGAAAAATGAATCCAGCACTTATCACAATCCCGTTTGAAGAAGTCGACAAAGGTATAGAAAAACTGAAAAATCATGAAGTAAAAGGACGCTTAGTAGCTGTATTTGAATAAATGTAAGTTTCCTTATAAAGGTAGAGGTTGGGATAAAACAATCCTCTAAAATGAAAAGCCTGTGAAATTTTGTCGTGAAATTTCACAGGCTTTTATATTTTTAGCACGGAATATTCTGTGATCACCCCTAACTCATTACAGCAAGATTTGGAAAGTCTAACTAAACCAATTTTGGTATCTTATTATTAATCAAATCAATTTTATTAATTTGAAAGGAGCATATACGAAAGTATGGTTAATTATTAATCACTATTAAAAATCTAAATCAATAGGCAGTTTTTTGATAGGCGTATAGATGTGGTAGTCCGAATTAAGATTGTGAATATTATCAAAAACTTGAATGAGTTCGATATGTGAATTCTCAGATTCCTGCTTTGAGATTTTTAAAAATCTTGCAAAATCAGTTTTTAAAACATCACCTATGTCGAGTAAATCACCGAAATATTTGAACTTCGCACAGAAAAGTTGTGGTATATCAACGGTAAAATAATAGGGTTTATCTATTTGTATATCATGTGGGATTCCGACCAGAACCTTGAAACGGGTTGAATTTGGTTGACAGTCTGAATAGATGACATAACATGATCCATTTATTGTTTCATCAATGTTATTTAGTAGCATTTTTGAATGAGAGCGGATCTTCGCCTTGTAATCATCAGTTGCCAGGTCCACTTCAAAAACAATGCCACTCACTCTAATTGTATCGAATTCCGTTAGGGTGAAATCAGTGACAATATCCCCATTGATGTTTTTGATGTGTCTTTTAACCACTGAAGGTATTGGCACTTGAGATAGGGTCTTATCTTTTACTCTTAGTGAACTTGGAGTTATACCGTATTGACGTTTGAAAGCGCGGGTGAATGATGATTGAGTTCCAAAGTTTAGTTGATACGCAATATCCGTTAGAGATAAGCTATCGTTTTGTATTAATGGTAGTGATGCATTCAATCTTCTGGATAGTATGTAATTGTTAAGTGAATAACCCATCATGGCTGAAAAAAGTCTATGAAAATAGTATTTGGACGTGTTGGAGGCATTAGCAACAGAGTCTAATGATAAAGGTTGTTGAAGATTCTTTTCAATATAAATCAAAGCATCTTCAATTACTTCATAATGGTCCATAATAACCCCTCATATTAATAGATTTTTGAATGTTCTGAAATCAGTATATCATAGGACAATCACTAAGTAGCTATATTATTTTTTTCAAGGGAGGTAAAGTTGATGACACGAGATCGCATGAATGGGATTACAATAGGTATTTTATATATAGTGGCTGCGGTCACTTCAGTCATAGCTGTTGTCTATTATCAACCAGTATTGTCAGAACAATGGTATACGTCTGTGGTAGATGGATTTGAAACGAAGGTTTTGATTGGAGTACTAAATGATCTTTTTCTTGTAGTGGCGGCTGTTGGGACTGCTGTTATGCTGTTTCCATATCTCCGTCGTTGGAATGAACATATTGCATTAGGTTTTCTTTGTTTCCGATTTATGGAAGCTGTTTTTATCGTGATAGGCTTGGTAAGCATATTAGGTCTATTGCATCTTAGTATGTATTATGGAACAGACAACTTAGATAGTGAAAGTCTTCATGCTTTAGGTTTAATGTTGCAATCTTTTCATCGTTGGACTTTTATGTTAGGTCCGAATTTGATGTTAGGTTTAAATACTATCATGTATAGTTATTTGCTTTTCAGAACAGGTTTAGTGCCAAAGCCGTTAGCGCAATTTGGGATGATTACTGCCATTTTGGTATTCATTGCAGGTTTACTAGACATGTTTGGTGTAGTAGAGCCTATCTCTACAGCAAAAGGACTAATTGCACTACCTGTGGGCGTTTATGAGATGAGTTTAGCTGTCTGGTTAATTGTAAAGGGATTTCATAAGCAAAATCTTGAAAAACTAAAAGTGAATTAGTGATTAAATGCAAATGCCTGCTCCCCAGTAAAGTGCTTGGGGTCAGGCAATTTTTATTGTAGAAAATGGAGTAAGAGCCTTGTAAACCGCGCAGACCTCTATGTTTTGTCAAAGCTTTACCCGATACACTCATTTGCCTGGAATCTCTGCTCAATTAAGCATGTTATTGGCAACATTCTGGACTTGGTTATAATAATTACAATTACTATATCTATAATTTTCTGCAATCACTATTCAAGCCATTTGAAGAGAGTGAAGAAGTAAAATTAATTTATCAGGTAAGTTTTTTAAAAGACATAAAGAGGAGCAGAACTAAGTAATTAGAAACAACACAATCGTTTGTTAGAACATTGGAACTGTATGGATTCGTTCATAGAATCTATACAGTCCTCAGTTAATTAATTTACTCTTTGAATTCTTCCTTCAGACTTATATTCAAAAGGAGAAGGTAATGTTTTTACAAAATCAACGGTTGCGTCAACATCTACTGGTCCAACTTCTAAATCAGTAGAAAGAGCCCCAATACCGTATTTAAGGTTTCCGGTCATATAGTTGTTGACCACAACAGTGTATTCTTTCGTTTTATCAATCTTGCTTCCATCTGGTAAGAAGATGTCTATAACCTTACCTGTTTTAGCAGTGTCGTCATAAGTATACGTGTATTTAAAGCCAGCAATATGGAAGTCAAGACCTCTATCTGTAATCTGGTTATTTAACACTGTCTCTAAATCTGCACCGCTAAGTTTTACTTTATTTAACACATTACCAAACGGCTG
This sequence comes from Ferdinandcohnia sp. QZ13, assembly GCF_031324165.1. Lineage (NCBI taxonomy): Bacteria > Bacillati > Bacillota > Bacilli > Caryophanales > Bacillaceae > Ferdinandcohnia > Ferdinandcohnia sp. QZ13. Next base: position 2,059,060 of record NZ_JAVIVW010000001.1, on the reverse strand, counting down.
AATGGCAAATAAATCACCAAATGTTACTTCACCTGCTTCTAGTGGTGAGCGGACACCGCCCCCATTCATCATGGCAAAGTCTGCGTCCATTGCAGCTTTCATACCATCTGCAATCAGATTTCCAAGAGCAAAATCCCCAAATTCATTAGCTACAGTTGGATAACTTTTTTCAAGGGTTGATAAAGATTGTCCAACGACTTTTGCTTTAATTGGTTCAGCCTTCTCTGTATATTTTTTCATAATCGATGCAACTTCTGGATCTGGAGTATAGTCCTTTTGATAAACAGTTTTAATCTCCGCTGATTTAGTAATGATATCTCCAGTAACGCGGTCAATCTCAACTTCTACATCCGAAAAAGCGGATCCATAAGAATAAGCTTGAACAATTAGTTTGTTATCCACTACTCGGTTTACCATTACATGGTTGTGTGCTGCAAAGATGACATCCACTTCATCATCAATTTGTTCTGCAATTCTGCTAGCGTCGAATGAACCTGCATAACCTGTTTGGGTAGCAGGGTTATGTGCAAGGACGATAATTGCTTCAATTCCTTGTCCTTTTAATTCTTCAGTATACTTGTTAATGGCTTCGACTTCGTCTGTAATCTTTAATGATTCGTTTCCTTTTCTAACAATCATGGAAGGCGTTTCTTGAGTTACAACTCCAATGACACCAATTTTTTCACCTTCAATTGTGAAGATGGTGTAAGGGTCCGTAATTAAATTTCCGTCTCTTGTATCATATGCATTTGCTGCAACAAGAGGGAAGTTCATTCCGTCATAACCAACCGATCCGTTTGGATGATCTCCACCGTTCATCATACGGTGTAATTCATCAATCCCTTCATCAAACTCGTGATTCCCGAAAGTACCTGCATCAAAACCGATATTTTCCATTACTTCAACGGTAGGCTCATCTTGGAAAAGAGCAGAAATTAATGGGCTTCCCCCAATCATATCTCCTGAATGTAAAATTAGTGTATTAGGATTTGTTGTTTCCTCTTCTTTTAATGCAGTTGCTAAGTATTCAATTTGCCCAGCTGGTAAATCTCCGACTTTTGTAACCGTATCTAACTGTCCATGTAAATCATTTACTCCTAAAAGCTGAACCTTTAATGGGTCGCTATTTGAATCGCTATTAAAGTTGAAAGTAAAGATTCCAAAACCTTTTGGTTCGGTTTTGCCAGTATAAGTAAATGTGCTTTCATCCGTGATATATTGCTCTGCTTTTGGTGAAGTCGTAAAAGTAACATTTACATTTCCTGAGATTGGAGCAATAGACCAGTTTCCATCAGTATTTGGAGTAATTTCTTTCATCTCAGAAATATAGTCCATTAACACTTGACGGTTTTCATCGGCTGAATCGACTACTATTTCACTTCCTTTTAATCCAGGGAAATTTCCTCCGCCACCAGCACGATAATTATTGGTTACCACGATAAATTCTTGCTCTGGATTTAAAGGTTCTCCATTATACTTAAGATTCACAACACGACTGGAGTTCGGGTTTAAAAGTGCCCCATTTGGTGCGTATTTAGCAGGTTTTGTAACATCAATCTGATATTCTACGCCATCAATTACATCAAAATTAAATACTTGAAATCCTGGATTTAGTAACGGTTGTTCAGTTGTAATTGAAGGATCAATGGTGTTGTATTGACCGGCAGACATTTCAATCCACTCTTTAACAACCGAACCTTTTACTTTAATAGCTTTTAAAGTGTTGTCATAAAGATATAAGTCACCTGCACTACGAATCGTCAAATCACCTTTTTTGATTTCCGTATATTCATCAACACCATTACGACCAGCTTTAAAAGGAGCTCCTGCTGATAAAATTGGAAGATCTTTTAATTCTGGCTTGTTTAGCTCAATGTAATTTTCGACATACCATTTTTGTGCATTTGTAACTACTTGAATAGATGGATCATCTTGTACGAGTGCGAAATAGCTATAAATGTCATCTGTTGTTGTTCCAATCGGTGTATTCACATATTCTAAGGTAGCTTCGTGATCGGCTTTAACAGCATCGACTATGGCTTGGTCTGGTTGAACAGAATCCACTTGTCTTGTTGAGGATTGTGAATTAGAAATTGTCCATTTACCTTTTATTTTTTGTAAGGTAAGATCAATAATTCCTAATGTTCCGCCACCAAATCCAGCTTGTACAGCAGCTACACCGTTAATCGTTCCTTTTTCGTTATCTACTCCAGGCAGAGGTTGTCCGTCGGCACCTTTGAACAATGTATCTAAACTTGATACATTGTTTGCTGGGAATGTTTTATGAGTATGTGAAAATGTAATGGCGTCAATACCGGGTACTTTACTTAAAGCATATATTGTATCTTCAGTATTTGCTTCATTTCCACTAAAACCTGAGTGAGCTAATGCGATTATTACATCTGCTCCTTCTTCTTTCATAATAGGGATATAGTTTTTAGCAGTTTCTACGATATCTTTTGTTATGACCTTCCCATCCAAATTCGATTTATCCCACTCATTAATTTGAGGAGGAACGAATCCGATATATCCGATTTTAATGACATTTGTTTTGCCAGATTCATCTTTGACTTTTTTATTTACAATTTTATACGGGGTATATTTATTAATATCATTAGTTGGATCATTATCATGATCATCTACATATACATTTGCATTTACAAAAGAGAAGTTTGCATCATCATATACTTCGTCTAGATACTCCAGGCCATAGTTGAACTCATGGTTTCCAAGTGTCGCCATATCATAGCCCATTAAGTTCATGGCTTTAATAGCTGGATGTATTTCTCCATCCTCTAAAGGGTCTATTTTTGCTTTGTATGTACTAAGAGGATTCCCTTGAATAAGGTCACCATTATCCACGAGTACAGAGTTTTTTACTTCTTTTCGAGCTTCTTTTACAAGAGTTGCAGTTTTAGCCAATCCTAGTTTAGGGGCCGAACTATTCTTGTAATAATCAAAGCTTAGTAGATTTGTATGAATATCAGTCGTCTCCATGACGCGAAGTTCAACTTGTGATTGAATCTTGTCTTTGGAGGGATTTGCAGCCATTGCATTGCCAGGCAAGAAAGGAGCTGCTAACAAGGTGATTGCAAGTGTACTGGACAATATTTTCTTGCTACTGTTTCTAATTTTTAATTTCATAAAGTACTCATCCATTCTTCTAAATTTTTGTGTTTAATAGACCCAAAGATTAATATAGCAAAATAAATTTTAATATAGTGTTAATTTTCTTAACATTAGGTAAAAGGTAATAGTGATTCTAGCGTTTTCTCTTTTAAATGATTAATTGTGCTTATTTTTCGATTTGCTAAATTTAATTGTTTTGAGAATAAATACACAGGTATTTAGTAGCGCGTTTATGCTAACTAGCCTCAATTTTTAGTGGGAGTTGAATAATTGTAAATAAAAATTTACATGTAATCGACCTCTAATAAGAGGAAGTAAGAGGAAGATTAAAAGGATATGTAAATTTTATTTAGAGAGTATATTGGGAGGAATTGTGGAAGTACCTTAACCATCTTAGTATCAGTGGGCTATACGTATTTTAGTTGAATATCGATATAAATTTATGTTCCCTCAGGTTAAAAATTGGGGGAATTTGCATTAGGTCTAGCTTTTACAAAGAAATTAGAGTTCTGCGTATAGATTTATAGTTTTTCACAAATATAGTTTGCAGATAGAATATATAAGTATAGGAAATATATGGGTATGATAATATGGGGGTAGGGGTAAGTATTTAGAGAAAATTTTAACAATCAAGAAATTAGATCAAGAATAGAAGCCTTAAGACTACAGGCAAATCAGAAATTAAGGAGGTACCTACATGGATGTTTCATATGTTGTTGAACGAATTGATGCTCTTTTTAATGTAACAAATAAGGAAATCTATTCGAGTGAATCAGGGATTACATACCAAGCAGATAGAAAAGTAAAAAAAGTAGGATACTGTGTGAACCTAACGCTTGAAACTGTAGAGGAAGCAAGAATCCATGGAGTGGATATGATGGTGACACACCACGATGCATGGGATGAAATATTTGGATTGAGAGAGGCATGCATAGAAAAACTAGCAGAGTATGGTATAAGTCACTACTATAATCACTTGCCACTTGATGACTGTACCTTTGGAACAAATGATAGTTTAGTAAAGAAATTAAATTTGGAAATTGTTAAAAGAACCCACGAATGGGAAGGGTTATATTTTGGTAGAGTAGCAGAATATAACCAAGAAATTGAACTTAATGAATTAGTAAAAACTATGGAGAATCTACTTGAAGAGCCAGTTAAGTCTTGGAAGTTTAATGATAAAAAGATAAAGCGAGTGGGTTTAGTCTGTGGGAATGGAGCGCCAACAGTTTGCCTTAAGGAAGCAGTTGAAAATGAGTGTGATGTATACATTACAGGTGAATGTAATTTGTATACGATTCAATATGCTGAGTTTAAAGGAATAAATTTGATCATTGGGAGTCATACTTTCACGGAATTGTTTGGAATTGAAAGTTTAGCATTGAAATTGAAAGAGAATATAAAGGAACTTGAAGTAGTGAGACTTAATGAAGAGCATTATGAAGCGAATATAAGATAGGATATAATAACAGAGAAATACGTATTTTTTAAGGAGAAAGCAATGAACAATTATAAATTAACCATTCAGTATGATGGTGGCCGTTACAAGGGGTGGCAGCGACTTGGTAATGGTGACAATACGATACAAGGAAAAATTGAAAATGTATTAACAGAGCTGGCAGGAGAAAAGATTGAAATCATTGGATCCGGAAGAACAGATGCTGGTGTTCATGCTCTTGCTCAGATTGCTAATTTTAAGATGCGTAAAAATGCAACGGAAGAGGAAGTTATGCATTATTTAAACAGATATCTTCCCAATGACATTAGCGTTGTGGATGTTACGTTAGTTCATGATCGTTTTCATGCACGCTATAATGCTAAAGATAAAACCTATTTATATAAGATTTGGAACGAGCAATATACACATCCCTTCATGCGAAAGTACAGTATGCATGTAGAGGAAAAGCTCGATATCGAAAAAATGAGAAAAGCATCTCACTATTTTCTAGGGGAGCATGACTTTACTTCTTATTCCAATGCCAAGTCGAAGAAAAAGTCGATGGTGCGTGAAATATACTCACTTGAGATAAAAGAAAATGCAGGCTTTATCGAAATCAAAGTGCGAGGCAATGGCTTCCTTTACAATATGGTGAGAAAAATTGTAGGAACTTTAATTGAAGTTGGATTAGGAGAAAAAGACACGGATACTATACCAAGTATTCTTGAATCTAAAGAAAGAATTCAAACAGGTCGTATGGCGGATGCTGAGGGATTGTATTTGGAGAAGGTTGGATTTTAAACCTTCTTCTTTTTTTTGGAGCTATAGTCACCATCCGCACCCCAGGCGTTGCTACATCTACTAGCGTGACCCACATTAGATTCTCTTGTTCTCAAAATTTCCACTATTTCAAAATATATGGTATATTATAAAATACTTGTCTAACATAATATGATTCTATGAATGCAAAAAGTAAAAACGTATAATAGGTTAATTAAACCTCTTGGGAACACAAAGAGGCTACCCTACCTTGGGTTTAGTGAGGGCAACGATCAGGTGAAGTGCATCCTAATTTTTCAGAAAAGGTGGAATAGTGAAATTGATTATTGGAAGGCGATAGTTTATACGATTACCTACTATTTGTGAAATATGTACTACTTAGAAAAGGATTCTAGCAAATTGAGACATTAAAAGAGAAGGGCTGATTTACATATGAAAAAAACTATAAGAGATAGTAGTATTATTGGGCTTGCGCTTTTTGCCACATTTTTTGGGGCCGGGAATTTAATTTTTCCACCATTTTTAGGGCTACAGTCCGGGACGGACTGGCTTAGTGGGAACATCGGATTCATTATTACAGGGGTCTTTTTCCCTATAATGGCGATTTATATTATCGCTTATGCGGGTGGTACTGTAGATCAATTGACTAAAAAAGTACATCCTAAATTTTCACAATGGATACTGCTAGGCATCATGTTATTTTCAAGCTTCATCGCCATACCGAGAACGGGGGCTGTTACCCACGAATTAGGTTTTCAGGCAGTTTTCCCATCGATTCCAGCAGCACCTATTGTTATCATTTTCTTCGCGTTAACTTATTATTTTGTAAATGACAGGAACAATGTTATCGATAAAGTGGGAGCTTTTTTAACACCTGCATTAGTTGTCATTTTAATTGCTATCATCATAAGTGGAGTCATAACGCCAGTTGGACAACCAGTGGACACAGAAATTTCAAGTAGTTTTGTTAATGCCTTTCTTGGCGGATATCAAACAGGAGACTTATTAGTAAGTTTTATGGTTGCAAGTGTGTTTATTTCACATATTGTTGGCAAAGGATACCGGTCTGAAAAAGAAAGAAATAAAATGACCGCATTTGCCGGGCTCATCGCCTTTATCTTTTTAGTTATCATTTATTCTGGGCTTTTATATTTAGGGGCTTCAGTTAGTGGGGTGTATCCTCAAAACATAGATAGGGCCGAACTATTATTAGGGATTGTAGAATCGATATTAGGTAAAGGCGGGCTCTACGGATTAGGGGTCGTGGTGGCATTAGCATGTCTGACTACTGCAATTGGCTTGACTACAGCTGTTGCTCAATTTTTTGATAGTGTAACAAATGGGAAGCTAAGTTATAAAACAACGGCGGCCATCGTTTGCGTCCTTGGCATTGCCATTGCATTATTAGGTGTAGATCGAATCGTATTTATAGCAACACCGCTTTATGAGGCAATCTATCCGATTTGTATCGTGGTCATATTGGTTGGGATTTTCCATAGGCACTTACCAAATGCTGCCTCCTTTCAAGGTGCTGTGTTATTAACAGTGATTATTAGCGTAGCTCAAGCTATGACAGCAGCTATAAATATACCATTTGTACCTCGTTTAATTGGGATGATTCCATTGAGCAGTAATGGGTTCGCATGGTTAATTCCAGCAATAATTGGATTCATCGGTGGTGCAATCATTGGAAGGTTTATAGAGAAGGATAAAACTACAGGGCAGTCGATTGCTAGTTAAATGACATCCTGGCATTTTTAAAATAAATACACGTCCCTCTTCCCAAAGGAATAGGTGACGTGTGTTTTAGGTTTTATCAAAATCAATCACACTAGCATTGCATAAACATTAATATCCTACGCATGAAAATGCCTGACAAACAGTGTTTAAAAGGTTACGCTACTGTTTGCCAGGCATCTTTTTTTCGTGGTGGCTTCAGCGAAACAAAAAATGGGGGAGTGCCGAGCACACTTACAATTCGATGTTCCTCGGTATTCCCATAAACATACATTGCCAAAACCCTGACAATGCAATAGGATATACTTATTTGTGGAATGATTTTTTAGGAGTTGACACCATGAAATGGATTTTTCAAAAGAAATGGTCAGTTATAGGGATTGCCATTTTTTGTTCGCTTTTGTGGGGAAGTGCATTTCCTGTTCTCAAGGTGAGTTATGAAGAACTGCAAATGTCCCCCGATGATGTAATCGCTAAGGTTGTATTTGCAGGAATACGCTTTTTGCTTGCGGGTTTGCTCGTCTTAGGATTTTTATTATTCATAAAGCCGAAAAGAATAGTGGTTTCGAAAAGGAGTTTTCTCATTCTCCTTTTACTAGGTGTGATTCAAACAGCCCTCCAATACTTTTTCTTCTATAATGGATTAGCAAAAGTATCAGGTATGCAGGGGGCCATTTTATCGACTGTTGGAACTTTTTTCACTGTTATACTCGCTCACTACTATTATAAAAATGATCGATTAAATTGGAAGAAATCAATTGGTCTACTTGCTGGTTTCACTGGAATTGTGGTAGCAAACTGGGGACAAGAGCTTAAAATGAGTTTTCAGTGGGATGGAGAAGGATATATGATTTTAGCGGGTCTCACTGGTGCGATTGCAACCATTATGGCCAAGCAACTGGCAACTGGCATTGATCCATTTGCCATTACGGGATGGCAGTTGAGTCTTGGTGGACTTATCATGCTTATTATTGGTCTACCGATGATGCAGACAGGATCAATCACTTTTACAGCATTAGGATGGGGACTATTAATCTACTCTGCTGTACTCTCGGCTGTTGCTTTTGGTCTCTGGTATTCGTTGTTAAAATATAATCATGCAGGTGAAATTACAATTTATAAGTTCATTGTACCGGTTTCTGGAACAATTCTATCAGCTATTTTCATACCGGGTGAAAAAATAAATCTGTATATTCTAGTGGCTATTGCCATGGTTGCGATCGGTATTATTGTTTTGAATTATCGTGGAAAAGGGAATAAAGCTATTAAGAAAACCGAAAGAATTGCATCATGACCCATAAAGGCAGTTTCGAGTTAAATGACTACTAATTAAAAAAGGGAGCTCAAAGAATGGATAATAACGATATATTAATTCGGTTGAGATATGCATTAGAAATAAAAAATAAAGAAATGGTAGAGATTTTTAAACTTGGTGATGTGGAAGTAACCGTACCAGAGGTGATAAAGATCCTTACAAAGACATACGATGATGATGATTTTGAGAATGAAGACCAAATAAAATGTACTCACAGTATGTTAGACTCATTTTTAAATGGGCTTATTATTTACAAAAGGGGGAAACAAGAGCCGAAACCAGGACAGCCTAATCCACCAGAACCACCTCTAAAGACAAGTGGAAACGTGAATAATCTCCTTTTAAAGAAAGTCAAAATTGCACTGGCTTTAACGACTGAGGATATGCTTGATATTTTTGATCATGCCGGGTTGAGGGTAACAAAAGGAGAACTTGGTGCATTATTACGAAAAGAAGGGCATAAGAATTATAAAGAATGCGGAGATAATTTCGCCAGAAACTTCTTAAAGGGGCTAGCTGTCAAATACAGGGGATAAGGCTATATCTATTGTCATGTTGAATGGGCCTAAAAAACTCATCAACACCCTTAGCATACACTCTATACACGTGGAATAATCTCGCAACTGATTTAAAAAAGAGGCAACTAACCCTTATGGGACGTTGCCTCTAATTTTATTGAAGCGTGCGAACAAAATTTAGTTAATTAAGAAAAGTACCCTATAGGTCAAATTCTGTTAACGATCTTTATCGGAAATTCTTTTTATTTCGCTTATAATGATAAAAGGGGTGATAGGATGGGACGTGAAAGTAAATTTACAAAAAGTGATTTGTATCAGGCGACCAATCAACTATTATTGCAATATGGCTATAATGGATTTCATTTTGGCTTGCTGGCTGAACAACTGAATGTAACAAGGGCAGCTATATATAAGTACTTTGATAATAAAGATGAATTGATTACGGAATATATGGTCGATGAAATGGAACGATTCTTGCTGGACCTTCAAAAAATTAAGGAGTATCCTCTCTTCAAGGATCAATTGGATTATTTACTTGGGGTTATTTTTAAATATAGTAGAATCCATCAAATACTTTCGATGGTCTTTCAAATTCAAAGGTCCAATCATGCAAAAGTGGATGAGGCTCTTGAACTGTTAGAGACCCAACATGAGAAAATGTACTCCTATTTAAATGATTTTGTCCAATTGGGAAAAAGAGACAAATTTTTAAAATCTGAATTTCCCAATCACCTTATTTTAGGGTTTATTTTTCAAACGGTTAATATCCCTAATCATTCTCAGTTACCCAAACAAGATTGGAAAAATCTAGTTATGGAATTTCTATGTAGTGGAATGTTTAATAATAAATAATTGACACTTGTGTTACTTTTAATTAAACTGAACAAGTAGCACAATTGTCCTTCTGTTATCAAAAGTTACACATCTGTAACTTTTGACTTCAGCGCACATTTTAGAAAATCTAGTAAATTAAACAAAGAGGTGAAAATATGTTTCTTGCATTAAGAGAATTAAAACATGCGAAATTACGTTTTTTTATGATTGGTATGATTCTAGTGTTAATCTCTTGGCTTGTTTTTATTTTATCGGGACTAGGAAATGGCCTTTCTTCACTAAGTGCTTCAGCATTCAAAAATATGGATGCGAATTATGTTGTCTTTGAAGAGGGTGCCCGCCATTCTATGCTAAGGTCGGTCATATCTGAAGATGTATCCGAAGAACTCAAAAATCAGAAACATGTAAATGATGTAGCTCCAATGGGTTCTCGTACAGCAGTGGTTCTTAAAGAGAATGCAACATCTGATGATGAAAAAATCGATGTCTCCCTACTTGGAATCAATCCTGGAACATTCTTAGAACCTGAAGTTATTGAGGGGAACCCACTTACAAAAGGAAAAGACAAAGAAGTCATTGTCAACAATGTTTTGCAGAATAAAGGCATTAAACTAGGTGATACCCTTGAAATTGAAGGTTCAACTGAAGTCATCAAAGTTGTTGGCTTTGTTAAAGATCAATCTTTTAACCATTTGCCCGCTATTTTTATGACGATGGACTTATGGCGTTCGATTCATTTTGCTGCACCAGGTTCAGATATGGGGATTAACAACCCGGTTAATGCGATTATGCTTCAAGGGGAAAATATTATTCCAGAAGACATAGATCAATCAGTGGATGGAATTGAAACAACAACGAAACAAGAAGCAATTAATGGACTGCCTGGCTACACAGCTGAAAATGGGACAATCATGATGATGCTTACTTTTCTCCTGGCAATATCTGCTGTTGTCATAACTGTTTTCTTCTATGTCATCACGTTGCAGAAATCGAATCAGTTCGGAATTATGAAAGCGATCGGTGCGAGTAATTCATTTCTTGGACGAGCTGTCATTTCCCAAGTATTCATTTTGGCTGTTATAAGTATTGGTTTAGGAGTTTTACTCACTTATGGAACGGCAGCGATTTTACCAGAAGCAATGCCTTTTGCGCTTGATCCAATGCTCGTCTTCATCTATGCGTTTGTACTATTAGTCGTGTCTGTATTGAGTACTCTTCTTTCTGTTCGAAAAATAACAAAGATAGATCCACTTCAAGCGATTGGGAGGGTTGAGTAATGAATGGAATTCAGTTTGAAAATGTATCCAAGTATTATAAAGAAGGAGACAGTACGTTTGTAGCTTTAAACAGTGTTTCTATCTCGGTTAACCCTGGTGAATTCGTAGCAGTAATTGGTCCATCAGGATCAGGAAAAAGTACATTCCTTTCAATTGCAGGTGCCCTTCTACAACCTTCTGAAGGAAACGTCACCATTAACGGGTTTCGTTTATCCGATTTGAAGCCGACGGAACTTTCGAAATTACGGTTGGAGCAAATTGGTTTTATTTTGCAAACCTCTAATCTTGTTCCATATTTGACGGTTCTTGACCAACTTTTGGTTGTAAAGAAAATGAAAGGCTCTGTTACAAATAAAGATAAGCTTTTTGCTAAAGAGCTGCTAGAGGAAGTAGGATTAGGAGATAAACTGAAAAAGTTTCCTGATCAACTGTCAGGGGGAGAACGGCAACGTACAGCGATTGCTCGTGCCTTCATGAATGATCCAAATATCATACTTGCTGACGAACCTACCGCAAGTCTTGATACACAGCGTGCCTTTGAAATTGTCGAACTAATTTCAAAGGGAGTGAAATCACGAAACAAAGCCGCAATCATGGTCACCCATGATGAACGTTTATTAAAATATTGCGACAAGGTTTACCAAATGATGGATGGAGCTTTGAAGCTACTTGAAGAACCTGTTGCAATTCGTTAAATAAAAAGGTCAGTCCTCACTTTTTTAAAAAAAGTAGGGACTGACCTTTATTCGTTTAGTTGATTTTGGAATTTTGATGGTATGGCTAAAATGTCGAAGTGGAAATTGGATGTTGCTTACAAAGCATATGGAAGGGCCGCAAATGCAAATCAAAAATGATCGTGAATTATTTTACAGATAGCTCCTACGTTATAGAACACTAATCTTTTAGGTGAATATCCTGGTATGGGAGGTGTTTTATATGAGGGACTCGATTAGGCGAATAGCTCAACAGTTTATCGTTTCCCACTATCCTGAATCAGATATCGTCTGGGTAGGTGGAAGTGCAGTTTCTGGAAATTTGACAACAGAATCTGATATTGACTTAATTATAATTGATGAAACAGAAACACCAAGACTTGAATGTTATCACTTTCTTGGGTGGAAAATTGAAGCATTTATATATACGGCTTTATCTTTAGAGTTTGAATTTCAAACAGCTAGATATAGAGGGATGCCTACCATCATTAAAATGTGCGCCGAGGGTCTACTTATAAAAGATAAACAAGGGAATGGAAAGGGACTCCAAAAAGAGGCAAAAAACCTTTATAAACAGGGTCCACAACGTTGGGATCAAGACAAAATAAATGAAGCTAGGTATGAAATTACAGATTTTTTGTCAGACTTTAGAAGTTCAGAAGACTTTGCAGAAAGTTTATTTATTTTAAATAAGTTAGTAAATACGTTAACTGAATTGATTTTAAGGGCAAATGGCAATTGGCTTGGCGAAGGAAAGTGGATGGTTAGAAGCCTTAAATCATTTGATAAAGATATGTGTAACCAACTGGTTGAATCTACAAAAACATACATGAATACAAATGATAAAACTGAACTCATTTCATTCATCCAATCTACGCTTGAGCAGTATGGTGGAGAATTGTTTGTTGGTTATAAAGGATTTTTTTAGATTTCAATACGAAATAATTTACTTGTTTTTTAGAATTTCTAGATGTTTGTCTCAATCCCCGAGCCCCTTTGTGGCATAACCTATATTATCATTCGATAAAGGAGGAATTTTATTATGCCATTCTTCGTAGGTGGTTTCGGTGGTCCTCGTTTCCGTTTCCGTCGAGGTCCTTTTTTTGGTCCTCGCTTTCGTTTTCGTCGTGGATTTCGCCGTGGCCGATTCTTTTATTAATGGTTGTCACTTTTCTTTTGAAAACTGTGAGAATGTTTACTGCTAATGGTGGTATGTAATAAACTCCCTCCATAGATTACAAATCGAATAGCTTTTATGGTAAGAAACTAAAATGCTTTGATTAATGAAGAGGGACGGTTCTCACGTTCTTTTACTATTTTCCATCCATCTGAAAATTCCAATTAAAAGAGAAAAGAGGTTGATTCCCTACTATGTGTAGAGAATCAACTTCTTTTCATTTAATACCTCGCTGGTGAGCTATCCGGATTTTATGCCTAGTATATTACAAAGACCTCTATCTATCTTGAGGAGGGGTTAAGCTCCATTTGGATCTTGACTGTGATACTTACGGTCATTCCTTTGGGTTTTAGGTCTTCTCATCATCAAAACCAAAATCACAATAACGACCACTAATGCCTTGGCAATTTGCCGGGCTTCCCAGTTACTAACAGCAGGATAAAGAATCTTTCCTTGTTGTTTTGAAGTCAGGGTACGCCCATTATTTTGTCCATTAATGGACAGGTTGGGAAAAATACGAGTAATCTTTTATACATGTTATGTAACATGTATAAATCATATATTTTCTTATATAATTTAGAGACGAAAGATTCTATAAATTCTAATAATTAAGAGAGGGAGGGGAAATAATTTTACAAGCGCTGACAATAAATTCTGGTTGGTTGGAGTAACGTTTAATGACCTTGCACAGATTTGAAGGATTGGTGAAACAGGGGGTGTAATAGAATTATTCTTTATAGATGCCCTCTACTACTATTTAAGAAAAGGAGATGAAGTATGAGTAAACAAAAATTTACCACACTATATGTATTATTTAGTGTAGTTCCTTTTTTGATGTTAGTCTTTCCTCTATTTGAAATTGGAAATCGGGCAACACCTATCATAATGGGATTACCATTTTCTTTTTTTTGGGTCATTCTGTGGATTGTTATTACGTTCGTAGCACTAATAGTTTTATACAGAATGGATCCTGATAATGAGGAGGAAGATGCCTGATGCCCGGTTATCAAATAGCTCTAATAATGATGATTGGTTATTTAGTTATTGCGTTAATCGTTGGAATAATGGCCGGAAGAGGGCGAGATAGCGGGTCTCTTGATGAATTTGCGGTGGCAGGCAGAGGAATAAGCCTGTTTGTAATGTGGTTTCTTATGGGTGGTGCCGTTTTCAGTGCATTTTCCTTTTTAGGAGCTCCAGGATGGGCATATTCAAAAGGTGCTCCAGCCTTATACATTATTACGTATACGGCATTTGCTATTTTACCGTGGTATATTATTGGTCCTAAGATTGGGAAAATTGGGAAGAAGCATAATCTTTATACGGTTGCTGCATTTCTTAAAGGGAGATTTAAAAGTCCTGCAATCGCTGTTATTGTAGGATTGATTGCATTATTTGCCTCTGTTCAATATTTAGCTACTCAAATGTCGGGTATGGCGATTATTTTTGATATCATGACAGAAGGACGAATTCCTATCTGGTTAGGTGCACTAATTTCTTATGGAATTGTGGTTATTTATGTGGCTACAGGTGGATTGCGTGCTGCGGCCTGGTCCGATGTTTTCCAGGGATTATTAATGATTATCGTTTCCTGGGTCGTTGGTATGGCGATTGTCTATCAATTACATGGCGGGCCAACAGATATGTTTATAAAAATGGTAGCGGAAACGCCTGAGTTTTTGCAAATTGGTAAAGAAGGATCGTCGATGGGGGCAATCGCTTATACAACCACGATATTAATTTCTGTAATCGGATTTTTAATGTGGCCACATTTATTTTCCAAATCGTACGCATCGAATTCAAGAACAATTAAAAAGACCGTACTTGCCTATCCTGTTTTTGCCTTGTTCCTTGTTCCGCTCTTACTGGTGGGATTTGCAGCCAAAGGAGTAGTAGATTCAGGTGAACTTGCAAACTCCGATCAAATTTTACCATACTTAATTACAGTTGTTATGAATTTACCTGGTTGGCTTTATGGACTGGTTGGTGCCGGAGCTCTTGCAGCAGCAATGTCAACCGCAGATGCAATTACCCATAGTGCATCTTTAGAGGTTACCGACGGAATTATTAAAAATATTTGGAAGAATTTATCTGATAAAAAGACATTATTAATCATGCGAATTGGTGTTTTTGTTATTGGTGCGTTGGCTTATTATATCACTGTTTTTGGAGGTCAGGGTCTAATTGCCTTGTTGCTAGGTGCATATGGTTCAATTGCCCAGTTCGCACCGGGTATATATAGTGCATTATATTGGAGGCGCGCCAATGCAAAGGGAGTCATTTCAGGTCTTGTCGTTGGAACATTAGTAAACTATTATTATCAGCTTGTTGCCACCTCTACACCATTTGAGATCCACGCAGGTATTTTAGGATTAGTCGCAAATATCGTAGTTATGTTTACTGTATGCTACTTAACAAAACCACAAGACGAAGAAGATGTTAAGAAATATGTAGATGCTGCATAAAAAAATGATATCGTCGGTTTCTCAAACCAATGAGACCGACGATTCTTTGTTAAAAATAGAGAGTTCTTCCTAATATATTGTAGCTGTTACGAAAGGAAGGGGCTATGTATGAAGGCGGATATTGTTTTTATGAACGGTGAAGTTGTTACGGTTGACGATGATAATAGTGTTGTAGAAAGTGTTGCTGTGAAAGGGAATCATTTAATAGCAGTTGGTTCAAATCAAGAGATTCAAGAATATATTTCTTATGAAACAAATGTGATTGATCTCCATGGGAAATCGGTGCTGCCTGGTTTTATTGATGCCCATCTACATCTGACGATTTATGGAACGAACCTATTAGGCGTAAGTTGCATAGAACCTCATATTCAATCATTGGAAGATATATTTATTGATTTACAAAAAAAAGCGGAAGAGACACCAAAGGGTCAGTGGGTACGGGCATGGGGATTTAATGAATCAAAATTAAAAGAAAATCGTTTTCCAACAAGGCAGGAATTAGATAAGGTTTCCACTGATCACCCAATTGTAATTATTCGTACATGTAATCATACTTCGATTGCTAACAGTAGAGCATTAGAAATTGCGGGGATTACAGAAGACACGGTAAACCCTGAAGGTGGGATCATTGGACGCGATGAAAATGGTGCTCTAACAGGGGCATTAATTGAAAATGCACATATGCAGCTTTTTGAATATGCGAGTTATACGGATGAAGAAATACGTAAAGGTATGAAGCTTGCATCAGATGAATTTATTCAAGCAGGTGTTACAAGTATACATGATGCCGGAGCATATGGGGATGGGGCGGAATCCTTTCGAATTATGCAGCAGGCAATTAAAGAGCAGGAAATTCGAGTACGCGTGTACGCAATTATTGGTTCATTAACGAACTCTCATGACTTCGTCGAAAGAGTGGTGAAAGCGGGTCCAATTTCAGGACTTGGCGATGATTATTTTAAGATTGGTCCTGCTAAATTGTTTACCGATGGAAGCAGTGTTGGGCCTACAATTGCAACGCGTGAACCATACTCTCATAATTCAAATGATTATGGTATTACATATTATAGTCAAGATGAGTTGAACCGAATTTTAGGAGAAGCCCATAAAAAAGGTTTTCAAATCACGGCACATGCCCAGGGAGACCGTGCTGTTGAAATGGTACTGGATTGCATTGAAAAAGCATTGGAGGAGCATCCGAGAATAGATCACCGTCACCGGGTCGAGCATGCAGGCATTTCATCCGCTGATTTGCAGAATAGGATGCAGAAACTTGGTGTTATCCCAATCCCTAACCCTGTTTTTATGTATGTAAATGGAGATAAGTATCTTGAATATTATGCTGAACGGGTGAATGTTATGTATCCGCTTCGCGACTATATTGACAAAGGAATCATTGCTGCAATCGGTTCGGATGCACCTGTAACATTTGTTAATCCTCTACTTGGGATTCACGCTGCAGTAAACAGAAAGTCTTGGAAAGATCAAGTGGTTGGGGAAAACCAGCGTATTGATGTAATAGAAGCAATCCGTGCATATACCTATAATGGCGCCTATGCCAGTTTCGAGGAAGATAAAAAAGGAAGCATTGAGGTTGGCAAACTAGCTGATCTTGTTGTTTTAGATTCAAGTATCTTACATGCGGAATCCGAAAAATTAAGAGACATTAAGGTTGAGTTAACCATGGTTGATGGAGACATTGTATTCCAATCAAAGCAATTAGTTAGTAAGTAGATAATTTCTTTAATGAAACCCAAGTATCCCCGATAAAATTAAGGAAACAATTGAAGATCAAGGATATGATGTAGAATAAGAGTGCTTTTATAGCACTCTCTCATTTTTTGTTAATATATACCCATGTGGGTATTGTAAGAGTGAGAAAGGCCATGAGTACAGAAGCCATAGACGCACTTAATTTTGTAGGGGGAAATAAGAGATGCATTTAAAACTACTAAAAAAACCAATTGTAACAGTAGCAACCATTATGATCTTTGTTTTCGTTATTTCTGGAGGATTGTTTGTTTACGACCATTACAATTACAAACAAAACATAGTTAAGGCTGAAGATCGCTTATCGGATTTACATAAAGAATTAACTAAAATCGAGGATCAGGCAGACCTTCTTAATTCGGATACGCCCGATTTCTTAAAAGTAGATTTGACACAAAAAGAAATTGATGAAGTAAACAGTTCATTAAACACATTTAATACCCCAAAATTTGACTTCGATATCAAGGAAAATGATCTAAAGAATAGAATTGAGAAAGTGAATTTGTATAGAGGCTTTTCAAAAGTTTTGTGACTTTTAGGGGGCTTTTTTTATAGAAATTTTTAGTAGTTCAAGAGAATAAAACTTCATTTTACCTCACAATAAAATATGCTGTCAATAAGAAAATTGTGATATGTTCAAAAAAATGTTATAATAGTTTTACAATTATTAATTCAATCTCCTTTTTTAAAAAATGAGGTGAAATTCAAACAGTCGTGTGAGCTTTAAGGGTAAGTTAATTGAATAAAATAATCCCTTTACTATCTAATAGTAGCCGGGTTTTTATTCTACAAGGAGGACTTAGAAAATGAATCTAATTAATAAGAAAGTTACACACAAGCGTTTTGGCATGGGTAGTATAGTGAATCATAATGATTCTAGTATTGAAGTACATTTTGAATCGGAAAATAAAAAGTTTGTTTTTCCCGATGTATTTGGAAAGCACTTAAAACTGCATGATAAAAGTATTGCTCATTCACTTGAGAAAATGATACAGGAAAAAGAAATGGAACGAAAGCAGGAAGAAAGGAAGAAAGAAGAGGAAAAGATACTTTACCGAAAAAGACTGGAACTTCGCTTGGAACATGAAAAACTGATGAAAAATCATAAACTTCATCCCGAATCACAAATGGTTTTTTGGTGTGATCAAGAGGAACAGAATACTTCTTTTTCAGAGTGGAAGGTATTTTCAGGTGAAATCAAAAGTGGTAATAACAAGGGGAAGCCAAACAAACCCATCCGCTTGCACCAAAATAGCGCTGTCCTGCTAACAGCAGTAGAATCTGGCAAGCCTGAAAAAGACAGACGTATTTTAGGTGTTTATATGGTGGATGAAGGTTTTATCGGTAAGCTTTGTGAAGATGGATATATTCCTGCTCATTCAAAATACAGACTCCAACTGACAGAACAGGAATCGGATCAAATGCTTTTCTGGGACTATTATGTGAATCAAAAATTCCCTCACAAAATGACATGGAATACAGGTAAATACCGCTATTTTGATAATTCATGGATGGCTCAAATTTTGCTTGATATTGTTTCATTGAAAAGCGACCCAACGGAACGAGAGAGTGCACAACAATTTTTTGAACATTTTTGTAAAATGAATCAAATAATCGAGCAAGAGTTACCAAAGCCTAATGGTGCATTAAAGCGTATTTAGATGTTCGCCCAAAGATAATAAGAGTACTGACACATTTTCCCCACCTATCACTAAATGCGAAGAATAACTGGTTATTGTTTTAGTGGTGCGTTTGGAGTTGGTATAATAGAAAAGCAGTTGTTATAGAAAATATCTATACCATCTGCTTTTTTGTAGTTGCTTTTTTGCTTTAGACGTTGCGGCAAATCTTATTCAAACAGCAAAAGGTAGATTGCCACTAAGCTCAAAACACGAGATTTTTTTAGAAAAAGTGGACAAAAAGCGGGAGAAAAGGAAAGACTTTTTTTAAGAAGGTTGTACGCAGGATTCGGAGGATGAAAAGGAATGAACGATGTAAAATTAAGGCCGTTAGAACGAGTTGACTTAGGATTTGTCCATAAATTAAATATTAATGCAAACATCATGTCCTATTGGTTTGAGGAGCCATATGAGTCATTTGTTGAATTACAGGACTTGTATGATAAACATATTCACGATCAAGGTGAAAGAAGATTTATTGTCCAAAAAGGCGATGAAATGGTGGGCCTGGTTGAATTAGTCGAAATTGATTATATTCATCGTAGGGCAGAATTTCAAATTATTATTGATCCGAATCATCAAGGAAATGGATATGCGAAGTCTGCAACATATCTCGCAATGGATTATGCCTTTTCTGTATTAAATATGTACAAATTATATTTAATCGTGGATAAAACGAATGAAAAAGCCATTCATATTTATAAAACGTTAGGTTTTCAATTTGAAGGAGAATTAATCGATGAGTTTTTTGTTGACGGTGAATATCATAATGCAATAAGAATGTGTATGTTTCAACATCAACATTTTAATAGGGGTTCTTGAGAATATATTATGGTTCAAGCAACTAACCCATATGAAGTGAGGTGACGGGAAAAAAATATGGTAGGTCAGGAAGTTCAAATAAAAAGTGATGTAATGAAAAATAATACAAAGCATGAACTAATCGAATCAGCACACAAATTTCGGGAAGAACTATTACAATCCATTCGAAAAGGAGATCAGAAATTTGTTGCCAACTATATAAATGTAATGAATGAGTTTCTAAGAGGAGATACAGACACTTTAGATATTATTAAAAGGGTTCCTAGGAATGAATTACGAGCATTAAAAAACATATTACTATCACATAATACGCTTTACAGCTATTCAGCGGAAAAAGGTGGATTGAGTGCATGGCAATGTCATTACCTTTCTGAAAAATACGCGATTATGGTTGAGAATGCCAAATCAATATCGGAACTAGAAGAAATACATAAAAGAATGTTAGAAGAGTACTCAGATCCTACTATTCGTTTAATAACACTTGAAAAAGCAACAATTGCTGAAAAAGTTGAGCATTTTATTATGATGAACTTTTCAGAGGAAATATCTATTGAGGAAATATCACGAAAGTTACATGTTCATCCTTCCCACCTAATGCGTACATTCAAAAAGGAAAAAGGGATGACAATCAGTCATTATCGAAATTTGATAAGGATTCAGGAAGCAAAGGATCTATTAACCAATTCTAATCTTTCTTTAATCGAAATCACCTTAATAGTCGGTTTTAAAAATCAACAATACTTTTCTCGTGTTTTTAAAGAGGAAGAAGGCATGACCCCAAAGGAATATAAACGAAATAATAGTAAGTAAAGCTTTTAATCAACCTAAAAAAGTTGGATTAAAAGCTTTTTTTACTATCATGCAATTTTAGTGCAAAATTAAGCTATTTTATTGCAAAAGTAGTTCGGAATTTTGAGTTAAAATTTTATTAAATAAACAATAAAACGCTTTCAAAACTAAGGGGAGGAGGCTGACGAAAGAAGGTATACTGTATAAATTAAATTTAAGTTATTAGTTTGTATAGTAAACAAATATAATGGAAAAATTTGTGTAATTCATAAATCACTCTTTGGAAGTTTAGTTATTTGGATGTCATTCAAAATCTATTTTATTTACATTTGGGGGTTTCAACATGGAAAAGAAACAGGTTAAAAAATTTGGTTTCCGTGATCAATTTGGATACATGCTAGGGGATGTTGGTGGAGGATTTGCAAACCTTTACATTGGAGCGTTTTTCCTTTTATTCACCACCTCCGTACTTGGAGTAAGTCCTTATTTCATGGGAACGTTGTTTTTAGTTGCACGGATATTTGATGCATTCACAGATGTCATTATGGGAAGTATTCCAGATAGATGGAGATTAGGTAAGAGTGGAGATAAATTTTTACCATATATTAATATTTCTAAGTGGTTACTTGCAGCATCCATCTTAATTTCCTTTGCTGATGTCTCAAGTTGGTCATCAACGGCTATTCATGTATGGGTTGTATTTGTTTATCTATTCTATGGAATCGCATACACGGCTGATTCAATTCCTTACGGTTCATTAGCAGCTGTTATTACAGATGATCCAATTGAACGTACAAAATTATCTCGTGCTCGTTCTATTGGCGGAATGGTTGTTGGAATTGGATTTTTATCTTTTGTCCCTATGTTTATCTATGATAAATCTGGGAATCTAGTACCTGAGATGTTTTTCTACATTTCTATCGTATTCAGTATTCTGTCTGTTCTAGCTTATACAGGACTTGTCAAATTAACCACAGAACGTATTCGTGATGATCGACCAGTGGGTACTAAGCCTGATTATAAATTTACAGAAGCTTTAAAAGCAGCCTTAAAGAATCGACAGTTATTAGGGATGATGGTAGCAAGTGTTGGCTCATTAATTATGATCAATGGTGTGACACAATTAGCTGCAATTGTGTTCTCAGAATACTACAAAAAACCTGGTGCTTTTGCGATTAACTCATTCTTACAAATGGGAGTTACATTGGTTTTATTCATTTTTGTCCCTACTCTCGTTAAAAAGTTTGGTAAGCGTAATATGGTCATTAGTACTGCAACTTTCAGTTTAATTGCTTCTACACTTCTAACCATTTTTATTATTGAGAATGTTTATGTTTATATAGTAGCTTATAATATTGCAACAATCGCAAATATGGTCTTTGTTATGATTGTTTGGGCACTCGTTACAGATTGTTTAGATTTTACAGAACTTCAAACTGGTAAACGATATGATGGAACACTTTACTCCATTTATTCCTTCTCACGTAAAGTGGGTATGGGTGTTGGTTCTGCACTTGGTAGTTATGCTTTAGGTTGGGTAGGATTTGTTTCTGGACAAACTTCTCAAAGCCAAGAAGTGGCAGAAGGTGTTTTACGTATGTATAACGGATTACCGATTTTATCTTTTCTCTTAATGATTATCGGGATTGCGTTAATTTTCAACCTAAATAGTACGAAAGCTCAAGAAATGTATGCGACATTAAAAGAAAGAAGAGCTCAAAACTAATTAAATCTAACAATAAATTCTATCTCGTAACTGATTGCAAAATTTTTAAAAAAGAAAAGGGGATGTTATTTGATGAGAACTCGGTTCCTATCCAAATGCACAAACGGCGAGGTTGAAGAATACCTACAACAGAATGATTTGATTTTTGTACCTGTTGGTGTAACAGAAACGCACGGAGCCTTACCGCTTGACACCGAAACGGTGATTGCTGAAGCGCTCGCGTTAAAAATGGCAGAGGTGACAAATGGTCTCGTTCTTCACAACCTCCCTTATTTCTTCGCTGGTGGGACAGCGATGGCTCGCGGGACTGTTAATATAAGTGTCAAAGAAGGTATGAGATATTTAGATAAAATCGCGAAGTCACTTTTAAAACAAGGTTTTCGAAGACAGATATATGTAACATGTCATGGTCCTGCTTATCTAACAGTAAGTGGAATGATTCGTGATTTCTTTGATGAAACAAAAGTACCCATTCTTTATATAGACATGGTTAAAGCAACTGATAGCGTTAAAGATTTAAGTTTTTCGTTTATGGAGAAATTCAATGATATTAGCATTGGGGCTTACAAAATCCTTGGTAGATTGGAAGACGTTCCAATGAATGTTCCGGAATCTAACTCAGTGACCTATGATGTACAAAGTATGATAAACGGAATGAGTAAAAACCCGGGCAATGCACTTGGAAAATATGCATTGCAGTCAGGGGCAATTGGTTCATACTTTGATAAAGCATCTGATCATCTACCAACGCCTCTCATTACATCTGAAAAACATCGTGATGAATTAGCTCAATCAGGCGTTCTTGCAATTGAAGAGTTTATTGAAAAAATGGATATGCCGACCATTGTTGAGCTTTTACGGAAAACAGATGAGTATACACAAAACGATAGTCTGCAAAAATACGGGGAATGGTTATAATTTTGAAAAAAACGAGAATTAATTTTCTCGTTTTTTTAGTGGATAAAAATATGAGTATTTTGTATCCCAACTGCAGCTTAATTTTATTTCTTCTTAGAGATCCTATTTTAGTTATCGGTAAACACTACTACTTCAATAAGTCTCCAATCTCCACTCAAGCCATGTTGAATCAATCGCAAAGGTTAAATTGTATCATCAGAATAATAAGACCCTGAATTCGCAAAAGAAATATCTGTGAATTCAGGGTTTTACTTTTTCTTAGGCTGTTTTCGCAAACTTTGTTGTTTTTGGACACAAATGATTTCCGCTGCAGGTGGACGCTTTCCGCGGGCGTGGCTTGAGCCTCCTCGTCGCTAATCGCTCCTGTGGGGTCTCAAGTCTCACGCTTTTCCCGCTGGAGTCGCCACCTTCCGCTTCAATCAATAGTAATGTTTTATCCAATAGCAACAATCTTTAAGAAAAAAGTTTTTTCTTAATTGCATGTTTTTTTACGGTTCTTTAATTAACGTTCCCTTAGACTACTAGACAATAGTTAGAAAGGAAGACTTTAAGAGGTTAAACGAATGATTTCTATTACGAATAGACAACATAAAGAGCGAGGGAGAGATTGAGTTGTTAAACGAACTAGTAGACAACATAGAAAGTAAAGGAGAGATTAAGATGTTAAACGAATGATTTCAAAACTAATTCTACTACATAGAAAGTAAGGGAGATATTAAAATGATAAGACGAACTATGTCAATTTTTTTTGCAGCAATGATCTTCATGTCTATGTTAGAAATTCCTGCTAATGCGGAGAATGTTGGAACCAAGCCCTGGATGAACACCAAGCTATCTGCAAAGGAGCGAACCGAGCTGCTTCTCAATGCGATGACGTTGGAACAGAAGATTCAGCAAATCGCCATCTCGCGCTTCAATGAGAACGACAAAGGTGAGCCGGTCGTCATCAAAAAGGGCGGTACTAACAAGTACCAGAGCGGCGTATTTCCGCCCGAGGGTACCCTGCCCGGCTGTGAGTTTCAGGACACCGGAAGGCAAATTCATGGAATCGAGGAACTGGGTATCCCCACAGTCCGCATGACCAACGGTGGTACGGGTGTGAAGGGCGGATCGTGTCACAATGACCCGGTGGCGACAGGCCTGCCCTCTACCGTGGCTATGGCCGCGACCTTCAACCGTGGGCTGAACTATGAGGCAGGTCGAATCCTCGGTGAAGAGACACGTGCCTTCGCGCACCACGTGATGCTCGGACCTGGCATGAATCTTGTGCGTCACCCTTACGGTGGCAGGAACTATGAGTACTTCAGTGAGGACCCATACCTGACGGGTACCCTGGCAACCGAGCAGGTCAAGGGTATCCAAAAACAGGGAGTCCAGGCCCAACTCAAGCACCTTGCTGGAAACGAGCAGGAAACCGAGCGGTGGACGATGGGTGTCCAGGTTCCCTCAAAGGCGATGAATGAGCTGTACATGCTGCCATTTGAGATGACCGTCAAGAATGCTAACCCTGCCTCCGTGATGTGCTCGTTCCCGGATGTTAACGGCACCTATGCATGTGACAGCTCTGAGCTGCTGCAAGATGCACTAAGGAGGAACTGGGGCTTCGGAGGTTGGGTCATGAGTGACCGCCGCGCAATTCACGACACGGTCGCTGCCATCAAGGCGGGTACGAATGTAGAGCTCGACTGGGCACCGCAGTACTACACCCAGGAAAAGATCAAGAAGGCCCTTGACTCGGGTCAGGTGACCGAGACCGACATTGACAATCTACTTCGTCCACGGTATATCAAGATGATTGAGTACGGCCATATGGATAAGCCTTTCAATAAGTTCATGCCAGAGATTGTCGATCTGAATGTCAACGGCGCTAGCGCACGGAAGATGGCAGAGGAAGGTTCCGTGCTATTGAAGAACAAAGACGGCTTCCTGCCGCTGGACGGAAAGCCGAAGTCAATCGCGCTGATTGGCGTCGAGTGGTTCGCCGGTAAGGCCAAGATGTCCCCGCGCTCCATTGGGATAAACAACGAGAACGTCGTGACCCCTTACACGGTCACACCAAAACAGGGCCTGGAGAACGTCATCAAGGAGCTGGGCTACAACACCAA
Source organism: Ferdinandcohnia sp. QZ13 (assembly GCF_031324165.1). NCBI lineage: Bacteria > Bacillati > Bacillota > Bacilli > Caryophanales > Bacillaceae > Ferdinandcohnia > Ferdinandcohnia sp. QZ13. The sequence goes on along the minus strand of NZ_JAVIVW010000001.1, from coordinate 2,033,871 downwards.
AGTGACGTACAACGATGGCCTTGACCCGGAGGCTGCTGCTAAGCTAGCCGCCGAGTCTGACGTCGTGCTGCTCATGGTCGGCGACACCCCGGGTGAGACCATAGACCGCGAAACTCTCGGCTTCCCGGCCATTCCCCTCGACAAGAACGCGCCCCGAGAGGACTGGGTGGATCAGGAGCCGATGATCGAAGCCGTTATGAAGGCCAATGCAAAGAACACGGTTGTGGTCCTGAAAACTTCTGGTACGGTGCTTATGCCGTGGCTGGATCAGGTCCCTGCAGTCCTCGAAGCATGGTATCCGGGCATGGAGGATGGCAATGCCGTCGCCAATTTGCTCTACGGTAAGGTTAATCCGTCTGGCAAGTTGCCTATGACGTTCGGTGCCACTGAGCGTGAGGCTGCCTTCGCGACCGAGAAGCAGTATCCTGGAACCCGTCAAGACACTGGCAAACCTGGTGGCCCAGGTCCATACGGTAACGGTTCCAACCAGTTAATTGCCCAGTACACAGAGGGCCTAGAGATGGGCTACCGCTGGTATGAGGCTAACAAGGTAAAGCCTGTCTTCCCATTCGGGTATGGCCTGTCGTACACGACCTTTAAGTATGGCGACCTCAAGGTGATGAGGGTCCGCGGCAGCAAAGGCTCGTTGTCTGGTATTGACGTATCCTTTACTGTTACAAATACCGGTAAAGTTGCCGGCAAAGAAGCGGCACAGGTCTATCTGACCCTGCCGAACGAGGCGGGAGAGCCGAGCAAGCGGCTCGTCAACTTCGAAAAGGTTGATCTTAAGCCTGGTGAGAGCAAGCGAGTGACTTTACGGATTAACCTTGCTGACTCTAACCACCCGTTCTCCTATTTCATTCCGAAAGAACCGAACAACCTGGCGAATTGGGCTGATGGTGAGTGGGCTACCGCTGATGGAAAATACATCGTGCATGTCGGTGGTTCCTCGGCAGATACGCCACTGGAGAAGAGCGTACCGTTGAACTTCAAACTCAGCAAAAAGGGTAAGGGAAAATCCCGTAAGTAGCCCATTATTAAGATAGAGAGCCTGTAGGCTCGGCGAATCCAAGTCGAGTCCTGCGGGCTTTTTGCTTTTTAGACGGACTATTTGTTTCTTGGGTGGTCGCTTTGACTTTATATCACATTTGGACAACCGCTTAAACATAAAAACTTTATTTTCATCAGTTTCATTTCTATAATGAGAGGTATTATGGAAGAGAGAAGAGGGATTTGCATGAATATTCTATGGGATTTTGACGGAACATTGTTTAACACGTACCCAGCGCTTGTCAAAGGGTTTATCCATTTGAGCGGAAAGGATTTGGATCCAGACGAAGTTCTGAAGTGGCTTAAGGTTAACTCGAAAGTGGCCTTTCAGCATTATGGAATTGATGAAAGTCAACGTAAGGAATATATCAAATTATATAATCAGTATTCCTTTAACAGCCAGCCATTTGAGCATTTAGAAGAGGTTTTACAAGTGGCCGATGACAATTTTATTGTCACGCACCGTGACAAGGAGTCGACCTTGTTTCTTTTGGGAAAATTCAAGTTATTACATTATTTTAAGGTGATTGTTTCGGTCGAGGAAGAAGGATTTTCCCGAAAACCGCATGCAGCGTCATATCAACATGTGATTAAGGATTATCCAATTGATTTGGTGATTGGCGACCGCGAATTAGACTTAATACCAGCTAGAGAATTAGGGATCAAAACTGTTGCCTTTGAAAATCCGGATATTGAGGCGGACTTTTACCTCGACAGTTATGCTGATTTCAAGACGAAAGTTCTACCTTTTTTATAAAATAACAGTACGAATAGTAGAGTGGGGGATTTATAGTGATTAAAATTGGAGTTATTGGACTTGGAGACATTGCACAAAAAGCGTATCTCCCAGTTTATAGCGGATTAAAAGAGATTGAGTTTCACTTTTACACACGAAACCAAGAAAAGTTACGAACTATTGCTAGCCAGTATCGGTTTGAACAGATTCACTCCGACTTCGAATCCCTGGTTGCTAGTGGTATTACGGGTGCATTTGTTCATTCCTCGACATCCTCTCATGAAGAAATTGTTGAGTTGCTTCTAAAGCGCGGAATCAATGTATTTGTGGACAAGCCCATTACGGATAATTATGAAGGTGCTAAAAGGCTTGTTGAACTGGCGGAGGACCGAGGCCTTATTCTTACGGCAGGATTTAATCGCAGATTTGCCCCTTCCTATGCATGTTTGAAGGAAGTTGCACAGCCAAATATGGTGGTCGTCCAGAAAAACCGCCATAATCTTCCAGGTGAGCCGAGGACGTTTATTTTTGATGATTTTATCCATGTCGTAGATACGATGAAGTATTTATTTCCACACCCGATTGAAGATATGATCGTGAACGGTCGAATGGAAAATGGTGCCTTATACCACGTTGTGATTCAATTTGTTTCCAAAGGAGGCACGGCAATTGGAATTATGAATAGGGATAATGGAACCACTGAGGAAATGGCCCAGGTTATGGGTCCGTTGGAGAAGCGCACGGTTACAAACGTATCGAACTTAGTCATTTCGAAAGGGATGGAAAATATTGAGGTTCGGAGCAGTGATTGGGAACCAACCTTGGTTAAAAGAGGGTTTGAGCAAATGGTTAAAGATTTTATTTACGCCGTCAGCACAAATTCAAAACCTAAAATTTCAGCTTGGGAAGCACTGAAGACCCATGAAATTTGCGAAGAGATTCTCAATAAATTAGCGGATAAGAAATAATAGCATATAGAATTGAAACTAAAGGGCCTTTCCTCTCCTAGGGGTGGGCTCTGCTTTTTCCAACGAAAGCTTGCACCTGCAGGAAATTAACTCCACACTTTTTACAGACACAGCAAATAAAACACCTCAAAAATTTCACTCCAAAAACTTTTCTGACCAGCCTAAATAGAAAACCATTACAGCATATTTTCTAAAGTACTACTTTTTATGACGGTTCTCACTATTTATATAGTACTAAAGTAGTATTCGTTATATAATAGTGGAATACTAATATATTAATCTAGGAAATGCATGTGAATTTAGGAGGATAAGAAATTGAAAAGAACTCTCACGGGACAGCTAGGAATTATAATTGTAGTAGTCCTATTTTTATCGATGATCATTTCTTCAATAACTAATTACAAAGTTAGTTATGAAAAAACATATGAAGCAGCAGGAATTGAAGCAGTTGGATGTGCGAACATTACCACAGGTTTAGTAGATCCAAATGACGTTGAAGAAATCATTAGTGGAAATAAAGATCCTAACGATTTGAAAGAAATTTTAAATTGGACGACAAATCATAAATCAATTTTTGAAGGTCAATACATATTATCACTAGATGGGACTATTTTGGCTCAAGATAGTAACATGGAGCAACAAGGATTTAAGGCTGGTGATAAATTTCATATTGATAAGTCGGTGCTCAAAACTATACAAGAAACGAAGCACCCCCATTACTCGGAAATTTATGAATTTGGTGGTATGAAACGTATTACCGGGTATGCGCCTATATTTAAAGATCATGACCCAAACAAAGAAATAATAGCTTTAAATGCTATTGATTTTAACGCAAAAATTGTAAATGAAAGAACATGGGAGTCTGTAAAAGATAGTTTTATCCTTGGTCTGTTACCAATGTTAATCGCATGTGTGATTACTATTCTGGTCATTAGGAGAAAAACAAAGCCTCTTACAACGCTAATTGATAATGCTAAAAAAGTTGCTGAAGGGGATTTGTCTGTTAAGGACATTAACGTAAAAAATACAGATGAGATTGGTGATTTAGCTTTTGCATTTAATGAAATGGCCAATAATCTTCGTGTACTTATTAAGCAAGTGAGTTTGACCACGAATCAGCTAGCAGCATCCGCTGAACAGTTGACGGCAAGTTCTGAGCAGTCTAGTTCTGTCTCAAAACAAATTGCAGAAACAATGAATGAAGTAGCGATTGGTGTGGACAACCAAGTTCAAAACGTCGAAGATGCATCGCAAACTGTCAATAAAATGGCATTAGGGGTCCAACAAATTTCAAATAATGCTGAAAGTGTATCTAATCTAGCAATCAATTCTTCAAACAAAGCCTCAGCTGGTAGTCAATCAGTTAATACGGCTAAACAACAAATGAGTTTTATTAATCATAAGTTTACTAGTTTATCTGAAGTAGTAGGGGAATTAGGGGTACGGTCCGAAGAGATAGGTAAAATTATTGTGGCTATTACCGGAATTGCTGAGCAAACAAATCTGCTTGCTTTAAATGCTGCTATTGAAGCGGCGAGAGCAGGTGAACATGGACGAGGATTTGCAGTAGTTGCTGATGAGGTGCGTAAACTTTCAGAACAGTCGGCTGAGTCATCAAAGGAAATCTCTCAATTAGTTTCAATGATTCAGAGTGAAACGATTAAAGTTGTTCAATTTATGGAAGAAATGACAAGAGAAGTAGATGCAGGAATCGGCTATGTGAATAATGCCGGAGAATCTTTTGCACAAATTGAAGGTTCAATTAATGAAGTGACAGCTCAAATTCAAGGAGTTTCTTCAGCCGTTAATCAGCTAGCAGTAGGCGCAAAACAAGTTGAACAATCTATGCAGTTTATCTCGGGTGTTTCAGAGGAAACAGCATCTGGGGTACAAGAGGTATCTGCATCTACTGAAGAACAGACTGCAACAATGGAAGAAATCTCTTCATCTGCTGCTATGTTATCCAAAATGGCTGAAGAGTTGCAAACTATGATTAACAGGTTTAAATTACACTAAATTTATCTGAAATAACTATTATTGTAGGTCAGACCATTAGATTCGTGGAGTAAATAAATACCAAAAAGTAATACGAATTATTTCCAAATTATGTTATAATATAGGAGTAAAGACCTAATAAAAGGTGATAAAGGTAATTGCTAATAAGTAATAACATAAAGCTAAAGCAGAGCAATATAGGTTGGAATAAACGATCTATGCTCTTGTGATGGATGTCTGGAATTTAAACGGTAATTTATGAGAGAAGGTAACCTCCAATGATTGAACAGTTTATTTTTGGCCTCATAATCTCAAGTATTCTTTGGGCAGTTTTGGTAGTTATTTTATATAGAACATTAAAGGTAAAAGAAGAAGCTCTAAAAGAAAAGTATGACCGTTTTATACATGTTGTTGAAAATACAAAGGATTTTATTTATTATTGCGAAATAAGCCCTGAAATCAAGTTTAAGTATTTAAGTCCATCCGCCGAATACTTTTTTGGTAATGGCTCGATTGCAAAGGCTTATCTAAGTCCTAATGTGGCTTTTACCGACATTCATCCAGATGATTACAATATTCTTATGAAAAAGATAAACGGTGAACTTGATTACAAGAAGGGTATTGTTCAAAGATGGAAGGATAAGGATGGTATTTACAGATGTTTTGAGGAATTTACTACCCCTATCTACGAAAATGGAAAAATAGTAGCGTTACAGGGGGTGTTAAGAAACATCGATGAAAAAGTTGAATTACAGAATCAATTAGAATATCGGCTTTATCACGATAACTTAACGAACCTCTATAATCGTGGATATTTTGAGAGAGTCTTTGAAAAATACAATCAACAGATGAACACACCTATTGCGATCATTATTTGCGATTTAGATGAACTAAAACTTTTTAACGATAATTATGGCCATAAAGTAGGAGATGAATTAATACAGGAAACGGCAAAACTACTTAATCAATTTTCCTCTGAGAAGATAACTGTTGCGAGATTAGGAGGAGACGAATTTGCATTGATAGTTGCTGGAGTAACTGTAGAAGAAGTAGAGGAACTCATAAATAATATTTTAAAAGAGGTAGAAACTCACAATGCCAGTGGTTCAATTATAAGGGTAAAAATGTCGATGGGATATGGATTTTCAAATGGCTCCAAGGGGAAAATGGAAGAAATATTTAATCAGGCAGATAAAAATATGTACAAAAGTAAGGAAGACAAAAAGAAATTGCTTATTTACTAAAAAAATTGAGCTCCAAAATAATGGTATATTCTTTAATTGTTTAATTTGATGAAATAAAGAGTAATAAGTTTGTATTTAAAAGGTCTAACTCTATTGTACCAGCGTCTTGCGGTGCTGAGGGTCAGACCTTTTTTATTTTTAATATTACTGACTTACATAGGAATACCCAGTTAATCCAGCCAGTAATGCGATCGAAAATTAAAGGTATTCCAGACAGAAGTAAAAGATAACTGACTTTAAACTTTATTACAATCATCTTTCACTACTCCTAGAAGACTCTTTCCATTTTATAAATAGTTTTTTGGGAGTAGGTCATTAGAACCGCTTTTTACTGATTAAATTAGAGAACTTTTAATATTCTATATGACTATATACCTGTCTTATTTATGGGCTATTTATCGTCATTTTCATCCATTTTTAGATTTGTTATTTTTAAAATATATCTAGAAGAGGAGGGAACACAGTAATCGACCTATAAAAAATAATTTGAATTGAAAGGAGCGGAAAAAATGAGAACGTTTACAAAAACATTTGGAATTCTTTTTGCTGTATGTCTATTAATTATTTCTTCTTTACTCTATAGTCTTCCAGTTCATGCAGAAGTAGAAAAAAGGTTTAAAGCTCCAATAAATTTGGGCTCTACTATTCAAAGTATTGCAATCTATGACTCTACATATGGTACGGAAGATGGAAGGGATATGATGTACACGACTGCCAGTGGTGACCCGGCTATCTTTCAGGTTATCGACCTTAAAAGTCAGGAAGTCGTTAGGACATATCCTTTAGAAGGTACAGGGGCAGTTTGGACACATATTACGGTACCGAATGGCAATGTCTATATAGGGGGCAATGGATATCTTTATGAATATTCCCCAGTAACCAAGGAGGTAAAAAATCTCGGTGGTATAGGGGAAACTGTGGTGTACGGTTTATCTTATGATGAACAGGGGAGAGTATATTTCGGTTCATATCCGAATGCAAAAGCTGGACGATACGATCCGAATACTGGAGAGATGAAGGATTATGGTAGTGTTGCTCCGGGACAAAGCTACTCCAGATCTACTGCTTATCATAATGGGTTCCTATATTTAGGTATCGGTGTTGATAATCGTATTGTGAAACTAAATGTAGAAACAGGTGAATATGAAGCAATTAATGTGCCTGATCATGTCGTTCCTGGCAGCAGTGTATGGCAATTAGACGCGGCAGGCAAATATATCATTGCTGGTGTTGGTGGTGGAAGTAATACACTCTTGTTTTATGATACAGAAACAGGGGAATGGAGTGATACGTACTATACAAACAATAAAGGGATACGCCTCATTCACGGTCTTCCTGGAAGCAACAAAGTCTATTTTCTACAAGGAAGTAGATTGAAGGAAGTGGATCTAGATACGCTTGAAGCGGTTGATACGGGAGTAGTGTTTGGAACCTTTTTGCGAAATACAACTTGGGTTGAAGTAGAAAATGACCCTGACCTCCCTGGTCAATCATTAGTTACCGTCCAATTTGGTGGTCAAGTCACTTATATGAACTTACAAACCAAAAAAGTTAAAACCATTCAATATCCAATTGTCGGAAATCCAATTCCTATTCAAACGTTGGAGAAAGGCCCTCAAGGTCATTTATATTTAAGTGGATATCCAGGAGGGAAAGGGTCGGTTTTTAACACAGAAACAAATGAATACCAGAATTTCACCTTGGGACAAGCAGAAGGTATGGTCTCCTTTGGCAACAAAATGTATTTTGGGGTTTACCCAGGTGCTACTATTTTTGAAATGGATGTTACAAATCCATCACTTTCACCTAAACAAATTTACGATATTCCTAATCAGGACCGTCCTTTTATAATGACTGTAGCCAACGATCAATTATATATTGGGACGATCCCTGATTACGGGCATTTGGGAGGTTCATTAACCGTACTTGATCCAACCGGTGTAAAAGATCCAATTGTTTATGAAGACGTTGTTCATAATCAAGCCATTGCTGGATTAGCAGAAGTGAATGGAAAACTTTATGGTTCAACAACTGTTGCTGGTGGTTTGGGAATAGACCCAACAGAGCCGGCAGCCAAAATATTTGTATGGGATATGGAAAAAGGTGAAAAAATCACTGAGTTTGTTCCAGAAATACCAGGTGTTACAGTTCAGCCGAAGATGATTAGTGGAATGAAACTGGGGCCGGACGGCTTGTTATGGTCAGCAGCGGGAGGAACAATCTTTGCAATGGATCCAGAAAACTTGGAAATTGTGAAGAGCAAAAACATTTATCCAGAAGTAAAAGATTTCGGTAGATGGAGACCAATCCATATTCGCTGGAGTGAAGACGGACTATTGTACACGACTCTTGCTGGTAAACTAACAGTAATCGACCCTGATTCATTTGAGCATGAAGCACTTGCTGAAACAGAGTTGATGACCATTGGGGACGATGGAAATATTTATTATGCAGATAAAGCCAATTTAATGAAAATTGAAGTAGCAGAAACATTAGAATCTGCACTGAAATTTGTCACGAAGCAAACAAGCGATGGGAAAATCACAAATTCATTAAGTAAGCAGCTGTTTAATTCTCTGTCTTCAGCTATTCATCACCGGGATATGGGCAGACATGTGGAAGCCATAAAACATTTCCAGGATGCAATAAAACATCTTGAAAATGCCAAGGAAACGGATATAGCAGAAGATTCCTATCTAAAATTACAAAGAATCTTTGAATCAATCGAAATCAAATAAACAGAACTATCCTGACTGCTTTAAGCCATAAACATAGCCGCCAGGATAGTTTTTTACTTTTGATAATAGGGGGTAACAAGCAAAGGCCCGCTCCAGTCTATTATTGTTTACATTGATCTGATTACCTTTTAATTTAATAAAATAAACCAAATGAGTTCCTTGGGTTTTGCTCGAGAGCTCTTTTTTCTTTTCTAACATTGGCTTATGTAGAGTTCTATAGGGTAAGCTAGATATATCTATGAAACTAAAAATAAAAATCAGAAAGGGTGATAAGATGTCAAAAGTAAAAGATGAAATTATTTTAAGAGGGCTTAAAGAACATAATTTAAAAAATATTGATTTAAATATACCTAAAGAAAAAATTATCGTATTTACTGGTCTTTCAGGCTCAGGTAAGAGCTCGGTTGTTTTTGATACATTGGCAACTGAAAGTAGAAGACAAATGACATTGAATTATCCTCTCTATGTTAGAAATCAAATGCCAAGGTACGAAAGACCCCACGCTGATCTTATGCAAAACTTAAGCCCGGTTGTTGTAGTGGAACAACGGCAAATAGGGGGCAATTCCCGTTCGACAGTTGGTACCTATATGGATATAGATCCACTACTTAGACTTTTGTTCTCAAGAATAGGAAAGCCATCAATCGGTTCTGCTACTGATTTTTCGAGTCAAAGTTCCTTTGGTAGATGTCCAGAATGTGGTGGATTTGGGGAGGTCATTGCACCAGACGTAAATAAGATGGTCGATTTTAATAAGTCACTTCGAGAATATGCGGTGAGATTTAAGCCTTTATCTCCTTCGGGTTGGCAAGGCAGATGGATGATGACGGGCGGATTATTCGATCCAGATAAATCGATAAAAGACTACACAGAAGAAAAGCTCCGCCTGCTATTATATGGTCCCCCGGAAGGTAAAAAAGTTTATGCGCCGTTTCATACAAAAAATGGACCTCAGGATCATGAGTGGGATGGGCTATTGCCTCGATTTAAGCGCCTTTATATTAACAGAGACGTCTCAAAGCTAAAAGAAATATCTCAAGATGACGTTTTAGCAGTATCAACACAGGCTTTATGCCCAACCTGCCAAGGCTCTGGTTTAAATCCAAAGGTATTAGCATGTAGAATAAATGGATTAAATATTGCAGAATATGAACAGTTAGAACTTCCGGAATTACTAGAGAAGATCAAGAACATAAAAGACCCGATGGGAGAATCGATAGCGCAACAAGCAATCCCGCATGTAAAACAACTAGTTGATATGGGGCTCGGATATTTGAGTCTATCAAGAAAAATGGGGACGCTGTCCAGTGGCGAAGCACAAAGGGTAAAAATCGCTCGTCATTTAGGGAGCAGTCTAAATAACATTACATACATTTTTGACGAACCAAGTGCAGGACTTCATCCAGAAGAAGTTGATTTATTAATACAGATGCTAAGAAGGTTAAAAGAGCAGCATAATACTGTAATCGTAATTGAACATAATCTATCAGTCGTAAAAGTAGCAGATCAAATCATAGAAATGGGACCAGGAGCAGGAGTAAATGGAGGAGAAGTTGTCTATCAAGGAAAATTAGAAGGGCTCAAAAACTCCCCAACTGCAACTGCTCTATCCCACAAGCTAAAAATTAATCAAAATCCAAGGGAGACAAAAAAATATTTTATACTAAATAAAGCAAGTATCAATAACTTAAAACATATAAGCGTACAAATTCCCAAAAATGTCTTAGTTTCTGTATGTGGAGTTTCAGGATCAGGTAAAAGCTCTTTAATGTTAGAAGCGTTCGCGAACAAATATCCTGAAACGATCAGGGTAGGACAAGGCAGTATCGGAATCTCTAACCGTTCGACCCTAGCTACATATATGGGGATAATGGATGATATACGCACCATTTTTTCAAAAGAAACAGGACAACCAGCGGGTTTGTTCAGCTTTAACTCCTTAGGAGCATGTCCTGTCTGCAAAGGAAAAGGAGTCATAAAGCCTGATGTAGCATTTGCAGATCCAGTGACAATCCCTTGTGAGACATGTGGCGGTACGAGATATTCAGACGAAGCGCTTGTCTATCGCTATCAAGATAAAAATATAGTAGAAATTTTAGATTTAACAATAGACGAGGCTATTCATTATTTTAAACTACCAAAAATCATAAAAAGAGTGAATACGTTAAAAGAAGTAGGATTAGGGTATTTAACCTTAGGGCAGACGACAAGTTCTCTAAGTGGAGGAGAAATCCAGCGTCTAAAACTTGCAAGCCACCTGCAAAAAGAAGGGCAAATCTACCTGTTAGACGAGCCATCCTTAGGACTGCACACGGAAGATAATGAGAAACTCTTAGACGTATTTCAAAATCTCGTAAACAGAGGTAATTCTGTTATTATCATCGAACACAATCTAAACTTTATAGCGGCAAGCGATTGGATAATCGAATTGGGTCCATCAGGAGGTAAACAGGGAGGACAAGTTATATTTGAAGGCACACCAAAAGAGATGGTGAATGCCGAAACATTAACAGCGAAATGGTTAAGGGGTAGAGTTATCGCATATTAAAATGGGGAGGCAACTATGAATATCGGTGTAATTGGTGCAGGAGCAATAGCTACTTTTTTATTGAAAGAAATCAATCAATCCCAACATGAAAATCTACGGATTAAAAGTATTTTGGTACGGAATAAGGAAAAGTATGGGGTGTTGGAGTCAAACTTTGGGGTGAAGTTGTTTACGGACCTCAACGCATTTCTTGATTCAGAAATCGATATTGTGGTGGAGGCAGCGAATATACATGCAGTGAAAACCTTGTTGCCATCGGTTATTAAGAAAAAGGATGTAGTGTTAATAAGTGTAGGTGCTTTAGCAGATGAAGCACTGTTGACAGAACTAAGTAACCTTGTAAAAGAGTATAAGAATGCCATACACCTGCCGTCTGGTGCAATTGGCGGTTTGGACTTATTACAAAATGCAAATGCCCTCGGTAAAGTGAGTAGCGTTTCGTTAACAACTCGGAAACCTGCCAGCTCACTCATTAATGAAGACATCAACGAAGCGAAGGTTGTTTTTGAGGGGAACGCGATTGATGCCATTAAGCAATTTCCGAAAAACGTAAATGTCTCCATTGTCCTGGCTTTGGCTGGGGTAGGCATAGAGAAGACGACTGTGTGTCTAGTGGCCGATCCACATATTGAAAAAAACATACACCAAGTGGACATAAAAGGTGAGTTTGGGGAAGCGACATTTTCTATCACGAATCTCCCACTACCGGATAATCCAAAGACAAGCTATTTAGCGGCTATGAGTATTTTAGGGACATTAAAAAGAATGAATAACAGTATACGAATCGGTGGATAACTTAAAATGAGCGAGCCTTAAAGGTTCGCTCTTTCTTCACTATTTTAAAAGTTTTAAATGATATAATAGAAGGTTGTAATGAAACCGCAATTACGTGCGTTAGATTTAATTTTCTATTTTTTCTGGAGGGTAGCATGAAATGAGTCACGTAGCTGATGTTACTGTCATGTTATTAAAGACAACTACGCTATTGGCAACCCAAAAGCTTACGGTTGGGACGTTTTCGATTTCTTCTGACGTATGACAGCAACAGCTAAGAGTAAAATCGGAATGAGTAACTGAACGGTTAAAAAATAAAAGGGCATGGTTGTGCCCATTCCTCGTATCATTTCCTCAAATGAGGGAATTGACCAGAATGAAAAGATAATAATTAAAAAACCAATTGGTAATATAAACGGTTTATAACTAGGCAGTGTTAACCACTGTGAAGTACCGAGCACGAGCATATAAAAAAAGGCAGAAAGTTGTACAAATCCGCCAAGAGCCCAAAAGGCGATGACGATTGACTCAATATGTTCAAAAAAAGAACCAATACTTATATATCTTGCAGCCTCAAACACAGGGAAATGCAGGTTAGAAAGAATTCCTCCAAATAATAAAAGATTCCCAAGATTAATAAATACCATGGTTAAGACACAGGCAATGACAGAAAACATTCCCCATTTCAAAACCTTTTGTTGATTCGTTAAAAATGGAATCAGGAATGACATCAATGAAAATTGACTTAACCAGGCATGTGGTGCAATGGAACCTTTAATGGAGGGCATAACCCCATCTTGCATAATTGGAAACATATTTTTTACATTCAAATCAGGAATTAATAAGATATAAATCAGGATATAAAGAGCTAAAACAATCGGCATAAAGATAGTGGCACATCTTCCAATCGTTTCAATGCCCCCGTGTACCGCAATCGCGCAAGAAAGGGCTATACTGCCAGTTACAAAAATAATTGGCGTTTTATGTAAAAAGGCACTTTCTATGAACTCACCATATTCCCTAAATGCGATAGCGGTATCGTGTAATAAGAAAAACAAGTAAATGACCGCGATGATTTTGCCTAAAGTCCGACCAAGAATAAGTTCACAATATTCAATGAGTGTTTTCCCTGGATATAGCTTAGAAAGCTTTACAATAATTATGACGATGAGAAAGCCGGTCAAAGAACCCCATATGGGAGATAACCACAAATCACGCTTTGCATGCTGTGCTGTGATATATGGAATGTAAAGTATGGACGTGGCTACAATTGTTGCATACATAATGAGAGATAACTCTAAATAGGCAATTCTACCTTTTTCAATCATGTTTGTTCATTCCTTTTCTAAAAGGAGTCTATTTACCAAAAGGGTTCAAATGGCTTAAAGATGAAATCAATTAATTGCCCGGGTCCCGGCATTTCTGGAAAGATCACAAGCAAAACTGCAAGAACCCAGTTAAGCAGCATCAACGAAAAAAAGACCCTTCTTACTTTTCTTCCACTTTTCTTCAACTGGGGCCATTGGTAAAAGAAAATAAACACCAATATAACTGTTACGCCGACTATCCCTCCAATCCTCAATGTTCAACACCCCTTTGACCTTGTCCAGTTGCCAAACCGGTTCTTTCAATCTTTACCTTCGTTTCAAAAGAAACGGCCACTTCCGGAAATATTTCATTCCATTCGTCTTTCTCTTTCTTCCATATTTGTGGATATTTTCTCTGAAATTCATCCGCAAAACCGAAAATATCAGCATTTAACTTTTTCTGAACCTCCGAGAAAGCTAAACGTTCTCTTTGTTCAATCTCATCTTTAACCTTTTGCTCAGCTTTTTTTATGACCTTGGGATTGAATAAATTTACTTTTGTCGTATTTTGTATAACCTCAAGATCAACGTTTGTATTAATGTGCATACTCCATTTTCCATCTTTTATGGAGGGGGTCAATTCAGTATGGCTCCTCAATAAATGTAAGGAGATGTGACCATTTTCGTCATCAAAAGCAATCGTAATCACACCTGATTTAATCTCATTTCTAGGCCAAAGAATCCCCCTTGTTACTTTGTCATCTAATCTTCCTACCATTTTTCCTTCCTTAAAAATGGCTACTCCATTAATGATGGGGATTTCTTTTTTCTTTGAATCCATTAGTGATGGTGGAAGTTCCTCGACCCAAGGAAGTACGGCAGGAGCTGATTCACCTGATAGCATCTGCGATAAATCCTTTACTGTTACTTTTACACCTACATGTGTTTTTACGATTTTACGTAGTTGTTTTGCGGCGTCTCTTTCCAATTCAGGTATGGCCCCTAAGACAGTCTTTGCCCTTCCTTTTGAAACAAAAACATCGGCACGTATGCGAGGTTCCGAGTGCCGCAACCAAAAATCAATTTCATTACTTATCCCTGCCTTTGCTAATTGTTCACCAATAATGAGCACCTCATTTTGTCCCCAAAAAACCTGCCTTGTCAGTTCTTCCTGAAGTCGCGCCATCGCGTCAGCAATGGTTTCTCCTTCAGCCGACCTAACAAATGACTGATTGCTGCTGGAACCGCTGGACATCCCGGATTGTTGTCCGCCTTGTGATCCTTGAGGGATATATATTTGGGCGGATAATTCGATATTGTTATTTTCGCCCTTATCTACACCTGCTGCCAAAATGAGAGCTAAATCATTCACCTCAGTACGGTCCCAACATCCTGTTAGGAAAATCGAGTTCATGCAAAGCAGAAGTATTAAAGTTATAGCCTTCTTAATAGGTCTGATTATACAACTCAACTTTCGTCGCCACCTTTGCTTGGATCAGGCTTTAGGTTACTGGACTGACGCTCTAGGTGACTTGCATCCTTTGAAAAAAACTCAGGTCGTGTATCCATGGCCCACCACGGTGCTCGAATTAAAACATCCTTTATATTTTCAATCTTAAGTGGTGCTATCGAATTGAAATATGGTACACCAAATGACTTTATGGTACACATATGGGCGACAATTGCGGTAATACCGAGCATGACACCTAATAAACCGAACATTCCGGATAGAATCATGATGGGAAAGCGCAAAATACGAATCGATATACCGGTCGCATATCTTGGCATTAAAAACGATGCGACACCTGTAATGGCAACTACCATGACCATTGGTGATGAAACCAGTCCTGACGCCGTCGCCGCTTGTCCGATGACCAGGGCTCCGACAATACTAACAGCAGCGCCAACCTGTTTTGGTAATCTTACACCTGCTTCCCTTAGTGCCTCAAAAGTGACTTCCATGATAAACGCCTCAATCAATGCAGGAAAAGGGATTTGTTCGCGGCTTTGAGCAATGGTTAAAAGCAATGTGGTTGGAAGCATTTCTTGATGAAACGTTAAGATCGCCACATATGCTGATGGTGCGAGTAAAGCAATAAAAAAGAATAAATATCGCAGCCAACGGATCAAGGTACTGATGTAAAACGGATTATAGTAATCTTCCGGTGCCTGCATCAGACTTGCGAACGTACTAGGAGCAATTAATGTAATCGGGGTACCGTCAATCAAGATAACAACACGCCCTTCCAAAAGGCAGGCACCTGCTACATCCGGCCGTTCCGTTGTTAAAACTTGTGGGAAAGGAGAATACGGGTGATCTACAATCATTTCCTCAATATATCCACTTTCTAATATGCCATCAATCTTAATTCGCTTTAGCCTGCTAGTCACTTCATCCACTAAAGTGGCATCGGCAATTCCTTCAATATAAGCAACGATGACTTGTGTATCTGTGTAACGGCCAATATTTATTTGTTTTATTTTTAATAATGGATGGCGAATTTTTCTGCGTAAAAGGGAGGTATTTACTCTTAATGTTTCAATAAACCCTTCTCTTGGTCCGCGTATGACTGATTCTGCTTCTGGTTCCATAATACTTCGTTGTTCCCACTTCGGAAGCCCAATGGAAATTCCCTTTGTTTCTTTTTCAATTAAAATAATCGAGTTACCCATTGAGATTTGTTTGAAAATATCATTAATCGAGTAAATGTCCTTAATATCGGAAACCGATATTTCCTTTTTTGTTTTTTCAAATATGGCATCTTGTTCATGGTTTTTTATTTGAATAAGCGGCATAAGCACATGCTGATCGACCTCTTCAGTATTTGAAAGCCCATCTATGTAAAGAAGAACCGCATGAATGCTGCCACCGATACTAAATTCACGAAATACCACATCAGAGCAATCTTTATATACTGTTTTTAGTACTTCAATATTTTGATTTAACTCCGAGTGTAGAGGCATTTCCGGTAATGTATCTATCGATTCATTCAGTTGTATATTTCGAAAATGGCCCTTCTTTTTCCATAATCCCAACAACTTCATTAATTGGTTCTCCTTGGCATGTTTTAAGTGTATTATTTGCACAATGTGTAAAGGTTATGCCAATGTTCCAATTTTTGGATTTGTAGAAGCTTGACTCAATTTTTTGTGCAGATTTTCAAAAAACTCCCTTGAAAGGTAGCATACAACTCAATTTGTTTTTCAATGAAACAATCGGTGAAACAAGAATATTCAGGTCTTCTCTGTGACATCCAAAACGTACATTTGATAAAAAGTACCTAAGCATGGTATAAGTGTAAAAGAAGCAAAAAACATTTTTGCTTTTTAATTTTGGGACAAGGTTGGAATAGTATCCCATTATGAAAGGATTTGTATTTGAACATGACAGATAATTTTTGGCGTGAATTACCACGGCCATTTTTTATACTAGCACCAATGGAAGATGTGACAGATGTTGTTTTCCGACATGTTGTGAGTGAAGCAGCAAGACCGGATGTGTTTTTCACAGAGTTTACAAACACGGTGAGTTATTGTCACCCTGAGGGAAACCAAAGTGTGCGTGGCCGATTGACTTTTACAGAAGATGAACAGCCTATTGTGGCTCATATATGGGGAGATAAGCCCGAATATTTCCGGCAAATGAGTATTGGGATGGCGGAACTTGGCTTTCGGGGTATTGATATCAATATGGGCTGCCCTGTACCTAATGTGGCATCGAAAGGGAAGGGTGCTGGTCTGATCCTCCGTTCGGAAGTTGCAGCAGAATTAATCCAAGCAGCAAAAGCAGGAGGATTACCTGTAAGTGTAAAGACAAGGCTTGGTTACACGGATATAGACGAATGGCGCGACTGGCTAACACATGTATTGAAACAAGACATTGCGAATCTATCTATTCATTTGAGGACAAGAAAGGAAATGAGTAAAGTAGATGCGCATTGGGAGCTGATTCCGGAGATTAAGAAGCTTCGTGATCAAGTGGCACCTAATACTCTTTTAACGATCAATGGGGATATTCCTGACCGTCAAAAGGGCCTGGAGCTTGCTAATCAATATGGTGTTGATGGGGTTATGATAGGGCGTGGTATATTTAAAAATCCATTTGCCTTTGAAAAAGAGCCAAGAGAACATAGTAGTCAGGAATTACTTGATCTCTTAAGATTGCATCTTGACCTCCATGATAAATATTCAAAAATAGAGCCACGTTCATTCAAGCCTCTTCATCGCTTTTTCAAAATCTATGTCAAAGGATTTCGAGGGGCAAGTGAATTAAGAGTTCAATTGATGAGCACAGAGTCAACAGATGAGGTTCGTGCTTTGCTCGATAACTTTGAGTTAGAGACAGTTGATGGGATTTTAGAATTGTAGATGGACCTTTATAGTAAATAGTGAATTGGCGGGTGTGAATACGGTATTGAACCGAATTCATTCCCGCCGATTTTTGTATGATCGCTTGCTATTATAATATGGATGGACGAAAAGACTGGGACTTCCGTTATAGTTCATCAATAGAAACTTAAAGAGGTTTTTATACGTCTAAGTAGAATAATAATAATTAAATCTATGGAGGTACTACTATTTGAAAAAAGTTGTCATTCTGGTATTATCTTTAGTTTTAATACAGGTGCTCTTCTTTGGTTGTAAACCGAAAGAAAATATCTCGACTGAAACAACTATTCATTCACCATCTAAATCAGAAAAAAACAATCAACTTGGGATAAACAATAATTTTATAAGGGTTAGCTTTTCCAAACCAAAAGGAACTAGTAAAGTAAATTTTGATGATAGGGAAACCTTAAATGCCTTTGGTGACATCTTCTCAAGTGCAGTAAAGGAAGACGGAATCGTTAATATGGCAGACCCTGAGTTTTATATGGATGTCGTTTACGAAAAGAAAAATCAACTGATTTTGTATTTATGGATTGGCGAAAAAGGAGAAAAAAGTACTTTTATGAAAGCGGACGACACCAACACAATTTACACTGTGTCACCTGAAACAACTGATAGGTTAAGTGAGTTAATTAAAAATACCTTCAATTGAAACCTCTTGTATGAGGGGCTTTCCGGAATAAATGAAATTTTAAAAACTGAAAACAAATGATTTATTAACAACAAATGGTTTGATCCCTCACCGTACTAAAGCCATCTATACGGTTGGGGATATACCGTTCTGTTAGACGGATCCTACCATCCATTTGTATTGCTTATATACCCACTTGGGTATATAATGTATGAAAAGAAGTACAAAAGAAACTCTTTAAATAAAGTGAATAGATGTAGGGAGGATTTAACGTGTCTGATAAACCCAATCAAAAAAGGGATTGCGCCACAACCGGCTCCTGAGAAATTAGTCGACCTAACGTTTCTGAAGAAGGAAAACCGGTAAGAAAACCGATTCCTATATGACCAGGAACAGTAGTCTGGCTCCTGGGAGGAGCCTTTTACCTAATGTATAAAGCATTCAGCTAATGTTTGCTTTACGTTTCAAAAATACGATTAAAAAGGAGATCTTATTATGAATCAAATTACCGTTTATACAACAAATACATGTCCTTATTGTGTGATGATGAAAAACTTTTTAAAGGAGAATGGACTTCCTTTTAAAGAGGTAAACGTCCAACAAGATCCGATTGCTGCAAATCGTTTAGTTAAAACGACAGGGCAGATGGGCGTTCCTCAAACTGAAATTAATGGTCAGTGGGTATTAGGATTTGATCCCGAAAAGGTTATGCAATTAGTAAAGTAATAAGAAAGTACTTCGTTTGTTATAAACCCTATCGGATTGTAAATTCTATCATTACATGGTGAAGGAGGTGACTGTATGCTTCAAATTACGCATGCTGCTATATCAGTGATTAAGAATGAAGTGAAGGATGTTATTGAGGAAGGTAAAAAGCCATTTATTCGCTTAGAAATGGGTATTGGCTGAGGGGGACCACAGCTTCGTCTGACTCTGGAAGAGTCGGCTTTAGATAGTGATGAAATCACTGAACAAGATGGAATTCAATTTTTAGTAAACGAAAGAGACAAAGTGTATTTTGAAAATACAAAACTTGACTACGTCAAGGCATTATTTGGTGGCGGACAATTTAAGGTGCTTCGCGTGTAGGGACTTTGAAAATCCGCTGTATGTAAGAATTCAACAGTCAGGTACGAATGACCTCATACCGATCTTTTGAAAAATGTTAGCCCGAATAAGTAAAAACTATTAGGCCTGTCCAATTGGAGTAAAGTGTGAATCCAATTGGACAGGCCTTTGTATTATTCCATAAAACAAAAATAGTATGGTTGATAGAATGTTGTTTATTTGTACAATGTTTGTATAATATAATATAATAAACATTGTACAATTCTAAAAATGATTATATGATTATAACTAAGGGGGGAAATCCATTTGATTAATTGCAGGAACTGCTTTCCAACGAGTATTTGCTATGAAATAGTAATTGATGGTGAGAGCAATCGAATTTATATTCCTGATATCATTAAACAACTAAAGAGAAATAACATGCTCATTCATGAGGAAAAAACTTCTTTCTTGATAAAAGAGGAAGGAATAGTGGAGTTATATGATTTTTTTACAGATCATTTAGATACAAGTTCAATACGTTTTCGAGTGGATAAAGAAAAATGGAGACCTATTCATGAAGTCGAAGAGTTAATCCAATCGCAATGGATAGATAAGGTTATACGTGAACAACAAGTTACTTGTTATTATCAACCTATAGTTGATGTAGAGGGAAAAGTATACGGGTATGAAGCATTATCTAGATTTTTCGATGAAGTAGGAAACTCCATACCACCATTAGAAGCATATAAAGCTGCAAAACGTAGAAATAGAATGTATTCATTGGACCGGGTTTGCCGTATGAATGCCGTACAACAATCTAGCCTTTTGAATAAGAAGGTATTTATAAATTTTGTGCCGACTTCTATCTATTCACCAGAACACTGTCTAAAATCTACGGTCCAACTTGCACAACAACTTGGTATTAATCCGTCCAATTTTGTTTTTGAAGTAGTTGAAACAGAGCAAGTCGAGGATTTAGAACATCTAAAAAGAATATTGTTGTACTACAAAGAAAAGGGGTTTAACTATGCTTTGGATGATGTTGGGGAAGGATTTAGTTCAATAGAAGTCCTTAGGGAACTAGCTCCCAATTATATGAAGTTGGATATGCGGTATGTACAAGGGGTTTCAAAGGATAAAGATAAACAGGAAACGGCAAAGCACTTTTTAAAAGCAGCCATTCAAGTAGGTGCCATACCACTTGCTGAAGGGATTGAGGAAAAAGAAGACTTTCTTTGGCTAAGGAATATGGGATATCAGTTATTCCAAGGATATCTATTTGGAAAACCATCTCCTCATATTCATACCGATTTACATAAGGTGGAGAACAATGGAAAATAACATAAATATAAAAAATAATAGACAGGTTTTAAACAGTGATGCTGTTTTGTCTGCGTTAGAAACCAGTTTAGCGATGATTGAATTCAATCTAAATAAAGAAGTTATTTGGGTAAATGATAACTTTGCCAATACCTTGGGCTATACAGTAGATGAAATGATTAATATGTCACATAAGCAATTTTGTACAAATGAATTCGTCTTTAGTAGAGGTTATCAAGAATTTTGGGATAGCCTCCATAAAGGATTTAAGTTTCAAGAGAAAATTCAACGGGTAGGTAAAAGAGGAAACCTTTTATGGCTTGAAGCAACTTATATTCCTATTTTTAATGAAGAAGGGAAAGTAGAGGGTGTATTAAAAATTGCTACGGATATTACAGAACGAGAAAACAGAACCGGAGATATTATTGCAAAATTAAAAGAAATGCCTGAAAAACTAGTTGATTTGGTGGTCACTAATTCGATTGAGCAAATAGATGCGTTACAATCATTAAAAAGCCAAACGGAGTTAATAAGAGAAGTTTCAAAATTAATACGTAATATCTCGGCACAAACGAATATGTTAGCAATAAATGCTGCAATTGAAGCGGCACACGCAGGTGTACATGGAAGAGGATTTAAGGTAGTTGCTGATGAAGTCCGTAAATTAGCTGGTAATGTTTCAGAATCTATTAATCAAGTAAATAATAATGTAGATCACATCATTTTTGAAGTTACAAAAGTAGGTAATATCACAGAAAATTTACAAAGAAGTGTTAAGGAAACAAAAAGTAGATTCGAAAAAACAATTAGCGAATTTGAAGGTGTGGCTGTTAATTAGTAAAATCCCCCCCAAAGTGATGAACAAGAATACGCTGTTTGGCGCAGTAATACAGTGCTGTATTTTTGTTCATTTTTATTCGCAATCAAAACGTCTCGAATTCAAGAGTCTTGAAATTGACCTAAATTACCATTCAATGCTACTATAAAACCAATCTAGAAGTCTCACAATTTCATAATCCAAAAGCAAGGTAATTGTAACCAAAAAGGAGTTTAATGAAATGGAAAACATGAATAGTACCCTAAATTTTGTAGATAAATCCATAAGCTCTGATAGAGAGAAACAAAAACAAGTAGAAGAACAAAACGAAAAATATCGATTGATAGCTGAAAATACAACAGATTTAATTAGTCTCATTGAAGTAGACGGCTCATTCCAATATACTTCACCTTCATTTGAGGCTATATTAAACTATGACATATCTACCATCCGACATCTTAATTTTTTTGATATGATCCATCCAGACGATCAGGCGATGGTTAACAAGGAAATAAGGATTTTTTGCAAGAGGAAGAAAACGGTCCGGCATATTGAGATTCGTATCCGCGATAACAAAGGTGATTATACAGACATTGAGGCGAGTTTTAGTGTCATTGACAAATCATCATTTTCTAAAAATGATTTAATTCTGGTTGTTATGCGTGATATTCGATTTAGAAAGATTTTTGAACAAAAAATATATCATTTGGCTTTTCATGATACATTAACCAATCTCCCGAATCGACGTTCTTTTATGAATGAATTGAATAGGGAAATTCTCGACAGAAAAAAAATGAAGACGCCATCTAAAATGTCGGTTCTTTTTATTGACCTTGATAATTTTAAATCGATCAACGATCAGTGGGGCCATGATGTAGGCGATCAAGTTTTAATCGAAGCCGCAAGAATAATAAAGAACGCAATTCGCCCAAGCGATCTAGTAGGTCGCGTAGGTGGGGATGAATTTATAGCCTTATTAAAGGATATAAAAGATGAAGAGGATTTAAAAAAATATGTGAATCAAATCATAACGAAATTTAACTCCCCGATTTCCATTTCTGGACAGGAGTATATCTTGACATGCAGTATTGGAATCGCTACTTATCCTAACGATGGTATTTCTTCAAGAGAACTGATTAAGAATGCTGATGATGCTCTATATAACGTCAAAAATACAGGGAAAAATCATTATTTAATCTTTAATAATAAAATTAAAAATGAATCGTTAGAACGTAGATTGCTAGAAAATGCATTGAGAAATGCAATAAAAGAAGAACAATTTTATTTAGAATACCAGCCCAAACTAAATATATCTACCAAGCAACTAATTGGTATGGAGGCTTTGGTTAGATGGAGACATCCTGAGTTAGGTACCATTCCACCAGGGAAATTTATATCATTAGCTGAAGAAACGGGATTAATTGTACCATTAGGGGAATGGATTTTGCGGGAAAGCTGTAAGCAAATGAAGAAATGGCAAGAAATTGGCAATCAATCTTTGGTCATTTCGGTTAATGTATCCATCCGACAGCTTGAGGATCCTAATTTCATCAAAACAGTTGAGAAGATCCTAAAAGAAACAGATTTAGACCCAAAATGGCTGGAAATTGAAGTGACAGAAAGTGTTTTTATGGATGTGAATGATGCTGCATCCGTTCTTGAGGAAATTCGACAGTTAGGAATTCAAATTTCAATTGATGATTTCGGAACGGGATATAGTTCGCTTAGTTATCTTAAGCATCTTCCGATAGATACCCTAAAGGTCGATGCGTCATTTATTAAAGATATTCATGAGAATGAAGAAAGCAAAGCCATTGTAAAATCCGTTTTAACACTAGCAGCGACATTAGGTTTAAATGTCATTGCAGAAGGAATCGAAACGCAAGAACATGTCAATGAACTAAATAAAGATGGTTTATTATTTGGACAAGGTTTCTATTTTAGCAAACCATTGAATAGCCAAGCATTTGAAGAATATCTATTAAAAGAAGTAAATGCTTGAGGGGAATCGTAATTCCTGTCATTAGTAGAAGAAGCAACGTCATTTGACGTTGCTTCAGACTGTTGACAAACGCTCGCATACTGCGTTGCTTGCCTCTCTCGTCCGCTCATGAAGGCAACTTCTATTCGCGTTTTCGATCGGCTGCGCGCCTTGTCTGACAAGCGTTTTCAAGACAGTCAGGAAAGCAATTTATATCTAGATATCCTGTGAAAATGACGTAGACAAAGTCAGTACTGACTTTGTCTACACTCCGGAGCAACGTCATTTGACGTTGCTTTTGATCAACTCATAATATATTTTCATCTCCAACTGGCTCAACATGGACGTGAACATCTTGAACGTTATGTTCCTTCATTAAAACGACCTCTACTTTTGTTGATATTTCATGTGCCTCGGTAATATCTAAATGATTCGGAACAGATATGACAACATCCACAACATTGCTATTTCCATATGTTCTTCCCTTAATATCCTTTACTTCTAGAACCCCGTTTATATTCAAAATGGTCTGTTTGTATTCTGCTAAATCCTCTATATCAAAGCCATCCGTTAAATAATGGGAAGATTCTCGGAAAATGTCCCATCCGGTTTTACAGATTAATAAACCTACTACAAATGCAGTCACTGGATCAAGCCAAGGTATGCCGAGTTGGGAACCTAAAATACCGATTGCGGTACCAATACTAACCCATGCATCGGAGAGATTATCTTTAGCAGCGGCCATAACGGCATGACTTTTTACTTTTTCAGCTAGATTTTTATTATATCGGTATACCAATAACATAATAAAAGCGGAAACAAATCCTGTCCAAGCTGCTATCATATCAGGTGATTCAAGGTTACCTTTAAAAATAGAAGTTGCTGCACCATATAAAACTTGAACTCCGACAACCATCATGATTAAAGAAGCAATTAAGGACGAAACTGTTTCGGCTTTCCAATGACCATAAGGATGATCGTCATCAGCGGGTTTTTGAGAAAACTTTAAACCAATTAAAACTGCAACTGAAGCAACGATATCAGTTGTGTTATTTAAACCATCGGCCTTTAGAGCTTCTGAATCGGCCATGTATCCTATGATTAATTTCAAAAAAGATAACAAGATATATACGGCAATGCTTAAAATCGCACCACGTTCCCCTAATTTCAAATCTTGATACCTCTGCTCCATTTCTCTTCCTCCAAAAGTTAACATTGAATCTTATTGTAACAAAGGGGTTTCGTGTTAGTCTATGGCAACGTTTTTGTGAAATAGCAACAAAGTAACTAGTAAGGAAAGAGTTTTTACTGAAGGAAAAACTTTTGTAGAAAGGCATAGGTAGCGGTCTAGTTTTTATTCATTATTGAGCTGATAAATATTTGCTCTTGTCCAGAACATAATTGGATTACTAAGTAAATATCTTTAGTAATAAAGTCAGAGAAAAGGTGGGATGTCATGCAGAACCAGCCTCAACTCCCTGGTCATGTAAGTATGGGGCAGTTGAAGGATTATTTAAATGGAAGGAGAGGTTTTATGGCAAAGGTAGGGAAAGATGATTTCATAAACGGTTTTGTTCCGCATCATAATCATGGTTCGGTTGATTATACTTCTGTGGAGGATGGCCACGTTCACCAGTGTTTAGATGTCACTTCACCACCGATTCCTACACAGGATGGAAGCCATGTACATTATACTGAAGGATATGTTGTCTTTGAAAATGGACATTCCCATCATTACCGGGCTTATTCAGGACCGGCTATTCCGGTAGGTAATGGGATGCATGTTCATTATTATGACTTTTACACTAGCGAAAATGATGGACACAGGCACCATGTAAAGGGTGTGGACCGAGCAGCACCCGGTAATAAATAGGAATCATTATAGGTCTTCTTCTGAAATAAGTTAATCAAAAGTGTGGAGAGCTTACCTTTAAAAAACAGCTAAATATAAATAGCCAAGAATATCAGACGACAAATCTGATATTTTTTTTGGTTTATAACGGAAATTTATAAAAGTAAATTCAGCTCGAGCATTAACTAAAAAAACTTAAGAATTCTTAAGGATTTTTGCTCCTATTTCTTAAGGTTTGAATTTTAAAGTTAGATTATAAATTCAAGCCATTGGAGTGATGAAGTATGAAACACCTGCTTTTCTTATTTCAATATATAGGTAATCCAAAGACGATAGGAGCTATTAGCCCTAGCTCAAGGTTTCTTGGAGATAGAATGGTCGAAGGAATCAATTTTCAAAAAGCGAAATACATTATTGAGTATGGCCCAGGTACAGGTGTATTCACTGAAAAGTTACTTGAAAAGCGTAATCCTGAGGTAATCGTTTTATTAGTAGAAAGCAATAAAGAATTTTACGGTGAGTTGACAGAAAAATTCCATGGGGAAAGAAATTTATTTATAGTAAATGGTTCAGCTGAAAACATCGAGCAATATGTAAAGGACTACGGTATTCCCTATGCCGATTACGTTGTTTCAGGTCTCCCTTTTGCAAGTTTACCAAAACAGGTTTCTAGCAACATTTTAAAAAATACAAGAAGGATCTTAAAAAAAGATGGACAATTTATTACTTTCCAATACACTAAATGTAAAAAGGCATTTATTGAGCAATATTTCCAAGAGATAAGGGTTAAAAGGGAATATAGGAATTTCCCGCCAGCTTATGTTTTTAGTTGTGGTATGTCAGAGAAAAGTGTGGAGGAAAACCATGGAGTCCAGAATTCTTATTGTTGATGATGATAAAGAGATTAGAAATCTTATATCGATTTATTTAGAAAATGAAGGTATGCAAGCGCAAAAAGCTGAAGATGCCATTGAGGCTTTAAAACTGCTGGAAGACAAGGACTTCGATCTCATTATTTTGGATATTATGATGCCGAAAATGGACGGAATTGAAGCGTGTCTGAAAATTAGGGAGGAACGTAATCTGCCAATTATTATGGTCTCAGCAAGGTCTGAAGATATGGATAAAATCCAAGGCCTGATTGCAGGTGCTGATGATTATTTGTCTAAACCGTTCAATCCCTTAGAATTGACTGCACGGGTAAAATCTCAATTAAGAAGGTTCAAAAAATATAATAGCCATACGGGCAACAATAAAAGCATCATCGAAATTGGCGAATTAACTATCAATACAGATACACGCCAGGTATGGGTAGGAAAGAATGAGGTAAGGCTAACTCCAAAAGAGTTCGATATACTTGAAATTCTTTCCCGTAACAAAGGAATTGTCCTAAGTGTAGAAAAAATTTATGAGGCTGTTTGGAAAGAGAGTTTTTATAAATCCGATAATACAGTCATGGTGCATATCACAAAAATCAGGGACAAAATTGAAGAGGATCCGAAACGGCCTATTTACATAAAAACAGTATGGGGAGTAGGTTATAAAATATGAAAGGGATTGGGATAAGAAATAGGCTTATTGGTGAGCTCCTTGTTGCAGTTGCCATTAGTTTATTTGCTTCGATTGCTTTGATTCTCCTTTCTATCCAATTTATCTTGAATCCTTACGTTACGACATACCCTACAGGATTCAGCACAATAAAGTATAACGTAATGACTTTTTTAGTGTTTTCAGTAGCAATCCTTACTTTTATTCTTGTTTTTTTAATAATGGTAAGAAAAAAAATTAAGTATTTGAGGCTCATCTCAGAGAGTGTTAATTATATTGCTAGTGGAAAACTTGGTTTAACGATTGGGATTGAGGGTAATGACGAATTGACTCAACTAGCCAAGAATATTAATGAGATGTCCCGAGAATTGGAAAATAGATTTAACCATGCAAGACTAGTAGAAGTAGCAAAAAATGAACTGATTACCAATGTTTCTCATGATTTGCGAACACCTTTGACATCTATATTGGGGTATATAGATTTGCTAAAGAGAGGTCAATATAGTAGCAATCAATTAGAAGAATACATTGAGACCATTCATTCAAAAACAAGAAGACTCAAATATCTTATTGATGAGTTGTTCGAATATACCCGTTTATCAAGCCCTGATGTGAGGTTAAATTTAACAGAAATGGATTTAGCAAGACTACTGGAACAAATAGTAGGGGAATACATTCCTGTATTTGAAAATGAACAAATTACAGTTCGAAAATCAATACCAGATGAAGAAATCTCAATTTCTATGGATGTAGAAAAAATGGTTCGTGTTTACGAAAATCTGTTCATGAATGCCGTTAAATACAGTAAAAAACCATCGGAACTAAAAATTAGTCTTGAAAAAAAGGATAGCCAAGCCATTTTGAAAGTATCAAACAGAGTGGAAAAGCCTCCTGTTAGTGATATAAATAAATTATTTGATCGGTTTTTCAGGGGAGACAAGGCAAGAAAGGATACTCAAGGAACGGGGCTTGGACTAGCTATCTCAAAAAGAACTGTTGAACTTCATAATGGTTCCATTTATGCAGATTATAAGGAAGGATGGATAACCTTTATTGTTGAGCATTCTATCCTGAGATAGAAAGAGAAGAGTGAAGAGATTATTTGTCTCTTCGTTGTGCAAGACATACAAAGGCGATACTTTAAACTTGTTGAGTATCGCCGTACCGCTATTTTTTTTACTGTAAATATTTTGGATACCTTGGGGCAAATAGATCCTTGATAGAACCTCCTCCTACTTACCCCTTAAATTTCCCATTTTATATCTTCTTTATTTAATAACACACATAATCACTAAGTGTTTCTATTACAAAAACCATAGTAACTAACAATATTTTCTTTGTTATTGGGAACCATAATCACAAACCAAGTTTATGAATTACAAAAGTTATCGAAATAGCAATTATGAAGATTCAGTTTGTGATAGTTAGAGGATTGTGTTTTTTGCTATAGGCTTATTTCTAAAAGATTGTTGCTTTTAAAACATAGGGTGATTTCCGCTCCTGGTACTCGCTTTCCGCGGGCGATCCGCAAGCCTCCTCGCTCGTACCTCACTGCGGGGTCTTGCTTGGCTCGCTACTCCCGCAGGACGTTGAGTTTGCTTCCTTGAAACTTCACCGCACGAAGAAAATGCCTGCATTTTCGAGGATCTCGTACCATCCGCTGAAATCACTGGGAGGAAAAATAATTACTAATCCCTTCATACATTGATATAAAAAACAACAAAGTTTACGAAAACAGCCTTGCTATAAAATTGGGTTGGAGGTATTTGTTGTGTCCCTAACACTTACTTTTTGTTTGACCATGTTATTGGTGATTGCGTTTTTTTCTACCAAGAAGCATTTGAACATTTTAGAACTGGTATTTGTATTTTTTCTTTTGGTGTTTATCTATACCAGTTTTGTTTCGATCATTAGCGTAAACCTTGAATTGTGGGAAGTTAGTAAGAGGTTACAGGATCTAATCGCCTTTCGTCTAAACGCAGTAATAAATGTTCCGCTAGCAATCTTATGGCTAATCGACCTTTGGCAGGCAGCAAAACGTAATTTCTATAGAGGTGGATCCCTTTTAGTGTGTCTTTTCATTCTCTTGTACATAGGTGATTATATATTAAGGTTTTATGGTGTATACCGATTTCATGCTTGGAATCTAGTGATGTTAGGTATGGTTTGGATTCTTATATTGTTCATTACAATACTTGCTCAACGAGGATTTAAATTGGTACTTCGTAAGGAAGGAATTATTTCATGAACTTATTTCCGCTACCTGATGAATTTAGCAAAAATGAATGGTTTGTCATCATATCCCTCATAACTTCTTATTCGGTATTCTTTTTACCCAAAAGAAAATTCTCTTTGAGTATGATCATCTTAATTGTTTTATTTTCTGCAACAATAGCAAGAATTGCTGACCATGTATTAGCTGGCCCGCCACTGGATTTATATGATTTAATGGATAGTGGTAAGTTTGAGATGTTTGATATTTTTTCCTATCTTCTATACGGTCCATTTGCTTATATTTACCTTTATATATATGAAAAGTTTAAAATAAAGCACATCTACACTTTTTTATTTATAGTAGCGTTTTCGATATTTAGTGTGGCATACGAATGGATTACTGTTGTGTTCGGTGTTTTCACATTCAAGGAATGGAAATCTATTTATTCTTTTCCAGTGTATTTATTTGTTACGTCATTAACCATTTTGTATTATCGTTTTCTTAGGTTACTTTTTAAGATCCATTAATTTATACTGATTTATAAAACAAGAAAGGACCAGCCCCAAGTTGCTACTTAAGGAGGCTGGTCCTATTTCATTTTTAAAGTTGTTTATTTTCCACGACTTTTCCTACCTTCTGGTTTCGATAAAGCCGATGACCAATCAGTGTTTGGAGTGTCAAGAAGATTCCGCCTACTGCCCAATAAAGTGGTAGTGCAGCTGGAGCTCTATATGAAATGATAACAATCATAATCGGTGACAATAACCCCATAAATTTCATTTGTTGTTGTTGGCTTTGGGACATATTTAACTGCGAGATTCTAAATTGAATGTAATAAATAACCCCCGCAATAATCGTTAACACTAAATCAGGATGTCCTAGATTAAACCATAAAAAGGTGTGTTGCGAGATTTCTGCTGAACCACGAATCGCATAATATAGTCCAGTTAAAATAGGCATTTGAATGAGTAATGGCAAACACCCCATATTAAGTGGGTTAATTCCATGTTGTCGATAAAGGCCCATCATTTCCCGTTGAAGTTCTTGTTTCTTTTTCGGATCAGTTTCAGCTGAAATTTTCTTCTGAATTTTTTCCATTTCAGGCTTTACGATATCCATCTTTTCTTTCATTACGGATTGATTTTTATACTGTTTTAACATGGATGGCATCATAACCAAACGTATGCATATGGTTACAACAATAATAGCAACTCCGTAACTACCATCGAATGTATTTGCGATAAAATTTATGAACTGTGTGATAGGGTTTACTAAGACACTGTTAAAAAAACCTTCATTATTGTCACTTGAATTTATTCCGCATCCAGAAAGAAGTGCTGTGAGTACGGATAAAAGAATGATTAGTTTAGTATAAAAACGAGACTTTTTCATGTTTCCTCCTTAAAAGTTAGATTTAACTGTTAAGATAAAAGGAAACAAAACTCTCAGAATCATCACTTGTATATCGTTTATTTCGAATCGATTTGGTAATTCTTCTTGTGATAAAGTATTGAATTAAAAGACTTCGATTACCATCAAACTTCTTACATTCACTTATTTTCGTGTCTGTAAAATTGGATAAAGGTGAATTAAAACCAAACTGAACCCTTTGTGTAGAAAACAACAGTAACATTAATCCAATACAGACACTAACGTTAAGTGCCATTTGAGTATAAACTTCCGGATCTAATAAAAGAAAATCTATCAACAAAGGATTTTCACCTCCAATTTCATTTACGAATACTTTTACTATACATGAATTCTAATCATCCCACAAAATAAAAATATGGAAGTAAAGAAAAGGAAATTCCTTCGGAGGAAAAATAAAAATAAGAAAAGTCATGATATGGAGATTCATGACTTTTTTCATATATTATCAATTGATTATTGTAATTGTTTTGGTATATTAGAAGGGTTTTTATTAATGGTTTCAGTGAAGATATTGTCTTGAGATGTTTGGGTGTTTGCGACCATTAGATGGCCTTTTTCAATCAATTGAATAAGGTTTTGAATATCTTCTTTTGTCGCAGGTTGTTTTTCCTTTTTTAATGTATATCCCAATTGTCCACTTGTTTCAAGTGTAGCAAATTCAACATCATTAATTGCTTTTATTCCTAATTGTCTGAGCCGTTCTTCTAACTTATCTACGGTTAGTCGGAGTTTTCTTAGATTCTTTTCTTGTAAGGTACCATTCTCGATTACAGGGATTGCCTTTCCAGAAATGGCGGTTTCGGCACCATCAAATTTTAATTGAATGTATTCAGTAATGATTAGACTTAGTACTAGGATTATTGCTACACCAAACGTTGTCCAAAGTCCTTTTCCGGTGACAGGCTGAATAAGAAGTGTACCGATTGCAATCATAATAACGGTTTGGGGAATAGTCATCTGTGAAATCGACTTTCTACCACCAATTCTTAAAATAATAGTTGCCACAGCAAAAATAAGAATTGTCTGCCAAATTAAACTTATATCCAAGTCCATTCTCCTTTCCTATGTATAATCTTAATAACTGCTTTCAAGTTATGTAATAGATAGTTAACCTTAGTATCTCTTGAAAATTCTCGGATATGTATTAGATTTATTCAAATGTTGAGGAACATGACTATTTGAAAATAGGTCAACCATTTTTGTCGAACGATCAATTTTATTGTGAAAAATATATTTGAATTAAAAAGTTCATACTAAATCTAGAGAGAAAAAAATCCCTTGTCAATTTGATTCAAGCGGATTATAGTAAAGTGGTAATGACAACTGTCAAGACACTAGGAGGAAAAATCATGACAGAAAAAACAATTTCAAAGAGGAGGCTCCTTGGTATTGCAGGGCTCGGCTGGATGTTTGATGCCATGGATGTCGGGATGCTTTCTTTTATTATTGCAGCACTGCACACAGATTGGGGTTTGACACCGGAACAGATGGGATGGATCGGAAGTGTAAATTCAATCGGGATGGCTGTCGGCGCTCTTCTATTCGGCCTTTGGGCGGATAAGATTGGTAGGAAGAATATATTTATTATCACTTTATTATTGTTTTCACTTGCGAGTGGATTTTCCGCATTAACAACTTCCCTCTTTTTATTTTTAGTACTTCGCTTTTTTGTTGGGATGGGGCTTGGTGGAGAATTACCTGTTGCTTCAACACTTGTATCAGAGAGTGTGGAGGCGAAAGAGCGTGGAAGAGTAGTTGTTCTACTAGAAAGCTTTTGGGCATTTGGTTGGCTCCTTGCAGCACTTATTTCATATTTTGTTATTCCGTCATACGGCTGGCGACTTGCCCTTATTATTAGTGCGGTACCTGCTCTTTATGCGATTTATTTACGACTTAATCTTCCAGACTCTCCAGCGTTTTCACCAAAGAAAGTGGAGAAACGTACGGTTTTCCAAAACGTCCAAGATGTGTGGTCGAAGAAATATGCACGCTCCACATTCGTCCTTTGGATGGTCTGGTTTACAGTTGTTTTTTCTTACTATGGAATGTTCCTTTGGTTACCAAGTGTTATGGTAATGAAAGGATTTAGTATGATTCAAAGTTTCGAATATGTATTAATCATGACCCTCGCTCAGCTACCGGGTTATTTTACAGCTGCCTGGCTGATTGAAAGGGTGGGGAGAAAGTTTGTGCTTGTTACTTATTTGCTAGGAACAGCAGGGTCTGCCCTTGTTTTCGGGCAGGCAGAAACGACTGCAGTTCTCATTGTTTCAGGTATCTTTTTATCATTTTTCAACCTCGGTGCATGGGGGGCTTTATATGCGTACACGCCAGAACAATACCCGGCCGTTATTCGTGGGACAGGTGCTGGTATGGCCGCAGCAATTGGGCGAGTCGGTGGAATTCTTGGACCACTCCTCGTAGGCTCACTTGTTTCTTCAGGTCAATCCATTAGTTTCATTTTTACACTGTTTTGCATAAGTATTGTGATTGGTGTCATTACACTTGCCTTTTTTGGGAAAGAAACAAAGCAGATTGAATTAACCTAAAAAAGAGTTATTAAAAGACAATCGACATAGTTTGCAAGATATTTCTAGTAATTAAGGGTTGACGGATTTACAGATATTATTGTAGTATAAAAAAACAATCGAATAAGGCCTCACTTTTTCATAGTGAGGTAGAGGCGCGATATTTAACAGTCTTTAGTGGAGTTTGAGAAGCAGTGATACTAAGGAGAAGGAAATGTCGCCGAAGTGTGTAATATTCTCAGTCATTACATGCTGGGTCTGCAGTTAAGAGCTGCAGGACTGTCTCAATAAACCCTCCGTTTATTGAGTTGTGCTATCTCATTTGGGATAAAAGAGAGGACTTTAGGGAAACGATACAGCGACCTGGGTATATCTCAGGTCGTTTTTTTTGTCGAAATTTTTCACAATAAAGGAGGAAATACATCATGAGAAACAAACTATTATTATTCGCAGTTTTATTGGCTTCTACTATTCTTTTATTAGCAGGGTGTGGGACAAGCAGTAGTTCTGATTCTGGATCAACTTCAGAGGAGAATACATTTAGGGTTGGTCTTGAAGCTGGATATGCGCCATTTAACTGGACTCAAAACGATGATTCTAACGGTGCAGTTAAAATTAAAGGGTCTCAAGAATATGCAGGCGGATATGATGTAGAAATCGCGAAAAAAGTGGCTGAAGGATTAGGAAAAGAATTAGTGATTGTCAAAACAGAGTGGGATGGACTTGTACCGGCTCTAACATCAGGGAAAATTGATGCGATTATTGCAGGTATGTCACCCACAGCAGAACGTAAAGAAGCAATCGACTTTTCGGATAATTACTATACTTCAAATCTAGTAATGGTTGTGAAGAAAGGCGGCAAGTATGAAAATGCTACTTCAATCCAAGATTTCACGGGAGCAAAAATTACAGCTCAATTAAATACGTTCCATTATTCAGTGATCGATCAAATTGAAGGCGTTGAGAAGAAAACAGCGATGGACAACTTCCCAGCAATGAGAGTAGCTCTTGAATCAGGAATGATTGATGGATACGTTTCAGAGCGTCCAGAAGGTGTTAGTGCTTCATCTGCAAATGAGAACTTTGTGATGGTAGAGTTTGAAGATGGATTTAAAACATCACCAGATGATACGGCAATCGCTGTTGGACTTCAAAAGGGCAGTGACTTAACAGATAAAATCAATGAAATTTTAGCAGGTATCTCTGAAGAAGAACGTACAAGCATTATGGATTCAGCAATTAAAAATCAACCAGCAGCACAATAAAAAATGCTAGAAACCGGCTGTACCTCAATTACAGTCGGTTTTAAAAAGTAAAGGAGGAAGAAAGATGAGTTTTGAGTGGGTCATACGAATTATCACAGAAAACTGGCCAATGTTCCTTCGTGGTGCGGGTGTAACACTATTAATTGCTCTTATTGGAACAATCTTTGGGGCAGTGATTGGATTATTCGCAGGGGTGATTCGTACCATTCCGATGCCTGAACGTAGAGTGAACAAGCTATTTTTAAAAGTCATTAATGCCATCCTCTCCATCTATATTGAATTCTTCCGTGGAACACCGATGATTGTTCAAGCGATGGTTATTTATTATGGTTCTGCGTTAGCATTTGGTATAGATATGAATGTTTTTGTAGCAGCGATTATTGTTGTATCGATCAATACAGGCGCTTATATGGCTGAGTATGTTCGTGGTGGGATTGTATCGATCGATAAGGGACAGTTTGAAGCAGCACATGCAATCGGAATGAATCATTTCCAAACGATGTGGAACGTTGTATTACCACAGGTTATACGTAATATTTTACCTGCAACAGGCAATCAATTTGTGATTAATATTAAAGATACATCTGTTTTAAATGTGATTTCAGTTACAGAATTATATTTCGTTACAAAGTCGATTTCGGGGAATAATTTTAGATATTTTGAATCATTTTTCGTAGCATGTATGATTTATTTTGTGATGACGTTTATTGTCACTAGAATACTACTATACTTTGAAAAAAAATTAGATGGCTCTGATACCTATACCATGATTGGGAACGATCGACCAGTACAAGTCAATCAACAACATTAGGAAGAAGGAGGAGAGAATATGGAAAAGATTATTGATATTCAACATTTAAGCAAATCCTTTGGCACTCATGAAGTATTGAAAGATATTGATTTCTCGGTGAATAAAGGAGAAGTTGTCTCCATCATCGGTTCCTCTGGATCTGGTAAATCAACTCTTCTTCGTTGTATTAATCTATTAGAAAGACCAAGTGGTGGGCAAATTATCTACCATGGTAAAAATATATTGGATAACAATCATGATGTGGCTACCTATCGGAGACATTTAGGGATGGTTTTCCAACAATTCAACTTATTTAATAATCATAATGTCCTTAGTAACTGTCTAGTAGGACAAGTGAAAGTATTGAAACGCTCCAAGGAAGAAGCCGAGAGAGTAGCAATGAAATACTTGAAAGTTGTGGGCATGGATCAATATATTAACGCCAAGCCAAAGCAATTATCAGGTGGACAAAAGCAACGCGTGGCGATTGCAAGGGCACTTTCGATGGAACCAGATGTCATGTTGTTTGATGAACCAACATCAGCTCTTGATCCTGAAATGGTAGGAGAGGTTCTTAAAGTCATGAAGGAACTCGCTGAATCTGGTCTAACGATGTTAATCGTAACGCACGAAATGGAATTTGCAAAAGAAGTATCGGATCGAGTCGTATTTATGGACAAGGGAGTTATTGCAGAAGAAGGAAGACCAGATCACATCTTCAATAACCCAACACAAGAGCGTACGAGGGAATTCCTAAAACGCACTTTAGTTCATGCATAATAAAAAATGTATTTGTTTACTGAAGGACCGGGCGTTTGCACGGTTTTTTTATATGACCAAATTTGGATGAAGGACATTCCGACAAGAACCCACGCTTAAAATTCGTTCATCGAGGTTATGAAGAACATTTCGGCGAAGAAACCGTTCAAAAAAGTCCTTCATCGAGGTTATGAAGGACATTCCGACGAAGAACCCACGCTTAAAAGTACTTCACCGAGGAAGAATATTCCAACAAAAAACCAACAGATTTTATAAATTAAATCAGCTACTTTTTCATTGTTGTTGTTGCTCCAAGTGTTGCGAAATCTTCTCGTGGACTTGGGCTTCTATCGCTTCTACATGACTTTCCTCGAAGGTGTTTTTAGGATGTGGATGAAACCAATGAATCTCTCCTTCGTGTAAAAGTCCTTGATAATCTGATCCATCAACAGTGATAGTGAATTGATGACGCTCATGCACCTGATCATCAAACATTGGTCGTACTTCTAGATCTTTAAACATAATGAATTCCTCCTTGATAGTAATTTCTTTCAAGTTTTCCCCAAACAGAATGGTGTATGCCTTCTATTTACAATACAGCAGTGAAAGTTGGAATAAGCTATATCTAAAGGGTATGGGGTTATTTGATTTAAAGGTTCGGCATGACCTTTCTTGCACCCAAGAAAAGCCATGTACTAAGAACGAAAGGCATGGTTAAAGCTGGAAGTCCAAAAGGCTGAAGCCAAGTCGTTATACTTGCCATTAACGGGACAGTTACACAAGTAGCAACTATGCCGGAGAATAACGCTAAACGGTTTTGATTCGTCTTAAATACGACAGATACAGCTAAAATAGTTAATATAGCATTGTATCCATAAAGCCCCATATAAATCGGATTGTCTTCTCCTCCAAGTAAAAACGATGTCAACAAAGCTAGCACGTTTCCTAAAACAGCATAAAGACCAAGCTTCCATCCAGCCAAAAACACCGCAACAATAAGCAGAATACCTGATAGAGTGCTATGAATGAAGAAGATCTGTCCAATTCCGTTAAATGCCGCTTCTGACCAGTTTATTTTCCCAGACGTATCCAATCCCCAATAGGCGATATCTTCAGGGACCAACTTTGAGGTTAAGTGAATATCCTTTAACTGGTATGAAGCAAGTAAAGTAAACCATGTCGTGATGATAAAGGGAAAAGTAAGAACGGGGATCCCCGTATTCTTCATTACATGAATCATGGTGGCTGTAAATATTGCCGTAACTGCGGCTCCAATAAGGGCAAATATCCAGTCGTAAGGTCCTGTTAGGAATAAGGTCAGCGCTATTCCTGTCAACACGGAGTTGTAACCTAAAAGCCCCTGATTGGTCGTTTCTTCCTCTACACCTCCTATTTTCCCCATCATGGTAGCAATCAAGGCTGATAACAAGGCGATGATCCCTAATGAATAGGAAAAGAGTGTTATAGCTATGAGTATGATAATTCCAGAAAGGGCATTTTCAATGAGCATAACTTGAGAAATGCCTTTTAAAGCCGCCGTCAAAAAGAAAAAAAGTCCTCCTTCTGCCCTTGGCTTGTGATTGGTGTTTTTCACGGAAATCCTTCCTTTCAAAAATGAATCGCCATCTCATAAAATAGAAGCTGCTATTTCCATGCAGCAACAATTCAATTCTTTATTTTATTCCCTCTTCGGTAGTATCTCCTGTTACTAAGGATTACATAAAAAGAACTTCATTTTAGAAGGGAGCATAACGTAAAAAATATAGTTGTTGTTGGTGATTTTGAAAACTAAACAAACGATGGTTTATTTAAGGTAAAAACTGGATATCATACATAAAGGTTTAGAGTACTTTCTTATGAAAGAGGAGGATTTACGATGCAATTATCACCGCGTGAGATAGACAAGCTCATGATCGTTGTTGCGGCAGACTTAGCTAGGCGCCGGAGAGAAAGAGGTTTGAAATTAAATTATCCGGAAGCGGTTGCACTGCTCACCCATGAAGTGTTAGAGGGTGCACGTGATGGAAAAACAGTTGCAGAATTGATGGAATATGGAGCCACGATTTTGACAAGTGATGATGTGATGGAAGGCATCCCAGAGATGCTTGATGATATCCAGGTAGAAGCTACGTTTCCAGATGGAACAAAGCTTGTGACCGTACATAGTCCGATTAAATAAAAAGTGACAGGAGGCTATTTACATGCAGCCAGGCCAATTATTTTTAAAAGAAGAAGACATTATTTGCAATGCCGGGAGGGAAGCTTCCAAATTGACTGTGACAAATACAGGAGACCGACCTGTTCAGGTGGGGTCCCATTATCATTTTTATGAAGTCAATGAAGCACTCCAATTTGATAAAGATCAAGCATACGGAAAACGTCTAAACATCCCAGCTGGAGCAGCTGTACGTTTTGAACCAGGGGATGAAAAGGAAATCGAGCTGATTGATTATGCCGGAGAGCGCCGTGTCTTTGGATTTCAAAATAAAGTAGACGGCTCACTAGAAAAGAGGGACAACAAATGAGTTTCAAAATGTCTAGAAAGCACTATGCCCAAATGTATGGACCGACTACAGGTGATTCTATTCGTTTAGCAGATACTGATATACTGATTCAAATTGAGAAGGATCATACCACCTATGGAGAAGAAGTGGTATTCGGTGGAGGGAAGGTCATTCGTGATGGAATGGGGCAACACCCCCTAGTAACACGTGGTGATGGAATTGCCGATTTGGTCATTACAAACGCTGTTATTTTAGACTATACCGGCATCTACAAAGCGGATATTGGAATCCGTGATGGGAAAATTGCCGGAATCGGAAAAGCTGGAAACCCGTTGATTATGGACAATGTGGATATAGTGATTGGGGCAGGAACAGAAATCATTGCTGGTGAAGGAATGATTGTAACAGCAGGTGGAATCGATACCCATGTTCATTTTATCAATCCAACACAGATTCGAACAGCTTTAGCTTCAGGACTTACAACATTGATTGGGGGCGGGACTGGCCCAGCTGCCGGCTCAAAAGCTACAACGGTTACTCCTGGCGCATGGCATATGCACAAAATGCTCCAAGCAGCTGAAGGATTGCCAATTAACGTTGGATTCACTTCAAAAGGACAAGCGACTGCTGAAGAGCCACTGGCAGAGCAAGTGCGTGCTGGTGCTATAGGTCTGAAAGTTCATGAAGACTGGGGAGCGACTCCTTCTGCCATTGACTATGCATTAAGGGTTGCTGACAAATATGATGTGCAGGTCGCTCTTCATGCCGATACGTTAAATGAAGGCGGATTTATGGAAAATACGATGGCTGCGATTAAAGACCGTGTCCTTCATATGTACCACACAGAAGGAGCAGGAGGCGGGCATGCACCGGATCTTATCAAATCCGCAAGCTATATGAACATTCTTCCATCTTCAACAAACCCGACCCTTCCTTATACAATAAACACAGTGGATGAGCATATGGACATGCTCATGGTTTGTCACCACTTAAATCCTTCCATTCCAGAGGATCTTGCATTCGCCGATTCCCGTATTAGACGTGAAACTATTGCTGCTGAGGATATTCTCCAAGATATGGGGGTATTCAGTATGACTAGCTCGGATGCACAGGCGATGGGGCGGATAGCCGAAGTTATTTTGCGGACATGGCAAGTGGCTGACAAAATGAAAAAGCAAAGGGGAAGTTTGGAGGGCGACACTGAGCTTTCTGATAATAATCGTGCAAAGCGTTATGTCGCTAAATATACAATTAACCCTGCGATCACCCATGGAATTTCTGAGTATGTGGGATCCATCGAAGTCGGGAAAATTGCTGACCTTGTGATTTGGAATCCTGCCTTCTTCGGGGTAAAACCAGAAATGATTCTGAAAAATGGATTTGTTGTCGAGGGCTTGATGGGCGATGCGAACGCGTCTATCCCGACACCACAGCCGGTTATTTATCGTCCGATGTATGCCCAATATGGCAAAGCGTTATATAGCTCATCCATTACGTTCATTTCTCAAGCTGCTTTTGATGAGAAAGTGCATGAAAAGCTTGGATTGCAAAAAATGATCCTTCCGGTTCGCGGTATTCGGACACTGACGAAGAAAGACATGAAGTTGAATTCCGAAACCCCTGAAATAACGGTCGATCCGCAAACATATGAAGTAAAAGTAAATGGAGAATTAATTATGTGTGAGCCGGTTGACCAGGTACCGATGGGACAACGATATTTCCTATTTTGAGGTGAAGATCTTGTTAGTAGAAAGAATTGTAACAAATATTGATGATATGGAAAAAGAAGAGATTGAAAAGCGCCATATTGAAAAGGTGTACCTTGAAAGCGATCATTTAATGAAACGGATTCAGAGGGTGACGACCGACCATGGCAAGGAAATTGGAATTCGATTAAAAGAACCGCGTGACTTCGTTGCTGGTGATGTTCTCTATATGGATGAGAAGAACATAATCATCATAGATGTCCTCTCAGATGAGTTAATTGTGATAAAACCACGAAGCATGAAGGAGATGGGGACAATTGCCCATCAGTTGGGGAATCGTCATCTACCCGCCCAATTTGAAGGGGACGAGATGCTTGTTCAGTATGATTACCTTGTTGAAGAATTACTGAAAGAGCTTCAGATTCCTTATCAATGTGAAAAGCGGAAAGTGAAAAAGGCCTTTCGCCATATCG
Organism: Ferdinandcohnia sp. QZ13; assembly: GCF_031324165.1. Taxonomy (NCBI): domain Bacteria; kingdom Bacillati; phylum Bacillota; class Bacilli; order Caryophanales; family Bacillaceae; genus Ferdinandcohnia; species Ferdinandcohnia sp. QZ13. The sequence continues at coordinate 1,993,252 of NZ_JAVIVW010000001.1, read as the reverse complement.
GGCATAGCCATGGATAAAAATACTCTTTCCTTATTTCAGTTATGTGATTCCAATTTCCCTACAGGAGCGTTTAGTCATTCATATGGGTTGGAGACTTATATTCAAGCAGACAAAGTACATAATCGAGAAACATTCAATAGTTGGTTGCATGTGTATGTTAATGAGCAGCTCATTTATTCAGATGGTCTTGCCTGCCGTCTTGTATACGAAGCATTAGAAAAGGGAGACTTCCAAAAAGTTTGGAAAGTAGACCGGATGTTGAACGCACAAAACTTGCCACGGGAAACGAGAGAGGGTACCCAAAGGGTAGGTGACCGGATGCTCATACTCGTAAAATCCCTATACGACATTCCGGTCCTGTCTGAGTATGGCGAGCGCATCAAACAAAACAAATCTTTCGGTCATCCAGCGATTGTATTTACGATTGTGGGTCACCATCTTGGTATGCCCGCATTCACTACTATTTTGTATTATTTATATTCGGCTGTTTCAAGCCTTGTGCAAAATGCAGTTCGGGCTATACCTTTGGGCCAAACGGCAGGTCAGAAAACGATTCAAGAGTTTCAAGATGTTTTAACAGCGGCCGTTGCAAAGGTTGAGGAAATAGATGAAGACGACTTTGGCATTGTCTCTCCCGGTCTGGAACTATCGCAAATGCAGCATGAACGTGTGAATGTTCGAATCTTCGCATCTTAAATGTTGATTAATAGATAAAAGGAAGTGTTATTATGGAACCTATTAAAATTGGAGTAGGGGGACCAGTAGGAGCAGGAAAAACTGCGTTGGTTGAAAAGCTAACTCGTCATTTGCAAGGTGAAATCAGTATGGCCGCTATTACAAACGACATCTATACAAAAGAAGATGCGAAATTCCTGATGAATAACGGCGTGCTTCCGGAGGATCGAATTATTGGTGTAGAAACAGGCGGATGTCCGCATACGGCCATACGGGAGGATACCTCCATGAATTCCGCAGCAATCGAAGAATTGATTAAGAGACATCCCGATGTTGAACTCATTTTTGTAGAAAGTGGCGGGGACAATTTGGCCGCTACATTCAGCCCAGAACTTGTCGATTTTTCCATCTATATTATTGATGTGGCTCAGGGTGAAAAAATCCCGCGTAAAGGTGGACAAGGGATGATTAAATCTGACCTATTTATCATCAATAAAACGGATTTGGCACCACTTGTTGGGGCGAATCTGGATGTTATGGCATCCGATACAAAAGTGTTCCGTGGTGACAAGCCCTTTATTTTCACCAATTTAAAAACCAACGAAGGTCTTGATCAGGTTATAGATTGGCTCAAGAAGAATGCACTATTAAAAGGGTTGGCATAAAAATGCAGGACTGGACAGGAGTTTTGCGTTTAGATGCAGAAGAGCGGAATGGAAAGACCGTCGCAAAGAATGTATACTTTCAAGGGGCGTATAAAGTTATGCGTCCCATCTATCATGATGATTCTGGACAAGTCTGTTATTATATTTTAAATCCAGGTGGTGGCTATCTGGATGGGGACCGCTATCAACTCAAGATTTCGTTAGAAAAACAAGCAAAGCTAACATTAACCACACAGTCAGCCACAAAAATTTACAAGACACCAAAGACCCATGCTTACCAAGAAACAGAAATTAACCTTAAAGAAGGAAGCTGCCTCGAGTATATTCCCGATCCGCTCATAGGTTACCAGGATGCACGATATAAACAAAAAAATGTAATCCGTATGGAAAAAGGAACCACTCTTCTTTACTCAGATATTATTACCCCAGGATGGTCTCCGGACGGGGAAAAGTTTAGTTATGATATACTTCAGTTAATCAATGAAGTTTATATGGAAAATGAATTGGTGGTATATGATCATATCAAACTAAATCCTGCGATGCGGAACATGGAGGAAATGGGCCTTATGGAAGGCTATTCACATTTGGGGTCTTTACTTGTGATTGACGAAAAAGCCAATCATACTCTCCTTGACCGTTTATATCAGGCTATCGATACAAATACAAAGGAATATAAAGTGGGACTGTCAACTTTACCAATCCCAGGATTCACGGTACGGGTGTTAGCAAATAAAACACAGACGATTGAAAATATATTTTCTGAATTTCATCATATAATTAGCCAAGAGTGGTTTAACAAAACCCCTAGCTTGCTAAGAAAATATTAATGTTGATAACCCAGCAATTCGTATAATTGCTGGGTTATTAACAAGTAAAGAAAATGGAGGAGAGATCAGATGGAGGTTACTTTTTTTTCAGTTTTAGCCTTGGGTTTCATTTTAGGAATAAGGCATGCGATTGAGCCTGATCACGTTATTGCAGTATCAACAATCGCGAGTCAAAGTAAAAAGTTGTGGAACGCGTCTTTGGCGGGGGTATTTTGGGGAGTTGGACATACTGTAACACTTTTTCTAGTTGGTCTTGTCGTTATCCTTATGAAAAACGAAATACCTGAAAAATGGGCCATGTCTTTAGAATTTTTAGTTGGAATCATGTTAGTTTACCTTGGTGTGAAAACAATTCTTTCTTTCAAAAATACATTTATACATAAACACACACATGTCCATCACCACCCAAATAATAGGGAACATGAGCATCATAACAAGCATAAAAGCACTTCGTATTTGGGATCCATGTTTGTAGGCTTTGTCCATGGACTGGCAGGAAGCGGAGCCATGGTTCTATTGACGATGGGTACTGTAAAAAATGTTGATGAAGCAGCAATCTTTATCCTTATTTTTGGTGTAGGAACGGTCATTGGCATGCTTTTATTTACCACCATCATTGGCATTCCGTTTGTGTTAAGCAAGAAACGTAGGACTGTAAGTGGGACATTCGGTTTAATAACGGGGGCAATCAGTACTGTTTTTGGTGTCTACTATATGTATAATTTAGGAATCAATGAAGGATTATTGAACCTCTGGGTTTAAGAATTTGGATACCAGTCGTGACCTCTAGAATACTTTTCATCTTGAAGAATATATCCTTAAATAGGAATCTAGGTATTTATCTTCACGTGAAGGGTGGTACTTCCATGAGTAACGCAGTATATGAAAATCTGTATGAAGCAAGAAATAATGTAGTAAAGGAGATCTCTTCATTAAATTTCACGCAATTTAATGATAGACCTATTCTTAACCAATGGAGTATAGCACAAGTTTGTCATCACTTAGTATTAGTGGAACAGGCAACAATAATGGCGATAGAGTGGGGATTAAAAGAGGTTGACAATACTCGAAAAACACGTAAAAACGTACATCTGATATTAGATCGAACGAAAAAGATTAAAGCTCCCAAAATCGTCGAACCAGGTGTAGAACCGTTTGAAGTTGAATCAATCATCGACATGTTGGCTGATTCGAGAAAAAAACTGCTCACTTTCCTTAGTTCAATTGAGGATAAGTCGATATTAGCTTTAAAATCAACAAATCATCCTGCCCTGGGAGAATTACCGCTTGACCAATGGATTGAACAAATCTATTTACATGAACAACGACACATCGAACAAATAAAAGAGATAAAATTACATGTAGATGTGAGCCAGTAAACGTTTGGTTATAATGAAAGGGTCTGTTCCCCGGCGAAAATATTGCCGTACTGGGGGCAGGCCCTCGTTTTGTTTTTTGGGGCAACACTATGATTTGATATTTTTTTATAAAGACCGTAAATAACTTTTCAGATTTTGCAACTTTTTTTATAGCTGTTTCGTGGATAGGGTGAAGGGGGGAAAGCGGTGGATTTAGATGAAGTGTTTCAAGCATATGTAAATGATCTATATCGATACTTATTTTCCCTTTCAAAAAATCACCATACGGCGGAGGATTTGGTTCAAGAGACGTTTTACCGAGCGTATTTACAGCTGTCGGAAGATGACATCCAAACTATTAAACCATGGCTGTTTAAAGTGGCCTATCATGCTTTTATCGATTTTACTAGAAAACACAGTCGGGTGGTCATAACCGATGAAGTACATAATCAAATCAGTATCAAAACACCTGAAAGTTATCTTTTAGAGAAAGAAGGTTTTACCGCTCTCATGAACGATATTCATTCGTTAAAGGAAACGGAAATGCATGCACTGGTTCTTTGCGATTTGCACCAGTTAAGCTTAAAAGAAGCGGCTGACATTCTTCAATTAAATATAAATACGCTAAAGAGCCATTTATCAAGGGGAAGGAAAAAGGTGGTTGAAAGGGTTAAGGAAAGGAAGAGGTACGATGGATAAAGAGCAAAATCATCATGATGAGGAACTTTATCAATCTTTTTTAAATGAATCGATGCAAGACTATGAAAAAAGCCACAAGGTACCAGAAACAAAACAAAAAAGACTGCTTAAAGCGGGTAGAAATCACGCATTACAGACAAATATAATGATTAGCCTGGCAGTCTTATTATTAATTGTGCCAATCCTTACATTAAGCAGTTATTTGTATTACGCGATTGGCGGAAAAGCGAACCATCTAATTGATATCGCCACAAAAACGATTTATGTTACGGAACCGAATATGAGTTTAGAAGAAATGGAAGTAGAAGAGAATATCGGATTCTTTACAATGGAACTTTATTTTGATGTGTTTAAGCGGATTGGGAAAGAGGACTATAAAGCGGGCGAGTATTCGGTTAGTTTTGCATTGGATAAGCCAAATTTTCCTGAGCGGGATATGAAGCTTGAGAGGCCTCTTCCAATTAGGGGAGACATGGAGACTAACAAGCTTTTTCATCCGGGCGGACCATTTGGCAAAACAGTTGGCTCAGACTGGGATATTCTTGATCACCTTCCAGATGGAACAGTGGGGGAGATTTATCTTTCTTTGAACCAATTAATGAAGCCTAGGGAAATTGAAAAGCAGCTTGGGGAAAATGTTGAAGTAAGATGGGTAGCCGTTTATACAGGTATTGAAGACAAGAGTTTATATGATTCGGGATACTCGGTTGCGCCAATTGGCTATCCGCTACAGGTTGACACAACCACATGGTCACCATTTAATGGTCGACAAACGTCAAATGAAGAGCTATTTTTAGATATTTTATATTTCCTAGCCAAGGATGAAAAAACAGCTGAAAGAATATCGCAGGCACGATCTTTAGTTTTAAAAGAAAGAATCCCTTTTATTGAAGAAAATGGGATCCAAGTTTATGGAGCAGTGGTCACTGGACCAACTCCCGAATTAAGAAAACTAAAGGAAAATAAACGAATTAGTGTCATGAAGGTGGGGGAAGTGAAGCTATGGAACTAGAAATGAACAAAAAGAACAAAGGAAAACATAGAAAGCTACCCACCATTTCGGGTTTCCTTTCCTTTCTGGTCGCGCTAATCGCATTAGCAGGGGTTAATATTGCGTTATTGATGGATTTTGATGACTTTCCTCAAATGGTTCTTATCAACTTACCCGTTGTTGGGCTTGTCCTAGGGTTGTTGGGTTTGATTACATCTAAAAGATCAAGACTATATGCAGCATGGGGAATTGGGATTAGTTTGTTTATTTTACTTTTTACATTTTTAATGATTGGCTTATCATGGGTTGGTATTAATCCTAAGCCTTGATTTGTCCATTATGGAAAAAAGAATCGCATATCGGGACATGAAAAGTAAAGCAGGAGAGTTTATTCAATTTCATAGCAACATTACTTACGAACAAGGACCTTTCCTTTTAGAAAGGTCCTAATTGCTTTTATGCAAGCACCCATTTTTACCGACAGTTTTCAAGCTACCTAATCAAACAGTTCTTTTGTTATATCAATAAATAATTTGACGGCAGGGGATGCTCCATTGATTGAAGGTAAGCCCAGGGCGATATGTCTGTGATTGTTTGTTTCTAATGGTCGGATGTTTGCTTTAGGAAAAGAAAGATTTTTCAATGAGAGCTCAGGTAGAATAAGGACTCCTAGCCCTTCTTTGATCAACCCTAAAGATGTATTTAGGTTTGATGTATTGTATTTCTCTACTATTGATATTTTTTGTTTCCTCATGAGATCGATAATAGGTGCTTCATATCCACCATTAGAAACAATGAAAGGCTCGTTTTCCAAATCTTCTAGACGTACCCTTTCCTTCTGTAGCAAAAGATGACCGTTAGGGAGCATCACAAGATATCGATCCTTTACAAGCGGGATTGTATCTAATTCACGACATGGAAGAACGACAAATCCGATATCAATTTCCCGTGAGGCCAACCATTCTTTGATTTCCTCTTGCGCTCCCTCTTTAAATGTAAGTGATACATTCGGTCGCTTTTGTTGAAACGTTCGAATAATTTTTGGTAAAAAGTGAGCCGTTACACTAGGAAAAGTACCAATACGGATTGTTCCAGTGATTAATCCTTTTTCTAATGAGACTTCTTGGTCAATTTTTTCTAAGCCATTAAGAATATTTCTTATTTGGAAGAGAACCCGTTTCCCTATATCTGTTACAATTAAATTTTTTCCTCGCTCTCGTACTAATAAAGTAACACCTAACTCCGATTCTAAAGTAGAGATTGCGTGGCTGACTGCAGGCTGCGACATATGCAGTTTTTGAGCAGCTTTTGTAAAGCTTCCCTCATCAATAACCTTAACAAGGATTTCAAATTGTGTAAACGTTGGCATGAGTAACTACTTATCTCCTTTATAAATAACATTCATTTTATTTATCAATATTTGTATTGTACCATATACATTATGCTTAGCTTACAAAATCAATAGCTAAGCCCTAAGACCATCCCTATCCGATGGAGAAAAATATAAAAGGAGAGATTGGTAAATTGACTAGACCGAAGTTATGGACAAAAGACTTTATTATGGTTTGTATAACAAACTTATTTCTTAGTTTGAACTTTTTCTTACTCATGGTTATTTTTTCTGAATATGCCGTAAAAAAGTTTGATGCGCCTCAAAGTCTGGCTGGACTTGCCTCAAGTATCTTTATTCTCGGAACCCTCTGTTCCCGCCCGTTAGCTGGGAAATATCTTGATGTCATCGGCAGAAAAAAATTATTATACTCATCTATTATTGTGTTCATCGTAACGACTTTTCTTTACTTGGTCATCAATAATTTAGCGCTGCTTTTAATTGATCGTTTTATTCATGGTGCAGCTTTAGGTATTGCCGCTACAGTTATCGCGACTGTGATGACAAGTTCGATCCCTCGTGAACGAAGCGGAGAAGGAATTGGTTATTTTTCAATGAGTGTAACCATTGCGACAGCGATTGGGCCATTTATTGCTTTGCTCATTGTTCAGCACGCTGGCTACAATATGGCCTTTTTAATGTGTGTTATTTTTGGATTCATTGGAATGGTGCTTGCTTTAGCTTTGAAGGTGGAAGATGTAAAAATTTCAAAAGAGCAAGCAGAGAGCTTAAAAGGATTTAAACTTAGTGATTTCTTTGAGTTTAGTGGGCTTTCCATGGCTATATTAATGGTCATACTAGGTTTTGCCTATTCAAGTGTGATGACGTTCATTTCTTCATATGCCAATGAAGTGAACTTAACGGAAGCCGCAAGTTTCTTCTTTCTCGTATATGCGGTGTTCCTATTGGCATCTAGACCGATAACTGGAAGAAGATTTGATCTAAAAGGTGAAAATTCAGTAGTTTATCCGTGTATGGTTTTATTTTTAGTCGGATTGTATATTCTTAGTCAAGCACAACATGGCTTCATTCTTTTACTAGCAGGTGCTTTGATTGGGATTGGATATGGAACAACGATGTCTTGTATTCAAACGATTATGGTTAAAAAAGCACCACCTCACCGTGTTGGGTTAGCGAATTCAACCTTCTTCGTTTCTTTTGATTTAGGTATGGGAGTAGGACCGTTCGTTTTAGGATCTATCCTTCCATCATTAGGATTTAAAGGAATGTATGTGAGCATGGCTGTTGTTGTTTTAATTTGTATCATTTACTACTTCCTTGTACACGGAAAAAAAGTTATGCTTCTGCAAAAGAGTGTACAACTCGAACAAAAAGTGGTCGAATAATGCTGTCTAAACATGACAGCCTAATAATCAAGGTGTATGATTATATGATTAAAGGAAACACGCTGAGGAATTTCAGCGTGTTTTTTCGAATTACAGGGTAGAATGAGTAATTACCATCATGATTGGTTAACAATACCTAATTTCTTGAAAATATATTCATACTAGGAATGTTAATGGACATGATTTGAACGCACTAGTTAGGGGTGAGTAGATTGAACGATCCATTGTCAGATTTTCAACTATCCTTTCAACATATTAAGTCACTCGTTCCACGAATAAATAAAGGGATTCAATTTATTCTGGTCATGAGTGGAAAATTAAAAATAGAGACATCGAGTCGCTTTTATCATTTGGAAGAAAACGATTTACTGGTCATGAATCGAAATCAGCTTTACCAGGTTCAAGGAGATGATGGGAATCGGGTCATGATCTTATCCATCTCTGACGGTTTCATGGACCATCATTATGCGGACTATCGGAATCAGCAGTTTGAATGTTATTCAAGAGAAATTGATCTTGGAAGAGAAGAGATGATTCATGCCATTCGCAAACTGCTGGCTAATGTGATGATTAGTTATTACAGACAAGATGAATGCTACCGAATAGAGGTAAAAAGCTATATCTGTCAAATGCTGCTGATCTTGATTCGAAGTTTTAAGGAAGAAGGAAGTGTCATTCAGAAAATAGATACGGATGATCAACGCCTCTTGCAAATCATTGACTTTATGGAAAGAAATTATGATCAAATGATCACGTTAGATGAAGTTGCACAGAAATACTTTTTGTCAAAAAGCTATCTTTCTCGCTATTTTAAACAGAAAATGGGAATGGGATTTAGTCGTTATTTAACGGGAATCAGGCTAAAGCATTGTATGAAGGATTTACTTTATACCACGGACTCTATTTCACAAATTGCCATGAATAATGGCTTTCCAAACACAAAATCGTTCACAACCTTTTTTAAAGAAGAATACGGAATGACACCCCATGCATATCGAGAGAGCCATTCTGTCGAAAAAGAAGATTCGGTTCATAGCTATTCGAAAGAAGATGCTTCAAATCTAATCCAATCTTCAGAGATTATTGCAAGACTAAGCAGAATGAATGAAGATGATCAAAAACCTTATAACCAAACAGAGACAAGATATGAAAAGCTGTCTATAACGATGAATGAAGCTAAGCCAGTGGACTTGCAACATCCTGAACATACATTAATTGTTGGAGAAATTTTTGAGCTGTTAAAAGAAGATGTTCGCTCTCAAATAGTAGAAGTCAAAAAGGATTTGCAATTAACGTATATCGGAGTGAATCATCTCATGAGTAATACAGTTATTCCACCTGAGGTAGAGACTGATGAAGAGATTCCGACGACATCCCCTTACTTTAATATTGATAGTGCGCTGGAATTTATGAAGAAGCATGATTTATCTTTATTTATTCGTTCAGATTATCTAGATATTTCAAGAAATGAAGAACGATATTTTACAAAACTCGTTCAATTCACCAGACATTGTTTGCAGCTTTATGGTGAATCATTTGTTAAGCACTGGCATGTGATCTTTCACGAGCCATATTATACAGGTGTGCAAGCAAGTGAATTACAAAGAGTTTATTTGAAATTACATAAGGTGTTAAAAGCGTTACTCCCTTCGATTCAGGTCGGCGTATATATGCCCTTTTCTTTCCGGAAAGAAAAAACGGGAGTTCAACACGAATGGCAGCTAGTGCATGGCGAGTTTATTGATTTTATCGGGTATAATGCGAATCAAAATGAGGTCATTGATTTTAAAGATATGGTGGGTATGAAAATGGACTTAGCAGAAGATTACATCAAAGAAAAAACAAATAAGCTTAAGCTCTATTTAAAGAAACACCAACTAGAAAAACCACTTCATCTCGTTTCATGGAACACCTTATCAGGCAATACGCGGTATACAAATGGCACGTTTTTTCGCGGAGCACTTCTATTGAAAAATGTATTGGATATCTCCAATGAGGTGCAATCAGTTGCTCTCTGGATTAACACCATTGCACATGAGGATGCGGGAAAAGATTTGCGTTATCGAATGGATGCGGTTGAGTTATTTCATTATTTAAAGGGAAAACGTCCAGCCTATTTTGCATTAATGTTTTTGAAACGTCTACGTGGTGAAATTGTTGCACAGGATAAGGATTATGTGATGACAAAGAATGACCGAGGATATCAGTTGATCCTGATGAACTGCAATATTATCAATCCTTATCTTTCGATTGAAGAGACGTTTCTGCAGAAACTTAATAAAGAAATTCATGTCATGATTTCTGGAATTCCGAGAGGAGACTATCAAATACGTAAGCTTGTGTTTGATAGAAATCATGGAGCACTGTACACAAAGTGGTGGCGTTTAAATAGTAAATATGGCATGGATGCTGAAATCATTGACTATATTATTAATTCTAGTAGACCATCCTTAGAAATTTTTGATGAGTCAATTGAAGATCATTGGTCATTTTATTCCTTTTTAACAAGCAATGCCGTTCACTTTTTTGAAATTCGAAAAGTGTACTAAAACGAATGTTCACATATCCAATCATGGGACCAGCACGATTATGTGTTAAGGTCCCTTTTTGAGTAGGTGAATGTCAATAATTTACCCCATATTATTTCCTCGATAAAATCATTGGTTAATATTTTCACTCATTTGTATAGTGATTTGCATAATTATTGACTCTCTCAAAAAGGCCTAAATTTTTATACTTATAGTATAGAAACGAAACAAAAATCTAGGTGAAATATGGGGGTCATACAATGGAGACGGCATATAAAGGTACAGATAAGTTAATTACAGGGATTGTATTCGGGGTTATCACGTTTTGGCTTTTTGCACAAGCAATGGTCAATGTCGTTCCGTCTGTCCAATCGGATTTAGGGGTTTCATATGGAACGCTTAATATTGCCATCAGTTTAACAGCTTTATTCTCAGGAATGTTTATCGTAGCAGCTGGTGGTCTCGCAGATAAAATGGGTCGAAAAAAAATTACGTATGTTGGGTTAATTTTAAGTGTTATTGGTTCTTTATGTCTTGTATTAGCGCAGGGTCCGGTTTTATTAATTGTCGGACGTATTATTCAAGGTATTTCCGCAGCGTGTATTATGCCAGCAACAATTGCATTAATGAAAGCTTACTTTGATGGAAAAGATAGACAGCGCGCTCTTAGTTACTGGTCAATCGGATCTTGGGGCGGTTCAGGTGTTTGTTCATTCGCAGGTGGTGCCATCGCAACGTATATGGGATGGAGATGGATTTTCATCTTTTCCATTATTTTTGCCCTACTAGCGATGTGGCTAATTAAAGATACACCTGAAAGCAAGGTAAAAGGAAATGGTACTTTTAAATTTGATTATAGTGGTTTAGCAATCTTTATTGTTACAATGATTGCCTTAAACGTATTTATTACATTTGGTGCAGATTTAGGTTGGACAAGTCCTATCACGATTCTTCTTGCTGTCGTAACGATTGTCGGAGCCATTGTCTTCTTCAATGTTGAAAAAGGAAAAGCAATCGCCCTTATTGACTTCTCATTATTTAAGAATAAACCATATGCAGGTGCAACTTATTCAAACTTTTTACTAAATGCAATTGCTGGGACTCTTGTTGTTGCGAATACGTATGTTCAAGTGGGTCGTGGATTCACTGCATTTCAATCAGGTATGCTATCAATTGGTTATTTAATTGTTGTTCTTGCAATGATTCGTGTTGGAGAAAAGATCCTGCAAAAAGTAGGAGCGAAATCACCAATGGTCTGGGGCGCAATTATCACAACAGTTGGTGTAGCGATGATGGGCCTAACCTTCTTACCTGATCTTGCATATACAGTTGTTGTATTTATTGGATTTGTTTTATTCGGTCTTGGACTTGGAGTATATGCAACACCATCTACTGATACATCTGTTTCAAATGCTCCATCAGATAAAGTGGGGGAAGCTGCAGGGGTTTACAAAATGGCAAGTTCACTAGGAAGTGCGATTGGTGTAGCCATTTCCGCAACGGTTTATAGTTCAGTAGCAGCAGCTGGAAGTGTTGAGCTAGCAGCCTCTGTAGGAATTATCGTAAATGTAATCTTTGGTATCCTGTCCATTCTATCAATTACATTCATGGTACCAAAAAATGCTGGTAAAACTTCAGACGTGTCATTAGAAAAAACAGCATAAATAGAAGTCGGATTCAGCTCATTTTAATAATTTGGTACAGAATGGAGAACTCCTTCATTCTGTACCGCCAAAAGGAGACGAACATGATGAAAAGTGAATTAATGAGCATGCTAGAATCACGTAAAGAGGAAATCATTAATATCCGTCGTTATTTACATGAAAATCCTGAGGTTTCATTTAAAGAGGAGAAAACGGCACAATTTATTGCGGATTTTTACAAGGGAAAAGACGTTGAGGTTCAAACGAATGTTGGAAATGGTTATGGGATTATTGTAACGATTAAAGGTGGAAAGCCTGGAAAAACAATTGGTCTCCGCGCAGATTTTGATGCTCTTCCAATTACAGAAGAAACGGATGTACCCTTTAAATCAAAGAATGAGGGCGTTATGCATGCATGTGGTCATGATGGACATACTGCCTACTTATTAGTTTTAGCGGACTGTTTAATTCAATTAAAGGATTCCATTCCTGGAACCATAAAAATCATTCATCAACATGCTGAAGAGGTTCCGCCAGGTGGAGCGAAAAGTATCGTAGAATCTGGTTTGATTGATGATTTAGACGCGATCTATGGCATACATTTATTACCTATGGGACCTGCAGGAACAGTCGGATATCATGCTGGATATTCTTTTAATGGACGTGCCTATATGAAGTTGAAAGTGCAAGGAAGAGGTGGACATGGTTCCTCGCCACATCTAGCCAACGATGCGATCGTGGCTGCTGCTCATTTTGTTACAGCTGCACAAACCATTGTTAGTCGGAGATTAAGCCCATTCGACATCGGTGTAATCACAATTGGCTCTTTTGATGGTAAAGGCACCTTCAATGTTATCAAGGATAGTGTTGAGCTTGAAGGTGATATTCGCTATATGACAGTAGAAACAAAAGAAACGATTGAAAAAGAAGTGAAACGGATTGTAAGAGGAATAGAAGAAGAGTTCGGCGTAACCTGTGAACTTACTTACACTCCAGATTATCCGCCTTTATACAACAATCCTGAGCTAACGGCAAAGGTTGCGGAAAGCTTACGAAGCATGGACGATAAGGACATAAAAGAAGTAAAAGAATTTCCGGCAATGTCTCCATCTGAGGACTTTGCTTATTATGCTGAAAAATTCCCGGCTTGCTTCTTCTACATTGCTTGTACACCAAAAGGAGTAGAAAATCCATACTTTAATCACCATCCAAAATTTGATATCGATGAGGATGCGCTTCTCGTAGCGGCTAAAGCTGTTGGACAAGTTGTTTGCAGTTATTATGAATTAGACTAATAAAATGATGAAGAAACCATATGACATTCCTTTTTGGATATGTCATATGGTTTTTTTGTATAAAAACCAGGGGGGAATTCAACAAAATTTAACGTGAAGTCTAATTTCTTGATTTGGATTTATTTTAGGAATATAATAAATTTAATATCTTGAAATCAAGATAAATAAATTCGAGATTATTTTACAACTAATCCGAATAAATAAGGAGAGGTTAAGAAATGAGTTTTGAAGGTAAAGTAGTTATCGTAACAGGTGCAGCAGGCGGTATTGGTAAAGAGGTAGTACGTAAATTAGCAAACGAAAAAGCGAATGTCGTGTTAGTTGATTTAAATGAAGACGCAATCAAAGCTGTACAAGCTGAGCTTGGTTTAAATGAAGAAAATAGCTTAGTAGTAAAAGCAGATGTGTCGAATGAAGAAAATGTTAAAAATTATGTAGAACAAACTGTTTCAAAATTTGGTCGCATTGATGGCTTCGTAAATAATGCAGGGGTTGAAGGTCCAGCTAAGCCACTTGAAGAAGTGACAGAAAAAGATTTTGACTTCGTATATGGAATTAACGTAAAAGGTGTACTTTTTGGTCTTAAATATGTATTGCCAATCATGAAAGAACAAAAGTCTGGTGCAATCGTTAATACGTCATCAGTTGCCGGTTTAATTGGCTCACCAAGCATGATTTTATATAACTCATCTAAACATGCTGTAATGGGTATTAATAAAGTTGCAGCTTTAGAAGCAGCACCATTTAATGTTCGTGTAAACACCGTAAACCCAGGTGTTATTAACACACAAATGATGCGTAAAATCGAAGCAAATGTGGCACCAGGTGCAGCAGAAGCAGCTCAAGCCGCTTATAATGATGCAGTACCAATGAAACGCTATGGTGAACCTGAAGAAGTAGCTAACGTCATTACATTCCTTCTTTCAGACGAAGCTTCTTATGTAAGCTCATCTTCATTCACTGTCGACGGTGCTTTATATAACGTTTAATCCAAAATAGCAAAGCAGCCAGTGGAAAACGTAAAGTTTTCTCTGGTTGTTTTTTTTGAATTGCCCATATGTGTTACCTCAAAAGTGTCAGCACCACGTATAGGAACATCCTCTTAGTAAATAGGCAACCACCAAATATTTACACCTCCTTAACAAAATCTACTATATACTGTAAATATCCATTAACAATTTGAGGAAAAAATTTTTTAGGAGATTTGTGATGAAAGTAGATTGTTTGATCGTTGATGATGAGATTGCTTTAGCCGAAACAACTAGTGAATATTTTAATATGTTTGAAGTCAAAACGGCATTTGTGACAAGTGCGGAGGAGTGTGAGCGTTTTTTGCAAGAGAATGAATCGTCATTGATACTTCTTGATATTAATCTTGGGGATTCTTCAGGCTTTGATTTATGCAAAAAATTACGCAAAACAACACAAATTCCGATTTTATTTATCAGTGCCCGTTCTAGCGATGATGATATACTTATTGCGCTAAACATAGGTGGAGACGATTACATTCAGAAGCCATATACACTCAGTATCTTGCTCGCAAAAGTAAAAGCAGTACTCAAAAGACATGGCAATGGTTCTGGTAATCAACAAGAAGTTTTTGATTTTGGAAACATACAAATTGATACAAATCTGCAACGAGTCCGCGTAAATGGTATAGAGATTCAACTAAAAACGATGGAATATAAACTTTTATCTTATATGGCAAAGAATAAAAATCGAATCATCACGAAGGATGAATTGTTTCAAAACGTATGGGGAGATTCTTTTGTAGGGGATGGAACCCTAAATGTACATATTCGTCATTTACGTGAAAAAATTGAAAGGAATCCAAAGGACCCGAAATTTATTAAAACGGTATGGGGAACAGGATATGTTCTAGAGGATACTAATCAATGAGAATCAAATTACTTATTGGCTCGATTTTAGTTATTTTTAGTGTGGGCATTGTCTTTTCCATTATAGTGATTAAAAATAATAATATTTCAGAAGTGGATCTCGTGGCCATCAATGATGTAGTTAAAACTACTGAAAAACAATGGGGGCAAATTAGTAAAGATACCTTTCATAATATCGATCTAAAACAACCATTTTCCATCATTGATGACTCAGGAAGTGTGATTTATCAAACACAAGGAGGTCATTTTGTCGATTTATACAATGCTATTAAAAATGGAGATATATTGATAGATTTGAAGCAAAATAACGAGATTGTTGGGAAAATAGTTATTCAAAATAATGAAAAAGAAATGGTACAACAACAAAAAAGTGAACTAGTCACACTTTTAAGTTTGATATTCGGACTATTAATGATCGTGCTTATTTTTTATATCTTTTATATTTACAGAACGTTCTTGAAACCATTTCAGCAGCTTCAACAATTCGCAGCGAATGTGGCTAGAGGTCATCTAGATATCCCTTTAAATATGGAGAAGAACAATTATTTTGGTGCGTTCACGGAAAGTTTTGATATCCTACGTGAAGAACTTGAGGCTGCACGCCAAAGGGAATATGAATCCAACCGTAGTAAGAAAGAGCTTGTAGCTACATTAAGTCATGATATTAAGACGCCAGTCGCTTCAATTAAAGCGGTAAGCGAGTTAATGCTTTTACGGGCAACCGATGATAAGGTAATTAAGCAAGTGAATACGATTTATTCAAAAGCAGAGCAAATTAATTTCCTTATTACAGATATGTTTCATGCCACTTTAGAAGAACTGCAACAATTAAAATTAACAGTAACCGAAGAGTCGAGTAAGGTACTGGTTGATATGATTGAAAATGTCAATTATGATCAGCAAATTGTCTATGATCCAATACCACCATGTATTCTTTTAATGGATCGCTTGCGTATGCAGCAAGTAATAGACAATATTATCAGTAATTCTTATAAATATGCGGGAACAAAAGTCATGATTAAATCACACATTAATCAAGGTTATCTCGAACTAGATATTCAGGATTTCGGACCGGGAATTAGCGAGGATGAAGTACGTTTACTTTTTAATAAATATTTTAGAGGTGAAAATATCGAAGGCAAAAATGGTTCAGGACTGGGTCTGTATATTTCAAAATACTTCATGGAAAATATGGATGGTCATATTAGCTGTTACAACCGAAAAGATGGGTTTACAGTCGTCTTGAAAATCAAACTTGCGTAGATTTAAGAATTAGTTAAGAATTGCACAAAGATTTAATAAGAATTCATTTTGTATGATAAGACTGTAATCTTTATTGCGGTCTTTTTTTTTGGTTGAAAAAAATGAATGATATAAAGGGAGATGCCAATCAATCATGACAAAAACAATTATTCGAACGGAGAAGCTGTGTAAAACCTTTTCGAGCGGTGGTATTCAGCAGCATGTTTTAAAGAATTTAGATATCAGTTTAGGAGAAGGGGATTTCACGATTATAATGGGCAGTTCTGGATCGGGAAAGTCTACCCTACTTTATGCGATTAGTGGTATGGATAAGCCGACATTAGGTGAAATTAATTTTGCTGGAAAAAATTTAGCTACATTGAATAATGACCAACTAGCGGTGTTTAGAAGAAATAATTGTGGTTTTGTATTCCAACAAATTTATTTACTCGACAATATGAGTGTACTTGATAATGTACTAGCAAGTGGATTTTTAGTAAATAAGAATAAGCGTGAACTTGTAAAAAGAGCGAAAGAACGATTAATACAAGTAGGAATCACTGAAAATTCTTGGTCTAAATTTCCGAGTCAGCTTTCTGGCGGTGAGGCTCAACGAGTAGGGATTGTGAGAGCAATCATTAATAGCCCGAAAATATTATTTGCAGATGAACCAACTGGTGCATTAAATTCGGCATCTAGCGATCGTGTATTAGATGTATTTACAGATGTGAATCGGAGTGGTCAAAGTATTGTCTTGGTAACTCATGATTTGAAAACGGCATTACGTGGAAATCGAATTCTATATTTACGAGATGGCGTGATTTGCGGTGACCTGCAGCTAGGCGCATATCGTGAAAATGAGAATGTAGAGCGCCATGAAAAGCTGAAGACCTTCCTTGCTGAAATGGGGTGGTAAGGTGAACATTATGAATCTAGCTTTGGCGAATATTAGAAAAAGCAAATCTGCCCATATCTCTTTATTTATTTTTATTTTGGTTGCTGCGTTACTACTTAATATTGGTCTTATGGTTATCACTCAAATCAATCCGTTTTTTGATCATAAAGTTGAACAATTAAATGATCCTCATGTAACGATTATAATGAATGAAGCTGGTTTTAATCCGACTTATGAAGAATTTTTAGCGGACTATTCTGGAGTAACTGAGACTGAGACAGAAGAAATCGTCATGATGAACATTGCTACCTTTCATTTTGGTAACAGTGAATTAACGAGTACTGTCGCTATTTTTAATGCTGAGAACAATCGCACTATTGGACCGCTCAAGCTAATTGAAAAGCTAAATACATCAAGTGAAAATGATATTTATCTACCTTTTAGTTTTAAAACAAACGGGGGATATGAATTAGGTGATATCTTTACCATTACCTATCAAAATAAGGACTACGATTATCGAATTGCTGGATTTTTAGAAACCACGATCATGGGTACAACCAACATCGGGATCATGAAGTTTATGCTACCAGAGGCATCCTATCATACATTAACAGACAATCTAGACGACCAAGCAAAAGGGATGATTATATCCGCGCTAATGAAGGATAAAACTCAATCGTCGAAGGTACTAAGTGACTTCTCAAACGAATTCCCGCAATCGATTGTAGGAGAATCTACTTCCTATATATGGGGATTAGATATCGAATTAGTAAAAAACGTAAGTACATTGACGATTAACATCATAGCGACCATATTAGTTATTTTTGCTGCAATTATCGTACTTGTATCGTTAATTGTCATCCGCTTCCGTATTTCGAATAGTATTGAAGATGGGATGACAAATATCGGAACCCTGAAAGCAATCGGCTATACAAGTGGACAAATTCTTTCGTCTATTATACTCCAGTTTAGCTTAATTGCTCTTATTGCAAGTATAGTAGGGGTTGCCTTGTCATATGGACTAATGCCTTTTATTGGAGGAATTCTTTCGTCGTTATCTGGTTTGGTGTGGGTTCAAAGCTTTGATGGCATCATGAATTTAATCAGTATTTTCCTTGTTATGTTAAGTGTAGTTGTTACAATACTATCCGCCTTCCGTGTTCGAAAAATTTCACCTGTTGCGGCACTTCGTGGGGGGATTCAAACTCACAGTTTTAGAAAAAATCACTTCCCTTTGGATAAAGCAAAGGGTGGTCTGCACGTTTTACTTGCCATTAAATCGATGTTAGCAAATGCGAAACAAAATATGATGATTCTTGTCATTATTATTGCATTAACGTTTGCTTCTCTCTTTTCCATGGTCCTTTATTACAACATCGCTTCAGATAAGACTGCATTTGTTAACTTGTTTGGCTCAGAACCTGCGAATGTATTGATTGCAGTTAAGCCAGATATAGATACAAGTGAATTGTTGAGAGATATTGAACAAATGAACCATGTAAGGAAAGTAAACATATTCGATTTAATGACAACAAAAATAGATGGTCAAACCGTATATACAAATATTACGGATCGTTATGACCGGTTAGAGAATAATATCGTCTATGAAGGGCGTCAACCAAAATATGAAAATGAAATATCTATTTCCTGGGTTGTATCCAATCAAATTAATAAAGGAATTGGTGATACAGTTGAGGTAGAGTACGGAGCTGAAACAAAAAAATATTTAGTAACGGGTCTAAGTCAATCAATTGGTAATTTAGGACAGGTAGCTGCATTAACAATGGAAGGAATGCAGCAATTACAAACTGATTATCAAGGTACGACCCTTTATGCCTATCTAGATGGAATCTCGAATAAAGACTTTATCAAAAGGGTCGAGGGACAGTATGGGGACAATATAGCAGATACGTTAGATATCGATGAAAATATAGAGACACAAACAGGTATGTATACGGCTGCAGTGTTTGCTGTTATGGTAATGGTTTTGGCAATTACCGTTCTAGTTGTTGTGATGATTTTGTACCTGGTTATCAAAACGATGATTATTAAGAGAAAGAAAGAGTTCGGTGTCATGAAAGCAATAGGTTATACCACGATACAACTAATGAATCAAATATCGATTAGCTTTCTCCCGGTGATCATTACGGGTGTTGCAATCGGTGGTGTACTTGGGTACTTTTTTACGAATCCTATGCTTTCGTTATTGTTATCTAGTGCGGGGGTTAAACGTTTGGATTTTATCGTTCATTTGCCAACTATTCTCATGCTGTGTGTGGGAATCCTTATTTTAGCCTACTTGGTCTCAATGCTTGTGTCTCGAAGAATAAAGAAAATTTCTGCTTATGGTTTAATAACTGAATAGAATGAATCAAATGAAGGAGCCTGCCCCTGAAATTGTATAGGGGGTAGGTTCTGTTTTACTCTTGTAGATTGACTGCTCAATCATTAATAACACCAAAAAGAAGAAAAATCTTTAAAAAAAGAGCTATGGATTGTCAGGTTAAGCACATAATAAAGAAAAAAATAGGAGGTTTGATTTTGAAAACAATAATTCCAATTCTCGTTCTGTGCTTGTCCTTATGGTATCCAGTTGATACAACTTATGGAGCAGGAGACTCTGAATGTCGTTTGTTTGAGAATCTGTTTGCAGATCACGTAAAGCAGACGGGGAAAATTTGTAAAGTGGAGGTTGGTCGTAAAAACCTGAACGTCTCGATAGAGGGAGAAAAAGTTTCTCCGGAACTGGCGGGGCTTTCACTTAATGCTGATTTTGAAAGTACTCAAAATACAACAATCGTCCTAGGGGAGTTTGCATTGCTTCCTCAAGAAGTAAATCCTGTTATTGATGCACTTCGAAAAGGGGATATACAAATTTCAGCATTGCATAATCATTGGTTTGAGAAACCAATGGTCCTTTATCTCCATTTCCAAGGTAAAGGTGACCCCGAAACACTTGCTCAAACGGTGAAGTCGGCTATAGATGTAGTCCAACAAAAATAAGGAAAAGACCTGCCACCGTTAACACTATTGCGTTACATGGGAGCAGGTCTCTATTTTTGTGCTTATATAAACATATTTACAAAAATAGCTGTAATAAAGCTTGCTAACGTTCCGGCAATGATGGCCTTAAAACTCATCGAGGCAATTTGTTTTTTCTTTGATGGTGCTAATGAACCAAGACCTACAATTAACTGTCCAATAGATGAGAGGTTCGCGAAGTTACATAATGCAACGGTTAAAATCGCAATCGTTTGTGGTTTTAGTTCGCCTTGTAATTTGAGTAGGTCCTGATAGGCAATCAGTTCATTCGCTGTAATCTTTGTTCCGATAATGGAAGCCGCACGGAAAGCATCTTCAACAGGTATCCCAACAAGTAAAGCGAAAGGATAGAATACATAACCAAATATCGTAGCTAAATCCATTCCGAAGATGCCTAAGATGCCATCTGCTAAAGCCAATATACTGATAAATGCAATAAGCAAACCACCAATACTTGCAGCAAGCTTAACTCCACTCACAGCCCCTTCAGATATAGCTTCAAAAATATTTGTGTATCCTGCCTGTTCCATTTTGACATCTTCGCTTGTTTCAGACTTTTCTGTTTCAGGTTCCATCATTTTAGACATAACAATAGATACAAATGGCACGGAGAATACGGAAATCAGTAAAAACCTAATATCAATCCCCATTTGAGCATAGGATAAGAGAATCGCACCACTTGCTGAAGCTGTGCCCCCAACCATAACGGTGAATAATTCTGAACGTGTCAATTTTGCAAGATAAGGCTTGATCAGTAACGGGGATTCCACTACACCTAACATTGTATTTGCAACTGTATTAAAAGATTCGACACGAGTGGTACCAAATACTTTACCGACAACCCAACCGAGTCCACGTACGACAATTGGGATGATTCGTAGATAGTATAGAGCGGAGACAAGTGCAGAGATAAAAATAATAACAGATAAAACCTGAATTGCGAAAATAAATCCGATATTGGTACCTTCTGCAAAAAAACCACCAAATAAGAAATTAATGCCTTCTTGGCTATAGTTAAGGACGTGTTGCACACCTTGGGCAGCATTTGTAAGAACCCAACGACCAAGAGGAACATTAAGCATAAAGTATACAAAAATCCCTTCTAACACTACACCTACTATAATCGTACGCCATTTGATGGCCTTTTTATTTTTACTTAAAAGCCAAGCTATAAATAGTAAACCCACTAGGGATAATAAACCGAATAAAATATCCATGAATAACCTCCTATAATAGCTTCTTATACGACCTTTATTATCGGTATAAGCATGAATTCTTATGTGCGAATAAAAAAAGTGCATCCTCTCAATCTATAAAGAAAGAAGAGAATGCACCCGCGCTCTAACTTTCCTTATAGTCCGGCAATTTACGGCTGCCAGGTAGAGACTTATGGACCATATTTCCATAGATATATAAGGGTCGTATGAAGTTGATTTTTGAATTTTAACAGACGTTTTTTAAACAAACAATAGGTCAATAAAAAGTAATAAAATACTGAACTTACTGAATTACATTTTTTCAAACCTATATATCCTCACATTTAAAGAACTGGTCTATTTAATGTAAAAGAAACAACACCATAAAGTACCAATAAAAATAAAGAGGATAAATACATTGACACCCTACCCGTAGGGGTATATTATTAGTCGTGTAGTGAATTTCACTACGAAAAAATTTTAGTTAAAATTATACCTATATGGGTATTGGTTGGCATTACTAATAAGAACAATGTTCTACCTAGCTCAACTGGGTTGAGTAGAAATAAAATAAAAAATAGGTATTGGAGGAATTTAATATGTCAAATAAAGTAGCAATTATTGCAGCAAATGGTGGAATGTTTGATGCTTACAAAGTATTTAATATCGCTACCGCAGCAGCAGCTTCAGATAAAGAAGTTGCGATCTTCTTCACGTTTGAAGGTTTAAATCTTATCCATAAACATGGAATGCATGCATTGGAAATGCCAGCTGGAAAGGAACATTTTGCTGAAGGTTTTGCTAAAGCGAATGTACCTAGTATTCCGGAATTAGTTGAAATGGCACAAGATTTAGGTGTGAAGTTTATTGCATGTCAAATGACAATGGATGTGATGGGACTTACCAAAGAAGATTTTGTTGATGGTATTGAGGTTGGGGGAGCCGTAACATTCTTAGAATATGCAAAAGATGCATCACCAACACTAACTTTCTAAGCTTTTTTAATAGATAGATGTTACATGCAGTGAGGGATTCCCCTCGCTGTAAAAAAATATATAAAACATACCCCGTGGGTGTAGGTGGGTGGAGATGTATTATTTTTAGGAATGATATAGGTAGGACATTTATTTTAGGGAGGGATATCTATGTCAAAACGAGTATTAGTTGTTGGCGGGGTAGCTGGTGGGGCATCAGTTGCTGCAAGGGTAAGAAGATTGGATGAAAGTGCGGAGGTCATCATGTTTGAAAAAGGACCTCATGTTTCTTTTTCGAATTGTTCTTTACCTTATCACCTAAGTGGGATTGTTGAAGATAGTGAGAAACTTGTTTTAATGTCTCCTGAAGTGTTTAAAAATCGTTACAATATTGAAGCAAGGGTCCATCAAGAAGTCATTCGAATTAACCGCGATAATAAAACAATCACTGTTAAAGATGTTTTAACTAATAAAACCTATGATGAAAAATATGATAAATTAGTCCTTTCCCCAGGGGCGACACCTATTCGTCCAAAAATAGAGGGGATTAACAATTCTAATGTTTTCACGGTACGTAATGTAGTCGATATTGAGAGAATCAATTCATATATTAAACAAAGCAACATTCAAGATATAGCCGTTATTGGTGGTGGCTTTATCGGAGTTGAAGTTGCGGAAAACCTGAAGTTAGCTGGTTATCAGGTAACTTTAGTTGAGTTTGCTAAGCAAGTCATGGCACCTTTTGATTATGATATGGCACAAATCCTTCATAAAGAAATGGTGGACCGTGGTGTAAACCTTGTTCTAGATGATGGATTAGCCCAAATTGGTGAAGGACATATTACAACAAACTCAGGTAAGAAAATAGATGCGCAGGCTGTCGTATTGGCCATTGGAGTACGACCTGAAATGAGTCTAGCAAAAGAAGCAGGTCTTGAAATTGGTGAAACTGGTGCCATTAAGGTGGACCACAATTATTTAACAAATGACAAGGATGTTTATGCGGTTGGAGATGCCATTGAAGTGTATCATCGATTATTACACAAGCCAACGAGACTAGCATTAGCAGGACCTGCCCAAAAACAAGCAAGAGCGGTCGCTGACCATATATATGGAATTCCAAGTAGAAATTTAGGGGTAATAGGATCATCTTCCATCCATCTGTTTGAACTAAATGCAGCCTCTACTGGTCTAAATGCAAGAACAGCTGAGCAAGCTGGAATTCAGCATGATTTTGTTTATCTAATGCCAGGAGATAAAGTGGGACTTATGCCAAATAGTAATCCAATGCATTTTAAATTGATTTATGAATACCCAACAGGTCGAATTTTAGGTGCACAGGCAATTGGAAAAGGAAATGTCGATAAACGAATCGATGTCATCGCAACGTTGATTACGATGAACGGCACATTAGAAGACTTAAAAGACCTTGAATTAAGCTATTCCCCAATGTTAGGGACAGCTAAAGATGTCGTAAATCATGCGGCATTGGTGGGACTGAACCTACTTCAAGGTAGATATAAAGAGGTGAAAGTATCACAAGTTCGAGAATTAGTAGAAAACAATGCATTTATTATCGATGCTCGTGAAAAAGGGGAATATAAGGCTGGCCATTTTAAAAACGCTGTAAACATTCCTTTAAGTGAATTTAGGAATAGACTTGATGAAATTCCAAAAGATCAACCTGTATATGTTCACTGTCGTTCAGGACAAAGAAGCTATAATATGGTAATGGCATTGCAACATTTAGGCTATGACAATGTATACAATATTTCTGGGTCTTATTTAGGTGTTAATCTATATGAATACTTTAATGACCTAGTAACAGGTAGAGATAAAATCGTAACTGAATATAACTTTAAATAAGTATAGAGGATACTATCAGTGCATAGAGAAGATAAACGTTTTAGGAGGTAGGAACATGAAAAAATATACTGCAAAAGAAGTTGAAGAATTATTAGCAGAGGGAAAAACATTAAATATTATTGATGTTCGTGAAGTAGATGAAGTTGCAGCAGGTAAAATTCCTGGAGCAGTCAATATTCCGTTAAGTTTAATTGAATTTCGAATGCACGAACTAGATAAATCAAAGGAATATGTAATGGTTTGTCGTTCCGGCGGTAGAAGTGGGAGAGCGTCTCAATTCCTTGAAAATCAAGGGTTCAAGGTAATTAACATGGAGGGCGGAATGCTTGCATGGGAAGGATCAGTAGAATAAGTATTTCTACTTGGTAACATTTTGAAAAAACAGCAAAAGATCGATATTCAATGAAAGTGTTTACTCCAGCGGCGTAGGTGTTTCTGCACTGGAGTAAGTCACTGTTAGTAGAAAAAAACAGGAAAAATTGGTAGGAAAGTTGTATTGAATGCACCTCCATATTATATTAATATAATACTCTCAAGATAATTAAGTCCAAGATAAATGGAGGAATTAATATATGAACGTTTTAGTAGTAAAAGCTAATAATCGTCCAGCTTCTCAAGCTGTTTCAAGTAAAATGTATGAAACTTTTATGAAGAACATTGATGGGGTTAATGTAACAACTTACGATGTCTTTGCAGAAGATATGCCTTACCTAGGTCAAGATTTATTCAGCGCTTTTGGTAAAATTCAATCAGGCGAAGATATGACAGACATAGAGAAACGTATTTTAGCGGCAAAGCAAAAAGCAATGGATGCCGTAACAGCAGCAGACGTAGTTGTTTTTGTATTCCCATTATGGAATTTAACAATCCCGGCTAAATTACAAACATTCATCGACTATGTGTACCAAGCGGGTTACTCATTCAAATATGATGAAAATGGTCAATTAGTGCAATTATTGACTGATAAAAAAGCTGTTATTCTAAGTGCGCGTGGTGGTATTTACTCAACACCTGAAACAGCGCCAATGGAAATGGCTGCAACTTATATTAAAAACGTTGCTGGCGGCGTATTCGGTATGGAAATCACAGATGAAGTCATTATTGAAGGTCATGCTGCAGCACCAGATCAAGCGGAAAAGATCATTGCAGAAGGACTAGAAAAAGTTGAAGCTGTAGCTAAAAAATTATCAGGCGTATTGGTTTAAAGGAACCAAAGGGACGGTTCTCCTGGTCCCTTTTTTGGAAAATGAATATGAAGAGGCCAGCCCCCTACAGAACTGAGGGGATGGCCTCCTTTTTATTTCTTTTTGGTTTTGTTTGCTACTTCAATCGCACGGTCGGTTTCTGCAGCTGCTTTATCGAGTACTTCTTGAGGATCCTGACCTTGATATAAGTTTTCTAATGCCGTTACAACTTGTTGTCTTGATTCAGGGAATACGGAAATCAACGCACCTTGTGTGGCAACAGATGGCTTCGTTGCTTGAAGCTGTTCGACCGTTACTTTTAATTGTGGTAGCTCTTCCCATTGATCTTTTACGATTTGTTCTTCATATGCTGCAGGGTTGATTGCGAAATATCCTGTCTTCACATGCCATTTCGCTTGTGCTTCTGGAGTTGCCAAATACTTCATAAACTCCCATGCCGCATCTTGCTTCGCTTCATCAATTCCTTTTGACATCCATAATGAAGCCCCGCCAATGATTACCCCATTGCTCTCAACTTCATCCGCATGTGGAATAAAAGCTGCACCTACTTCAAATGGTGCTGTTTTAACGGCGTTTGTCGTTCCAGCAGAGGAGTCCATATACATGGCTACTTTTCCAGTTTGGAAAGCAGCACGAATGTCATCCCAATTTGTTCCGAAATTACCAAATGTACCAGCCTTATTCATCTCATCTAAAAACTTAAAAACACGTAATCCTTCTTCCCCATTAAAAACGGCTTTTGTCGCATCATCTGAACGACCATTATCATTATTTACATATAAACCGCCTTGTGTAGCGACAAGTTCTTCAAAGAACCAGCCATACGTTAACATAGAAAAACCGTATTGCTCTGTATTATCGCCATTCTTTTTTGTTAATTTTTCTGCCGCAGCTTTTACTTCGCTGAAGGTTTTTGGTGGGTTTTCAGGATCTAGACCTGCTTCTTTAAAAGCATCTTTATTATACAGCAAAATCGGTGTAGATGAGTTAAACGGCATTGAATACAATTTATCATCAACCGTATAGTAGTTTAAGATGTTTTTTTCAAGCTGTGAAAGATCATATTTATCTTTGTCAATAAATGATTGCATCGGTTCAATGAAACCACTGTCAATCATATATTTTGTTCCAACTTCAAATGTTTGAATAATAGCTGGTGCATCATTCGTGCCTCCAACAGCTCGGAATTTTGTTAACGATTCTTCGTACGTACCTTGGAATTCAGCGTTCACCTTTACTTTATCTTGAGATGTATTGAAGTCATTCACAATTTCGTCAAGCGCTTCTTGGCCAGCACCAGACATTGCATGCCAAAAAACGATTTCCGTTGGTCCTGTTGATTCCGCTCCTTCATCCTTAGGCTCATTATCTTTATTTGCGCTATTTGTGCAAGCAGTGGTAAAAAGTAAGCCAATGATGAATAACACAGCAAAAAACTTTGTAGATTTCTTCACTCTTGTAAACCTCCCTCTTATTTTAATGCCCCTTGTGATAAACCTTTCTGTAACTGCTTTTGTCCTAAGAATAATAAAATTAACGTTGGGATAATTACTACCATAACTCCTGCCATGACCACCCCCCAATCTGTTGCCATTTCTTGTGTTTGTAATTGCTTTAAGCCTATTTGTACAGTTCTTACAGAATCATTGTTTGTGACCAAAAGTGGCCATAGATACATATTCCATGTTGTCAAAAAACCATATGCTCCCAACGTAACCAAACTAGTTCGAGAAACAGGAAGGATAACCCTTATAAAAAATTGGAATCTACTTAATCCAGCAACCTGTGCAGCTTCATGCAATTCCTTTGGAATGGTCTTGAAATGCTGACGAAGTAAGAAAGTCCCAAATGCAAGGGCGAAGAAGGGGACATTTAATCCCTGATACGTGTTAATCCAGTCCAACTTTTGAATCGTTAAAAAGTTTGGAATCATCGTTGCTTCCCATGGAATCATCATGGTAGAAATGAATAGGAAAAAAACGAAATTTCTACCTTTGAATGGAATGAACACAAAGGCATAGGCTGCCATACTCGATACGATTAATTGGCCTAACATAACAGTTGTAGAGACGATAAAACTATTTAATAAATATTTCATCAATGGTAATCGGTCAAATGCCTTGGCATAGTTATCAAAGTAAATAGACTCGGGGAAGAAGCTTCCTTGTAAGATTTCCTTACTGCCCATAAAACTGATCATGAGAGCATATAAAATAGGAAAAAACACTAAGAAAGCGGCCAATACTAAAAGGACATAAAATAAAACTTTTGTGGGCTTGTTCATTGATAGTGCACCTTCTTTTCACCAAACTTAAACTGAAGAATTGTGACGATTAAAATCGTAATGAATAAAAAGACTGCTTGTGCACTAGCTGTTCCAAATTGGTAGTTGATAAAAGCCTCCTTATAGATGGAATAAACAATAAGATTCGTAGATTCTGAAGGACCACCTTTTGTTAAGATGTCAATTTGTCCAAACGTTTGGAAGGCATTAATCATCGTGATGGTGATGATAAAAAACAAAGTAGGAGAGAGCATAGGGATTGTTATTCTTCTTAACCGATAAAAATAACCAGCACCATCAATTTTTGAACTCTCGTACAAGTGTTCATCGATGTTTTGCAATCCCCCAAGAATAATTAAGAACGAGAATCCAAGATTAAGCCAAATGGTTGATATAGAGACAGATAGTAAGGCCCATTCGGGGTCTAATAACCATTGAATGTCCTTTAAACCAAAGATTCCTAAGAAGCGATTAAACATTCCAATACTAGGATGAAAAAGAAACAACCAAACAACGGAAGAAGCTGCAACTGAAATCCCCATCGTCGATGAGAAAATCGTTCTGAAAAAACCAATCCCTTTCAGTTTTTCATTGGCTAATAATGCTAGAAACAATGCAAGAATTATGGTTGCTGGTACCGTGTAAAGAACAAATAATATGGTTGCTTTTGTACTTTGTTTAAAGCTATCTGACTCAAATAAATAGGTGTAGTTTTCTAGTCCAACAAAAAGGGCTGCATGACCTTGTTGATCGGTAAGAAAAAAACTTAAGTATATCGTTCGAAACATCGGATAGAAAACAAACACACTGAATAAGACAATAGATGGTAATAAGTACAAAAGTGCAGTTCGCGCATTTAGTGACCGTCTCCAAAAACTGATTTTTGGAGGTTTGTATTCTTTGCTGTTTAAAGCAGAACTCATTCGATGATCACCTCACGATCGATCACATAATTTTCAATGTTTGAAGGTGACTTGAGTAATTCATGAGTTTCACCATCAAACAAACAAATAGAGTCATAGTCTACTGCTATCCGTATGACCTGATTTAATTGAACTTTCCATTGCCCATTCCATTTTGCCAACCAATCCTTGTCCTCCAAAGCAAAAGCAAGGATTGTTTCATTTCCTAAGACCTCTACATTTTTTACTTCTGCAAAAATATGATTTATATTTGTTCCCTCATTAACGGCAGGCTTTAAATGTTCTGGTCGAATTCCAACAATGATTTGGTCAGAGTTTAATAAATGTGTATCTTTTTCTGGAACTTTGATGGTCACATTGTCTCCAAACGAAATTTCTCTTTTTTCCTTATGTACCATTCCCTTTGCTAAATTCATTGGGGGAGATCCAATAAAGGTTGCTACAAAAGGATTTGCAGGCTCGTTATAGATTTCAATCGGCTCTCCAATTTGTTGGATCTTTCCGTTGTGTAAAATCATAATCCTGTCACCCATTGTCATAGCTTCAACTTGGTCATGTGTTACGTAAATCATCGTAATACCAAGCTTTCGCTGAATCTGTCGAATTTCAGATCTCATATGTGCACGTAATTTTGCATCTAGGTTAGATAAAGGCTCATCCATCAAACATATCGGTGCCTGATTCACTATCGCCCTTGCTAATGCTACCCTTTGTCTTTGACCTCCAGAGAGTTCTCGTGGCTTCCGCTTTAGTAATTCTGATAGACCGAGCATGTCTGCTACTTCCGTACAGCGTTTTTTCCGTTCATCCTTTGAAACCTTTTTAACATGTAAACCAAACACGATATTTTCCTCGACGGAGAGATGAGGGTACAGGGCATAGTTCTGAAATACCATCGAAATATCTCTTTTACTTGGTGGCAAAAGATTTGCTTCTTTATCACCTATTTTTAACACGCCTCCTGTTATATCCTCCAATCCAGCGATCATTCGAAGCATCGTACTTTTCCCACACCCTGAAGGACCTACTAATACAAAAAACTCTCCAGGGTTTATGGTGACATTGATATTTGAAATGACTTCTGTTGTCTTATCATAGGATTTCGAAATATTAATGAGTTCGACTTTTTTCATTCGATCAATCCTTTCCTTTACAAGAACCTAATTTGGAAATTTTAGGGTTATGTATTAATTACTTATAAAATATTCATTACAACATGTAAAAATGCGAATATAAAGAGAATTGTGAACTCTGATGGTACAATGGGGTTTAGGAATCCGTATATGAGGAGTGAGCTCATTGATAAAAAGTGGGGCATTTAAAAATTCAGTTGAAACAGAGGAAGAATTACGTACGATAATAGGTTTTCCAAGTGAGTTAGTAGAAAATAAGGGTATTACATATATTGATCATCACTGTAAAGAGTTTATTTCTAAATCACCGTTTGTCGTTTTATCTACGTCTGATAAATTTGGATTTTGTGATGTTTCGCCAAGGGGAGACCAGCCAGGATCTGTTCTTGTGTTAAATGAAAAACAGTTAATCATACCAGAAAGACCAGGCAATAAAAGAATAGATTCTTTGCGGAATATCTTGTCAAATCCCAAGATAGGTCTTCTCTTTTTAATCCCGGGGCTTGGAGAGACGCTAAGAATGAATGGCAATGCAACAATAATAAAAGATGAAGAATTGCTTGAGAAAATGGCTGTAAAGGATAAACCTCCTCTTTTGGGTATCGGTGTAGAGGTAGAAGAATGTTTCATTCATTGTGCAAAAGCTTTTAAACGATCAGGGCTATGGAATCCAAATACTTGGACTGATAAAGCCACATTACCATCCGCATCCAAAATACTATTTGAACATGCTAATCTCCCTAATAGCACTGTTGAATCCATTCAAGAAAGACTACATGAAAGTTATACAAAAAGACTTTACTAGATAAAGATGTGCATACAACAAATGATCAAGCAAGGAAATGGTTGGCATCTGAGCCTTCTTCATATATTAAACGAACAACAATCCATGCAGATGCTGTATATACTTTTCGTAAAATATTAAGCTAGGTCGAAGCAGTCTTGAATTAAAGAAAAAAAGAGAAAAGGGCCTGACCCCATTGTACTAATACGTAACTGTACTTGGGAGCAGGTCCTTTCTATTACAGTATGATATGGACAAAGACAATAAATAGAGTAAAAGCAATCAATGTCATATGTGTATTTCGAAGTTTTTTTTCTTTTTTATTCTTCGATAAAATCAATCCAAACAGGCTAGCAACTATCATTAATACAACAGCTACCAATCCAATAATCCCATCACTTTCCAATTCCCCTTCACTTACATACATGGTTACTCCATGAATAATACTTAAAGCCAAGGCAAGGATCCCGATTAAGATATGATATTTTCCAAAAAACTTGGAAGTAGAAATAAACGTCTTTTTGGATTTTGGATAATTACTGATTAACCATTTCATGGATCGTCTAATCGGAAAAATGAACCCAGCAGCACCTAGTGTAATGGCCGTACCCCAGCCAACTGCTTTACCTACATCTTCATATATTCCATCCTCGTCATCATGTTGTTCATATGTTTCATCAAAACCATGGTCTGCTGAAACAGGGGTGTTTCCTACGATTATGAAACTAAGTGTAAAAACAATAAAAAATGGGAGTAGTAACATTTTAATATATTTCATAAAAATCTCCTTCTTAAATTAAGATTTATGCTTACTAGTCTAAACATGGAAAATGAAAAATAACTGAAAAACAGTTTGAAAGCTTTTTATATAAAAAATGAATCTGACTTTCATTATTTTTTCAGAAATGCTGATTAATATGTTACAAGGAGGCGAAAAGTGTGAAAACAAGAAAATTTACATGGATCTTATCGGTAGTTTTGCTCTTGTTCATTTTTCAATCTGTCAATATAGTAAAAGCCGATGATGACGACTATGAACGAGACGAACATGGAAGGTATGAAAGATACGAAAAGGATGATGATGATCATGAAGAATGGGAGGAAGAGGAGGAGTATGAAAATCGTTACTATATACAGGAAAATCAGATTCAACCATCTTATTGGAATATTTGGACGAGAGACACCATTGCTTCTCTAACTGATACTCTTCCTTTTCAAGAGCCAAAAGAAGTCACAGTTGAACTGAATGGAAAAAGTGGACGTTTTTATATCGTACCTATGGAAGGTCAATTGCTCATTTCTGGTGAGAAAATGGCTAAGTTTTTTGGTGCGGAATACACATTTTATCAAGAAAGTAGAATTTTCGAAGCTTCAACTAATCAGGTGGAGCTGATTGTCCGTGCAGGTTCCAATGTAGTCTATGAGAATATGGTGAAAACACCGATGCCAACAAAGGCTCAGTATTTCGAGAAGTCTGTCTTTTTGCCAGTTTCGGTAATGGCAAATGCTTTCGGATACAGAGTGAACTGGGACGAGGCTAACGGTAACATTACGATGACTAAAATGATGTAAGAGGTGATGATGGATGAAAGCGAACAATAAAGCAAAATGGATTGTTGGTATCACAGGGGCGGCATTTTCTGCAATCGTAATTGGTCAAATAAATGATTTCAATGCAGATACAAAGAATTCAACTGCAATGGCTGTAGAAATAAATGATTCTATGAGTGAACGGGAAAAAGAGTTAATCCAGCTGGACTGGAGTGACTTTTCCATTCAAGTAAATGACAATCAAGGGGTGGTTGAACGTGATCGTACCACCAGAAGATCTTAATGAGATCGATTCTGTAGAAGTAAATGTGATGAACACTTCATTCTATATTGCAATTTCGAATGAATACAACACAAATTGGAAAGAGACCATTCTTTCTTTTCTTCAATACATGGAACGGGAATTTTCAAGATTTCTTCGCAACAATGAACTAAGCTCCTTGAATGAAGTCAAAAGGGACTCAATCATTGTTGTTTCGCCAATTCTTTTTGACCTTTTAAAAAAGGCAGAAGAATATCGGTTTAAAACAGAGGGACGTTTTTCGCCCTATCTGCTGACACAGCTAGAGGTTCATGGATATAAGCAATCATTCCCCTTTGAGGTTGCACATCACGAAGAGACGATTCCGAGATATAAAAGTGAAGACCAGCCACTTATTTTTAAGGAAGATTTTCAGGTAATGAAAAAGACGGATCAAAAAGTAGACCTTGGTGGAATTGCGAAAGGCTATGCCGTGGAAGCTGTCTCAAAATGGTTGCAGAATCACACCCGTAGCACGTATGGAATTGTGGACGGTGGCGGTGATATGGCGATGTGGTCAAAAGGTGAAAAAGCATGGACGATTGGGATTATGAACCCTTTCGACGAAGGAAAGGAAATCGGGTCTTTCTCAATTCGTAATGGAGGCGTTGCGACTTCCAATACCATCTATAGAAGCTGGCTGCAGGGGGAAACCAAGAAACACCATATTTTGGACGGAAGAACCGGAATGCCTGCAGTATCAGAAATCGTCCAGGCAACGGTTGTAACGGAACATTGTCTAGATGCCGAAATCAGTGCAAAACTATTTTTTATGGACGATGTGACATCTGTAAAATCAGTGCTCTCTAAAATCAATCGGAAATGTAGTTATGTTCTTGTTAAAGCTAATGGAAAAATAGAGATTGGGGGAAGTCGAGAAAATGGACATTGATTGGCTAAACACTTGGAGTTTAATTCGTATATCCGGTTTCTTAGCATACTTTCTTTTTACACTCTCGATTGCAGCCGGCTTGATGAACCGTCTATCTCTTTTCAAGAAGCAAAAGCCGCTAATGTTAGAGTTGCATAAATTAAGTGGATGGATAGGAATGCTGACGGTTGTATTTCATGCAACATTACTTTTGGTAGATTCATATATGCCATACAATATCTTTGAAATATTGATTCCGTTTTTAGCTGATAATGACCCAGTCTTTTCAGGACTTGGAACAATATCCTTTTATTTATTTTTGGTGACCTTTGGGACTTCAGATTTTTTCATCAAAGCGTTAGGACGTTCTTTGTGGAAAAAAATTCACTTTCTTGTCATACCCGCATGGTTTCTAATGGTCCTTCATGGCATCATCATCGGGACAGATTCTGCCCAACCATGGGCTGCTTTTATATATGGGTGCGGGACCATACTGGTCATATTTTTACTGGTCTTTCGTTATGTGGAAAGTCTCCTTGAGTCAACGGGTAACAACAATAGAAAGGTCCTGAAAAAAACGCCGTAATACATAACGGCGTTTATTTTACTTGAAAGCTTATGACAAATTCAGTTCCTTTATCGATTTCACTTTTAACTTCAATTTTTCCTCTGTGAGCATCTACGATGGCTTTTGCAATCGCGAGTCCAAGACCTGAACCATCTCTTTTTCTTGATGAATCCCCTCGATAAAAACGGTCGAAAATGTGATTTAAATCAGCCAGAGGTATACCAGGTCCAGTGTCTTTAATACGTATCACAATTTCTGTGCCATCTGATACTAACGAACACGTAATCTTGCCTTCTGTTGTATATCGAATAGCATTGTCTAAAAGGATATAGATTAATTGCTCTATCCTAACCTTGTCTGCCTTCATAGATATACCATTTTGAATATACTCTTCAAGCGATAGATGGGCTGGGACAATCCTTCTAAATCTTTTTGATAAAGAGTGAAGTAGATGGGATAGATCTATCTCTTCTAAATCTAATTCAAAATTCTTCTGATCATTTCGTGCCAAAAACAATAGATCATTAAGCAGTTTTTTCATCATTTCAGATTCATTTTTGACATCCTCTAAAATCTCTCTGCCAAATGGACTTAAATTTTCCCGTTCCTCTCTGGCAAGAACATCTATTGAGCTATAAAAGATACTCAGCGGAGTCCTTAGTTCGTGTGAAGCATCTGAGACAAATTTTCGTTGTGTTTGAAAAGCTGTTTGTATAGGCTTCATTGCTTGCCCTGCAAAAAAATTACCCGCCCAAGCAAAAAGGATACTGAACAATAGGGTTAGCAACAGAAGTATCCAAATAATACGTTGAATTAAGTGCTTTTCATCCGTAATATCCATCCCAATGATTACACTTCCAAGACTTTTTTCTTGAACCTGGAGAGGGAAACGGATTAAAAGCACGTGTGTCTCCTTCAATTCCATTTCTTTCGTAAACTTCAAAGGTAATGAATCGAGATCATTTTTATTAAGATACTGAGCTAATCCTTCTACAGTCTCTTCACCCTCTACAAGACTAGCACTGTTATCAAATATATAGTAAAAGACATTCTTACCCGGTTGATATTCTAAACGTTCGTGCTCATGTTCATGGTCTTTATTTTTCTCATAACCGTGTTCATAAATCTCTTTTACAAAATCGTGTTTTTCCTTTTCAAAAAATCGATTTAATTGTTCGATTTCCTCATTTTTTATCGCACCAGAAATAAAAAGATATAATACCACGATAAAAATAATTAAAATTATCAGGAGTGAACCTGTATAAATGAGGTTGAGTTTTGATTTTACGGGATTAAATTCCATGATTACCCCTCAATTTATAGCCAACGCCTCTTACATTTTTGATGATAGAAGGCTTGCTAGGTAGGTCCACTTTTTTTCGAACTAACTTAACTAATGCGTCCAAAGCGTTTTCTGTTATATCCACGTCAAATCCCCAAATTCTTTCAATCAAGATTTCCCTTGTTAGAAGTTGATGTTTGTTGCGAAGCAATAATTCTAGCAGTAAAAATTCTTTTTTTGATAGCTCAATCACCTGTCCATTACGTTGCACAACATGTGTATTCAGATTCAATTGCAGATCATCCAAAGACAGTATCTCTTCAAAAGGCTTCTCTGTCCGACGAGATAGTGCCCGAAGCCTTGCTGCAAGTTCCTCAAATTTAAACGGTTTAACTAGGTAATCATCTGCTCCGGAGTCCAATCCTGTGATGACATCCTCCAATGAATCCTTGGCAGTCAGAAATAAAATACCACCTTTATATCCTTTTTTTCTAAGTTTTTCACAGGCTTCAACTCCATTTAATTTTGGCATCATCCAATCCAGTATAATCACATCATAATCAGTCAACATGGCGTATTCATAAGCACTTTGGCCGTCTTTAACCCAATCGACCCTGTGAAATTCCTTCTGCAGTAAATGAAAAATCAATTTTCCTAGACTTTCATCATCCTCTGCAAATAAGATATTCATTTCTACACCTTCTTTAATAACGTCTTTTAACTCTAATAATATCAACTGAATCTGAAAAAAGATTGAAAAATTTTAGGACATTTAGTGGACGTATTCATATACTTTCATTTAAAAAGGGGAAACCTATGACATGGGTTAATAATCTCTTAAAAGGAGACCAAAAAACAAAATGGACTTTATAACGACATACCTTGATCAACATGGTTATTTGGTATTGTTTTTTGCATTATTATTAGAGCTTTTGGCACTGCCTATACCTGGTGAGGTTGTAATGGGTTATGCAGGATATCTAGTATATCAAGGACGTCTTAATTGGTTCTTAAGTATTTTAGTTGCAGGACTTGGAAGTTCGATTGGGATGACAATTTCATATTGGATTGGCTTTAAATTAGGGTCACCTTTTTTTGAAAAACATGGCCACCGAATCCATCTAGGTCCGGAAAGATTACAAAAAGTATCGCAGTGGTTTACAACCTATGGAAATAAAGTGATTATGATTGCCTATTATATTCCTGGGGTTCGGCACATTACGGGTTATTTTTCAGGAATCACACAAATACCATTCCGAAGCTATGTGCTTTTTGCGTATGGAGGCGCATTTATTTGGGTTAGTATTTTTATTTCATTAGGCAAAATATTAGGACCACAGTGGGAGCAGTTTCATGGGGCTGTTAAGAAATATCTAGTGATCGCAGGGATAATTGCTGCAATAGTGATAGGTATTATTTATGTGATAAAAAAATACAAAACTCAAATCAAAGAAAGTACGATGGTGTGGATCAATAAAGGAATCCATTTGTTTCACACACAAAGACGTACTGGAGTATTTATAGTAGGAATTCTGGTGATTACTTTAGGATTTGTTTTATTGATGATTGGTATGATACAAGACTTTCTAGCAAATGAGTTTGTTGATTTCAATGAAATCGTTGTTTTATTAGTACCTCTCATTTTTGATGAAAATTGGGAGCCATTAATGGTAATCCTTTTCAATGTAGGTATGCAGAAAGTTCTCATTGCCATAACAATCGTGACATTTCTTTTTATCCTGTGGAAAGGAAGAAATAAATTGCTTGAAAGTTTATTTCTATTGATCACTATTGTGGGTGGTGAGTTGTATGAAGAGATCTTACGACGTTTTTTTCATCAAATCAGCCCAAATCATGTTAAACAAACAGAACCCATTTCTTATTCCTTTCCTAGTGAACAGTCCTTAATGGCG
Organism: Ferdinandcohnia sp. QZ13; assembly: GCF_031324165.1. Taxonomy (NCBI): domain Bacteria; kingdom Bacillati; phylum Bacillota; class Bacilli; order Caryophanales; family Bacillaceae; genus Ferdinandcohnia; species Ferdinandcohnia sp. QZ13. Next base: position 1,955,907 of record NZ_JAVIVW010000001.1, on the reverse strand, counting down.
TTTGTTATTTATGGGTTCTTTATATATATTCTCGTACGTCACATAAATCGTGTTCGGGTTCAAACAGGAGTAGCCATTGGTGCTGTTATCCTTTTTCTTCTTATGGCAATTAGTAGAGTTTATTTTGAGATTCAACTACCGAGTGATATTGTTGCGGGCTACGTTTTTGGAGGACTATGGCTAAGTATGAGCATTCTATTATTGGAAAGTTTTCGTTTAATGCGAGTTGTTGCAAAAAGGTAAAAAGTCGTGTTTGGGTCTTTTTAAAATTAGGAAAAAGTCCCAGCGTTATTGCATAAAATCTGCATATTTTATTGATAATTTAATATGGACTTAAACAAGTTTGGGAGGTTGTTAATAGTGAAAAATAAAAAAATATGGTTAAGCCTAGCTACCTTATTGTTGGTATTTATTTTGGCAGCATGTGGTGGTAATGATGAAACATCTCATGAAAATGCAGATACTGATTCAGGCGCTCAGGAGAATATAGATATGAATGAAGAAGAATCTGGTACGAAGGAGGGGATGGATCACCCAGGCATGCAACACTCAGGTTCGGGCGAGGTTCCAGAAGGCTTAGCTGAGGCAGAAAATCCAACCTATCCAGTTGGTAGTAAAGTGATTATGCATGCTGATCATATGCCTGGTATGAATGGAGCTGAAGCAACCGTTTCTGGAGCTTTTAATACAACAGTCTATTCCGTTACATATACTCCAACAACTGGTGGAGAACCTGTGAAAAACCACAAATGGGTGATTCATGAAGAAATTGAAAATGCCGGTGCCCAACCGTATAAACCGGGTGATGAAGTTATATTAACAGCTGATCATATGGAAGGGATGAAGGGTGCTACTGCAACAATCGATACAGCTAAACAAACGACAGTTTATATGGTGGTTTTCACGGATACAAAAACAGGAGAAAAGATCACGAATCATAAGTGGGTAACCGAAGACGAACTTTCACCGGTTGAATGATTACAATGACTTGTTTTATAAAGAAGAGTTGGACAAGCAAGTGTTCAACTCTTTAAAAACTTGTTTAGGACGCCCCTTCTTTTTACAACAAAAAACTACATTCCTAATTGTTAGTTTGATTGGGATGTAGTTCAATTTGAAAAATGATTCGTTTTATAATAGAAAAATTATACCTAGTCTTTCATGATGATGTTTGGAATAACTCTTATATAAAATAATTCTCCTACTAATTCGACAATTGTCTGAGTAACGACTACAGCCGCAGCTAAAGTCCCCCAAGAATTGGGTAAAGCTAATGCTAAAGGGAGTACGACAAGGGAGTTCCTTGTTCCGGTACTAAAGATTAATGCTCTTCCTGCACCGAGATCTAATTTGTACGCAAATGCGATTAAGCGCGACACAAGTGGTGTAATGATTAAAAACATAATATAGATCGGAATCACACGCACAATCAACGCAAAATCACTGTATACCTTACCAATTTGAGAAGCCACTACCACAATTAATACTAAAGCCATAAATGGTACTGGGAGCCAAGCTGTCATATCTAATACCTTCTCACCTAGTGCTTTCTGCTTAACCCACAATTGAGTGATGATGGCTACTAGTAAAGGCACAACTATTAGTAATAAAAAAGCTTCTAGGAAAGGCGCAATATGAACAACTCCAACCATTTCTTCACCAATAAATAGCCATAGATACAATGGGAGTAGTATCATTTGAACTACAAATAAAATAGGCGTGGAAGCTAGCATTAAATTCTCATTTCCCTTTCCAAGTTGAGTAAAGACTATTACGTAGTCAATACATGGAGTAAGTAAAACCAAACAAACCCCTAATAAAACGGGTGGTGATTGTGGAAATATCTTAGTTAATATCCATACAATGATGGGAACAGCTATAAAATTTCCAACCAACAATGCCACCATAAATCTGAAATTTGAAATGGCCTCACGCAGTTTTAAGAATGGAATTTGTGTAAACATTCCATACATAAGAATGGCGATGAGTGGCGAAATAGCCCAACCTAAGCTTTTTCCAAAATCCTCGTTTGTGTTACCTAAAACTCCTCCAAGCAGAAGAGATATCCCATATATCCAAATTTGTCTATTTTCTATCTTTTCTCTAGTTATATTCATGTTTTAAATCATCCTTTATTAAAAAAACACTTACTGGGTGAATTTGTCGCTAACTATTATTATCATATATTTAGGGAAATGTTAAAAGCAGTTTGGTCTTGTATGAGCTATGAATATAACCACTAGATGTATTTTTTTATGAAGAAAGTATCATTCTAACTGAGGATCGAACAGTAAACTCTCATGTTCGAAGTATACTTGATAAATTTAGAAAACGGGGTTTCCGATTGAAAACCATTTAAAAACAGTTTGGGGTATTGGGTATAAATAGGAATCAAATAACGATTGTTTTAATTGTATATTGTTGAAAAAAATTCCAACTTTTTATTTTACATACCTAACAGGGGTATGGTAAGATGAAATCAAGTTAGGAGGTTGTGCTATGGAAAATAAAGCTGAAGAAGTAGCATGTCACACAGAGTGTGAAACGTCCGGTCGTAAAAGCCATCATCCTGAGCGTGTCAAAAAGGATCTAACAAATCGCTTAAATCGTATCGAAGGTCAAATTCGAGGCATTAAGGGAATGATCGATAAGGATGTTTACTGTGATGACGTGATTACGCAGATTTCTGCAACACAATCCGCATTAAATAGCGTAGCTAAGATTCTTTTAGAAGGTCATTTAAAAGGATGTGTCGTAGACCGTCTTTCGGAGGGTGACAACGAGGTTTTAGATGAATTAGTTGTAACCATCCAAAAATTAATGAAAAAGTAAAATTTTTTTAGGTCGTATATACCCCAGTGGAGTATGGAACAATACATTAAACATTAAAAGGAGAGAAAAAATATGCAAAAAGTAACATTAAACGTACAAGGAATGTCATGTGGCCATTGTGTAAAGGCTGTAGAAGGTAGCGTTGGTAAATTAGAAGGTGTTGATCAAGTAAACGTAAAATTAGATGAAGCTTTAGTTGAAGTATCATTTAATGAATCACAAGTTTCTCTTGATACAATTAAAGAAACCATTGAAGACCAAGGATATGACGTAGAGTAAGAGTGCTTCCATAGCACTCTCTCATTTTCATAAAAATATACCCCTATAAGGTATGAGGGAGGTAAGACAGATCATGAGTACCGAAGCATCAGAAGCTAGTAAGTTGAAAGAAGCGAGTATTCAAATATCCGGTATGACTTGTGCTGCGTGTGCGACACGTATTGAAAAAGGGCTAAATAAAATGGAAGGTGTCGAGCAGGCATCCGTTAACTTAGCACTTGAAAAGTCAGCCATTAAATATGACCCATCAAAATTGAGTGAAGCAGATTTTGAAAAGAAAATTGAAGCATTAGGCTACGGTGTTGTGAAACAAAAAGCAGAGTTTGATATTACTGGAATGACCTGTGCAGCATGTGCAACGCGCATTGAAAAAGGGTTAAATCGGATGGATGGTATTGCAACAGCAAATGTCAATTTAGCTCTCGAAAAAGCAACGATTGAATTTAATCCTTCTGAAGTAGCGATTGCAGATATCATTGCGAAGGTTGAAAAATTGGGTTATGGGGCACACCAAAAGCAAGAGGATAAAGAACAGGTAGATTACCGCGAAAAATATATTAAAGATCAACAGCGAAAATTCATCTTTTCAGCCATTTTATCGTTACCACTTTTATGGACGATGGTCGGGCACTTTTCATTTACGTCGTTTTTATATGTCCCAGACTTCCTAATGAATCCTTGGATTCAACTGATCTTGGCAACACCGGTACAATTTATTATCGGGAAACAGTTTTATGTAGGGGCTTATAAAGCGCTTCGCAATGGAAGTGCAAACATGGATGTTCTCGTCGCCATGGGTACATCAGCAGCTTATTTTTATAGCGTATATCAAGCAATTGTTACAGCCGGAACACACCACATGCCACATCTATACTTTGAAACAAGTGCAGTGCTTATCACGCTCATTCTATTAGGAAAATTATTTGAAGCTAGAGCAAAAGGGCGTTCATCTGAAGCGATTAAAAAATTGATGGGGCTTCAGGCAAAAACAGCCATCGTCGTTCGCGATGGAGTTGAAAAAGAAGTTCCAATAGAGGAAGTTGTAATCGGCGACACCATTTTAGTGAAGCCAGGTGAAAAAATTCCGGTTGATGGTGAAGTTGTCGAAGGAACAACAGCTGTTGATGAATCCATGTTAACGGGCGAAAGTTTACCAGTTGATAAAACATCAGGTGACGTCTTATATGGCTCAACGATTAACAAAAATGGTTTCATTAAAATGAAAGCAACAAAAGTGGGTCGCGACACAGCATTGGCTCAAATCATTAAAGTAGTTGAGGATGCACAAGGTTCAAAAGCGCCGATCCAGCGTTTGGCGGACCAAATCTCGGGCATTTTTGTTCCGATTGTAGTGGGAATTGCCATCCTTACATTCTTAGTGTGGGTCATTTGGGTAAGCCCGGGAGAATTTACACCGGCACTTGAGGTGTTAATCGCCATCCTTGTGATTGCATGTCCATGTGCCCTTGGTTTAGCAACTCCAACCTCCATTATGGCCGGAAGCGGTCGTGCAGCAGAATTTGGGATTTTGTTTAAAGGTGGCGAGCATTTAGAACAAACCCAAGGTATTAATACAGTTGTAGTCGACAAAACTGGTACGGTAACACATGGTAAACCTGTTTTAACAGATGTATTAGTAGCAGATGCTCAAGATGAAGAGAAATTTTTATCACTGATCGGGGCAGCAGAAAAGCAATCTGAGCATCCACTCGCACAAGCGATTGTTGAAGGTATTCAAGAAAAAGGCATCGAACTTGGAAATGTTCAGTTCTTTGAAGCAATTCCAGGTCATGGTGTTATTGCAACGGTTTCAGGTCAAGGTATCGTTATTGGTACACGGAAGCTTATGCAACAATACGGAATTGATATACAAACGATTTTACCAGAGATGGAGAAATTGGAGACGAACGGAAAGACAGCGATGCTAGCTGGAATTAACGGACAGTACGCAGGGTTAGTTGCCGTAGCGGATACCATTAAAGAAACTTCTAAAGAAGCGATTCGTCGCTTACATGATATGGGCATTGAAGTCATTATGATGACGGGTGATAACGAACGAACAGCACAATCCATTGGAAAAGAGGTTGGTGTTGATTCAGTTATTGCTGAAGTACTACCTGAAGGTAAAGCAGAAGAAGTGAAAAAGCTACAACAGCAGGGTAAAAAAGTGGCGATGGTTGGTGATGGTATAAATGACGCACCAGCACTAGCAACTGCTGATATAGGGATGGCTATTGGAACAGGTACCGATGTTGCAATGGAAGCTGCCGACATTACACTGATTCGTGGTGACCTTAATAGCATTGCAGATGCGATCTTAATGAGTCGCAAAACAATGCGTAATATTAAGCAAAACTTATTCTGGGCATTCGCGTATAACACAATTGGGATTCCAATTGCTGCAGCAGGATTCCTTGCGCCGTGGGTAGCAGGTGCCGCGATGGCATTTAGTTCCGTGTCGGTTGTCTTAAACGCATTACGTTTACAACGAGTAAAGTTAAATAAATAAGGGACACACAGGACAGGTACCTTGACCCGTCTAGGACAATAAACTTGTCCCTTGAGTCCCGTGAGGTGTGAAAATGGTTGTGGAGCAAACAGAAAAGAAGGTTAAATTGGCCGTAAATGGTGGGATTTCATTCGGTGCCAAATTAAATGCCAAACAACTGGTTGTCATTGCTGAGTACATGAATGATGGTGATGAATTGGAGTTAACGACTTTCCAACAACTATACATTGAAGTACTTGAAAGAGAAGTTGAATTGGTTAAAGAAAAATTTGCGGAAGTCGGGTTAGCTTGTTATTCAGTAGGGAATTTTGTAAAAAGCTTAAGAACCTGTAACTTTTGTAAAGGCGCGGAAGAAGAAGGGATGCCTGTTGCTGTAGAACTCAATAAACGAATTGCAGGAAAACAAGTTCCTTTTACACTTCGTCCAGCTTACACCGGATGTCCGGTTGGATGTGGGGAACCGTTAGTAAATGATATTGGCGTCATGAAGGTAAAAGACGGATATGATTTATATATTGGTGGAAAAGCGAAAGGAAAAGATGCTCGAACAGGTACTTTATTGATGGAGCAGCTAACACCAGAACAACTTTATGAGGTTGTTGAAAAAATAATTACAATCTATGCTGAACAGGGCAAGAAAAGGGAACAATTTGCTAAGTTTATAACCAGGTACGGTTTAGAAAATATAAAAGAATTAGTTATATAAATTTTTGGGCACATGTTCACGGAGGAAGAGTATGCAAGATTGGCTAGTGGAGGTTCTAGTTAACTATAAAGAGATTGCCGTTGTAATCAGTTTGCTGGTTAATATTCTGATCAGTATTATTGGTGTCATTCCCAGTGTTTTTATTACAGCTGCAAACTTACTAGTCTTTGGTTTTTGGAAGGGAACCTTCCTGTCTTTCCTTGGAGAATCAATAGGTGCAATTCTCTCTTTTTGGTTATACCGAAAGGGTTTTAAAAGGGTAGTGGGGAAAAAGCTGAATAAATATCCACTTGTATCTAGACTTTTGAACATTAAGGGGAAAGATGCCTTTTTTCTCATTCTTTCTTTGCGATTATTACCGTTTATTCCATCTGGTTTAGTCACCTTTGCCTCGGCAGTAGGGACAGTTAGTCTAATCGTATTTCTATTTGCAAGTTCAATCGGAAAGATACCAGCCATGCTTATAGAAGCATATTCAGTGGACCAAGTAACCAATTGGACAACAGAAGGAAAACTCATCCTATCAATCCTTTCTATAGTAGGGCTAATCTACGTCATTAGCAATATCAGTAAAAATCAAAAGGAAAAATAGAATAGAAATCTATTGCACAAGTTTCTCCATAATTTATTGTTACACTTATTAAGTATTCATACGAAAGTTAGAAATTGAATAAGTAGAGTGGGGTAAATAGAACACCCATTTAATAGGATTAGAAATGTCGCCTGCATTTAAAAAGGAGTGGGACATAGAATGAAAAAAGGGTTAATAGGAATAGCTGGATTATTGCTAATCCTTCTATTAGCGGCTTGTAACAATAGCATTTCAAACGAGAAGGAAGCAACAGAGGTAAAAGATATAAAAGAATTAGTCCACGATTATAGTATTGGAAGTTTTGAAGATGTGTCAGCTTCAATTACATCGCATGAACTGATTATAACGGATAGTAATAAAAAGGAAACGGCATATGACCTTCCTGAGGATGAATTTATTGTTTCGATTGCACCATTTGTAAAAGAAACACACGAATGTGCCATTCATAGTTTAACAGGATGTCAGGGTGAATTAGTAGAAAAAGAATTTGATGTTCATATTGAAGACGAGGTAGGTAATGTAATTGTTGATGAAACGATGACATCCTTCGAAAATGGATTTATTGATTTATGGTTACCACGGGATAAAACGTACCAAGTAAAAATCGAATATGATGGAAAAACAGCAGAATCCCAAATTTCCACATTTAAAGGCGACAATACTTGTATTACAACCATGCAGTTAATGTAATGGGGGAAGAAATAGTTACTTCGCGAAGGAATCAAACGTTAAAAATGATATTTTAAGTAAAAACTGATAAAAATAAGGGTTGTTCTCAAGATCACTAAATTGACTTTTGAGCAGCCCTTTTTATGTGGATTAGTTACAAACGTCTTTTCCAAAGGGTCAGGGGAATTTACTTACTTGACATAAATTTATTATAAAAATATACTTACTTACATAAAGTAACTAAGAAAAGGTGGTAACCTTTATGAATAATAAGAAGAGTGGATTTGAAATTGGGATATACACACTTGCAGATATTGGTCCGGACCCTCTTACAGGAAAGACAATAACCGCAAAAGAAAGAATAAAAGAAATGATTCAAGCCGCAAAGCTTGCCGACGAAGCAGGGCTAGATGTATTTGGGGTAGGAGAACATCATCGTCTGGATTATGCTTCTTCATCTCCTGCAGTTCTACTAGCAGCGATTGCACAAGCAACAAAACAGATTCGATTAACAAGTACAACAAGTGTTTTAAGTACGCTTGATCCTGTTCGCCTGTTTGAAGATTTTGCCACATTAGACTTACTTTCGGATGGCCGTGCCGAAATACTAGCTGGAAGAGGAGCTTTTATCGAATCATTTCCTTTGTTTGGTTATAGTACAAATGATTATGATGAATTGTTTGAAGAGCATATGGATCTTCTCTTGCAATTGACCGAACATGAAAGGGTTACATGGTCAGGAAAATTCCGTTCTTCTTTAAGTAATGCTCAAATTGCACCAAGACCGGTACAGGAAAAATTACCTGTTTGGATTGGAGTTGGAGGGACACCTGAGAGTGCCGTTCGTGCTGGAACATTTGGGGTAGGAATGGCTTTAGCTATTTTGGGTGGTCATCCAAGACGTTTTAAGCCACTTATTGATCTTTATCGTCAAGCGGGAGTAGAGGCTGGACATGCACCTCAAAGCTTGAAGGTTGGTGTAACCGGTCATGCCTATCTAGCTGAAACAACGCAACAAGCAAAAGATGAGTTTTACCCTTACTACTCGAATTACTGGGAATATGTGAACCGTCAGCGCGGAATGGGGACAAGGATGTCAAGGGCTGACTTTGAGCATATGGCTAGTCCGGATACTGCTTTGTTCGTGGGAAGTACACAGCAGGTCGTCGAAAAAATTCTTCAACAATACGAACTCTTTGGACACCAGCGTTTCCTTGCACAGTTAGATATAGGAGGTCAACCATTTAAAAACGTTGCAAAAGGAATTGAATTATTAGCAACAGAGGTTGCTCCAATTGTTCGAAGAGAAACAAGTAAATAAATTAGGAGAATTTTTAGAGCTTAAGTGGGACACGGGCATGTGTCCCACAACCTTTGGATAATAAACTTCCTCCCTTTTAGTATCCAACCTCAACAGATGCTACAACGATGTACATTAAATCATTTTGATCGCCTTTTTCTTCAAGGATGATTCCACTTGTTGTTAGCATACCTCCGTCCATAACCTCTACAGAGACTTTACCGAATGGTATCGCTCCTTTAACCGCATTGATATCCAGCTGTTCTTTATCACAAGGGACCGCTAGTTTCACATTCACTACCATATTGTCTAAGCTATTTCCTGGTAGAACCGAGCGAATTCCAGGCATTGAATTAAAATGGATCGCATTCTTTACAGCGCGAATGGCTGCTTTCGTAATATTTTGACCGTGAACATCAATCCCCATGCCGGTTTCAATAAACATCAATTTTTCCATCAGATAGACACCTCGTTATTAAATGATATTACTATTTTACCTTAAAATAGGGTTTTTGATATGTTTTAAACCTGTTAAAGTGCATGTGTATAAAATCTCCATCAAAATAGCACTTTTAAACAACCAAACTAATGAAAATAATTAAATTTAATCCTAAAAAATAGTATAATAGTAACAAAATTAGTTAAATGGTCAAAAAATTTCGAGTATTTAGATGTCAAGTGCCTACTACTAAAATTGTTGAAAAAGGTTCCTGATTTAAATTATTTCTTTTCGACTTTCTCGAAAAAAATTTTTCTACTTTCATTGAAAGGAAATTCGTCTTATGAAACAATATACGATTACAGAAAAAGCCAAAGATATCAGCCTACTAGATGAAGAATTATGCTCTGATGAATTAGTGAGTATTGATCGAAAGGAATTAAATGAAACAATTCGTTTGCATCAGGGCATGATTTTCAAATTCAAAGAAATAGCTGGGCAATTTATCCATACTTTATGTGATGGTGAGTTAGTATATCGTTTTGGTCTTACGCCAAGTCATGTAGTAGGAAAACAGTTAATAGGCTTTCTTCCGGAACAGATTACAAAAAGAAAGCACTTATTATATGAAAGAGCATGGAATGGGGAAGACCACGTTACCTATGAAGCAGAATTAAATGGAATTCATTATTTTGCTGCGTTACGGCCAGTTATACGAAATGGGGAAGTTATTGAGGTAATTGGTTCATGTATGGATATTACCGACAGAAAGAAGGTCGAAAAGGCTTTACTTGAAAGTGAAAATAAATACCGTTTGATTGCTGAAAACATGACCGATTTAATCATTTTATTTGATAGACAAGGAAAGTGTATTTATGCATCACCTTCTCATGAAACTGTATTAGGCTATCCACCTGAATATTTTTTGAGCCAAAATACATTGCATCTTATTCATCCAAATGACATTTCACTCATCATCAATGGGTTTGAAGAGGTAAATAATACGAAGATTCCTTTAAGGGTCGAGTTTCGCCTTTTACACGCTGAACATGGTTGGAAATTATTTGATTGTACGGCTACCCCTGTATTGGATGACGACGGTGAAGTTGAGCATATTATGGTCGTAGCAAAAGATATTACTGAGAAAAGAAGAGCGGAAGAACTTTTATGGAAGTCTGAGAAGTTATCATTAGTTGGGGAGTTAGCAGCGGGTGTTGCACATGAAATACGGAATCCCCTTACTTCAATAAAAGGGTTCATTCAGCTATTTCAGCAAGGAGTAAGGAACGAAGAATATTTTGATGTGGTTCTTTCAGAGTTTAATCGAATTGAAGATATCATAAAGGAGTTTCTTTCCCTTGCAAAGCCGCAGGAAATTCAGCTTAAGTCAGTAAGTATTCCCTCTCTGTTAAAAGAGATTGACACCTTGATGAAACCTGAAGCCTATCTAAAAAATGTTGAAATCATTATTGATTGTGATGTGAGTATTCCTCTTGTAATGTGTGATGCGAATCAAATCAAACAAGTCTTATTGAATCTTTGTAAAAATAGCATTGAAGCTACCGACGGATACAAAAGAGGATTACTAAAAATCTCTGCTCATATAGAGGATAAAAATCAATTATGCATTCAGGTAATTGATAACGGGATAGGGATAAGCGAAGAACGCCTCAAAAGACTAGGGGAACCTTTCTATAGTAATAAAGAAAAGGGAACTGGTTTAGGACTTATGCTATGTTTTCGAATAATAAAAGAGCACAAAGGAACTATAACCTTCGATAGCAAAGAAAACCTAGGAACAACAGTAAAAATTAGATTACCAGTTTAAAAGGTAGGGGAGGGTGTAAAATCTAAAATGAGGCACCTGCCCCCTTTAATTAAAGGGATTAGGTACCTTTTTTCTTACGAAAACATGTTACTATTCATAACACATATCTACAATTTTTTTCGCAACTATTTCTGTGGGATCAATCACTTTAAACCCATCTACTTCACTTAAAACAAGTGGAATTTCAGTACATGCCGCGATAATTGCCTCTGCTCCTTGAGCGATCACTGTTTTTGAGGCTTGTAGCAATAACTTCTTTCCTTTTTCGAGATTCCCACTTTTTACTGCATAAATTCCCTCCATAACATCTTCTTGTGTCATTTTGTCAGGCTCTACAACAACAATTCCTCGTTCGTGAAGAGACTCTTGGTATAGATTCGTAGACAATGTGCCATCAGTGGCTAACAAAGCTATTGTTTTTAAGCCTACTTTGTCTATAAATCTGACAGTTTCTTTTGGCATATTCAGAAGCGGGATCTTGACCGAAGCTTGGATTTCATCGAAATAATAATGAGCAGTATTACAGGCTATCGCAATCCAATCTGCTCCAGCCGTTTCTAATCTTTTTGCAGATTCGATCATAAAAGGAAGAGGGTTCATTCCTTTTCCTAATATCGCCGAAGTACGGTCCGGTATTTGTGGGTAATTATCAACAATCATATGAATATGAGCTTGGTCATTCTGGGCAGGTGTTAATCGAATGATTTTTGTCATCAAATCGACTGTTGCAAGTGGTCCCATTCCACCCATTATACCTAGTGTTTTAGTCATGTTATACTCCGCCTTATAAAAACAGGTTGTTGAAGATTTACTTTCAAATCTCCAACAACCGTTTTATTTTTTTTACCAGAGAGGTTTATACGCTTACTTCATTCGATAATTTTAATTCTCGTTTCTCTTCTATAGCATTCACTACAACTGCTGCAGAAGCATCGCCTGTGACGTTTACAGATGTACGAATCATATCCAAGATTCTATCGATACCAGCAATAAGAGCAATACCTTCTACTGGAAGTCCGACTGAAGTAACGACCATCGTAAGCATAATCAATCCAGCTCCTGGTACACCTGCTGTACCAATGGAAGCAAGAGTTGCCGTTAATACGATGGTTAACTGTTGTGCAAAAGAAAGATCATATCCAAAAAATTGTGCAATGAATAAAACACATACACCCTGATATAATGCGGTTCCATCCATATTGATGGTAGCACCCAACGGAAGGACGAAACTACTTACTTTTCTAGAAACTCCAAGGTTCTCTTCAGAATTTTTAATGGTTATTGGCAAAGTTCCTGAGCTACTTGTTGTGCTGAATGCTACCAAGCTAGCAGGTGCAATTCCTTTGAAAAATTTCAGTGGATTCATCTTTGCGAAAACCTTGACGGAGACTGAATATGTTAATACAGCGTGAAGTATACATCCGAGATAGACGACTAATATTACCTTTAAAAGTGGTAGAAGTACAGAAACACCGTATTCTCCAACAGTAGGTGCGATTAAACCGAAGACCCCGATTGGTGCAAGCTTCATCACAATGGCAGTTATTTTATACATGATTTCAGCAAGTTCATCAAAGAAATTATAAACTGTCTTTGCCTTATCGCCTAAAATCGTAATACCTAGTCCGAGGAAGATGGCAAAGAAGATGATTTGCAACATATCCCCATTTACTAATGAAGCAATTGGATTTGTAGGAATGATATTTAATAGGGTATCAATTACTCCTGGGGCCTCTGCTGGATCTGCCTTTTCCGTAGTGGCGACAATATCCAAGCCTTTCCCTGGTGAGAAGATATTTGCAAGAATTAATCCGATGGTTACAGCAAAAGCTGTAGTTAATAAATAATAGAAAAATGTAATTCCGCCCATTCGTCCAATCTTTTTAATATCCCCCGTACCTGCAACACCCACAACAAGGGAAGCTAGAACTAAAGGAACGATAATGAACTTAATCATACGTAAAAATAAATCACCAAGAGGTTTAACAACCTCAACACTAGGTCCAACGATAGCCCCAACAATAATAGCAAGAATAAATGCAATTAAAATCTGTGAAAGCAAACCAATTTTTTTCATAAGAACCTCCTTTTAAATTATTCGGGAAAAGACATATCTTTCCCATAACATAGAAATTTGTAAAGATTCAGAAAGATAGAGGCAAAAAAATATAAAAATTTATAAATTTCTTAATCTTTTTATATATAAATTAACAGAAATAGTCAATAGCCTTTTGTGAAATAAATGAAAAACTAGGGTATAAAGGATTCGTTCTATAAAAAGTTATTGATTATATATAAAATATTATATATATTTTAATTAAATCTACTATGGAGAGGAATCTTTTAATGAATTCGATACATGAACAATACATTCCAGTTGCAGAGGTGATTGCCAAGACATTTGGGCACGATTGCGAAGTTGTTTTGCATGATTTAACCGTTCCCCAGAGCTCTGTTGTATACACTGTCAACAATCATGTAACTGGAAGGCAAGTGGGACAAAGTTTTAACCATCTCATTACAGATGTGTTGCTCTCTCAAAACTTTACGAATGATTATTCAGCAAATTACTATTTTCATACTGATGATGGTAGATTAATAAAATCTTCTACCCTATTAATTAGGAATCCTGACAAAAAAGTGATTGGTGCACTATGTATAAACATTGATACGACTAGAATTACAGAAAATATTAATTGGCTAAGTAGCTTCATACCTCAGAATCCTGATTTGCCTCTAAATCCAAACTATCAGCAAGATCGAACGAATGAAACTGAGCATATACAAGAAATTGCTCATGATTTAATTGATAAAATTATTGGCACTAAGCCGGTAGAAAAGCTAAGGCGTGATGAAAAGGTGGAGATGGTTCGATTCATGGAGCAAAAAGGAATCTTCTTAATTCGTGGAACGATCGACAGAGTTGCGGAGAAGTTAAATATCTCAAAAGTTACAGTTTACAGCTATATAGAGGAAATTAAAGAAAAAAATAATAAAGGATAGATTGGCCCTTTCCACTTATTTATATAAAAAATTCTAAGCCCAAGGAGGTATTCGTATGAAATTTATTTCAATTAAGGGTGCAAAGCCTAACCCTGGTCATTATTCCGCTGCAACACAAAAAGGCAATTTCCTCTTTATTTCAGGACAGCTTCCGGTTGATCCTTTTACTGGTAAAGGGTCAAGTGGTGATATTACTGCTGAAACAAACCAAGTGTTGTCAAACTTAGACCATGTTCTAGAAGCTGCAGGTGCAAAGAAAGAAGATATCATGAAGGTCACCATTTATATTTCAGATATTTCATTATGGGATACTGTCAATTCTATATATAAGCAGTACTTTGGTGACCACAAGCCAGCACGGGCTGTTGTTCCTACTAATCAACTACACTATGGATATTCAATTGAGCTTGAGGCCGTTGCCTATATTGATTAAGAAAAGGAAGAGTGAAGATGAACTATATTTGTAAAGAATGTCATTCAACATATCCGTTGGAAAGTAATAAATGGAAATGTGATTGTGGAGGTCTACTAAACCTTGAATATGAGAAAAAGGCAGTTGATTTTACTGAAACAGCCACTTCTCGAAATCACTCTCTTTGGAAATATATCGATGCACTCCCCTTTGAAAAGGAAGATGTATGGCAGGAGATTACGCTTGGAGAAGGGGATACCCCACTAATCAAAATAGCTGATCATGTCTACGCAAAGGCTGACTATTATATGCCTACGCTATCATTCAAAGATCGTGGTGCTGTTCTTCTCATTGCCATGGCGAAAAAAATGGGCATTAAGAGGGTTGTTGCAGATAGTAGCGGTAATGCTGGTACAGCCATTGCAGCCTATGGAGCAAGGGCAGGAATCCAATGTGATATTTTCGTTCCTGAATCTACTTCAAGTAAAAAAATAGCACAGATTGAAGCACATGGTGCGGTCATTCACAAGGTTCCTGGAACGAGAGAAGATACAGCGAACGCAGCGATTGCCATGGTTGAAGGCACAGATTCATTTTACGCAAGTCATATTTATAACCCGATTTTTTGGGAAGGTACAAAAACGTATGTGTATGAAGTATTTGAACAAATGAATCACAAAATGCCTGATGCGTTCATTATTCCGGTAGGAAATGGAACCTTGTTAATGGGAGCGTATATTGCTTTCCAAGAGTTAGTGGCAAATGGGCAAATTGAAAAAATGCCTAGAATCCTTGCCGTCCAGGCAGAAGCTTGTGCTCCAATAATGAAAGCCTTTGCGGAAGGTAGCGATACGGTTGAACCAATTAAACATTCAGGGACCTTGGCTGAGGGCATTGCCATTGCTGCACCGGCAAGGGGAACAGAAATCCTACAAGCAATACGTGCAACAGAAGGAGATATAATCGGTGTGTCCGAGGAAAGTATCATAGAAGCAAGAAAGCAGCTTGCATTAAAAGGAATTTATGTTGAAATCACTTCCGCGGCTAATTACGCTGGCTACCTACACTATATTGAGAAATACCCTGAATTAAAAGACCAACAAATCGTTTTTCCTTTATGTGGAGCAGGTCTTAAAAGTAACTAGACTTTAAAATTGAGAGAATCGATTTTTTAAGGAGAGATAATGATGAAAAAGAATCAATTAGATACGCCATCCTTACTTATTGACCGTGAAATCATGATGGATAACATTGAACGAATGCAATCCTACGCTAATAAATATGGTGTTACCCTTCGTCCGCATACAAAGACGCATAAAATGCCTGCTCTTGCGAAACTACAAGTAGATGCAGGTGCCAAAGGAATTACCGTTGCAAAGGTTGGCGAAGCAGAGGTCATGGCTGAAAATGGATTAAACGATATTTTTATTGCAAATGAAATCGTCGGTGAGGTCAAACTAAATCGCATAAAGAAGCTTGCAGAAACCATTGATATTTCCTTTGGCGTGGACAGTATTGAACAATGTGAAACGATAGAAAAGGTGTTCAGTGACAGCCAAAAACCAGCGCAAGTTCTGATTGAAATTGAAGTGGGGGAAAACCGCTCTGGAGTAATTGAAGAAAGCGATTATATTAAGTTAGTAGAGTATATTAAAAATTGCTCCCATGTGCATTTAAAAGGAATCTTTTCGCATGATGGCCACACATACAAAGCAAAAGACCTAGAGGAATGTCGCGAGCTTTACAACGCAGCGCAAAAACGCACTCTTCATTTTGCAAAAGTAGCGCAAGAATTAGGCTGTACATTGGAAACGGTAAGCATTGGTTCTACACCACCGCTCATGCATGATTTTGGCGTCATGGAAGGAATTACCGAACTTCGTATCGGAACGTATATCCTCATGGATGTCTCACAAGGAAATGCAATTGGTACATATGATAGATGTGCAGCGAGTGTCCTAACAACTGTCATCAGCAAACCAACAAATGAACGAGTCATTACTGATGTTGGGGCAAAAGGAATTACGATGCAGTCACGGAGTCAAGGAATATGTGCTACTACAGGTTTAGGCTATATTAGAAACTACGGTGTTCATATTGACCAAGTGTATGATGAACATGCGATTATTTATAATGAGGAATTTAGAAATCAAGTTGCAATTGGTGAAAAGGTTGAAGTTATTCCAAATCATATTTGTCCAGTCTGCAACCTCTATGATCACGCCTATTTAGTTTCTGGAGATGAGGTAGTAGAAGAAATTCCGATCTTATGTAGAGGGAAACTGCAGTAAAGAAATAAAGTTAGGGGAGATAGCTTAAACCATTGCTGTTATTCCTGGGAATAGGGGGAAAGAGGGTGAGCCTGATGGGGCTCCCCTCTTTCCGTTTTAATCGTATAATTCCCAAGCTAACTTTAATGATTCGATAATATAATCTGCAATCTCCTCAACATCATGGTTGTCAGTATTTAATTTGGAATGGTGTAATGAATAGATATCTTGTCTTTCTATAAAAAGTTTCTCAATTTCTTCTAAAGAGCGGCCTTGTAAAACTGGTCGACTATCAATTAAGATATCTATTCTTTCCTTCCAAGAATCCCAGGAAACGTCTAAGTAAAAGACAATACAGTTTTTTAAACAAATATCTCTGATCTCCTTTTGTAAAAAGGCACCACCACCGAGAGAAATAATTTTTAACTTTTGCGTGCAATAGTTAGAAATAACTTCTTTTTCCTTTTCTCGAAAAGCCTTTTCTCCAATTTGCTTAAAAATTTGTGATGTTGGCATGTTGAATTCTTTTTCAATCACTTGATCAATATCTACAAAACTTCTAAATAATTTTTTTGCAACAAGTTTACCAATCGTTGTTTTTCCAACGCCCATAAAACCGATGAAAACGATACTCTTTTCTCTTAATGAAATGTTTTGATTAGTCACTTCGGCACTTCCTATTGTAAGTTTGATATACTTTAATGGTTTATTTTAATAAATACTATCATATGTCTTTTACTTTTCAAAAAGAAATATTTCCGTTCAAACATGAAATAATAGAATGAACATAGATAATTCTTTTATTATTTGCCTGAAAATTCTAATACAAGTTATACTTAAATGGTATACAAGAACTCTAAATTTAAAGGTTAGGGGAAGAAAAAAAGTGAAAAAAATTCTTATGCTACATGGAATTAATCATAACATGTTCGGAAAAAGAAACCCTGTTCAATATGGTACGGTGACGTTAGAGGAAATTGATGCAGGACTTAACGAATTAGCTAACGAACTTGGGGTCGAGATTGAAAGCTTTCAGACTAATCATGAAGGTGAGATGTGCGAAAGAATCCACAGGGCTTATTTTGAAAAAAAAGACGCTGTGATCATAAATGCAGGAGCATGGACTCATTATAGTTACGGATTGAGGGATGCACTAGAGATTCTCGAAGTACCAATCATTGAAATCCATATGTCGAATATTCATGCTCGAGAAGAATTCAGGCATCATTCTGTTTTTGCCGAAATTGCAAAAGGTCAAATTTGTGGATTTGGTATCGACAGCTACTATCTTGGTTTACGTGCGGCTGTATCAATGATTAAAGATAAATAAGTAGTGTTTAATAGAACTGAATGAAAACCAAAAACGGCACTCAACGATTCTTCGCTGAGTGCCATTTTAATTAAAGTATTCAATGTGTAATGGACTTATTTGCCAATGAACATCTGTGTCCAATAGTTACCCTCTACATGACCTACGCCAATGTGAGTAAAGTTTGAGCTTAAAATGTTCTTACGATGTCCTTCACTATTCATCCAAGCATTGACAACCTCTTGTGGTGAACGTTGCCCCTTCGCAATATTTTCACCAGCTGCACGGTATTGAATACCAAATTGTTTCATCATATCAAATGGAGATCCGTAGGTTGGGCTAGTATGAGAAAAATAGCCATTCTTCTTCATATCAGAAGATTTTGTTCTTGCCACCTCACTTAATTTCAAATCAATTTTGAGGGGCTGTAGGCCGTTTTTTGCACGTTCTTTATTTGTTAATGTAACAACTTCTTGCTCAAACTGGCTTAATGAATAAGTAGCTTGATTTGTTGTTTCCTTTGTTTGATCTACAGGTTGTTGTTGCACAGGCTGCTGAACAACAGGCCTTTCCTGAACAGGCTCTTCTGCCTTTTGTTCTGTTGGCTCCTTAGCTAGTTGCGTAGGTTGCTCTACTTTTGGCTGAGTTTGTCCGTATTGAGAATAATATTTTTTTAGTAAGTTTTGAATGAGGTCATTCCAATTCGTAGAGTTGTTAACAGATACGACGTAACGGCCTTCATAAACATTTTTATTGGAGCCATCTATTTGTTCCGCAGAACTTGCTAATGGTCCAGTAACCAATAACGCACCTGCTACTGCTAAAGATAGTACTGTTTTCTTCATATTTAGTCCTCCTTGTTGTGTGCCAAGTTACAACAACATCATAGCATGTGATTTTTGTAATATTAGAGGAGGACTTTTCCTTCTGTAACAATCCTACTATTTTAACAGCAATTAAGAGTTGAAAATAAATAGATTTGATGAAATGAGTTTGTTGTTCTTTTTTGTCAATATAGGAAAAAACTAATCGGATATACCTATTGACAGGATTGAAGCCGATGATGTTTTATGACGTATATTACTGAAAAATGACGAATATGACTTTTTGGGACAAGGGGACAGGTACGGCGTCCCACCAGTGTTGGGTACAGGAAAACGAGCTTGTCCTTAAAGGTAAGAAGCAGTAGTCAGCTTAACACAATCTACTGCTTCTATGAATGTTTTGTTACTAGTTAGATGAATCTTCTGAGAATTTGTCAGAGAACTTGTCTGAGAATTTATCAGAGAATTTGTCAGAACCAGATTGTTGAGAAAGCGTCGTTAGGCTTTCTGAAAATCCGGTTGAAAAAGCTTGTGCAAAGGATTCAGCAATGACTGGTGCAAGCACATTTAATTGCGCTAATGCTGGATTATTTTTTTCTGTTGCTGCTGCTTTTTTAATGCCTTCTGCAAAGGAATTTGAAAAAGCTTCAGCAAATGCTGTTACAAAGGAAGAAACGGAAGCTTCAACCAAGTTTTTAACTTGTTCTCTATTAATTTTTTTCTCCACAATATTCCCTCCCTTCAAATGTATTACTCTATCTTACGTTGCCTTTCAATGACTGTACACGCCATTTACCATACTGCAAAAGCACATTTTTTTAACAAAAAGCTTTTCCATTCATATAGTGAAAACAAAAATAGAATAGGAGGGAAAAGTGTGAAAGTTCGTACTCGTATAGCTGAAAAGGATGATTCACGTATCATTGCGATGGGTTCTGATATTTTTGGGGTTGATGCCGGGTTGATGGAAAAAAGGTTGAACCTTGCGGAGGAAGTGTTACTCGTTTGTGATGATCAGGATAAAATAGTAGGCTTTTTAAGCTATCGCTTAAAAGAAAAAAATGAGTTTTTCATAGATATGGTGGCTATCGACCCATTCTATCAAGGTAGAGGGATCGCACAGTCTTTTTTGCCAACCTTACTTGATTATGCGAAAGACAAAGGGGCTATATCAATTGGAGGAATGGTTTATAAAAAGAATGAGCGTGTGTTGAAATTATTCAAGTATTGGGGTTTTCGCATCAAGAGATATTATGTTGATACCGTCTATATAGAAAAGGTCATCTAGCAGGAGGGAAGTCATGAATATTGATTTTTCCAAGATGCTCAAGGAGCACTATAATCTATCTTTAAGAAGCTATGAAATCATACGTAACACAAAACGTTCATTAGTGATAAAGTGCAGGACCAATCAAGGTCTTTTCCTTTTGAAACAAGTATTTATGAGTTTTGAGAGGCTACAATTTCTTTTGCAAGCAACGGAGTATGTAAGGGGAGCAGGCGTCCTAATTCCCAAAACAATTAAAACGATACATCGAAACGATTATGTTACTTGGGAAGGAAACATCTATTATCTTCAAGAATGGATACCGTCGATTTCAACACCAGTCGTTTCAGTAGAAGACTTGGTGGGGCTATCAAAACAAATTGGAAGGGTTCACAAGTTGACGTTAAACAATCGTTCTTCCAACGCCCACCTTTTCTTTAAGGAAATCAACTGGGAACATAATATGAAGCGAGCTCTTTTACTTCTAGAATGGTTGCGTTTGGTGAAACCTAACAGGGAGGAGATTGATTTCTTTTTAGATGCTGGGAACTGGGTTGTAAGTGAATTGGACAAATCAGCCTTGTTTCCGTTTTTGAAGAACCTTCCTCTAGGAGAACAATTTTTGTGCCATAATGACCTTCACATGGGTAATCTATTAAAAAGTGAATCGGGGCTCTTTATCATTGATTGGGATTTAGCAAAATATGATATTCCAGCTAAGGATCTGAATGGATTAATCAAAATAATGGGGATGGTAACAGGGAATTGGGACAACACGGTTTTCGAATCCATTCTAGAAGCATATATCCATGAAAATCCAATAAGCGATCAACTGGTATCACTTATTATTTTGTATCTCACATTTCCACATAATGCCTTAACGCTTCTACTAAAAGATGTTACTCAAACCGAATCCCCACAGCAAATTAAATCATTACTCCAATTTGAAAAAGAAAAAACAGAATACTTGTTAAAGAGACAAGGGGACAGGTACCGTGTCCCACCCATTTAAAATGGGACAGTGAACCTGTCCCTTAAAATATGGCACTCATTAATTTTTCCGCAATTAATCGATATTTTTCTTTTTTAAAATGAATTCCGTCATAAAGATTCCCATGGATTGAAATGTCCCCACCATTTACATATTGGATCTTTTCTTCTTGGGCTAAGGATTTAATCGCCGTTATGTAGTACACTTGTGTTTTCTTTCCGTTATTTTTGTTGTTCGTTATGGTTGTTGGGGAGATGACGACCACTTCAATTCCATTTTCTTTGAGCTTTTGCAGTATTTGTCGGTTGTTTTCTTTATAGTGATCAACAGGGACGGGGAGTGCATGTGGGCTATATTTCATATGACCTCTTGCATCATTTATGCCGAACATAGAGATGACTAAGTCTGGATGATAGCTAAGAACTTCTTCTTCAAGATTTTCGAGAGCTTGAATAGAGGTCCAGCCAGGATGCCCTTTATTGATCACGTTTATTTTATTATAGCCGTACTTTTTCCTGAGCTGTTTTTCTAGAACTTTTGGATATGGATGTTGAACCTGACTTACTATGCCTCTTGTATCTCGATCATAACCCCATGTAATGGAATCACCATAGGCCACAATAGTTACAGGTCGTTTATGATTAAGCTTTTCGATAATTGTATACTTGTGTTCTGAAATGGATACTGGTCTAGCAGCTTTGCCTTTTTGTTGAATGGTTAGCAGCACAAATACACATAAGAGTGCAGATATAAAATAAAACAGATAAACTTTTGAGGGATTTTTCATATGAATCTCCTTCTCATTTAGGACAGGTTCCTCTTTCTAAATGGCGGATGATAGCTCTCCATTATTACTATTTTAACAAATACAAGAGATTTGCCCCATAAGGGAATATGTATTTCAGAATAATTCTCTTTATATTATGTGGATTTTTTGATATAAAATTAGACAACATAGATAATTTAGGAAGTGAACATCATGGAAAAAAGAAATCAAGTATTACGTGCATTTCTTACGGCTTTTCCTTCATTTCAGTGGCAGTCGTTTCCATGCTCCATTTTTGGAAAAAAATATGCTCCTCTCCACTGCAGAGGAACAATCGTATATATGATTTTGGTTCAAATGATTTTTTAGGGACGCGGACAGGTAACGCGTCCTATTTTTTAAAAGTTAATAAAACCTGAGACAATGAACCTGTCCCTCTCTCCCATTGACTAATGAAACAATATAAATTATTATTAGTGCATGATTATTTACTTAAAAGCATAAAAGCTTTAAAGTGGTAAAGTAATCGTAGGTTGATTTTATTTGACTGGTGGGGAAAATGGTGAAGACAAAACTAACAATTTGGAAATCTATCATTCCATTATTGGGATTAATTATAGCTGCGGCATGTTCTATCTTTATATGGAAAGCAGGAATGAACTTTCCGTTAATGGTTGGTGTGATTTTAGCTTCCATCGTTGCAATTAGCTGTGGATGGAGTTGGAATGATATTCAACAAATGATGGTCAATGGAGTAACGAGGGCTTTACCAGCTGTGTTTATTTTATTGGTCATTGGGACGATTATCGGATCTTGGATTGCGAGTGGTGTTATTCCAACCATGATTTATTATGGTATTTCAATTCTCGATCCATCCTGGTTTGTTCCAATTGTTGCACTTGTAACGGGAATTGTTTCAATTACACTAGGAACATCTTTCACATCGATTGCAACTGTAGGTCTGGCATTCATGGTTATTGGTGAGGGGTTAGGATTTTCACCAGCTCTTGTTGCGGGGGCAGTTATATCAGGTGCCTATTTAGGAGATAAGCTTTCTCCATTATCAGATACGACCAATATCGCTGCTGCACTAGTCGATACGGATTTATTTAGTCACATAAAGCACATGCTTTGGGACACGATCCCTGCATTTTTGCTATCACTTCTATTGTTTTGGGTGTTTGGTAGTTTTGAAGAGTCTAGCGCGAGTTTTAGTTCAGGAACCATCGAAACCATTATGTCAGGTTTAGATGATGCTTTTGTTATTCATCCATTATTGTTATTGCTACCGGTTTTTACGATCTTTTTAATGCTAAAGCGGGCTCCAGCGTTACCCGCATTAATGGGTGTAGGGTTGCTAGGGGCGGTTATAGCTGTTGTGGTTCAAGGAACCTCGGTCAGTTCAATTGTACAATTTATGACGAGTGGTTTTAGTATCGAAACTGGAGTAGGTGAAATTGATTCATTGTTAAATCGTGGTGGACTTGCTTCGATGCTTGGAACTGTTGGAATGCTAATGATTGCAACTGCCCTCGGTGGGATTTTAGAAGAAACGGGTGCATTTGATGTCTTAACAGGCAAAATGTTGAAGAAAGTGAAAACGACTGGATCGCTTATCGGTTCTACTCTTTTAACGACATTTGTTGTTGCATTAGCAAGTGGTGCTCAGTTTTTGGCGATCATTTTACCAGCAAGAACCTTTGTACAAAAATATAAAGATATGAATATTGATACGAAAAATCTTTCAAGAACAGTTGAGTCGATGGGAACTGTCGGAATTAATCTAATCCCATGGAGCGTTCCTGCCGTGTTTGCAACGAGCATTTTAGGCGTTAGTGCATGGGAGTTTATTCCATATGCGTTCTTTATTTATCTTGTTCCGCTCGTAAATCTGTTGTTTGGTTTTACAGGCTGGACAATTGCTAAAAAGGATTACAGCCAAGAAATACAACAGGCACATGTAGAAGGGGAAGTTGTATAGTGAGTGAAGTTATCTTAAGTGTGGTTGGTACCGCTCAAGATGGAGGATTGCCACAAGCAAATTGTTTCTGTGAAAACTGTAAAAGGGCGCTAGCAGATCCGAGGTTTAAAAGAACGGCCGCCTCATTAGCGATTGTTCTACCAGAAGAGAATAAATGGCATTTAATTGAGGCTACCCCTGATTTGCGGGAACAAATGGCACGATTACAAATGAGGTATGGGATGGAATCAAAGCTGATGAGTAGTATTTTTCTATCACATGCTCATATCGGTCATTATCCAGGTTTGATGTTTTTAGGAAAAGAATCAATTAATTCGCATCAATTGCCCGTTATGGCAGGAACAAAAATGATAAAGGTATTGGAAAATAATGCGCCATGGAATCAGTTAACGGTGCTTGAAAACATCAACGTTCAAGAAATCTTTGATCGACAGCCTGTAAGCATTTCTTCGGAAGTAACGGTTACCCCGATTATCGTTCCGCATCGAAACGAGTTTTCCGAGACTTTTGCATTCTGGATCAAAGGTCCGAATAAAAAGGTTTTATTTATTCCAGACATTGACCGTTGGGATGAATGGGATATCGATATTCGTGAAGCAGCGAAAGAGGCGGACATTTGTTTTCTTGATGGCACATTTCATTCTCCACAAGACCTAGAAAAGATTGGTCGCGATTATCGCCAAATCCCCCATCCAGTAATGACAGAGACAATGGAACGGCTTCAAGACTTAGTAGGGGAAACAAAGATTTATTTTACACATCTTAACCATTCAAACCCGGTATTGCAAAAAGATAGATTAAGGAAAGAAATTGAGGCAAAAGGCTTTTATATTGCTGATGAAGAGATGGAATTTAGAATATGATAAAAAAGATGTTCAAGGAGAAGGATCTCTTTCATGAACATCTTTTTTTCGTTTAAAATGGTGGGACACGATACCTGTCCCTGTGTCCCACCCATGCCTTACTCCTCCAGCCATTGACCTTCAACGTATTTCCGGTTCATGTCTTTTTTTAGTTTACGGTATTCTTTGCTTTTGAAGATGATGTCAAAGTCATAATCAGGTGGATAGAGCTCCTTTGCTGCAATTTTCAGCTCCATTCTTTTATAATTAATCGTTCTTTTTTCTCCTTTGATTTGGACAATGTAATCCCCATGATCGTTTGGTCCTTTGTACACAATGCCTGTTTCACCTGTTGCAGGGAGGAGGACGTTATCTCCTTGATCATAGAGAGTTACCTTAGCCACAGGTTGCTCTTGTTTCTTCTTTCCTACATTCCTTCGCGCATATCTATTTACAATGATCTGCTTTTGATAGGAAGGAGATAGTAATGTTTCTTGTGACATGTTTTGGTGAAAATCCTTTTGCTCTTGGTATGCTTTTTGATGTGCGCGTTCGAGCAGTGAAGGATGCATCCCAAGTTTTGCTGCGATATCGAACGCTTGACTTTGTCCGCTCTTTCCAAGTAATAATCGATACGTTGGTTGTAATGTATCGATATCAAACTCCATCGAACCATTTAAAAAACCTTCCGTTTCATCGGCAAACTTCTTCATTTCACTATAATGGGTAGTTGCAAATAAGGTAGCGCCTTTTTCATATAGCTGCTCTAAGATAACAATGGCAAGAGCCATACCTTCCCTCGGGTCAGTACCCGATCCAAGTTCATCGATCAAGACGAGTGAGGCATCGTTTGTATTTTGTAAAATGTCTATAATATTAACCATGCGGGAGCTAAACGTGCTTAAGTTTTGCTCAATGCTTTGACCATCTCCAATATCAACAAAGATATGTTGGAAGATGGCAATTTCACTCCCCTTTTCAGCTGGAATAGGGAGACCGGATTGCGCCATCAATGTTAAGAGTCCAACCGTTTTTATTGTAACTGTTTTTCCCCCAGTGTTTGGACCAGTTATCACGAGAGCTCGTTCTTTTTCTCCGATCGGAATCGTCAGCGGAATCGCTTTGTTTCCAAGCATTGGATGACGCGCTTCTACTAAATCAATCCGGAACTCTTCGTTGATTGTGGGTATTTCTGCGTGAATCATTTGACTGTATTTCGCCTTTGCGAAAAGAACATCATAATGATGCATCGTCTCAATAGCAATCTGGATAATTTGTTCATATGAAAGAAACAACTGAGTCAGTTCATATAAAATCCGCTCTACCTCGGTTTCTTCCGCAATTTTTATAAGTTCGATATCCTCCTGAAGGGAGCTTAATTCAACAGGCTCGATAAAGAGGGTGGAGCCAGAAGCTGAGGTATCTAATACCGAGCCTTGAATTTTCTTCCGATATTCTTTTTTCACGGCAAGTACATAGCGACCAGACCGTTCAAAGACATTTGTTTCTTGCAAGTACGGAGAAATTCTTCCGCTTTTCACTAATGACTGTGCTTTCTCCTTTAGTTTTTCCTGTAGAGTTGCAAGGTGTCTCCGTAAATAGTTAAGGTCACTAGATGCATAATCATCTACTTGGCCATTTCGTAAACAACGGCTAATTTCCGATTCTAATTCTGATACATCGCCAATCGATGAAGCGTACATGCTTACCATCGGACCAGCATATTCCTTATCTTTCATAAATTGTTTTAGCTTTTGACAGTGGTCTAAGAATGAGACAATTTGCGTGAATTGGTCTACTTTTAGAGCCATGGCTTTTTTCGCTTGTGCGATGAAATGACCGATTTGATCCAACGAATGAATAGGTATACTTCCACTGATTGCTAGGATGTTCATCGCTTCTAAAATTTCATGTAATGAATTCTCGATTTTCTTTTTGTCTTGTGTTGGTCTTAACGAGAGAAGTGTTTCTTTTCCTCTGATTGTTCTAGCGAATTGTGAGATATCATTTAAAACTTGGTAATAACCTAGTGCTTCCATTGTTTGAGTATTCAATGGTAAATCCTCCTTTTTTATGTGTGAAAAATTTCATGAGGACTTGTTCACGAGGCCATATACAAAAAGCCGTCATGAACAAAGCGCTCATGACGGCAGAAGATAGACCTTGTGCTTGAAATGTTTGACTGGTTTTTAGACACAAAAAAAACCATGACAAACATGCCATAGCAGGATCTATTTTTCATAGCTATGATGCGTGTTCTTAACTTTCTAAAAGAAGCCATAGTGAAATAAACATAGCGTTTGCTACGTTATTGCTTCTTCCAGCTATCCAATTATGGATTAGTTAAGAACCACCGATAACATAAACTCATACTCCTTTAGGTAAGGAATTTTTTTACTTACTCTTTCTTTATATCTTATGTACATTCAAGAAGTCAAGTGCAAGTTACATTGAAATAAAGAAGCATGTTCTTATGATAAACGTGATATACATGCTAATGTTATGGAGTATTCGTTTAAACTAGAAGTTGTGATATGTTCATTTGCCAAAGTCTAGTGGTGAGAGTTGTTAAAAAGTAATCCTATGACAAGGAGATTTATTTCAATGATTAAATTTGAAAATGTATCTAAAAAATACCCAGATGGAACAGTTGCTGTTGATTCATTAACATTTGAAATTCAACAAGGTGAGTTTGTAGTCCTTATCGGTCCAAGTGGTTGTGGTAAAACAACGACCTTAAAAATGATTAATCGGTTAATTCCTCTAACAGATGGCACTATTTTTTTAGATGGGAAAAAAATAAGCGAATATGACATTCATGAATTAAGGTGGAATATCGGATATGTACTTCAACAAATTGCTCTTTTTCCACATATGACAATTGAGGAAAATATTGCGATTGTTCCTGAACTGAAAAAATGGGGAAGAGATAAAATTAAACAACGTATTTCAGAACTTATGGAAATGGTTGGATTAGACTATGAAACATACGCTACCAGAAAACCAAGTGAACTGTCTGGGGGACAACAACAACGAGTTGGTGTTATTCGGGCACTTGCTGCCGATCCAGGGATTATACTAATGGATGAGCCATTTAGTGCCCTGGATCCAATAAGCCGTGAAAAACTGCAAGATGAACTATTAAGTTTAAAGAAAAGTCTCAGAAAGACGACTGTTTTTGTCACCCATGATATGCAAGAGGCATTAAAATTAGCAGATCGAATCTGCATCATGAAGGATGGGAAAATTGTTCAAATCGGAACACCGCATCAACTGATTACAAGTCCTGCCAATGATTTTGTAAAAGAATTTGTAGGAGGAAATAGTGAAAAATCGGTCATTGATATTAAATTGGAAGATTTACTTCAACCAGTAAAAGGAAATGAAGTAGAGAAAACTTCTTCTGCTAAAGTATCTGTCTCAACCCCAATGCAGGAGATTATGGAAAACCTATCCCAACATGAACAACTAGCCATAGAAAAAGATGGGGATCTAATCGGATATATTGATCGTAAGACTGTTATGAAACATCTATCTACTATACTAGAGAAAGGGGGCTAACAAATGAACGATTTTACTAAAATATTTCTGGAAAGAAAAGATGAATTAGTCAGTTCTTTAGTAGAACATGTCCAGATTTCTTTTATCACCCTTTTCTTTGCAGTAATCATTGCTATTCCACTTGGAATTTATGTATCAAGGCATAAAAAGGTAGCAGAAGGAGTAATCGGCATAACATCCGTCATTCAAACCATTCCTTCTTTAGCTCTGTTGGGGATCCTAATTCCTTTATTCGGTATTGGAAAAGTCCCAGCGGTCATCGCTTTAGTTGCCTATGCATTACTACCTATATTGAGAAACACCTATACAGGAATTAAAGAAGTCGATTCATCATTAATCGAAGCAGCACGTGCAATGGGAATGAACTCAAGAAAAAGATTAATCAGGGTGGAATTCCCACTTGCAATGCCTGTTATCATGGCGGGAATCCGGACCGCAATGGTGTTAATCGTAGGGACAGCCACACTTGCGGCATTAATTGGTGCTGGGGGGCTAGGGGATATTATTCTACTAGGTATTGATCGAAATAATACAAATCTGATTTTGCTTGGAGCAATACCAGCTGCACTCCTTGCGATCTTATTTGATTATTTACTAAAAAAGTTTGAGAATCTATCATATAAGAAAGTTATGATAACACTTGGAACAATTGGGTTATTGGCTTTCGCTATTATCGTAGCTCCTTTTTTTGGATATCAAGATCAAAAAGTGGTGATTGCTGGAAAACTCGGGTCTGAACCAGAAATTTTAATTAATATGTATAAAATCTTAATCGAGGATGAAACAGACCGCAAGTTGAATTGAAACCAGGTCTGGGAAAAACCTCTTTTGTCTTCAATGCACTTAAATCGGGGGACATTGATATTTATCCGGAGTTTACGGGCACTGCCATTTCAGAGTTTTTAAAAGAAACGGCCAACAGTACAGATCGTGAAAAGGTTTATCAACAAGCAAAAGATGGATTGTTAGATCAATATAAGATGGTTATGCTGAAACCAATGCAGTATAACAATACATATGCATTGGCAGTACCGAACGAGTTTGCAGATCAATATGGGCTAGAAACGATTTCCAATTTGAAGGGTATCGAAGATAAAATACATGCTGGCTTTACATTGGAATTTTCCGACCGTGAAGACGGTTATCAAGGCATCCAGTCACTTTACGGTATTCAGTTTCCGAATCTTGTCACGATGGAGCCGAAATTACGCTATGTGGCAGTCGAATCAAGTGAGATTAATTTAGTTGATGCCTATTCAACTGATAGTGAGCTTCGACAATACCAGCTTAAAGTGTTGGAGGATGATCAACAGTTATTTCCTCCCTACCAAGGGGCGCCATTATTACGTAAAGAAACAGTCCAAGAGTATCCTGAAATTAAAAAAGCTTTGAACAAATTATCAGGGAAGATAACAGATGATGAAATGAGAGAAATGAATTATCAAGTGAATGTAGAGGGAAAAAGGCCTTTTGAAGTTGCTAAGGAATATTTGAAAACACATGGTTTAATAAATTGATCATCAAGCAAGATGTAAAAAGTTGTGCAAATAATAGATAACAAAATTATTAGGCAGAGAGGGACAGGAGGTGCACGATCTGTCCCTTTTCCTCTATATTAACGGGTCTTTTTCTTGTTGTATCCCCGCTCTTCATATGGTTGAAGCTGGTCAAGCCATTTATTCTCAAGTTCTGATAAGGCTTCTTTTTCATTAAAATATGGGTCATCTTTCTTTTTGAGTGTTTCTAAAATTTCAATACTGAATGCACTTGCTCCGTAATGCCTCCAGTCTTCTTGTAGCTCCCTGTTCATAGGTGAAGCTGTGCCTGCCTCTAAACTGAATTTTAATCCGTTTAACGTTTTAAAATTTCTGGTGCTACCGATAAACACTTTTCCAGTTTGAGTGTTTTTTATCTGATAAACACCGGCCTCAATGGGTGTTTCTTTGTATTGTTGTTTCAATTCTTTCTTTCGATCCATTTTAAATTCTCCCTTTCAATGGGTATTTTACGAGTATGCGTCTATTGCTGTATTCCACTATTTTTTCAGCCAGTATTGACTTCCATCCGTCTTTCTTTCTAAAAATCCATAACTAATTAAGTATCTTCGAATTAGGACATATTCATCATAAATGTCTTCTAAAATCTGATTGATTTCTTTTTCTGTATAGATCATATCTTTTTCAAATCGCCCTGAGATTTCCCGAAGGATAATCAGTCTTTGTTTCTCTTTTGGTGGAAATTTCTTTAACCGCCCATTTTTCCCTTCAGGTAGAAACTTTTTGGTGATTTCTTTTTGTTCCTCATCCGTAACGGCATAGCGATCATCAACCATTGTCGCTGTTTTATGAGGTGGAACAAATGCAGGTGCATGCTGATCTTTCTCTTTTAAAAGTTCCATTATGGCTAAAAAGGTCTTTGCTTGACGTTCTTTCTCTTTCAATGCAAACCGATGGTGCCTAATAGTAGAAGTGCTGCCTATCCCCATCTCAGACTGAACATCTTTATCACTTTTGCCCTGATAAAAAAGACGAATCAACTGATTTTGATGATCGGTTAGCCCTGTCAGTTTTTTATCAAGCCCAATTAAATAATCAAATACGGATTGGTGAGAATTTTCGATATGAACACGCATATACCTTTCCGCTTCATAAAAAATTCCTTCATGAGGGTAAATGATCCCTTTTTCAATTTTCTCACCACACAAAAGACAATAAAAAGAATCTGACTCTTCCATATATCCCTGTTTAAGTTCTTCCAACGTCGCACTCCAAAAAATATCTGAAATATCCATAGTCTAAACACATCCATTGAAAGTTTATTATAAAACAAATATATAATATTTTTGTTTGTTAATCAACAAACATACCTATCCGAAGTTTAAATTTTTGAAATGTGGATGAGTTACTAAAATACTTCATGAAATAGAATGAAGTATAAAAAGGCAATGAAACACACCAACTATACCTACTTTGTTGATACAGGAATAGAGTAAGAGTAAACGTAAACGTTAATGATGAATTGGGCAAATGAGGAAATAAACACACGATAAATATGTAACTACTTTGAGCAAACTATGTTTGAGGGAAGTGTGATAATCAAAAGCATTTCCTAAACGAGGAGGTGGAATAATTGGCTGATAACAAACGAAATCGCGATGATATCAATACTGCTGAAGCAGTAGGAACTGGTGCTGGTGCCACTGCGGGTGCTGTCGTTGGATCAGTGTTAGGGCCACTTGGAACAGTTGCGGGTGCTATTGCTGGCGGTGCACTGGGCAACAAGGCTGGCGAGGGTGCCAATGATGCTGCGGACCAAGAGGAAAAATAGAAGTTTCACTATACTTAATTTGCAAAAAGGCTCCCAAATGGGAGTCTTTTCTATTATAAGCCTTAGATGTAGGAGAACGCGGGGACAGGTACTACGTCCCAGCCTTTTTTTATTAATAACATTCCGGACAATGAACCTGTCCCTCTGTCCCAAAGTAAATAGTGCATTGTCCTTATTTATTGTGAAAAATTTGTTTAGTTTGTGAAGATAGATTTTGATTATTCAATCCAATGTTAAGGTTTGTCAAAAAACAGTAAATGCGCTTTTTTTAAGAAGAAATTGTGGTTAAATGGTCTTGTAAATTGGAAAGGAGGCTGGGCATGAGTCAGGTTGAGTTGAATGACATCTCGAAATCATACGATAAACAAAAGGATGTCTTGAATGGAATCAATGTCTCGATTGAGAAAGGTGAATTCTTCGTTCTTGTTGGTCCTTCTGGTTCTGGAAAGAGTACATTGCTCCGGATGATAGCAGGACTTGAAGATATTTCTGGGGGGATCCTAAAGATTAACAATGAAGTCGTGAACCATCTCCCACCAAAAGACCGGGATTTATCAATGGTTTTTCAAAATTACGCCTTATATCCACATTTAACAGTTGAGCAAAATATTTTGTTCGGTTTAAAAGCAAGAAAAGTGGATAAACACGAGCAGCAAAGAAGGCTTACCGAAGCAGCGGAAATGTTAGGCTTAAGCGAATTATTAAAGCGGAAACCAAGGGAGCTTTCCGGAGGCCAAAGACAACGGGTCGCACTTGGACGTTCAGTTGTAAGCCATGCTCCTTTATGTTTAATGGACGAGCCACTATCTAATTTGGATGCAAAGCTTCGTGCGAATATGCGGGTTCAAATTCGAAGGTTGCAAAAACGTTTGGGGCTAACGATGATTTATGTTACTCATGACCAAGTCGAAGCAATGACGATGGGTGACAGAATTATGGTCTTAAATGAGGGGAAGATTCAACAATTGGGCAAACCAATTACCTTATATAATGAACCAGAAAATTTATTTGTTGCATCTTTTATCGGCTCCCCAAAAATGAATCTAGGAAAAGCTGTTCTTTCAGAGGACCGTACAAAACTCATCATTGAAAATCAATTACATATACCTATAGATCCAATGATGGTAAAGGATATACCGAAAAATCAAGATCTAGTGGTCGGAATCCGAGCAGAGCATTTATTTTCAGGTCTTGAAAAAGAAGATTGTCTTACATACTTGGAAGCAGTAAATGTTGAACAATTAGGGAATGAAACATCGGTTTCTTTTGATGTTGGTTCGGAATTATGGACGGCAAAATGGCCAGGACAGTGGAACATCCATTTTGGACAAATGGTTCCTGTGCAAATTATGCCCCAATACCTACTATTCTTTGATGGAGATTCAGGCACGTTACTTAAATCTGCTGAACTTGGGAAGAAACAAGAGGTTGTAGCGATATGAGTATGATCAGTCCAATCATTGAAAATAAAGAATCCTTTACTGTTCAAATTGAGAAAGCAAAAAAGCAAAAACGGATTTCTAGTTTGCTTAAAGGAATTTTATTCTTATTACCATCGATTGTTTTATTTAGTGTTTTTGTGTTTTACCCCTTGTTTAAGACCATGTATTTAAGTTTCTTTTTGACAGATGCGAAGGGTGCGACAACGGTATTTGTTGGTTTGGAAAACTATTTGTATATGTTTTCAGATCCAATTTTTCTAAAAAGCTTTAAAAATACGTTTTTGTTTGTGCTCTATACGGTACCTGTAACGGTTGTGATTAGTTTGTTTTTAGCCGTCATTTCCAATGAGAAATTAAAAGGGATTGGCTTTTTTAGAACCATTTTTACCTCAACAATGGGTGTATCGGTTGCGGCAGCATCTGTATTCTGGCTGTACTTATTCAACCCGACAATGGGGTTATTAAATCAAATCCTTACCGTTTTTGGAGCCGAATCAATTGGCTGGCTGACGGACCCGAAATGGGCAATGATTGCAATTGCGATTACTACGATTTGGATGAATATTGGGTTTACATTTTTAATTTTGTTAGGTGGATTACAATCCATCGACACCTCTTTATATGAAAGTGCTGATATTGAAGGGTCTGGTTATTTTTATAAGTTTAGAAGAATAACAGTTCCAATGCTTTCACCGACCTTATTTTTTGTGATTACCGTATCGATTATTAATTCGTTCCAAACATTTGGGCAAATTGATATTTTAACCCAAGGTGGACCAGCAAATGAAACGAATTTGATTGTGTATTCCATTTACCGTGAGGCATTTGTGAATTATCAGTTCGGCTCAGCTAGTGCGCAGGCAATCGTGTTATTCATTCTTATTTTATTGATGACGGCACTGCAATTTAAGCTGGGGGAGAGGAGGGTTCACTATCAATGATGATGCCAATCGGAAGAAAAGTAATCTTCTATCTATTATTGATTGTTTCAGCGATTCTAATTGCTGGTCCAGCTGTAATGGCGATTATTATGAGTTTTATGACGAACCAAGATATCTTAACGGCAAGTTTGCCGACCACACTAACAGTTGATAATTATGTTGCAGCTTTTGAACGATTTCCTTTAGTTCAATACTTGATTAATAGTTTTGTAGTGTCGATTGTGATTATGCTAGGACAATTGGCATTATCCAGTCTAGCTGCCTATGCCTTTGTATTTTTAGAGTTTAAGGGAAGAGATGTTTTATTTTATCTTTTTATTGCGACGATGATGGTTCCTTTTGAGGCATCGATTATCCCAAACTTTCATATCATCCGTGATTTAGGTTGGCTTGATCATTATGCAGGACTAACTGTGCCATTTTT
Source organism: Ferdinandcohnia sp. QZ13 (assembly GCF_031324165.1). Lineage (NCBI taxonomy): Bacteria > Bacillati > Bacillota > Bacilli > Caryophanales > Bacillaceae > Ferdinandcohnia > Ferdinandcohnia sp. QZ13. Next base: position 1,921,393 of record NZ_JAVIVW010000001.1, on the reverse strand, counting down.
TGCAACAACCTTTGGAACTTTTTTGCTTAGGCAGAACTTTAAACAAATTCCTAAAGAATTAAGGGAAGCAAGTCAAATTGCTGGAATTGGTGATTTCAAATTTTACTTAACAGTTGTATTGCCTGTAACAAAGACAAGCTTAGTTACATTAGGGATTTATGGATTTTTAACTTCATGGAATATGTATCTATGGCCACTATTGGCGACCACCAATGATACGGTTCGTACGGTACAAATTGGCTTGAAGCAATTGCAGACGCAGGAACAATTAAATGATTGGGGCGTCATCATGGCAGGTGCCGTTATCGTGATCATCCCGACATTAATTTTGCTTTTCCTAGGACAAAAAAAGCTTCAAACAGGTTTAACAGAGGGCGCTGTAAAATAGCAGATTCCTCGAACATATAATTAAGGAGATGAAGAAAAATGAAAAAATTCATGATGATCCTTGCATTAGGTTTCGTTTTACTATTAGCAGCTTGTGCAGGCGGTGAATCCACAGCAGGAGAGGGTGACTCAAACACTGGCTCAGGTAATGGCTCGAAATCTGAAGAAAAAGGTGGAAAACAGACCGTTACATTCTGGCATTCCATGGGTGGAGCAGGTCAAGAAGCATTAAATAGTATTGTAGAGGACTTCAATAGCTCACAGGACGAGATTCAAGTAAATGCGGAATACCAAGGTACCTACGATGAATCATTAACAAAGTTCAATGCTGTTGCGGGTACTGATAGTGCACCGACTATGATTCAAACGTTCGAAATTGGAACAATGTCTATGATTAATAGTGGAAATATCAAACCGATTCAGGAATTGGTAGATGCTGATGGGTACGATATGAGCGGTTTAGAAGAAAACATTATTAATTACTATTCATTAGATGGAAAGTTTTATTCAATGCCGTTTAACTCGTCTACACCCGTTATGTATTACAACAAGGATGCATTTACTGCGGCTGGTTTAGACCCTGAAACACCTCCAGCAACTTATGAAGAAGTAGAAGCAGCAGGTAAAGCAATTGTTAAATCGAATCCTGAAATGAAAGGTTTCGCTTTACAAGCTTATGGGTGGTTATGGGAGCAATTATTAGCAAACCAAGGTGCATTACTACTGAACAATGACAATGGCCGTTCTGACACACCGACTGAAATTGGATGGACAGAAGAAGAAGGAAAGTCCATTTTTGAATGGGTTAAACGAATGGTAGATGACGGTACATTTGCGAATTATGGAACAAATGGAGATAACATGGTTGCTGGATTTTTAGCCGGAGATGTTGCTATGTTCTTACAATCTTCAGCAAGTGCAAGAGATGTTATCGATAATGCTCCTTTTGAAGTAGGGATTGCCTTCCTTCCACACCCTGAAAATAAGGACCGTGAAGGGGTCGTTATTGGTGGAGCTAGTCTTTGGATGATCGATGGAAAACCAGAAGCAGAAACAAACGCAGCATGGGAATTTATGAAATATTTACAAACTCCTGAAGTTCAGGCTAAATGGCATGTTGGTACAGGCTATTTTGCCATCAATCCAGATGCATACGAGGAACAACTCGTAAAGGATGCACATGAGGAAAAGCCACAATTACGTGTAACAGTCGAACAATTACAAGCAACGAAATCATCATTTGCGACGCAAGGTGCATTAATGGATATGCTTCCACAAGGCAGAAAAGTAATGGAAACTGCACTTGAATCCGTATATAATGGCGGATCTGTCGATGAAGCCTATAAAACAGCGGTAGACCAATTTAATAAAGCAATCGAACAAGCAAATAAAGCAAGAGCAAAGTAATTAAATGGGACACGGTGACAGGTACCGTGTCCCACTATTTTTATGAAAGAGGAGGTTTATCATGACGAAAATTTATGGCCACCGTGGAGCAAAGGGGATTTATCCAGAAAATACGTTACTAAGTTTTAAAAAAGCGATTGAGCAAGGTGTTGATGGGTTGGAATTAGATGTCCATTTGACACAAGACGGGGAAGTTGTAGTGATCCATGATGAAACACTGGACCGGACAACAAGTGGAGTAGGTTGGATTAAAGATTTAACCTTAGCTGAAATCAAAAAATATAGTGCTGGTAGACCGTTTACTCACTTTGGTGAATATGAAGAAGCTTGGGACAAAGAGCGGGTTCCGACATTAAAAGAGGTTCTAGAACTATTGGTACCTTATGATACTGAGCTTAATATCGAATTAAAAACAAGTTCAGTGTCTTATGAAGGAATTGAAGAAAAAGTTCAAAATGTCGTTGAACAATATGCAAAAAATCGGAAGGTGATTTATTCTTCGTTCCATTTGCCGACCATTTTAAGAATGAAGCAGCTTAATCCAAGTTCCAAAATAGCATGGTTACTCAATAATAGTATTTCCCTTCCGTACGATTATATCAATACGTTAGAACTGGAAGCACTGCATTTAAACAAGTCCATTCTTTTACCTAAGACTGAAATTTTCCAACAGCTACTACAATTAAGCAAACAATTTCCAGTACATCTACCAATTGAAGTCATTCATTATCTTAACAATCGGGCAAATGAGGACTACGGATCATGCTTGCAAGGGCTTTACGATAAAGTAAGAGTTTGGACTGTCAATGATCCAAATGAAATAGAAAAATTACTAAGATTGCAAGTCGAAGCAATCATTACCGATTATCCTGAAAGGGCAATTCGGATAAGAAATCAACAAATGAAGTATGTATAAAGAAGATAGAGGGGGCGCAGGGACAGGTACTGCGTCCCGTTTTATGCCTTTTGGGACAACGAACCTGTCCCACTATCCCGCATATTAAAGCGAATTATAAGAAATAATAGGATGGGTAAGTTATGCGATGTTCCTTTACCACTAAAAATCATCGAAAAAGGAGAATGTAAAATTGTCAAATGTAAAATTAGCAGTCATTTTTTATAGTATGGGTGGAACAAATTATCAGTTATCTAAATGGGCTGAAGAAGGAGCTAAAGAAGCTGGGGCTGAAGTTAAAGTATTAAAGGTTCAGGAATTAGCTCCTGAGTCTGTCATCCAGGGAAATGAAGTATGGAAAGCAACCGTTGAAGCAACAAAGGACGTTCCAGTGGTCACATCGGATGATATTGAATGGGCAGACGCAATTATCTTCAGTGTTCCAACGCGCTTTGGAAATATGCCTTCACAAATGAAACAATTTCTTGATACTCAAGGTGGACTTTGGGCTACTGGAAAAACGGTTAATAAAGTTGTAAGTGCGATGACGTCTGCTCAAAACCCGCATGGTGGACAAGAAGCGACAATCCTTTCGTTATACACAAGTATGATGCACTGGGGAGCGATTATTGCTGCTCCTGGTTATACTGATCCAGTATTATTTGGAGCGGGTGGAAATCCGTACGGAACAAGTGTTACTGTCGGTGAAGATGGAAAAATGATTGATGACGTACAAGCGGCAGTGAAACATCAAGCAAAACGTACTGTTACTGTAGCGGAATGGGTAAAAAAAGCAAATCAATAAACATCTAAAAACATGAATTTGAGACCTTGAATTGCAGTTTATTCGGGTCTCTTTTTTTGTGGGGTTTATTATGTTTAGTTGGAAAAATATTGACAATTCCTCTAGGTGCTATTATCGTAATATAATTATTTGTGTGGTTTTTCAATAGGGGGATAGAAACAGCATGATAAAGAAAAAACAGCTAATCGGAATTATAACAGCATTGATAATTGCTGGAATAATAATTGCAATTACATTTGAGATAGGGAGCAACGATACAGTTGCAACCACTAAGAAGGTAAAAGAAGAAACAGCAACAACTGCTACAATGACAATCGATGCAGATATGGATTTGAAAGACGACAAAACGGTTACCAAAAAAAGTGAGGAATCGGTAAACGAGGAAATTCAAAAAGAAAATGAGGTAAAAGTTGATACTCAAAATACAGAGGATGAGACTATTGTCACTTCTTCTATTTTAGAAAAGCCTGTCACCCAATATGTTAATGTTGGTTCTTTAAACATGCGTAGCGGGGCAGGTACGAATTATCCAGTTGTTATAGCTGTTACGCAAGGACAAGCCCTTATTGTTAGTGAGGTTACCGATTCTTGGAGCAAAGTAAAAATGAATGATAAAACAGGCTGGGTGTATAGTGAATACTTATCCGATACAAAACCTATTGTTGAAAAAAGCGTTGTGGGTGCTACACCGGCCCCATCTACAACTACTGGAACGAAACCTGAAAAAAGTGGGAATATCGCTGATACATTAAAAACGGTTAATGGAAACCACCAGCTTATTCTTGTAACTACAGATGGATACAACACCAATCACGCAACGATTCAAGCGTTTGAGAAGGATGCAAATGGAAAATGGAATCCGATTTTGAACACTACTGGCTATATCGGAAAAAATGGCTTTGCATCCAACAAAAAAGAAGGAGATGGTAAATCACCTGTAGGAAAATATACAATCGGAACAGCTTTTGGACAAAAAGGAAATCCGGGTACAAAATTACCTTTCCGAAACATTACAAATGATGATGTATGGGTAGATGATCCAGAGTCCCCACTTTACAACTCATGGCAGTCAAGAAATGAAACCCAAGGTCAGTGGAAAAGCGCAGAGAATATGATGCATCGTCTATATACCTATGGATTTGTGATCAACTACAATACAGAGCGAACTCCCTATAAAGGAAGTGCGATATTCTTCCATGTTGGCAGTGGTTATACATTGGGGTGTACTGCAACATCGGAAGCAAATGTAATTAAACTTTTGAAGTGGTTAGATCCCGCAAAAAATCCTGTTATTCTTCAGACGCCTGTACAAGAGCTGAACAAATACTAAACTTCTAAAGATAAGTATTACCAGTAATATCCAGAAGTCTTGGCATAAAGTGTATTTAAGCTATAAGTATTACCGGTTATTTCCAGAAGCCTAAGCATAAAGAGTATTTAAGTTATAAGTATCGCCAGTAATCTCCAGAAGTCTTAGCATAAAAAGTGTTTAAGTTATGGATATTACCAGTAATCTCCAATAGTCCGCATATAAATAGTGTATAAGCTGTTAGTTTTATCAATAATCTCCAAACCCAAAAAAGTGTTTATGTCCCAAGAGTTCTATCATCATACCCAAACTCATGAACGCAACTATGACTAAATAACTAAAAGTTCCCTCTTTTAAAAATTTTTGGATAAAGTGATTGACAGAATGTAAAATTCCATGTAATTTTATATCAACAAACAACAACTTAATTACCTATTGATTCTTATCCAGAGAGGCGGAGGGACTGGCCCGACGAAGCCTCGGCAACAGACATTATGTACTGTGCCAATTCCAGCAAGCATTTTGCTTGAAAGATAAGAAGAGCGTATTCGAACTATGCATGTATGCCCTCTTCTTGTTAGAAGAGGGTTTTTATTTTGGCCAAAATGAACATCTGCCATACTGGTCAACCAGGGCAATGAAATGATATACATCTTGTACAAGGAGGAGTGACATGGCAAAACTTGAGGAACAAAAGGTGAAACATATTTTATCAACCTTGGAGAATCTAGAATTTGGATCAATTGTAATTACTGTCCATAATGGGGAAATCACCCAAATTGATGCGACGGAAAAGAAGCGTTTTTCATTACAAAAATCCACATCATCCCAAAAACAAACCACGAAAAAATAATTTGCCGATTAGACCACTAAAGGCATCTTTATTTTCAAAGCGTCCACGATTGACGTTTTGAATAAAGATGTCTTTTTTATTTCCTTTTTTCTTTGGAAGGGGGAGGTTGATGGTTCAATAACTCATAAGAAAAGATTTCAATAAAAAGGAGAAAGGATGATCAAAATGAGCGAAATCGTTATTTTATCGGGAAGTCCTTCAGAAAGTTCTAGAACGGATTTGGTTCTACAGTTTGTAGGGAAAAAGCTTAAACAGGAAGGTTTTACAATCACACATGTATCCGTGAGAGATATTCCTTCTGATGACATATTTAATCTGAAGTTTGATAGTCCAGCCATTAAGGATCTAACTTCATTAATCCAAGGGGCAGAAGGTGTGATTGTAGGATCGCCCGTTTACAAGGCAGCGTACACAGGAGTGCTGAAAGCTGTACTAGATTTGCTGCCACAAGATGTGTTAGCAAGAAAAACCGTTTTGCCAATTATGACAGGCGGAAGCCCAGCACATTTACTAGCAATTGACTTCAGCCTCAAACCATTATTGGCCGCATTAAAGGGGCAAAGCATGCAAGGAGTTTACTTCCAAGATTGCCAAATCGATAAAACACAAGTGATTACCCCTATTACCGATGTAAATGTGTTAGAAAGACTGAAAAAAGAGCTTTATTACTTTGTTGAAGCAGTCAAACAGAATAAAGCTTTTGCTTTAAAACATTAATAAAAAAGGAGCTAATAACAATGACAAAGAAAAGAATTTATTTAAATGCATTTGATATGAACTGTGTGGGGCATCAATCTCCAGGTCTGTGGACACATCCAGAGGATCAATCACACCGCTATAAAGATAGTGAATATTGGATTGAACTAGCAAAGCTTTTAGAGAAGGGTCGATTCGATGCAATATTTCTAGCAGATGTACTGGGGCCTTATGATGTGTATCAAGGCTCTAGAGATGCCGCTATCCGTCAGGGTACCCAAACACCTGTAAATGACCCATCCCTTGTTGTGCCATTAATGTCAGCGGTGACAAAGCATTTAGGATTCGGAGTTACGGCATCTGTCACGCATGAGCATCCTTATACATTTGCTCGCAGGATGTCGACGCTGGATCATATTACAAAGGGGCGTGTCGGCTGGAATATTGTCACTTCTTACTTAAAAAGCGCCGCTGTGAATATGGGATTGGAAGACCAAATTAAACATGATGAGCGGTACGATATTGCTGAAGAATATTTACAAGTTTGCTATAAGTTATGGGAAGGTAGCTGGGAGGATAATGCAGTTTTAGTAGACAAACAGAATCAAATTTTTGCAGACCCAAGTAAGGTCCATGATATCAACCATGAAGGCAAATATTTTAAAGTCCCAGGAGCACACCTATGTGAGCCTTCTCCACAAAGAACGCCGGTACTCTATCAGGCAGGAACTTCCACAAAAGGCCGCGCTTTTGCTGGTCAAAATGCTGAGCTTATCTTTATTGGGGCACCGACTAAAAACGCTGCTAGGCATTCTGTAAAAAAACTCCGTGAAGAGGCAATAAAGGCAGGTAGGACACCAGAGGAAATAAAAATTCTTACTTGTATTACTCCGATCGTGGGTCGAACTGAAGAGGAAGCACATAATAAGTTCAATGAATATCAAAAACATGTGAGCTATGAAGGGGCACTCGCACTACTTGGGGGATGGACTGGAATTGATTTTTCAGAGTATGGTCCCCATGAAAATCTTAAGTTTGTCAAAAATGATGCGATTCAATCGACAGTTGAAAACTTTACTAGAATTGATTCGGGTAAAAATTGGACGATCGATGAAATAAAAAAATACACGGGAATTGGTGGATTAGGTCCGGTCACGGTTGGAAGTCCAGAACAGGTTGCAGATGATTTGGAAAGTTGGGTAAAAGATACTGGAGTAGATGGATTTAACATTGCGTACGCGATTACTCCTGGTACATTTAAAGATTTCATAGAATTCGTTGTGCCAGTATTACAAGAAAGGGGTCTGGTGCGAAAAGAATATGAAGGTGACACCTTAAGGGATAGCCTATTTGGTAAAGGAAGCCAGTTGCCACCGCATCATCCTGGAAAACAATACTCAAAAACTACAGCCTTAGCAGTAAAGTAATACAAACTAGAAAAGCCTTCACCATCACCGAAGGCTTTTCTAAATGTCTCTTTTATGAGGAATTAATAAATAAATTGGTGAATATAGTGTTTAACAGTTTAATATAGGGGGGGATATTGATGGGTTTTATTGATGGGATATATATTGAAGTCGATTCAGGGGTCGAACTATTCGTTCAAGATGTAGGGGAAGGAGAACCCCTTGTTTTCATCCCTGGCTTCACATTCACAACGGAGGTTTTTTCAAAGCAAATTGAATATTTTTCAAAAACGAACCGAGTAATTGTGATTGATCCAAGAAGTCACGGAAGATCGACTATCTCTCTTCATGGAAATGATTATGTCACACACGGAGCTGATTTAACTGCGGTTCTCCAAGCATTAAATGTGAAAACTGCAACACTTGTGGGCTGGTCGTTTGGTTGTTTTACGGTTTGGGAGTATGTAAAGAAAAATGGCTTTGATCATATTAAATCTTTAGTATTTGTAGATATGCCGCCTAAATCCTTATCTGTCAATGATGATTGGGTGGAAGGAAAGCTAGATGATATTGCAGCCATTTACAATCCTTATTTACGTAATTCAGCGGGGCATCGTGAGTTCATAACAAGCTATATCACTCAAGTTATGGTGCAAAGAGAACTTGAGAAAGAAGAGTTAACCTGGCTAGTAGAGCAATCATTGAAAACGCCATACTACATCGCGGGTAATTTATTTGCATCAGGTATGTTTTCTGATTATCGAGAGGAAGCAAAAAAGGCTAGTAAAGCTGTCCCTACTTTAACGATTGTCGCTGAGCACTGGGCGGATATTGCAGAAAAGTACACAAACCAACTAACGCCTGAATCTCAAGTAAAAGTACTGGGAGGCCATATGATGTTTTGGGAGCATGAAGAAAAATTTAATGAGATTGTCCAAGACTTTTTGGATGAAAATTAGGGACCACAGGGACGGTTCCTGTGGTCCCTTTGACCAAGGAATCTGTCCCTTTTTATCTTACCAATTTCCTTCGGTTTAAAAAGACAACACCAAGAACAATAATGAGTGCAAACCCGATTACGTAAATGATGTAGTGATTCATCATCATTTCAACCTTCATCCAATTCTTACCTAACTCATGTCCTAATGTAATAAATGTAAAGCCCCAAAAGATAGCCCCGGAGTAGGCGAATATGGCAAACCTTTTAAAGTTTAAATAATTTAATCCTGCAAGGTAAGCTGTTATATGACGAACACCAGGTATAAAATAACCGATAAATAATAAATACGGTCCGAATTTATTAAAAAGCATGCTCGTTGTTTGAATTCTTTTTTCGGTTAGATGAAGTTTAGGCCCAAATTTCCGCAGAAACGGAATGCCTAACTTGATTCCTAAAAAATAGCTGATAGTGATACCAATAATTGATCCAATCGAAGCGCTTACTAAAGAGAGGGAATATGACATTTTACCTTGATAAACAGTGTATCCCACATATGTAAGTAGAATTTCATCAGGGAGTGGCAATCCAATGATCCCTGCCGCCAACACAATAATTAAGCCAAAATACCCATAATGCTCCAATAAATAATAAAATTGCTCTCCCATATTAAAAATCCCTTTCCAAATGCGTTGTACACGGGCAGTTAACTGGTGCCGCTAGTACTATTGAATGACAACATCGTATCATAATTCCTAAGCCTATCATACCCTATTAAAAAGAGGGATGTAAACGTAACAAGTTTTATTCTTCATAAGGACTAAAAGAATGAGCCAATAGTCAGTGGTTCATGATCTATTGGCCCATTCATAACGTTATTCAGCTTTTACTAGGATTTTAATGTGATTTCTTTCTTTAAGAAGACCTTCGAATCCTTGAGTAACGACGTCATCAAGTGTAATGCGTTTTGTTACCAGTTTTTCTGCTGGAAAATATCCTTTAGCCATTAAACTAATAACGGCAGGGAATACATCTCGATATCCGATAATACCTGTTATTGTACGTTCTTTCATTACGATATTTTGTGGGTGGATAGTGGCCTCTGTTTCAAAAATGCTGACAATCATGGTCTCACCATTGTATTTTGTTGAGTTTATAGCTTGTACCAAGACAGCCGGTACCCCGGTAACTTCATAAGCAACGTCAACTCCACCGTTTGAAAGCTGTTGAATTTGCTCTACCACATCACCGTTATTAGGATTAATTCCAATTGCCCCTAGTTCTTCTGCCTTTTGTCTTCGTTGCTCAGAAAGCTCTACCGCGTAGATTTCGGTTGCCCCAGCAGCCTTGAGAGCCTCGATTACTAATAAACCGATTGGACCTGTTCCGAATACGGCAGCTTTATCACCTACTTGAAGCTTGCTTTGTTTCACCGCATGAAGTGCAACAGCAGCTGGTTCAACAAGTGCTCCTTGTTCATAGGATACTGTTTCAGGAAGCTTATGTAACATATGTTCAGGAACAGAAGCAAATTCAGAAAATCCTCCACCGCCCCCAGAAAGGCCATAGAATCCCATTTTATCGCAAAGGTTATATTTCCCTTGTTTACAAGCCTCACATTCACCGCAAGAATAGATTGGCTCAACTGCAACACGGTCACCAACCTGTACCCTTGTAACACCTTCACCAATTTCAACAACTTGACCTGAGAACTCGTGTCCCATTACAATTGGCGCTTTATCACTGGTTAGCGGATGCGGAGTTTCAGCTGGAATAAAGATAGGTCCTACTGTATATTCGTGTAAATCACTTCCACAGATTCCACACCACTCTACTTTGAGTTTTACCTCACCTTGTTTTACAATCGGTTCTTCGATGTCTTCTAAACGTAAATCTTTTGCCTTGTACCATCTAAGTGCTTTCATGATCCTCAACCTTTCAAGATAGAATAGTAGATTCTCAATACAATTTCAGTGTAACATTCATTTTACGAAAAAAATAAAAAGAGTATTAAATCTTTGTGAACATTTTCACAAAGTGACCAAAGGGACGGTTCTTGTGGTTCCGTTATGAATGAAACTTCTTATGATGAAAACACGTCTAAAAAAGAAAAAGGGGTGCTTCATGCGTAATTTAGCTCGCGGCGTTTTGTTAACCTGTTCATTTTTATTTTTAGTAGTAACTAGCGTTTCGGCCACAAGTTGGGCGGAATTAGAGCTACAAGAGGTACTCGATCGTGCAGAAGTTATTGTGATGGGGCAATATGACTTTTCCAGTAAGCCGAAACGCGGTGAGTCCGTTTTTCGAGGGAGAGTATTCAAGGTTGGCAGTTTGTATAAAGGGGATGTTACGAGCCCGTTAACGGTAGGTATTGATCCTTATGATGTAGGTTGGGCAGAGGAATTCCAAGATAGGGGTGGCATGTTTCTTTTATTTTTAGAAGAAAGTGAGAATGGTAAATTACTTCTTCCAGTAGGTGGACCGAATGGCATGATTCAAGTGTTGGACGGGAAGGTTGAGGAGCGGGATGATGAAAGAAATGCTTTTTTCGAAGAATTTCTTAAAGAAACCCCTTCAAAGACATTTGAAATAACAAATGTCAAACATAATGATAAGCTATACTTTCCCTTATTTTTAATTGTAGCCGCTTTTGGCATTCTATTCATTCTACTATACCTGAACAAGAGAAAATCTATCCAATAATCATCCCCTCATATTGAAAAGTAACGGGTTTGGTTAATGGAAAATAACAAATCAAAGTACATATTTTTACCATCCTTTAGTGGATGAAATACCTTAGTAATTAGCAAACAAACGTTTAGATTTTTTCTAAGCGTTTTTTGTTTGGAAACAATTCATTTATTGGAGTGGTTAATTACGAAAAAGTTCCAAATAATAATGGTATTGAGTTCTCCTGATTGTGAAAAGTGAGTATTTCAAATTAAAAAGGAACATTCTAATGCAGGAGGGATACCCACTGTAATTAGTTACAGGAATCCATAAGTGTTCCACTTTTTAAATAAACTATACAAATGGAGATGATTGTTTTGGCTATGTTTATCGGCTTAATCAGTTTTGTAGGAATGATTGTATTTCTTATCTTAGGTATTGTTGGAGCGATTAGGAAGTCTAAGAAAACTAAGAGGAACTTTATTATAACAGGTGTATTTTTTGTATTGTTAATCGCAGCCCTATCATTTAGTGGTGAGCCATCTGAAACTGATCAAGCAGAATCCCCAATAACAGAAGAAAAAGACGAAGTTGAGCAAGAAGAACCAACGGAAGAGGAAGTAGTACCTGAAGTTGAAAAGAAAGAAGAACCAGTAAAAGAAGAACCGGAACAACCTAAAGAAGAAGTGAAAGAAGAACCTCAATTAACGGTTTCACAACAAAATGCTATTCGCCATGCTGAAAACTATATTTCAACAATGCCATTCTCAAAGACTGGTCTTATTGAACAATTAGAATATGAAGGATATTCCACAGAGGATGCCACTTTTGCAGTTGATCATATTGAAGTAGATTGGAGAGAACAAGCGGTGAGACATGCCAAAAATTACAATGACACAATGCCAATGTCTAGGCAAGGTTTAATTGACCAATTAATGTATGAAGGGCACAGCAAAGAGGATTCGACATATGCAGTTGAACAAATAGGGCTATAAAAAGTGAAGGAAATGGGATATTTTAAAAAGCGATATAACTATTCTGAGTAGTTCGCTCTTTGGTTTTAAAAATGATGTAATAAATAGTAAAGCAGAGGAACATTGCCTCTGCTTTATCGTATTCTTTTTATCACATAAAAGTCGCTTTAGACCTTTACTCTACCTTTTCCCACGAAACGTTGAAAACTTTTCTCCATAATAAAAACAAAGTCAGCACGGCTAGGGCGAAATAAATATAGAGTCCATATGGAAAAAGCTTGCTAATTATATGCAGTCCAGCAAAGAGACCAGCTACTAGCATTAGCATAAAGATAATGGCTCCATTTCCTGAACTATAGGTTTCAAACGACCTGGAAAAAGGAAGGGATTTTTCCAAAATGGCAAAGCAAATCACTGCATAGATCATCGCACTAACAAAGACAAGTATCAGGTCAGGAATAATCCTTACTCCGTAAATAGGAATAAACACAATACAGAGTATGAAATAAATAGGCACATATAGATTTACAATAAAAGCCTTCATCGTTCCACTAAAAATAGGTTTTAGGTTTTTTAAAGGTGTGAGCTTATAAACCCAAGCTCCTTTATGAGTTCCTGAGTACTTAAGCGTGATGATGACGGTTGGCATCATCAACAAGCTAAAATAGATATTCAAATAAGATTTGCCTTCTCTGATCAGGTTAAAAGACTGCCAACTGAAATCATCCATAAATGTGAATAAAAAAATAAAAGGGATTACGATAGAAAATCCTAAAGAAGGATAGACCCTTAATTTAAACTCTCTTTCATTTTTAAGCATGAGACTAGAAAACTGATAGAAAACCCTTTCCTCTTTTGTTGGACAAATAAATTTTCTAAAAGATTCTCCCAACTTAAGACGTTTTTTTATTCTCCCTTTATTATGTTGAGAAAGCTTTTGAAGATTTCTCTCAAATGTAGGAGTAAACTTTGCATAAATCCAAATCGAAACAAATGGAACTACGATACCTAACCCTGCTAGTAAAAAATAAAAAGGTTGAGAGCCTCCGTTCAAGGCAAGCTCCATAATAACACCGTACCAAATAGGGAAAACAAGGATATGCCACCATGCTGGTTCAAGGCTAATCGATAGGTCGACAATTTCAAAGGACCTGATGAGAAGCTGGTAGCCAATCATTATCGAAAAGGACAAGCCAATTTGGACATAATTGATAAGATCCTTTAGTTTTTCTCCATCAAAAAAATGAAGGATAATTAAATAAATCAACGCCGTCAATGCAATAATCAATAAATCTATTAAAATGACATTTAAAAGCGCAATAAGAAAAAACACAATACCATGTCTAAAAAGTCCTGCAATAATCGAAGGACCCGCCAAGGCAATCGTCATCAAAGATAGATAAATCACGATATGAGTGAGTTTTGCAGCACTGATAGTCTTTCGATCAATTGGCTTAGGGTAAAGAATATTTCTGTCACGAATATCAAGGAGCACTGACGAAAAATCAGAAATCATGGAGGTCATTAAGAAAAAGATAATCATTCCAAAAACAAGGCTCATTTGAAAAAGATAATTGTCTCCCATAATGGTAAAAGGAATTAAAAAGAGCCCGAACAAAACATAGATCCATAAGGATAACATATAATGATTTTTATCTTTTTTATCCTTTTTATTATTTTGTGAGAAAATGGTTGGCACACGACGTCGGTCCATCACGAGTTTCGCCTGCAGAATTTTCCGCATCACTCGGTAATCAATACCAAAACGGGTGAAGGCTTTTTCAAAACGATCCAGTAGCTTTAAAGAAGGAAAGTCCTGCATATCACACCTCACCAACAATGGATACAAAACGTGAAGCAAGTTCAGTATGCTCGTTGAATCCCGTCAATTGGTTGAAAATCCCTTCTAAAGAACCTTCCTTATTTTGCACCTTTAATTCCTCAAATGTTCCGTCAGCCGCAATTTTTCCGTCATGGAGAAGAATGATCCGACTGCTTATTTTTTCAACGACATCCATGATATGTGAAGAATAAAAAATGGTTTTTCCCTGCTGTGCCAGCTGCGCCATAATTTCTTTAAAAACCATGACACTGTTTGCATCAAGTCCGTTTATCGGTTCATCAAAAAAGAGGAGTTCGGGATTATGTAATAAGCTTGAAATAATCAGGAGCTTTTGTCGCATTCCTTTTGAATAGGAAGCGATTCTCGAATGATATACCTCCCCAATTCCAAACAACTCCATTAGGTTTTTGGCTTTATAGTCAGCTAGATCATAGTCAAGACCATATAATTCACCAATAAAAGTGAGGTACTCTTGCCCGGTTAGACTGTCATAGACATCGGCAATTTCTGGCACATACCCAATCTTCTGTTTGTATTCCATATTGCCGTCTAAAATACTTTGGCCGAAAATCTTTACTTCACCCTGAAAGTCTTCTTCAATTCCTAATATGATTTTTACTGTCGTGCTTTTTCCAGCCCCGTTTGGTCCGATATATCCGATGATTTCGCCCTTATTTACTGTAAAGGAAACCCCTTGAAGAACAGACTTGCTGCCATACCTTTTTTGTAAATTATCAATCTCCACAATGGCTTCAGTCATTCCATCAGCTCCATAACTATTAGTTTTTTCCTATTTTACCATATTTAGAGAATTAGATTTAGATATTAAAAAACTACCCTATCATCCTGATTAAGGTAGTTAAGGAAAAAAGCAGGTACTGTATGGAACCAGAGGGATGGTTCCTGTGGCCCTACAAATGGATTTCGTTCTTTTTTTGTTGTAACATATATTGGGTAATGAAAAAAGTCGTGCGATGTAATTTTTAAATATAAATAAATGCCAATAGTGTGCTAAAATACACGCTAGATAACTTGTACATGTGTTATTCTTAATATATATATCATTGTTGGAGGTTTTTTAAAAATGCAACGAACTATAGATGATGAAAAAAATCCGAAAAAGCCTGTTCCTGCAACATATTCAAGAACAAATCCATTTCCTGCAAAGGTTCTTAAGAACATAAACTTAAATGGAGAAGGTTCAAATAAAGAAACCAGACATATTGAATTATCATTAGAAGGATCAGGATTTTCATACATTCCTGGCGATACCCTTGGAATTGCGCCTACCAATGATCCAGAATTAGTTGCAGCCATACTTGAAGAAATGAAGTGGGATGCAGAAGAGATTGTAACCGTTGGTCGTCAAGGAGAGTCCATGCCATTGAAAGAAGCGCTGGAAACGTACCTTGATATTACGTTACTTTCTAGAAAGATTTTACAAACCGCAGCAGACTTCACAGACAACGAGAAACTCCAAAAGCTTGTGGAAGACGCAGTAGCGGTTAAAGAATATTGCGATGGTCGTGACCTACTTGATATGTTACGTGATTTTGGTCCATGGAAGGTTCCTGCTCAAGAAATCGTAGCTTTATCACGAAAAATGATACCAAGACTTTATTCCATTGCAAGTAGTTTAGCTGCACATCCAAATGAGGTCCATTTAACAATCGGTGCTGTTCGTTATACAGCGCATGGACGTGAACGCAAAGGAGTTTGCTCCGTTCAATGTGCGGAACGTGTTCAAGAAGGTGATACTCTTCCAGTATTTGTTCAAGTGAATAAACACTTCCATTTACCTGAGACTCTTGATAAAGATGTGATAATGGTTGGGCCTGGTACAGGTATTGCGCCATTCCGTTCGTTTATCGAAGAACTTGCTATCAATAAAGCAACAGGACGTTCATGGTTATTCTTCGGAGATCAGCATGAGGCGACTGACTTCTTATATCAAAATGAATTGGAAAAATACCAACTAGATGGCATTTTAACCAAACTTGATGTTGCATTCTCTCGTGATTCAGATCAAAAAGTATATGTGCAGCATAAGATGCTTAAGCACAGCAAAGAATTATTCGAATGGATTGACAATGGTGCTTATTTCTATGTATGTGGAGATAAAGACCATATGGCAAAAGACGTAAACGAAGCTCTTCTTACCATCATTGAACAAGAAGGCGGCATGGACAGAGAAGCGGCAGAAGCTTATTTAAAAGACATGAAAACACAAGGACGTTACCTACGTGACGTATATTAATATATAGTTTGAAAAAAGCCCTTCACCATGTGTGAGGGGCATTTTCTTTTCTGCTATACGTTTATAAGGCGGGCAGGGTCATTAGACAATTCCCACTTAACCAGAAATCCCCTCAATTCCTTCCGAGCCCGGTAGATTCTTGTTTTAACGGTGCATGGCTTAAGGTTGAGGATATGGGCAATTTGGTTTTCTTGTAAACCATGCCATATTTTAAGAGTGAGAACGTCCTGGTATTCTTGTTTCAGCTTACGGGTAGCTTGATAGATTTGCTCCATAACCATGTTCGTTTCAACTTCTTCCTCCACATTTTGCTTCATTGTTTTCCCTAGGCATTCGATTAATTCGTGGTCCATTGGGGTCCCTTTCTTATTTCTCTCCATCCTAACAAAATCAATTGCTGTTCTTGTTGCAATGGAGGACAACCAGGCTCCCATTTTATTTTCGTCTTCGAGTGTATCCATTTTATTGATCGCTTTAATGAATGTCTCGTGAACGACATCTTCTGCTGTATGGATATCCCTCGTGATCGAATAACTAATTCGAAACAGCCTAGAATTGTATTCGTGATAAATCTTTGAAAATTCCATAGAAATACACCCCCTTTGGTACGGGATAGAGGGGGAGATTCACTGATTGGTGTGGATCAATGAACCTGTCCCTCTGTCCCATTACATGAGCGCCAATGTGATTTTGACTTTGAAAAGGTCGCCGTCTGTTTCGATTTCGAGATTTCCGTGGTGAAGGTGGACGATGGATTGGGCGATGGCGAGCCCCAGACCAGAACCGTCCGTGTGTCGTGAGGTGTCACCACGTTTAAAACGTTCGAAAAGCTCGTCGCTATTTTCACTGAGTTCGTATTTTGATACATTTTTAAACGTAATGATAGCTTGTTCTGCAATTCTGTCTGCCGAAATATAGACACGTGAATGTTCAAGTGAATATTTAAAGATGTTTCCTAGTAAGTTATCAAATACACGCCACATTTTTTGTCCATCCACAAGTGCGTAGAGTGGTTTCTCACTGTTTGTCACACGGAATTGTAGGTTGGATGTGTTTATCGTATCATCATGTTCAGCTAGTGCTTGTTGTAAAAGCTGAACGAGATCAACCTTTTCCAAGTTTAATTCAATATTTCCACTAGCCATTTTTGATACTTCGAATAAATCATCAATGAGCACCTTTAAGCGTTTTGACTTACGGTCAATGATTTCAAGATAGGCGGCGCGGTCATCATCCGATAGATTTTGAGTTTTCATTAACTCCGTATACGTAATAATCGATGTCAACGGGGTTCGGAGGTCATGACTTACATTCGTAATGAGTTCCGTCTTTAACCGTTCACTCTTTGCTTGTTCATTTTGAGACGTTTTGACACCATGTTTTAACAGATTAATATTACCTGCTAGCGTTTCAAACACGGATTTCCCATTGACAGGTAGGTCCTCGCCTAATTTTCCTGCGGCTAGTTCATTAGTCTTCTCGACAATTTTATTAAAATATCCCACCTTTTTTACTAAGGTTATGAGAAGTGGAATTCCTACAACCCCAAGAAACAGCATATAAAAAAGGATAAAAACGGGGTTTAAAAAAATGAAAACAACTCCAAAACCTAAACTAAAGACAATGACGAGTACGACAAAAAACTGTGTCCCAGTACTTTGATTTAAAAATGCGTCCTTAAGGCTTTGTTTTCCTTTTTTAAAAAGGACGACAATCCCTTTTTTTGCTTTGCTGACAAGGCCATTTTCCCATTCAGACTTTACGTTTTGCCAATCCTTTAATTCTGTAAAAAGGTATTTTCCTTGAAGGTAAGTCAGGCCAACAAAAAGCGAACCTATTAAGAGAACGACACCGGGCTCGATTGCATTGTAAAGATTCTCTAGTACATAATAGAAGTCGGTAAAAGCAAAAAATACACAGAAAATCGAGATTAGGCCCGTAAGAGTAAAAAAGATTACACGTGAATCAATGGGGAGCTTATTGTAATAGGGTCTCCATTTTTCGATTTCAACTCGAACAGCTTGTACCTTTTTACCAAGGACATAGCAAATAAGGAACGATAGGATGCTTGCTATTGCAGTCACGAGTATAATCAATTGACTTTGTTTATAGGTGTCATATTGAATCATCAATGGGTTTGAGGCAGAAAGCGTTACTGGTACTGCTATATTACCTTCAAGGATTCCAATATCAGAAGGAATAATCGACTCGAGCAATTCGAAATCATGATAGGGATTAAAATGAATAAAATGCTCCCTCGTAATGGGGTAATCCTTAAGAAAATAGGTATTTTCCTCACTCATAGCGGTTTCGATGGAATCATCATTTGTTCGTTTAATATTGGTATAAATTTTTCCTGTTGTAGGATTAGTAAAATAATAGATGAACTTCTTTTTATATGTTTCATATTGCGATTTGTAACCTTCCCTTGCTTTGTAAAATTCCTCGATGCTTTTTTCTTTTTCCTTTATAATCTTGTTTTTTACATAGTCATCGCTTTTGAAATTCTTTGTAATGTCTTCAATCTTTTGATCTCGTTCAGCTATGTATGTATCAGCTATGTCTTGGTAGTTCGCGTTCAAGGCATCTTGAATTCGCCCTTCGTATTGTAAGTTAATGTTCTCAATTTGTTCGGGAAGGTCGCCATAGCGGTAGCGATGCTCGTTAATCTCTTCTTCCGTCACGATTATTGATTCTTTGGCTTCCTCTACGGTCATATCATAAAGCTCATACATGCTAACATAACCGGCGAACTGACCTAGTTCATCTTGAAAGTATGGAGTGTGGAAGTAATCTTGATAGATATAATCATTGCCATTTGCGATTACGGACAAGAGACCACATAGACCAAATGTATACAATAGAGCTATCAAACCAATTGTAATTTTACCTTTCCATTTTGTAGCCAATGCCCCATACCACCTTTAAATATCTAGGATTTTTTGCGTCAATTTCAATTTTTTCACGGATTTTCCGAATGTGAACGGCTACCGTATTTTCCGCATTATAGCTTGGTTCTTTCCATACCCGTTCATAGATTTCAGTGATTGAGAACACTCGACCAGCGTTGGTCATAAGCAATTCAACGATTTTATATTCGATTGGGGTGAGTTTTACAGGCTCGCCGTGAACCGCTACTTCTTTCGCATTCTTGTCGAGTGTCAAACCATGAAGGTCAATCACTTTGTTGGCACCTTCATAAGTACCAAACGTGACATATCTTCTCAGCTGTGATTTTACACGTGCGACTAGTTCCATAGGGTTGAACGGCTTTGTGACATAATCATCAGCGCCAACCTGTAGTCCTAAAATTTTATCCGTATCTTCACTTTTTGCACTTAAAATGATAATGGGAATATTTTGTGTCTCCCGGATTTTAAAAGTTGCCGAAATTCCATCCAGTTTAGGCATCATCACGTCTAAAATAATCAGATGAACCTGGTTTTCATGTAATATCTCCAATGCCTCGATTCCATCTTTTGCTTTCAACACCGTGATTCCTTCATTTTTTAAGTAAATTTCAATCGCATCCCGAATCTCTTTTTCATCATCAACAACTAGTACAAAATAATAATCCATTGTTCACCCAACCTTCTAATCCGCTTTCATTGTTTCTATCATAACCGGTAAATCTTAACATTCCATATCAAAAAATCTTAAGAATTTCTTAACATTATTTAAACCTACATGAACTCTATGTTTATTCATCATTTTATACTACAAAACGAGGGGGGGTTGAAAAGTATTTTAATAGTAGAGGTTCAATAAGATCAAATGTAAAAAAATAGGCCCAAATTGAATTGGGCTCTTTGATAGAAGGTTATATTATAGTTCTCGCTGAATGGCTCCATGTACTTTTTCCAACCATTCCTTTTTAATGAGGAATTTCGTAACCTTTTCTGAAAATGCGCCAGCTTTGGCGATATGTGCTATATAGGCTGCAAGTAAATCATGCTTCATGACCGATCCAAGTGAATATCCGTAAAGGGATAATAGACTTCCAAATAACCCAGCCATATGGGAAACAATGATTTGGTCAGAGAAAACTCTTTTCTTAGAACCCGTTACTTCTGCAGAATAAACAGGTGGGTTTGGTAAGTGATCTTCCTGCAATAAGTCAGTTAATGCATGACTTTGTTTTTTAACAACCGTGACTCCATTCGAAAGAAGTTCAAACGTTTCTTCTGAATCCGTGGTTTGAGCAAAACCTGTACAGAGAGATTCCGTGATGTTGAGTAAGTCAATGGTTGAATATAAATTGGCAATTTCCATACTATTCATTATGCAATCCTGGACGGGTCGGGTAAAGATGTCTAATAAGACTTCTCCATTAATAAATCTGTCTCCCACTTTGCTTCTTTTCTCAAAAATGGTTGGAGTTATCCCGTTCTTTTCAAGGGTGATGGCACACGCCAAACCCGAAAGTCCAGCCCCCATAATAGCAATTTCTATTTAAAAAAACTTCCTCCCAAAATGGCTACAGTACGAGCATTCCCATACATGATAAATGCGTCCATAATTTCCAAATAACTGGAAATTTTTTAGGGGAGTAAACCTTTATGTTATATTGAATTTAAGTGGACAAAACAATGGAAAAAAATCAAAAAATAGAGCCCCCTGCTCGTTTTAAAAAGCAGGGGGATAATAGGGAATTGTCATAATGGTTAGCGAAAAGACAGGATAAACCCCGGTTTATCTCAGTTATTTATACTGCTCAGAAACTTTTTTTTCTGCTAGAAATCCTGAGATAGCAAAGGAAGCGGCACCTAGGGCGCAAGAGTGTTTGCCTAGTTCGGAGAAGCGGATTTCTGTTTTGTCCTTATGATAGGGTAACAACCGTTCTGAAAGGATATGTTCAATTGGATTTGAAATCCAATTTTTAAATTGTGAAATGCGATTACCGATAATAATCACTTCTGGGTTAAATGTATTAATAATATTTGTGAGTCCAATTCCGATATTTTCACCGAGTGTATTTAATAATTGGAGAATTAAAGGATTGCCTTTAAAAGCTTCATTAACCAATCCGTTAAAATCTAGTACTGAATTTTCATGAATTGAGTTTTTTGCATCATTAAGGATTACTTGTTCAGATGCGTATAATTCCCAGCAACCGCGGTTTCCACAAGAACATTTTCGACCATTTGCTTCTATCGTTATATGCCCCATCTCACCTGAGATACCACTTACACCAGTATAAAGTTTATTGTCGATGATGATGCCTGTTCCTATGCCGATACCAATACTTACATATATCAAATTGGATATATGCTTTCCAGCCCCGTATAATTGCTCACCGTGAGCCCCTGAATTTGCCTCATTTTCAATAATCGTTGGAATGTTATATTCCTTCTCAATAATTTCTTTAAGGTTGATGTTGTTCCAATTCAGGTTTGGTGCAAAAAGTATCTTCTTTTCCTTGTCAACAATCCCAGGTACACCAATCCCGATGCCGACAACTCCGTATACACTTTCGGGTGCTTTTATAAGAAGTGTTTGAATGACGGATTTAAGACTTTCTACTACTTCATTAAATTCACGCTTTTCAATTGGGATGTGAACTTCCTCCATCTTATTCCCACTTAAATCTGTCAAAACACCTAATATATAATTAACCCCTAAATCAACACCAACCGCATAACCTGCATGACTATTAAAATAAAGCATGACTGGCTTTCGACCACCACTTGATTGACTCGATCCAATTTCATAAATCATCTGTTCATCAATTAGTTCCGCGACCATAGTTGAAACTGTTGCTTTATTAAGACCAGTATTTTTCGATATTTGGGCACGAGAAATCGGTCCTTTGCCTACAATTGTTGTAAAGACGATTGATTTGTTTATTTGTTTAACCAGTGATTGATCCCCGGTCAGTGGCCGTTCCATATTAACCCCTCCTACACCACTAGATTATTTTTCCAAAAATAGGTATACTTTGTTTAACCATTATATAAAACTTTCATAAATTATACAAATTTACATGGGGGACCTGAAGAACACACTACCCAAAAGATTTAGTAACAAACTAAGGATATCACCATATGTTGACGTTTTCAATCGTTTATTTTAAATAGTTGACAACGCTTTATTGCCGAATTATACTAAGTTTAAAGGTTAAACAAAGTTCAACCAAACATTCAACTAGAAACAAACTATAGGGAGTTGATGAAGGGAAATCATGTTTCAATTTATACGTTTAATAAATGGACAAACAATCCATGCGATGAACTACTGAAAGTAATAAATATAAAATAGGAGCTGATTTAATATGAAAAAAGTAAGCGTTTTAGTAATTGCGATGCTAATGTTCCTTTTAGCAGCTTGTGGAGGCGGGAATTCTATTACCGACAAATCAGCACAAGGTGGAGAAAAAACAGACGCTTCTGGTAAAGAAACAGTAAATATTTGGTATTATTATTCTGGGAAACAACAGGAACTTTTTGCTGATTTAATTAAACAATACAACGAATCACAAGATCAATATGTTCTTGAAGGTGAATATGTTCCGTTTGCAGATACGAAGAAACAACTATCAATAGGAGCTGCGGGTGGTACTTTACCTGACTTAGTCATCATGGACGTTGTTGATAATGCGGCTTTTGCAGCACAAGGTGTTTTAGCTGACATAACCGATAAGGTAAACGAGTGGGGGAAAGCGGATACTTTATATGAAGGTCCACTTAAATCTGCAATGTACGAAGATAAATATTACGGTTTACCTGTAGGAAGTAACGCGCTAGGTCTATTTTATAACGAAGATCTATTGAAAAAAGCTGGCATTGAAGCACCTCCAGCTACATGGGAAGAGCTAGTTGAGGTTGCGCAAAAGTTAACAAAAGACGGTGTGAAAGGTTTTGCAGTATCAGCTGTTAAAACGGAAGAAGCAGCATTCCAATTCTATCCATTCTTACGCTCTGCAGGAGCTGATTATGATAGCTTAGATTCTGAAGAAGCAATTGCAGCATTGGAATTATACAAAACATTAGTTGACAATGGTTCTATGGGATCAGAAGTAGTAAATGCAACGCAAGACGATTTAGCAAGACAATTTTCGAATGGGCAACTGGCAATGATGGTAAACGGTCCATGGAATATTGAAAGAATTAAAGGTGAAAATCCAGACTTGAACTTTGGCACTACTCAAATCCCAATGGCTCCAAACGGTGAGTTTGCTTCTGTACTTGGAGGAGAAAATATTGCCATTATCAAGGACAAAAATGTAGATGGTGCATTTGACTTCATCACTTGGTTACTAGAGCCTGAGCGCCTTGAGACGTTCTCTGCTGAAACAGGTGTATTTCCAGTCATCCAAGAAGTTCTTGAAACATCTGATTTCTGGAAAAATGATAAGCACCTAAATGGATTTGTTCCAATTATGGATGGTGCTGAACCACGTGGTCCACATCCAGAATGGCCAGCCATTTCTGAAGCAATTCAAATTGCAGTACAAGAAACATTAACAAATACTAAATCAGCTGAAGACGCTCTGAAAAATGCAGCAGAAACAGTTGAAGGGATTATCAACAAGTAAAAATAAGATCCCTCTGGTTTCAGGGGGGTCTTTCTTATTCAACCAACTAAGGAGGGAAACTCCATGATTAAAAGCAAACGTAACGGAGGCTATCTATTCGTTCTCCCAGCAGTCATCTTTATGGTGATCTTCATTGGATATCCACTAATCTACAATATTATCTTGAGTTTTCAAAATGTAGATTTAGCAGCATTAACTTCAGGTAACAAGTCCTTCGTAGGCTTTGATAATTATAAACAATTATTCAGCATGGAAGTATTCGGAATCTCTGTCAAAAATACAATCGTCTATACATTAGGTAGTGTTGTCTTCCAGGTTGCTCTCGGATTCTTTCTTGCTTTATTCTTCAGTATGAAATTCCGCTTAGCTCCATTCTTACGTGGCGTGATGATGGTTGCTTGGCTCATTCCACTTACAATTACGGCTCTATTATTTAAATTTATGATGGGTGAAAGTGGTGGAATCTTTAACGAATTACTCATCACATGGGGCATTACAAATAACCCTGTTCAGTGGTTATCAGATCCCAAAATTGCATTATGGAGTGTCATAATTGCGAATATTTGGGTAGGTATTCCATTTAATATGTTATTACTATCAACTGGCTTAAGTAGTTTGCCAGATGATGTCTATGAAGCTGCAAGCCTTGACGGAGCAAACTGGTTCCAAAGACTTATCCATATTACACTTCCACTTTTAAAACCAGTTATTCTAGTTGTGCTAATGCTAGGTTTCATCTACACATTCAAAGTTTTTGATTTAGTATATGTTATGACTGGCGGAGGTCCAATCAACTCTACGGAGGTTCTATCAACGGTTGCATATAGATTCTCATTTGATGAATTCAAATTTAGTTTGGGTGCGGCTGCAGCGAATATTTTGTTCCTGATTCTATTCGTAGTCAGTTTAATATACCTAAAATTCATTAAAGATGATGAGGTGGCATGATGAGTAAAAGTAGAGAAATGACATATAACATAGTAGGAGTACTTATCGTTCTTGCCTTCTTATTTCCTGTATTTTGGATGATTGTAACAGCGTTTAAATCGCAGGCTGAAATCTTCCAATCACCACCGACATTTTGGCCACATGATTTCCAGCTTGATAGTTTTGTAGAAATCTTTAAGGACAATGTTGGTCAATACTTCCTAAATAGTGTTGCAATCTCAGGACTAGCAACAATTATTGTGCTTTTATTAGCAGTTCCATCTGCGTATGGTTTGGCAAGATTTGAAATTAAGGGAAAAGGACCGATCATCTTATTTTTTTTAACAACTCAAATGCTTCCAGCAACAGTTGTTTTAACACCATTATTTATTATGTTTAATAATTTTAGTTTATTGAATACGTATTGGGGACCTGTATTTTCTTGTGCGACACTTGGAATTCCGTTCTCAATTCTAATACTACGAACATTCTTTATGGGGCTTCCAAAAGAGCTAGAGGAAGCGGCAAAAATCGACGGGTGTAGCCGTATTGGTTCCTTCCTAAAAATCATCGTACCAGTCGCGCTTCCGAGTATCGTTGTTTGTGGTGCGGTATCTTTCTTCTTCGCTTGGGGAGACTTGATTTTCAGTATGACATTTAACCGTGACCAAGGTTTATGGCCATTAACAGCAGGTATTTACAATTCAATCGGACGTTACGGTATCGAGTGGAATAACTTAATGGCGTTTGCGACTGTATCAATTTTACCGGTTATTGCGATCTTTGTAATTTTACAAAAACAAATTGTAAAAGGCTTAGTAAGCGGCTCAGTAAAATAAAAGAAAGGATGTTGTATAAAATGAAATTTTCAAATGGTTATTGGCTAACAAAAGAGGGCTATGAGGTTCACTATCCTCGCAGTGTCCGTGATGTTCAAGAGGTAGAGGACGGATTAATTTTATATGCACCGTGTAAGGATATCAGACACCGTGGAGATACATTAAATATAGCTCTTCTTACTATTAAACTTTCATCTCCAATGGAGAATGTAATTCGTGTTCAAACATGGCACCATCGTGGTGTAAAACCAAAAACACCTAATTTTGAAATCAAACGTGATAAAGCACCTTTTACTGTTGAAGAAAACGAGAACGAGATTTATTTTACAAGCGGATCGTTAAAAGTAAAAATTACCAA
Organism: Ferdinandcohnia sp. QZ13; assembly: GCF_031324165.1. NCBI lineage: Bacteria > Bacillati > Bacillota > Bacilli > Caryophanales > Bacillaceae > Ferdinandcohnia > Ferdinandcohnia sp. QZ13. The sequence continues at coordinate 1,895,296 of NZ_JAVIVW010000001.1, read as the reverse complement.
AGATGATTTTGGCATGGTGTATTACAACGGTAACCAAAAGTTAACTCATACTGAGAACAAAGGACTTGCTTGGATTACTGGACCAAATAAAGATACATTTATGAGAGCACAGTTGAACCTTAACGTCGGCGAGTATGTATATGGTCTTGGAGAACGTTTTACTCCATTTGTTAAAAATGGACAAACTGTTGATATTTGGAATCGTGATGGTGGAACAAGCTCAGAGCAAGCATATAAAAATATTCCGTTTTACGTGACAAACAAAGGCTATGGTGTATTTGTAAATCATCCTGAAGGGGTAAGCTTTGAGGTCGCATCTGAAGCTGTTTCAAAAACACAATTTAGTGTTGAAGGTGAGATGCTAGATTACTATCTTATTAACGGACCAACCCCTAAAGAAATTATTCGAAATTATACGGAGTTAACAGGAAAGCCTGCGCTTCCACCTGCATGGTCATTCGGTCTTTGGTTATCTACATCATTTACAACCAATTACAATGAAGAGACAGTAACTCATTTTGTCGATGAAATGGCAAACAGAGGAATTCCATTAAGTGTCTTCCATTTTGACTGCTTCTGGATGGAAGAGTTCGAATGGTCTAATTTTGAATGGGATAAAAAGGTTTTCCCAGACCCGGAAGGCATGTTAAGAAGATTGAAGGAAAAGGGCCTCAAGATATGCGTGTGGATAAATCCATATATCGCACAGAAATCTCCATTATTTGACGAAGCAATGGAAAAAGGCTATCTCATTCAGCGAACCAATGGCGATGTATGGCAATGGGACTTCTGGCAATCTGGAATGGGAATTGTTGACTTTACAAATCCAGATGCATGTGAATGGTATGCATCAAAATTAAAAAGATTGATAGATATGGGAGTAGATACGTTCAAAACGGATTTCGGCGAAAGAATCCCTACAAGAGATGTTGTATTTGCGGATGGATCTGATCCAAAACGTATGCGTAACTATTATACTTTCAAATATAACGAAATCGTGTTTAATCTATTGAAGCAGGAAAAAGGAGAAAAAGAAGCGATCGTCTTTGCACGTTCTGCAACAGCGGGTGGTCAGCAATTTCCAGTACACTGGGGTGGTGACTGTGAAGGAACCTATGAATCCATGGCTGAAAGCTTACGTGGTGGATTGTCCTTGATGATGTCAGGATTTGGATATTGGAGTCATGATATTGGTGGATTTGAAACACTTGCAACTCCGGATCTATTCAAGCGCTGGGTAGCATTCGGACTACTGTCAAGTCACAGCAGATTCCATGGCAGTAACACATACCGAGTGCCTTGGGGATATGATGAAGAATCCGTAGATGTAACAAGACATTTTACAAAGCTTAAAAATAAATTAATGCCATACTTGTTTAATGCTGCAAACGATAATCATGAGACAGGCATTCCGGTAATGCGCCCAATGGTAATGGAGTTTCCAAATGATTTAACTTCTCATGTACTTGATACTCAATACATGTTAGGAGAATCAATCTTAGTAGCACCAATATTTAACGAAGAGGGTATTAGTTCCTATTACCTTCCACAAGGAAAATGGACACATTTATTAACAGGAGAAGTTGTAGAGGGCGGCGAATGGAGAAACGAAACATATGATTACATGAGCCTACCATTGTTTGTAAGAGAAAATACAATTCTTGCCCTTGGTGAAAATGACATTCGCCCTGATTATGACTATGTAAATAACGTGACATTCGCTTTATATGAGTTGCAAGAAGGAAAAGAAGTAAAGACAACAGTACGGGACATAGATGGTAATATCGAAGCTGCTGTTTCCGTTGTGAAAAACAACAATACCATTACATTTACAACAAATATGAAAGAAGCTAAACCATACTCTATTCTACTTAATGGCTATAACTCCATTACTTCTGTTTCTGCAGGTGAGTGGGAAAAAGAAGAGGATGGCATTCGTATCCGTCTAAGTGAACCAGTTCAAAAAGTAGTAATCGGTTTGTAATCAAGGATTTAATTTATTCATCTATTTTTTATGAAACTAATACTAGGAGGAACACCCAGATGGCTTATTTCGAATCAGTTAACAAAATACAATACGAGGGACCAAAATCAACAAATCCTTTTGCATTTAAATATTACAATCCAGAAGAAAAAATCAATGGTCAGACAATGGAGGAACTTCTTCGTTTCTCAGTAGCGTATTGGCACACATTTACTGCAAACGGCTCTGATCCATTTGGAGTCGGAACTGCAATCCGTCCATGGGATCACTTAAAAGGATTAGACTTAGCAAAGGCCCGCGTTGAAGCATCTTTTGAACTTTTTGAGAAATTAGATGTTCCATTCTTTGCGTTCCATGACGTAGATATTTCGCCAGAAGGAAGCACATTGAAGGAAACAAATGAAAATCTTGATGTCATTGTAGCGATGATTAAAGATTACATGAAAACTAGCAAGGTTAAATTACTTTGGAATACAGCAAACATGTTCACAAATCCACGTTATACACACGGTGCTGCAACTTCTCCTAATGCAGATGTGTTTGCCTACTCTGCAGCGAAAGTGAAAAAAGGTTTAGAAGTAGCAAAAGAACTTGGCGCAGAAAACTATGTGTTCTGGGGTGGACGTGAAGGCTACGAAACATTATTAAATACAGATATGAAGCTTGAGATGGACAACTTAGCTCGTTTCTTCCACATGGCAGTTGACTATGCGAAGGAAATCGGCTTAAATGTACCTTTCTTAATCGAGCCTAAACCAAAAGAGCCAACAAAACATCAATATGATTTTGACGTAGCAACTGGTCTAGCATTCTTGCAAAAATATCACCTAACAGACTACTTCAAGTTTAATATTGAAGCAAACCACGCAACACTTGCTGGCCATACATTTGAACATGAGTTAAGAACAGCACGCATCAACGGTATGCTTGGTTCAGTTGACGCAAACCAAGGGGATACATTACTTGGATGGGATACGGATGAATTCCCAACAGACCTTTACACGAACACATTAGCCATGTATGAAATTTTGAAAAATGGTGGACTTGGTAAGGGTGGTTTAAACTTCGATGCGAAGGTAAGAAGAGGTTCATTTGATACTGACGACCTATTCCATGCGCATATCGCAGGTATGGATGCATTTGCAATCGGATTAAAAGTGGCTAATAAATTAATTGAGGATAAAGTTCTTGATAGCTTTGTTGATGAGCGCTATAGCAGTTATACTAAGGGTATCGGCTTAGATATCGTTGAAGGAAAAACAAACTTCCGTGAACTTGAGGCATATGCACTTGGATTAACAAAAATCAAAAATACATCAGGTAGAACAGAACGCTTAAAAGCATTAATAAATCAATATCTATTAGAGACTCTTTAATTCATAGACTTAAAAATGTGCTGGATGTATGTTGCTCCAGCACATTTTCATAGAAAAGGATGATTCGGATGAAATATGTAATCGGTGTGGACCTTGGAACAAGTGCGGTTAAGATATTACTTGTGAATCAAGCTGGAGACGTGGCAGGCGAGGTATCGAAATCATATCCACTCATTATTGAAAAATCTGGTTATAGTGAACAAAATCCAGAAGAGTGGGTTGAAAAAACAACAGCGGGTCTTAAGGAACTTGTTGAGCAATTTGATGGAGATATCAAGGATATTGAAGGTATTAGTTTTTCCGGACAGATGCACGGACTTGTTCTACTAGACGAAGAAAACCAAGTATTGCGAAATGCTATTCTTTGGAATGATACAAGAACAACAAAGCAATGTAACGAAATCTATGAAACTTTTGGAAAAGAAAGGTTATTAGAGGTAACAAAGAATCCAGCCCTAGAAGGGTTTACGCTACCGAAAATTCTGTGGGTAAAAGAGAATGAACCTGGAATTTTTGAACGCTCTAGCGTGTTCATGCTACCTAAGGATTATTTACGCTACCGGACTACGGGTGCCGTAAATATGGAGTATTCTGATGCAGCTGGAACATTGATGTTGAACGTTGCAAAACGCAAATGGAGTCAGGAAGTGTTAGAGACTTTTGGTCTTTCACCTGAATTCTGTCCTCCATTAGTTGAATCACATGCATTTGTAGGTACGATTACAACTGAATTTGCCGAGGCAACTGGTCTTTCTAGTGAAACAAAGGTCTTTGCTGGCGGAGCGGATAATGCTTGTGGTGCGATTGGTTCAGGGATTTTATCAGAAGGAAAAACGCTTTGCAGCATTGGAACATCTGGTGTTGTGCTATCTTATGAAGAACGTAATGACCTTGATTTTAAAGGAAAGGTTCACTATTTTAACCATGGGGAAGAAAATACGTATTATACGATGGGTGTGACACTTGCCGCGGGTTATAGCTTAAGCTGGTTCAAGGATACTTTTGCAAAAGAAGAAGCCTTTGATCAATTTTTAGAAGGTATCGATGAAGTGCCAGCCGGTAGTAACGGATTAATATTCACTCCTTACATTGTTGGCGAGCGGACTCCACATGCAGATTCAACTATTCGTGGCAGTTTCATAGGCATTGATGCAGCCCATGAACGCAAGCATTTTGCACGGGCAGTCCTTGAAGGTATCACATTTTCGTTAAATGAGTCGATCGAGATATTTAGAAACAGTGGCAAAACGATTGATACGATTATTTCAATCGGTGGCGGTGCAAAAAATGAAACTTGGTTACAAATGCAGGCTGATATTTTTAACGCAAGAATTCAAAAACTAACATCTGAACAAGGTCCTGGAATGGGGGCTGCGATGCTTGCTGCATATGGCTGTGGCTGGTTCGCTACATTAAAAGAGTGTGCCGATGCATTCCTACAAACCTCCAAAACATATGAACCAAATCCGAATAATGTGGAGACGTATCAGAAGGTATTTGCAATCTATCAACAGGTCTATGCACAAACCAAGGTGATGAATGAGCAATTGAGAGAGTTTCGAAAATAAAATGAACCTCACAGCACTGTGGGGTTTCTTTGAAGGAGAGATAACTGTGAACTATCGTAAACTAGGGAATACTGGGTTAGAGATTAGTGAAGTTAGCTTTGGAACATGGGCAATTGGCGGTGCGTGGGGAAAGACAAATGATGAAGAAGCGCTGAAATCTTTGGAATATGCAATTGACCAAGGGGTTAACTTTTTTGATACGGCAGACGTATATGGCGATGGTCATAGTGAAGAACTGTTAGCCAAAGCAACAAAGGGCAAGGAAAATCGAATACATATCGCGACAAAGTTCTGTCGTCAAGGAGATATTTTTGACCCGAAAAATTATAGCTACGAACAAGTAAGTCGTTACTGCGAAGATAGCCTTCGTAGATTGAACCGAGAGGCAATCGATTTGTATCAAATTCATTGTCCGGCTACCGAAATTTTAAGGGATGGCAGTGTGTTTGAAGTTCTTGATCGCTTGCAAAGTGAAGGGAAAATCCGTCACTATGGGGTAAGTGTCGAGACTGTTGAGGAAGGGTTAATTTGCTTGGAAAATCCAAACGTGAAAAGCCTGCAGATTATTTTTAATATGTTCCGCCAAAAGCCGTTGGAAGCTCTGATTCCAGAGGCCTATAAAAAAGGTGTTGGCCTACTTGTCAGATTGCCACTTGCGAGCGGTTTACTTACTGGTAAATTTACAGCAAATCATGTTTTTGAAGAAGATGATCACCGTCGCTTCAACGAAAATGGCGAGGCATTCAATGTAGGTGAAACGTTTGCCGGTCTTGGTTTTAAAAAGGGTGTGGAACTTGCTGGGCAATTAAAATGGATTGCAGAAGGAAGGAAATCAATGGCAAGTGCAGCACTTCGTTGGATTTTAGATCACGAAGAGATTACATGTATTATTCCTGGATTCAAAAATGTTAAACAGGTTCAAGATAATTTAACTACTTTGGAAACAAAACCTTTTTCATTTGAAGAAAAGGAAAAGGTTCAGCGCTTTTACCATGAAAATGTAAAAGATTATATCAGAGGTGCTTATTAAGAGAATGGTATATTCTATTTCTCTTGTAATTAATTGAAGTAAAAACGAAACTCCAGTTATCGTTATTAAAAAAGGTATTGACTAAGTAGTATAAATTGTTTTAACATTCTTATTAAATACTTTAATAATGCGATTCTTCTTATCAAGAGAGGTGGAGGGACTGACCCTGCGAAACCTCGGCGACCAGCATAATGAATGCCCGGTGCCAAGTTCAGAGAAAGTATTTCTATTCCCAAGATGAGAAGGTGGACGAACGAATATGTTGATGTATGTTCTTGTACCCCTTCTTTTATAGAAGGGGTTTTTATTTTTAACAAAGACTAGAGGTAATTATAAGAAAACATGAATTTTTCAAAAAATACATTGACTGTAAAAATGATGTATTCTATAATACTTTGTATGGTTGAAGTGTTAACGTGTTATCACGTCAAATTAATAAAGAATTCTTATCCAGAGTGACTGAGGGAACAGGCCCGTAGAAGTCCAGCAACCTTCAAGTGAAAGCTTGAAAAGGTGCTAATTCCTGCAGATGCAAAAGCATCTGAAAGATAAGATGAGGCCCCCTCTTCTTATGTTGAGGGGGTTTTTTATTTACATAAAGTAAAAGGGTATCAACTAATCAAAAAAACTCGTAAAAATTGAACTTGGAGGTTTAAACAATGACAAAACAATATGAAACTTATGATGATGAAACGATACTTTTACATGGAGGTCAATCTCCAGATCCGACAACTGGTTCACGTGCAGTGCCTATTTATCAAACTAGTTCTTTCGTATTTCATAATACAGATCATGCTCAAAGTCTATTTAGTCTTGATGAGTCAGGTAATATTTATTCTCGAATTGGTAACCCGACTGTTGATGTGCTTGAGAAACGGATTGCATTGTTGGAAGATGGTGTCGCAGCTGTAGCCACATCTTCAGGAATGGCTGCAATTGCTCTATCCATTATGAACGTCGCACAAGCAGGAGACGAAATTGTAGCAGCTTCAAATTTATATGGCGGAACTTATAATCTTTTCGCCGTTACCCTTCCAAAATATGGAATTAAGACTCATTTTGTTGATCCAACAGATCCTGAGAATTTTAGAAAAGCGATTACGCCGAAAACAAAGGCCGTATTTGCTGAAACGATTGGAAATCCAAGCTTGCATGTTTTAGATATTGAAGCAGTATCAGCTATTGCACATGAAAATGGAGTACCGCTCATTATTGATAATACATTTGCTTCTCCATATGTTTGTAAACCAATCCAATTTGGTGCTGATATAGTGGTTCACTCCGCAACAAAGTGGATAGGTGGTCATGGAACGACAATTGGTGGGTTAGTCGTTGATGGAGGTCGTTTTAATTGGAACAGTGAAAAGTTCCCAGGATTTACTGAGCCAGATCAAAGCTATAACGGAATTAAGTATGCGAATGAATTTGGAACGTTAGCATTTAGTACAAAGCTTAGAGTGCAGCTATTAAGGGACTTTGGTTCATCTTTAAGTCCGCATAGTGCATTCCTATTGATACAGGGGCTTGAAACATTACACTTAAGAATCGAAAAGCATAATGAAAATGCATTGAAAGTTGCAAAATTCTTAAAAGACCATCCTGCGGTTGAATGGGTTTCATACCCTGGTCTAGAAGAGCATTCAGCACATGAACTAGCTACTAAATATTTGCGTTCTGGATATGGTTCTATCGTGAACTTTGGCATTAAGGGTGGTAGAGAAACTGGTAAGAAAGTAATTAATAACATTGCGTTATGGTCACATGTGGCCAATGTTGGAGATGCCAAGTCTCTTATTATTCACCCAGCATCAACAACTCATCAGCAGTTAAGTGCGGAAGAGTTAGTAAAAACAGGAGTAAGTGAAGAATTAATCCGTTTATCGGTTGGTATTGAATCATACCGTGATTTAGTTAATGACTTGGATCAGGCATTTTATGAAGCGACAGGCATTTCATCAAAAGGTGAACAAAAAGGTGAAACAGCAGTTAACGATGAGGGAGTCATTCGCTGGGCACTTCAATCAACATTTATCCGTGAAGAAGTTGATGGAAAGGAAGTTCAGCGTGCAAAAACGATTGCGGTTGTTGGTCTAAGTGGTAATCCAGCTCGCCCAAGCTACAGACTTGCAAGGAAAATGCAGCGTTTAGGTTATAAAATTATCCCGGTTAATCCAAGGGAAACAGAAGTACTCGGTGAACAGGCCTATCCAGATTTAACATCTATTCCGGTTAAGGTTGATATCGTTCAAGTATTCCGCAGCCCTGAAGCGGCAATTGGCGTTGCGGTAGAAGCAGCAAAAATACAGCCTAAGGTCTTCTGGCTCCAAGAAGGAGTCATTTCTCCAAGGGCAGTTGAGGTTGCGAAGGAAGCGGGTCTTGAGGTTGTTCAAAACAGATGTACCTATAAGGAAGCACAACGTCTTAGAGGTGCAATTGTAACGTATGCCTGTGAAATTTAACTTTAATTTGCAAATCCCCTACCTCTATGGGTAGGGGATGAATGTAAAGGTGTCTATTGAATGATGACTAAGGGATAGGTGCAGTGAGAATAAAGCTTCTCTTAGTATGAGGGAGGAAGAGAAATGACAACTCAACATAATATACTAGAATCCAAGGTTCTATGGGAGCCAAGTGAAACATGGATTTCACAGTCAAATTTGATGAAATTTTCACAAAAGGTGGGTATTCCGCTCCTGCCCTATGAACGCTTTCACCACTGGTCGGTCGTTCAACCCGAATCATTCTGGTCAGCAGTATGGGACTTTGCGAATCTAATTGGAGATAAAGGAGAAAGAGTCGTAGTTCCTCCAAGTGATGGTGGAATGCTTGGCACACAATGGTTTCCTGATTCTAGATTAAACTTTGCGGAAAATATTTTACGTGGTGATGACGGGCAGACAGCAGTTATTGAAGCCAACGAAAACGGTGTCTCTCAAACGATTACAATGGGAGAGATGCGAAATATGGTGGCAAGGGCCCAGTACGGGTTGAAGAGTTTAGGAATAGGTGCTGGAGACCGTGTTGCTGGAGTTGTAACAAATGGAATTGAAAGTTTCGTAGCCTTATTGGCAACCACCTCGTTAGGTGCTGTTTGGACATCTTGCTCCCCTGATTTTGGTCCAAAGGGGATTATTGATCGGATTGGGCAAGTTCATCCAAAAGTATTAATTGCAACTTTGGATTATCAATATAATGGAAAGTTTTATGATATTCGAAAGAACATCTCTTCTGTAAGTAAGGTGCTGAATGATGTTTCCACTATCGTAACCCTATCTGAAGACTCAAATTTATCCATAAATCAAACAAGGAACGTAATAAGCTGGCAGGAGCTATGTCAAAATGGATCCTCTGATTTAGAGTTTACCCGAGTTCCCTTCAATCATCCTCTCTACATCCTTTATACGTCGGGGACTACTGGACTACCAAAGGCGATTGTTCATTCAGTTGGTGGTACATTAATTCAACACGTGAAGGAACATCAGCTGCATTGTGATGTAAAAGCGGGAGATATCATGTTCTGGTACACAAATACTGCATGGATGATGTACCCTTGGCTACTTTCTGGATTAGCCAGTGGTGCCGCGATTCTTCTCTATGATGGGTCACCCATACCTAAAGCGAATGTGGGGATACTTTGGGAGATTGCTGAAGAAATCGGGCTCACGCATTTTGGAACAAGTCCTAAGTATTTAGATACCTTAATGAAGTCGGGGTATCAGGTAGGGCAGAGCCATAATCTGTCCCGTTTGCGCAGTGTCCTTTCTTGTGGAGCACCGTTAGCAGCAGAACAATATGACTGGATATATAACGAAATCAAGCAGGATATCATGTTGGCTTCGATTTCAGGTGGTACAGAGATCATCGGATGCTTTGTGATGGGTTCCCCTGTACATCCAGTAAGGCGCGGGGAAATTACCTGTAAAGCACTTGGAATGGCAGTGGATGTCCTCGATGAACGAGGTGTATCAGTCATCCAGGAAAAAGGGGAGCTAGTGTGTACGAAAGCTTTTCCAAGTATGCCAATTACATTTTGGGGAGAAGACGGAGATAAGCGCTACTATTCCGCCTATTTTGCACAACGTCCTGGAATATGGTCACATGGTGACTTTGCTGAACAGACAATAGAGCAATCGTTGATCATTTACGGAAGAGCTGATACCACGCTTAATCCTGGAGGTGTACGGATTGGAACTGCGGAGATTTATCGTGTTGTTGAGCAACTTCCACAAGTACAGGACTCAATCGTTTTTGGCTTTCCCGTTGATAATGATGAGGAAATCGTGCTATGTGTCGTTACTGAGGATGGGCAGCTTGATCGTACGTTAGTAGATCATATTCGTAAGGAAGTAAGGAAAAAGGCTTCACCACGACATGTGCCAAGACGTATTTACTGTGTGAAGGAAATTCCATATACAATTAACGGAAAAAAGGTAGAGGGGGCAGTTCGTTCAACGGTACTTGGACAGCCAATTAAGAACAAGGGCTCACTTGCCAATCCAGAATGCCTAGAAGAATTTAGCAGCTTGTCTGAAAGGAGTTTCTTATAAATGGTTAAACGTCGAGTTCCAAAAGGTGCAATTATAGGGATTGGAGAGCTTACTCCAGTCCGCTATAGCGAGGGTGCGACGACACTTGGATTAATTGCCGAGTCAGTAAGGTTGGCCATGCAGGATGCCGGAATTGAAAAAGACGAGATCGATGGTTTATTAATTGGTCCCCAAGTAGGCGAGACTCCTCAGCATGTTCCAGCTACTGTCGCAGAATACCTGGGTCTTCAACCGACAATGTCAAATGTAGTCGATCTAGGAGGCGCAACTGGTGCGGGGATGATATGGAGAGCTGTAGCTGCGATCGAAGCGGGAATGTGTGAAACAGTTGTATGTGTACTTGCAAATATCAATGAAAAAGGTAAAACCTTACGTTCACCAAACCGTAACCCAATTCGTGAATTTGACGTTCCATTTGGTGCTTCTGGTGCAAACACCTCTTATGCGCTATTAAAGCGTCGGCACATGGCAGAGTATGGATCGACTCAAGAAGAATTTGCACTTATTGCTCACTGGGCACGAAAAAATGCGCAGTTAAACCCAAAAGCCATTACATACGGAAAACCAGCCTCAGTTGAGGACGTGTTGAATTCTCCGCTAATTGTGGATCCCTTGCATTTGTTTGAAATTGTGATGCCTGTAGCAGGTGGGGCAGCGGTCATTGTTACCTCCGTTAAAAATGCCTCAAGGGGAGGACATCCGCCTGTTTATTTACTCGGGGCAGGTGAGAAGGTCACTCATCGAGCTGTTAGCCAAGCTCCTTCATTGGAAAACGCACCGCTAAGCTATGCGATCCGAAGAGCGTTGGAGCAGGCAGGACTTTCCGTGCAAGATATGGATTTACTATCTCTATATGATTGCTATACAAGTGTAGTTGCACAAACTTTGGAAAATGCAGGTCTTTGTGCACCAGGAAGATTTGGTTCCTGGATGAAGGAGCATTCTTTCAGTCATGATGGTGATTGGCCACTTAACACGCACGGAGGACAATTAGGATTTGGTCAGGCCGATCTTGCTGGAGGAATGTCACATATTATTGAAGCGGTTCATCAATTGCGTCATGAAGCAGATTTGCGACAAATTCCAAATGCACGTCATGCTTTAATAACAGGGAATGGAGCTACATTGAGTGAAGCTGCTGCTCTGATCTTGGGGGTGGAATCATGATAGAGAAATTTGAAAATGTATCGGTCCCAGGTCCGACGATAACACCGATCACTAAGCCGTTCTGGGATGCAGTGGCTCGTAAGGAATTTATTTTACAGAAATGCTGTGATTGTGGTGAATGGGTATTTTATCCTCGTTCCCATTGCCCGCACTGCTGGAGTAACCAGTTAGAATGGAAACCAGCTTCAGGAGAAGGAACGTTAAAGACGTGGAGCATTGTACATAGACCTGGTCATCCAGGGTGGGCAGCAGTTACACCTTATGTATTAGGGGTTGTTGAATTAGAAGAAGGCCCATCAATGCTGACACATCTATTAGTTGATTCTGATCAAGAATTAAAAATTGGGCAGCCACTGAAAGTCAAATATATAAAATGCAATGAGGTATGGTTGCCATTTTTCGAAAGTAAGGAATGAAAAATGACCTTAAGACATATTACACCATCGTAAAAAGGGAGGAAAGTCGATGTCTACAGCTCCAGTAATTCAGGAGGATATAAATACCGAGAAAAAAGGTTTTTCTAAAGAACATCGCAAGGTCGGTTTGGCTAGCTTTATAGGTACAACAATTGAATGGTATGATTTCTACTTATACGGTACAGCTGCTGCTTTAGTATTTCCAGCATTATTTTTTCCAACTTTCGACCCTCTATATGGTACACTAGCAGCCTTTGGGTCATATGCGGCAGGATTTATTGCTCGTCCGTTAGGAAGCGCGGTATTTGGACATTTTGGTGATAAAATTGGTCGAAAAAAAATGCTTACACTTTCATTATTATTAATGGGAATCGCAACATTCTTAATGGGTCTGATTCCGTCCTATCAAACAATCGGTTTGATGGCTCCACTATTAATAAGTCTTCTACGCATTGTACAGGGATTTGCTGTTGGTGGTGAGTGGGGTTCAGCGGTAGTAATGGCGGTTGAACATGCACCGAAAGGAAAACGGGGGTTATACGGCAGCTTTCCACAGATGGGAGTTCCGGCAGGACTTTTATTATCCACCTTCGTGTTCTCAATGGTAAATAACAATATGTCAAATGAAGCTTTCCTTGCTTGGGGTTGGCGTATTCCGTTTTTACTAAGTGCTATACTTGTCATCATTGGACTTTGGATTCGTTTAAGAGTAAGTGAATCTCCTGTATTTGAGGAACTGGCTGAAAAAAAGCAGATAGAGGAAAAGCCTGTACTCACCGTTCTACGCAGCCAAAAAAAACCATTATTCTTAACGATTGGAATGAAATTAGTTCAAAACGCAACATTTTATATCTATTCTGTATTTGTACTAACGTATCTGGTAGGTACAGTTAATGTCGATCGCTCCATTGGTCTAAATGCAGTCATGATCTCCTCAGTAGTTGGTTTAGTAACCATGCCATTATGGTCCTACTTGTCTGATAAGATTGGCCGTAAACCAGTCTATTTGGGTGGAACAATAGCGACGACGTTGTTCATTTTTCCGTTTTTCGCGCTGATGGACACAGGATCGGTACTTTGGATCACAATAGGAATCGTGCTTGGATTGAATGTCATACATGACTCTGTCTATGGCCCTCAAGCAGTATACTACTCTGAGCTTTTTGGCTCGAAGGTTCGTTTAAGTGGTGCATCCATTGGTTACCAAATAGGAGCTATCCTAGCAGGTGGATTTTCCCCTCTAATTGCGACTTGGTTATTAGCAAAATATGATGGGCATAGCTTACCAATCATTATATATTTAGTCGCACTAGGTGTAATAAGCATTGTTGCTACATTATTCGCACGGGAAACGTACCGTGATTCACTAACCCAGTAATTTTCAATTAATCTACTAAAAGGATGAGTGATTTCGTTGAAAAAAACTGTATTAATTGATGGAGTTCGTACTCCTATTGGTCGGTTCAAGGGAAGTTTAAGCAAGAATACAGCAACTGAGCTAGGTGTTGCGGCAGTTTCGGAGCTCGTTCGCCGTGTTCCTGAAACGGCTAATGCAGATGGCGTTATACTAGGTCAAGTCATACAGGCTGGGCAAGGTCAAAACCCTGCGCGTCAAGTTGCTTATCAAGCTGGTGTTGGAATTCACACCCCTGCCTTAACATTAAACAGCGTCTGTATTGCTAGTTTAGCAGCAGTATCTGATGCTGCTCGCCGTGTAGAAAGAGGAGAAGGGGATCTGTTTGTTGTTGGAGGATTTGAATCCATGACAAATGCACCTCATGTATCTAACCTTAGAAGAGAAGTTAAGATGGGTGCTGTCGAATTCTATGATACGTTGAATGACGGTTTGTGGTGTGCACTTTCTGATCAATCAATGGGCGGGTTATCTGAACGTACAAATCGTGAATTACATATTAGCCGAGAAGAACAAGACGAATTTGCTCTACACTCACAACTACGGGCAGCTAGGGCACAAAGTAATGGACTTTTTAAGGATGAAATAGTAGGAGTTCATGTTTCCGGTCAGCATATAACCGAGGATGAATGTATTCGACCTCAAACCTCTATTGACAAGTTACAAAAGCTTTCCCCAGCATTTGAAGAAGGGGGAACGATTACTCCTGGGAACGCTAGTCCGATGTCGGATGGTGCGAGTGCGGGTCTAATTTCTAGTTTAGATACATGTGAAAAGATAGGGAAGTCACCGCTAGCAACGATTGTTGATTGGTCATTTGTGGCAGGGCCAGACCCATCATTGCATCTCCAGCCAGCAAATGCTATACGTGCTTTACTGGATCGTAGAAATTTACGCCTTTCAGATATTGATTTGTTTGAAATTAACGAAGCTTTTGCAAGTGTTGTGATTGCAAGTCAGCAAGAGCTCGGTCTTCCTTCAGATGTCGTTAACGTGAACGGAGGAGCAATCCCTCTTGGTCATCCTCTAGGTGCTAGCGGATTCCGGCTTGTGTTAACACTTGCTCGTGAACTTAAACGACGTGGTGGAGGAAGAGGGATTGCATCCATGTGCGGCGGTGGAGGTCAAGGAGCAGCCATATTGATAGAAGTAGACTAAAAATAGTTATGTAATTAAAAAGTCTAGAGTTGACTTTCGAATTGTAGGCGTCTGCCCTTGAGGGGCAGATGCTTATTTTTTTCATATTTTTATTCACAAAAGTGTTATAATTGAATAATTATTTTGAATTTTACATATAGAGGTGCATCATGTCAAAACGTATAGGCATTTATCTAGGAGGACTAGCTCTCACCGCTTTAGGAATTGCGATTATTATTCTATCACTTATTGGGGCAGGGCCTTGGGATACAGTAGCGGTTGGATTAAACATGCATGCAGGATTAACCATAGGAACGTGGTCAATTATCACGCAGGTGATTTTTACCGTGATTACCTGGATAATTGAAAAAACGAGATTACGTATTGAGTCAGTCATTCCCATTCTTATTCGAAGTGTTTTTCTTGATATTTGGTTTTATTTTGTCCTAAGGAATGTCGACTTTTCTTCCTCATGGGAGTTGCAGTGGGGGAGTTTTGTTGCAGGGCTGATTTTTGCAGGCGTAGGAATCGGAATTTATATGGAGGCAAATTTACCAAAAACACCAATTGATGGGATGATGGTAGCGATATCCAATAGGTTTGGTTGGAGCTTTAACATTGTTAGAATGGGTATTGAAGGCACAGGTGCTGTCATCGGATTTATTTTAGGAGGACCGGTAGGGCTCGGAACGTTAGTTATCGCATTATTATTAGGTAAAATCATTCAGGTTGTCAATAATAGAATGAAGAGAATCATGAAGGTATCGAACACAACTGTTTCTTTTTAGTGTACTCAAACTAGCTACAAAATGATAAAATGAACAAGAATCTAAATTTGAGGTAATGTTATGTATCCGTTAACAAACTATATTGAATTTAATAGAGAAAAGTGGGCGACACTGCGCAATAAAACTCCTTTGTTACTATCAGAAGAAGAGCTTGAAAGTATTAAAGGGATAAACGAAGAAATTTCACTTCGAGAAGTAGAAGAAATCTACCTACCATTGACACGTTTAATCAATTTAAAAGTGGAAGCTTCGCAAAAGCTAGAAGGGGTAACCAACTCCTTTTTAGACTATAAAGCTAAAAAAATTCCATATATTATTGGGATTGCGGGAAGCGTTGCGGTAGGTAAAAGTACCGCAGCGAGAGTACTTCAAACGCTATTATCACGTTGGGATAGCCATAAAAAAGTAGGGTTAGTTACAACGGATGGATTCCTATACCCAAACGCGACTCTAGAAAGAAAGGGACTTATGAGTCGTAAGGGGTTTCCAGAAAGCTATGATACTCAAAAATTAATTCAGTTTATGATGAAAGTGAAATCTGGCAAACCGAACGTAGAAGCACCACTGTACTCCCATTTAACGTATGATGTGCTGAAAGATAAGGTTGAAGTGATTGATCGACCAGATATTTTAATCGTAGAAGGGATTAATGTACTGCAAGTGAGCAAATCCCATTCTGTGTTCGTTAGTGACTTTTTTGATTTCTCTATTTATATTGATGCGGATGTAAAGAATATCAAAAAATGGTACATTGAACGATTTTTGATGCTACAAAAAACAGCATTTCAGAATCCAATGTCGTATTTCCATCGTTACACGACCTTATCGAAGGAAGAAGCTGTCCAAAAAGCGACCGACATTTGGGAAGAAATCAACGCAAAAAACTTACGGGAAAATATCCTACCAACTCGCCGCCGTGCCAAAATCGTCTTGAAAAAAGGTGAGGATCACTTAATGGAGAAAGTCTATCTGAAGAAATTTTAGGATGGGACAGGTTCTCTGTTCCAAGACTTTGCTTCTATATTACCGCCGCAATCATTAGACTTGCGGCTTTTTTTGTTTTAGGGCTATTAAATTGGAAATACGGCTATTCCAGAAATTTTATGGTCAATAATAGAAAAATACGGCTAATAAAATACGTTTATGGCTATTAGCAAAAAAGCATGGTATCACCATGCTTTTAAACTAGTTTTTCAAATATCAATTCAAAATATGTTGCCGCACCAGAAGGGCCAGTAGGTGGGGTTAACACTTGTACAAGTCTCCATCCATCCCTTGCATGTTCGTGAACAATCTCATGATAATCTTGCTCAGGCTTCAATTCTATGATCCCCTTTAATTCTATCTTTATAAATTTGTACTCATACATATGAAGCGCCTCCCAAAAAAGAAACTATACTACTATTACGATTTAATATACAAAAAGATTCACTTCTTTAGGCTGATAGAATAAATCACGAATTGATACCCCTCCTCAACGTACCACTAGTGGGACGACGGACCTGTCCCTCTGACCCTCTTCACTGGACAGGCACCCCGTTCTTTTTTATTCTTATAATGGAAGATAGAAAACAGAATGGGGGATGATGATGGAAATTAATAAACCTTATTTATCAAGAAAAAATGGTGATTTATGGCTCACCGAAGATGAATACGATAACCTAAAAGTCAGCTACCGGATTAAAGATGTTATTTTTGAACAACAATCATCTTTCCAGGATGTAATGATTCTGGATTCCTATCATTTTGGTAGAATGCTTGTGTTAGATGGTATTGTCCAAACGACTTCGGTTGATGGACATATTTATAATGAAATGATCTCGCATGTGCCCATGTCGATTCACCCGGATCCAAAAAAAGTGTTAATCATTGGTGGCGGGGACTGTGGAGTCGCGAAGGAAATATGCAAGTACGATGGAGTCGAGCACATTGATATGGTCGAAATTGATGAACTCGTTGTAAAAGCAAGTATCGAGCATTTACCTGATGTATCAGGTCGCCTGGCAGATCCGCGTGTTCACTTTGTTTTTGATGATGGAGTAAAATTTGCTGCTGGCAAGAAAAATGAGTATGACCTAATCATCGTAGACTCATCTGATCCAATTGGACCTGCAAAGGTATTATTTGAGAAAGACTTTTATCAAAGTTTGCATGATGCACTGAAAGAGGATGGAATCATGGTTTGCCAAAGCCAATCTCCCATTTTTCATGCGGATGCTATGAAACAGTCGTATACGCGTATTTCTGAGCTTTTCGATGAGGTTAAAATGTATACGGCCGTAGTACCTACTTATCCTGGCGGACTTTGGAGCTTCACCATTGGGTCCAAGCAGCATATTCAGCCAAACCCAAGCAAGGTTAGCGATAAAAATACGAAATATGTGAACGAGCAAATTGTAGATAGCTGTTTTTCATTGCCGCAATTTTTAGTAGAAATAATTTAATTTTAAAAAACATCTCCAAGGGAATAATGGAGATGTTTTTATTCCTTACAAGATCGCAAACTATTCCAATAAGAACTTACTGATGTAACATTTTAAGGAAAAACGAAGTCTATTTTTATATAGAAAAAAACTAGGGAGGTAGCCTATGTACAATAAGAGATTACAATTAGGGTTGATTGGTTTACTTTCCGTTGTCTTAGTAATCGGGTTAGGATATTTCATTTTTTATAAAGATCAAAGTGAAAAAAATGAACAGACTGTTCCAGAAGAGGAGTTAACTCATCCAGAAGGCAGTGATCAAATTGAGAAGGAACCAGAAGAGAAACCCGAGGAAGATCAGGATATCCTTGAGCAGGTTAATCAGGTTTTTTCTTTATCGGAAACAGGGAAAGTTCCACATACACCTTTTATAGCGGGTCAGACGAAATTTAAGGATATTCAGGAACAATGGGGTGAACCACAAACAATAGATGAAACGGCAATCGGAAATTTTGCGGCTTATCAGGACCATGATGTGACAATCGGGATTAAGGATCAACTTGCATTTGATATACGCTCTTACGAACCTGGTTTGAGCGATATTCATTTTGAAGATATAAAAAATGCATTTGGTGAACCTGATGAAATGAAGTATTTTCAGGATGAGAATGTGAACCAAATTATTTTAATTTATCACGTGAACTCCACATTTCAGTTGAAGTGGATTTTACCCAAACCGACTGAACGGGAACCTAATCCGCCTGTTCATCATATTTCTGTCGTAACAGAAGTTCAAACAGTTGATAATGAGGATGTGAGCCTCAGTTTAGATGAAAAAATTGGGCAAATGATTTTTGCAGGAATTACCGGAACAAAAATGAATTCGGATATGAACGAATTAATTTCGAAATACCATGTCGGGGGTATCATTTTTAATGGTGACAATTTGGTAAGTCCAAATCAAACCGTTACCTATGTAAATCAAATCAAGAAGGCGAATGAAGGCGACATCCCATTGTTTTTTGGTGTTGACCAGGAAGGTGGACGAATTTCGAAGCTACCAGGAGGATTACTTGATTTTCCAACCAATTTAGAAATTGGAAAAAGAAATAATCCGTCGCTGTCTTATGAAATTGGCACACTACTAGGTAAAGAGCTACAGGCATTTGGTTTTAATGTGGATTTTGCCCCGGTGCTTGATGTGAATAGTAATCCGGATAACCCGGTAATTGGGAACCGTTCTTTTAGCAGCAATCCAGAGATAGTGAGCAGTCTTGGCATTCAAACGATGAAAGGGCTGCAATCACAGTCGATTGTGTCTGCAGTCAAGCATTTTCCTGGGCACGGGGATACGCGTGCTGATTCCCATCTTGAGTTACCTACGGTGAATAAAACGCGTGCTGAGCTTGAGAGTCTTGAGCTTATTCCATTTCGTCAGGCAATAAAAGAAGGAGCGGACATGGTGATGATTGCTCATATTTTAGTACCGAGTCTCGATCAAACCTTCCCATCCACAATGTCTAAAAAGATTATGACGGATCTTTTACGAAATGACCTTGGCTTTAAGGGGGTTATTATTACTGATGATTTGACGATGAAAGCAATCACCAATGAATATGATATTGGTGTTGCGGCTGTTCAGTCTATAAAAGCCGGCAGTGACATTGTCATGGTGGCACATAATTACCAGCATGTAGTCGCTGTACGAAATGCAATCAAACAGGCAGTTATTAACGGACAGATTTCTGAGCAGAGGATTGACGAGAGCGTAGGCAGAATTCTACAACTAAAAGAGAAATATAAATTGAATGACTCACCAGTAGGACCAGTGAAAATTGATATCTTGAACCAAGAAATTGAACGGGTGCTATCAAGGTAGTGGGTGTGTGATGATGTGGAGTTAGTTCTATTTTAGAATGGAGCTAACTCTATTTTTATGTAAAAATGTAAAGGGAACTTGACGTAAAGGAAACTTTACATTACTCTGAAAATAGAAGAGGTGGTGAATGGGTTGCAAAATAAAGTTGCAGAGTTTAGAAAGAAACATGGTTACTCCCAGGATCGCTTAGCTGAAAAATTGGGTGTTTCAAGACAAACGATTATTTCGATTGAAAAGGGTAAATACAACCCTTCTCTTCCTTTGGCATTGATAATGGCTGAAGTTTTTGAGACCAAGGTGGAGAACATTTTCATTTTAGAGGAAGAGGATTATAAATAAGGAGGAAAAAATTATGGGCAATTTAAGAATTTCATATCTTGTATTAGGAATTTTGTTTTCTGTGATGACTGGATTTGTGGTGATTGTTGGAATCATGGCGAAATCGACACCTGCGCCAATGGCTTATATGACACTAGCGATGGCGGTGATGAGCTTTTGCTTGGCTTATTTGTATCCTCAGTTTAAGCAAAAGGATGAGCGCATGAAACTCATTCGGGAAAAAGGAATGTTCGCTTCATTCGTTGCGATGATTTTCTATCTAATTGTATTTAATATAGGACTTCAATTCGAACTCTTCGTAGTTTCCACAGCTCAGCTTATCAATATCCTAACAGCCCTATTAATCTGTACCGTATTTATTTCCTTCGTTATCTATTCAAAAATCTACTAAAACATAAATAGTAAAAAACTGCACTTGTTTTGGTGCAGTTTTTTACTCAGAATACGTGCAATTTGGTAACTTTTGAAACCAAACGATAACACCACTCGTAGTATTAAGAAGGTGTTTAGAATACGTACAAGGAAGGAGGGGTGCAAGTGGAACCACATGGGATTCGTAAAATGCGGATGAATCAGATTATGTTGGCCAATGGAACGATATTGATAGCAATCGTCATCTTTTACACTCTCATTAGCATTTTTTCCATTAAATCAACCCATTTTTTCTTTACAATCGGCGTTTTGATTCTCATTCAAGCTATCTATGGATTTATTAAAGGAGATTCTACGAAATCATTCATTCCTATTCTTGAAAAAGTAGCAATTTATGAAAAACAAAAAATGGGTGAAGAGTGGACAAAATCTCGAAAAGTAGGCAATGGATGGAGTCTTGTGCTGAGTGCCATCATGTTTCTCCAACTATATATGAGTCTGGATTTTGGGGATTATCGTTTTCAATTCGATTCGATTATTATGCTCATTATGACCGTATCGATTTTAGTTTTACTTAACATAGGAATGTTAATGCACTTTAGAAAGGTTGATCGTTCAACATCTGAATCGGATATGAAGGGGTATACTTTGAAATCGAACATTGGCGCTGCTGTTGGTGGTGTTGCATTCGGTTTGGCGATGTTTATTATTATCATTTATTATGTTATTTCAAGAATTTGATAGACCATTAATAGGAAATAAGAATGGGGTGACAAGGATGGATGAAAGAACTCAGGAATTAATTGAATTAACAAAGAACAAATTTGGCCTGTGGGATTATTCCCTAAAAAGGTCTAGTTATAATCGTAGTGTAAATATCTTCAATGAGACTGTTTACACATTATCAATGGAATGGTTTCCTAACCATGTTCTGGAACCAGTTGATGAAGACGAGAATCCAGACGGTACAGCAGTAATTGAAATTGATATTCACAGCCGGAAGTTTCAGAGTGCTATTTTCGTAATGGGTCAGACATTCGCAAAGAATGGGGTAACCTTTGCTAGTAAAAATGACATCATCAATTGGATTGAGCAGGAAACAGGATTAAGATATGAACAGCAATTTCAGCTTCGCAAGGAAGAGGAGGGGGAGTTGCACTTTACTGAATGCATTGGCGGTGTTGATGTTTCTCCTTCAGGAATGATTGAGGTCAACTATAATCAAGAGGGAAATCTTACGTTGTTTTCAGTTCATGGTCATTTTCCATCTAAAGAAAGGGTTGAGTTAGAATCCTATACATTACCCTTCGAAAAAATTGAGGACATAGCAAAGGAGCAATTGAAGTTACTTGAATTTCCATTATTTGATCAACAACGATTAGTGGCCGCATATGCTGTCGAAGAAATCTATGTTCGAAATGATCAAATTTCTACAATCCCTTTTGAGCCAATTGTGGATGTGAAGGGATATTTGAAAGTAGATAAACCTTTGTCTTGGGATGAGCCTCTTAGGACTATGTTTGAACGAAAAGAAATGAAGTGGCATGAGGAGGTTACGGCTGAGCAGGCCTCTTCAAATGAGCCTTCTCCAGATTCCCTGCCAATCACGGAGGCTGAGCAAGAGAAATGTGTTAGGGTGGTTCGAGATTTCCTTCGTCAGGAATATCCCAACGATTCAGGAATCTGGATTATAAGAACCCTTCATCGTGAAAATGGCTATATTCATGCCATATTAAGAGCAACCGAGCAGGATAGTCGCGTATTTCAACGGAAAGTGAATATAATGATTGATTCCAAGAACCATCAAGTTATCAATTATATGGATAACTTGATGATGTTAAAGATGTTCGAAGAATTTGAAATACCTGAGAAAGTCGTAATTAGTAAGGATGAAGCCTTTGAAAAACTAAAAGGAAAGTACGAGCTAACTCCTTGTTATGTTTATGATTTTGACCAAAAGCAATATGTGCTTTGCGGAAAAATAGATTGCCAGTTTGGAGTAAACGCAGCAACAGGTGATGTTGTTGGATTGGAAGATATATAAATAGAAGACGAGGTTGTCTGTGTCCCAGAATCATTCATCTGGGACCAGATCTCCCCTCCGAACTAATCAATCAATGAACGATATTTTTCAATCACATCTTTTGTTAAGATTCCTTCGTTATAAAAATGATTTGCATAAACACTTGCCATCATTTCATTTTCTTCGGTAATCGTCATTTTAGTCAAAACACGATTGATTATTTCCGCCAATTCAAGTGGGTTAGCATACATCGTATTCCATGCTCGTACTTGCAGCTCTAAATTATCGCATAGTGCAGCTTCTTCGATTTCATCCATTGGTAATGGTTCATCCAAATGTGCATAGGGATCCTCATATACATCCGTATAAATAAACTGAATTGGATTGACCTCTTCTAAATCGTAAGTAAAGGACTTATTCTCGACTGTCACAATCATTTCATTTTGTGTAACCTCAAGCTTTCCGTTTTCTAATGTGATAGGTTCAGCGATGGATTGGAAGGCGCATGTCACATGTGGAGTATGTAGCCAATGGTGATCATCCGGATTTAATTGTGCTATATACTCCTCAAAAGGTGTCTCTTCTAGTTTTTCTTCATGATGTAATAAAGTATAAAGGGCCGGACGATAATAATAGCAAGCTTCCAAATTCCTCATGGAAATCGTCCATTCGCTATCTGGACATTCGAATAACACACGAAAGGCAAATCCATCATTTGTTTTCTGTAACTCGTAATAGACAATCCAATGCCCAACCTCTAATGGTACCTCAAATTCTTCGGCCATCACATTTTCAAAAGTAAACTGAATAAGTGCTTTTGATGAAAAACCACCATCCGTATTGATGTACAGGTGAAGTGTATCGCCTTCACGTTCGATTCGCTCAATGGTCGAATCATGCAAACTTTCCTCAAAGACATCCTGGACTTCCTTTGATAAAAATGTAACAGCATTTGCTGTTTGCTCATGGGCAGCATCCAAAATATGTTCAAATTCTTTGTCTGCTTCATGCATCCATTGTAGGTAATCATCGCGAACAGATTTCGGCAATGTTGGCTGATTTAAAGTTCCATTTTTTACATATGGAAGGAAGCGGTCTGGCAAAGTCTGTAGGAGTACCCCTTTAACTTCCTCAAGTTCTTCTTTTAGACGAGAAATAAGGTCTTCGCCTTCTTCTTTGGCATCTCTTAATGAGAATTCCCATTCTTCTTCAGATTCGTGAATCGGTAGAGTATTACATGTTGAAAACTTCTCTTTCGCTTGTTTGGTTAGATTCCACATAGCTTCACCCCAATGTAGTTTATGAGATTAGTATAACAGGATTTATCCATTCAGAGATACGACAGAATTGTAATCGCCTGTTCATCTTCTATTCACATACCCAATATAAACTTAGGATATCTAGAGAGGACACAGGGTACATTCAATCTCCATCTAGGACGATTAACTTTCCCCTTGTCCCAGTATGATAGGAGGAATAAAGATGAAGATGGCATTGAAGGAAATGAAGAAGAATAGAGTGCGGTTTCTAATTTTAGGTTCGATTGTGTTTCTTGTGAGTTTCCTAACTTTTATCATTTCTGGCTTAGCGAACGGATTGTCTCAGGATAATGCTGCCTTAATTAAAAACTTGCCGGATGGTCAATTTTACATGGCAAATGATGCAGACCAAACGTATAATCTATCAAAAATTGATCTCAACACTCAAAATGAAATATTAGACAAACATCAGGAGGCGGTTGCCTTTTCGATTCAAATGGGGTTTCTAAATGAGGAAAATGGAAAGCAACGAAGTGTAGCGTTTGTTACATCCACAGATTCCCCATTGTTTGAAAAGGTGAATCCCGGTGAAATCATTCTTGATCAATCACTGAAGGATGCTGGAATAAAGACGGGCGACATCTTAACAAACAATCAACATAACGGTGAGTTCACTGTAAAAGGCTTTGTTGAACAAAGTAAATACAGTCATGCACCTGTTGTGTATATCAACCCCGAGGATTTTAAAGAAATCTATCGTATCGAAGAAATGCAATTGATTTTTATACCGGGTTCCGATACAACGCAACACTTTAGTAATCTAAAGGCCTTTTCTAAAAAGGAATTCCTAAATACAATTTCAAGCTATAAAGCAGAGCAAATGTCCTTAAATATGATTGTTTGGTTTTTAGTCGTCATTAGTGGTATGTTGTTTGCGATTTTTTTCTACATGATGAACATTCAAAAAATGGGACTGTACGGAATTCTAAAGGCGATTGGTGTAAAAACAAGTTCGTTATTTAAAATGATGTGGACTCAAATGGCTGTCATCACATTCATTGCCTTAATACTATCAGTGGTGCTCAGTCAAACCTTTAATCTCCTTGCACCAACTAGCATGCCGTTTCATTTACCAACAGCAACAACTGTCCAATTGTCGTTCATTTTTATACTCATTGGCTTTGCTGGGGCAACACTTTCAGGAGTCCAAATCAAAAAAATTGAACCATTACAAGCAATCCAACAAGGAGAGATGTAGGATGACCATATTTACAATTGATGATGTCCGAAAAACGTTTACAAATGGTGAGGTCAAGGAAGAAATTCTAAAAGGGGTTAACCTAACCCTTAAAGAAGGGGAAGTTACCGCATTAGTTGGGGCATCGGGATCTGGGAAAAGTACACTGTTGACAATTGCAGCGGGACTCCAACCTGCCTCAAATGGACAGGTCGTATTTGATGGTAAAAATATTGCAAATTTACGCGCGGAGGAAGTCCGAAAAATTCGGGCAACAAAATTTGGCTTTGTCTTTCAATTTGCCCATCTGGTGCCTTTTCTTACAGTGGAGGAACAATTAGAGCTGATGCTCGAAGTATCTGAAACGGGATTACCGAAACATGAGCAAAAAAAGGAAATAGATGCCATACTAAAAGTAGTGGGGATGGACCATCGTAGGAAGGCCTATCCATCTTCATTATCGGGCGGGGAAAAGCAGCGGGTAGCGATTGCACGCGCTATTATTCATAAACCAAAGATTCTTTTTGCAGATGAGCCAACCGCAAGTCTTGATTCCAAACGGTCGAAGGATGTAATGATGCTCATCCGAAACATTACGAAAACCTTGAACATCACAACCTTAATGGTGACGCATGATGAGGAAATGCTATCATTTGCCGATCTAATTATCAAAATGAGCGATGGTCAGATCATTCAAAATGCGATTTAATTTGTTCGGGGACAAGGGGACAGGTTCATTGGCCCAACTAGGACGAAGTACCTGTCCCTGTGTCCCGTATAGGGGGAATAATTATGGCGACGATTTTACTTGTAGATGATGATCCGAATATTTTACAGCTTGTTCGAATTCATTTAGCGGAACAAGGCTACCGCGTTCTCCAGGCGAAAGATGGAATGGCAGCCCTGGATATTTTAAAAAAGGAACCATGTGATTTAGCAGTTGTCGATGTGATGATGCCCTACATGGATGGCTACACACTGACGAAGGAGATTCGTGAGCATTATGATATTCCCATTATCCTTTTAACGGCGAAGAGTCAAATCGAAGATAAGGAACAGGGGTTTCAAGCGGGAACGGACGATTACCTTGTGAAGCCGTTTGAGCCAAAAGAATTGAGCTTTCGAATTAAGGCTCTGCTAAGACGATACGATTCTCAAAGTGATGAGGAGATTCTCCGCTTTGGAGAGACCATTATCAATAAAAAAAGTTACGAAGTCCAAATTGGCAGTAGGACTTTCCTATTACCATTAAAAGAATTTGAGCTTCTATCTTATCTCGCTTCCAATCCAAGACAGGTATTTTCGAGAGACTACTTAATTGAGCAAATTTGGGGGCTCGATTTCCAAGGGGACGAGCGAACCGTTGATGTACATATCAAAAGACTGAGGGAACGTTTTTCAAAAGTAACGGATGACTTCCAAATCAAAACAGTGCGTGGGATTGGTTATATGATAGAGGTTCAGCAATCATGAAAACACTCTATTTAAAATTCATTGTCATCACGATTGGCATGATGTTCATAAGCTTTATTTTAGCTTTCATCGTTTCGAATAGTTATTATCAACAAAAGCTGAAGCCAATTAATGATCAAAAAAATACTCAAGTTGCACTCGATATTGCTCGTTTTACCGAAGCACATCCTGAGATTGCACTAAAGGAGTATTTGGAGAGCCTTGCTGCCACAGGTTATCAATTTTATCTGATTGACGAAGCTGGAAACAAAACGTTTTATGGGGAGCCATTTCGGGATCAAACACTTGCTCCCACTATAGAACAAAAGGTTCTAAATGGGGAAGTTTTTCACGGCATTCTTCAGTTCCCACAGGAAACCTTTGTGACCGGTTTTTTTGCGAATGAATTAAAAAATACAATTGGTGTTCCGTTGAACCACAATGGGAGCCGTTTTGCTCTTTTTATGAGGCCAGATATTAAGTTTCTTTTTAACGAAATGCATGTGTTATTTGGCTGGATTGTTGGATTAACGATTTTACTTAGTGTTGTGATGGTTTTGATCAATACAAGATATTTGGTAAAGCCGATTTCTGATTTAACAAAGGCTACGAAATCCTTGGAATCCGGTGATTTTAATGTAAAGGTGGATACAAATCGTCATGATGAACTAGGCTTGCTCTCGAAAAGCTTTTTACAAATGGCTCGGAAATTAGAGCAGACGGATGAAATCAGGAAGGAATTCATCTCCAATATTTCACATGATATTCAATCACCCCTTTCCAATATAAAAGGATACACAAGCTTGCTTGAGAAGGAATCCATTACAACGGAGGAAAAGAAACAATATGTTTCGATTATCAATGGTGAGATTGAGAGGCTTTCAAGCTTAACGAAACAACTGTTACTGCTCGCCTCACTTGATCGAAATGAGGATATTGTGAAGAAAAAATCATTTAATCTTGGGCAGCAAATCAAGGAGTTAATCCAAAATTATCAATGGTTGATTGGCGAAAAAGGGATAATGCTGAGCTATACATTACCGGATATTGAGATGGTCGGTGACCCGTCATTACTAAATACGGTGTGGGATAATCTTTTATCCAATGCCATTAAATACAATAAGCCCGATGGCACTATTGAAATTTCAGCTGAGGAAAAAGGAGAATCTGTATTAATCAGATTTGAGGATTCAGGAATCGGGATGAAAGATTCAGAGGTGGAGAGAGCCTTTGATCGCTTTTATCGTGCGGATCAATCACGTACGCGTTCGATTGAAGGGACAGGACTCGGTTTATCGATTGTTAAAATGATTGTTGACCTGCATGGTGGCAGAATTTCCATTTCTAGTAAAGAAGGGATAGGCACGACCTTTATCGTAGAATTGCCGGTCAAGTAGAAATCTAATCTTCTATTCATCGTCCGTTCATATTCATTTAGTAAAGTTTTAAAAAATGAGATTAACGGAGGGAATGGAGAATGAATAACAATAGTTTAGTATTGGTAAGATTCGCAAGTATATTTGGACTGATTGGCGCAATACTCGGAGCACATATGGCAGGGGCTGGTTCATATGCGTTTCGTCCCGTGCATGCACATATTTTAGTCGTAGGTTGGTTGAGCTTGTTTGCTTGGGCCGTTTTCTACAAAGTATTCCAGGTCGAGCAATCGATTTTAACAAAAATTCACGTCTGGACTGCCATCATTGGTTCAACTGGATTAACAGTAGGTATGTGGTTATACATGGTAAAACCATTTCCGCTACCAGAAGGTGTAACCCTCATTGTTTACATTGGTGGTGGTGTTGCCCTTCTCGTAAGCTTTATTGCGTTCTTCTTAATTACTTTATTTACAAAAAAGTAGAGAGGATAGTGGGACGAGCATCCATACCAACTAAAAAATAGGTTACCTTCACGATTGTATATGCATAGGATATTTTATCAATCTGTAGGGGGATAAAAAATGTATTATGTACCTAATATGTATCATCACCATTATCATCCGTACTATATGAATGTACCGATGCATTACTGGCACCATTGGGGATATCATCAAACACCGATGTATAGGGAACCAATTGATTTCAAGGATCATGGGAAAAAGCCATATGTAGTCAATATAAATGAAGCTTCAAAACAAAACAATACGTATCGTACTGCGATTTGGACAGGGAAACACTTGCAGGTGACTTTAATGAGTCTTCAAGTTGGCGAGGATATTGGTCTGGAGGTGCATCCACATGTTGACCAATTCTTGCGTCTTGAACAAGGGCATGGCATTGTTCAAATGGGGAATCGAAAAGATCATTTGAACTTTGTACGTGAAGTCAATGAGGACTCAGCCATCTTCGTTCCAGCAGGTACGTGGCATAATGTAACCAATACCGGAAACATTCCATTAAAATTGTATTCCATCTATGCACCACCAAATCATCCATTCGGCACAGTTCATAGAACGAAAATGGAAGCTGAACAACAAGAGCACCATTAATAATGATGTTTTGCGACATGCTCAAAAACGAAAGGGAAGGTACCTTCATATTTCAGAAGTGAACCTTCCCTTTTCTGTTACCATCAACTGTGATTATGAAACGTCTCACTATACAACATAAAATCCTCAATTCTATCCATGTTCGGTTCAAAGCCAATACCAGGGCCGTTTGGAACCTCAATATACCCATTCTCCATCGTGACTTCTGGGGTAATAATATCTTCTTTCCAATAATGGGCAGAAGGGGCAGTATCTCCAGGTAAAGTGAAGTTTGCTAGACTCGTAATGGCGATATTATGTGCTCGCCCGATTCCTGCTTCAAGCATTCCACCACACCACATCGGAATATTGTTTTTCGAACATAGTTCATGAATCTTTAAGGATTCAGTGATGCCGCCAACTCGGCCGATTTTAAGATTAATGATTTTTCCACTTCCAATTTCAATCGCTTTTCGAACATCCTCTGCCGTATGGATCGATTCATCTAGGCAGATAGGGGTAGTCAATTCTTTTTGCAGTCTTGCATGATCAATCAAGTCATCAAAGCCAAATGGTTGCTCGACCATCATCAGATTGAACTCGTCCAATTGTTTAAGGTAGGGAATATCATCTATGGTATACGCGCAATTTGCATCCGCCATAAGCGGAATAGCAGGAAACTTCTGGCGAATGGCTTTCAAAATATTCATATCCCAACCAGGCATAATTTTGACTTTAATGCGCTTGTAGCCATTAGATACAAACCCATCAATTTTTTGTAGGAGCTCTTTTTCAGACTTTTGGATGCCAACACTTACACCAACTTCAATTTTATCTTTTACACCGCCAATCGCTTTAGCCAATGAGATTCCCTGTTCCTTTGCGTAGAGGTCCCAAAAAGCGCCATCTAGAGCAGCCTTCGCATTATAGTTTCCGCGTAAATCCTGGAAGGCTGTCGACACATCGTTAGGATGTTGAATTTCTGTTTCCATTAGCTTTGGTATTAGAATATCCTTTAGCATATGCCAATTGGTTTTGACCGTTTCTTCATGAAAAATCGGGATTGCGTCAGAGACGGTTTCCGCCCAACCAGAGAGGCCACTTTTCGATTTCACTTCTACTAGAATAAAATCTTTATCTGTTAATGTTCCAACACTTGTTTTAAAAGGATGAAGCAATCGCATTCTCATATATCGCAAAATAATACTTTTAATTTCCATTCTTGAATCTCCTCGTACATATTATTTTTCTAGAAGATACAGGTATTGCCCATTCATTTCAGGGTTCTTCACTAAATCTGTGACTACCCATCCCTGTTGTAGATAATGAGTAAACACTTTTTTTGTCTTCTCTCTCCACTTTAAGGCAATATCAAAGTTCGTTTTCTTTATTTCTTGAAAATTACCTGGCACCGGAACGAACAAAGCCTCACTGGATTTTTCCAAATTTATTTCACCAGGCGTTAAACATCCATCTGCAAATCCTGTTTGGATTAAGACTGCAGCCTTACTTATATCACGATTTCTGTTCTCGCGTTTCTTTTCATTAACAGACCATTCTACTACGAAACGATCTGTGGAAATCCCTTCGTTCATGCCATCTGTCATTTCTCCATAGGCATTTTCTATATAAGCGGTACAGACTGCGCCTAATTTATGTAGGTTCAAATTACCGTTCACCGTTTCAAGAGGGTCATAGGTCCACGAAATTAAATCATAACCTTTTTCGGCAGCCAATTTCCTTTGTTCATGTTTTAATTTTTCACCGATTCCTTGCTTTCGATAATCAGGGTGAATCCCTAGACTATGAGAAACTAGGTAAGGCCTTACCCCATCAAAACCTGGGAAACTATATTGAAAGCCAATCAATTGATCCTTGTAGAAAGCACCTAAAATAAAACCACCGTTTTTTATGGTAGCGGCTGTATGACTGATTGGAACCGTGTCCTCAGGGCTCCAAACCATCGATTCTAATTTGTGAACCTGCTGCAATTCTGCAATGGATTTTACATTTTTAATGATCATGGTTGATAAAATATCTTGTTGCATCGTTTTCCTCCTAGTGTTCGGATTCGAAGTCTTAAATTCATACATATTATTATAAAGGATAAATATCAATTATCGAATTTTTTGGAAGTGGGAGGGGATAGATATGAAAAATAGGCGTAAAAAAGTGCTTCTATTCCATAGATCTTATGGAAGAAGCACTTTTCATTTGTTACATCCTTTATTTATCTAAGAAAAACAAACTAATTTCCGGCACAAAACTAATAATGATGATGTCTACAATTAACATAAGAAGGAACGGAATGATCGCCCGAACCACTTTTTCCAATCGTAGGTTGGCGATATTGGATGCTACGAATAAGTTAATCCCAACTGGTGGTGTGATGAAACCAATTGCAAGGTTTACAACCATGATAACCCCAAAGTGAACAGGGTCAATACCAACGGCTGTTGTTACTGGAAGCAAGATTGGTGCCATAATGATAATCGCAGCGGATGTTTCTAAAAAGGTACCTACAATTAATAGAATGATGTTAATAATAATCAGTACGATAATTGGGTTTGATGAAATTTCAAGTAGTGTATTGGTAATTTGGAGTGGAATTTGTTCCCTTGTTAATATAAATCCAAAAATCGATGCACAGGCAATAATAAACATAATAACTGCCGATGTAACGGCTGATTGGATGAAAATCTCAGGTAAATCCTTCCACTTAATCTCACGATAGATAAATAGACCAACAATTAAACCATAAACGACAGCTACAACAGAAGCCTCGGTCGGAGTAAAGACCCCGCCGTAGATTCCTCCAAGAATGATAACAGGCATTAGGATCGCAAGGATTGCTCGATAAAAAGATGTGATGATATCGCCCGTAGAACTTTTTTCTTCTTTCCCATAACCACGTTTTCGAGAAATAAAATAAGCAACCAAAATTAATGAGAGCCCAACAAAAATACCAGGTAGAATACCAGCGATAAATAAATCACTAATCGATGCACCAGCGATTACACCAAATAAAATCATGGGAACACTTGGTGGAATCATAACACCGATTGTACCACCAGCTGCTTGTATAGCAGTGGAGAAGCTCTTATCATAGCCTTTTTGAACCATGGCTGGAATCATGATTGCCCCAACGGCTGCTGTTGTTGCCGCACCAGATCCAGAAATAGCAGCAAAGAACATACATGTTACAACGGAAACAATTGCTAGACCACCATGCATTCTACCCACAATCGTCATCGCAAAATCAACTAGCCTTTTTGAAATTCCGCCAACCTCCATAAGCTTACCAGCTAGGATGAAGAAAGGGACGGCCATTAATGTAAAAGAGTCTGTTGCTGTGAACATTTTTTGGACGATAACCATTAATGGTACGTTATCTTGAATCATCAATACAATCATAGAAGCGAGACCAAGAGCAACTGCGATTGGTATATTAATAAAGAAAAGAACGATTAAGATCCCAAAAAGTAACCAAGCCATTAGTTCTTCGCCTCCTTATTCCATTCAGAAATGACGACATAAAGCAGATTGATAATGAACAAGATGCTAGATATCGGAATGACTGTATAGATATATCCCATTGGTATCTGGAGGACAGGAGACTTCTGAATCATGCTACGTCCGATAAAGTCAAAGCTGTGAACGATAA
Source organism: Ferdinandcohnia sp. QZ13 (assembly GCF_031324165.1). Classification (NCBI taxonomy): domain Bacteria; kingdom Bacillati; phylum Bacillota; class Bacilli; order Caryophanales; family Bacillaceae; genus Ferdinandcohnia; species Ferdinandcohnia sp. QZ13. The sequence continues at coordinate 1,862,754 of NZ_JAVIVW010000001.1, read as the reverse complement.
CCTGCCAAAAGAAAAAGATAACAAGAATAGAAATAACCACATTTAGAACTTTCTTTACAGTTGGCCCAAATGCTTCATAAAGAATTTCGACTCCGGGGTGTGCCTTTACACTCATTCCATAGCCAGCCCCGAGGAACGTAGTCCACACGAGTAAATAACGTCCTAATTCCTCTGTCCATGCAAGTGGTTGCTCTAGGACGAATCGGAAGATAACCTGTAAAAAAACAACTACGACTAAAACAAAAAAGAGAACGATTAGTATCCACTTGAAAATTCCATTTATAAAATCTACTATCTTTTTAATCACCTGTATTTCCCCTTATATTCTAATCAAATGCGCCTTGGCGTATTTGCGCCCAGATTTTTTAGGCCCACACGAAGTGGGTCACAAAGACGTTGCCACAGGAAGTGGCGTACTTAGTCTTTGATCTTCTGCTAAAAACTTCCTTTAAAAATCTGTGGCATCCGCCGGAGGCTTTTAACTTTATTCAGCCGGGGTTCAAACCCCGCCTGAATAAAGTTAAAAACTTGGATTGTGCGAGGCACTCACCAAGTTTTTTTATTTAGATTAATTTCCGTTTAAAATAGCTTCGATGTTTTCTTTACCAAAGTCTTTTTCGTATTTTTCATATACTGACTGAATGGCATCACGGAATGGTTGTACATCAACATCTTCGATTACTTCCATGCCCGCGTCTTTAACAACCTGTAAAGAATCTGTATCGGCTTGTGTACTTAGTTCACGAACTTTGTCACCAGCAATTTTTGCTTCTTCTTTAAGAATGTCTTGGTATTCAGCAGGAAGTGTATCCCAAACAGATTTACTAAACATCACAACGGCAGGTGAATAAATATGTCCTGTTAACGTCATGTATTTTTGGTTTGAATCATAAAGCTTATACGTATCAGCAATGATTAATGGATTTTCTTGTGCGTCAACTACGCCTTGTTGAAGGGCAGTTAATGCTTCGTTCCAAGCCATTGGAGTTGGTTGTGCGCCAAGTGCATTAAATGCATCAAGGTGAATTTGGTTTTCTTGAGTACGGATTTTTAAACCTTTTAAATCTTCAGGTTTTGTAATAGGATGCTTGCTGTTTGTGATATGACGGAAACCATTTTCAGCCCAAGCAAGACCTACAAGTCCTACATCTTCCATACCAGTTAAAAGATCTTGACCAACTTGTCCATCAAGAACTTTGTATGCATGCTCTCTTGATTCAAATAAGAATGGTAAATCAACAATTCCGATTTGAGGATAGAAGTTTGCGATTGGTGCTGTTGAAGAAATGGACATATCAGCAGTTCCAAGTGTAAGTGCTTCTGTTAATTCTCTCTCTGCACCTAATTGGTTGAGTGGGAAAATTTCGATGTTCACTTTTCCATCTGTACGTTCTTTCACGTTTTTCGCTAGATCAAGTAATGCAAGGTGATAAGGGTGTTCTTCTGTTTGAGAATGCCCCGCCTTAAATGTGTATGTTTTTCCATCGTCTTTAGCGCCCTCAGATGCTGATGAGTCGCTTTCTTTGCTGGATTCAGTACCTCCACATGCTGCTAAAACTAAAGCAAACACTAGAAAAAGTACCATCCATGAAAGTTTTCTACCTTTCACGATAAAGCCCCCTTATTGTCAGAAAATTTTATATGATATTGAACATTATAACACCTTTTTTTCATTTTTCTACAATATTTTATGTTTTTTGATAATTTTTTTCGTGAAAGCGTTAAAGTAGGAGAATTTTTTATCGGAGTGTTAATTTATTATATTTATATAATATTTTGGACGTAGGGTCTTAATAAAAAGGAAAAAGGGAATCGTTCAATGACGATTCCCTTTTCCTATTATTTACCAAGGCTTTGTAGATACTCAACTAACACATTAATTTGATTATCATCGAGTTGATCCTTAAATGGAGGCATCCCCCCGCTACCATTTTTAATTTGATTGATCAGTTGATCCCTATCTTTCAACATATCGCTCTTCTGTAAATTTGGTCCATTATGACCGCCTTCACCATTGTCACCGTGACATGCTAAACAGTTGTTTTTATACACATCCGCGCCCTCATGTACAGATGATTTGTCTCCTTCTTCTGCATCCTGCTTCTTATCGGTAGCAGCAGGGTCGTTGGCGGTTGGTGAAATGTTGATTTTATCTTCAGGTATATCTTCTAGGGATGCATAAGCGCCTTCTAGTGAGAAGGTGTAAATCTTGTCACCATGTGTAGTTCCTGCAAGTGAGTTACCTGCGGCAAAGATCGAGATATATTGCTTTCCATCAATTTCATAGGTGATAGGAGGGGCGTTTGCTCCTGCATCCATTTTAAATTCCCATAATTCATCCCCATTAGTGGCATCGAATGCAATGATTCTTCCGTCGTTGTGTCCTGCAAAAAGAAGATCCCCTTTTGTAGTCAATAGTCCACTATAGGCAATTTGATCCCAATGTTTTTGCCATACAATTTTATTTGTTTTAATATCCATGGCTGTTACGACACCACGGCCTGGGGCACCATTTACTGGCTGCCATACACTTCCAAGCCATACTTCGCCTTCTTTGTAATTGTTCGCCTCATCCTCTTCACGATGTGAGAATGAGAAATACGTATCGTTTGCTAATAAATAGAAAAGCTCAGTATTAGGATTATATGCTGACGGTGGCCAGTTTGCTCCACCTTGTGGAGACGGTTTTAGGGTGACGAATTCGTCCCAGAAAGGTGTGAAGATGTTTCCAATTTTTCCTTTCCAATCGCTAGGAAAATCCTTTTTGACATCTTCCTCTGTTACTCCCTGAGGAATAAAAGCATCCCCGACAGGGAACGGCTGAGTTGCAGCTGTTTTTTGTCTTTCATCCTGTGGAACGGGCTTTTCTTCTATTCCGACAAGCGGCTTTCCATTTGTTCGGTCTAATATGTAAAGCCAGCCCGTTTTCCCAGCTTGTGCAATTCCTTTTCTCTTCTTTCCATCCATTTCTACATCAAATAGAACAACTGGGTTTGGCGCATCCATATCCCATATATCATGGTGAACTTCCTGGAAGTGCCATTTGTATTCACCGGTTTTTGCATCTAATGCGAGCACAGAATCAGCAAATAAATTGTCTCCTTCACGTTGGGTTCCATCAAGGTCTGGGGATGGATTACCAGTAGAGAGATAGAGAAGACCTAGCTCCGGATCGATAGCAGGTGTTTGCCATACAGCTGCTCCACCTCTTTTCCAGGAATCATTATCCTGTGGCCAAGTGTCATGTCCAACTTCATCAGGTCCTGGGACGGTATGGGTCTTCCAAACTTGTTTTCCCTTCTCGGCATCGAAGGCAGCAACAAATCCGCGAATCCCATATTCACCACCAGCAACTCCCGTATATACCATTCCGTTATAATAAAGTGGAGCACTTGTAATGTTATATCCTTTTTCCCAATCCTCTACTTTTGTTTCCCAGATAATTTCACCTGTTTTTTGATCCAAGGCAATTAACCTAGCATCTAACAGGCTAACATAAACCTTTCCATCTCCTAAACCAACACCTCTACTTGTCCAACCACAGCAGACAGTATCTAGATTTGCTGCTAATTCTGGACGGTATTCCCAAATTAATTCACCCGTTTTTGCGTCAATTGCTTGAACGTCATCTGCTCCGGTAATGGTGAACATGACTCCATCATAAACGATTGGCGTAGCTTCACCAGAGTACTTAAATTCATAACCGGAACCTAAACTTGTCACCCATTCAGCTTTTAACCCTTTTACATTTGATTTATTGATTTTATCTAGTGGAGAGTACCTTCCATTAAAGATACTTCCACCGTTAGTGATCCAGTCACCTGCTGGTGCAGCTGTTAAATCATCAGCCGAAAATTTAGGAGCTAATTTCCCTGGATAATCCTTATGCTGTACTGAAAAATGTTTGCTCTTGTCTACCTTTTGATTTTCTTTCTCTTGGTTTTCAACACCTTGTTCCGCTTGCTCTTCGTCGCCAATATTATTTGAAATAATCACACCGGCTCCAATGGCAATAACAAGAAGTATGGCGATGATGATCCATCCAAACTTTTTCATGCTTAAAAACTCCTTTCCATTGTGATAATGGTGATAATTGCTAAAATAACTTTTAATAATTTGCCCGGCTTTAAATAAAATAATCCTTTTTTGAGATAGATTTTGACGGGGGATTTTTACTGCTTTATTAATATTTCAAACCAAACAGGGAAAACTTTCTTGAACGAATTTGTAAGCAATTATCTTGTCATGTTACTTAAGCTATGTTAATTTTAAGTTATGTAACATTAGCGGGAGGATAAACGGATGGAGTTTGTCGATCCAATTCGGGATGTAAACAAAATTAATGAAATCAAAGCTGTATTAAAAAAGCAGTCGCAAAGAGACCTTTTGCTTTTTGTATTCGGGATAAATACAGGAATTAAGATAAGTGATTTGCTCTTTTTACGTATCGAGGACGTATGGGATGATTCAGGAATGAAGGAATTTCTATATGTGAAAGATAGTGAGGAAGTTAAAGCCTACTATTTAAACAATATGATAAAGAATGATCTGAGTGAGTATTTACGCACGATTGAGTGTAAAGGCAGTGATTTTTTATTTAAATCAAAGAAGGACAATCAGCCAATTTCTAGGCAACAGGCTTATCGGATCATAAACCATGCTGCTAGAGAGGTTGGGATACCTGGAAAGATTGGAACACATACACTTCGGAAAACATTTGGTTATCATGCCTACCTAAAAGGCATTGCGATATCCATCTTAATGGATATTTATAATCATCATTCCCCATCAGAGACATTCAAGTATATCGGAATCAATAAGGAAGAGAAGAATTTAGTGAAAGTGGATGTAAATCTATAAACTTATTCGGAGGATCAAAGACTAAGGGCGCCGCGGCCTGATGTCTTCGTCTATGTGACCCACATCGTTTGGGCCTAAAAAAACCTCCACCAAAGAGGTGAAGGTTTTATTAAATTTATAAAAAGTTATCGTCATCTATATTTGTATTCATATCAACATTTGTAAAATCGGTTACGATATCATCGTTAACTTGGACCTGTAAAGTCTTCTGATCCTTCATAAATTTAAAAATTCCATTATTAAAGTCAGTGCCAGATTCCTTGAAGAAGATTCCTTCATAGATTACATCTTTTGTATGTTTAAAGATAAGACGATATTGCTCATCTTCTTTGACTAAATATGCACGAACTCCTTTTTCAAATTGACCTTCCGTATTTTTTAGATAACGTGCAACTGAAATAATATGGAGGTCAACAAAAGGAATTTCTTTTAATAGCGAGTTAATAATAGACCCTTTTGCGATTTGCTCCCAGCGACTTTGCGCAGTTTGGCCAAGTATGATTTGAGTAACATTTTTTTCTCTAGCAACATCTGCAATCACTTTTGAAATGGGTCTTTTTTCATTGTCTTTAATAATAAACGCATCCGCACTATGTTGGTCAGCTAGTTCTTTCCATCTTTCAATGTAGCTTACTTTTTCAGGATCGAGGTCATCAAAAGGCTTTGGATCTACGGTTAGGATATAGAGTGGACAATCTAGCATATTTGCAATCTTGCAACCACGTTGGATGAGACGTTCACCATTAGGTCCATAATATACACAGACAAGAATACTCTCGTCCATTCTTTCTTTTATCAATTTCATTTGTACTCACCTCAGAGTTGATGTGAAATCATTGGCCTAGCCAATTTCCGTTTCATAAATACCTAGAAAATAAGGAACCCTTAAAGAGAACAGCCCCTTAATTTAGCTGGGCTTACATTTAACACACCACCTAAAAAAAATAAAAAAATGTCTTTATATTTATAAACTATGTATGACTATATCGCATGCTACAAAATGAGTCAATCCATTAACGTGATTTGTAAAAAATATCCGTATTTAAGGAGGGGATTCCATTGCATTGGTTCCAGTTTTTAATCATGTTACCATTTATTTTTGCCGTGTTTGTTCCTATATTATATAAAACATTTACCCCAAGGATTCATACAGGCTGGTTCGTTCTCCTCGTGCCACTTTTGATATTTTCTTATCTTATAACATTTATTCCCACTATTGCAAACGGGAATACCATCATCTCAAGCATTCCTTGGATGCCGTCCTATGACATCAATTTTACAACCTATATCGATGGTTTAGGTTTGATTTTTGGTTTGTTAATAACCGGTATAGGGGCATTGGTCATTTTATATTCCATTTTTTATTTATCGAAGGAACGTGAAGAACTCCATAACTTTTATGTATATTTACTGATGTTTATGGGGGCGATGCTCGGTTTAGTATTCTCCGATAATGTTTTTGTGTTATATGTTTTTTGGGAAATGACAAGTGTGTCTTCCTTCTTATTAATTGCATACTGGTATGAGCGTGAAAAGTCACGCTATGGTGCACAAAAATCAATGTTGATTACGATTTTTGGCGGTTTAGCCATGCTTGCTGGTCTTGTTATGATTGCGAGAAGCTCTGGAACATACAGTATCCGCGAAATGCTACAAAATGTTGATGCTATTACAACAAGTAATTTATTCATTCCGGCAATGGTGTTAATCCTTCTCGGTGCGTTTACAAAATCAGCTCAGTTTCCGTTTAGTATTTGGCTACCAGATGCGATGGAAGCTCCAACACCTATCAGTGCGTATTTGCACTCAGCCACAATGGTAAAGGCAGGGATCTATTTAGTCGCACGACTAACACCTATTTTTGGTGGCTCTACTGTTTGGTTTTGGCTGGTTACAGGTGTCGGGTTAGTCACGTTGCTTTATGGATCTGTCAATGCGGTGAGGCAGACAGATTTAAAAGCACTATTAGCCTATTCGACCATCAGTCAATTAGGTTTAATTATGAGCCTTTTAGGACTTGGTTCAGCTGCCATGTATTTCGGATTAGGAGACGAGACAGTCATTTATGGTACGGCGATCTTTGCAGCCATTTTCCATTTAGTAAATCACTCAACCTTTAAGGGTAGTCTCTTTATGGTAGTGGGGATTATTGACCATGAAACGGGGACTCGTGACATTCGAAGACTTGGTGGGCTCATCCATCTTATGCCAATTTCGTTTACACTCACCGTAATAGGTGGCTTTTCAATGGCAGGATTACCTCCATTTAATGGTTTTTTAAGTAAGGAAATGTTCTTTGCAGCGGTTAATAATGCAGCAAAAATGGATTTTTTCCATATGGGGACAATTGGGGTACTTATTCCGATTATCGCATGGATAGCAAGTGTCTTTACGTTCATCTATTGTATGATCCTGGTATTTAAAACATTTAGAGGGAAATATAAACTCGACAATGATCGTGTTGTTCATGAAGCACCACTGGGCATGTTGATTTCACCGATTATTTTAGGTTCGCTTGTGATTGTTGGCTTCTTTTTCCCGAATCTACTTTCAAAATATTTATTAAAGCCAGCATTAACTTCCGTATTACCTGTGCTTTCAGAGGCAGAAGTAGTGGAGCATAAAATAAAAGCTTGGCATGGTTTTTTGAGCCCAGAGTTATGGATGACAATCGGGGTTGTTGTATTGGGGGCGATTCTCTATCTCAACCTTAGAAAGTGGTACAAAGTTTATAACTCTTATCCACAGTCCCTAACGTTCAATAATCTTTATAATCTTGTTTTAGAAAAAATGGAGCAGATTTCTGGTTCAATCACAAACTTTTATATGACAGGTTATATTCGGGACTATCTGGTTTATATCATTGGCTTTTTGATTTTAGTCGTCGGGGGATCTATTTGGTTATTAGATGGAGTATCCTTTGATTCCTCAAATGACGCACCGGCTACGTTTTTCGAAATAGCAGTCATGATTGTTGCGGTTGTTTCAGCAGGTACAGTGTTATTCTCAAAATCAAGAATTACGTCAATTGTTGCGGTAGGAGCACTTGGATTTTTTGTATCGTTATTCTTTGTATTATTCCGTGCACCTGATCTGGCGTTGACTCAACTAGTTGTGGAAACCGTGACAACAGCACTGTTTCTATTATGTTTTTATCACTTACCGCAATTACGTAAGGAAATTAGTCGAATTCCATTTAAGTTAACAAATGCCATTATTTCTATTGGAGCTGGAGCGGTTGTGACAATCGTGGCTTTATCTGTGAACGGAAATCGACTTTTTGATTCTATTTCAAGCTACTATGAAAATGCATACGAGCTTGCAGGTGCAAAGAATATTGTCAATGCAATCCTTGTTGATTTCCGTGGGATTGATACGATGTTAGAGATTCTTGTTTTGAGTATTGCAGGTCTTGGTGTTTATTCATTAATTAAACTACGTTTAGCGAAGGAGGGATCAGATGAAAGAGCCGAATGATGTCATTATACGCAGTGTAACGAAGGTTGCGGTAATTATCATTTTTACATTTGCCATCAACTTGTTTATTTCGGGCCACCACCATCCTGGCGGTGGATTCATTGGAGGTTTAACATTTTCGGCGGGATTGGTTCTTCTGTTCCTCACCTATGATATTGAAACGGTTCGAAAAAATCTGCCTCTCGATTTTAAAGTGGTTGCAGCGATTGGGGTCTTAATCGCGGTTGGTACAGGAGTTGGCAGTATCCTGTTTGATGCTCCATTTTTAACACAAACCTTTGGATATTTTGAACTTCCTGTTTTCGGAAAGACGGAAATCGCTTCAGCCGTTTTATTTGATGTAGGTGTCGCCTTGGCAGTTATAGGAACATCGCTCACAATTATTATGAGTATAGGTGATGACAGGTAATGGAAACTTTAATGTCAATTCTAGTAGGAATCTTATTTGCAATCGGGATTTATCTTATCTTAACGAAAACTCTATTACGAATCATTTTAGGAACCTCTATACTCGGTCATAGTGTGAATTTACTCATTATTACAATGGGAGGGCTAGAAAAAGGTGGACCTCCTTTGCTGGGAATAAAGGGATTATCCTATGTTGATTCATTGCCGCAGGCACTTCTTTTAACAGCAATAGTTATCAACTTTGCAACAACAGCATTATTTTTAGTGCTAAGTTACCGTGCGTACAGAGTCTTAGGCACGGACGATACCGAGCAATTGAGAGGTAAAAACGATGGGTAATTTAGTTATTTTTCCAATCATCATTCCAATAATTGTTGGGATGATCATGGTTATATTTCGAAAAAATATAAGGCTGCACAGGGTGCTGAGTCTTGTTTCAGTAATCAGTATTTTCATCATTTCTCTGGTGCTCATGAATCGGATTAAAATAGACGGAATTCAGGTTCTCCAATTAGGCGGTTGGGAAGCCCCGTTTGGGGTAAGTATGGTTGCCGACATGTTAGCTGTAATCCTTGTCATGGTCACAAGTATTGTGGCGTTCTGTTGTCTAATCTATGCGTTTAAAACAATCGGGGAGAAAAGGGAGTTATTTTATTTTTATCCACTCTTTTTGTTTTTGATTACTGGTGTAAATGGATCCTTTTTGACGGGGGATATTTTTAACTTATTCGTTTGCTTTGAAGTCATGCTTGTTTCTTCATATGTCTTGATTTCCTTAGGTGGCACGAAAATTCAGCTACGCGAATCCATCAAGTATATTTTAGTGAACTTGATATCGTCATTTTTATTTCTAGTGGCAGTTGCCTATTTATATGCGATGACAGGGACATTGAATATGGCTCATTTATCTGTTCGCATTGCTGAGGTTGGTCAGGATGGCGTCATGACCACGGTAGCGATATTATTTTTAATCGTATTTAGTCTAAAAGCAGGTCTGTTTTTATTCTTTTGGCTACCAGGTTCATACAGTGCCCCACCAACGGCGATTGCAGCTATCTTTGCAGCACTATTAACAAAGGTAGGAATTTATTCGATCATGAGGGTGTTCACCCTTGTGTTCTACCATGAGCCAGAGGTGACTCATTTATTAATTGGAATTTTAGCGGCCATTACGATGCTACTCGGAGCATTTGGGGCAGTCGCCTATTGGGATGTGAAAAGGATTATTACCTACAATGTAGTCGTGGGTGTTGGCTTTATTTTAGCTGGGGTCGCTTCGCTTACAGCAGAAGGAATTACGGGTTCAATTTATTATTTAATCCACGATATGATTGTGAAGGCACTAATCTTTTTATTAGGCGGAACGATTATTTATTTCACTGGGACTAGTAATTTAAAAGAATTTAGCGGAATCATGCGGCTACAACCGAAATTCGGCTGGATGTTTTTTATCGCAGCATTATCTCTTTCAGGTATACCACCCCTTAGTGGTTTTTTAGGAAAAATCTTTATCACAGAGGGAACATTTGCGTCCGGTTATTTTTGGCTAGGTGGAATTGGATTGCTCAGTAGTTTAATGGTTCTATACTCCATTATGAAAATTTTTATGGTTGGATTTTGGGGATATACGGACGTACCTGAAGAAAGTGAAACTAAATCCTTAAAAGGTATGCTACTACCAATGGGCATTCTTACAGCTTTAACGATTGCGCTTGGCGTAGGGGCGGAAGGGATTAGTGAGTATGTTGATCTTGCGGTGAAAGTCATTATGAATCCAAACATCTATATTGACGCGGTATTGGGTGGAGCTTTTGTGGAATAGAGCATGGAAGCAGCAGATGTGTTTTTTAAAAATCATGCGGTATTTCTTTATAGGAAGGGGTGGTATCAATGCCCATGCAAGTACTAATCAATTTGCTTATCGGTTTTATTTGGATGTTTCTCCAGGATAGTTGGACCATTCTCACCTTTTTTAGTGGTTATTTGTTTGGTTTAATCGTACTTTTTATCTTAAGGAGATATTTTCCTCATCAATTTTATTTGGTGACTTTACTTGCCATTGTTAAGTTATTTCTCGTCTTTATTCATGAGTTATTCACTTCAAGCGTGTTAGTGATAAAGCAGGTTATGCGGCCAAAGATAAATATTACTCCGGGCATTTTTACCCTAGAGACAGAATTGGAAGGGGACTTGGAAATAACCTTGCTCGCAATGTTATTAACCTTAACTCCAGGTTCAGTCGTTGTGGAAGTTTCACACGATGAGAAAAAGTTTTATATTCATGCAATGGATATCCCGGAATCAAGTGATGCTGTGATACGTTCAACAGCAAAATTCGAAGAGGCAATAAAGAGGGTGACGCGCTAATGATCAAAACAATTTTAATTATTTCAATGGCATTTTTGACATTTGCTATTTTTGTTACGATTTACCGCTTAGTAAAAGGGCCGTCTGCCTCTGACCGAATTCAGGCTCTTGATGTGTTAGGAATAAATATCATTTCAGGAGTTGCCATTTTTTCAGTGTTTTTAAGGAATACCGGATTTTTTGAAGTGATTTTATTAATCGGGATCCTTTCTTTCATTGGAACAATTGCCTTTGCGAGATTTATTGAAAGAGGTGTTGTCATTGAGCGACGTAAACAATCCGATTGAGGTATTAGAAGTCATAGCGGCAATATCTATTTTAGTTGGGACAATCTTTAGTTTTTTTAGTGCAGTTGGGCTGATTCGGTTACCAGATTTATACTCACGTGCCCATGCAGCCTCAAAGAGCTCGACGATGGGGGTTCTATTTACCTTAGTCGGGACGTTTCTGTTTTTTATCATGGAAGGGACATTCAGCATTCGCTTATTTCTAGGAATCTTCTTTGTATTCCTTACCGCTCCCGTCGCTGCACATGTCATCGTCCGCTCCGCCTACCGCTCTAAAGTCCCCCTCGCTCCACAAAGCGTCCAGGACGACCTCAAAGGAGTCATCGAAATCGAAGGGGAGAGGGAGAGGGAACAGTAGGAGATTAGTGGTGGTTAAGTGGAACACGGGGCCAAGGGGACGGTTCTTGTGGTCCCGGTGGGTTGTATCGGGACCGGAGGGACGGTTCTTGTGGTTTCAGTGATAATGTTTCGGGGCTGGGTTTGATGAAGGACTAAACGAATCGAAATCACTGCCGAAATGTCTTTCATAACCCGATCATTAAAAAAATGTTAGAGGGTCACGGATGAAATTCCCAGTATTTAAAAATTGCCCAACCAATAGATTAAGGGGTAGGCAACTTTTGATAATAACTTAAATATTCTCGAATCATGTTGTTGGGAATTAATTTCCTTGACTCGAGCTGATCCTCCCACTTTAAGATTGGCTTTTTTATTTCAACCAATGCATCGATGTCCTCCAGTGTAACCTCTTTTTGGTATACAAATTGCTCGTGTTTAATGAAACCGTAGTTATTTACATCTTCGTAATTTTTACTAAAAAGTAGAATGTAATTGTTTTCTAATGTACTAGAGTTAATTCCATAAGTTTCAAATTCCTTGCCTTTGTAAATTGCGTTTATTTTTTTTAGGTAAACTAAATCAACATCTGAGATTGCTATATCTTTTTCAAAAATATCTTTATGTGGTCTTCCTAAGACGTCCACGTATTCCTTAAATCCATTCGTTTGTTTGTCGTTTACATCATAACTAGTTAAGTTTAACAGATCACCGTTTATTGTAACCTCGTAAACTATGCCTTTGTAAATACAATATTCAATCATCCAAATTGTCCCCTATATGTTGTTAGAAAAGAATAAAAAGTAAGGTTTTATTGGTGAACGGGCTATTTAACAAAATGATTAATGAAAGAGGTTTTTATAGACTCCTTAAAATCTTATCAGCCCTTAAACGTTCAATAAATTCGGTCAGAGCATCACTTTCGCTTTGAAATTTGACTTGATTTCTTATGCTGGCACGTTCGTCCGTTGAGTAAACTATCCATGTATTATCTTTTATAATAATTCCAACTTCATTCGGGTAAGAATTTCGCATGGAAAACCAATTAAAATTCTGAAGATTTTCGGATTTAATCATTTTCAAGGCTTCTTCTCTAGTCATTTTTTCACCTTTATTTGTCATTTAGTCATTCAATTGAAAGTAGGGTTATAAAAAATTGCCCAACACAATTTAGGGGTTAGGCAATTTTTTTATATCTGACTTAAATACTCTCGAATCATGTTACTGGGAATGATTTCCCTTGATTCCGGCTGGTTCTCCCATTTTAAAATCTGCTTTTTAATTTCAACTAATCCCGCTGGATATCATCGAGTGCAACTTCAATGAAATTTTCTCTATATAGATAGATTTTGAAACTTGTTTAATCCTCTTACTCTTTTAATAAAATTTTCTAGTGCTTTTTCCTCGGAATCGAACTCTTTTTCAGAAATGGCATTGGTGCGTTCGTCTGTTGTTGAAACCCTCCAGATATTTCCTTGTTGACTGATTAGCACTTCGTTCGGACTAATATCATGATCGTTAAACCAGTTAAAGAATTGTAGATTCTCGTTTTTAATTATTTGCATTGCCTCTTCTTTCGTCATTATGAACACATCTCCTCTAAGAATGACTAATAAGGAGTTCAGGGCTAGAATAATAGGTTCAACTATTTTATAAATAACCCGATATCTTCATCGTCAAATTTTTCATGAAGAAGACCCTGCTGGATTAGTTTTTGTTCAAGTTCCTTAATTAGATGCAAAGAGTAAGTCAAACGATACATGACAAAAATGCCTCGATCGATACTCAACGGCATAGTGGTGAAGCTTTTTTGATTATTGCGATTCATATAACTGATTAGCATAGTATTATTAGTATCCATTTCACTATATATAGTCTGTGGATTTTTGGTGTTGAATGTATAAAGACTGTTTGGTACTCCAAGTTTTTGAAAATAGGAAATAAGCTCATTTATATTGCTAAAATCATGAACAGGATTATCCCATGGAAAAATATCATTGAAATAGAACTTTTTTAATAAGTTGAGTAAGAAATATTTGGTCGCTTTTGCTTCATTATTAAATGTAACAATACCCTCTTTTTCAGGACCGGGCCGTCTTTCAAAGTTCATCTCAGAATACTCAATCGTATTTCCGAATTCAAGCTGAGCGTAATTTACGTAAGGTGATTTTACTTCTTTTAAAATATGATTATCAAAGCTTACTTCAATACCTACATATTTGCATATTTGGATCAATTGGTTTTTGTTCATTTGCTTCATTCCTTTTATTATTTGATATATCCATATTTGATTAGGTTTTCTACTGTTGCAGGTACTTTGTTTCCGAAGTCATCAAAGATTTCGATTTTTGAATAGTATTGAGTGCCTCCACCAACTTCATCAAACCAAGGAGCTATTTCTCCTGCACGCACGTCAAATTCCCTGATAATCGTGTATTGTTGATAAGGCTGTTGCGTCATATGCGGTGGTAAGGCTCTGCTTTCATAGCTAGATCCTGCAGGGGAGAAGTATTGACCACTGCCATTACTACCATATCGGTCAATTTCTGTCCCAGGTTTTAACGTCTCAATCTGATATTCACCATTTTTAAATCCATCAATATTTGGGTCTCCCTTTGTACCTGGCCAGTTTATTGCACCGGTTTCCTGATTATAATATTTAGGGTTATCATAAACGTCTTTATACTTTAAATATAAATCATCATCAGGGCGATGTGTCCAGCCATCTAATTTTGCACGTTCTGCTGGATTAATTGTATCTGGAGTACGTGGTTTTTCGTGATAATCAGGTTTTGAAGAGCCCCCAAAATCATCTACCACCCTAACCCCACCGACCTCATCAACAACTTTTGCACCTTTAGTCAATTTTACCGCTTTATCTACACCTTTTGTACCCACAATTGCGAGGGCAATTTCTCCAAAAGCACGCCCAAACCAATTTCCTCGGCTTTCGGCATCACCGTTGATCACATCTTCGTTCCATGATGTTTTGATTGCATCCCATATTCCTTTTGCGGTTTCGACCGGGTGTTGGATGACATGTACGAGCCCTTTAAAGGTTTCAACAGGGTGGGTGATAATGTTCCAAATGCCTTTAACTGTGTCTACACCGACGTCCCAAAGACCAGTTGCAAATCCTTTTACGGAGTTGCCCACGACCCCAAAGAAATCCCCAACCGATTCCCAAAATGATTTTTTAGGGGGCGCGGTTAATTTTTGTGAATTAGAGTTTACTTGTTTATCCGCTTGTTCATAACGAGCTACACTAGTATCCACGAAACTATGTAGTTGGTTGAGACGTTTTTCTAGAGCATGGATGGAGGATGCCATAGAACTTAAATTTGCACCAATCCCTTGCCTACTTGTGATTTGACTGTCAATCGCATGGCGTAGACTAGAAAGACGACTCTGTGTATCAGTCAAATCGGAAGTGATTCCTTTTAGCCGACTGTTTGAGGAACGGACACTATTCACTTTAATGTCTATTTGAGCCATTTCTTTACCTCCTTTCGTGAATTTTTATCGGAACATGGAGTTTAAATCATCTATGGTTGTTCGAATATAAAAGGGCTCGGTCCCGTTAATGATAGATTTTGTTAGTGGAAGATCCTCAACCAGGATAAGAATTTCAATTCGTTGCTGAGAATTTTCATTAGCAACTTTATA
Source organism: Ferdinandcohnia sp. QZ13 (assembly GCF_031324165.1). Taxonomy (NCBI): domain Bacteria; kingdom Bacillati; phylum Bacillota; class Bacilli; order Caryophanales; family Bacillaceae; genus Ferdinandcohnia; species Ferdinandcohnia sp. QZ13. Next base: position 1,847,353 of record NZ_JAVIVW010000001.1, on the reverse strand, counting down.
TACTTGTAATAATAGTTCCTCGGCACCTTCCTCTTCTTGTTCTAGGGTAAGTCCAATCAAAGGGATTGGATTACTTGATCTAGAGGGATTATAAATATGTGTAAAATAAGCATTTTTGATAGTTGGGAAATTTTTAAGTTTGCTGGAAATAACCTCAAGGAATTGTTGTGGGATTTCTGTCATCTGGTTAGTTAGGAAATTCTGTTTTTCTTCAAGGTCTAACTCCTCAAAAAAGTAATGAAGAATTCTTCCGTCACGTAACGTATCTAGTTCCTCTTGGATAATCTTTTTACTGATATCAAATCCAGGATTGAGTACCCAGGGTATCTCAGGTTCAATCAACTGTAAGAGATGACGTGTTGTAATTTTTATATACTTATATTTTCCTCTATAAATCTGGTTGAACTTCTCGATACTGGAGTAAACAGGTAGGACAAGTTCATTATTCATTTCGATATGTTTCAACTGGAGAATAGGCTCTGAAGTTTTTTTATCTGAGGACACTGTGCCAATCACAACAATTTCTAAATCCATAAAGGCTTTATAGAAATAATAACGCTTCATCGGATTCGTTATGGCTTCTGACAGAAGGGTATCAAATTGGTCAATGGATTGTTTTTTCATTTTTTAAACATACACGCTCCAATTTAGGTTTATGGTAATATTATACAATTTGATTAAAGGTAAAAATAGGTAATAAAGTACTAGGTAAAATGACATATTTTTGCGTCGTGGACATCCAATTTTTGTACCATAGCATCAATTAACACACATTAACCTGTTTCCGGTCATAAAATGTATAAAAGCAGGTCGACAAAAGACTGGAAAGTTGTGATATGAATTTATGAAAAACAATTCAAACGATCACTTCTTATTTAAAAATCTAAAGGAAAAACGAATGTCATTTGAGCGAGTTTTTGAGCATATAAAAGAGTTCATGCGATCTGAACCTGGTGGGAAATATAGACTCATCATTGGTACAGATTCCCAAGTGCATCCAAGGCAAACCACCTTTATAACCGGTGTTGTGATACTTAATGAAGGAAAAGGTGTGTGGGCATGTATTCGAAAAGTGGTTGTTCCAAGAAAAATGGATCATCTGCATGAGCGAATTTCCTATGAATTATCCTTATCGGAGGAAATTGTTTCATTATTTACTGAGGAAAAGAAAAATCAACTAATCGATATTGTACTGCCACATGTATACGATGGCGCTTCATTTACAATGGAAGGGCATATCGATATTGGGGCAGGAAAGAGGAACAAAACTCGTGAATTTGTAAAGGAGATGGTTACACGAATGGAAGCGATTGGCGTGGAACCTAAAATAAAACCAAATGCATTTGTGGCTTCTAGCTACGCAAACCGTTACACTAAATAGGGCTGAAATTGGGGTGGATTCACACCTTGCACGCTAAAACGGAATCAGTGCCTGGCACCCAGCGAATTTGAAATCTTGCACCTTCGCTGGGCATCAGGCACTGATTTTTTGCTTTGGATTTAACCTGCTGGGGGATAGGTGGATGAAGAGGAAAAGGAATCGAAAACTGGAGCGGAATCTCCTTCATACGTGGGATGAAAAGGAAAAGAAATCGAAACCTAGAGGAGAATCCCCTTCATACGTGAGATGAAGGGGAAAAGCAAACCGAATCGTGAGCAAAATCCCTTTCATACACTAACCGATCCACAAAACTAATCTAAATCCAAACCAGAATTTCCTTCAAACTCCCTCTAGCCCCACACCCAATAAAAATGACAAAACGGCATTCAAAAGCCAACTTAAATCAACTTTTCGAACGCCGTCAAAACATACAACTTATTAGTTATTAATATACTTTTCGAATACTTCGCCAAAGTCTTTTCTGTGGTATTGATCACGTGCTGAGGACATCCAGGAGAAGCCGTATTCTGTCAATTGCTTATATTCCTCAGCCAGACCGACATCTGTAGTTCTTGAATTATGCAGTACCGAAACGGCTTTATCCAAGCTATTGATCGCCATATCGTACATGACGCTATTTTCATGGATGATCTCAGATATATATACGAGTGCTTTATATAAATCATTTAATTTATCAAGCTGTCTTTTATCAACGTCAATACTATAGGCCTGGTTTCCTAGATTAAATTTGATCTCAATATCTAAATCCACCCTACCAGCTGTTTCAAGGAACACATTTGTAATTTTATGCTGTGAATAGGGGTAGCGCTTTAAAACCCTTTTAGAAGAAACAGCATTCGCACCGTCAACATGGATGAATGCAATATTTGTGAAACAATACTCATCTGCCTTTGTTTTGATTAAAAAATAAATCTTCTCATTATCCTCATGACGTATGTAATCATCTGCGTCCGTCTTGTCATAATCCTCAGGGCCAATAATTTTTCCAATGTCAGATAAACCTAATGCATCTGCTGCAAACTTTTTTAACATGAAAACTCCCCCTTCATCTAACTTCTAGCTCCGACTTCATTATATCGGGTTTATTGAGTGGATATAACTAGAAATTTTCCTGCTGAAGTACTATTGAAAAAAATCAACCAAAAAAGGTGGAGCAACAGATCGTGTAGAGTCTCTTAAGCTTTCTTTTGCTTTTTTATTTGTTGACGAATGAGACTAATAATGAATAGCAAAGGGATGTAACCGAATAGAAATAACATTCCATTATATTTAATCATTTTTGAAATTAACTGTGTGTAATACATATCGATCAGGAAGCTATTGGTGAATAAATAAGCAACTAGAAAAACGATTAGGATATAAGTCGGCTTTATCTTTGGAATTGTATGTTTAATGGCCCTGACAGCAGACCAAAGGTAAATACAGATAACAGGTACTATAACTAAAAGCCATGTGAATATAAAAATAAACTCAAATCGCTCTAAAAAAGGAAGTTGAATAATCTTAATCATGGTTAACGTTGGCCATGTTAAGTGCTGCAATTTACCTTGAGAAAAGAACATAAACGTTAAAAGGGTTATACCAACATATAATAGGGTTGTCCATAATAAAGCAATATGCCCCCATTTGCTCGCTTTTTTCCCATTTTTAATGAAAGGAAAATAAACCAGTGCTGTTTCAAAACCTAAAAATAATGGAACAGATTCGGTAGCAGATATCAAATAGTCTTTTATATTATATTGGAGCAGTGGTAAAAGGTATGTAACTTCGACAAAGCCTATTAAATAAAAAAAGGATAAGGTCAAGAATCCAGGTATAATCACTCCCCAAAATGCAATTCCAGTTATGACTCGAAATCCCCCTGAGACGAGATAGTAAATAAGGCAACATAGAAGAATTGCATACTCCCAGCTAGCAATTCCATTGAATACCCAAATTTGGAGGGCATCAATATAGGAATACAAAATTCCTAATCCAGCTAGGGAAAAATAAACAGCTAAAACAAAGTTTAATGCTCCCCCTACATACTTTCCAAAAATATCTTTATGAAATGAAAGAATATCCCCAGCGGTAGACTGCTTTAGGATAAATAACATCATAAAAAACAATAGATGAAGACTTAAACCTAGGACAAGTATAGAAATCCATGCATCATGACCAGCTCCGTTAATCACGTTTCCTTGATATTTTAGTACAGCTATTCCTGTTTGAGAGGCATGAATTAAAAAGAAAAGGAAATAGGGTGATACCAGTTTATTTTCGCTCATTCTACTGTTCATTTTTAACCATCCTAGTCTAGCTAGCCTTGAAGGCCTGAATGTATAATCTCCAAATGCACATCAACATTGATGGGTAAAGAAGGGTATTGTTCATAAAAAGACTTTTCATCCCAGTTTCTATCCTGAGAGCGAACGATATTTCCAATACCTAGCGGATCAACTCCATTTTCTTTAAATGTATCCAATAGGTCCTCTGTGTCTTTTTTTACATTTTTTGCAATCAATTCTCTGATTGCCTTAATATCTTCTGGATTCTCTAAATCAAATCGTTCAGGACGATCAGTGATACTCCAGATGAGATCTAGTTTAAGATTTAATTGTTGCTTAGTTTTTATCCACTCCCACGAGTTTTTACTTCTGAATCCTTGAATGACAATATTTCCCTTCCGATCTTCATGATTGTAGTCTACTTCATAAGTTGCCTGTGTTCGATAATCCTCTAGAATGGAGAAAATAAACGTTTCTCTTATATTTAAGTGAAGCTTGAGCTTATCATCTTTGAAAATACCAACTTTATCTACCTGGAGCTTATCGTCCTCATCTATCGTTAGCATTGGTACATACGGATCTACTCCTTCACCGTAAAAGTGGTTTAAGAAGACATGAAGGTTCATTCGAGGGATCAGTTGTCCCGTCATATTTTGTTTGATCTGTTCAGCTAATGTCAGGTCACCCTGTTTTTTAAAGGTCTGAAGGGTTTCTTCAGCGCTGTGGGTAGAAACAGCAATTTGGATATTGGTAGCTATTTGTGGTTGGACAAGAAGTCGATCTACCACATCACGAATGCCAGCTTTGGCAAAGTCATTTCCAATCACTATAACCCTTATTTTGGCTAACTCAACCGGGGTACTGGTATGGGTCGCCATCCTGGGGGATAACAGAGCAACTGCATCCGATTTCTCCTGTAAATAATGAATTTTAGTGCTGCTCTTACTATGGGTGTATTCAGGAAATAAGGCGGTGCCAATCACTTCTCCGTTATCAGCTATATCAAAGCCAAAAACATGGACAATGCTCAATTTATCGACAATTTTCGTTCTTGAACAGCCTACTAGACCAGTTAGACAAACAAAAACTAAGACAAATATGAAACTTTTTCTCCATTTACCCATTTTATCTCTGCTTCCTTATAAAAATTTATTCTGAATTCAATCCTTCCTCAGGATCTTGGTCATTAGCGGGAGCAAAACGTTCCTTGCTCAAAGGTCTAACGTACTTCGGACGTGAATTTTGTTTTGTAAAATCAGGTCTTATAAAGGAACCAAGTGCCCACCCTTTTCTATAAGGATAAAGTGGGACCATATATGGAACCCCAAATGATTTTAGTCGAGTTAAATGACCGATTAGAAAAAGAATTCCTACATAGATACCTAAGCCTCCCCAAATGGCAGCACATATGATAAACGGATATCGCAACATTCTCACGGCAGAAGACATTTTATAAATGGGCGTTGTAAAGGACGCTAAGGCTGAAAGAGCCACAATAATTAATAAAATATTACTGGTTAATGCTGCTTCAACAGTAGCCTGGCCAATTACAATGCCTCCAACAATCCCTAGTGTTTGTCCAATTTTAGTGGGGAGTCGTGCCCCAGCTTCCCTTAGAAGATCAATAGTTACTTCTAAAAATAAAACTTCAATGAAGGGAGGGAACGGAACATTGGCTCTTGAATTGATAATAGGACCAAGTAAGTCCTTAGGTATGACCTCAAAATGGTATGTTAGGATGGCTACATAAAAGGAAGTAGCAAAAATAGAAAATATCATACCAAAGATCCGTATTAATTTAAAAAAAGATGCAATCAACGTTGGAAGATAAAAATCTTCCGGATTTGAAAAGAAATCCATTAGATTTACTGGACCAATCACGGCATAGGAGGACTTATCACTAATCAGGACAATCTGCCCTACCAAAAGTGCTCCAACGGTTCGATCTACTCTCTCAGTAGAAATAAATAAAGGAAAGGGCGATGTCGAATTATCGGATATCATTTGTTCCAACTGAGTATTATCAAATATCGTATCAACGTCAAGATCAAGTACCCTTTGTTTTGCAGTGTTTACATACTCTGGATTCGTAACGCCATCTAGGTATGCAATCACAACCTTTATTCTGGACCTTGTTCCAATGACCATTTCTTCAAAAATAAGATCAGGTGAATCTAGATGTTCTCTCAGCATATGAAGATTTGTCCCAATATCTTCAATGAACCCAACCTTTGGTCCAATCACGCTAAATTCATTTTGTGTATCATTTGTTTCACGTTGCCCTAATCTCGCATTACCAATGTTAACTAGAACGAATTCATCCAATTGATTTTTGAAGGATATGGCAACGGCCCCTTGATGAAGAGCTTCTTCAATTTTTTTAGGGTCTGTTGAGAGTGTAACATCCTCTATAGGGATAATATTTTTCAAATCAGAGAGATTTTCTATGTCTGCAGCCTTCTCCTTTAAAAATGGTAATAAGGATTGTTGCAGGATTTTGCTATCAATTAATGTTTTAAAAAAACGTAAAACAATCTTATCGTTATTCTCAATTGGTGCGATTGTGGAAAAATCACTCGATTTTTTCGCCTTTTCCATTACTTCTTCTATCGTTTTTTCAACCGTTTCATAACTTTTCTTGAACTGTTTACTTACTTTCTTTTTACGAAACATACCTCCACCTAACCCCATACGAATAGTTCCGAATTCTTTCTGAATAGTATTTAACAACAAAGAAGGGAATATTCACCATCTAACACCTGTATATTGTTTAGAGCGTTTCGCCGAAAGACCAAAGGGTGAGATGTTCTGTGTTGCCGCAAAATGCGGTGATCCAGATCCCAATCCACACCATGGGGCAGCAATTTCCAACTTTTTGATGCCAAACCTAGTGAATGTTAATACTTTCTAGGGTTGTAGGAATTCCAAATTTGCAGTTTGTGCTTTATACTTGGTTAGTATGCTGTAAAATGGGATAGAAATGAACTATACCTATGTTTAAATGCCAAAATAAAATGTGAAAACCGACATTTCCATATAGATAGGTAGTTTTAAGAGGAGGAACAGCAAGTGACAGTAACAAAACCAGAGACAATGATTGTTGAAATAAAAAGCTTAGATGAAAAAGGGTCAGGACGGGCAACGGTTTGGCGTGAGAATGAGCATGGGAATAAAAAGAAGCTAAAACTTACCATTCCACAAACATTAATTGGCGAGCAAGTTCGTGTGACTGTTGACCAGCCTGATCGCAAGCGCTGGAGAACACCGGTAGATGAAATCCTAACATCAAATGAACAAAGACTTACACCACCTTGTCCTCATTTTGAAAAATGTGGCGGCTGTGTGTGGCAGCACTGGGATTACCAAGGTCAACTTCAGTACAAAACGAATTATGTGAAGCGACAAGTGGAATCACAAGGTTTCAATCCTGACCTTGTCAAAGACACCATAGGAATGGACGAGCCTTGGCATTACCGCAATAAAATGGAATTTACCTTCTCACCTGAAGGGGCACTTGGCCTACATGAACAAGGAAACTTCCGAAAGATTATTTCCCTTGAAACATGTTTAATTGCAGGAGAAAAAATGGTCGAAGGTGCAATGGAAGTTGCGCAGTGGGCAAAAGATCATCAGCTATCAGGGTATAACAAAGATCAGCACGAAGGACTTCTTCGCCATCTCATGGTGAGACAATCCTTTGCTACTGGTGAAATCATGTTAGCCCTTTTCGCAACCGAAGCACCTGATGGGCATCTTCAAGGAGCCGCGGATGATTTAGTGAAACGCATCGAAGAAAAATTCCCTGAGGTAAAAAGCTTATTATGGCTTAAAAATACGGACTGGGCTGACCGTACACAATCCGAAAAAACACATGTATTAGCGGGTCGCGACTTTATTTACGACGAAATGGACGGGTATCGATTCCGTGTCTGGTTTGATACATTCTTCCAAACAAACCCAACCCAAGCTCAAAAATTGGTTGACCTTGCGATTGAAATGGGTGAGCCGAAGAAAACAGAAAAAATGATTGATCTTTTCTGTGGGGTAGGAACTTTCTCTCTACCGTTCGCAAGTCGCGTTGAAAAGCTTGCTGGAATTGAAATTGTTGAAAGTTCAATTGAATCTGCAAAACGAAATGCAAGTGACAATGGTTTATCAAACACATTTTTCTTAGCGAAAGATGCTAGAAAAGGAATTGATGAGGTACTTGAAAGCTTTGGAAGACCGGAGTTGCTCTTACTTGACCCTCCACGTTCTGGTGCTGGTGGGAAAGTGATGAGAAGAATTGGTCGTTCACAGCCTGAAAGAATCGTCTATGTTTCATGTAATCCAGAAACTTTCGCAACAGATATTAAAGAACTCGAACCATTTGGATATACATTAAAAGCCGTGCAGCCAGTGGACCTATTTCCACATACAGTTCATGTAGAAGCGGTGGCTTTGCTTGTGAGAGAGGAAAATTAAGTGCGTCTCCCAGTAGGTTAAAAAGTAGCTTACTGGGGGAGGCATTTTTTTTATCCGAAAATATGAAGGACACTTCTATCCCGCACTTCCCCTAATAAATTTATCAAAAGTAATAAATACTACGATTATTATCAAGAATCAGCGACTGGAGGTCACTATGTCGAAAAAACAAGGTTTATTAAAGAATGGAAACAAGTCTTCTTTGATTGCGTCCATTGTAAACACGATTATTGCGATTATTAAAGGAGTTGCGTTCTTTTTCACTGGGAATGTCGCGATGTTTGCAGAAACGATGCATTCCTTAGGGGATGCCGCCAATCAATTTTTCGTGTTTATAGGGAGTGCCTTAAGTAAAAAAATGCCGACTGAAAACTATCCAAATGGTTTTGGTCGACTCGTTAATCTCGTGTTACTCGGTGCTGTTCTCATCGTTGGGATTATGAGTTATGAAACGATCAAAGAAGGATTTCTTCATATTCAACACCCAACCGAATCAAAAGGTATTGCCATTAATCTTTCTGTATTAGGATTGGCCGCTCTCTTAGAGTCCTACGTTCTTTTTAAGGCAATGAAGGAAGTTCTGCACGAAGCACATGTGGAGGCAAGCGGCTTTGCAGCTGTAGGCAAAAGCTTTAGTTATTTAGGAAAAGCAACGCCAGCAACAAAGCTTGTATTTATGGAGGATTTAGTAGCAACCCTTGGTGGACTCATAGCGATCATTGGGATTTTACTCTCCTATTATGGAGGTTTTCATGCTGCAGAAGGAATTGCCTCTATTATAATCGGTATAATGATGTTTTATGTCGTAGGCAAGGTATTTTTAGACAATGCAAAAGGAGTACTTGGTGAAGCAGACGAAGATCTAGAAAACAAAATTGCGGAGTATATTTTTACAAATCCAGAAATAAAAGATATCCGAACCTTATTTGCAATGAAAGAGGGGGAGGATTTTCACATTGAAATGAAATTAGAAATTGAACCGAATCTAACGGTTAAAGAAGCGTTTCAAATCAAAGACCGAATTGAAGAAAAGATTCAGTCAATAAAAGGAGTGACTGACGTCATCATCGAATTCGTGGAAGATGACGGAGTGAAGACATGGGCGCAAGGACTTATTCCACAATAAAACACGCAAAAACCGGAATCAAAAGTGATTCCGGTTTTTTAGTCAACTATTGTTGCTGTGGAGTAGCCGTTTTTGTCTTATGTTTTGGTTTCAAATATAAACCAAGTTCCTTCTTCTCTTTTGTTAATGAACGATACAGTGAAATCATCATTAGTACCATTATAATGGAGAATGGAAAAGCTGCTGCAATAAGGGCATTTTGTAAGGCTTGTAAACCACCGCTGTATAATAATATTAAAGCAACGGTTGATTGTAAAATACCCCAAGTTAGTTTTACATTGTTTGGCGGTGTGAGTGATCCGTATGTGGTTTGCATCCCTAAAACAAATGTTGCAGAGTCAGCAGACGTAATAAAGAATGTCGCTACAAGAATAATAGCCACCACCGATAAAATAACCGAAAGAGAAGATTCATTAAAGATTGCGAAAAGAACCTCTTCTGTAGCAAATTGGGAAAGGTCAACAATGCCTTCCTTTTGGACTTCTACTGCAGAAGTACCGAATACCGCAAACCATAGAAAGCTTACAAGAGCAGGAAGCAATAAAACACCTATCATAAATTGTCGAATCGTTCTTCCTTTTGATACACGTGCAATAAAAATTCCTACAAATGGCGACCATGAAATCCACCAAGCCCAGTAGAAAATCGTCCAACCGTTAATCCAAGAGCGGTGTTCCTCATTAAGTGGAGCTATTCGGAAGCTCATTTGAACAATATTTTGTATATATCCGCCAATTGAATCTGTAAACATGTCAAGAATTAGAATTGTAGGACCTGCTACGAACATTAAAATGAGCAGGACAGTTGCTAAAATCATATTGGCATTACTTAAATATTTAATACCTTTACTTAATCCCGACCATGCAGACATCATAAATAAGACGGTAACAATCGCAATAATGATGAATTGAACGAAGAAATTATTAGGTATCCCAAGTAGAAAAGAAAGCCCTCCATTGATTTGTGCAGCTCCAAATCCTAATGTGGTTGCAACACCAACAACCGTTGCAAACACAGCTAACACATCAACCAGTGTACCTAGTTTTCCTTCCATAGCTTTTTTTCCTAAAACAGGCTTTAAGGTTGCTGAAATGAGCCCAGGTTCGCCTTTGCGGAAATTAAAATAAGCTAAGGCAAGTGCCACGAGCGCGTATACTCCCCAGGCGTGAATCCCCCAATGGAAAAATGTATAACGCATTGCTTCTTTTTGAGCAGCATCAGTAGCACCTTCTGCAACTGGAGGAGTCAGATAATGGGAAAGTGGTTCTGCGGCGCCCCAAAAGACAAGTCCAATTCCCATCCCGGCACTAAACAACATAGCAAACCAGGAGATATTTGAATACTCGGGTTTTTCATCGGGTTTTCCAAGTGGAATTGTGCCAACAGGGCTAAAAATAAGGAAAATACAGAAGATTACTATGACTGTAACTAAAATTAGATAATACCACCCAAAAGCGGAAGTGATAAATGCTTGTATATTACTTGTTACTTCTTCGAAACTTTTGGGTGCCGCAACACCATAGATGACAGCTGCGAGTGTAATTGCAACTGAAATCCAAAAAACATTTGATATTTTTTTCATCATAAAATCCTTTCTTTATCGTGCGTATGTATTCACTATCTTTCCCACTCTCCTAAAAAATTTGCTCTTTTTAGGGTAACAAAGTTTATCATTTTTCGCCAACCATTCGATTTTTTTGTAATCTACTGAATTAAAAGGAAAAAATGCCCTATTGAATGAAGAGATTGCCAAATTATGAGAGAAAATATAGGAATAATCAGTCGAATGTATGATATTATTATCATAATCATAGTGAAAAATGTCGTTTTACATATTTAGGATGAACTAGAGGAGACTTTATGATAGGATTTATGCAATTAAAAGGCAAAGGCAAACTGAATAGCGACATAATCCTATTAGTAGCCCTGATGGGATTGGTCCTGTTCGCCTCTCATTTCAGATTATCACTTTTGTATGGGATTACATTTTCTTTTGCAAGTATTTTTCTATTTCTAATACTACGCATATTTGGCTATTCCGCTGCGATTGTAACAGGGCTGCTTGCAATCTTCTTTACGACCTTTTTTTCAAACAGTCCATTTTATGCAATCTTAATGCTTGTTGAAATCATTTTTGTGGGTGCATTTTTCTGGCGTGGTCGAAAAGCAAAAATGTTTTTCGTTGATGTGTTTTTCTGGCTGTTAATTGGAATAACACTGTTATTTTTTAGTGGTCGGGAATCATTGTCAGGTACTTCCCTTTACTTTCTAATATGTAAGGATATTACCAACGGATTATTCAATGTATTAGTGGCAGATGTGTTATTGGCCTATTTTCCATTTTATAAATTGGTTAAAAACCGACTTAATAAAAATAATGTGTCTATTCATCAGTTTTTATCCCAGATCACCATTTTTACCATTCTGGTTCCGTTTTTTATAAGTGTTGTTACAAATGCCTTAAATACGTTTGATCTAATAAAAAAGGACTTAAGTGTTGTAGGCGAAACGAGAGTTAATCGCATTGAAAATGAATTTCTTCAATTGGAAAAAAACAATGGTACGATTGATGTGAATCAAATTGAAGATATTATTTGGCGTAATAAAAATAAAGAGAGCGATATTATCATCTTTGATCAGTCAGATCAAATCATTGCTTCGACGGCTATGATGGATTTCGAGTATCAAAAGTATGAGATTAGGGAGATTTCACCAAGGCTTTATGAGGCCTTGCCAGTTGCTAGAAATGATGCACAGCAGATTACAAGGTGGATGGATGCCTTTTATTTTTATACAAGGGATACGGATTCATTTCGAATCATGCTGCAATTCCCGATTTCTCAATATCAACAACAGCTCTTTAATACTTCACTAGACCAGCTTAAATACTTATTTATTCTTGCATTGTCAGCGATTTTTTTTGTGATGTTCATTAGCCGACTTCTAACGAACAACTTAAGGCAGCTTACAACAATCACGACCGGGTTACCACAAAAGCTTCGTAGCTTAGAAAATATAGAGTGGCCTCAAAGCACGATTTCCGAGCTTCGTGTTTTAAGTAAAAATCTAAAAAAGATGGCGGATAAGCTGAAAGAGCTATTCCAAGAAAGTATCGAAATGAACCTGATTCTACGGGAGCAAACGACAAGGCTGAAGGAATCAGAGGACAAGCTCCATAAGCTTGCCTTTTATGATAGCTTAACATATTTGCCGAACCGCTATTTTTTCCAAAATTATGTTCGCGAGCAAATCCGTCTTAATGTTGATCATGAAATTGCGATTATCTTTATTGACCTTAACCAATTTAAGCAAATCAATGATACATTAGGACATGATGCAGGCGATATGCTTCTGAAAGCCACCGGAAATAAGCTGAAGAAGCTACAATCTGATAACAGACAAGTGTTTCGTCTTGGTGGGGATGAATTTGTGGTCGTACACTCGGTTGAAAAGAAAGAAGAAGTAAATGAAACATTAGACTTAATTGTAAAAGAATTTTCATCCTATTTTACGATAGCCGGTCAAATTCATTACATCACCGCAAGTGTCGGGGTAAGCATGTACCCCGAGGATGGAGAAGACTTGGATACATTAGTGAAATATGCAGATATTGCGATGTATATATCGAAGGAAAAGGGTGGTAACACTGTTCAGTTCTTCGATGAATCGATGAAATATAAATTCCAGGAGCGTCTTATCATTGAGAATTCCTTGCGCACGGCAGTCGATAAAGAAGGGTTCGAGCAATTTTATCAGCCTAAGTCATTTGCTGGTAAAATTACAAGCATTGAAGCCTTACTTCGTTGGAATGATCCTGTTTTAGGCCCAATTTCCCCTGGGGTATTTATTGAAGTGGCAGAGGAAATTGGATTAATTTCACAAATTGATGAATGGTCTCTTGTTCATGCATGTAGGCAGAATAAACAATGGCAGCTTGAAGATCTTCTACATGTCCCGATTTCTGTAAATCTTTCGGCAAAGCACTTCCAACAAGATTATCTTGTGTCCATGATTAAGAAGGCTTTGGAGACTTCCGAATTAGAACCAAAATATTTAAAACTTGAAATTACCGAAAGTGTGTTTATTTCGGATCAAATGCAAGTTGCTGAACAGATTCAAAAGCTGAAAGAGCTGGGTGTTCAGATTTCTATTGATGATTTTGGAAAAGGATACTCTTCCTTGTACCAACTATTAAAGCTTCCACTCGATGAAATTAAAATTGATCGAAAGTTCATCCATAATATCGATAAAAATGAGAAAAAAGCTTTACTGGTCAAGGCGATTTTTGATATTGCACACGGGCTCAAGCTAAATGTTGTTGCAGAGGGTGTAGAAACGTGGGATGAATGCAGAATGCTTATGGATATGGGCTGTGATGAAATCCAAGGCTATTTATTCAGCCGACCGATTAGCAAAGACGATATGGTTGAATTTATTAAGGAAAAGATTCCAGGATAGATCAGGGTAAGGAGGTTCCATTTGGAGCCTCCTTATTTCTATAATGTTATATTTACATCTCCGTTTTCACTAATTTCAACAGTCGTGTAGCTTTCAAATGTCGACATTTCGGTGATATCTCGTTTTTCATTACTTGCAAAGCTCTCCATATATCTTTGATACGTTTCTGGGTCCTTTACAATGTGGTAATAATACGTCATTTTTCCGTCGTTATCACTATGCGTCCTTAAGAAAAACCTGTCTTGAAACTCGTTTTTAAACCATTCTCTCGCTTCCATATGATTCGAAAAATCCGGCATGTTTTCATAAATAGATGTTATATCAATATTCATCCTGATTCACCCCTTATGAGAAATTTTCGGTTGTGATTAGTATGTCCATCTATTTACAACACATCCAAAGTTCTTAAACCCCCGGTTTCAAGTTCTGTTCAGTTTTGATTTTCTTTTCAAAATCATGTCGTTCAATTAAAAGGGAGACTAAGATACTGCCAACTATTGCCCATAGTGGCGCACCGATGTTAAAGAAATTGACACCTGACATGCCAATAATAAACGCGAAAAAGGCGCCCATTTGGAACTTACTGTCTGAAAAAGCAATCTTCAAGGAGCTTAACAGTACACCAATCATCGCTAAACCAGCAATCGTACTCACAATTACTGCTGGCATCGCAATCACAATGGGAACGACATAAGCTGCAAACACGCCAAAGCTGGCAAATAACACACCATTTAGAGCAGAAGCAGCATATCGACCTTCTTTTTTACCTGATTCATCAGAGGCACAAATGGCTGTCATTGGCCCCGCAGTATTAACGGCATGGGCTCCGAAAAAAGAAGCAAAAAATCCAAAAATAGAGCCAAAAACAGCCATCGCACTACTTGGCGGTTTAAATCCCTTCGCCATTAAAATTCCAGTCGTTTGTGCATTCTCTGTACAGATAATTAAGATGGCAAGTGGTATAGAAAGGGACATAATCGCATTCACACTGAACGCTGGCATTTCTAGTTGGGGCAGCACAAACGAACTTTGGACATTTGAAAAATTAAATTCATTTATGACAAGGGCGAGAAGTACAGATACAACTAATGCTGATAACACAGGCGGTACTTTTTTTATAAATCGTGAAGAAAATAGATAAACGATGATGGCTGAGCCGGCTAATAGGGGAGAAACTTCAACAGATGCAATCATCTCAATCGCAAACCGCATCATAACACCGACAATCATCCCCATAACAATGGGCACAGGTATCCAGTTCATCACTTTATCAATTAATCCGGAAACACCAAGTATAAGAACCATTAGATTAGCAACAAGATAGGCACCAATTGCTTCTGGTAATGAAAAATGCGACAAAGCAGCTGCAACTAACACGGCACCGGCGATTGAATAAGCCCCAGCAATGGGTTGCTTATATTTCATGGATAAAAATAATCCCAATAAACCACCAAAGAAATACACGGCAAATAACCAACTGATTGTTTGCTCATGGGTTAAACCACCACTTGATGCACCTCCAATAATAATAAGTGCAGGACCTGTACATCCGAAAATGGCTGCGACAATACCGGAACTTACGGTATTGATAGTTAGATTTTCATTCAGATCTTTGAATCTACTATTATCCTTCATTGAACCCTCCTTAAATATTCTTAATATTCGTTTTTTAATATGTAATTAGTTCCATAATAACACAGAACTAATATAAAAATTACGTATTTTTTACGAGCGTCTAAAAAACCTCCAAAAAGGCAGGTAGAAAGAGCAAATAAGAGAAAGGGTGTTATTTTCCCTTGAAAATGAGAAAAATGCAGATTTGATAATTTAAAAAAGATTCAGTATATTTGTAATTAATTACGAAAGTTTTAAAAACGTAATACATAATTTTGGGAGGTAATAAAGAATGACAACAACAGTAAACGAAACAAAAAACCTAACAGTAAAAAAAGCCAATGGAATCGCTGAAGTCCACATCCATGTAAACAAAACAAATTCCTATGACCTTGACTATTACAAAGAATTAAATGCTGCAATTGATGATATCCGTTTCGACAATGACATTAAAGTTGCAGTACTTATGAGTGACATGCCGAAATTTTTCTCAGCGGGTGCAAATATCAACTTCTTAAAATCAGCAGAGCCTCGCTTTAAAACACAATTCTGCTTATTCTGTAATGAAACGTTAGATAAAATTGCACGTTCTCCGCAAATCTGGATTGCTTGCTTAGAGGGGCATACTGTTGGTGGCGGATTAGAAATGGCTCTTGCATGTGACTTACGTTTCATGGGAGACCAAGCAGGAAAAATCGGACTTCCAGAAGTTTCTCTAGGTGTATTAGCAGGAACAGGTGGAACACAACGCCTTGCTCGCCAAGTAGGCCATTCAAAAGCTCTTGATTTGAATATCACTGGTGAAACATTAACTCCTCAAGAAGCATTAGCTATTAATCTAGTAGATCGTGTATTTCCACAGGAAGAAACAAGAGAAAAGACGTTAGAATATGCACAGAAAATTGCGAGCAGCGCTACTTACGCAACGTCTAACATTAAACTATCCATCATGAACGGTAAAGAAATGCCACTTAACGTAGCAATCCGTTACGAAGGGGAGCTTCAAAATCTTTTATTCCGTTCGCAGGATGCCCAGGAAGGCTTAAGTGCATTTATTGAAAAGCGTGAAGCTGACTGGAGTGGAAAATAAATTTAACTAAATCAAAGGCGATATCGGAACTTCCGATATCGCTATTTTAAAATAGCCAAGGCTCGGCGAACTTCCTCGAGCCTTTTTCAACAATAGGAGGATATAGTGTGAGATCAAATGAATTTCAAGTCATTGTTAACTGGGGAGATACCGACAAAGCGGGAATCGTGTACTATCCTAATTACTTCAAATGGTTTGACATCGCAGGGCACCAATTTTTTAGAAGCTGTGGATTATCACCAAACACATTAGAAGAAGAACGACAAATTATCCTGCCAATGCTTGATGCAAGATGCAGCTTTGAAAAAACATTGTTATATGATGACATTATAACGATTCGAACAGAGGTTGAAGAAATTAAAACAAAAACAATCAAGCTGCGGCATGAAGTATATAGAGGAGAAACGAGAACGGGACATGGATATGAGATACGTGGGTGGGTAAAACAAACGCCTGCGGAAATTAAAGCGGTGCCAATACCTGAGGACGTTCGCTCTATTCTACAAGAGGACCTCCACACAAATGAATCAGGTAAAAGACCTCTTTTTAATGCATAATTTCCAAAATCCTCTATAATAAAAATTAACAATATTGAAATATAACAAAAAATTGTAAGTGTGGTGACTTCGATGAAACCTAGGTCCTTAATGTTTACATTATATGGTGAATATATTAAATATTATGGAGGAGAAATTTGGGTTGGTAGTTTAATTGAACTCATGAAGCAGTTTGGGGTATCTGAATCGTCTGTGAGGGGGGCGATTTTTCGGATGGTCCAAAATAACTTGCTAGAAGTGAGAAAAGTAGGAAAGAAGAGCTATTACTCCGCAACTTCTCAAGGGAGAGTTGACGAAGGGGTTAGCAGGGTATATGCCACTCAAAATCACATGTGGGATCAGAAGTGGAGAATCCTTACATATTCGTTTCCAGAAGAAAAGCGCGAAATCCGCAATAAGATTCGTAAAGAACTGATTTGGACCGGATTTGGTAACCTCACAAATAGCACACTCGTGACGCCTAATCCCGTTGAGGATCAAGTAAAAGAAATGATCAGAGTTTACGGGATTGAAGAGTATGCGTTTTTATTCACCTCGTCTTCAATTGTAACGCATGACAATCAAAGCATTATCGATATCGGCTGGGACTTAAATATGGTAAGTGATGAATATCAAACATTCATAGATAAGTTCACGCCTAAATTTGAAGAACTGCGTGAAAAAGCGTTAAACAACACTTTGAAGGATGAGGAATGTTTTATTGAGCGAACTGTACTCGTGCATGAATACCGGAAATTTCTTTTTCAAGATCCAGGTTTTCCAAGGGATCTGCTTCCGGAGGGCTGGATTGGTATAAAGGCTCGAGAACTTTTCTGGAATATTCATCAGCTTTTATCAATACCTTCTATTCGTTACTTTGAGTCCGTTTTTGAGGAAGCACCAGATCGTGAAATTCAGGTCGAACGTGATAAAGCACTCAATCCATTTGGAGAGATCTACATCTAACCGAGGTGAGCCATGAATATTGAAAAAATTGAGTTTGGTGGCTATCGGATTGGAATCCCAGTTCCATTTCCGATGAAGTATGTTTATTGTTATCTTTTTAAACAGAATGATGGTTATGTCATGATTGATGTAGGATTAAATTATCGGGCTGCAAGAGAAGCGTGGCAAGAGGTTTTTGCTCATCTTGGAATCACGCCACGTGATATTCATACGATTTATCTAACTCATTTTCATCCTGATCACTCCGGCCTTTCCGGCTGGATGCAAGAGCAATCAGGTGCTGAGCTTTATATGAATGATATAGATGCAAGGATGATTGATCGTGTTTGGGGTGAAGGCAGCAAGCAGGTTGCGCTAATGAAAGAAATGGTCCTGCAGCATGGTGTCCCAAAAGACTTAGCAGAGGGGATCTCCGAACATATGGAAAAGCTCGGTCAAAATGTACTCCCATTGCCTATTGCAAAACCCATTAGCGATACGATTGAGTTTGGTGGTAAACAATGGTCCGTGATCCATACCCCTGGTCATAGTGAGGGGCATGTTTGCTTTTTTCAAGAAGAAGAAGGCATCCTAATTGGTGGCGATCATATTCTTGAAAAAATTACACCGAATATTAGTGTTTGGCCAGGTGCTAGCCAGCATCCATTGCATGAATATATAGACTCATTACGTAAAATTAGCAAATATCCGATTAAGAAGATATATTCTGCTCATCACTCACCTGTTCTCAATGTAAATGAACGCATTGACGAGTTAATTCAGCATCATGACGAGCGGCTTGCGTATATCGAAAGCTTGGCAGATGATAAAACGACATATGAGATCGCAAAAGTATTGTTTTCCCATAGGGAGCTCAACCCTCATCAATGGCGCTTTGCTATCGCAGAAACCATTGCTCACTTAAACTATCTTGAGCGTGAGGGGCGGATTACGAAACAGGATCAGAATCCGATTGTTTATGTAAATGGTGGGCGAAGTTAATCTAGATAAAAAAATTTGAACCCCGAGGTTGTTATGAAAATAGCAATCTTGGGGTTTTTGTTTGGATGGAGTGATAATGATTCCGTGATGAAGGGGAAAGAGGGGCGGGTTGGAAGTGGTAAATCCTGTTCATGGGGAGGATGAAGGGGAAAAGGGTGCGGACGACATGGGGGAAATCCTGTTCATGGAGTGGATGAAGGGGAAAACGTTGAGGAGACTGGCGGGTAATCCCGTTCATCGGATTGATGAACGGGAAAACTACGAGTGGTCCGACGTATAATCCCGTTCAATTGTGTATGAAGTCTCAAACGAATCCGCACCACGTGCAAAAATGTCATCATAACCCGAATGAAGACCGGAATGAACCCGCCCCACTCGCAAAAATGTCATCATAACCCCGATGAAGACCCGAACGAACCAGCCCCAAGCGCGAAAATGTCATCATAACCCGAATGAAGACCGGAATGAATCTGCCTCATGCGTAAAAATGTCTTCATAGACCAACCGAACCAAAACCAAAGCTCCCTCCAAACGCGCCCCCCACATACCAACCCCGTCATCTAACAAACCCTGTATTTACCCCACCTCCCCATCCCATCCATTACGAATTTAAAATTAACGTCTAAAAAACAACATAAACATATTGACAAACAATTTATAATATTCTATATTACATAATATAAACGATAGTTTAAAAAACGTAATACAAAGAGGTGTTCATGGATGAGTATAAAGGAAGCTGAGGTATTACTGGAAAAGGTGCAAAATGGATTTATAGTAGAACGCATGGAGGATATGAATGACGAATATTTGAAAGCACTGAAACAAACGCTTGCGATTGTTGGAGATACAGAACTTCTTAGCGTCCCACCACTATTAACAGTCTACAATCAAGCCCCAAATTTAAACTATAAAATTACCGCTCTAGCAGTCATGCAAGATGAAATCGGTCATGCTCATATCGCCTATCGCTTGCTGGAAGACCTTGGTGAAGATGTTGATGAGATGCTTTATCGCCGACCGGCAAACCGATGGAAAAATCCATATGCTTTTGATTTTAAATTAGACAACTGGGTTGAATTAGGAGTCTTTAACGGATTGTTTGACCGTTCTGGATATACGCTTTTGGGTGATGCGTATGAACATACTTCCTATGGGCCTTGGAAGCGTGCGCTAGTAAAGGTTGATAAAGAAGAATTGTTCCACCTCCGAAACGGGGAAATCATTATGAGAAATGCGATGAAGAAGCCGGAAACAGCAAAGCAAGTACAAGATGCTGTGGATTGGATGTTCTTGATGGCACTCGAATTCTTCGGTGTTGCCGATAATCTTAAAAGCCGTTCGGCACAATTGGATTATCGCTTAAAAGGCCGAAGTAATGACGAATTAAGACAAAAGTGGTTATCAACTGCTGTTCCATTCTGTGAATCAATTGGAATCAAGGTTCCGGCTCATTACGATGAGGAGCAAGGTAAATATGTCATTGATGTTCCATTCCCATGTAAATTTGATGCAGAAAATAGAAAATGGTTAACAGACCAGCCTGACACATGGGAAGGGGCAATCGAACGTTTTAAGCAAAGAGGACCTCAAAATAAAGAGTTTGTTGCTCGAATCCAAAAGGGAGTTTGGGAGTTAGAACAAATGAGAGCAGAGGAGGCATAAACATGAGTGGAATTACCCAAAGCGAAAAAGCGACTACTAAGTACTGGGATGCTCTTAAAGAAGTAATGGATCCAGAGTTTCCAATCAGTGTTGTAGATATGGGTTTAATCTATAACATCACCCAACATGGAAACGACTTAGAGGTTGAAATGACGTATACCTCCACCGGATGTGCTTGTATGCAGTGGATTGAAAACGATATCAAAGAGCGTTTGCTAAAAGAAGAAGAGGTTACAGATGTGAAGATACAGGTTGTATGGGATCCACCTTGGACAACGGAAAACCTAAGTGAAGAAGGAAAGAAAAAGTTAAAGCACTGGGGGGTAAGTTCATGACAGTAGAAGTAGCGGCGAAACATGATTACCTTCTTCTCACTCGAATCAATCGTGGAGATGAACTTATTCATGTGGGGACATTCAAAGCAGTTAATGATGACTTAGCAAAAATTTATGCGCAGCATATTTACGATGAAGAAGACTGGGTTGAAATGTATGTGGTGAAAAAAGAAAACCTTGTTTGTGTTCGAAGCCCAGAACCATTATTTGCAAAGGAGTGAGAAAAGTGACTAATGAACATATCTCGTTAATAGAACTAGGTGAAACCATTGCAGATAATAAATTTGTTTTAGGTGACCGCTTAGTCGAAATCGGTATCAGCGGCCCTACATTAGAAGGAACACTTTCATCAATCGCAATGGCTCAGCAGGAACTAGGTCATTCTAGACTTCTCTATCGATGGGTTTCTGACCTAACAGGTGTGAAGGCGGAAGTGAAGGACCAAACAGGAAAGGCGTTTCAACAGAATGTAAAGATTGGGAACTGGATTGAACTCATAGCTGGGCTTTATGTCACAAATGTTGCAGTAGATTTAGTTATGAGGGCTATGATTGAAGCAAATAACCCGAATGTCAACCCGCCTTTTACAAAAATGCTAAAGGAGCAGCAGGAGCATCTCATCTACTCAGAGAACTGGTGTGAACAGCTTTTACTAGATAAAGGTTCGATTCCGAGAAGATGCCGAGAAGCAATTGATAAAACGGCTCAGGAAGCAAAGGAATGGTTAATTAAAGTAGAAAATGACATGTATCTCGTCACTGAAAACATTATTTCAAAGGAAACGAGATTAGTAGAACAATTCAATGCAACCATCCAAGAAATATCAAGGGAAGCGGCGAAGCAAAATGTCGGCTAGTAAAGAGAACGTTCAATGTTCATTTTGCTCATCTAATGATGTAAAAAAGATTTCATCCTTTGGTACAGCCCAATTAGTTCGTCAATACTATTGTAACGAATGTAAAAGCGTATTCGAATACATTCGATGGCAAAAGGAAGACGCGGCAAAGTAAAATAATTGTTCAAAAAGGAGGATGAATAGGACCGCGTCGACAAGAACGCCACGGCCTTATGTCTTGTCGACACTAGCACTTCCTGTACGTCGAAAGTTCGAGGCGGTACAGCTTTGAGTACCGGAACGTATGCATTTATCCAAAAGCAAGCCAACGAGCTTCCATAGGATGTGGTGACTTCGACGTTCGACACAGGACGTGTCGGCAGTTAGTCGTTCCTATATCGATGCGTCAAATTCACCGGACTTTTTGAACATCCTCTAAAAGGGGTCGAAAACATGCAAATAAAAAAGATAGGTGTTATTGGTTCTGGCACCATGGGAGCGGGGATCGCTCAGTTACTCGTTCAAAATGGGTACCCTGTCATGCTCTTTGATATTGACGAAAAAACGGTGGCCCGTGCTAAAGAATCAATAGAATCAAAGCTTGATAGATTAGTTGTCAAAGAAAAAATAAGCCTGACCACCTCAGAACTAGCAAAAAGGAATTTGTCTACTACAACGGATATGACCTCATTTGCCGACTGCCAATTGGTAATTGAGGCAGCGCCGGAAAAGCTGGAAATCAAACGTTCTATCTTTTCACAACTGGAAGAAATCTGTACGAAAGATTCGATTTTGGCGTCGAATACTTCCTCACTTTCGATTACAGAAATCTCTGGACAAAGCGCAAATCCAGAACGAATCGCTGGCTTACACTTTTTTAACCCGGCACCAATTATGCCACTTGTAGAAGTCGTAGAGGGCTTAAAAACAGCTTCCTCAACTGTTGAAACCCTAGTGGAATTTGCCAAAACGATTCGTAAAAGTCCTGTAATGTGTAAGGATACACCAGGTTTTATTGTGAATCGAGTGGCACGACCATTTTACAATGAAGCTTTACGAATTATGAATGATAATATCGCTTCGGTCGAGCAAATTGATTGTATTATGAAACGCGCTGGGAATTTTAAAATGGGTCCTTTTGAATTACAGGATTTGATCGGGATTGACATCAATTTCGCAACAACCAAATCGGTGTATGAAGGATTTCACGGAGAAAGTAGATTCCGTCCTCATTACTATCAGGAGCGAATGGTTCAATCAGGTAGCTTAGGAAGAAAAACAAAAGGAGGGTTCTTCGAATATGACAACTAAAACAATCGTCATTGTAGGGGATAATTTACTAGCAAAAGAACTCTCCCATTCTTTTCAAGAAATCGAGCAAGTCCGTTTCGTTGATCCAAACCGAATGGATAAGCAAGTGGATGTTGTGATTGAAACGACCAACCTTGATAAGGATGAAAAGAAACGTCGAATGCAAGAAATTGAAGCAAGTGTTTCTCCTACCACTTTAATATTAACCACTACTCTTGGTGTGACAGCTACTGAGGTTGCTTCGTGGTTGAACTACCCTGATAGAGTAATAGGGTTTGGGACATTTGCGAATTTTAAAGAAGGTAACTTAATCGAAGTTGCATTGCCATTACAGGCTAACCCAAGGTATGTGCAAGCAGCTTCAGTCATTTTTTCGTTGATAAATCAAGACATTGAACTTGTGGAGGATGAAGTAGGCTTTGTGTTCCCTAGAATTTTATCAATGATTGTCAATGAGGCGGCCTATGCATTAACAGAGCAGACTGCGGAGGCGGAAGCCATTGATGTCGCGATGAAAAAAGGCACCAATTATCCAAAGGGTCCGCTTGAGTGGGCAGAGAGAATTGGGCTTGATGACATATATGCCGTATTAAGTGGATTATATCGAGAATTAGGGGAAGAGCGTTATCGACCAGCCCCACTTATTCGTAAACTTGTGTACGCAGGGTGGATTGGTGGAGAAACTGATAAATGCTTTTACCATTATCAAAACCGAAACAAGGAGCTTTCAATATGAGAGAAGCTGTCATCATTGACGCTGTTCGGACACCGATTGGGAAACTAAACGGTTCACTCACAAGTGTACGACCAGATGATCTTGCAGGACATGTCATTAAACAGCTTATGGCTCGCGTAGACCTTGATCCGTCATTAATCGAAGATGTGTTTTTCGGGTGTGCGAACCAGGCTGGGGAAGATAATCGAAATGTGGCGAGAATGGGCTTGCTTCTTGCTGGACTCCCTGTTTCCATTCCAGGGGTAACGGTAAATCGCCTTTGTGGCTCCGGGTTAGAGGCAGTAAATCAGGCGGCAGCTGCGATTAAGTCAGGTTTAGGGGACGTCTTCATTGCAGGAGGAACCGAAAGTATGACCCGTGCACCTTACGTTATGATGAAACCCCATGTGACAAATGCGAAAGGGAACCAAACCTTACATGACACGATGTTAGGCTGGCGATTGGTCAATCCTGTGATGAATGAAATGTATCCCCCTATTAGTTTAGGAGAAACCGCAGAAAATGTTGCAGAAAAATATGGGATCTCACGAGAAGAGCAGGATGGTCTTGCCCTTTTAAGCCAGCAAAGAGCAGCAGCAGCGATTCAAAGTGGAAGATTCAATGATGAGATTGTGCCAATTGAAATTCCACAGCGAAAAGGAGAACCGCTTCTTTTCAAAGAGGATGAGCATGCACGACCTGAAACGACATTGGAAACACTCGCGAAGCTAAGACCTGTTTTTCGGAAAGATGGAACTGTAACCGCAGGGAATTCATCGGGGATCAATGATGGTTCAAGTGCTATTCTCGTCATGGAAGAAGAACTCGCCAAAAAGCTTGGATTGAAACCAATTGCAAGAGTGGTCACTTCTGCTGTTAGCGGAGTCCACCCAGACTATATGGGAATTGGTCCAGTTCCAGCAACTAGAAAAGTATTGCAAAGAGCGGGTCTAACCGTTCAGGATTTAGATTTAATCGAAATAAATGAAGCATTCGCAGCACAATCTGTTGCATGTATAAAAGAACTAGAGCTCGATATGGAAAAAGTGAATGTCAATGGTGGTGCGATTGCATTAGGACATCCACTAGGGTGTAGCGGTTCACGAATTGTTACAACACTTGTTCATGAGATGCAAAAACGTGATGTGCGATATGGTTTAGCTACCATGTGCATCGGCGTTGGCCAAGGAATCGCAACGATTATTGAGAAAATGTAGGGAGTGAAACAACATCTATGGTGCAATTAAAAGAGACGTACCAACTATTGATTAATGGAGAATACTCAAATAGTAGCAACAATGAATTTTTTGAAACCTATAACCCTGCAACTGGTGAGGTTTTAGCGAGAGTGGCAAAGGCAACGAAGGATGATGTGGATCGTGCTGTTGACGCGGCTAGAAACGCATTTGAAAATGGTAAATGGCCGAAGATGCCTCAAGCGAGAAGAGCAAGAGTTCTAAATAAAATTGCCGACATCATGCGGGAACGCTTCAATGATCTGGTCGAAGCAGAAGTATTAAATAGTGGTAAAACAGTGGCGGCTGCAAAGGGCCAAATTGGTCAGGCAATTGAAGACTTCGATTTTTATGCGGGAGCCATTACAACCTTTGGCGGGCGTACCAACCCAGTTCCGAATGGATTTTTTAACTATACGGTAAAAGAACCAGTTGGAGTTTGTGCACAAATTATTCCGTGGAACTACCCATTAATGATGGCTGCATGGAAAATCGCACCTGCCATCGCAGCAGGATGTCCGGTTATCCTAAAGCCAGCATCACATACACCGATTACTGCTTATATGCTTGCAGATATTTGTCATGAGGCAGGTGTTCCAGCGGGTGTAGTGAATGTTATTACAGGAAGTGGCTCTGTAATCGGTCCATACTTAACGACTCATCCTGGTGTCGACAAGGTTGCCTTTACTGGTGAAACGGAAACAGGAAAAGATATTATGGCAAAAGCTTCAACCAACTTAAAGCGAGTTACTTTAGAGCTAGGAGGGAAATCTCCTAATATCGTTTTTGATGACGCAGACATTGAAGGTGCAGTTGTAGGGTCTATTTATGGAATTTTCTATAACACAGGCCAATCTTGTGAAGCACGTTCACGGTTATTCGTGCATGAAACCATTTATGATGAATTTGTCGAGAAATTTATTGAAAAGGCTAAAAAACTGAAGGTCGGCAATCCATTCGATAAGGAAACTCATATGGGAGCCCTGATTTCTAAGGACCATGAAGACGTTGTCGATGGCTATGTAAAGCTTGCGATTGAAGAAGGTGGAGAAATTCTTTATGGAGGAAAAAGACCTGAAGGCAGCGAATTTGATAAAGGGTATTGGTATATGCCAACCGTTATTGGAAATGTCACGAATGATATGAGAATTGCGCAAGAAGAGGTCTTTGGTCCGGTCGTTGTAATCATGAAATTTAGTGATGAAGACGAAGTGCTCAAATTATCCAATGATTCCATTTTTGGACTCGGTTCAGCCGTATGGACGAAAGACCACGGAAGAGCACACCGAATAGCAGAAGGTCTTCGTGCAGGTATCGTCATGGTCAACTGTCCAATTTCAGCCTTCCCTGGAACACCATTTGGTGGGTATAAGCAATCAGGATTTGGAAGAGAGTTAAGTGTTGAAACACTTGATCTTTACAGTGAAACAAAGAGTGTTGTCTCTTATAACGGAGAGCGTCCACTAAACATTTTTAGAATATAGTTTATTTAAATAATTTTCAAATAAAAATATTGGAGGAATGTAAAATGTCTGTTAATTTAGAAACGAAAACACTTACGGTGAAAAAAGCGGATGGTATTGCTGAAGTCCACATGCATGTAAACAAAACAAATGCCTATGATCTTGAGTATTACAAAGAGTTAAATGCTGCGATTGATGACATCCGTTTTGATAATGACATTAAAGTGGTTGTTTTAATGAGTGATATGCCGAAGTTTTTCTCAGCGGGTGCTAATATCAATTTCTTAAAATCAGCAGAGCCACGCTTTAAAACACAATTTTGCTTATTCTGTAATGAAACTCTAGATAAAATTGCTCGTTCTCCACAAATCTGGATTGCTTGCTTAGAAGGGCATACGGTTGGTGGCGGATTAGAAATGGCTCTTGCATGTGACTTGCGTTTTATGGGAGACCAAGCAGGAAAAATCGGACTTCCAGAAGTTTCTCTAGGTGTATTAGCAGGAACAGGTGGAACACAACGTCTTGCTCGACAAGTTGGGCACTCTAAAGCTCTTGATTTGAACATCACTGGTGAAACTTTGACACCACAAGAGGCGTTAGCTATTAAACTAGTCGATCGTGTATTCCCACAAGAAGAAACAAGAGCAAAGACATTAGAATATGCACAGAAAATCGCGAGTAGCGCTACTTACGCAACGTCTAACATTAAGCTTTCTATCATGAATGGAAAAGAAATGCCACTTAACGTTGCAATCCGTTACGAAGGGGAGCTTCAAAATCTATTATTCCGTTCACAAGATGCCCAAGAAGGCTTAAGTGCATTCATCGAAAAACGTGAACCAAATTGGCAAGGTAAATAAGTACGATTGTACGTTAAGAGAATGCATGATGGCAAAGCTGCCATCCTACAAGTAGGCTAAAAAACACTATATCCACAGTGTAAATGATAATAAATACTACCAGTTTATTATTTGCTAGAATTTCAGAATAGAATCTAATCAACTACCAAGTTTAATCAATCATTTTTATACATCTTTACGGCTAATTTACACTATTAACACAGTGATAATATCAAATATCATCTACGATTGACTCCGAAAAAGTGGAGGTAAACAATTACCTCCACTATCTGAAATTTTTACTATCCACAAGATAGGTAAGGAGGAAGAATGTGATAAAAGTAGCTTCGGATTTAAGAGGAATCGCAACGAAGTACAATGCTGCCGACAGATTTATTGAAGAAAATGTACGAAATGGACGAGGGGAAAAGGTGGCGATTGTGAGTGGAGCCGAACGGGTCACCTATCAAGAACTACTTAATCGAGTTAACCAATTTGGAAACGCTCTCAAAGAGTTAGGTGTTCAAAATGAGAACCGCATGCTAATGGTTCTACATGATACTGCCGAGAATATCGTATCCTTTTTCGGTGCAGTAAAAATTGGTGCACTTCCTATCCCAACTAACACCATGCTACAGCCTCAGGATTATGAATATCTATTAAACCACAGTCGCTCAAAGGTACTTGTTATACACGAGGATCTTTGGAGCAAAATTAAGGCAAATAGAGATCGATTTGTCTTTCTTCAACATGTTATCGTCGTCACAGAAAACACATCCGTAGATGCAAATGAAATTGATTTCCATGAACTTATCCATAATAAGTCAACAGAACTTGAATCATTCATGTCTGTAAAGGATGATCCAGCATTTTGGTTATATAGTTCGGGAAGCACAGGAAATCCGAAAGGTGTTATTCACCATCAACGAAGTATGGAAGCAGCGTACAACACGTATGGGAAACAAGTTTTAGGGATAGATGAAAATGATATTACCTTTTCTGCTTCAAAGCTCTTCTTTGCATATGGGCTTGGAAATGGGATGTATTTCCCATTGGGAGCTGGAGGTACAACGGTTCTTTTAAAGGATCGGCCTACACCAGATAAAGTGTTTGAAACAATTGAAAAGACGAAACCTACGATCTTTTTTGGCGTTCCAACACTTTATGGTAGTTTGATTAACTATGTAGAACGAACAGGGAAAATTCCCGATTTATCTTCAGTAAGAGTTTGTGTATCTGCAGGTGAAGCACTTCCTGATACATTCGTGAATAAATGGAAGGAACTCTTTAATCTAGATATTTTAGATGGAATTGGATTAACAGAGGCCCTACATATCTTTATTTCTAATCGAATTGGAGACATTCGCGCTGGTAGTACAGGAAAGCCAGTCCCTGGCTATGAGGCGAAAATTGTCAATGACGAAGCAAAAGAGGTCGGGCCAAACGAGGTTGGTGACTTAGTCATTAAGGGAGAGAGTCTAACTGGCGGATACTGGGCCAATATCGCTGAGAATCAGAGGAAGTTTCACGGTGAATGGATGTACACAGGGGATAAATATTATAAGGATGAACAGGGTTATTTTTGGTATTCAGGACGATCTGATGACATGCTGAAGGTCGGTGGAATTTGGGTATCACCTGTTGAAGTAGAAGCATCTTTACTTAAGCATGACTCCGTACTTGAGGTTGCGGTAATCGGTGTAAAGACGGAGGATAATCTGGATCTTCCAAAGGCTTGTATTGTTTTGAAAGAAGGTATAGCCCCAACTGAAGACTTAAAAGCCGAATTAAAAGAGTATGTAAAAGCAAACCTAGCACCTTATAAGTATCCAAGAATCATAGAGTTTATGGATGAAATCCCAAAAACCGCTTCGGGGAAAATGCAGCGTTTTAAACTAAGACAATAATTAGTTGTTTCGTATGCGAAAGTAAAATTAACATAATGTATTATATTACTTTAGTCTTTCATAACCAATCAATGAAAAAGACTCGTTTAAATGGTGTTATTTACCATATATACCGATGAAATAGAGGTCGTGATGGAATGTAGACTCGACTTTTGTCGAGACTTGTTCCGTCCCTCCTCCATTTTTTTGTGTCTATTCATGAAAAATTTATTACGTTTTTTTAATGAAAGTTAGAAATAAGTATTGAATATTTGAATAGTAATAACTATAATAATATTCAGAATATTAGAAAGTGAGAAGGGGGAATATCCTACATAAACAAATTTGCGTGAATGGAATTTCCACCAAAGAGGGTCAGATTATGCTTTCTAAAAAAAGGGAGGTTTACCATGAAACTAGTAAAGAGAAATTGGTTGATCATGTTGGCATTTGTTCTATTACTTTCGGCATGTAGCTCAGGGGCAATTAGTACGACTAAAGATAACAATAAAAAAGAGGAAAAAGAAGAACCAACAACCTCTGATTCTACAAGTGACGAGCCTATTAAAATTGGTGCGCTATTACCATCAACAGGTGTATACGCATCACTTGGCGAAAATGTGATGAATGGGATGGAACTCTATTTTGAGGAAATCGGTTGGGAAGTTGCAGGAAAGAAGATAGAAATTGTGCATGAAGACACAGAGGCAGATCCTCAAGTTTCACTACGAAAACTTCGTAAGTTAATGGAACAGGACAAAATAGATATCTTAACAGGTCCAATCAGTACAGCAGTTGCTTATGCGATTCGTGATGAGGTAGAAAAGAATAAATTACCATTCCTAGTATCACATGCAGGTGGTAATGACTTAACAAGATCAAAGCGCAGTGATTATATCTGGCGTTCATCGTTCTCATCCTACCAAATTGGTCATTCAATGGGTCAATGGGCCTATGACAATATTGGTAAAAAAATCTATTTAACAGCTGCTGACTATGCCTTTGGTCATGAAGCGACAGCAGCATTTAAAGATGCGTATACAGCAGCAGGCGGGGAAATCGTCGAGGAAGTATTTGCGCCACTTGGAAATAATGACTACTCTTCTTATCTAGGAAAAATGAATCGTGATGATATTGATGGAATCTACGCATTCTTTGCTGGTACAGATGCAATCCGCTTTGTTCAACAATATGAGCAGTATGGATTAAAAGGAAAGATTCCTTTAATTGGTTCTGGATGGCTAACGGCTGAGGACACTCGTCCACAGCAAGGAACGGCTCCAGAAGGAATCATTGCTTCTATTTTCTGGGATTATAGCCTAGACACTCCTGAAAATAAAAAGTTTGTTGAAGCGTATGAAGCGAAGTTTAATGCTAGACCAAGTATTGAATCTGCAGAAGGATATGATGCGGCTGCGATCATGGCAAAAGCAATTGAAGCGTTAAATGGAGATGTTTCAGACCCTGATAAACTAGTAGAGGAAATCTCTAATGTTGAGCTTAATAGCCCAAGAGGTCCAATCAAGTTTGATAAGGAAACACATCAAATTATTCAAAACCTATATATCGTTGAGACTTATCTAGACGGTGATAAGACAGAAAATAAAGTAATTGATACAGTACCAGAAGTTGTAGACCCAGGAAAATAAGAAATGAAAAAAGAAGGAGGCAAAGGTAACATGTGTTGCCTCTTTCTTTACATTTGATAGGGGGAAAGTAATGGATACATTGGTCTTGCAATTGATGAATGCACTTAGCTACGGGTTTCTCCTTTTCATTATTACATGTGGGATTAGTCTCGTTTTCGGAATTTTAGGGGTATTAAATTTAGCACATGGCTCGCTATATTTATTAGGGTCATATATTGGCTATTCAATCGTGGTAAAATCAGGGCTGCCATTTTGGGTTGCTCTCTTAGTTGTGCCATTTATTATTGCCATTATTGGGTTGATTTTAGAAGTGGTCCTACTTCGCCCTACGTATAAGCTTGGTCACCTCTCGCAAGTATTGTTAACCTTTGGTCTTGCTTATATCTTCCATGATCTCTTCTCCATTATTTGGGGTAAAAACATTATGACCGTGACACCACCTGCTTTCCTAAGCCAATCTGTTGAAGTGATGGGGAATATGATTCCTTCTTATCGACTTGCCTTAATTGTAGTCGGAATCATCATTGCGTTGGTCCTTTGGTATACTCAGGAAAAAACAAAATGGGGTGCCGTCATCCGTGCGGGATTATCAGATAAAGAGATGGTTGGCGGCCTAGGCGTTAATATTCACCTTGTCTTTACACTCGTCTTTTTCTTTGGAAGCTTTTTAGCTGGGGTTGGTGGAGTCCTTGGTTCGCCAATTCTAGGGGTCGCTCCAGGAATGGAATTTAACATACTGATTTTATCACTCGTTGTCCTCGTAGTTGGAGGGTTGGGGTCAGTATCGGGAACGATTGTCGCGAGTCTCTTAGTAGGAATGGTGGAAACCTTTAGTCGCTTCTTTGTTCCCGAATTAAGTTTAATCATTACATTTGCATTAATGGCTGCAGTATTAATTATCCGTCCGCAAGGATTGATAGGAAGGAGGGCATAAATGGGCAAACAGTGGGTCAAAGGTAGTTTATTATTTTTCTTGATGGTTGCTGCTCCATTTTTCGTTTCTCTCTATTATGTAAACATTTTTACCGAGATTTTAATTTTTGGGATTTTCGCCATTAGCTTAAATATCCTCGTCGGACAAACCGGGTTGGTCTCATTAGGGCATGCGGCGTTTTTCGGTGCTGGTGCTTATGCAACAGGTCTTGCTGCAAGTCATCTATCGACCAATGTGTTTCTAACCCTTGTGCTCGGAATGGTAGTTGCATTCCTATTAGCCATTTTGATTGGCTTGGTGTCAACGAAGGCTCATGGATTTTACTTTTTGATGCTAACACTTGCCTGTTCTCAAATGGTCTATTCGGTTATCTATCAATGGACAGATGTAACAGGCGGATCAAATGGATTATCCGGAATCCCTTCTCCAAGTGTATTTGGAGATTTCATCCTTTCCAATCAAGTGTTTATCTACTATTTTACTTTAGTCGTATTTACAATAGTCATTCTTGTCATTAACCGACTTCTTCACTCCCCATTAGGGTATGTCTTCATTGGGATTAAAGAAAATGAAGATCGAATGAAGTCGATTGGGTATAACACAACCTTCTATAAAAATATTAGCTTTTTGATTGCTGGTACTTTAGGTGGATTAGCCGGCGGACTTTATGTATTCTTCAATGGTTTTGTTGCCCCGACAGATGTGTACTGGACTGTTTCCGGGTCTGTATTAATCATGGTACTAGTCGGTGGATCAGGTACGCTTTGGGGACCTGTTATTGGAGCAGCATTTATTGTTGTATTGGAGACAATCATTAGCTCATACACAGAAAGTTGGATGATGATTATTGGCGCTGCATTCATCCTGTTTACGATTTTTGCCCCAACCGGAATTGCTGGGTTGTTCACGAGAATTACGCAGAATCTATTTAAAGCAAAGCCCAAACCTGTAAAGGAAGAGTATATCGAGCATTCAATTGAACCGATTAAACAGCAATCAAAAATAAATGGATAGGGGGGACAGTGATGACGACGATTCTATCAATACAACATCTTTCAAAGCATTTCGGTGGTTTGAAGGTAATTGAAGATATTACATTAAATATTTCAGTTGGCGAACGTGTTGGATTAATTGGACCCAATGGCGCCGGAAAGACAACTTTTTTTAACATGATTGCAGGAGACTTAAACCCTAGCGGAGGCACGATTACTTATTTTGACCGGGATATTACGAAGGTTCCTAATTATAAACGAACGGAGAATGGAATCGTACGTACCTTTCAGAAAAACAATCTCATGTTTGGATTAACTGTAAAAGAGAATGTCCTACTTGTCTTACAAAAAATGAGAAAAGAACATACCCAATGGTGGAAAAGTGTGAGTCTTAAAAACTACCGTGCACTGCATGAAGAAACAGACGCCCTATTACAAGAATGGAACCTTGAACCTTACAGTGAGATGAAGGTACAAGAGCTCTCTTATGGAGTTCAAAGACAAATTGAGATTGTGATGGCGATTGCGGGAAAACCGAAGCTTCTGCTGTTAGATGAGCCAACTGCAGGTATGTCACAGGTCGAAACCGACCAAATTATTGCACTGATTAATAAGCTTCCAAAAGAAGTAACCATCTGTATGATTGAACATGATATCGATGTGTTGTTCGGAAATATGGATCGTGTAATTGTTCTGCATACAGGAAAATTAATTGCGGATGGCACACCAGAAGCTGTTCGTGAAAATGAAGAGGTTAAGGAAATTTACTTAGGCCAGGAGGAGGCTGCACATGCTTAAACTAAACAATGTTAATAGCTTCTACGGTTCCAGTCACATTCTTCATGGCGTAAACCTCGAGGTGAAGGAAGGTCAGGTTGTCACACTGCTTGGAAGAAATGGCATGGGGAAAACAACAACGATGCATTCCATCATTGGCTTTGTTAGTAAAGTGCAAGGGGAAATCCTATTCGAAGGTCAAAATATGGCCTCACTCCAAAGTCACCAAATTGCGAAGAAGGGAATTGGAATTGTCCCACAGGGCAGAAGAATTTTCCCGAACCTAACTGTGACAGAGAATCTAACCGTTTTCGCTGATTCCAAAAAAGGCGACTGGAACCTAGAGAAAATTTTTCACTATTTTCCTCGATTAAAGGAACGTGAAAAATCACATGCAGGCACCCTAAGCGGTGGGGAACAGTCGATGCTATCCATTGGTCGAGCATTGATGAGAAACCCGAAGATTCTTCTCCTCGATGAACCGACAGAGGGACTATCCCCATTAATGGTTGGTGAAGTAATGGATGTTCTTTTAAAATTAAAAGAGTCCGGAATGTCGATGCTTTTAGTTGAACAAAATATCTCAACGGCATTACGTATCGCAGATGATGTGTATATTTTAAGTAAGGGGAAAGTTGTCTATCACGACAATCCGGAAGAACTTAAAAATAATATGGATATCGCGTATCACCATTTAGCCTTAAGCAGCTAACAGTAGCCCTTCCCATTCGCGGGAATGGGCTATTTTATTGCTGTAAAATAAAAGCGAGATGATTGAACAGAAACTGTACCCTCAGTTGTTTGGATGTTAATAGAGTGAGGGTGCGATAAGGCAATAATCGCACCCTTTGTAAGTTGGATATAGAAGGGTGATGGTACGATTGTGCAGTAATCGTTCCCTCGTCACTGTGGATAAAGAAGAGTGAAGGTACGATTAGGCAGTAATCGTCCCCTCGGTAAGCTGAAAGAAGAAAAGTGAAGGTACGATTAGGCAGTAATCATTCTCTCGCCAAGTTGGGTATAGATAAAGTCCATATAATTGTGTAAAAAGAAAAAGAGTCAAATTTATTCCTCTTGTCTACAATGTTAACAGCGACGAAAACAATGAGGAGGAATTAATTTGACTCAACTTCAGTTTAACCTAAATATTGAAGATTTAAAAGATGCTGTAATGAATTCTGAAATAGACTCTGTTGTCAAAGCATCGGTGGTCTTGGTCTTAAATACGGTGATGGAAAAAGAACGTGATGAATATTTAAATGCTGGATCTTATGAGCGTACAACTGAACGCCGAGACTATAGAAACGGCTATTATGAACGTGATCTTATTATGAGTATGGGGAGAATTACCCTAAGAGTACCTCGTACACGTAATGGGGATTTTTCGCCGTCTATTTTTGAAAAATATGCACGTTGCGATCAGGCGTTTGTTCTTTCCATGCTTGAAATGGTTGTTAATGGAGTATCCACTAGAAAAGTAACGAATATTGTAAAAGAGTTATGTGGAGAAGGATTTTCAAAGTCATTTGTTTCCTCATTAACAGAAAAGCTGGACCCAATTGTTAATACATGGGCTAATCGGCCACTAAACACAAGATATTATCCTTATATTTTTGCAGACGCTATGTACATTAAGGTAAGGGAGCATAATCGTGTTGTATCTAAAGCTGTATATATTGCAACTGCAATTACTGAAAACAATTGTCGGGAAATCCTCGGTTTAAAAGTCGACCATGCTGAAGATTATGAGGCTTGGAAGGGATTTTTTCAGTACCTAAAATCCCGTGGTCTACAATCACCGAAATTAATCATATCTGATGCCCATAAGGGCTTAAGGAAGGCAATTGCTAAGGAATTTATAGGAACAGCTTGGCAACGCTGCACCGTACATTTCAAACGAAATATCTTTCAACAAATGCCTAAAAAAGGAATGGATGAGCAAAAACTTGGTTTGAAAAGGATCTTTGAAGCTATTGAAGTTGATGATGCAAGGAAATTCAAAGAAGAATTTTTGACTCGTTTTGGCGATAACCCTAAACTAGAAAAAGCTATCGCAGTATTAGAAGAGGGCTTCGAAGATGCAATACAATACTTAAATGAAAAAGGAAAATATCATCAATATATACATACAACTAATTCATTAGAGCGATTGAATCAAGAAGTTAGGCGAAGGGAAAGAGTAATTAGGATTTTTCCCAATACACAATCTGCCTTTAGACTAATAGGAGCTGTATTAATGGATATTGCGGAAACACAGGAAGGTAAGGTACTTCCAATAGGTAAAGGATAGGCACGAAGCGCGAGAATTTTTTTGGTATTGAAGGGGGTACCCCCTTCAATACCAAAAAAATTAATATAATCTGTTTAACAATGTAACATTAGGAAAAAGACTTTTACACAAAATCAAGGGCTTGACTTGGGTATAGAAGAGTGAAGGTACGATTGGGCAGTAATCGTTCCCTCGGCTCTGTGGATAAAGAAGAGTGAAGGTACGATTAGGCAGTAATCGTTCCCTCGGCTCTGTGGATAAAGAAGAGTGAAGGTACGATTAGGCAGTAATCGTTCCCTCGGCTCTGTGGATAAAGAAGAGTGAAGGTACGATTAGGCAGTAATCGTTCCCTCGGCTCTGTGGATATAGAAGGGTGATGGTACGATTGGGCAGTAATCGCTCCCTCGGTAAGTTGGATATAGAAAAGTGAAGGTACGATTGGGCAATAATCGTCCCCTCGGCAAGCTGAAAGAAGAAGAGTGAAGGTACGATTAGGCAATAACCGTCCCCTCTGTAAGCTGAAAGAAGAAGAGTGAAGGTACGATTAGGCAGTAATCGTTCCCTCGTCAAGTTGGATATA
The DNA here is from genome assembly GCF_031324165.1 of Ferdinandcohnia sp. QZ13. Classification (NCBI taxonomy): domain Bacteria; kingdom Bacillati; phylum Bacillota; class Bacilli; order Caryophanales; family Bacillaceae; genus Ferdinandcohnia; species Ferdinandcohnia sp. QZ13. Next base: position 1,810,964 of record NZ_JAVIVW010000001.1, on the reverse strand, counting down.
GAAGGGTGATGGTACGATTGGGCAGTAATCGTTCCTCGCCAAGTTTGATATAGAACAGTGAAGGTACGATTGGGCAGTAATCGTTCCTCGCCAAGTTTGATAGAACAGTGAAGGTACGATTGGGCAATAATCGTCCCCTCTGTAAGTTGAGAGAAGAAGAGTGAAGGTACGATTATGCAGTAATCGTTCCCTCGTCAAGTTGGATATAAAAAAGTGATGGTACGATTAGGCAATAATCGCACCCTCGGTAAGTTGAAAGAAGAAGAGTGAAGGTACGATTAGACAGTAATCGTTCCCTCGCCAAGTTGAAAGAAGAAGAGTGATGGTGCGATTCCATTGTCTTTTCTGAATTGAAGACACATTCTTTCCCTCCAACACCAAAATAAACACATTTATAAATAGAAGAATTCCCTTTGGTAAATACTACAACTGGTGATGAAAATGCCTTGTCAATCAAGTGATGAATTAAAAGAATTGGTTAAAGAAGCGCGCCCAATTGCGAAACAAGGACGCGTAGCAGACTATATACCTGCACTCGGAAAAGCAAACCCCATTGACTTGTCCATTGCGATCAACTATCCGGATGGCCGCTGCTATTCCGCTGGGGACATTGAACGGAAAATCTCTTTGCAAAGTATCTCGAAAGTCATAACACTTGCTCTCGTTTTAATGGACAGAAGCAAGGAGTATGTCTTTGCGCGAGTTGGAATGGAGCCTACAGGGGACCCGTTTAATTCGATTGCGAAGCTAGAAACGATGGCTCCTTCAAAGCCGTTGAATCCAATGATTAATGCAGGGGCACTAGCTGTAACCCATATGATAAAAGGGAATTCAGTGGAAGATCGGTTTCAAAGACTACTACTATTTATTCGCGAATTGGCGGGCAATGACACGATTCAATATAATGAAGAAATTGCACGTTCTGAATTCGAAACGGCTAATCTCAATCGAGCTCTGTGTTATTTTTTGAAGCAACATCATATCATTGAAGGTGATGTTGAGCAGTTAATAGACCTCTATACAAAGCAATGCGCAATCGAAATGAATTGCCTGGATTTATCAAGGATTGGACTTGTTTTTGCATTAGATGGGATTGATCCGCAAACAGGAAAACAAATCATGCCCATGAAAATAGCGCGCATTTGTAAAACCTTTATGGTGACCTGTGGGATGTACAATGCCTCTGGGGAGTTCGCGATAAAAATTGGCATACCCGCAAAGAGTGGTGTGTCCGGCGGGATTATGGGGGCCGTCCCTGGAAAATTTGGAATCGGTATTTTTGGTCCAGCTTTAGATGATAAAGGAAATAGTATTGCAGGAATAAAACTACTGGAACTTCTGTCAAAAACGTATAACCTAAGTATGTTCTAAAACGAAACCATCGTGGATACAATTTCATTGCAAACTTGAAGAACATGATATATTATAGCTTATGCCTACATAAAACACTGGTATAAAAAATGAACTGTACGTCTAAAAAAGGGGGAATATAAATGGATTTTTCCGATAAACATATCCGCCCTAATTACGGTATTCTTACCGTCTTGATGGTTGGAGCCTTTATTTCATTTTTAAATAATACGTTACTAAATGTTGCTTTGCCCTCCATTATGACGGAATTAAAGGTTGATCCTTCAACCGTTCAATGGTTAACAACGGGCTTCATGCTAGTCAACGGAATCCTGATTCCAACGACAGCATTTTTAATCGAAAAATTTACAGTACGTCGTCTATTTTTAGTTGCCATGGGCTTGTTTACCATTGGTACAATTTTGTCGGGTACGGCTCATGTCTTCTCCATCCTGCTTGCCGGGCGTATGATTCAAGCATCTGGATCAGCGATTATGATGCCACTATTGATGAACGTCATGTTAGTAAGTTTCCCAGTTGAAAAAAGGGGAACCGCGATGGGGGTATTCGGATTAATCCTGATGTTTGCACCTGCAATCGGGCCAACATTATCAGGTTGGATTATTGAACATTATGACTGGAGAATGCTCTTCCATTTTATCACTCCAATTGCAGCTGTCGTATTTATCCTTGGGTTTATTATGCTAAAGGATAAAAAGGAAAAAATAACCTTAAGACTCGACTTCTTCTCCTTAGTTTTATCAAGTATAGGTTTTGGCGGCTTATTATATGGATTCAGTTCAGCTGGAAATATGGGCTGGGGGAGTCCATATGTCTACGGAACCATTATAATCGGCATTATTTCATTAACTTGGTTTATTATCCGTCAATCGAAGCTCGACATCCCAATGCTTAATTTTGGGGTCTATCGTTACCCTATGTTTGCGTTAGCTTCAGCAATTACAATGGTTGTCAATATGGCCATGTTTTCAGGCTTTTTACTTTTACCGATATATGCTCAAACGATTTTACGTATATCGCCTATGGATACAGGTCTCATGCTGTTGCCTGGGGCTATCTTAAATGCATTTATGTCACCAATTAATGGGCGTTTATTTGACAAGTTTGGTGGGCGTATATTAGCTACTGTGGGATTAGCGATTACAACGGTTACTACCTATCTTTTCAGTCAGTTAACATTTGAAACGACCTATACAAATCTTGTGATTTTACATGCGGTGAGAATGTTTGGGATGTCCATGGTCTTCATGCCAGTTTCGACAAATGGATTAAATCAGCTACCACGTAATCTGTATCCACATGGTACGGCGGTAAACAATACGTTGAACCAAGTTTCTGCAGCAATTGGAACAGGATTTTTAATTACGCTTATGTCACTAAAAGAAGAATCGTCTATAGCAAATTTATTGAAGAATTTTCAAGGTCAACCAACTGAAACACAAATGGCTGAAATTCAATTAACAGGTATGCTTGATGGTATTAATTTCACATTTTTCGTGTCAACCTTCCTTATTTTCCTTGCTCTTATTCTTGCCTTCTTTATCAAACGTGCAAAACAAGAAGAGGATATTACAGGGAAGAATCAATCGAAACAAGGCGTAAAACCTACATTAGCCAAGAATTAAAAAAAGGAGAGATCCACCAAAATGGATTTCTCCTTTTTTATCCTCTAATAGCTGGTATTTTAATTTTAATCGTAAATTCCTCATCCTTATGAACAAAGTCTAAAAATCCATTTGCCTCATGGACGACATCTTGAATAAGTTTTGTACCGAGCCCCTCATGACCTTCGCCTTTCGTCGTTTTTCCGAAGTTCACAAACAGCTGATCAAGGACCTGCGTTGGAATTGGAAGAGAATTATTTTTACATTGTAAAATATATAAACCACTTCTCTTATAAAATTGCATCGTCAAAAAGGCTTGCTCATTATATTTATTTTGCCATTCTTCACAAGCATCGATGCTATTTGATAAGAGATTCCCGATTAGCGTGACGATTTGTTGGTCAGACAAAGGTAAAGTCGAAAGAGGCACATCAAAATCATATACAACCTCAATATTCAGTGCTCTTGCTTTACGATACATTTGATGGAGAATACCTGCCACCACGCCACGTTCCCCTTTAATCGAAAGGTTTGTCTCCTTATAGCCTTCTACCAAATCATCCAAATAATGTTTGGCTTCCTCGCTTTTGTTCGTTTCAAGCATAAAATGAATTGCTGATACATGTTTTAAAAAGTCATGGCGTTCACTTCGAACGATGCGGAAGGTTTCGTTAAATTGAGCACGCTGCTCATCGAAATGCATTACCTCTTCCATTAGGATTTTCATTTTTCTTGAAAGTGTTAATCGCATTACAAATAAATAAAGGCATAGGATTCCTAAGACTAATGTGATGCCCCAATACATTATTACGCCACCTTTAAAGGAGGTTAAAAAGTCTGGTGAAAATGACTCATCAGCAGAGGAACTTCGACTAAATACCGACACGTCCTGTGTCGAACGTCGAAGTCACCACATCCTGTGGAAGCTCGTTGGCTTGCTTTTCCGTTCCTCACGTATTGCTGCATACGCTCCGGTACTCAAAGCTGCGCCGCCTCGAACTTTCGACGCACAGGATGTGCTAGTGTCGACAATGCCACAGGACGTGGCGTTTTTGTCGACGCGGTCTTTTTCCCCCTCCTTTTTAACAACCACTAAAAATAATTTTCTTGTAAAAAATCTACTTTTTCTTTTGTAATCATTGCTTGTTCGTCAATGCCTTCGAATGTGACAATATACGAGTTTTTTGCATAGAGCGAAAAGTTTTTTACATAATGAATATTAATGATAAACGACCTGTGTGATCGAATAAAGTCGCGTTCTCTCAACTCTCCCTCCAGATCATTAAGAGTTTGGTAGGTTTTAATCGGTCCTGTTTTTGTATAAATCGTTGTCGATCGGCCAGAACGCTCGATAAAAATAATGTCCTTTTTCTGCAGAATATGTATTTCATTTTTTTGCTTTAAGTAAAGTCTTCCATGAATCTCAGCTGACTTTGTTTTTTCAAGTAATCGCTCAATGGATTTCACCAATCGTTCCTTCGGATAGGGCTTCATAATATAATCATGAACATTCAGCTCAAAGGCGTGGACAGCATAGCCACTATTTCCAGTTACGAAAATCACGGAAATATTGAGCGCATGCGAATGAATAATATCAGCAAGCTCATATCCAGATAAATTTGGCATCTCGATGTCAGCGATCAACAAATCAATTTCTTCTTTTTTAATTTGTTCATAGGCTTCCTCGGCAGACAAAGTGGAGAAGACAATCTCGACATCAGGAATGCCGCTCACAATGGCTTTTAACTTATCCAAATCAATCAAACGGTCATCTACAAGACCAACCTTCATATCGCAATCGACCTCACAAAAGAATACATGCAAATAGTAATTTCCAAATATAGTATCTTTTTATTTTAACACCTTTATAGGGAAATTTGACCTATTCACGACAAAAAAAGGAATATTCGCGACATAACTAGAGATTTTGTAGATTCATATGGCTATGATATAGACATAAGAACAAGACGAGGTGGAAAAAATGATTGAAATCAATGAAGTGACAAAAAGATTCAAAGATAAAAAGACTTCTATAACTGCATTAAAGCATGTGGAGTTTACGATTGAAAAAGGGCAAGTGGTTGGATTATTAGGAGAAAATGGGGCAGGGAAAACGACCCTCCTTCGAACAATTGCCACTCTATTAACTCCGACTGAAGGGCATGTAAAGGTGGCTGGTTACGATACACAAAAAAAACCAGAAGAAGTAAAAAAGAGAATTGGGGTTTTATTCGGCGGTGAAACAGGATTATATGATCGCTTAACAGCCCGCGAGAATCTAGAGTATTTCGCAGCTCTTTATGGGTTAAGCAAACATGAAACAAAAGTTAGGATTGATGAACTAGCGCGAATGTTTGGAATGCGAGATTACTTGAATCGAAAGGTCGGCGGGTTCTCTAAAGGGATGAGACAAAAGGTAGCGATTGCTAGAACACTCATTCATAATCCAGAAATTATTCTTTTTGATGAACCAACGACAGGCTTGGACATTACATCTTCCAATGTGTTTAGACAGCTTGTTCATCAACTCAAACGAGATGGAAAGACAATCATTTTCTCAAGCCATATCATGGAGGAGGTCTCCTTGCTTTGTGATTCCGTTGCGATGATGCACAAGGGGGAGCTTGTCTACCATGGTGATTTAGAGGAGCTTTATAAAACAGAAAGAAGTCAGGATTTAAACTATATATTCATGAGTAAACTTGTGAGGGGGAACGAAACCTATGCTTCGTAAAATATATATTAAGGAATTAAAAGATTGCTTTAGAGATCGTCGGACACTAATACTTACTGTCTTATTACCAATTCTTATGATGTCAGGAATGACGTTTTTCTATGAAAATATGATGTCAGATGGGGAAGGCGAAACGTATCAGCTTGCAATCGAAGAGTCTTCCATGGATGAAGGGGAACGAATCCTATCAGGAGTAGAGAATGTAGACCTTATTAAATCTTCCAATCTGGAACAATCCATTCAAGACGGGGATGCACAGGGCGGATTACAATTAACACCAAATTTCATTGAGGCTACTCAGAATGGGGAAGAAGCAACAGTAACTCTTGTTGGGGATTCCTTCAGTACAAAGTCTACTCAATTAAATACGATTATCATGAATGCTTTGGCGGTTTTTGAAAAAACAGTTGTAGCTGAGAATCTTCAGGAAGTCGGAGTCAATCCGTCTGTAATGCAGCCATTTGCAGTTGAACAAATTGAGCTTACAAATGAGAATCCGAATGTTGAAATGCTTGCATTTTTAATTCCCTTAATCTTATCAGTTGCAATTGGGGTTGGTTCTGGACCTTCTGCATCAGACTTATTTGCAGGAGAAAAAGAGAAAAAAACAATGGAAGCTCTCTTAATGACACCAGTTAAAAGATCGACCTTGCTATTAGCAAAATGGCTAACGATTGCAACAATTGGGTCAGTGATAGCTATTATTACATTGGGTGTAGTTGCATTGGAGATTAGTTTGTTTACTGAAAATCTAAAAAATGCTGTATCATTTGGAGATGACGCTTATTTAATCATCGGAATCGCGATTTTACTTTCAATTATTTATGCAGCATTCACCGCATCATTAATCATGATTACAAGTATTGCTGCGAAGACGATTAAAGAAGCGGGAAGCTATAGCAGTCCTGTCATGATGATTGCAATGTTCCCTGCCATGATAATAGTAGGGATTGGAGTGAATGAACTTACAACTTATCATTTCGCTGTACCTATTATGAATTTGTTTACTTTATTAAAAGAATTGATGTTCGGAATCATTAACTATGAACATATTTTACTCGCATTTGGTAGCTACATCGCTTGTATGATTATCTTCTTTGTTGTTGGTAGAATCATGTTTATGAAAGACAAATGGGTGATGAACTAACGAAAAAACGGCTAACCGATTAGGGTTGGCCGTTTCTTATCAAACGTCTTGTGCGTATTTATCATCTGGAATCTTTGTAAGTGTGACATACAGACTCACATTTTCAGATCCATCATTAAGAAAACTTAGGATCTCATCACCATTAATAACGATGACATCATTCTTCTTTACTTTTACTTCTTGCTCATCAATTGTAAAGGTACCAGTGCCTGTAAGAACATGCAGATATACGTTTGAACCTGGATGTTTGTGAGCAGGTAGTATTTGTTTTGGCATAAAATTTAACACGAAAACAGTACTGCCGCCTTCTTTAAAAATGATGCGTTTTGTAAGTCTTTCCTCATTATATTCAATAAAATTGTCGAGCATTTCCTTTTTCATTTGAATCGCTCCCTAATCATTTTCTCCGTCCATCTATACCCATTATAGAGTAGGATTAAAAGCATTACTGTGATATATATCATCTTTTTGTTGAAACAAGAATAAACCACATCTAAGTTAAAGGAAACTTCAGTATAATGGTAGTAATACGACTAAAGTAGTATGGTCTGAACTTGTTCGAAAGGGTGTTTTAATGAAGCGATTAATGAAAAATGAGTCTTTATTATTTTACTTTTTTGGATCATTTCTCTTTATGGAAACGATTTTTAGGATTATTACAGCTGAAGTTTTATTTACTGTGGATTATGGTAGGTCTCTCGTTTTTCTACTTCCCATTTGTTTAGTCCTCTTTTTAATTTGCAGTTTTTTCAATGGTACATTTAACTTTATTATTGCAATTTTGCTTTTAGGTATAGCCTCACTGATTTATTCATCCCAGATTATTTATTATAAGTTTTTTAAATCGTATTACATTATTTACTCACTTGGAAATACAGGTCAAATCATGGAATTTAGAAGTGATATATTCAATGTAATTGTTGAAAACGTGATTTTCCTTATTTTATTTTTTCTACCCGTTATTGGTTTGGTCTTTTTAAAAAAGAAGTGGATTACATTTGTAAGAATTGGCTGGTTAAATCGACTAATTGTTGTTTTTTGCATCATTCTCTTTCAATTTACTGGAATAGCAACAATTTACGCAGGAGGGAAGGGATCTCATTCAGCATATGATTTATATTACAATAGCAATCTTCCACACCTTTCTGTTGAGCGGTTTGGCATCTTAACAGAAATGCGCATTGATCTTCAACGACTGCTTGTAGGGTGGTCGCCTAAAGTCGAGGTACCTAATACGTCTAAACCAGTCAGTCATAAACCACTACCACAAAGGGAGTCTATTGTAAAAAAAACGCCAGAAAAAATAGAACAAAAGCCCATAAAATATAACAAACTAGTGATAGACTTTGATGAATTAATTGCAAACGAAGCAAATGAGGAAATCCGAAACATGCATCGTTACTTTACTTCAGTTGCACCCACTGAGAAGAATGCGTACACCGGTAAATACAAGGGATATAACCTTATCCTGATTACTGCTGAAGGCTTTTCACCATATGCTGTTCATAAGGAGGTAACGCCTACCCTTTATAAGCTAGTCAATGAAGGCTATCGATTTACAAATTTTTATAATCCGATTTGGGGAGTTAGTACGTCAGATGGAGAATATGTTGCTTTAAATAGTTTAATACCGAAAAGTGGGGTTTGGAGCTTTAAACATTCGGGAAGTAATCTCTTACCGTATGTTATGGGAAATCAATTGAAGAAACAAGGATACAAAACAACCGCATATCATAATCATACCTATACGTATTATGGAAGGGACATCTCACATCCGAATATGGGTTATGACTATTATGGTCTTGGAAATGGTTTGGATATAAAAAAGACATGGCCAGAATCAGACCTTGAGATGGTAGAAAAAACAATTCCATATTATATAGAAAACGAGCCTTTTCATACGTATTACATGACTGTTAGTGGTCATATGCAATACTCATTTATGGGAAACTTTATCGCAAATAAAAATAAACAGCTTGTGGAAGAGCTTCCTTACTCTGAACAGGCAAAGGCGTATTTGGCAACACAAATTGAGTTAGACCGGGCGCTGGAAACACTGATGGTTGAACTTGAGAAAAAAGGGATCGCTGAGCGCACATTGATTGCCTTAAGTGCTGACCACTATCCATATGGGCTTGAGAAGGAAACGATTGACGAACTTGTAGGTCATAAGGTTGAGGAAAATTTTGAACTCTATAAAAGTACATTTATCCTGTATACAAAAGGAATGAAGCCAGTCGTCATTGAAAAACCTGCTTCTAGTTTAGATATTCTCCCAACTCTTTCTAATTTACTTGGGCTTGAATTTGACTCAAGGTTATTGATGGGAAGAGATATTTTCTCAGATGCCAATCCGCTTGTCATTTTTCAAAATCAAAGCTTCATTACTGGTAATGGAAGTTACAACGCGATCACCAATGAGTTTACTCCAAATGCAGGAGAAGTTGTGAAAGAGGAGGATGTCCAGAACATACTTCAGCGTGTTCAGGAAATGTTCTATTACTCTGCGAAAATATTAGAGCTAGACTATTATCGAAGAGTATATGGGAATGAATAAAAAATATCGATTAAATAGGAAGTGGGACCAAATATGTTAAAATGGGGCTCATTTCTTTTTTACTATCTCTGGATAGTTGGGTGTTATTCAACAATAATATTGAGTTGTCTATATGAATGGACTATAATTCTCAATATACGGAATATTCCAAAACAAAAAGGAGGAATGTGTGTGCAAGCGTTTACAGATTGGGTAAATGGGATCCTTTGGAGCCCGGTGATGATTTATGGAATGCTAGGAGTAGGACTTTTATTTTCAATTTTAACTCGATTTTTACAGGTAAGGCACATCAAGGATATGACAACCCTTATGTTCAAAGGGAAAAGCTCTGATGCAGGGGTTTCTTCGTTCCAGGCGTTGGCTGTTTCTTTATCCGGCCGCGTTGGAACAGGGAATATTGCGGGTACTGCAACGGCCATTGCGTTTGGTGGTCCTGGTGCTGTTTTTTGGATGTGGGCCATTGCTTTTATCGGCGCATCTACGTCTTTTATTGAATCAACATTAGCTCAGATTTATAAAGAAAAGCAAGACGGTCAATATCGAGGGGGACCAGCGTATTACATAGAAAAAGGAATTGGTTGGAAGTGGTATGGTATTGTTTTTGCGATTGCAACCCTTCTCGCAATGGCATTCCTAATGCCAGGGATCCAATCGAACTCCATTGCCGCTGGACTTGACAATGCTTTCGGTATTAACAAATGGGTAACTGCAGCCATTCTGGTGGCCTTAATTGGTGCAATTATTTTTGGGGGTATCAAAAGGATTGCAAATGTTGCACAGTTTGTAGTACCTTTTATGGCATTAGGTTATATTTTAATGGCAATTATTATTATGATTATGAATATTGATCAGTTTCCAGCTGTCATTGCCTTAATTTTTAAGAGTGCTTTTGGGGCAGAGCAGGCATTTGGTGGAATTATTGGGATGGCGATTTCATGGGGAGTAAAGCGTGGTATTTACTCAAATGAAGCAGGTCAAGGAACAGGTCCACACGCAGCTGCGGCGGCTGAAGTATCACATCCGGCTAAACAAGGTTTGGTTCAGGCATCAGCTGTATATATTGATACATTATTAGTGTGTTCTGCCACTGCCTTCATGATTTTATTCACGGGGATGTACAATGTTCAAGCACCAGATGAGTCCTATATTGTAAGCAATTTAGGCGAAACAGTTGAGGCAGGACCAGCGTTTACTCAGGCTGCCGTTGAAACGGCACTCCCTGGATTTGGTGCCGGATTTACAGCAATCGCCTTATTCTTCTTTGCCTTCACAACCATTATGGCTTACTACTATATGGCTGAAACGAATATCGCCTATTTAATACGAGGTAGGGACAGTCGGGTAGCCATGTTGATTCTCAAAATTGTGTTATTAGCATCAATGACTTACGGAACAGTGAATGAGGCAAAGCTTGCATGGGCATTCGGTGATATTGGATTAGGTTTAATGGTTTGGCTGAACGTCATTGCTATTCTCATTTTAGCGAAACCGGCATTAATAACATTGAAGGACTACGAGAAACAGCGTAAGGCAGGAGTTGATCCAGTCTTTGATCCGGAAAAGCTAGGAATTAAAAATGCGGATTATTGGGTGAATGATTATGTTCACGATGATAACCCATCAGGTTCACTAGCTGATAAGGATAAGTCATTCCCAGGATAAATGGGGAAGGGACCGTCGACTTAAGTCACGGTCCCTTTTTTATTAGTATGATATAATCATTCCACCCTTGCCTGCGTAGGTCCCCATTGTGGCTCCCATATAATTAAGCATAACATCTTTCGGATGACATTGAGCAATGATTTCCTTTTTAAGTGCCTCTGCTTCTTCGATGTTACCTGTATGGGTGATGCCAAAAATGGTCTCAGAAAAATCCGATTTAGATTGCTTGATAACCTCTAATAATCTTTTTTGTGACTTTTTCTTTCCACGGATTTTTTCAAAAATTTCAACGGTGCCACCATTTCCTCGTTGCAATAATACTTTTATATTGAGGAGCTTTGCAAGAGAGCCTTGAAATTTGCTTAAACGGCCACCTTTTACGATATTTTCAAGTGTATCAAGGAGGATATAAATGTTCATGTTTTCACGGTATTCAGTGAGATTTGTAATAATTTCATCCATTGAATGCCCTTTTTCCGCAAGTTCAGCTGCTCTTAAAATTTGCATGCCGTGACCTAGAGAGCCTGCCAATGTATCAAAAACGGTGACTGTATTTTCTGTAAGGTCCTTTCCCATGGTTGCAGATTGGTAGGTACCGCTTAATCCAGATGAAATCGTCAAACAAAGAATCTCTGAATCAGCTTGAAGCTTAGAATATGCTTCTGCAAAAGTAGCGGGGGATGGCTGAGAAGTCTTTGGCAGTTCAGCTGAAGCAAACATTTTCTTAAAGAATTCCTGTGGCGTTAAATCCACACCTTCTCTGAAATCCTTCCCCTCAATCGAAACATTCATGGGCACAACCGTAATATCATATTTTTGAAGTAGCTCAATTGGGAGATCCGCTGAGCTATCTGTTACAAGTTTAATCATCTTAAATCCCTCACAATTTTAACTATCAATTATTTTAAGTATATCATTTCCGCATGAAATAAACGTTTTTCAACACTCAGAGCGGTTTAATTTGATAAAAGAATTCAAATCTATGCCATTCTAGTTTAAAATTGAATATATACACAAATTGAGCATGTATAAGGAAGGTTTACTATGTCTGAAGAAAATATTACGAGGATCGAACTAGATGGTAAGGAATACATATTAATTGGTACAGCACATGTTTCGAAGCACAGTGCTGAACAAGTTAAAGAAGTGATTGAAGCAGAGCAACCAGATTCAGTCTGTATCGAACTGGATGAACAGAGATATCAGTCGATGATGGAAGGTAACAAGTGGAAGGAAATGGACATCTTTAAGGTCATCAAGGAGAAAAAAGCCACATTGCTCCTTATGAACCTAGCGATTTCCTCCTTTCAAAAACGAATGGCAAGCCAATTTGGAATCAATGCCGGTCAAGAAATGCTACAAGGGATAGAATCGGCAAAAGAGGTCGGAGCCGAGCTCGTTTTAGCGGACCGCAACATTCAAGTAACATTCTCACGCATTTGGAATGCTGTTGGCTTCACCGGTAAAATGAAATTATTAATGTCGATTATCTATAGTATATTTAGCAACGAAACGATCACCGAGGAAGAGCTCGAAAAAATGAAGTCACAGGATATGCTGAATTCAATGCTGACTGAATTTTCGACAAGCTTTCCAAAATTAAAAACGCCTCTCATCGATGAGCGTGATCAGTATTTAGCTCAAAAAATCAAACATGCCCCTGGAGAAAAAATAGTAGCCGTACTTGGGGCAGCGCATGTTCCGGGAATCAAGGAAGAAATCAAAAAGGAACATGATTTAATGAAGCTTACCCAGCTTCCTCCAAAATCGAAAGTGCCAAAAATGATTGGTTGGGCAATTCCAATTTTAATTGTGGCGATCATTGCTTATACTTTTATTGCCAATCCAGAAGCAGGCCTACAGCAAACCTTAAGCTTAGTTTTGTGGACTGGTTCGTTTTCAGCAATTGGTGCTGCGATTGCTTTAGGACATCCACTGACGATTGTGACTGCTTTTTTTGCAGCTCCAATAGGAGTCATGCATCCATTAATTGCAGCTGGATGGATAGCAGGCTTTGTCCAAGCTTTTTTACGCCGCCCAAGTGTGAAGGACTTTGAAACACTTTCAACCGATGTCTATAGTGTAAAAGGATTCTGGCATAACAAAGTTACACGCATCTTACTGATTATTGTTCTATGTAACCTAGGTACAACACTTGGCTTATTTATTGGCGGAGCAGATGTTGTGCGATTGTTTATAAAGAATTTATGATATAAAAAAGGGCCTGTTCACGGGCATAAAAATCCCATCTTCTAGTCCAAAAACATGGCCTACTCTGAAAGCATGAGCAGGAACAGCCCAAATGCATATCCTAAATGAAAAACAAAAAGCGTGAGTCCAGTCTCACGCTTTTTGTTTTTCTGTATTATCTTTTTAAACTTACAAAACAAATTATTAGTTAACACCCTTCATGAACTTTTGAATCTTAGGTGAAACGAATAATAGGATAATACCTAAAACGATAGATGCTCCACCAATGATTCCGAAATAAGCCATTTCCGTTTCAGGTGTATAGAACTTAACAAGCTGTGCATTAAGAGCTTGTGCTGCAGCATTTGAAAGCATCCATAAGCTCATCATCTGTGCAGTAAATGCAGCAGGTGCTAATTTTGTTGTAGCTGATAGTCCAACCGGTGAAATTAATAATTCCCCAAGAACAACGATGAAATAACTTAGTACTAGCCATAATGGATTTACTAATGCATCCGCTCCTGCAAAATAACCTGGTATAAGAATCACAAGGAATGAAAGACCAGCAAACAGCAATCCTAAAGAGAATTTCTTAGGAACTGAAGGTTGACGATTTCCAAGCTTCACCCAGAACCATGCGAAAACAGGTGCAAGGGCAATAATAAATAATGGGTTTAATGATTGGAACCAAGCTGGTGAAATTTCCATACCTGCAAAGTTTAACTGTGTTCGTGTATCTGCATAGTTGGCAAGAATCGTTGCCCCTTGTTCTTGAATAGACCAGAACATAACAGCAGCTAAGAATAAAGGAATATACGCTAAGATTCTTGAACGCTCAACATCAGTTGTTTTTGCACTACGGTACATTGTAACAAAATAAATAGTTGGAATTAAGAAACCTAGTATACCAATAAGTGCGATAAATGAATCAAATGTTAGGATACCTGTAGGAATTCCAACTGCAACTAAAATCGCAACAACAATTAATCCTATAGCAATCTGTGTATAAACTTTTTTCTTTTCAGTTGGTGCTAATGGGTTCGGTACGATTGTCCCAGCAAGTCCAAGATTCTTTTTCTTTGTTAAAACAAACATAACTAATCCAATGAACATACCAACAGCGGCAATCGAGAAACCTAAGTGGAAATTATGCTTCATTCCAACTTCTCCAACTATTAATGGAGCAAGGAAGCCACCAAGGTTGATACCCATATAGAAAATACTAAATCCAGCATCACGACGTGAATCTGTTTCGCTATAAATCTCACCGACAACACTAGATACGTTCGGTTTTAATAATCCTGTACCAAGTACAATTAGAACCATTGAGATGAAGAATAAAGAAATGGTTCCAGGAATCGCTAATGCGATATGACCTAGCATGATTAAAATTCCACCGTAGAACACGGCTTTTGAAGTACCGAAAATTCGGTCTGCTAACCAACCACCAATAATACCTGACATATAAACAAGTGATCCATAAATAGACATGATTGCCATAGCGGTATGTTGGCTAAGTCCAAGACCGCCTTCAGTTACTTCGTAATACATATAGAATAATAGAATAGCTCTCATACCATAATATGAGAATCGCTCCCAGAATTCTGTGAAGAAAAGAGTGAATAGTCCTTTAGGATGTCCAAAGAATCCCTTTTGAGGAACACTGTCCACAATTTTCTGTCTATTATAGCCTGACATAACATAACCTCCAAGATAGTATGTTGATATAATAATCTAAATAATTTCATTATGTCAAACATAAGAAAATTCTGATTTGACACCATATTTTATAAGGTTTTTAATTTTCGGTGGACTGAAAGGGTTTTATATATTATTTTTTCAATAAAATAAGCAGATTGCGCTTACAATCTGCTTGAAGTTTCTATTAAAGGGTATTTTTTCAATCACTTATGGTGCGAATTATATAAAATGTATAATAATGCCAGCATCACAATATCTAATCTTGCCGCAAATGCAAAATGTAAAAAGCCTGTATGTAGGATAGGAATTTTTACTAATAGGATGGCTGCAATCATAATAACGAGTAATGGAATCGTTGCTTTTTTCACTTCCTTATTGATTACGATGAGAATACCACAAAGGATTTCTAGAATGGCGACAACATACATGACCAATTCTGGTGCAGGTAATGGTAGATTCATAAAGGTTGCGCTTAGTTCATTGCTAAGCAGCTTCATCGCACCAGCTGTAATAAACACATAGCCAACAGCGTATTGTATGAGATTTAAGCTAGAAAACGATTTTTTCATGATTTTTTCCCTCCTTTTCTATAACACTATGCCGGGAGGGACAAACTATTCTTACAACTAGGCTAGGGAAAAATAAATACATAGAAAGTAGTAAGTCGAACCCATTTCCTTTCAATGAATAGAATAGGCAAAAGACATCTTTAGAGAGGATGAGTATTTTGTCTTTTTATAATGGGGTGATTGCCTATACGTCGAGTCGAGGAGGACAATATGATATTTGTCTTTTTAATCTTCAAAATGAATCTCGGGTACAGCTTACGAATGGGTTAGCAGATTCTTTTTCAAAGCCTTTTTGGTCAGGGGATGAGAGTAAGATTGCCTTTGTTGGGAAAAATCGTATTGTATATGTTATCTACCTTTCAACTGGTAGAATTGCTGCCATTGATCAAATCGGTCCAAATGAGGACCTAACCTTGGATTGGTCACCAAATCATCGAACACTAGCTTACACAACGCGAAATCACATTATGATGTATGATGTTTTATCACACCGAGCAGCAAGTATTTCGGCTCCGAATGCATCTGATGCACAGTGGTTTCCAAATGGAAGGGAGCTTCTTTTTCAAGGAGTCGACTCTTCAGGCATCATGCAACTATTCCGTATTCATACAAATGGCTCTGGGAGAAGGCAAATCACAAGAAATGCAGAAGGACCGTTACATGATGTTTCTCTATCTCCGGACGGAATATTTGCCCTTTATACGACACCGGGAGCGAGTATTTCACTGATTCGTACTGTTGATTTAACGTCAGGAGAAGTTTACGAAATCCAAGGCGGGGGGCAAGCAAAGAATTACTCCCCAACATGGTCACCGAATTCACAGCTAATTGCCTTTAGTGCTACAGCCTATACTGAAGGGACTGGCTATTATAATGAAATACGGATTGTTGGAAAACGCGGTGGAAACGAGCGGATGCTTACGAAGTCTACATGCTATGCAACACCTGTTACATGGTCCCCCGATAACCGTTCGATTGCTTATTTATCAGGCTGCTCAGAGCAAGGCTTGGCTACCGAAATGTGGATGATAGATTTACAGAATCCGTCCCCGGTCCTGCTCACAAGAGAAAATGTAATGGGAAATCTGAGTTGGTCTTCAGGGGAGATACTTCCTATAAACGTGGTCTATACGAATGAAGTCTATAAAGTGCGATTCCGATACCCATCAAACTGGAAGCAGGTAGATAAGGAAAGATATGAAGGGACCAATGGATTTTTTCAAATTTCCGCAATCGGTGGTGGGGATGATATTCATGAAGTGTGCAGGGGGGAGGCCTATCACAAGTTGATGCCATATGGTTCATCACCTCGCATTTACAATACAAGAATAAACGGTTATGAGGCATGCTTAGTTTATCCGTCTGCAGATCAACCCCCAGAAATGAATCGACAGGCAGCCGCCATCGTTAGATATCCTGCCCCTGTAAAAATTGAAGGTTCAACCTATAATTACTTTATATTATGGGCGGATGAAGTGCATTTGAGTTCAATCGCAAGAACAATTGCGTTTTTATAAAAAAAGAGTTGCAACCTCTTTGGCTGCAACTCCTTTTAGCTTTCACGCAGTTGTTTAGACAATGACCTGATTTCTTCCTCGAGCTCTGCAATTTGACGCTCCAACGGTGAAATATTACCGTTCACAGAATCTAATTTTTCCAAATCATTTTGAAGGCGGACATAGTCTAATTTTAGCTCGCGCAGTTTGTATTCTATTTCTTTTTTATCCATTAATTGGCCTCTTTCCAAGTTTTTCTTACATTATAACATGCTTTATTTTGCCTCGCTTGGTTCAGGGACACGCGTTAGAATGATAAAACCGATGATGAATAAGATGACTAGGCTAAAGACACCTGTGTTTGATTTGCCGGTTAATTGCGCTGTTACCCCAACTAATAACGGACCCATAATGGCTGCAAATTTTCCAAAGATATTATAAAAACCAAAGAACTCATTTGCATTTTGTTTTGGTACAAGCTTCGCAAAATAGGAGCGACTTAATGCTTGGATTCCGCCTTGTGAAGTTGCGACAAGCATCGCGAGGATCCAGAAATCTAATGTGGTTTTTAAGAAATACGCATATACGCAAACAATGATGTAAACAAAAATTCCAACATAGAGCATCTTTTTACCCGTGAATTTTTGTGCCAATCTACCGTAAAGAATCGCAAATGGAGCTGCCACGACCTGTGTCACAAATAACACGATTAATAGATTTGTAGCATTAATTCCAAGGTCAGTTCCATAGGCTGTTGACATTGAAATCACGGTACCCACTCCGTCGATATAAAAGAAATAGGCTACTAAGAACAAAAACACGGCACGGTATTTTTTGATTTCTTTAAAGGTCGTTCCAAGTCGTTTGAAGCTATTCGCCACTGGGTTTGGTTCACGCTCTATAAAGTAGCGCTGATGGACATTTTTAAACATCGGGATCGAGAAAAGTCCCCACCAGATGGCTGTGATGAGAAAGGCAATCTTGCTGGCAACTGTTGCTGAAATCGGTATAATTTCTTTTTGTGCAAGTAAAATAATCGCGATTGCTACCAGGAATGGAATCGTGCTACCGATATAGCCGAGCCCATAACCACGTGCAGAGACGCGGTCCATTTTTTCCTCAGATGTGACATCAACAAGAAAGGCATCATAGAAAACATTAGCTCCCGTAGAGCCTAGTGCAGCAAACGTATAAACAATCAATAAGAGCAACCAATTATCACTTGGCACAAACGCCAATAAAGCTGTAGCAGACACCCCTAAAGCAAAGAAGAACGTGAAAAATTTCTTTTTGTAGCCTTGGTAATCTGCAATCGTTCCTAAAATAGGACCAAGCATCGCTAAAATAAATGTAAAAATGGCAATGGTGTAACCAAGATATGCTGTTGAATCTGCAGCATCAACACCCGCATTCGTAGCGGCAGCCTTGTAAAAAATCGGAAAAACAGCTGTTGTAATAATAATCGAATACGCCGAATTGGCCCAATCATAATACATCCAACTCGATTCCTCTCTCGTAAACCCCTTCATCCCAAAACCCCCTTAAAAGTGAACCAGAGTGGCGGTTCCACTGGTCCCTTATTCAATAAAGTTAGTTAGAACCAGCGGGACGGTTCTCCTGGTCCCTTATTCATTAAATTTTAGTCGGAACCACGAGAACCGCCCCCATGGCCCCCGTCCGATAATAGCTCTTCGATAACATGACCGTCGGTTTTTCCGAGGTCGAGGCCTAGTAGGCGAGCGAAGGTTGGGCCTTCGTCTACTAGATGCATGGCTGGAATTTCAATGTTTGGTCGAATTCCTTTTCCAGATGCGATGAGCACAGTGGTGTAGTTCTCTTTTTCCGGTGAGTAGCCGTGACTTGCAAGCGTATAGCGCTTTTCGCGGACATCTTCAGCGTTGATTTCATCGATATACTCACCTTCAAGATTCTCCTTGAAATAGAAGCCAAGGCGCGCTTCTATCATAAATGTCGCATTGTCATCAGCGCCTTTGTCCTTAGCTTCACTACTAGAAAGAATGCGTTCAATTCCATTCTCTCCATGTTCTCTTAAATCTGTTAAAAGAGCTCTTACCTGTTCTTTTGTTTTAGTATCATTTATATCTTTTAGATAAATATATGCGGAGCCGTCACAGCTTTTGCAGTAGGCCTTCCAATCTATCACTTTCCCCTCATGGTTGACGGAAATAAGTCCAGCCTGTTTTAATAGAACATTTGGTTTTACTGCCTTGGATTCATCTAATGCACTATGGTCGCCTAATGCGATGATCGTCGTTTTGTCGTAGATTCCACTTTCTTTAAGAGCATTCATAATTCTGCCAAGTCTTTCGTCGTGGCGAAGAAGGGCAGCCATTGCTTCTTCCGAGGAGAACCCATGATAATGGCGTTGTGAATCTAAATCGACAAAATGGACAAGCGTTAAGTTTGGCTGTTTCGTCTTAATCGTTTCAACCGTCGACTCTAGGACGAAATCATCAAGTTCAGGCTGATTAAGCCCATTTCGTATGTGACCAAATTTACGATTCATCTCCAACTGGTAAAGTGGACTTCCATTAAATAAGGAAACAAAAATTTGGTTTTGCCAAGGTCGATTTGCGAAAATCTCTGGCATATTGTAATCGATATTTGCCTTAGCCGTAACAGGCCACAGAAGTGCTGCTGTCTTCATACCGGCTTTTTTAGCTTCATCATATAAGGTTGTACTTTTTACATGACGACGATGCCAATACCAATCCGGTGAACTCTGACCAGGCTGAAGAAATGTATTGTTCACGATCCCATGATTCCTCGGAAACTTACCTGTGACAATCGTCGCATGGCATGGATATGTAACTGAAGGATAGATCGTTTCAACATTCCGGCAATACGACGCATGTTCTAATAGCTTCTTAAAATTGGGAAGCTTTTCGATGATTGGAAAATCGAGTGAAGATAGACAGTCAAATGAAATGACGAGTAAATGATCTGTAAGTCGAGACATAGGGATGTTCATCCTCCAAAAGTCTTATAATCTACTTTTAATATAACAGAAAATTGGCAATTAAAATATGAAATTAGTGTAAAGGGAAGGTAAAAAAGTATTCATTTCAATGTGAGATGGCATATAATAATGGTTATGTTCGATTTATTATGAAGGAGAACGTATCATGTACGAAACACACACCATTAGAGAAAAAATAAAATTGATTTTTGTGATGCTAATCCCGATTTTAATCACTCAGCTCAGTATGTTTTCCATGGTCTTTTTTAATACGATCATGACGGGTCGATTTAATTCTTCAGACTTAGCCGGGGTAGCCATCGGTTCTTCGATATGGAATCCGATTTTCACAGGGCTTAGTGCTATTTTACTAGCGGTATCACCCATTGCTGCCCAAAGATTTGGTGAAAAGAGGAGCAATGAGGTATCAACAGTTGTATCGAGTGGAATTTATTTAAGTTTCATTATTGGGGCAGTGGTCATCTTAGCGGGAGTCATCTTTTTAAATCCATTGTTAAACATGATGAACCTTCCGGAAAGTGTTCACCAAACGGCGCATGACTATTTAGTAGGCTTGAGTTTTGGAATTATTCCACTGTTTATTTTTAATGTATTGCGTTCATTTATTTATGCGTTAGGAATTACGAGAGTGGTTATGTTTGTATTATTAGTATCTGTGCCTATTAATCTCCTATTAAATTATGTGTTGATTTTTGGAGCATGGGGTTTTCCAGCGCTCGGCGGTGGGGGAGCAGGGCTTGCTACCTCGATAACGTATTGGGTGGTCGTGGTCATTACAGCTTTTATCGTGATTGCGAAAGAACCGTTTTCATCTTATAAAGTCTTCGTCGGTCTTAAAGGATTTACTTTTAAAGAAAGTAAGGAGATTTTAAAAATTGGTATCCCTATGGGCCTATCCACCTTTTTTGAAACAAGCATGTTTGCAGTTGTAACCATTTTAATTAGTAAGTTTTCAGTTACAACCGTTGCGGCGTATCAATCCGCCTTAAACATCGTTTCGTTCCTATATATGATTCCGGTGAGCATTTCAATGGCATTGACGGTTTTAGTCGGATATGAGGTAGGTGCGCGTCGCTATAAGGATGCGAAAGTCTACTCATGGCTAGGGATTGCACTTTCAATGATTATCGCACTTGTAACGGGGTTATTTGTAATTCTCTTCCGCTTTGAAGTGGCGGGCCTATATTCAACTGAAACGGCAGTTATCACATTAACCGCACAATTCTTGATTTACGCTTTATTTTTCCAAGTTTCAGATGCCATTCAAGCAACGGCACAGGCTGCTTTAAGAGGATATAAAGATGTCAATATCGCATTTGTAATGACATTGATTGCCTACTGGCTCATCTGCTTACCAGCCGGTTGGGGGCTTGCTCACTTCACAGATTTGGGGGCAGCCGGTTACTGGCTTGGACTGTCATTTGGTCTACTTGCAGCAGGTGTCGGATTATCGGCAAGACTCATTCATATACAACGCACACGGTTTTCAGAAGAGAAGATGGTGGGCTAGGCTTCGATAAGGGCTTCCTAATGCTAGGATTTCGTTCTCAAAGACAATTGGGCGAACTTTCACTTTAAAATGTCTTTGATACTAGCTCTCGTAGACAAAATCAGATCTTGCAAGCCGTGAAATGTCTTTGAGACCTGCTCTCGTAGACAAAATCAGACCTTGCAAGCCGTGAAATGTCTTCGAGACCTGCTCTCAGAGACAAAACCAGACCTCGCAAGTCATGAAATGTCTTTGAGACCTGCTCTCTTAGACAAAATCAGATCTTGCAAATCGTGAAATGTCTTTGAGACCTGCTCTCAGAGACAAAACGAAACCACACATGTCATGAAACGTCTTTGATACTAGCTCTCGTGGACAAAACCAGACCTCGCAAATCGTGAAATGTCTTCGAGACCTGCTCTCAGAGACAAAACGAAACCACACATGTCGTGAAATGTCTTTGATACTCATCAATAACTACAGAATAGCGAAAAAGGAAGGGGCCACCCTTCCTTTTTTTCATTCCTCTATACCAAAACTTAACAATTCTTTTACAGTAGCTAAAGAAAATATTCGCAATTTTTCGATAGGATGTAGTAAAAGGCGATGGAGGGGTTAGATGAAGATTACGGTTGCGGGTGCAGGCTATGTCGGACTAGTTACAAGTGTTTGTTTAGCTGAACTCGGTCATGAAGTCATTTGCATTGATATCCAATCTGAAAAAATTGAACAGCTACAAGAAGGGTATTCTCCAATCTATGAACCGGAATTAGAGCCACTTTTACAGAAAAACCTGATAGAAGGCAGACTTTATTTCACGACAAACCCACGATACGCGTATACACATGCAGATGTCATTTTTATCGCAGTCGGTACTCCACAGCATGTAGATGGTACTGCAAATCTTGATTATGTCTATGACGTCATAGAAACAATCGCTGTACATATTGAAAATGATGTGATTATTTGTACAAAAAGCACAGTCCCTGTGGGAACGAATGAAAAAATCAAACGAATGATTGATTCAAAAAAGCTTCCGCAACTTCGCGTGGAAATCGTGTCAAACCCCGAATTCTTACGTGAAGGATCCGCTGTAGTTGATTTCTTTTATGGAGATCGCATTGTCATTGGGGCAGAGAACGAAGAAAGTGCTAGAGTGCTTGAAAACATCTATCAACCTCTAAAAATTCCAATCATTAAAACGGATGTTAAAAGTGCTGAAATGATTAAATACGCCTCAAATGCCTTTCTTGCCACAAAGATAAGCTTTGTGAATGAAATTGCAAGAATGTGTGAAAAAGTAGGGGCTAACATTGATGATGTCACATACGGGATTGGGAAGGACCAACGAATTGGACCCTACTTTTTAAAAGCAGGGCTTGGCTATGGGGGTTCTTGTTTTCCGAAAGATACGAGAGCACTCATGCATACTTCAGGTAGTTTGGGACATCATTTTGAACTACTTGAGGCGGTTATTAAAGTCAACAACCGTCAAAAATCGTTTCCTGTAGTAAAGGCAAAGGAGATTATGCCTTCATTAAAAGGTAAGAAGGTTGCCGTATTAGGACTTTCTTTTAAACCAAATACAGATGACATACGGGAAGCAGCTTCCATCACGGTCATTAAAGAGCTCCTACAGGAGGGGGCAAGTGTCACCGCTTATGACCCGATCGCTATTAAAAATGTAAAAGAACTATTTGGGGATTCCATTGACTATACAGATGAAATCCAAACAGCCATTTATCATGCAGACCTAACCATTATTACTACCGAATGGGAGCAAATTAAGCAATTCCCACTAAATCTCTACAGTGAATATATGAAAGAACCAAAAGTGATTGACGGAAGAAATTGCTACCCACTTGAAGAAGTACAGAAATACCCACTGTTATATGTTTCGATTGGCAGACCAACAGTGGTGAAAACACTAACAAATAAGCTTTAAGGGTAAAGGGGAGACATGGAACATGAAGGTTTTATATTCCATTTATAATGCTGATTGTCGAATCTTTCAAAAAGTGAACCAGCATTATGATATAAAATGGCTACACTTTTTCTTCTCAAGAATCACATTTTTAGGTGGGGCTACCTTTACCATTATCACTTGTCTTGCTTTAGCCCTTTTGACGACAAATCAACTAAGGATTACGGCAATCGCAAGCGCGCTTTCACTTGCGATTAGTCATCTACCTGTCCATGTAATCAAAAAACTGTATCCTAGGAAAAGGCCTTACTTAATAGTGGAAGAATCAAAGTTTCCGTTAAAAGCATTAACAGACCACTCGTTTCCTTCAGGACACACAACGGCGATATTTTCAGTTATTATTCCTTTTATTTTATATATGCCATACCTTTCCATCCTCCTACTTCCTATAGGGATCTGTGTGGGACTATCAAGAATCTTTCTAGGCTTGCATTATCCTTCTGACGTGATGGCGGGTGTGATTTTAGGAACCACATCTGGAGTTTTAAGCTTATCTTTGGCCATTCAATTATCGGAGTCTACCTTAAGGGGGATCTTATGAAAATAGCGATTTTTACAGATACTTACTATCCAGAGGTTAACGGTGTAGCACGCACATTAAAAAGGTTTACGGATTATTTAGAGGAACAAAATATGGATGTGAAGGTGTTTGCGCCAATGTCAGATTCGAATGAATATGTATCGAGTCATATTCACCGTTTTAAAAGCTTATCCTTTTTCCTATATCCAGAGTGCAGACTTGCCTTTCCGAATATGTTTCACATTCGAGCTGAACTCGAGAAGTTTTCACCTGATATCATCCATGTCGCGACCCCTTTTAATATTGGATTTTGGGGAAGTTACTATGCGAAAAAGTTAAATATACCGCTTGTAGGATCGTATCATACCGATTTTGATTATTATCTACAGTTTTATGATTTGCAATTTTTATCCAACCCCTTGTGGAAATATATGAAATGGTTTCATCGTCCATTTCAAAAGCTTTATGTTCCAACCCTTGTGACAAAAAATCAGCTTGAGGAAAAAGGGTTTTCTAACATCGAAATATGGACTCACGGAGTGGATTGCGAACTATTTAATCCTTATTACAATAGGGATGTTGTTCAAGAGAAGTATCAGGTTTCAAAAAAGTTTATCCTGACTTATGTGGGTCGGTTAGCGCCGGAAAAAAATGTAGAAGTACTCGTTGACATTGCAAACTCATTGCCAAGGGAGTGGAGTGAACAAATTCAATGGCTCATCGTTGGAGACGGTCCATTACGCAGTAAAATGGCGGAAGAAGCACCATCCAATATGGCCTTTACTGGATTTCTAAAAGGAACTGATTTGGCAGAGGTATATGCGGCTTCGGATGTTTTTGTCTTTCCGTCATCATCAGAAACCTTTGGAAATGTCATGCTTGAATCAATGGCAAGCGGTACACCGGTAGTTGGAGTGAATGCGGGTGGCGTTAAGAATGTTGTTCAAGAAGGTTTGACTGGTTATTTGTGTGAGCCAGGTAACACAAAGGACATTACGGATGCAATTCTGCATCTACTCAAAAATGACGGTGTTCGCAACCGAATGGCAATGGAAGGAAGAAAATATGCATTAACCCAAAAATGGGATGTCATCTTTGAAAACTTGCTTTACAGCTACTCAAATGTATTAAAAGATCCAAGCAAACAAAAATATGCATAATAATAAAAAGGAAGGGGAGACCCTTCCTTTTTTCATTGTTCTCCGAGAAAGTTCACAAACTCGCTACCAGTTAACTCAAGGCTTTTCGGAACTCGGATGATGAGAAAATCATAATTAAGGGGCTTATCATCATTAATCCTTTCATCAAACTCATCAGTTATCCCACCACCTCTAAATTGAGAAATCACAAAATCATTATGAAAGCTATGGAGTTTTACCTCATGGTCCATTGCAGGATTCGCAATTAACGTATTACCCTGGATTGAGATTGTTGGTGTTGGGATTTCGTCGTAAAAATCGTACCCATTGAATTGTGTATTTGCTACATAATAAATAATCTCGATCGTTTGGTCGTCATTTTCTTTTCGATCAAAAATGGTATACATGTTAATGTTATCCAAATATTGAATATTAAGTTGCGCTTGGTCAAACGGGATATTCCATCTTTCTTTTTCTTTTATCGCTTCCACATTTTCAAATGTCTCTTGTTCAATCGCTTGATGAATTTGCTCGAATGTCATATTAGGGCTTTCAGCTGAATCAATGGTTGATTTGGGGAGGCAATAATAGACAATAACAGCCACTACCAAGATAATAAAATACGTTCCGAGTAAAAGTTTTGTAAGTTTAGAGCCCGTGTACTTTTTACCGAAAAATACGGTTAGAAAAACAAGAGCTATAATAAATACCAAGATGATAAAAGGAAGTAAAATACCGATTACTGACATTATTTTCGAACCTCCAATCGGTTAGTTGCCGCAATCACAATCCAAATTAATATCGCAACTGTAACCACTACCTTTATTGTAAAAATAAGGATGGATGTTTCGAATGCAAAAAACGTAAAGCCGCTAAATGTGTCAAAAGTTCTACCTTCGTAAATTGCCCATCCAATGAATAGGGCTGGTATCACGAACCCGAAAAGTTTGTTTATTTGTGTAAACATTCCGATGAAATAACCAAGTGCAGCAAACAAAATTAGGTATAGGGCACCAATATAAATTCCAACTAACAAATCAGAAAATGATAGAAAAAAGTGATTGGTGATGATCAACTTGTTGCTTTCTTTGAAGTAAAGGATCACCCTTAACAGAATCCCAACAAAAGTCGAAGTGATACTGGCAATGAATGAATAGATCACTAGCATTCCGAACGTGGATAGATGGCTACTCATCCGGTTTGTTACAAATGAAAAATCAATATAATGATAGGGTTTTGTCGTTAGTGTGATTGCCGTAATAAAAGCCCAGAAGGCCGTAAACACAAAGATCATGCTTCCGGAGTAGGTGGAAATGGATATTCCACTAAGCCCCATCTGCCCAACGCCATTAAAAGAAAACAATAGCGCAATGGCCTGCACAGTTACAAGGCTTGTAAACGCACCATAATAGGAGCGAACCTTAAAAAATAATTGTTTTTTTACAACATCAAGTAAACTAGCATTAGTTAAAGACATCATTGATACCCCCTTTATTCTTTGCCGTGAGATACATACAAAGATCTTCTGTTGCAACAGGTGATAGTTCAATCCCACGCTTCTTCGCTTCTAACCAAGTTGGTTCTGGGTAAATATCCTTTACAACCGAATACGTGTAGTCATGACCGAAGTCCTCAACATAAATAACTTCCATACCCTTCGTAACTTGTTCGATTACGTCGGTTTTTCCGCGAAGCCCGACCGCAAACTCCTTCAAATCGTCAATTGGCTCATGAAGCACAACACTGCCATTTCGGATGAGGAGAACATTTTCTAGAATACTATCGATCTCATTTAGAAGGTGGCTTGAAAAGAGTACAGTTCTCGGGTGTGCAATGTAATCTTTCAATAATGCCTTGTAAAAGTCCTTACGTATCGCCGCATCCATTCCGGTTGTCGGTTCATCGAAGATTGTAATGGGGCAGCGGGCTGAGAGACCGATGATCATATTAAAGGTGCTTTTCATACCTTTTGAGAGATGATGATGGTGCTGCTTTGGATTTAAATCAAAGTAATCAAATAGACGTTTGGCCAATTGGTCATCCCAATTCGGATAAAAGCCTGCACTTGCATTTAAAATCTCGGATAAATTTAACCAAGGCGGAAAGACCATATTGTCATCCACAAAAATAAGATTGGAAGATATTTTTAAATTATTGAACGGATTCTCAGAAAAAACGTGAACCTCTCCAGAAGAAACTGGGTAAAATCCGGCGATAATTTTTAAAAGAGTTGTTTTTCCTGCACCATTTCTCCCAATGACCCCTGTTATTGTATTAGGCTTGATTGTAAAAGTGAGGTGATCTAAGGCTTTCATATCACCATAAAGTTTTGATACGTTGTTCACATCAATCGCATTCACTTCTGATTCCCCCTTTGCCGTTCCTTTTCTTCCTTAATTAGATTGATTAATTCTGTTTCACTAACCCCTAAACGCTCCGCTTCCAACACTAGTTCGTACACGAGATTTTTCATTGTTTGACTTTTCCTTTTCTCTAGAATAAATTGCGTGGCATTCGGCGTCACAAACATGCCAAGGCCGCGCTTTTTATAGAGGATATTTTCGTCTGCAAGGAGATTGAGCCCCTTCGCAGCAGTAGCAGGATTAATATTGAACATCTCCGCAAGCTGATACTGGGAAAACACCTTATGATCCTCAGGTATCGCTCCACTCAAAATTTCAGTTTCAATCCATTCAGAAATCTGTACATAAATAGGTTTTGCGCCATCCTGCTTAAACTTCATACAA
The DNA here is from genome assembly GCF_031324165.1 of Ferdinandcohnia sp. QZ13. Lineage (NCBI taxonomy): Bacteria > Bacillati > Bacillota > Bacilli > Caryophanales > Bacillaceae > Ferdinandcohnia > Ferdinandcohnia sp. QZ13. Next base: position 1,783,053 of record NZ_JAVIVW010000001.1, on the reverse strand, counting down.
ACACCTCCTTAGGTGAATATGTACATTAGTGCATTAGTGATATAATGTACTATACTACATCCTATGAATAATTTCCAGATAATTTACTATAATTTTTAAAAATGGACTATAATTAGGGTAGAGTTGTAGGAATTGCTTTTGTTGAAAATACGCCTCAAGTCTTAGATTCTTGTAATTTCTAGGTCCATAGTTTGAATAAATATCTTATAGTATAGTTAAGTTGAGGAAAAAGAGATTATGAAGGGGAAAAGGTTGCTTTGGTGGGGCGAAAATCTCGTTCATTGGGTAGATGAAGGGGAAATGGTAGTGGTGGTATTGTGGGAATCCCGTTCATCGAGAGAATGAAGGGTAAAAGGCCACGCTGGTGTGGTGGGAATCCCGTTCATCCAAGACGATGAAATCCCGAAAGAAGCAGTCATCCGGAGAGAAAGTCCTTCATCCAACTTATGTAGTCCAGACCCCGGAATCCAGAGCGCCTTACCCAGAACCCAGCAAGCCTTTCTTAGGGCGGCACCTCCAATGAACAACACCATTTTTTCCCTCTAAAGTTTTTGAAACCAACGTTCGTGTTGGTTCGTATATAATAGTAAGACTTAAATGTTAGGAGTCGATGGTATGAATTCGTTTCTCGCTTTTATTGTTAAATCGTTTATTTCAGTGCCGACAACGGCTACTGTTTGGTTAGTAAGCTTTTTTGCATTTGATCAAACATTCCTACTTTCGTCTGGATATGCATTAGTAGGTGGCGGAATTGCCTATTTTGGAACGTCAGCCATTATCAAGCAATCCTTTTTGCGAAAACATCGCCTAACGAGGAAGGAATATCAGTATATTGAGAGAAATTTAAAAGAAGCAAAGAAAAAACTTGCTAGACTCAATAAATCCATTTTTTCCGTTCGTCACATACCGTCATTAAAACAAAGAGTCGACTTACATCGTGTCACCAAGAAAATTTATCGCTTAACGAAAAGTGAACCGCGACGCTTTTACCTAGCAGAACGATTCTATTTTTCACATCTAGATTCAGTTGTGGAGTTAACGGAGAAGTATGCTTTTCTTTCATCCCAACCGAAGAAAAATAGTGAACTTGAGCGGTCACTGCACGAAACACGAAGGGTACTTGAAGAATTAACACACACTATTGAGAAGGATTTACACAAAATGCTTTCGAATGATATAGAAGACCTACAGTTCGAAATTGATGTAGCAAAGAACTCGAATAAACAAGCAAATGATAACGCATTTCTTGATCAAAACAGGAGGTAAATGAGTATGAGTGAACAGTATTCTCCAAATTATAAAGAGCCGACAAATTTAATGGATGAATTACTTGCCAATCCATTTGATGAGAAGAAAGATGAGCAGGAAAATCCGATTGTTCTCACACAAGAAGAAAAAAAGCCTGTTCGATTAGTAGATGTATTGCCTGAAGAAAATAAGGAGAAAGCTCTTCAGCTTGCGAAACAAATTGACCCAACGAATCACCAAGCGATGATTTCGTACGGAACGCCGGCACAAAACAAGCTGCTTTCATTTTCAAATACAATGCTTGAGCATGTTCAAAAAAATGATGTCGGTGAGGTTGGAAAAATCATTTCAGAACTCATGCACCGTCTAGATGACATGAAGCCTGAAGAATTGAGTCCTGAAAAACGCTCTGTCATTTCACGGATCTTTGGAAAAGTATCTAATTCCGTACAAGAGGTACTATCCAAATACCAAAAAACAGGGGCTCAAATTGATCGAATTAGTGTGAAGCTTGATCGAAGTAAAAATGTCCTTTTATCAGATATTGCGATTTTAGAAAAGCTTTACGATAACAATAAGGATTATTTTGATGCGTTAAACGTATATATTGCTGCAGGTGAACTGAAGCTTGAAGAGATGCATAAACAAGTCATCCCAGAATTAAAAAAACAAGCAGAAGCAACAAATGACCAAATGAAAGTTCAAGAAGTGAATGATATGGTTCAATTTGCGGACCGCCTTGAAAAACGTGTACATGACTTAAAGTTAAGCCGTGAAATTACGATTCAAAGTGCGCCACAAATCCGATTGATTCAAAACACAAACCAAGCACTTGTTGAAAAAATTCAATCATCGATCATGACGGCGATTCCGTTATGGAAAAATCAAGTGGCGATTGCGTTAACATTAATCAGACAGCGAAATGCGGTAGAAGCACAAAAACAAGTTGCCAAAACTACGAATGAACTTTTATTGAAGAATGCTGAAATGCTAAAAAGCAATACGCTTGAAACAGCAAGAGAAAATGAGCGCGGATTAGTTGATGTAGAAACATTGAAGAGAACAAAAGAAAACCTCATTTCTACATTAGAAGAAACGTTAAGAATCCAAGAAGAAGGTCGAAACAAGCGACGCCAAGCCGAGCTTGAACTTGCATCAATGGAAACAGAATTACGTCAAAAACTACTAGATATCAAAACAGACTAAATAAAAGGCTAGGTACAAAATACGGTACCTAGCCTTACCTATTTTATAATCCAAACAGTTGTGGTAAGAATAATGAAATTTGTGGGACAAAGGCAACGAGTAGTAATACCAAAATAACAACCCCGAAATAAGGTAATAATGTTGGGACCACTTCTTCAATTTTAACCTTCGCAACACTACAACCAACGAATAATGCACTTCCCACTGGCGGAGTCATGTTTCCAATACAAAGTCCGAAACAGATGATCATTCCAAAATGAATAGGGTCCATTCCGAAGCTTTGTGCCACTGGTAAAAAGATTGGCGTGAAAATAAGGACGGCTGGTGTAATATCCATAAACGTACCAACGAGTAACAAGATAAAAATGATAATGAGAATAATCCCAATTTGATTATCCGTAATTGATAGTAAAGCACTACTAATCGCTTCAGGCAATCTCATATAAGACATTACAAGTGAAAATAAAGCTGAAGCTGTAATTAAGAAAAGAATCATGCCTGTGATTTCGATCGTTTCAATAAAAATAGCTGGTAAATCCTTAAGCTTAAAGTTTTTATAAATGATCGAAAGAATAACTGAGTAAATAACCGCAACAGCTGCACCCTCAGTAGCTGTAAAAACACCGGCAACAATTCCGCCGATTACAATGACAATCAAGAATAAACTTGGAATAGCACTCAAGATAATATAAAATACGTCTCTTGCAGTTGGTAATTGCGAAACAGGGTAGTTTTCTTTCTTTGCCATAAAATAAGCAACAACCATCACGGCAAGACCCCATAAAATCCCTGGAATATATCCAGCCATAAAGAGAGCTGCAACTGAAGTACCACCACTAACTAATGAGTACACAATTAATACTGAACTTGGCGGGATAATTAATCCCGTTGGAGCGGAGGCGATATTAACGGCTGCCGAATAAGTCAATTTGTAGCCTTGATTCGTTTGCATTGGTGTCATAATACGTCCCATTGCAGCAGCAGAGGCAACGCTCGAACCAGAGATTGAACCGAATAACATATTACCAACCGCATTCGTATGGGCTAATGATCCTGGAAGCTTTCCAACCAATACCTTCGCAAAATTGACAAGTCGGAAGGCAATTCCACCATTATTCATAATAATCCCTGATAATACGAATAAAGGAATCGCTAACATTGTAAAGTTATCAATACCCGTTACCATTCGTTGCGCTGATGTTAAAATGGCCACATCGAATGGCAATACAAATAAAAATGTAACAACTGAACTCAAGATAATGGCGATCGCAATTGGTGCACCAAATAATAATAAAAAGAAAAAGGTGGCAAAAAGAATAAGACCAGCGATTGTTTCCATTATAGGATCACCTCTCTTTTTCTTTCTTTATAGGACATCAAACTGTGAATTTGATAAAGGACAATGCATATGCCGGAAACTAGAATGGCAGCATAAACAACTCCCATTGATAGCCCAGTTGCAGCTGCAGCTTGAGCAGAAGTTAGTATGACAATTCTAATACCGCCGTAAACCATTAAAATGGCAGCCGTCAAAAGAATAATAATATCGGTTGCAAATTCAATTTGGAGCTGTACCTTTGGACTAAACTTTTCTCTTATAAAAAGAATTCCAATATGCTTTTTTGCACCGAACACATAGGCAGCTGACATGAGTCCAAACCAAATTAACATATATCGTGTTAATTCCTCAGTTCCGGGAGAGGAAATATTAAAAACATATCGAGATAATACTTGCCAGGACGATAGTACAACCATGGAGACAAGCAGTAAACTTGAGAAGACGATTAATACTTTGTCCAGAATTTGTTTTACCTTATTCATTAGATGATGTCCCCTTCATTAATTTGTAAATATTTTTTGTTTTTTCATCCTTCGCATAAGCCTCGTGAAGTGGCTTTACAGCATTAATGAAGGAGTCTTTATCTACGTCGATAAAATGAACGCCCATTTTTGTTTTTGCGATTTCGGTCTGTTCTTTAATTGATTTTGCCCAAACATCTTCGTGATAAAGGGTAGCTTCCTTTGCTGCTTCCTGAATGATTCTTTTTTCATCATCTGTAAATTCGTTGTATCGTTTTGCGTTAATGATGAGCATATCTGGTACGATTTGGTGACCGGTATACATATAATATTTGGCAACCTCTCCATGATTGTTACCAACTAGAGCGGTTTCATTATTTTCAGCAGCATCGATAACTCCTGATTGTAGGGCTGTATACACCTCTCCATAAGCCATTGGAGTAGGAAGACCACCGAAGGCCTCGATCATACTTACACTCGTTTGACTTGGTTGAACCCTCGTTTTTAAACCAGACACATCAGCAACCGTTTTTACTTCTCGATCCTTCGTATATAAATTTCGAGAACCTGCATTGAAGTAGGTTAAGGCAATAAAACCGATATCCTCGGTTTTGTAATAAAGTTGATCGGTGATATTTTTATCATTCATTTTTTTCTCAAATTCGTCGTAACTCTCAAACACATATGGCAAGCTGAAGATTGAGTAATCGGATTCAAAACCTTCTAAAGCACTTGCACTTACCTTTGCGACATCAACAGCACCTGATTGTGTTAATTCAAGTACTTCACGTTCACTTCCTAGTTGACCATTTGGATAGATTTCCACCTGTATTTTATTATTTGATTTTTCTTCAACTAATCGGCCAAATTCCACGAGTGATAGATGAACTGGATGGTCTAACGTTTGGTTGTGGGCAAGCTTCAATTCTTTAACCCCAGCCTCTTGATTGTTACACCCTACAATGAAAAATGCGATTAATCCAACAAGTAGTAATAGGGCAATCTTTCTCATGCTGCTTCCTCCTAAGATTAAAAATAAGCGGTTCCATTTTTATATTTTGTGTTGGATAGTAGAACTTATCCTAAAAATTGGAACAATGTAAAATTGATTTGTTTAGAAAACAAACAAATTACAACATTTAAAAAGAGTACCATAAGTACTCTTTTCAATCAATCATTTTTGTGTAACCTTTTATTTCCATGTCATGTACTGTTTCGACCTTTTTACTGAATTGGCTCATCACCAGTCCAAGTGCGGTACCAACGAGAGCGGGAACGATCCACTCTAACCCAGCAGATGCAAGTGGAAGCATATTTTTCATATCCTGAACAGGTCCAAGGTCAAGTCCGAATGCATTTAATCCACTGATTAAGGCAAATAAACCGGTGAATAACATCGATGAACCATAAACGGCTTTGACATTTTTAAAATATCGACTAAAGAAGGTTAAGACTACTAACACAATTAATAGTGGGTACGTCATCACTAAGAATGGAACAGAAACTTTTAAAATCTGTGCTAATCCAAGGTTTGAAAGCGTAAATCCAACTAACGTTACAAGAAGTACAACTGTTTTATAGCTTAACTTTGGAAGTAAATTTGAAAAATATTGACCACAAGCAGTTGTTAGTCCAACTACAGTAGTGAAACAAGCTAATGTGAAAATCAGGCCAAGAAGTAGAGTACCGCTTGGGCCAAATAATAGGGTAGCAGCGGAAGATAAAATTTGTGTTCCGTCTGCAAAAGTGCCGTGACCTGCCATCTTAGCGCCAATTAATCCAATCCCTACATAAATGGCAGAAAGCAAAATACCTGCAATCATCCCAGCTTTAAACGTGTATCTTGTTAACTGTGAACGATTTTCGATACCTCTTTTTTGAATTGAGTTTAAGATAACAATTCCGAATGCTAAAGAAGCAAGAGCATCCATTGTGTTGTATCCTTCTAGGAATCCTGTGAAAAACGCACCTGATTGATAGCCCTCTGTTGGGTTAAGGAAAGGTGTATCAAGCTTAAATAATCCAACAGCGATTAAAATAACAATGGCAACTACCAGGGTTGGAGCAATAAAGCGCCCCATATATTGTTCCATTTTGCTAGGATTTAAGCTGATAAAATAGACAATACCAAAAAAGACAACGGAGAAAAGCAAAAGAATAAGTGCAGTATTGGTTGATTCAGGTAAAAATGGGGTAATCCCCATTTCGAAAGCAACATTTGCGTTTCTTGGGATCGCAAGAAATGGTCCGATACATAGATAAACAGCAACCATAAAAGCTGTGCTAAATACAGGGTGAACTCGATCGCCCATTGCCTGAGCGCCACCTTTTACAAGGGAAACTGCGAAGATGACAAGAACAGGTAAACCAACTCCCGTTACGATAAATCCAAGCATACCAGTCCAAAAGTTTGTACCAGCACCAGCACCTAAAAACGGTGGGAAAATTAAATTACCAGCACCAAAAAACATTGAAAATAACATAAAACCGATAAATAAAGTGTCTAATTTCTTCATGGGAATTACTCTCCTTACATAGTATTTTTGGGACGGAGGGACAGGTCCGTTGTCCTGACGAAAAAACAAAAAACCTCGCCCCTATAATAGGGACGAGGTTAACTCGCGATACCACCCAGATTCCGCAGCCAAAAAGGCGCGACGCTCACTAACGTACTATCATACGTGTTCCTTCGTAACGGCGGACTCCCCGTCAAAGCTTACTATTTTCAGCTTTGCATCTCTGAGATGATTTTCGGATGGCTCTGAACATCGACTTTCAGCAACTGTCGACTTTCTGGGGAACAGAATTCCTATCGTACTCTTTCTCGTCATCGATTTTTAATATATTGGTATAATAACAGGGAAGTAAGAGAAGGTCAATAAGTTTTTTGATAGTTTTTATAATTGGGAGTTTTGAATAGGACGGGATCCTTGTCCTTATCCTAATTCACTCTCAATCCCTCTTTTACACGCAAGCACATTCTCAATGATTTGTGTAATAAATTCATCGGTGATCCGATATTTTGGAACACTGACACTAAATGCCCCGTAGTTTTTACCATTGACTGTAATACTTGCCCCTACACAGAATATATCCGCTTCGTGTTCTTCATTGTCAAATGCATATCCGTTTTTACGGATTTCATGGATTTCCTTCATAAACCCTTCTTTAGTTGTGATCGTGTTTTCTGTTTTCTTTACTAATGTATGATTGTTAAAATACTCTTCGATTTGTTCGTCCGTTTGGTCGGCTAGGATTGATTTTCCCATTGCAGAACAATAGAGCGGGATAGCTTTACCGACACGTGAATACAAGGAAACTGGATTAAAGCTTTCTAGTTTTGTGATATAAATGATGCTCGATTGGTCAAGGATGCCCATATGGACCGTTTCCGTTGTTTGTTCCCTTAGTTTTTCTAAAAAGGGCTGTGCAAGATCTTTTATTTCGGTTTGGTTTAAAGCTTTGTTTGCGTATTTGATAATGGACCTACCAAGCCGGAATTTTTTCGTTTCCTCGTCCTTTTGTACATATCCAATTAATTGGAGAGTATCTAAAATTTTTAATGCTGTGGAACTAGTTAGTTCGGTTTCTTTCGCGATTTGTTGAAGGCTTTGTGGCTTATCTGTCGAGGACAGATATTTTAAGATGCTGTCGGCTTTTATCAGGACAGTGCCATATGGTTGCTTCTTTTCTTGCAAGGTCGTCACTCTCTTTTCGTAAATATTCCGTAAATTTATTAATCTAGCTGTTGAAATCCCTTACACTATTATATATAATAGCCTTGTAAGTTTCCATATAATAAAGTTAATTTCCAAATAGGAAATAGTCAAGAGATTTTGGAGGCAACCATGAAAAAAATAAAGATACTCTCAAAAATTGCGGATTGCGGCGTAGTCGCGGTTGTCCGAGCAGATTCAAAAGAAGAAGCAGTAAAAATCTCAGAAAGCTGTGTCGAGGGTGGGATCAAAGGAATCGAGGTGACCTTTACAGTCGATGGTGCTGACGAGGTGATTAAGGAGCTAGCTTCCATCTACAAAAATAGTGAAGTTGTAATTGGAGCAGGGACTGTTCTTGATGCGACAACTGCACGAATTGCGATATTAGCAGGAGCACAATTTGTCGTGAGCCCAAGCTTTGATGAAGAAACTGCTAAACTATGTAACTTGTATCAAATTCCGTACATGCCCGGGTGCATGACGATTACGGAAATGAAACGTGCACTTGAATCCGGTGCAGATATTATCAAGCTCTTCCCGGGGAATGCTTTTAGGCCGGATTTTGTGAAAGCGGTTAAAGCACCACTCCCACAGGTGAATATCATGCCAACAGGTGGGGTAAGCCTCGATAACATTGATCAATGGATTAAAAATGGATGTGTGGCTGTAGGTGTTGGCGGAAATCTAGTTGCCCCTGCAAAAACAGGAGATTACGCGAAAATAACGGAATACGCTGCCCAATATGTCGCTAAAGTTAAAGAAGTAAGAGGGGAGTAAATGATGAAAAAGATTGTTGTATTTGGTGAACCCTTACTTCGCTTATCCACGAACCTAGGTGAACGCCTTTTTCAAACAGACCAGCTAACAATCAATTACGGCGGAGCTGAAGCAAATGTGGGAGCATCCCTTTCACGTTTTGGCTATGAGGTCTATTTTGTTGGGAAAGTGCCGAATAATCCACTCGGGCAGGGGTATGAACGGCATTTACATTCATTTGGCATTCACACTGATTACCTTTTAAAAGGTGGAGAGCGCCTGGGTACATACTACTTGGAAACAGGTGTAGGTGAAAGAAGTGCACAGGTCACATATGACCGAAAAGGCTCAAGCTTTGCACAACTTTCAACGGACGAAATCAATTTTGCTGAAATTTTACAAGATGCTGATCTGTTTCATGTATCAGGGATTACGCCCGCACTATCGCGAAACTTACAGGAATTAACTCTCCAAGGATTAAAAATTGCTAAAGAACTAGGTGTCACAACAAGCTTCGATTTCAATTACCGAGCAAAATTATGGAGTCTTGAAGAGGCCTCAGCAGCAATGAAACCATTTTTACCATATGTCGATATTTGCTCATGTGGAGAATTGGATGCGCTTAACTTGTTAGGAATTGAAGAAGCAGATGATACTTTGGACCAATCTCAAAAACTTACTTTTTACTATAAAAAGATTACGGAAATGTATCCCAATATCAAATACTTGTATTCTACGTTTAGAGAAGTGTTTTCTGCTTCCCATAATAGATTGCAAGGTAATTTATTTATTAGTGGGAAGTTATATCAATCAAGGGTCCATGACATTACTCAGATTGTAGACAGGGTTGGGGGCGGAGATGCGTTTGCTTCTGGAGTTCTCTTTGGAATTCTAGAAGGACTTGAGCCCGAGCAAATCGTCACCTTTGGTACGGCAGCATCCGCTTTAAAACATTCTGTTCATGGTGATAGCAATATCTTTTCGGAAGAGGATATCAGAGCATTTGCTGAAAATGCCTCAGGTAAAATCGTCCGTTAAAGGTATTCAAATATAAGTTCAAAAAGGAGGATGAAGAGGACCAAGGATTTCAAGGCGGCGCAGCTTTGAGTACCGGAGCGTATGTAGTTAATACGTGAGGAACGGAGAAGGAAGCCAACGAAGAAATACGATGTGTCATATTCACCGGACTTTTTGAACGTCTGCTTCAAATATAAAAATATGACTTTTAGGAGGAATATAACATGGAAACAAAAATGGAAACACGTTATGCGAATCATCCGGAGGAAATCAAAAGATTTAATACTGATGAATTAAGAAAACAATTTTTGGTGGAAACCATTTTCGAGCCAGGACAAGTAAAGTTAACATATACACATAATGACCGTATGATCTTTGGTGGAGTAACTCCTACTGATAAAGAATTAACAATAACCCTTAATAAAGAATTAGGAGTTGAGTATTTCTTAGAGCGCCGTGAATTAGGAATTATTAACATTGGTGGCGAAGGAATGGTTATTCTTGATGGTGAAGAATACAACATGGTTCGTCAAGATGGATTATATGTAGGTAAAGGAACGAAGGAAGTTTTATTCACTTCTAAGGATCCTAACAATCCAGCGAAGTTTTACATCAATTCAGCACCAGCACACCATAAGTATCCAACTGTAAAAATCGATATTAATGAAATTAAACCATTCGAAACAGGCGAGCCTGGAACACTGAACGAACGTAAAATCTATCAATACGTACATCCAAATGTATGTGAAAGCTGCCAATTACAAATGGGTCTAACGATGCTTTCTCCTGGAAGCGTTTGGAACACAATGCCATGTCACACACATGAGCGCAGAATGGAAGTTTACTTATACTTTGATATGGAGCCAGAAACTCGTGTATTCCACTTCATGGGGCAACCTGATGAAACAAGACATCTTGTCATGAAAAATGAACAGTGTGCGATTTCACCAAGCTGGTCAATTCATACTGGTACAGCAACAAGCAACTATACATTCATCTGGGGTATGTGTGGAGAAAACATCACATATACGGACATGGATGTTGTAGCAATGGAAGATTTACGATAAGAAACTTGGAGGACGCAAAATGACTACACAATTGTCTGATTTCTCATTAGACTTTTTCTCGCTAAAAGGAAAAGTTGCCATTGTAACTGGTGGAGCAACTGGACTAGGTCAAGGCTTTGCGGTAGCATTAGCAAAAGCTGGAGCAGACCTGTTCATCACGACACACGGTACTAGCTGGGACGAAACAAGAGAATTAATCGAAAAAGAAGGCCGCCGTGTTGAATTTTTCCAAACGGATTTATCCAAACGCGAAAATGCAAGAGAAGTAGTAGCTGCATGCGTAAAAGCATATGGGAAAGTTGATATTTTGGTAAACAACGCAGGAACAATCCGCCGTTCTCCAATCCTAGAGTATAAGGAAGAGGATTGGGATGCGGTTATCAATCTGAATTTAAATTCACTTTATACTTTAAGTCAAGAGGCTGCAAAAGTAATGGTAGAGCAAAAGAGTGGAAAAATCATCAATGTTGCGTCCATGCTTTCCTACCAAGGCGGAAAATTTGTTCCTCCATATACTGCAAGTAAGCATGCGGTACACGGACTTACCAAGTCATTTGCCAATGAACTTGCTGAATACGGGATTCAAACAAATGCAATCGCACCAGGATATGTAGCTACAAATAACACTGCACAAATCCGTGCCGATGAAAAGCGCAATACCGAAATTCTATCACGTATCCCTGCAGCACGCTGGGCAACCCCAGCCGACCTAATGGGGGCAGTCGTATTCCTAGCAAGCAACGCTTCCGATTACGTAAATGGCCACACCCTTGCAGTTGACGGCGGTTGGTTGGCGAGATAAATCCTTTAAAAAGCTGTTTCGCAAAATATGCGAATCAGCTTTTTTTTTTTGGATGGAGGGACAGGTTCCTCGTCCAAAAATTTTTTTACAAAATCATGTAATTTTATGTTGTGTAACGTAACAGTGTTATGTTACATTATTTTTATAGAAAGGAGCCGGTTAGAAATGAGTGAAGAGTTATTATCGAAAAAGGAGTTACTTGAAGTAACAGGCATTTCTTATGGGCAGCTTTACAGATGGAAGCGAAAAGACTTGATTCCGGAGGAGTGGTTTATTCGAAAATCAACTTTTACCGGGCAGGAGACCTTTTTTCCAAAAGAAAGGATCTTAGAGCGAATTGATCGGATTCAAAAAATGAAGGAAAATCTATCCCTTGATGAAATGGCGGAAATGTTCTCACCCAATGTAGGTGATTTGAACCTCAGTAAAATGGAACTGGTGAAACGTGGTCTCGCCTCAGAAACGACCATCAATCTCTACCTAGACCAGCTCAAAGATAGTCCAGAAAAGTTTCATTTTGAAGGAATCTTAACTGTCTATCTGGTAGAAAAGTTGCTGCAAACAGGAGATATCAGCCTTGAAGAGGCTAAAATGGTAATCCAAGTTTCAAACGATTATTTTTCAAAAGAAAAACAAAGCTACGGTGAAATGGTGATTGTCCGCAAGCTAGGAGTTTCAACTTGTTTTATTGTGCAAAGTACAACAGATTTTGTGATGGACCAAGGAACTAAACTAATCGTCAAAATCGCTTTTACAAATGAAATGGAAGAATTGAGAACGAAATTAATCTAAGTGGGAGGCTTAAAATATGGTGAATCTTGAGAACCAAGGAAACTTAATTATTAACGGAATGGGATCTTCCGGTGGTGGCAGCTTTAATAAAGTATTAATTAACGGTAAAGGGAATGTGCAGGGGGACATTGAATGTAATGATTTTACGATAAATGGAACTGGCACCGTTGCCGGGAATGTCAAAGGAAATGAAGGAAAAATAAGCGGTAACGGAAACATTGAAGGGTCTATCGAATTTGAGCAATTTATCATTGAAGGTGCTGGTGGAATTCAAGGTGATGCAAAAATTAATAACATGAAGATATCAGGTAACGGAAAAATCGGTGGCAGCTTAAAAGCGGAAGAAATAAAATTACGAGGAAAAGCCACGATTGCAGAAGATTGTGAGGCTGAGGAGTTCAAAGGCACAGGCGATTTTGTAATCGGAGGATTATTAAACGCGGACGTAATCGATATCTCCATTGCCGGTGAATGTCATGCGAAAGAAATCGGCGGTCGAACCATTAAAGTTAAAAAAGGAATTTTTAGTTTCCTTAATAATCTTTTTAAAGCGGTCTATCCAGTTTCGCTAACAACGGAAATAATCGAGGCAGATGAAATTGAAATTGAATATACAAATGCTAAAATGGTTCGAGGAGATAACATCACTATTGGACCAAACTGCCATATTGACGTAGTTGAATACAAAGGTACATTCTCGCAGGACCCATCTGCAACAGTAGTAGAAGCAAAACAAATCTAATAGAACAATGTTTTGTTAATGTCCCTCATTCTAGGTGAGGGGCATTTTTATGTAAAGAGACACGTGGAACGCTTTAAAAGCGTATTTAATTTCAGTTGGAGGTGTAGCATTTACTTTGGAATTCCCCCACATACCAGTAATTAGGAAGTTGAAGGCACTCCAACACCTCTGGAGATCCCCCGCATACCAGTAATTAGGAAGTTGAAGGCACTCCAACACCTCTGGAAATCCCCCGCATACCAGTAATTAGGAAGTTGAAGGAACTCCAACACCTCTGGAGATCCAGCGTATACCAGTTATTAGGAAGTTGATGGTACTCCAGAACTCCTGGAAATCCCCCCCACACCAGTTATTAGGAAGTTGGTGACACTCCAACACCCCTGAAAAGACTCCGTATACCACTTATTAGGAGACTGATGGTACTCCAAACAGACGCATCATAGGAGTCATCCATTCCCAGTAAAAAAACTAGCCCCATTAAACCAAAATATCCCCTCGATCAAACTATTTTTTGCACTTAAGCCAAAAGATAGTTAGAATATACAATAGTCTAACCATACAAGTACGTATAAGGAAGGTACATAACAATGTCAAAATGGTCTCAATTAGAAGAAATGAAACCTTTTATACAGGAAGTCTGGCAGGAGTCAGGCTTTGAAGCTCCAACAGCGATACAGGAAAAAGCGATTCCCGCGATCCTTGAAGGGAAGGACGTTATTTGTGAATCTCCCACAGGAACAGGGAAAACTCTTTCGTATTTACTTCCTGCTATTCAGAAGCTCGACGAAACAAAGAGCGGCATCCAGATTGTAATCCTTGCTCCGTCCCGTGAGCTCGTCATGCAAATCCTGGAGGAAGTTCGAAAATGGACGAAAGGCACAAACATCGTAAGCGCGTCTTTCATTGGCGGTGCAAATGTTAAAAAACAGGTCGAAAAGCTGAAAGAACGTCCGCAAATCGTCATTGGAACAACTGGCCGAATCATCGAACTTATCAAAATGAAAAAAATGAAAATGCACGAGGTTACGACCGTCATTGTCGACGAAGCGGATCAGCTCGTTTCAAATGAACATCTATCCAATGTGCAAAGCATTATCAAATCAACATTAAGGGATCGCCAAATCCTTTTCTTCTCAGCGACAATCACTGAGCAAACCGAAAAGATTGCGAAGTCCTTGATGAACAATGCGGAGATCATTCGGGTAAAACAAACTCTCAACCAGGAAAACACATCGCATATCTATTTCCTATGTGAACAGCGTGATAAAATCGATGTGCTTCGCAAAATTATGTATACCGAGCCAGACAAGGCAATTGCTTTTATAAAAAGTCTCGATAAAGTAGAAGAAATCGAAGCGAAGTTAACCTATAACCATATCGATGTTGCGGTACTTGCTGGAGAAGCGAAGAAGCAGGAAAGACAGCAATCGATGAAAAACTTCCGTGCTGGAAAAATTCCGTTGTTGCTAACAACAGATGTAGCGGCAAGGGGTCTAGATATTCAGGATGTCACCTATGTGATTCATTTTGACTTTCCAAAAACAACAGAGCAATATGTTCACCGCTCAGGTCGAACAGGGCGGATGGGGAAAAAAGGTGTAGTCATCTCCATCGTCAATTCACGTGAGGAAAGTTTCCTCAAAAAAATGGGGCATGACCTAGGGATCACATTTAGTAAAAAGGATTTTTATAAAGGTGAAATAGTAGACGCTCGTGAGGAAAAAAAAGTGTTACCTAAAACGCGAAAATCCCCAACTACTAAAAATAGTAGAAATCATAATTAAATCGAACAAACCATCCCAATCAGGATGGTTTGTTTTAATTCAAAAACTATTTAAATTAACTTTTCCTGCTGTGCTTTTAATGCCGCCTGGAACCTGTCCTTTACGTCTAGTTTGTGATAAATATTGGAAATGTAATTTTTGACTGTACCTTCTGATAAAAATAACTTTTGCGCGATATGTTTATTACTAAGTCCCAAAGCAAGGCATTCAAGCACCTCTTCTTCACGCTCTGTTAAATTGTATCTTGTAATATTCTCTTGTATGCTAGAGCCTTCGTTACTGTTAATTTGTTGGACGAGAAGTCTTGCTAAATCTTGTGGAAGCAGTGTACCACCCTTATGTATCAGTTTTATACCAGAAAGCAAATCCTTTGGATGTATCGCTTTTAGCAAATAGCCTTCTGCACCTATCTTTAATGCATCAATAACATGATTCACCTCTTGAAAGGTGGTTAAGATGATAATTTTTATATCCGGCCAACGCTGCTTAATTATTTTGGTTGCAGAAATTCCATTCATTTCAGGCATATTAATATCCATAAGAATGATTGTAGGTTTGTGCTGTTCACAAAGGTCAATAGCCTCAATACCATTTTGTGCTAATCCAACAATTTCAATTTCATTATCCATACTCAAAACAATTGATAGGCTTTCACGAATAAGCTCCTGGTCATCCACAAGTAAGAGTTTAATAATACTCATTTAGACTATCTCCTTTATAGGTACTGTAATTGTTAACTTAACTCCACGATATTTTCCATTTGTTATCGCAAGGTCTCCATGTAATTCTCCAATCCGTTCCTTCATTGCTGTTAATCCAAATCCGGGATTTAGTGTCTCAATTGGAGTACCGTTGTTTTCAACAGATAGAGTAACGGCGGTATGTGAAATAAGAAAATGAATAACAATTTTTGTTGCATCACCATGTCTTTTGGCGTTTGTAAGAGCTTCTTGTAAACTGCGAATAAATACCAGTTTAATTGAAGGTGTAACTGGATATTCGGTTCCATGCTTATGGAACTGAACATCAGTATCAGTATTCTCCTTGAAATTGGTAGCGATTTGTTCTAATAAAATCGATAATTTCTCTTCACTTTCAGAGGGAGCGATTTCATGGATATGCTTCCTTATATCCTGTAAACCACTACGTGAAACGTTAGCTAATAATTCAATCCTTTGTTTTGCTTTCTCAATATCCGTTTCTAGTAAGTAAGAAACAGCATCAAGGCCTACTGTGACAGAGGTAAAATGATGACCGATGGTGTCGTGAAGCTCTTTTGCAAGCCGATTCCGTTCCTTGAGCAGAGTGACTTTTTCAATTTGCTCAGCATATTGCTGTAACACTCTATTCTGTTCTTGAATCAACCTATATTGCTTATTATTTTCTTCAATGATTCGGTCTGTTCTACGTTGTGATTGGATGACATAATTGAAGCAAGCGCCGAAGCCTAAGAAGATAAAGATATCAAAGTATTGAAGCAAATAAGAAACAGTGTCCAGTGACCATAGACGTGGCAATGGAAAGATGATTAGAAATATTGGAAATGTCCATTTAACAGTCTTCTTTGTAGCTAGGTAGCCAATCATTAAAAAGGACATTAAAATCACGGAGGTACCAAGATTCACCTGTAAAAAGATGTTTACATAGATGGATGCTCCACCAGCAAGGACGAGCTCGGAGATTGGGTATAGGATAGGATTTTTATAACCAGGCCTCCAAAACAGATGTGGTACAAGATAACAAACAGTTAAAATGCAAACAAATAATAAATAGGGTAAATCACCAAGAGTTTCAATATGAATATAGAAATAGAGCATGCCGGATAAATACCAGCAAAGCCTTAGGAAAAAAATAAACCAGTCAATCCAGATCCAATCTGGGTCTGTTTTTTTCATAACCACACCTCAATCTCCAAGACTTTTTTCCTATCTCTACCTATATTACAAGAAATTAGGGATTTCTAGTAGTCTATAAAATGAAAAATGTCATTTATGCAAATCAATTTGACAAAGTAAGTAGGGGTCATTCCGTCATATTATCATTCACTTGGAATTTTGTGACTGGCTTCACTGTGGTCATATGACTTTTACTTTGTATGATAAGGTCATAGGAAGTTAGAAGGGACCGAGAAATATGAATAAAGACCAAATGCTTCAGGAATTGGAAGATCGTTTGAAAGGGCTGCCGGCTGATGACCGACAAAAGCTAATTGAACTATATGAGGATCTTATCGATGTAGCCAAAGAAAATCGAAACGTGAATTCAAGCTTTATGGAATCAGTTGAATTAGAAGACAATTCTGAAGTATCCCATTTAGTAGAAAAAAAATCTTATCGAAATAGTGGACGAATGATTCTTGCTTTAGTCAGTTTGATATTATTTAACAGTATTTTTGTTTTAGGTCCAGCGATTGCGGTTATTTCCATCTATTTTTCACTTTGGATTATGTCTTTTTGCTTTGTGGTATCACCGCTTTTAGTTGTGACTCAGGTGTTTGTTGGAGGGTTCACTAGCTTGGAATTTTTTATTTCGATTCTGCTTTGTGGAATCGGCACTCTGCTTGGTGTAGGAATGATAAAAGCAGGAAAAGGACTATATAAGGTTTTTGCCATGTATGTAAATTGGAATTTAGGATTAATAAAAGGAGAATAAACAATGAGAAAAATAATGTATGGAGCGTTAATCTTTGTGTTGATCGGAGTTTTAGGCGTAATTATTACGTTGAATAATTCTGGAGTGGAGGCTTTTACCTTTAGTTCAGTAGATGTCAATGAAAAACAAGAGGTTTCTTCTAAAGGGGTTTCAAATATAATTATTGATTCAGCTGTTGATGTCAATGTTATTCCTACAAAGAAAAATCTGATTGAGGTTGAGTTTTCAGGGAAAGTAGGTAAAAAGAGTAAGGCTTTATATAAGCTCAACATTGACGAAGACGGTGATTCAGTAGAAATTACAATGGAAAAGAAAAACAAGTTCCAATTCATGATGTTTAATTTCACGCGTGTAAGCCTTACTGTAGAAGTCCCAGAAAAAATGTACGATTCGCTTCAAATTAAAGCATCTTCAGGTGATATAGCTGTCGAAGAAATTGATGCAAAGGAAATGACGATTGAAACACAATCCGGTGATATTGAAATAATGAACAGTATGATTAAAGGAAGCTTAAATCTCGAAGCATCTAGTGGAGATGTAAGGGTTAAAGATACGACTGGAAATGTTATTGACATTCAAACCAGTAGCGGTGATATTACGGCGATAAATAATAAAGCAAAGGAAATTGAATTACTTACAAGTAGTGGTGATATTGATTCAAACAATCAAGTATCTGAAAAAATGAACATGAACACATCCTCTGGGGATATTATAGTTGATGCAAAAGAAATATCCGGTGATATTTCAATGGAAGCAAGCAGTGGTGACATCGATGTAAGCTTTGTACATGTACCTGAATCCTTGGCTGTGGATTTTAAAAGTAATTCCGGCGATGGAAATGCTACCATGGAGGGAATGAAGTTTACCGAAAAATCAGAACACCGAATTCTGGGTGAAATCGGAGTAGGGGGATATCAGATTACAGCAAGAACAAGCTCTGGTGACTTTAAGATTAGATAAATACAAACAACATAGAGTGAAAAAAGGTAAACAGAAAAACTGAGTGTTTATCTTTTTTCATTTTATTCAAATGATAGGCGTTTACAATTTAAATTGAAAGAGCCTATACTATTGATAATAATCGTATTATTTTAGGAGGCTGGTTTTATGACCCAAAAGGTGAAAGTCGGAATCGTCGGATCCGGTAGCATTGCGAATACTCATATGAAGAGTATTATTGAAGTGCCAAACGCTGAACTTGTTGCGGTCTATTCACGAAACAAGGAAACCGTTCAAAAGCTGGCAGATACATACAATATCACGCCTTACACTGACTACCAGGACTTTTTAACAAATGCCGGAATCGATATGGTTGCTATCGTTACACCAAGTGGAACCCATGCGGAACTTGGAATTGCTGCCGCAAAGGCAGGGAAGCATGTCGTTGTTGAAAAACCAATTGATATTACGATAGATAAAACAAATCAACTCATTGCTGCATGTAAACAAGCAAACGTCACCTTAAGCTGTATATTCCAGCATCGTTTCGATGAGGCCGTTCAAGATGTTAAAAAAGTATTGAACGAAGGAGAATTTGGACAACTAAACTTTGGTGCAGCACGCACAACGATCTATCGCTCACAGGAATATTATGATAGTGGGGCATGGCGTGGTACATGGGAATTGGACGGTGGAGGTGCCCTAATCAACCAATCGATCCATTACATTGATCTGCTACTATACGTGATGGGACCAGTTGATGAGGTCTATGCCTATACGGCAACCCGTGCACATGAACGTATTGAAGTTGAGGATATTGCAGTAGCGACTGTTAAATTCAAATCCGGTGCATTAGGTCTAATTGAAGGGAACACAACGGCTTATCCTGGCTTTTCAACCACACTTGATATATTTGGTACAAACGGAAGTGTCATTATCGAAAATGACAACGTGAAAGAATGGAAGTTTAAAAGTGGGTTGGAATACGAGAACAAACAAACTGAAATGGAAACAAACGTGTCATCTAATATCGTTAAATCGAATCAATCCTTCGTCAAACAATACACAGATGTTGTGCAAGCCATTTTAGAAAATCGGGAGCCACTTGTGACTGGAGAAGAGGCGAAAAAATCACTAGAATTAATCCTTGCTATTTACCAATCGGCAAGAGAAGGAAGACCAGTCAAACTATAAGTATATAGTCAAAGACTAAGAGTAGCAACGTCTTTGTGACCCACCTCGTGTGGACCTAAGTGTCTCAAATGTGAGGCACTTTTTTATGCCTATTATAACAAATTTAATAATTGTGAAAATTCTAATAAAAATCTTGAAAACAAGATAAGATTATTTTAAGATATAGGTGTTTGAAGGTCAAAAAATGTAAGCGGTAACAAAGACCTTTTAAAAATCAATAGAGGGGGTTGGGGTATGAAGAAAAAATGGTTGGCAGCTTTATCGATTTCATTTCTTATGATAGGTATTTTGGCAGCCTGCAGCGGGGGTGAAAATGAACCAGCAAGTTCTCCGGGGGACAGTGGAGAAAAAGAAGCAAAAGATCCAATTGTGTTACGTTTAGCAGACAATCAACCAGATAATTATCCAACTGTTGTCGGGGATAAGGAGTTTGCAAAATTAGTAGAGGAAAAAACGGATGGCCGCATTAAAGTCGAAGTGTATGCAGGAGGACAGCTTGGCGATGAGAAGAGCGTTATTGAGCAGGTTCAATTAGGTTCGATCGATTTTGCACGCGTTAGTGCAAGTCCGCTAGCTGAATTTTCTAAGGATTTAGGGGTACTATCCATGCCTTACCTGTTCAGAGATGCAGATCATATGTGGAATGTTCTTAACGGAGAGATTGGTGAGGAGTTATTAGCGGGTATGGAAGAAGCGAATATGAGAGGACTCACATTCTATGATTCTGGTAGCCGTAACTTCTATAATTCAAAACATCCAGTCGAAAAGCCTGAAGATTTAAAAGGGTTAAAGATTCGTGTTCAACAATCTGCTTTAGTAGTAGACATGGTTGAAGCTCTTGGCGCTTCAGCAACTCCGATGGCATATGACGAAGTATATTCAGCTCTTCAAACAGGCGTAATTGACGGTGCAGAAAACAATTATCCTAGCTACTATTCCGTGAATCACTATGAAGTTGCAAAATATTTTACATTAGATGGACATTCACGTGTACCGGAGATTCTAATGATTTCAAAGAAGGTTTGGGATGATTTAAGTGCAGACGATCAAAAAGCAGTAAAAGAAGCTGCAATGGAATCTCAAAAAGTTCAAATCGAATCCTGGGCGGCTTTAGTTGAAGAGGCGAAGGAAAAGGTTGAAGCTGCGGGTAATGAAGTCGTTGAAATTACTGATACGGCACCATGGCGTGAAGCCGTTCAGCCAGTCTATGACAAGCATGGTGGAGCATACAAAGAATGGATTGACAGAATCGAAGCTGTAAAGTAAACAGATAAATAAGAAGCCCTACCGCAGAACGAAACTGAGGTAGGGCTACTTTTCATAATAAACACAATGCCATAATCGTTCCAACACCACTAAACAAAAAGGCAAATCCCATATTCCATAAGGACACCTTATAGGAATTGACATGTAATAAATCACCGGTAATGGAAACTGACACATTAAAAGGACCCGCAATCGTAGTCGATAGAGCAGAAGTAATCATAACCAGGCTCAACGATAACGGATTAACCAACTGGAGAACGGGTTCCACAATCGCCATTAATATACTTAACGTAACTAAAGGATGAAATCCTGACAATGCAAGCCCAAGAAATAGAACCTGAATGAATAAAAACAAGAAAACAGGATATTGACTTAATTGCGTAAAAGGTTCCTGCAAATAATCGATAAAACTTGAATCACCTAAATTACTCGTAAAAAAGCCAACTCCAAGAAACAAAACCAAATTATCCTTTAATCCAATCGTCCGCTTTTTCCATAAAGGAATCGCAAAAGTGACATACGACTTTAACCGTTTAATGGAAATGGCCCATAAGAATGAGAAGGGAACAATAACAAACGCAATCGTTTGAAGGAACCCCATATCTAAAAAGTGATTCACACTTAAAATCACAATCATGAACAAGACAAGGTAAAAGACGAGAGATAGTACCTTTTGTTTCATTTGTTTTTTTGCACTTTTTGACTCAATCGCCTGATTCCCTTCCGTGAGTTCGAACTTTTTAAAGGAGAAATAGCCAATCAACCAATTCAACACAATTAATATAAATGTAAAAAGAATAAGCCATGGTAAGACATCTAAGTAAGGAAGATGTGTTGATTCTATAGTTAAAATCACTAACAATTCCATTGGCGAAATGATAATACTAAATACATATCCTCTTAGCATGGCACGTGAAATAAATTTATTCCTGAGATCTTCAGCCATGTGAGAAATGTTTTTTTGAATAACAGCTTTTACAAGTGGAAGGGTAGCAAGATTTAAAAATCCACCTAGTAAAAAGGTGACCATTGATGTTCGGCTGAATAATTGTCCCATATTGTGAATCCGAACTTTTAAAAGTTTACTAACCTGTTGATCGTATCGCCCTACAATAATTATCGAATTGATAAAAGGTAGGACGTAAAAAATAGCTAACAATGGAACCATCGATGTCATATATAGTGGGAGTTCCGTTATCGATCTTCCCTCAACAAAAAATACAAGCACCCCGATTCCAACAAAGAGAATACTAATAACCCTAAATAACAATGAGGACCCCTTTATAGAAAAAATCCACGCAACTATAGCGAGTATCCCCGTTCCAGTTGTTATCCAAGAGGAATCAACAATTAAACTTACAAAATAGAATAGAAAAAGTAAACTATATAAAATGATCATGACTTAATCTCCTAGTTGTTAAAATAAATAGGGCTAGATCATGATTCTAGCCCATTCATAAAACGATGCCTGCTCGAGCACATGAGATACGCTCATTAATAGTAGGTCTTAGTTGTTTAATAATAGGAGTTGTATCCTTAGATTTTATTTGGGTTATAAGAGTTTCAACCATATTACTAGCAATCTCATCCACAGGAACTCCGACACTTGTAACAGGTATTTCCAGGTTATTCATTTGTGAGATATTATCGTAGCTGATGACGGAAATATCCTTTGGTATAATCAAATTTGCTTCACGTAGGGCACGAACAACTCCTGCACTAATATCATAACTTGAACCGATAATCGCTGTAGGTCTATTGGAAGAGTTCAATAATCGTTTTGTTGCTAAATACCCATCATACCAATTAAGTCCAGCCGTATTCACAAAGTGATCGCTCGTAATGGGTAAATTAAACCTGCGCATCGCTTTTTTTACACCATAATATTTTTCCAATTGCCGATCGTCAATCGGCGAGAAGTCACCTATATACGCAATATTTGTATGCCCGAGATTGTATAAATATTCTACCGCCATCTCCATGCACATCTGATAGTTCACATCAATCACGGTATGATTTTTATTTTTTCCAACACCATAGGTCACTAAAGGGAACGAAACAGTATCTAGTATACTATGATTATGCTCATCAAACACAAGAACCCCATCTACCTGAAATCGCCTAAATAACTCGAGAGAATCCTCAATACAATCTATGGATAAAATCATAGAATAAGAATTTAATTTAATTTGCTTATTGATTCTTGTAACCAATGTAGAAGGTGCAATCCGTTCCAATGTCGGCCAAATTAAACCAATTACTTTTGATTGCTTCGAAACTAACCGTTGAGCAGCAAAATTTGGTTCATACCCTAGTTCCTTGGCAATCTTGTTAATTTTTGCTTTTGTTTCCGGTTTTACAAGCGGGCTATCGTTCAATGCTTTAGAAACAGTAGAGTAACTCACACCAGCTACTTGCGCAATATCCTTAATTGTTATCATAGAAGTCACCTGTACATTGATATTTTTGAATGAAAAAATTTTAACAACGTTATTATTATTACTAAATTAATTGTTAATTTATTTTATATTTTCACAGGTTCGCCATATATTGTCAACGTTTACATAATTATAAATTCCGAAATTTCTACAAAAAAAGACTTGAAAACTATTTTTGTTTAATTTATGATGTAGGAGAAATAACAACGTTGTTATTTCATACAGAGAGTCTATTAACCGTTTATGAAATATGAAAGCGATCGCAAATTGCTTTCATATTTTTCTGTAAGGGTTGTAAGCGTTTTATTGTAAACGCTTGATTTATAGACTTAAAACAAAAAATCACACCAGAGGGGGAAGGTTTTTATGAAGAAGAAAGGCTTAGCAGTTTTATCGATGTCCTTTGTGCTTGCAGGCTTATTAGCAGCTTGTGGCGGAGGCGATGATTCAGCTACTAAAAGTAGTGGTAAAGGCGATGGCGATGCAAAAGATCCTATCGTTTTAAAACTTGCAGACAACCAACCTGAGGATTATCCAACTGTTGTAGGGGATAAAGAGTTTGCGAAATTAGTAGAAGAGAAGACAAATGGACAAGTTAAGGTTGAAGTGTATGCAGGGGGTCAGCTTGGTGACGAGAAGAGCGTAATCGAGCAAGTTCAATTAGGTACAATCGACTTTGCTCGTGTTAATGCAAGTCCACTTGCTGAATTCTCTAAGGATTTAGGGGTTCTTTCCATGCCTTACCTATTTAGAGATGCAGACCATATGTGGAATGTCTTGAATGGTGAGATTGGTGAGGATTTATTAGCTGGTATGGAAGAATCGAATATGAGAGGACTTGTATTCTATGATTCTGGTAGCCGTAACTTCTATAATTCAAAACATCCAGTTGAAAAACCTGAGGATTTAAAAGGATTAAAGATTCGCGTTCAACAATCTGCATTAGTAGTAGACATGGTTGAATCTCTTGGTGCATCAGCTACACCAATGGCATATGAAGAAGTATATTCTGGACTTCAAACAGGTGTTATCGATGGTGCAGAAAACAACTATCCAAGTTATTACTCAGTGAACCACTATGAAGTTGCAAAGTATTTCACATTAGATGCACACTCACGTGTACCAGAAATTCTTATGATCTCTTCTAAAGTATGGAAAGATCTAAGTGAAGAAAACCAAAAAGCTATCAAAGAAGCTGCAATGGAATCACAAGAGGCTCAAAAAAATGCATGGGCTGATCTAGAAAATGAAGCAAAAGAAAAAGTTGAAGCTGCTGGTAACGAAGTAGTTGAAATTACTGACACTGCAGCATGGCGTGAAGCGGTACAACCAGTTTACGACAAACATGGTGGCGCATACAAAGCATGGATTGAAAAAATCGAAGCAGTAAAATAATAATCTATTAAGCTTTTAGTGGCATTTCCTCCTCAAGATTCTGGTCTTGAGGGAGGATTGCCTCCATATAGTTTAGTAAGACTTCGTGTTTTGAAAGCAAAGAAAATATAGATTATATGATGTGTTTGGGTTAGTTAAAAAGGTAATGAAAGGATTCGTTACTTTTTTAACGGATAAAGAAAGTATAATGCAACGACTGCTTTGCTTTCATCTGAGGCTCGACAATCATCGAGTTTGCTTTAAGGAGGCTAGTTAAATGGATGGGTTAAAAAAAGTCAAAAGGATCTTTGATAATGCCATTGATAATCTAATTGCTATTTTCATAGCTGTAATGTGTATTATCGTAGCAGCAACAGTATTTACTCGATACTTTTTCAGCTACACTCCAAGATGGTCCTCAGAGGTATCATTACTTCTACTTGTATGGGTAGGATTCATTGGAATCGCAGTCGGCTTTAGGGATAAGCTCCATATTGGTGTGGGTGCATTAGTTGCAATAATGCCAAAAAAGGTCCAAACATTGTGTGATATTATCGCAAAAATCTTAGTTATTTTGGTTGCAATTGTTTTTATTTTTTATGGGCTTAGATTTACTGCACTTATGGGTGGGTCAACAATGCCGGGTACAGGACTTCCACAAAGTGTTTTATACGGTGCAATCCCAGCAACGGGTATTTTAATGCTAATTTATGGTATCGAGCTCTTGTTTAAAAAGGGTATGCATCAAGAATGGGATGAACAGATAGAGGAGTGAGTTGTAAATGGAAGTATTAATATTATTAGGAAGCTTTGTTCTTCTCTTACTAATACGCGTTCCTGTTGCACTGAGCCTAGTAGTTTCCTCATTTATTACAGGAATTTACATGGATATCGATTTAGCAGCATTGGTTCAACGTATGGTAGGCGGACTTAATTCATTCTCACTCCTTGCGATTCCATTCTTTATTTTAGCAGGAGAAATTATGAATGAAGGCGGTATTTCAAGACGCTTAATTAACTTAGCAAACGTTATGATTGGTAAGGTTCGTGGTGGACTTGCTGTCGTTAACGTATTAGCAAGTACTTTCTTCGGCGGAATCTCAGGTTCGGCGGTTGCAGACGTATCTTCAATCGGCTCCGTGTTAATTCCAATGATGAAAAAGGCGAAATACGATGCAGATTATGCAGTTAACGTAACAATCTCCAGTGCGGCTCAAGGAGTTATGATTCCTCCAAGCCATAACATGATTATTTATTCAACGGCTGCCGGTGGGGTTTCAGTAGGCGCGCTATTTATGGGTGGACTTGTTCCAGGAATTTTATTAGGACTTGTTCTAATGGTTGTCACATATATTATTGCGGTTAAACGTAATTATCCAAAAGGTGAACCTGTTAAAAAAGAAGAAGTTCCAAAAATTATTCGTGAAGGTTTACTAGGTCTTTTTACAGCAGTTATCATTATCGGTGGTATTGTAAGTGGTATTTTCACAGCAACTGAATCTGCTGCGATTGGTGTTGTATATGCATTTATTATTACATTCTTTGTATATCGTGATATTCCACTTTCAAGAATGCGTATTATCTTAGTTAGAACTTCAAAAACCCTAGCGATGGTGCTTTTCTTAATCTCTGCATCTTCAGCTTTTGGATGGTTATTAGCATTATTAAAAGTTCCAGCTATGGTGACAGAGGGGCTTCTTGCATTTTCACCAAATGACATTGTCACATTATTAATCATCAACTTAATTCTACTAGTACTTGGTATGTTTATGGATATGGCTCCACTTATCTTAATTGCAACTCCAATTCTATTACCTGTTGCTACAGCGGCCGGTATGGATCCGGTGCAATTCGGTGTTGTGCTTATTCTAAACCTTGCAATAGGATTAATCACTCCACCAGTAGGCACCTGTCTATTTGTTGGATGTGCGATTGGTCAAATACCAATAGAGAAGACCATGAAAGGAATGATTCCGTTCTATGCGGCAATGATCGCAGTATTACTTGCGATTACATTCATTCCACAATTGTCTCTCTTCTTACCAGATTTGCTTATAAAATAGAGGAAGTGGGGTGTCTATGTAGATACCCCTTTCCCTTTTTTTCTTTTAGACATTGGCGCAAAAGCCAGGTCAAAGTTGATTATCTCCCCAAGATTAGGGTACTATTAGAAAGTAAAATATTAAAAGCAGGTGGACAAGATGAAAAAATTTATGGATGAAACATTTTTATTGTCAAACGACACTGCGGTAGCATTGTACAATAATTTCGCTAAAGATCTGCCAATTATTGATTATCACTGCCATTTAAGTCCTCAGGAAATTTATGAAAACAAAACCTTCAAAAATATAACTGAAGCATGGTTATATGGTGACCACTATAAGTGGAGAGCAATGAGAGCAAACGGAATTGAAGAAGAGTATGTAACAGGCAATGCATCAGATTATGATAAATTTGTTGCGTGGGCGAAAACAGTTCCAATGACAATCGGGAACCCGTTATTCAACTGGACTCATCTTGAGCTTCAACGCTTCTTCGACGTTCATGAAATTTTAAACGAAAAGTCAGCTCCAGCTATCTGGGAAAAACTAAACAGTAAGCTTACTGGAGAAGGTTTCGGAGCAAGAGACTTAATTAAAAAATCGAATGTAGAAGTAGTATGTACAACTGACGATCCAACTGATTCTCTAGAGTATCACAAGCTTATTGCAGAAGATGCAAGCTTCGATGTAAAGGTATTACCAAGCTTCCGTCCTGACAAAGGGCTAGAAATCAACCAAGATACATTTGTAGGCTGGGTGCAGAAGCTTAGTGAGGTTTCAGGAATTGAAATTTCAAGCTACGATGATTTCTTAAAGGCATTAGAAAACCGAATTGAATTCTTCCATTCACTCGGCGGTTGTGTTTCTGACCATGCTCTTAACACAATGATGTATGAGCACTCAACAAAGGAAGAAGCGGCAGCAGCATTTGAAAAGGGATTCAAAGGTGAAAAGGTTTCTATAGAAGAAGAGACTAAATATAAATCCTATACATTGGTTTTCCTAGGAAAAGAGTATGCAAAACGCGACTGGGCGATGCAATTACATATTCACGCATTACGTAACAACAACACACGAATGTTTGGCAAGCTAGGACCAGACACTGGTTACGACAGCATCAACGATGGTGAATTAGCTCGACCATTAAACCAATTCCTTGATGCACTTGCTACTGATGATTTACTACCAAAAACGATTCTGTATTCATTAAATCCAAACGACAACTACATCATTGGAACAACAATTGGTAACTTCCAAGGTGGAGGTAAGCCAGGTAAAATGCAATTCGGAACAGCTTGGTGGTTCAATGATCAAAAAGAAGGTATGCTTGAGCAAATGAAAGCATTAGCAGCCCTTGGCTTGTTCAGCCGATTCATCGGGATGCTAACAGACTCAAGAAGTTTCCTATCATACACTCGACATGAGTATTTCCGTCGTTTAGTTTGTAACCTAATCGGAGAATGGGTAGAAGACGGTGAAGTTCCAAACGACATGGACTTACTAGGAGATGTTGTTAAAGGAATCTGCTACCAAAACGCAAAAGAGTACTTTGAATTTTAAAAAATGAACGACCGTTGATAGCTCGCCAGTTTGGCGGGCTATTTTCATCTCTCAATGATATACTAGCGGTAGTGAATTTTCGAATGAAAGGGAAGGGAATCATGGACA
Source organism: Ferdinandcohnia sp. QZ13 (assembly GCF_031324165.1). Classification (NCBI taxonomy): domain Bacteria; kingdom Bacillati; phylum Bacillota; class Bacilli; order Caryophanales; family Bacillaceae; genus Ferdinandcohnia; species Ferdinandcohnia sp. QZ13. The sequence goes on along the minus strand of NZ_JAVIVW010000001.1, from coordinate 1,754,550 downwards.
AAAAACTTCCACCAAATCATGAGCATGTTGACGACGACATGATCAAGCTTGAGGTAAATCTTGATAATATGTCTGGCGAATGGCTGGGCTATGTCATGGATTTATTATTTGATGCAGGGGCAAATGACGTCTATTACACCCCAATTTATATGAAAAAAAATCGGCCAGCTGTCCTTCTTCAGCTTCTTTGCTCAAAACATAAATTAGATAAAATGAAGGAAATCCTATTTGCGGAGACCACCACACTAGGTTTGCGGTATTATCCTTTGACTGTTCACCGCCTCGAGCGAATTTTTACAGAAGTAATTACGCAATGGGGAAAAGTCACGATCAAAGAAGGAATTTTCGCGGGAGAATCAGTTCAAAGGTCTCCTGAATATGAAGATTGCCGCCGCATAGCCGAAGAACACGGCGTTCCATTGAAAAAAGTGTATGAAGAGGTGTGGAAGGAGATTAATAATAGGTGATTGCGGTTGAATGTGAAGTAATTACTGTCACTAACTAAAAAATACTGTCATTACTTCGAATACTGTTACTAATTGAAAAATACTGTCACTATTTCGAAATTACTGTCACTAACTAAAAATACTGCCACTATCCCGGAAATACTGCTACTAGCTTCAAAATTGAAACAACCCACTGACGCCAGTGGGTTACATTTTACATATCATTCAATTCCAACTGAATATATTTTTTCGTATTCGGTCCATAGATTCCATCATCGGCAAGAGCGGCATACATCGATTGAAATCTTCGAACAGCATCCTCCGTTAACGGACCATAGCTACCATCAATCATTTTAGGATCAAAGTTGATATGCTTTAAGGCACGTTGGATCATGCGAACCTCTTCGCCCTTGTCCCCACGTCCCCAAACGCCATCAGGAAGTGGGAACTCTTCGTGGGTTGAATTTCCCTGCTTAATAACTTCCTCAAGCTTCCTCAAAGTCGCTTGACCAACTAGACCATCCACGGCTAATCTATATCGTTTTTGGAACCGCATGACTGCAGTCTCTGTTTCAGGACCGAAGCTTCCATCCGCACCATAACGAGGTAGTGGGAAACCTGCTTTAATTAAATCTTGTTGAATTTCCTTAACAAAGGCACCTGTATTCCCTCTTCGAATTGGAAGTCGTGTTGACACTCCTGCAACAACAGGTTTTGGGTTGCTCGTCGGAATTCCTTTAAAATCGCGATTATATGATTCTTGTACATCATTAATAAATTCTTCCCAAGATACACCATGTGGCCGCAGCGCATTCTGTGGGTCTGATCTGCGCGAAGGATCTAAAGTACTATGCGCAACGATATGTCTTTTCGGATCTAAATTGAACTTGTCACATAAATAAGCATGGTACCAGACATACCGATTATATGCCTCTTGGAAATTAATTTTCCCTCCGTGACAAAACTCCACGCCAATGGCTGCATCATTTGCATCATCACCAAACAATCTATTATCTGTCGTTACATTGTAGCGGACATGCCAAGCTTTCTCAGTAAGTGGAATGATTTCTAATATATATTTATCATCAATAAATGTATGGGCAGAAGCACTTGGCTGTGATCGGTCAAAATAATTTCGATTTCCATAGGCCGTTGAACCTGGATTCCCTGTATCATGACTTACGATAAAACGGACCTTTGAAATCTTTTGACCAGAACGTGAATTTCCAAAACGAATATAATCTCTAGTAATTGGATACTCCATTTCATTCACCTCCATGAACTATGAGTATTACAATCCATTTATTTTATGACTTTAATGTTTGTAACGTGCCAAAATAGGCTTGGTTCATGGAGGAGACTAGGGAGCATGTGTTGTTAAATTGAGATTAAAATTTGGACAGAAGTGAAAGGAAAAAAGCAAGTCGAGTCCAAATGAAGCATCAATTCGGACAAACTAACCAACTGACTCAATTTTAGGGTCTAAATAAAATGTTCCTTCATTTCAAAAACAAACCAGAGGGAATAGACTTCTCCTCCCTCTGGTTTGTTATAAACCCTATTTCTTTTTTCGTTTCTTCGCTCTAGCATCGGCTGCGTTAGAACGTGCTAGTGCCTCTAAATCATCCTGGTCAGCAAGTTCACGTGAGAACTCGACATCACGACCGTCTGATTTCATATTTTTTGGAACCTGTGGAAGGCTCCCTTTGTTTTTATCTCGTGTTTTTTGTCCTCTTGATCGTCCCATTACCAACACCACCCTAACAATAATGGAGAGGTCGCTTATGACAACCTGCTCAATTATAGGATGACCTTGATGACAGGCTTCATAAGTGGAAGATACTGATATGTATTACTTTTTCGTCGTATACCCGCCAGCACGATCTGCCATTTTAAATTCCCTAGAATAAGTTACAGCCTGCATGCTGCTTAATGTGCTTTTCGACTTTTCACGCCTTTTATCTTTTGGCATCAAAGTTCCCTCACTTTCTAAGTAATGTAGTATTATTTTATCCATCCAAAAAAATTCCAAACAAAAAACCCGTTAAAAAACGGGTTCCAGTTTAAGCTTCTTTCAAATGTTCTTCTTCAGAAATATGTCCAACACGCATCGTGTGTAATGTATATAAATCCTTTGATACTTCAAAAAGGTTGTAAATATCGCCATTGGCATTTAGTTCGTCAAGTAAAGACTTTCGCGTTTCATTTGCTAAAGTAACATATGGGAGTTTTTGAACAGCCATCAACGAGCGCTGATTAACTTTACGAACTCTCATAAAAATCGTTTCAATCCCAAGCTCAAAAAAGAGCTCAGCAAAGAATGCATCTTTAGCAGGTTGGTTGTAGCCTTTACCGTGAAACGGTTTACCAAGCCAAGTTCCAAGGAAACCTGCATTTTCTTGGATATCGAATAAATTAATAGTTCCGATTGGAGAGCCCCACTCATCTAAAATGGTACGTGAAATTAGTTCACCTCGCTCTTCTGCCTCAATCGTTTGCTTGGTTAAAAATAAAAACTCTTCGTAAGAATATGCCTTTTGACGCACAAAAGGAAAGACATCCGGGTGCACCATTAAGTCATAAAGAGCTTGACTATCTTGAAGTTCACGCTTTTTTAGCATCAGTTTCCCCTCCAAATGAGGACAGACCGGACCTGTGGCCAGGATCCACCCTCGAAATTTTTTGTGTCATTAAAAAATTTCGGGGTGGGAATCGAACCCACTAGAACCAGTGAAACTGGTGGCGCACCATTTGCCTTCCCTAAAGTTAGCCATTTTGCATTGGCCAAATTTAAGTTTTGTATTTGATTTGTTAGTTGAAGTTCAAACAGTCCGGTGAAAATGACACATCGAATTTCTTCGTTGGCTTGCTTTTCCGTTCCTCCCGTATTATTGTCATACGTTCCGGTACTCAAAGCTGCGCCGCCTCGAACTTCTTGGTCCTTTTCATCCTCCTTTTTGAACACTACTTTTTAGTTAAATTTTTTTACTTCACTTTAGGTATCATACTCGAATCTTTTGTAAAAATAAATAGGTTTTTTGTGAAATTTTTGTATCAAATTATTGGTAATTTCGACCTTTCTGCAGAATTTTGTGACCTTGTGTCGAATTACCCTCTAAAAATGTCGCTTAATGCCTTTTCAACAGTTTCATAAGTAAAAGAAAAACCATTTTCAACAAGTTTTTTCGGAAGTACTTTTTGTCCTTCCAGCACTAACATGCTCATTTCACCGAGTAAAAGCTGTAAAGCAAATCCGGGTACAGGAAGCCAATGTGGTCGATGAAGAACGGTTCCTGCCGTTTGACCAAACTCCTTCATTTGCACTGGATTTGGTGCAGTGAAATTAATAGGTCCACTTACGTTCTCGTGATGTAATAGAAAATCAATTCCTTTTAATACATCATCAATATGAATCCAGGATAGCCACTGTTTCCCAGAGCCAATTGTACCTCCGATAAAAAACTGATAGGGGAGGACGATCCGTGTTAGAGCACCGCCATTAGCACCTAGCACAACTCCAAATCGTAAGAAACAAGTCCTCACACCTAGTGTAGAGGCTTTATTTGCTTCCTGCTCCCAAGCAGATACCGTATTGGCGAGAAAATCATTCCCAATCTGAGTAGCTTCTTCCGTAAAAGTCTCACTCTCAGAGATTCCATAAATACCTACTGCACTTGCATTCAATAATACCTTTGGCTTTTTTGGTAATGAAGAGAGGATGCGAACAATTTCCTTTGTTGCAGTCACCCTACTCTCCAAGATTCTTTTTTTACGGGCTTCCGTCCATCTTCCACTATTCAAAGATTCTCCCGCCAGGTTAATAACGGCATCAACATCCTGAAGTTCAGTTTCAGGAGCACTATTCACCTTTAGCCACTCTACAAAAGATAGCCTAGGGTGATGACTTGCTTTGGCTGCATTTCTCGTTAAAATAAATACTTCATGATTTTGGTCTAAAAGATAATCTGTAAGGCTTTTACCGACAAAGCCCGTTCCTCCCGCAATTGCAATTTTCATGGTTTTCTTCCTTTCCATCTCTTTTCCTAGATAATTCAATAAGTTTTCCGTATATCCTTCAAAAATCTTATGCTACTATTATAGGGAGGTGTAATTCAAATGGCGATAATAGCAAAAATCACAACTCAAAAGAAAAATACGGAACGCTTTAATATTTATCTTGATTACGGGAATGGCAAGGGTGAAGAATATGCTTTTAGCGTTGATCAAGATATTCTAATTTCCTTTCAACTCAAAAAAGGGATGGAACTGGATGACCTTGATATTACGGAAATCCAATTTGAGGATGAAGTAAAGAAAGCCTTTAATTTGGCGTTGAACTTTTTATCATATAGAATGCGATCAAGGAAGGAAGTCATTGATTATCTGAAGAAAAAGGAAGTAGATGACCCGATTATTCCTGATGTGATGCATAAGCTTGCTGAGTATAAATATGTGAATGATACTGAATTTGCAAAAGCCTATGTTCAAACGCAAATCAATACAACTTCAAAGGGACCTGAGGTTATCAAACAAGAGCTCTTTGAAAAAGGAATTGACCCGGACATCGTAACAAAAAGTCTTGAGCTTTTTTCAAAGGACGAGCAAATTGAAAAATCCATTAAACTAATTATAAAAACGATCCCTAAAAACAATAAAGCTTCAGAACGCCAAACCAAACAAAAGCTTGAGCAAACTCTTCAAAGGAAAGGCTATCCATGGGATGTTATTCAAATCGCCATGGAAGAAGCAGAAACCGAGAAAGATACGGATGAAGAGTGGGAAGCCTTAAAACATCAAGGATTGAAAGCCCATCGTAAATATGAAAAATTGGATGGATGGGAATATGAACAAAAAATGAAGGCAGCCCTTTTCCGAAAAGGCTTTGATTTAGATATGATCGACAAATTCATTGAACACATGAAGGACGGAGAGAACTGACATGCAAGAAAAACGATATAGTCAAATGCCAGAATTTGAATTAAGACAAGAAATTGCAAACTTAAAAGAACTAGCACGTAAAGCCGAACAGCTCGGAATTATAAACGAACTTGCTGTCCTTGAACGTAAAGCAGCGATGGCTAAGGCGTATATGCTAAATCCAGCGGATTTTAATAAAGGGGAAGAATATGAAATCGATGGCGACCCTGGAAGTTATTTTAAGATTCATTATCTTAACGGTGTATTTGCATGGGGGCATCGTGTTGGGCAAGAGGATAGAGAAGAGGCATTACCGATTTCATTACTTCTTAAAAAATAAAACCAGAGAGAAGGATCTCTCTGGTTTTCGATGTTCTAGGAGCGTTTTCTAGTCTCTCGCTCCAATATGATGAGGTTTTGAGTTAGTCTTGTTTCTCCATTCACCTGTGCCCAAGCATGTTTCGGATTAGCCCATGCTTGTTGGAAAGGATTGTTGTATTCATTGCGTTTATATCCTTTTTTACCCATTACACGCACCTCCGAGTTAAACTCGATTTTAGGCCCACACGAGGTGGAGCACAAAGAGTTGCCACAGGATGTGGCGTTTTAGTCTAAAAACTCCTGGTTTTAAAAATCGTGTCGTTCACCTGAAGCTTTCATTCGCTCCTGTGGATGTGTGTTAATGGAACCATCTGCTCTTGTTGAAGCGTATTCAGCCTTTGCTCTTGGCTCACCCTGAAACTTATTACGATTCTGATTTGGGAATCCTCGTTTTTTGTTCCGCATACGAATACCTCCTAAAAGGGCATTTGGGCATCGTGTAAAAAGGGAACTCTCACCTTTAAACACGTATTACTAGTATGGAGTTCATGCCTTCTTAACATGTAAAAAGGACAACGTGAATTAATGGAAATCCCCATAACAACCGTTGTTATGGGGAAAATGGATCAGCTTGGAAGGAGATCAAGCTTTTTACGAAGCTTTTCTTCACTAAAAATCCAACCAGTATAGGATGTTACAATGTTTAAATCAAGATCTAACTGAACGACCGCAACAAATGGATAATGCCCTTTGCTTCGATAACGTAGATCAATAAAGCGAACCTCATAGTAATCATCATACTCGTCGATTTCCCAACGATACACAGGTGAGAAGTGAAGGAAGGCAGCCAAGTTCTTGTCTTCCTTCGCCGCATTAACAACCGGAGTATCAGGAATTGGGCGTTTTACAAATTGGTCCTGGATAATAATTTCATTGTTTTTGGAGCGTGCGACATAAAAATATTTATCAGTCACGACTGCAATATGCCATTGATTAAAGCGATACGTTGGCGATATGATGATTTCTTTGATGTTTTCATCGATTTTAGCACGAACCCCTAACTCGACCTTATTTCGCATTCGAAACCGGATGATATAATAGACAAACAGGATAGCATAGACAGAAAAAAAAGTAACTCCCGGATGTAAGCCGAGCTTCCAAACAACAATCCCTGCTAAATGAATCAGGAAGATAAATGGGTCAAATGTATTGATAACGCCTAAAGCAACCCATTTATGTGAAAAAGGACGTAATGCTTGTGTTCCATATGCATTAAAAATATCGACAAACACATGTAGAATTACACCAATAAAGGTCCAAATCCAAAGATGCAGTAGGTTAGCCCCAGGGAAAAAGAATAAAAGGGCTCCTGTGATTAAAAGTGGCCACAGTAGCACGGCCGGAATGGAATGTGTTATTCCACGGTGATTTTTTATATAATTAGCATTGTTACGCAATTTAAGTATGGTATCAAGGTCTGGTGCCTGTGAACCAATAAGCGTTCCAAAGAGCACTGCATGAGTAGTAGCGGGGTTGGCTGTAACAGCTGGGTCAAGAGTGGCAATACCACCCAAAGCAAGACCCATAACAATATGTGTTCCTGTGTCCAAAAATGGGACCTCCTTTTCCATACGTATCTAAGATTAATGTAACCAAAATCATGTATTTAAATAAATTATGATACCTTTATTCAGCTGTTGTGGACTACTGCTGAATATGGGTAAAGACCTCAGCGGATTTTCAAATGAAGCAGTTAACGCTTAGGCATTTTTGATAATAATAACACCATGTGAGAGGGAATGGTAAAAATTAATGAAAATGTTAGAAAATTTTTCGATAAATGAATTTCAAAAGGATTTAATTGAGTGGTTTGAGAACGAACAGAGGGAACTTCCTTGGAGACAGGATCAGGACCCGTATAAAGTATGGGTTTCTGAAATCATGCTCCAACAAACAAGAGTCGATACCGTCATTCCATATTTTGAGAATTTCATTTCCAAGTTTCCGACAATTGAGGCACTTGCGGAAGCTGACGAGGAAAAAGTTCTTAAAGCTTGGGAAGGTTTGGGCTATTATTCACGGGTGAGAAACCTACACGCGGCGGTTAAAGAAGTGGCACAAGAGTATGGAGGCAAAGTTCCCAACACAGTGGAGGAAATTTCAAGTCTAAAAGGTGTCGGACCCTATACAACTGGAGCCATTTTAAGTATTGCGTATGGAATACCTGAACCAGCCGTCGATGGTAATGTGATGCGCGTTCTTTCAAGGATTATATCCGTCTGGGATGACATTGCAAAACCGAAAACACGCCAATTGTTTGAAGACATAGTTAGAGAACTGATTTCAAAAGAAGACCCGTCTGCTTTTAACCAAGCTTTAATGGAATTAGGCGCCTTGATTTGTGTTCCTGGAAACCCCGCCTGCCTATTATGCCCGGTTCGTGAACATTGCAGGGCTTTTGCTGAGGGAGTCCAAAAGGAACTTCCTGTAAAAAGTAAGAAAAAGGCTCCCACCGCAGTTTCAATGGCAGCAGTTGTCCTACAGGACGAAGAGGGTCGATTTTTAATTCATAAACGTCCGGAAAAAGGACTTTTAGCAAATTTATGGGAGTTTCCAAATCACGAAACGATTTTAGACCTACAAGCACCAAAAGAACAATTAGGTGAATTTTTAAAAAGGGAATATGAAGTTGATGCGAAAATTGGACAAGCATTTACAACAATTCAACATGTGTTTTCCCATTTAATTTGGAATATTACTGTTTTTGAAGGGAGAATTGATGGCTCCGTAGCTGAAACACCTCATTTGAAACTGGTTAGTTTAAAGGGGCTGGAGGAGTATACATTCCCTGTCTCTCATCAAAAAATTTTAAAAAGCTTTCTCAATCGATGAGAAAGCTCTTTTTTCATTCAGTGTCATACGACATCCTAATATCACTTGTGTAGTCATGGTTACGATGGAAACCGCCTCTAGCTTCGATTTCCTGGACAATTTCGCGGTGTAGGGATTGCCCCTCCGCATTTAAATATGGAACAATTTGTTGAAAGGAATGGTGGAAAAAAGCGAGTTCGCTTTCCTTCCATTCATTTTTTGGGATCATTGATAAATGAGTCATGTCACGACCAGAATACATCTTCAATTACCCTCCTTTTGATTGGATGTTCAAACCGTCTCTCTATTTGAACACACACTATTAATTCCTTTGTTCATAATAAGATTATCCAATTGTAGAAAAATTATCCTAAAAATCAAATAAATTTTTTTACGGATATAAACTTCACTTCTGGGACAAATTAATGGTCGTGGAGGTGATAACAATGGCTAAACAACCAAACAAATCTTCAGCTGGAACAAACATTGAGCAAGTAAGACAACAAAACGCTCAATCTCAAGGTGCTGGTGGTCAATTCGGTACTGAGTTTGCTAGCGAAACTAACGCTCAAGAAGTAAGACGTCAAAACCAACAGTCTCAGTCTAACAAAGGACAAGGCTAACATAAACAAGATTTTCATACTTACCAAAAAACACTTCCAAGCATTCGGCTGGAAGTGTTTTTCTTTGTGCGTCAAAGGATAAAGGTCATTCCGGAGGGGGAGTTTTGACCGATTAAATGGGATGAAGACCATTCTGCCACGGAAATATACTTGAAAAGTTCTTCATAAGCCGGATGAAGACCATTTTGGCGAGGAAACCAGTTCGAAAAGGTTCTTCATAAGCGGAATGAAGACCATTTCGTCAAGGAAACCAGCTCGAAAAGTTCTTCATAAGCGGAATGAAAACCATTTCGGCCAGGAAACATCTTCGAAAAGTCCTTCATAAGCCGGATGAAGACCATTTCGTCAAGGGAACATACTCGAAAGGTTCTTCATAAGCGGTATGAAGACCATTCCGCCACGAGAATTCCTCAGAAAAGTCCTTCATAAACCAGATAAAAGAATTTTTCCTACTGATGTGACAAAACCTCCTATATAACTACATATAAAGACAAAGGAAATTAAGTCTATTTACAGAAATAATAGGTTATAACAATAAAGATGGTTAAGAGGATGTTCAAAAAGTCCGGTGAAAATGATACATCACAGAGGAACTTCGACTAACTACCGACACTTCCCGTGTCGAACGTCGAAGTCACCACATCCTGTGGAAGCTCGTTGGCTTGCTTTTCCGTTCCTTGGAAAAGAAAACCACTTTTCCGGAGTGCGATGCGGATTCAGGGTAGAAGTATTCCTTGTGCTCACGTATTTACTACATACGTTCCGCTACTCAAACCTGCACCGCTTCGAACTTCTTGGTCCTTTTCATCCTCCTTTTTGAACACTCACTTATAGACTATAGGAGGATTACAAGATGAGCAATTTTAATGACCTTGTTGGTGAGCAGCTAAAAACAATGGACAAGCTACTTTTCATTCAATCCGAAATTGAAAGATGCCAGGAACTAGAGTCTCAAATTTTAGAACTCCAAAAAGAAACAGACCTCGAAACGATACAGGAAGAGATTAAGCGTATGCAGGAAGAACTTATGCAAATTCATGACTTATTTCAAAAACAAACCGAAGAAGTCATCCGGTCCTATCAGGGCAAAATGCATCAAACAGTCTAAACTAAGTGGAGTCATCGAAAATTTCCGATGGCTCTTTTGTTTTAAAATACTAGTTGAACCGTTATAATAATAGAAAAAGGTTTTTCTTTGTTTTTTATACTTTCGATACGGGAGATTTCATAAATGAAATTTGAAATGTATAAGACAAAGCTGCCCAAAGTGAAAGTAGGGAGAGAGAATGGGTATTCCCATGGAAGGAGATAAAATACAAATCCATAGTTATAAACATAATGGCCATATTCACCGTGTGTGGGAAGAAACGAGAGTGCTAAAAGGAACACAGAGCCTTGTAATTGGCGGAAATGATCGCACAACCGTGACTGAATCCGACGGTCGTACTTGGATTACACGTGAACCGGCTATATGTTATTTTCATGCGCGCCATTGGTTTAATATTATCGGAATGATACGTGAGGACGGAGTGTATTATTATTGTAATATCAGTTCACCATTCATTTCTGATGACGAAGCGTTGAAATATATTGATTATGATTTGGATATAAAGGTTTTTCCTGATATGACATTTATCCTGCTAGATGAGGATGAATATGAAAAGCATCGTCGTGAAATGAATTATCCAGATGTAATTGATAAGATATTAAAAAATAATGTAGACAAGCTTATCCAATGGATTCGTGGACGAAAAGGTCCATTCGCACCAGATTTTATTGATATTTGGTATGAGCGCTATTTAACTTATCGAAGTTAATAATTTGAAAAGAACCTGTTGAAAATATAGCAACAGGTTTTCAATATTTTTAGCACAACAACTTGAAGGAAGGTCAGGGGTTTGGGGAGTACTAGACGTTATTTGAAATTCGTGAAACCGTACCGGTTTCAAATCTTGATTACAATCATCATTGGGATTATAAAATTTTCGATTCCGATGCTGACACCACTATTACTGAAATATGTATTGGATGATGTCATCGCAGCAGACCTTACGCAGGATGAAAAACTATCAAAGCTTTTCCTTGCAATGGGAATCATGTTTTTTATTTTTCTTGTACTGCGTCCACCTGTCGAATACTATCGCCAATATTATGCGCAATGGGTCGGCAGTAAAATTCTTTATGATATCCGCGACCAGCTGTTTGATCATATTCAAAAGCTTAGTCTTCGGTATTATGCCAACACAAGAGCAGGTGAAGTGATCTCAAGGGTTATTCATGATGTAGAACAAACAAAGACCTTTGTTATTACTGGATTGATGAACCTGTGGCTCGACCTTTTTACCATCTTTATTGCCATAGGTATTATGCTGACATTGGATATCCCGTTAACTATCGTGTCTATCATTTTGTTCCCACTCTATGGATTCTCGATTAAGTATTTTTATGGCAGACTTCGCCATCTCACAAGGTCTCGCTCACAGGCACTAGCAGAGGTTCAAGGTTATCTCCATGAACGGGTTCAAGGGATACCTGTTATCCGAAGTTTTGCAATTGAAGACCATGAACAAAAGCTTTTTGATAAACAAAATAGTAATTTTCTTCAGAAAGCATTAGACCATACAAACTGGAATGCAAAAACCTTTGCAGTCGTGAACACCATTACTGATATCGCACCACTTCTTGTGATTGGGTATGCCGGATATCAGGTCATTCAAGGCAATCTAACAGTCGGTACTTTAGTTGCGTTTGTTGCATATATCGACCGACTTTATAATCCGTTAAGACGACTCGTGAACTCATCGACAACATTAACACAGGCTCTCGCGTCAATGGACCGTGTCTTTGAATTTATTGATGAAAAATATGATATCGTCGATGGACCAAATGCAGTTGAATGTAAAAATGTATCTGGGAAAATGAAGTTTGAAAATGTCTCATTCTCATATGGGGATGATGACGATGATCAAATTGTATTGAAGAATATCAATTTAGATATTAAAAGCGGGGAAACCGTTGCCTTAGTTGGAATGAGTGGCGGCGGAAAATCGACACTCGTTAGCTTAATTCCAAGGTTTTATGATGTAACAGATGGAAGGATTCTATTAGATGGAACGGATATCCGCTCCTTTAAGGTAAGAAGCCTCCGCGATAAAATTGGGATGGTTCATCAAGATACCTTTTTATTTAGTGAATCGGTTAAGCATAATATTCTTCTTGGAAAACCAGGTGCTACTGACGAGGAGATTATTGAAGCAGCTAAAGCAGCCAATGCCCATGAATTTATCGAAAATCTTCCACACGGCTATGATACAAAAGTAGGGGAAAGAGGCGTTAAGTTATCAGGTGGCCAAAAACAAAGGATTGCGATTGCACGTGTATTCTTAAAGAATCCACCATTATTGATTTGGGATGAAGCCACTTCGGCATTGGACCTTGAAAGTGAGCATCTTATTCAAGAATCACTAGAGGAACTTGCTAAAAATCGAACCACCTTCATCGTTGCACACCGATTATCCACGATTACACATGCAGATAAAATAGTCCTCATCGAACACGGGGAAATCGTCGAAATCGGGACACATTCTGAATTAATGAGCAAAAAAGGACATTATTACGACCTATTCCAGGTTCAGCAATTAGATGATTAAAAGATGTTAGGTTTTGAAGTGAAAAATAGTTGACAGCAAACGAAGAGGCATTGGATAACCAATGCCTTTTTAATAGTTAATTTAGTTGTTTTTTTACTTCCTTTTCAAACCTTTCGACCTGTTGATTATTGTCAGTCGTTGCGTATTTTTTTTCTAGTTTAGGTTTTAGCTTTAACCAAATAACATTTTTTTCATAAATATCTCTGTCAAAATCGTGATTAAGTTCTTCCAAGGATAACCCTAACGCATCTGCATACGCCAGGTGTTGTGGCAAATCGCTTGTATCGGGTCCCTCTTTAATATAATGATCAATTTCTTCATCAGTTACGATAATACCATATTCATTTTTGGCAATTGACTTCCATACTTTATCTCTCTCCATTGCTTGTTTAGATAGTTCGATTACTTGCACATCAGTTAAATCTGTTTCAAAATACACTTTTTCTTGGGCTAATGTTCTAATAATCCATTTCCTTAATTGTTCATCATCTTCTAATTTATTTGCTTCAGATACAGCTTCATCAAACACCTTCTTATAATCATCGAAAGTATAAGTGTCCACTATCTCTTTTTGTTCTTCTTCACTTTTCATTTTTATTTCAACTTGTGTATTTGCTTTTGATTGACATCCTGAAATGATAATCATGGCCACAGTACTTAAAATTAGCAGTTTATAAAATTTAATCACAATTCCCCCTCAACTCTTTGTTTATCTACATTTTAACAGAAAGAAAAATACTGTTAAATCTACACCCGTAAATTTCCATGTCTTTTTTCATTCGACAAACATTCTTATTTCCAGGGAAATGGTGTCGGATAATAGCGGAAAATCCCATTCGAATCTCGATGCCTTTTTTTACATTGAGGTAATATTTGAGACAACTTGTTAATAAAACTTCTTGTAAAGGCAGGTGGAATGGATGGGGGAAAAAATAATCGAGGTCAAGGGTCTCCGTACCTCTTTCTTTACCGATGAAGGGGAAATACCAGCAGTTGACGATGTTGATTTTCATATAAACGAAGGAGAAATTTTAGGAGTAGTCGGAGAATCAGGATGCGGAAAGAGTGTCACATCGTTATCCATAATGGGACTAGTTCCAACTCCTCCTGGAAAGATTGTAGGAGGCGAAATTATCTTTAATGGTGAAAATCTTGTTCATTTCACTGAGAAAAAGATGCGTCGAATTAGAGGGAATGACATTGCAATGATCTTCCAGGAGCCGATGACATCTCTCAATCCTCTATTTACCATTGGGGATCAAATGGTAGAGGGAATCAAGATTCATATGAAATGGGATAAGAAAAAATCGCGTGCAAGAGCCATTGAAATCATGAAACGGGTCGGTCTCCCACGCGCTGAAGAATTAATGAACGATTACCCGCACCAACTTTCAGGGGGGATGCGGCAAAGAGTGATGATTGCTATGGCTATGGCCTGCAATCCAAAACTATTAATTGCTGATGAGCCTACGACTGCTTTAGACGTAACAATCCAATCCCAGATTTTAAAGCTGATGAAAAAATTAAATGATGAAATGAATACGGCGATCATGTTGATCACCCATGATTTAGGTGTTGTAGCGCAAATTTGCGAGCGAGTTGTTGTTATGTATGCCGGAAAAATTGTAGAAGAAGGGAAAGTCTCGTCCATTTTTAAGACTCCTAAGCATCCATATACGATAGGCTTATTAAAATCAGTACCCGATATCCGCAATAAAAATGAGCGACTTTATTCCATTCCGGGGAATGTGCCAAAGCCAGGTTCGGTAAAACAGGGATGTCGATTTGCGGAACGCTGTGAGTATGCGTTTGATCGCTGCTTTATAAATAATCCTGAGCTTTACAGTGTCGATGATAACGGGCATCGTGTTCGTTGCTTTTTACAGTTTGGAGAGGAGGAAAGCAATCATGACACAACCTTTACTACAAGTCCATAACTTAAAAAAGTATTTTCCAATCAAGGGGGGCGTGTTTGGAAAAAAGATAGGAGACGTAAAGGCGGTTGACGGGCTTTCCTTTTTTGTAAATAAGGGTGAAACATTAGGAATCGTTGGGGAAAGTGGATGTGGAAAATCCACAACAGGACGACTAATTTTGCGGCTTTTGGAACCAACGGAAGGCAAGGTTCTATTTAACGAGAAGGATGTTACGAATCTATCAATCTCTGAGATGAGAAAGCTAAGGCATGACATGCAAATCATATTTCAGGATCCATATGCATCCCTTAATCCAAGACATACAGTCGAAAAAATACTAGAGGAACCCCTGATTGTTCATGGGATTGGCGACAAAAAGGAAAGAAAACGTAAAGTACGAGAAATGCTAGAGGTTGTTGGTTTAAGTAGTTATCATGCAAAGCGCTATCCCCACCAATTTAGCGGAGGTCAGCGTCAACGCATTGGTATTGCAAAGGCGTTAATGACCAATCCATCCCTTATTATTGCCGATGAGCCTGTTTCTGCGCTCGATGTCTCGATTCAATCACAGGTATTAAACCTCATGGAAGATTTACAGAAGAAATATGGCTTGACCTATATATTTATTGCACATGATTTAGGGGTAGTCAGGCATATAAGTGATAGAGTGGGCGTCATGTATTTAGGAAGAATCATAGAATTGACAGAAAGCGAAAAGCTTTATAACAAGCCTCTTCATCCATACACAGAAGCATTGTTGGAAGCGGTGCCTATTCCGGACCCAGATTATAAAAAAGAGACAGTGGGCATTACCGGGGAGATACCAAGCCCCTCCAATCCACCTGCAGGATGTGCGTTTCACACAAGGTGTCGGAGCTGCATGGAGATATGCAAAACGACGCGTCCAGAGTTTAAGGAAGTGGAAGACGGTCATTATGTTGCTTGTCATCTCTATTAACGGACTTTCTTCATTATTGAATTTGCCATTGGGGTGACTCGCAGCATTCATGATAAAAAATAAAGCTTTTAAGGGGGAATTTCTTTGTTTAAAAGGAAAGGCGTGCTACTTTCGTTTCTATTCCTACTCCTAGTATCAACAGCTTTAGTCGGCTGTAATGGAGGAAGTGAAAAAGGAAATGAAAGTCCAAATGAGGGAGAAAAACCAACAGGAGAAACACCATCAGCAGAGGTGCAAACCGAGCTTGTTTTTGGGCGCGGTGGGGACTCTGTGTCTTTAGACCCGATTACAACAACAGAAGGGGAAACCTTTAAGGTTACAGTGAATATGTTTGAAACGTTAATTAATTATGGAGAGCAAGATACAACCTTACAACCAGGTCTGGCAACAGAATGGACACCTTCAGAGGATGGTCTTGAATATACGTTGAAACTACGTGAAGGTGTTAAGTTCCATGATGGGACAGATTTTAATGCGGAAGCAGTGGTTAAGAACTTTGAACGTTGGATGAATGGAGATTCTGAAAAATTCCCTTATTACACCATGTTTGGTGGTTATAAAGGGGAGGAAGGCCACGTGATTAAAGAGGTAGTAGCCGAAGATGATTATACTGTAAAATTCACGCTAAATCGTCCTCAAGCACCTTTCTTAAAGAACTTAGCGATGTCTCCATTTGGTATTGCAAGCCCGGCTGCGCTTGAGAAATATGGGGATGATTTTATGAAAAATCCAGTAGGTACGGGTCCTTTCAAATTTGTAGAGTGGAAAGAAAACGACAGAATTACGTTAGAAAAGAATCCTGATTATTGGATGGAAGGCTATCCAAAGCTAGAAAAAATCATTTTTAGATCAATCCCTGAAAACTCTGCTCGATTAAATGCATTGCTAGCTGGTGAAATCGATTTAATGGATGGAGTGAACCCATCGGACCTTGAGCAGATTCAAGGAAATCCGGATTTTCAAACATTTGAGCGTCCTTCTATGAACGTTGGATATTTAGGTTTTACAGTTACTCGACCACCATTTGATAATAAACTTGTTCGTCAAGCACTTAACCACGCCATTGATAAAGAAGGAATCATTGAGGCATTTTATGGTGGACTTGCAGAGCCTGCCAAAAATCCACTTCCGCCAGCATTGGAAGGCTATAATGATGAGATTGAGCCATATCCATATGATTTAGAGAAAGCAAAGGAATTATTAGCTGAAGCAGGCTACCCAGATGGATTTGAAATGGATCTATGGGCAATGCCTGTACCACGCCCTTATATGCCTGATGGAATGAAGGTAGCAGAAGTCATCCAATCTAGCTTTGCAGAAATTGGTGTGAAAGCAGAAATTAAAACGGTTGACTGGGGGACGTATTTAGACCAAGCGGTTAAAGGTGAATTTGATGCCTATATGCTAGGTTGGACTGGGGACAATGGGGACCCGGATAACTTTATCTATACCTTATTGGATAAGGACAGCATTGGAAGCAATAACTATTCATTTTACAGCAATGATGAGCTTCACGATATTTTAATAGAAGCTCAAACCATTCCTGATCAAGGGCAACGTAATGTTCTATACAAAAAAGCACAGGAAATCATCCATGAGGACTCTCCATGGGCGCCACTTGTTCACTCAACACCTTTGTTGGCTGGAAAGAAAAATCTTAAAGGGTTACTACCACACCCTACTGGCTCGGATATTTTAACGAAGGTTGAGTTCGAATAAGAAATTGAGAGTTTGAGACATGTCAAAGGGGAGTTTTCATTACTCCTCTTTGGTGTCTATTTTTCAAACAAAAGGGGTGATAACCTTGTTCACATATACGCTTAGAAGAATCGGAATGGTCATCCCAGTGTTAATTGGCATGACACTTGTCGTCTTTTCCATTATTCACCTAATCCCGGGAAATCCTGCACAAATCATGCTTGGCCAGCGCGCTACAGCGGAGTCCATTGCCGCACTAACCACAAAACTGGGACTGGACCAACCGTTGTATATCCAATATTTCGAGTATATAAAAGGGCTATTGACTGGTGATTTAGGGGAATCAATCCGGACTAAGACAGCCATAAGTGCAGAGATTTGGCCATATCTTGCAGCTACAATTGAGTTAACCATTGTTGCCATGATTATTGCAATTGTAATAGGCGTTAACGCAGGTATCATAAGTGCTTGGTTTCAAAATTCATGGTTCGATTACATTGCAATGGTACTTGCTTTAATTGGTGTATCCATGCCTATTTTTTGGTTAGGTTTAATGGAGCAATGGGCGTTTGCCTTGCAATTAGATTTACTGCCAACGACGGGTAGGGAAAATGTGCGTGACCCGGTTGACTCGGTCACAAACCTTTATTTAATCGATACATTACTTAACGGGAGAACGGACCAATTTGTAACCGTTTTAAAGCATTTAATTCTCCCAAGTTTCGCGCTAGCCACTATTCCAATGGCAATAATCGCACGGATCACTCGCTCAAGCATGCTAGAAGTCATGCGGTCAGACTTTGTACGAACAGCACGTGCAAAGGGAGTGAAAATGTTCTGGGTCGTGTACAAGCACTCTTTGAAAAATGCAGTTATTCCTGTTTTAACGGTCATCGGATTACAAACCGGTTTATTGCTTGGAGGAGCGATCCTAACAGAAACCATTTTTGGCTGGCCTGGTATTGGACGATATATTTATGAAGCCATCAATTACCGCGACTATCCGGTGATTCAGTCAGGGATTTTAGTGGTTGCGACCTTCTTTGTTTTTATTAATTTAATCGTTGACCTTTTATATGCGGTTATCGATCCGCGAATTAAATATCGCTAGGGAGGGGTGATCAGATGGCAGAGCTAACACAAACGGATGTACCATTGAAAAAAAGTGATGAGGCTGTGTCACCATGGAAGGAAGCGTGGCGAAGCTTTCAAAAAAATAAATTAGCCCTTGTTGGGACTTGTATTGTATTTTTATTTATTATTCTTGCCATTTTTGCACCGCTCATCGCTCCTCAAGGGATTGATGATAAAAATTTGGCTGATCGCCTTCAGCCGCCATCCAGTGAACATTGGCTTGGAACCGATGATTTTGGAAGGGATATTTTATCAAGGATTATCTATGGGGCGAGAATTTCATTGCGGGTTGGCTTTTTTGCGGTATTAGGTTCAGCCATTGTTGGTAGCTTGCTAGGCATTCTTGCCGGATACTACGGTCGCTGGGTAGATAACTTAATTAGTCGCATGTTTGATATTTTACTAGCATTTCCAAGCATCTTATTAGCACTTGCCATTGTTGCGATTCTTGGACCATCACTGCGCAATGCGCTAATTGCCATCGCCATCATTAATGTACCAAACTTCGGAAGGTTGATTCGATCGAGGGTGTTAAGTGTTAAGGAAGAAGAATATATTACTGCGGCCCGGGCCGTTGGGATGAAAGACAGAAGAATTTTATTTCAACATATCTTGCCAAATAGCATGGCTCCGATTATCGTCCAGGCATCCCTGGCCATTGCAACAGCCATTATTGAAGCTGCAGCACTTGGCTTTCTTGGAATGGGAGCACAGCCACCAAATCCGGAATGGGGGAAGATGCTTGCGGATTCAAAAAATTACTTAACACAGGCTCCGTGGACAATGATTTTTCCTGGAATCGCCATTATGCTGACCGTGCTTGGATTTAATTTAATGGGTGACGGATTGCGGGATGCACTGGATCCCAAAATGAAGCAATAGAAAAACAGCTAACTCGTGTTAGCTGTTTTTTACTCTTTATTTGCTTCCTCCACAATCACTTCGTTGTGGAAACTTTGAAAGCTATCTACCAACGTATCCAATCTCTCGAGTTGTTCCGAGTATTCAAAGATGGCTGAAACAAGTGTCATCAAATGGTACCAGGCTTCTTCGTGTTCTTCATCGCCTGGACGGTGATAGGAGAACAATGTATCAATGACTTTTTTTCGATCGAATGAAAAATCCTCTATTAATTCTTCAGGAGCTTGAACCTTTACCTTACCCACAAATTTTAACAAGATCTGCTCATGAAAATGGAGGAGGTCGTCGATTTCTTTTACGAATAATTGCTGAAACGGAATCGGCAATTCCTGCAGTTCATTTTCATGCCTGTGCAGTTTTTTTAGTGTATCCAATGCTCGATTTGTACAAGTAATCATTTGTCGGAACAAAACAAGCTTTCTAGACTTTTCATATTCTACTTTTTTAAAATAATTCCGTTCCTCTTTATAAAGGAGAAATAGCTGATCAATCTGAATAATGTTTTCTTTAATTTTATCGATGTCATCTTTTAATGTATTGTACTCAGAAGCATGTCTTGTACTAACTCGCACCCATTTGAAAATTTCCTCACATTGCTCGACAATTGCGTCATATAGTTTTTTCTCATATTTAGGTGGGAGAAAAACGAGATTCACAACAAATGCCGATAGGATCCCCAGTAAAATGGAAAGGAATCTCAAACTGGCAAACTGAACGAACTGTTCGCTCGGACTTTCCATAATCGCGATGACCGTTACGATTGCGACTGAGATTGTTTTTTCCATTTTAAACCTTAGGTTAATCGCAATAACAAGAACGACGGTAAGTCCAATGATAAATGCATTATTGCCAAAATACAATCCAAATAAAATGGCAAAGATCGCACCAATAACATTTGCTTGAACCTGTTCAATCACCGTCAAATAAGAGCGGTAAATCGAAGGCTGAATCGCAAAAACAGCCGCAATCCCTGCAAATACGGGCGAAGGCAAATCCAAAAGTTTCGCTAACATTAATGCAAGTGTGATGGCAATTCCCGTTTTTAGCATGCGGGCACCAAATTTCATTTTTTCGAATCCTTTCTATAAAAAAGCTGTTTTCTTAAAATTTCTGTTTAAAAAGGAGGATAAAAAGGACCACGTCGACAATAACGCCACGTCCTGTGGCATTGTCGACACTAGCACATCCTGTGCGTCGAAAGTTCGAGGCGGCGAAGCTTTGAGCACCGGAACGTATGATATTTATACGTGAGGAGCGGAAAAGCAAGCCAACGAGCTTCCAACAGGATGTGGTGACTTCGACGTTCGACACAGGACGTGTCGGCATTTAGTCGAAGTTCCTCTTTCAGTGTGTCATTTTTTACCGGACTTTTTAAACATCATCTTATACTTAGCTTTTTCTGCATAATCTAAACCAATACAGTATCATACAATGATTTTATGCGTATAGCAAGGGAAACATGTCCTAGTTGAAAGGATAGATAAAGAAGCAGATTTTTAAATGAGGAAGCAAATCAGCTGACTGAGACGCAAAAATTGAGAGAAAGACGCATATTTCCCATGGAAAGTGCAAATATCATAAATAACGCGCAAATTCGCAGAATAACGCGCAAATATCAAAAATAAAGCGCAATTCCCAATCAACACCCCAAAAATAAAAAGAACCTGCCACCCGGTAACGGGTTCAGATTTGAGAATACAAAAAGGTAAGCTAATTAGTTTACCTTTTTTCATTGATTTAATGGGATTTTACTTTATATTTTATCCACTTTAACAGATAAATTAGCATAGCAAATAACGTGAGCCTGCTGTCTCTCAGCAGTCTGGATCTGATAATAAAACGTCTGCTAATTAGGTATCAATTAGCCAAGTAAATAATACTTGTCTATGGTATAATTTGTAAAAAAAGATGGTGGATATTCTAAAAGGGAGTGACGAGGTGAAAAAAATTCTTGTATTCATTTTAATGGTATTTACAGTCTTAATTATTTTAGGTTGTTCCATTAATGGATCATCAGAGACACTTACAGATGAAAATACAACCCCAGATGTTACGGTTATTGAAAACCTTGGTTCCGAAATGATAACACATCACCATATGTCCGATAATATGGACAGAGGTAATCACGATTATTTTGATAAAACTCTAACGATTGAGACAAACATCAGTGTGGCTGATATTTCGAGAGGAGATGTTGTTTTTTTCGATAATGAGGGTGGAGAAAAAGACATATCCAGAGTGGTTGCTTTGCCTGGTGAAAAAATAAAAATAACTAAAGGACAGATTTATATTAACGGTCAAAAGTTAGATACATTTTACGGTAAAGCACATAGACTTGGTTTGGATGAAAAAGGTTATTTGGAAATGATGGATAAAGATTACGATAAAAAAGGTATGATGGAAATTTTCGAAAGGAGTATGAGAGAAGTAAAACTCTCAGATGATGAATACTATTTAATCGGAGATGATTGGTTTCGAGGCAAAATGATGATACTAAAAGAAGAAAAATTCATTGGAAAAGTAGTTGGATACGCTAAATAAAATCATTAAAAGACATCGATAAATCGATGTCTTTTTTTGCTAAATCTGTTACCAGAATCTCTGTAAAATGTTCGCTAAAACACACGTTATTAATGCTTCTATTTTACATTTTCTACTTCAAAACCGAACCCGTTAGCCACCCGGCAGGTTCTTCAACTCAATTTATAGATTCTTAAAAGCATATTCCACAGCTTGTAACGTCTCCACAATATCTTCTTCCGTATGAGCGATGGTGAGGAACCATGCTTCATATTTGGATGGAGCAAGATTAATGCCTTGGCTCAGCATTAATTTGAAGAAGCGGCCAAACATTTCTCCGTCTGTATTCTCAGCTTGCTCATAGTTCTCTACTTTTTCCTCCGTAAAGAAAACAGTCAATGCACCTTTTAATCGGTTAATCGTAATCGGCACATTGTAGGTAGCAGCATGCTTAAGAATTCCTTTTTCAAGCATCGCACCTAGTTGATCTAATTTTTCGTACAAGCCTTCTTCTTGAAGGACTTCTAGGCAAGCAATTCCGGAAAGCATGGATGCTGGGTTTCCGGCCATCGTTCCAGCTTGGTATGCAGGGCCTAGTGGGGCAACCTGTTCCATAATTTCCTTTTTACCGCCGTATGCGCCGATTGGTAGTCCGCCGCCGATGATTTTTCCAAGGGCAGTTAAGTCAGGGGTGATACCTAATAGATTTTGTGCGCCACCATACATAAAGCGGAAAGCTGTGATGACTTCATCAAAAATGACGAGTGCGCCAGCCTCATGGGAAAGCTCAAGTACTTGTTCTAAAAAGCCTTCGTTCGGTTCCACGATGCCGAAGTTCCCAACGATTGGTTCAACAAGAACACCCGCGATTTCGGAGCCCCATTTTGCAAGGGCTTCTTTAAACGGCTCGATGTCATTGAATGGAACGGTGATGACCTCTTGGGCAATGCTCTTAGGAACACCAGCAGAATCTGGAGTTCCAAGAGTTGAAGGACCTGAGCCTGCAGCAACTAGTACAAGATCGGAATGCCCATGATAACAGCCAGCAAATTTTATAATCTTTGTTCTATTTGTATAAGCGCGAGCGACACGAATTGTCGTCATAACCGCTTCTGTTCCAGAGTTGACAAAGCGCACTTTGTCCATTCCTGGCATAGCTTCCTTCAGCATTTTTGCAAACTTTACTTCATGTGGTGTTGGAGTTCCGTATAAAACACCAGTTTCAGCCGCTTTTGTAATCGCCTCTGTAATATGTGGGTGAGCATGGCCGGTAATGATTGGACCGTATGCAGCTAGATAATCTATGTATTTATTTCCGTCAACATCCCAAAAATAAGCACCTTTTGCACGTTCCATTGCCACTGGTGCACCACCGCCAACCGCTTTATACGAACGGGATGGACTATTTACACCTCCAACGATATGCTCGAGTGCTTCACTGTATAGTTCTTCTGATTTTGAATGATTCATCTATTTTAATCCTCCTAGCTTTGAACTCAACGTTTCTATTTTAGCACTAAATCGAATAGGAACAAATCCAGTTATTTGTATATCGATTCGAAATTATGTAACCTATTCTTAAAAGGAAAAAAACAGGAGGTAAAAACGATGACAATTGAAATTGGAAAAAAAGCACCTGAATTTACTGCAACAGCAAGCAACGGAGAAACAGTTTCATTAGCAGATTTTAAAGGGAAGAATGTTGTCCTTTATTTTTATCCAAAAGATATGACACCAGGATGTACGACAGAGGCTTGTGATTTCAGAGACGCACACGAAAGCTTTGCCGGGCTTGACACTGTAATACTTGGTGTTAGCACAGATCCACTAGAACGCCATAAAAAATTCATCGACAAATACGATCTTCCATTCTTATTACTAGTAGATGAAGAGCACGAAGTAGCAGAAAAATATGGAGTCTGGAAGCTGAAGAAAAACTTCGGCAAGGAATACATGGGTATTGAACGCTCTACCTTCATCATTGATAAAGAAGGAAATCTCGTCAAAGAGTGGCGTAAAGTTTCCGTTAAAGGTCATGTTGAGGAAGCTCTCACGTACATAAAGGAAAATCTATCATAATTTATGAAGTTTTTGTGAAAATACTCCCGAAACCTCACCGGGATATCCCTACAAAGTAAGTGGGGACAGCGTTTCGTAATGGAACGGGTTGCGTAATCCGAGCCACTCGTTTTCCTATTTGAAGGTTGATTTTACAATATTCATTACTTATAATGAAGTTATTAGTAATGATAATCGTTTTCATTTGCCCCGCATTAACGGGCAGTAATCCCCCTGAAACTTAGCAAGATTGAGAAGTATAGGTTGAGATAACTGCCCGTAAAAGCCCGATTGGTTCAACTAACAATCAGTGTGGGATGAAGAAAACCCCCACTGATTGAAGTTTCACTTTATCACACTAAGAAAATACATGTTATGAGGATTTTTAAATGAGACTATGGATGTTAATAATCGCTGCCATTGTTCTCTCCTTCATTTCGTTATTTATTGGAGCTATTAATATCACACCGATGGATTTACTCAATTGGGAATCAGATGAAACACAAATTTTCCTGATTAGTCGAGTTCCTCGTTTAATGGCGATCATTTTAGCGGGAGCAGGGATGAGTATTGCAGGATTAATTATGCAGAGCTTAAGTAGAAATAAATTCGTATCCCCAACAACTGCGGGTACATTAGATGCAGCAAAGCTTGGAATCTTACTTTCAATGCTGTTCTTTACAAATGTGTCCTATACACAACAAATTATTTTTAGCTTTATATTTGCTTTAGTTGGTACACTATTGTTCATGCAAATATTAGATAAAATTAAATTCAAGGATGCCATTTTCGTTCCGCTCATCGGGATTATGTACGGAAATATTTTATCATCCATTGCAACATTTTTTGCATATGAAGCAGACCTAATTCAAAACATTTCATCCTGGTTAATGGGAAGCTTCACATTGGTAATCGCAGGTCGTTATGAGCTTTTATATGTTGCTATACCAGCTGTTATTCTGGCGTATATTTTCGCGAATAAATTTACAGTTGCTGGTATGGGCGAGGATTTTGCGAAAAACCTTGGATTAAGCTATAAAGTTGTTTTAAATATTGGTCTTGTCCTCGTAGCTATTATTTCGACAACTGTTGTATTAACGGTTGGAGTCATTCCATTTTTAGGATTAATTGTACCGAACATCGTATCGCTTTATTTAGGAGATAATTTGCGGAAGACGATTCCTCATACAGCAGCACTAGGGGTTGTATTTCTATTAATCTGCGATATTTTAGGTAGAGTCATTGTCCATCCATACGAGATTCCTGTCAATGTAACGGTTGCAGTAATCGGCAGTGCGATCTTCTTAATCATGTTGTTTAGGGGGAGAGCATATGCGAAATAGTAAAAAATTGATTCTCTTAGCCGTTCTTGCCATTATTTGTGTTTTGCTATATGGATTTTATGATTTAAAAGGTGGATTTGATTATGCCTTCCCTAAACGGATGACTCGGGTTACGGCAATGATTGTAACCGGAATCGCAATTTCATATTCAACGGTTGTATTCCAAACGATTACGCAAAACCGAATTCTGACTCCATCCATGATGGGGCTTGACTCGATGTATGAAGTCGTCCAAACCTTAATCTATTTCTTTGCTGGTTCAATGTCGATTTGGGTGTTAAATAAGTATTTAAACTTTGGCGCAGCCATTACCGCGATGGTATTATTTGCACTCATCCTGTACCGATTCTTATTCCGGTCTGATAAGCATCCGATCTATTTACTTCTATTAATTGGGATGATTATTGGAACACTATTAGGAAGTCTCGTTACGTTTTTACAGGTAATGATTGACCCAGTTGAATATTTAAGTCTACAAAGTCGCTTATTCGCAACCTTTACAAATGTAAAGGCGGAGCTTTTATATATTGCAATTGGTATTTTACTTCTTGCCTTTATTTACGGTTATCTTATTATGGATAAGTTAGATGTTATGTCACTTGGCCGTGAAAATGCGATGAACCTTGGTGTCAATTATGACCGCATGGTAATGAACGTTTTAATTCTGTCATCGGTATTAATTGCAACCTCAACTGCACTAGTTGGTCCGATTACATTTTTCGGTTTAATTGTAGCGAATCTAGCCTATCAATTTTTAACGACGTATAAACACTCCGTATTAATTTTAGGGGCAAGCTTAATGAGTATCATCGCCCTTGTGGGTGGGCAGTTCCTTGTTGAACATATTTTTGAATTACGTACCACATTAAGTGTCATCATTAACTTTATTGGTGGTATTTACTTCATTTTCTTACTATTAAAAGAAAGTAGGTCAGCACAATGATTGAAATCAAAGGATTATCGAAGTATTTTGGAAAAAAGCCTGTAGTCGAAGATGTCTCTGTGACCATTGAGCCGGGTACAATTACATCGTTCATTGGTCCGAACGGTGCAGGTAAATCCACGCTTCTATCTATGGTAAGTCGATTATTAGATGCTGATACGGGTGAAGTTTTACTTGATAAAAACAATGTGAAAAAGTGGAAGTCATCTGAGTTCGCAAAACGTGTTTCAATTCTAAAGCAATCCAACTACTTAAATGTACGTTTAACGATTCGTGAGCTTGTTGCATTTGGGCGTTATCCTTATTCAAAAGGTCGCCTTACTGATGAAGATGAAAAATTCATTAACCAAGCTCTTGAATATATGAATTTACTCGATATTCAAGATACATTTTTGGATGAATTATCAGGTGGACAAAGACAGCGTGCATTTATCGCGATGGTTATTGCACAGGACACGGACTATGTGTTGCTTGATGAGCCATTGAATAACCTGGACATGAAGCACTCTGTCCAAATTATGAAGATTTTGCGTAAGCTCGTGGATGAGCTTGGAAAAACCGTTGTGATAGTCTTACATGATATTAATTTTGCATCTGTGTATTCAGATCGAATTGTCGCATTGAAAAACGGCAAGTTGGTTAAAAATGGGCCAACCCATGAAATTATTAATTCAGATGCTTTACGCGAAATCTACGACATGGATATTCCAATCCAAGAACAAAATGGCTGTCGTATTTGCGTTTACTTCAATTCACATGCATAAGATCTAGGGAATCAAGTCTCTAGGTCTTTTTTTAGGGTGAGGAAGTGGTGTTCTTAATCTTTGCTCTTGTGCTGAATAAAAGTTTTGAAGAATTTGTTCATTTTGTATTGACGGAAGTTCGATATGCTTTTATAATGAGAATTGTTATCAATGATAATGATTCTCATTTCTGATTAAAATACATAATGGATAAAAAGGAGAGGTATATACATGAAAAAATGGAAAGTAGCAAGTGCAGTTTTAGCACTGTCGTTAGCGCTTACGGCATGTGGGAATGACGATGAGGCGACAAAGGAAAAAACAAAGGATAATGTGGCAGGAGAACAAACACCAAATAAAGCACCAGGTCAATATCCAATGACAGTTTCTCCAACAACCACATCAGCTGAAAGTGAAGAAGCAGGGACTGTCAACTTTGAAGATGTAACATTTGATGCTTTGCCAGAAAAAATGGTTGTTTTTGATTATGGATTCTTAGATACATTAGATGCGCTTGGCGTTGAAGGTGTAGTTGGGGTTCCACAAGATTCTAGTTTACCAGCTAGTCTTGAAGAATATGCTAGCGATGATTATGTAAATGTAGGAACGTTAAAAGAACCGTTACTTGAAGATATTGCCGAAATTGGCCCAGATGTCATTTTCATTTCTAGTCGACAAGCACCTTATTACGAAGAGTTGAATGAAATCGCTCCTGTTGTGTTCGTGGGAACTTCTCAGGATGACTACTGGAACACATTCTTGGCTTCTGTAAATGTTGCTGCCAAGATGTTTGATAAAGAAGCTGAAGCAAAAGAGCAAATTGCAAAAATTGATGCAGCTTTAGAAGAAGTGAAAGCCTTATCTGCCAACTATGAAACTTCATTAGTGACGATGTACAATGAAGGGAAATTATCTGGTTTCGCTCAAAACTCTCGCTTTGGTTATATTTATGATATTTACGGCTTTAAGCCAGTTACAAATGATATCGCATCATCTTCTCACGGATCTAACTTCGGTTTTGAAGCCATTCTTGAATTTGATCCAGAAGTATTGTTTGTTATCGACCGTACAGCAGCAGTAGGCGGCCAATCAAATATCGATAAAGATATGGAAAATAAAATCATCCAAAAAACACAAGCATATCAAAACAAAAAGATCGTGTATTTAGATGGTGTCCTATGGTACTTAAGCGGTGGCGGCTTACAATCTGAGCTTGCCAAAATCGAAGAAATCTTAGCTGAATTAAAATAAGCTAGCATGACAAAAGCTGTCCAGAAAGTCAGTGGAAACTGATTATCTGGGCGGCTTTTTTGTTTGGGTGGGGATATGGTGTGGTGTTTTAGTGTTTGAGGTGGATAGTGAGGTTTTGACATGGGGTTTTGAAGTAATTTCCAAAGGTAATGCGATATAAATCGGTTATGCTGTGGCATTTTACAATAATCTCCAAAAGTCATAGCATAAAGTGTTTTTATCAAATGGTTTCTTCAAATAAATTCCAAATGTCATGAGATAAAAGGATCTAGCGTTACATGCTAAGGTGGAATAACCGAAAATCATGTATCGCAAGAATGGTTTCACGGTACATAAAAGGGTGAAAATCTGAAAAGCATGTCCCGCAAGAAGGGTTACACGGTACATGCTAAGGGGGAAAACCCGAAAAACATGTCCCGCAAGAAGGGTTACACGGTACATGCAAGGGGGAAAACCCGAAAGACATGTCCCGCAAGAAGGGTTACACGGTACATGCAAAGGTGGAATAACCGAAAAGCATGTCCCGCAAGAAGGGTTACACGGTACATGCAAGGGGGAAAACCCAAAAGACATGTCCCGCAAGAAGGGTTACACGGTACATGCTAGGTGGAAAAACCGAAAAACATGTACTGCAAGCGAGTACTTCCGGCACCAGCCAAAGTAATAAGCATGCTAATTGCGTCACAAATGAACGAACCCACAAAAAAATTCACCAAGATTCAATTAATTTTTGCTATACTGAAAATAAAAATGGAAATTGTATGGAAGAAGGGGGTACTCTGATGATTCGTACCATTTTAATCGTGGATGACCAGCCGGAGATTGTAGAGCTGCTTAGTCTCTATTTGGAAAAGGAGAATTATAGAATCCTAGAAGCTTTTGACGGCCGAGAAGCGCTACAAATCATTCAAACTGAAAATATCGATCTCATGCTTGTTGACCTAATGATGCCATACATTAACGGCTACCAACTTATTAAAAAAGTGAGACAAGACCTGCATATCCCCATCATCATTATTTCTGCAAAGAATGACGATAACGATAAAATTTTAGGACTTGGACTTGGAGCAGATGATTTCATTCCAAAGCCATTTAATCCACTCGAAGTGATTGCACGGGTCCAGGCTCAGCTTAGAAGAAGTTATAGCTACAAGCAGGAGGCTGCACCCACAAGTGAAAGCCTTCAGTTAAAAGTAGGTGATATCATTTTAGATGAAAGCTCGTTTTCGGCTATTAAAGGAGACACCACAATAACGCTCACCAAAATCGAATATCGCATCCTTGAATTATTAATGAGTTCTCCTGGAAGGGTTTATACGAAACAACAAATCTTTGAGCGAGCATGGGATGATTATTACTTGGGTGGCGAGGAGGACAACACAATCAATGTCCATATCTCAAAGCTACGAGAAAAGCTTGAGGAAAATCCGAAACAACCGAACTACATAAAAACGATTAGAGGATTAGGCTATAAATTTGACAACCCAAAATAGACTCCTATAAGGAAGAGATACATGAAAAAACTATTAAATCGGATTTTTCCTGAAAAAGAAGGGATCATACCATTTTTATATATTGCCAACTTGATCTTTCCACTCTTCTTTCTATTTCAAGAATCACAAGGGAAATTACTAATTGGCTTGTTATTAATGGTGGCGTTTGTTGTCGCATACAGGCATGCGTACTGGAGCTCACAGCACATACTTGCGTTTGTTCTTGTCCAACTTTCAATTATTCTAGTATTTGGGTTTATGTATGATCCATTGTACATTTACATGATTTTCATTCCTGTGTATCAGATCGTGCGACTACCCATGCAATGGATGTATGTCTTATGTGGCCTGTTCACGTTTTTTGGTATAATCCTTATCTACCAGGTTGTCCTTTCCGGAGAGTATTACGCGATTCTAAATTTAGGTCCACCCCTATTTGGTGGAAGCATTCTCCCTTTTATGATAAAGGGATCAATTAAATACAAGGAAATGAGTGAAAACTTAAGACGGACGGCAGAAGAATTAGAGCAGAAAAATCGTGAAATGACGAGATTAGAAGAAAGCAAAAAGCAAATGCTTGCCGATATTTCTCATGATCTAAAAACGCCAATTACGACGATTCAAGGATATTCCAGAGCGCTATTTGAAGGTGTAGTATCTGATGAAGCCCAAACGGAAAGGTACTTAAAATACATTTACGACAAATCGATTCGGGTCACATCCTTAATTGATGAGCTCTTTATGTTTTCTAAATTAGATAGCCCAGATGTTCCCATTCAGAAAGACCTTAAAGACATTTGTGAATTTTACCGTGGGGTCATTGTGGAGCACTTTGATTTATTTGAAGAAAAGAAAATGGAGCTAGATATCGATATTCCTGATGAAAAAATAATGGTTCGTTTCGACCCGAAACTACTCAACAGAGCCATATCGAATCTCCTTCAAAATACGAATAAATACAATCCAGAGAGGACTGAGATTTACCTTCGATTAAATCGAACAGAAACTAGTATCTTCATTGAAGTCGGTGACAAAGGCGTCGGCATCCGTGATGAAATTGCCCAAATCTTATTTGAGCCATTTGTAAGAGGGGATAAAAGCAGAAAGAATGATGGGGGCTCTGGCCTTGGCCTCGCCATCACTAAAAAAATTATCGAACTCCATGACGGAACCATTCAAGTTGACACCTCACCAAAGATAGGTAAAACAAATTTTATAATCGAACTCCCCATTGAGTAAATAGCTCAATTGTCGTGAACAGACCAACAGATTTGGTCTGTTTTTATTTTGGAAAAATACCCAAATCTTTACAAAACCTTAACGCATAACAGGTAGATCCTTAAAAGTAGATTGCTATCATTTAATAGACAGACAGTCGGTCTATAAAGGAGGACTAAACTTGAGAAAAGAAGCAGATGAACGTAGAAACGAAATACTGGATGCTGCTGACGAGCTGTTCAGTCAAAAGGGGTTTGATGGAACGAGTACGAACGATATTCTCAAAAAGGTCGGAATTGCACGGGGAACACTCTATTATCATTTCAAATCAAAGGAAGATGTGATGGATGCTTTAATTGACAGGTTTAGTAATCGACTTATAAGCACAGCACAGGAAGTAGCAGCAGACAAGAGTATTCCTGTCATTGAGCGTATGATACGCGTTGTTTTATCAATGAATATAAGTGGTGGAAGCAATCAGGAAATGATGGATCACATTCACAAGCCACAGAACGCACTTATGCATCAGAAAATACAAAAAGTCATCATCAACGGAGTAACGCCCATCCTGACAGGTATCATCCAAGAGGGCATTGAAACCGGACTGTTTAACACGCCTTATCCGTATGAATGTATGGAAATGCTTGTTACGTATGCAAATATCGTTTTGGATGATGATTTAGTAGAGATGACCAATGAGGAACGTGCCTCACGGATACAAGCGTTAATATTCAACGGAGAAAGGCTACTCGGTGCTAAACGTGGAAGCCTTATGAGCGTTATGCAAATGTTTGGTAGCGTGAAAAGTAAATAAATTTTGCTCAAGAAGCTAAAACAGAGGTGACATATGTATTTTAGACTAATTCGAAATGACATAGTAAAGAGCAAAGTCATAACATTTACCACTATGATTTTTGTCGCTGCAGCATCCATGCTTGTTTCACTCGCGGCGATACTCATCGTTAATTTAACAGGTGCGCTAGATGCGCTAATGACAAAAGCCGAAGCGCCACATTTTATGCAAATGCATGCGGGTGAAATAGATAGAAATCGACTTCATTCTTTTGCAGAAGAAAATGATATTGTCGAAGAACACCAGATTGTGGAGTTCCTAGGTATGGATGGTTCACAGATCATTTTAGGAGACAACTCGCTTGCGAATAGTGTTCAGGATAACGGCTTAAGCATCCAAAATGAAAAATTCGATTATCTTCTTGATCTTAACGGGAACATCATCAATGTGTCAGATGGAGAGATTTATGTTCCAGTTGCCTATATGAGGGACAACACTACAAAGATCGGTGATACGGCAGTAATAAGCGGGAAGGAATTTACCGTAGCGGGATTTCTCCGTGATTCGACCATGAATTCCTCGCTCTCTGCATCCAAGCGATTTCTCGTAAGCAACCAGGATTACGCAGAGCTAAAGGATCTTGGAAATATCGAGTATCTGATTGAATTTAGATTAAAGGATTTCTCGAAAATAGGAGAATTTGAGTCGGAATATGCATCTGCAGGAATTGAAGCGAATGGACCAACCGTGACTTATACTCTATTTAAAATGATGAACGCCATTTCTGATGGGATGATGATTGCTGTAATCCTTCTGATAAGCGCACTAGTTGTTGCCATCGCATTTATGAGCATACGCTTTACGCTACTTGCAAAAATCGAAGATGACTACCGTGAAATTGGAGTGATGAAAGCAATAGGGCTTCGCCTATCTGACATAAAGAAAATTTATATGGCAAAATACGTAAGCATAGCTGCGGTTGGTAGTATTCTTGGGTTTATTCTCTCACTTTTATTAAAAGGCAAACTTCTTGAAAATATTCGGCTGTATATGGGGGAAAGTGAAAATACTTCTTATGCAATAGTTCTAGGAATCATTGGCATTCTGATTGTATTTCTAGCAATTGTGGCTTATGTAAACTTTGTATTGAAGAAATTCCGAAAAATATCCGCTGCACAGGCCATCCGCTTTGGGACTTCTCAGGAAAAGAAAGCTAGCGCAAAGCGTTTTTCTTTATATCAAAACAGATGGTTCAACACGAATATATTCCTTGGAATTAAGGATGTTCTCGCGCGAAAGGGACTTTACACAACAATGTTGATAGTTCTTGTAATTGCGTCATTTATCATTATTGTTCCGCAGAACCTGTACAACACGATATCATCAAAAGGCTTCATTCAATATATGGGAATTGGAGGCTATGATCTCCGCATTCAGACCAATAATTCTGATAAAACGGACGAAATCGTAAATATGGTAGAGCACGACAATTCCGTTTCAAAGTATGCTGTTATGACAACCAAGACTTTCAAAGTAAAAACAAATAACGGAACAGAGGAAAATATAAAAGTTGAGCTCGGTGACCATTCGGTATTTCCTATCGAGTATGCTGAAGGTAGAGAACCTGTCCGTGATAATGAAATCGCCGTTTCATCTATAAATGCTGAAGAGATGGGGAAAAAAGTCGGGGATATCATTACGCTCTTGAGTGAGGGAAATGAAAAAGCACTTACGGTAACTGGCATATATTCGGACGTTACCAATGGTGGTAAAACTGCAAAGGCAGTATTCTCCGACAGTTCAGCAAACATCATGTGGACCATCATCTGCGTCAAACTCTCAGATATTTCACTTGTAGACAGCAAGGTTTCGGCATACTCGGACGAGTTCGATTTTGCGAAGACTTCAGACATCGATGAATTTGTTACTCAAACTCTAGGATCGACAATCAGTGCGGTCGAAATGGCTGCATACTCGGCGATTGCAGTTGCGCTGGTGATCACGATACTGGTTACACTGTTGTTCATGAAGATGCTGATTGCAAAGGACAGGTATTCCATTGCCGTATTGAAGGCCCTCGGTTTTAGCAATTCGGATATTAAGGTACAGTATTATTCACGATCGTTTTTTGTACTGATTGTCGGAATTGTACTCGGAACGCTTCTTGCGAACACACTCGGAGAGGTCTTTGCGGGCCTGCTTATCTCTTCGTTTGGAGCATCGTCTTTTGATTTTATGGTTAATCCGATTCAAGCCTATCTGCTTAGTCCGCTGATGATGGCAGTCATGGTTCTTTTTGCAACAATGTTCGGCACATCGAATGCAGGACAAATAAAAATTTCCGAACATATTAAGGAATAGGAGGAGTAGGCAAATGAAGAAGATTCTGATCGGTGATCATATAGTAAAAATGTTCGGTGAAGGAAATGAACAGCGTAATGTTCTTGATGGGGTATCTGTTGAAATAAACAAGGGTGAGTTTGTTACGATTATGGGACCCTCAGGTTCTGGAAAATCAACGCTATTGTTTGCACTAAGTGGAACAGATCGTGTGAATGGTGGTAAGGTCCTTTTTGACGGTAAGGATTTATCGGCGTGCTCGGAGAACGAGCTTTCGGATATACGTCGGAATAAAATGGGATTCGTTTTTCAACAGCCGACGATGCTGAAAAACTTAAACATTATTGACAATATCATTCTGCCATCTATGCGTGATAATCGAAAAAACGCTGCAAAGATTTCAGAGAAAGCTAGCTCACTAATGAAGAGAGTGGGAATTGCAGGGCTTGAAAAGCGGGACATTACCCAAGTTTCGGGAGGACAGCTTCAGCGTGCAGGAATATGTCGTGCACTTATGAATGGTCCGGACATTATCTTTGGTGATGAGCCAACTGGAGCGCTTAACTCAAAATCTGCGCAGGAGATTATGGACTTATTTTCCGAAATAAATGCAGACGGCACCGCGGTTACGCTTGTCACTCATGATGTGAAGGTTGCAGCACGGTCTGAACGTATTCTGTTTATGAGAGACGGAAGTATTGTGACTGAGTTGAAGCTTCCGAAGTTTGACGGGACGGATATGGATCGTAGAGTTGAGGAAGTTACAGAGAAAATGTTAGAAATCGGAATATGATGTGTTTTTTCACAATTTCATAGATATCGTAAAAAGCTTGGATTGTATGTATAATCCAAGCTTTTTGCTTTTTTCATTAATCTTAATAATGATATAAGACTCACTTAAGGTTGAGTTAAGGTTCGCTGTCTATGATAAGGATAACAAAGCAAAGTGAAAGTAGAAGGAGGACCTTAGCATGAATGTGATTGAACTTACCAATATATCAAAAAGCTATGGAGACGTTAAAGCAGTGGACGGGATTACACTACAAGTTAAAAAAGGAGAGGTACTTGGAATCATCGGTGCAAATGGTGCCGGGAAATCAACTACCCTCGAAATTATGATGGGCATTCGCAAACCAGATTCAGGAACAGTAAAAGTCCTTGGCATGAACGTCGAAGAAGCCTCAAATGAAATTAAGCAAAAAATTGGAATCCAGCTTCAACAAACAGCCCTGTATGACCGAATCAAAGTCAAGGAAGCTTTGAAACTATTCAGCTCTTATTACGATAAAAAGCGAGACTTACAGGAAATCATTGAAACACTCGGGCTTAAACCTTATCTAAACAAATATGTTAAGAATCTATCAGGTGGTTGGCAGCAACGCACATCCTTAGCATTAGCACTCGTAAACGACCCAGAGCTCATCTTTCTCGATGAACCGACGACCGGCTTAGACCCACAAGCAAGACACGACCTCTGGTCATGCATCAATCGCTATCGTGATGAAGGAAAAACGATCCTTTTATCCACACATTATATGGATGAAGCACAAAGGCACTGTGACCGAATTGCGATGATTAAAAAAGGAAAATTAGTAGCCTGTGACCAACCACAGAATTTAATCGATTTTTACTTGCAAGGTGCAGGAACGATGGAAGATGTTTATTTAAAATATGCTGTTTCATAATAGGGAGGAAAAACACATGCAACCAATTCTTACTCATACACAAATGGAATTAAGGTTATTTTTTCGCGAGACATTAGCTTTACTGTTTACCTTTATCGTGCCAGCTGTCAGCTTTATCGTATTTGGACTCATGTTTGAATCAAACACTTACGAAGGACTTAACTACTTTCAAGCTTATATTCCAAGCATGATTGCCATCATTATTTTCACAACAGCCTTCTTCTCAATGGGGCTTCAAATCGTAATTGACCGTGAAAAAGGAGTTTACAAACGTTTAAAAGGAACACCCATTAACCAAAATGCCATTTTTACGGCAACAATTTTAAAAGGATTTATTGCCATCTATGTTGGCGCAATTGAAATCTTATTAATCGCAAAGTTTGGATTTGGATCAGAGTTAACCGTACATCCTCTTGAATTTTTTGTAGCCTTAACATTTAGTTCCATCACATTTTTCTCAATCGGCTTTATCGTTTCAAGTGTGACAAAGCGGATGCAAACAGCATTAGGAGTCGCCATGATTGCGATGTATCCGATGATGTTTTTATCCGGTGCAACCATCCCGGTAGAAACGTATCCAGAGGTTCTTCAAAAAATTGCTACCATCGTACCACTCACATATGTCGTGAATGTTTTAAGGGATGGCTGGAATGGAACACTTTTCACAACAGATGCATTTCTTGATATCGGAATCTTATTAGGGATTTTAGTTGTATCCACAGTTATTGGATTAAAATACTTCAAGTGGACCGATTAACGCCTATTTTTTAAAGGTAGTGTCAAACGTCCATACACTTTCCATATAATGTACGTATCTTATAAGTGTAGGGCATACCTCCTCAGATGTTAGCGTATTTTCGTGCGAGAGAAATCTCGCACCTTTTTTTGCTTCCACCTTTTCACCAAACTTGATACTATAGTAAGGAAGGAGGCGTAATTATGCGAATTTTATCAACATTTATTCCAATCGAGGAAGTTACTGAAAACATGAATAAGGCGTTTCCGGATGAAGAATTTATCTATTGTGAGGATATTGAAAAAGCCTTACCTGAACTACATAACGCAGACATCTTACTTACATATGGGGAAGACTTAACCCCAGAGCATATTGAAATGGCCAATAACTTAAAATGGATCATGGTGATTTCAGCGGGACTTGAGCTTATGCCTTTTCAAGCGATTAAGGAAAAAGGAATCCTCGTTACAAACGTAAGAGGCATTCACAAAATTCCGATGGCTGAATACACGCTTTCGATGATGCTACATGTCACAAAGAAGAATATGATCATTGTTGAGCAACAAAAGAGTAAAAGCTGGGATCGACTTACTCATTTTCCAGTTGGCGAGCTTCATGGGAAAACAATTGGAATCCTAGGTGTTGGTGCCATCGGCGGCGAAATTGCACGATTAGCGAAAGCTTTTAACATGAAAACGATCGGAGTAAATCGTAGTGGAAACAAGCATGAATACATAGATGAAATGGTCCAATTCGATAAGCTTAATTATATTTGCGAGAAAGCCGACTATCTAGTGTCGGTTCTGCCAAGCACGAACGAAACAAAATATATTCTGAACGATACCCATTTTGACCGAATGAAAAAGGAATCCGTTTTCATTAATATTGGACGCGGTGATTTAGTCAAAGATGAGGTTATACTACGAGCGATACAGTCCAATAAGATTGCACATGCAGTCTTAGATGTATTTGAACAGGAACCACTTCCAAGTGATCATCCATTTTGGACACTTGAAAATGTGACCGTTACCCCGCATATTTCAAGTAAGTCTAAGTTTTATCAACCAAGATCCTTTGAAATTTTTGAAAAAAACCTTCATATATTTAAGCAAGGTGGCAGTGAATTTATCAATAAAATTGACTTGAACCGGGGGTATTAAGATGAAAATCTATACAAAAACAGGGGATAAAGGGACAACCTCATTGGTATATGGGCAGCGGGTTTCAAAAACAGATTTACGTGTTGAAGCGTATGGAACATGTGATGAGGCAAATTCCATGATTGGATTAGCCTTAAGTCACCTTCATGAACTTCAATTCGAAGGCAAAGAAGAGCTTGAGCAGGTTTTTAAAAAAGTCCAAACGACCTTGTTTCACGTCGGTGCAGAGTTAGCGACACCTGCAGGGAAGGAAGTAAAGTGGAAGGTATCCGAAGAGGACATTACCTTATTGGAAGAAACAATTGATAAATGGGATGCTGAGAATCCTCCGCTTACAAACTTTGTTTTACCTGGTGGTAGTCAAGCGGGAGCAGCCCTTCATGTTGCAAGAACAATAGTGAGAAGAGCTGAAAGAAACGCTTTAGCTATTGGGGAAGA
Organism: Ferdinandcohnia sp. QZ13; assembly: GCF_031324165.1. Taxonomy (NCBI): domain Bacteria; kingdom Bacillati; phylum Bacillota; class Bacilli; order Caryophanales; family Bacillaceae; genus Ferdinandcohnia; species Ferdinandcohnia sp. QZ13. The sequence goes on along the minus strand of NZ_JAVIVW010000001.1, from coordinate 1,716,374 downwards.
TGTAAATCCATTGGTGAATTCTTACTTAAACCGCTTATCAGATTTTCTATTTGTTGCCGCGCGTTATGTTAACCATAATCTTGGCCATGGTGAACCTACACTCCATCAATGAAATAATCAGTAAAATAAGCGTATTTTAATGGGATTAGTCATATAGTAATGGTAGATATGTTGACAAAAGTAGTGTAAGCAAGATACACTAATTATAAGGATTATAAAGTAATAATGTTTACTAGAAAAGAGGTGCATGGCGGTGTCAGACAATCATTTGAAAGAAGCGCTTGATACGTTGAAAGGATCCGGAGTTCGAATCACTCCGCAACGTCATGCGATATTAGAGTATCTAATTCATTCAATGAGTCACCCGACTGCAGATGATATTTATAAAGCACTTGAAGGAAAGTTCCCTAACATGAGTGTCGCTACTGTGTACAACAATCTTCGTGTATTCCGTGAAGTTGGTTTAGTAAAGGAATTACCTTACGGAGATTCATCGAGCCGTTTTGATTTTATCACGACACAACACTATCATGTGATTTGTGAAGAGTGTGGTAAAATTGTGGACTTCCATTACCCAGGTTTAGATGAAGTGGAAGCGTTGGCTGCACATGTAACTGGCTTTAAAGTTAGTCATCATAGAATGGAAATTTACGGCTCGTGTCAAGAATGTCAAAAGAAAGCAGCACACTAAAAAAAGCTGATCAGGTCATCCTGTCAGCTTTTTTCTACTTTTTGATATTTTTTACTATTGTATTTCTCATCAAACTCTTTTCCTTCAAGCTCTGGATCAAGAGTTAATGGTTCTTTACAGTACATACACACATCCACACGGCCTAACATTTTAGTTGGCTTTTGGCAAGAAGGACAGACCACCTGGATGGTTCGAGTTGAAAGCATGCCGATCCAGAAATATACCACGGTACTTGCTAAAATAAAAATGAGACCAAGAATCATAAAGATTGTCATTAAGACAACATTTTCTCTAAAGAAGATTCCCCCGTACATGACAATAAATCCTGCAAAGATCAGAGCAAGAGCAAAAGAACGAATTTTATTAATTTTACTTGAATATTTTACACCCATTGTTAATCTAACCTCCTTTCTATACTATACAATAAAAAAAGAAAGATAAAAATAAAAAAAGATTCTACATAAAATGTGCAGGGTTTTATTTTTGGTGCGTCGAAATATATTAGCAATGGATTTGAATGGAGGAAATCAAAAATGGAGGATTTACTTCGACCTCTTTACCAAGAAAGAGCAAGCCAACCCAATACGCTAGGGATTATTCTGATCGAAAAGGGGAAGGATGCTTTTACACATACGGATCACTTTGACTTAGCCTTACTCGTAATCGTTAAAGAGGCAGAGAAAAATGTGTTTATTAAACATTATGACTACAATAAAAACAAAGCAACTTTGTATACAGTAAAAGAAAGTCAATTAAAAGAATGGCTTTTATTCGGTTCTAATCGAAAAATCGTAGACTGGATTATTAACGGAAAAGTTCTATTTGATCGAAATGAATATATTACTGACTTGAGGAACAAGCTGCATGAATTTCCGGCAGTGGAACGACAAATTAAAATGGGAATCGAATTTGCCAAACTAATTCGTCGGTACCAGGACGGTAAGGCATTTTTTAATGCAAACCAACATTTAGATGCCTATAATTATGTCATTCATGCACTTCATCATCTAGCACGGCTAGCTATTATTGAAAATGGCTTTCATCCTGAAATAACCGTCTGGACCCAAGTAAAACAAATTGATCCACAAATTTATAAATTATATATTGAACTCTTAGAAAGTGAAGAGACACTTGAAAAACGTTTGGAGCTTCTCTTCCTTGCAAGTGAATTTCTCATTCATTCTAGAGCAAAACGTGGAGCTAACCATATATTAAATGTTCTATCTCAAAGAAGTGGTTCTTGGACATTCGGGGAGATGATGGAAATTCCCGAGTTAAAAGTATACTCAGTGGATCTTGAAGTATATCTCGAATTCCTTGTAGATAAACACTTTATTAGTGTAGAAAAACTCGAAACAAAAGGAAAAGGTATCTACCATAGAACCTATAGTGTAAACAAGTAAAGTCCCAAAGCTCCTTCATCCTATTGAAGGGGTTTTTATTATTTTAATAAAATATTTGCATTTGGTGTTGACGGACAATCGATCCCCGTGTTATATTAGATTTCGCCGCTGAAAAAGAGAAATCAGCCGGTAAAACTTTTGAAAAATATTATTGACATTAATAAATCACCATGATATATTAATAAAGTCGCTTCTGAGAGGCGAGTCAAAAAAAGTTCTTTGAAAACTGAACACAATACAAGCGTCAACGTTAATTCTAAGTAACAAAACTTATTGAGCAATCAATACTCTTATTGGAGAGTTTGATCCTGGCTCAGGATGAACGCTGGCGGCGTGCCTAATACATGCAAGTCGAGCGAATCTGAGGGAGCTTGCTCCCAAAGATTAGCGGCGGACGGGTGAGTAACACGTGGGCAACCTGCCTGTAAGACTGGGATAACTTCGGGAAACCGGAGCTAATACCGGATAACATATGAGACCACATGGTCTCGTATTAAAAGATGGCTTTTAGCTATCACTTACAGATGGGCCCGCGGCGCATTAGCTAGTTGGTGAGGTAACGGCTCACCAAGGCGACGATGCGTAGCCGACCTGAGAGGGTGATCGGCCACACTGGGACTGAGACACGGCCCAGACTCCTACGGGAGGCAGCAGTAGGGAATCTTCCGCAATGGACGAAAGTCTGACGGAGCAACGCCGCGTGAGCGAAGAAGGTCTTCGGATCGTAAAGCTCTGTTGTTAGGGAAGAACAAGTATCGTTCGAATAGGGCGGTACCTTGACGGTACCTAACCAGAAAGCCACGGCTAACTACGTGCCAGCAGCCGCGGTAATACGTAGGTGGCAAGCGTTATCCGGAATTATTGGGCGTAAAGCGCGCGCAGGCGGTCCTTTAAGTCTGATGTGAAAGCCCACGGCTCAACCGTGGAGGGTCATTGGAAACTGGGGGACTTGAGTGCAGAAGAGGAGAGCGGAATTCCACGTGTAGCGGTGAAATGCGTAGAGATGTGGAGGAACACCAGTGGCGAAGGCGGCTCTCTGGTCTGTAACTGACGCTGAGGCGCGAAAGCGTGGGGAGCGAACAGGATTAGATACCCTGGTAGTCCACGCCGTAAACGATGAGTGCTAAGTGTTAGAGGGTTTCCGCCCTTTAGTGCTGCAGCAAACGCATTAAGCACTCCGCCTGGGGAGTACGGTCGCAAGACTGAAACTCAAAGGAATTGACGGGGGCCCGCACAAGCGGTGGAGCATGTGGTTTAATTCGAAGCAACGCGAAGAACCTTACCAGGTCTTGACATCCTCTGACACTCCTAGAGATAGGACTTTCCCCTTCGGGGGACAGAGTGACAGGTGGTGCATGGTTGTCGTCAGCTCGTGTCGTGAGATGTTGGGTTAAGTCCCGCAACGAGCGCAACCCTTGATCTTAGTTGCCAGCATTTAGTTGGGCACTCTAAGGTGACTGCCGGTGACAAACCGGAGGAAGGTGGGGATGACGTCAAATCATCATGCCCCTTATGACCTGGGCTACACACGTGCTACAATGGATGGTACAAAGGGCAGCAAAACCGCGAGGTTAAGCCAATCCCATAAAACCATTCTCAGTTCGGATTGCAGGCTGCAACTCGCCTGCATGAAGCCGGAATCGCTAGTAATCGCGGATCAGCATGCCGCGGTGAATACGTTCCCGGGCCTTGTACACACCGCCCGTCACACCACGAGAGTTTGTAACACCCGAAGTCGGTGGGGTAACCGTAAGGAGCCAGCCGCCTAAGGTGGGACAGATGATTGGGGTGAAGTCGTAACAAGGTAGCCGTATCGGAAGGTGCGGCTGGATCACCTCCTTTCTAAGGAAACTGAAGTTCTACGAACTTCATAAAAAGACGCTTTGTATTGTGGTCAGTTTTGAGAGTGCTTTTGTACTTTCAGATTCGTTCTTTGAAAACTAGATAACGTAACAAAACATTCATTGAAGTAGTAATAGTTCTTTTATAATTAACTTAGGTTAAGTTATGAAGGGCGCACGGTGGATGCCTTGGCACTAGGAGCCGATGAAGGACGGTACTAACACCGATATGCTTCGGGGAGCTGTAAGTAAGCATTGATCCGAAGATTTCCGAATGGGGAAACCCACTGCTCGTAATGGGGCAGTATCCTTACCTGAATACATAGGGTAAGAGAAGGTAGACCCGGGGAACTGAAACATCTTAGTACCCGGAGGAAGAGAAAGCAAACGCGATTTCCTGAGTAGCGGCGAGCGAAACGGAAGATAGCCCAAACCAAGAGGCTTGCCTCTTGGGGTTGTAGGACACTCTATACGGAGTTACAAAAGAGCGAAGTAGACGAAGCGACCTGGAAAGGTCCGTCAGAGAAGGTAACAACCCTGTAGTCGAAACTTCGTTCTCTCTTGAGTGGATCCTGAGTACGGCGGGACACGTGAAATCCCGTCGGAAGCTGGGAGGACCATCTCCCAAGGCTAAATACTCCCTAGTGACCGATAGTGAACCAGTACCGTGAGGGAAAGGTGAAAAGCACCCCGGGAGGGGAGTGAAATAGAACCTGAAACCGTGTGCCTACAAGTAGTCAAAGCACATTTATGTGTGATGGCGTGCCTTTTGTAGAATGAACCGGCGAGTTACGATCCCGTGCAAGGTTAAGTTGAAGAGACGGAGCCGCAGCGAAAGCGAGTCTGAATAGGGCGATATAGTACGTGGTCGTAGACCCGAAACCAGGTGATCTACCCATGTCCAGGGTGAAGTTCAGGTAACACTGAATGGAGGCCCGAACCCACGCACGTTGAAAAGTGCGGGGATGAGGTGTGGGTAGCGGAGAAATTCCAATCGAACTTGGAGATAGCTGGTTCTCTCCGAAATAGCTTTAGGGCTAGCCTCGAGTATAGAGTCTTGGAGGTAGAGCACTGATTGGACTAGGGGCCCTCATCGGGTTACCGAATTCAGTCAAACTCCGAATGCCAAAGACTTGATTCTCGGGAGTCAGACTGCGAGTGATAAGATCCGTAGTCAAGAGGGAAACAGCCCAGACCACCAGCTAAGGTCCCAAAGTATACGTTAAGTGGAAAAGGATGTGGAGTTGCTTAGACAACCAGGATGTTGGCTTAGAAGCAGCCACCATTTAAAGAGTGCGTAATAGCTCACTGGTCGAGTGACTCTGCGCCGAAAATGTACCGGGGCTAAACGTATCACCGAAGCTGTGGATTGTTCTTACGAACAATGGTAGGAGAGCGTTCTAAGTGCAGCGAAGTCAGACCGAGAGGACTGGTGGAGCGCTTAGAAGTGAGAATGCCGGTATGAGTAGCGAAAGAGGGGTGAGAATCCCCTCCACCGAATGCCTAAGGTTTCCTGAGGAAGGCTCGTCCGCTCAGGGTTAGTCGGGACCTAAGCCGAGGCTGAAAAGCGTAGGCGATGGACAACAGGTTGAAATTCCTGTACCACCTCATTACCGTTTGAGCAATGGAGGGACGCAGGAGGATAGGGTAAGCGCGCTGTTGGATATGCGCGTCCAAGCAGTTAGACTGGTAAGTAGGCAAATCCGCTTACCGTAAGGTTGAGCTGTGATGGCGAGGGAAATATAGTACCGAAGTTCCTGATTCCACACTGCCAAGAAAAGCTTCTAGCGAGGTAGAAGGTGCCCGTACCGCAAACCGACACAGGTAGGCGAGGAGAGAATCCTAAGGTGATCGAGAGAACTCTCGTTAAGGAACTCGGCAAAATGACCCCGTAACTTCGGGAGAAGGGGTGCTTTTTAGGGTGAATAGCCCTGAAAAGCCGCAGTGAATAGGCCCAGGCGACTGTTTAGCAAAAACACAGGTCTCTGCGAAGCCGCAAGGCGAAGTATAGGGGCTGACACCTGCCCGGTGCTGGAAGGTTAAGAGGAGGGGTTAGCGCAAGCGAAGCTCTGAATCGAAGCCCCAGTAAACGGCGGCCGTAACTATAACGGTCCTAAGGTAGCGAAATTCCTTGTCAGGTAAGTTCTGACCCGCACGAAAGGTGTAACGATCTGGGCACTGTCTCAACGAGAGACTCGGTGAAATTATAGTACCTGTGAAGATGCAGGTTACCCGCGACAGGACGGAAAGACCCCGTGGAGCTTTACTGCAACCTGATATTGAATTTTGGTACAGCTTGTACAGGATAGGTAGGAGCCTTGGAAGCCGGAGCGCCAGCTTCGGTGGAGGCGTCGGTGGGATACTACCCTGGCTGTATTGAAATTCTAACCCGAAGGCCTTATCGGCCTTGGAGACAGTGTCAGGTGGGCAGTTTGACTGGGGCGGTCGCCTCCTAAAAAGTAACGGAGGCGCCCAAAGGTTCCCTCAGAATGGTTGGAAATCATTCGTAGAGTGTAAAGGCACAAGGGAGCTTGACTGCGAGACCTACAAGTCGAGCAGGGACGAAAGTCGGGCTTAGTGATCCGGTGGTTCCGCATGGAAGGGCCATCGCTCAACGGATAAAAGCTACCCCGGGGATAACAGGCTTATCTCCCCCAAGAGTCCACATCGACGGGGAGGTTTGGCACCTCGATGTCGGCTCATCGCATCCTGGGGCTGTAGTCGGTCCCAAGGGTTGGGCTGTTCGCCCATTAAAGCGGTACGCGAGCTGGGTTCAGAACGTCGTGAGACAGTTCGGTCCCTATCCGTCGTGGGCGTAGGAAATTTGAGAGGAGCTGTCCTTAGTACGAGAGGACCGGGATGGACACACCGCTGGTGTACCAGTTGTCCTGCCAAGGGCATAGCTGGGTAGCTATGTGTGGAAGGGATAAGTGCTGAAAGCATCTAAGCATGAAGCCCCCCTCAAGATGAGATTTCCCATAGTGTTAAACTAGTAAGATCCCTCGAAGATGACGAGGTTGATAGGTCAGAGGTGGAAGCATGGTGACATGTGCAGCTGACTGATACTAATCGATCGAGGACTTAACCAAAATCATGAATGTTGAGCGTTATCTAGTTTTGAAGGAATGAAATTTTCTTCTTGAATTATCTTCTAAAGATAGTATAATAATACTTGTCTTTACTTTATCTAGTGACGATGGCGAGAAGGTCACACCCGTTCCCATACCGAACACGGAAGTTAAGCTTCTCAGCGCCGATGGTAGTTGGGACTTTGTCCCTGTGAGAGTAGGACGTCGCTAGGTTTTGTAACATTCCGCAGTAGCTCAGTGGTAGAGCTATCGGCTGTTAACCGATCGGTCGTAGGTTCGAATCCTACCTGCGGAGCCATTTGGAGAGCTGTCCGAGTGGTCGAAGGAGCACGATTGGAAATCGTGTAGGCGGTCAACACTGTCTCAAGGGTTCAAATCCCTTGCTCTCCGCCATTACTTTTAAATGTATGTTTTAAAAAGGCAAGTTGGCCCGTTGGTCAAGCGGTTAAGACACCGCCCTTTCACGGCGGTAACACGGGTTCGAATCCCGTACGGGTCACCATATTGGAGGATTAGCTCAGCTGGGAGAGCACCTGCCTTACAAGCAGGGGGTCGGCGGTTCGATCCCGTCATCCTCCACCATTTAAATAAATGTTTTCTATTATCGCGGGGTGGAGCAGTCTGGTAGCTCGTCGGGCTCATAACCCGAAGGTCGTAGGTTCAAATCCTGCCCCCGCAACCAAAAAAACAACTGAAAAAGTTGTTGACTAGATTAAAAAGATATAGTAAGATAATATTTGTCTTGAAATAAAAGACGAAATATTTAATCTAATTTCCTAATAATGGTCCCGTGGTGTAGCGGTTAACATGCCTGCCTGTCACGCAGGAGATCGCCGGTTCGATCCCGGTCGGGACCGCCATTATAATACATATGTGGCTCAGTAGCTCAGTCGGTAGAGCAAAGGACTGAAAATCCTTGTGTCGGCGGTTCGATTCCGTCCTGAGCCACCATATTTATGCCGGTGTAGCTCAGTTGGTAGAGCAACTGACTTGTAATCAGTAGGTCGTGGGTTCGACTCCTATCGCCGGCACCATTTTTATTTTAATAGTGGAGGGGTAGCGAAGTGGCTAAACGCGGCGGACTGTAAATCCGCTCCCTCCGGGTTCGGCGGTTCGAATCCGTCCCCCTCCACCATTTTAAAAATAATTGTAACAATTTATAGTGTAGGGGTATAGTTTAAAGGTAGAACGAAGGTCTCCAAAACCTTTGGTGTGGGTTCGATTCCTACTACCCCTGCCAACTTAATTATGGCGGCTGTGGCGAAGTGGTTAACGCATCGGATTGTGGTTCCGACATTCGTGGGTTCGATTCCCATCAGCCGCCCCTTTGTTTTATAACAAAGTTTTCATGTTATGTAGCTTCGTTATTGGGCTATAGCCAAGCGGTAAGGCAACGGACTTTGACTCCGTCATTCGTAGGTTCGAATCCTGCTAGCCCAGCCATTTTCTTTATTAGAACATATATTATGCGGAAGTAGTTCAGTGGTAGAACACCACCTTGCCAAGGTGGGGGTCGCGGGTTCGAATCCCGTCTTCCGCTCCAATGGCGGCATAGCCAAGTGGTAAGGCAGAGGTCTGCAAAACCTTTACCACCGGTTCGAATCCGGTTGCCGCCTCCATTATTTTAAAATGTATGTAAGTGCTTTTCTATATATTGCCGGGGTGGCGGAACTGGCAGACGCACAGGACTTAAAATCCTGCGGTAGGTGACTACCGTACCGGTTCGATTCCGGTCCTCGGCATCTTCAGATGTCTTTTTTCTTTCTATATACGCCGGTGTGGCGGAATTGGCAGACGCGCACGACTCAAAATCGTGTTCCTTCTGGAGTGTCGGTTCGACCCCGACCACCGGTATCTTTGAATGATTTTGATTAAGTATGAAAGATATGATAAAAGCTCAAGAACGTTGATATACCAATGTTCTTGAGCTTTTTTATATAATTTGTCAAAGATACAATTCGAAACAATTTCATTTAATTTTACACCATTTTTTACACCATTTTGCACCGCTTTATTAATAAAGTTATTTATAATTTAAATGTAGATTCATCTTGTTTTATCAAGCTATGCAGCAATTTTGTTATTAATTATTTTAGCTCGAACTTATGATTTATAGGATCCTTTTTACACAATCACTAGCTATAATTGAATTGATTTTATTAATAAAGTGAAACTTCTACCAGTCGATGTTCTCCTCATCCTCCACTGATGGCTAATTGAACCAATCGGGCCTTTACGTGTAGTTGATGCCCCACCTAGCTTCCTTGTGTACTCACGGATCTTGAGGTAGGGGGTTACTGCCCGTAATGGCGTGATAAATAGTTGTAATTACCCAATTAAAAAGAGCATCTAATCGAGTAAAATTAGATGCTCTTATGTCTATTGATTATCTTTCATATTATTAAATATTGCTACAGTATTTTTTGAATCTTTTTCATGTAATTCTTTAGTCAAATGGGTATAGTGTTTATGAGTTGTTTCAACATCTTTATGCCCTAAACGCTTACTAACATAGTAGATAGAGACACCATGAGATAGTAATACACTGGCATGGGTATGTCTTAAACCATGAACCGTAATTGGATTAAGTCCTAGATTGGTTAAAGTTTTCTTTAATAATTTATTGGCCAAGGTGTTGCTAATTACTTTATATTTAGAACTTGGACTAAAGAAAACCAATTTATCTGAATTAGGTTTTAATGTCTTGAGAAGTTTTTTAAATTCATTCATTGTAATTTCATCAATACTTATTGTACGATTTGAACTCTCATTTTTTGTAGGGCCAAATCCTTTTGGCATCCGGTTATTATAACCCCAAGTTTTATTAATATTAATCGTATTTGAGTTAAAATCAAAATCATTAACAGTAAGACCTACTAATTCTTCATAACGTAATCCTGATGTTAATGCTAATAATAGTATATAATAACCCAGACCACTGCTGAGTTTCTTTAAAAGTTCATTAAATAGAATTTCGCTTTCTTTTACGTCCAGATATTTGTCATTAGCTTTTTTTGCTTGAGTTGTAAAATATAATATTGTGCCTTCAGTAAAATTGTACGGGATAATTTGATCTCTTACTGCATATTTAAGACAGGAACGTATATGTGAATTTACTTTTTCAACAGTTTGTTTCGATTTACCTTCACCAAATTCATTTAAAAATTCTTGATAGTGGTTATGAGTAATTTTTTGTAAAGGTGTACTTCCAAAATATTCTTTAATAGCTCTAGCGGTATAATTATAGTGTAATCTAGTTGAGTGAGCTACCTTCTTTTTATAAAGATCAACCCACTGTTTAAAATAGTTGTCAAATGGAACTGGTGTTAAATAAGGTACAATTCCTTTTGCTAACTTCACTTCAATTTCTGCTGCAGCAACACTTGCTTCTTTTGCGCTGCTAAATCCGCCTTTTCGGATTAGTTGTGTTTTTCCATTAACAGTGTGACTAATAGTGTATTGAAATTTTTTTCCTCTTTTTTGTATTGATGCCAAACCTTTCATCTCACTTTCATTTTAATGAAAGGGTGTATATCTTGTATTTTTTCTCTCTCTATTTTTTAATTATTAAGGGTGTAATATATTTTTAGTTGTTATAGTGCTACTATGACCTAGACGTTCAGAAATGTATTTTAACGATAACCCCTTGGTGAGTAAAATACTTGCGTGAGTTCGTCTTAGATCGTTTACATTTACAGGTTCAATATCAAGGTTTAATAGAACTTTCTTTAATAAAATATCAATTGCTTGTTTATTAATAACTTTGTATTTGTTTTTGGGATAGCGGAATATTAAATCCTTGTTATTTGATTTATTTGTTTTGAATAGTTCTTTAAATCTACTCATTATAATTTTATCGCCTTTAATAATCCGATTACCTGATAAACTTCTTATGGGAAATATAGTGCCATCAGGATGATATGATTTATATATATTAATGGTGTTATTATTAAAATCAAAGTCTTCGGAAGTGAGTGCTACAGCCTCTGAATATCGAATACCTGTAGTAAGGATTAGTAATAATATATAATATCCTAATCCTTTATCAAGATTATTAAATAACTCTTTATATAATTTTTCATATTCCTCTTCGTTCAATAATTTTTTTCGTGTAGCAATATTTGGTTTTCTATTTTGTTTTTTAACTTTCGCTTCATGTTTTGTTGCTTCGGCTTTTGCTTCTTTCTTGGAAAGAAAACCACCTTTTCTAATAAGTTTTCTTTTACCTTCAATTGTGCAACTAATTGTATATTGCCATTTGTCTCCGCGTTTTTTTAAATATGCCACTCTTTGATCACCTCGTATATTAATAATTTCGTCTATTCTTCTTCCAACTGTGAATCTGTTAAAGGTATTTGTATGAATCCTCCTTTCGTTTATAATTTAAGTTTAATTTATCTTTTACATTTGTAGAAATAAGATTTTGATACACCATGTCTGTAAAAGTCTATTTCTCAAAATTTTAGTTTTGATGTAAAATGAAAGGTTAATCATTTTTATGAAAAAATTTCTTCAAAGTATTCATCAAGAAATTTTGCCATGTCTGTTGCTTTAAAAGTCCATATTTGTCCTTTTGCCTTGGGATAAAACACAAATCCACCATACTCAACATCTAAAATCTTACGAAATCTACTTGGATATAGTATATTTTCTTTAATCCACTCGTGTTTTCGATTTATTTTACCTTCTAGATCTTTCATATTCCAATACACACCTTGCAGCTCATTTTGTTTTAATTCTTCATACTCCACTTTTTTGATAATGATTGAATCCTCCGGTACTGGAATGTTTAATGTAACTGATAATTGTTGCATTTTTTATAGCCTCCATTATTATTAGTGAATTTTAATAAAACAAAAAAACCCCAATGAGTAGATTCATACCAGTTATATGAATCTAGCAACATTGGGGTTTTCCCTTAGTTTTTATTAAGTTATTAACATATTAATACATAATTTTGGTTTTTGCAAGGAGAAAGCAAAAAAATTCTAAAACCTATACTGACACTAATGTAGAATTAAGGAATCAAATATATCCTTTTATAGTTACTTGGACTTAACCGTAACCATATAAATTACTTCTAGCTACGGCTTTGGCGTTAAAGTAAATGTTGCTATTTGACATACTTTCTAAGAAATTTGTAAAATTCCTTGTTATCTAGTTGACGTAATTCCGATATGAAGTAAATCCCTCTATATTTTTCCAATTCATAATCACTGATTTAACAGTCGGTGTTATCATAATCAATATAGGATTCTTTATTTGATAATATTACAGATTTTAAAATATCATCGTAATCTTCTGGTTCATTACTATAGTAAACTTTTTCTATATTAGAATTGTAATTCCAAACAATATAAATATACTTGTCATGTTCAAGCCATTTCTTTTTCTCCTTTTCTGCTGCTTCTTTATCTCCTAAAAAGATAAGCGGATCCACTTCCGTTTCAAGTTCAAAAACTTCAGTTATATGATATAAATGATAACCGGCAGTCCAGTGCAGGCCTACAAAAACATAAAGACCTTTACCTTTCCACTTAATATCTAATAATGAAGAAATATCTGTTCCCTCTTCTTTGTAAATATCTAAAGTCACTTTATCAAAATATTCATCCTTTAAATAATTTACTGCCTGTTCTTTAAGCTCAGTGATTGTATTTACAAAAAATATACCATCAATATTTTCTTCGTTTAAATCCATCATTTCTTCATAAAGTGCTTCATAATGACCATTATCTAATACCATCGTTGTTAACATCCCTTCAAATTTTGAAATATTATACTTTCAAATGTTTTATATTCGAAGAGAGATTAATGCATATTTTATTATATTGATTAGTTTATAATAATATTAACATTTATATTAGAAGTCTGAGGAAACATTGGGATGTATCAATAAGGGCTATGATAATGAGACAAGTAAGGTCAACCACCGGAGAATACTTATTGCAAGGGATTAATATATCGAAATGATTTCTGAGATTATTTTAAACTTAGGGGGAAGTATGAGTGAATGGAAAATGGGTAAAAGAAAATCCTGATTTTTTTAAGAAAAATAAGCTAGATGGATTAATAGTTTTGAAAGGTAACAGTGATATAAAAGAGGAATTTACAAAATATGCCGTAATGTTTAAAGAGTCTGCGCATCTGATTACTGAACATATTTTTGCAAAGGCAGATGTTAGTAAATTGGATACATATTTCTTTTCTCTAGCATATCTTTACCGGCATAGCCTTGAGCTACTTCTTAAAGCAATAGGGTTTAAATACATTTTGGATATAGAGAACAGAAAAGACTTTATAAAAGAAACGTTTCATAATTTATCATCGCTTCTTGAAGCAGTGCATCCACACATAGAAGATAATGTATTAAGAAATTATGAGGCTTTTCAATGGCTTGAAGCATTTTTCGAAAAAATGAATGATATTGATAAGGAATCGGATTCGTTTAGATATCCATTTGGAATAACAATAAAAAGAGAACCCTTTGGCAACCAAAAGCATTTTGGTATTAAATCGTTTTTTGAAAAGCAGACACATATTAATTTATTCGCCTTTGCTAATAAGATGGAGATAGCATTTGAAATTTTAGAGAGTTATTTGCTGGAGATAGATCTAAAAAATGAGTTGTTTAAAGAATATAAACCAGTATTTTTAGAAGAAGGTGGAGACTATTATTACCAAAGTGTAATTGGTTATTCATATAATAAAGAAAAATTTTACCCATATGTGAAAGCCTATACTGAATCAGCTGATTTTCTTTATGAATGTATGATAAAAGATAGAAAACTAAATGAGTTGCTTTTTATTCCAATGTGCTATCTTTATAGAAACGCAATTGAACTTGCGATGAAGGAAATCTTATTTGAAGAGTGTTCATATAGCTTTCAAAAAGCAGTAGGATTAATGAATAAGAGGAAACATAGTATTTTAGGTTTATGGAATTCAATAAAAGAGGATATTATAAAACATGCTCAGGCTCCAAAAGAAGATACGACGTTAGCTAATGTAGAAAAGTATATTAAACAACTTCATAAAATTGATGGACAAGCAGACAAGTTTCGGTATCCAACAGATAAATATATGAATTTACACTTTAAAACTTCTAAGAAATTGGATATAGAAAATGTAGTAAATTTTTTTGGTGAATTAGCTAATTTTTTAAGCGGTGTGTGTATGATGATGTCTGCTCATAATGAATGGTTAGCTGAAATGGAAGCTGAGTATAGGAGTGAAATGGAAATTTATAATAGAGACTACTGAGAGAAGGTACATTGGTTAAAGCAGATATAAACAATTGTAATATCCAGTGTGTAGAGGTGATTTAATTGTCAATCGTATTTGATGAACTTAGTTTACTCGATAACGCCATAGATTCATTAAAGCATGGCTTAGCCCACATTATTGATTATGAGGAAAAACGGGATATTTCAGACATTAAACAAGGTATTATGAACTTGGTTAATGCTATTGACCTGTTCATACTAGAAAAGGTCAGACAGAAGGACGAAAAACTAATATACGAAAATGAGAAACATGATAAATACGGTATTGGCTATAGGCAAACAATTAAAGCGGAAAAAGCATATCGACTTATAAAGGGGGAAGTTGATCAGATTACGGAAGAAGAATTTAAGGCATATGATATATTGAAGATACTACGTAATTCAGCTACTCATTCCACATTCTCTTATGGTAAAGATCGTGAACATAATATTATATTTTTGATGCATTATATTGCAAGATTTCTTGAAAATGAATTAGAGATGGACTTACAGGACTTGATTGAAGAAGATGTATTTAAATTTTACCATAAAAAAATTCGTGATTTGGATTATGGAGAAGTTCTTCAAGAACGTATGTATGCTGCAATTGAATCTGAAATTTCTCTTCTTAATTTTTCCTCTGTAAAAGATGGGGGGACACCTGTAGTTGCTGAATGGAACTGTCATGAGTGTGAGCGTGAGGGAATATCGTTAGATGAAGATCTGGCTCCATATGGACACTGTGCATATTGTGGACATGAACATAGAATAGGGACTTGTGATGTGTGCGGGATTCAATTCGATGTGGATTGGGAAGGACAGGAGTATGAAGATGGATTAAGTTTATGTGAATATCATTCGGATATTAATAATTTTGATTGATTATTTTTGTCTACATATTGATTTTCTGAAAGAAGGTTGGAATTTAATAGATTAAGGTACTGTCTAAAGTATTTATTGAAAAAGGAAATACGGTCCCTATCTAGTAAGCACTAAGCAGAGATTATCTGGAACAATATAAAAACTAGTTTGGAAAAATGAGAGAGTGATAATTTTGTATTTGAGTGAACTTAGATTATGGAATTTTAGAAAGTATGGAAGTATAAATGATGGTCCCGGATTAATAGTTCCGTTTAATAATGGACTAAATTTGTTAGTTGGAGAAAATGATTCTGGTAAATCTGCAATAATAGACGCTATTAAGTATATATTGGGAACCCAAAGTAATGATTTTCAACGAATTAGTGAAAAGGACTTCTATAAGCCTGTAGGGGGGAAAAGAACTACAGAATTAAAAATTGAATGTATTTTTAAAGACTTCTCTCCAATGGAGGCAGGTAATTTTATAGAGTGGCTAAATTTTGATGAAGAGGATAAATATGAATTACAAATCAGACTAAAAGCAAAGTTTGTTGGAAACAGGATTACCGTAGATATTAGAGCGGGCATAGAAGGGGCTGACATTCAGCTTGATGGAGCTGCTAGGGAATTATTGAGAACTACGTATTTAAAACCATTAAGAGATGCTGAACATGAGTTAACTCCGGGGTATCGTTCAAGACTAGCACAAATTTTAAAAAGCCACGACTTATTCCAAGTTAAAGAAGATGATAACCATCCGTTAGTATATTTTTTTAAAAAAGCAAATGAGCAAATTAATGATTATTTCTCTAAGGATAAGATTATTATAGAGGATTCAAATGAACAGCAGGTTATTACTTCAACAGGGAGTAAAATAAGTGTTACTTTGAATCAATTTTTAAAAGAATTTTTTCCAGAAGGAGAACAATCTAAAGCTGTTTTTAGCATATCTGATGTAGAGCTTACGGATGTTCTAAAAAAATTAAGTTTAATAATAGATGATAATACTTCTGGATTAGGTTCTTTAAATCTTTTATTTATTGCTACGGAGCTATTACTGCTTCAAGATAATTCAATGAATGGCTTAAAATTAGCATTAATTGAAGAAATAGAGGCACATCTACACCCACAAGCACAGCTAAGACTAATTGACTTTCTTCAAAATATTAAAACGAAGGGTCAGTTTATTTTAACCACTCACAGTACTACGTTAGCATCTTCTATTAATCTTAAAAACTTAATCATCTGTAGGGATAATCAAGTTTATCCAATGGGTCCAGAATATACACAATTGGCTGAGGATGATTATAGTTTCTTAGAGAGGTTTTTAGATGCAACTAAATCAAACTTGTTTTTTGCAAGAGGAGTAATGTTAGTTGAAGGAGACGCTGAAAACCTTTTACTTCCTACAATTGCAAAAATAATAGAGAAGCCTCTACATAAATATGGGATATCCATTGTAAACGTTGGAAGTACGGCATTTTTAAGATACGCTAAGATTTTTATGCGAAAAGATGAGAAAAAAATGAATATTCCTGTTGCAATTATTACTGATTTAGATGTACGACCAATAGAATACTATAATGATAAAGAACTAACTACAGATATTTTCTGTATCACAGATTCGAACATTGATCAGTTTAAAGAATTAAGTCAGGATATAGAGTTCCACAAAATAAAGAATGTAGTATTTGAAAGTAAGACTAGTTTTGAAGAAGCTATAAGAAGTGTTAACAAAAAAGGCAGATTGCCAAATGGTTTTAAGGATCAGTATGAGAAGTTTTCTAAATTTAAACTAGGTCCTGATTTTATTGAAATGTTGAAAACAAAAAAATACAAAAAAAAGGAAGGAAGTCTTTCAGAAGATAATGTAAAGGTATTTGTTTCGTCGAATTGGACATTAGAATATGATTTTGCTTTAAGTGAATTAAAAGATTACATATTAGGATCAATTTTATCTGCAAAAATAGAAGCCAACAAGGGTGTAGTAGTCAATGATGATATTTTTGATGATCTGATTGAAGATGAGATAAAAAATCTCAAAACTTATTGGAGTCAGCAAAGATATTCTGATGAAAAGGTAGCTTACGAGATTTATAAATATTTGTTGAATGGACAAGCTTCAAAAGCAATAACTGCCCAATATTTTGCGCAAAAATTAGTTAAAGAAAAAGTAGATAAATCAAAATTGATTAGTGATCCAAACATAAAATACTTGGCTCAAGCAATTGAGTATGTGACTAAGGGGGAGTAGTTAATGGTTATGTTGGACACTCCTATAACTAATGAAGAGATCATGAGGGCTGAAAGTATTTTTCTACCAAAAGGGGCTGTGTTTGATTATCAAAGGCAGGAAATAATTAAATCAATGGATACTATAGATGTTAAGGCCGTTCCGGGAAGTGGTAAAACCACCGTATTACTTGCTAAGTTATTTATTTTGGCACAAAGAATGCCTTTTAAGGATAGAAAAGGGATTTGTGTCCTAACTCATACAAATGTTGCAATTGATGAGATTAAATCACGATTAGGGTCTAAAGCAGACATTTTATTTTCTTATCCCAACTTTTTTGGTACATTTCAATCTTTTATTGATAAGTATCTGGCTATTCCATACTATGCTTTAAGAAGAAGAAATAAATCTATCATAATCAATCAAAAATATTATGAGGAGCAGATAAACAAACAATTAATTTATGGTCTAAAAGGCTTCGATAATGATACTCAAACTAATTCTAGATACTTTTTGAAGAGTAGAGGCGAGCTATTAAAAAATGTAAGACTTCGTAAGGTTGATGATAAAAATATTCTAACTGATGGGATATATGGTAAAGAAGTAGTTATAAAGCGCCCCTCAAGAAGTATATCCAAACATGGAGACTTCTCTGCTGAAGAAAAAATGGATATTTATAAATGGATAGAGTCACTGAAACTCAAATTACTAAAAGATGGAATCTTATGTTATGATGATGCTTATTATTTAGCCGAAATATACATTAATAAATTTGAGAACCAATTAAGAGAAATGTTTTCTAATAGATTTAAATATGTATTTATCGATGAAGCCCAAGATACATACTCTCATCAGAATTTGGTAATTCAAAAATTGTTTGATGATCGAGTAATAATTCAAAAATTTGGAGATCCTAATCAGGCTATTTTTGAAAGTGGGAACTTCAATAAAGATTTAATCTGGAATCCAAGTGGTAGTTCATGTTTAGAGATTTCCCAAAGTCAAAGATTTGGACAAACTATTTCCAAAAGTTTAGCTACAATTAGTGCAGAACAAAATCATCAAATAGACGGTAGTAATGAAGTGAAATCATTAAAATCCCATATCATTTTATTTAACAACCAAGATACTACACGTGTATTAGAAAAATTCGTGGAGCTTATCGAACGGTATAATCTACAATCCCCAGAGGAAAACAACAAAGTAAATGAATTTAAGGCAATTGGTTGGCGTGGTAACGATACAGGGGACAATATCAATAAATTGTGTCTATCTTCATATTTTCCAAACTATAACAAAAGTACAATTAATAGTAAATCCGTTCACTTTAATAATTTGACCTCGTATATAAAAAAGAGGTCAAAAGAAGAATTAGAAGATCATGGAGTCAAAATTTATTATGATTCTATAATAAATGCTATTATCCGTTTCCTTTACTTAGCAGGAATTAAAAATGATAAAGAAACACAGGTTGGAAGGTACTTCACTAAAAATTCATTTCTTTATTATTTAAAAGATCATTATAATAAAGAATACCTACAATTAAAGAAGCAGATAAGTGAATGGATAAATTGTGTTCATCATGAACAAGAACAATATAATTCAAAAGTTTTTGAGATGATGAAAAGTTATTTAATACATGACCTAAAGGTTATATTTCCGAGTATTAAATTACATAAAGTAAAGAAATTTTTCGAAGATAAAACCATCGAACAGATTGATTCAGACTCAGTAATTTCTAACTTATATATATCACCTACTCACCCTGAAATAGAAGTGAAGGTTGATACGGTACACGGGGTAAAAGGTGAAACACATAAGGCGACCCTATACCTAGAAACTTATTATAATAAGATTCATGATTTGAGGAAAATATTACCTTTTCTAAAAGGGCGATTTGACAAAAAAATAGTTAATCAGAAGACGGCCAAAGAAGCTCTAAAAGTTGCATATGTAGGAATGAGTAGGCCTACACACCTCCTATGTCTTGCAATGAATTCTGAAGGATTACTACAATCAGATATTGATGATTTAAATAAAAATGGGTGGGAAATAGTTTATGTAAATGAACCGGCAACGGCAGCTTTATAATATCAAAATAAGCAAGCCGTCAAAGTGATATAAAATTATATATTTAAGTAAAGTAAAAGATAGTAAAGTATTTAATTCTTTACTATCTTTGTTCACTATTTTAAACCTAGAATTTTCAAACATTGGTAAAGTACAGGCTCGTTATTAATAATTATTATATTGAGTTTTTTTCTTGTTCTTGTAACTATTTGAAATAGCATTTGTGTTGGATGATAATAAGGTTTCGATGGCCAACCACGGGTAGAAAGTTTGCCCTCCTTAGTATAATAAAAATACTTATCTAATACAGCGATAACATTGTCGAACTCTTGTCCAATAACATTATGAGCTGTTTCTTCCCGACTATCATGGTATCTATCGTAAGGAAAACGATTATACCTAGAAGGTGTATAATTTATTATCTTCCAACCTTCACTTTTAAGTAAATCCATGTATTCCCTAGCATCATTAACAGTTGAGAAATATTGTACACCAATATTAGAATATTCTTGGTTTGGATTTACGTTAGATAAATTAAACAAATTCTTAATGAAAGATCCAATTTCTTGGTTAGTTCTAATCTTTTCTGTTAATCTAAATTGTTTTGGCGATACTTTATTTTTAATATATTGGGGGATATTTCTTTTTATTTCCCAACTGGCAAGACATTGCCTCGGATCAAATGAGAAAATACACTTTACATTTGTTTCCATTATGTTATTTATAAGGTCTTCCAATTGGTGAGTGTATATTCTCTGTGTTTCATCCAATATTATTAGGTCGTATTTCTTCAAATCATAAGATTCATAGTGTTTAACTGAGGTTATGGACCATGAATAATTATGTCGAAGTTTTAAATGACCGTTATTTAAGGAACCACAATGGAAAATGATAACATTTTTTGAACTGTTTATAAATTCCTTTGCTATATCATAGGTTAAGAGTGTTTTTCCGGTTCCGGCAGCCCCTTCTAAAGTTATAAAACAAGGACCACTTACACTTTTTAATTCAAGTATTTCCTTCTTGATATTTTCTTGGTGATCGGTTAAAAAATACTCACCTTCAATAAAGGCTTCTGTTGAATTAAAGGGGGAAACTAAATAATTGGATGGATTAAACAATTTATTTATATCCTCAATACTTTCCAACGATTGTTCATTTAATACTGAGATAAGATGAGTAATCTCGGTTTCTATTAATTCTCCATCATTATCTAGGTAATATAATTCTTGATCCTCAACTACATAGGTAAAATTAAGTAATTCTTTTGCTAGGAAGCTGAGGTAGTACCTATTTTTGATAAGTTGATTTTTGATTTTATTACCAGTATTTTTTGTTTTTAGTTCGATATTAATAATTTTGTCCTTTCCAAATCTTAATAAATCGAACTCTTTACTAATTTGCGGAATTGTATAACCAACATAAAATTCATCGAGAATGCCTAATTCTTGAGTCTTACTTTCTATTAGAGTAACTAAAGAATATAAATCGTGGAGTTCATTATCTCTTATATTGATGCCATAATTATTAAGATATAATTCAAATACTGGCCGTGATAAATCCTTTTTTGCGTTAAGTAACGAAATTAAGTTAATAGATTTCATCTATATAATCCTTTCATGTTGAAAAGCAATATAATATTGCATACTATACTAATATTTTACAAAAGGTTGGGTGGAAATGAAATAAATGTGATTATAAATATACTCTCTATTTACTTGACACCTTTGGCCCTAATAGACGGTTATTCTATTTCGTTTAAATTATGTAATTAGTAGTCTTCTATGGTTATGGAGGAGTTGATGCTGGAGATCAATGGGCTAAAAAATTAAATGAAATGTTTTATTTTTTTATTAATAAGGTTATAATATATATTGAATCGTTAATTAGTTGTCTTATGAATTGCAACAAAAGCCAGCAATATAGAAGTGCTGGCTTTTGTTGTTTTGAGTTGGATCTAGGAAACGTAAAATTGAGGATAAGTTGTAGTAATGTAAATTGATCTAATATATAATAAAAGAATTCAAAAAACGCTATGAACAATCATACGAAGTTCATAGCGCTCATTTTAATATACTTTTCTTATACCTACCGTTTTCGCTCCGGTTTTTTTTGCTTCTTTTCTTGCAGCCTTTATAAAAAGTCTCGCGATGTCTACCTCAGTAATTTTCTTTTTTCTAAAAATACCCCGTAGCATTTAGTTCACCCCTTTAATTTTATTTTCTATAATAAATATATGAATCGAAAAATAGAGTATGATAGGTTGTATATAAATAATTTTACCGGATGATACATTTTTACTTTTGGTTACTATTAAAGGTAACTAATAGTAGATACTAAATAAAAAATACGAATTAAAAGACAACTGAATACAGGTTTTAGAAGGGTTCGTAATGGTATCTATTAGTAGTTACTATTCTATTGGGATAGGTAATATTTTGTCATATTTACCACGTGAAAAGTACTTTAGTTTCCCATTATAGTAACTATTAATCGTCACGAATTGCGAATTCAAGAGGATAAAATATCTTGTTTGATTATGAAAAGGGTTGGTACTACTGCATTAAGGAATGGTAACCATAAATGGTAACGGATAACAGTACCTTGGTTATATTCTTGTTGTAAATGTTTATATTTAATTTTAACTCTTCTTTAGATTCTTAAATCGCTATTTAACTAGTTTATATATTCCTTGTTCAGCAGGCAAGGTTATTATATCGACCATATTTGTTATATTTCTTTTCCATGCAGGTTTAACGTATCTATCTGATCAACTTCCTTAAAATGCATCTTTGGGTAATAGTTTAGATGCTCCAGATAAGAGAATAAAGGGAAACAACGATTGTAAGGGTAGATATTCCTGTAATATTTTTACTTGCTCAAAATGGAGAAGTAGAAAATAGTAGATAGTTCAGTTTCTTTAGCGATCTGATTTAGTAACACCAGAAATTCAGAAACAATAAAATACTAACAATTGTTAATTGACAAATCAAGTTCTGCAAATGCAGATAGTTTATAAAAAATTATCATATTGTGGCCCTTAAAATGGGTAGAATTTAAGCTTTAGAAAATTGGGTAGAATTAGGGGCTACCGTTATATAATAGTCACGTCGGAGAAGGAATATTCGGTTGAGAAAATCAAGCTGTATCAAGGGTTTTGCGGTATCAGACCTATGAAGTCGTTCATAGGTATAAGTGGGTATGTTTTAAATATACCCACTTGTAGTTATGAAACCAAAGAAAATATAGGACTGGTAACTAGTATTGGTTACCTATATTAGTAACTAATTTTTATTTTGAAATTAAGTCTTAAAAAAATAATTATATTTTACGCCTAGGAGAAAGTTTAGGTTTATTCTCTTATAGATATCTTTGTTCCATTACGGTTTAGTTCAAAATATATACTAGCATCACTTCTTATTAAGTTAGAGTGAAAATAGTTTATGGTCACGTCAGTCCCTTCGTTGTTTTATGAAAAGACGTATTTAAACTCTACCTTATGGAAGAAATTATGTCAGGAAATAAAGCAGACATTAAGTATTTATATGTAAAGGTATTATGTACTTATCTAATTATTCTCCAGTTATAAATAACTGAGAACCCATATAAACTGCCATTACCCAAATAATAAGCGCAGAAATCTGATTCATACGCTTTAACAGTTTTCCGTTTGTATCAATTTGGCCGATCTTTTTTCCGGTAATAGCTAATGAGAAGAACCACATCCAAGAAATCAGGATGCAGGCTATTGTAAAGATCCACTTATCATATCCTGAATAGACTAAAGAGCTTGTTCCAATCACTCCTATTGTGTCTAATATAGCATGAGGATTCAACAAGGAAACGGATGCAGCAAAAATAATCTGACGTTTTGCGGAAAAGGGATTGGATTCTTTATTTTTCTTTACTTCAGATGTGTCTTTCCACATTAGCCATCCCATATATGCTAAGAAGAGAAACCCAATCAAAAACATGAAGGTTCTCAGCCACTCGAAGCTTAAAATAATAATAGATACACCAGCCACAGCCAAAGAAATTAATAATGTATCACAAATTCCAGCTGTAATGACAGCTGGCAAAGCGTGCCTGAATTTTTTATGTGTTGCCCCCTGATTAAAAATAAAAACATTTTGTACACCTAAAGGTAAAATTAATCCGAAAGCAAGTATCATTCCGTGAATTAATGGTTCCATTATTTTTCCCTCCTCGTATAGTATATTTAGATTAACGAAGGTTCATCCATTTGTCTCCAACCAATTGGATGGAAACAATACCAACCATTTTGATACAATAAATTAAAAGGACGGGGTTGGAAAATGTCTAAAATAGAATGGAAACCGTATAAATCTGTATCATTACCTTTACATCTACAAATCTCCAATTATATGAAAAAGAAAATATTAAATGGGGAATGGACAGTCGGCACCAAAATACCTTCACAAAGAACTTTAGCTAAACAATTTGAAGTCAATCGAAGTACAATTGTCACTGCACTTGAAGAATTGGCCGCAGATGGGTTGATTGAATCAAAAGTGGGAAGTGGTACAAGAGTGGTAAATAACACTTGGAGTCTGCTTGCTTCAACGCCACCTCCTGATTGGATTAGTTATGTTCGTTCTGGTATTCATGAGCCTAATATCAATATCATTCAAAAAATTAACGAAGCAGAAGCAGATCCTAATATTATCCGATTGGGTACAGGAGAACTTTCACCTGATTTACTACCTAATGAGCAAATGAAGAAGTTTTTACAGATTGATATGGAGGATACGCTATCTCTAGGTTATGAAGAGCCAAAAGGA
This sequence comes from Ferdinandcohnia sp. QZ13, assembly GCF_031324165.1. Lineage (NCBI taxonomy): Bacteria > Bacillati > Bacillota > Bacilli > Caryophanales > Bacillaceae > Ferdinandcohnia > Ferdinandcohnia sp. QZ13. The sequence goes on along the minus strand of NZ_JAVIVW010000001.1, from coordinate 1,692,119 downwards.
AACCTAGATTTGAGGAAAACAATTAGCCATTATTTAAAAAGGAAAGGCATTGAGGCATCTCCTGCATCCATATTAATCGTTTCTGGGGGTCTTCAAGCACTGCAATTGATTTCAATTGGTTTATTAAAACGTGGTTCGGTTATCCTTCATGAATCACCTTCATACCTAAATTCAGTTCATGTCTTTCAATCAGCTGGCATGAATTTATTAGGAATTCCTTTAGATAAAGAGGGGATTAAACATGAATCCATTGGTCGTATAAAACGACAGCACCATGCAGCGTTACTTTACACAATTCCATCGTTCAATAATCCTACAGGCACGTTAATGTCTGAGAGAAGGAGAAAACAGGTCTTAGAGATTTGTAAAAAAGAAGCACTTCCTATTATTGAGGATGATGTATATGGTGAATTATGGTTTGATGATCCGCCACCAAAACCAATAAAAGCAAATGATAAACAAGGAAATGTACTTTACATTGGAAGTGTCTCAAAGTCATTAAGTCCGGGACTTCGAATCGGATGGATTGTTGGACCTGAACCTGTAATTAATCGACTTGCCGATATAAAAATGCAAACAGATTACGGGTCAAGTTCTATATCACAATATGTTGTAAATAAGTGGATAAAAAGTGGATTGTATGAGGATTATTTAAATCAAGTACGAGTAGAATTAAAATGTAGAAGAGACTTTATGATTAATATTTTAAATACATATTTCTCTGATATTGCCACATGGAATATTCCGAGTGGGGGATTTTATATATGGCTTCAATTACAAACGGACATTTCCACACGGAAATTATTTGAAGCAGCTTTGCAGGAAGGAATTCTACTAAATCCCGGAAGTGTCTACGATAAAAACAATCAAGAACATCTTCGCTTGTCGTATTCCTATGCATCTTTAGAGGAACTTGAAAAAGGACTTAAACGGCTTTCAGAACTTATAAAAGGGAATAAGTAAAGTAATATTTTTATATCATTTAAAAAGTTGGCTATGATTGAATAAATCATTTGGTTCTTAGGAAACTAAAATGAGGTGAAAGTGATGAAAAAAATTGTAGCTATACTAATGTTTGGAATGCTATTGGTAATCTCTAATACAACGGTAAATGCAAAAACAATAAATGAAGCTGATACAGAACTTTGTGAAACGCTTAAATATGCACTTATAAATACTCTTAGACAACCAGTAGATAAAGCAATTGCTGAAATTTATAAAGAGGATAAGAATGCACCAGAAGGTCTTACTTGGGCTTCGTATGATACAGAAATACTCAAAATTAAGCAACTTAATGGAGTTGGCGGTGTATACGAGATAACGCTAAAAGTTTATCCCTATTATCGCGCTCATATGAGTTATGGGGAAGATGAAATTGTTGTAGATACTAGGGGTAAATTAATTAGCTATAAGCACATAAAAACATATCGTTGAAATTCAACGGGTGCTTATCTTGAATAAGGATTGTACCATTTCGCTATATAGCAATCTAGTTGCTAAAGGTTACTGATATTGAGGGGGACATCAGGGAACAATAATCTCTAATATTAGCTAAATAAAGGGGATTGTTGATGAGAAAAATTTTATTAATTACCATATGGGTATCAATATTGTTAAATCTTTCACCCATTTTTACTCACGCTGAAGAAAAATTAAATAAAGACCTAATGAAAATTATCAATTTGTTTGTACCACCAAACTCAATACTGGTAAGTCCTGAAGAACCTAAATCGACTAAACCATATCTGTTTTATGACTTTAACCAAGATGGACTAGAAGAGATTATTATTACTTTTGAAATAAAGGCAAAAAAACAACCAAATCCTTCACAATATGGCGTAATAGTATTAAGAAAAGAAAATGAAAGATGGGAAAAGACTTGGGAGACCCAAACACAGGGGGTAGGATTAGATTATTCAGGTGTTGCTGATATTACTGGTGATGGTATTAAAGAGTATCTCTTTGGTGTCACAATTGGTGCTTCAGCAGGAAATAAACTAGAAATTTTTAAATGGAATAATAATTCTTTAAAGATGATAGCAGAAGTTCCGTATCATATGATGGAGCTATTAAGTAATAAGAAAGTTGGTATAGCTGTTTGGCAAAGATACATTGCAGATACATATTTTGTAGATGTTTTAAAATGGAATGGAGGAAAATTAGTTCTAGATGAAGAACTATACTCTAGTTACTATCCTGTAATTGAAAAATTTTATAACGATAAAATATCAAAAATGGATGCGTGGTTCTATTGGTATACACTTGCAGATGCTCAAATAAAGGCAAATTTATTTGAAAAGCTAGGAATTCTATACAGAAAGGAATTACATTAGCAAAGCAATTATCATTACCTGATGCAGTAGGAAACTTTGAACAATTAAGTGATAAGCTGGAAAAAAAGAAAAAATCTTATTAAGCGAACGGGTAGCTTTAGTTAGGAAACGGAATAACAAAACAGAAAACAACTCAAAGCTACTGAGTTGATTTCTGTTATTTTAGCAAGATTCTATTAAATTTTGTTACTCCTTCTGCTATTTTAACTTCATCTAAATTTCCAAAGCCTAAAATAATATAATTTGAATAAAAACCTTCGTTAATCGTATGCAGTTCCACAGGGTACACTTTTATGCCATGATCATGTAATTTTGATAGGAGATTATCCGTAAAATGAACCCCATCAAGTTCTGCAACTAGATGTAGTCCAGTTGAATCACCATGTATCTTAACAGTATCCCCAAATTCGTTAAAAAGCTGCTCTTTTAGAAAATCTCTTCTTTTTCGATAAATTTTCTTCATACGGAATATATGTTTTTCCAAGTGACCTTCTTTAATAAACAGGGCAAGTGTAAGTTGTTCCAAAGATGGTGTATGTAAGTCACTAAAATATTTTAGTGTACGGCCACGCTCAACTAGTTCCGGAGGAAGTATTAAGTATCCTAACCGTAATGCGGGTGAGAGTATTTTACTGAACGTACCAATGTATATTGTACGATTAGGGTCTAGCCCCTGCAATGAACTGATAGAAGGCCCTTCGTATCGAAATTCACTATCATAATCATCTTCAACGATATAGCTGTCCACTTTTCTAGCATATTCGATCAGTTGAATCCTCCTTTGGATCGGTAAAGTTCCTCCAATGGGAAATTGATGAGATGGTGTAACAAAGATAAACGCTGGTTTTATTCCGTAAGGTATTTGGCTTATAACCATTCCATTTTTATCAACTCGGATAGGAAGAAGGGTAGCCCCATAAGATTGAAAAATCGTTTGGATTTCATGTGTAATTGGATCCTCAATAATTACTTTGTCATTTGCTGAAATAAGCAATTTAGCAATTAACGTCAATGCTTGAGTAGCTCCAGTTGTAATGACTAATTGTTCGGGATGGCATTCAACACCTCTTGTTCTAAGTAAATAGTCTGATAATACGGTTCTTAATTCTATGCGACCTTCTGGAGAATCATAGCCAAATAGAGAATGGTCCGTTTCAATACTTACACGTTTAGCTAGTTGCCCCCACTGTTTTCTTGGGAATAGGTCTAATGCTGGAATTCCGGAACGAAAATCAATAATGGTGTTATTGTCCTTTGAAAAGCTACCTTCTAACATATAAGAAGTATTCGATTCAGTCTTCTTTAAATAAGCTCCTTCAGCTACAAATGTGCCTGCCCCAAGACGCCCTTCTAAAAAACCTTCTGCTAGTAATTGATCATAGGCTTCCAAAACAACGTTACGAGAAACTTCCAGTTCTTCTGCTAATTGCCGGGTGGAAGGGAGACGATACCCTGCTGAAAGCTCACCATTTAGTATTTTTGTTCTCAATTGTTTATAGATTTGTCGTATTAATGGTGCTTTTTGAGATCTATCAACCGTTAGCCATGTCATCTTTTTAATCTCCTTGTAAAAATTGGTACTATAAAACATTCATATAATTGGTTCTACTTTAGACCATTTTAACATGGTAATTTTTACTTAGAAAGGGGATGTGATTTTTTATGCTTACTGAAGAAATACGATTTTACAACGCATTAAAATCAATTGCAAGAAACCAAGAAATAAAAGCTTATCTTCAGAACTCAAAAGAACTTTTTACACTTTTAATGAAAGGTGCCAACCTGTTCGTGGCTGGAACAACACGCTCTGAAGGAATGGTACGGGCTATTTATTTGTATAACAAAGGGTATCAAATTTCATTAGAATTCATAGGTGAAAATACTACATCTGAGGATGAATGCAGGCTTGCAAAAAAAGAGTTTGAGGAATTAATTAAGGATCTTGGGGCTAATAAAATCAAGGGAACCGTATCTTTTGACCTTTCTCATATAGGCATGATGATTTCCGATTTATTAGCCTATAGCCAACTGGAAGAATTAGCAAAAGTAGCACAAGAAAATGATATTCAATTAATGATTAGCATGGAGGAGTCTCAAAAAACGGATAAGATATTATCTATATATAGAGATGTTTCAAAAATATATGCTAATGTGGGAATAACATTACAAGTCCACCTAAATCGGTCATTAACGGACCTTAATGAGTTATTACAGATGCCGGGTAGAATCCGTTTAGTAAAGGGAGCTTATCAAGAACCTGAAGGTATATTTATACCAAGATCCGAAGAATTAAATAAACGGTACATTGAATTTGTTTCAATGTGTGTAGAAAGTGACCATCCACTTTCCATTGCTACTCATGATGAAAACTTATTGATGGAACTAAAGACACAGGGATATTTACAAAGTCAGAATGTTGAAGTGGAAATGTTGGATGGCGTTCGACCAGACTTGTTAAAAACTTTGAAGGAAGATGATGTTCGATCCAAAGTATATGTTACATATGGTACGGAATGGTACTTATATTTAGTTCATCGCATTGCAGAATATCCACCTAATGTTTATACTCTAATTTCAGATATTATTGAACCAAAAGGTGTGAGAGTTAATAAATACTAAACATCAAAATTACAGTAAAAATAGCAGAGGATTGAATTGGAATTCTTCTGCTATTTTTGATGTAACTACGATTTTTGGAATTTTAACAAAGTAATTGTATAGTATTATTAGATAAACTTAAACAAACCCGATGGGGGATATTCTGTTTTTAGTTCCTGAATCAGATTATCCTTTAGAATGTACACAGGGAGTGATAAAGGGTGGAATTAATCAATAGCATTTTTGCAGAAAGAAGAACTTACGGTCAAAATCAAGATACTCATTCCCATTATTATGCCCAGTTAATCTTACCTCAGCACGGAAGACTTTCCATTCGGGTGGGGGAAAATGAATTCCGGTTAAATGATGAAATGGTACTTTTTATACCTCCAAGACATACTCATACCTTTCATTCAATTAAGCGAAATGAGTTTTTGGTTTTAGATATCCCCGATTTCATGTTAAGTAAAAGAGAATTTCAGAATAAGGTTATTTCCTGTGAGTTTAACGATCAATGGAAAGGTATAAGGTATTTAATCCAGAACGAAATAAATCAAAAACCAATAAATTCAACAGCACTAAAGGAGCTTTATCCGTACATTTCATATTATTTACTTCAAGAATATCAGCCCACATCCATTAAGTACATACATGAAAATTATGGTGAAAAATTAACAATTGAAATGCTCGCATCGCTTGAACACTATAATCGTTCTTATTATTCAGAGTGGTTTCAAAAAGAAACTGGAAAAACCCCATTTGCATATATACAAGAAGTTCGTATGAATAAAGCAAAAGATTTGCTGCTTCATACAAATTTGTCTTTATTACATATAGCTATCCAAGTGGGTTTAGAATATCAATCATCATTGACTCGGTTATTCTTAAAACACGAGGGTATTACACCCAGTCAATTCCGAAAACAGCGTTTAAGATAAGTAAGTCCCACCTACCGGTAAAACTATCATTTTTAATTTCCAATAAAATCAAATCAAACTTGTAAAGGGGATGATTTGATGACATTGGGAGCCATATTGATGATGACTTTCAGTATTGTTTTTCTTTGGGGCGGTTTAGATTATTTTATTATGCGAGCTTTCAAAAGTCGTTCGAATAATAAACAATAAAACTAATAACGTAATGTTATTTGGTTAAAAAGAACCCGATTATAGGTAAAAAAATCTGAAATAATAAATATATAATGTAATTGAGAACGTGTTTCCTAATAACTGTGATTTGTCCAAGTCACAGTTGTGTTTTTTAATTTATTATTAGGAGTAAATTAATGAAAACACTATTAGGTTTGTTTTTTACATTTTTATGGTCATCAGCGGCTATAGCTACCAAATTTGGGTTAAACTCCACTACCCCTTTGGTATTGGCTACAACTCGCTTTTTGATAGCTGGGGGACTACTATTTCTTTACGTTTATATACTTCAGAATAAATACCCTTGGCCAAAGTTAAAAGAATGGCGGTCACTTATCATATTAGGATTACTAAATACAACCATTTATCTAGGCGCAACCTTTTGGGCATTAAATTATGTTTCCGCCGGAATATTTAATTTATTTGTCACGACAAACCCTTTTATAGTCGCCTTTCTGTCATTTATCTGGTTGAAGAGAAGTATTTATTTTCGGGAATTGATGGGCATGATTATTGCTGCTATGGGATTGGTAATAGCAACATGGCCAACAATTACAGGCGGTGACAATAATTTACATGGATTCGTTATTTTAGGAATTGGAATGACATCAATGGCAACCGGGAGCGTTTATTTCAAAAAAGTGAATTTAAAGTTACCAAGCATCGTTATTAATACTTGGCAAGTGTTAATTGGTGGAATCCTATTAATTCCTGTAACCTATATTCTGGAGAAGAATGTTTACTTTTTGAATTTAGACTTTTATTTATATGGATCACTAATATGGTTAGTGTTTGTTATTTCGATAGGGACAATGATACTTTGGTTCTATTTATTGAAGCAAGATACGGTAAAAGCAAACAATTGGTTATTCATGACACCAGTTTTTGGATATATATTAGCCAACATTTTTTTAAACGAACCAATTAATGTATTTGATATTACAGCAACTTTTTTGGTGATAGTTGGATTATTCCTTTCAGGAAATATAGAAATTTATTTTATTAAAAAGTTTCTAAAAGGAAATAGGAGGGTTAGTTCTGAGACTAGTAGAAATATCAAATAAATACTGAATCTTTTATAGTAAAAGTTTTAGGCAGTTAATTAACGTGTAAGTTAGTATGAAATGAATTTAGAAATTATTATATAGGAGGAATTAATCATGGCTACAATGGAAGATTTTATGAGGTTAGATATTAGAATTGGTACTGTCATTAAAGCAGAACCATTTCCAGAAGCACGAAAACCTGCAATAAAATTAGAAATTGATTTTGGTGAAGTCGGCATTAAACATTCTTCAGCTCAAATTACCCGGAGATATGAACCAGAGCAACTTATTGGAAGTCAGGTGGTTGCAGTAGTAAACTTTCCTCCAAGACGTATCGCAGGTTTTAAATCGGAGGTATTAGTAATTGGAGGAGTCCCAGAAGAAGGTGATGTGGTACTTTTGAAGCCAGATGAACTAGTTAAAAATGGTACACCAATAGCCTAGAGCTTTGAAAATCCACCTAATGTTGTTTAAATTCCATCATTAGGAGCTTTATTTTTGGTAAAAGGAAAATATGGTATTGTTAAATGGCTTTAAAAAATACTTAATGTATTGCACTTATCACAATAGGATATATTCTTCTACTTAGTAGAATGGGTGAAGCGTAAAGGCAGATTGTTGAAGGGTTGCTTATCATGAGTAAGATTTATATATTTTAAATTGGGTGCTTAACCGTAGAGCAAGGGTAAGCGCCCATTTTAAATTTTAGGGCCATTGAATAAGTAAAGGTGATGGTCGTTAGCTGAAAGTGATATAATAAAATTACTTTGTTGAAGGAGACTAACAGTTTTGGATGCAAAAATTATTAAATTCTATGAATTCGGAAGTCCTAGAGATGTTCTAAGAGTTGAGTATAAAACCATTGAACCACCAAAAGATAATGAAGTTCTTGTTCGTATGTTAACTCGCCCAATAAATCCCTCTGACTTAATACCAATTAGAGGATCTTATGCTCACCGCATTTCTTTACCAAATATTCCGGGTTATGAGGGAGTAGGTATTGTAGAAGAGGTAGGCCCTTTAGTTTCTAAAAGTCTTATTGGTAAACGTGTGTTACCTCTCCGTGGGGAAGGTACATGGCAAGAATTTGTTAAAACATCTGCAGAATATGTAATTTGCATACCTGATACTATTGATGATTTTACGGCAGCACAAATGTATATAAATCCAATTACAGCGTGGGTGGTTTGTACAGAAGTATTAAAATTAAAACCAGATGATGTTTTATTGGTTAATGCGTGCGGATCTGCTATTGGGCATATTTTTGCTCAATTATCGAAGATTTTAGGTTTTCGATTAATTGCAGTGACGAGAAATAATAAATATACAGAAGATTTACTTCATCTCGGTGCATCTTATGTGATAGATACTTCTAAATCTCCACTCCACAAAACAGTAATGGAATTAACAAATGGAAAGGGTGCAGATGCTGCTATTGATTCTGTTGGAGGATCGTCTGGAAACGATTTGGCTTTCAGTGTCCGTCCTAATGGTAACTTTATTACCATCGGTCTTTTATCCGGGATACAAGTAAATTGGGCGGCTATTGTAAATAAAGCAAAGGTGAATGCGAATATATTCCATTTACGGAATTGGAATAACAATGTTTCAGTAGAAAAATGGCAAGAAACTTTTATTCATTTAATTAATTTGGTTAATCAGAATAAATTGCGTTTAAATATAATTGGTTCTAAGTATCCTTTGTTTGATATTAAAGATGCTATTGAAGAGGTTGAGAATAAAAAACATAAAGGGAAAGTGTTTTTAATGGCCTAATTAAAATTAGTTATTCTGTATTGGATTTTTTAATACACTTTATATATTTTTCCCTTTATTCAATTAGCAAACTATTCAAGTAGTGTTTTTTTCTATCTTTTTATTCCTTCCCCCGTGCTATTATTTTTTGGCCCCAGTTGGTTCCAAATCAGTTCATTATATTGGTTTAATTTGCAAACTAAATAAAAGCGAAAAACCCCTGAAATGTTGATTTAACATTTCAGGGGTTTTGTTTGTATTAAAATGCTTAATGTTAATATTTACATAAGTAATACTCATATTATGCTAGCAACAGAAAGTAGTCCATTAACCTACAGTTCTGTATTCAGACGATTAACTATGGAATCCTGTGGTAATCCAATCATTTAGAGCAACGACCGAACGCGTAGTATTATTCTAATAAATGAAATGTTTGTTTATAGTCTTGTCGCAAAGTAATATACGTGGGGCCACTATATGACGCGTTTACTTGCTATATTAGAAACAATGAAAGACCTAAATTTGAATAGATCATGGGCATTAGGAAATTAGGTCAGATTAGGACCTGCAGTTATATAATAGTCACGTCGGAGTTGAATTTATAGACTGAAAAAATCCATTTGTATCAAGGGTTTATAGGCTTTAGGGTTATGCCGTCGTGCATACCTATAATTGGGTATGTTTAAAACGTACCCAATTATAGGTATGAAACTAATTGAAATACCATACTTGTAACAGGAATTAGTTAACTTAACGTGTATAGGTGTCCCAAAAGTAATATCAATTTTGATACGAGTTAGTATCTGGTATATATCATTGCTGATTATGAAATTTATCAGTATAAGTTTAGAAAAATATTTTTACAAATCCCTATTCGAATATGATTTGATTCCGATTATAATGTTTAAAACATTTAGGAGGAATCTTGTATGAAAATAATCAGAGTAATAGAAGAATTAAATAATGGAAAGCCAATATTAGAATTGGCATCTGAGCTAGGTATTTCTGCAAAGTTACTAAAAACAAAATTAAATAACGCAGCTATTGAGTTTGATGCTGATACTAAAGTATGGAAGTATATTGGTCCAAATAAAGAAATATCTTTAAATAGAGATATAACCAAAACCATTAAACTATTAGCAATTGATAAGCCTTTTGTTAAAAGAAATGAGATAAACAATAAGCAGAGCAGTCCATCATGCGATTCAGATTATATATTGTATAAGGATTATTTATCTGGAAGTCAAGAGAAAATAGAAACGAAGAAAACTATTTTCTTTTCAGAAGATATTTATGATCTAATTAAGAGCATCAGTAAGAGAAAATCTCTAAAGATAAGTGTCCTAATTCACGTATTGCTTACCAGAGGACTTGAATTTTATAATCTGACTGACGATGAGATTATAAATTAGAATTCTGCTTGCTATTGAATTTTAATTATACAATAGTCTAGTATTAACTAAATATTAAAAAAGGGAAAACCCCAAAACTACTAGGTCTTATATAGACCAGTAGTTTTGGGGTTTTTTAGTTTTTAAAATTGAAATGGGGATTTGAAAAATGACAAAAATAAATAGAAAAATGTTAATGCAAATAGATAATTTATGTAAGTTACCTACCGTTTCATTGAGACTACTACCATTATTAGCGTCGAAAACTGACATAGATGGTAGAATTAATATCACAATTAGTGAAATTGAAAATGCTGGAATAATGTCTAAGAAAGTAGTTAAAGATGCTTTATACAATTTAGAAAAAGAAAAATGGATTTACAGTGAGGAAGATTATTATTATAGTACTTTTAATGTGAATTCAGAGGAATCTAGAAAAGACTACCATTATATCAATTTATATAAATTCTTCACTAATGAAAACTTTTTGGGATTGCACAAACGTCAATTAATTTTTCTATATTATATTCTTAGTGCTAAAATGCCGGGAACAGAACATTCAATTGCACTTGAGCATTTATATAATAATCGTACAAACCAAAGAAATGTGAAATTACCGCTATTTATTAGTTATAAAGATATGCTGAAAAATCTTGTTATATTAATTGAAGATGGATTTTTTGAAGTGCGGCTTGGTAACAGTAAATTGTATCTTGATAATAAAACAAAAGACATTAAAGAAAAAATTAATGTTTATGCTGGAAAAAACAAAGGCCAAAGAAAACAACGTATGAGTTTAAAGGAAGAGAATAATAAAATCATCCATATTCGTATATCTAAGGATCTGGTATCCAAGGATCAAATCATGGATATATTTGATTCAACTCGTTTATCAACTTTGTTAGATTTGAAATCTATTGCTATGGAATATGGCTGTAGTATAGATATATATGGTGAAGATGTTTTGAAAAAAATCCATGCAACTAAGGATGCGCTGTACAAAGAGCTTGAAATCGATGGAATTCGAATATACAGGGATGCTTTAATCGACTTCTTTGATAATAAAGCATATTCATTTGAAAGTTTAATGAAAAACGAGGAATTTCCAAATGTCCTAAAAAACTATTATGTTATACCTCGTATTGAAAAGAAAATTAAAGGTATTTTTAGTCAGGTTAAAAAAGAATGTATTGTATCTCCTAATGATAAATTTGATTCTGATCATGCAATTACAATATTACAAGAAAGTAATCCTTACTTATCATATTTTATTAATTACGCATATTTGGATAGGATTATTTTGCTCGACGATGACTTAAAAGCTATGGATTATGATTTGTACAATAAAATTTCTAAAGTGAATCGAAGTTGGTATCTGTTTAGATTTAAAGTTGAACAAATTTATAACTATGAGAAGGAAGCATACGATAATGATTCAGATCGGGTATTGTATTTAGCAAAACAAAGTTTGCTTACAAATAAGAGTCGGCAGTCAGAAGATAAAAGTATTCAAAAACAGAGATATGTGTCTAAAAAACCAGAAAATGATATTCTTTTTTATAATTGGTTAGAGGAATAAAGTGAAATTTTATTTCATCTAAATATATCGGTAATTATAACAATAAATTTAGCATGGAAAAGGTTGGGGCATTATATTTGGACCCCAACCTTTTTTACTACATTGAAACGATTATTAAATTAAAGCACCAGTTCGTTTAAGTACCAATGGTTCTCTACTCCTCCAACTCTTCTAAGATAACTGTGAAAATCAATTCATTCTCTAGTAATTGTTTCGTTTCAATAATCGAGACATCCTCGCTAATATCTCCAAGTTCAAGTTGAAGAGGACCAGATGGTTCTCCTCCAAAGGCAACTAAACGATATTCATTCTGATATTTAAAGAAGATGTCTTTTTCAAAGTAAAGATCTAAACTTCCTTTATTAAAAGCGTTAATTCGTTCTGTACGGTTAATGGATTGATCTTCATATCTTACAATGTTCGATGCTATATAAACTCCTTTTTTATTTGCAGCTTCATCTACTCGTTCGAAAAATTTTCCAACATTAATTAGTGCTACGTGGTCACCAAACTCATTTTCTGCCTTTTCTACCATTTCATCTGGTAATACGAGTTTTACTTTTGCAATCCCTGTTTTTTTATTGAGGCTCATTACTTCTAAGACATCAGGTGTGATTGCTGTTGCACAATACAGGTGATTTTGAAGGTCATCATCACTTCTTAATACTGATTCAGAAGCTTTCCCCTGTAAAACAACTTCATCACTACCAATTGGCGTTAACTTCCAATCAACATCATTTAAAATTAGTGCTAACTCGTTCTTATCTCCTTGCCCTCGATTTCCTTCTTTTTCTTCTTGTTCTTTGAAAAATTTAAACTGATTCATATAAAGCAACCCACTCGATAAATCTTCTAAATATTTTTTATCTGAAAATTTGAGTAGTCCGATTAATTTATTTTCATTCGGAATAAGTTCTCTTAATTTCATAGGATTATCTTCCTTTCTAGTTTAGGAATTTCAATTAGAGTTGTTGACAAGTAAATAGTACCCTAATATGTGCAATAAACTGTTAAGAAGCTTTAAATTTCCATTGCAAAATATGGTTTATATTATCCTTGAAATAATTATCTTATAAGGGAATATTTTTATTTATAAAGAGAAATAGTATTTTATCAAGGAATCATTTTATATTAGATGAGAAAAGTATTGGTGACCCCTCATTATAATAGTGTCTGCAAAGCCTTGGTACGTAAAGGTTTTAAAAGAAAATTTCTAATGAGTATTTTATTGCTAATTAATTATACTATGTATTCTATTACTATATTTATTATGAACTTTATTATTAATGTTTCGTCATACGTTTTGCAAATGGATGCTTAAAGCAACTAACAATGATATTGAGAAAGTAAGAAGGTTAGCTGGGCATAGTAATATTGCTACCACCAGCAGGTATTTAAAAGATTCATATACTGATTTAGCAGATGCGGTTGAAGCGATGCCAAGGTTTTAATTCACGGCTTTTAATCAACTATCTCATAACTGATGCAACCATGCTTGATTAACAGTGCTTAATGGAAAGGAAATGCAAAAGTAAATGAACTATAATTTGAATCTGAAATGTAAGGTATGTGGAAATGTTGTACGTCTAAAAGTATACGGAGGTTATGAACTTGAAAATCCATTTGCATTTAGCTGCCCTGAATGTAAAATTACCATTCAAGGTCATTTAATCTGGAATGAAAACATAGAAAATGGATTTATTAAAGAGTTTAAATGTAATAATGCTAATATTACAGAAAGTGAAGGTACTGAAAGTCATTTGCTACAATTAGCAACAGAATTTTTTACTGATAAAATAAAGAAATTTGACATTTCAGATCCTACAATGTTGTTTTCACCATTTATGATGGATGAATCAAGTTTTGACATAAAACAAAGTAAAACTAGTTTTGTAAAATATATAACTGAAGAGTTTGAGGAACAATTTACAGTAACTTTAAGGTTATGGGAACTCTACAAAAATAAAAGTTATGTTTATTTGAATAGGCAACTATTAAGACATAAATTTGTTGAGCCAGTAGTGATGGGAGCAGTATTAAATATAGATTACCCTAAGAAAATAATGGAAGTGTTATATAATCCATTTATAATTTTCCTGACAGAAAGTGGACAAATACAAGATATTATTACTCTAAGAAGTATGTTAGAGAAAGCAAATAAACTTTACCCGACAGAGGTAAGAGAATTAAAAAAAGATTTACAGGAATTAATACTAAATTCAGATGAGGACATTATTCATTTATTAGGTAACTTTAATGAATATTATCGTCTTATTTGGCCAGTTATTTTATCCGAGATATATGGAACTCATAATATAGATGATATAAAAGAGAAAAAAGGTGTATTGACAACCAACTTTGAAATGCTGAAAAATTATTATGTTGAGGCATTTGAAATCTTGTCCTCTGTATTGCCAATTTTTATGGGATTGCAAAACATTATTAATAGAGGGGATAGAAATAAATTTAATGAAGAAACACAAAGTAAATTTAAAAAGATTAAAAATATTCAGGACTATGATAAAAAGGTACAAAATAAAGGAAATAAAGTAAAGTTCTTTGAGGATGAAAATGCTTTTGATGAAATTTTTGATATTCCCTTTATATTAGATAACTCAATCAGGAATAGTATTGGCCATCATTCGTACACATATATTTCTGATTTACAATTAATAAGATTTAAGGATAGAAGTAAGCAATGGGATTTATACTTAATAGAATTTGGAAGCTTATTATACAAGACATTTAATGCTACTTTTCTTGTATTAGAAGTTATTATGTTTTTGAATACAAAAATTAACGATTGAATTTATGGCTGACTTTTGGCAGAAGTAGGGAAATCATTTTTTAATCTAAACGTTATTATAATAATTGGTAAAAAAATCGAAGAGTCAATTGCAGTTGTAGCTGCTCTCTTTATTTTGTTCGGAAGAATGTGTTTCGAATGTTTATATCTGATCACCTGAAGGGGTGAATTGTTTAGTTGACGGAAACAAGTCCCACGTGGGTCTCACTTCTATCCAGCTACCGTTATCATATCTCGATATAAAAAAGAACAACTAGAAATAATTTCCGGCTGAGCATACAGTAAAATCGGGTACTAGAGTTAAAGAAGACATAATGCGGAGAAAATATTAAATATCAACATAAATACCATACCGAATCACAACTGGATTAACTCTGGTATATTTAGCATACAAAAACTCTTGGATGTGTTCCTGATTTATAATAAAACATAAATATCAAACGTTGTACCTAACTTTATGAGATAATTATTTATACATAATGAATCGGAAAAATATATTATGAGAGAAGTAATAGATAGGCAGTTCGGGAAGGGGGACAACTAATGGGAAAAGTTAAAAATCAACACTATGTACCTAGGTCGTACTTGAAGTACTTTTCAAATGAAAAAGGTCAGTTATGGGTTTACGATAAAGAAACGGATGCTGTTTTTTCTAGTAATATTACTAATATTGCATCGCAAAGGTATTTTTATGATATTCCCTTTGACGAGATATTTGAGGTTATATCCGAAGATGAGAAGAAAAAACTTGAAGAAGAGCTATCAAAATTGGGTTTCGATACAAAACAAGATGGCTATAAAACGATTGAACAAGGAATTGAGGATTTTTTCTCTACGGAAATTGAAGGTCCTTATAAGAGCTTATTAGAAAATATTAGAAGTCGGTATACATTAAATCCTAATCCGTTATTTTCAGAAGCACTAACTTTAGAAGAACGTCATCCTCTATCACTACTTATTGCATATCAAATTGTTAGATCTAAAGAATTCCGTGAAAGCCTAATTGAAACCCAAAACGGGGCATTACAAGCAATGGTTGATAGACTCGCAAAAATGCACGATAAAGACTATGAGTATGGGAGTATGACCGTAGAAAGAGAGCATGAATTTCCTAGTGTTGAACATGCTCAGTTTATATTAGGGGATTTTCCATTCATGTTAGCGCAGTCTTTGGCTAATCATTGTTGGATAGTAGGGGTAAACCAAACCACAATGCCATTTTATACATCTGATAATCCTGTAATTAAAGTTGCTCATAAACGTCATCCAATAATGTCATACGAAGGATACAATTCTAAAGGAATTGAAATCGCACTACCTATTTCACAAAAGCATATTTTAATCATGTATGAACGAACCTATCATAAGGATTATTTGGAGCTGGAAAATTCCTTTGTTCCAATGAAAGATGTTCAAAATGTTATATATTATAACTCCTTACAGGTTTATCAATCTAATCGCCAAATATACTGTCATGACAAAAAATTTCACCTAATACATAATATGAAGGCAAAAGATGGTTCCTTAAAAAGAACGCCCAAAAAAATAAAAGTAAATGGGCGTGATTTCTAAAAACTGTGATTAAAAAACAAGAAACAAAATGGCTTTGATTATAAAATAATAATTATATATAAACGACTTATAACTGGATGAAAAGCCGTCATGTTCTTTAACACAAAGGGTATTGAAAAATATGGTGAAGTACAACACAATTTATATAAACATAATTTTGGGAAAGCGGAAAGAAGCAAGGTTTAATGTCTAACAATAGTTCGATTTCGTAATAAGTAATCGAAAGGAGGACCATATGAATTTAGAAATTTTAATCTCAACAATTGTGACTTCTACAGCTGCATTAATTGCCATCATCGGAGGATTTCTAGTTAGTAGGGTCATTACACTTTCCAGTGAACAAAATGGAATCAATAGAAAACTAAGAGAAATAAATAATGAAATCACTTCAAAAGAAGATACGCTATCCCAAGTGAAGGAATATATTATAGGTGAAGCTGCATTTGATTTTATAAGAGATAATGTTGAGGAACTATCAATAGGTAAAGAATCATTGGAAGAAATACATAAAGAAGATCGATTTACAGAATTAAGTTTGGAACAGCTGGAGCCTTATATTAGAGAATATAAATCTATTTTTAATGAGGTAAAAGACCTTGTAAGGCAATTCGGTTCAGTTCTAAGTGATTTTTATAAGTTTAAAAAAAGATTAACCACTGAAGTTTCCAAACCTGAAAAACTAGATTGGTATGAAGTAGCATATGATTTTATTTATG
This sequence comes from Ferdinandcohnia sp. QZ13, assembly GCF_031324165.1. Classification (NCBI taxonomy): domain Bacteria; kingdom Bacillati; phylum Bacillota; class Bacilli; order Caryophanales; family Bacillaceae; genus Ferdinandcohnia; species Ferdinandcohnia sp. QZ13. Next base: position 1,675,175 of record NZ_JAVIVW010000001.1, on the reverse strand, counting down.
AATCATTGCCTAGTAAGAACTCGAATCACCCTTTTCTTCCAGATATTTCATCTTTATCAAATCTACATAAAACAGTACCTCAAGTGAATCATTATTATCGCGAACAAGTAAAAATAAAGGAACAGCTCGAAACGGAACTAGCAGTCTTAAAGCTTCATAAAATGGAACAGGATAAGATTTTAACCGAATATGGAAATCCTAATGGGGTCTGGAGTGGTTTAGCTGTCCTCATATACAGTGGTATTGTAGGTATCGCTTATCCAGTAACATTATTGCCTTATCCTCCAAACACATATAATGATTCACTTACAAAAGTGGTTTTAATCATCCTGTTTTTAAGTGAATTAGTGGCTCTATTCGGTTATCTAATCCTAGCGATGCGAAAATTAACGAAAATGGTCAATAATAAAAAGTAATAGCTCAAGCTTAACTGGTTCGGCTGACAGGGAGAAAACTATAAATAACAGATTAACTGGGGACATAATTCAAATATGGATTGGTGTCTCTCGCTTTTTATTGTTATAACAATGTTTTTGGACCCTTTATTTATGATTTAACGTTTACTCTTAAACCTAATTACTAGTTACAAATTTTGCACTTCCTAAAATACTTGGTTTTAAAGCAGGTTTAATATCATCTACTATAACCAAATCAATCGACTTTTGAAAATGGTCTTCAAGTTCAAGCTTTAATTCTATATAATTATCAAAAGATAGGTGCGAATCGTTGAATTCAACTAACAAATCAATGTCGCTATTTTCTTTTTGTTCTTCATGTACATATGAACCGAATACACCAATTCGCTTGACTCCATATTTTAATTTCCATGTGTTCAAGTTTTTTGACAGTTCCTCAAGGATTTCCTGTTTCGATAACATACTTTCACCTCCATTTTTTATCATTATAGTATTATTCTTTTTGTATAATTTCCAGAAGCTTGTATTCAAATAAGAGAAGACGTATTGAAAATGTGTTACAGTTGCTTTAAGAAATAACGTAATATAGTTTCAAAGTAGGAAGGGATAGAGTTATTTTATGACAGAAAATAAGAGGAAGTTCGAATGGGTTGATAAGTGGGCGAAGATGACAGGTGAACGCGCAAGAATTGATGCTAAAGTCCATAAGACCGCTATTGTATATAACACAGAGGCTGGGTGGGTTAAGGAGCATTATGATGGTACAATTGAGATAATAAATACCAAAGAAAATAGAGGTGAGAATATGCGGGAGAAGGAACGAATAAATAGAATTATGTCACTTTTACAAAGGATTTGGGAGCAGCAGCCTGATGTGAGATTTAACCAATTAATCTCTAATCTGCAGCATATGTATTCCTCACAAAACGAAGGATATGGTCAAAGAATGATGAAAGAGAAAGGATCATTAGGTGATGAAGCAGAATCTTCTTATTTGGACTTATTCTACCTAGAGGACGACAAGTGGGAAGAATTCCTGCAAAAGTTAGTTGATAATCGGGCAACAGATGATTAATGACCTCTTTAACTTTTGTATAGTTAGAAGAAGAAGCTTAGTGAATGTGAGGGCTATACCATGTTGTGTAATGTTCTTAAAGAAAAGCGTAATATAATATTAAAAATTGGATACAAGCACGGAATTGAAAATATACGAGTATTTGGATCCGTTGCGAGGCTTGAAGATAAACCGAATAGTGATCTTGACCTACTTGTCGAAATTAATGCAGAAAGAAGTTTATTTGATCTGATTCGATTTAAACATGAACTTGAGGATTTGCTTGGTGTAAGCGTTGATGTCGTCACAGAAAATGATATTCATTGGAGTATTAGACAAAATGTATTAGCTGAAGCCGTTCAACTATGAAAATCAGCAAGTAAGATCCGTCATTCTCATTTGCTAATTAAGGTTTGCTGGGTACATAATCCATTTCGTATAATTCTATATAATCTAAACTTCGGAGTTCTTCTCCAATTAATTTTCCTGTTAATTCATGATCTAAATACCGATAATATTCTTTTGCTGTATCTATATCCTCAAAGACCTTACCAATTACATAATGTCCTCTATTATCATAACCTATAACAACGTATCTTTTCATTCCCGCTCCCATTCCCCTTTGCAATCTGGACATTGCCATTTGATCACCCTATCAAACTCCATGCTAGAAATGCCAATTTTTCTTGAGCCGTGAGTTGCTCCGTTATAATGATGTTGTAATTCTTCAGGTATAGGAACTTTAAGATTAACACCACAGTGTGGGCAAAACTCCTTGTTATCGTTAGTTCTACTCATAATGGTCCACCTTTCTCTCCTATAAAAGTAGTAAATGTTTTACCCGCTACATTTTTAGTATATTTTCATATCGGTAACTATAGAAGTTAATTGTTAAGGAGCATATTTCCTAAGCAAATCAATTATTTCTGATTGATAATGACCATCCCAGCCGCTCAATGCCCTTTCAAAACAGGTGGTATCCCTTATTGCACCATTTTGTAATAGAAGTTTAGCAATATTATAAAATCCGAAATAACAGGCAATGTGAAGTACTGTTCTATTTAGTTTATCTTTTTTATTAACATTGACTCCATGTTGTATTAGCCTTTGTGTAAAAGCATAACTATTTTCATAAACTGCCCAATATAATAAACTTTGGTCATATATATCTTCATTCACATCATGTGTTTTTAAATATTTATCAAGATCTGCTACATTTTCGTTACGTAACAGCTTAAAATAATCCATTTCTAAACACCTCTTATAATAAATTTCTAATTTTCCATTTATCTTTTACTATGAACGTACATCGCTCATTACACAACCTATAAGTGGATTCGATATGTTGGCGTGCCGGAACAGCCAATTAACTAATTTTGGTTCAAAACTAAACTCCTCAACAAGTACCTTTCCTTCGATAAATAATATGGCAATATCAGCCGATAGGGTAATATGTGTATCACTATACTCAAAAGTCATTATTACATCTCTGCTTTGATACTTTTCGATGTCTGTTCCGAAACTTTCGAAGTAGATGGCAATATTATCATCGCTAGTTATCTCGACGAGTTTGTTATAAAAATCCTCAATGTTTTTTTCAAAGACTTCTTTTTTTAATTCTCCCTTTGCAGTTTTGTCATCAAAATTTGTAAGATATTGTTCCAAATCAAGCCTTACATTTAAGTACCTTATCCAATCAACTTGTTCGAGAGGTTGTGTTGACTTTGCTTCGAATTTTTCTACAATACCAAATACGTAAAATGTACCCATATTAAAAGATCCCTCACCTTTCTATTAATATTATATGTAAAAAACGGTTTGTTTTTTATTCATTCATTCATTCATTCATCTACAGAGAAGATTATTAAATTAACATTTAAAAATTTTCGTTACTTCTTTTAAAAGAAATCTACGTCTATTTCTGTAATACTTTTCTCGCTGCATTATGAGCGCTTTTAGCGAAAGGGTTATTAGCCCTTAGAACTTTTGGTAAGTATTTTATTGATATTTCTAGATTAGGATTTTGTATTTGCTTATTTTCGAATAAATGGATTAATTCTGCTTGAGTATTCGATAATGAAAAGACCTTATTGAAGTTTAATTTATAAGTTAATATCTCGGTTATATTATTAACATCTGAATAGATTACGATATTCTTAATGAAACTGTTCAGATGCGTTTCGAAGTTACAAAGACTCGATATAATTGCCTGTAATTCCCCATAAATATTTTTTCCTTTGCAATCTTTTGGGGGATAAATAACGTTACTTTCGACTATTACAGATCCATTATGTACATACGAACAGGCAATAGACATTAAATTTTTTTCTATTTGCATGGAACAGTCACAATAAACATACAATGTCTCAAAGCTGTAGTAATGATGATAGATTAGATCCTTTACGCTCTCAGGGATCTTTTTCTCATATCTCCCCCAAAAGTTTGGTCTTTTTCCTGCTCTTTTTGTCGTGCCTTTTATTTTCATACCTTCACATCACTTTTAATTTACTAATTTAAAGCTATTATAGGTGTTTTGATGTAAGATTTATACCTAATATCCGCAACAGGTCGTTTCGTGGTCATGAATGAACGATTTAGAGTTATAAACTATTTTAAGAATATCCATTTATGGCAAGCTCCCCCTTTTATAATAGACACGTAGAGTTGTTAAAATACTGCAATATACAAGTTATAATAATAGTATAGCAATTATTGTTATTTACTTTTATTTCAAACAAAATATTAATAAAGACCTTTTGGGTCCATGTAAATGAAAAAAATCATCGGTGAGATGTGTGGCGATAAAACAATCGTTAGCATTCTTATCGGTGTTTTTTTATATAAAAAGTCAGTAAAAGGAGAGGAAACAAAATGAATCAAATGGAACAGTACCTTGTTGTAAGAAGAACTAAGGAGAAGGATGAGCAATTTGCAGTGATTGATGCAATGTCTCTAGCTGAGGCTAAGGCGATTTTAAAAGTCCGATATGACAACTTCGATATCAATAATGAAGAAATGCAGGAAGAGGACTTTTTCATCTTTAAAGCAGATGGAGAGTTGAAATATGATGAAAACAATCGAGTAGTACTTAAAGAAGTAGGGGCTATGATAATTATTTCTAAGTGGCAGCAATAAGTAAAGATGAAAAAGATGACTTTTGTTGGTTACAGCAGGAGTCATCTTTTTTTGGTTATTAGTTATTTATAATGTTTAGCTTTAACAACTGAATAGATAACGAACTCTTACAATTAATCTATTAAACACTGACTGCACTGAACGTCGTGTATTAGAGTAAGTTTGGTCGTCACGATAGATGTCTAAGAAGAAATGTCCTAAACATCCAGTGACTCTGTTATCTTTTTCTCCAGCACCTCATCCTAATTATTTATTGTAAGTTTAGACGTACAAAAACATTGGTCTATCAAGGTTTATGTAGATAGATAAAATGAGTACAGTATATATTTTAATAATTGGTCAATATTTAATATTAAATAAGATTGATGGAGAATGGTTAAAAATATGGACAAAGTATTAAATGAAAGTGACATTATTTCTTGGTATTTACTGGGGAAGCCAATGGAAGAGATTGTTAAGCATTCTAAATATAAAGATAAGAGCGGAGTATATAGAGCTTTAAAGAGAAACAATATTACACCAGATAGAAATCCTCGAATAAATCTCTCGGATTTGAAAGTTAAAAAAATGATTGATATGTATAATTCCTCGCAAAAAGTAACCGCTGTTGAGTTAGGCAAGGAATTTGGGGGTATTTCAGGCGATTCCGTACTGCGTATATTAAGGGAGAATGGGGTTGAAATAAGACCCCAGCCTAGAAAGCATCCTATAGATGAAGAGTATTTTTCATTATTTACTCCAGATAGTATGTACGTACTTGCTCTTATACAAACAGATGGGAATATTCACCAAGATTATCTTGGATTCTCCATTGTTCAAAAAGATCATGAATTGTTACAGAAAATCGCAATTAATATGGGAGCAACTGAAGAAATTATTTATGAACATACAAATAGTAAAATACCTGTGTTAATAGTAAGAAGTCAAAAAATGGTCAACTCATTATCAGAAACTTTTATGCTACACCCTAATAAGTCTAAAACATTGGAAATGCCACAAGTACCTAAAGAATTTAGACCTTCACTATTAAGAGGGCTTTTTGATGGTGATGGACACTTTTCAAAGAGAGAAGCAGGCTTTGTAACTGCAAGTGAATCTTTTGCTTTATCATTCTATGATATTCTCCAAGAGTATGATCTGGATCCTAAATTGAATCTAGAGAAACCTAATGAGACATGGCTATTTAGAGTGTATGTTCGCGGGAAAGATAAGCTTCAAATGCTATATGATATATTGTATAGTGATGGGTGTACATTATATAGAGTAGATAAAAGAAAGAAGCTTTTAAATGCATATAATAAAGGTGATATATATGCATAGCAATGAGAAGTTAGAAAGACCAGTATTGGAGAAAAAGGTTATTCAAATGTATGTAATGGAAAAATTAGGTGCGCCAACTATTGGCAAGGAATTAGGCATAAGTAAAACCGAAGTTTATCGAATTTTAGAAAGTAACAATATAGATAGAAGGCAAAGAAAATCGCTGGTTGCTCAAAAGATTATAGAATTATATGAGCAAAAAATGAGTATATATGAGCTGTGTGAACATTTCGGATTACAAGAAAAGACAATAAAGATCATCATATCACAGAGTGAAAGTGAAAATGCTTGATGAAATTTTCTTCGTCAACCACTTCATCAGAGAAACCATTCATATCCGATTCTGATGGAAGTTTATATGATTAAGTTAAAAGCTTGGAGCTTGAGAATCTACTCAAGCTTTTTGTGTGCTTTGTATTGTAAATTGTTGGGTATTTCATAAGGCTATTTACCCCGTAATATGGAATTAAGGAAATTAATTGATTTCAAGAAAAAAACAGTACAAAAGAAGGGTTTTTGATAGAAAATGTCGAATTCATGTATAATTGGCAAATGCTTTTATTGCTAATAAAGATGACTGACGGTATCAGAGGTGTTTTTATGTCTAGGCCTAGAAGAAAGCCAACTGAAAATGAAACGGCATTGTTATTATCCGAAGTCGAGAATTTATGTCCTCTATGTTCTATTACTTTAATGTATGAGAAAAAAGGGCAAAGGAAAAAACGCTTCGAAGCTGCCCATATATATCCTTTAAATCCGACCCCGGAAGAAATTGAATTATTAAAGGATGAAAAGCGTCTACATGAGGATGTAAACCATTTAGATAACTTGATTGCTCTTTGCAGAAAATGTCATAAACAATTTGACCACCCTAGAACAGTGGAGGAATATAGAAAACTATATAATTTAAAAAGAGAGTTAATTGCAAGATCAAAAGCGCGAGAGGAATACCATGATTACCAAATTGAGTTAGAAATTAAACAGATTATTTTTACACTTGTAAATGAATTTACTGAAGCAACTTCTACACCTCTCTCGCTGAAGGTTTTAAAAATTGATGAAAAGACAGATGAAACACTAAGTGGGTTGACTAAAAGGAAAATTATTAATGATGTAACTGATTACTACATATACATAAAAGAACAATTCAAGTTATTAGATAAGCAAGAACAAAATTCATTTGAGTTAATAGCTACACAGGTTAAGGTATTTTACTTGAAATTAAGAAAAACTGAAAGCTCTCAACAAACAATTTATGAACAATTAATAGAGTGGTTATTTAAAAAAACAGAAAACAGTTCAAAAGAAGCATGTAGCATAATCATATCATTCTTTATACAGAATTGTGAGGTATTTTAATGATTGTACCTAATAAAGTAACTAGATTTAATGAATCGATTCTAGGGAAGATACCTTTTATTTTAAGTGAATTAAAAAAACAAGAAACAACTATCGAGCAACTGTATATGAGTACACAAGACTATTTTGATGAAGTAGATGAATTCATATTATCATTGGACGTTTTATATATACTCGAAGCTATTGATGTTGATTTAAATAAAGGGGTAATAAAGTATGCTGAGAGAGATTAGTAGTGAGATATTCTCCGAAAAACCTATTAAATTTCATAAAGGATTAAATATTGTATTAGGTGATAATGAAGGCTCGAATTCTATTGGAAAGTCAAACTTACTTATGATTATTGATTTTGTATTTGGAGGAAATACATATTTATCACATAATATTGATGTAGTTGAAAATTTAGGTCACCATGAATTCAATTTTATGTTTGAATTTAATGAAGAACAATTATTTTTCTCCAGAGGAACGGAAGAACCAAATTATGTTTATAAATGTACTCTAGATTACAAGAAAAAAACCCCACTTTCGTTAAGAGAATACACGAATCTTCTAAAAAAACAATATGATTTGGACCACCTAATGTTAACATTTAGATCTATAGTGAGTTTGTATTCGAGAGTTTGGGGAAAAAATAATTCAGAAGTAAAAAAACCACTGCATTCGGTAAGTAATGAAAAATTCATTGATACAGTTACGAGGTTGATTAAATTATTTAATCAGTATGAGCGGATTGAGAAAGAGGATAAAGAAATTAAAGAGCTTAATGAAGCGAAGAGATTAAGGGATAAAGCGGGAAGATTGCAGGTAATACCTAAAATAAATAAAAAGAATTATGAAAGTAACAAAAGAGAAATTCAAAGATTACAAGAAGAAATTAGAACGTTAAGTAAGAGTCTTTACAGCCCAATTATTAATATTTCAGAAATGGTTTCAGATGAAGTGCTGGAATTGAGAGAAAAGAAAAAAATATTATTGAATCAGAGAGAATATAATAAGTCTAGGCTTAATCGTATAAACACCAATATAAATAAATCTGTAAATATTAAATTTGAAGCATTGATAGACTTCTTCCCTGAAGTGAATTTAGAAAAGTTGAGGGAGATAGAGGATTTTCATGAAGGTATAAGTTCTATTCTACATAATGAGTTGAAAAGGGCTGAAAGAGAGTTAACACAGAAAATTAATTCTTTGGAACTTGAAATTTTGGAAATTAATGATAAATTAGATGAAATATTAAATCCAAACGAGGAACCAAACGTTTTTGTTGATAGTTTAATAGAGACCTCTTCTAATCTAAAAAATTTACAAATGCAGAACACATATTATGAAAAGTTAAAGTCCTTGAAAGATAGTATTGATAAAAAGAAATCAGAACTTGAAAAAGTCAAAGAGGATTTAGTTAACGATATAAGTAAAAAAATTAACGGTGAAATAAATAATATTTATACTCAAATTTATAATGAACAAAGAAATCAACCCAAGTTAAATTTGACACCTAATAACTATGAGTATGTTTATACTGATAACACTGGGACAGGAAACGCATATGTAAATTTAATAGCGTTCGACTTAGCTATATTTAATTTAACGGAATTGCCATTTATCACACATGACTCATTTTTATTTAAGAATATTGAAAAGCAAGCAGTAGAAAACTTAATTAAATATTATCATTCATTTGATAAACAGATATTTATTGCGATTGATGTAATAAATATCTATAATAAAGATACTAAAGATATAATTAATAAAAGCAAAGTTATTAAATTGTCAAAGGATAAATTATTATTTATTAAGGATTGGAGAACTAATAAGAATTAGAATGAAAAGTTTATTCATATTTTCTTAATAAAGTAAGATTTACACAATTTTTTCACAAGCCCTTAAAGAACCCTTATATATCAAGGGTCTAGAGGGAATGTTGTATCCCGACCACCGGTATCTAACCTTAGCACACAACTCAATAAATATCATCACCACAACACGTGAGACAAGGCCTAACCCTTGTCTCTTTTTGCATTATAAATAGATTGTCCCTGCTCGACTTTTCTGAATCTTCAAGAAAAAAACGGTTTACTATTTCCAAAATCATTGTATAATAAACGATATATAACATATGTTTTATATCATGCGATTTATAGCAAGAAAGGAACGAACCATGGCACCAAAGAAAAAATACTCTAAACAACAAATAATTGACGCTGCATTTGAAATCGCAAAGGAAGAGGGGATGTCCAGTATTACGATTCGAAAAGTCGCGGAGCATTTGGGAAGCTCGATTGCACCTATTTATGTCAATTTCAATACTATTGATGATCTAACCGAGGCCGTCATGCAAAAAATCATTGAATTAAGTTATCAGCTTTTAGCGGAAGAGAATTCTGGGAAGCCATTCCACGACATTGGGGTAGCTAGCCTCCGATTTGCAAGAGAATATCCAGTTCTTTTTCAGGATTTTGTCATGAATCAAAACAAGTATACCCAAAACTATGATCAAAATATGGGGGAAGGGTTAATTGACCAAATGAAAGGTGATGAAGATCTGGAAGGCTTTTCTGAGGACGAACTAATGACCATTTTTTTGAAAATGCGAATCTTTACAACAGGACTTTCTGTTATGGTTGCAAGTGGAATGCTTCCAGAAGAGTTTAACGAGGAAATGGGAGTTGAGCTATTAGGTAGTATGGCTACCGATGTGATTACATCTGCCTATTTACAAAAGAAAGGGACATAATCCAAAACAAGGGGGATATACCGGCTTGAAAATAATTAAGACATCCATTATTGCTTGTATGCTTTTGGTTTTCATGTTGATTGACAGTCGTTTGTCTTTTGCTGCAGGTGCTTATGACTTATCAGATATTGAAACGTTTATGGATGAGTTTTTACAGAAAAAAGTGGACGAAGAACATATTCCGAATATGGCTGTTACTGTTGTAGCTGATGGGGAAGTCGTTTTTGAAAAAGGCTATGGTTTTGCGAATATCAAGGAGCGAGCTAAGGTAAATCTAGAAACCACGATGTTTCGAATCGGGTCCGTATCCAAGCTCTTCACGTGGACGGCAATCATGCAGCTTGTCGAGCAAGGAAAGCTTGATCTAAATACGGATATTAATCAATATTTAGATTTTGATATCCCAGATAGGCTTGCAGTGGGTCCGAATAAAGAACAACCAAAACCAATTACTCTCTTAGATTTAATGACGCATACACCTGGATTTGAGGATTATTCGAGTGCTATTTTTAGGTTAACTGCTGACGAGATGCCTCCACTTGATCAATATGTGCGTGAATATCGACCAGAACGCGTATTTCCTGCTGGTGAAGTGCTCGCCTATTCGAATTATGGTACGGCTCTAGCTGGGTATATTGTACAACAGGTTTCGAGGATGCCTTATTCAGAATATGTAGAAGAGAATATATTTAAGCCGCTTGACATGAACCACAGTACGTTTCAACAACCATTACCAACGGAACTTTCTACTAATCTAGCACAAGCCTACAGATATATCGATGGGGAATTCAAAGAAGGAAGTTTCGAGTTTGTACCTGGACCTGCCGGAGGAATGAGTAGCACGGCAAATGATATGGCAAAGTTTATGCAAGCCTACCTTGCGGGTGGAACTCACAATGGAGAAAGGATTCTAGAAGAGGATACCGTTCAGCATATGTTCCAACAACAATTTACTCATCATGACCAGTTAGATGGGATGGCTTTAGGGTTTATCGAAAAGACAATGAATGGCAAACAAATTCTTCATCATGCTGGAAATACAGCACTGTTTGATTCGGGATTGTACTTATTACCTCAAGAAAATATCGGTCTATTTATCTCGTATAGTGGAAAAAATTTTCGCACGCATACAGAGCTTTTCGAGGTATTCATGGATCATTATTTTCCATCAGACGAGAGTGTAACCATCACGCCAATGGGTGGAGAGGAATCAAGTCAATATGTCGGTGAATATCATCATAATCGGAAAAGCTTTACGAATGAGGATCGGATTAGCAGTCTAATAATGGGAATGATCCAAGTCCAATTAAATGATACTGGAGATTTAGTAGTGACTCTAAACGGAGAAACCAATCAATTTGTCGAAACAGAACCTGGTGTTTACAAGAATACGAGTGAGGGACCCTCGATTGATGCTTATGGTGAATTTCGAACAATCGTCTTTCAAACAGATCCCCATGGGAATATAATGCTTACCACCGATGGCCCGATGTCCTATTCGAAAGCACCATGGTATGCGTCGAGTGGCTTTACTTTTTTATCGCTGATCCTCGTTATATTATTTTTTATTGGAAGTCTTCTCTATTGGAGTATCAAAGCATTGATTCGAAGAAAAAGGAAAACCTCTCAACCTAAATTAGTAGTTTTGGGGAAGGGGTTGGCCATTGCAGCGGGGCTGCTCCTGTTGTTTTTAGTGGCCAGCATTGCGATATCTGGGGGAGTCGATCCCATCTACCAACTACCAAAAGAAGCCTTAGGCATTGTACCTGCATGGAGCCCACTTTTAAATGTTATTCCCCTTCTTTTAACGATCTTAGGGATTGTAATGCTCATCTTCACGGTTCTCCTTTGGCGGGGAAGATACTGGCAAATCATTAGCCTTCTTCATTATTCCTTGTTATGTCTTATGATGATGCATCTGATTTGGATTTTTTGGTATTGGAATTTGTATTAGAGTGGCATGGGGATGGGTTTACCGGAATACAAGACGGGATGCCTGTCCCCATGGTATCGAAGGATATTTAACTTTAGGAGCATTACAGGACTGAAAATAGCACTTAATACCTGTTGTTTGAATTTCGTGTTTATGACTTTTGAATCATTAAGAAAAATAAAAAGGAGTGAAATTAGGTGGATAAAATATCTTTTTTAAAACAATACAGAAAAAATATTGAGTTTGTTTCTAACAAAGACATACACAATATTGGTAAGGAAGAAATTCCTGAAAATTGGCTTGAAATATTAATAGAAACAGATAAAAGTAAAAAGAAAGAGAAATTAATAGCTTTATGGAATAGTGTATGTGAAAAGGAATTAAGTAATACCATATCATATTTGAAAGAGTATTTATTAGAATTTGAACTAATTATAGATAATGGACAATATGCAGTACTATATAGCGTATTAAGTGAAAATGACGAAATTCTCTATTATGAAGGTGGTATTCCAAACAATCCTGTTTATATATCAGATATGCAACAAGACTGGTTACATGTTCCAATTACTGTTAAGAATTTTTATGAAAAGTTGCATAATGGGTTTTATTATCTGCCAAGTAGAGCCATGGGACTTGTACCTATAACCAATATAACTCATTTTAGGGAACATGAGTGGAGGATACTTGAAGATTTAGACGAACCATTAGGTATTAATCTGGAAACAACATATGGCTTTTTTGAGAATGGCATGGGAGGATATGTTGCTATAGATTTAAACAATTGTGCCGACGATGTGGCAACACTATGGTTTACTAATGATAACCCTGAATATAATTTGAATTTTTGGGATATTGTAGATGAATGGATTGTAATAGGGCTCCAAGACAGTTAGATTAATGTGAGGGTGAAAAAATGGGCTATGAACTTCTGAAGGAAAACAAAGAAAATAGTTTTTATCCAGTGACTGAAAAAGAAATAAAAGAGGTTAAGAAGGAACTCAATTTGAATTTTCCTAAGGAGTTAGTTAATTTTTATAAAGAGGTTGGCTACGGGTTTATTAAGGGTTCAGAGTTTAATATTAATCGTATTATGGACCCTTATTCCGTAAGAGATTTTCGGTTAAGAGTTAATGATTTTGAGTTTTATCCCGACATAGAAATCTATGATGAATTTGAAAATAATAAACTAATATTTTTTGAAGGTAGTGAATCAGCTTTAATGTCAATCGAATTGAATGAAAAGAATAACAGTCCAGTTTACTATTATGATATTCAAATTGCGACTGCACTTGAAGAATTTTTAAGAAAGATAGAAGAAAATGATAAATATTACTTGGAGTTACTAGTTGATTAAAAAACGATAATAAAACTCATACCTTGATTGGCTAAAAGCTTTTCAAGGTTTTTTAGCATTAAGAGGATATTAATGGCGAAAATTTTTATACGTAATTGTTAAAACACCTTTGACATTCGCAAATCATAGGTTCGTACCTTTTTTATGAAAAAGAATTAATAAACATGCGCATGACCCAAAATAGATTAGTTAAGCATCACTTTGTTTGAACTAACCACATGAATCCATTACTATATAAGTGTATTCAAATTACATAGGAGGGGATTTAGATGGCAAACGTATGCTTTTTACTTGCAAATGGCTATGAAGATTCAGAAATGAAGAACCCTTATGATGCAATGAATGAAGCGGGGCACAAAACCGTTATTGTTGGAATTGAAAAAGGTGCTGAGCTTAAAGGGAAGAAAGGAACGGTATCCTATACTTCTGATCTATCCATAAGTGAAGCGAAGGCTGATGATTATGATGCGGTGATTATTCCAGGCGGCGGAGCTCCAGAGGCACTTCGTGTCAATGATGAAGTCGTTCAATTTGTAAAACAAGCAAATGAACAAGGTAAAGTGATTGCAGGTATTTGTCATGGCCCACAAGTAATGATTAGTGCAGATATCCTAAAAGGGGTACAGGCAACTTCTTATATTGGAATCCGAGATGATTTGAAGAACGCTGGATCTACCTATTTAGACCAAGAGGTAGTAGTTGATGGAAATATTATCACGTCTCGTACACCTAAGGACGAGCCAGCATTTATTAAGGAAATTTTAAATAAATTATAAGTTTGAAGGTCTCTTCAAGTTTTTGAAGAGGCTTTTTTTATATTCGGTGCAGACCTATTCGTGGTTTTGATTCTTGTTTCCTTTCCCGTTGTTTTTCTTTCTCTTATAGAGCACGTAAATCGCATTACCAGCCACCACTACTGCAAAAACGGTCAAATAGCCTATCGCAAATGTTAAGTTCAGTTCACGTTGGACGACAAAGATGGCAATAAAAGTCCCAAGAAGTGCCTGTAGAGTCATTACACTTAATCTCCACTCGGAATGTAAAAGTTTTTTCAAAATTTTTATACTCCCTTCATCTTATTTAAGTTCAAACTGTCTGTCATCCCAAAAAGTGAGTTTTCCGCCGTCGTTTCTCTTTTGTGTAATAAGTTCCTTTCCTAATTTTACCATAGATTGCTCAAGGAAATGTTAACAGCAGTGTAATTTCTATTGTGAAATCCACTGCTGTTATAGTTTATTTATTTTATATATGTTTTTTCATATGTGAGTAACTCAAAAGAGTACGGCTTATAATTACAACGCATTATTTTTCTTTTAACATTGAATACTTTCGATAAGCTTTATAGTAACTGCTACTAAAAATAACAACCAGAAGTGCCGGAGACAATTTCAAAAGGGCAAATGGAGTTTCAAATAAAAATGCCTTCCAAAATAATGAACCCTCCATACTCCAAAGACCTTCATGATATAATTCTGAATCCTTATCAAATATAAAAGAAAAGGCTAAAGACAGCATAATCGCCCCCAACCAAAATGAATAACCCATTAACCTTTTATAATAATTACTCCTTGATTCGCGATCCGAGAAGATTTCATTTTGATCATCAGCTTCTTTTTGCCAATATCGAATACCACTAAACCACGGGCCATTTATATAAATCCAACCGAAGTCTTCATAGATTCCTTTGTAATCTTCGAACTTTTTCTTGGATAAATAATCTTGATAATCCAGTCGGATCACATATCTTTTGTCGGTTTTTTCGAAAGTGTATATTCCCAATCCACTAATATTTGTGCAACGATAGCCCTTTTGTAATTGCTCGTTCAGCCATTGCTCCTCTTTTTCAATATCAAAAAACATCTTAAATTTCTTCACTCGATTCACTTCCTTCATACAGGGATAAAATATGCATTAACCTGTCTTGTTCGATTTTCAAAATGGCTCTTCCTTCCGCAGTTATCATATAAACTTTTCTCCGACCTGACTCTCCAACAGGCTCAATCCAGCCATGCTTATTCAAGTTTTCAATCGCACCGTATAATGTACCAGCTGCTAAAATAACAGTACCGTTACTTATCTGTTCGATCTTCTGCATGACGGCATAGCCATGGAGTGGCTCACGTAGAGCCAATAAAATATAATGCATGGTTTCTGACAACGGTAATAATTTATGTTTCATATCTTCACCTTCTATTCAGTTCGACTATATAGTTCAACTTAATAATAAGTTAATACAGTTCAACTGAATAGTCAACAACATTTTCAAAAATAGTCAAAGGAACTTAAAATGAAAAGCTTGATAACAAAGGATAAATCATTTTAAAAAGCTCGCTTTCCTTATGTAAGAAAGGGACCTTTGGTGTAGTCTTATTCAATTAAATGACCCGATCGTGGAAGACTGCTCTCTTTTAAAAATCAATCAAATTTGGATAACAACCAACATTTTTGTTTCTCAAAACAATGTTTTCTATCTTTTAGCACCAGAAGGCATAGACCCGCCCCATGTGTAGCATGCTCCCATATGGCTTTTCGCTACTTGAATCAACTGGTCAACATTATAGCTAATTTCTTTTGGTGGGGTTTCAACTGGTGGAGCTTCTACTTTAGCACCATCCTATTTATATTTAAATATTTAAAATAATCAAAAGATTGCGCCTAAAAGTATTGACTATGGATTAATATAGATGCTATTATGTAATAAATTAGTTAATAAAGTTACTTTAATAACTGACTTTATTAACTAAGTAAATCCTTAGTTGGTTTTTGAGTCTATAAAAACAACCAAATGTAAGCGTTAGCATTAAAAAGTGAGGGGAGGTATCATGTGGGAAGGTTAGACGGAAAAGTTGCACTTATCACCGGTGCTGGTTCAGGTATCGGAAAAGAATCGGCCATTTTGTTTGCTGCAGAGGGTGCTGTGGTTGTTGTTAACGATGTTAATGTAGCTGCTGGAGAAGCTGTTGTGCGTGAAATACGGGAGAATAATCATCAGGCTGCTTTCATCAAAGGGGATGTTACAAATCCATTAGAAGTTAAGAGTTTAGTAGAGAACATGATTAGGCAATTTAATCGGGTTGACATTCTATTTAATAATGCTGGTATAAGTGGTGTTGGTCCACTGCATGAAGTGGAATTAGAGGATTGGCAACGTGTGATGAATGTCAATGTTAATGGTGTATTTTTAGTTTCAAAATACGTGCTCCCTTTTATGATGAGTCAAAAGAGTGGATCCATTATTAACATGTCTTCTTGTTTAGCGGATATAGGATTAGCTAATAGAGCTTCATATACAGCTAGTAAAGGAGCTGTATTATCGTTAACGAAATCAATGCAGGTTGATTATGCAAAATATAATATTCGAGTAAATGCATTGATGCCAGGTACTATTTATACACCTTTTGTGGAGGATTATTTATCCAGAGATCCAAACCCAGAAGCAGCACTTGATGCAATTAAAAGAAGACAATTAAGCCAGGAATTAGGAAGACCAATCGATGTGGCATTTGCAGCGCTTTATCTTGCATCAGATGAGTCTCGATTTATGATGGGAGCCTCCTTCGTCATTGACGGTGGAGTCATAAATGGAAAGTTAAACTAAAAAATATTTCCTCAATTATCAAGGTTCTTAAAATAGGTTAAATAACTGACTTCAATTAAATAAAAGTGTAAAACTACTTAACTTTCATACATCTAACCTTATTAATAAGCAACTTCGTAATAAATCTTATATCGACCTCACAAGAAGACGCATAATCAATTACTTCAATAGATGACGCATATCCGAACCTCCATGACCGATACTCTCGCATTTGACAAAAGTAGTCATGTAACAAATGCCTTCAAAACATGTTGTTCTTTGATATTAAGATACGTATACGTTTTAAGGCTTGTTGCTTTGTATAGTAAATAACTTAGTTTTATTAACAAAATTAGTTTAAGGAGATGTTTTTTATATGTCAAAAGTAGAAGCAAGATTAAGAGAATTAGGAATTGAATTACCAGAAGCACCTAAACCAGCTGCAGCGTATGTTCCTGCAAAAACCTTCGGTAACGGTAATTTTGTGTATACATCCGGTAACGATTGCCGTGTAAACGGAAAATTAATGTATGAAGGAAAGCTTGGGATTGATTTAACGATTGAACAAGGTCAGGAGGCTGCTAGACAAACAGCAATTAACTTACTTGCTGTCCTAAAAGAGCATCTTGGCAATCTTGATCGTATTAAAAGCATTGTAAAAGTATTAGGTTTTGTAAACAGTGCACCAGGCTTTGTTGAACAGCCGTATGTAATCAATGGGGCGTCAACTTTTTTCGAAGAAGTATTTGGTGAAGCAGGCGTACATGCGAGATCAGCATTAGGAACGAGTGACCTACCTTTTAATACACCTGTGGAAATCGAAATGGTAGTTGAAATAGGAGATTAATACAAGCTTTTTTATATGGAAAATCTGATAAGGAGTGAGTTTATGCGTTTAAAAGAAAAAAAGGCAATTGTTACAGGGGCAGGACGAGGAATTGGTTTAGCCATTGCAAAGAAGTTTCTCCAAGAAGGAGCGCAGGTTGTAATTTGTGATATTAATGAAGAAAATTTAAACAAAGCGGAGGACGAACTTCGTCAATATGGCGAAGTGTACGCGAAAAAGGTAAATATTACGGACCGCTCAGAAGTAGAGTCTCTGGTTGCTTTTGCGAAAGAGAAGCTAGGGAGAATCGATGTCCTTGCAAACAATGCAGGAATCGCTCACTTTGAACCATTTCTTGAAGTGTCAGATGAATATTGGAATAAAACACTTTCAGTAAATTTAACAGGAACTTTCCTCTGCTCACAAGTTATTGCAGGAGAGATGGTAAAACAGAAATATGGTTCGATAGTAAATATGTCATCTAGTAACGGAATATTAGCTGAGGCTAATCTAGCACATTATAATGCTAGTAAAGGTGGAGTGAAGCTCCTTACGAAAACAATGGCGATTGAATTAGCTCCTTATAATATCAGAGCAAACAATGTTTGCCCTGGGTTTATCTTAACTGATCTAGCAATTGAAGGAGGGATTAGTGAGAAAGATCTAAAAGAATATACTCAAAAAATCCCTTTAAATCGTTATGGAAAGGTTGAAGAAGTTGCAAATGCGTTTTGCTTTTTAGCTTCTGATGAAGCTTCATTTATCACAGGAACAGAGCTTGTAGTAGATGGAGGTCAATTATGTCAGGAGTAGTGAATAAATCAGATACGAATTATTTAGATAAAATTGATCAATGGATTACAAATAATCAAGAAGAGATTTTTGCTTTCAATCGTTCTCTTGTCTCTATTCCAAGCCAGAATCGGTATCCTACAGGTGAAGAAAAAGAGGTACAACAATTAGTTGAAAAGACGTTAAAAGAACTTGGTTGTGATACAGATGTATTTTTACCTACTGATGTACCTGGATTAGTAGCACATCCTGCATACCTCGGGGAACGATTCTATGATGATCGTCCAAATGTCGTGGGTACAAAAAAAGGAACAGGTAATGGAAAGTCTATTATTTTTTCAGGGCATATGGATACCGTACCGGAAGGGGATGACCCGTGGTCAGTGGATCCTTTTGCTGGAGAAATTAAGGATGGAAAGCAATATGGATTAGGGTTATTTGACATGAAAGGAGGAATGGCCGCATCCATGATGGCCTTAAAACTCCTAAATGAATTAGGCATAAGGCTTAAGGGGGATGTCATCATCGAAAGTGTGGTGGATGAAGAATACGGGGGAGCGAACGGTACGCTAGCATGTCGATTAAGAGGCTATGAAGCAGATATCGCAATTGTTCCAGAACCGTCAAATATGATTGTTTGTCCTGCTGCTCAAGGAGGAAGTATGTTCAGAATTACATTTCAAGGTCGGGCAGGTAGATCCTTTAGTGGGGAAAAACTCTTAAACCCAGTTTATCCAGCTGCTAGATTTATAGAGATCTTTCGTCAATTTGAAGAAATTAGAAGTCAGGCCATACCTAACTCAAAGTATTATAAACAAAATCCAGGTCTTCCAACCTACATACAAGGTTTGAAAGCAGGGCCAATCAATCTCCCACTTTGCGATCGAGTACCTAGTGAATGTACATTGGACGTCTGGTTCCAATGCTATCCAGGTACAACCGAGGAAGAACTGCGTGAGGAGTTCGAAGCCTTCATACTGGAACAGTCAAAAGAGGATGAGTTATTAAGGATGATGCCCCCTAAAATTCAGAAACTCATTCGTTTTTTACCAGGTACTAGTATTCCAGAGAATCACGGAATCCTTGACGTCGTTAAAGAGGTGTCTGAAGAAAGTAAGGAAGAATTACTCATTGATGGTGCGCCTTTCGCATGTGATTCATTTATGTTTAATATGTACAGCAATACTCCAGCAATTATTTGGGGACCAAAGGGTGGGAATGCCCATGCGCCCGATGAATTCATTTATGTAAATGATTTTAAGAAGTTAATCAAATTGTATGCGCTAACAATAATAAAGTGGTGCGGGGTTGAGGAGTAAGGGATCATTTAAAAGGTTGGAGGAAATGAAATGGATTTAATGAATGAGATTTTAGAATTTGACGTTCAATCATCTGAGATTTCAATATGGTATTTGGCTGGGGCTGGTTTTGTATGTAAAACCCAAAATTCGCTATTTATGATGGACCCGTACCTAAATACGCTGCCAGACACAGCTGATTTAACGAGAAAACCGTTTATTCCATTTGATGCAGATAAAATTAGAAAATTAGACTTAATCTTCTCAAGTCATGAACATGATGACCATTGTGACCAAAAAACCATTGAAGCAGTTGCAAAAAATACCAAAGCTATTTTTATTGGTCCAATGTCTTCAACAAATAAAGCATCTTCATGGGGGTTCTCAGATGATCGATTGAGAAGTGTCAAAGCTGGTGATGTATTTAATATTGATCATATAAAAATTACGACACTCGAATGCTTTGACCCAGCATGTCCAGATGGGAATATCTATTTAATTGAAACGGAAGGAATTACTATGATTTATTGTGGTGATAGTTTTGGACATGAAAAATTTAAGCAGTATGGTGAGGAGTATGATATCGATATTGCATTTGTTAGTACAGCTATTAATCCTCCAGGTGTCAATTGGTACATGCCAGCAGGTGAAGCTTGTGAAGCAGTAAAAATGCTTCACCCGAAATTATTTATTCCAATGCACTGGAATATTTGGCAAGAGGCATATTTAAGTCCCTTGGAAATTCATCGAGCCGCAGTAGAAAAAAATATTGCTGATATTACACTGCTAATGGGTGTAGGTGAAAGAATCACTTATAAAAAAGGATAGGTACAAAATTCTAAATGAAGGGGGAAGAGCATGAAAGTAAATGGAACTGATGTAGAGATACCATTGTCGCAGCAAAAAGACATTCAGACGGTAAGAAAAAGGCGTAAAAAAATCGTTTTGGGACCGTATCTATGGCTCCTTCCAAGTGTCTTATTAATTTTCACGGTTGTATTATATCCAATCATTGAATTGTTGATTACCTCTGTCTCAGATATGAGTCTATCTGGTCTACGCAAGGGATTTATTGGTTTGGAAAATTTTAAAACTCTGTTTAAGGATGCAACATTCATAAAGGTGCTTAAAAATACGCTCATTTGGACCGTTGCAGTCGTTGGAATCAGCACCGTATTATCCTTAGGGATTGCTAGCTTGTTGAATCAAGAATTTCCTGGAAGACGTTTTGTACGTGCTACGTTGATTGTGCCCTGGGCGGTTTCGACGATCATTACAGCAGTAATTTGGAAATGGATTCTAGACTTCAACTACGGTACTCTCAATTTAATGTTATCAAAATTAGGGATTATCGAAAAGAATATATATTGGCTTGCAGATCCAGTTCTCTCATTTCCACTCATGATCGTTGTAGGGATATTCGTGACAATTCCTTTCACCTCATTTATTTTCTTGTCTGGATTACAATCAATTCCATCATCTTTGTACGAGTCTGCAAGTGTTGACGGGGCCAATTCCATCAAATCTTTTTTTTACATTACATTACCACAATTGAAACCGGCCCTAACAGTTAGCACTGTATTAAATACGATTTATGTTTTTAACTCCTTTCCAATTATCTGGGCAATTACAAAAGGAGATCCAATTAACCGGACAGACTTGGTAACTACATATTTATATAAACTTGCATTTCAGGAAAATAAAATGGGTGAAGCTGCAGCAGTATCGGTCATCAGTTTTATCTTACTTTTATCATTTGCCTTATTCTATTTAAAACTAGTAACTAGAAAGGGGGACTAACGAATGCATAAACCTAGAGGGATGAAAAAAGTATTTCTTATTATTACGGCTTATCTTTTAGCAACTGTCCTACTATTTCCATACTTAATAATGCTTATTACTTCATTGAAAAGTGAAAAGGAAGTTTATTCGTTACCTCCTACTTTGTTACCACAGGATTGGACATTTCAAAACTTTATCGATATATGGCACAAAATACCTTTACTAGATTATTTACTTAATTCCTTTTATATCTCAGGAGGCACAATGCTAGTGACACTTGTTTGTGCGATACCTGCAGCCTACGTGTTGGCTAGGCTAAACTTTGTAGGCAAAAAATATTATCTTTACCTGATTATTGTAACCCAAATGTTTGCTCCGATTGTTCTATTAGTCGGCTTGTTTCGAGAGATCCAGTTTTTGGGTTTAATGGATTCGATATGGGGATTAATTTTAGTAAACGCTGCGTTTAATCAGGCATTTGCTGTATGGATCCTAAATGGATACTTTTCCTCCATTCCTTATGATTTAGAAGAGGCGGCATGGTTAGATGGTTGTACGAAATGGCAGGCGCTTCGAAAAATTATTCTACCACTTGCCGTACCAGGAATTATTACGACCGTCATCTTTGTCTTTATTATGGCATGGAACGAATTCGTTGTTGCTTTAACCCTAATTTCCACAGAGACAAACAAGCCTTTAACGGTTGGAATTTATGCCTTTTTTGGAAAGTTTGATGTGAAATGGCAATACTTATTTGCTACATCTCTTGTGACAACCATACCTGCGATTGTACTCTTTTTGATGATCGAGAAGTATTTAATCAGCGGAATGACATCTGGAAGTGTAAAGCACTAGGAAGAAGAAGGAGAGATAGTTATGTTAAAGGAGTTCGATACACCAGCGTTAGTATTAAATCTTGAAGTCATGGAAAAGAACCTTCGTAGAATGTCAACGCTGGCAAAGGAAAGCGGGATAAAGTTGAGACCGCATATCAAAACACATAAAAGTCCGTATATTGCACTAAAACAAATTGAATACGGGGCGACAGGGATTACAGTTGCAAAGCTTGGAGAAGCAGAAGTGATGAGCAGACACGGAATAAAGGACATTTTAGTAGCATACCCAATCATTGGAGAAAAGAAGCTAGAAAGGTTAAAGGCCCTTGCTAAAGAAGTTAATATTATTACCTCCTTAGATAGTGTAGAGGTTGGAGAGGGAATTAATAGAGTTGGTACGGAATTAAGGAAAGAAATGCAGGTTTATGTTGAAGTGAACACAGGTTTAAATCGTATTGGAAAAGATAAAGAGAACACTGTCGAGCTTATTGAAAGATTAGCAGGCTTTGAGTATGTAACCATTAAAGGCTTGATGACTCATGCGGGACATTCGTATAAGACAAAGAACAAAGAACAATTACAAGAGATTAGTGTTCAGGAGGGGGAATACTTGGTAGCTACACAAAGATTGGTGAAAGAAAAGCTAGGTATAGACATTCCAGAAATTAGTGTTGGATCAACTCCTACCTCTTATATGGGTCATCAAGTTGCCGGGGTAACTGAAATGAGACCAGGTACCTATGTGTTCAATGATGGTACCCTAATCGAGCTAGGACTTATCGATGAAAAGGATTGTGCTCTAACCATCGTATCAACGGTAGTTAGTAAACCAGATCGTAATAGGGTAATCGTCGATGCTGGTTCAAAAACACTATCTTCTGATAAGGGTGGATTTAACCAAGGATTTGGATTAGTGAAGAATAAGGATGTTTATGTAAGCTGGTTATCTGAAGAACATGGTGTAATTGAAAGTATGGATGTAGGAGCAAATATTCAAATCGGAGAAGTAGTAGAAATCATTCCGAATCATGTTTGTCCAACGGTTAATTTAGCGGATGAGCTGATTGGATACCGCGAAGGTAAAATTGAAAGATTCATTCAAGTAGAAGCTAGAGGGAAAAACAAATAATGATACATGAAAGAAATTACGGCTGTAGGATTGAAACGGGATGGACCTACAAAGGCATGAATGCACTGGTTCTTCAAAATGAATATCTTAGGCTTTCTATGTTCGTAGATAAAGGAAGCGACATATTTGAACTTATTTACAAACCAATGGATATCGATTTTTTATGGAGGTCTCCTTCTGGAATAAGACAACCAAACTCCACTCCTTATGCTACTACACCTACTGAACATTTTATGGATTCCTATTTCGGTGGTTGGCAAGAATTATTTCCTTCAGCCAGCGGTTCTACTACTTATTTAGGAAGCTCAACTGGCTTTCATGGAGAAGTAACCTATCTACCATGGGAATACAAAATTTTAAAAGACACTTCAGAAGAAATTGAAGTACTTCTCACAACAAAAACTATTCGGACTCCATTTGAAATCAAAAAGAGAATCAAATTGAAAGCAGGTCAAAAGGTTGTCTTTATTAATGAAACGATCAAGAATCATGGAAATATCGACTTACATTATATGTGGGGACATCACCCTGCATTCGGTGCACCTTTTTTAAGTGAGGATTGTGTTCTATCCCTACCGAATTGTGAAATCATTTCGCAGAAAAAACAGGGAGATAACAATCGTTTTAGAACAAATGATACGTTCCAGTGGCCTCTTGGAAAAGACAGTCAGGGGAACCGTGTTGATATGCAAGAGATAGTTAGTATCAATGAAGGTACCTCGGATATGCTTTTTGCTCGTAATTTAAAAGAAGGATGGTTCGGTTTAACTAACCAAAATCTTGGAATTGGAATAGGGATGAGCTGGCCAGTTGAGATGTTTCCTTATATCTGGATATGGCAAGAATTTGGTGGGAACAAAAGCTACCCCTGGTACGGCAACGCGTATACTCTTGCAATTGAACCCTTTACAAGTATCCCAGAGCAAGGAATAAATGGATTACAAGAAGCGATTTTAAATAAAACAGCAAGTGTAATCAAAAAGAAACAAGAGGTAAATAAAGAATTGAAAATGGTAGTTTTTGAGGGTGATTCGAAACTAAAAAGAATTCACCCGTCTGGGGAAGTTGAATTTATAGACAAAACTAAATAAAAAGAGGTTATAAGGATGAGAGCAGGTTGTTCGAAAATTGATATCACTCCTCCGATTGGAGCGCCTATTGGAGGAAACATTAGAGAAGATAACATTTCGAGAGGTATTCATGATCCATTGTATGCAAATGTTTTATATTTAGAAAACGACAATCACTCCATATTGTTTATAGGATTAGACATTATAAATGTACATAATTCATTTACAAAAGATATCAAGGAATATCTCGAAGTTCTTTTTCAAATTCCTGTAAAGAATATCATTATTTTTGCAACACACACACATTCTGGACCAGACACCCAAATATTTAGTGAAGAAAAGCATTCGATTATACGTGAGTATTTAGAAAACCTTAAATTAAAAATTGCCAAAGCCACTGAACAATGTATGGAAAATACTTTTACGTGCCACATAGGGATTGGAACTCAATATGAAGATAGTGTTAGTTTTAACAGAAGGATATTTATGAAGGATGGGGCACTAAGGATGAATTGGGAGTCATTGAACCCAAATGATGTAGTAGGCACTAGTGGACCTATTGATCCCTCACTATATGTGATTTCTGTTAAGGATCAAGTTGGCAGAATCAGAAGTGTACTTGTAAATTTCACATTACATCCTGCCATTTTAGTAGGGAAGGAATGGAAAATATCTAGAGATTTTGTCGGTCCACTTACGGATGGACTAGAAGAAAAAATAAGTAAAGAGCTTGTCGTTTTATTTGCAAATGGTGCAGAGGGGAATATTAACCATATAAATGTTCATGATTCAAATCAAACACGTGGGTTTGAGGAGATAAAACGAATTGGCGAAGTGCTTTGCGCTAAAGTTGTGTTTACTTTAGATAAGATACAGTATTTGGAAGGCGTTGAAATAAATAGCCAAACAAAATCTATAAAACTCCCTCGCAGGAAAATATCAAAAGAAAGAGTACAAGAAGCGATTGCTCTGCTGGAGAAAGTAAACTGGAAGGTTCCCTCTTTATTGGATGGTAAACCGAAGGAAACATATGCATTAGACGAAATTTATCTCAGCAAACTTCCAGAAAGCGTATTAAAAACAGAGATTCAAACCATTCAGATTGGTGATATCTGTATTGTCGGTTTACCAGGAGAGTTTTTTGTTGAAATAGGTTTGAAAATAAAGGAGATCTCTCCTTTTTCACATACTCTTATATTTGGTTTGGCAAATGATCATGTGGGATATGTACCTACAAAACAAGCATTTAAGGAAGGAGGGTATGAAACAATTACATCTAGAACAAGCCAGCTTTTACCTGAGACAGAAGATCAGGTAATCGAACATGTCCAAGACATGCTTAATCGTTTAAATGCAAAAATAGTTGATTAATGGTACGACTATCAAATTGAACACTGAAAGGGGAAAAAGAAATGGAAAAAAAGTCTGGATTTATGAAAGTAGCGTTTGTTTTAATCCTGGTTTTCTTGCTTTTGGTTGGCTGTTCTAGTAATAGTGAAACTTCCCAAAAAGATTCAGATGGTGACGTGAAAAAAATTAAATTTGTTGCTGCTCAATATAGTGACGCGACAGAACCGTATTTACAAGGTGTAATTGACAAGTTTGAGGAAGAGAATCCGGATATTAAGGTGGAATTAGAAGTTATTGGTTGGGATGTTATAGAGCAGAAGGTAAATACAATGGTTGCTACAAATCAAACTCCTGATCTTTTAAATACATCGCAATTTGCTGCTTTTGCAGAAGATGGTTTACTTCTACCTGTTGAAGATGTAATTTCTCAAGAATTACAAGGGAAGTTTTACGAATCCTTTTTTAATGCAAATACAGTAGATGGTAAAGTATATGCGCTTCCTTTCTTAGCCTCTATCCGGGGTCTGTTCTATAACAAGGATCTTTTTGAAGAGGCAGGAATTAAAGAAGCTCCAAAAACATGGAAGGAGCTTGTTGAAGTAAGTAAAAAGATTAAAGAGAAAACGGGTAAAGACGGATTTGGTATCCCAATGACAAACTTTGAAGGTCAGGCTTATTTTTCATACTTCACATGGGGAAATGGTGGAGGTTGGAAAAAGGATGACAAATGGGCTTTGAATTCTCCTGAAAACGTGGAAGCTCTTGAATTTATGAGCGAATTAGTTCACGAACATAAAGTCACGAATCCAGAACCAACAGCTATTAACCGTGATGAAATGCATAAGGTATTTGGATCTGGGGAGCTAGGTATGATGATCTCAGCTAACTTCTTACCAACGATTTTAGCAAAGGATGCTCCAGACTTGAACTATGGTGTATCAACAATACCAGTAAACGATGGGAAAGATCCATTTAACTTGGGTGTTGAAGACGTGTTAATGGTGTTTAAGTCAACAAAACATCCAGATGCTGTAGGAAAGTTTTTAGAGTACTTTTATTCGGCTGAAAATCATGAGCAGTTTATGAAAAATGAAGGAATGTTGCCAGTCATTGAAGAAGTAGGAGAGAGTATGGCTAGTAAAGATCCAGAAAAGGCAACATTTATAGAACAACTACCAGTTGCGAAATTTTATCCCACTACTGACCCAACATATACGGAGGTACGGTTAGGTGCAATTAAAGCAACCCAACAAGTGCTACTAAAAGAGTTATCAGCGAAAGAAGCATTAGATGCATTGCAAGCAGAAATTGAATAAACAAAAATTGATAGGAGTGGAGTGAATTGCCAAAAATGACGGAAAATTTGAATCTCTTACAAGAACAATTATATAGTGCTGTTTTAGTGGATATATTAGATGAGCTTGGGTACAGAAACCAGGGTATGGACCATACCATTCGACCTGTAGATCCTTCTTTTAAAATAGTAGGTTATGCCTTTACCATTCTAGCTACAGACGTCTACGAAATACCTAAAGAGCCATATAAGAAGGAACTGCAAGCCATTGATGAGTTAAAACAAGATCATGTCGTTGTAGCGACGACAAATGGATCTACAAGCAGTGGATTCTGGGGGGAACTATTAAGTACAGCAGCACAGGTCAAGGGATCAAGAGGAGCTGTAATAGACGGGTTAACAAGAGATAGTGAAAAAATAAGAGAAATAGGATATCCTGTCTTTGCAAGAGGGTATAGTCCATATGATTCAAAAGGAAGAACCGATGTAATAGACTATAATGTCCCAATTAAGTGCGGAAATATTCTCGTATTTCCAGGTGACTTAGTATTTGCAGACCATGATGGAATCGCTGTAGTTCCCAAACAATTAATAGAACCCGTATTGCAAAAGGCATTAGAAAAAGTAAATGGTGAAAATGAAATGAGGAAGGCTTTACAGAACGGTATGGGTGTAGTAAGTGCCTTTAATAAATATGGTATTTTGTAAACTAAGTTAGGAGTGAAACTATGTCTTCCCCTTTAACAACAACGGATATAAGACATTCAAATAAGGTAAGAATTCTACAATATATTAAATTAAAAACTGAAACGACGAAGCCAGAAATCGCTAAGGAGCTAAAAATTAGTATCCCTACGGTATCCAGCTTAGTTGATAGTTTAGTCAAGGATGGATATGTAAAAGAGTGTGGTAAAGGGGAATCAACATTTCATGGTGGAAAACGTCCTCAGCTTTTAACATTTAACCCACTAGGTAGAGGAATAATAGCAATTCATATTAGTTCAACGGTTATTACAGGTGCTCTAATCGATCTTAATGCAAATACTCTATATAAGACCCAAAAATCGATTAAAGGTTGTAAAGGAAAAGAAAGTTTATCAGTTATTGAAAGTGTCGTAGCTGAGTTTGTTAAAGTGGCAAATGAATTGGAGATAGAATTATTGGGGATTGGCGGAGGAGTGCCTGGATTGGTTGATCAACATTCAGGCACCATCCAAAAATCGCTTCACTTTAATGATTTAACAGGTGTCAATTTAGGAGAATTATTATCTAGTAGATTTCAACTTCCTGTCTGGATAGATAATGAGGATAACAATTTTGCATTAGCTGAAAAATGGTTAGGATTAGGTCGTGATGTGAATTCCTTTGTAAGTTTGATTACCGATATTGGTATTGGGGCTGGAATTATTATCGATGAACGTCTTGTAAGAGGCGTTGATAATAGTTTCGGTGAGGTTGGCCATACGATTATTAGCTTTGATGGACCCATATGCAGCTGTGGAAATAGGGGCTGTTGGGAAACGTATGCATCCTCTTCAGCATTATTGAAACAAATAGAATATCAGTTAGAATATACATCAATCTTAAAAGATCTTGTGAAAGAGAATAATAGTATTACAGTGAAGCAAATTGTTAAAGCCATTGAACTAGGAGATCACCTAGTTGAAAAAATCGCGATTAAGGAACTTGGAAAATATCTTGGATTGGGGATTGTCAATTTAGTTAATATCTTCAATCCCGAAATGGTTATCCTTTATGGTGAAATTAATCAGCTAGGTGATCGATTACTGAAAGAAATCCAATACTGGTTAGACGAACGGGCTTTAGCAGCCCCCGCGAATAGGGTGAAAATCAGATTTTCAACCCTAGGTGAAAATGTTCACATTTTAGGTGCGGCTGCACTTGTTAATATGGAATCGTTTAATAAACCTGAGTATCTTTTTTCAAATAGATAAAGAAGGGGAGATTTTTTTGCAAGCAGGATGTAAAAAAGTTGAAATCACACCACCTGTAGGAGCACCGATTGGTGGGAATGTTAGAGAGGATAATTATTCACGAGGTGTACATGATTCCCTCTTTGCTAATATCTTGTATTTAAATGATGGAGAAAAGCAAATTCTTTTCATCGGAATGGATGTTGTAGCTGTACCAGGTTTCCTTGTGAAAAGAATGAAAACAAGGATTGAATTGGAATGTGGGATAGGTGCTAATCAAATTACAATTTTTGCTACTCACACTCATTCTGGACCAGATATTATGGAATGTTTTAAGGACGACTTCCATCCAATAATAATAAAGTACCTTGATGAGTTAGTAGAAAAAGTTGTTTCTGGAGTTACAAGCTGCATCGAACATAAGTGGACAGCAGAAATAGGAGTTGGAAAAGGGTTTGAGGAATCAGTTGCCTTTAATAGAAGAATTTTTATGAAGGATGGTTCCTTGAAAATGAACTTTGAACCTATCAATCTACATAAGGTAGATAAGCCTGCTGGTCCGATAGATCCGGACCTATTCGTGTTAAGTGTAAGGGATGAACAACAAAACATTCAATCTCTTCTAGTAAACTATACACTTCACTCTGCTATATTGGTTGGAAAGGATTGGCTCTTATCGAGGGATTTTATCCATAAATTAACGGTTAAATTAGAAAGCGTAATTGATGAAAATTTGGTTGTTCTATTCGCGAATGGAGCTTCAGGAAATATTAATCATATTAATATTAATGAACCAAATCAATCAAGAGGGTTTGAAGAAGCAGACCGAGTCGGTGAAATTTTAGCGGATAAGGTGCTCGAAGTCATTAGGTCTATCAATTATTCGTCTTTTCACCAAATAAATGTACTGTCTAAACAAGTACAATTGCCAAGAAGAGAAATCACATCAGAAATGGCGGAAGAGGCAAAGATGATTCTGGACCAAGTAAATTGGAAAGTTCCTTCTCTATTAGATGGAGTTCCAAAAGAAGGATATGCTAAGGAAATCATTGCCCTAAGTAAAATAAAAGAAGACTATATAGAAACTGAATTACAAGTGATTCAAATAGGCGACCATGCAATTACCTGTTTACCAGGTGAATTCTTCGTTGAACAAGGATTAACGATAAAAACAAATGACCACTTTAAAGAAACTATGGTTTTTGGTTTAGCGAACGATTGTGTCGGATATGTTCCGACAGAAAATGCTTTTGTTGAAGGTGGTTATGAAATTAAAACAGCAAGATCCAGCCAGCTTTTGCCGATAGCAGGGCAAATGGTAGTAGACGAAATCCTGTGCATGCTAAAAGAGGTAAAGAAGGTAAACGCTGTATAGGTAACTTTGTTAAAAAAACAAACATAGTTGGTCGACAACTCGAATTGGAAAGCCCTAAAAAAAGGAACTAGTAAAGGAGTGAAGTCATGAATGCAACCATGAAGGCACTGGTATATGAAGGGCCAAGAATAATGAATATTAAAAGTTTACAAGTACCTTCCCCTGGAGAAGATGAAGTTCTAATTAAAGTAAAGAAAGTTGGTATTTGTGGTTCTGAGTTAAGTGGATACCTAGGACATAATTCATTACGTAAAGCACCGCTTGTCATGGGACATGAATTTTCAGGAACAATTGAGGAGTTAGGATCAAAGGTATCTTCTTTTCAAGTACATAATCATGTTACTGTAAACCCTCTGATTTCATGTATGAAGTGCAATAGGTGTATAACAGGTAAAGCCCACTTATGCTCATCCAGACAACTATTAGGTGCACAGGTTCCAGGGGCTTTTGCGGAATACGTATGTGTCCCAGAGCGAAATGTCTATGTGCTACCAAGTGATGTTTCTTTAGACATAGGAGCTTTAACCGAACCACTTGCTTGTGCTGTCCATGTTTGTCGGTTAGCTAATATTACTGGGGTAGATACGGTACTCATTATAGGTGCGGGTCCAATAGGTCTATTCCTATTACAGTCTGCCAAAATCTTAGGGTCAAGCAACATTATCATGATGGATATTAATAAAGAACGACTACAAATTGCTGAAAAGTTAGGGGCAAGTACCGTCTCTAGTGTTGAAGAATTAAGAGGGGTTATACCTAAGAATGGGGTAGACATTGCGATCGATGCAGTTGGATATGATGTGACACGGAACCAATGTGTCGAATTTTTAAAGACGTCTGGGAAAGTTATTTTTACCGGACTACATGAGTCACGTGCTAGTCTTCCAATAAATGAAATTATCCGAAAAGAAATTAATATGCAGGGAGCATTTGCTTATACGCCTGAGGATTTTGAAATTGCCTTGCAATGGTTAATTGAGAGGAAAGTTGAGCTTCTTCCAGGTACTGTTTATTTACCAATAGAAGAAGGTCAAGCTGCATTTGAAAGTCTGATAGAGAACGCAGGGAATGTGACAAAAGTTCTATTAACCTTGTAGGAGGGAAAAAATGAAACTTTTAACTATAAAAAATGAGGATAAATGGGTGTTAGGTGTCCAAGAAGAAGTTGGAATTGTAGATATAGGAAGAGCCTTATCTCTTCATCCGAAAGAGGGCGTCCCAACGACTATTATGGAAGTGATTCATGGTGGATCTAAAGTGCTAGACATATTAAGTTACTATTTGAAGGAGCTTCCTTTACAGAAAAATTCCCCATTTCTCGAAAGCCCACAACACATAGAGTGGGGACCAGCTGTTACACAACCAAGTAAAATAATTTGTGTAGGGCTAAACTACAAAAGGCATGCAGATGAAACCAATTCTTCGTATCCAGAAGTTCCTATTTTATTTAATAAATTTAATAATACATTAACAGGACACAATTGTAGTATTCAAATTCCAAAGGTAACCCATAAGCTGGATTACGAAGTTGAATTGGGAATAGTTATTGGGAAAAAAGCGAAGTATGTTTCGAGAGAAGAAGCATTAGAATATGTATTTGGGTATTGTACAGTAAATGATTTATCTGCAAGAGACTTACAAACAAGAACTCAACAGTGGCTTTTAGGAAAGTCATGTGATGATTTTAGCCCGATAGGTCCATACTTAGTGACAGCAGATGAAGTGGGAAATCCAAATAATTTAGCCATTAAAACAAAAGTAAATGGTGAATTACGTCAGAATTCGAATACATCCGATATGATTTTTTACTGTGATGAAATTATAAGCTATATTTCTCAACACATGACTCTTGAACCAGGAGATT
The DNA here is from genome assembly GCF_031324165.1 of Ferdinandcohnia sp. QZ13. Taxonomy (NCBI): domain Bacteria; kingdom Bacillati; phylum Bacillota; class Bacilli; order Caryophanales; family Bacillaceae; genus Ferdinandcohnia; species Ferdinandcohnia sp. QZ13. The sequence goes on along the minus strand of NZ_JAVIVW010000001.1, from coordinate 1,642,737 downwards.
TGATCTTAACTGGAACACCTGAAGGAGTTGTGCTTGGATTTCCAGAAGACCAACAAGTCTACCTCCAACCAGGGGACATTGTCACAGTAGAAATTGAAAAGGTAGGTGCGTTAACAAATACGTTTATTGAAGAAAGATAGATGAAAGGGAATGTAATGAAGTACATTTTTTCTTACAGTGGAATAGGCACTGCTGAGTATAATGAAGACAGAGTAGGTACTTTTAATAATGTTGCTTGGGTTATAGACGGTGCAACTCCTATTTTTAATAAAAATAATATATCGGATGAAAATGATGTTGTTTGGATTGTCAACGAGATAAATAAATGGCTACCTCATTTTATTAGTGATGAAATTTCATTAGAGAAAATATTAAATAATACAGTGAATAAAGTAAATCAAATTGCCAATGAAATTAATGAGAAATTATCTGAAGTATATTATTATGAGTTACCAACATTTGCAATTATTATGGTTAGAATTATTAATAATAGATTAGAGTATTATGTGTTAGGTGATTGTGGAATGTTGGTAGGTTCTAAAAGTAAAACTAAATACATTACAGATAACCGTATTGAAATATTTAGTAACCAACATAAAAAGGACATCGGAATGATAAAGTCCTTACATTCAGAAAATAAGGATGCAAAGATTTTAAATGCTTTACAAGAAACAAGAAAACTATTAAACAGGGAAGACGGTTATTGGATTGGTTCATTGGATGCAAATGGAATTCCCCATGGTATAAAGGGTACTCTTGATATTGCTAATAGCACAAGAATCTTATGTTTTAGCGATGGTTATGCAAGGCTTTTTGAATTATACGGTATTGTTAACATTTCAAATTTTTCGTTTGATTTAGATTTTATAAAAGAAACCATTAGACAGATTAGACTGATTGAAAAGAAGGACAAAGATTGTACTTTGTATCCACGTGCAAAACAAAGCGATGATTTGTCTGTTGTATTGATTGAAAATAATAAACATAACTAAAAACTTGGTAAAGGGATTTGCTTTCGAATGAAGCAATTGCTACCAGTATCTGTTGCAGTTTCTTGGGTACGTATACGTATGATGACAAAGTGTACCAGAGGTCTCTTCAAGTTTTTGAGGAGGCCTTTTTTATAGCTAGTCCTACTGAAAAAGGAAGTCAATCCCAAAGGACTAACTTCCTCAACCGTTATAATCTATTAATAAAATCTCTTAAACCCTTCAAAATGCTTTTTCCAATAAGAGTCATTTACATTCGAAACGACAACTCCGTCATTTGAAGCATGGATAAATTCATTATTACCAATATATATCCCCATATGAGAAATACCAGATTTATAGGTTCCTTGGAAGAATACTAGGTCACCCACACTAGGTGTATTTACATAGTAGGAGCGCATATGGTAGCCTTCGCTTGAATAGCGGTTGGTATTTAAACCAGCTTCCTTATATGCATAGTAAATGAACCCACTACAGTCAAAGCCATTAGGTGAAGATCCGCCCCATGCGTAGCCTGCTCCCAATTGGCTTTTCGCTACTTGAATCAACTTATCGACATTATAGCTAATCGCACTTGGTGGGGTTTCCACTTTTGGAGCTTCTACTTTAGCGCCATCCCCAATAGTTAGCTTTTGACCAATGTAGATCATATCTGATTTCAAGTTATTCCAGCTTCTAAGGTTGGCCACTGTCACTTTATATTCTAGTGCAATTCGTGATAAGGTGTCGCCTGACTTAACTGTATAAACAGTAGCCGATTGCACCTTTTCTTCTTGTGGTTTCTCTGTTTTCTCAGGAGTTGTGTTAACTGGTTGTTCTGTTTTCGGAGGTGTCGTGTTGGTTGGCTTCTCCGTAGTTGTAGCTTGACTGACAACAAACACATTTCCAGGGAAGATCAGAGTTGAATTCAAGTTATTCCACTTCATTAAGTCACTAAGTGAAATCTTATGTTTGGCTGCAATCCCACTTAGTGTATCACCAGATTTTACAGTGTATGTAGTTGCCTTTGATGGACTTGGGCTAGGACTAGGACTCGTATTTTGATTTTCTTTTACGTTCGTCGTTGGCGTATTGTTACTTGGTGTAGTGTTGGTAGCATTTATTTCTGTATGTAGGACTTGATTTGGAAAAATCAGATCGCTTGTTAAATTGTTTAAGGACTTCAATTGTGTAACAGTAATATTATGCTTTTGAGCAATCTTCCAGAGTGAATCACCAGTTTGAACTTTGTATGTACTTGCTGCCTCAGTTTCACCCGCACCGTATAGTGAAGCGGCAATGAATGCAGCTGTTGTCACGGACATATATATTTTCTTATTACCCAACTTTTGTACCTCCTCACAAATCTATCATTCTACTAAATTATTATACACTAGGATTGTCTAGGTTTGTAGATTAATGTGGAAATAGAGGAATAGATATCCATTATTTTTAGGATAACGTCACCTGGTGTTGTCGAATCGATAAAAATCTGTAAAAAAATAGCTTGCAGTAATTACATTACAGCAAGCCTTGTTAATGGATGAACCAATATATTAATACCCGTATTCCCAGTCGATTGTTTCCTCATACCAAACGACTTTATCAAACGGATCAAAGTGGATTTCTTTGTCATTAATGGTACATTGTATATTTTTAGAATCTTCTAGACTTACTAGATCTTCATACACCTCATGTTCAACGTTTTCTAAAACTGTAACTGAGTGATCCTTATTGATTAATAATGCTGTACCTTTCATTACATAGCACCTTCCTTGGAAGATATATTTTCAACTCAATTACAGTATATCTCCATTCGGCATCTTGAAGGTAGATTTGTGAAAGGATTCACAAATCCTTCATAATTATGTTTGAAAACTTGTAACAATCTAACCACATTTTCCTGCAAAAAAGTAACAGCACCTTCTACTTAAAAGAGAGGTGCTGCATCTTCTAACTTTAATATTCACCCTTAATGACAAAATACGAGCCACGAATCGTTCCAGCAAGTTTAGACTTTTGTCTGGCAAACTTAAACTTTCCTTCCAACTCCTTTGGAATCTCCATCCCCTCAGAAAGCTTAAAACCAACGGCACGCTTCTTAGGATCATCAATTGTATACAACACGTTGACCCCAAGACCATCTTCATAGAAGACATAGGTCCAGTTGATATTTTCCACTTGAAAACGAGATGTTTCTAAAGGTTTGGCCGCAAACTCAATGTCACGTTCTTCTTTCAAAACTCGGTTCACATAGTCAAGGGTCTCCTGACTTTCGCTAGCTGGTACAACCGTAAATTCATGTTTATATTTGTTCATAAAGTAACGGGCTTCATGAGCTCGTAAACCAGCAAGTGCATCTGCTACAGGTGAAGACTCCAAACCAACTGTAGATACATTTTTAAAATCGACGATATAGGACATTTCCATCACTCCAATTATTTCTTAACAACAGGAATCCACATTTCACCAAATACCTTACCGTCACGCTGTCCCATCTCAACCGTCGTATTTGGCCCGCCGACATAGGCATAATCGGTTGCTTCTGCCAAAGCTTGACCAAAGGCTATGCCAGTAAGTGTTTGACTTAACTCTTCAGACGTTTTTGCTTCACCTTTGACAACTACATATGGACCCTTTGGAAACTGGATCACTCTGGTTGCTTCAGGTAATGTTTCCTCTGTCATAACGCCGGCATAATGCATCATCTTGTTATTCACCGCTTCGTTTACCGCAAAAATGTAGTCATTTGTGGCAAGGGCTTTTAAAGCATCAAGTCTTCCATCTTGTGTTACGGCTTCCCAAAAATCGGCCTTTTCCTTATTGATACCAGCAAAGTCTCTATAGTCGCTCTTGAGCTCAGTTCCAATTCCTAAAACGATAAAACTGTCTTTTTCTTCAATTGTATAATCTGCCATATTCAAAACCTTCCTTTTCTAAAAGTAATTCAAATGATTTGTCTTTTCATTTGATATGTTTATAATAGCCTTAAACCATGTCAAAAAATGATACTGTTTAGGAGTCGCCATGAAAAAAGTTGAACGAATTAATATCATCATGCGGTATATCAACAACCGCTCCCATTTTACCATTTCTGAAATCATGAGAGAATTTAACATCTCTCGTTCGACAGCCATTCGGGATATCAGAGAAATTGAGGCGATGGGGATGCCACTTGTCGCTGAAGTAGGCAGGGATGGCGGCTATTTTGTCATGCATAACTCTGTCCTGCCCGAGGTTCGCTTTACCAATGATGAGGTGAAAGCTCTTTTTATTGCCTTTATGGCCACAAGAAATCTACAACTTCCATACCTTAAGAGCCGTCAATCTTTAGCTGAAAAATTGCTAGGACTCATCTCAGAAAGCCAGCAAGATGACCTTATTTTGTTAAATCAAATTCTCCTATTTGAAGGAACTAACCCGAATAATCCTGACCTACTTGATCTATCAGACCTTCCTCATCCGATGTTAGAAAAACTTATCCAGATCCTTCTTTTGGATAGATATTTAGAGATCTTCATCGAAGAAGAGAAGGTGATTACGTCCTATGAAATTTATCTCTTGCACCTTTATCGTGAAAAAAGCGTATGGCTCATTGAAGGATTTGATCTAAAGGAAGAGAAGAAAAAGATTTTTCCTGTCGACCAACTCAAAAATGTAAAACCATATACTTCGGAAGAAAGAGTAACTGAAAAGAAACTTTTAGATAAACTAAGGATGCAGGAAGAGGACATTAACTTTGTCCTTGAGCTTGGTCCAACGGCGATTGCCCAGTTCAAAAAATACCATCCGTTAAAATTTTCGATTTCCTATACGGATCCCTATCAAACCACAGCGATTCTAAAGGCTCATATCAATGTACATCATACAGATGAATTAACCGAACTAACCAATTGGCTCCTTTTCCTCGGTGAGGATACTAAGGTCAGGGAAATGCCAAATGAAGTTTTAGCGTTATTACAAGAGAGATTATCCTTATTTTACCCATAATGAGTATTAGTTAAATCCTACTATTTTTGTGCTTGGTAAATGCCGGCTACACTAGAAGCTTCGAGCATATAAAAGGGGCTGTCACCAGTCACTTTCATGACTTCGGACAGCCCCATAAGACTTTATGATTGTTTTAGGAAATCGATTTCGATTTCATTTTTTCGCGGCTCACGTTTGAAGAGATACTCACCATTGCGAATAGAGGCAAGAACTTCTGCACGTTCACGAATGGCTTCATAGGCATCCTGTGCATCTAAAACGATAAAGTTCGCTGGTTTACCAGCTTCAATCCCATACTCATCGTTCACTCTCATAATGTTTGCACCGTTGGTCGTGATGAGGTCGAATGCCTTATTGATTTCGTCAATGTGCGTATAATGAGCTAAATGGATCCCGTTGTCTAAAATGTTCATCATATTGCCATTCCCGAGTGGATACCAGTAATCTGCAATGGAGTCCTGGGCAAATGCCACATTATTTCCGTTAGCAAGTAGTTCTTTTACCCGAGTTAGACCGCGACGTTTAGGATAGGTATCACCACGTCCTTGTAAATGTGCATTTTCGGTTGGACACGAGATGAAGTTAATGTTTGATTCTCTAAACAAACCCAACATTTTATTCGCATAGCTGTTTTCTACAGAACCAAAGCTGCAAGTATGACTTGCTGTGGTATATGTACCATAATCTTTTTCCATTACAAGTGCATTCAATACTTCTAAAAATCGGCTATTTGGATCATCGTTTTCATCACAATGAATATCAATCATCACATTATATTTGATGGCCATGTCTACAATCCGACGTAATGATTCAACACCATGTTCATAGGAAATTTCGAAGTGAGGAATTCCTCCTGCAACGTCAGCACCCATTTCAAGCGCTTTTTCCATCAACTGTTCGGCACCTTTATATCGAAAGAATCCTTCTTGAGGAAATGCGACGAGCTGTAAGGTAACAATATCTTTCAATTCTTCACGGAGTTCCAGAAGAGCTTTCATTCCAGTTAAATTGGGATCCGTTATATCCACATGAGTACGGATAAATTGAACCCCATGACTCAACTCCTTTTGAATCCCTTTCATCGCACGCTCACGAACCAATTCTTCCGTTAATGATTTCTTATTATCACTCCAGCGCTGGATCCCTTCAAATAATGTACCCGACACATTTGCATTTCCTTCGCCTAGCCCCGAAAAGATATAGTCTAAATGTAAATGAGGGTCAACATATGGTGGTAACACCAAACGACCTTCTAAATCAATGACCTCATCTGTGTTTCCTAAATCATTCCCTATTGCTTTAAAATGACCGTTTTCTACTAAAATCTCATGGAAGTTCGGTTCTCCATATATAGTCGCGTTAATAAACTTTTTCATGTATACATGACTCCTTTCCATTGATTAAGTATTATTTATTTTTATATTACAATGTTACCATGAACCAGAAATAACATGTAACGAAAGGCTTCGGAATGTACTTTAGGGAGGATTCCTTATTTTCCTCACCATGTTGACCGGATAGCTCTTATAAATAAGGAATGTTGTGAATACATTGTAATGGTACTATTGACATAAAGGGCCCATAAAATGTAAAGGAGACATATCATGAAAGAGATTCTCATGAAATATATGGCTACATATACATCTCTAAGTGAAGCCGAACAACAAGCTGTGATTGACGCTATAATCGTAGAGAAGTTTGAAAAGGGGACCACACTCATCAAACAGGGGGATCGTCCATCAAAGAATTGTTATTTTGTATTGAAGGGCTGTGTCCGACAATATTATCTGGATACTGATGGAAAAGAGGTTACGACTCATTTTTATACCGAAGATCAAGCGATTTTATTGTTTAATGCAGAAGACCCAGATCAAGAATCCATCTACACATTAACCTGCCAAGAAGATAGTGTATTGGTTGTTGGAGACCTAGAGTCTGAACAAGACATGTATAAGCAATACACCGAACTTGAAACCATGACCAGACGGATGAAGGAAAAGTACCTTACTCAAATCCAAAATGAACATGCACTATTTATTCGCTCTTCTCCAGAAGACCGCTACAAAATGATTATCCAAAATCGACCAGATCTCCTCACACGTGTACCTCAACATCAATTGGCAAGCTACCTCGGGATGACACCAGAGTCATTAAGTCGAATAAAAAAACGAATTCAATAAACATCTTAACTTAAGTCAATGCCGCATCCACATTTTCCGATTACAATCATTGAAAAAGGGTTAATAGGAGGCCTGAGATGAGAGCGATTATCTCTGAAAAATATGGATCACCCGATACACTGAAACTACGTGAGGTCGCTACACCTACACCTAAGGGGAATCAAGTGCTAGTAAGAGTTCATGCATCATCGATCAATTATAGTAATCTAGTTTTATTAAGAGGGAAACCACTGCCAGTCCGATTGGCATTTGGACTAAGGAAACCGAAATACCTGATTCCTGGCGGAGACATGGCCGGGATTGTTGAGGCGATAGGTGAGAATGTGACCCAATTTCAAGTAGGGGATGAAGTGTACGGAGACATCTCAAGCAGCGGTTGGGGAACCTTTGCGGAATATGTAGCCGTTGATGAAAAGGCATTGGCTTTAAAGCCTAGTAATCTCTTATTTACTGAAGCAGCTGCCGCCCCCATGGCAGCCATGACTGCCCTACAAGCAATCAGAGACAAAGGGAAGGTGAGGGCTGGACAGGAAGTACTACTTCATGGTGCGTCGGGTGGTGTTGGGACGTTTGCGGTTCAAATTGCCAAAGCTTATGGTGCTCAAACGACGGCCGTGGTGAGTACGAGAAACGTAGACATTGCAAAGTCCCTTGGCGCGGACCATGTGATTGATTACAAAAAAGAAGACATTAAGAACCTTGATAGGACCTATGATGTGATTTTCGGAGTGAATGGATCACAACCTATTTCTACTTATAAAAGATTGCTAAAAGAGAATGGTCTATTCATTCATGTAGGTGGCGCAGAAAGCCAAATGTATCAATCCATGACAATAGGGGCCTGGTACTCAATGACTGGAAAAAAGAAATTCATTCCCTTTTTACAAAGGCCGAAGCAAGAAGATTTAATCGTGTTGAAAAAGCTGATTGAAGAAGGAAAGGTAAAGCCCGTTATTGATAGAAGCTATTCCTTATGTGACGTACCAAATGCATTTGAGTATTTTGAAGAAGGACATTCACAAGGGAAGGTTGTTATTACCATATAGTTAATAAAAAAATGTACAAAGGGGCGTAGATCCAAAAAGGATTTATGCCTATGTTCATTGAATATTAAAAAATGAAAATCAATAAAGGAAAATCTGGTTGATGGGAGTGTGAAAATAAAACTTCCTTTATAATGTTCTGTAAATTTACCCAAGTTTTTTACAATTATCAATTTAGATGTTCGATTATAAGGGATGGAGTGAACACTAAACATGCAATATGGAATGTTCGCAGTTTTACTTATTATTTTTGGACTGATCCTTTGGAGGCGAACAAGAGCGATGGTCCGCCCAATTAAAGGTTCTGGCTTGCGAATTTTGCTTCCGCTGCTCTATATGTCACCTGCCTTTTCTGTGGTGATCCAACCATCTGTTCACATGACAACAATGGAAATTATCGTTTCAGTGATATTTGGCATTATTTTATCTATACCATTGATTTATACAACGGGTTACGAGATTCGAGAGGATGGGAAGATTTATGCAAAAAAGAGCATTGGTTTTGTAATTGCGTTAATCATAGTATTTGTTAGCCGTCGATTATCTGATTCCTTTTTACCAGGCATTGATGCTTTAACATTAAATGCTTTATCTATTATTTCTCTGTTTGTATATGTTGGGTTATGGAGAATCATCAGTTTTATGAAATTTAAAAAGGTATATAACTCACAAGTAGCTATGTAAGTCTTCTGAGTATTATTATTTCACATTTTAGATCAATGAGCTGTATTGGGCAGCTCTTTTTTATTCTTAAGGGATGGGATGTTGTGCAAGATTACACTTAAATAGCATTAATCTTATTCTTCTTCAAGAAAGAAACAGTTTAGTTTAATAAAAAACTATTTCTAAATGAGGAGTCTTTTGTTATGATTAGTGTAATATTACACTTATGAAAAGCGGTTACTCTGGAGGAGTTGGCAGTGCATAAAGGTCATTTTTTTATATGGATTTTAATGATAATTGCGACGGTATTAGGCATATACGGACAATCTTTCGCCTATCTCTTGGAAAACATAACAAATACCGATAAAGGTGTATATTACTTAACTACCTTTACGGTTTTTAGTATCCTCATTTACTTAGTGACCCCTTTATTAGCATATTTGATGATCAAGTTTGAAAAGATTGATGATAGATTTATTCTTTTATACATATTAATTTTCGGTATAATAGGGATATTTGTATCTCTATGGTCAGTTTTTGTCTGTGTGATGTGGTGGGGCTAATTTATCTTACCTCTAATTATACCCGCGTTTACGTTTACCATATTTCCCTTAACGAAGTAAGCAATAATGAGGCTAGAGTTGGCTGCGAAATGATGGCAGCCTTTTTTATTTTAAGGCTCATTTTTAAAAGATTGTTGCTTTTAAAACATAGGGTGATTTCCGCTTCTGGTACTCGCTTTCCGCGGGCGATTCGCAAGCCTCCTCGTTTCACTGCGGGGTCTCGCTTGGCTCGCTATTCCTGCAGGAGTCTCGTACCATCCGCTGAAATCACAAGAAGGTCAATAATTACTATTTTTCTTCGCACAATCTTATCCAAAAACAACAAAGTTTACGAAAACAGCCTATTTTAAAATATTGGAACCGAAGTTCTAGAAGTATGGATAGACGAGTATACGCATCGTCTTGTTAATCAACAATTTTAACTATTTAAAGTCTAATTGTGCTACAATAACCAAAATAGAAAATTATTACAAAAGGGGAGATTTATGTGAATTTCTCTATTCGTAAGATGCACCACGAAGATACAAAACAAGTACAAGACGTGGCGAAAACAACTTGGAATGCTACATATGAAGGAATTATTCCTTTAGAGGTACAGGATAATTTCTTGAAATCAGCTTACAATGATGAAAGGATGAAGCAACGCTTAGAACAATCTTTTCTCTTCGTAGCTGAAGTTGATGGTAGAGTTGTTGGTTTTGCCAACTTTTCTCCAGTAAGAGAAGATGGAAAAGTTGAATTGGGTTCTATTTATCTTTATCCAGAATACCAAGATAAAGGAATTGGTTCAGCATTGTTACAACAAGGAATTAAAGATTTAGATGGTGTAAAAGAGATTTATATAAATGTAGAAAAGGATAATAAAATAGGAAAGACTTTTTATGAAGCAAAAGGGTTCGAAATTGTTAAAGAGTTTGATGAAGAATTCGAAGGCCATATTTTAAAAACGGTGCGAATGGCTTTAAAAATATAATTATTATGGGTGCGATTGTCTAATAAAGATAGTCGCTTTTTTACTAACGAAGCACATTAGTATCATTACACGACATAAATAAAAATAAATGGGGGTATAGTTATGTGGTTAATATTAGGGGTTATTGCAATAGTAGTAACTGTTATAAATCTTTCTTTGTATGCAGCAGGAAAGGATTATAAGCTTGCAATGGCGATGGCATTATCATTTACAGCATTAACCATTTGTGCAGATTACAGTTATCTAACTCGGTGGGTAAAAGCGGAAGATTGGGCTGCTTTATCGGATGTAATACCTGGTATGGGAAGGGCATTTTGGTTTTTGACAATTGTTTCTATCTTGCTAAATATAGCACCTATATTTTTAGAACGAAAACGTAAGAAAAAATGATTTATTGTCACATCATTTATATAATATGCAATTAATGCGTAAGTCTTTAGTGTAAAACTACCATGAAAATAAACTTCTTTACCCTCGAACAAAGACAACTGTAAGTGTAATTATTGTTCAAAAATATATAATTGGGTAACAAGAGTTAATAAGGTGATCTAAACGTGATCGCCTTTTTCTATATCTAAAATTACATATTGTTCATAAACTTGTTAACAAACAAGGAGCAAAAGCGGTAGCTAATGTCGATGAAAATGTATTTACCATTGAAGTGTCGTTTAGAAAGTGGGATTAGCTAGTTTTTGATAAACAGGTATTATTTGATTTCTTTTCAACGAAATGGTGCGTTGATCCAAGAAGGATAAATGCACTTTTTTATTGGCGTGCCCAGGCAAGCCGTTAATTGCTAACTGGTGAAAGTCCAGTCTAGGTAAGAACCAAGTCGCCTAGTAGCTGACAGGCAGCTGGTGGAGTAATCCTAAGGTTGAAGCCCTGTGCCAGCAACTTTACAGGTTGTAACATAAAGTGAATCCTGCCGCCTCGTCAAGAGCAACCTGGAAACAGGACAAAGAGAAGTCGAGCCTTGCGACAAAGGGCGAAGACCATGGAAGGTGTGTGGAACTTGGAACAACACTCAAGAATCTCTCGGGGTATGGGGAACGACATGTAAAGACAGTAATCATCGGAACTGGGGAGACCCTACTTTACCCTTATGGTTAAGGAGAGAGAAAGCCTATAAGCAATTGCGAAATGGTGGACTGTAAAGAGGGAGTCGGAGGAGGTCATAGTACCAATGATTATCATGACAACACAACATGATATAGGGAAGGACCTCTACTTTGTTCATGTGTTTAAAGGAGGTAAGAGTAAGTGAATGCTATGAAATTAGCTAACTACACCGATGTAAAAGCTCAAGAACTTTGGAAAACACTATATCTATGTGCCAAGGAGAATCCGAAACGTAAGTTTCATGCTTTATATGATAAAGTATATCGACCAGATATATTACTAGAAGCCTGGAAGCGTGTAAAAAGAAAGAAAGGTAGTGGAGGAGTAGACGGGCAAACGATTGAAGAAATCGTTACTGAGTACGGGGAAAGAAATTTCTTAAATGAGCTATATACTCAGCTAAAAGAGAATAAATATAATCCAAGCCCTGTACTAAGAACGTATATTCCAAAGGAAAATGGAAAGAAGAGACCATTAGGGATTCCGACTATAAAAGACAGAGTGGTACAAATGGCTACAAAGTTGGTTATTGAACCGATATTTGAAGCAGATTTTCAAGAATGTTCTTTTGGTTTTCGACCAAGAAGAAATGCACATCAAGCTATGGCTAGCATAAGAAATGCAAGCAAAGGAAGTTCATGGGTAGTAGACATAGATATTCAAGGATATTTTGACAACATTAACCAAGAAAAGTTGTTAAAATTAATTGAACAGAAAATCAATGACCGCAGAATCTTAAAGTTAATCCGAAAATGGCTACGTGCTGGGATAATGGAAGAAGGAAATGTTAGAAATCCCCTAACGGGGACACCACAAGGAGGAGTGATTTCTCCTTTACTAGCAAATATTTATCTAAATACATTGGACAAGCTCTGGTTAAAGAAATTCCATCACCTAGGAGAACTCGTTCGTTATGCAGATGATCTTGTAATATTAACAAGAACAAAACAACAAGCGATTGAGAGTATACAAGTATTACAGTCAATTATGAAAAAGCTGGACTTGACTATTAATCGGGACAAATCAAGACTAGTCCACTTGTTTGATAATAAAGAGGGGTTTGATTTCCTAGGTTTCCACAATCGTAAATTCGAGGTACATAATAAAGGGGGAAGACCCTTTTACGCTATGGCTCACATTCCGAAGAAGAATGCCATGAAAAAGATGAGAGCAAAGATTAAGGCATATACAGAGCCAAGAACCAAGTTATATTTAGACATAAAAGAATTGGTAAAAGGCTTAAATAGAATACTGCAAGGTTATAAGAATTATTACAAGATTTCACCAATTGCATATAAGTGGCTAAATCAGATTGATTGGTATGTGCTCAAAAGGCTCACACTCTTTTACAACAAGAAAAGGAACATCAGAAGAAAACATGGTAACTTAAAGACTATTCGGGATGAAGTAAATCATTTAATCGTGAAACTTGCACTGAATTAACCGTAATGCACAAGAAAGAAGAACATCGGAAAGCCGTATGAGGGAAAACTTCACGTACGGTTTGATGAGGGGGAGCTGAAATTAAATGAAGATAGCGTAAGCTATCCCATTGAAATCAGTTCTCTACTCTACAAGTTATTAGCTAACGGTCAGGCTAGTTTAACAGTGGGAGGCTTATTATGTTCGTGCTTAGTATGCTATTGGCAATAACGGGAATGGCAATATTGATTTTTATTCTGATTTTCTTTATATACAGAATATTACGCGACAAGAAGAACATTTACTCTTGGTTTACCTTGACAATAATTGTATTCTTTTTAGGAGTTGCCCTTTGGCAAAGTTTAAGCCGCTTCAAATAAGACTTTGATTTTTATTGAAGAAGAGTGTTGCAAATTTACCTGTATGGGAATGAAGATTTTGAACTGAGAACGGGGGGCTTCTGATTTTAATTTTATTCGGTGTCTTACTATCTTTCATTACTTTTATATTATTTTTGATTTTATGTGTCTGGATGATTATTTCTTTCATTAAAAAGAAACCTTTTCCTAAAAAGATGCTGATTGCAACGTTGTCCGGGATTGTTTTGGTTTCTTCAATCTATGTATCTGAAACGTATTTTTTTACATTTAGTGAAATTGATAGAGAATTCACCCAAAAGGGACCTGGACCTGTAACCTCACCTACTGAAAAATTTACAGCAAATGCTTATTATGAACTATATGGTGGTGCAGCAGGCGGCGTTAATGTATGGGTAGAAATCACATACAATAATGATAACAATAAAGTAAGAACTGTTTATTATGCCGATGCAAAAGATCATTTTTCGATGGAATGGTTAGATGAGGACACCTTATATATTCTAAATGATAATCCTGATTTTCCAAATTCAGATAGAAGCATTAAATTAGAAATTGGTAAAGAGATTTATCATGAAAATGGTCAGGCTTGCAAAAGTTTGTTAATGAAAGATAAATATGAAACTTGCTATCAAAACTAATTTACCTTATTGCACAAAAGGGGGATGTTATGTATAAGAAATTATCATTTATTTTATTCCTAATTGGATTATTGTCTATTGTGGTAGGAATGCCTTATTTATTAGGGTATTCAACCAATAAATTGTTAGCTTATCCTCTCTATATTGGTTTAATAGTTGCGGTTGTATTTGCGCCTAAAATCAATATGAAAAATGTATTTAAAAATATAAAGAAATGAAAATGTTGTTGTACTGAAGGGTGCTTTTCTTAAAAAAGGAGAAGTGCTCTTTTTTATAGAAGTATATTTTGGACTAAGAAAAACCCTAAAGCATATTATGTATGTAAAAATTGTAATCAATTATTACAAGTAACAAGAAGAATCGAGGAGATTAGATAAATGACTAAACCCGTCATTCGAGTTTATAAAGATTCAAGTGATTTAAAACGTATGCAGAAACTTACACAAGCTATATGGTCACTGGTATCTAATTACCATATTGGCGATCTAGCTTGGCAACGCAATCGACACGTTGGGCTTGAGGATGAATGGATTACTGCAATTTGGGAACTGGATGGTAAACCAGTGGCCTGGGGATGGATTAGACTACCTGGCAGTTTAACATTTCAAGTTGACCCAAACTATTCTGAATTATCCAAGGATGTCATTGATTGGTTTGAAAACATGACCGAAACCAATGAACTAAGGGTAACTGTCTTAGAAACAGAGTCCCATCTTATTTCAGCCTTAGAAGATTCTTTATTCAACCCAGTAGAAGAAGCTCCTGAAGTCCTCACAAAAATTTCATTGGATAGCCGTCCTTTCCCTGTTAAATTGCCAGATAAGTTTAAAGCTCGACATATCAAGGGCTCTGAAGATATAAAGAAACGAGTCGCAGTACATAGGGCTGCATTTCAATCATTACGAGTCACAGAAGAAAGTTACTTGAATGTTATGAATGCCTATCCTTACGATTCATCTCTTGATTGGGTCATAGAATCCTCAAATGGTGATTTTGTAGCATTTTGTTTAATTTGGTTTGATGAAGTTAACAAGGTTGGATTACTGGAACCTGTGGGAACGGATCCGAGATTTGGGAGAATGGGGTTAGGTAGCTCTGTTTGTAAACTTGCTCTCAATGCGTTGAGTGAAAAAGGAGCAAAAACTGCAATTGTTGTTTGTACTTCTACGGAAACCTATGAATTTTACAAGTCTATTGGGTTTGAACGATTTGCTCAAACAAAATCATTTTTTAAAAATACAAATCATAATTGATCTTTAATTAATAGTTGGGACCGTCATCCTGAGGAAACGTCCATACTAGTTTAATAAACTTCGCTTCCTCAACTATTGGGTGCGTTGAATCTAAGAAGGAATTAACGCTACTTTTATAGAATTGGTTGAACTTAACGAAGCAGAATCGTTGCATAAACAAGGGAGGGTTTAATTTGGAGAACATTGAAACTGTGAGGAAATTTTATGATGATACAGTAAAGTATGAGTGGGAACGACTTGAACGCCACAAAGTAGAGTTTGAACTTACCAAACGCTATTTAAGCCGTTATATAAAGTCGGGGGACAAAGTGTTGGACCTTGGTGGTGGGCCAGGAAGGTATTCTTTATATCTTGCTGAACTTGGTTGTGATGTAACATTAGCTGATCTATCAGAAAAAAATGTTGAATTTGCATTGAATATAGCAAGTGAACAAGGCCTTGCACTTAAAGGATTACAAGTAGATGCACGAGATTTGTCTATTATTGAAGATAGTCAATTCGATTACGTTCTATGTATGGGACCAATGTATCATCTTAAAAATGAGGATGAACGAGCTAAGACCATAACAGAATGTCTAAAAAAACTAAAACCAAATGGGATTATTTTCGTAGCATTCATTTCTTCTTATTCATTTGTGTGGGATTATCTTATTCGTAATCCTGAAATTATTTTAAATAGCGACAGAAAGTTAGAGCTAAACAAAATTGTGGACGGTAAAGACTTTGAAGGAAAAGGGTTTTCAGATAACTTTTATATATCTCCTAAAAATGTACTTCCGTTTTTCAAACAATTTAATCTTGAAAAACTTCATTTACTAAATAGTGAAAGTTTCTTATACCTTCGTGAACCAGAATTACTCAAGCAGAAACAAGATGTTATAAATGCTTGGTTAGATTTGGCAGAGCAGGTATGTGAACGAGAGGATTTACTTAGTTTAGCTGAACATTTAATGTATATCGGAAAAAAAACGGAATGATTATACTTCAACTAACGGGTACGATGATCCAAGAAGGATAACGCACCTTTTTTGTTGGCGTGCCCAGGCAAGCCGTTAATTGCTAACTGGTGAAAGTCCAGTCTAGGTAAGAACCAAGTCGCCTAGTAGCTGACAGGCAGCTGGTGGAGTAATCCTAAGGTTGAAGCCCTGTGCCAGCAACTTTACAGGTTGTAACATAAAGTGAATCCTGCCGCCTCGTCAAGAGCAACCTGGAAACAGGACAAAGAGAAGTCGAGCCTTGCGACAAAGGGCGAAGACCATGGAAGGTGTGTGGAACTTGGAACAACACTCAAGAATCTCTCGGGGTATGGGGAACGACATGTAAAGACAGTAATCATCGGAACTGGGGAGACCCTACTTTACCCTTATGGTTAAGGAGAGAGAAAGCCTATAAGCAATTGCGAAATGGTGGACTGTAAAGAGGGAGTCGGAGGAGGTCATAGTACCAATGATTATCATGACAACACAACATGATATAGGGAAGGACCTCTACTTTGTTCATGTGTTTAAAGGAGGTAAGAGTAAGTGAATGCTATGAAATTAGCTAACTACACCGATGTAAAAGCTCAAGAACTTTGGAAAACACTATATCTATGTGCCAAGGAGAATCCGAAACGTAAGTTTCATGCTTTATATGATAAAGTATATCGACCAGATATATTACTAGAAGCCTGGAAGCGTGTAAAAAGAAAGAAAGGTAGTGGAGGAGTAGACGGGCAAACGATTGAAGAAATCGTTACTGAGTACGGGGAAAGAAATTTCTTAAATGAGCTATATACTCAGCTAAAAGAGAATAAATATAATCCAAGCCCTGTACTAAGAACGTATATTCCAAAGGAAAATGGAAAGAAGAGACCATTAGGGATTCCGACTATAAAAGACAGAGTGGTACAAATGGCTACAAAGTTGGTTATTGAACCGATATTTGAAGCAGATTTTCAAGAATGTTCTTTTGGTTTTCGACCAAGAAGAAATGCACATCAAGCTATGGCTAGCATAAGAAATGCAAGCAAAGGAAGTTCATGGGTAGTAGACATAGATATTCAAGGATATTTTGACAACATTAACCAAGAAAAGTTGTTAAAATTAATTGAACAGAAAATCAATGACCGCAGAATCTTAAAGTTAATCCGAAAATGGCTACGTGCTGGGATAATGGAAGAAGGAAATGTTAGAAATCCCCTAACGGGGACACCACAAGGAGGAGTGATTTCTCCTTTACTAGCAAATATTTATCTAAATACATTGGACAAGCTCTGGTTAAAGAAATTCCATCACCTAGGAGAACTCGTTCGTTATGCAGATGATCTTGTAATATTAACAAGAACAAAACAACAAGCGATTGAGAGTATACAAGTATTACAGTCAATTATGAAAAAGCTGGACTTGACTATTAATCGGGACAAATCAAGACTAGTCCACTTGTTTGATAATAAAGAGGGGTTTGATTTCCTAGGTTTCCACAATCGTAAATTCGAGGTACATAATAAAGGGGGAAGACCCTTTTACGCTATGGCTCACATTCCGAAGAAGAATGCCATGAAAAAGATGAGAGCAAAGATTAAGGCATATACAGAGCCAAGAACCAAGTTATATTTAGACATAAAAGAATTGGTAAAAGGCTTAAATAGAATACTGCAAGGTTATAAGAATTATTACAAGATTTCACCAATTGCATATAAGTGGCTAAATCAGATTGATTGGTATGTGCTCAAAAGGCTCACACTCTTTTACAACAAGAAAAGGAACATCAGAAGAAAACATGGTAACTTAAAGACTATTCGGGATGAAGTAAATCATTTAATCGTGAAACTTGCACTGAATTAACCGTAATGCACAAGAAAGAAGAACATCGGAAAGCCGTATGAGGGAAAACTTCACGTACGGTTTGATGAGGGGGAGCTGAAATTAAATGAAGATAGCGTAAGCTATCCCATTGAAATCAGTTCTCTACTCTACAAGCAATTGAACTAAAGGACAGATTAGTTTAACAAGAGTTTTCTTTAATTAGCCAATATTTAATTTAAATATGAGCAAATGGTTAGAGGTGTTCATTAAATTTTAAGGAGGAAGGTGATAAAGTGAGTAACAAACCCTTTAAAATAACTTTTTCAATCATATCAATCTCTATTTTTTGCTACCATATTTTTAATTTAGTCTCTCTTTGGACAACTATTCCAGATTCTATTGCTATACACTTTACTAATGATACGCCTGATAACTGGGGTTCCAAATACATCTTGTTGATAATGCCTATTTTAAGTATCATCGTTTGGTTTCTTATTGGTATATTAGTTAAAAAACCAGAAAAACTAAATTACGTCAATTTAACAGAAGCAAACAAAGAAATCCAGTTTTCAAGAGCTGAAAAAGTAATGATATTGATTCAAAGTTTTAGTTTTCTATTTTTAATATTAGCGAACGAGGCATTTCTTAGATATTCAGTCGGAATGGAGTCTAATATACCTTTTGTCACCTCGCTCACTCTACTGGCTCTTTGTTTAATTGCTCCCATATATCTCTTAATTTGGGCAGCAACTTTGAAATGCTAGATTATATTATTGAACTAAAAAGCATTAGTTGAAGAAGCCATTATAGAAAAATAGAACTTCAATATTTGGAAGTTCTATTTTTTATGTTGAATATCAACATTAAACGATAACAGAGCCTTTTATAAAAGGATCTTTACTAACGGAGCAGGATTGTTCAGGAAGATAATGATTTTTTCACTATTGACAGTCGATGCTACTCTGCGTTACTATATACTCAGTAATAAGTAATACTGAATACCGGTGATACAGAGTACTGAAGCATAAGCGAAATGCAATGGAGGAAGAACATATGGAAAATATTACGGAAATGCTGAAAGGGGTGCTTGAGGGTTGTGTGCTTGAAATAATCAGCCGTGGCGAAACATATGGCTATGAAATTACGCAACACCTTAGAGAACTTGGTTTCACTGATGTAGTTGAAGGAACGGTTTACACGATTACCATGCGCCTTGAGAAAAATAATCTAGTGAATATCGAGAAAAAGCCATCCACTATGGGACCTCCGAGAAAATTTTACACACTCAACGCAGCAGGTCAAGACAGGCTCGAAAATTTTTGGGGTAAATGGGACTTTATCTCGAGTAAACTTAACGAACTCAAAACGAAAAAAATCAAAAAGGAGAATGAATAATGAGTATATTTGATAAAATTATCGGAAGTCTGGATGATAAGCGGGAGTGGAAAGCGATGGAGGCACGTTCGAAGGCACTACCTAGTGAGTACTGTAACGCATACAAAGCTATCCAAAAATATATGTGGACTGCTGGTGGCGGTCCAACCGACTGGAAGGATACCAACCGTATTTTTTGCGGCATTCTCGACCTTTTTGAGGAAGGGGCAGCTGAAGGTAAGAAAGTTACTGACCTAACGGGCGAGGACGTGGCTGCTTTCTGCGACGATCTAGTGAAAGACGAGAAAACTTGGAGGGACAAATATCGCAAGAAGTTGAACGATACCATTGGTCGTGGCTAACGATAAAATCCAAGTGTTTGGTTCAATGAATTTTATTAAATTGAGAATATAACTCCAAACTTACTAAAGTTTATGGAAACAAAGTATTAAGCGGGTGCGTTGATCTAAGAAGGATTAATGCACTTTTTTGTTTAAAGTAACGGGTGCTTTCCTTAAAAAAGGAGTAGCACCCTTTTTGAAGAAGTTATTGTACTGACGGGGGAGGTTAGTAAAAAGTAGAAACTTTGTGTAAGGTTATTCGTAACTATTATTAGTCAGTTATGGTTCTGAAGAGAGGTGTGTAAGTTATCTATAAACCCTTTTATCATTGTTATATATTTAATCATATTAACGGGATGCTCGGATTTTCCTAAGTATATTGATGAAGATGTTGCTGCAATAGTAAGAGGAGAAGAGATATCAATTGGTGAATTACGTTTTTTATATCCTGATGCAGATATACTTAATATGATTGACGGGACCATAAAAGCTAAATTAGTAATACAGGAAGCAAAAAAATGAACATCAATGTAGCTAAAGAAGTAAAAGAAACGATTGAGGTGTTGGCTGATTATCCACCTGACCATATTGATACAGAGGCAGCAAATTCAATTCGTGAGTTTGTAGAACCACAGGCTAAAAGCTAAGACTGGCTCCAGAGGAGTATTATAAAAAATACATTGAGAAAACAACTGAAACAAGTGCGTATATAAATTGTTATATACAGGAAGTTTTAGGTGAACCAATTGATGATATTGAAAATATAATCAACAAGCAAATAAGCAACTCAATGAATTAGTTGAAGAAAATGATGAGACTAATCATCAATAACTAATGGAATTGCTTCTTCTACTATTGAAGCAGGAAAATTGAATAAAAAAGATTGAAACGAAATTAATTCACAAAAAAAGGGAGGTATAAAAGGTGGACTTATTACTCTGGATAACTATTGGTTTCATAATAATCGGATTTGTTGTTCTCACCTCTATGAAAAAAGGTATGGAAAGTAAGCTTGCTTTTATAAAAGCGAATAAGGAAGATGAGGAAAGTTCAAAAAAAGCTAAATCCATAATTTGGTGGATAGTGAGTGCCACAGCTTGGGGATTAGTGAGTATGTTTCTTGTTGTTTGGTGGTTTCATAATTACTTTGGATAACTGTTGGTTTCAAATGTATTTAAACAAACGCGTGCGTTGATTTATATTTATAATTGGAGCAACTGAATGGGGTAATAGAAAAGAGTTAAAGTACAAATATGTAAGAACTGGTAGTTTTATAGGCGTATTTATTTTGTTATATTTAGTTGTCACAGGTATACCTAACAACCAAAATAAATTTATTATAAAAAAACTAATAAAAAAGATAATCAATGATACTTTTCTATTTCTATTTTTGAATACAAATTTGCTTATTTGGTGACGTTTGCGTTGAGCTAATAGGGATTAACGCAATTTTTAATAGGATTTGTTAAACTAAAGGTACCAGGTTAGTTCAGAGTGTTCTTTAACTTGTGCTCAATAATCGGATCAAAATACTCATAAACTTCGAAGGAGAGAGGTAATGAAAAAGATATATAGGGCTACCCAAGTACTTTTAGTGATATTATTTATTGTGATCATTATGGTTAGTAGCTATTCTAAAACGGCAGTAAATGTATTAGGAATAATAGGTATAGTGGCTTCTTTGTTTTATATATATTTTCATAAGAAACTTAAAAGGGATTACGTTCAAGATTAAGTCAGCAATCGCACGACTGTTTAATAAGAGTCATTTTCTTATGATTTTAAACTTGTCTAATTTCGAAAAAAGACAATACTAAAGAGAACCCATCTCGCTTGTTTTAAAAAATTGAGAAAGCCGCAATTCATTGCTATGGATTGGTTGACTGAATCAAGGTCTGTATCAGTATTGACACTACCTAACCAATTTCATTCTCTTTGGCGAATCGCTGTTTTTTTGCGATTCATGAGAGGCTAAAGGGCGCTTTCTTAAAGAAGGAGAAGCGCCCTTTTTTATAGAATAGAAGTATCAGTACTATTGATGCAGTTTGGTACATTAAGAATATTTGTTAGAGGACTAAGGTTTTCGGAGGTAGGACTGTGGAGAGAAGAAATGTAAGAGTTTACTTTAGTTGAAATTCAGGGGGGAATGCCCATTTTTTGCTAAAGGGGGTTAGATGTATAAAATCAATAGTTAATCGTGTCTATTTTATCTTCAATGAACAATAATACGAGTCAAGAAGTCGTGTTTGGGCAGACTTCTATCATTCCATTTTTGGCAACGTTGTTAGTCGCAACCTTAGCCTACTTTATCTCTCAAAAATTATTTAAAATCACTAATAAATAGTTTAACCTAAAGGGTGCAAGAGTTGAAGAACAGGTGATTCAATCACTTGAAAGGAAATAACATAAGGATTTTCTTTTATTGAAATTATTACAAGGAGGTCTTCACATGAACCATTCTACGAAAGCAACAGTCTGTCCAAAATGTGGTGGAGAAGAATTGGGGAAAGGTAAACATAGTGGATATGCAACTATGTACCCAGAAAATAAGATGAGCTTAGGGTCTGTAATTGAATACATAATTTGTACTGAATGTGGATATATCATCGAAAGCTATGTAAAAAAGCCAGAGAAATTTAAGGGGACACTTTAGATGCTGAGGGGGACCTATCAATTGGATGAAAGTGCACAAAAATTACTTACACTTTCAAAATGGACATACTGCATGTTGTATGCCCCTTTATTCGGCTATACAATAAATCAAGATTTATATTTCTTATGGGTGGCTATGTTGTTTGCTGGTGGAGTCCTGCTACTATTTAAACATCGGTTAATACGACAAAATATGAGAAATAAAATAACGCTAATTGATCTAATTTCTATTTTGGGATTGATCTATGTTGTTTTTTCCGACATCAATTTAAGGATCTTTTTCAGACAAGTAATTTTCTTCGTAGTAGTAACAATTTTCATTATTAGTTATAACAAATTATTATATGCGGGGAAATTAACGTAAAGGGATTTTTAAGGATTAAGCCCTCCAGGTTAAAATAAGTAGTTCAGTTGTTGTGGAGAAAACTTAAAATAACAGGCTGAATTACCCTGTAAATAGCACACAAAAAAACTTAAAGTTTATGACTCTAAGTTTTTTTATGAGACAACCTTATTTCATTTAAAGCCACAAACTTTACGAAAAAAACCTTATTATAAAATCAGCAAGTCTATTCGCGCTAAAATAGAAGAGTCAACTCTGATAGAATTTCTCTGCTATTTCAGGTGATTTCATATGCGTTATCCAACTTCCACCCCTTCTTACCGCAATCGAGGTAATTGATCCTTGTATGTTTTTCGTAATTCGCTAAGCTGCTCCAAATTTCGTAACGATTGTTCCTCTAAGAATTGACCAATACCGAGAATGAAGCTTTCAATTAAAAATGTGGGAGCTATCATTGAGTGAAACTCCCATAGTTCTCCCCGGTTTGTGTAGAAAATATAATCTCCTTGGTCTTGAAAGTCAGAAATCAGTTGATCTGTGATGATGATGGTTTTATAGTTTTTCTTTTTTGCGTAGTCAAGAATGACATAGGCTTCTTTTGTCATGGAAACAAATCCAAATAAAAACACCACGTCCTCATTTTGAATATGCAATAGAGATTCAAATAATTCATGGCCACTCTTTGGGACGATTTCAATATCCAAACCAAATCGCTTTAAGCGATGCTTCATCAGGACAGCGATTCCTTCAGCAGAGGAAGGCGCGTGAATATAAAGTCGCCGACACGTAGACATCAGGGCAATGGCTTCCTTAAATCGTTTTACATCGAGTTCCTCCAGTGTATGTGTAATCTGGAGGTCCATGATTGATAACAAATGTTCATGGATTTTTACCTGTTGTTTTTGGATTTGTGTTAATGAATGCTCTAGCTTTTTCTCGGGTGCTATTTGTTCATTTTGAATGATATCGGATTTAAAGGCTTTAAAATTTTCATAGCCGATTTTTTTCCAGAAACGAGAAATCGTTGCATTGCTTATCCTCAATTCCTTCGCAAGCTCTGTTTCAGAATAGTATAAAATACGATCTCCCATTTTCTTGATGAAATCTGCAATTTTCATTTGATTTGTAGTTAGTTGTGATACATCACAAGAAAAGTTCATTACAATCTCCTCCAGTATTAATGTAACACAAAATGAAAAATTTTTTTCATTAAGATTATTTTGAAAATAAATTACAATTTCCATATAAATCCTTAATACTAGATTTACAATCATTACCTACAATGAAGTTGATATAAAACATGGGGAGGGATTTATTATGGTAACGAAGCCATACGAATTAACGCAGTCTCAAAAAATGATGGTTTTTATTTTATCAATGTGTCTTTACGGGTTAAGCAACATGTTTACAGAATTGGTTCCTTCAGTAAACTTAGGTCCAATTGAATTGTCCATTGACGCTTTTGCATTTATACCTTTAACATTATGTATTTTGTTTCATCCGCTTTATGCTGCGATTGGTGCATCAACTGGTGAAATCATCTTTGGTGAACTTATGCTTGGACAATTTGGTGGAATTGGGGAAATTGAAAAGTTTATACTTTTTTCACTTGGAATGGCAATCGGTGGTATGATCGTTCGCAATCCTAAAAATGCAGCACAGGTCGGATTTGCTGCGATCGCAGGTTACGGTATTTTTCTCGTGATTGCTACGGTGGTTGACATTTTAAAGGTTGTCATTGGGGTAGAAGATTTCGAAGCAGTCGAAGGCTTGGCAGAGAGTATCTTTGTGGTCGAAGGGGTAGAGTTTCTAACGGATTTAATCTTCTCTGGAACATTATTTGTTTTACTTCCAACGATGTATTTAGTACCGCGATTATATGGAAAAATTGAACCATTACTAGGAATGAAGCCTCGCACAAGTCAAGTTCGAGTTTCAGCAGGAAAAGTATTTACACCGAGATTTGTGATTACTGCCATTATTTTATCTCTTGTAGCTTTTGGTGCCGAAACCCTAAGTGAAATGGATATTGAATTTGCGGTTTGGGAGCCAGAGTTTGTTGATGTATATGGTGATATGGTGATTTGGATTGTAATTGGTGTTGCAGCTATTTGTTCATTGGGCATCATTTTATTCTTATTGAAAAAAGGTAAGGAAAACAAATCAAATGAGGATATCAACCGTGCAGGCTAAACCATTCGTTAAGATTCAAAATGTATGTTTTCAATATCCTGGTAGTGATACCAAAGTTTTAAATGGGGCTTCTTTAACGATAGAGGAGGGGGAGTTCCTCGCGATTATCGGTGGAAATGGTTCTGGTAAATCAACTCTTTGTAAAACGATGAATGGGCTTATACCCCAATTTTATGTTGGTGAATTTTCGGGGAACGTTGTTGTTGATGGATTAGATACGTCTGAGCATGATGTGGCAAAGCTTTCACAAGTAATTGGATATGTGTATCAGGACTTTGAAAATCAATTATTACGTCCCACCGTTATCGATGACGCATCTTTTGCACCGTTAAATTATGGGTTAGCTGATTTTAAAGAACGTGGGAAATGGGCGTTAGAGGTAACCGGACTTTCTGACGTAGCGAATGAGTTTACCTGGCAGTTAAGTGGGGGGAAAAAGCATTTACTTGCGTTGGCAGGCGCAATTGCGATGAAACCAAAACTATTAATAGTAGATGAGCCAGTGTCCCAGCTTGATCCCTATCATGCAAGGCAAATTTATGATGTCTTAAAAAAGCTAAATGAAACATATGGGATCACGATTATCACGATTGAACATCATGCAGAATTTATTGCAGACTATTGTAGCAATGTCGTGTTGATGGATAAGGGGAAAGTGCTCTGGAAGAAACAGGCACGTGATGCCCTTTCGAGAGTAGAAGAGTTGGTTTCCCGACAAATCTATCCACCACAGGTTACTTTAGCAGCTTATCATGTGAATAAAAATGCTGAATATCCGATTACTATAGAAGAAGCTGTTGATTATTTTAGCGGGAGAATACCTGTTGTTGATGAGCTAGAGAACGTAAAACAAGAGAGTACAAACCCCATTCTTTCATTACGGGATATTACAGTTCACTACCGTTCCATTCAAAAACAACCAAAGGCTGCGCTAAAAAACGTTTCGACGACATTTTTTAAGGGAGATAAGGTTGCTTTGGTTGGAAACAATGGTTCGGGTAAATCTACTCTCTTAAAAGTCATAAGTGGGATTGTGAAACGTTCAGATGGAGATATTGAGTTTACGGATCTTCCAATCACGAAGTTTACGCCTGAAGTCATGTCAAACCATGTCGCCTATATTTATCAAAATCCAGAGGAAATGTTTATTGATGATAGTGTTCGAAAGGAAATCGAATATTACTTAAAAGCGAGAAAAGTGGAGGATTATTCAACAAAAGTTGATCGGATTTTGGCTGATTTCGATTTAATTGACTTGCAAGATCGAGATGCCCGTTTATTAAGCGGTGGTCAACAACGACGTGTTTCTCTGGCGATTGGTGTTGCGATGAGTCCATCTATCATTATTTTAGATGAGCCTACTGCCAATCTAGATATTGCTACGAAAAATAAAGTAGTTTTGATGCTTAAGAAGCTTGAAGAACATGTCGATACAGTGATTATTGCGACACATGATATGCAGCTTGTGGCGGAATGGGCGAATCGGATTCTCGTCATGCACGATGGTCAACTCATTAATGACGGTCCAACGGAAGAGGTATTATCTCATGAAGACATTTTGAATCGTGCTGGTTTAATTGTTCCACAGATCGTTACGCTTAGTAATCAACTTCAGTTTCCAATCCATTTAACAGTGGAATCCTTTGTTGAATGTTGGAAACTAGCTAAAGAACGAGGTGAATTAGTTGGAACTGGCTAAATTTTTTCAAGATAAGCTTTCCCTAGAATATATAAAAAATGAGCTTGTTAGAACAGCCTATAGCGTGGAAGAGAACATGTTAACCAGGCTTGATCCGCGTGTCCTTCTCATTTGGTATTGTTATTTTGGGATTGTTCCTTGGTTCATTTATAGCCACACAATCTTAGTCGGCTATTTTATCTTTATGGTTTTCTTAACCTATAAAGCAAAGGTTAGCCCACTTATTCTTACTGTTCTTATTTTGGGCTTAATAGGAGAGGTTGGTCTATTATTTCTCCTCTCTCTATTATTTGGTGGGAACATCGAGGCCATGCTACCTATGTTCTGGTTAAGTATTAAACTAGCTAGCATTTCCCTAGCAAGTGTTTCTGTATTTTCAAGTTTGAATCCTGAAAAATTCAGTGACGCCCTACTGAGACTGGGCTTTCCTGATAAGCTTTCCTTTAGTATTGCCTATGGCTATCGTATTTTGCCAACTCTTTTCGAGGAATTTCAACAAATTATTTTATCCTATCGATTAAGAGGGAAATCGCCTTCACGGAGTGGACTGCTTTACTGGCGAAAGATTGTCTATTTATTACGAATCTTTATTCGGTCTTTTTACCCGTTAATGCTAAATACGGCAAAGCGTTCGCGCACAACGGTAGAAGCATTGGAAACAAAAGGTTTTACTTATGGAACCAATAATCGCAAGCTCATCCAATTAAAGACGAGTTATTTAAAACTAACCTATTTGGATTATGCATTTATTTTAATAACATTCTTCTATTTACTGATTGTTCATAGTTTACATTTTGTTCTATAAAAGGAGTGCGGTACATTGAAATTTGATTTTCATACACACGGAAAGCTAGCAAAGGCATTTGACTTTTCGGTCGAATATTATATACAAATGGCAAACCATGCTTTAGAAAGCGGGTTAGATGGTCTAGCGTTAACCGAACATTTTAATACGAAAAATTTTCATGAGGTTTATGACAAATTAGATGAGCATTTCCCTTACCAGGATGGATATTATAACATTTTAGGATTAAAAGTCTTTCCAGGCATGGAAGTGGATATCAAAGAAGTTGGGCATATCCTCTGTATTGGTGATCGTTCGGATATTCGGTCATTACGAGATGATTTAGAGGGGTATACGGAAAAAGAAGCGTTTGTCCCATTTGCTAGATTATTAGAATTTGTATCTCGCTATGAGATGCTGGTTATCGGTGCACATCCATTTAGACCAAGTACCCCATTGAAGGATTTACATTCAGCTTTACTCATTCAATTAGATGCTTTTGATTTAAATGGCAAGGACCTGCATACACGAGGAATCGAGAAAAACCAAGAGGATGTCCATTCATTTGCGTTGGATCTTGGTAAACCAGTTGTTGGTGGAAGTGACACGCATCATTTTAAACAGTTTGGTGCCGTTTATACGGAGCTTGAAAAAACATGTTCAACGGTCAAGGAATTAAAGGATGTTATTTCAAACCAAGAGTTCACGATTGAAGTTGCAAATGACTTGCATGAACGAGTCTCAGAAGCGATTCGATTAAAAGCGATTGAAAAGGCTAAGTTGGAATTGGAAAGCGTGAAGTAATAAAAAATCAAGATACTTGTTAGGTAAAGCCAGCGGATTGAACGCTGGTTTTTTAATATTTAAGCTTAAAAAGAACGTTAGTAGTTAAAGTGAAATATTTTTGCATCTTACCCCAAATCCCTCTAATCGTCTTCAATAAAAGCATCTCCGCGCTTATCCAATTTTTTTATGAAAATGTGTTTGAAAATTTAAACAAGTGTGATAAAATGGCCTTAGTTTAGAATACATAAACTGAGTTTTATAATGTAAAACAAAATCTTCTGATTCTCCTTGTTAAACCATACTCAAAGATCAAGCTCAAGGAAGTTCCCGCAAGCATTAGAAAAGCAAAAACCAAGTGTTATGAAAAAATTTAAAAATAAAAGGAGTGCGCTTTCATGAAAACTGAAATGAAGGAAAAAACGTACAAAAACTTTATTAACAATCAGTGGGTTGAGTCTGCATCAGAGGAAACCATCAAAAGTATAAACCCAGCAAATAAAGAAGAAATTGTCGGATATGTTCAAAGTTCCACGGTTGAGGATCTTGATCAAGCTGTGCAGGCTGCACATAAGGCAAAAAAGATATGGCGCAAGCTAGGGCAGGCAGCTAGGGGTCAAATTCTATACAAAGTGGCAAATATCCTTGAAGAAAACCTGGAAGATATTGCTGAAACGATGACTAGAGAAATGGGTAAAACTCTCCCTGAGGCAAAAGGTGAAACGGCCCGTGGCGTTGCGATTCTTCGCTATTATGCAGGGGAAGGTATGCGGAAGGACGGAGATGTTATTCCATCATCTGATAAGGATGCGCTTATGTTTACCAAGCGAACGCCTCTTGGGGTGGTTGGGGTCATTACTCCTTGGAATTTTCCAGTCGCCATTCCCATTTGGAAGATAGCACCTGCCCTTGTATATGGAAACACAGTTGTATTTAAACCGGCAACAGAAGCAGCAGTAACTGCTGCAAAAGTAGTTGACTGCTTTGCTAAAGCAGGGCTTCCTGAGGGGGTCATTAATTTTGTAACAGGGTCTGGTTCTGTCATTGGCCAGAAACTGATTGATCATCCGCTCTTAAATGCGATTACCTTTACTGGTTCTGAAACTGTGGGTGAATCTGTCGCTAAATCTGCAGCAAGCCGAGGAATCAAGTTTCAGTTAGAGATGGGAGGAAAGAATCCGGTCATTGTTACGAAGGATGCCAATTTAGATAGTGCCGTTGAGGCCGTTATTAGTGGGGCTTTTCGATCTACTGGTCAAAAATGTACGGCTTCAAGCCGCGTCATTGTTGAGTCAGAGGTTTACGAGGCATTTAAAGAAAAGTTGATTCAAGAAACAGAAAAAATAACAGTTGGATCTGGTTTAAAAGAGGGAATATGGATGGGACCTTGTGCAAGTGAAAGCCAGTTCCGTACCGTAATCAAGTATATCGAACAGGGAAAAGAAGAGGGAGCTTCTCTTATATGTGGTGGAGAACCATTGACAAGCGGTGAGCATGCGAACGGATATTATGTCACTCCAACAATTTTTGAAAACGTAACACCAGAAATGAGCATTGCGCAGGAGGAAATTTTCGGTCCGGTCATCGCTCTGTTTAAAGTAACTGATTTAGAAGAAGCGATTGACCTTGCAAACGAAACAAAGTACGGATTAAGTGCGTCAATTTTCACCACGAATATTGGTTCACTCCTTGAGTTTATCGATGAAATCGAAGCGGGCCTTGTCCGAATTAATGCTGAAAGTGCTGGTGTAGAACTTCAGGCGCCATTTGGAGGCATGAAGGCATCTAGCACCGGATCACGTGAACAAGGAGAAGCGGCGAAAGAATTCTATACTTCTATTAAAACTGTATTTATTAAGGGGTAATCTAAACGAATTGAAGGGGGATTCTGAATTTAGAACCCCCCTATGATGCTGCCTTGACTTTAAATAATCGAAATAGGAAAAGAGGGAATTTCAGATGAATGAATCCAGAGAGTTATTAGAAAAACTAGGTTATCCATCCACTGATTTAACAGAACTCCCTACCTCCAATAAAAGATTTCCAGACGGGGCTCAATACCGAATTGAACTGCCAAGTGTTGAAGGGCCTGTGGCGTTAGAAGAAACGTTAAAGGAAATCGATCATTATGGGTTAACGATTCACCGCGTTTCACAAGGAAGCGGCATCATGTTGCAAACGGACGAGGAAATTAAGGAAATGTGCCGAATGACTGCTGAAAGAGGAATGGAACTTAGCCTGTTTGTCGGCCCGAGGGGTACATGGGATATTAGTGCACAGCCATTCACGAGCGGCGGGAAATCCATAGGTTTGCGTCATGAAGGAGCCGATCAGCTTGTCTATGCGATGGAAGATTTAAAAAGAGGAGCTAAACTTGGACTCAGAAGTGCATTAATTGCTGATGAAGGTCTTTTACTACTGACGAAGGAAATGAAAAAATCCGGTCAGCTACCAGAGGATTTTGTTGTAAAAGTGTCAGTGCAAATGGGCGCCGCCAACCCAGTCTCTGTAAAATTGATGCAGGACCTTGGGGCAGGAACGTATAATGTACCAACTGCGCTAACGCTACATAAGTTAGCTTCCATCCGCCAGGCCATTGATATTCCCATTGATTTGTATGTTGAGGTACCAGATAATTTCGGAGGTTTTCTCCGCTATTATGAAATTCCAGAAATCATTCGTGTATTGGCCCCTGTATATATCAAATTTGGTTTGCGTAATCATCCTGATGTCTATCCATCTGGTAAGCAATGGGAAAGCACCAACGTCTCACTAGTCAAAGAGCGTGTGCGCCGTGCTGCGTTGGGAATCCAAATGATCGAGCGCTATTACCCTGATGCTGTAACATCCAAGCTTGGTGCTGAAGGACTGGGCATTCCGAAAATGATTTCTGAGTCTGCGCCGATATAAAAGATTCAGTAATAAGTCCTCTCGTAGCCTATGATTTCAAATCCTGGCAATCTGATTCCCACAGGTACTCCACAAGACGGTGTCAGTATAGGAAGAAATCCTTACGTATGGTTAAAAGAAGGGGTCCAATTATCTATTGAAGATATCGGAACCCTTCTAAATGATGTTAATACACATAATTCTACCAATGAATTACTCTATTTTATCCTCTTAGTAAAACACACTATTAACTAGCAAACACTCTTCTATGAATAGCAAAATTCGACCATCTTGCAATCATTTTATCATTTTTATCAATAGATTTGATTCTGAAGAGAATCTATTAAAAACGTAAATATGAAACGGAGGAAATCCATGACTCATCATAACCTGGCTTACCTATTAGAATCAGGTGTTATTGCTGTTGTTCGTAAAGTCAGTCGGGAAAAAGTGCTTCAGGTTGTGTCCTCTCTCATTGCAGGAGGAATTACCGGCATTGAAATCACAATTGATTCAGATGACGCATTGGGGGCTATTCAGGAGGTAAAAAACACATTTGGGGAAAAGGCAGTAATTGGAGCAGGCACTGTACTCAACTCCCAGTCAGCTGAAATGGCGATTGAGGCGGGGGCAGAATTTATTTTTGCGCCAACCTTAAATAGGGGAACGATTGAGCTAGCCAAGGGATACAAGAAAATAGTAATCCCTGGTGTTTTCACACCAACTGAGATTCTGCAGGCATATGAGTGGGGAGCAGATATTGTAAAAGTTTTCCCGGCGAGTACATTGGGGCCTGATTTTATTAAACAAATTCGCGGACCTTTAGGTCACATACCGATGATGCCAACTGGAGGGATTACCCTTGAGAATACGAAGGATTTTATCTCAGCGGGATCTGTTGCTGTGGGGGTTGGCGGTGCTCTACTAAGGAAAGACCTTATAGACAAGAATGAGTGGGAATCATTAACCTCACTTGCACAGCAGTTTGTTCAAAAAGTTAAGGATGCAAGAAGTGAAGAAGTAGTTATAGAAAAAAGTGGATAAAAAACCCGTAAAAATTATTGACAAGTCAGAAAATTTACATTATATTACGTTTAGGTTAGTTTTATATATTGGAATTAAGTTTTATAATATAAAACAAAAAAAGATATCCTCTTTATTTTTTAACGATTTCTCATAACTTAGTTTTATAATGTAAAACAAATGTTAGGGAGGTGCTTATCCGAGTTCTTAGTTATTGAACATTTTGTTATCGCTTACATTTTATCCTCAATGAAAAAAAGGAGTTGGTAAGATGAATAAGAAATTTTCATTTTTAGGGATTTTAATCCTCATTACATCATTGTTCCTCACCGCTTGTGGAGGTACAGAAAAATCCAATTCTGAACAAGGAACCGGCAATGAATCTCAAAAAACGATTAAAGTCGCACATTATTTTGCAGAAGATCATCCACAGAACTTAGCCCTCAAAGAAAAATTCAAGAAGATTGTTGAAGAAGAATCAAAAGGAAGCTTAAAGGTTCAAATATTCCCGAATAGTACGCTTGGTGCTGAAAAGGAGTTCTATGACGGAGTCCGAAACGGCACGATTGAAATGGGGATTCCTGGTTTAATCATGCAAGCGGATATTCCAAAAATGGCTGTCCCTGAATGGCCATTCCTTTTTAAAGACTTTGAACACGTGAAAGCTGTATTAAATGGTCCGATAGGTGAAGAATTAACAGCCGACCTTGAAAAAGAACATGGTGTAAGACCATTGGCTTGGAGTGCCAACGGCTTCCGAATGTTTTCATCAAATAAACCGATTAAAAACTTGGAGGAATTTGATGGACTTCGCTTAAGGATGCCAAATATTCCAAACTACATTACTCTTGGGAAATTACTTGGAGCAAATGTAACACCACTACCTATTTCAGAAATATTTTCTGCATTAGAACAAAATGTTGTGGATGGCCAAGACAATCCGATTGCAACACTTCGAGCATCAGGATGGTATGAAGTACAGAGCGACGTTCTGGAATCTAAGCATATGTTCAGTCCGAATGTCTATATCATTAATACTCAATTCTGGAACAGTTTATCCGAAGAACAGCAACAGATTATAGAAAAAGCTTCAAAGACTGCTGCAGAATATGAATTCGAACTACTGGAAAAGAGCTATGAAGAAGACAAGAAATTTCTCGAAGAACACGGTGTCAACTTTACGACTCCATCTGAAGAGTTCTCACAAGATATGGAAAAGGCAGCCGAGCCTTTATACGATGAAATCTATAAAAAATACGATTGGGCCAAAGATTTGGTTGAAAGGGTCAAAGCTGAAGCCGACTAAAGGAGGGAATTATGCATGTTACAAAAACTCAGCAAAGTCTGTATAAAAATCCTCAATGTGAGTATTTCTTTATCCCTAGCTACGATGTCAATTCTCGTTTTTGGAAATGTTATTCTTCGTTACATTTTCAATTCAGGCATTACATGGTCGGAGGAAATGTCTAGATTTCTGTTTGTGTGGATGGTGTTCCTTGGTGCGATTGCCTGCCTGAAGGATAATATGCATCTTGGTGTCGATGTTGTTGTCAATGCGCTGCCGATAAAATTAAAGAAAATAGCATTTGTTATTAGTAATTTATTAGTGTTATATGTTTTATGGCTATTACTTGTCGGCAGCTGGAAAATGACATTGTTAAATATGAACAGCACCGCCCCAGCAACAGGACTTCCGCTTTCATTTCTTTATGGAATAGGGGTTATTACCAGTATTGCAATGGCCTTGATTATTATCATCAGAATGATTCAGGCATTTACTTCAAAGTCCAATTCACAATTTAGCATCATTTCTACCACTGAGGAAGTTATAAAACCATAAAACTACTAAACGAATAGAAACATATTTCCGAAAGGAGGCAAATGTATGGTTGCTGTTTTTCTTGGCTCGTTGTTTGGGACACTTGCACTTGGGGTGCCTATCGCCTTTGCATTAATTCTTTGTGGCGTTGCTATTATGTTTACTTTAAATATGCTGGATGCACAAATTGTAGCGCAGAACCTCATCAATGGAGCAAATAACTTTTCACTTATGGCGATCCCGTTTTTTGTGCTAGCAGGGGAATTGATGAACGCGGGAGGTATTTCTAAGCGGATTGTCGAATTTGCCATGTCCTTGGTCGGCCATATTAGAGGAGGGCTTGGGTATGTAGCCATCATTGCAAGTATTTTGTTTGCAGGGCTGTCCGGCTCAGCAGTAGCTGATACGGCTGCGCTTGGCGCCATTTTAATACCGATGATGATTGCTAGGGGTTACGATGTTAATCGCTCTACGGGATTAATTTGTGCTTCAGGAATTATTGCACCTGTTATTCCTCCTAGTATTCCAATGATTATTTTTGGGGTAACCGCAGGTGTTTCAATCACTCAATTATTTATGGGTGGAATTGTTCCGGGCATCATGATGGGTGCTGGACTCATTACCGCATGGACTTTTATTGCTCGAAAAGATAAAAGTGAACTTCCAAAACGACAATCATCGAAAGAGATTTTACAGTCTACTACAAAAGCAATTTGGGCTTTGTTTCTTCCAGTTATCATCATTGGCGGTTTAAGGGGAGGAATTTTTACACCTACAGAAGCGGCTGTGGTAGCTGCATTCTATGCCTTATTTGTCGGGCTTTTTATTTACCGTGAATTGCAATTGAAGGATCTACATAATGTCCTTGTTGCGGCAGCAAAGACGACTGCGGTGGTTATGTTCGTTGCAGCAGCGGCAATGGTATCTGCTTGGATGATCACCGTTGCGGACGTTCCTGGACAAATGGCAGAAGCTCTTGGTGGGCTGATTGAACATCCTTTAATGTTGCTATTATTGATTAACTTAATTTTATTGGCTATTGGGCTTGTCATGGATCTTACACCAGCTATTTTAATCTTTACACCGGTATTTCTGCCGCTTGTAAAGATGGCCGGAATTGACCCTGTGTATTTCGGAATTATTATGGTAATTAACTTGTGTATTGGCTTAATTACTCCGCCAGTCGGAACGGTCCTATATGTCGGATGCGGAATCAGTAAAATCAATATCATTGAATTGACAAAAGGGATATGGCCGTTTGTTCTAGTTCATATTATTGTCCTTATTCTTTTAATACTATTTCCTTCTATTATTATGGTTCCGCTTGATTTATTAACGTAATTTTATTGGAGGTGGAGTTTTGGATAAGTTCAAAGTAGTGGTAACAGACTGGGAGTTTGAAGATCTTCGCTTTGAGGAAGCAGTATTATACCAAACGCAGGAAATTGAAGTAATTGCTGCCCAATGTCGTACAGAAGATGAAGTCATTCAAGCTTGCCATGATGCAGACGGTATTATCAATCAGTATGCACCGCTAAGTAGGCGAGTGCTTGAATCGTTAACAAATTGTCAGGTGATCACACGATATGGAGTTGGAGTCAATACGATTGATTTGGAAGCGGCTACAGAAAGAGGAATCTGTGTCGCAAATGTGCCTGATTACTGTATGGATGAAGTTTCAGATCATGCCTTAGCCTTGATTTTATCATGGGTACGTAAAGTGGTGGTTGCAAATCAACAGGTGAAAAACAAAAATTGGGACTTTAAGGTGACACGACCGATTCATCGACTGCGTAATCAAACACTGGGTCTCGTGGGTTTTGGAAGGATTCCTCAATCACTTGCCGAGAAGGCAAAGCCACTTGGGCTGACCATCATCGCTTCGGATCCTTACTTTCCAGCAGATGAGGCAAAGAGAAAGGGTGTTACCCTCGTCTCTCTTGAAACGCTTGTAGAAGAGTCGGATATCATTTCTGTCCATGCTCCATTGACTCCGGCTACAAAAGGGATGCTTGGAAAAGAACAATTTGCGAGGATGAAAAAGAAACCTTTGATTATTAATACTTCAAGGGGTCCTGTTATTGATGAAAGTGCTCTAGTTGAAGCGCTTGAGCGAGAACAGGTAGCGGGAGCAGCACTAGATGTAGTTGAAGAAGAGCCGATTGATGCACAACACCCATTTCTTTCGATGGATCAAGTGATTTTAACACCACATGTTGCCTGGTATTCAGAAGAAGCAGAGGCGGAAATGAGGACAAAGGCAGCGGTAGGGGTTATGGATGTGCTGATTGAAAAAAAATACCCGAAATACCTGGTTAACAAAGAAGTAAAGAATCATAAGAGCTTGAGGGAACAAGTAGGTCAAGAGACCATTCCAAATATTAAAGGAACGAGATAAGGGGGAAGTGTAAATGAAAAGTTGGCTAAAAAAATTGGGTGTAGGAATTATTATTCCAGGAATGCTGCTCCTTAGTGCATGTGGTTCTGCATCCACCGGCAACAGTGATGGGGAAAATAAGGCAGACGGGATTCAGGAGAGAACAATCAAAGCAGGAATTGGGCTGAATGAAGACCATCCAGAAGGTCTAGGATTAAAAAAGTTTAGTGAAATTGTGGCGGAAAAGAGTGGTGGGAAGTTAACAGTAAAGCCATTTTACAGTGCGACACTAGGTGATGACCAAAAAATGACTGAGGCTCTTCAGGGAGGACTTCAGGAGATTACCATCCCGTCCACATCGCCGTTAGTAGGAATGATTAAGGAATTTGGAATATTTGATTTCCCATTCCTGTTCAATACGCCTGAAGAGGCTGATGCGGTCCTTGACGGTCCAGTTGGTCAAAAACTACTGGAAAAACTCCCAGAACACGGTCTTATTGGACTAGGCTATTGGGAAAATGGGTTCCGCCAATTGACAAACAGTAAACATCCTGTTGAAAAGGCGGAAGATTTCCAAGGGCTTAAGATCAGAACTATGCAAAATGAAGTCCATCTTGATGCATTTAAAGAGCTTGGGGCAAATCCAACACCAATGGCTTTTTCAGAAGTGTTCACCGCACTTGAGAGTAAAACAGTAGATGGTCAGGAAAATCCGCTTGCAACTATTAAGTCAAATAAATTTAATGAAGTTCAGGATTATTTAAGTTTGACTGGGCATGTATATACGCCATTTGTATTCTTGGTAAGTAAGAAATTCTGGGATGGTCTTTCTGAGGAAGAGCAAACAATTTTAAAAGATGCAGCTGTTGAAGCAGGCAAATATCAGCGCCAGATAAGTCGGGAAGAAGATGCCAAAGCGATTGAAGAACTAAAGGCTGCAGGAACAAATGTAAACGAAGTATCCGCTGAAGAAAAGCAAAAAATGAAAGAGGTTATTCAGCCTGTTATTGATGACTACTCTAAAAAGTTTGGTCAGGACCTAGTAGACGAGATGATGAAGGAAATTGAAAAAGTACGTAAATAGGATAGAGATTCCCGGGAGATGAAAGAACATGGAAATCATAAAAGAACTCCTGCGTGACATAGAGATTCCACGAATGATTAAGATAAGGCAAAAATTTCATGCCCCAGAAGTTGAAAATGTTAAAGAGGCCGTTCATGAAGCGATTCAGACGGCCGGGGTACTTAATAGAGTTGACGCTGGAGATAGAGTGGCTATCGCTGTTGGCTCAAGAGGAGTCTCCAATTTGCCTGAACTGGTTAGGGAGACTGTGAATGCGGTGAAAAGTGTCGGAGGACATCCATTCATCGTGCCAGCGATGGGCAGCCATGGAGGAGCAACCGCCGTTGGTCAAGTGGATGTTCTCGAGCAGTTGGGGGTAACGGAAGATGCAATTGGTGCCCCCATCCTAGCTACCATGGAAGTTGTAGAAATTGGAAGACTACCAAACGGTCTTCCAATATATATGGATCTTCATGCTTACAAAGCAGATAAAATCATTGTGATCAACAGGATTAAACCTCATACAGCTTTTCGGGGACCAGTTGAAAGTGGACTGATGAAAATGATTACGATTGGACTTGGCAAGCAAAAAGGAGCGGAGGCTGCACATGCCTTCAGCTTCAAATACATGGCCGAGCATGTAGTGGAAATGGCGAAAATAGCTATTGAGCGAACGCCGATTATTTTTGGTCTAGGTTCGTTAGAAAATGCCTATGATCGGCCTGCTAAAATTGTTGCGATTCCGGCAGAGGATCTTATCCACCGTGAGCCGCAGCTTTTAATAGAAGCAAAATCGTTAATGCCGAGAATCATGTTTGATCCAATCGATGTTCTTGTCGTTGATGAACTTGGGAAGGACATTTCCGGAGACGGAATGGATCCAAATATAACTGGACGATATGCAACACCCTACGCTAGTGGCGGTCCTCAGGTAACTAGAATTGCAGTTTTGGGATTAACTCAGAAAACGCATGGGAACGCAAATGGAATTGGCATGGCCGATGTGTCTACTCAAAAGGTGATGGATCAAACCATATTGGAAAAAGGGTATGCAAACGCGTTAACTAGCACAGTCACACAGGTCGTCAAGCTGCCGATGATATTAGAAAATGAGGAATTGGCAGTAAAAGCAGCGATTAAAACCTGTAATGCTTTTGATTTAAGCAAAGTAAGGATCGTCAGGATTAAAAATACATTGGAAATCCAGGAGATATGGATATCAGAATCGATGTTGGAGGAAGCGAGAAGCTTAGATTCTATCGAAGTAGTATCTGATCCAGCTCCCATGGATTTTTCTAGTTCAAACGTTGGTGTTTAGGTAGTTTACTAGAAAAACAATTCCTTTTTAGGCTTAGGATTTTTGCCTTTCGTAACTTAAGTAGTTTATTTGGGAGGGATTTTTATAAAAATCACATCATTGACACTTTATAAAGTGCCTCCCCGTTGGCTATTCCTGAAGATTGAGACAGACGAAGGGATTTCAGGATGGGGAGAACCAATTGTTGAAGGGCGAGCAGATACAGTAAGAGCCTGTGTGCAAGAAGTCAGCGACTATCTTGTCGGAAAAGATCCATTGAGGATTGAGGATCACTGGCAGGTTCTTTACAGAGGAGGATTTTACAGAGGCGGTCCGATTTTGATGAGTGCAATTTCCGGAATTGAACAGGCACTTTGGGATATAAAAGGGAAGTATTTTCACATTCCGGTGTACGAAATGCTAGGTGGAAAGGCCCGGGAAAAAATCAGGGTCTATTCCTGGATTGGCGGAGACCGGCCAACAGATGTGGCACATGCAGCCAAGGAAAAGGCGGATGCCGGTTTTACAGCAGTCAAAATGAATGCCACAGAAGAAATGGATTATATTGATACTCATTCAAAGGTAGAGGCGGCCGTTCAACGTATCGCTGCCGTAAGAGAAGCGGTGGGTAAAGAGTTTGGAATTGCCCTCGACTTTCACGGCAGGGTTCATAAGAGCATGGCAAAAATTCTCGTAAAGGAATTAGAACCTTTCCGCCCGATGTTTATCGAGGAACCTGTTTTACCGGAAAATAATGAGGCATTAAGGGAAATTGCCCGGCATACTGTCTGCCCGATTGCTACAGGAGAACGGCAATATAGCCGTTGGGGCTTTAAGCAGCTTTTAATGGATGGGTATGTGGATATTATTCAGCCGGATCTTTCTCACGCCGGTGGTATCCTTGAATGCAAAAAGATTGCCGCTATGGCAGAGGCTTTTGACGTTTCGATTGCCCCGCACTGTCCACTAGGACCGATTGCACTAGCCTCCTCTTTTCAACTGGATGCCTGTACACCAAATGTGGTGATTCAAGAACAAAGTCTAGGTATTCACTACAATCAAGGCAGTGATTTGCTTGACTATTTAACAGATCCATCCGTCTTTAAATATACAAATGGGTTTGTCGAGATTCCCGAAGGTCCAGGATTGGGTATTGATGTGAATGAAGAGGCCGTTTTGGCTGCAGCTGAAAAGGGGCATGATTGGAAAAATCCAATTTGGAGAAACGAAGATGGCAGTGTAGCCGAATGGTAATAAGGAGGTAGGTTTGATGTCAGTGAAATTCCCCTATATAGAGAATACGGTAAATCCTTATCGTGATAATGTTCAGGGTAAAGCAAATGAACCAATCTGTGTCGCAGGATTGTTGGACCGTTCCAAACAAATCCTCCAAACGGAATTAAAAGGGTTCCAGCCCGATTGGTCGTTAGAAGAGATTTATGACAGGCTTCATCATAATGCGCCAAGAATTGCAATTATTGGAGGTTCGCAGGATCATCCAGCACATATCATGGACTTTCAAACGATTGCAAGGGCTGCCATCCGCATTTGGCAGAACGGAGGAGTCCCTTTTCAATTTGCAACTCCGGTCATGTGTGATGGTACCGCTCAGAGTAACCAAGGCATGAGCTATTCTTTGCAAAGTCGGAATGCAGTAGCACAAATGGTTGTGAACCAGTTGGAAGCCCATAGCTATCACGGGGCATTTGTGATTCAAGGCTGCGACAAACAGCCCCTTGGTGTTGTAAGTGCCTTGGCGCATTTAGATCGTGTTCGCAAATACCGAAATGAAGCGCCGTTTTTTGCCACATTTGCTCCTGCACATGTTCTAAAAGGAGGAACAATCCCAAGTGCACTCTTTACCGAACTTGAAGAGGTAGCTCTCCTCGCAGAAGCGAAAGGGGCAGAGGATATTGCCTTTGACCTGCGTGACGCTCTTTCGTACATTTTACAATGCTCCTCAAATACAGCGTTTCAAGGGGTACTTGAGCGCGCTCGGGAGCGGGGCATCATCACGAAAAGTCAGCATGAGCTTTACGAAAAGAAATTGGCTGTTGCAACTTGTGATGGTCAGGGGGGTGTCTGTGCCTTTAACGGAACAGGAAACAGCTCACGCCACCTGGTAGCTGGGATGGGGCTCGTACATCCGGCAGTTGAACAACTGACAGCTCCACCAACACAGGTTGAGGTCAATGAAGCAGTGGATTCACTTGCGGGTATGATAAATGATCCAGCATTTGGAACTTCTAGCATTATGGCTGCCAATATCAGAAATGCAATCAGAATTCACAGCGCATCAGGGGGCTCCACCAATTTGATGATGCACATCGTTGCTGCGATGGTGTACGGCGGTTATAAATTTAATCTGTGGGATTATGACCAAATCCATCATGAGGTTCCTATTCCAGATTTGTTTAACTATAGCCTGACAGAGGGCAGAGACATTTTTGCACTTGCGATGCAATGCTGTAGTGGTCAGATTAAAGGGATGGAAACACTTATCTATGAGTTGATTGAAAATGGAGTTCCAATGGATATAGATGCACCGACAGTGACCGGGACAACATGGAGAGAGCGGCTTTCGAAAAAACAAGGTTTACCGGCAACGGGAGTAAAGGATAATCCTATTATTCTCTCAAAACCAAGAAGGTCATTCAGCGGGGTAGACGTGTTAACAGGGAACTTTTTTGAAAGTGCTGTGGTTAAGATTAGCGGAATGACGACAGCACAACTCGATAATTTTGATCACAAGGCGTCATTTGTCCTTTTCTATGATAATGAACATAGTGCCAATGAAGGATTGTTGGAAGAAAATTTATTAGAAAAATTAAAGCAGAATCGAAGTTTTAACTATTCAACGATGAAGGCGATGCTCAAACACAATGCACCGGATTTGTTTGAAAACGGTATGAATTTGGAGTATGAAGAGCTATTTGACTTTATGGTTGCCGAAGGTGCTTTGAAAATTTCCGTGATTGTGTCTGGTCAGGGGCCGGAAGCATTCGGAATGCCAGAAATGTTTACTCCAATGCAACATATCAACGCGAACCGAAAGCTGAAAAGATTAGCAACGTTAATCAGTGATGGCCGCTATTCTGGAGTAACCTACGGTGCTGCGATTGGGCACATGACTCCAGAAGCGAAGAATGGTGGAGGAATTCTTTACTTAAAGACAGGGGATGTGCTTTATCTACAGCTTCGAAACAAAAGAATCGACTATTTAGATGAAGGCGAATTCCAAAATGGAAATCTTGTGTTTCAGTTTGAAACTGCTAAAGAGGATAGGAAAAAGCTGGGGGAAACAAGACTAAAAACGATTCGTCAGCGCCAGCGTCTGGTAGCCGCTAGCAACCGGATGGCGGGACATACGGATGCAGCCAATGGTGTTGTTCCGTTCGAGGTGGCAGAAGATGCTGTTTATGACTATAGGGAGGATTTGGCTGCTTACTCAACCAACCTTTCAGAAAAATCACATTAACAAATGGAAAAATAGGGGGCTAATTTATGGATGTCATCACATTTGGTGAAACAATGGTTTTGTTTACCCCAATAACACCTGGCCCCTTAAGGTTTAGCAGCAGTTTTCAAAAGACAATCGGGGGAGCAGAATCCAATGTCGCAATCGCCCTTTCGAGACTTGGTCATCAAGTGGGATGGACCGGAAGACTTGGAAAGGATGAGTTTGGCATTTACATTCGCAACTTTATTAGAGGAGAAGGCGTTGATACTTCGGGTGTCATTTTTGACGAAAATAACCCTACCGCAGTATTTTTTAAGGAAATGCGGCCGATGCAGGAACCGAATATTTTATATTACCGGAAAGGTTCTGCTGCTAGTAGGATGGTTCCAGATGATCTAAACGAAGAGCAAATCAAAACAGCAACGTTCCTGCATGTAACCGGCATTACTCCTGCGTTAAGCCCTTCTTGCAGAGAAACCGTCATGCATGCCATTTCCTTGGCAAAAAAGAATGGAGTGAAGGTAGTCTTTGACCCGAATATACGTCTGAAGCTTTGGAGCAAAGAAGAGGCGTACGAAATTTTGAACGACATCGCCGCCCAATCTGATATCGTTCTTCCTGGTCTGGAAGAAGGGATGATTTTAACGGGAAAGAAACAACCAGCCGAAATCGCTTCCTCTTTTTTGGAGAAAGGTGTAGAAACAGTTGTGGTAAAGCTGGGGGACAACGGTGCTTATTACGCAACGAAAACAGCTGAAGGATTTGTTCCAGGTTATACCGTAACCCAAGTCGTTGATCCAATCGGTGCAGGCGATGGGTTCGCTGCTGGCTTCCTATCTGGGGTGTTAAGAGGGTGGTCATTGGAAAAAGCGGTCCGTCTTGGAAACCGGGTAGGGGCCTTCGCCCTCACCACTGCAGGTGATGTGGAAGGGTACCCGTTTTGGTCTCAAATTCGTCAGGATGGAAGAGATACGGAAGTGCTTCGTTAACAGCAAGAATACATATTACTAATCTACTTATTATGGTAAAATGTATTCATATTTAGGACTTTAGAAGGGTGAGAATAATGCTTATCATTCAATCAGTAGATCGTGCCCTCCGTATCC
This sequence comes from Ferdinandcohnia sp. QZ13, assembly GCF_031324165.1. Taxonomy (NCBI): domain Bacteria; kingdom Bacillati; phylum Bacillota; class Bacilli; order Caryophanales; family Bacillaceae; genus Ferdinandcohnia; species Ferdinandcohnia sp. QZ13. The sequence goes on along the minus strand of NZ_JAVIVW010000001.1, from coordinate 1,599,556 downwards.
TCGATTTATTCGATGAATACGAACAGGAAATGAAAATCACTGAAATTAGTGAGAAAATGCAACTCCATAAAAGTACAGTACACTCCTTATTGCAGACTTTGAGGCAAAGAGGATATATTGAGCAAAATCCTGAAAACGGTAAATACCGTCTTGGAATGAAACTATTTGAACGTGGCAATGTTGTCATTCGAAGACTCGACCTTCGCACGGTTGCCAAGAAGTATTTAATTGAGTTGTCGGTAAAGTCGGGAAATACTGTCCATCTTGTTATTCGCGATGGCAAAGAAGGAATTTATATTGATAAGGTGGAAGGTCCTTCTGCGACAGTACTGTACTCAAGGATTGGAAGAAGAATACCGTTGCATAGCAGTGCGGTTGGAAAATCGCTTATTGCACATAAATCCGGTAAAGAGCTACAAGAAATCCTTAAAGACTATGAGTACGTTCAGCAGACTCCTAATACAATCACAGATGAAACATTGTTTTTGGCTGAACTTGAAAACGTAAGGGAAAAAGGCTATTCAATGGATAAGGAAGAAAATGAACCAGGTATCACCTGCGTTGCAGTTCCGATTTGGGATCATACTGGAACAGTTGCAGCAGCGATGAGTATGTCTCAGCATTCAGCAGGTATCGACCAAGAAAAACTACAGCGGACGGTTGAGATGCTCAAAGAAGCTTCCATGAAAATATCTAGAGAATTGGGATACGAAATGCATTTATCGATCAAGTAACGTCAAGGATTTTTATGGCGTAGGACATAAAAATCCTCGGTCGCTATTCAATATGTTGCACCATCTTGTGTAGTTAATTTTTGTTTAGATTACAAAACTAAGTTTTATATTATAAAACAGGAGGAGTTTACATGAGAATCATTCGTTTTGTAAATAATCATTCAGCAGTTGTACTTGGAGCGTTAACAGATCAAGGAGATATTTATTCTTTGCCTTATTCGGATTTTATGGAATTGGTGAATCAAGCTGAAGTTGCTGGGGTTACAGCTCTTAAATTGGTTGAAAACTCTATAGCAGGGACGGAACCTATTAGAGAGAGTCTAGACGAATTGGAATTGCTTGTTCCCATCGTTGCCCCAGAGGTATGGGCATCTGGAGTGACCTATGAGAAAAGTAGGGATGCAAGAAACTATGAAACTACAAATGGAAAAAACGATGACCAAACATGTTATGACAAAGTCTATGATGCTGAGCGGCCTGAGCTATTTTTAAAATCAACGGCTGCCAGAACCATTGGTCCGAATACTCCCGTTTACTTACGAAATGATTCCAACTGGCAAATTCCTGAGCCAGAGGTTGGGCTTGTCATCACAAAAGATGGTCGGATTGTTGGCTATACAATCGGAAATGATATGAGTTGCAGGGACATCGAGGGAGAGAACCCCCTTTATTTACCACAAGCAAAGGTGTGGAAACATTCATGTGCGATTGGACCAGCTATTCGCCTTGCGGAAACGGTAGAAGACCCGTATAATTTCCAACTTACCTGCCGTATTTTCAGAGATGGCCAACTAGTCGTTGAGGGAACCGCTAATACAGCACAGTTAAAACGACGATTTGAAGAACTTGTCTCGTTCTTGATTCGAGACAATGAAATTTTTGAAGGTACGGTCCTGTTAACGGGTACCTCGATTGTACCGCCAAACGAATTTACTCTTAAAGAGAACGACCATATTGAAATTGAGATTTCCACAATTGGTGTATTGGCGAATCCTGTAAAAGTTCAGGTACCTAGTGAGAAAGTGATGTAACCGGATTCGCGTTCTCCTCCATCAAGCGATGGGGGAGAGTTTTAAACTTCGCAAAAAGGGTGATGAATAAGTGGAACGAGAATCAGGTAAGTTTCATGGGATAATCTCTCCGGTTGTCACGTTATTTAATGAGGATGGAGACTTTAACTGGGAAGCCAACAAACAGTTAACAGATTTTCTCATTAATAAAGGGGTAAACGGGATCTTATATATGGGAAGTACTGGAGAGTTTTCTTCTCTATCCATGGATATGCGTAAACGATTCATTGCTGAAATGATTCCGTATGTGAATAACAGGGTACCTGTTCTTATTGGTACAGGGTCTTCTTCTTTAGCGGATACAATTGACTTGTCACGTCATGCCCAGGAATGCGGGGCCGATGGGGTGCTTGTCGTAAATCCGTACTATTGGAAATTTACAGAGGATCAACTTTTTGACTATTTTACTACTGTGTCTAAAAGTGTTAATATATCTGTCTTGATTTATAATATTCCGATGTTAACAGGCCAGAGTCTGTCACCACAGCTCATTGCTAGACTTGCTGAAAGCTGTGAGAATATTGTTGGTATGAAAGACACGATTGATAGCCTTGGGCATATTAGAAAGCTTATTTTTGAGACTAAAAAGAAGAGAGAGGATTTTGCTGTATTCGCAGCTTTCGATGATTTAGTCCTCCCAGCACTACAAATAGGAGCAGCAGGGTCGGTTAACGGTACCTCCGTGTTTGCCCCAGAACATTCTGTTAACCTATATAATTGTTTTCAATCTGGGAAATTACAAGAAGCGCTTACTCATCATCAAAAGATAAATTCCCTTATGTCCATTTATGAACTTAGCGATCCACTCTTCCTGGCAATCAAAGAAACGGTAAACCAAAAAATCCTTGGTTACAAAACAGCGAATCTTCCACCTGCATTTGTTGAGGATAAGACATTAAACCAAAAGGTAGAAACATTTATAACTTCACATCTAAAATGAAGCATATAGGACCAGTTTGATAGGAAATATTAAATAAGAAGCGTCCCGCCGATGGGGAGTAGTCTTTATCTTTTATAGAGACTGCTCCCTTTTTAGTTTTGTAAAATTAATTATTTAAGAATAATGTGATTACTTACATGATGAAACTGAAAAAATGGTGTAAAGTCTAATGAAAGGTGGAATCCACACCTTACTGGAAATAATCAATAGTTTACTAATATAGTATTTTAATGATAAAATTCTATTAGTTCATATGTGCTTAATCTTATTTTTAAGAGCGGGGGACCCAATGATTTACACGGATATTTCCGTTATAGGTGAATTCTTATAAAGAAGGGGCTCAGTGTTTCCGATAGTCCTAACCTGAAAGCTAACCTCGTAAGCAATTTAGTGGGAACGAGAACGATAGCATCATAAGTCGGCAATAGCCGTTATTTAGGTAAATTATCGTATTCATTTGTTTCCCTTGCCTAAGCAGTACAGATTAAAAAAACATCAAGAAGGTGAGGTAATTTATGAAAAAGTTTAAATTAAGTTTAGCCACTCAAATTTTTATCGGTCTTGTATTAGGGATTATCGTCGGTGGGATTTTCTATGGAAGTCCAACAGCACAGAGTGTGTTACAGCCGTTCGGTGATCTTTTTATCCGTTTAATTAAAATGATTGTAGTGCCAATTGTCCTTTCGAGTATCATCGTTGCGATTGCAGGTGTCGGTGATTTAAAATCGGTTGGGAAGTTAGGTGCTAAATCACTTACTTATTTTATTGGTATGACATTAGTCGCGATTGCGGTCGGCCTGATTGCTGCCAATATTTTTCAGCCCGGTGCTGGTCTAAATATGGACAAGTTAGAGCAAAGTGACATTTCTGGTTATGTCCACACTTCAGAGGAACAAGAAGGAAAATCGATTACCGATACGCTACTTCACATTGTTCCGACTAATCCAATTCAAGCAATGGTTGAAGGCGATATGCTCGCGATTATCTTCTTTGCAGTCGTTTTTGGACTAGGGATTGCTGCGATTGGTGAAAAAGGAAAACCAGTATTACGTTTCTTTGAAGGTATGGCAAATGCCATGTTTTATGTGACGAACTTATTTATGAAGTATGCCCCAATCGGTGTATTTGCATTAATCGGTGTAACAATTTCGAAATACGGTTTTTCATCCCTTATTCCATTAGGTAAGCTTGCCCTTACTGTATATGGAACGATGATTTTCTTTGTGATTGTTGTTTTAGGCTTACTTGCCAAGTTCGTTGGGTTCAGTATTTTTAAATTACTGAAGTTGATCAAGGAAGAGTTAATTTTAGCCTTTTCAACAGCAAGCTCGGAAACTGTCCTTCCAAAAATAATGGACAAGATGGAAAAAGCAGGTAGTCCAAAACATATTGCGACTTTTGTTATTCCAACAGGTTATTCCTTTAATCTCGATGGATCTGTGTTATACCAAGCGATAGCTTCTTTATTTATTGCTCAAATGTACGGAATTGACTTAAGCATTGGTCATCAAATTACACTCATGTTGGTGTTAATGGTAACATCTAAAGGGATGGCGGGGGTACCAGGTGTTTCCTTTGTGGTGCTATTAGCCACATTTAGTACAATTGGTTTACCCGCTGAAGGTTTAGCATTTATTGCGGGTATTGACCGTATTCTAGATATGGGACGTACTGCGGTTAACGTGGTAGGAAATTCATTAGCAGCCCTTGTTGTGGCAAAATGGGAAGGAAAATTTAACCCACCTGCTGAAGTTGAAACCTTAAGAGAAGCTGAAGCTTCATAAAAAATATGTCATGTAAGCACATTTCTATGTTATGGAAATGTGCTTATTTTTTTTCATCAAAAGTAACAACTTCAAAATTAGGATAACAGCCTGCATGCCTATTGCATAAGATAAAAGTACATGAAGGGGGAGGTAATCAATATGCCAACTCATATCAATATTTATAGCATGAAAGTAAATAGCATCTCGAATAACGGTTCTGTGAATATTGGTGAATCCTTTCATAATGCACATACAGCAAATTCTAAGTCCCAAGGGGAAAATTCATCCTATGGCGATCTTTCACCAACTACAGCAGGAATGGAGAATGTGTTTATTGATCCAGATTTAAACGATCAAGGCGATATCGGAAACCCTGCGGTTGTAAATGCAACTCAGGATTGATTGCCTGAATAGATCAAGTCGATATTGATACAGAAAAATGTCAGAGAGAAAGGAATAAATAAGATGCCTTTTATGATAAATATTTTTAATATAAAGACCAACAATATGAGTCAAAATGCGAACTTTGATATTGGCGGAACGGTTCATAATAGCCACACGGCCAATTCAAAAAATGTAGGTTTAAGTTTTTCTTTAGGTGATATCTCACCCAATTCATCTTTGATTGCGGAAGGTTATTTAGATACCGATGTGACAGATCAAGATCAAATCTTCAATCCATCTTTCCCTGTTTCGAATCAATTTTAGCTTGAGTATAAGGAGGTTTTCAGATGTTCCCTTTTCAATCTCTCTTTCCATTTAAGGATATCATGCAGCAGTTGATGAAGCAGTCAGGACAATCTTCAGGTATAGAGAAATTTGTTCAAGAGTCAATCTCGAAATCAATGTCAACTTCCATGGAATATTTTCAAAAAAATGCTTCTGAATTACATCGTGCCATTCATGAGAATCAGGTTAGTGATGACAGAGAAATGTCTGTACCCGAACAAAAAGAACAGAGTGAACTAACCCCTTCGATATTTGATTCTCTTGATCACGTGTATGTGAAGTTTAGATTAAAGGATCCGTCAAAATTATCGAATTTTAAAATTTTCCATACATCCAACCAAATCATCATTGAGGGGTACCCGAATGAAGAAAGTTATCATGTGTTTGCCCTGCCTGAGATCGTCAAGAAAAAAGGAGCAATTACCACCTATAAAGATGAATATCTTCAAATCAAACTACCTAAGGCAACCGATATGCAATATACACAAATAGACGTCCCTCCCGTTGAATGAACGGATGGGCGTCTTGTTCCTTAGATTATCGGCAATACAGGGTTGCTGTAACGAATTCACAGGAATGAAACGCTAATCGAACAATATGATTAGTAGTAGCAGGCAATGCCTATTTAGCATGTCAATTGGATTACGAGGGGAGGGAAGCATCGTGGATTTTGAAAAGCTCAAGCAGTGGATGGAGGTTGCCCAGAAATATCAAGCGGGTGATTTTTGGAATCAGGTATTTGATAAGGAATCGGCAAGGAAATTTATGCAGGACATGAAGGCAGAACAAAATGAACATCAAACAAGTCGTTCGGCAGAATCAATGGAATATCCCCCAATAGATATCTTCATGCTAGACTCTCAAATTGTCATCTTAATCGAAATCCCTGGCATTGATAAACGAGACATTCAGTTAAAAGTCATTGGGTCAAAACTAACCATAAAAGGAATTTCAAGATTGCCATTTAAACCAGAAACAGCCTTGAAAAACGAGCGGGTATATGGCGAATTCGAGCGCACGATTGAGCTTCCAGAACCAACAGATGGCAATCCGATACGAGCCAGATTTAATCATGGACTTCTCGTAATTACCTATCACAAAAAAATAGAGCCAGAGGAGTTCGTCATAATCGAATAGACGATTATTGTTTGTTGAAAAAATGGTAGAGGGTGGTGATGATAAAGTTGCCTTTTAAACGAAATTCTCATAATGAAAATGATCGAGACGCTTTAGAAAAGAGGATTGCAAAGCTTGAAGTGGAGTTTAAAAGAATCAACACGCTTGAAGTGACAATGAAGCGATTCTTGAAATTGGAAAGCAACTTTCTTGCCATTTCCACCATGAATGCGTTAGAAGACTCTGCATTAAAGGAGAAGAAGGAAAAGCAGGTTCAGAGCATACCTGATGACTTTGAAGCGAAAATCATTGCCACTGTGGAAAAAAGAGTGAGGGCCCAGTGGTTTCACGAAATGGACAAACTAAAGGAACAGTTATATATCCTTGCCCATGACATGGCTAGCCTAAAGGAAAGAATCCAACAATGTGAATCTGAAAATAAACAGATCCTTAAGGAATTTCATGAAATCAAGAAAGCATTGGGTAGTCAAACCAAATCAAACGATCTCCCCATTGTTTATCAGGATATAAAGGTTGAACGAATGCTAATTGATAAATATGAACTGAATAATAATATCGCTCACCTTGGCGTAAGGGATTTAAGTGGGAGCTTAAATGTTGGAGCTACATATGGAACGGGAATCATCCCGTCAGAATTAGCGGAGGATTTTTTATCGACCATGAATGATTTTAAAAAAGGAAAGAACGAGGAACAGAAGAGTAATGAGCCAACGGAACAGGCTGACACAAACGATGAGGAAAACAGTGGAATGAAAGTCGACATGAACGAGGAGGGGACTGAGATTTTTATAGAAGAAGATTAGAATTACTTTTACAGGAGACCTGGGAATTTCCCAGGTCTTCTTTCGTTTTGACTCACAAATGATTCACTTTCACGGAAAAGAAAATAGTCCAAAAGACATAACAAGGTCAATTCAGTACCCCCTATCCGTCAATATTGTTTCCTGTATTCTGATTTTCGACCAGCTATAATAAAAGAAAACGGTTTCAAAAAAAGTGAGGGGGTGGTGTAAATGGAGGCGAAGACAGCAGTAAATGAAGGTCAACTGAGCCGAAAACCAGAACTCAAGCCAAAACGAAAAATCAAATGGAAAAACGTGTTAACCTATGCTGCTTTTGTTGGACCTGCATTACTGTTTTTTGTGGTGATTCAAATTATCCCGTTTTTGATGGGGATCTATTATTCATTTACATCCTGGAATGGAATTAGCGCAGCGGTGGAATGGGTTGGATTTGAGAACTATAAAAAGATTTTTACCAACGATTCGAAGTTTTTCAATTCCTTCTGGTTTACAACAAGGTTTATGTTTGCAGCTGTTATCATCAGTAATTTGTTAGGATTCGGATTGGCGTTATTGCTAAATGGGGCCTTAAAGACAAGAAATATTCTACGAACCGTCTTTTTTATGCCGAATGTCATTGGTGGACTCTTGCTCGGGTTTATCTGGCAGTTCATCTTTGTGAAGGGGTTCGCATCGGTAGGAAAATATACTGATATTGGTATTTTTAAGCTCGCATGGTTAGGTGATGAGGCTACTGCCTTTTGGGGAATTGTGATTGTATTCGCTTGGCAAACGGCAGGGTATATGATGGTGATTTATATCGCTGCTTTGCAGGGAGTGGATCAATCCTTAGTAGAGGCTGCTAGAATTGATGGGGCTTCGAGTTGGAATGTCTTAACAAAGATTATGATGCCGTTAATTCTGCCTGCGTTTACAATTTGTTTCTTTTTGACAATCTCGATGGCCTTTAAGATTTTCGATATTAATATCTCGTTGACGAACGGGGGACCGTTTAACTCAACAGAATCTGTCGCCATTAATATATATCGGGAAGCCTTTCAGTATAACAACTTCGGTCTAGGTACTGCTAAAGCGGTCTTGTTCTTTGTGATTGTAGCGGTCTTTACGACTATTCAAGTCGTGATGACGAAGAAAAAGGAGGTTGAGGCATAATGAACCAAAGGTACACTAAGAAAACCTTTCTTCTTGAGATCGTTGGAATTGTGCTAGGGCTCATTTTTCTCATCCCATTTTACTTTGTCTTCATTAATTCGATGAAAGCTTTTTCTGAGATTTTAATAGATGCGGCTGCCTGGCCTAAGGAATTTCTATTTACGAATTTTGTGAAGGTATGGGACATCATTCATTTTCCACGAGCGTTTTGGAATTCATTGATTATTACGGTAACTAGTAATATTGGAATTGTCGTGATTAGTTCGATGGCCGCATGGAAGTTGGTCAGAACGGGTGGAAAGCTAAGTAATTTCTTGTTTATCTTTTTTGTAGCCGCAATGGTGATTCCTTTCCAGTCGGTTATGATCCCGTTGATGAAGCTTGGTGGGATGTTGGGAATCGTCAATAGCATTCCAGGTTTGGTGATCATGTATTTTGGGTTTGGTGTTCCATTGTCCTTATTCCTTTTTCATGGATTTGTGAAGACGGTGCCAATTGAAATTGAGGAATCTGCACGAATTGATGGCTGTTCGCAGTTTGGTGTGTTTTGGAGAATTGTATTTCCGTTATTAAAACCCATTACCGTGACGGTCATTATTTTAAACAGCTTATGGATTTGGAATGACTACTTATTGCCTTTGCTTGTTTTAACAGATGCAGAGCTACGGACGATTCCTTTAGCGACAAGCTCATTCTTTGCTCAGTATACAAAACAATGGGATATGGGATTAGCAGCGCTCGTTCTTGGGATCACACCCATCATCATCTTCTTCCTGTTTTTACAAAGACATATTATCAAAGGAATTGCTTCAGGATCAATTAAATAGGCTTATTTCTAAAGTGTTGTTGCTTTAAAATATCGTATAAACAATGTGATTGAAGCGGAAGGCGTCACTCCTCGAAAATGCATTCGCATTTTCTTCGTGCGTGGGTTATTTCAAGGAAGAAATTCAAAGTCCTACGGGATAAGCGTGAGCCTTGAGACCCCGCAGGGAGCGACAAGTAGAACGAAGCCTAAAAGTGCCACGTCCTGTGGCAACGGCTTCGTGACCTACATCGTGTAGGCCTGAGGAGGCTCAAGCCACGCCTGAGGAAGCGTCCGCCTACAGCGGAAATCAATGTTCAAAATAATTGAGTTAGCGAAAACAGCTATTAAAAAGTGGTTATACGTTTTTGTATAATATAAAAATGCAAATGATAAAGGGGGAAACAAGGTAATGAAACGCAAATTGCTTTTGTTCACAATGGTTTTGTTTTTAACTATCCTTGGCGCTTGTTCGGATAAGGAGAAAACATCTAGTGAAGGTACTGATAAGGGCAAAGGAGGATCCGATGGGGAAACCGTTACGCTAAACTTGATGCAGTTCAAGGTTGAGATTGCCGATCAGCTTCAAGCGATGATTGATGAGTATGAGGAAGAACATCCAAACATCAAGATTAAACTTGAAACAGTTGGTGGTGGAGCAGATTACGGCGCAGCATTAAAAGCGAAATTTGCTTCAGGTGACGAGCCAGATATTTTTAACAATGGTGGATTTAAGGAATTAGAGCTTTGGAAAGAACGCTTAGCCGATCTTTCAGGTGAGCCATGGGTAGACCATGTGTTGCCAATAGGTAAAGTTCCAATGACAGATACAGATGGTAAGCTATATGGGATGCCTGTTAACTTAGAAGGGTATGGATTTGTATATAACAAGGATTTATTTGAAAAAGCCGGCATTAAAGAAGCTCCAAAAACATTCTCAGAGCTACAAGAAGCCGCAGAAAAACTTGAAGCAGCAGGAATTACACCTTTCTCAGCTGGTTATGGAGAATGGTGGGTCATTGGGCAGCATTTACTTAATATTCCGTTTGCACAACAGGATGATCCGGTGAAATTTATCGAAGGACTTTATGCTGGAACAGAAAAAATTGTGGGTAATCAGCATTTTAAAGATTTTAAGAATGTATTAGATTTAGAGTTAAAATATGCAAATGATAATCCACTAACAACCGATTATAATACTCAGGTTACCTTATTTGCTTCTGGTGAAACGGCTATGCTTCAACAAGGAAACTGGACAGAAAACATGATTTATGAAATTAATTCTGACATCAATATGGGCTTCCTTCCGATTGCAATGACGGATGATGAAGCGACAGCAAATCGTCTACCAGTAGGGGTTCCGAACAACTGGGTATTAAATAAAAATTCAAAGCATCTGCAAGAAGCTAAAGATTTCTTAAATTGGATGGTGTCATCCGAAACTGGTAAACGATATATTACAGAAGAATTCGCGTTTATCCCTGCATTTGATAACATCGAACCGACAGGATTAGGTGATCTTGGCCTCTCAATCCTGGAATATTCCAAGGATGACAAAACCATTCCTTGGACTTGGTTCAGATGGCCAGATGGGGCAAACATGGAGAAAGCAGCAGCCATCCAAGAATATGCAGCAGGAAAAATTGATTACGATGAATTACTAACTCGTTTCCAAGAGACATGGGATAACCTGAAGTAATCAAATTCTAAAGCAGTCATTCAGTGATAACTCCCTTCTTGATAGAAAGCATGTCTATACTTGATATGCTTTCTATTTTATACTAAGAATGTATATATTTAGGAGGGAGAGCCCTTTGTTCAAAAAGAGTATTCGAAATAGGCTAATTGTTTTATTACTACTCACTACAATCGTGCCGTTTGGAACGTCTATTGCGATTACATATTTTCATATTAAAGAATCGTTGAAGGATCAAGTCGTTCAAGAGAATAAGAGTCTCTTATATCAAGGGAAGGAAAATCTTTCGAGCTATATCCGAGAGCTAAATGGATTATCGCTTTCACTCTATAATAATCCAGATATTGTGAGTTTTTTAAGGTCACCACATAAGGAAAAACATTATCAGATCTTGGATACTGTGAAGGATGTTCTGCAAACGATTTTATACGCGGAAGAAAATATTGAACGGGTCTATATTACGTTTGAAAATGATGACCGAATCATCTCCATTTCAAAGCAGTCAGCAGTCGTATTTGCAAATAAAGTAGAGAATGGTAACGAAGAAGCCTTCGAAAAGGCAAAAAATAGCATAGGGAATATGTATATTGAACCGATTCATATCCAAAATGATTTGGACGATATTGTAAATGTTAAACGGCCAAAGACCGTATTATCGATTCACCGTTCTTTTATTAATTCACCATCTAATAACGTTCTTGCCTTCATCACATTGGAAATTACACCAGATAAAATCATTGAATTAAGTGAAAATCTTTATAACAAAGAAAATGAGGAATTTTATATCGTTTCAGCTGATGGAGATTTTATCTATCAATCTACACAAGGGGAAAAGGCGGATCACAAAGCGTGGATCAACACAATCGTTCATACTAATGATGAGCAGGGGACGATGGAATGGAGTGATGATTCCTTTCATGGTGTCATGGTCTATAATAAGCTTCCAGAGATTGCTGGGGACTGGGTATTAGTCAAAAGAATTCCATATACAACTCTCTATGAAAGTGTGAATAACGTTGCGATTATCAACATCTTGTTTGGGGTGATTGGATTAATCTTAGTTGTGCTTGCAACCCTTTTTGTCTCATTTAAAATAACGTCTCCCATTCGAATCCTTCTCCATAATATCCGTCAGGTGGAGGAAGGAAACATGGATGTGAATTTTCAACCATTGGGTGAGGATGAAATTGGGGTTTTAGGGAATCGCTTTAAACAAATGATAGAAAAAATCAATCATCTTATTAATAAGGAATACAAGCTTGAAATAGAAAACAAAACCAATCAATTGCGTGTACTTCAATCGCAAATAAATCCACATTTTTTGTACAATGCACTTCAATCGATAGGTACACTTGCGTTAAAAAACAATGTCCCACAAATTTATTCGTTGATTACTCAGCTTTCGAAGATTATGAGATACGGAATGAATATGGAAGAAGACATAATTCCACTGATTAAAGAAATAAATTATATAAAAGCGTTTCTGCTTTTACAGAAAGAAAGATTTGGAGAACAATTCGAATTCAACATTGATGTTGATGAAAATGCACAAGATGTGAAGGTTCCAAAAATGATTCTGCAGCCGATCATTGAGAACTATTTCAAGCATGGATTTGATGATCGGACTGAAGTTGGTATGCTTACGCTAACATGTTCAATCGAACAAAATGAATTATTTATTGCCGTAAATGACAATGGAACGGGTGTATCTGAACAAAGGCTTCGAGAAATTGATTCGTATTTTCATAGTGGAACAAGTATGGGTGAGGGAACCAATATTGGACTCAAGAATGTATATGCCAGATTGAAACTTTATTATCATGACCAAGCTACTTTACAACTTCAAAATAATGAGGAAGGCGGTCTTTTAGTGACGATGAGACTTCCGATTGATGTGAAAGGTGCTGATTATGAAAGCAATCATTATTGATGATGAAAAGCATGTGCGTGACGGACTTCTTTTACTAGCCGACTGGAAAAGATTCGGAATCGATACGATTCTTGAGGCAAAAGATGGGGAAGAGGCAATGCACCTTATTACGGAACATCAGCCCGCGATTATTTTTACAGATATGAGAATGCCAAAAAGGGATGGAATCAGTCTTTTGAAGTGGATACATGCATCCGGAATTTTGAGTAAAACCATTGTCGTAAGCGGTTACGATGACTTTGAGTACATGAGGAATGCTATTTTTTATAAAAGCTTTGATTATTTATTAAAGCCTATTGAGCCGGACGTGCTTAATGAAACATTAGAAAAAGCGATTGTCGAATGGAAGGAGGAAGCTCTTCAACAAAAAACATTAATTCCGACTCAAAACTATCAAAATGAGAAAACAGGAATCCATTTGATTGAAGAATTCGTAAGACAAAATTATCAGAATGAAATCAATCTACAAGAAATAGCGGACCGTTTCTTTTTTAGTCGGGAATATATTTCAAGGAAATTCAAGCAAGAGTTTGACGATACCATTACCGATTATGTAATGAAGATTCGGATGGAAAAAGCAAAAGAATTATTGGAAAACCCACATTTGAAAATCTATGAAGTTGCAAATCTGGTGGGCTATCAGAATGAGAAATACTTTAGCAAACTGTTTAAGAAGTTAATTGGGGTAAGACCGAATGAATATCGAAATAGGAACGTGAAGGTAAAATGAGTAGACTGGAGGACATATCATGCTACAAGTAACAGTTTGGAATGAAAATCGTCATGAGCAGAAGGATCCGATTGTACGGGAGGTTTACCCAGAAGGTATTCATGGGGCGATTGTTGGCTTTTTAAAGGAAGAGCCATTCCAGGTTCGAACAGCCACCCTGGATGAGCCAGAGCATGGCTTAACAGATGATGTTCTTGCCCAGACAGATGTTTTAGTATGGTGGGGCCATCTTGCCCATCATGAGGTAAGTGATGAGATTGTTGAGAAGGTGAAGCAGAGAGTACTAGATGGGATGGGTCTTATTGTTCTTCACTCAGGTCACTTCTCGAAAATCTTTAAAGTCTTAATGGGAACCTCCTGTGATTTAAAATGGCGAGAAGCGGATGAAAAAGAACGAATTTGGATTGTCGATCCAAGTCATCCGATTGTAGAAGGACTTGGTGAATATATCGAGCTTGAAAAAGAAGAAATGTATGGGGAGCATTTTGATATTCCAGCACCTGACCAGCTGTTAATGGTGAGTTGGTTTGAAGGTGGAGAGGTATTTAGAAGCGGCTGTACATATCAAAGAGGGAAAGGGAAAATTTTTTACTTCCGACCAGGTCATGAAACATACCCAACTTACTATCATAAGGACATTCAACGAGTGATTCGCAATGCCGTCAAATGGGCAACGCCTACAAAGCTGCCAAAGCCTATTTATGGGAATGCTAAACCGCTTGAAGATATTAAAGCAAAAAATTAGTTACATAGGGGAGGAATGAAGGATGAGTAAGGTAAAAATTGCTGTGATTGGCTGTGGGAGTATTGCCCAGCACCGTCACCTGCCTGAATATGCGATGAACGAAGAGGTAGAGATTGTGGCAGTGTGTGATATTGTCGAGGAACGTGTCAACAAGGTTGCAAGTGAGTATGGTGTAAGAGCCTATACAAACTATGAAGAACTTCTTGCAAATCCTGAAGTGGAAGCAGTAAGTGTTTGTACACCGAACTATTTGCATGCACCGATCTCGATTGCAGCATTAGAAGCAGGAAAGCATGTACTTTGTGAGAAGCCAATGGCTACGTCAAGTGAAGAAGCGATGAATATGATTGAAGCGGCGAAGAAATCAAACAAGAAGCTGATGATAGGGCATAATCAGCGTTTTGTCGCTTCCCATCAAAGGGCCAGAAAGCTGATTGAAGCAGGTGAACTAGGAAAAATTTATAGTTTCCGTACCGCATTTGGACATGGTGGTCCGGAAGGATGGAGTGTGGACGGAAAGGAAAGCTGGTTTTTTAAGAAGAACGAGGCTTTTATTGGAGCAATGGGTGATCTTGGGGTCCATAAAACAGACCTGCTCCGGTATTTGTTAGGGGAAGAGTTTGTCGAGGTGGGGGCATTCATTGAAACAAGTGCCAAGGAAAACGCGGATGTAGATGATACAGCCGTTTGTATTTTACGAACAGAATCTGGCATTATCGGAACATTGGCTGCGAGCTGGTCCTATGTGTCAAAGGAGGATAATTCAACGATTATTTATGGAGAAAATGCGATTTTACGCTTAGAGGATGATCCTGTTCATAATCTTATTATTCAATATAAAAATGGTGAGGTTGTGAAATGTGAATTAGGCGGTATTCAAACAAATGAAGATGGTGGGCAAACAACTTCTCACGTTATTTCCCATTTTGTACAATCAATCATTTCCGATACGATGCCACCTGTACCAGGGGAAGAAGGAATGAAATCACTACAGGTCATATTAGCAGCACTTGAATCAAAAGAGACGAACAAGATTATCACGATCAATTGAGGTGTAAAACGTGAGCAAACTGCGGATTGGAATAATAGGAGCTGGTGGAATTGCACAAGCACGACATATACCTGCATTCCAGCAATTAGCCGAGCAAGTCACAATTGAAGCCATTTGTGATGTGAATGAAGAAATCGCAAAGACTGTTGCAGAGAAATTCCAGATCTCAAAAGTCCATAAGAACTATCAAGATATGTTTGCTGAAGTGGACGCTGTTGTTGTATGTACGCCGAATAAATTTCATGCAGAGATATCAATCGCAGCACTTGATGCGGGCGTTCATGTGTTATGCGAAAAGCCAATGGCGATGTCAACAGAAGAATGTCAGGCAATGATTGAGGCTGCCGATAGAGCAGGAAAAGTATTGGCGATTGCCTATCATTATCGTTTTTTAAAAGACTCACAGGCTGCAAAAAAGTTAGTTTTAGAAGATGAAATTGGAGAACCCATCGTTGCTAGGGTAAAAGCATTAAGAAGACGTAAGGTGCCGGGGTGGGGCGTGTTTACTAAAAAAGACCTGCAAGGTGGAGGAACCCTTATCGATTGGGGCTGTCATTTCTTAGACCTATCCTTATGGTTATTAGGAAATCCAGAGCCTATAGAGGTACTCGGAACAGCCTATAACCGCCTAAGTAAGATGCCGAACCAAGTCAATCAATGGGGAAACTTCGATTCGGAATCCTTTGATGTGGATGATCATGTAACGGCCTATATAAAATTTCAAAACGGGGCTTCGATGCTTTTTGAAACGTCATGGTCAGCCAATATTCCGAAGGATGAGGAAGGAGTTAGTATTTCAGGGGTAAAGGGTGGGATTGAGTTATTCCCACTTCAATTGAATCAAGCGAAACATGGTATGCTCTTAAATACAGTTGCGGAATGGGTACCAGGTGAAGACTCTCCAGATATTCCACAAGCGAAAAACTTTGTGGATAGTTGTTTAGGAATCGATGAACTAATCGTGAAACCAGAGCAAGCTTTACAAGTCTCCAAAATCATTGATGCCATATATAAGAGTAGTGAAACAGGAAACAGCATTAAAATGTAGCGGGAGGGAACAAAGAATGAAACTAGGTGTATTTACTGTTTTATTTGCAGAAAAAAGCTTTGAAGACATGCTCGATTATGTAGCAGCTTCTGGATTACACGCAGTTGAAATTGGGACTGGTGGATATCCAGGAAATGCCCATTGTGATCTTGATGCTTTATTAGAGAGTGAAGAAAAACGACAAGAATATATGGAAAAAGTGACATCGCGTGGACTCCAAATAAGTGCGTTTAGCTGTCATGGAAATCCGATTTCGCCTGATAAAAAGTTTGCCGAGGAGTCTCACCAGGCTTTAGTAAAAACGATCAAGCTTGCTAGTTTACTAGGTGTTCCTATTGTGAATTGTTTTTCAGGAACGGCAGGAGACCATGAAGGTGCGAAATTTCCAAACTGGCCGGTTGTTCCATGGCCAAATGAGTATGGTGATATTTTAAAATGGCAATGGGAAGAAAAATTAATCCCCTATTGGAAGGAATGGGGCCAGTTTGCAAAAGATCATAACGTAAAGATCGGGCTAGAGCTTCATGGAGGATTTCTGGTTCACACTCCTTATACACTTCTAAAATTGCGTGAGGAAACATGTGATGCCATTGGTGCAAACCTCGACCCAAGTCATTTATGGTGGCAAGGAATTGATCCAATAGCGGCGATCAAGATCTTAGGTAAGGCAAATGCGCTTCACCATTTCCATGCGAAGGATACATATATTGATCAAGATAACGTCAACATGTATGGACTAACAGACATGCAGCCATATGGCGAGGTTCAAACGAGAGCCTGGACATTCCGTTCTGTAGGCTGTGGTCATAGTTTACAAGAATGGTCAGATATGATGAGTGCTCTACGAACCTATGGATACGACTATGTCGTAAGTATTGAGCATGAGGACCCAATCATGTCCATTGAAGAAGGATTTACCCGTGCTGTCCGTAATTTAAAATCAGTCTTACTTGAAGAACTACCAGGGAATATGTGGTGGGTGTAACGAGTAGTTATTATTTTAACCGCACACCACTTGAGCACCTGCAGATGTTGAAGTTCAACATATTGCAGGTGCTTTTTCATATGGTGAATTCGACGGTTTTTTGGAATTTTCGAGTTGACGGTTAAACTATAGAAGATATAGTAAAAGTAGAATCAAATTCATAGAATCCCGTTAATATGTGGTTGAATCATTTTTACAGTTATATATAAAGGAGTATCTCATGACGATTATTGATAAATTAAACTTAACAAAGTATAAAAACATGGTTGTTATCAATCAGCCGAGCGATTATGACGTATTTGCTGATTTTAAGACGTCATTAACAGGGGAACATGATGCTATTTTTATTTTTGTTGAAACGATTGAAGATATGGTCCAGCATACTCAGCATATCATTCAGGAAAATCACTTGCTTGAAAAAGGATACTTATTTTTTGCTTATCCAAAGAAAGGGAATAAGAGATATCCTACTTTTGTACATCGGGATGAAATATTTCCAACGTTGAATGTTGGCGAAGATGGTTATGTACAGGGGAGTGATTTGAAATTTTCGCGTATGGTGAGTATGGATGATGTGTTTACAGTTGTCGGCTTAAAACGTGAGAAGAAGAGATCAAAAAAGTCATCAGCTGCAAGCCAGAGTGTTGGAGACTATGAAAACAATGTAGGAGATATCGAAAAAATATTAGCTGACCATCCAAGTGAACTGGTATTTTATCAAAAGTTAACACCAGGTTACCAAAAAGATTGGGCTCGTTATATTTTTTCTGCAAAACAACAAAAGACACGTGAAAAGCGTCAGGAACAAATGATTGATATCTTATCACAAGGCTATAAAACGCTAGATTTATACCGACAACAAAAGAAATAGGTTCTTGCTTATTATGGGAAAATGAATGGCTGAGTATTTTGATTTTAAATGAGTTGTATAAACAAAGAGTCCTCACAAATGTTGGTAAACCAATGTTTGTGAGGGCTTTTTCTTTTATTCGGAGTAAAGATTCTCCTGTTTACTAGATTCGATTGTTTCGATAAATTTTTCGATGGTGGGTGTTAAGTACCTATCGGCTCTTCTGATAAATACCGTTTTTATTTTACTATATCGGTCTGGAAGTTTGTGGAATTGGATAAGTCCTTCTTTTTCTAATTGTTTCACTTCTGATTTCGGAACGAATGCAATGCCTAGTCCCATGGCCGTGCTGCGTAAGATGGTTTCTAATGTGCCGAATTCCATTATTTTTTTAGGTGTTATGTCTTTGTCCCGATACCATTCGGCTAGACGTGCCCGGTATCCACAGCCTTTACTAAAGCATAAGATTGGTTCTTCGACTAACTCATCTAGACTGGACACTCGATTATCTGAAATGAGGACGAGTTCTTCTTGAAACACTTCATGGGATACAAGCTCGGGATGCAAATCCGATTCCGTAATAAACGCACCATCTAGCTTATGATGTAATACTTCCTTCACAAGTGTACTAGTTACCCCCGTAAATACAGACAAATCGACATCCTTATATTTTTTTACATAGCTTGAAAGGATTTTAGGTAAATGAATAACGGTTTCCACTGTCCCGATTTCTAATTTTCCTGATGGTTCCTCATTGGTTTGAACGGATCTTTTCATTTCTTCTGTCAATGCAATTATCTTTTTACTATAGGTTAAGAGTTTTTTCCCTTCGGGTGTTAAGCTCATCCCGCGTCGATGGCGATTAAATAACGGAGTGTTCAGTTCAGCCTCTAGTTTTCGAATTCGGGATGTAATATTCGATTGCACGTATTTCAAGTCTTTTGCCGCTTCTGTAATGGTCCCTTTTTCTGCAACTAGTTGGAAAATCTCTAGGTCTTTAAATTCCATTTTCTAGCCTCCGATCGCTATTATTCTATAGTTCTATGATATCACGAAAAATGATAGTAGTTAATCATTATTATTCATTTTACAAGATATCAAATAGGAGAGATAATCAAGGTTGCTAATCATATAAGGGAGGCATGAGGGAAAGTGAGAAATAATGTGTTATGGGGAGCTGTTTTATGCTTTGTTGCTGCGGTTTCTTGGGGTGCCATGTTTCCAGTAGCACATGCAGCCTTTAAGCATATTGATCCTTTTTATTTTACAATTATACGGTATGGAGCAGTTACCATTCTTTTGGTAGCGATGCTTTTATGGAAAGAAGGAAAACAGGCTTTTCGATTTGAAGGAAAAGGTCTGCAATTATGGTTTTTTGGGACAATGGCCTTTACGGTCTATAATCTGTTTATTTTTTGGGGAGAGGATTTATTGGGGGAACCAGGGGTAATGGTTGCATCCATAAATGAATCGCTCATGCCGATGATTTCGATTGTGATCGTCTGGATGTTATATAAAAAACGTCCTCATTCATTTACTCTGGCATGTGTAATCGTGGCATTAATTGGCGCGGTATTCGTAATTACAAAAGGGGATATTCAATCATTTTTAAGTGCAACGGACAATTTGATTCCTTCTATTCTTATATTCCTTGCAGTTGTTGGATGGGTTATTTACACAATGGGGGGAAGTAAGTTTAGCAGTTGGTCAGTTTTGCGGTATTCAACATTAAGTTGTTTACTTGGAACGATAACAGCGGGTGTGGTTGTAGTTATAGCGACCCTTATTGGATATGTATCGGTTCCAACAGAAGAAGAGATTTCGGCAACAGCTCCGCATTTGCTGTTTATGATCCTTTTTCCAGGATTGATTGCACTACTTGGCTGGAATATTGGTGTCAGTGTTTTATCACCAATCAATGCCTTGTTATTCATTAACTTTGTTCCTGTTACGACCCTTTTAGTTTCGGTTTTTCAAGGCTACCATGTGACAATGTTTGATATTTTAGGCACTGCCTTTATCATTCTTTCACTTGTGGCAAATAATCTGTTTGTAAGGTTCCGGAAAAAAGAAAACAAGCTGAGTGTTCAACCAAATTTACGTCAACGTGCATCCTAACTAAAATGAAATGAGGATTTTTCTGTTTAAAAAGAAATGAAGCGACCCTATTGTAACGGGTATCGCTTCCAATCATAAAAATTAAAAATGTAGCTTAAAATGAGTGCCGAATTTTCCGAGAATAGGGTACTCATTTTTTATATAACTGAATATTCACTCACTAAAATTTGCTAGGATTTTCAACTTTTATTGATGATACTTCCCCACAATACTTGCAAAAAGTATAAATAAGGGAAGAACCCAAACTAAATGTTTTGTCTACTGGATAGACTTTTGCATGACTATTTTTCACTAGTCCTTTCGTAAATGAAGCACTTCCGCAAGTTTTGCAAGTTACTGGTTCCTTCATCACCACAAAATAATGGTTAAGATTGAAAAAAACATCAGAAAAAAACGACTGGATGAGTTTCAGTATGATCCACCTGGTTTTTTCTATATATTACCATATGGTATGGAGGAAGGAACTAACTTTTACGATGTTTTAATAGTTTTTTTTAACCATAATTCGATAATTTAATGAAAATGGGATTGTAAAGGTTTACACTTAACCTATTAAGCAGGATCTAAATAGGAAGTTAAATGAGGAGGGGTTGTTTTACGCTGGAAGGATTAACCGCTTTTTTGTTAAGTTTCTAATTTAATCAAAAATTGAATAATGATAAAGAAGGGAACGAGTTTATTATGATGATAAAAGGTTTTGGGGGAATATTTTGGAGGACTAAAAATCTGAATGCCGTAAAAAAATGGTACAGTGAAGTCTTGAAGATTGAAATAGAAAATTGGAATGGGACTATTATTAAACCCGATTCAGAAAATGAAACTATCTTTTCTTTCTTTGCTGAAAATGACAGTTACTTCCCAAAAGAACAGCAAGTGATGTTAAATTTCCAAGTTAATAATATAGACGAGACAATACATCATCTTGATCAAATTGGTGTACCTCTTGTAAAGGAAAAAGAGGTTAGTGATTTTGGTAAATTTATTTGGATAAAGGATCCAGAAGGTAGACTGATTGAGCTATGGGAGAAATAATGGGTCGTAATAATTCATATTTTTTTGAATAATCGGGTGTGTGTGCGAAACAAGGATTTGAAGTTTGGGATTCACTAATGGGATCATTACCTTTTTAAAGTAGCTCTGGTAAGTTTTAATGGTGATATTGTTCAGTTAAGAGACAAAATTTATTAAAACTCATAGGCTAGGGCTGCAACTTCATTCATCACGTGCAATCGAAAATCTTATGACTAGTAAAGCAAAAGGCACCACTAGCTTAATTTAACTAGTGGTGCCTTTTTGAACGTCGATTGTGGTCAAATGCCTAATTTTATTAATGAATCTCTTGAATAACTTTTTCTAAGAATTCACCCATTCGCTTAACGGCTGGCTCTGAAAAATCAAAACTGACGCCAGTTTCTTTATAAATTTCTGCGATGGTTTGATTGTAGTCCGCACTTGCCCCTTTTTTAAAGGATTCGATAGCTTGCTCTGGGTCTTTCTTATAATTCTCAAGCAATTGTAAAGCACCGAGCATCGAGATTGAGTATTCAATATTATAGAAAGGAACTTCGAAGAAATGAAGGGTTCCCGCCCAACTCATTCCAATTTCTTCCTCAAGCCCAGAAGTATCAACAGGGTTTAAGCCATAACGTTTTGAGATTTCAAAGAATTTTTCATCACGTTCTTTGGCAGTGTGATGAGGATTTGTATACATCCAATGCTGGAAGAGATCTCCTGACAATGGTCCGTATAACATTGTAAATGCCCTTCTTAACTCTTCACGCTGTGCGCTCTTAAAATCTTCTTCATCTGGATAAAAACGATCCAGCTTATCTAACAATAGTAATTCCATCCCATGAGAATACAGTTCAGCAACTTCCATTCGGTGCTGGTAATCTTCAGTAGGACCGTGCTCGGAAAACTGGAGGTATCCATTTACCGCATGGCCCATTTCATGAATCAATGCGATCAGAGAGAAAAAGGATGGACTAAAGTTTGCAAAAACAAAGGTATCCCCTGAAACAGGTAAGCCGGTACAGAAACCACCCGGGCTTTTTCCTTTACGATCCCCAAGATCTAGTAACCCGTTCTCTCTCATGTAATCGAAACGGTCTGCAAAGTATGGGTCGGTTTTCCCTAACATCTCAGAAACGCCATCCATAAGAGTAGACACCTCGGAGTATGGTGGGTTTTTCATCAATTTAGCGGTGTTATCCCAAGGGCGATAGGTATCAACACCAAGTTTAGATTTAAAAACAGCCGCTAGTCGATTCCAAGCTGGAATAATATGTTTCTCTACATTTTCATGAAAGTCATAACAGTCTTGGACACTATACTCGCGATTTTTGACCACAAACATATAATCACGATAATTTTCAAAGCCTGCATTTAAAGCGATTTGATGGCGTAGTTGAACCAGTTCATCCATAATGGCATCCATATCAGACTTAATTTTACGAAAGGCGGAGCCCATCTTTTTATACGCTTTTTCTCGCACGCTTCTGTCCAGATTATCGAGTTGGGATTGGATAAACGGAAAAGGTTTTTCCTCCCCATCCCATTCAACTGTTAATCCTCCCATAATTTCACTATACTTCGTGCATAGTTCTTGTTCTTTTACCATTAAAGGAATGTTTTCTTCTCTGAACAGTTTCACTTTGGACTCGCGAACTTGTCGCATTAAGCCGTACCGTTTTTCATCTAATTGATGTAAATAAGGAGACTCACAGAATTTCTCATTCAGTTTTGCTTCATATTTCATTAATAGTGGTTGAATAACCTGCTGATCATGAAGATACGTCGACTTGATTTCTGCATCCTCTGTATTCCGATAGAAGTCAACCTGGTGACCTGTCATCGCCTCTGTGATTTGAATCATTAAATTCTTTTCATCTATTAACCACTTTTCTAGGTCGGAAACGGATTCAATTGGAACATTCAGTAAACTTTGAATCTGGGTTTCTACCGTTTCTACATCTTGTAGATCAATTAATTCTTTATAATATGTATGACGTAAATCTTTTGTCATGGATAACTCACCTACCCTTTTATAGTCTATCTTTCATTATATTATAGATTCCTAGTTCTTACATCAAACTTTTTCGAAAATTGCAACGTAATAAATATAGAGTGACTTAACAACAGGTGTGTTGATCCAAGAGGGATTAATGCATGCTTTGTTGAATATTAAACTGTTGGTGCAGTTTACCAGAAGGTTCAATGAAGAAACTTCAACGCCATTTTTGTTAAGTTGCCCAAATTCAGCATTAAGCTAAAAGTAGAAAAGGAGTTTTCTATGTGAAAAGTAAAAGAAAGCTAATTATTATTTTGATTTCAATAACTCTGTTCTTACTTCTTATTCTATTGTTTCCTACTTGGACACCAAAGATAAATGGGGAAAACAGCATCGCTTTATTAGATAGCATAGAAATAAATGGAACAGAGCTCGAAGTCATGATCAGAGGTGTGGATAGAAATAATCCAATTATCATTTTCGTACATGGTGGACCGGGATGCTCTGAAATTCCTTATGTTAGAAAGTATCAAGATTTACTTGAAGAGCATTTTACTATTGTTCATTATGACCAAAGAGGAAGTGGAAAATCATATCAGTTCTTTGAGGATTATTCTACTATTTCCACAGATCAACATGTCGAGGATCTATTGGCACTAACAGACTATGTAAAAAATGAGTTTCCTAACGAAAAGGTATTATTAATAGGTCATTCTTTCGGTACATACATTGGGATGAAGGCTGCAAATAAAGCTCCTGAAAAATATGCTGCATATATCGGAATTGGTCAAGTTTCAAATTATATTAATAGTGAAGTTGATAGTTTAAACTATACAGTAAATCAAGCACAACAAGCAGGAAATCGAAAGGATGTAAATGAACTCATGCTTCTTGAAGATTCCATTAAAAAAGGGGAAGCACATACCCCTCGAGATATGGTTCGGAAGTATGGAGGGGCAGCAAGGTTAATTAATGATAATATGGATTATTACATAGGATTTCTAACGAATCCTGAATATAATTTAGTTGATGTCATTCGTTATATTAAAGGGATTTCAGCCACGCAGGATCTATTACTTTCTGAAGAAAAGGAGAATGATATTACAACAATTGTTAGTAGCTTAGATATCCCTTTCTATTTTGTCATGGGAAAATATGATTATATGACATCTACGAATGCAGCAAAAGCATATTATGATAACGTAAATGCTCCTATTAAGGATTTTATCGTCTTCGAAAACTCTTCACATTATCCGCAATTTGAAGAAAAGATTGTTTTTAAAGATTGGCTACTTAAAACTTGGAAAAGTTTGGAGGAATATTAAAGGGAATTTAAGAGTTATTAAGTAACGGGTGCGTTGATCCAAGAAGGGTTAATGCACCTTTTTGTTGAGGATATTCCACTGAAGGGGCAGGATAGTTCAAGAGTTTGGTAACGAAATATACAACAACATCGTCTAAAAATTAAAGGAGTAGGCTTTGAAATTAAAAAACGAATTGGAGGGTTACAATGAAATTTATATTTTTATTAGTAGTCTTATTTACTCTGAGTTCCTGTATTAAGGATACTCCTAATGAGTACGCAAAGAATACGCCTGTAGTTTCAGGAGATAAAACATCAGATAGATTTATAAACACGGAGATTTCACCAAGCACTGAACGGACTGCATTACAAAATGACCTAGAATACTTAGCTGAAAATGAAGGTGAACTATCTGAACTTGATTTTGAAACGGCTTATGAATTATGTGAGAGAGTGCTAACGGACTATTATAAAGCCGTCTGGAACGGCTCAGATATTGAATTGGATACATTTATCGAGAACGATAACCTTAAACAGTATACGCGAAAGAAAATTCAATCCCAATATGATGTAAAAGGCAATTTAAATGATAAGGTACAAAATATTGAAATTGGTGCCTGGGAAGTGAAATATACTGATGATGTGGACGGGGGTTTTCTCTACTTGAAATTGCCTGTGGAAATAAAAAAAGCTATAGGCAGTTATGGTGAAGTCACTGAATTTCTCATACGTAATGTAAGCGGGAAGTTAGTCATTGTTGATTGGTATACAGGCGCAAAAGACAGTTATGATTTCATGGTTCGTGGAGAAAATCTAACAATTGACAATCCTGATATTTGGAATGAAAGTGATTGAGTTAGCGGTGCGAGTGTTTAAGAAGCATAAATGTTTCTTGTACTTAGTTGAAGAAAGCATGAGTAAAATGATAGGAACCAACTAAATTACTGATATCTTATGTTATATAACCTTTGGGCAACTGTAATACTCTGAAGTTATTTCTGTATGTTAAGCATAAAAACGAAACTGAGAAGTGTTTCTATGTTGAGCAACAACTATGTGTTTATTACTTTGGGGATTGTTTGGACGGTTATCTTTGCTGGTAAGAATAAGAAAAAAATTTGCTCTTATGTCGAAGTAGAATGAAAAAGCGAAATAAAAGACTATACCGTTAAGGCATAGTCTTAATGAAAGAGGTACAGATAGTGAGATAACTTGTCAGGAATTTCATGATGATCATGTTGCAGTGACTGCAATAACATATTATTCAAGAATATTTTTGTTGATACGGACATTAATGGAGCTTTGAAAGTAAAATGCGAACGGGTGCAATGCTTCAATAACGAAGGTCACTCTTTCTTATTGAAGTAACGTTGCAGGTTAGTGGAAGATGGATGTTTAACTTCTGTTCAACAACCTGGCCAGATTATTGAAGAATGGATTGTACCATTACTATCAACAAATATAAAATTGATCACGATGAACCGTATCATAAGTAAATGAGGTTTTCATCGATCACCCTATCCTTCCAAAAGGAGAGAAACTAATTTGCATTTTCAATCGCAATTTAATTAAACTAAAATGTACCGAAAAAATATATAAGAGGAGGTCGTTCATTTGAAAGCACTTGTGTTTAATAAATTTGGAGGACCGGAAGTACTAGAATATCTTGAAATTGCGGATCCGGTTATCGGGGCTGATGAAATATTAGTAAGGATGAAAGCAATTGGATTGAATTTTGCAGATATTTATAGAAGAAAAGGGAACTATCACCTTGCTGGCAATCCCCCGTTTATTTTAGGATATGAAGGGGCGGGAGTCGTTGAAAAGAAGGGAGTTAATGTCCAAGGAATCAGCGTTGGAGATCGTGTTGCATTTGCCGATGTCCCATATGCTAACGCGGAAAAAGTGGCTGTTCCGGTGGAAAAGGCAATTCCTCTTCCAGAGACAATTTCATTTGAAGAAGCGGCTTCAGTTTTGCTGCAAGGCCTGACTGCCCAATATTTAACAAAAGATAGTTATGCCGTTAAGGAGAATGATATTATTCTGGTTCATGCGGCAGCAGGGGGCGTGGGACAGCTGCTAGTCCAAATTGCAAAGCTTCTCGGTGGAAGGGTCATTGGTTTAACCTCCTCTATAGAGAAGGCGTCCGCAGCTAAGAAAGCTGGAGTGAATCAGGTTTTCTTGTACTCGGATGATTGGAAGAGGAAGGTTTTAGAGGAAACAAACGGAAAAGGTGTGGATGTAGTCTATGACTCAGTAGGCTCCACGCTCGAAGACAGTTTTGCAGCAACTCGCATTGGGGGAACGGTTGTATTTTTTGGAATGGCAGGGGGAGACCCTACTCCAGTTGACCCAAGAATGTTAATGGATACTTCAAAGACTTTGACTGGAGGGGATCTTTGGAATTTCCTTACTTCCCGTGAGGAAAGGGCAACCCGTTCAGCAGAGTTGTTCCGCTGGATAGAAGAGGGGAAAGTAACGGTATCTGAGCCTATGGTATTTGCACTGCGAGATGGCTGTAAAGCGCATCGTTTTTTAGAAAGCCGCAAAAGCACGGGGAAAATCTTATTAAGACCATAAAATGATAAGCTGCGTTGGCGAACAGTTTAATAAGAAGTCGCTTTTTTGCATGGAAAAAACATTTAAGGGATTGAGTTTTCGAGATGTAAAAAAGATTGTGAAGTAATGTACTTAAGTTAAAGGGTAGCGATACTTCAATAATAACGAAGGTCGCTTTTTTCTTCTTCAAGTAACGAAGCAGGATAGTAAAAGAAGAAAAAACAGCTTTATAATTAAGTAGACAGAAAATGCAAAACAAAAAAGCAAAGGAAGAAATTCTTTTCCTTTGCAAGAATCTAAATAAACTTTTATTTTGAAATCCTATCTCCATATTTACTATTTGATAAAATCTCCTCCGCAGATAATAGTGTCCAGTCTCTGACCGGGGTGGTGGGATTCTTTTCTAAAAAGGAATTCACTATTTGGTATCCAATCTTGTAGTTGGTCCAACGGGGGATTCCTTTGTTTGGATTTTCAAAATAATCGCCTTTTATTGTTCGGTCCTTTGACATTAAATTCTCTTTTAAGTGCTCCCACACTTCCTCCTCTTTTTGATTTGATAGAGGTTCTATCCACGGTATATTAATATCGGGGTAAAGACTTTTGGCAAAAGTGTCAGCTTTTCCTTCGAGAATAATTGAATCTAATAAAGTGTTTTTCCAGTTTACATTTCCGCCCTCCATATAAATAGTATGATTATATTCATGTGCAACAATATACTCCAACAAATCCTCTTTAAATGAAGATGGATCAATCCGTATTATAAATGCATCCTTACTAACTGCTACCCCAGAAACGCCACCCATTAAATTGATACCATCCATGTTATCCGGATTAGGAGGAAATAAATACACTCTCTTATTCACGCCTGGAAGGGTATTAGATGATTTAATCAAGGCTTGTTCTATTATTTTATTTATTTCATCCTGATTATTAATTAGAGAATATACAAATTCCTCCAAAGTTTTAATGTCTTTAGGAGTTGCAAAAGCCCAATGGTCCTTTATCCAATGCCCCTCTCCTTTACCTAAAGTATCTAATTGAAATGGTTCGACAACTTTTTGATAGTAATGTTCTTCCATCTTCTCGTGTTGTTCAATTTCTGAAACGCTTTCTATGTAATCTAATACTTGAGTATAAAAGGGTATAATTTTAAATTCCTGATTGCCATTCTTCACAATGATGGGGTTCTTAATATTTAGATCTTTAGGTGGTTCAACTTCAATTGTTTTATTAGTACAACCGATAAGTAATACAGCAATAACGGAAAATATGAAAATAGGAATTAGTCTATTAATTTTAATCACCACCAAATTCAAAAACTATTTTTACTATAACCTAAATCTTCCTTTCTTTCCAATTATTTTACAAGTGGATTATTATGATTTTATCGCCTACTTATATGCCTATTACTGTTAATTCTTTAGACCACCCTTTCTAAAAAAATATAGACTGGTGGATAAAATTAGCCCATCACTGCATAATTTTTTTCAATTTAAACCTCTCCTGTTTATATTTAACTCACTGGAAAAGCAAATAATGAAAAAACGTGTTAAAGTTTGTGAAATAATGTACTTAAACTATTGGGTGTAAGAGTTGAAGATCAGAGCTGTCACTAGGGGCAGCTTTTTCTTGCTGTACTAACGGAGCAGGCTAGTTGAAGATGGATGTTTAACTTGTGTTCAACAATCGGGCAAGATTCCTGAATACGAAAATGTCTATTTTGAGAGTCTTGTAAATAAAGTTTGTAAAGATTGTTCTTAAATTAATCCAAGTTAGTACAACTAGAATTTCAAAAGCAATCAAGTATTTTATTATCTTTCAAATCTAATAAGGGCATATTTTGATAAATCTTTTATCAAAATATGCCCTTTCTATTGGTTATTTCAAAGTTGATGGTGCTAATTTAATCAAATAGTTAGAAATGAATAATATATCATCTATTAGATAGCTGAAACTTTATTGTACATATACTTGTTCAGGCTTCTGTTTTTTGTTTTATGGCTGGTATATAAAATATTTTCATTAGTTTCAAATAAAATGGTTGCACAAGGAATAGTGTGTGTATATAATGTAATTATAGTATATATACAATATATAATGTTATGAATGATTATTTGTAAATTGGTCTTCGATGACAATTCATGTTATTGCTATTGTTTTAAACAAGGGGTACAGGACGTTATTTCAAATATGTATACAAAAAAGTAAAGAAGAGGGATTGGCATGCAAATAATTATTTCCAATAGTTCAAAGGAACCGATTTATGAACAAATTACGAGTCAAATTAAATCGTCTATTTTAGCAGGTGAACTACAGGAGGGGGCAGCAATACCTTCCATGCGTAACCTCGCAAAGGAACTGCAAATTAGTGTTATAACGACGAAGCGTGCCTATGAGGAATTGGAGAAGGCGGGCTTTATCTATTCCATTGTCGGTAAGGGGTCTTTTGTTGCAGAGCAAAATTTAGAGGTTATAAGAGAGAAGAAGCTGAAGGTCATTGAGGAGCAACTGAGTGCGGTCATAACGAATAGCAGAGAAATTGGCTTGTCACTTGATGAACTGCAGCAATTATTAAAGATTTTATATGAGGAGTGAAATGAATGGAGAATGTGGTTGAATTTACAAATGTAACGAAAAAATTTAAAGATTTTTCCGTTAAAAATTTTGATTTACAAGTGAAGCAAGGCTTTGTAACGGGGTTCATCGGAGCAAATGGTGCTGGAAAGTCGACAACGATAAAAATGATGATGAATCTATTAAGACCAGATGCTGGGGAAATTAAGCTTTTCGGTTTGGATTACATGAATCATGAGAAGGCGATTAAGGAGCGCATTGGGTTTGTGTACGATGGCAATGTGTTTTTTGAAGGGCTGAACTTAAAAGATATAAAACGCATTGTAGCACCTGCTTACAAACATTGGGATGATACACTATTTTATCAATTTATTGAAAAATTCGAGTTACCGCTTAATAAAGCAATGAAAACTTTCTCGAAAGGGATGCAAATGAAGGCGTCATTGGCGGTAGCACTATCACATCATGCTGAGCTGATTATTATGGACGAGCCAACAGCAGGCTTAGACCCCATTTTTAGACGAGAGCTGTTGGATCTTTTACAGGAATTAATGATTGATGGAAATCGTACCATTTTCTTCTCTACGCATATTACAACAGATTTAGACCGTATCGCAGATTATATAGCTTTTATTCAGGGGGGGGAATTAGTATTTAATCAGTCCATTCACGACGTAGCTGAAAACTATGCGCTCGTTAAAGGAGGATTGGATCTTCTGGATAGAGACACTGAAAAGGCATTTATTCATGTTCATCGTGCATCAACAGGATTTGAAGCATTAACGGATAATATTAAAGCAGTGAAAAATATTTTCGGAGACTCGGTTGCCATTGATCGCGCCTCTCTGGAAGATATTATGTATTACTTGAAAGGAGGGATACACCATGTTTAATTTAATCAGACGTGATGTCATACTACAGAAAAGGCAACTATTACTCTTTATTCCTTTTATCTTATTCTTTATCATGATGGATGCAAATCCAACTTTGATTTTTCTCGTTGCCAGTCTTATTATTCCCTTTAACACTTATGTTTACGATGAAAAAGCAGAGACAAACATATTATTAAATTCCTTACCTTACACACGTACAGAAATTATCGCATCACGCTATCTTGGTGCTATAATTTATATGGTTTTAGCAATCGTGGTGACAAGTTTAACATTATTTGCTTTCAATAAACCTTTTACGATGACTGACATTGCGATTGGCTGTAGCTTATTCTTATTATTTGCTGCGTTTACCTTTCCATTATTTTATATATTTAAACCAGGTTATATTTTTCCGGTTGTAATGATTAGCTTTCTCATTTTAGCAGGTATAGGACCGTCTATTGTGTTGTTTTTAGCTGAACATTTAACCGTAATAACTGATTTTATTGATAATTTATCCGTCCCGGCTTTATATACAGGAGCCACACTTGGTATCATGGTAGTCTATGTTATTTCTTGGGGGATTACCAATATCATTTACCAGCGAAAAGCGTTCTAAGTGGGCTAATTGTATTGGCTAAAATCAAGTCAACTCCACTGGGTATGATGCAAGAGGCAACGATTTTCATATTTTGATGTAAAGCTAATATGCATGAAAGTGTGGTAGTGGTTCTTGCAAAAATCATTGATTGAAAAAGAGAAGTAAACTTTGAATCAATTTTTCAGGATGTTGATCCTACACAATTTACGGTGGAGTTCTTATATATACTGTTGGACTAAATGTTAAATCGATGTCTCTTATGTAACGCATCTTAGATATCGAATTTTAAAATAATACTTATACATTTAGAAGTTATGGTATTCAAGTTAATTATTTTTTAGACATGAGATCATGTTC
Organism: Ferdinandcohnia sp. QZ13; assembly: GCF_031324165.1. Lineage (NCBI taxonomy): Bacteria > Bacillati > Bacillota > Bacilli > Caryophanales > Bacillaceae > Ferdinandcohnia > Ferdinandcohnia sp. QZ13. The sequence continues at coordinate 1,567,988 of NZ_JAVIVW010000001.1, read as the reverse complement.
TAGTTATTCCAATAAAGGGCGCTTTTCTTTAATAAGAAAGCGTCTATTTGCAGAGACAACACATATTAGGGATTGAGTTCATTGATGAGTAAAAAAGGATTGTGAAGTATTGCACTTAAAGTAACGGGTGCGATTGCTGAAAAAGATGCAGTCGCTTTTTTACTAACGGGGCAGGTTAGTACAACAAGAATCATAAAGTAATCTCATTTAATCGTCTTTTTAGGCGATTTTTTATTTTTATTGAAAAACTTTTATAAATTTTAAGCCAAATAGAACTTTCAATTGTCTAATAGATGTAGGATGAAAAAAGAGAGGGTGAATTACGATTATACGATTAGTGAAAAAAGCTCAAAAAGGGAATGATAAAGCCTTTTTAAAGATTTTTCAACAATATGAGGAAGAGATTTATCGAATGGCTTTTTTATATGTGAAAAATCAAGAAGATGCTTTAGATGTTGTTCAAGAAGTAGCATACCAATCATTTAAAAAGATACATACATTGAAAAAACCAGAGTATTTCAAAACGTGGTTGATGAAAATTACGATAAACAGTGCTGTTAACATAGTTAAAAAAAATATAAAAGTGATTCAATTAATACCAGAGTTTAAAGGATTCGTTGGCTCAGATGATGAAGACATTCCCCTTTCTTTAACATTAGAAAATTTGATAGACACGTTAGAAAAGGATGAAAAGAGCATTGTTCTATTAAGGTTTTATCAAAATTTCACTTTTAAAGAAATATCAGAGGTATTAGATATCCCACTTGGTACGGCAAAATCGGTATTATATCGAGCATTAGATAAACTTCGAAAAGAGTTTAAGGAGGCTGATATTTGTGAGTAATAAAATAAATCAGGAATTAGAAAGAATTGAAATTCCAAAAGAATTACATGAGAGATCAAAATTAGGTGTAATGAATGCGAAATCAGAAAAAACCAAAAGCAGATTTAAAAAGTTAGCGATACCTTTGGTAGCTTCTGTATTTGTAGTATTTTCGGCTGGGGTGGGAGCAGCTCGTATACCAAGTTTTAATAATTTAGTAGCTACTGTCAGTCCTCAAATTGCAATAATGCTTCAACCTATTGAAATCAGCAGCGAAAGTGAAGGAATTAAAATGGAAGTGGTTGCTGCGATGAATGATCATGAAATGGCAGTTATTTATGTGACGTTACAAGACTTCACGAGTAACAGGATTGATGAAACTCTTGACCTTTACGATTATTCTTTAACTGGTGCTCAAATGTTTAATAGTCGAATTGTAGATTACGATGAAAAAACAAATACTGCAACATTAAGAATCCAAGCAAATGGTGGGGAGAGCCTTAACGAGAGAAAAGTGAATTTCCGTATTACTTCCTTTCTTAGCGATAAACAAACATATGAAATCGCAGTTGATGCAAATCTTTCAGAAATAACAAGTAAACCACCTCAAACGGTTCGACTTGATATGAATAACATTCCAGGCGGTGGTGGAAATTTGTATCAAAAACTAGAAGAACAAGGAGTAATACAGGTTTTAAAGCCAAATGAAACTGAAATTATTCTTCCAGAAATAGAGTTTATGCATGTTTCAAATATAGGTATCATTGATAATCGCCTTCATGTTCAAACAAGATGGAATAAAGAAAATATTGATAATCATGGTTATTTTTATATTGCTGATGATTTAGGTAATACAATACATCCTACAAGTATCAGTTTTGGAATAGATGAGGAAGGTCAAACCAACTATGGTAATGAATATACTGAATATATTTTTGATATAGATAGTGTTGATTTTGAAAAAACAGAATTACTGGGACATTTTGTTTCAAACGGAAAATATACAACAGGGAATTGGAATACTACCTTTAAAATGGAAGCTGTTCAAGACGAAATTAATAGTGAATTGAATAAGAACTTTGGTACATGGAGTTCGAATAGAGTTTCTATTTCACCATTAGGAATAACGATATATGGGACGGGTAAATTTAACGATTCGAGCAATATTGCAGTTAGTGCTAAAATGACCGATGGTAGTGTGCAAACATTCGATTCTATGTTTAATTATAGTGACAATAAAGGGATTACGATTAAATTTGCTTCTCCTCTGCCTTTAGAGCTATCTAAGGTTAAAACTATCAATGTTAATGATACAGAAATATCCCTTAAATAAACGGAATACCTATAGTTGAATAATGTGCTCAAACTTCAGAAGAGCTAAACTAGTTAAAGGCGGAAATATGGATAAGAAAAGGTAAAAAGTTATAGTTTGTAAATTAGTACACTTAAAGTAACGTAGTGGAAGAAGAAATTTTGAAAAAGCCTGTATCAATGGTTACTTTGTAATCTATGATACAGGCTTTATCTATCGGTAATTAATTGTCCTATATGTGTTTAGGTTAACCCACTCCTTTTAACACGAAATTAATTTGTTTTTTTAGACTATAATTATTATGCCGTACAGTAAAAGACTACATGATTTTTTATTTACTATAGGTAGCTTGGAATAAATAATTTATATTGAAAATATGTGATGAAGTTACGGACTTACGTTATCAAGGGGATCCCGACCGTGCGAATGTGTATATTCCTATGAAGACTATTCACTTTTGGGAAAAAGAATTCGAGAAACCTTTGCCACCATCAATTGAAGTAGCCAGTATGTCAAACAGCTTATACTCTTTGAAATTTATTAAATCATTACTTTCAATGCAACCAAATGATACTCCCCCATATCTAATATATTGAAAAACAAAACAGCTAGGAAGGAGGTGTCTGAATGAGATCAATAAAGGTCTTAGTCAAACAGGCAAAAAAAGGCGATGGTGAATCGTTTGTTTTACTTATAAAGCAATATGAAAATGTGTTGTACCGAACAGCAAATAGATTACTAAACAATGATGAAGATGTAGCTGATGCTATGCAGGATGCAATTATCTCGGCTTATGAAAAATTACACACTCTAAAAAATGATGAGTACTTCAATACTTGGATTTGTAAAATCCTAATCAATAAATGTAATAGTTTGCTCAACAAGAATAGGAATGTTTTGCTGATTGATGAAAATTTACTTCTTCAAAAGAAAGATGATGAATTTCAAAAAATAGAATTAGAGGATGCGCTCAATAGTTTAAATGAAGTCTACAGGTTAGCACTTATTTTATACTATATTGTCGGATTGAATATTAAAGAAATTAGTGAATTTTTAAAAGAGCCCGAAGGAACTATTAAATCTAGACTTTCTAGGGCCAAGTCGATATTGAGAAACAACTATTATAAAAATGAAGGAGTGATGGTATATGAAAAATAACTTTGAAAAAGAGTTTAATCAGATTATGAGTGAAGAGAAAGAGATACCTGTCAAGGTAAGGAAATCTCTAGATCAATCCTACGATATTATTCGAGCTAAATCAAAGAAGAAAAAAGTCCATTTCATTTGGAAAAGAGTAACTACTGCTGCTTGCGCTCTTATCGTAATTGGTGTTGTATTTGCAAATGAACAGGTAATGGCTGGTATTAACGAATTCTTTAACTTCGGAGATAAAGGCATAGAACAAGCCGTAAATAATGGGTTTACACAAGAAAATAATAGTGAAATTGCCGATCAGGGTATTAAAATAACACTAGACAAACATTTTTCGGACGCGAATAAATTGGGGATAAGTTTTCAGTTAGTATTTGAAGATCCCTCAATTTTAAATAACGCAAGAGAGGTCTCGATGGATTATCGATTGAAAAATGGAGATGGCGATTACATCGTGGAATTTATTCCAGATACAAAAACCTTGAAGAGTGAAAATAGATATATTTCAGGCTTAGAACATCAAAACCCAATATTGGATGTAAAAACTGGGAGAATTCAGTATGATGTATTATTGAATTCTAATCAGGGGATTATACCAAATTTAAAAGATGCTGTAATAGAAGTAGAAAGTGTCAATGTCTTCTACGGTACAGAGGAACTAAAAAAAATTGATGGAAAGTGGGTACTGTCATTAGCAAACAAAGATATGGAAAAATCAGATTTAATTGTTCAGTATACCATGAGGGATCAAGCATCTATCATCCAAGTTACTGAAGCTAGCGCAAAGCCAACATCATTAAATCTAACATTTTCGTTAGATGGTATTTTCGATAATGAAAATACCTTTGCACATCGTATGAAAATCATAGATGAAGATGGTAACGAATATCGAGCAGAGGGTTTTAGTATGAGCACAAAAAATAACGAAACGATTATTTCAACAAATTTCCCAATAACTTCTTATAATAATTCTAAAAAGCTAAAACTAATTGTAGAGGGAATTGGTGAAGTAGAACTACTGAAAAAATAGTTAGCAAAACAAATCCCAATATATCCTGTTATACAAGGATGAATCGGGATTTGTTTATCGATTTCCTTGATTAGGAGTATCACACATTCCTATTTACCACTACTTAAAAAATTATTGAAGAATCGCTGGAAGAATGGGTCTTAATCTACCGTGCAAGAACGATATTTTCTTACACTTTATTTGGTGAAGCATGGCGATAATAGGGCATTACTTGAAAAGTAGTAATGGTTTTTCTTCTTCAAGTACAGAAGCAGGTTATTTGGCTTTAGCCTGAGCTAATACTGAGCCCGCCAGACTTTTCGCTGTTTTACTTGAACTTTTGCTTTGAAGCACTTTTGAAGCACTTGTAGCAAGCTTAGTGCTTGACGTTTTTCGAGAGCTTAGGGAAAAGAGGATACAATTTCTTCAATCTCGCTATATTACGTTTGTACAAATATTAAATTGTTACGAAGATAATCGGCTGGGAGGTTGAAAAAAATTGAGGTTATTTTTTGCTGTTTTACTTATTTTGTTTGGGAGTTTTTTAATTGGATTAACAGTAGATAGCTTTGGCAAGACAGGTAACTTTATTATGCATATTCTGGGGATTGGATTTATTTTAGGGGCTGTTTTTGTTGTAAGAAGCAAGAAAGCAAACCAATAATCTTTTTAAACTACCATGAAAGAACGTAATCACATTACAATGAGACATTTAATTATAAAGCCCCAAATTTATTTTTTTAAAAAACGGTGGTTGAGTATGGGTTTACAGGAAAGTAAATGTGATTTAATAAATTCATAGTTTTAAGGAACATTTTTAGATTCTGATACGCCTTTATTATATAACATAATAAAGGAGTAAATAGAACTATGAAAAAATGGTTGTACTTGTTAACATTCCTTTTTATTTTTACGATTGTCTTTCTTTTGAACGTTGATAGGGCGCGGGCAGAAGGAGGAGTTATAGCCTTTGATAAAACCAATCTACAAGAGCTTGAACATATGCCGAAGGTACCGCCTATCAGTGAACCATTAGTCCCTAATGATGGTGCAGCAGGAGAAATAATCATACAAGCAACAGACTATATCAAATCAGCACAAGTGTCCATTTATAATAACGGGAGTTCACTTAAAATTTCCGGACATACCGATAGCTACATGAATGCTGATAAAATTACAACAACATTGTATTTGCAAGTGTGGGATTCCTCAAGATCGAGATGGGTTGATTATAGTGGTGGAAAAGAATTTGTGAAATATGGTACCAATTATTTGTATAATTTTGTAGAATATATTGCCCCAAAGGGATATTATTATCGTACTAGGGGAGTGCATAAGGTTACAATGGGTAGTAAAACGGAAACATTTAGTAGTGTTTCAAGCTCAATTTATTATTTTTAATATAGAATAATAAAAGCTAACTCTAATAGTTCCATGTGACTATTAAAGTTAGCTTTTTCTTATTTCATAGATTCGGCTATCGAGATTAACTCTTCTCCGGGTAGACTTCCGCTAATTATTACTCTGGTCTTCAATTGATTAAAGATTAGCCTACTTGTATGATCCTTAAATGTTAAAAGGGTGGCTTTTTCGCCTTTAATTGTAATCGTTTCTACCTTGGTATCTTCATTATCAATTAGTAAAGTATTCCCCATGTTCTCAGCTCCTCCAATTTGTTGAATCATGAGCTGGTTGCTGTAATTTATTATAATATCATTACTCGTTTCATTCTCCCCATAAACAACATTGACATCTAAAAGTTCGTATCCATCAGGTAAAAAAGTGGGGGTTAATATGTGGAATTTGGCAACTTTTTGTGCTTCAGATAAACTCATGACCTCTTCTTTCGTTATAGTACCTATTTCTTGTAAAGAATCAGTAGAAGGGAGTGGGAGACTATTTGACTCTCCTGTACTAATTGAATCTCCTATTTGGGTAATAGTCCCATTATCTTGTTGAAAATATTTCGTAATCCAACCAAAGGCATCACCTTGACTATTATCCAAAGCTAATGTTCCAATAATAAATGCTATTAAGATGGAGGCAGCAACTAGGCCAGGTTTAAAAATCACCTTTTTCTTTTTATTTTCTTTTAATCCCTGCTGTATGTTTAACCATGTTTCCTCTTTCGAAGAAGGCGATAAAGGTGCATTTTTATATTCGGATTTCATTGAATCCCTAAGAACATCGTGCTTTAGAGAAGCGTGGTTTTTCATAATACTTCACCATCCCTATGTTGGGTAAAATTCTTACCTATTAATAAATTTCTCAGCTCTTTTTTAGCGCGAAATATTCTAGATTTCACCGTACCTTCTTTAAGATTAAGTAACTCTGCTATTTCCTTCTCTTTTAATTCATGGATGTATTTTAATAGCAGAATCTCTCTATGCTCTACACTAATCTCAGAAAGAACTTCACCTACTTCTTTTAACATAAGCTTAACTTCAACTTCCATTTCAACGGGATTTGAATGGTTATTTTTATCCTTTTCTAAATAGACGTCTTCTGTAGGGATTCCGTTCCATACTTTTTGTTTGCGAATTAAGTCTATAGCTGTTCTGGATGCAATGGTAGATAACCAAGCACCCATTTTTGATCGATCTCTTAAACTATCTAAATCTCTAAATGCTTTCATAAAAGTATCTTGAACAACGTCCTGAGCTAAATATGGATCCCGAGTAATAAAATAAGCATCGTGGTAGACACGGTCATAAAATAAATCGTAAATTAGTCGGTATTCATCTTCTGAAGGTTTCTTCTTGGCGAAAAGCTTTTTTAACATGCAACCATACCTTCCATTATATATTCGTAAAAACATTGAAAAAATGGGTATATTTTACTTTTTATAATAACATACCTCTAATGGAATTGAGGTATAAACGAAACCTTTTTTCAAGATTTATCAATTAATAGGGAGCTATTTTCTTAGGATATTTGTCTATATCAGGTTCCAGGAAGGATTATCACTTATTAGTGTTGAAGTTACTACTAAGAGGGTATAAGGGGAAATGATATAGTTGGGGTTGATAAAATGAAACGGTCTATCCTTAATCCAGGAATTGTATTGATGGTAAGTTTCATATCGGCATGCTCTGATGATAAATATGACAAGAAATCTTTAACTTTGGAATACGAAACTCAGATTGAAAAGAAAAATGTAGAGATAAATATGTTAAAAGATGAACTGATCCTTGTTAATTACGAATTGGAGCAAGAAAAGAAGAACCGAGAGAAATTACAAATCTTTGACCATAAAGCAAGAAACATTATGAACTATATAGCGAATAACGAATTCGACAAAATAAGAAGTGATTTCGATGTTGAACTTGAAGTTATTAATGGCAAAATTTATTTTGATGAACTTGCTGATGCTCCAATCGAACAATACTTTCCAACCGAACTTGCCGGATTACCCATGTATTTTAGCTTTTATAATCCACAAAATGATTTTACTGAGGTCGGTTATTTTCTTTATGGTTACAACCAATATGGAAGTGAAACAAAGTATGATATCCATTTTCGTTTTGGTAAGAAAGATGAATTTATATATGTTGGTACAGAATAGATGAAAAAATTTATAGTGTCTGCCGTTTCAAAACAAAGCTAGGTTACTAGATAAAGAAAAAATGAAAAGTATATTTATTTTACAGCGGGGTATTGAGTATGGACATTATGACTTTATTAGGCGTAACGGTAATCACGGGAGTATTAAGTATTATGGCTTTCTACTTTTCGTTTTCTAAGAAAGCAGAAGGGTTTTACGAGGAAACCAATGAAAGTCCAGATGCAACAGGCTTTTTTTTAATCGTTGGATGGATTTTAATGGGGCTTCACAAACTATATAAAATAACATTTCGGACTCATCATACTATAGCTTTAAGAATTACGTTATTCATTTTTGGAACTATATTTTTGGTGGTGGGTGTAGGTATTTGGTTTTTGATTTAATGTTTTGATAGCCGATCTTATTAATTTTACGAATAAAATAATTAGGAGATATGAGATGAAACCACGAATTTCAGTTATTACATTGGGTGTAGATGATTTGGAAAGATCATTGAAGTTCTACAAGGAAGGACTTGGACTACCAACAAAAGGAATAGTCGGTCAGGAATTTGAGCACGGTGCTGTTGCATTTTTCGATTTACAATCAGGATTGAAACTTGCCATTTGGAATCGTAAGGATATAGCTCATGATACAAGTATAGAACAGACTCCAAAAAGTCCAACTGAATTCACGATTGGTCATAACGTGGGGAGTAAAGCAGAGGTTGATACGGTAATGGAACAGGCAAGGAAGGCTGGTGCAACTATTACAGTTCCAGCACACGATACCTTTTGGGGAGGATACTCTGGATACTTCCAAGACCCAGACAGACATTTGTGGGAAGTAGTTTGGAATCCAGCCTGGGAATTTACTGAGTAAGGTTAAGTATATCAATTTCTTTAATGGGTACGATTGCTGATCAAGGCAGTCGTTTTTTTGTGTGATTGAGCAGGAAATTCGTTTAGGTATCTGGAATATTATGTTAATGTGGATTGTGTATTGAGAGGGGAAAAAGAGGGGGATAACTAGATGAATATTTTTATAATGCTACCCGAAATCGTTTTAATGATAAGTTTTTTTTTCATTACAATCGGGTTGTGGGAACTAAGAGTAGGTGTAGATCGGAAAAAATATGTTACATATATGTTTACTGGTTTAGTTCTACTATTACTTGCTAGGCTATTTGGTCCATTTATGATGATGTTTTTAAACTAACGTGGCTAAAAATGGTTCTTAGTCATTGTCCAAGGGTTAGTCTCACGATGCTTTTGCATATGAAAGACTAACCCTTTCTGCATAATAGTTTTGTAATCAAATTCTATAATTCAGGTGTCTGACCCTTGGTACGGTAAAGTATTATCGCATTGAGAAAATGGTTAAAAATGTACCCTTTCTATTTGAAAAAGCAAGGTATAAATATATTTTCTTTGGTATGACACGATGTCATATTTCGATTGACAAATGACACGCTGTCATATAATATTTCATCATGATGTGACACTGTGTCATGTTGTTGAACAGGGAATTACGCATTGTATATGATTTATAGAAATAACAAATAATGTACGTTAAATGAAAAAAGAGATTAGTTGGGAAAGAGGACTCAAAAATGAGTACAATGGTCAAGCAAAGAAGAATGACTGGACTTAAAAAAGTAACACGCGCAATAGCAGTTATAATCGGGGCATTTATAACAGCATATGGACTGGAGGCAATCTTAATTCCAAACAACGTCTCAGATGGTGGTGTGACTGGTCTGAGTATTGTTGGTTCAGAATTAATGGGAATACCTCTAGGAGTTTTAATTGCAGTTCTAAATATCCCTTTCATATTTTTAGGATATAAACAAATCGGGAAAAGTTTTGCTATTTATTCTGTTATCGGCATTGCTTCATTAGCTTATGGGACAAGCATTATGCACCACATTCCAACCATTATCCAAGGAGATACACTGTTAGTAACCGTTGTTGGTGGGATTATTATCGGATTCGGTATGGGAGTCGCATTACGAAATGGTGGTGCATTAGATGGCATTGATATGTTAGCCGTATTACTATCTCGGAGATTACCTTTTGGAACAAGTGATCTGATTTTATTCTTAAACTTATTTGTTTTTATTGTAGTTTCAACCGTTTTTGGACTACAAGGGGCCTTCTTATCAGGCATTGCTTATTTTATAGCGTCTAAGGTGATTCATACTGTGGAGGAAGGTTTAAGTGGTTCTAAAACCTATAAAGTTATAACAAGTCAACCCGAATTAATGGTAGAAACGATACGTGATCGTTTAGGTCGAAGTGCAACATACAATATTGTTGAAGGCGGTTATTCAAATGAGCAATTTAAAGAAATTACTTGTATTATTAACCGTTTAGAGGACAGTAAAATGAAAGAAATCATTTATGAAATTGACAAACAGGCCTTTGTTGTTGTGTATGACGTTGCAGAAGTTAAGGGGGGCAACTTTAAGAAAAGAGACATACACTAATACCACACTTTTCCATTTTTGTGCCTGCCTCTTGGTAGGGGGAAGCATCACTTATCGGAGGCAGAGCAGAGCCGGAAAAAGTATATGAAACAAAGAATAATTAAAAGATAGTCAATATCAATTACTCATTGGCAAATTTTAGACTAAAATATTGTAAAAATACTGATTGTTTTGTAAAATAATGTTGAAAGGATGTGATGGTTTGATTATTAAACCACGTGGTGAAAACATAGAACTAGAGCTTTTTCACTCATTACGGGTTCACAAGAAACTTGAAGTAGAAGATGAAAACAATTTTGCTTACCTTGAAAAAGGGTGGCTCGGCGAAAAACAGTTCGATCTATTGCTTTTAGGTCTTCCAAATGAATGCCTCATTTTAAACAACCTTCTCCTTAAAGTGAATAACTCCTTATTCCAAATCGACTCCCTGCTAATCACACAAAAGAAAATTTATATCTTTGAGATTAAAAATAACGAAGGCGATTATTTCTTCAAAAATGATCGCTTGTACATGTTTACTGGAAAAGAAATCAAAAATCCTCTCAACCAAATTTCTCGTAGTGAATCATTATTTAGACAACTCCTCCAAGATTTGAGATTTAATAGTATAGTTGAATCTCAGGTTGTATTTATAAACCCGGAGTTTTTTCTATATGAAGCACCAGTTAAAACACAATTTGTTTTTCATGCGCAACTTGGTCGGTTTTTAAAAAAGTTAGAGATAACAGCAGCTTCTAAGGTTTCTGCGGATCATATTCGATTTGCGGAAAAGTTAGCTTCAATGCATATTACGGAAAATCCATATTCACGCTTACCTATATACACATTTGAGGAGTTGGAGAAGGGGATTGCATGTGGACGCGGGTGTGGATGCCTAGATCTTGAAGATACAAATAGACATACTTTGATTTGTAAAAAATGTAAATTTATTGAGGACAAAGAGTCAGCAATTTTAAGGAGTGTAGGGGAGTTTAGTTTTCTTTTTCCTGAAAAACGAATAACGTTGGATGTTATATATACATGGTGTAAGGTGATTAAATCTAAAAGGACAATCCAAAAGATTCTATCTAAGAATTATGATTTAGTTTTGTTGGGTAGGGGATCTTATTATGTTGAAAAGGAGAAGAAATAAGTGTGATTTATAGTTTTCTCAACGGAGCTTCTAGTATAGGTACTAGTAAGCTTTCTTCTAGTTTTATTTAGTCGATGCCAGGTTCATTTTAGGTTCCCAATCTCCTGGTTCTATCCAACTTAATGTGGTTTCATACCTAAATAGGTTTGGTGTCGCCTAATATCATCCAACTGAGTGACGGTTTCATTTCTTAATAGGTTTGGTAACTCCTAATATTATCCAATTGAATGTCGGTTCCATAGCCTAATAGGATTGTAATTACCTAATATTATCCAATTGAATGTCGGTTTTATAGCCTAATAGGTTTATAATCACCTAATATTATCCAGTTGAATGTCGGTTTCATAGCTTAATAGGTTTATAATTACCTAATATTATCCAATTTGGTGTCGGTTTCATAGCCTAATAGGTTTATAATCACCTAATATTATCCAGTTGAATGTCGGTTTCATAGCCTAATAGGTTTATAATTACCTAATATTATCCAATTTAGTGTCGGTTTCATAGCCTAACAGATTCGGCAACCCCTAGTTTTATCCAATTCCATGCCTCTTTTAGCTTTTTCAACGCAACGGGCCAGGTTAATCACTGTCCCACATAATAAAAGAAGCCAAGCATATTGCATTAGCTTCTTTTTTCGATTATAAAAACATTTTCTCTAATTCAAGTGGTTCCACGTATTCGCCGTCTTTGTAGGCGCGCATGTTTCCGCCAGAGATTTCATCAATGAGGAAGATTTGTCTGTTCTCGCCAGTACGTCCAAATTCGAATTTGATATCATATAGCTCTATACCCTTCTTCGCAAGCTCATCCTTGACGATCCCTGCAATTTGTTGGGTAAGTTCTTTTAATACTTGATATTCTTCTTTAGATAAGATGCCAAGCATGTCCAAAGCGTCTTCACTGATTGGAGGATCTCCACGACCGTCATCTTTTAAGGTCACTTCCACAAAAGCATCCAAGGCTTGTCCTTCTTCAGCATATAAGCCATATCGGCGTAGAAAGCTACCGACAGCACGGTATCTGCAAATGACTTCAAGCCCTTTACCGAATACTTCAGCCGGTTTGACTGTCATGGTTGCTAGTTCGATATCAGCGTCCATATAGTGAGTAGGAATCCCTTTTTCATTTAACCGTTCGAAAAAGTATTTTGTTAGTTTTAATCCAGCACGTCCTGCACCCTCAATGGTTAAACCAACAGTATTTGCACCTGGATCAAAAACGCCATCAACGCCTGTGACATCGTCTTTAAATTGTAGTAAGTAATTTCCGTCCGGTAATTTATAGACATCTTTTGTTTTACCTGTGTACTTTAACTCCATGTCAATCCCCCTATGCGAATTCAATTACATAATAATCATAAATTTAAAATTATTGTGGAACAAGAGTTAATTCTGAAGTATAACGCTTACATCGAAAAATATGTTTGTCGATTTATCCTTTGTCATTTTTTGTTGTTTAATGTATAATTACCTGAATTTTCTAAAAAGATATTAAGTTTAAGAAGGATATAAAGGATATCAATAGAATATATGTGGTAAGGGGAGGGTGATATGATGAATCAATATACAGATGTATTGAATGAAAAAACATTTGCAGGTTATCCACAGCAACCACATGGTGGCAAATTGGTGAATCGTGTTCTTGCCGGGAAAGAGCAGGAGGAAGCGATGGAAAGGGCCAAGCAGTTACCTATGATTATGGTGGATTTGGAGGCTGTCATAACACTTGAAATGATTGCAACTGGGGTATTGTCTCCTAACGAAGGCTTTATGGATGAGGAAGATTATAAGTCTGTGTTGACGAAAGGCCGCTTGAAAAATGGGGTCGTTTGGCCGGTGCCTCTTAGTTTTGCACCTATAGGTGACCGGAACGCGCAGATTATTAAGACATTGTCCGTAGGGGATGAGGTTGCTCTTGCTGATGAAACAAGAGTGCCTGTCGCCATTCTTAAATTGACGGATATTTTTCACTATGATCGTGAGTTCCGTGCAAATCATGTGTTCGGCACAACTGATCGAAACCACCCAGGTGTAGATTCAATCTATCGTCGAATGGGTGATACAGCCTTAGCTGGACCAATCACATTGCTCCGTCGAGCCCACTGGGGACCATTTGAAGAGATTCGTATGGAGCCAAAGGATACTTGGAAGCTATTTTACGAGACAAAGAAGTTTAAGTCGGTTGGAGGATTTATTACAGGGGCCAATCCTTTACACCGCGGACACGAGTATATTCATCGAAATGCATTAGAAGAGTTGGAAGGTTTATTTGTTCAGCCACTGGTAGAAATGGCAAAACGTGAATATACTCGACATGAGTTCCGGGTATTGTCCTATCGCAGTGTGCTGGATACATATTATCCAAAGGAAAGAACGATTCTAGCACCATTGCGTGTTACTTATATTTTTGCGGGACCACGTGAGGCTGTCCTTCATGCATTGATTATGAAAAACTACGGATGTACACATGCCCTAATCGGACGAGACCACGCCGGTATTGGTGATTATTATGACAAATATGCGAGCCATACCATTTTTGACGAATTTACACCAGATGAATTAGGAATTGATATTCGTCTGTTCCATGAAGTGTTTTATTGTACACGTTGTAGTGCACAAGCAACCGAACAAACATGTCCACATGATGAGCAATATCGGATTAATATTTCGGGGACAGGGATTCGCGAGCTGTTGCGTTATGGTGTGTTACCTCCAAAGGAAATTGTAAGACCAGAATCAGCGCGAATTGCGATGCAGGGCGTGCAGCCAAAGGGTGTAGATGAGAATCATATGGCGATCTCACCAGTCGGGAAAACGATAAAAAGTATTTTCCCTTATTATTTAACGAGGTCAGGAATTGGTGGTCCAAAACGTAGAACGCCCCTTGAGGTTGAGGAGCTTACGATTGAAGATTTAGAGAGCGCTATCATGGATGCCCGTGAAAATGCGGATAAGATTTATAAAGATATTTTCAAAGAGTTCAGCTATGTTTCAGACAACCTTCGTTCCGCACAGCCTGATTGGGTGGCATCAGCAAGGGAATCCATTCATCGACAACAAGAGATGGTGGTTGAGTATTTAGAAGAAAAAGTAGATAAAGCACTAGATCAAGCTTCAGACGAATTTATGTACCAGGATAAGTCAGAAGCGGAGCGTGAACTAGAAGTGGCAAGGAAAATCTTTGATGATATTCCGGCACCGCTTCGATCCGAAGATCTTCAATACCGAATTTGGAACCCACTGCCATATAAACGATACAGAGGTAGTGATGAGTAGCTAAAATTCAAAAATCACTCACAAATGTGTGAGTGATTTTTTTGTTTGCTTATAAGTAACCTTTACGTAATTGCTCAGGTGATTTAGGAGAAATATAGCTTGGCGCTACATCGAATACTGTTTTCGCACCAAATTGCTTTTCTTGGCTTAAGCGGTATGCAGCTCTTGCATATGCAACCAAAACAGCCGAAGTAAACTCTGGATTACTATCTAGTTTTAAAGAGAATTCGTAAATTTGTTTAGTGCCTTCACTTGTTTGTCCACCGCGAATCACAAACCCACCATGTGGAGCTTTAGAGTGGTCTCGGTTTAATTCTTCTTCAGAAATAAAGTTCACTTCTGTCTCATAATCCGCAAAGTAGTTTGGCATTGTTTTAATTTCATTTTCAATAGCAGCTTTGTCTGCACCTTCTTCTGCAACCACATAGCACACACGACGGTGTTTTTCAGCAGTTGTTAGTTTTGGGTTTGAACCACTGCGAACTTTATCCATTGCATCCTCAGACGGAATCGTATATTGGACACCGTTTTTAACACCTTCGACACGTCTAATTGCATCAGAGTGACCTTGGCTTAGACCTTTGCCCCAGAAGGTATAATTTTCACCATTTGGTAAAATGGCATCCGCCATCACACGGTTGATTGAGAATAGACCTGGATCCCAACCTACTGAGATAATAGCTGTTGTATTTTTTGCAGCTTCATTTACAGATTGGTAAAACTCAGGAATTTTTGCGTGTGTATCAAAACTATCTACAGTATTGAACATGCTAGCGAATTGTGGAGTTTGTTCAGGTAGATCAGTCGCAGAACCACCACAAAGTAGCATAACATCAATTTTACCTTGATAATCACTTGCATTTGAAATATGTTCAGCTTTTACGTTTGCATCCTCAAGGTTTAAGCTTTCTGGGTCTCTTCTAGTAAAAACTGCAACTAATTCCATATCAGGAGATTGTTTAATAGCTTTAATTGCGCCTTTTCCAAGATTACCGTAACCTACGATACCTAGTCTAATTTTGTTGCTCATATACATTTCTCCTTTACTTCAATTACTTTCAAAAAAATACGTTCAAACCTAAAGTTCCCACTTTTTCGGGTCGCTCTTTTTATGATTTTTTTGATAATACTAATAATAATAGAAACTGTTCTATATGCCAAATATTTTCTTCGAGATTCGAAAAAGTTTTTCCATCGGTAAACAAAATCACCTAATCTCTAATACTCATTAAGCCAGTCTACTTACCTTTTAAAAATTCTTTGATATTTCTACCCGCATTTTTTGTAAGAATTTACTCTGTGGATCATCAATGGTTCCTGGTATATCGGATGAAAAACCAACAAGTGTAATGATTCCGATTAATTCATTTAGATAGTTCAGAATGGGTAGAGCGACGGAAGACACTTCAGAGATCAAAGGTTCCTTTGCAAAAGCGATTTTTTCCTTCCGTATGATTTGTGCCTCATCTAGATCTTCCATGATGGTAGATTGGTAATTTTCTTTCCATTTCTTTGTCTTTTGCTGCTCGGCAAAAAGGTTGAAAATCTTTCCGGCTGCAGAATAGGGTGGAAGTAACGTTCCAATCTCTGCACCAATATTTAAGATTTGATTGGAGCGGGTGATTTTTGCAATCACAGGTCCATTAAAGGTTGGTACAGAAAATAATGCCGTATTGTTTGTATGTTCACTGATCGATTGTAAATAAGGCGAAATGATCGCGAGGACGTCTTGATTGCCCATAGCTGTCATTCCGTACTGGATTAATTTTGAACCTAAGTGGTACAATCCGCTATTCTGATCGCGAAAAATTAGATCATCTTGGACAAGGGTATTGATGTATTTATATAAATTGCTTTTCGTGATGTTTGTCTCTGCTTGGATTTCGGTAATCTTCAACGGCCTCCTCGCTTTCGCTATTGTATCTAAAATTGAAATTCCAATGCTTAAGGATTGGATGGTGTCTCTACTTTTCTTTGTTGTTTCCATATTTTATTCCCCTTTAATTATCTGTAAAATTAGTTAATTTAAATAATTTAGACATTGACTTTATAAAAAATTCTGACATATAATTATTATATATAGTATAACTGATTATCACAATGGTGGAAATAGTAATTTTGAGGTAGGTGGTTTTACTGTAAAACACGGTGCATATTTTTCAATATAAATAGCGTGGAAATGTTTATTCGATAGTATCCGTACAACGAAAATTCCAATGAAAAGGGAGAATACAATGAAACTAATCACTTTTACGGCAAATGGTT
Source organism: Ferdinandcohnia sp. QZ13 (assembly GCF_031324165.1). NCBI lineage: Bacteria > Bacillati > Bacillota > Bacilli > Caryophanales > Bacillaceae > Ferdinandcohnia > Ferdinandcohnia sp. QZ13. Next base: position 1,550,985 of record NZ_JAVIVW010000001.1, on the reverse strand, counting down.
TTACAAGAATCGGAGCACTGACAGACGACAATAAAGTTATCGATCTAAATTACGCTTATCAGGCACAATTACAAAGTGAAGGAAAGTATCGCTTTAAGGAAATTGCAGAGGCGTATGTTCCGTCTGAAATGGAAGCGTTTTTACAAGGCGGTAAAGAAAGCGTTGAAATTGCAAAGAAAGCCGTTACCTACGCATTAGAGAATCCCACTACATATAGACATCAACTGATTTTTAATAAGGAAGACATTAAAATCGAGGCACCATTGAATAGACCTGGGAAAATCTTTGCGGTTGGACATAACTACCGTGAACATATTTTAGAGATGGGGCGTCAAATTCCAACACATCCTGTTTTGTTTGCCAAGTTTGCAAATACCATTATTGGCCCACAAGATGATATCCCATTCCAGCCGGTTTCAGAACAACTGGATTATGAAGCGGAATTCGCATTTGTAATCGGAAAGCGTGCGAAAAATGTTTCGGAAGAAGATGCTCTCGATTATGTAGCAGGGTATACCGTTGCAAATGATGTGACGTATCGCGATATTCAACGACGCACCCTTCAATGGCTTCAAGGTAAAACAGTGGATGGTAGTTTACCACTTGGCCCATGGCTAGTGACGGCAGATGAAATCAAAGATCCACAACGTTTGGAAATGGTTTTAACCGTTAATGGGGAAGAGCGACAACGAACAAACACAGCAAACCAAGTCTTTACAGTAAAACGGCTAGTCTCCTTTTTATCACAATTAGTAACATTAGAGCCGGGTGATCTTGTGATTACGGGAACTCCTGGTGGTGTCGTTCAAGCAATGGAGCCTCAAATTTGGTTAAAGGACGGCGATGTTGTCCGCGTCGAAATTGAGCAAGTCGGTGTGTTAGAAAACACAGTAAGGAAAACGAGGGAGGAGTAAGAACATGACGCAAAAAAATATTACTTCTGTGAATGAATCGATTGATAGAATCGTAGAAACAGTGAATGGTTTACCGGAAGAAGCCATTCGTTGGCAGCCATCAAATGATGAATGGTCGATTATGCAAATCATGGCCCATATTGTTGAAGCATTACCTTATTGGATAGAGGAAATTGAGTTGCTAGTTGAAACGCCAGGTAAAGAATGGGGTAGAAACCATCTTCATGAGGGACGATTAGAAGCGGTAAAGCCTGAAACAGTGGAGGCCATTTCTGTAGTCGAAATGGTGAAGGAGCTTGAAAAGGTTAAACGAACAGTTCAGGCCGGAATTGAAAATTTAACAGAAGAACAGCTCTCGGCAGAAGCAACAAGCGTAAATCCAAACTTCGGAACGAAACCGCTGTCATTTATTATTGAACATTTAATTGACCAGCATGTGAACAAACACGAAGGTCAAATTAACCGTAATCTATCCAAGTTAAGTAGTAAAAGTTCAAAATAAAAATGAATCGAGGAGAGGTTTAATATGGCTGAAAAAGCAAGTTATCTGAAGGATCAGGATGTAAAGGACTTTACGAAAGATATTCAGCAGTACAATCTTGGACCATTATGGGAAGCAATTCCCGAAGTAATGAATAAAACTCCAGAACCTCATGCGCAAGCTTACTTATGGACAGGGGAATTGCTAGAAAACAAGCTAATGGAAGCTGCAGAAATCTTTACACCAGAACGTGGTGGGGAACGTCGAGCGATCTATTTTCAAAATCCTGGGTTAACCTACCGCCAGCCTTGGGGACATGTTTCAACGACTCAAACTTTATATGCTGCTGTTCAGCTTCTTTTACCTGGGGAACAAGCACCGTCTCATCGTCATACACAAAGTGCGCTTCGTTTTATTACAGAAGGGGAAGGTGCTTATACGATTGTTCAAGGTGAACGAATTTTTATGGAAGAAGGAGACTTCCTAATCACGCCAAAAAATCTATGGCATGGGCACGGTCATCTCGGTAGTAAACGTATGATATGGATGGATGCGTTAGATATTCCGACGATTTACAATTTAGGTGGTACATTCTTTGAACCATATGCAGATGGTTTACAACAGCCGAATGTTCCTGACAATTTCTCAGAGAAACGATATAGAGGCGGAATGGTACGTCCAGTGGGCGATGAAAAATATGATGTTGCACCACTCGCAAACTATAAATGGAGTCGGACGGTTGATGCAATAAAAGGGTTAATGGAATTTGATCCAAATCCAAACCATGGCTTTGCTGTCGATTATATTAATCCAACCACTGGAAAATCGGCTAATCCAACGATGGGTACACGAATGCAGTTCTTGCCAAAAGGATTCAACACAAAATCACTTCGTCATACACATTCAACCATTTATCATGCGTATAAAGGATCTGGATATACGATTATTAATGGTGTCCGCTTTGATTGGAAAGCAGGCGACTATTTCGTTGTTCCAAACTGGGCATGGTATGAACATGTTTCTGCGGAGGATTCTTACCTCTTCTCAGTTAATGATCTTCCAATTATGGACCGCTTTGAATTGGAAAGAGAAGAACAATATGAGAAAAACAATGGGCACCAAACAGTTACAGGAGAATTTAAGCCGGATTTTAGATAGAACGTTATTGATGGGAAACGCCTTGTTGTTTCCCTAGCTATTTCACTTGAGAGGAGAGGACAAATATGACAAACAGCAAACAAAATCCAATAATCGTCGTTGGTGGCGGAATAGGTGGCTTAGCAACAGCACTTGGACTTGCCCAAGCCAATAAATATGTAAAGGTATTAGAACAAGCTCCGGAATTTGGGGAAGTAGGGGCTGGCATTCAGCTTGCTGCAAATGCAACGAATGTATTACAAAAGCTAGGTGTAATGGACAAAATCAGTGAAAATGCTGTTTTTCCAAAACGCTTGGTATTAATGGATGCGTTTACAGGTAAAGAATTATCTGCACTTGACATTGATCAAGTCTATCGTGAAAGATATGGTGCACCTTACATTGTCTTGCATAGGACGGACCTTCAAAAGGCTCTCCTTGACGCATGTATTGCACATCCAAAGGTAGAACTTCTTACAAATCAAGAAATCAAAACGGCAGCTGATAATGGAGATGCTGTAGAAGTATTTACGGCTGATGGGGAATCTTTTACAGGTTCTGCTGTAATTGGTGCGGATGGGATTTGGTCGAAGACACGTAAATTATTTGTTGATGATGAGCCAATTTGCTCCGAATATGTAGCGTATCGTGGAGCGATTCCTATGGAAGAAGTCGCGAGTGCAAATGTAGGAGATCCAGAAGACGTGTATATGTTTATTGGACCAAACATGCACGTTGTCCAATATCCGGTAAGACGTGGAGAACTATACAACCAGGTCGTTGTGTTTAAGAGTAGCCAGTATCGAAAAGAAATTGAACATACTGACCAATGGGGTACTCCAGAAGAAATGGACGAGGTCTTTAAGGATACATGTGACCGAGTGAAGACAGCGATTTCGTATATTTCAAGACAAAGAAGATGGCCAATGTATGATCGTAATCCAATTGAAAACTGGACGCAAGGCAACATTACCCTGATGGGGGATGCTGCCCATCCAATGCTTCAATACTTGGCACAAGGGGCTTGTCAAGCATTAGAAGATGCAGGATACCTAGCCGATATGGTCAGAAAACACGGTGATAACTATCATCAAGCCTTTTTAGACTATCAAAAAGAGCGTTTACCGCGTACTGCCTATGTACAAACAAGTGCGAGAAACTGGGGAGAAATTATCCATACCACGAACCCAATCACAACCTTGCTCCGAAACAAGATTCTCGAAAATCGAACAGACAAGGATTATAAGTATATCGATCAATACCATGGATATAAAAAAGTTTTAGAAGAGGTTAATTAACAGGGACAAGGGGACAGCTACGTCGTCCCAAAATGAAGAATAAACAATGATCCTCACAGTGAGTGAGGATTTTTTACTTTTTATCTTGGTTAATGGAGAAACGTCTGATCAAGACAAATTCCTGAGATGGGCGTCATCTTTGTTAAAGCGCGAAAAAATCAAGTTGGAATAGATCCTTACAAAAGTGGCTTTTCGAACACTTTAAAAGTAATAATAATACATATTGACAATATTACTACCGAGGTAGTAAAATCTACTCAAGGAGTGAATAGATTGAAAATTAATGAAATTGTAAGTAGTTTAAAAGAACTTGGATTTACGGAGTACGAGGCAAAAGTTTATATCGCCCTTTTGCGTTCTCACCCATCAAACGGAAATATCATTGCTACATTATCAGGTGTGCCTGCTCCAAAGGTGTATGAGACACTTAGAAAAATGCAGGAACGTGAAATTGTTAGTAGTGTTTCAGGTGGAGATAAAGGAAATAAAATCGGATACATACCAACCTCATATCAAGATTTACTTGAACAAAAAAAGAAAGCATTTTCAGAAAATGTGAACTTTCTAGAAAATGCTCTTGAAGAAATCTCCACCACAAGTGATACGAATTGGACAGAGCTGTTTACGATACATGGTTACTCAGCATCCATAGATGCGATCCAATCTGCAATAGAAAGTTCCAAAACCCAAATTCTTTTGAATGGTTGGATGAAAGAATTAAAAATTCTGATGGAGCCTTTACTTGCTGCGTTTAACCGAGATGTTGACATTGTTACTTTAACATTCGATCAAGAAGATTTGAAAGTACCATGGAAAAATTTTACCCACTATCAAATTAATAATGCGTTACGCCGTCATACAGGCGAACTTTGTATAGTTATTGACAATGAAAAATCCATTATATTCAAAACGTTAATTGAAGGAGACGGTGCCCATGCTGTAATCTCAAGTCATCCATCCACTGTGATGACCACAAGCAACTATATTCGCCACGACATTCTAGTTAATCGAATGACGTTTGAATTTAAGGAAGAATTAGAGAAACGATATGGGAAAGATTTCGACAAACATATTAATGATATTTAAATAAAAACCTTGTAGCTGGAAAGCTATAAAAATTTACAGATAAGGAGAGAGAATATGAAACTATTAAATTTTAAACAAGATGGAGAAATTCGCTTAGGAATTAAAACGGAAGAAGGGATCATTGATACTACCACTGTATTTGACAGCCTTATTACGATGGAAGAAGTTATTTCTCAAGGAACTGAAGGATTAGCAGAGCTTCAAGATGCTATACAAAATGCTTCTGTTTCATACCTGGATGAATCCAATCTTACTTATGCGCCAGTTGTTACAAATCCTGAGAAGATTATTTGCGTAGGTTTAAACTATGCAAAACATGCAGCTGAGGCGAATCTGCCAATTCCTACTTCTCCTGTGTTATTTAGTAAATTTAATAATGCACTTGCTGCACACCAAGAGATCATTGAGCTTCCAAAAAATGGGGAGAAATTCGATTATGAAGCGGAACTAGTAATTGTGATAGGCAAAACAGCGAAGAATGTAAGTGAGGAAGAGGCACATGATTATGTGTTTGGCTACAGTGTTGGAAATGATTTTAGCGAACGTAGTTTTCAATTTCGTACGAGTCAGTGGTTATTAGGAAAAACAGGTGATAAGTACGCCCCTGTAGGTCCTTATGTTGTTACATCTGACGAAATCGAGGATGTGCAAAATTTGAAGGTTGAATGTAAAGTAAACGGCGTTACCCGCCAATCAGAGAATACAAGGGACATGGTTTTTAATTGTGCTGAGATTGTAAGCTATGCTTCGCAATATATGACACTAAAGCCTGGTGACCTTATTTACACTGGTACTCCATCTGGGGTTATTGTTGGTTATCCTGAAGAAGAACAAGTCTGGTTAAAATCAGGTGATGAAATCACAATTTCTATAGAAAGTCTAGGAACTCTTACGAATGTGCTTGAATAATTAAGAGAACTGACTCCATCAAAGAAGAAAAACAACTAGAATGTGTGGATAGGCTTAACATAAGTGAGGGTTTCCGCACATTCTTTTTAAATGTAAAATTTGTAAGATTGTATATCTTTTTTTAAACTGTAAGTTCAATAGAATGTAATCGTTTTCGAGTGAGGGGGGATGCCAGAATAAAATTGCTCCTAGATGTAGATTGTGAATAAAGTAGAGTTTGTGAATTTTATAAGTACAGAAACGGAGGTTAATTTATGGAAGGAACAATCATTTCTCTGCTACCATCGGTTATCACAATCGCTTTGATTATATTCACCCGTAGAATTTTCTTATCGTTGGGAACAGGTATCCTTTTAGGTGCAATACTCATTGAGCAGTGGAACGTTTTTGCAAGTGTTGTTACTATTTTAGAGATTATGAAGGGTGTACTTCTAGGAGATAGCAAAATACTTATCTTTGTTTTATTAATCGGAATGATGACATCACTTATCTATCTTTCAGGTGGAATACTAGCTTTTTCAGAATGGGCCATTAATAAAGTCAAAACGAAAGTCCAGGCGAAAATGGTTACTCTTTTATTAGGCTTTGTCATATTTTTCGATGATGCATGTAGTTGTTTGCTTCGTGGAAACGTTGTAAGACCAATCACTGATAATTATCGAATTTCTCGCTCTAAATTATCGTATTTAGTTCACTCAACTTCTGCACCTATTATCCTAATTATACCATTATCAGGTATGGCTGCCGCAGTAGCTGCTATTATGGGTGGGTTATTATCCGACAATGGGATAAGTAGCTATGGAGCTTTTGAAGCTTTTGTCCTAACAATACCGTCCAATTATTACGCAATTACATGTCTTCTAATGGCATTTATGGTCGCTTATTTTGGAATTAATCTTGGACAGATGCGTCGTGACGAAAAGCGTGCATTCGAAGAGGGAGTATTATTTGATACTTCAAGAGGTGTCGTACCAGGACAAAGTGATAATAAATTACCAGCTAGAAAGGATGGGAAGGTTAATGATTTAATGCTTCCTGTGGTAACTCTTGTTGTTGCAACGATCGCGATTGCCCTTTGGATCGGTATCTCGAATATTGATGGGCCAATCACAGGTAGTGGGATTTTAACAAACATGGATGTTACGACTGGTCTGGTGTATGGAAGTTTACTAGCTTGTCTTGTTTCTTTAATAAAATTATTTTTTAAGAAGACAGAGTCAAAGGATATTACAAATGCAATCTTTTCAGGTTTGAAAACCACTTTACCAAGTGTACTTATATTATTTCTAGCACTTATTACAGCTGAAATTATTGGGGAATTAGGTGTAGGGACATATTTAGCAACATTATTTAGTGATTCAACGTCGATTTCATGGTTCTCTGTTATTTTCTTTGTATTAGCAGCTATTATGTCTTTTTCTACGGGAAGTACATTTGGTACCTTAATTTTAATGTTACCTATCGGTGCTGAGATCATTGCCATCATAGACCCTACCTTTGTTATACCAGTATTCGGCGCTGTTCTTGCAGGTTGTATATTTGGTGAACATAGCTCTCCGTTGTCAGACACATCTATTCTCTCTTCTATTGGAAGCGGTGTACACGCTATTGATCACATCATGTCGCAATTGCCTTATGCATTAATTTGTGGAGTTGTATCTATTTTTGGTTACATGATTCTTGGCTTCACTAACAGTGTAATCATTGGTCTATTATCTACAATATTAATCCTTGTTTTGGTTGTATTTATTCTAAAAAATAAACTTTCTACCAGCAGCACATATGAAATGGATGCCTAAATTTTTTTATAGTCTCTATGCCTTCTAAGTAAATAGTATAAGTGTAAAATGAAAAATTTTAATATTCTGGATATTGACGATAGTTTAATTACGGATTTTTTAAAGTGGATGAAAGTATTTGATTGAAGGAGTTGTTATGGGATGAGTTATGTTCTGGATAATGACCAGATTGTTTTAAGGGAAATTGTGAAAATTGATTTCTTAGACAGAGCTTATGTATTTGGCGACGGCGTTTATGAAGTGATTGGGGTCTATAATGGAGCACCCTTTAAATTGGAGAAACATTTAGCGAGACTTCAGTACAGTGCTGATCAGATTGAACTAGACATTCCTTACGGATTAGAGGAATTAAATAAAAAGTTACTGGAACTAATTGAAAAGAATCAGCTATGTACGGGCTTTATTTATTTACAAATAAGCCGAGGTGTTGCACCAAGAACACATCACTTCCCGCAAATAGAGGTATCACCTAAACTAATCGCGTTTACGACAGAAACAACTAGATTACCAGAAGACTTTTATACAAATGGTGTAAAAACAATGCTCGTAGAAGATATTAGATGGCTTAGGTGCAACATTAAGAGTTTAAATTTGTTACCTAATGTGTTAGCAAAAGAAACAGCCATTAAAAACGATTGTTTTGAAGCTATATTGCATAGAGGTGAAACGATAACAGAAGGTAGTTCATCCAATGTGTTTGTGAGAAAAGGGAATAAACTGTACACTCATCCGGCAGATAACTTTATTTTAAACGGTATTACTAGACAAACTGTGCTAGAAATATGTGAAAAAAATGCTATTGAAGTGATTGAAAAGACTTTTACTAAGGAGTTTTTATTACAAGCAGATGAGGCATTTTTATCTGTAACCTTTTTAGGCATTATACCCATCCAGAAAGTCGATGAAACAACAATTGAAATAGGTGAAATCACGAAGAAAATCCAAGATGAATTATACCAACTTACACATAAAAGCGGGACTGCTTCTCTATAAAGACAATATCACTGTTTATTCCAAATTAAAATATGAGTAGAGCTCACATCTTGAAGAGACAGACTTGAATCATTTATATAAAAAATCGGGGGAGCAAAAAAATGAATAATGAAATTTCGAATGTGCAATTTTATGGTGGTCGGTTGGTTTCCTTAATACCTTTTGGTCTATTTATAATTATAGCAATCTTAATTTCTGTCCTTAAAGCGCCAGATCTAAGAGGCATGTGGGCTGCAGCCTTAATTGGAATTATGGTCACCTATTTTTTAAGTAAGGATAAAGAAAAATATTCTCAGGCAGTTATTGAAGGGATGGCTGATAAGATAGCGGTTATTCCAGTCGTTTGTTGGATTTTTGCTGGAGTATTTGCCCAAGTATTAAAAGACTCAGGATTAGTAGACGGTATTCTTTGGGCTGCCTATCATGTAGGTGCTACTGGTACATTATTTGTAATTATAGCATTTGTAGCCAGTGCGCTTTTTGCAACTGCAACAGGTACCTCGTTTGGAACCATTATTGCGGGGATATCCGTTTTATATCCCGCAGGTATACTATTAGGCGCCGATCCGATTGTATTAGCAGGAGCCATTGTAGGTGGAGCTGCCTTTGGAGACAATATTGCACCTATTTCAGATACAACCATTTCGTCTGCAGCAAGTCAAGGTGCAGATGTAGGTGGTGTAGTGAAATCAAGGATTCGTTATGTAATTCCTGCAAGTATTATCACAATCATTCTACTTGCTATTTTTGGTGGAGGTGGTTCAGCACAGGAAACACTCCCCTACGAGCAATTAAGTCAACATATGAACCCAATTGGTTTAGTGATGCTTATTCCTGCCATCATAACCATTATCTTTGCAGTTAAAGGTGCGCATTTAATTAGTGCAACGACAATTGGAACGGTTGTGGGAATTATTATTGCCCAACTATTTAATTTAAATAGCTTTTCAAATTTAATATATATTGAGGATGGGGCTGCACAAGGAGTGTTTGTAAATGGAATCGGCGGGATGGTTGATATATGTATTTTTGCTTTATTAATCATGGCATGTGTCAATATTATGAGAGTAGGAAATGGTGATAAAGCATTAATGAGTATTGCAGAAAGGTTTATATCCACTGTTAGGGGAGCGGAGGCTTCGATTGCAGGACTTACATTAGGTTTGACTTCTGTGATGGGCCTTAATGCGCCGCCAATACTTGCAATCGGAATTTCCTACGCAAAGCCTATTGGAGATAAATATAAGATTCATAAATATCGAATTGCCAATATACTAGACGCTTTTGCAAATACGTTGTGCTTTGTTTTACCTTGGTCACCTGCTTTATTTTTAGTTGTCTCATTAACGGCTGAAGCTAACAGTGTTTATGGTGATATCGTCCCTGTCTTATCGACCGGACAACTAGGGATTTGGATTATATATTGTTGGGCTTTGTTGGCTGTTATGTTCTTCTCTGTAATAACTGGTTGGGGTAGGACTTATGTGGGGAGTGACGGAGAACCAATTAAATCCCTATCGTTAGCTGGGGACAATCAAGATCATAAAAATATAGGGGTTTAATTTTAATTAAATCATAGTATGATAGAGTAGAAGAAAGCGCTTACCTTTCTTCTGCTTATTCTTGTTTTACGGATTATTTTATAGGGGATTATGGATTTGGATAACGAACCCTAGATGATTTTCTAACATACCACTACTGGGAAAAAGGAGGATTTCAAGCCAATGAATAACCTGATTATTTGCAGGTGTGAAGAAGTGACTTTAGAAGATATCAACAATACAGTTATGAAGTATGAATGCTCTGCCCGTGAAGTGAAACTGCGTACGAGAGCCGGAATGGGGTATTGCGGTGGTCGCGTATGCCGAACTGCAGTCGATGCCGTTTTACATGAGATAAAAGGGGAAAAGCCTGGTAATGAAATTCCATTAAATATTAAACCACCAGTCCGACCAGTATCTCTTTCAGCATTAGGAGGTCAATCATGAATCAAAACCGTATCATAGAGCATCCCGTTTTAGGTAATTTAGAAAACAAAAAACCAATCACTTTTACATATGATCAAAAAGTTCTCCAAGGATATGAAGGAGATACGATCGCATCGGCACTTCTTGCGAACGGTATTCGTCTTCTGCGTGTGCATGAACAAAGTGGGGCACCACGTGGGATTTATTGTAATATCGGCCATTGCTTTGAATGTCGTATGACTGTTAATGAAATGTCAGGGGTGCGCGCATGCTTGACGGAGTTAAAGGAAGATATGATTATCGAAAGCGGAAAAATACAACCGCTCCCATTTTCGAAAACAACAAGTGTAGACGAATTGCCTCGAACATATGCAGAGTTCACTACAAAATGCCAAAGTCATAAGGAGGAAGGTACACATGTATGATGCTATTGTCATTGGTGCGGGTCCGGCAGGCTTGTCAGCAGCTATCGCATGCCGTGAATGGGATTTACACGTTCTAGTAATTGATGAATACCCAAAACCAGGTGGCAGATTACTTGGCCAACTTTATCAAGAGTCCAATGGAGAATGGTGGAATGGACTGGAAGAGGCAAAAAAAATGCTACAAAGGGCTACTGAATTGGGAACTGATATTAGATGTAGCATTTCCGTTCACCATATTGAAAAAATAAGTAATGGCTTTTGTGTACATACAAACAAAGGTAGATTTATTGCAGCAAACCTTCTACTTGCAACTGGTGCCGCAGAAACACCTGCTCCAATACCAGGGTGGACTCTACCTGGTGTTATGTCAATCGGTGCAGCACAAGTTATGACAAATGTACAGCGGGTTCGTGTGGGAAAGAAAGGGATTATCGCGGGGATTAATGTTTTGTCAGTAGCCATCGCACGAGAACTTCAATTAGCAGGAATTGATCTTCATAGTATGGTATTACCCGCTGTAAATTCGGTTACGAAGCAAGCTGGAAATCCGAAACATGTAATGGATGGATTAATCCGTGTAGCACATCTTGCTCCTTCTGCCTTTCTTCGCTTTGGAAGTAAATTTGCAAAAGCTGCTTGGGTACGCGATATAGCTGTGAAATTTTATCCAAGACATGGTATGAAGATGTGGGGAATGCCCATTCACATACGTAAAGCAATCGTTCAAATAAATGGTACTGACCAAGTGGAATCCGTAACGATATGCAATCTTACACCACATGGGGATCGCATACAAGGCAGTGAAGAAACCATTGATGTTGATTTTGTTTGTATTGCTGGTGGACTTTATCCACTTGCAGAACTTGCTTCTGTCATCGGTTGCCCATTCCAATATATTGAAGAACTTGGTGGACATGTTCCTGTTCATAATGAACAAATGGAAACTCCGATTGAAGGATTATTTGTCGCTGGAAATATTACAGGAATCGAAGGTGCAAAAGTTGCTGCAGCACAAGGTGCACTCGCGGGACTCTCTATCGCGAAGCGAAAATTGAAGGACGTTGCCGACATAAGCGATAAAGTGGTCCAAGCAATGGACAAGGTAAAATCGACTCGGAGAGATGCAGCTATTCAATTCCATCCAGGAATCAATGAGGGACGAGCTAAAATAGAAAGAGCTTTTCAGGACTACGAGCAGGTAATGTAAACTTTGTCCAGGGTGTTTGTCTTGGGTGAATAACTACAGGAGGGATCCTAGATATGAATATGAGTAATCGTACAGAGGTAGCCATAATCGGTGGCGGAATTGTTGGTTGCGCGATTGCGTATTATGTTTCAAAAGCTGGAATAGATTGTACCTTAATCGAAAAAGGGGATCTCGTAAGTGGCACATCTTCTAGGTGTGATGGAAATGTCACAATCGTTGATAAGGATCCGGGTTTTGATAGCCAAATGTCATGGGTGAGTCAGGAGCTAATTGTTGATCTGAATAGGGATCTCGATATACCATTTGAATTCCGTGCACTTGGAAGTATACTCGTTTGTGATAATGAAGAAGAAATGGAAGCTGCAAAGAAATGGGTAGAAACACAACGAAAAGCGGGATTGAAGTTTAATGTTCTAGATTCGTCTGATATACGGCACGAATCCCCTTTTTTTGCTGATGATATTCCAGGAGGATTGGAATGCGAAACCGATTCACTGATTAACCCATATTTATTTTGCTATTCCTTAATTGAAAAAGCTAAGCAATTTGGACTGAAATTGCGCACGCATTCAGAAGTTAAGGCTATTTCAAAACAAGAAGATTTTAAGATCGAAACAACGAACGGAACAATTGTCGCAAAAAAAGTAGTAAATGCTGCTGGTGTATGGGCTCCTTTTATCGGTAAAATGCTAGATATTGAGATTCCGATTATTCCAAGAAAAGGACATATTCTAGTAGGAGCTAGGCAGCAACCAATTATGATGAGAAATGTGATGGAGTTCGGCTATCTAATGAATAAATTTGGACGTGAACGCCAAGTAGACCCACAAACAAAGGAACATGGAGTCGCATTAGTGTTAGAACCAACTGAAAGTCAAAACTTCTTACTTGGTAGTAGTCGTCAATTTGTGGGGTATGATGGCAGTGTTGATATTCATGTTGTGGAAACCATGGCCAAGAGAGCGCTCCGATTTTTCCCGAAAATAAACGATTTTAAAATGATTCGAACATATACTGGTTTTAGACCTTGGACAGAAGACCATTTACCAATTATCTCAGCAGTTGAAAAAGTACCTGGTTTTTTTATTGCTGCGGGACATGAAGGGGATGGGATCAGTTTAGCCACCGTCACTGGAAAGTTGGTAGAGGAGTTAATTTTGGAAAAAGAGGATACAATCATTCCAATAGATCCATTACGTTACGATCGTTTTCTTAAAATACCTGTAACTTAATATGTGTTGAACGAATCCTAAAGTCTAAAAAGGGAATAGAGTTGAGTTACTACTCTATTTCCTTTTTCAATTCAGACAGTAATTAAAATATTTTTTCATAGTATTAATTAGGTTGAGGGAGTGAGTAAATGAAAGTTATTGTAGTAGGAACAGGAATAGTTGGTGCAAGCGCAGCCTATCACTTGGCCAAAAATAATCTAGATGTCATCATGATTGATAAAAAGCAAGAAGGAAAGGCAACTTCTGCTGGAGCGGGGATTGTCTGTCCCTGGATGAAAGAGATTGAAAATGAGACTTGGTATAGCCTTGCTAAGAATAGTTTTGGTTTCTACCAAACTTTAATCTCTGCCTTGCAAGAAGAAGACGAAAATGAAGTTGGCTATAAAAAAGTAGGGGCATTATGTGTATCCTCGGATCCTGTTAAGTTGGATGAAATTGAAGAGAGAGTGAAAAACAAACGGGTTGATGCACCTGAAATAGGAGATATTCTTCGTCTCAATGGAGAACAGGCTCGAGAGTTCTTTCCACCACTTAACAAAAACTTGGAAGCTTTGTATGTTTCAGGAGGGGCAAGGGTCGATGGCTCTTTACTACGTGATGCTCTAAAACGTGCAGCAGTACGTAACGGTGCTGAGTTTGTGGAAGGTGAGGCAGAATTAGTTCATGAGAACAGGAAGGTCATAGGTGTTACGGTCGATAATAAAACGATTTTGGCAGACAGAGTCCTCATTACTACAGGGGCATGGGCTCCAAAATTATTGGAGCCGTTTGGTATCTATTTAAACGTAAATCCACAGCGTGGTCAGATTGCTCACATAAAATTATCTGAACAGGACACTTCTGATTGGCCAATTATTATACCACAATCCACTCATTATATTGTCCCATTTGATGAAGGTAAAATTGTAGCAGGGGCGACTAGAGAAACTGGGTCAGGTTTTGATTATCGATTAACTGCCGGTGGGGTAAATGAGGTACTTACGGAAGCTCTGGAAGTTGCACCCGGTCTAGAAGAAGGAACTTTGGAAGAGGTTCGAATCGGATTTCGCCCAATGGCACCAGATATATTGCCAATTCTAGGAACGGTAGATACTCTCGAAGGAGTTTTACTTGCTACTGGATTAGGGCCATCCGGGCTTACAATGGGGCCATATGTTGGTCGTTTGGCAGCCTCGTTGATTCAGGATGAAGAGATTGATCTGGATCTTACACCATGTCGACCAGGCCGTGCAATTGAGATGAAGAAGTATGTTTGACATTTTTATATTTCGTTCCACCAGTTAATCAATTCTAGGAAAAACAATAGAGGAAAACTCCTTTATTGTTTTTTTTGTTTTGAAGAACTCCGGGGGTAAAGGAAATCAGACAGCTTAAAAAAGGTATGATATCCTAAAAAGCATAAGAATGGAAAAAATAAGGAGTGTTTCTGTTTTGACACAACAGGATTTCACGCAAGGGTCAATCCGAAAACAATTGATAATCTTTGCAGGTCCAATTATGTTAACCAATCTACTTCAAGTATCCTATCAATTTATTGATAGTTTGTGGGTAGGAAATTTACTAGGTGCAAATGCTCTCGGGGCGGTTACAATTTCTTCGACAGTTGTGGTCACGGTATTGGCGTTCATCATTGGAATTAACAACGCCACATTGACGATTCTTTCCCAACAAAAAGGGATGCATGATGAAGCAGGATTAAAAAGATATGTGAATGCCTTTGTCGTGTTATTATCTGTGCTTTCCATTTTGGTCGGTTTGTTTGGTTACTTTTTTGCAAAGCCACTATTACTCTTTTTGAATACACCTGTAGAAATGTTGAATGAGGCAGAAGCTTATTTAGAAATAAATTTCATCGGCATTTTATTTATCATGGGATATAACTTTATCGGTACTGTGCTTAGGGCATTAGGCGATAGTAAAACGCCATTGCGATTTGTGTTTATAGCCGTTGTGTTGAATGCCATTTTGGACCCAATATTCATTTCTATTTTAGAGTGGGGTATTCATGGAGCCGCATGGGCAACTGTGTTAGCACAAGGTATTTCATTTTTATTTGCATTGGCATATACATTTCGACGTAAGCTTGTTCCATATTCAATTCCCTATTTACCAAGCAAAGAGGATATTTGGTTAATTTTAAAATTAGGAATTCCTGCCGGGCTGCAAATGATGGTGATTTTCGCAGGGGTTACGGCGATTTTATCGGTGGTTAATTCATTTGATGGCGCTGTTGTAGCGGGCTTTGGTGCTTCACAACGAATTGATAGTTTAATAACCATTCCTGCGATGGCACTAGGCACGGCTGTGAATAGTATGGCAGGTCAAAATATTGGAGCCAACCAATGGGAGCGGGTTCATCAGATTGCGATGTACGGTACTATTTTTAATGTTGTCATCATGCTGTCAATTGCATCCATTGTATTTTTGTTTGCCGAAGGATTTACGAAAATGTTTATTCAGGAAAAAGAAGCGGTCACCTTTGGTGCAGATTATTTAAAAATGGTCGCGTTCTTTTATCCATTCATCGGCATTAATTTTATCTTGAATGGAATCGTAAGAGGAGCAGGTGCCATGTATCAAGTATTGGTCCTGAATATCCTATCTTTTTGGCTACTTCGGTATCCTCTTACCTACTTCTGCTCGAGTTTAATTGGTCAGAACGGAATTGCACTAGGAATCGGAATTAGTTTTATCATCAGTAGCATCTTTGCCTTTTCTTATTATAAATGGGGAGGATGGCAGAAAAAGGACTTGTTTCGTTCTGGAACGAGTTTAGGACATTAAACAATGCTCGATCATTTTTATGGGCATTGTTTTTTATTTTGCCAAATTGGACAACTTTCTGTCGAAATTCATGGTTATTTTGCGAGGCTTATCAACATAAGAATAGCTTGAAAGGGCATAAAAAATTTTCCAATGTTACTAAAGGGGGTGAAGAGCGTGTGGATCATTCCTGAGTATGAAGTGATAAATACCGCTGCGGAGGTAACCATGTATTCTTATATCCGCGAATAGGTATGTTCAATTAAGTTGAATAGAAGGGATGGAAGCAAAATTCGAATCAGGGTCTTAGGAGTAGCAGCGGGTGGAGGTTTTCCACAATGGAATTGTGCATGTCCCAATTGCTGCGGTGTTCGAGCAGGGGATGCTGCATTAAAACCGATGTTACAATCTTCCCTTGCCATAACTGCGAATGAAAGGGACTGGTATCTTATCAATGCGGGCCCGGATGTAAGTAGACAGATTGAAACCTTCACTGCCCTTCATGCGGGTCCTGGAATTAGAGAAACACCACTTGCTGGTGTGATTTTAACCGATGCAGAGCTTGATCACTCAATCGGTTTATTGTCGTTAAGGGAAGGTTCCCATTTAACGATTTTTGGGACGGAAACAGTGAGAAAATGTTTAAACTCCTCATTTCCGGTTATCCCCATGCTGAAAAACTATTGTTCATGGGAATGGCAGTTACTTACTCCAGAAGGTAAGGAACGAATTGGTGAAAGTGTCCTCATTGAAACCATTCCTGTTTCTACGAAGCCACCACTCTATGCCCAATCAAATCATGATGGTCATGAAGAGATTTGGGAGGTTGGTTTACTTTTACAAAATGAAAGGTCTGGAAAATGTGTGGCTTATTTTCCGACATTGGATACGATGACCCCGGAAATTGAGTCTGCTTTACATAAAGCAGATATTTTATTAGTAGACGGCACGTTTTGGTCAGAGGATGAATTGGTTTCATTAGGAGCGACGAAGCGAAATGCAAGAGATATGGGGCACCTGCCAGTCAGTGGTCCGTCAGGCATTGTTGAGAAATTAGCCTCTTTTTCAGCGGAACGAAAAATTTTAATCCATATAAACAATAGTAATCCGATCTTGAAAAAAGGTTCAAAGGAAGCAGAAATCTTAAAACAACATGGTATTGAGATTGCCTATGAAGGTATGGAATTGGAGGTTTGAGTATGCCGCAACAAGGAGGGATAGCGAGAGTATCTCATGAAGCTGGAAAACCATGGTCTCGTGAGGAATTTAAAGAAAGATTAATAGCTGTTGGGCGCTCTTCTTATCATGACAAACATCCCTTTCATGTGGCGATGCATGAAGGAACATTAAGTCGGGAGCAAATCCGAGGCTGGGTAGCCAATCGGTATTACTATCAAAAGTCGGTCCCAATCAAGGATGCGGTTATTTTATCCAAACTTCCGACAAGAGAGTTCAGACGAGAATGGATTCAGCGCATTATTGACCATGACGGGAACGATGAGCAAGAGGGCGGAATTGAGGCATGGCTAAGGCTCGGAGAAGTTGTTGGGCTATCGCGCGAAGAGGTATTGAGTGAAGAACATGTGGTTCCAGCTGTTCGTTTTTCAGTAGATGCCTATGTGAACTTTGCGAAGGAAAAACCGTGGCTCGAGGCTGTTGCTTCTTCTTTGACAGAACTGTTCTCCCCGATATTGATTTCGGAGCGGATTAAAATCCTTGAACGGCTGTATCCGTGGATTGACCATTCCGGACTCGGGTATTTCAGAAATCGATTAACACAAGCACCGCGTGATACGAAATTTGCTTTACATGTCGTACTGGATCATTGCGAGACATTAAGGGAACAACAGCTTGCCGTGGAGGCATTACAGTTTAAATGTGATGTACTCTGGGCTCAGCTTGATGCGATCGAAAAAGCGTTCCCTAATTAAGATCAAAAGGATTGGTGGTGGGGATTTTGACTAGTGGATTTCCAAAACTCGCACAAAAGGGGCGACTCAAATTTGATAAGGTGAGAGAAAAGCATCTCCTTTTGTTACCAGAAAAGGTGGTGGTTTTGAATGAAACTGCCGCATCTATTCTTGCTTTTTGTGACGGAAATGAATCCATTCACACCATCACCGAAAAAATGAGAAGTTCACTAGAGTCAGAGAAATTGCCGGATTTTGAAATTATGAAGGCAGATATCACGAAGTTTATTTTAAAAATGGTGGACGAAGGATGGGTGGTGATGCAAGATGCTAGAGTCAAAGAAACATAGAGTACAGCCCCCATTTTCGTTACTAGCAGAGCTTACGCATCGTTGTCCATTGCATTGTCCATATTGCTCCAACCCTATTGAAATGACATTGAAAGAAATGGAATTATCCACGAATGATTGGTGTCGGGTGTTATCGGAAGCGGCAGAACTAGGTGTGGTTGAGGTTCATTTTTCGGGCGGTGAGCCGCTTTTGTTGCACGATTTAGATGAGTTGATCGAACATGCAAATTCATTAGAAATGTACACAAATCTGATTACAAGTGGGATTGGATTGACTGAGGAAAAAGCTATGATGCTGAAGGAAGCCGGATTAGCCAATGTTCAGATCAGCTTTCAAGCAGGGGCGGAGGAGATATCCGATCAAATTGGCGGCTTTAAGGCGTTTGAAAAGAAACGAAAGGCCGTTGAAGCTGTAAAACGTACGGGGATGCATTTATCATTGAATGTTGTGTTGCACCGGTTAAATATTGATACATTGGAAGAAATCATTACGTTTGCTCACGAAGTGGGAGCAGAACGTCTGGAATTAGCAAATACCCAGTTTTATAATTGGGCATTGCTTAACAGAGAGCGGCTCCTGCCAAGTAAAGAGCAGATAGAGCGGGCAAGTGAGGCTTACGAGGTTGCAAGGGAGCGCCTCGGCAAAGAAATGGAAATCATTTGGGTTATACCTGATTATTATGAGTCTACGCCCAAGCCATGTATGGGCGGTTGGGGAGCCATTGCTCTTACTGTCGCCCCGAATGGGGATGTGTTGCCATGCCCAACGGCTGGGATGATTGAAGGTATCTCTTTTGAAAATGTACGTGAGCAATCGTTGAATGATATTTGGTATGAATCGGACTCGTTTAATCGATTTCGTGGGGATGTATGGTTGCCAGAAACATGTCTGTCATGTGATTTGTTGCACCAAGACGGCGGCGGGTGTCGCTGCCAGGCGTTTGCTCTGACTGGGGACGCGGAAGCAACAGACCCTGTCTGTCATTTGGCACCAGATCATCATATCGTTGAAAAAGCAGTACAGGCGGCGAATCGTAAAACGGTAGAGGAACGGGAACCACTGATTTATCGGAAAATGAAGTTCTGAGGAAGATGCTAGGGGTAATTTTAAAAATTGCCTTTAGTATCTTTTTTTATTAAGTGTGTGTTTGGGGTTTGAAGACCGAATTGAATCATAGGTGTAGGTAAAAATGTTATCATCGGTGGTATGAACACCAAAATGAATCATAGGTGTAGGGGAACATGTCTTCATCGGTGGTATGAACACCAAAATGAATCATAGGTGTAGGGGAACATGTCTTCATCGGGTTTATGAAGACCGAAATGAATCGTAGATGTGGACAAACATGTCATCATCGGTGGTATGACGACCAAAATGAATCATAGGAGTTGATAAAAATGACATCATCGGGGGTATGACGACCAAAATGAATCATAGGTGTAGGCAAACATGTCATCATCGGTAGTATGAAAACCAAAATGAATCGTAGATGTGGACAAACATGTCATCATCGCGGGTATGAAAACCAAAACGAACCATAGCGGTAGGTAAACATGTCTTCATCGTTGGTATGAAAACCGAAATGAATCATAGGAGTAGGTAAACATGTCATCATCGGTGGTATGAAAACCAAAATGAATCATAGGTGTAGGCAAACATGTCATCATCGGATTTATGAAGACCGAAATGAATCGTAGATGTGGACAAACATGTCATCATCGCGGGTATGAAAACCAAAACGAACCATAGCGGTAGGTAAACATGTCTTCATCGTTGGTATGAAAACCGAAATGAATCATAGCAGTAGGTAAACATGTCATCATCGGTGGTATGAAGGGGAAACCGAGCAGTGGCTCCCGGCCAAAACCTCTTCATCGATGTGATGAAGTCCCGAACGCATCAAGTACCAGTCAAGTCCTTCATCGTGTTGATGAAGTCCCAAACACACCAGCCCCTCCTCAAAAGTCCTTCACTCAAAAATGCTCCCCAAATCCCCTGTGAATAATTACCACCGCTAATTGGAACGCTTTTACTATCAAGTCCCATACTTAAAGTGGTGAAAACATGCTTATCAAAGAAGACAACAAAACTCAAATACATCCAGTGGTTAAAAAGCTGATGTTGGTCAACACGATACGAAGCATTGGACAAGGCATGATGGTTGTAGTTCTCGCTTTATACCTTGACACCATAGGATGGAGCGCTATACAAATCGGAGCTGTGCTAGCGGCAGGTGGGCTACTTGGAGTTTTCCTTGCACCACCCATCGGAATTTATAGTGACCGAATCGGCAGGAAACCGTTCGTTCTTTTTTCGGAGCTATTAACAGCCGCGTGTGCATTAATTGGAATCACGACAACCAACCCGATTCTATTATTCATCGCCCTTACATTTTCTGGTTTTGGAAAAGCTGATGCAGGTTCTGCAAGTCCGTTTGCTCCGGCGGAACAGGCTTGGCTGGCAGCCTTTATTAAACCGTCGGAGCGTGGGAAAATCTACAGCTTGAACAATGCGCTTAGTTTTTTCGGAATGGCGGCAGGTGCGATGCTCGTTGGCACAATGAGCATTAGTTCCGGAACTTCTTCCTACCAACTTGCTTTTTATGTTACGTTTGCCTTCTCACTTGTGACGGCTTCGATTATTTTAACGACAAAAGGTGAGACGCGGGTCCAGCAGAAAAAAGCACCTAACCCAAAACAAACCATCCAAGATACACAAATGACAAAAGAAGAAAATACGGCCATTTTAAAATTAGCTGGGATTAATGTCTTAAATGGAATTGCGATTGGATTGACAGGACCAATGATGGCATATTGGTTTTCTGTGAAATTTGGAGTGAGCAGTGGCCAAATTGGCAGCACGTTAGCCCTTACTTTTTTTGCAACTGGGATGACATCGATCTATCAGGCAAGAATTTCACACAAGTATGGAACCGTTCATTCGATTGTAATGGTCCGTTACATTGCATGTCTCCTTTTACTATTAATGCCATTGTTATCTTCCTACGCGTTAGTATCAATACTTTATCTCTTCCGCACAGCTTTAAATCGTGGGTCGCAAGGAGCTCAGCAGGCACTCAGTGTGAGCCTAACTCGAGGTCACCGCATTGGCTTTGCATCAAGCATCCATCTTCTTTCAATGCGTCTTCCCATGTCTATAGGTCCATACCTAGCAGGATACCTTTTTGGATTGGGTGCGTTAGCCTTACCTTTTTATCTAGCAGCAGGTTTACAAGGCAGTTTTGCTTATTTTTACGGTAAATTATTCAGCGCTTATGATACAAAAATGAAACTAAATCCTTCATCAAACTAAAAAAACGACAAGCTCGAGCTTGTCGTGTTTTAAAGAGTACTGAACAGGAAGATGAGTGCAAGTGGGATTAAGATAATAAAATATCCGATTGGGTTCCCGAAGTTGATGGTCCACCCAACGCCAAAGCGTTTTTCAACAAAGATGGATGGATCCTGTCTGTTGACATAAAAGAGCCCGCCAACCCAATGTGCATCGTCATCATAATCTCTAATTCCTGCATTCGTCTCACCAATGTTTATTTTATCGGAACGCCCCACTTTTATCGCAAAAGCAATAGTAGCGCCTAAAGTTACAATTAGAAAAATGAGTGGAACTGCCATAACAACTGTCCCATCGACGATATCAGGGTGAATAGTTCTTAATTGAAAGAAGCTAAACATTCCTGTTAATAAAATAGTTGTTAAGAACATGAGCCAGCTTGTATATTTACGTAACGTGAGTTGTCTAACTCGTGATGCGTTGGTTGCTGTTGCACTTAGTTTAATGCCTGATTTTTTTGTACTTACAATGATTGTTAAGAACATAGCCTGCATCACTAACAGCATGAGTAGTGATGAAATCGCTGAAACTGGTGTTTTTTCTGTAAAGGCATCAGCTTCCCCGTTAACTCCCCAGTGAGTAGGAATCTGGTTTGGAAGAAGATCGTATTGTGCAATGGTGTAACCAATCAAACCAACTGTAATAACCATTGGTACTAAAAAGACATACCATGGCAGCATTTCATCCCTAGCACGAGCTGACAAGTCTGCGATTTGTACCTGCGTCGCATTTTCTCCCCATTTCTTTTCCTTTTTTAACTGAAGTGTTTTTCCATGAAAATAAAAATAGAGAGTAAAACTAAACAGGATTATCGCAAATTGAATAATGGTTCCGATCAGAACCGTATGTTCCTCAGAAGGACTGCTCCCAAGCACCCATGCAACATAACTGGCCAAAGCTACAACTGATAAAAGGGAAACCAATAGGGCATATTTCTTTTTATAAGAAGAAAGTTTTTCATCTTTGATATGTTTTTCTGGCACCGTAACCCCAAAGATAACCGTGCGCTTCACAATAAAAGGAACAGCGGTTTGAATTCCTGCAAGAATGACCGCAATCACAAGAAAGATAGCTAAAGTCATAATTAAACCTCCTTATTTATCGGACTTTTAAAACTCTGGATAATTGAAGAAACTAACTCTTGAATTTGTTCATTAGACATACCGACAACAAGTGATTCCGCGATGAGTAATTTATAATCACTTTTTAGTCGTTCAAAAGAAGATGCATTAAAATCTTGAGGGGAAGAGATCACTGCACCAGACTTGGGCATGATTCGTATGATTCCCTTTTTCTCTAACTGGTGATAACTTTTGTTGACTGTGTGCATGTTGATGCCAAGGTCTGCAGCAAAAGTTCTCACGGACGGTAGGGAATCACCTCTCTGAATGGAACCTCTTGCGATACCTTCGATGATTTGATTCGTAATCTGTTGGTAAATGGGAATTTCGGATTCAGGTTCAATTCGAATAATCAATTTTGACCCCTCCAATCTGTTCTATACTTATTATAACACATCTGTTCTATCATGTATAGAACAACTTAAAAATGCTTGACGCAATAGAATATCACTGTTAAACTTTCTTAATTATATTAATATAGTAATTTGTATATATTCGGGGATATGGCCCGATTGTTTCTACCAAGCTACCGTAAAAAGCTTGACTACAAATGGTCGATAAGGATATAAAAATGTCCTTTTTGGCTTACATTTGTATGTGCTTTGGTAGGATTAAACTATCAAGGCTTTTTTATTTTGGCTGTTTTCGCAAATTTTGTAGTTATTGATATAGCCATTAATAAGTATTATTAGACACATAAGTGCTCCCTCTAGTGATTGGAGCGTATGGCGTGAGATCCTCGAAAATGCAGGCATTTTCTTCGTGCGGTGTAGTTTCAAGGAAGCAAAGTCAACGTCCTGCGGGAATAGCGTGCCAAGCGAGAACCCGCAGTGAAGCATTAATGTTCGAAGCCTAAGAGCGCCACGTCCTGTGGCAACGGCTTCGTGACCTACATCGTGTAAGCCTGAGGAGGCTTGCGGATCGCCCGCGGAAAGCGAGTGCCAGAAGCGGAAATCACCCTAGTTCCACCAATAAACTTTAGGTTAATAACAACAATCTTTTAGAAAAGAGCCTTTATTTTTTATAAAAATAATTCACATCAAAATGGGGAATATAGAAGTATGAAAAATTATTTTGATTTCAGTACACGTCAAACTACATATAAACAGGAATTTATTGGTGGACTCACAACATTTCTATCGATGGCCTACATCCTTGTGGTCAATCCTATCGTCCTAGGTGAGTCAGGGATGGACAAAGGTGCCGTCTTTACAGCAACCGCAATAACCATTATTCTTGGCTCATTGCTTATCGGTATCCTTTCTAATTATCCAATTGGGATTGCTCCTAGTATGGGTCTCAATTCATTTTTTACGTATTCAGTTGTCATCGGGATGGGAATTCCGTGGCAGACAGCATTAACAGGCGTTTTCGTCGCAGGTATTTTATTTGTGATTTTAAGTGTGTTAAAAGTGCGGGAAAAAATTATTAATGTAATTCCACAGGATTTGAAGTATGCGATTGCGGGTGGGATTGGGTTCTTTGTCGCTTTTATTGGATTAAAAAATGCAAAAATCATTGTTGGGAACGAAGCTACATTTGTTTCACTCGGAGATTTCACATCTGGTGCAACTGTACTTGCTTTATTCGGATTCATCATTACCTCCGTAATGTTAGTAAGAGGAATTCGTGGTGGAATTTTCTACGGAATGGTTGTTTCTTCAATTGTAGGGATGATCTTTGGGATCATTGACAAGCCGACAGCTATCATTGGTAGCATACCAAGTCTTGAACCAACATTTGGTGTTGTTTTTTCTCAGCTTCCAAATGTATTTACACCCGATTTAATTATTGTCATTTTTACATTTTTATTTGTTGGATTTTTCGATACAGCAGGTACATTGATTGCTGTTGCGAGTCAGGCTGGTATTTTAAAGGACAATAAAATTCCAAACGCGGGACCTGCCTTACTATCGGATGCTTCCGCTACTGTTATCGGTTCTGTTTTGGGGACGTCTCCAACTGCATCCTTGATTGAATCAACGGCAGGTATTGCCGCAGGTGCACGTACTGGTTTTTCGTCGATTGTCATCTCAGGGTTTTTCTTTTTAGCTCTCTTTTTCTCGCCATTGTTGTCAGTTGTTACGTCTGAAATAACAGCTCCGGCCCTCATTATCGTGGGTGCAATGATGGTGGCGGAAGTTCGACATATCGATTGGACGAAGCTCGATATTGCGATTCCGGCGTTTACAACGATTATTATGATGCCATTAACATTCAGTGTCGCAACAGGGATTGCACTAGGATTCATCATGTATCCTGTTACGATGCTTGCTTTGGGAAGACATAAAGAAGTACATCCGATTATGTATGTTTTATTTGTTACATTCATTGCTTATTTTATCTATCTGTAAAATTTGAGTCCCTGGAAATGTCTTACCACATATCCAGGGGCTTTTGTTTTTGTTAAAATATTCTAGTAACGTTTTTAATAAAAACACTGGGAGGTGTTGGGACAAGGGACCTGTCCCTTTGCCTGAGTCACTATGAAAATATTACTTGTTGAAGATGATAAAACCATAGCATCTGGCTTGGATTATTCGTTAAAGCAGGATGGGTACGAGACGGTTGTTTGTCATCATGCGATGGATGCCAAGAAGGTAATCGCGGAAAAAATAAATGGAATTGACCTTTGCCTCTTTGACTTATCATTGCCAGACGGAAGCGGCTATGAATTATGTGAGTTAGTTAAAAAGCAAAGTGATAAACCAGTTATTTTCTTAACGGCCCTTGATGATGAAGTGAATGTTGTAATGGGTCTGGATATGGGCGCCGATGATTATATTACAAAGCCATTTCGGATTCGTGAACTTCTGTCACGGATTAAGTCTGTTCTTCGTAGGTATAACAAGCAAACAACAACTCAACCAAAAACCATCATTGATATCGACAAGATACGGATTAACACGTTAGAAGGGAAGGTATATAAAAATGGCGAGGAAGTCATTCTAACCTCGTTGGAATACCGGCTATTATTGATTTTTGCAAATCATATTGGTCAAGTTCTAACGAGAACACAGTTGCTTGAACGGATATGGGATGTAGCAGGTGATTTCGTGAATGATAATACATTGACCGTTTATATCAAAAGATTACGAGAGAAGCTTGAGGAAGAACCACAGAGCCCAAAAATCATTAAGACGATACGTGGCATGGGCTATAAGGTTGGTGAGTGACATGCTGCGTAACCGAGAAGTTCAATTCTACCTGTTTATGCAAATCATCGTTTCGCTACTTGCGATAGGAGTAGCATATTTTCTGTTTTCTGGAGAAGTTGCATTCTTTGTTTTTGTCGTATCCTTTCTATTAATAGGATGTAGCATGCTGTTTACAAAATGGAGATATCGTGAAATCGAAAAACTCTCTGGTTATTTACGCAAAATTGCAAGTGGGACTTATAGTTTAGATGTAAGAGATAACCATGAAGGTGAACTTAGTATTTTAAAAAGTGAAATCTATAAAGTGACATTAATGCTGTCTGAGCATAGTGCGTTATTACAGCAGGATAAGGTTAAATTAACGAATGCGATTTCGGATATCTCTCATCAATTAAAAACACCACTAACCTCGATGATGGTTATGGCCGATTTATTAGGGGATGCAAAATTAGACGATTCAAAGCGTGCTGAATTTACAAATAACATTCGTGTTCAATTAGAAAGAATTGAGTGGCTCGTATCGTCATTATTAAAGCTTTCGAAAATTGATGCAGGTACCGTTCTGTTTAAAAAAGAAACTGTATATGTGTCAGAATTGGTTGAGCGGGCGATTCATCCTATTCTTGTACCAATCGATATTAAACAGCAAAACCTTAAAGTGCATGGAGAAAAAGAGGTTTCTCTTGTGGGAGATTTTAACTGGACAGCAGAGGCACTTATCAATATTTTAAAAAACTGTGTTGAGCATACACAAAATAATGGAGAGATTTCGATCTCATTTTCAGAAAATGCGATGTATACCGAGATTATCGTTTCGGATAACGGGAAGGGGATTGCCAAAGAGGATCTCCCCTATATTTTTAAACGTTTTTATAAGGGGAAAAATGCAAGTGAGGGCAGTGTGGGCATAGGGCTTGCGATGGCCTATAGTATCATTAAAAATCAACAAGGAGATATTGAAGTGAAAAGTGCAGAGGGAAAAGGGACACAGTTTTTTATTAAATTTTATAAACAGATTATCTAAAGTGAATAAATAGTCACATTAGAGTCACTTAATAGTCATCTTAGGCAGATATACTGAACCCAAGATCGAAAATATGGAGGTTTCAAAATGAATATATTACAAATCGAAAATCTGTCTAAGGTATACGGAAAAGGTGAAACAGCGGTTAAGGCCCTTGATAATGTGTCGTTTACAGTGAAAAAGGGAGAATTTGTGGCAATCATCGGACCGTCGGGTTCAGGAAAATCAACACTTTTACATCTGCTTGGTGGAGTGGATCGTCCAACTAGTGGAAAGGTTCTAATTGATAACACTGATATTTATGACTTAAATGAAACTCAATTAGCAATTTTTAGAAGAAGACAAATCGGATTAATCTATCAGTTTTATAACTTAATCCCGATTTTAACGGTTGAAGAAAACATCACACTGCCAATGTTGCTGGATGAACATAAAGTGGATCCGAAGCAATTATCAGATGTAGTAAAAATACTTGGACTAGAGAATCGTTTAAATCATCTTCCCAATCAGCTATCAGGTGGTCAACAGCAACGGGTTTCAATTGGTCGTGCCCTAATTAGTAACCCAGCTATTATGCTAGCCGATGAACCTACTGGTAATTTAGATAGTAAGAATAGTAGCGAAATCATTGAGCTTTTAAAAATGTTCAATAAAACCTACAATCAAACTCTACTTGTGATTACACATGATGAGCGAATCGCCCTTCAAGCCGACCGCGTTATATCAATTGAGGATGGTAGGATTGCAAAGGATGAGGTGATTCGTCCATGAATATCATCAACAAATTGACGATTCGTCATTTGAAAGAAAATAAACGAAGAACACTAGTTACGATCATTGGTGTAATCATCTCAGTAGCGATGATATCAGCGGTTGCCACACTCGGAGTTTCGTTTTTAAACTTAATGATTCGAGATCATATTGCTACAAATGGAGAATGGCATGTTAAATATAATGCCGTTAATGAAGAACAAATACAGGCAATTGAAAATGATGATCAAACCAAAAAGTTGATTCTCTCAAATGATCTTGGCTATGCCAAGCTTGAAAGGTCAGAAAATAAAGGGAAACCCTATTTGTTTTTTAAAGAATACAACTCAGCTGGTTTTCAGCAATTTCCAATAGAGTTAGCAGAGGGACGACTACCATTCACTGAAAATGAAATTGTCATATCCGAAGACATTGCTAACAATGCGAAAGTGGCGTATAACATTGGTGACAAGCTAACATTAGATATCGGGAAAAGGATGCTAGCAGGGGAAGAGAATCCACTTGGCCAGAATTACCCCTTGCAAACAGATGAAAATGGGACCACAGAGGAACTAAAAATTCAGGCTACAGAAACCTTTACGATTGTAGGAACGATCAAACGTCCAACATGGGAGCAAGCATGGTCCCCAGGATATACCGTTATTAAATACGTAGACAAAAATGCTTTGAATTCAACTCGTACAGTAGACGCAGTTGTTGTGTTAGAAGATGTGAAAGGCTCATTATACAAGCATTCCGAAACCATTGCTAAAGAAAATGGTATTAACTCTGTTTCTTATAATGATGATTTATTACGTTTTTATGGGGTAACAAATAATGATAATCTACGAATGACTTTATTTTCGTTGGCAGGAATTATTATGGCAGTTGTTATTATTGGATCAGTAGCGTTAATCTACAATGCTTTTGCAATTAGTGTTTCTGAACGTTCTAGACACTTAGGCATGCTATCAAGTGTAGGGGCAACCAGAAAGCAAAAGCGTAACTCTGTCTTTTTTGAAGGAGCAGTGATTGGTGCAATTAGTATTCCAATAGGTATCCTGTCTGGCTTAGCTGGAATTGGAGTAACCTTCTCATTTATTAATTCTTATCTTGAAGGTGCACTTAATGTCTCTGAAAAACTAAAGGTAATCGTTACACCCGCCTCACTCATAGTGGCATGTTTAATTTCAATTATTACGATTTTTATTTCAACCTATATACCTGCAAAGAGGGCATCCAAAGTATCAGCTATTGATGCCATTCGGCAAACGCAGGATATCAAGTTATCTCGAAAATCTGTAAAGACCTCAAAAATGGTTCGCAAGTTGTTTGGAATAGAAGCTGAAATTGGTTTAAAGAACCTGAAACGAAATAAAAAAAGATACCAAGCTACTGTTTTCTCACTCGTGATAAGTATTGTCCTCTTTTTAACAGTTTCGTTTTTTACAGAGAATCTTAAAAAGTCCCTTGAACTATCCCAAGAGAACATAAATTTTGATATTCAAGTGATTAATGATCAAATGGACAAAGATGATTTACTGGAGTTTACAAATCTTGACTATGTAACAGAATCAACAATTGTCCAAACAGCAGGTTTAATGGCATGGATAGAGGAGGATCAACTTCCACATGAACTGAAAAAGCAAGTCGAAAATGATCCTTCCATGTTAAAGGATGGTAAATACTTCTATTATGTAAGATTACATGGTCTAGATAAGGAAAGTTTCGAGAAATACGCTGTTAAAGTGGGGACGGATTCATCACAATTTGCAAATACAGAAACACCTACAGCCATCATTGTTGATCATATTTCCTACCAGGATTACGAGTCAGGTAAATTTGTTGAGACGAAATCGATCGAGACTAAGGTTGGAAATACAATTGATTTGGTTAGGCTTAATTATGAAAATGATGAGGAACAGTATGTAAATACCATTGAAATTGGTGCATTAACTACGCAGCTTCCGATGGGGATATCTTCGAGTGGACCAGGTGGATTAGATATAATTGTTTCAGAGGATGTATTAACTAAAATTGTATCAGATAGTGAGACGACAAAAAATGAAATCCAAGCTGAATTATACATGAATAGCTCAAATCCAATGGCGACACAAGAAGAACTGGATAAAATGACAGACTCCGGCACACATGTGTATAACGTCTATCAAAGAAGACAAGAACAAGAGCAAATGGTTGTCATGATATCAATCTTTACGTATGGGTTTATCGCCTTGATTTCATTAATTTCGATTGCAAATATCTTTAATACCATCTCAACAAGCATCTCACTTCGTAAACGTGAATTTGCGATGCTGCGTTCAGTGGGGATGACCCCAAAAGGGTTCAACAAAATGATCAATTATGAGAGTATATTTTATGGTGTGAAGGCTTTACTATACGGACTTCCGATTAGTCTGGCAGTTATGTATCTAATCTATTGGTCACTTCGAAATACCTTTGAATATGGATTTAATCTTCCTTGGGTGAGCATCTTATTTGTTGTTATCATTATCTTTGTGATTGTGGGTGCAGCTATGCTGTATTCCATTCAAAAAATTAAAAAAGAAAATATCATAGATGGATTGAAACAGGAGAGTATATAAAGGCTAGATACCACTCTCCCAACAAATTGGACCTGATCACTACTGTGGTTAGGTCTCTTTTTAACTTCGAAGCATAACTGTAGGTGTAGATGCAAATCCTTTGGATACGACGCAAATATTCGTATGAAGACGCAAATCCGTAGCAGATAACGAAAAAATTCGTGAGAAGATACAAATCCAAGAGAAACGAAGTAAATCCCCAAACTAATACGCGATTTTTTTGGACAAACGTAATATATTAGTAAAGAAGACCGCCACAACAATCTGTTATAATAGTAAATATCTCACTACACGCGTATGGAGACAGCCAAAAAACATACCATGGAGGGGAAATATGAAGTTTATTAATAGGCAACTTATAGATTATGGATTGGACCCAGCATGGGCGCATTATCTATCGGGTGTATTGATGATTCTTTTTATTGCGCTCATCTGTATAGTGGCCAATTTTATCACAAAAAAAGTGATCATTAATATCATCACACGAATCGTATCCAAAACCAAATATCAATGGGATAATATGCTTTTGGAGAGAAAGGTTTTTCGTAGACTATCCCATATTGTTCCGGCGATTATCATTCACCGCTTTTCTACAACCTTTCCAAATTATGAGCATTTGATTCAAATGGGTGCCAATACATATATCATCATCGTTGGATTAATGGTTCTTAGTAGCATATTAAATGCCATTAATGATATGTATCAAACCTATGAGGTGTCGAAGACTCGCCCGATAAAAGGATATATTCAGGTAGTTAAAATTATTGTCATCACCTTTGGGATTATTTTGATTATCGCGAATCTAATGGGGAAGAGTCCACTTCTTTTGTTAAGTGGAATTGGTGCTTTATCGGCTGTTCTTATGTTGATATTTAAAGATTCCTTATTGGGTCTTGTTGCAGGTGTACAGTTGACATCCAATGATATGGTTCGAGTTGGTGACTGGATTGAAATGCCTAAATATGGGGCAGATGGGGATGTAATTGATATCTCATTAGTCACAGTTAAAGTGCAAAATTTTGATAAAACGATAACGACAATTCCAAGCTATGCCATGATTTCCGATTCATTTATCAATTGGAGAGGAATGCAGTCCTCAGGAGGGCGAAGAATAAAGCGCTCCTTATTTATCGACACAGCTAGTATTTCATTTTGTACGGAAGAAATGATTGAGAAATTTAAACAAATCCAACTACTTTCTGATTACATCACGAACAGGGAACACGAAATTGAGGAATACAATATCAAGCATGAAATTAACCGGAACAATCCGGTTAATGGAAGAGCTCTTACAAATATCGGAGTATTTCGAGCCTATGTAGGCAATTACCTTAAACAGCATCATGGAATAAATCAGGAAATGACATTGATGGTTAGGCAACTAGCCCCAACAGAGCACGGGTTGCCACTTGAAATATATGCATTTACAAACGACGTAAGATGGGCCGTGTATGAAACCAATCAGGCTGATATTTTTGACCATCTTTTTGCGGTTGCGCAGGAATTCGGGCTTCGCTTATTCCAAAATCCATCTGGACATGATTTGAAAACGATGATGCTCGAAGGCAAACAAGAAGGAACGGTTCGAGAGCTTGAACATTAATGAAAGTAGAACACTCACAAAGTTTTTTAACTAAAGCTTTGTGAGTGTTTTTATTTGAAATTTTTATTATCCAATATCAAAATATCCTCACTAGAGGACTTTGCAGTTTGCTTTGTATATTCAACTAAATTCTGGATCGTACCACAAGCTTGCTTTGCGCCTATCACAAGAAGAGGGACACCGATAAAATCAATATGAATCCCTCTAGAGAAAAATCCACCCATTGTCATGGCAAGCGGAACCGTTGGGGATGTATTCGAAAAAATGATTTTTTCTTTTTGTCCGTATCTTTCTTGAAGGATTGCACTTAATTGTTTAAGAGCGGGTACGAAAAATTTACTCCTTTTACGACCAATTGAATAGACGGGATGACCATCCTCATCAATGCCGTGAAGGAAAAATTTCCCGAAATCCTTCTGGGTTAGTTTATTAAAATAATCTACATGCAAAATTTCATCTTTTGTTAGCTTCCGGTCTGTAGGTAGCTTATTTAAATGATAGGCTGCCGCTAATGCAGTACTATGTGTCCCAGCATAATCATTATAGATGTAAATCATTGTGGCCCTCCTTATACTATTCAGCTTTATTATCTCCAAAAATTAACAAGCTAACTCTGATTTTGTTATAATAAAATAATTTTTGAAATCGCTTAAAAAAGGTATTGCAAAATAAAATTAATGATGCTAGTATTCTAATATACTAGTATGTTAACGATTGCAAGCTAGTAAAAATAAGAATTCTTAAAAGTAAATTTAGTAAAGAAGGTATTGCTTATGAATAAGTCTTTACCAACATTAAACGAAGATTTTCCTTTGAAATTAGCACCGGCTAGGGCATGGCGGACTTATGTGGGAGGGAAATTGATAGAAGAGTTACATGGGGTTGCAGATCAAGATGATAACCACTTTCCCGAAGAATGGCTGATGTCAATCGTTTCTGCCAGAAATGTCGGACGTGAACATATCGTTGATGAAGGCTTAAGCAAAGTGGATCTTCCAGATATAGATGTATCCTTAAAAAGTCTCATTAATGAAAACGCTGCCGAGTTTTTGGGAAAAAGTCACTTTGAGAAATTCGGAAACAATACAGGAGTTCTCGCAAAAATTATTGATTCTGCTGAAAGGTTAACGGTTCAGGTACATCCGAACCGGGAGATGGCAAAGGAATTATTTAATTCTGCTTATGGAAAAACAGAGTGCTGGCACATCTTAGGAGGAAGAGAAATTAATGGTGAACCTCCATATGTATACCTTGGGTTTAAACCTGGTGTTACAAGAGAGCTTTGGGAAAACTTATTTGAAAACCAGGATATAGAAGGAATGCTAAATTGTCTGCACAAATACGATGTCAAACCCGGAGATACATTTTTAATTGAAGGTGGTACACCACATGCAATTGGTTCAGGATGTCTATTAGTCGAAATTCAAGAGCCGACTGATCTTACAATTCGCATCGAAAAGGTGTCCCCATCAGGATTTGAAATTGATGATCTTATGTGTCATCAAGGCATTGGCTTTAAAAAAATGTTTGATTGCTTCAATTATGATACCTATACACGAGAGGAAACTCTTGAAAAATGGTATGTGAAGCCTTTCGTTAGAACAGAAGTCAGGAATAACCGCGAAATTGAATTAATTGGTTATCAACAAACACCTTATTTTAAGATGACACTAGTTGAAGTCGAAAGTGAAATCGATATAACCAATGATGGTGTATTTTCTGGTCTTTATCTTCTTTCTGGAAGCGGTTCAATTGTTTCAGAAGGATTTAATCAAGCATTAAACATCGGTGATCAATTTTTCATACCTGCAAAAGTAAGCGGTTTTACGCTTCGGAATGAAGGAAATAAACCTTTAAATGCATTAAGAATATTTGGACCTAAAGTCTAGTAGAAATAGGAGATGAGATAATTATGGCAACATTAGATTGGATTGTTTTAGGTGCGTTTTTCCTAGTAATGATCGGAATCGGGATATTTAGTTATAAAGCAAATAATAGTTCAAGTGACTTCTTCGTGGGTGGAGGGAAGGTTCCTTGGTGGCTTTCTGGGGTTTCTCACCACGTATCTGGTCACAGTGGGGTAGTGTTCGTAGCATATGCAGCAATTGCCTATTCATATGGGATTACGATTTATTTCTGGTGGGCAGTTACAATCGGAATTGGGTTAATTGTTGGGGCAAAATTTATCGCACCAAGATGGCCTAGACTTCGTGAAAAATTAGGAATCCAATCACCAACTGAATACATGGCTATTCGTTTTGGATTACCCGCTCAACAAGTAACAGCTTGGACTGGGGTATTAATTAAGCTTCTTGATATTGGTGCAAAATGGGCATCTATGGGTATTTTATTGGCAGGTTTTACTGGTCTTCCAATTTGGTTAGGTATTCTTTTATCAGGTTCAGTTTCTTTAATTTATGTTACAATTGGCGGACTATGGGCCGACTTAATTACTGACTTTGTTCAATTCCTTGTACAGTTAATCGCTGGTATCGTTATTTTTGTGGGCGTTTTCAGCCAACTTGGTGGACTTGGCTCCGTATTTACAATGTGGGGAGAACTACCAGATGGTCATGCAAGTCCATTTAATGGTTCTTATACTCCACTATGGGTATTCTTGTTCTTATTCGTTAAATTCTTTGACTACAACGGTGGTAACTGGAACCTTGCAGCAAGATTTATCTCAACACCAGATGGTGAAAATTCAAAGAAAGCAGCAAGACTTTCAGCTGTCCTATACTTTGTATGGCCATTGTTAATTTTCTTACCAATGGTTGCAGCACCATTAATTTTTAGTGATTTAAGTGATCCAGCTCAACAATTATATCCAATGTTAACTCAAACATTCTTGCCAGCTGGTCTAGTTGGATTAGTTTTAGCATCTATGTTTGCAAGTACAATGGGTATGACTGTATCTGATATTAACGCTTTAACAGCAGTTGTTCAACGTGATATCTTACCAGTTCTAAATAAGAAATTTAAAGAAATGAAAGAAAATGTAGATAAAAAGTCTCTTTGGGTTGCACGTGGTTTAACAATTATGTTTACCGTTATTACCATGATTGTTGGTATTAACCAACAACATTTTGGTGGTGTACTTGGTCTCGTAATAACTTGGTTCTCAGCATTAGTTGGTCCAATGGCAGTACCTTTACTATTTGGTTTATTCTCTAAGTTTAAATACAGCAATGGAAAAGTAGCCATTTATTCTATCGTAGCGGGTATCGTTGGTTTTGCTATCACACAATTAACCGACATTATCCCTACGGATGTGGAAACTGCTTTCCCATTAATCGTAACAACAATTGTATTCTTTGCGGGAGGTTACATCAATAAACGTAGAGGTGTTACCGTTTCACCTGAAGTTGAGGAGCTATTAAACTTCTTAGATACAGGAAAAGAAGATAAAAAAGCTGACAATGTAAAAAAAGCAATCTAACATGATGAAAACAGAAGACCTCGTTATTGAGGTCTTCTGTTTTTTACATTAAAATGGGACGGAGGGACAGGTACCTTGTCCCGAATTTTTATTGGGACAAGGTGTTCCCATGACCTATTAGGAGAAGGATTATGAAGGCAAAGTTTATTTTTATTATTGTGATGCTGATTTTTGGTAGCATTGGTTTGTTTGTGAAGAATATTGATTTGTCCTCTAGCGAAGTTGCTTTGTTCAGGGGAGCATTTGGTAGTTTATTTTTAATTGGTGCTAGTTTTCTAGTCAAGCAGAAGTTTTCATTCAAAACGTCAAAGAAGAACCTAATCTTACTCCTTTTATCGGGGGCAGCATTAGGCTTTAATTGGATTTTTTTATTTGAGTCATATCGGTATACAACGATTGCCAACGCCACTCTTAGTTATTATTTTGCCCCGGTGTTTGTGATGATTTTGGCACCTTTTTTACTGAAGGAAAAATGGACATGGATGAAGGGACTCAGTATTATTCTCGCATTTTTGGGATTGCTTTTGGTCGTTAATCCTGGAGGTGGAGTGGCCGTTGGGGCTTATACCCATTCTGTTGGTATTATGTATGGATTATTGGCTGCGGCTTTCTACACAAGTGTGATTCTCATGAATAAATTTATTAAAGATCTATCAGATTTTGAAACGACAATTATGCAGCTATTAACTGCCTCAATTGTATTGTTTCCATATATCCTCGGAACTCAAAACTTGAATTACTCCGGTTTGGGACTGCAATCTATTAGTCTATTACTGATTGTAGGAATTATTCATACTGGGGTTGCGTACCTTTTATATTTTTCAGTGTTGAAAAAATTAAAGGGGCAAACAATCGCGGTAATGAGTTATATTGATCCCATTTCCGCTGTGATCATGGCGGCTATCATTTTGAATGAGAATATGGGCTTTGTTCAAATGGTGGGTGGAGTCTTAATATTGGGGTCAACTTTCATTAGTGAGATTAATTGGAAGAGATTAAGAAGGTCATAGAACTTTATAAAAAACATTGTAGTTGACAATGAACTTTTTTTGGTCTAATGTTTAATACATAATTAAATATATTCGAAATTTTCTTATCCAGAGAGGTGGAGGGACTGGCCCTTTGAAGCCTCGGCAACAGACTAGGTAAAGTACTGTGCCAATTCCAGTAGCAAGAAGCTTGAAGATAAGAAGAGCGGCACTTTCATTTGTCTTTTCAACCCTCTTCTTATTTTCAAGAAGAGGGTTTTTGCATATCCATTATAAATTGAGGTGATTGTATGTCGACGGTAAGAACTGAAAATGAATTATTAAAGGCATTTGAGATCCTAAAAAGTAAAGAATGGGTTGATCTCACACATACGTTTGGTCCGGATTCTCCCCATTTCTCAGCTTTTAATGATGCTGAATTTAAAACACTTTTTACACATGAGGATGGCTTTTTTGCACAAAGTTTTACTTTTCCAGGACAGTACGGAACGCATATTGATGCACCCATTCATTTTGTTCCTAATCAACGTTATTTAGAGGAATTAGAGTTAAAGGAACTTGTTCTCCCCCTTGTTGTAATTGATAAGTCAAAGGAAGCAGAAGAGAATCATGATTTTAATTTAAGTGTTGATGACATCCTGAAGTTTGAAGAAGAACATGGGGAAATTGAAGCAGGTACCTTTGTTGCATTGAGAACGGACTGGAGCAAGCGCTGGCCAAACAAAGAGGCATTTGAAAATAAAGATTCTGATGGCAATAGTCACGCTCCAGGTTGGGGAATAGAGGCACTAAAGTTTTTATTTGAAGAAAGAAATATCAAAGCTGTTGGCCATGAAACGTTTGATACAGATGCAGCTATTGATTATAGGAAAAATGGTTCACTAATTGGTGAATATTATGTTCTTGAGCAAGATACATTTCAAATAGAATTATTAACTAACCTAGATAAGGTACCGGCAAAGGGGGCAGTAATATTTAATATTTGTCCTAAGCCGGAAAAAGGAACTGGGTTTCCGGTACGTTCATTTGCTATTTTGCCATAGGTGGACAGAGGGTTCTTTGAATAAGGAAACTGCCCGCGTCCCTAAGATAATGACAGATTAATAAAAGGAGAGAAAAATAAAATGACAACAACATTAGTAAAAGCACCATTCCGCGCAGATCATGTAGGAAGTTTATTACGTCCAGAAAGAATTCATCAGGCTAGAAAGGATTTTCAAGTAGGAACCATTACAGCACAGGAACTTCATGAAATTGAAACAGAAGAAATTAAAAAGAGTGTTGATAAACAAATCGAAATTGGCTTACAAGCCGTTACAGATGGGGAATATCGCCGCAGATTTTGGCATACAGATTTCTTAGAGCACTTAAACGGAGTAGAGGGCTATGTTCCGGAACATGGATTTAAATTCAAAGGGGAAGAAACAGAAGCCTATGACGTGCGTGTGATCGGGAAAATTTCATTTAACCCTGACCACCCACATGTGAAAGACTTTATTGAATTCAAGGAAATCGTGGGTGACCGTGCGATTGCAAAACAAACGATTCCAAGTCCAAATCAACTTTTCAACGCTGGGATTCGCAACAAGGAAATCTATCCGAACCTTGAAGAATACGCAAATGATATTATTCAAACTTATCGTGATGCAATTAAAGCATTTTACGAGGCTGGCTGCCGTTACCTACAGCTAGATGATGTGTACATAGCAGGCCTGAATGCACCGGAAATTCCTTTTAATGATAGTGGCTCTACTCGTGAAGAATTAATTGAATTAGCGTTAAAAGTAGCAAATGGCGTACTAGAAGGCAAGCCGGAAGATTTAACAATTACAACTCACCTTTGTCGTGGAAATTACCGCTCTAACTGGGCATTCGAAGGTAGCTATGCAAAAATTGCTCCTACTCTGTTTGCGAAAGAAAAAGTAGATGGCTTTTTCCTAGAGTACGATGACGATCGTTCTGGGGACTTCACTCCATTAGAGTATATCCCAAATGATGGTCCTCGCGTGGTTCTAGGTGTATTTACATCAAAGCGTGGAGAATTAGAATCGAAAGAAAATATCATCGCGCGCGTAAAAGAAGCATCACAATTTGTACCACTTGAAAACTTATGTATCAGCCCACAATGTGGTTTTGCATCCACTCACCATGGCAATATTTTAACGGAAGAAGAGCAGTGGGCAAAATTAAAGTATATCGTAGACATTTCAAAAGAGATTTGGGGATAAGGAACGAAGAATCCTCGACCAATTGATTGAAGGTGTAGGGACAGTGTACCTGTCCCTACATCCCTTTTTGAGAATAAAACCAAGTAATTATATTGGAATACTTTTAGATGCAAGTATGGGGGAATACAGAATGTATTGTATGGATTTAACAGGAAAAGTAGCGATTGTAACTGGTGGTGCTCAAGGAATCGGAAAGGCAATTGTGGACGCTTTTTTGGACTGTGGAGCAAAAGTAGCTGTAGTGGATAGGGAAATCAACTCGGAAAATCCCAATGATCAGATAGTTTACTTTCAGGCAGACGTTACAAAAAGTGAACAGGTTGAAAAAGCGGTTCAAGAGGTAGCAAAGCATTTTGGACGCTTAGATATTTTAGTGAATAACGCAGGAATTTCTAAAATGGATTATGCGATTGATATAAAAGAAGAAGACTGGGACCAAGTGATGGACGTTAACGCAAAAGGAGTATACCTGTTTAGTAAAGCTGTAGCAAGAACTCTGAAAGAACAAGGGCAAGGTGGAAAGATTATCAATATATCCTCGCAAGCGGGTAAAAATGGGTACCGCTTAATGGGTAGCTATGTTGCTTCCAAACATGCTGTTCTAGGTCTTACCAAAACAATGGCCATTGAATTGGCTCAGGATGGAATCAATGTGAACGCGGTTTGTCCTGGTATTGTAGAAACCGCCATGAAGCATAAAGAAAGAGTAATAGGCGGTGAATTAAGAGGACTTACGGCCGAGTTAATCAGGAAGGAGGACTATTCTCAGGTTCCGCTAGGCAGAACGGCAGAACCTCAAGATATCGCCAATGTGGTCGTATTTCTAGCCTCAACATACTCGGATTATATGACAGGTCAAGGGATTAATGTTACGGGTGGAATGACGATGCACTGATATATGAAAGGAAGTGTTAGAATTGACGGATGTTAAAAAAGGAAGCCTCTCTGCTTTGTTTCCATTACTCATTTTTGTTTTATTGTTTGTTGGAACAGGAGTTATTTCCGGCGATTTTTCAAATATGCCATTAAATGTTGCCATTATTATAAGTTCTGTTATTGCATTGGTGATGAATAGGAATGAAAAATTATCAACGAAAATTGATATTTTTACGAAAGGTGCTGGACACCCCAATATTATGCTAATGGTGGTTATCTTTATTTTAGCTGGGGCATTTGCTGAAACTGCCAAAGGCATGGGGGCTGTAGAGTCTACGGTGAATATGGGATTAACCTTCATACCTAGTAATTTATTAATGGTTGGGCTATTTATAGTGGGTTGTTTCATTTCCATATCAATGGGAACATCAATGGGAACGGTTGCTGCGCTTGCTCCAATTGGGATTGGTATTGCAGAGCAAACAGGAATACCAATGGCGTTAGCGATGGGAACAGTGATAGGTGGAGCAATGTTTGGCGACAACCTCTCAATGATTTCCGATACGACAATTGCAGCTGTTCGAACTCAACATACGAAAATGAGTGACAAATTTAAAACGAATTTTTTAATTGTTTTACCTGGAGTTATCGTTACTGCTATTATTCTTTGGTTCGTTACTTCTGGGAACAATGCCGATGCTTTGGGAAATTACTCCTTTGATTTTATTAAAGTAGTTCCATATGTTGCCGTCCTACTAGCAGCATTAATAGGGGTTAATGTACTAATTGTCTTATTAGGTGGGACCATTTTTGCAGGAATCGTAGGTGCTATTGATGGTTCGTATACAATGACCGGGTTTATTAAAGCTGTTTCCCAAGGCATCATAGGTATGGAGGATTTGGCGGTTGTTGCAGTATTAATTGGTGGGATGATTGGGATCATCCAGCATAATGGTGGTATACAATGGCTTCTAAATTTTGTAACGAGTAAAATTAAAACGAAAAAAGGTGCTGAGCTCGGAATTGCAGGTTTGGTTAGTGCAACAGATCTAGCTACTGCAAACAACACGATCTCTATTATTATTACGGGTCCGTTAGCTAAGAATATTGCGGATGAATATCAAATTGATCCACGAAAATCTGCAAGTATCCTTGATATATTTTCTAGTAGCTGGCAGGGACTTGTTCCCTATGGAGGTCAAATGCTTGTAGCATCAGGGTTAGCATCCATTTCACCAATTAGCATTCTTCCATATTCCTATTATCCAATCGCTCTATTCGTATGTGGGATTATTGCAATATTAATCGGGTTTCCAAGGTTCAACCATACTAAATCTAAAAACGAAAAAAGTAGTATAATTACTAAGTTTTAAGGGGAAAAGCGAAAACCATTTGAAATGGTTATTCGCTTTTTTAATTTATTTAAGGAAAATTTATTCGTGTAAAAAGGGGTGGTTTTCGCTACTTGCATTCCTTTCCGTTGCGAAAACAGAAAGACGGTTATTTAATTATTTCATCAATAATCCCGTATTCCTTTGCTTCTTCTGCACTCATATAATAGTCTCGATCGGTATCTTTTGCTACTTTCTCAACAGGTTGACCGGTACGTTCCGCAA
This sequence comes from Ferdinandcohnia sp. QZ13, assembly GCF_031324165.1. Classification (NCBI taxonomy): domain Bacteria; kingdom Bacillati; phylum Bacillota; class Bacilli; order Caryophanales; family Bacillaceae; genus Ferdinandcohnia; species Ferdinandcohnia sp. QZ13. Next base: position 1,509,752 of record NZ_JAVIVW010000001.1, on the reverse strand, counting down.
TGATTTGATTGGTATGTTCTCTGAGCTTCAAGATTCGTTTTGCGGAAATTTCAATCTCAGTTGCCTGGCCGCGCACCCCGCCTAAGGGTTGATGGATCATGATTTCACTATTTGGGAGCGCAAATCTTTTCCCTTTTGTTCCGGCTAGCAAAAGCATGGCACCAAAGGATGCAGCCATACCCGTACAAATGGTCCTAATATCTGGTTTGATATATTGCATCGTATCAAAAATGGCAAAACCAGCAGATGTTGAGCCTCCGGGACTGTTGATATAAAGAGAGATATCTTTTTCTGGATCATCCGCTGCTAAAAATAATAGTTGTGCAACTATACTATTAGCAACAGCATCATTTATTTCATCGCCAATCAAAATAATGCGATCTTTTAATAACCTCGAGTAAATATCATACGATCGTTCCCCACGACTGGATTGTTCAATTACATAAGGTATCGTACTCATATTGTTTTCCTCCTTATTCGCTTGCATCTTATTATGCAGCCATAGAGACAGCGCTTGAAGGAGATATGAAGAGACGTGATTTTTGCATAGTACAAGTCGGATTTGTATGTTTCGATAAAGAACGGATAGAAGGTAACGTCCTGATTAATATGGATGGATCTTGAGTGTTTAAAGATTCATGCAGTACTTTTTGAATTTGTTCTCGATCTTCCTCTGTCCAATATTGTTTGATAAGTGGAATTTCTTCTTTCTTCTCCATTTTCTGTTTTGCACGATAAATCGCGGCTTTAACGGCAGTTTCATTTGTATTTAATAGTTCAGCTATTTCAGATAGTTGAAACTGAAACCCTTCTTTTAAAACAAAGATAACAGCTTGCTTCGGTGTCAATTTATTAATAAGCTGTTGTACAGCCTCAAAGCGCTCTTCAATTGGTACGGACTCATCATATCCATCATCAGGAATATCATCAAGAGACTCTTTGCTTCGTTTTCGCACCGTGTCTATCCATTCATTTCGGGCAATTTTATTCAATAAGGCTGTAGAGATTGTAGGGTGGTGCCTATAATGCTTCCAAGCCTTAATCAAGGATTCCTGCACGAGATCTTCCCCATCCCAACTGTTTTGGGATATAAATTGGCAATATCGTCGAAGCATCGGATAGAGTTCTTGAAGCTGCTCCTCCGTAAAAAATTCCTGATGTTCTTTAATATCCTCTGATCCATTCCAAAGCTTACTATGCAAAACAATCACTCCTTCAGTGCGTCTCTACTTTATAAACGAATAAAAGGGTATGAAAAGATACGGGGTAAAAAAATTATTATTTATTTTTAGTATATGTATGATAAAAGTCTTGAACAAGTAACGATTAATTGATTTTGTAAATATTATCAAAGGCTCTTTTCTAAAAGATTGTTGCCATTGGATAAAACAAAACTATTGATTGAAGCGGAGGGTGGCGACTCCTCGAAAATGCTTTCGCATTTTCTTCGTGCGTGGGTTATTTCAAGGAAGAAATTCAAAGTCCAGCGGGAAAAGCGTGAGACTTGAGACCCCACAGGAGCGACCAGTAGAACGAAGCCTAAAAGCGCCACGTCCTGTGGCAACGGCTTCGTGACCTACATCGTGTAGGCCTGAGGGGCTCAAGCCACGCCCGCGGAAAGCGTCCACCTCCTCGAAAATGAATTTTCATTTTCTTCGTGCGGTGCAAATTCAAGGGAGAATTTTCAAAATGCAGCGGAAATCAATTGTGTCAAAAACAAGAAAGTTTGCGAAAACATCCTTATCAAAAGAGCCGTAGAAAAGCCTTCCTTTCCTCAAATTTACGAAATTGGTGTCTTTCGATTCCTCAAATTTCAGGTAAAAACTTTACAATAAAAACACTATAATTAATATGAAAATTGTAAAAATTATGATTTTTATATGAAAAATATACATAATGGAGGTTATACCATGGAACTTAACCAAATTGGTGTTATTGGTTCAGGAACGATGGGTGGTGCAATTGCCCATCAAGCTGCAATATGTGGATTTGATGTCGTACTCGTAGACGTCGACCAAAGATTCCTAGATCATGCACAAGCACGTATGGAAAAATTAATGGATAGATCAATTAGCAAAGGAAAACTAACCCAAGATGAAAAATCAGCGATTCTTTCAAGAATAAAACTAACAACCAACATGGCCGATGTGGGAGATTGTGAGGCTGTCATCGAAGCAATCATTGAAGATTTAGATGCGAAAAAGGAAATTTTTCAGCAATTAGATGAAATATTAAAACCGAGTGCATTAATTGCATCCAATACTTCATCAATGTCGATTACTGTACTTGCAAGTGCAACCAATAGACCTGAACAGGTTGCGGGGATGCATTTTTTCAACCCCCCACAGGTAATGAGATTAGTAGAAGTCATTAGGGGATACAAAACGAGTGATGAAACTGTAAGCGTATTCAAAGAGTTGGCAATCGCAATGAAAAAAGAGCCAATTGAAGTAAAGAAAGACGTACCAGGATTTATTGTAAATCGAATTATGATTCCTCAGTTTATCGAGGCTATCCGTTTAGTAGAAGAAGGAGTTGCTACACCAGAAGATATTGATAAAGCGGTTACCTTGGGGCTTAACTATCCAATGGGTCCATTCACACTACAAGATTATGCAGGAGTGGATATTGGCTTGCATGTGATGGATTATTTTTACGAGGAATTTAAAGATCAACGATTTGCAGCACCACTCACCCTACGTAATTTAGTTCGCGCAGGCCGTGTTGGAAAGAAAGCAGGAGCAGGCTGGTACGACTACAATTCTTAAAAAAAGAGAAAGGTTGTGCATAAAAAAATGGATACAATCCAATATCATACAAATGACCAACATATCGGAATCGTCTATTTAAATCGACCTCCATATAACCCGTTAAGTACACAAGTATATAAAGAATTATTCACTTTATTTGATGAACTTGAAAAAGATACAGAGGTTCGCGCCATCATTATTACTGGAAAAGGAGATCGCGCTTTTGCTGCAGGTGCTGATATTAATGAAATGGTCAACCTAGATAGTGTTGACATGATGGAAATGTCGAGAATATCTCGTCTTGCCTATGACAAAATTGCATCCATCTCGAAGCCGGTAATTGCCGCAGTAAACGGGCTTGCCCTAGGTGGCGGGTGTGAGTTAGCAATTGCATGTGATTTTCGAATTGGCTCCCCAACAACAAAGTTCGGATTACCTGAAATCAATTTAGGTATTATTCCTGGTGGTGGAGGGACGCAGCGCCTTCCACGTTTAATCGGTCAAGCTAAAGCAAAGGAATTACTCTATTTTGGCGAAATGATTGATGCAGAAAAAGCATTGGAAGTAGGATTGGTCAATAAAGTAGTTGAATCGGATAAAGTACTTGAAGAAGCAATTGCTTGGGCTGAAAAACTAGCACAAAAGCCACGGGTTGCAATGAAAATGTTAAAAAACTCTATCAACCGTGGGACAGAGGTAGATTTACAGTCGGGCTTGGATCTTGAAACGGCTTGTTTTGGGAATGCTTTTGCAAGTAAGGATCGTGTTGAAGGAATGAAGTCTTTTGTGGAAAAAAGAAAACCACAATTTGTTGGAAGGTAAGGTGAAGTACATTGAGTAAAGAAATTGTTGTCATTGATGGTGCACGTACTGCTTTTACAGAATTCGGGGGATCTTTTCGTGATGTATCAGCAATAGACCTTGCCGTGCATACAACAAAGGAAGCAATGCTTAGGTCATCTATCCAGCCGGAAGAAGTGGATCAGGTAGTAATCGGAAATGTGATTCAATCCAGTACTGACGCGATCTATATGGCAAGGCATGTCGGGTTAAAATCAGGAATTCCTGAACATGTGCCTGGATTAACCGTAAATCGACTTTGTGGTTCAGGCCTACAGGCCATCGTGAATGCCGCACAATCTATTAAACTAGGAGAATCTAATGTTAGTGTTGCGGGCGGGACAGAAAGTATGAGTCAGGTACCACATGTTGTTCGTGGTGCTAGATGGGGTTTACCGCTTGGAAAAGCACCGATGGAGGATTATTTGTGGGAAGCTCTCTATGACCCATATGGGAAATGCTCAATGGCGATTACAGCCGAAAACCTTGCAGAAAAATATGAGATATCAAGAGAACAAATTGATGAGTTCGCCTCACAAAGTCACAAGCGTGCATTAGCAGCACAAGAAAACGGGATTTTTGCAAAGGAAATTGTACCGATCACCGTGAAGGTAAGAAAAAGCGAGAAAATAATTAATCAAGATGAACATCCACGTGATACCCCAGTAGATGTTTTAAATAGATTACCAGCTAGATTTAAAGAAGATGGTGTAGTTACGGCTGGTAATGCTAGTGGTATTAATGATGGTGCGGCAACCATGGTTGTTACTTCTAGTGAGTATGCTCAAAAAAGAAATCTAAAACCATTAGCAAGATTGGTTTCATGGGGAATTGTTGGCGTTGATCCAAAGTACATGGGAATTGGACCTGCCCCAGCCATTCGCCAGGCATTAGAGCGAGCCAATTTGAAAGTAGAGGATTTAGATTTAATCGAAATCAATGAAGCCTTTGCTGCTCAATATCTTGCTTGTCAAAAAGAACTAGGTTTTGACCCTAGTATTGGGAATGTCAATGGTGGTGCGGTAGCATTAGGTCACCCTCTCGGAGCAAGTGGTGCTAGAATCAGTTTATCTCTCATTTACGAGCTTAAGAGAAGGAATAAAAAATACGGCGCATCTGCATTATGTATAGGCGGAGGTCAAGGAATCGCGGCGATTTGGGAAGTCTTGTAGATTTAATCAGTCGGGGCTTCAGCCCTGACTGATTAAGGAAATTTTAGTTATTGGGGTGAATTACTTGAAAAAAAAATTAAGCAAACTTAGTATTTCAAAGCTTTTGGAAAGCGTTTGCAAAAAGGATCCTCATCACGAAGTTTCATACGATGGTTACACACGGCTGTCCTATCAGGAATTATGGGATAAATCTCTTAATCTCGCAGCCTCACTACAAGAAATCGGCATAACAAAGGGAGATAAAGTTGCAGTATGTCTACCAAATTGGAATGAATTTGTCGTCATTTATATGGCTGTCTCTCATCTTGGAGGCGTCATCGTTCCTTTCAATACTCGTTACCGACAAGATGAAGTTGAGTACATTTTACGTAATTCTGAAGCTAAAATTGCCTTTTTTACCCAGGAATTTGGTGGAGTTAAGCATTATGAACAATTCTCGGTAGCAATTGAGCGTGTTGAAAATCTTGAAAGACTTATAACAGTTCGGTGCCTGAAAGATGGCCATATGAGTTATGAACAATTACTTGAAAGAGTTGACAATCATCCATTCTCCCCTGTCCCAATCGATTCTGAAATTGATATTTTCTGTATCTTATATACTTCAGGTTCTACAGGTGCACCAAAAGGGGCGATGCTTACCCATAGTAATTTCGTAAACACCGCAATCATTACTGCTGAAGAAATGAAGTGTACCGAAGATGATGTCTTTTATGTAGCTGTACCACTTTTTCACGTATTTGGTATGGTACCAAGCATCCTAAGTACGATTGCTGTAGGGGCTCGGATGGTGTTGGCAGAAAAATATAATGCCAAAGAAGCATTGGAAACCACACAAAATGAAAGAATCACGGTTAAGCATGGTGTACCAACGATGTTTATTTTAGAGCTGAATCATGCTGAATTCCAAAATTATGACCTGTCTTCCCTTCGAACTGGCATCATCGCCGCGGCCCCATGTCCAGTTGAAATTGTGAAGCGAATCCGTACAGATATGGGGTGTGATATCGTCGTTTGCTATGGATTAAGCGAGACGTCACCAACCCTTACAATGACAGCTTTTGATGATGACGACCAAATTCGTGCCGAAACAGTTGGAAAGGTACTTCCAGGTGCCGAAGTAAAAATTGTCAATGAATTTAAAGAAGATATTGGCCTTAATAAAGTTGGAGAAATTGCCTGTCGTGGTTTCGGAATCATGAAGGGCTACTACAATATGCCTGAAAAAACGAGGGAAGCACTAGATGAAGATGGCTGGTTTTATTCCGGTGACCTAGGCACATTAGACGAGCAAGGAAACCTAAGAATTGTTGGCCGTAAAAAAGAAATGATCATTCGAGGTGGATATAATATCTACCCAAGAGAAATAGAAGAAGTTTTCTATACACACCCGGATGTTATGGAAGTGGCAATAGTTGGACTGCCTGACACCGTTTTAGGTGAAATCTCTTGTGCTTGCGTAAAAATCAAGCCAAATACCTCACCAAGTGTCGAAGAACTTTTGGAGTTCGTAAGGCCAAAAGTCGCTGACTATAAAGTACCGGATAAATTACTGATCATGGATGAATTTCCAATGACAGCCAGCGGAAAAATTAGAAAAATATCACTTCAGGAACAATTAAAAGAAAAATTGGGGGCCGAATTACGATGAGGAAAAAATCTTGGGTATGGTCATTTCTTGTCATTTGTTTAAGTGTATTTCTTATTGCAGGATGTAGTGGTGGTTCACAACAAACAGATGGAAAAAACAGTGGAGGCGATTCTAAGGCGAGTGGTGAATCTTCAGCTACAATTAAAATCGGTGTCATCGTTGCAGATACTGGTCCGGCATCTGCGTTAGGTAAACCCGAAGCCGACGTTGCTAGATTACTAAATAAACAACTTAAAGACAAAGATTTTAATGGGAAAAAGGTAGAGCTTATCATAGAGGATTATGAAACAGACGACACAAATGCAGTTGTACTTTTGAAAAAAATGATATCAGAACATAATGTTGCGGCTGTTGTTGGTGGAACTCAAACAAGTACGAGTGTGGCACTTATGGGTGTGGCAGCAGAAAATAAAATTCCACTCGTTGCGTTAGGTGTACTGAATGATGATCAATTTAATGAATACACTGTTCAAGCGCCTCAAAGCAACAAAACAGTTCTTCAAAATGTTATTAATTATTTAAAAGATAACAATATTGATAGTGTTGCCTGGATCAATGCAAGAGATGGTTTCGGTCAGACTGGACTTCCCGTTTTTGAAGGAATGGCAAAAGAAAATGGTATTGATATTGTAGCAAAAGAAGACTTTGATGCTGAAGCTACTGATATGACTGTCCAGTTAACTAAAATCAAGCCTAAAAATCCAGGTGCCATCATTATTTGGTCACGCCCTCCAGGAGCCGGAATTATTGCGAAAAACTACTCACAGTTAGGCATTGATGTTCCAATGATCCAAAGCCATGCTGTAAGTAATCAAGGCTTTTTAGATCAAGTTGGAGCAGATGGGGTAGGAGTATTGGTTCTTGGAAGTAAATTAAATGTTCTTGATTCATTAGAAGACAACGAACAAACTCAGCTCTTTAAAGACTTTGCGGAACCATTTATGGCAGAGTACGATTATAACCCAGGTCCATTCGGCGGCTATGCGTATGATGGTATACAAATGGTGCTACAAGCGATAACCGAAGGTAATACGGATTCGGATTCCATTAAGAAATATTTAGAAACCATCTCTTATAAAGGTGTTACAGGAACGTATAATCTATCACCAGATAATCGTAATGGTGTTGAAGGTGATGGTATGGCCATCCTTAAGGTTGGAGAGAACGGCTGGGAATTAGAATAGTTTCATCGATAAATAATTGAAGCATGTATGATGTGAGTCATGCATGCTTTCCAGTTTTTCGATAAAGGAGGGTTACAATGGATGCTGTTATTCAATATTTGATTACAGGCTTAACAACTGGAAGTATCTATGCATTAATCGCGATAGGGTTCGTTACAATTTACAATGTGACAGGCATAATTAACTTCGCGCAAGGTGAATTCGCGATGCTTGGCGCGATGTTTTGCATCACTTTTTCAAGTCTTGGGTTACCAATATATGTCGCTATTTTACTAGCCGTGTTATGTACTGCATTGATTGGATTTGGTGTGGAGAAACTCGCAATCGCACCAACGAAAAATGCAAGTTTTATCAACTTAATAATCATTACAGTAGGTATATCCATGGTTCTTAAAGCAATTGGATTATTTGCCTGGGGGACCTATCCTAAGTCTCTTCCTGCTTTTTCAGCCAATAACCCGATTCAAATTATGGGAGCTGTATTAATGCCACAGAGCATTTGGGTCCTATGTACTCTATTTTTCTTACTCGCACTTCTTTATTTCTTCTTTGAAAAAACAATTATAGGATCTGCGTTAAAAGCATGTGTTGTAAATCCAGTAGCTGCTAGGCTAATGGGCATCAATACCTCATCCATGTCTACATTGGCATTCGTTTTAAGTGCAGCTGTAGGAGCTATTGCTGGGATTGTGATTGCGCCTGTAACAGGTGCAACCTATGATATGGGATTAATGCTTGGATTAAAAGGCTTTATGGCCATGATTATCGGAGGAATGACGAAGGTTCCTGCTGTAGTAGTTGCTGGCTTTTTAATTGGAATCATTGAATCTTTTTCAGCGGGATATATTTCCACTTCATACAGCGATGCGATAAGTTTTGGAATTCTATTAATTGTTTTATTTGTTGCACCGAATGGAATTATGTCAAAAGTTATTGGGAATCGCGTGTGAGGAGAGGGGGATTGAACATGTTGTATCCTAGTCGAACGAAACCACTGATTGTCATGCTTATCACGATAATCGTTCTTCCATTATTATTCAATAATTCTTATATGCTAAGTCTATTTATCCTAATTGGAATTTATAGCATGGTCACAATTGGATTAAGCCTTCTTATGGGGTATGCAGGCCAAATATCACTTGGGCATGCTGCTTTTTTTGGATTAGGTGCTTATTTTACAGGAGTATTAACGACAGGTTATCAAATGTCTTCATGGCTCGCCCTCATTGTTGGGGTACTAGTAACCGCCCTTCTAGCCTTTATAATCGGGATTCCTATATTAAAATTGAAAGAGCACTTTTTAGCATTCGCAACTATTGGTGTCAATGTCATTGTATTTATTTTATTACTAGGACTTACCGACATTACCAAAGGTGCTGCCGGCCTATCAGGAATTCCAAAATTAAATCTGTTTGGGTTTGTTTTACAGCAAGAGTTAAGCTTCTATTATTTTATTTGGGGAATTGTCTTTTTAATCGTAATACTTTCCCTTAATATAGTACATTCACATGTTGGAAGGGTATTAAGAGGCATTCATGATAGTGAGATTGCAACAAGGTCTTTAGGAATTAATGTTGCAAAGTTTAAACTTCATATTTTTGTATTAAGTGCAATTTTTGCCGCAGTTGCAGGAAGTATGTACGCACATTTTATGAACTTTATTACTCCTTCTACCTTTCACATTTTAGTCTCGATTCAATTTTTAGTAATGGTAGTAGTAGGTGGATCACAATCAATTTGGGGAGCAATAGCAGGCGCCTTTTTAATGACGATGCTTGGTGAATGGGTGAAGGATTACCTACCACTGCTATTCGATGTAAGTGGAGAAGTAGAAATCATTGTGTATGGTCTCGTCTTAATCCTTGTCGTTATGTTTATGCCAAAAGGAATTATCCCAACAGGCGCCATTCTTTATGAACGGATCAAAGATAAAGTTCGTCCGGGAACAAGAAAGGAGGATATTGTCGTAAATGAAAACAACCATCCTGCAGATTAATCATTTAACCAAACGATTTGGGGGAATTGTGGCAGTAAACGATGTCTCCTTCACAATGAATCAAGGAGAAATACTAGCCGTTATTGGTCCGAATGGTGCTGGGAAGACAACGTTATTTAATATGATCTCCTCCGTTCTACCAAGCACTAGTGGTGACGTTTGGTTTATGGGGGAAAAGCTAAATGGGACACCGGTTCATAGTTTAGCTCCTAAAGGGATTACTCGTACGTTTCAAAACCTTCAAATTTTTGATAATATGACCGTTCTTGAGAATGTCATGCTCGGTGTTCATCCACAAATGAAAACGAATGTTTTTCTTGCTGCATTTAGAACCAAGGCAGTAGAAAAGGATGATAAAATGGCAAAACTTCTTGCTGAAGAAGCTTTGGAAAAGGTAGGAATCCTTGATCAAGCAAACCAAATTGCAGGAAACCTACCATATGGACTCCAGAAGCTTTTAGAAATTGCACGTGCAATCGTTTCGAAACCAAAGATTGTTTTACTTGATGAGCCAATGGCTGGGCTTAATGATGGAGAAGCTGCAAAGGTTGCAAATATCCTACTTGATATGAAACAAGAAGGCTATTCATTTCTATTTGTGGAACATGATATGAATACAGTCATGAAGATAGCAGATAAGATTGTTGTAATCGACTTTGGAAACAAGATTGCAGAAGGGACACCAGATGAAATCAAGAAAAATCCAAAGGTGATTGCTGCATATTTAGGGGAGGAAGTTCTATGACACTCCGCACAACAAATCTTACAACTTATCATGGAAGGGTTAAAGGAATCGATGGAATTAATCTAGTTGTGAATCCTGGTGAAATCATTTCGATCATCGGAGCGAATGGAGCAGGAAAAAGCACATTGCTTGGAACGATTTCTGGTATTTACAATCCAACAGAAGGTGAAGTCTTTTATAATGAAACATCGATAACTAAAGTAAAGTCACATAAAGTAGTTGAACAAGGAATATCTCTCGTGCCTGAAGGGCGTCAAATCTTTTCAAATTTAACAGTTAAGGAAAATCTAATTCTAGGAATGTATTTCAAATACGGGAAGGAAAAACAATTAGTTGCAAAAAAAATAGACAGAATGATGGAGATGTTTCCCGGTTTACAAAAGCATATGAATAGTGTTGCAGGAACATTGAGTGGAGGAGAGCAACAGATGCTAGCCATTGCCAGGGCATTGATGTCTGATCCCAAAGTGATCCTACTAGATGAGCCATCGATGGGGCTTGCCCCGTTAATAGTAAAAGAGATCCTTGATATTATGAAACAAATAAGAGATGAGTTCGGGGCAATGGTTATCTTAGTTGAGCAAAATGTGAAAGCAGCCCTTAGTGTTGCTGATCGTGCTTATGTCATGGATCGTGGCAAATTTGTGCTTGAGGGCAGGGCAGATGAACTCATCCAAAATCCATTAGTTCAATCCACATATTTAGGATATACGGAAAATGTAGTTTAGGAGGGTGATAAAAGTGAGCTTTATCGTAACAGACGAACAGCAAACAATAAGAAGCTTTGCACGTGACATTGCAAAGAATGAAATTACACCTTTTGCAAGGCAATATGATGAGGAAGAAGAATTTCCCCAGAAGATTATTAATAAGCTACATGAGGTCGGCTTATCAAACCTAGCAATACCAGAAGAATATGGAGGACCCGGCATCGACAAGCTTTCTCATTCTCTCATTATTGAGGAAATAGCGAAGGCTTGCGCAAGTGTTGCAACAAGTATTGAGGCGAACTCTCTTTCTGCATATCCAATCCTTGTTGGCGGGAGTGAAGAGCTTAAGAAAAAATATCTCCCCCAACTGACAAGAGAAGGAAAGCTAGCTTCGTTTGCTCTCACCGAACCAGGAGCTGGTAGTGATGTTAGTTCATTGAAAACAACAGCCATTAGAAGTGGTGACGAGTATATTTTAAACGGGGAAAAATGCTTTATTACAAACGCAAGCTATGCAGACTTTTTTGTTGTGTTAGCCAATGTAAAAGAAAGTGGGTTCACTGCCTTCGTTGTTGAGCGAGAATCAGATGGGCTGCAAGTTGGTGTTAAGGAGAAAAAGCTAGGCTTACGTGCCTCAAATACAGCATCTGTCATTTTTGAAGATGTTCGAGTCCCTTCTTTGAATCGAATCGGTGAGGAGGGGGCAGGGTTAAAAATCTTTCTACAAGGACTTATGAATGCTAGACCTATGGTAGGCGCACAGGCTGTAGGAATCGCCCAAGCTGCCTATGAGGATGCGCTTGCTTACTCAAAAGAAAGAACCCAATTTGGAAAACCGATATCCAATCTTCAGGCAATCCAATTCATGCTTGCCGATATGGCAATGAATATTGAAGCTGCAAGACTCCTTGTTCATCAAGCCGTTCATTTATTACAATCGAATACACCATCCATCAAGCATGCAGCCTTTGCCAAATGCTTTGCATCTGATACGGCGATGAAGGTAGCAACCGATGCCGTGCAAATCTTTGGAGGCTATGGATTTATTCGTGATTATCCGGTAGAGAAGTATTTTAGAGACGCAAAAATCATGCAAATTTATGAAGGAACCAATCAAATACAACGAGTTGTAATAGCCAAAGAAATCCTTAAATAATGTTTTTATGTATGGTGAAGAAGGAATTTAAAGCATAGAGTGGAATTAATATAGAAAACAGGGTATAAGGTGGCGATATATTTGGAATTAACTCAAAAACGAGAGAAGTTAATGAAAAAAATAGATAATCATTTACGTACGATGGCACGCCACCTTGTTACATTTGACACAATAGAAGAGACACTAGATTACTTATTAGAAGGATTTTATAAGGAATATGCATGTGATTTAGTAGGAGTTGTCCTTTATGAAAAAGGAAGACTCGTCCCAAAGGTTTGGAAGGGAGAACAGTTCACAATCGATCAAACACTCCACTTAGATGTCAGGGACTGCTCTCCAAAACTCCTGAAAAACGCAATTTGGTGGCAAAAGGATAAACGTGAAGAAACGAACTGTGCTTTTCATGCTGCCATTAAGAATGAAAATCTATCAACATGGTTTACAGTCCCCCTACATAATCTTAACGAGAGCTTTGGACTTTGCGTAATAGGCTTCCGTGAATTTATTCCCTTAATTATTGAAGCAGAGCAAATATTTACAGAGTTTGGGCATGATGTTGCATCGTCGTTGATCCTTGCTAGAGAAAAGGAAAGTCAAAAAAGAAAAATGAAGGGGATTGAGTGGATTAAAGAAAATATCCTCCCGAACTCTTCAATTGAGCATATCATCGAAAAGGTCGTCGAACGAGCCTGTAAAGGAACACAAGCAAGTGGTGCTTGTGTTTACTTATATGATGAGGAGAATACTTGCTTCGATCTCCACACTCCGTGGTATGGGGCAGTTGGACATCCCAATAAAATAAAAATTAACTCAAATAAATCATTAGATTCTTATTTTCCTTTTGTGGATGTATCGGGAGGATCTGAATTAACGGTTCCCTTACTTGTAAATTTAAAGGCAATTGGAGTTATTTATGTCACTTCGGGTGGGCAAGGCAATTTTACAGAAGAAGATCTGGAGTTTCTGAAATTTGTTTCGGACTTCGTTTCAATGCAGATTGAAAACGCAAGACTTTATAAGTTTGAATATGAAAGTAAAAATAGTCTTGAAACCATTTTAGAACATCAACAGGAATTAGTGAAAAAGACAGTAAAGGGTGCGGATTTGGTTGAGATTACAAATACTATCAGCGCCATGATTGATAGTACCGTATTTTTATATGACAGGTTTATGAATCTGATTACCTCGAAGGTAAAAGGGGAAGAAAGGCATCTTCAAAACGAATACCAACAAGAAATTAAGCGGATGAAAAACGAAATTACAAAGCTTCGTGCCGAGGATTTGACAATTACAGTGAATGACACAGACTTGCATGTACTCCCCATTCTGCAGGGAAATCAGGCTCTGGGGTATATGATCGTTAGTCTATACCAGAAAAAAATGCACCGTCTCATTCGCTTAACGATTGACTATGTTTTAAATGTGTACGCAATTGAATTTATTAAACAAAAACTTGTTCTGGATACAAAAGAACAAATTCAGGAAGGTTTCATCAATCAATTGTTCACTGAGACGATTGAAAATCCAGAGAAAATTATACAATATGCGACACTAACCAATTGGGATATACTTGAACCCCATACAGTTGTAGTATTCTCCTACTTAACAGAAGATGATGATAATATCGTGCTGATTGAAGCTAAAAAATCAAGAGTTTGGGAACAAATAAAGTCGGAATTATCCTTTCATTATAAGAACATCATTTTTAGCCGTAAGGGTGATGATTTTATCATCATTGTTCAAACACCGAACGAGCAAAACTTTTGGCAACGACTCTATGCAAGTATGTCTGAAGTTACAAATAAAGTAGAACCTACGCTCAATCTTTATGTTGGAATTGGCGGCAATATATCAAAACTAGAAGACTACTACGATAGCTATATGAAAGCCTCAAAAGCAAAGAATGTCATTATAAACCGCAATCCGAATGGTGGCTATGCCATATATGATAACCTTGGGGCCTATACCATTTTAAGTAATACAAGTGATGCGCAATCAGCCAGATTATTTATCAAGAAAAACCTAGGCACATTAATACAGTATTCAGAAAAAAATAATGTTGATCTATTCGGGACATTAAAGGCTTTTCTACTTCATAATGGAAACGTAAGAGAAGCCTCTAATGCATTATTTATTCACCGAAGCACGCTCGAATATCGGATTGATCGCATCGCAGAGCTATTAAATGTTGATTTAAACGATGCAGATGTACGTTTTGAGCTCTTAATGGCTTATAAACTATACAATCTCTTTGACTTCACTTCTTCTGAACTAATGTAAGTATTTTTGGATTTTTTTGATTGAAAATTGACATATAGTGCTAAGGATTCAATAACATAATGTATTTAAAAACTATTGATACGTAGATTGTTATTTTATCCAAGTGTTATAGTATAAAAAACAAAACAAAAGGTGGCCAACCATGTTACAAAAACTTTCTACACAAAAGCACTGGCAACCATACAAGGGACCATTTACAATCACACGAATACAGCCGGGTGATATTTTAGAGGAGAATGAAGATTTTGCATTCGGTCCATTAAGTATTATCGACCATGCTGTGATGAAAAAAGGATTAACGATAAAGATGCATGAGCATGTAAACGATGAGATTCTGAGTTATGTATGGCATGGTAAGATGCATCACAAGGATTCAGCAGGTTTAGAAGCACCGATTACGCCAGGTCACTTAATGATGATGAACGCGGGTCAAAGCTTTTGGCATGAGGAAAAAGTGAAAAATGATCAAGTCGAGATGCTCCAAATTTTTGTTCGACCTCATGCAACCAATCTTGAACCAACTATTCAATTTCATGAAAAGCCAATTCGAAATCGGAACTGGTATCTGATGGTAGGACCTGAAGGAAGTCAGGCGCCACTGAAAGTTAGACAAGAAGTCTATATTCTTGATGCACATCCCAAGCAAGGAGATCAATTAGATGTCCCTGTTTATCAAGGGTTGCAACCATTCTTATATGTCCTGGATGGTGAGTTAACTGTTGGGGACGTTCAGATTCAAAAAATGGAAGCTGTTACGGATATAGAAGCGCCATTACCTCCTATAACAGCAGTAGCGGATACAACTGTTGTTTTATTCTTTGCTGACATGAATGCACCAGTGTCGATGGAGGGAACCATTAGTGGGAAAAGGGCATATTAGTGGAACGCGGGGACAGGTCCCGCGTTCCAACATTCTAATAAGATTGAGGGACAGTGTACCTGTCCCTGTCCCATTCTATTTTTTCACAAAGTATTTTTCACCAAGAAGTTCTTTTTCGTCAAAAGTATCTGTTTTTAATTGCTCATCTACAAAAGCCTGAAGTTCAGATGGTTCTAAGTCGTACATAACTTCAATTTCTTTAGCAAAAAGAAGTTCCTTTTCAAGTAACTTAGATAACGCAGGTTGCTGCTTTGCTTGTGGTTCTTCTTCACCTATCATTTTAGATAGTCCAGATACATAGTAGTCCAATGATCGGCTACCCACAATTTTAACGCCTTTATTTTCTTCGTTTACCATAATAATGGTTGGAAAGCCTCTAGCGCCAAGTTTTGCTGCGAGAGCGAAGTCTTCGTTTAATAATTGTTGACCAACTTCAGATTCTGCTTCATTTACGATTGCTTCTCCGTCTAGTCCTAAGCTATTTACATTTTCAATCATCACGGATTTTTCTGCGATGTTCTTATTAAAAGCGAATAGCTCCTCTCTAGCATGGCGTAAATATTCATTTGCCTTGTCATCACCATGATTTTTTTGAATCACCTTGTATACTCGAGATGGTGGGAAGGAAGATTGAACAGGATTGTCAATCATTAACGAGCCATCAATTGGCATACGTGAATATTCGCCAACTTCTCTCCAGTGCCCAGCTACGTCCGCAGGTCCAAAGATCCCATTTGCTGGATCAACCGGTCCACCATGCCATTTCTCAAGTAAACCACCTAAAACAGTGTGGAAATTGAAATAATGTCCATATTGTTCTTTGAACCGGCGGAAAGTAGGTTCAAGTGCCCAGCAATGTGAGCAGATTGGGTCAGTTACATAGTAAAGATCGATTGTCTTTGTTGGTTCGTTCAAATCAATTATCTCCATTTCTTCATCTCCTGCTACTCCACATACACCTGTTTCTAAATCACACATTAAATTGTTGTTTGTCATTTAAAATCCCTCACTTTTTATTTTTTTGTGCTGGGACAGGAGCCTTTCCCTTCGTCCCATAAGCATTCTGTTTGCTTTGTACTTTCATTTTAGTGGATAATGGGAATCATACATACCAATAGATTAGTTGATATGTTGGATATCCAACACATTTGCGAAATTGTTGAAAAAGTAGGAGGGACGAGCGAAATGACAGAAGAAAAAACTGACCCCCGAGTACTGCGAACACGAAAACTTATTATGGATTCTTTTATTGAACTTTCCAGTAAAAAAGAATTCAAGGACATTACGATTAAAGACATTACGACCGAAGCAATGATCAATCGGGCCACATTTTATTATCACTTTGAAGATATTTATGATCTGCTCGATAAAGTTTTATCCGAGGTTTTGTTAATCAATTTGGATAGCGGGTCCTTCCAACAAAGCGCATTAAATGAAGAAACTTTTATTGGCATCTTTAAAGCAATCACGAACTTTCAGCTTTCCTTATCAAATCGATGCCATCGAGGGTATGAGGATACAATTGCCCGAATTATTCGGGACCAGCTTGAAGTTATTTTTTATAAAATGTTAAAAGAACAGCATCCTACAGATGATGAAAGCTCTCTAAAAATAACGGCTATCATGCTGAGTTGGGGAATGTACGGGGCTTCCGCCGAATGGAGAAGAAATCCGGATTCGATTAGTCCGGAGGAAATGATAAAATCAGCCATTCCTTTTATAAAAAATGGAATTAATTTTGGGATAAAGGAACAAATCTGACCTCTTGCATGTATATTTTAAATTTTAATTGTAAAACCTAAAATTACTAAATATAAGAGGAGCGATAATAATGAGTGGATTACAACGTTTTGCGCTTGCTTTAGTAATTATTGGGGCAATTAATTGGGGGCTTATCGGATTCTTTCAATTTGATCTGGTAGCCGCAATCTTTGGAGGTCAGGATTCAATCTTGTCCAGGATTATTTATAGTTTAGTGGGCTTAAGTGGTTTATACTGCCTAAGTCTTCTATTCAAGCCTGATCGAGAAGTTGTTCCTGAAACAAGCAGAACATAAAAAGCATTTCCAAGAATAGACCAAGCCTTATGGTTTGGTCTATTTTACGTTAAGAGAGATAAATGAGAAAATATCTATGGTACATAAATGGCATTGAAGGGACAGGAACCTGTCACTAAGTCCCGAGGAGGATTTTATGAAGAGGATATTTGCTGATGTGATTCAGTTTCGGGGAAGTCATTATGATTTTGGTCATATGCAGGGAACGCTTCTGAAGGATTCTTTTTTGGTGAAGAATCGGGAGCAGCAATGGAAGGTAAGGAGACCTTTATTTCGAATCGATCCTGATGAGACGAAAAAGGTATTTGAACGTTTGGCTCCGTTTATGTGGGATGAGTTTTTGGGGCTACAGGATGCTTTGGGATGGTCGATGGAAAAGGTGTTGATGGAATTTGGAGGGTATAGGGTTAACGTTAAGCCTTCAGGGTGTTCGATTTTAGTCGGCGAAAATTTCATGATCCGGAATTATGATTATCATCCAAAGACCTATGATGGGCGCCTTGTTGTTTTTCAACCGTCAGACGGAGGGAATGCAACCCTAGTTTTAACTCAAAAGATTACCGGACGATCGGATGGAATGAACGCTAAGGGGTTATCGATGGGATATACCTTTATGAACCGAAAGCGCCCGGGGAACGGATTCATTTGTCATATGATTGGAAGACTAATTCTCGAATTATGCACAAATGTTGAGGAAGCTGTTCAGTTGTTGAAGGACATTCCACATCGGGGTTCTTTTAGCTATGTTTTATTTGATGCAAGTTGTGAGATGCCTTTTATCGTGGAAACTTCGCCAAGAAGAGTCGAGGTAAGGCAAGGATACACCTGCACCAATCATTTTAAAATCTTAACCGAAGAAAATCGTCGCGTCCTTGATGATTCGAATAAAAGACTGCAGGCGATTGAAGAAAAAATGCATCTAAATGGGCTTGAGGCGTTTCGACTGCTAAATGATACAGATAAAGGCGTTTTTTCTAAGCTCTATGGGAGCTGGGCAGGAACCATTCATACATCTGCCTATTTTCCTGATAAGCTAGAAGCTTGGTGTGCGCTTGGCGGAGATCAGGATCCTACTATTTTTAACTTTGGTGAATGGGTAAATGGGACTGACTTCCCGATTGCAAAAATCGAAGGGGAAGTGGACACGGATATCCCATTTGTAAATATGGAAAAGGCGGATTGGTTTAAATGAGGGTTAGAGCGAGAACCTACCCTCTGTACTAACCAATAGCATCTTGACAAGTTTTTAGAATTATGTTTATATTAATAATTAACATAATTTTTAAATGACGCCTCGTACATATTTTTTAGGCAGAAAAATAAATGCCGGAGGTGGTTTTTTATTCAATGAAAAATAGCTCTCTAAATGAAAATCAGATTGAATTACTTCAAAAAGGAATCGAAAGCCTTCACAGTATACAAGAATGGAAGCCATTAACTGAAGCCATAGTGTTGGAGGGAATCAAATTAGTTGGTGGTGGACAGGGGATCTTCTTTGTTTTTGATCAAAGTTTAAAACAATTAATCCCTCAATCAAGTCAGAATCTGGAGAAATCGGAGAAAAAAGAACTAATTGAACGAACACAACACAAATTTCAGCAAATTGAGCTTCAAACTCAAAGATACTTACATGAAGATGCTACCTATTTTTTCCCCCTTACTAGACAAAAGGCTTTTACCGGAGTCTTAGTCATTATTCCACAACAAGAAGAGGAACTATCAGAGAAACAGATAAATATTGTCAATTTCTTTATGCAATCAGTTCCAATTATCCTTGAAAACTCTCGCCTATTTTTGATTATGCAAAGGAAATCAGAAAGTCTCAACTTTATGACTCAATTACAAAGACTTGTTAACCAATATTCTTTTCAAGAAATTTTGGCGGAAATTGTTCAAAAGGTGGGAGAACTTTTGAATTCAGAAATGGCAGGTATCATGTTGTATGATCCTATCCATAATGAATTGAGATTGCAAAAACCAGCTTTTGGATCATGGCAAGATACAATAATTGAACAGTACCGTGTTACTTTAACCGAAAAAAGCAATGCACGAGATGTCTTTTTAACAGGAATTCCGTATATCACATCTGATGCACAGTCAGATGAACGTTTTAACCAAAATTACGTGAAACTATTTAAAGCTACATCTATCATTACCGTACCTTTGTTGGTCGATAACAACAGAATTGGGATTCTTCATGCCATCAATAAAAATGACGGATATTTTACACAAGATGATTTACATTTACTCATGGATCTTTCTGAGCAATTAGGACTTACGATTAATGCAGCTCTTGAGATGTCTCATACAAAAACTGCTAACAATAAACGTTTAGAAATTGAAAGATACCTTATTCATCAGCTTTTTGATTGTTTACTTTTTAGTAATAGGGAAAAAGTAGATGAAGCCTACAGCATCCTGAAAACTTTAGAAATTACCTTAAAACCTCGGATTTCTATTTTGCGAATTGGTGTTTATGATAATGGCGAGTGGTTCAACTTAAATTCTAAAAATGTACCTAAAGGAATTCGCTTGAAAATGGAAGAATTATTTGGGACTCCATGTATGATCTACAAGGATGGAGCGATGATTGCTCTTGTTTCACATGACTCAGAAAGTGAGATTCTGAATTTAAGCTACAAGCTTCATGATATGTTACATAAAAAAATGAATGAATATGCTAAGAATCAAAAACTAGAGACTTTCATTGGAGTGGGTGAATCTGTTGGGACAATCGAATTAATCGACCATTCCTATCAACAAGCAAGTCAAATTTTAAATGCTCTTCCTAAAATTAGACATCTTGGGAATGTTGGTTATTATCCAGCGTGTGGAAGCTGGACATTACTTTCGAGTATGATCCTGTTTGATGAAACAAACGTAAGCGCATACACAAATCTATACTTAAAAAAAATAAATCAATTGAAAAACTCTAGAGAAATTAAAGAAACTTTAGAGGTCTATTTAAAGCATAATGGTCAAATTAAGAAAGCTGCAGAGGAATTATTTGTCCATCAAAATACATTGAAGTACCGAATCGAAAAAATAACGGATATGACTGGGTTTGATTTAGGGGATTCTGAAGTAAGACTTAGTCTATCTTTAGCATTACGGTTAGAGCATTTAATGTATAGTAAGGTATAGAAAAATGACTATTTTAAAAATGGTCATTTTTTTTGTTACTAAAAGACAAAGTTTAGAAAAAAAAGTTTGTTATTTTTGTAGATAAACAACGTGGTTATAGTGTTTTGTATCCTTTACAATTAAAACATAATATTCGAAATTATTAAAAATTCGAATAGAAGAGAGAGGAGGCTAATCTTGTTCACATATAAAAAGTCAGTTGAGGAACAAATACCACCAGAGAAACTTAAGCACTTACAGGAAGAAAAGTTAAGAAAACAAGTCCAGTATATGTATTTAAATTCCCCCTTGTATGCTAAAAAATTGGATCAAGCAGGAATTCATCCTATGGAGATTGAAACACTTGATGATTTACAAAAGCTCCCTTTTACGGAGAAATTCGAAATTCGTAAAAGCCAAGAAGATACCTCTGATTTAGGTTCACATCAATGTATTGATTCAGATAGGATTATAAGAATACACTCATCATCTGGTACAACAGGAAGGCCGACATATGTAGGAATCACAAAAAAGGATAGTGCAGTGTGGACAGATATTGTATCTAGAGTGTATTACACAGCAGGTGTAAGACCACATCATAAAGTTATTTTTGCAATGGGGTTGTCATTCTTTGTGGGGGGACTCCCGTTAAAAGATGGGATTGAGAATTTGGGAGCTACTTTTATTCCTATTGGAACTGGAGCTTCTGAGAGAATCGTTACAACTTCCCTGCATCTAAAACCGGATGTGCTTTTATGTACTCCATCTTACGCTAATTATCTAGCTGACTATATTCGTTCAATTGGTATGAATCCAAGAGAGTTAGGATTTAAGTTAATTGGTACAGGTGGTGAACCAGGAGGTGGTTTACCAGAGGTTAAGCAGAGGATTGAACAGGATTGGGGTGCAAGGGTTTTTGAAGCAATGGGAAATGCTGATATGGCACCCGTTCTTTTCTCAGAATGCCCAGCAGGAGATGGTATGCATTTTGTAGCTCCAGACTATGTAATTTGCGAACTAATTGATCCAGATACTGGTAAGGTTAAGCCTTTTGAGAATGGAAATGAAGGAGAATTAGTTTATACCGCTATTGATAGAGAATGTGTACCGCTTTTAAGATTTCGCACAAGAGATTTGATTTCGGTTAAAACTGGTAAGTGCTTATGTGGCAGCACGAGTTTTCGTATTCGATGCATTGGTCGAACAGACGATATGTTAATTATACGTGGCGTGAACGTTTTTCCATCGGCTATAAAAGATGTAGTAAGTAGTTTCTATCCAAGAACAACAGGTGATATCCAAATTCTATTAGAAAAACCAGGCCCAGCGATGGAACCACCATTGCAAATTAAAGTGGAGCATGGTATGAGCCAAGAAAAAGATTTACCATTGTTGAAAAAAGAGCTAGAAGAAACATTAAGATCCAAACTCATGTTTCGGGCAAATGTTGAATTAGTTCCTGAGGGTACCTTGCCTCGCTTTGAAATGAAAACAAAGTATGTAAAGGAAATCTACTAAACTTTAAAAATGTATTAAGGAGGTTTTTACATGGCGCAGTACACTGTTGATATTGATACAGGAGGAACTTTTACGGATGGGTTCTTTTCCTATGGTGATCGCTTTGAAGTGGTAAAAGTAGAAACGACACCGCATGATTTAACTGTTTGTTTTAATAATTGCATTACGGAAGGTGCGAAGAGATTCGGTCATGAAAATGTAAGCGATTTCCTTAAGGATACGAAGACAATAAGACTTTCTACAACTGTAGGAACAAACTCTATTATCCAAAGAACTGGACCAAAGCTAGGGTTAATAGTGACAAGAGGATACGAAGATTCATTGTACCAAGAAGGTAAAAACCCGATTTTGAATTTTTTAATTCAGGAAGATTTAATAGTTTCTATTGATGAAGAAGTATCTGAAGGTGGGGAAGTTCTTAAATCAGTGGATGAAGTTGAAATAAGACGAGTAACAAAAAAATTATTAGAACTAGGAACAAGAGTAATTGTTGTTAGTTTAAAAAATGCTCATGCGAACAATCAAAATGAGAAACTAGTTCGAAAGATTATCCAAGAAGATTTTCCAAAGCATTATCTAGGTACAAAACCAATTCAACTCGGCAGTGATATTAGTTCAAGATCCGATAATGGGGTACGAACAAATGCAGCTGTGGTTAATGCTTATCTTCATCGTGATATGGTTAAGTATTTATATAAAGCGGATGAAGGATTAAGACAAAAGGGATATACAAAGCCATTGTTAATAGCTCATGCCAATGGTGGTGTTGCGCGTGTCGCAAAAACAAAGGCATTGGATACGTACAATTCCGGTCCTGCAGCAGGGTTAATGGGAACGAGATACATCGGTGAAATGTATGGTCTCGATAATATCATGTCTGTTGACGTGGGAGGCACTAGTACAGATGTAGGATTAATTTCTAATGGAGAGCTTACATTCGATACAGAATCAAGTATTGCGGAAATTCCAGTACATGCTCCTTTAATTCATGTTTTATCAGTTGGCGGTGGCGGTGGAACCATTGCTAAAGTAACTCCAAATGGAGAGCTTCAATTAGGACCGGAAAGTGCAGGGGCAGTACCCGGACCAGCATGTTTTGGACTTGGAGGAATAAAACCAACAGTAACGGATGCTTGTGTCGTTCTTGGTATCGTTGACCCTGATTACTTCTTAGGTGGAACAAAGAAAATATCAATGGAAAAAGCAATCGAGGCTATTCAAAAATGGATCGCCACACCGTTAAATATTTCAAATGAAGAGGCGGCAGCACTTATTGTTGATAAAATTGAACAAATTGGTGCTGACACACTAAAACAGCTTTCGAACGAAAGAGGAAAAAATATAAAGGATTTCCAACTCTTCTCATTTGGGGGAGGCGGAGGACTATTTTCTGCTGGGATGGCTAAGAAAAGTGGAATCAGTAAAATTTTCACTTTCCCTTTTAGCTCTGTGTTTAGCGCATTCGGTCTTTCAACAGCCGATATTTCCCATACGTATCAAGAACGAGTCGATTTCCAATTTGGGCCACAAGAAGAGATTGGTGAATTTCTTATTAATGCAAATGTCAGTATTGAAAATATGAAAAAACTATCTCATCGTGATATGCGTGGAGAAGGATTTTCTCCAGAATCTATACGATATGAAGTTTCCATAGAGGTTGCTTCAAATGATGAAAAGGTTCGAGATATTTTCTTTTTACCTAGTGATGTTTTTCATAGCACAAATGAACAGTATTTGAGAGAGGAATTGCAATCTATTTCTAAGCAATTAGGTTCAGACAAAATCGTAATCGAATTTATTCGATTAAATAGTTATGTAAGCGCTTCTCATTTTGCGCTACCATCCTTAGAGTTGGTTAATTTTATTCCAGAACCGAAATCGATAAGACCAATTTACTGGAAAGGAAATGTAATCAATACAAATATTTATGACATTGAGGAGTTAAAGCCCAATCATAAAATTGATGGACCTGCGGTTTTAGAAAGCTCAAATACTACGATCGTTGTTCCACTTGGTGCAAAGTTTAGAATGGACCAACATTTAAACGGGATTATGGAGGTGTAGGGATGAGAAGAAGAATAACTGAGTATATATCTTTAGATTTACAGAAGGAAGTTTGGGTATGTAATAAATGTGATCATGAATTGAATTCAGCACATGAGAATTATAAGAAAGGTTGCCTCATCTATGATCGTGATCCAAGTGAAATACATCAACCCCATGTGGAAGGGAAATACACATTTTCTCCTGATGCGAATTGGGTTCGTTTAGTTGAATTTTATTGTCCTGGCTGTGGAACGTTGGTCGAAACAGAAGTTTTAGCACCTGGACATCCAATTACACACGACATTCATATAGACCTAGAATCATTAAAACAAAGAACTATCGAAGAGGAAAGACAACAGAAGCAAGTATTTAAGAATGTGTAAGGGAGGAAAAATAAATGACAACAAAAATTAGGGCGACAATCGATATTGATATAGGTGGAACTTTTACAGATTGCTTTATTAGATACGGAGACCAATCTGTTATTTCTAAGAGTCCAACTACTGGATATGATTTATCAGTCGGTTTTATTAAAGCTATTGAAAACGGAGCGGAACTTCTTGACTTAGATCTTGACGAACTATTGGAAGAAACGGACATGATTCGTTATTCTACTACAGTTGCGATGAATAAACTTATCGAACGAAAAGGGCCAAAGCTTGGATTTATTACAACCGAGGGATATGAAGATATGCTCTATATAGGAAAGGGAAGCCAATGGCAAGATGGAATTAGTTCATTAGATAGTAGGAAAATTGCTGAGGTAAGCAAGCCGATTCCGTTAATTCCGAGAGAAAACGTAGTGGGTGTAAAAGAGCGAATTGATTATACAGGGGAAGTAATTCGTCCACTTGATGAAGAAGATTTTAAAGATAAACTGCAGTATTTAGTCGATCAAGGAGTAATGGGCTTTGTTGTATCTACTTTATGGTCGTTTAAAAATCCTGTTCATGAAAAAAGAATTAAGGATCTCATTGAAGAGGAATATCCAGAGTATTACCTCGGGAATATGCCAGTTGTTCTTTCAAGCGAGGTTATGCCTAAGAGATATGAGTATACTCGGTCGAATATGGCGATTTTAAACGCTTATCTCCACCAGGCGATGGCAGAAGAATTATCGAATATTGGAGATGAATTACGCGATCTAGGATACAGGAATCCACTTCTGATGGTTCATAATACAGGAGGAATGGCAGAAGTTTTCCGTACATCGGCAGTTAATACGTATAATGGCGGGCCAGTTGCTGGAATCATTGGCAGTAATCAAATTGGTAAGTTATATGATTACCCTAATATCGTTGTGACGGATATGGGTGGCACGAGCTTTGATATTGGGCTTGTAGTGGACGGAGAGACAAACAATTATCAATTTAAACCAGTTATTGATCGCTGGCTAGTTGATATGACAATGTTAGAAAGTAAATCAATTGGAACAGGTGGAGGCTCAATAGCATGGATTAACGATGTACTGGGTGGGCGACTAGAGGTTGGTCCTCGAAGTGCAGGAAGTTTTCCAGGCCCAGTAGCCTATGACCAAGGTGGAACGGAGCCAACAGTGACAGACGCAGATCTTGTATTAGGTTATCTAAATCCAGATTATTTTCATGGCGGGAACTTAATGTTAAATATTGAAAAAGCAAAACAAGTGATTGAAGAAAAAATTGCAAAGCCATTAGGTGTAGATGTCTATGAAGCTGCTTATCTCATTAAAAAAGTTTGTGATGGAAATATGGCAAATATTATCCAGAAAGAAACCTCTCTTCAAGGAAATGACCCTAAAGATTTCGTGCTGTTTGCTTTAGGAGGAGGCGGTCCTGTACATGGTGCTGGTTTTGGGTTTGAAGCAGATATTCCCAAAACAATCGTTTTACAACAGTCACCTGTGTTCTGTGCCTTTTCATCTTCTATGATGGACATCATGCACATTTATGAACAATCCAAACACATCATTCTATTAGAACCTGGAACAAAGAAGTTTTTAACAGACTATGAATCCCTTAATTCAGTCGTACGTAATCTTCAAGAAAAAGCCATCCGAGATATAACGGGTGAAGGGTTCCATCCAGAGGATATTCAATATCAATTAGAACTCGATATGAAATATGGTGGTCAACTCAATATTAAGAGGGCTGTATCGCCTACCCTTTTTATAAACAGTCCTGAGGATGTTCAAAATCTATGGGATAGTTTTACAGAAGAATATTCAAATGCATATAGCTCAATCGCAGTTTACCCTGAAGGTGGAGTCGAAATCGAAAATGTTGTATTAAAAGCAACCGTTCCACAGGAGAAATTTCATTTTATTCAAAATGAAGCTTCAGGTGAAGACGCAAGACATGCCATTAAAGGATCTCGGAAAGCATACTGGCCGGAACTTGGTGGGTTTGTAGATACTAACATCTATCAGCTAGAGGATTTAAGCAGCGGTAATAAAATTGAAGGTCCAGCCTTAATAGAATCACCACATACAACGGTTGTATTACCACCTGATGTTGTTTATACAGTTGATCAATATTTAAATGGTTTAATCGAAAAGAAAACAGTTGAGGGGGTAACGGCATGATTGATTTCGGTATTAATGAACGAATCCATCCAGAACCAATTGATGAATTTGAACAAACGGCCCTTGATAGTTTAAAGCCTGGGGAATATGAGATTTATAGTGAAAAGTTAAACCAATTAGTGCTAGAGGCAAAAGAAGTCTTAACGAAAATAGGAGTTTCCTCCATGCTTCACTCAGGGGATATTGTCGTGGGCTTGTATACAGCAAAAGGTGACCTTGTTGCAGCTTATTGTGGCGTTTATCTACATGCTGTTACTACTCAAATTGGAATTAAATACATTCTTAAGCATTATAAGGATGATCCTACAATTGGGATAAATGAAGGCGATATATTCTATGCGAATGAGGCCCTTTATGGTGGGGTTCATAATCCAGACCAAGTCGCGGTTATGCCAATTTTCCATGAAGGTGAGCTTGTTGCATGGGCTGCAGCAGCAGTACATCAGCCTGAAACAGGTGCAATAGAACCAGGTGGTATGCCACTAACAGCAAAGTCTCGTGCTGATGAAGGGATGAAATTGCCACCAATTAAAATTGGAGAAAACTATCAAATTAGAAACGACATGTTAAATATGATGGCAAACATGGTTTCTAGGGCGCCAAGAATGCAGATCATTGATACCAAAGCACGTGTTGCTGCATGTGACCGTTTGCGTGTTCGTGTCCAACAACTCATTGAGAAAAAAGGAGTAGATCTTGTTGTTGGTGTGATGAGGAAAATGTTAATAGTAGCAGAGGAGGGAGCCCGAAAGCGTATTTCTAGCTGGCAAGATGGAGTATACCGTTCAGTTTCTTTCATGGATACAATGGGAACAAACGATTCATTGATGCGGTGTCAATTAACATTAACAAAAGAGGGAGACACACTCACATTTGATTTCACAGGTTCTTCCCCTGAAAATGATGGTTCATTTAATAGTTTTATGCACATCGTTCGCGCACATATCGCAATCTATTTATTTGGTGTCCCTTTTGCAGATTTGCCAACATCATCTGGTATCTTTTCTTCAATCAAGGTAATTGTTCCACAAGGTACATTTTTAAACGCAAATGTCGATGCTTCAGTAGCTAACTCACCGATAACAAATAGTTGTGTACTATCTACAACTTCTAATGCATTTGCAAAAATGCTATATGCAAGTGGAGTAAAAGAGCTTTCAACAAGTGGTTACGGGGCAGGTGGTTGTGCAGTTGTCATCGCTGGTCAAAACCAATGGGGTGTTCCTTTTGCTGATATGCTTGCAAACGTACTAAATAGTGAAGGTAGTGGGGCCAGAACACATCGTGATGGAGATAATTCTTTTGGTTTTCCTTGGGGCTGGTGGGGGAAAGCTCCTGATGTAGAAGATATGGAGAATGAACAGCCTCATGTCCATTTATATTTTAAGCATTGGAAGGATTCAGGAGGATTTGGAAAATATCGTGGTGGTGCAGGAACAAATGTCGCATGGGCAGTAAAAGGTGTTCCATTCTTAGTTTACCAATCTATTATTAAGCATCATAAAGTTCCAATCACTCAAGGATTATTTGGTGGATACCCTCCACCGTCACATCCTGGTATTAAGATTGTAAATGCCAATTACTTTGAGAAAATGAAAAATGGGGATGCAGATATTCCTGTCGACACGGCAGAACTTGTAAAAAAACGCTCAATTGAAGGAGACTACGTAGTCGAGCGTGCACCACGTCCAGCCGCACCTGTTATGGATGGTGATATTTATGTAGCGAATTCAACCGGTGGTGGTGGCTACGGTGATGTGCTTGATCGTGAACCAGAAAATGTCATCAAAGACTTAAAGGATGAACTCATTTCAGATTGGGTAGCCCAAAATATCTACAAAGTGTCCTATGACCCTGAAACGCTAACTTTAGATGAGGAAAAAACCGAAAAGCTAAGAGAGTTGGAAAGAAAGGACCGATTAGGACGAGGAAAAAGCTACGATGAATTTATTGTGGAGTGGTCTAAAAAGCAACCAGCTGAAGAAGCACTTGTCTACTATGGCAGCTGGCCGAACGCAGAGCCATTACGACAAATTGTCCGTATGTAACTTTTCATAATAAGGAGTTGTTTTATGGATAAAAAAGAATTAGTTCAAAAATTTTTTAAAGGTCGGGCTGTCACTCGACCGCCTTTTCTCCCATTGGTAGGTACTTATTTAACAAAAGTGGATCAAGTTTCAATTCCTTCGATTTTACAAGATGCGAATACTTTTTATTCGGCTTTATTAAATACTCAAAAACTTCTAGGCTATGATGCTGTTATTTTACCATTGGACCCTTCTTTAGAGGCAGAGGCCCTCGGTGGAATTGTCGAATGGAAGGATCAAGAAATGCCTAGTGTAAAAGAAATACCAATTACTCAGGAATTATTATCATCGGATTTTTTGGAAAGAGGTAGAGTGCCAATTGTAAAAGAGGTTACCCAACGATTGGTAAAGGTTCGAGGTAAGGATCTACCAATAATTGCAACTATAACTGGACCAGTCACTATTCTAAAAACTCTTTATAGAACAAAATGCAATTCGGATTTAGGATTAATGAGGAAGCAAATTGAGGAAATAACAAAAGCTTTGATAGGACTCTGTCAAGCTTTTGGCGATGCTAAGGTAGATGGCATCCTCATTAATGAAGATTTGTTAGATACGGCTTTATGGGAAGAATGTAAAAGCGTTTATAAAACTTTGTTCAACGTAATTAAATATTATAATATTTTTGGTATTTTCCGGCTACCACCAGAGGTTGAAGTCTTTGAATCAACAAGTTATTTTTCAGAAATTGTATTAGGTTCAGAAAGATTTATTACAAATGCCACTTCTATGAAAATAAAAGGAATTGCATTATCAACTTCAATATGGGAAGAAAATTTGGATCTTACTCAGTTAGCTTCATTGTGGAGAGAAAACAAAAAAAGAAGACTGTTTTTATCGTCTAGCCAACCACTTGATTTAGAAATAAATTTAAATAGTCTTCAGGAAAAAACTGCTATGATTTGCAATGAGGAAAATTGGCTTTAACAATATGGAACTCACCTTATAAACAGAAGGTGAGTTCTTTTTGGTGCGTCCGCTTGGGCTATAACTGTGGTAA
Source organism: Ferdinandcohnia sp. QZ13 (assembly GCF_031324165.1). Lineage (NCBI taxonomy): Bacteria > Bacillati > Bacillota > Bacilli > Caryophanales > Bacillaceae > Ferdinandcohnia > Ferdinandcohnia sp. QZ13. Next base: position 1,479,998 of record NZ_JAVIVW010000001.1, on the reverse strand, counting down.
AAGTCCGCTACAGGCTTGGCAATGGGAGCTGTTAGCTGATTGCAAAAGATGTCCATCTTGAGGAGTATTTTATGATTTGAATGGCGCCAAAGTATACCAAAAATACTAAACTTTGTGGTTGCAATGTAGAAACGATTCTGCTAGTATTTAGTTGCTTAATTGTTAGATATCTAAATATTTAACAATGAACATTATTTTGAAAGGGGTTTCGAATATGGGGAGAGTAACGGATAAAGTTGCGTTAGTAACGGGTGGCGCTTCAGGTATTGGATTATCATCTGCGACATTATTAGCAAAAGAAGGTGCCAAAGTTGTTATTGCCGATTTTAATGTAGATGGAGCAAGGGAAGCAGCCCAAGAAATAAAGTCTAATGGTGGTGAGGCTGTTGGGATCTTTCTTGACGCCGGTGATGAAATCTCAATCATGGAGGCTGTTGAATTTACCGTCAAGGAATATGGTACTATCAATGTTCTTTACAACAATGTGGGTTCTACTAATCTAAGAAAAGATTTGGATATTGTGAACATGGATCTTGATGAGTGGGATCGTCTCATGAACTTGAACTTAAAGAGCGTATTGCTTGGAACAAGATTTGCAGTTCCACACATGATTAAAGCTGGTGGTGGCTCTATTATTAATACAGCATCGATGGCTGGGTTTTTTAGCGACTCCATCCGTTCTGCATATGGAGCATCAAAAGCGGGTGTAGTAAATCTTACAAAATATATTGCTACGCAATATGGAAAAAACAAAATTCGCTGTAACGCGGTTGCGCCAGGCTTAATTTTAACACCTGCTGCTAGAAATAACATGTCACCTGAGGTGTTGGATATTTTTGCGAAATTTAATGCGTTGCCATATCACGGAGAGCCGGAAGATATCGGGAACACAGTTGTATTCTTAGCTTCAGATGAAGCAAAGTTTATTACTGGACAAACCATTCAGGTTGAAGGTGGACATTATATCGCAAACCCAAGTATTGCTGATTTTGAGGAATTTATGAAGAAGGCACAAAGCTAAATGATGATTACTTGTTAAGAAAGTTGAGATAAAGGGAGTATGGGAGCTCATGGGAAAAAATAAAAAACGAATCCACTATGCATGGTGGATACTAGTTGCATTATGTATCATTGTGGGGCTTGGAAAAGGTGGGCTAAATAATTCAGCTGGTCTATTTTTATCCCCAATCACAAAAGATCTTGGAATTGGGATGGGGAGTTTATCTTTATATTTTAGTGTTTCAGCTGTGGTCACAATGGTTTTCTTACCAATTGGCGGAAAAATGATGGCGAAATACGATACTCGGCTCCTATTAACGATTGCGATTGTTTTGCAAGCTGGAGCATTTGCCATGTTCGGTTTAATGAAATCGGTTTGGGGATGGTATCTATTTGCGATTCCATTGGCAGTAGGTGGCGTGTTTATCACAGTAATTGCTGGACCAGTTTTAATTAATCAATGGTTTAAAAAGAGTAATGGGCTTGCACTTGGCATTCTTAGTGCGGCTGGTGGATTACTCGGTGCAATAGCACAACCAATTGTCGGTAGTTTGATTGCCGGACATGGTTGGAGATCTTCCTATATCATTGTTGGTATTGCAGTAATTATTATTGTTGTTCCTATTATCATGTTATTAATTAACAAGTCACCTCAAGACAAAGGGGTACTTCCTTTTGGTATGGGTGAAACAAACCAGAGTGGTCCTGTAAACGAAGGGGAAACAAGTGAAAAGGGCGTAGAATTAAAGGTTGCAAAAAAATCTTCTGCATTCTATGCATTAATCGTATTTTTCTTTCTCATTACATCCATTGCGAGTTTTTCTATGCATATCCCAACATATTTAATGAATAAGGGATTTGATGTAACATTTGCTGGAAATGTAATGGGGACCTATATGATAGGTGTATTAATAGGTTCACTAATTATTGGATTCTTAACAGATAGAATAGGTTCTAAAAAAACAGCAGTATTTGCGATGACCGTGGGTCTAGTCGCAATATGTTTGCTATTATTCTCAGGAACGAGCACAGGTATCATTTCGTTGGCAGTTGTCCTATTTGGCTTTATCTCATCTTCAATTGGAACATTAGGACCTGCGCTCGCATCTAGTTTATTTGGAAATAAAGAATATAGTCAAATCTATTCAACCGCATCACTAGGGTTAGCTGTGGCATCAATTCTTGCTTTACCAGCTTATGGGTATGTGTATGACTTTACTGGAACCTACACTCCGGTTTTATATGCAATTATTTTTATGTTAATCACTAATATTATTTGTGTAATTGTAGCTTTCAGAGGTAAAAAGAAAATGGAGCAAGATGGTTTGTGGAACTAAGGAATGATCGTGACTAAAGATTTGCAACGAAAAAATACTAGTGCCTTTAAATACACTTTTTGAATATAGGTTTTATTATTTGCGAGTTGTATATGAGTTTGATATAATTTTAGATGTAAAACATTTAGATATCTAAATGTATAACGAAAAGAGGTTATGATAATGAAGTTACAAGGTAAAGTTGGGATCATTACTGGTAGTGCTTCAGGTATTGGTAGAGGAATGGCTCTTGCTATGGCAAAAGAAGGTGCTCACATCGCAATAGTTGATGTGAATGAAGAAAAAGGGAGAGAAACACTCGCTGAGATCAATCAATACACAGAAGGTTTACTTTTTATAAAAGATATTTCCATTAAAGAAAATGTAAATGAGATTGTAAATGAAGTTGTAAAAAAGTATGGAAAGTTGGACATTTTAGTTAATAATGCACATGCATCAAGACAAGCATTATTTAGTGAAACCACACAGGAGATGCTCGATTTATCGTTTGGGACGGGCTTTTATCCTACTTTTCACTTTATGCAAGCAGCGTATCCAGAATTAAAGAAATGTAGAGGGAAAGTGATTAACTTTGCTTCTGGTGCAGGAATAGATGGACAAATGACACAGACTTCTTATGCAGCTGCAAAGGAGGCTATTCGCGCAATTTCTCGTGTTGCAGCAAATGAGTGGGGACCTGAAGGCATTAACGTTAATCTAATTTCACCCATCGCATTAACAGCAGGTGTTGAACAATGGCGCGACAGTGCACCTGAAATGTATGAAGCAATGGTAAACAAGATTCCATTGCGTAAACTTGGAGATCCAGAACAAGATATTGGCCGAGTGGCAGTGTTCTTGGCAAGTAGTGATTCAGATTATATTACTGGCCAAACAATAATGGTTGATGGCGGTTCAATAAAATTACGATAAGGAGTGAATGAAGATGAGAAGATTGGATAATAAGGTAGCTATTATTACAGGTGGAGCCTCTGGAATTGGTGAAGGGATGGTCAAACTATTCAGCCAAGAAGGTGCTACCGTTATCGCAGCAGATATAAACGAGGTTGCGCTTGAAAAAATTAGTCAACTTGAAAATGTATACGGGATGAAGCTAAACGTTGCTTCCGATGAGGATTGGGCAGCTTTAGCAAAAGAAGTGAATGAACGATTTGGTAAAATCGATATTCTCGTAAATAACGCTGGAATATCATCAGAAAAACCATATACTGATATCAATATAGATGATTGGCAAAAAATGCTTTCCATCAATGGTTTCGGACCATTTGCTGGGATGAAACATGTTGCTCCCTATATGGAAGCTCAAGGGCAAGGTTCTATTATCAATATATCTTCTTACACAGCACAGATTGGCCAAGGCTTTAACCATTATTCAGCTTCTAAGGGAGCAGTTCGTGCAATATCTAAAGCTGCAGCTACAACCTTTGGCCGTAATGGAGTTCGTGTGAATGCCCTATTCCCTGGGATCATTGAAACACCAATGACTCAAGCTTTAAGTGCTTCAAAGGAACTTTTAGGTCATTTAATCCAGGCAACACCACTTAAACGATTAGGAAAACCTAGTGACATTGCAAATGCAGCATTATTCCTTGCTTCAGAAGAATCATCTTATATTACAGGTGCAGAAATCGTGATTGATGGTGGATTCTCTGCCCAATAATGTGTATGCTAAAAAGAGCCCTTACCTTGTTTAAGGGCTCTTATATTTGAAAGCGGGGATTACAATTTATGAAAGAGCAAACGATTTTTGAAATCTTACATAATATGGATAAGGTAACCAATCAGTTAATCATTCAATGGAATAAGCTTTTTGAGGGAGATTTAGGAGTCTCCCATATTCTAGTGCTTGGCCACTTGAAAACGCATGGAAAAAGCCGACCTTCCGATATTGCGAAAGCATTGGGACTCACCCCGCCTACTTTAACACATCTATCAAATAAACTTGTAAAAAGAGAATTAGTGGTTCGAAAACAAGACGAGTCCAACCGTAGAGTCATTTATTTGGAAATTACGGAAAAAGGATATGAAGTTTTAAATGAAGCAAATGAAGAAGGAAAAAAACTTCGCAGGAAGCTTTTCGAAAGTCTAACGGATGAAGAAAGAAACCAATTACTAAACATCTATGAAAAACTATCAAAACTTTCGTGAGCAGTTGTTTCGTTAATTAACAAGATGAAGGCAATCTGGATAATGAAAAAATGAGGGGCGGAGAGATAGACTTCCGCCTCCTTTTTTCTTGGTCTTTGATAGGAACATATGCCACCACGTTTAATAAACAGCCATTACCGGAGCAACTATTCAAAACACGTATGCTATAATATACGATAAAAAAGCGAGATACAGGTGACGAAAATGAGTGAATATACAAGTGTGTTTCATGGAACAGCTTTTACAAGCCGTTCGCCTAAGGAAGTTGAGGTTTTGAAGGACCATCTTTTTTGTGTGAATGAAGATGGGATGATTGAAAAGGTGATAGGTCCAGAACATATTGAGTATCAACCACTTATAGATGCGTATCAACATACAAGCAACTATCACCGGTTAACCCAAGGACAGTATTTTTTACCCGGGTTTATTGATTTGCATGTTCATGCACCACAATGGGCACAAGCGGGAACGGCATTGGATATTCCCCTTTATGATTGGTTGAATACATATACATTTCCGATTGAAGCCAAATTTGAGGATATCGAATTTGCGAAAAAGGTGTATAACGAGGTGGTTCAAACGCTGCTCGCGAATGGTACGACAACGGCCCTTTATTTTGCTACCGTACATAAGGAAGCTAGTTTTCTCTTGGCTCAAATCTGTGCGGAAAAAGGTCAGCGTGGGTTAGTAGGAAAAGTGGTGATGGATAATCCTGACCAAACGGAGGATTTTTATCGTGACCATGATACAAAGACAGCACTAACTGAAACGGAAGAGTTTATTTTAGCTGTTAGGGAATTAGCAAAATCAACAAAACAGGGAGTATATCCAGTGGTAACCCCTCGATTCATCCCGAGCTGTACGAATGAAGCACTGCAAGGGTTAGGGGAATTAGCAGCGAAATATGATACTCATATACAATCCCATTGTAGCGAAAGTGATTGGGAACATGGTTATGTCAAGGAACGCTTCGGAAAGAATGATGCGTTTGCCCTTAATGATTTCGGATTATTACGTGAAAAATCGGTCATGGCGCATTGCAATTTTTTATCAGACAATGACGCAGCTTTATTTGCTGAAAAAGGGACTGCGGTTTGTCATTGTCCCATCTCCAATGCGTATTTTGCCAATAGTGTCATTCCAATTGCACGCCTTCAATCAAAAGAGGTCGAAATAGGCTTAGGCTCTGATATCTCAGGAGGTTTTTCACCAAGCTTATTTGATAATGTAAAACAGACTGTGATCTCTTCTAGAATGCTCGAGGATGGAGTGGATTCGACATTACCAGCAAGTGAGCGCGGTGTTCCCAATTCAAGAATAACACTTGATGAAGCATTCTATTTTGCCACTGCTGGAGGAGGGGAAAGCTTAAGTCTACCAATCGGACGCCTAGCAGAAAATTATGTGTGGGATGCACAAATAATAGACACAACTATCAAAACTGCAAAGCTTCCACTTTATGATCCAGAAGAAAAATCACATGATATTTTCCAAAAAATCATCTACCTGGCACGACCAGAAAACATACGACAAGTTTGGGTGCAAGGGGAGAAAATCTGGGATAGGGGTTCCTCGTCCCACTAGATTTATAAAAGGACTCTTTCTACAAAATCGGCAAGTGACAATGCTTGCCGATTTTTTATTTTATATTTGGTAGTCTTCAAGCAACCTGTTTGAAAAATAAAACAATTTCCTATAATGTGTAGGTATTAAGAATTTTTAACTCACATGGGAGGCAAAAGTATGAACATCGTAACACTCGTAGGCAGTTTAAGAAAAAATTCATTTAATATGCAAGTGGCTAAGACTATGCAGGAAAGATACAGTGATAAACTCAACATGGAAATCCCTGATATCGGTGCTTTACCTCATTTTAATCAAGACGATGAATTGGATCCGCCACAGGTTGTGAAGGATTTCAAAGCAGCGATTGCCAATGCGGACGGTGTAATCATTATTACACCTGAATACAACTGGTCGGTTCCAGGTGTATTAAAAAATGCACTAGATTGGACATCACGCGTAGAGCAAGTGTTCATCGGCAAACCTGTTATGACACTTGGTGCAACTCCTGGGATGATGGGAACGATTCGTGCGCAACTTCATTTACGTGAGATTTTAGTGGCACCAGGTATTCAGGCGAAAGTTCTACCTCCAGGTGCAAATGAGATATTGATAAACTTTGCAAGTCAAAAAATCGATGAACAAACAGGTCAATTGGTTGATGAAACAACACTAAACTTTTTAGATAGTAAAGTTGATGCATTTATTGATTTTGTGAAGACAAAGTAGGGACAGTGGGACAGGTTCACTGTCCCCTCATTTTTTTACAGTGACACTGTACCTGTCCCTGTGTCCCAATGCGAAAGGAGTATGGTGGAATATGAGATTAGGTGTACTGGATCAAGCGCCAATTACGAAAGGAAATTCTCCTGCGGATGCATTAAAAAAAGCGGAGGAACTTGCAATCTTGGCAGATGAATTAGGCTATCACCGCATGTGGATGGCCGAGCATCATGGGACTGGTTCTTATGCAAGTTCAGCTCCTGAAATCTCAGTAGCCCATTTGGCTGCGAAAACGAAGCGGATTCGAATCGGTACAGGTGGAGTCATGATGATGCATTACTCTCCACTAAAGCTTGCAGAAGTGTTTAAAACACTAAGTTCATATTCTCCAGGAAGAATTGATTTCGGAGTTGGCCGTGCACCTGGTGGAGACCAATATGCAATTTATGCTTTATCTGAAGGGCGCCAACCCATGGTAAATAATATGTATGAGAAATTCGATCTTGCCTTACAAATGTTGAAGGACGAAATCCCCGATCATCCACTCTATAAACATACAATCGCAACACCGTCTCAAGTGGTTTTACCAGAAGCATGGTTGCTCGGTTCAACTGGTAATAGTGCTGTAATGGCGGGGCGAATGGGTGTAGGCTACTCCTTTGCCCAGTTTTTCAACGGCGAAATGACGAAGGAAATTTTAGATTTATATAAAGAGCAATTTAAACCAACTGTCTTTATGGAAAAACCGGTGATTACTGTTTCCTACATGGTTACCGTTGCAGAGACAGAGGAGGAAGCAGAGTTTGAAGCATTGCCACATGACATTGCGCGCCTATGGCTCATGACAGGAAAGCTGGGACAGGTATTAACTCCAGAGGAAGCACAAAATTATCCATTAACCGAAGTGGAACGAATGAATATCCAGGAAAATCGGAAAAAGCTTCACCTAGTCGGAGCTGCTAAAGCAATTGCCGAAAGACTAAAGCAGGAGCAGGACGAATATGGATTTGATGAAGCGATGATTTGTAGTATCCCGCATTCACAGGAAAAACGCTTGAACGTATATCGATTGTTGGCCAAGGAATTATTATAAAATGATAGAAGCGTCTGCCCTATGAAGATAAAAAATGGGCTGGCGCTTCTTTATTTGGGATGAAGGGAGAGATCCCGTGCCCAACCGGACTTCTCTTTTTCTCGGACATCCATTCTTTTTTCAGAATAATAAACACATCTTCAATGCAATCTATTAAGGATAATGAGTTAAAAGGAGGAATACATAGTGAGATTAGCGGCTCATGAGCTACATGAATTAAACGAGTTAACAATGAGTTGTGTGAATTCCATTACGAATATGGCGTATATGCTACAGCATGTGCAATGTTCGGAATTTAAAAGTATTTTTAGGGGCCATGTATCAGGTTGTTGCTGAGAATCAAGAAATGATTCAACAGTTTATGAAACAATATCAAAGTCCAACCCAAGGTTCGAGTGACCAGATGTACCAGTAAGGAGATAACAAAATAGGTAAGCCTAAATCGTTCGTTACCTTTGAAAGGATGTGGGTCTTTGAAGGACAAAGAGATTGTAGTTGAAGAACTAAATACCCTATTAAGAGGAACATACATGGGGATTCGTGCTTTTGAGCATCATATCCAAAGTCTGGACGAGCCTGAATTAAAGCAAAAATTTCAAACGATTCAACAGGAGACCAAGATGAACGCGCAAAAGCTTGCGGAGCGAATTCAAAATTTAAATGGTATACCTGCGGACAGTGAAGGTGTTTCTGGCACGATGCACGGATTCATGCACAAGGTTATGCTTCCAGATCAACCAGAAGAAATTTTGAAAGATGCATTAAAAGGATTAGAAAAATATGGTGTGGAATATTCAGAGGAGCTTGTGAAGGGTGACCTCGATCCGGATAGTAAAAAGGTTGCGGAAGATGTAATTGATACAAGTCGTCGGCATGCTGATGAGATTAGATATTTATTAGAGCGAAAACACACTAATGATTAGTGTGTTTTTTTAATAAAAAAGACAGTCTACTCAAAGACTGTCTTATGGTCAATTGTATTACTGTTTCATTTGTTTCAATTCATCAATACTATCTTGAACAAGAGTAACGGCTTGACTCATAGCTGCTCCTCCGCCAAACGCTGCCGTTACACCGATGGCTTCTAGGATTTCTTCTTCAGAACAACCTTGATCTAAACAGCCTTTTGTGTGGTAGATAATGCAATATTCATCCTGTGAATATAAACTAATCCCTAAAGCAATAAGTTGTTTTTGCTTTTGAGATAAGACGCCCTCTTTAAAGCATTCTTCAGTGAACGCATTATAGAGTTCAGCTAATTTTGGCATTTTTTTAGTAAAAGTACCTATACCGGTTTTATAATCAAGAAGCGCGGCTTCTGTTGCATTTCTAGCTTCATATTCCATTATGATGTCACCTCATTTTTCTATTTAGCATTTTTGGCGTTCGGATCCATGCTATTAGCTCCGTAATCTGGTACATGGCTCGCATGTTCTTCATGGTATCTTGAACCTGAGCCCACTTCGCTGTTTCGTTTATTGTTCTTTTTTTGCTTTGCCATTTTTTTCACCTCTACTATTTTGTTTAGGACAAGGAACCTGTCCCAGCGTCCCTGGCAAGAACCTAGTCCCACCGTATTGTTACCTTGATTTAAGTGAAGTATTCTAGTTTTGCGTGTGGGAAGAATTTTTCCATGTACGCGTACAGGTGTTTTTTGATATCCTCTTCTTCATCTTTTTGATAAATATACTTTCCAATGCCATATTTACCCCATTTGTATCTTCTTTTTTCTTCATCCAATTCTAGTTTGGTCATTGGGTAGTTTTTTTCGATTACTCGCTTTGCTGGTTTTGTAAACCGGTGTTGAATGAATTCAAAGGTGAGGTCCTTTTTTGCCTCTTCGGGTAGCTCTGCATCCAAACGTTCAAACATGTGATAGTATCCCTCTTCCCATCCTTCATGAAGATAGATAGGAGCTACGATAAAACCAAGAGGATATCCGGCCCTCGCAACTTTCCCTGCAGCTTCAATTCGTTTTTCTAAAGGAGACGTCCCAGGCTCAAAATTTTTCACAATATAATCTGCATTCACACTAAAGCGAAATCTTGTTTTTCCATTATGCTCAGCGTCTAGCAAGTGATCGACATGATGAAATTTCGTCACAAATCGTAATTTCCCGTATTCTGATTTTCCAAAGTGCTCAATCGCTCGTTTAAGCGTGTGTGTTAAATGATCGATTCCGACAATATCTGATGTACAGGATGCCTCAAACCTTGTGATTTCTGGGGCACGTTCCGCCATATACTTATCAGCTGCTTCAAGAATTTCATCGACATTCACATATGTACGAATATATGGTTTCGATCCCATTGTGGTTTGTAAATAACAATAATGACAATGACCCATACACCCCGTGGCAAAGGGAATGGCGTACTCTGCTGAAGGTTTAGAGGTGTCAAATTTAAGCGTTTTTCTTACCCCCACAACAAGTGTTGATTTAGCGACTCGATATTTTTGGAAATCATTATCACCAGGCAAATTTCTAACCTGGTTGTGTGAAGTGGTATAGCGTATTTCAACATCCATTTTTTCAAATTTTTCGAGGAGCTGTTTTCCTAGCGGATAATCTAACGCTTGTGGTTCAAAATAGATGAGCTTTGGATTAAACGGCTTCATTCCATTGTCCCCTCAGTTACTTCGCCATAGTAATACTGATAGGCTTGGTTTGCTTCTTCCTCTGAGGAATAAACGGCAACCTCATCTGATAGTGGATAATACGTTTCATAAAGAAACAGGGCTAACTCATTTGGTTTCTCAGGGTGATTGACAACAGCTGCTGCCTGTATATTGGCTACGTCCTGAGTATGGGGATTTCGATAAAATACATAGACAACATCTCCAGCCTGATACATTTGTTCCATGACATCACCTCTTCCATTATTAATAAAAGCGTTAAACTCCTTATTACTCATTTTTTCAATTCGGCTTTGAAGTTATGTCTACTTGTTTATGGAAAATTGGGTTTCATGTATGTTAGAGCGTTTTTTTGAAAATAATACCAATAGTAACTATGTTATATGAGGTGAATAGTGTGATTACGTTAAATTCGGTAATTGATGGGAAAAAGGCTAATTTTGGTGCTGTTCGAGATATTTTTGATTCTCACGGATGTAGCTTTTGCAGTAATTTTGAATATGATCAAGGAAAATTTGATGCCGTGTTAAATCGTGAAAATGGAGAAACGATTTATTTACGGGTCCCTTTTTTTGTAGTGGAAGGAATGCTGGACCATTCGAGTGCTCTCATACAATTTGGGACGCCGTATGTCATTAAACATATCGTGAATTATGGGTTAGACTATGACCAAAACTCTTTTGTTACAGCAACGACTGGGCTCGATCAATTCCAAACACCACTTGATAAAGACGGACAAATATCAGATAAAAGCCGGTGGGAACAAGCGGGTGTAGAAGTAGTAGAACGTATTTACAACTCTATGAGAGATTTAGTATCGTAAAAAGGACGAAGGGCTGTCTTTGGGACAATGACTCTTCGTCCCTTTTTCTGTGATGGGCCAATTACTTCATGTAAAAAGAAGAGCCATCAATCATTTCCACATCATCCCTCAATTTGATTTCTTCCATAAGTTTAAAGAGTGCAGCATCTTTTTTCTTTGCTTCAATCATGCAGTCGATTTGTGGAACACTTCCTTTTATTTCTTTTAAAAATGTAAAAAACATCTCAATGTCAACATAATCCGAATGATGTCTGAAGGATTCCGCACTCTTTGGGCTAGAAATATGCATTTTGATCGGGAGTGGGGAATCCTTCCATGTCTGGACCACTCTGTCCCAGTGATTTTCCCAATTCGGGTTTTGATGGTGGGCTAAGTGGTGGTGATAATCAAAGACGAGGGGAATATTTAATTTTTCAGATAGGTACAGTGTATCTTCTAGAGTGAAGGATGTATCGTCATTTTCAAGCATAATCATGTTTTGAATTTTTGACGGGACGTCCATCCAATTGGTTACAAAGCGTTCAAGTGAGACATCGGTTTCTTTATAATTGCCCCCAACATGCATCACGCAGCGGTGGATGGGCTTAATCCCCATGCCCTTTAATAGGAGATAATGGAGCTTTAGGGTACGAATTGAGTTTTTTAAAATTTCCACTTGCGGAGAATTGATTAGAACAAAGTGATCCGGATGAAAATCGATCCGAATACCATGCTCCTTTGCAAAATCACCAATTTCACGAAGACTCGGTTTTAATGGTTTCATATAATTCCAATCAAGAAGCTCTTCATGGTTGGCTAAAGGGATGAGACGTGAGGTTAGCCGGTAAAAATGAATCTCAGACGCTGCATTATGCTTTAACAGCCTTAGGGTATTGTGTAGATTGGTTAAAGCAATACGCTCCAATTTCCGAATCGCTGCTTCACGGTCTTCAATTTTTTGAAATTGGGCAAATGTCATTGTTTTTGAAGGTGAAGCATTCTTTAATTCCATACTCATTGCTACATAGCCAAGACGTACCTTTGTCACCGCAGTTCACCTCACTTATTTTTCATTCAATTCTGGGACAGTGAACCTGTCTATTTGTCCCTACCATTCGACTGTTGAACTAGATATTCGTTTTACTCCTCTTATTGACGAAATGTCTTCCACAAGTTTGTGCATGGCAAGATTCTTTTGTTTTGCTTCGATCATGATATCGAAGTCCTGATTGTGGTCTTTGGCCAGTTTTAAAAAAGGCATGATAAAGTCTAACGATACAAAATCGGCATGTGATCGGAAGGCTTTATCTGATTTTGGTGATGATATATGTACTTTGGGTACGGTCGGTTTGTCGTCCCATGTTTGAAAAATACGCTCTGCATAGAGTGTTAGATCGACTCCTTCTTTATTTGCCATATGGTGGTGATAATCAAGTATCATCGGGATGTTTTCTTTTTCACAGGCAAGCAGTGTTTCTTCCACATTGTAGGTCTTATCATCATTTTCTAGTGTCATTTGGTTTTTGATTGCGACTGGAAGTTTTTTTAGGTTTTGATGGAAGCGTATGATCGATTTTTCTTTATCGCCATAGGCGCCGCCAATATGTATATTTAGGATTCCTTTTTCAAGGGAATTCAGTGCTTTCAGCATTTTATAATGAAATTCCATGTCGATTACCGCATTGGCCGTGACTTCATCCCTGGGACTTGTGAAAAGGGTGAACTGATTAGGATGAAAGCTAACCCTCATTTTATATTGATTTATAAGTTGGCTAAGCTCGTCCCATTCTTTTTTGAAGGGGGTTATAAAGTCCCACATCACTTCAGGATGGGTGGCTAAGGGGACGAGTGAGCTTGAAAGCCGATAGACCTCAATTTCATGTGCAATATTATAGTTAAGAATCCTTTTTGTATGATGTAAATTTTGTGCTGTCACGAATTTAAGCTTTTCCATCCGTTCGTCCTTAGGAAGTGCGGCATACCTTGTAAATGTTAAAGATTTAGATGGGCTTGCATCCCACAAACCCAATGCATTAGCTACATAACCAAAACGAATTTTCATTTTAGACCTCTTTAGGCATGGGTATCTCCGTCTCATTTTTCACTTGTTGTGGGACATTGTACCTGTCCCTCTGACCCATAGTTTTGTTATATTTAATGTAAGGAGAATAAGCTGTTATTATACAGACTTTTTATGGGGAGATGGTGGGGATCGAAAAGTACTTTAGGATGATTGTGGTGCTGGCTTTGGCGGGGAGTTTAGTTTTGAATTTTACTTTATTATCAAAGGTGAACGATTTAGAGGAACAATTTGGGTTTGTTGCAGGTTCACAACAAGACATTACGAATAGGATCGATGATCAAGCAAGTCAAGTGTACAGTGCATTAGAAGAATTTAAAAATGAACAAAGTTGGATGAGTCCTGTTAGCATGGAGATTGATAACAAAGGATTTAATAAGGGTGAAGCGAGTGCGAATTTTAAGTGGCAGGTAAAGGAGCTTCAGAATAATTCAGAAGTAGAGTTTCATTATTCGTTTGGTGAAAATCAAGAATTTACATCTGTTTCTGCGGAGGAACTTCAGAATGGCCTGTTTCAGGTAAATGTGCCATTTGAATTTAAAAAAGAGCCTCAATGGCAGGTTGGCCTTATTACTTCTGACTCCTACCACAGCCAAGAGGTTTCTGAAAAAGAAGCAATCGATGGACTTCAAGATACAGTTAACTTTTATGTAACTGTTTCTTATGATCATATGGTGAAAAGCAGTGAAATCCAACAAGAATCTTTAGGGGATTTGAAGTCCGGCCTTTATGGAGTTATCCAGACAGATGTTCATGTTTTTAACTCAAAATTAGATATTACGCTGATCAACTATCTAATGGATGGAGAATCGAAGTACGTTGAAAAAGCAACCCTTTTAAAATATAAAGGAAATATATTAATTGGGGAGGAAGAGCTTCAACGGGTTAAAGAAAATTCCCCAGATTCTGCAGAGCATTTCTTCCATCTCAATCAAGTCGATAAATACGAAAATATCAGACTCGTGATGAAAGTCGAATACAACAACGGCGAAACATTTGAAAAAGAAATCTATTGAGGAACCAGAGGGACGGCTCTGTTGGTTCCATTTAGGGATTTTTGGAGAACCAGAGGGACGGTTCCACTGGCTCCTTTCGGAGATTTCCGGACATTCAAAAAGGTTACCACAGGAGAGGGAGAGTGGAGTCGCATCAATTTGCAAAGGGAATCGCGTGGTCTTGATGCTTAACCGCATGGAGCCACAAGAACCGTCCTTGAGGTCCCGCAAGCTTTTTTTCCTCCTCCTAAACAATCAAGAAAACAATAATAGATAGTGCTATAGAGGTTAATGTCATTGCTACAAGAGGCCGTAATGCTTTTGTTCGCAATTCTTTTAAGCTAACATTCAACCCAAGTCCGACCATCGCTGCTGTTAACAGCCAAGTTGTTAATGAGAAGAGTCCATCCATTATATAATCCGGTACAGGAATTGAATGGCCGAATACATAGCTTCCTAAAATACTAAATAGAATAAATCCTATTAAAAACCAAGGGAATTCAATTTTTGAGCCTGTAGCATTTTTGTTTTTGTATCTCATGATACCGATTAAAATAAAGCATAATGGAATTAATAAAAAGACACGCCCTAATTTCGCTAACATTCCGATTGCGATTGCATCGTTTCCTGCTGGGGCCGTTGCTAGTGCCACATGAGCGACTTCGTGAAGGCTAGTTCCTGACCACACCCCATATTGAAGTGCGTCTAACGGTAAGAATGGGCGAAGAATTATATAAATGATAGAAAATACAGTCCCCATTAATGCTATGATCCCGACACTAATTGCTGTATCCTCGTCTTTTGATTTTACAATTGGGGCAACTGCAGCAATGGCTGCGGCACCACAAACTCCAGTTCCAACTCCTAATAATAAAGATATCGTTTTATCAGCTTTAAATAATTTCGCAAGTCCAATCGTAGTTAAAATAGCAAAAGTAATAACTCCGGCATCACGAAGTAAGAGCCAGAATCCATCTTGTAAGACAATCCCAATGTTTAATTTTAATCCATATAAAATAATCGCTACCCGCAGTAATCGTTTCGACGAAAAAGAAATCCCAGATTTTAAAGCTTCGGGATAGCCAAAGAATTGTCGATATACCACTGCGATAATAATTGCGCATGCTAATTGTCCGACATGATTAAATCCTGGTAACAATGCCAACAGATATCCAAGAAGGGCGATAAGAAATGTAAAAGCAATCCCGGCACTCCATCTGTTTTTCGTGGTTAGCATATCTTGTATGTTGAATCTTTTTAATTCCATATGAAAACACCTCCTACTTTTACTTTAAGGGGAATAGAAGTATAAGAAAAATAATTATATGTAATGCTCATGATAAGTGAAGTGTTATAATAAAATAAAGGAGGAATTGAAGGATGGATCAGCAGTTAGAGGTTTTTCTTTCAGTTGTGGATAACAAGAATTTCTCACGGGCAGCAGATGAGTTACATATGACACAACCCGCAGTAAGCCAATATATCCGAACATTAGAAGAAAAACTAGGAGTCAGACTTTTAGACCGAACTAACAAATATGTACGTGTGACCAAAGCTGGCGAGATTGTTTACCACCATTCGAAGGAAATTGTCGGTTTATATACTAAAATGGGGAGCCTGCTTGATGACTTAACAAATCAAGTAAAAGGTCCGCTTTCGATTGGAGCAAGCTATACATATGGTGAATATGTTCTTCCCCATTTAATTGCAAAGATGAAAAAACAATACCCCGACATCGAGCCAAAAGTGACGATAGGAAATACAGTAAAAATAGCAGAATTAGTGAAAAGTCATCAAATAGATATTGGAATTATTGAGGGGCCATTAAAAAAAGAAAAACAAATAGAAATCAGAGATTTTGCCGAGGACCATATGGTGATCATTGCCTCATTAAACCATCCATTGGTACGAAAAAATGGAGAGGTTACCATAACGGACCTTGAAGACGAGGCATGGATATTGCGAGAAGAAGGATCTGGCACTCGGGAAGCAGGGGAAAGTGTTTTTAAACAATTGCATATTTCGCCTAAAAACATCATGACTTTTGGAAGTACACAGGCAATAAAGGAAGCCGTTGAGGCAGGTCTAGGAATAAGCATATTGTCTCAACTTGTTGTTAAAAAGGAAATTAAACATGGGAACCTAAAAATCGTGGACTTTCCTGGACTACCTTACATAAGGAAATTCTCATTTATTACAAACTCCCCATTCCAAACCAAAGCACTCCAAGAATTTATTACCCTTCTGGGAACCGGGGGGACGGTTCCATTGGTTCCTTTGGAGATTCCTGAAAATTAAATTTAAAAGGGTATCACCAGAAAAAAGAGGGAAGCCGTGCCAATTTGCGAAAGGAATCGCGTGACCTTGTTGCTTAACTTCTTGGGACCACAAGAACCGTCCCTGCGGTCCCGTGATACCTTGAAAGGAGAAAATAAGTTATGCCATTAGAGATTGTTCGGAATGATATTACACAGATGAAGGTGGATGCAGTTGTGAATGCGGCGAACACGGAGTTAAAGATGGGGGGCGGGGTGTGTGGCGCGATTTTTAGGGCTGCAGGTGCTGAAGAGCTCCAAGCTGCATGTGATGAGATTGGTAGCTGTTTGGTCGGTCACGCCGTAATCACGGATGCTTTTAACCTCCCTGCAAAATACATCATACATACTCCCGGTCCAATTTGGCAGGGTGGCTCAAAGGATGAAGCTAATCTTTTACAATCCTCCTACTATCATTCTTTAGAACTAGCAAGGCTCCATAAATGCGAGTCTATTGCCTTTCCGCTCATTTCAACTGGAATCTATGGCTATCCAAAAGAGGAAGCCCTACAAATTGCGGTTTCTACGATTAGCTCATTTCTAATGGAGCACGATATGCTTGTCTATTTGGTTGTTTTTGATAAAGCATCCTTTGGTGTCAGCAAGAAGTTGTTTACCTCGATTCATCAATATATAGACGAACATTACGTAGAAGAATTTGAATCGACATTTAGGCGTGTCAGAAACATAGAATTTAATCATGCTGAACCTTTACTGGACGCCCAGGAAGAACTGTACGAAATTGAAGAAAACCAACAGGTCAAAAACAATTTAGTCGAGCTAGTCAACCAGCTGGATGAATCGTTTTCTGATAGATTAATCCGGTTAATCGATGAAAGAGGAATGACCGATGTAGAGACCTATAAACGAGCAAATATTGACCGTCGTTTGTTTTCAAAAATCCGCAATGAAGCGGGTTATACTCCGAAAAAGAAAACGGCAATCGCTTTTGCAATTGCATTACGATTAAATGTCGATGAAACGATTCATCTATTATCTGCTGCTGGGTACACATTGACCCATAGCAGCAAATTTGATGTCATCATTGAATTTTTCATCAATAAACAGAATTACAATATTCATGAAATCAATGAAGCTTTATTTATGTTTGACCAGCCATTATTAGGTGCTTAAAAATGTCGCTTTTAAAGCGACCCAACCTATTCTAAATCTTGTTATTCTAATCTTGTAAATAAAACCCGAACGGAGGATAACAAGATGAATACAGAATTAGTGTTTATTTTAGATAAAAGCGGCTCAATGGCTGGGCTTGAAACAGACACGATTGGTGGCTTCAATTCAATGCTCAAAAAACAACAGAAGGCAGAAGGGGAAGCACGTGTTACCACAGTTTTATTCAATCACCATTATGAAATTTTACATGATCGAATCAATGTAATAGGGATTTCACCCATTACTGAAGAAGATTATGAGGTTAGTGGAACAACTGCATTATTAGACGCAATCGGTTTTACGATTCAAAAAATAAACAATGTCCAAAAACATACAAGTAAAGCTGAACGAGCTGAAAAAGTGCTGTTTGTGATTACAACAGATGGAATGGAAAATGCGAGTCGTGAATTTACTGCAGCAAAAATTAAAAAGATGGTGCAATACCAAAAAGAGAAATACGGTTGGGAATTTATGTTTCTAGGTGCAAATATTGATGCCGTTGCAACTGCTGCCGAATTTGGAATTGACGAGGACTTCGCCGTGGATTTCCATGCTGACGAACAAGGAACACAATTAAACTATCAAATGGTCAGTGAGGCTGTCACTAACCTGCGCAGTGGAAAGAAAATTGACCGAAGCTGGAAAGAAGAAATCGAGCAGGACTATAATCGACGTTCAAAATAATTTAGGAGGGTTTTATGGAAATAGTAAAAGCTACCGTTGAGGACGTACATGACATTGTGAGTTTAGCATTGCAGTTATGGCCTGAGAATGTTGAAAGTGTATTTACAATGGAGTTTACTGAATTAATTCATGATAAAAAAGCGGTAATCTTCCTAGCAAAAGAAGAGAATGAAGCTATTGGTTTTGCCCAGTGTCAGCTACGTGTAGACTATGTTGAAGGAACTGAAAGTAGTCCAGTGGGATACCTTGAAGGGATATTTGTAAAAGAAGAGCACAGGAGAAAAGGTGTGGCTAAACAGCTTTTATCCTCATGCGAAAAGTGGGCAAAACATAAAGATTGTTTAGAATTTGCAAGCGATGTTGAACTTGAGAATGATAAAAGCTTGAACTTTCATTTGAAAAATGGATTTCAAGAGGCGAATCGAATTATTTGTTTAACTAAAAAACTCTAAAAAATAGCCATGTCCTCCTTAAATTAAAATAAGGGGACAGGCGCATCAAGTTATTGTTTTCGTTTCCATACTTGCATCGGATCTTCTTGCCCTTCATCTACTTTCATTTGGGTCATTTGAAGAGTACGATCGTCTCTGTTCTTTTTTAGTTCATGATAAATAAAGGTAGATTTTCCTAAACCTACGGCTGCAGCATCCTCGGTGGACTGGCAATAATACAACGTATCAATCCCAGCAAAATACATGGCTGTCAAACACATGGAGCAAGGCTCGCCACTGGCATACATCGTATAGCCCGATAATTCATTCGTTTCGAATTTTTCCTGTGCTCTTCGAATCGCAAGCAATTCGGCATGTCCACTGACATCATGTTTTTTATGTAATTCGTTTACACCTTCAGAAACAATTTGGTTGTCTTTTACCAGCACAGCACCAAATGGTTGCCCGCCTTCATTTACGTTTTGCAGGGCTAATTCAACCGCTCTTTTCATGAATGGGTCCATTCTCATCTCTCCAAGTCCTTTTCTTTCTATTGTAATAGATCATGTCTTATTTACAAGGACTTTGATTGTTCGGTCGGCATACCTGACAAAGAGATAGCCAAGGTAGAAGGTAAGGAAGCTTCCTATCGAATCAAGCACAGAATGCTCTGCTTGTACAATACCGATATATTTCAGTACGATTTCATAAGCTATATAACAAACAATGATAAAAAGAAACCAGCGACTCCTTGCATTCACGATACTTAAATAGGCAAGAACAATAGCAAAAATAAGACCAGTAATCGTTGTGAACGCTGAACTGCCACTTTGTAATTGCTCTATCCACGCTACATGGTAGGTTCTCATTTTAAAAACGGCATGGTGCAAAAAATGGATGGGGATAAAAATACCGTAAAACGATAAAAGTAACGAACCGAAGTGAATCCACTTCTTTTTCAAATGATTCCACCATAATCTTGCTACTGGAAAGTAAATCATTAAACCAATTGTTGTATAGCCGGGTTTCCACCAATTGGTTTCAAAAATCCCCCATTTTGTAAAAATGAGTTCAATGAGTGTGAAAAATATAGCCAACGGGATACTCCAGTACCACCTGCACCTCATCACTACAAATAAAACAGCAAACGAAGGAAGAACAAGACCATTCACCATTGCACCTAAATGTGAATCTAATTCATTGTGTAACACATTAAGCTTATAAACGTAAGAATTAGCCCAAAGATAGATGAAATAATCGAATAAAAGGGTTACCCCTGTTACCGTAAAATACAGGATAAAGATTCGGAATGACCGAATTTTCCAATAGGAAAAACATAAAACGACTAGACCTACTATCATTAAAATTAGATAAGCCCACGCACTAAGACTCAATCAAATATACCTCCATATTATTTATAGGTATTTTCGCCTATTTTTGTTCGTTCAATACTTGTCTAAAACGAAAGAGACCATATAAAGTTATATTTTATGCTAAGATTAAAAATGGATACATAATACTAAATAGTAAGAATATGGGGAATTATGTAGGGAGGAAGTTATGAAAAAATGGATTTGGATTAGTGTTTTTGTGATTCTAATAGGTGCCACGACTGGACTTGTGTTTAGTGTATATAAAATGTTTGACAGTGATGGTGGTCAAAAATCTGTCTCTTCGTCAAACCAGGCTGCTACTAAAGTGGATGAATTTAAGGAGCAAACAAAGAAAATCGGTGGAGTCACATATGATTTGAAGTTAAGTCAAACACCTGAGGAGAGTGAGGTCATTGAGGTGATGCATCATATGACCCATCAAAAGGTAAAGGCCGACAAAAAATGGGGAGCAAAACCAATGATTCCGGAAACCATCAACGAAATTTATGAGGTCGTTTCAAAAAGTGATTTTGCTAGAAAAGAAGATCTTTTGGCCATTTTGGAACGCTGGAAAAATGGAGATTTCAGTCAAGCTGATGATGACCATAATTATTTTTGGGATTATCAAAACGGAACCGTTGGAGCAGCATATGGTATCATGAGCGAAGCCGAAGAAAAAAGATTTATTTTAAATAATTTTGGAAAAGAATTTTTACCGGAGTAACAAAGGATAGTTCAATGGGAACTATCCTTTTCTTCTTCCCCAAATTTATCAAGAAGAGAAATCGTATCAACAAGATGGTTGTTAAAAATTTGCTTTGCCACTGAGAGAAGCTCAACAATCATAGGATCTCTGAGTGAGTAGATAACCCGATTACCATCCTTTGTTCCATATACAATATTTTTAGCACGTAGTACAGTTAGTTGCTGGGACACGGCTGACCCTTCGCTGCCAATCAGGGTTTGAATCTCATTCACATTTTTATCGCCCTCAGCTAAAAGCTCTAAGATCCGAATCCTTAATGGATGTGCGAGAGCTTTAAAAAAGTCAGCCTTAAATTTCTGCATTTCTAAATTCACTACCTTACCTCACTTTCTACCTTAACTTAAGGAAACACTTCTCTTTTTAACCACTTTTTTCTCAACTCCGGAAAGAACCTGGCACTCTTTAAACGCAAAATGTCTACAGCCCAAACATTTATGGCGATTAACCTGGCTTAGTGCATAATCAATCGCATCACCAGTATGCTCAAAAAAGTTTTCCTCTCCTATTAACTCATATAAACCAGTCTTTTGAAGCACACTTTTAGGCTGTGGTTTTATTCCTGATATTAACACAATTCCATGCTTTGAAAAATCCTTAAAAATACTAGCTAGACGCGCTTCTCCTGTTGTATCCATAAACGGAACTCTGCTTAACCGCAACAGTAGAACCTTTGGTCTGTAATTGATTGATTTCATAATTTGTTGTTCAAAAGCCTGGGCGGCTCCGAAAAACAAGGGGCCTTCTACATTATAAATACTTATTTGTGGACAATCATGTGAATCTGTCACAATATGAGTATCCATTTTTTCATGCTTTGTTTCCGGGTTCGGTAACGCTTTTTCTGTCACTATTATATCACTCATTCGCTTTGTAAAAAGAACAACAGCTAAAATGAGCCCAACTTCAACGGCAACGGTTAAATTCATAAAGACTGTTAATAAAAAGGTGACAACCAATACAAGTGAGTCTTCTGTTTTTGTTTTTAAGACATGATAAAACACGCGACGCTCACTCATGTTCCAGGCAACAAGCATAATAATCGGTGCCATACTTGCTAACGGAATTTTTGAAGCATATGGAGCAAATAAAAGTAAGACTAGTAGAACGACTACCCCGTGTATCACACCGGAAAATGGTGAAACGGCTCCTGTTTTAATATTAGTTGCCGTTCTTGCAATTGCTCCGGTTGCAGGAATACCTCCGAACAAAGGGGTTACCATATTCGCAAGACCTTGGCCGACTAATTCTCGGTTCGAATTATGCTTGCTATTTGTCATTCCGTCAGCAACAACGGCTGAAAGAAGGGACTCAATTGCTCCTAACATTGCAATCACAAACGCTGGTTGAATCAGTTGTTTAATTCGCTCAAATGTGATGTCAGGAAATTGAAAGTTTGGTAGTTTACTAGGTATGTCACCAAACGTTGACCCAATTGTCGCTACCTGGGTTGGATAAAAAATAGTTGCAATACCAGTGGAGATTAGTAGGGCAATTAATGAGCCCGGTACTTTTGGGAAGAACTTAGGCGTTAACAGCAGTATTATTAAACAAATGGAAGCAGTTAAAAGACTATAAATATTAATTTCGCTAATATGCAGAACAATTTCTCTCATATTATCTAAAAATAATTCATGCTTCTCTATTTGATCGAGTCCAAGAAAATTGGGTACTTGCCCGACAAAAATAATGATTGCGATACCGGATGTAAAACCAATTGTAACTGGACGTGGAATAAATTTGATTAAAGAGCCCAGCTTGAAAATTCCCATTAAAAATAGAATGATACCTGCCATAAAACCCGCAATTAATAGATTTTCAAATCCATAGGTTGCAACAATTCCAAACAGAATCGGTATAAAGGCACCAGTTGGTCCCCCAATTTGAAACTTAGAGCCTCCAAAGAGTGAAATAAGAATACCCGCGATGATGGTGGTGTAGATCCCATATTCAGGTTTAACGCCTGAAGCAATCGCGAATGCCATTCCCAGAGGAATCGCAA
This sequence comes from Ferdinandcohnia sp. QZ13, assembly GCF_031324165.1. NCBI lineage: Bacteria > Bacillati > Bacillota > Bacilli > Caryophanales > Bacillaceae > Ferdinandcohnia > Ferdinandcohnia sp. QZ13. Next base: position 1,456,883 of record NZ_JAVIVW010000001.1, on the reverse strand, counting down.
TGATTCCAACAACGACGCCAGAAATAAGATCCTTTTGAAAAGACTGAAACGAATACCCTTTAAATCTCCCTGAAAAAGCCCACTTTTGTAGCATTTTTATCCTTCCTTCTGAATAATAGAATATCTGATTATTTGAATATACATATATAAAATCTACTCCTTTAATCTAATAAAGTCAAAAAAAATTTATGAAAATTAAAAAGGGACTCCCTGTGAAAACAGGAAGTCCTACAAAATATTATTATTTTAAAAGAGATATGTGGTTTATTAAATATGTAAAAAACGTGTAGATGTTTTTAAAATTACTATTGCAATATAGCATTTATGTGTGTATAATAACCGAAGTAGTCAGATGAAATAATTATCGACAAAAAGTTACAAAACCTCTTGCATTACATTTACAAACTTGTTATAATATTAACATAATTCTTCTTCGGATTTAATAAATTTTATTATGCGGGTGTAGTTTAATGGTAAAACCTCAGCCACGAGCAATGCTTCAATGAATTTGCTGCGAGTTGCCTCGACGCATTTACTTCTTGATTTAACTGGCAGAGGAAGAGGCATGTAAGGCCCATAAGCGTAATTTAATCCTTATAAACTTAATATCAATATGCGGGTGTAGTTTAATGGTAAAACCTCAGCCTTCCAAGCTGATGTCGTGAGTTCGATTCTCATCACCCGCTCCATACATATATAACGCAGTGTTTCGTTTCTTAGATAAACGAGGTGTTGCGTTTTTTCCATTTTATACAGCCTTTTACTCCACGATAAAAGACTGTACTGATCCACCATGAACCTGCGTAAACATGGCACCAAGTGACGTAATTAATTTTTCACAGCTCTCTTTTTGTAAAGAAGGCTTCAAATAGACGATCTGAATGGCATTTTTTGTTTCAACTGTCACGGCCGTTCTCTCGGAATCCACGTATGGGCTGCCAAATGCTCCCGTATGATCACTGGAAAGTATTTTATCCTTCATCGCAATGTTTCTTCCGTTTATCCCCATATATTCATCTTCTTGTTGACCTATTCGAATCTCAATATCTCCGTTGATTTTATAAGCGTCATAAATTCCAACTGGAATCTCATATTGAATCGAAAAGAAATTATTAAGGTCCGCAGCCGAATGAATAGAATTTAAAAAATTTTGCTTTTTAATCCGACGATAGATGGCTTCAACGGATGGACGATAGCGATTTGGGTCTGTTCCCACCCTTTTAAAAATGTCTCTCCACTCAGCTATTCCATCTACATCTGTAACAGGTTTGTCCTCTAGGTCAAAAAAGAGGGACTCCTGAAAGGTTTGCAATCTACCACGAATCATTTGCGGAGAATCGCCCACTTCGATAAGATCGTATTGAATAATGCCTACCTTTAAATCAGGGACAAGTTCCTTTAATTGTGGCGAAATTTGAATTTCCATCATTTATCCCTCCAAAAATTATTGTAAATAGTGTACCATAAATCCTAGTGATTCAATAAAAGAACGGCTTACAAATTTGAAGGAAGGAGGTTCCAAGACGTGGATATTTTAGAGTTTCAACAAGAGTTAATTGACTATAGTAAAACAATTGGAATCGATAAAATTGGTTTTGCAAGTGCTTCTCCATTTGACGAGTTGAAATCACGACTCCTACGACAACAGGAGTTAGGCTACCAGTCAGGATTTGAACCAAAGGATATTGAAAAAAGAACTAATCCGGAGCTCTTATTGCCTGGTGCAAAATCAATTATTGCGATTGCCTTAGCCTACCCGGCAAAGCTTAAGGATGCACCGAGAAGTACACGAATTGAGCGTCGAGGGATGTTTGCACGTGCCTCTTGGGGAGAGGACTACCACCATGTTTTGCGGGATCGGCTCCAAAAGCTTGAGTCGTTTATTTTAGAAAAACTGCCAGATGCAAAACTTCAATCTATGGTAGATACCGGTGAATTGTCTGACCGTGCGGTAGCAGAACGTGCAGGAATTGGCTGGAGTGGAAAGAACTGCGCAATCATTACGCCGGAGTTTGGTTCATATGTATATTTAGGAGAAATGATCACCAACATCCCATTTGCACCAGATACACCAATTGAGGATCAATGTGGTTCTTGCCGAGCGTGTCTGGATGCATGCCCAACGGGAGCGTTAGTGCAGGGTGGACAAATTAATGCACAACGATGTGTCAGCTTTTTAACGCAAACAAAGGATTTTATACCTGACGAATTCAGAACGAAAATTGGTAACAGACTGTATGGTTGTGATTCCTGTCAGACTGCGTGTCCGAAAAACAAAGGAATCGATTTTCATTTCCATGCAGAAATGGAGCCCGATCCAGAGGTTGTGAAGCCACTGCTTAAACCGATTTTATCGATAAGCAATCGTGATTTTAAAGAAACATTTGGATCGTTATCTGGCTCTTGGAGAGGCAAGAAGCCAATTCAGCGAAACGCAATTATTGCTCTTGCCCATTTTAAAGATAGCAGTGCGATTCCTGAGTTGAAACAAGTGTTAAAAGAGGATCCTAGACCAGTCCTACGGGGAACGGCTGCATGGGCGCTTGGTAGAATTGGCGACGAGAACGCAATTGAAATTTTAAAAGAAGCAAGTTTAAAAGAAAAGGACGAGCAGGTCCTAGTCGAAATCGAAAAAGGATTAAATATGTTGGGGAACTAAAAAGGATGCGATGTGCATTCTTTTTTAGTTCCATACAATCGTAGGGATTGTAGCATGATTCTGACAGAGGTAAGTAGAAAATCTTCGTCTGTGTCCAAATGAGCCTGTGATTCTGATAGAGGTAAGTAGATAATCTTCGTCTGTGTCCAAATGAGCTGTTCATTCTGACAGAAGTCTAGAGAAACCCGATGCCAGTGTCCAAATGAGCACATGATTTTGGATGAACACGAAATACCCACAACAACCTAGAAAAAACAAGATATTCCTTTAGGGCAATTACTAACAATTAAAATATTTTCCTTTCCGCTTTCATATTGTGTAATATCACAGCTTGAAGGTGGGGTGTGTTGATGAAGTCGACGTTAGCGAAGGTAATTGAGGCAAAAGCCCAATTACTCGTTGGAAATACACGAAGTGCATCTTCTGTAAACTTGTCGGAAAAGGACCTTGAGTTGATTCAGAGAAAAAAAGAGCTGCTTGGAAAACGTTCAGCAGAAATTGTTAAATGTAAAACAAATGCTCAAATCATCAACAAAAACGAATTGGATGGAAAAATACACTTGAATTATCACGTGCATTACCAATATTTAATTCGGCAAAATAAAAATCTGTACATCGAGGAGCAGTGTGAAGAAAGAAAAGCCATTTTTACCTCGAATAAATTAATAAGCGATGATGAGGTTCCAAAAGACATAGAAACCCATTATGAAACGATGGATCGGGAAGCTTTAGAAGAAAATACTAGAGATTTTAAATATAATCGACTTGCTGCGGTCCAGTACGCAGAGCGATGGTGGAATGACTACAACCCGAAATATAAAAAATTCACCGACAATTGTACAAACTTTATTTCGCAATGTCTCCACGCCGGCGAAGCGCCGATGTATGGGTATCCAAATCGCAGTAAAGGCTGGTGGATGCAAAACAATAATTGGAGCTATAGCTGGACTGTCGCAAATTCATTGAGATGGTATTTAACTGGATCACGAAGAGGCCTTCAAGCAAAAGAAGTATCCTCTCCAAAGCAACTACTATTGGGGGACATCATCTGCTATGACTTTGAGGGGGATGGCCGATTTAATCACAACACGATTGTTGTAGCAAAGGACTACGAAGGCTATCCATTGGTCAATGCTCAGACGCAAAATAGCCGGATGAGGTTTTGGTCATACTATGATTCAACAGCGTATACACCAAATATAAAATACAAGTTTTTTCATATCATTAATAACTAACTTTTCCTTTTTGGTATAATAACGATTGAGGTGAAAGAAAGTGGGACTTCATGTCGTATTATACCAGCCAGAATTGCCTGCCAATACTGGGAATATCGCAAGGACTTGTGCGGCAACAGATACAACCTTACATTTAATTCGGCCGCTTGGCTTTTCAACAGATGACAAAAGGCTAAAGCGTGCGGGATTAGATTATTGGGAGTTTGTAAAGATTCATGATTATGAATCTTTAGAGGAGCTTTTTTCAACATATCGGGATGGCGAATTTTATTTCATTACGAAGTTTGGGAAAAAAACACATTCATCCATAGATTATAGTGATATAGAAAAAGACTACTTCCTTATATTTGGAAGGGAGACTACCGGGCTACCTCAGGATCTTATTCAAAACAACCTGGACCGAACTTTGCGTCTTCCGATGACAGAAAAAGTCGGCGCCCTAAACCTATCCAATACTGCAGCTATACTCATATACGAGGTATTAAGGCAACAAAATTACCCTGGACTTACGTAAAATAAAAATGACCCCTACCATTGGTAGGGGTCATTTTTATTCTTGTCTAGCGCAAGTAGCCTAGCCACTCGAGGTCATAAGCCAATCCGTCAAGAAGAATAAAAGGCATTCTTCTCGCCGGCTTTTCTTATGCTTGTCGGACTTGCACAGGAAGTGCTGAGATCGACGTTTGCCACAGGACGTGGCAGTAGTTAGTCGATGATCCTCTTTCAAGGCACTTCCACTTTTCGTTTTATTTTTTGTTAATGCTTGGCTTATCTTCATACCCAGAAGTAAAGATAGCAGCTAAAAAGGTAACGCATACACCTAAAATTAGGGCTAATTTCATGTGCTTTTTCCTCCTTTATGTATAAAGCTCAAAAAGTAATGAACCTTCAAGTATCTTCCTAAAAAACACATCTACGTGTATTATAACCTAATTTCAATTTTGTGTGAATGTTATCTATGGACAAATTGTAAACATTTTCGAACCTTTCATCAGTAGGCACATACATTAGAAGGAACCCTTTAACATTTATGCTTTCACTTACTGAAAAACTCAATTTGTCCAATCGAAAATTCGAAATTTATTTTTTTACTATTCTGAATAGGACATGTTGAATTTTGTAAGATTAAAGCATGTTAAAGGACATCCTCGCATACATTTTAATAAACCGTGCAAGAGACATCAAAGATGGAGGAGGCCCCTTAATGGATATTCTAAAGAAAATAGAGAGGTTTCGTGAAGAAGAACAACGCTTAAAGTGGGAAGGTACCTTCGCTGAATATTTGGAGATCTTAAAGGAAAAGCCATGGGTTGCTCAGTCTGCTCATTCAAGAGTTTATAATATGATCAAAGATGCAGGTGTTGAAGAGGTAGATGGAAAGCGTAAGTATAAATTTTTTGATCATCAATTGTTTGGTCTTGAGGAGGCCCTTGAGCGCTTAGTAGAAGAATATTTTCATCCAGCCGCGAAACGACTCGATGTACGAAAGCGAATTTTATTATTAATGGGTCCTGTTAGTGGTGGTAAATCAACACTCGTTTCCATGTTAAAAAGAGGATTAGAAGCGTACTCACATACAGAGCGGGGGGCGGTGTATGCAATTAAAGGCTGTCCGATGCATGAAGATCCACTGCACCTAATTCCTCATCATTTAAGAGAGGACTTTTTTGATGAGTATGGCATTCGAATTGAAGGCAATTTGTCGCCTTTAAATATGATGAGATTACAGGAAGAATACGGTGGCCGAATTGAGGATGTTCGGGTCGAAAGAGTCTTCTTCTCTGAAGATAGACGTGTCGGAATTGGAACCTTTAGCCCATCTGATCCAAAATCCCAGGACATTGCTGATTTAACAGGTAGTATTGATTTTTCAACGATTGCTGAATTTGGCTCAGAATCAGACCCGCGTGCGTACCGCTTCGATGGAGAACTAAACAAAGCGAACCGTGGAATGATGGAATTCCAGGAGATGTTAAAGTGTGACGAAAAATTCCTTTGGCATTTACTCTCCTTAACACAAGAGGGGAATTTTAAAGCAGGGAGGTTTGCTTTAATCAGTGCCGATGAACTCATTGTTGCGCACACGAACGAAACGGAATATCGTTCTTTTATATCAAATAAGAAAAATGAAGCGTTACACTCACGTATTATCGTGATGCCTGTTCCTTATAATCTTCGCGTTTCTGAGGAAGAGCGTATCTATGAAAAAATGATCAAAGAAAGTGACGTCCGCGATGTGCATATTGCACCACATACGTTTAGAGTGGCAGCAATGTTTACGATTTTAACAAGATTAAAAGCGCCTAAAAAGGGCGATGTCGATATTATTAAAAAGATGAGATTGTATGATGGAGAAAGTGTGGAAGGTTTCAATGCAGTTGATGTGGAGGAGCTTCGCAAAGAATATCAGGATGAGGGTATGAGTGGAATTGACCCGCGTTATGTGATTAACCGGATTTCTTCAACCATTATTCGAAAGGAAAACCCATCCATCAATGCCTTAGATGTATTACGATCATTAAAGGATGGCCTTGAACATCATCCATCGATTTCAAATGAAGACCGTGAGCGTTATTTAAACTTCATCTCAATAGCTAGACGTGAGTATGATGATATTGCGAAAAAAGAAGTTCAAAAAGCGTTTGTTTATTCGTACGAAGAGTCTGCGAAGACATTAATGGATAACTATCTAGATAATGTTGAAGCATATTGTAATAAAAACAAGCTTCGAGATCCATTGACAGGTGAAGAGATGAATCCAGATGAAAAGCTCATGCGTTCAATTGAGGAGCAAATCGGAATCTCAGAAAATGCAAAGAAGGCATTCAGAGAGGAGATCCTTATCCGCATCTCGGCATATGCACGAAAAGGAAGAAGATTTGATTACAATTCACACGAACGTCTACGTGAAGCGATACAAAAGAAATTATTTGCTGACCTAAAAGACGTCGTCAAAATCACTACTTCTTCAAAAACACCGGATGAACAACAGCTTAAGAAGGTAAACGAGGTTGTTGCAAGATTGATTGATGAATATGGCTATAATTCAACATCAGCTAATGAACTGCTTCGTTATGTTGGTAGCTTATTGAATCGATAAATGAGAATAAGGGGTTAGACCAGATGAATTGGTCTAATCCCTTGTTTTTCCATAGGGCCTTCGTGGCAATGGTTGTCCATTATAAAAAAATTCATTATATGAAAAAATGGTGGGAACTTGTCTATTTTTAAGACATAATGCCTAATTTGCGAAATCTTTTGTCAATAATACGATATTTTTGCATAGTATAGAGTAATCTACTATTGCTCCATTTTGGTTCAAGAGCGGTAGAAGTTGGTCTCTTTTTTTATTTCCAAACAGGTTATTGTTTCATACAGTTTTTTTCGTTTATCGAAATTCTTTCGCAAACCGTCAAGATAATGTATGAAAGTCCGTGTAAAAATGTGAATGGTTTTCAAAAAAATTAGGGAGGGGAAAGATTATGTCGAAAAGTAACTCAAAGAATTTTGTCATTTCCCAAGAAGATTGGTCCCTCCATCGCAAAGGCCATGATGACCAAACAAGACACCAGGAAAAGGTTCAGGATGCCATAAAGAATAATTTGCCAGATTTAATAACGGAAGAAAGTATCATTATGTCAAACGGAAAAGATGTTGTTAAGATCCCAATTCGATCATTGGACGAATATAAAATCCGTTATAACTATGACAAAAATAAACACGTTGGCCAAGGGGATGGAGATAGCCAGGTAGGTGACGTTATTGCAAGAGATGGCTCAGGGCAAAGCGGGGGACAGTCTGGTCCTGGAAAAGGGAAAGGTGCAGGCGATCAAGCAGGGGAAGACTATTATGAGGCTGAAGTATCCCTCATGGAGCTTGAAGAAGCATTGTTTAAAGAGTTGGAACTTCCAAATCTGAAACGGAAAGAACAGGATCAAAACGTTGTAGAAAATATTGAATTTAATGATATCCGTCGTACAGGTTTAATGGGGAATATTGATAAAAAACGGACCATGATGTCAGCTTATAAACGAAATGCGATGGCAGGGAAGCCGAGCTTCCATCCAATCTATCGTGAGGATCTGAAATTTAAAACGTGGAATGAAGTTGTAAAACCCGATTCAAAAGCTGTAGTGCTTGCGATGATGGATACAAGCGGCAGTATGGGAATTTGGGAAAAGTATATGGCAAGAAGCTTCTTCTTCTGGATGACTCGATTCCTACGTACAAAATATGAAACTGTTGAAATTGAATTCATTGCTCACCACACAGAAGCAAAGGTTGTATCCGAAGAAGACTTCTTCTCCAAAGGTGAAAGTGGAGGTACAATTTGTTCATCGGTTTATCGAAAAGCGTTGGAAATCATCGATGAAAAGTACCCAGAGACACGCTATAATATTTATCCATTCCATTTTTCAGATGGAGATAATTTAACATCTGATAATGCAAGATGTGTGAAATTAGTGAGCGAGTTAATGAAGGTTTCCAATATGTTCGGCTACGGTGAAGTCAATCAGTACAATCGTCATTCGACCCTTATGTCAGCCTATAAGAATATTGAGGATGAGCGCTTCAAGTACTATATTTTAAAACAAAAAGCAGACGTATTCCATGCGATGAAGAGCTTCTTTAAGAAGGATGAAGAGAAAAAGATGTATGCATGAAAAAAGAGAGGGTGGACCCTCTCTTTTCCTATGAAGTAAAGTTTAGTTATTTATCTTTTGCAATATCCTGGTACTGGGTAAATTCCTGGTTTTTGATCTATTTTTGTTTTTGGACCATTACCTGGTTTTTCACATACTTCGACTTCAGTCGGTTCCCAGCCCTTAAGAATGTTTTGAACGGTCCAGTTCGCAGCTTCTTCATCAGTAAGTTGTCTTCGTGATTCGTTGATTGCAGCACCAGGTCCGAAGTTTTTATATTCAAACAAACGAGCATCTTCTGGGTTCAAGCCACTCATGGACGTCCAGCCTTCTTCTTTAATGTGATCACCAAGTTCGCTATTCATGATGACCACACTACCAATTGCATTAGGGTTTCCACCAGCAGGCCAAGGTCTGCCCAAATACACAGTTCTAGCAGGAGCATCACTTGTTAGCTTACTATCTTTAATCAAGATCCCATAGGGGGCAGTGATTAAGGTGCTCGCTGCAGTAATATATCCATTATTTGAGCCTGAACCACGGTCAAGTGAATGAATCACTGAATGTTCAAAAACAGCACGTGCAGCACCAAAGATGAAGTCAACGTCTCCCTCCACATACACATGAGTAAAGTACTGGCTACCAGAGTGGACATATAAAGTATCCTGATTGCCTATGAATCTTACATTGTTAAAATATTGACGGTCACCTGCTGCATATACGGCAACCGCTTGTTTCCCACTTACATCAGTTGAGCTTTCATCAAAAGAGTTTTCGAATGTAACATTGGCTACTCTGAAATCATTTGCACGCAAGTATACACTTGCACTTCCGCTTGTACCAAGAGTACCGCCGACGCCATTGTCTCTGCCTGCGTAGTTATCGTAAGTAAGGATTGTTTTTTCTGGATCTTCCCCAATCATTGTAATAAATGGTTTGTTATTTGGAACAGTAATCACTTCTTTGTATACACCATTCTTAATAAAGATAGTAACCGGAGTCTCGTTGTTTGCTGGGATAGCATCAATTGCTGCTTGAACGGTTTCATAGTCACCAGTTCCATCTTTAGCGACCACGATTTCATTTTCGATATGGTCCATTTTTTCATTTACACTTTTCGCTACTTTTATATCACTTTCTTTTAGTGTTCTACCGTTAATGTCCCTAGAGTTCGTACCAACGACCTGTACATATACATTGTTTGTAAAATAACCCGTTTCTTTAGCAATAGTTAGTAATTTTGTACCCCAATGGCCGCCCCAAGAATAACCATTTCGCCGCTCTTCTTCAATTTCCATGATGTCATATTTGATGACTCCATCACGCCCTGAGAAAATACCTTTGTTTGTACCTATTTCATAAAATCTGTACCATGCTGTTGAGTTTGGATCTTCCACAAAATACACATTATTCGGATCACCACTCACATAACGGGTGTTTTCTAGCTTTACTGAATCTACCCATTCTAAAGCAGCTCGAACAGATTGTTTGATTTCCTCTGTTTGTGGACGTGACATAAGAAATCTTATGATGCCAATAGATTCTGATCCAGAAATAGAAGGGTGTTCATAGGCACGTGCTTCACGTGGTTCAAACGTGTATGGATCGTGTTGGGCACACCAAGCAGTCAATTTTCCATCTACTTTTATTTGTGCTTTTAAGATGTAATCTATACCACTATCAATCGATTGTTTGATTTTTTGAGTATAGGAATCATCGATTACATCGGAATCAAATGGATATCTCTTTGCTAACACATCATCTATCATTTCTAGCACATTAATCATCGCTTCATCGTTAAATGTTACATAGTCTGAATAGTTTCCACGTCTTGGAAAAACCTGGGCAAAACCACCTGTATCATATTGTAATTTGAACAAGAATTCAAAGCCTTTTTCAATGCTTTCTTTATACCTCACGTCACCAGTTTCACGGTATACCTCAGCTAAGAAAAGAATTTCCTTGATGGTTGCATCATTGTCAATTGTTCCAAGTTCAACTCCATTTGCAATCCATTCTGAGCGTGGCTCTGTACCATTCCAAGGACGTTCGTAGATGTAGGGCCAGTTTTTTGTCCAACCACCATGATCCATTTGCCAGGTTAATAGATTGTTCGCTTTTCGAATGGCATCTTTAAGATCACCTTTAAACACAACCTTCTCAGGTTCGACAATATACTGACCGTTTTGATCCAACTCATCCAAGCTATTTAAAACCAGAACAGTCTGTCCAAATTTGTTTGTCCCTTTAGCGCCTTTATCAATTATAAGGTTTTTAAAATTAGGGCTTAAAGTTGACCAATTACCAGTGGGGTAAACCACACTTATATCCGAAAAATTAAATTCCTCGAATGTGCTATTCAACGTTACAGCGATTAGATTACTAGATATTGCATGAACATCTGCGATTTGAACGGTATTGCTTTGTCCTTCAGCAGGGAGGGAATCGACTAATGTCCTTGCTTCTCCCCAAGTGAGATCTTTATTATTATTTGCTAATGTGGAGGAACCTTTTAGTTTTTCAATAATTTTTACAGCTTCTTTTTTCTTAAGTGTTTTTTCAGGATGAACCTTTCCGTTTTTTACTAGTTCATCCATATATCCCGCTTGCTTAGATGCAGCCAGAACATAGGAATACCACTCATTTAGGGAGACTTCCCAAACGCTTGATTCAGAATTTAATCCTTTAAATTGCTCTTCCTTTACTAGTCCCAGTTTGCTATTAACTAAAGCCATGAATTCAAGCCGTGTAATCGAATCGGTGTCTGCTGGTTGTTTGTCAACAATGATACCCAATTCATTTAATTTTTTCAGATAAAGTCCGCTGACAACATCCGTTAATTTCGTATCCTCAATATCGATTCGACCTTCATCAGATCCTGTATCTTTATTATGGATTCGCAAGTGGTCAATATTCGCTCCACCACTATCCCCAACTCCGGTTGCACGAATTTTATTCTCACCAGCTTTTAGGGTTGCTTTCGTAGAAGTATAAACCCATGTGGTCCATGCGCCGGTTGGGTCAAAAGCAAGGGATTCTTCTACAACTTTATCGTTTACTTTAATCTCTGCTGGTCTGGCATCAGTTCCACCAGAAGCATACCTGAAGTCAAGGAAGTATTGCCCATCCGTTGGTACATTTACTGTCCACTCGACCCAACTACCAGGTTGATTTGGTTTAAAATCAATAAATCCTGTTCCCGTAAACCCAGAATGCTGGTTATCGATGATAACGCCATTTTCATCTAGTAGGGCATCTTCTGCTTCATAGATTTGATCAACATCCATATAAATTTTTAGATGATCAATATTCGCTCCACCACTATCCCCAACACCTGTAGCAACAATAATATTCTCACCAGCTGTTAATGTGGCTTTCGTTGAAGTGTAAAACCAATTCGCCCAACCACCTGTCGGGTTGAAGGCAAGCTTCGGCTCAACGATTTCTCCATTCACTTTTATTTCGGAGGGACGATCATCGGTCCCGCCATGTGCATAACGAAAATCTAAAGTATACTCTCCAGCTGCAGGAACATCTATTGTCCATTCAATTACCCCACCTGGTGCATTCGGTACCATATCTACAAAACCAGTACCTGTAAACCCTGGATGTTTGTTGTCGATGATAGCATTGGTTAATTTACCGTCTTCAGCCTCATAAACTCCATTTGTACCTGGTTCAGTAGGAGGAGTCGGTTCGCCTGGTTCTTCCGGTTCAACATCTGGTAAAGAACCTGAGATTTTAATATCATCAACATAATGACCAAGCGCTTTACTTCCAGGTGTGAATGTTTCAAAATGCTTAATTTTTGTGGTTGGTTGATTTAATGGGGCAGCTTCTAATTTTAATTCTCCATCAATATACACATTTGCTGTTTGGTTGGATAAATCAACTACAACCTTGATGTCATACCACACATTTTCTTCGAGTGTAACCAATGAATCATAGCTGCTTCCAGTACGATATGTAATGCTATTATCTTTTGTTTCAATAATAACAGGAGTCCCGTCTCCTTTTAATCTCATGACTTTAGTAGAGCTAGTGTACTTTGGTTGCATAAACTTCATTTGAACGGTGACAATACCAACTAACTCACTGAATGATTTGCTTAGATTCACATCCGCTGATTCACTAGTATCATTTAAAAATACACTTTTGTTCGTAGCATCTGGCACCTCTGTTACTAGGATCGTTCCACCACCTTCAGATACATCAAATTCTGCAGGATGCTCCCCAGTCATTTCATTATTAAAATCTGCTTCAAAAAGGAAGGTAGATGCATCAGTTTCATCGGCATTAACTAGAGTGTTGGTAGCGGTAGAAAATAAACTAGTTAAAGTTAGCATGACTACCAATGTAAGATATCCAAAACGCTTGAATACATTCATTCAATTGAACTCCTTTCCAAATTTAATTCATATAAAGCTTTTAAAACTATGAAAATTTATCCCCCTTCCTAATAGGACTAAAGAACTATCTGAATATTCAGTCTATGATGTCTGCAAAAAAAGTCTACCATAGTAGGGATAATCATAAATGTATATATATTGCTCTAGAAAGGTTCCAATTTTCCTATTTGGTAGAATCTAATCAAATGATTATATGTGTTATGTGAAAAAAATCGACGTATTAATAGAAACTTAATTCTTTATTCATAGTTTGTTCATATTTAGTGGGTATTATAAAGACATGGAAAAGATAAGCTTTTTCATACCCCCCTTTTAAATGATCATATCATTAGTATCCGGCTCTATAGCCGGATATTTTTTTTGACCATTAGTAAAATCCAATTAAAATGAATAGAATCCGCCGATTCAACCAACATAAAAATATGGAAAAAATATAAAAAAGGGGACAATTACATGAAACACATGGAGCTTTCTCCAAATCAGATAACAGAACTACATGGTTTCAATAATTTAACGAAATCCTTAAGCTTTAACATGTACGATATCTGTTATACAAGATCTCAAGAGGAACGTGATGCGTATTTAGAATATATAGATGATGTGTATAATGCAGATCGTTTAACTGAAATCTTAACCAATGTGGCGGATATTATCGGGGCAAATATTTTGAATGTCGCCAAGCAAGACTATATTCCCCAAGGTGCAAGTGTTACGATTTTAGTATCAGAGGGACCTGTGGATGAATCTCCTGATGAAGCATTTGAAGAGTCCCCAGGACCAATTCCAGGATCTGTTGTTGCTCAAATGGATAAAAGTCATATCACTGTTCATACTTATCCAGAATCCCACCCAGATGATGGAATTAGCACGTTTCGAGCAGACATTGATGTGTCAACGTGCGGGGAAATATCTCCTTTAAAAGCGTTAAATTACTTGATCCAATCGTTTGAGACCGATGTGATGACCATTGATTATCGTGTGCGTGGATTCACAAGAGACGTAACAGGGCATAAGCTGTTTATTGACCATGAAATAAATTCGATCCAAAATTACATACCTGATGATATTCAGGAGATGTATCACATGATTGATGTGAACGTATACCAGGAAAATATTTTCCATACAAAATGTAAACTCAAGGAATTTGATCTAGAGCATTATTTGTTTTTTAGCAATACAAAAGAGAAACTAACACCCGAAGAGGAACTAATGATTGCTGAAAAATTGATTACAGAAATGGATGAAATTTTTTACGGGAAAAATATTATTTGAAAAAAGGTTGACAATCGCACAAATCCTATGTAAAATTGATTTTATAATAAATATTGTGAATATTGTTCTCCTAAAGGGGAGTAGCTTTTACAGCAAAGTCGTCATTTCAGAGTGTGAACCACTCTCGGCTTTGTTGGCAACTTATTCGTTGTTAGCAAGACCTTTACCAGTTTACGGTAGAGGTCTTTATTTATGACCTTTACCACTTAAGGTAAGGGTCATTTTTGTTTTTTAGAAAGAGGTGAGAAGAGGTATGCTTAAAAGAAAAGTTGAAACATCATCATTTGAGGAATTAATTAAAAAGAATAAAGAAGAGATTTTAAAAGATAAAGAAGAGCTTGAAAAGATAGAAAAACGATTAGATGAAAAGTATTTGGCATCATTGAAGTAGTTTATTCTAGTGAAAGGCATTATTGTTTTTTCCTAATTTAATAGAATAAAAGAATTGAAGGGAGATCTTTGATGGAATTCTTAAGCGTAGAGTTTTTTACCGCACTCTTAGTTATTATTGGAATTGATTTGGTGCTAGCAGGTGATAATGCCATCGTTATCGGTTTAGCAGCAAGAAAATTACCGAAGGAACAACAAAAGAAAGCAATTATCTGGGGGACTGTAGGGGCAATTGTGATCAGGATTGCAGCAACCTTAGCAGTTGTATGGCTTCTCGAAATCACAGGACTACGACTTATCGGTGGTATCCTGCTAATATGGATTGCCTATAATCTATTAGCTGATGATAAAGGTCGTGAAATAAAAGCAGTCGGAAGCTTCTGGGCAGCAATTCGAACCATTATTATTGCGGACGCATTGATGGGTCTAGATAATGTATTAGCGGTTGCTGGTGCTGCGCAAGGTAATTTCTTACTCGTTGTATTAGGACTTATTATTTCAGTTCCGATTATGATTTGGGGAAGTACATTGTTCATTAAGTTAGTTGAACGTTTCCCAATCATCATTACAATTGGTGCAGCGATTTTAGCTTGGACTGCGTCGAAGATGATCGTTGCAGAACCATTCCTAAGCACTGTATTTAGTAATGGATTTGTGAAATATGGTTTTGAGATCCTTGTCGTTGCTGCCATTGTAGGAATTGGCTACATGAAGCAAAAGAAAGCAGCTAATGTGGCTGAAGAGCAACAAGAACAACAAGTATTAAGCAAAGCTGAATAATAATGAAAACAAGGCGGACTCATGTTAGGGTCCGCTTTTATATTGTATTGTTTATTTTATAAAATGTGCATAAAATCGTTTGACTTCTGGTTTTATTTGGAATATATTTATTATTGAACAGTGGTTAATAAAAGGAGAGCTTAAATGTCACCAAGAAAACAGGTTCAAGAGGAATTGTCACGAGAAAAAATAATGGATGTTGCCCATGAACTCTTTGTTCAGAAAGGCTATCAACATGTTTCAATGCGTCAAATCGCAAAGGAATTAAATTATAGCCATGGTGCAATTTATTATCATTTTAACAATAAAGCTGATTTATTTTATGCCATGGTTGTTCAAGATTTTGAACTGCTAAACCAGGTTTTACAGCAGATCATCAATCAGGACATACCGCCAGATGAAAAATTAAAAAAGATTTTGTTAGGGTATATTGAATTCGGGCTTACACACAAAAGCCAATATGAATTAATGTTCTTAATCAATGATGAAGAGGTAAAGAGCTGTATTCAACAGGAGCCAATGGAAAGCTACGGAATGTTTGCAAATGTCATTTCGAATTTAAGTAACCAAAAAGCAAGTATTCAGGATATCTGGTCCATTTTCTTATCGATACATGGTTTTGTTACACATTATTGCAGGAGCAATCAAACCTATGACGATGTGAAAAATTTGGCCCGATCTCATGTTGAATATATCTTAAAACCAATATTAAACGGGAAAGTGTAACATACTTTCCCAAAGTGCTGAATTATTTTTTTGTATTATATTGACCGCTGGTTAATAAAAATATAATGGGGAGAGGATATTATGAAAAAAGCTTTAGTATTAGGTGCTTCAGGTGGGATGGGGTATGCGATTGTTGAGGAATTAGTGGAAAGAGGGATTGAGGTAACTGCTTTTGCGAGAACCAAAGATAAATTAGAGCAACTGTATAGAAACAGAGATAAAGTCCAAATTGTCGCTGGAGATGTATTTGATCAGGAAGATTTAATACATGCTGCCAGCGGAATGGATGTAATTTTTCATGCGATTAATATTCCGTATAGTGAATGGTATGAAAAACAGCCAAACTTAATGAGAAATGTCGTGCAAGCGGCTGAATCAGCCAACTGTAAGTTGGCGATTGTTGATAATATTTATGCGTATGGTCGGGGAAATGGGAGCAAAGTAAATGAAATGTATCCAAAAAATCCACATACGAAGAAGGGAAAAATTCGAGTAGAGCTAGGGAATATCGCTTTCCAAGCAAATATCCCAGTCCTTATTGCACATTTCCCAGATTTTTATGGACCTAATGCAGCAAATGCTATGCTAACGTATACATTTGATAAGGTTATTCAAAACAAAAAGGCGATGTTCGTAGGAAATCAACAAAATGCCAGGGAATATATTTATACACCAGATGGGGCGAAAGCAATTGTAGAGCTTTCCTTACATGATAAGGCATATGGACAAAGTTGGAATATCCCAGCGGCAGGTGTAATCTCCGGTGAAAAAGTTATAAACATAGTACGCAGTCATTTACAGTATCAAAAGTCCGTTTCAACTGTAACAAAGGGGATGATCCGATTTTTGGGCATATTTGATAAGCAAATGAGAGAAGTTGTAGAAATGCTGTATTTAACAGAAGATCCTGTGGTACTAGATGGGGCAAAATATGAGCGGGAAATAGGTCCACTACCAGCAACACCTTATGAAGAAGGAATTAAAAGAACTTTGGACCATATGGTGAAAAAAAGCTAAAAAACATTGAAAAAGACAGAACGACATGGTAAGATGTCATTGTTCTGTCTTTTTTTGAATGTGTTAATAAATGCGTTCAATAATCCCTATTATAATTATATAATGAAATTTTGTGGTTGTCAACTATTGAATTTCAAGGGAAGAAGACGAAAAGTTCACGTATACGAGGAGTGGTGTTCATGGAGAAGCAAAATGCAGACTGGATTCAGGAACAAGATAGACTTGAAGATGTGTTGAAGGTCATTGAGAGTAAAAAAGCCGCCATCGAATCGAAGGTAGGAAACGTAAAAAGTGAAATTATCGATCTTCGAAACGCGTTTTGGGAAGATGTAACTGTCAATCTTGATGAACCTGATGACGTCATTGAAACATTTCAAAGTATTAAACAGCAGTCCGAACTATTAGGTGAACGTGAAAGAAATCATCGGCAGATTTATAAGCAGATAAAAATTCTTGAAAGATTAAAGGATTCGCCTTATTTTGGTCGATTCGATTTTGCTGAAAATGGTGAGACAAATGAACAAACGATTTACATTGGAATTGCCTCATTATTAGATGAAGACGAAGATGATTTTTTAATTTTTGACTGGCGAGCACCTATTTCCAGTATGTACTATGATTATTATCCTGGCGAGGCAAGGTATGAAACTCAATATGAAACGATTGAAGGGGAAATGACCTTAAAACGTCAATTTATTATAAAAAATGGCAAATTCAAAACGATGTTTGATACAGGAGTTACAATCGGGGATGAAATGCTACAAGAGGTACTTGGCAATAAGGCTAACACACAAATGAAGAGCATTGTTGCAACGATTCAATTGGAGCAGAATAAAATCATCCGCAATGAAAAAAGTCGTTATTTAATTGTACAGGGTGTGGCTGGTTCGGGGAAAACGTCAGCTGCCCTACAGCGTGTTGCTTATCTACTATATCGCTACCGTGAACAGCTCAGCTCAAATAATATTATGCTCTTTTCACCGAATCCCTTGTTTAACAGCTATGTTGCGACCGTTCTTCCTGAGCTTGGCGAAGAAAATATGCAACAATCAACTTTTCAGGAATATGTCGAACATCGATTAGGTAGTCTTTTTGATGTGGAGGATCCATTTTCACAAATGGAATATATACTAACTGAGATGGATCAACCCGATTATGATGTAAGACTCCAAGCGATATCCTACAAAGCGAACTTAAGATTTAAAGCACTCATTGAATCATATGTAAAAGAACTTGAAAAACAAGGTCTTCCTTTTAAAGACATAAAGTTTAGAAAGAAAATAATCATTTCAAAGGAATCGATCGGGCAGTATTTCTATTCATTGGATCCGTCTATTTCGATTCCAAATCGACTTGTAATCGTCACAGAATGGTTGATGAAAGAAGTCATTAAATTCGAGCGAAAAGAACGGAAAAAAGACTGGGTTCTTCAGGAAGCTGAATTGATGGATAAGGAGGACCATCTTGAAATCTATAAACAATTACAGAAAAAACAGGAGTTCTCGGAGGAGACCTTTGACGATTATGAACGAGAGGAAAAACTAATTGCGAAGGAAATTGTCAGGAAGTATTTTAAACCAATAAAGGTTGCTATTAAAAAGCTTGAATATTTGAATCGAAGAGCAATCTATAAGCAATTATTTGCACATACGAAAGAGCAAAAAGTAACGCAAAATTGGAGTGAAATCTGTTCATATACCATTGAAAAACTTGAACAAAATCATTTGAACTATGAGGATGCTACACCATTTCTATATTTACAGGATTTAATTGAGGGAAAAAAATCAAATACAGGTATTCGTCATTTGTTCATCGATGAGGCTCAGGATTATTCACCATTCCAATTTGAATATTTGAAGCAGTTGTTCCCGAATTGTCGAATGACCATACTCGGGGACTTTAATCAAGCCATCTATGCACACTCCATGAATGCACCAACATTGTTATCGCCTGAGCTTTATGAGGAAGAAAATTATGAAGTCATTGAACTGAAGAAAAGCTATCGTTCTACAATGGAGATTGTTGAATTTTCAAAAGGAATTGTGGCAGGTGGTCATGAAATTGAAGCCTTTAACCGTTCTGGGGCACTTCCACTATTCAAAGAAGTGGTGACGAAAGAAGATCTTCACAAGGAAATTCTAATGAAAATAAAGGATCTTCAAGATAAGGGACATGAAACGATTGCCGTCATTTGTAAAACAGAAGCAGAAAGTAAGGAAGCTTTTGCCGCGTTGAAGAATGAAGTGACTGTTCGTTTAATGAATCAGGAAACGTATCATTTTGATAAAGGAATTCTCGTGTTGCCAACCTATTTAGCAAAAGGAATTGAATTTGATGCTGTTATTATTTATAATGCCTCAAATGAAGTGTACGGAAGAGAATATGAAAGAAAACTTTTTTATACGGCATGTACACGCGCGATGCATGAACTCCAGCTTTATTCAATTGGGCAACGAAGCTTCTTCTTTAACGGAATTGAGAAGGATAAATATATTGAAGTGTAAAAAAAGAGTCAGCAAATGCTGGCTCTTTTTTTGGATATTATTAACGTGAAAAAACTCCCTGCGGATAGATAAAAATAAGAAAAAACAATATTCATTTTGGGAGGTAAAAAAATGACGACAAATTGCTTTTATTGCCAAGATACTTTTGAAAATGAGCGATTTCACTATGTCGCGTTTGTAAATATTGAAGGTGAGCGAGAAGAAACTTTATGTAAGGACTGCTATCAGAATTGGCTTGCAGGAATTAAAGAATAAACCTGAATAAAGATAGAGGCTCCTTTATTCTCCGTCCTTTGTTATAATTTTCTTATCTAGTTTTTAAAAAGGTGGGAGAGTTTTGAAACGATGTGGGTGGGTGAATGAGGACCCTCTATATATTAACTATCATGATCATGAATGGGGCTTACCTGTATACGATGACCGTTTGCTCTTTGAATATCTAAATTTAGAGGGTGCGCAGGCTGGTCTAAGCTGGTACACCATCCTGAAAAAGCGAGAAAATTATCGCAAGGCCTTTGATCATTTTGATCCAGCAAAAATCATTACATATGATGAGAAAAAAATCGAAGAACTTTTATCAAATCCAGGAATTGTTCGAAATCGACTAAAAGTCAACGCCGTTGTCACGAATGCAAAAGCATACTTTCGTGTCGTAGAGGAATTTGGAAGCTTTCATACATACATCTGGTCATTTGTAGATGGAAAACCAATTAAAAATCATTTTACCACCTTAGATGAAGTACCAGCGACAACGGATATTAGTGATCGGTTAAGCAAAGATTTAAAAAAACGTGGATTTAAATTCGTAGGTTCGACGATTTGCTACGCATTTATGCAGGCAACCGGAATGGTTAATGACCATATTGTTAGTTGTCATTGCTATACCCGTGAATAAAAGGGGGCTTCCTAATTGGAAGCCCCATACTACTTAGAGGATCGGTTCGTCATCAACTTCCTCATCATACAAATATCCCAGTTCTTGTTCTCTAGATGGCAACGTGTTGGTTAGGTCATGCCAGCCCGTATATCCAAAAACTGTGTCAAGAAGTCTTTCAAATCGATGCATTGCTTTTCACCTCTTTTTTGGATTAGTTTGTCCGTTCTTTTAAATAGTATGTATTCTATCTTGGAGTTTCGCTTTATCACTATTATTTCTCTATAATAAACGTGGAGGAGGTTTTACATGAATAAATCGATAGGCTTTATTGGCTGCGGCAAAATGGCTCAAGCAATGATTCAGGGGATGATTGCTTCCAAGGTCACAACTCCACAGAAAATGATCGTGAGTGCCAAAACAGCAGAGACCCTACAATTTGTGGAGAAAACATATGGAATTCGAACAACACGTAATAACAAAGAAGTAGCGGAAAATGCTGATTATTTATTTTTAGCAGTTCAACCAAATTTGTACGCGGAAGTAATCAACGAGGTTAAAGCAGCTGTGAAAGATGAAACCATCATTATTACAATTGCCGCTGGTATAACCCTTGATTTTATCGAAAAGCAATTTGAACGGCCGATGAAGGCTGTTCGCTCAATGCCAAATACCCCTTCGTTAGTTGGAGAGGGGATGAGTGCACTTTGTGTTAACACTTATACTACCAATGAAGATTTGACTGAAATTGTTCGTCTCTTTGAAGGGTTTGGAAAGGCTGAGGTTATCGAAGAACAACACATGGATGCCATCCCAGCAGTGAGTGGTTCTTCACCTGCGTATGCATATATGTTTATCGAGGCTTTAGCTGACGGAGCAGTTATGCAAGGGATTCCTAGGGAACAAGCGTACAAGCTTGCTGCACAAGCTCTACTAGGTGCAGCCAAAATGGTCCTAGAAACAGAAAGACATCCCGGCGAATTAAAAGACGATGTCTGCACTCCAGGAGGCTCAACCATTCAAGCAGTCGCAACCCTAGAAAAACACGGCTTCCGCGCAAGCATAATCGCAGCCATGGAAAGCTGCACCCAGAAATCAAGGGACCACAGGGACGGTTCTTGTGGCTCTAATTAACGTGAAAATCTGCAATCAAATTCTCGATTGCAGATTTTTTAGTTGATTTGTTCTTTATAAAGAATGTATAATAAAAATATGACAAATATTACAATTTTTTGTAACAAATTCAAGTGTTCCAACGTCTAATAAGGTGAAAAAGTTACCTTCTTCTATTTGTAAAACATCTACTTTCACTACAGTTTCGCTTCGTATTCTCCAATCAACCTAGTCTATTTCCCATACGTAAGAAGGCAATGAAGAACTTGCAGCAAATAGGAATATATTCTTTTTTCATTAATAAAATTCCTATGTGAGCCTTTTGTTAATGATTTTTAATATTTGTAACATTGTCCACAAAAAGAAAAAAATGGGAGAGAGTAATTTGAAGAAAACTACATTGCCATTATTATTAGGTGTTTTATTGATGAGTGGATGTAGTCTCATCGAGAAAAAAGAACCAGTTAGTGTGGTACTACATCATGTTTCACCTGTAGAAACAATCGAAACAAAACAAGTCATCAACACACATGAAATTTCCATCATCGATCCACGTGATAATAGTGTCGTTGAAGTACTTAACAAAGGTGAGTACCAAACTGAAGAAGAATTAAAAGCGAAAGCAGAACAACTCGCAAGTGATTTAGCTGCTACGATTGACCGCCCTATGAAGCCAGTTAAACTTAGTGCTGGCGGGGAATTGCAGGGTGGGCAAAGCCAGATGATTTTAAAAGAAGCTGAGCTTGTCACTAGAATACTAGATAATTCCATTTTTAATAAACAAGTCGTTCTTCCGATTGAAGAAACCAATCCAAATGTTACACAGGATCAGGTACAAGGCATTAATGAAGTTGTCCTTGGAAGCTTTACAACGTATTTCAATCCATCTGTAACTGGAAGAAACTTTAATATTAAAAAGTCAGCAGACGAAGTGAACGATGTTGTGTTAGGACCTGGCGATCGTTTTTCCTTTAACTATGTGGTCGGAAATGGATCAAAGGAAAATGGATATGCGCTTGCCACCGTCATTATTAATAAGGAATTTGTCCCGGGGTATGGGGGAGGCATATGCCAAACGTCAAGTACTCTTTATAATGCCGTTGCAAAATCGGGTCTTGAAATCATTGAACTTCACCACCACTCAAAACCCGTAGGCTATGTTCCACTTGGGCATGACGCAACCGTTGCTTATCCATATTTAGACTTTAAGTTTGCTAATAACCGTCCATATCCAGTTGTTTTGAAAACAACTGTAAACGCTAGTTCAATAACTGTTGAAGTTCGCTCTGCAGCAAATTATGTATCTAACTAAAAAGTAGTGAAGGAGGTCAGCGTGGCTGGCCTTTTTTCTGTGTGCGCCAGGCATGGCGACTATCTAGGTGGTGAAAGTCCACTGTGGGGGTACACATCGACCAACCACTAGAGAAGCGCAAGGTGCTTACCGCGAGGTAAGTGCTGAAGGAAGCGTGTATCAAAATCTTGGCTCGACGAACAGAAATCTGATACCAAGGCTCTATAGGAGGATAAGGCTCCACAACAAGTCAAAGTCCAAAAAGATGTGCGTAATCCTATCGAGTAAATCAGGCGAGTAAAAGAGGAAAGATAGTTTGTCTTACCCTGGGAGGTCTCACGGACAGCTGAGGAGTCCCCTATAAAGAAAGCTGGTCGAAAAAGGTTTACCGTGAGAAGTCAGCCGAAGCCATAGTAGTGATGAAAACATGAAGGGCTGAACAATTTATAGTGTTTCTACACCATGAATGCACGGAAGATATACTTCAGAATGTGTTAATGAGGAAAGTATGAGCGTATCTCAGAGGATACTCAAAAGTGAAGTGTCTTTTCGTCACATGAGAGGAAAGGAAGAAACGAGTGTGGAACTTTTAGAAGAAATTTTAAGCAACCAAAATATGAACCAAGCCTATAAGCGTGTATACCGCAAGAAAGGTGCAAGTGGAGTAGATGGTGTGAGTATAGATGAATTGAAGGAATACCTGAAAGAACATAAGGATGAACTTCGTTCTCAAATCCGAAAAAGGAAATACCAACCAGCTCCAGCACTGCGAGTAGAGATTCCAAAAGAGAATGGAAAAATGCGCAAATTAGGTATCCCAACAGTTGTTGACAGAGTGGTACAACAAGCAATTAGCCAAAAACTGAGTCCCATATTTGAAAAGCAATTCAGCGAATACAGCTACGGTTTCCGACCAGGAAGAAGTTGCGAAATGGCAATTATTCGGGCTCTTGAATATTTAAATGATGGATATGAGTGGTTAGTAGATATTGACCTGGAGCAATTCTTTGATACAGTGCACCACGACAAATTGATGAGAATCATATCCCATACGATAAAAGATGGGGATGTAATTTCCCTCATAAGGAAATATCTCGTAAGTGGTGTGAGGGTCAATGGTAAATATGAGGATACGCCAGTTGGAACACCGCAGGGAGGGAATCTCAGCCCTCTTCTAAGCAACATTATGTTAAACGAACTGGATAAGGAACTGGAAGCAAGAGGACTGCGTTTCGTTAGATACGCAGATGATAGTCTCATTTTTGTAAGAAGCGAAAAAGCAGCGAACAGAGTGCTAACTTCCATTAAAACATTTATCGAGAAGAAATTGGGGCTGAAAGTGAACGTAGAAAAGAGTAGAATCTCTCGTCCCACTGAAACGAAGTTTCTAGGGTTCGGCTTTTATTATGATTTCAATATGAAGAAATTTCAACCAAGACCACATGGGAAATCGATTCAGAAATTCCAAAGGAAACTGAGACAACTAACGAAACGGAGCTGGAGCATTTCATTAGATATAAGAATCGTTAAACTGAAACAAGTTATCTTTGGCTGGGTCAACTACTTTAAGATAGCCAACATGAAGAAAGTGCTTAGAGTAATAGACGCAAAACTTCGTTCTAGGTTACGAGTAATCATTTGGAAGCAATGGAAGAACAGCAGGAAGCGAATTAAATCTCTTGTTCGGCTGGGTATACCCAAAGAGGAGGCAAAAGGCTTAACATATTGCCGAAAAGGCTATCGTTTCATTGGACTATCGAAGGTAGTCCATAGAGCATTATCCAATAAACGTCTAAAGCAAAGGGGTATTCCCTTTACCCTAGATTATTATCTAAAAGTACACACTGTAATATAAATTGAACCGCCGTATACGGAACCGTACGTACGGTGGTGTGAGAGGGGAGGAAAGCTATTTAACTTTCCCCTCTACTCGATTATAATATTGATAGTTTCATATTGAAAGGGGTTGCAGGTTTTGAGAATACTAGTTGTAGGAGCAGGGGCAATTGGCGGTTATTTCGGAGGTAGACTACTTGAAAAAGGGGAAGACGTAACCTTCTTAGTCCGTGAAAAAAGACAAAAACAATTACAAGATCATGGACTACAAATTGAGAGCATCCATGGAAATGTGACACTTCAACCGAAGACAATCCAGTCAGGTGATGAAGCGGGCATATTCGATGTGATCATTCTATCAACAAAACAATATCACCTTGAAGGTGCATTACATAGTATCGAACCATATGTGGGTGAAGACACGATGATTCTACCACTATTAAATGGCTACAGCCATGTGGATGTTTTGAAGTCTACGTTTAATTCAGAAAATGTATTAGGTGGATTATGTTTTATCGAGTCAACTTTGGATTCTGAAGGAAAAATCGTTCAGACAAGCCCGAACCATCGCGCGTTATTTGGAGAATTTTCCGGGGAACGAACTGAACGTATTTCGAAATTAGCGGATGTTATGTCTGGAACAAAAACCAATATTGAATTAAGTGACAATATCATTCGGGAAATGTGGCATAAATACATGTTTATTACTGGATTTTCAGGTGTTACAACTTTAATGAGATCACCGATCGGTCCGATTCGTGAAGAGCAAAATGGTCAAAAACTGATTTTAAACCTATTTAAAGAAATTGGTTCTGTGATGCGAGCGATCGGTGCACCAATTGATGCTGATACTGAGGAAAAACATGTAAAAACAACGAATCAAATGACATTCGAAATGAAGTCGTCGATGCAGCGCGATATGGAAAAAGGTTTGGATATTGAGGGTGATCAATTACAAGGCTATTTATATAAAATTGCCCAGGAAAAAGGGATTGAAACGCCGTTATTAGAGGTTATTTATTCTAACTTAAGGGTATATCAAGCACAAAGAGGATAATGCGAGACGAAGGCAGTGTACGGATGCACTGCCTTTTATTGTATGGTCATTAACCGGGTGTTTATGGTCATTAGGGGGCTAGCTATGGCCGTTATTCTTATTCTATGGTCGTTAGCAAAGTTCTGGAAAAAAACACCTCCACTAGAGGTGTACAAAAATATTACCCAACCACTTTCACAACAGGTTCAACACTAACGTCAACATTCCCTTTTAGTGTTTGTGAGATGAAGCAAGCTTTTTCTGCACGATGAGCAAGTTGAATCAATTTTTCTTGTAGTTCATCATCGGCTTGTTTTACAAAAATAAGTGGTTTATGAACAATTTTTTCAAAGACTAATCGCTTTCCATCCTTGCCGACTATTCCTTCTGTTTCAACCTCAAGATGAGTGTATTCGATATCACGATTTGACAGGATAGCAGCAAGAGTAAGCATATAGCAATTTGTAGCGGCGGCAATTAGTAATTCCTCAGGATTTGCGCCAATTCCAGGTCCATCAAGCTGTTTTGGCGCAGAGACGGCAGTTTGAAAGCCATCTGTCGTAATCGTGCCTTCGCCATTTCGATCTCCGTTCCAAATACCTTTTACGATAAAAGAACTCATTATGTTCATTCCCCTCATCTTTTTTCTAGCAACCTACTTCTATTATATGCACAAAAAATGGAAACACGAAAGGGATTTATCTGAAAATAAAGAATACCTACCTTATATCTATCATCTAATTTCCAGAATATAATAGACGTAAAAGGAGGATATGGTGATGACGTGTATAGATTTTACCTTTTTAACTGATGATGGTGTCACGATTTACTGTAAAAAGTGGGAAAGTCCCGAAGTAACTTCAAAAGGAATCGTTCAAATTGCCCATGGGATGGCAGAGCACATTGAACGCTATGATTTATTTGCAAATACACTTGCTAAAGAAGGTTATATTGTATATGGAAATGATCATCGAGGACATGGAAAAACCGGTACGAATGCAGAACTAATTGGTTTTTTCGCAGACGAAAATGGGTTTGATCGTGTGGTCGAGGACATGATTCAGCTAACAGAAATCATTATAAAGAATCATCCAAACATCCCCACTTTTCTATTAGGACATAGCATGGGTTCCTTTTTATCACGGAGATACATACAAACACATGGTGACGAATTAGCAGGCGTTATTCTTTCAGGAACAGGAGGAGACCCAGGTCTTATTGGTAAAGTTGGACTTGGAATAGCCAAGTTTGAGATGAAGAGAAAAGGAAAGAAAACCAAGAGTCCGCTTATGAAAAAGCTTACGTTCGGAAGCTACAACAAGCATTTTCGTCCGAATCGAACAGAATTTGATTGGCTTTCAAGGGATGATAAAGAAGTAGATAAGTATATCGCTGATTCTCTTTGTGGTGGAATTTTCACGGCAGGCTTCTTCTATGATCTTGTTAGTGGTGTAGCAAAAGTAAATAACCACAGCGCAAATCAACATATACCGAAAGGATTACCGATGTACTTTATAGCTGGAGATAAGGACCCTGTGGGAAACTATTCAAAAGGAGTTCTCCAAGCAGCAAATATGTATAAAAACTTAGAAATGAAGGATGTAACGGTCCAACTATATGAGAATAGCCGACATGAAATCTTAAATGAAATCAATAAAGAGGAAGTTTACAAAGATGTGATCAATTGGTTAAATATGCACATCTAAAAAAAGGTGCCCCAAAGGACTGCCTCTGGAACACCTAAATGAGGAGATATTATGGGATACGCGTGGTGGATACGCTTAAAACCTTAGACTAGTAGCTCATAAAAGAAGCTCCTACAATGACTAATAGGATAAATAGAACTACAATTAACGTAAAGCTGTTGTTATATCCTCCGCCATAGCTCATATACAGCACCTCCTTTTCTCAGAGTCAATATATACTATGAGGGAGCAGCAAATGTGAAATGGACAAACATGGAGAAAAACGAAAAAGAGGTTTCAACCTATATAAAATAGGGTAAAGACCTCTTTTTATGAATCATAAATTTCCTAAACGATAGATTGCGTGTGCGTAAATAGCGGTTGCTTTTAACAGGTCATCGATTTCGATGTATTCGTTCTTTTGGTGAGCGGTCATTGGTTTACCTGGGAATACAGCCCCAAAGGCAACTCCATTTTTCATAAAACGTGCATATGTAGCGCCACCAGTTGTTAAAAGGGTAGGTTCGTCACCTGTTTCTGCTTCGTAAACCTCTTGAAGGACTTTGATCAATGGTGAATCCTTAGGAACATGATGGGGTTCCTTTGAAGCAAGGGCTGTGATTTTAAACTGATAAGATTCTACTGTTTTCGTTAATTTTTCGATTGTGTCCTCATAATTCGTCTCTACCGGGCATCGAATATTTAAGTGTATCTCAGCAATTTCGTCCTTCTTGAATGTAAAAACACCTGCATTCACAGTCAGTGTACCGGTAATCTCATCTGAAAAATCAATCCCTAAACCTTCACCTTTGAATTGGTTATAGAGCGTTTCGTATATGAATTTTATGTATGTATTGGCGCTTTCTTCAAACGAATACTGCAGTAGGAATGAAGCTAGAAGTAATGCAGCATTAACCCCTTTATGAGGTTCCATCCCATGAGCTGAAGTTCCAACTAACTTAAGCGTTGTTTGGTCTCCATCCTGTGAATAGGAATATACGACCCCTTTTTCCTTACAATACTTCAAAAAGTTCGGAACAAGTGTATCGTTCTGTCCGATCATTTTAGCTTCTGCTACATCTGGCACCATATTTCCTTTTTCACCAGCAACAAAGGAAAGAAGAGATAAATCTCCCGTTACACCAGATGATACATTCTGAAGCCCAAGTTTAACGTTGATTTGTCCTTTTTCAGCGTGAATGATTGGAAAATCCGCATCAGGTGCAAAACCAGCTAATGGTGCTTTTTCAACTTCAACATATTTTTTCATGCAGCTCATGCCACTTTCTTCATCGGTTCCAAAGATCAAGCGAATATTATGTTTTAAAGGAAGCCCAAGTTCTTTTACAATTTTGAGTCCATAATACGCAGCAATCGTTGGTCCTTTATCATCAATGGCACCTCTTGCATATAGTTTTCCATCACGAATCGTAGGCTCAAATGGTGGGGATACCCAATCCCCAGTTGCAGGGACAACATCTAAGTGACAAAGGATTCCGATGTAATCATCACTTTGAGCAGGACTATATTCCGAATATCCTACCATTCCCTCAATATTGGTTGTTTTGAATCCAGCAAACTCTGTAATGGAAAGCATGGTTTCCAATGCCTCACCAATTTTATCTCCCATTGGACGTTTTTTAGTTGCGCTTTCAAGATCCTTTACACTTTCGATCCGTAAAATCGATTCTAAATCCCTAGTTAGATCATCTTTTCTTTTCAATACTTCATCATAAAAGTTCATCATGTCACCTCAAACAGATTTTCATTAGTTTAATTATATACTAAAAAACACCATCCTTGACATAGTAGGGATGGTGTTGTTAACCAACTTCTTTTTCCTTAAGACGAAGTTTAAGAGTATGGAGTACAAAATGTATAAGCATATATAGGCAGTAGATCAATAGAAAGAGCAAACCAACAAAGTCTAATTGAAACAGTTTAAATACGAGACTCACACCGGTTGCGATATATAGACCAGCTAGGAAATAACGTACCTGTTTATCTTCATATACATTCGTAACCATTGCGCCAAGCTGACCACCAATAAGTGCACCTATAATCAGGCTTACGATTACCCCATAATCAAGCTCAACGGTTGACGCATAGGTTGCAAAACCAGCGACAACAATCATGAATACACTAAGCAGGCTTGTACCCACCGCATATTTTGGTTGGAACGCTAACACGCTCATTAACAATGGTACGATAATAAAGCCGCCGCCCACCCCTAATGCTGTTGAAATAAAGCCAGCGAATAGCCCGATTAAGACAATTTTCCCATAAGCAAATTTCGTTTTTCCAGCTACTTGTTCCTTGCTAGGAGATTTACTAACAAGTATGGATATTGAAAAATACAAGATCAGTACTAAATACATCAATGGAATAACAGTGTTTTCTAATTGATATTTTTCAAGGAATATAACAAATGGGTGTGCAAACTGGGTGGCGATAACTCCACTTATTCCAATAATAATGGAAGTCTCCCATTTAATATGTTTGAGTCGAAAATGTGCTGCTACACCGGAAAGGGAGGTAGCAACGGTATACAACAAGCTTGTAGCAATTGCGATCACTGGAGAAAATCCCATAAGGATTAGCGTAGGTGTAAGAATAAAACCACCGCCAATTCCAAAAAAGCCGGACATTACTCCAATACAAAGACCTAATATGACGTAAATAAGCAAGTCCTGCAATGGCAAACTCCTTTCCTTATTCACTTCTACTTTCTAAGTATATAGGAAAAATGCATTTTCCGCATGTGTACAGACCCAGTATTTGTAAAATTAGTCTACTATCTTTTCGAAAATAGGCGGGCTATCTAAGAAAGGCGCTTCACACAAGATTTTTTCATTTGTCAACGGATGTTCTAATTGTATCCGTGCGGCATGGAGTGCCTGTCTTTGAACAATTGGTTGTCCACCATATAAAGTATCCCCCACAAGCGGATAACCTAAATGGCTCATATGTACACGAATTTGGTGCGTACGACCAGTTAACAATTCAAGTTCTACTAAGGTCATTTTTTTATTCACAACTGTTTGAAGGACTTGAAATTTCGTAATCGCCTTTTGCCCTGTTGGTGACACTCTTCTGCGTGTTGGATGATGACGATCTCGACCAATGGAATCCTCGATTGTTCCCTTTTTTTGTTTGATGATTCCGTGTACCAAAGCGAGATAGGTCCGTTTGATTTCACGTTTTTCGAGTCGACGGTCTAAAATGGCCGAAGCAAGTTTATGCTTAGCAAATATGACGGCCCCGGTTGTATCATGATCGAGTCGGTGAATATGGCGGACCTTTGTTTGAATACCGTTCATTTGAAAATGGTAGGCAACCGCATTAGCAAGTGTACCAATTTGTCCATCTTCGTTCGGATGTGTATCCATGCCAGGAGGTTTGTTGACAATTAAAAGATGGTCATCCTCAAATAGAATGTGTAGGTCTGGAACATATTCCGGCTTAACGCCAAATTCTTCTTCTAAAAAAAGATGGACTTGTAGTTTGTCATTATGTGTGAGGGTCGTGTTCCATGGCTTGGCCTCACCTTTAAGCTTCACGCCTTTCTCCATACGTAATTGATGAAGCATTTGCTTTGGCATCGACCAAACGTTTTTTAACACATCCTCGATTGTCATGCCCTCCCAGTCTTTTGAAACCTGGATTTCAAACCATTCTCCTACTCTTTTTGTTAACATATGATAACCTCTTTTACTAAAAATATTGTATAGGGTGTTTCAATGAAAAGGAAATTGAATGAAAATCGTCCGCGAAATCCTCTTCATAGCGAGAATGAAAGGTATTCTGAATGAAAATCGTGCGCCAAATCATCTTCACAGCGAGTATGAAGATAAATTTGAGCAAGAACCGAGCAAGTTATCCCCTTCATAAAAGGTTCATGTTAAAAAGTATATCCAATCCACGAAATGAATGAAAGAGAAAGTGGATATGGAGGAAAGACTTACCGTACCAAAAGCAAGGAATCCTGTGTTATTCTATCTTTATTACTATGGAGATATAAGGGTGGGTTTTACATTGAAAATTGTAGTAGCATCAACTCCGGAGCAGGAACATCACATTACGGAGCTAATCGATTACATGTATTCTTCCATCTTTCCAATCTATTTCGAAGATGAGTACATTGGAAAGTTTGAAAAATGGAATGTGTTAGAACCGAAAGAGGAAGACGTCTACTATAACCGAACATTGGATAAGGCTTTTAAAGTTATATCAAGCCTTCAAGCGCTTATTGCAGTACTTGAAACGATTCAAGAAGAGGGCTACCAAGAATACTATGGGGAATTATTTGCAAAGAATGTGCAAATTTTAAATGAGTACGGTTATTTATTTCCGTTTACGATTGAAGAATTTCAAAGTGTGAACAATCCGCAAGGTGTAAGTAAATATTCAAAGCCAGCAAATAAATATTTGGCTTAATACATAAAGGCAATGGTAAGCCTTTACTAGAAAAGTGAAAGCACCGGCTTATTGGTGACAAGCATAAAATAAGAGGGCCTGCGGTATCTAAAGCTAGAATAAGTACGAAAAAATCCCTGCTCAAATTAAATAGGCTAAACTAATAAGAGGATAATATGTTCTGTCTAAGAGCATATATCCTGTTTTTTCATATATATTAGAATTATTAAGTAGATGTTAAAAATATAGTCTAATAAATATATAACAAATAAGAGCGCGTGACATGGCCTACAGACTTTGATAATGCCCCGTAGCTTCTAAAATAATTGCCGGCTTCTTATCAGAATCTTTTTTTCATACTTTAAGAAACGAAACAAGTGAAAGTCCCTCTACAGTATAAGGAATCCAAAAATCTTACGATAAGGTTGCTTTTTTTCAAAGAATGCTTGTAGCTGACTTTTTCCTTTTGAAAAGTTTTAAACGCTTTTGCTGCAATGCTATCCATGCTAAAATGAAAGAACTATAGTTCAGTTTTTTCATAGAATATTAATTTCGTTTAATGATAGGTGGTATCAACGTGAAGCGACAAAAAATGATCATGATTCTTGCTTGTCTGCTTATTGTGAGCCTCCTTCCTATTTTATATTTTTCAGATTTCACTCAAACGAAGCAAGTGAGTACCATTACTAAACCCGTGGTTGAGATCGTTCCTGAAGCAGAAGAAGAGATACAGCAAACAGAAGTTGAGGAAAATAATAGCCAAACTATCACGGAAGAAATAAAAGAAAAGGTTAGGGAAGCTATTAAAGGAACCATAAATTTGTTTAAAAAGGATCTCAGGATTGTCGCCATCGGTGATTCATTAACGGAAGGGATCGGGGATCAAACAGAAAGCGGCGGTTATGTCGGTATTCTCAACCATACTTTTGAAGATAATCAATTAAATATAAGTATTGAAAACTATGGTAAAAAAGGAAATCGTACAGATCAGTTACTAAAACGATTGGACCAAGACGACATTACCTCTGCAATTAAGAAGGCGGACATTATTTTAATAACTATTGGCGCAAACGATGTCATGAAGGTGGTAAAGGACAACTTTTTGAGCCTTACAATGGAACCTTTTAATAGGGAAATAGATGAGTTTGAGGATAGATTAAGATCTATTTTTTATAAAATGAATGAACTAAACCCGGATGTCCATATTTATTTAATTGGGTTTTATAATCCATTTGAAC
Source organism: Ferdinandcohnia sp. QZ13 (assembly GCF_031324165.1). Classification (NCBI taxonomy): domain Bacteria; kingdom Bacillati; phylum Bacillota; class Bacilli; order Caryophanales; family Bacillaceae; genus Ferdinandcohnia; species Ferdinandcohnia sp. QZ13. The sequence continues at coordinate 1,423,759 of NZ_JAVIVW010000001.1, read as the reverse complement.
AATATTTTGGTAACATTGAGGAATTAGGAATGATTATGACAACTTGGAACGAGGCTGGAAAAGCGGTTACTGAAGAATTTGAAAATGTTAGCTATATTCCAACAGCAGACCTTTTTGTTCCTTCCGATACCGAACTACTAGCTGATGATCGCTTTCATCCAAACACACTTGGTTACAAACGAATGGCCAAGCGTATCCTTGAAGAAATAGATGAATTCGAGATAGACACAGAAATAACGATTGAAGATAATTAGGATAAACAAAATTTGTTTGCAAAAGAAAAACACTATATTATGAATGTAGTTTGTTCATTGGCTAAGCTCAGTGTAACCAAAAGTGTTGCAACAGGAGCTTAGTCTTTTTGTTTGCTAATTTTATGATAGGTTTGTTAGGAATCCTATGGATTGGTTGCTTGAATCTTTTTCTGTTGATTGAATGGCTAACGAGGGCTTTAGGTTAAGAAAAAAAGGACATAACATATTATAGTTATATAATATGTTATGTCCTTAAATTTATTAACATTTTTTCGTTCAAGCTCATGTTAAATATGCTGAGTGGGAATTCTTTTATTTTGAGCTTGCCATTGCACTTTCGAACCAAATTTTATAATCATTGTGGTCAGGATGATACCCGACAAGGCGTGAAACTTCCTCACCATTTTCAAAGTGGATAAGGGTAGGTGTAGAATCTATGCCATATTTGTTCCATTGATCTTTAAATTCAAGTAGATTTAATTTTTTTAAATCAAGTCCCATTTCTTCTACCATTGGAACGATGACTGGAGTTGTATTTTGACAGTGCACACAGTCAGCTGCATAAAAGTACACAGTCATTGTTTCCCCATTTTTTAACTTTGTTTCTAATTCGTCAGGAAGAATTTGATTTCCATAGTTTGGATCATCTAGCTGAGCAACTGTCGCAGGCTCTAATTTTTCTTTACCAAATGGATTCCCTTCAGTTTTTTGCTTGTTTTGAGTAGTTGTAATAAAGGCAAGTCCGCCAAACAGAACAACGATAACGGCTGTAAAAATGATAATTTTTTTCAAATCTATTTCCCTTCTTTCAACGTTTTTAATGTGATAAAGCTAGTAATTGCAATGATGGTAAAACCGATTAAGGCTAAAAAAGGAATTGTGACAAAACCAAACCAGTTTATATACTGGCCTGTACATGGTACTACTCCACAAGCAAGTGAGTTTTCACCAACAGCAGGAACCTTCTGAACAAGGTAATGGTAGATTGAGATAGAACCACCAATAAGAGAAAGAATAAATGTATAGAGTGCGATGGAGTAGTTCTTTTTACCAATAGCAATTCCCAAAATGATAACGAGAGGGTACATAAAAATTCGCTGGTACCAGCATAATTCACATGGGACGAATTTTTGGATTTCTGAAAAATAGAGACTACCAAGCGTGGATATTAATGCGGCGGCAAAGGCAATAAATAAATACGTCTCCAGCATCTTTTCGTTTATTTTAGAGTTCATCGAATCCCTCATTCCACATAAGTATACTCAAAATTATAGTATTACAGCTAGTGATTGTAAAATGTAAAATCTTGAAGTTAAGATGTTATTGTGAACAATATGTGACAAGGGAGAAAATGGACTTTACTCTATCTTTCCTTATAATAGAAGATGGATTATAAGGACAGGAGATGATTTTTTGATAAAAGCTGTTATTTTTGATTTTGACGGACTGATATATGATACAGAAACAAATGAATACAATGTGTTAAATGAAATCTTTCAAGAGCATGGTTCAGAGCTTCCTATGTCCGTATGGGGGAAGGTGATTGGAACGCAAGCAGGATTCAATGCGCTTACATATTTAGAAGAGCAAATTGGAAAGAAGATTGACCATGAAGAATTAACCAAGCTAAGACGGGACCGGTTTGATGAACGAATGAAGAACGAAGGCCCCTTGCCAGGTGTCGAGGAGTATTTATCAGCTGCTAAGAAAGCGGGCTTAAAAATTGGTCTAGCATCAAGCTCTGATTATGAGTGGGTATCTACGCATTTAAAAAATCTTTGCTTGTTTGATTATTTTGAGTGCATCCGAACCTCAGACGACGTTGAAAAGGTAAAGCCAGATCCAACTCTTTATCTAGAGGCAGCTAAATGCTTGGGTGTGAAACCAGAGGAGTGTTTAGTCTTTGAAGACTCCGCAAATGGAGCATTAGCAGCGAAACGTGCCGGAATGTACTGTGTGATTGTACCGAACGAAGTAACGAAGGATTTGGACTTCTGTGAAGTTGATCATCGCTTGGAGTCGATGGCTGCGGTTCAATTTATGAACTTATTGAAAAAATTATAAAGTAAAACCTAAAAACCACGATCACTATCTACAACTGATATCGATCGTGGTTTTTCTATTAGTGTTAGATGAATGTCTCAATCCACTCAAACGCTTCCTCTTCATCCGGGCCGTCAACGCGAACCGTAATGACCTGCCCTTCTCTGATAGCAGCTCCCATTAGCCCTAACAGACTTTTAGCATTATAGGATCTATTTTTCAAAAGAAATTCTACATCACTTGTGAATCTGCTTAAATTCTGTACCAATTCTCCGGCTGGCTTCGCATGTAGTCCTTCCTTAATGGTTACGGTAACTTCTTTTTCAATCAATGCAATTCCACTCCTTACAAGAGTAATTTTGAAACGACCATTACTACATTTATTCTGGGAAACTAATTTTAGACCTAAAAAATCCTGCCTACCTAGGTAGCCAAATGTATGTAAGCGTGTTAATTTTATCTTAGGAAAAGTTTTAGGGAGGCGAATCAGTTGGAACAATACATACTTTCATTAGACCAAGGTACCACAAGTTCACGGGCCATTTTGTTTAATCAAAAAGGAGAAATCGTGCATGTGGCACAAAGAGAGTTTACACAGATTTTCCCAATGCCAGGCTGGGTGGAGCATAATGCAAATGAAATTTGGGGATCGATTTTATCAGTTGTGGCCTCTGTTTTATCAGAAGCAAATGTAAAACCAGAGCAAATAGCTGGAATTGGGATCACAAACCAACGTGAAACCACGGTAGTTTGGGATAAAGAAACAGGTCAGCCTGTTTACAATGCTATCGTTTGGCAATCCCGTCAAACAGCTGAAATTTGTGAAGAGCTAAAAACAAAAGGATTAAGTGATACATTTCAAAATAAGACAGGTCTATTAATTGATGCGTATTTTTCAGGTACTAAAGTAAAATGGATATTAGATAACGTAGAAGGTGCACGAGAAAAAGCTGAAGCAGGCAAGTTGTTATTTGGAACGATCGACACATGGTTAATTTGGAAGCTCTCCGGCGGAAAAGCTCATGTTACGGACTATTCAAATGCTTCCAGGACATTGATGTACAACATTTATGAATTAAGATGGGACGATGAGTTATTAGAGCACTTAAACGTTCCAAAGTCGATGCTACCTGAAGTTCGTCCATCATCCGAAGTGTATGCGTCGACAGCGCCCTACCACTTCTTTGGTCAAGAGGTTCCGATTGCCGGCGCAGCCGGAGATCAGCAGGCTGCTCTTTTCGGGCAAGCATGCTATGAAAAAGGCATGGTAAAAAACACATATGGTACAGGCTGCTTTATGTTGATGAATACGGGTGAAAAAGCAGTTCCTTCTAAACATGGATTGTTGACAACAATCGCATGGGGAATTAACGGAAAAGTTGAATACGCTTTAGAAGGAAGTATATTTGTCGCAGGTTCTGCGATTCAGTGGCTTCGTGATGGACTCCGCATGTTTAAAGATGCAAAAGAGAGTGAACGCTATGCCGAGAAGGTCGAATCAACCGATGGGGTCTATGTTGTACCAGCATTTGTAGGACTTGGGGCTCCTTATTGGGATAGTGATGTACGCGGAGCTGTATTTGGTCTCACACGAGGGACCTCGAAGGAGCATTTTATTCGTGCAACCTTAGAATCCTTGGCATACCAAACAAAGGATGTCTTAACAGCGATGGAAGCCGATTCAGGTATTTCTTTGAAGAAACTACGTGTTGATGGTGGGGCCGTTAAAAACAACTTCCTCATGGAATTCCAATGTGGCATTCTAGGAGTACCGGTGGAACGACCCGTCATTAATGAAACAACTGCATTGGGTGCTGCTTATTTAGCAGGTCTAGCAGTCGGCTATTGGAAGGATCAATCTGAAATTTCAAGTCAGTGGGCAATTGACCAGACCTTTGAACCAAAAATGAGTGAAAATCAGCGTCAAGAATTATATAGCGGCTGGAAAAAAGCAGTACATGCTGCTGTTGTCTTTAAATAAAGTTATGCTATAATAAAAATAAGTTAATCATTCGGTAGGAGATTGGGAGAGACCGCAGAAGCATTGTCACGATTGTGCAATGTCTTTTGTGGTCTCTTTTTTTCTACCTCTTTTAAGGAGTGGAGAGTATGACGAAGTTCTCAGGTTTAGATAGAAGTTCTATTTTAGCGGACATGGAAAATGAGGTTCAAGACTTATTTATTATTGGTGGAGGAATCACGGGTGCTGGAATTGCACTTGATGCTTCAACTCGCGGACTTAAAACGGGACTTGTTGAAATGCAGGACTTTGCAGCCGGGACATCAAGCCGTTCTACAAAGCTTGTGCATGGCGGTCTTCGCTATTTAAAACAATTTGAAGTCGGTTTAGTAGCTGAGGTAGGAAAAGAAAGAGCGATTGTATATGAGAATGGTCCACATGTAACAATCCCTGAGTGGATGCTCTTGCCACTCCATAAGGGAGGTACATTTGGAAAATTTTCAACATCCATCGGGCTTCTTGTTTACGACTTTTTAGCGGGAGTAAAGAGGTCAGAAAGAAGATCGATGTTAAATGCTGAGGAAACACTAGCTAAGGAACCTCTCATTAAGAAGGAAGGTCTGAAAGGCGGCGGATACTATGTTGAGTATCGTACAGATGATGCGCGCCTAACAATCGAGGTTATGAAAAAGGCCATTGAAAAAGGAGCAAAAGCAGTCAACTATGCCAAGGTAGAATCTTTTATATATGAAAATGAAAAAGTAAAAGGTGTTAACGTAGTTGACCAATTGAATGGTAAAGAATATAAAATTTTTGCAAAGAAGATTGTAAATGCAACAGGACCATGGGTAGATAAAATGCGTGAAGCGGACAATTCAAAAAAAGGTAAAGTATTAAGGCTTACGAAGGGTGTCCATATCGTCATTGACCAATCGAAGTTCCCATTAAAACAAGCGGTTTACTATGATACTCCAGACGGACGGATGGTGTTCGCAATCCCTCGTGACGGAAAGACGTACGTCGGAACAACAGATACATTTTATGACAAAGATACGGCTCATCCCACAGTAACCGCTGAGGACCGTACCTATTTGATTAATACTATTAACTACATGTTTCCAACTGTAAAAGCAAAGGATGCTGATATCGAATCAAGTTGGGCTGGAGTACGTCCACTGATTTATGAAGAAGGAAAGGATCCTTCTGAAATCTCACGTAAGGATGAAATCTGGGTTTCTGATTCTGGTTTAATTACGATCGCTGGTGGAAAATTAACCGGCTACCGAAAAATGGCTGAAACGGTGGTAGATAAAGTAGGTAAGCTTTTAGCGGAAGAAGGTTTTAAGGCTGATTTAAAACCTTGTCAAACAAAGGATATTGCGATATCTGGTGGAAATGTTGGAGGCTCAAAAAAATACCCTGGTTTTGTCTCTGAGAAGATAGAACAGTTAGTAAATGAATTCCAGCTCTCCCAAGAGGAAGCCGAAAAACTAACACGATTATATGGTTCAAACATTGATATTATGAAAGAGATTATGGAGGAATCTAAGGAAAAAGCAAACGAAACAGGTCTTCCACTTTCAATCCTTGCATCCCTTGAATATGGACTGCAGTATGAAATGGTTACTAAACCAATCGATTTCCTCATTCGTCGAACCGGTGCCATGTTCTTCAATATTGAGTGGGTGAACCACTGGAAAAAACAGATTGTGGCATACATGGCGGAACGTTTTAACTGGACTGAAGATGAAAAAGAAGGATACGAAGCTGAGGTCGAGTCATATATTAAAGACGCAACCGAGCCAAGTGGCGAAGATATGTAACAGACGGAGTAATCCGTCTGTTTTTTTATGGGATGTGCTAGTGAATCGGATTCTTAAATGAGTGAAAATCAATTGGTGGTAGACTGTAAAAGGGTTTCTTAGTATATCAGTTGAGGAAAACGAAGTTGGCGGTAGACTGCAACTTATTGTAAATATCTCGTTAAAAACAAGTCTTTTTCCTCATTTTTAATTGAAATTGTACATTCTATGGTAAAATTAATTGGAAATGAACAGGATTTTATATAGAATAGGTAGAAGATAAAATCAACATTAAGTTTACAACTGAAAACGGGAGGTTCATTTACATGAGCTGGATGGAAAAATATAACCAATGGCTGAACATGCCGGGGTTAGATCAAGAAATCAAGAATGCATTACTTGAAAAGAAGGACAATCAAAAAGAACTTGAAGATTGCTTTTATAAAAATCTCGAGTTTGGAACTGGTGGAATGCGTGGAGAAATCGGACCAGGGACAAACCGTATGAACATATATACAGTAAGGAAAGCTTCTGCAGGGCTAGCTGCTTTTATCGAATCTTACGGGGAAGAAGCAAAGCGTCGTGGGGTTGCAATTGCATTTGACTCTCGTCATAAATCACCTGAATTTGCAATGGAGGCAGCGAAAACTCTAGCTTCACAAGGAATTCAAACGTATGTCTTTGATGAACTTAAACCAACACCAGAACTATCATATGCTGTTCGTCATCTAAATGCATTTTCAGGAATTGTAGTGACAGCGAGCCATAATCCTCCAGAATATAATGGCTATAAGGTCTACGGTTCAGATGGTGGACAACTACCACCTGAAGCAGCTGATATGGTGATTGAAAAAGTAAATGCTATTGAAAATGAGCTGGAGTTAAAGGTCGGCAGTGAGGAAGAATTAAAGGCTTCTGGACTCATTCAAATCATTGGTACAGAAATCGATAATGCCTATACTGAAAAACTAAAAACAATTTCGCTTAACCCTGAGCTTTCACATGTTGGCGTAAAAGTTGTGTTTACACCACTTCATGGAACAGCTAACAAACCAGTTCGAAACGGTCTAAAAGCATTTGGCTACGAGAACGTAACAGTTGTGAAAGAACAAGAACTACCAGATCCAAATTTCTCGACAGTTAAATCACCTAATCCTGAAGAGCATGCAGCATTCGAACTAGCGATTAAAGAAGGGAATAAAATAGATGCTGACATTTTGATCGGAACGGACCCAGATGCGGATCGTTTAGGGGTTGCTGTGAAAGATGACAAAGGTGAATATGTCGTCTTAACTGGGAACCAAACAGGCGCTATTTTACTTCACTACGTATTGTCTGAAAAGAAAAAGCAAGGAATCCTTCCTGAAAATGGAGTCGTTCTTAAAACCATCGTAACGTCTGAAATTGGACGTGAAATCGCTAAATCATTTGGTCTAAATACAATTGATACACTTACAGGCTTTAAATTTATCGGTGAAAAAATCAAGGAATATGAAAAAACAGGTGAATACAAATTCCAATTTGGCTATGAAGAAAGCTATGGCTACTTAATTGGGGACTTTGTTCGTGATAAGGACGCTGTCCAAGCTGCTTTATTAGCGATTGAAGTTTGTGCGTATTTTAAAAACAAAGGCATGACGATGTATGAAGGCTTAATGGAGATTTTTGAGAAATATGGCTATTATCGCGAAGGCCTTGAATCCTTAACATTAAAAGGAAAAGAAGGTGCAGAGCAAATCAACAGTCTTCTTGCTAGCTTCCGTAATCAGCCACCAACCGTTGTTGCTGGTCGTAAGGTCATTCGCATTGAGGACTATAAGGAAAGTGTACGCACAAATGTGGAAGAAGGTCAAAAAGAGGAAATTAAGCTTCCTAAATCAAATGTGTTAAAATACTTCCTCGAAGATGGTTCTTGGTTCTGCTTACGTCCATCTGGTACTGAGCCAAAAGTGAAATTTTACTTCGGAGTTAAAGGAAATTCATTAACAGATAGCCAAAATGTGTTAAAAGACATTTCTTCTGATGTTATGGAACAAGTTCATAATACCTTAAAATAAAAACAAGGCCCCAAGGGTCTTGTTTTTTTATGTAATAAGCGGGGAATAATGCTTCCCCACTTACATATGAGCAGCTAATTCTTCCATGCTTTCTGAAGATGCATGGTCGATATAGCGGAGTAAAGAATATAACTGTCGTTCGATGATCGAATAGTCTTTTTCAAAATTATAAGCATGTAAAAAGTGTTCGATTTTTTTTGAAAGGAAATCATCCTTTGTACGAACCATTAAGATAAGAAGGTTATCCCACTGAGAACGATGCGTGTAGTAAAGTGCTTTGTCGTAGTCTACGGTATTCACTGATTTTCCCTCCTCTTTAGGAGTTGATTATAGTTTGTGGAGAAAACAAGATTTTTCTCGGTGTAAATCTTGGACAAGAAGCCAAAACAATTATGAATACATAAATGTGAAACCTTTTTATCATGGATAAAAATAAAATGATTAATTTCTCCTAGAAAAGCGCAAAATACAACTGATTTTTGCATAGGAGGTAATGTCAGTGATAAAAAAAGTATGGATACCTATTTTCTGTAGTATGTTCCTTTTTGTAGGTGGCGGTTTCGTAAGTGCACAACAGAAACCACCTCAAAAACCACCACAACAAGAACAACCAATGCCAACAGACTATGAAAAATGGGGTAAGATTGCAGTTGAATTGGCAAAATTAAATTATCCGGACAGTAGGATTAGTGATTACCAATATAAAGGAAGAGAAGAAATCACGGATAGGCAATCAAAGGATACGTTTGAATTAAGAATCCAAACAAAAGATCGTACGTTTACAGCGAAGGTCATGATCCTGTTTAATCCGCAAACAGAATCCCTTTTATCCTTAAGTATTGAGGAAGTGAAATAGGAGAAATGGCCACGGGTTTCGTGGCCATTTTCCGTTAAAAACATCTAACATTGAAATCCCCCATTCATCATTTTGACAGATTCCTCATAAATTGTGATAAGGACGAAAAGGGGGAGATCAACTGTGAGAGATTCGGACCGTCAGGCGCTCGAGTATGCAATTGATGAAATTACAGAAATTGCAAAAGGATTTGGGCTTGACTTTTATCCAATGAGATACGAAATTTGTCCTGCTGATATCATTTACACATTTGGGGCTTACGGAATGCCAACGCGTTTTTCCCATTGGAGTTTTGGAAAGCAATTTTATCGAATGAAGCTACAGTATGATTTAGGTTTAAGTAAAATTTACGAGCTCGTCATCAATTCTGACCCTTGTTATGCGTTTTTACTTGACTCCAATTCCCTCATCCAAAACAAATTAATAGTCGCTCACGTACTAGCTCACTGTGATTTCTTTAAAAATAATTTTCGTTTTAGCAATACAAAACGAGATATGGTCGAAAGCATGGCTGCGACAGCTGAGCGGGTAAAACATTATGAGCATCTATACGGTAAGCTTGAGGTGGAGAACTTTTTAGATGCTGTATTGGCGATCCAAGAGCATATCGACCCATCTCTTATGAGACCAAAGCTTGCATGGAGTCTCGAGGATGAGGAAGAGGAAGAAGTGAAACGAAAGTCGTCTCCTTACGATGATTTATGGAACTTGGATAAAAAGCCAACAGATGAGAAGCAGATTACTCGAAAGAAAAAGAAATTCCCACCGCAGCCTGAAAAGGATCTTCTTTTATTCATTGAACAGTACAGCCGAGAGCTTGAGGATTGGCAACGCGATATTTTAACGATGATGCGTGAGGAAATGCTTTATTTCTGGCCACAACTCGAAACGAAGATCATGAACGAAGGCTGGGCTTCGTATTGGCACCAACGGATTATTCGAGAAATGGATTTAACGTCTGATGAAGCGATCGAGTTTGCCAAGCTAAATGCAGGTGTTGTGCAGCCATCAAAAACTAGTATTAATCCATATTATTTAGGTTTGAAAATTTTTGAGGATATTGAAGAACGCTATAATAATCCAACAAAAGAGATGTTGGAGCGCGGTGTCAAACCTGGATCAGGGCGTGAAAAAATCTTCGAAGTCCGCGAAGTTGAGTCCGATATTTCATTCATACGGAATTATTTAACGAAGGATTTAGTGTTTCGCGAAGATATGTATCTGTTCCAAAAACAAGGTCGCGATTATAAAATTATTGATAAGCAGTGGGAGCAGGTCCGCGATCAGCTTGTAAACATGAGGGTAAATGGAGGTTTTCCATATATCACCGTCAATGATGGCGATTATTTAAAAAGTGGAGAGCTCTACCTAAAACACTGGTATGAAGACATTGAGTTGGACTTGAAATATCTTGAAAAAGTACTGCCTTACATTCACCAGCTTTGGGGCAGACCCGTCCACATGGAAACCGTTTTGGAGAATAAAACAGTGGTGTTTACGTATGATGGAAAAACGGTTCATAGGAAATATATCTAAATCGATGAAGCTGCCTTTAGGTGGCTTTTTTGTATGTGGAAATTTTGCAAAAGGTGACCTTCTTCACAGAATTAAAGGAAAATTTAAACTACAATAGAATGAAAATCAGGAGGGGAATAAAATTGGATAGAGAAAATTTACCTTTAGTGTACTCATGCTCAGGTTGTTCATCGGCTGCACAAACTGCAAATACAATAGCAATAAAAATGGACCGCGACAATGTTGCTGAAATGTCCTGCATTGCGGGTGTTGGTGGTGATGTCAAACCGCTGGTTAGAACGGCAAAATCAGGACGTGATATTATAGCGATTGATGGTTGTCCACTCGCATGCTGTAAACATATTTTAGCAAGACATCATATTGAAGCGAAGCATCATTTCGTACTTACGAATTTTGATGTTCCAAAAAGACAACATGAAGATCCAGACCCTCAGCTTACGCTACGTACATATAACCAGATTTTGGAACTAACACTATAATTTTAAGTCATTGTGGCAGTTAGCCTTTTCAAGGAAAAGGACTGACTGCCTTTTGTTTTGAGCAGGAATCTAAAAACTTCCATAAAAGATTTACGTTAATCATAATGCTATGTTGAAAATAAAAGAAACAAAGAGGATTGAGAAGATAATAAAACTTGTTCGCGTTTACATCGATGTTTCACAGAATAGCACCAATCAGTTATACTAAGATTTGTTCACGACGGACCCGACTTTCATAAGAGTTGAAAGTCAACAAAACATAGAAAGAGGTGCTGATTTGAATAAATCAACATTTAAAACTGAATGGTTTGGGAATATACGAGGAGATATCCTAGCAGGGATCGTTGTTGCGCTTGCACTCATCCCAGAGGCAATTGCCTTTTCACTGATTGCAGGAGTTGACCCAATGATTGGGTTATATGCGTCGTTCTGTATTGCAGTTACAATTGCGTTCGTTGGGGGAAGACCTGGTATGATTTCTGCAGCAACCGGAGCAACTGCTTTGTTAATGGTAACCTTGGTCGCTGACCATGGCCTTCAATATTTACTGGCTGCAACGATTTTAACGGGGATTATTCAAATTATCATGGGAGTGCTAAAGCTGGGAAGACTCATGAAATTTGTTCCACGATCTGTTATGACAGGTTTCGTGAATTCACTTGCGATCCTTATTTTTGCTGCTCAATTGCCGCATTTTGCAGGTGAATCATGGCAAATGTATGCAATGGTAGCAGGAGCACTAGCGATTATTTATATCTTCCCGCGTTTTACAAAAGCTGTTCCATCGCCTTTAGTTGCGATTGTAGTCATGACGATTGTTGCAGTCATGACAAATAGTGGAGTACGTACAATTGGGGATATGGGTGAACTCCCATCAACATTACCTATCTTTTTACTCCCTGATATTCCGTTGAATTTTGAAACATTGAAAATTATTTTTCCTTATTCACTATCCATCGCCATTGTTGGATTAGTTGAATCTTTATTAACGGCTTCCATTGTTGACGATATGACAGATACGGAAAGTAATAAAAATAAAGAAGCACGTGGGCAAGGAATTGCGAATATTGTCTCTGGTTTCTTTGGAGGAATGGCTGGTTGTGCGATGATTGGGCAATCTGTAATCAACGTAAAATCAGGTGGTCGCGGAAGACTTTCCGCGTTTGTTGCCGGTACGTTCTTGATGGTCTTAATCTTAGTATTAAAGGACTTCTTAGTCCAAATTCCAATGGCAGCCCTGGTTGGGGTTATGTTCATGGTTTGTATTGGAACATTTGATTGGTCTTCATTACGGACCATTCATAAAGTTCCTATTACGGATACAATCGTAATGATTGTAACAGTTATAACTGTGTTACAAACTCACGACCTTTCAAAGGGTGTTTTAGCTGGAGTTATTTTAAGTGCTATTTTCTTTGCCTCTAAAATTTCAAAAGTAAGAGTTACAAGTCTGTCCGCAAAGGATTCACATAAAAAGGTGTACCACGTTTCAGGTCAATTGTTCTTTGCCTCTGTTACCGATTTTGTAAACAACTTTGATTATAAAGAAGATGTGAAGGAAATTGAATTAGACCTTTCAAATGCCCACCTTTGGGATAACTCAGCGGTTGGTGCAATTGATAAGATCGTTATTAAATACCATCAAAATGGTGTAAAAGTAAACATTAAAGGTTTAAATAAAGAAAGTAACAAATTGGTTGAGAAACTCGCTGTCTATAAGACGCCAGGCGCTCTTGAAAAAGTGGTAAATCAATAAGAGTAAAAAACAAAAATTGCACAAAAGGTAAAATAAATGATAAAGGTTGCTTTTACACGAAGCAACCTTTGTTTATGTATTTACGCCAAAGCGTCTTCTTTACCTAAGGTTAGGATAATCTTTCTTATGAGTAATCCAAGCACAATCCCCGGTATAACACACATCATTGGGAAAAAGACTGGCCCAAATGTGATCCCAAAAAAGATTGCTTTCGGTGATACCATTAATCCGACTGTCACACAATAAGCACAGAAGGCAAATGGTAAAAAGGAATAGGGTGCTTTTCCACCACCAGCTTCCTTAAAAGCATCCCACATGGCGAAGAAGTAAAGACAGGGGTAAAACATGAGCCACCCATAATCAATAGATCCTAGTGCTTGTTGGGTTTCACCTAAGAAGCTAAGCATGATAGCTTCATTAAAATTCGCACAGGAATTGACCAAGAACTCTAAGAAAATAAAGGTAAGTCCTTTCACATATTGTTTATTTAATAATTGTCCGAACCCCGGTAATGCAATACTCCAAAAAATACGTTCTACTGCCTTCACATTCGTTTTATCCACCACACTTCAGTTTCTATATACATATTTTCTTATAATTCCCAGTTAATTATTCATCGAATTTTCCTCAAGAAAAAGCACCTGAAAAGTGCAGGTGCTTTTTTGCTCTTTACATATGTTCATTTGGGGGTGCTGGCATCCCATGAATATTCGTTCTGTCAAAGGAATTGTTTTCAGGTGATTGCCCTTGAAATGATGGTTCTACGTGTTGATTAACTTGTTCATTCACTTCAGGTTGAACCTGTGTTGGTTCAAATTCTTGCGAATAGGTGCCACCGTTTTGATTGGAATAGTCTTGCTGTTCATACTGCTGAGCCTGATAACGTTGATACTCATTTTGTTCAATATTTGCAGGGTTCGAGTCATTTTGCTGCACATTTTGATATTGTTGTGGTTGGTTGACGCTCATTTGTGGCTGAAGGGACCCTTGTGATTGCTGAACATGACTTGGATATTGATTTTGTTGTGGCATACTTTGTTGGCTTGTAGGTGGTTCATTTTGATTTTGGAGTTGTTCCGCAACTTGGGTAAGGGCTTCTGTTGGTGTATCAGGAATCTTATCGAAAAATCCTCTACCTTTATCGGGATTGGATATAATCCCTAATGCGGCAAGAAAACCGATAATGGCTGTCACATATGTTTCCCATGTCGTTAAATCTATTTGCATACCTAAATCTTTTAACACCATATATAAAATTGATGCAAGAGAGACCCATAATCCGTAATTTTTCCATTTCATAAGCTGATAACTCCTTTTAGTAGTCTCCTTGTATCTTATTCGGATTTTTTTAAAAATGTGCACACTGAGGATTTGGTTGTACTGTTAACAAAAAGACGCCCCTATAAATGGGGCGCCACAGTTGCGGCATCGTTTTGTAATCTCTCTAGGATTCTTCGTTTGCGGTATAACATATTACCAGTCTCGGTTAAATCCTGGATCATTGACCGATTAGAGATGGCACCGAAAATAATCCCTGCGATTGGTATCATTTGAAGAAGTTTCTTCCAACCAAATTGGTCGCGATACGTATACACAACTTCACGCCATCCTTGTAGTTGCGACATCATTTCATTTGAAGAACTTCTGCCGTGATAAAAAGTGGAAAGTTCCTTTAAGATTGCCTGCTTTCCAACAACATCTGCAGAAGAAAATTGTAAACATTTTATAATAAAGATCCGTTCATTTTTTTCGTTAGGATCATATCCGTGAATGATGGCGATTTCTTGAAGTGTTTTTAATGACATCCCAAGCAAGGCGGGGATATCGACTGCAAGTGTAAAAATTCCTCCGATTCCTGTAGTTGCTCCTTGAAGTGTTGCCACCTTTGTCCATTTTTCGGCATGCTCTTGACTCGCTTCGATCATGGCTTGAAGCGGAAGTTTCTCAATATCTGAGATACTTTCAACCTGAGAATTTGCTTTCTTTTCCACAAGATTTAAAATCGCTTTTTCTTGAATGAGATATTTACCACCGGTTTGAATATAGCTGCCAATTTCATCGAGGAGTAGACCTATTTTTTCGTGGATAAACTTTGGGGTTAGTTTATCAAGTATTTTAAAAGGAATTCGACCGATTCGTTCCCAAAACCATAATCCGCTTTGGCTTTTTTCCCAAGCTTCTATCTTCGTTAATTCATCTTCAAGCAGTTGTTTAGATTCCATTTACATACCTCTTTCTTTTTTAATCCCTATTGTGTATTACGTGTTTATGTAAAAATAGTTTCAAAGTTTAAATAGAACTTGATTAAATGTCTAGATTACCCTTAACCTTCTATAAAACGGAATTAGGTAACGCTCCAGGCGGATTGGAGCACCGTCAATCTCCCAAAAACAAGAAACTGCTGCCACCTCAAAACATCCAACCCAAATCAAATACAATACTTTCATTAATAATGGTATAATATTTTTTACCATAATAAGGGCTGTGATTGGATGAATGTATTTTTTGTCATGATCGGTGGATTTCTCGGGGCGATTTGCCGTTATTTACTGGGTGAATTGATCCCTGTTCCAAATGATTTTCCGATGGGCACCTTAACCGTCAATTTAATTGGTTGTTTATGTTTAGGATGGTTATTAACCTTTGTTGCTACTCGTAAAAATGTAAATCCGAAAATATCTCTGTTGTTCGGGACAGGATTTATTGGATCATTCACCACCTTTTCTACTTTTTCAGTTGAATTGGTTCACTTATTGGAAAAGGGAAATATCGCGATAGCCTTATTATATGTTATATTAAGCCTGTTTGTAGGACTATTCCTTTCATTTGTTGGCTATCGATTGGCTAAATTTCGAAAAATGGGTGAGGAATCTTGATAATACTAGTTGGCATCGGAGGGGCAGTGGGGGCTGCAAGTAGATATTTGGCGGGAATATGGATTGGAAAAAAGACCGGAAACGCGTTCCCATATCCTACCTTATTCATAAATATCATGGGATCATTTTTATTAGGAATACTAACAGGGATGAACCAAATCCAAATCCTTCCTCAGTGGTGTTGGTTATTGTTGGGAGTAGGTTTTTGTGGGGCTTTTACGACGTTTTCGACATTTGGATATGAGGCCATTCAATTATTTCTAAATAAACAATTAAAGAAAGCTTATCTATACATAGCGGCATCAACCATTATATGTACCATTTCTGCCTTTATCGGAATTCTACTTACAACATAAAAAGCCAGGTTTCATATGCGAAACCTGGCTTTTTTATGGTTGCTTTTATTTTTGGCTCTATAATATTTGTTGGGGTTTAGAAAAAATTTGTGTGCATAAAAAAACACGCAAACTCTTCATTCTTTTATACTTGAATTGACTAGAAACAAGTGTAAAGAATGGAGTTGCGTGCAATATGGATTTTACCATGATTATTCCTGGATTAAAAGGGTCTATCCTAACCAATGTTGAAGAAGTCGGTGAAGTAGTGCGACTGTATGTTGAAATGGAACGAAAAGTAAACCGGTGCCCCAAATGTAATCAAAGAACGAATAGGGTTCATGACTATCGTGTACAAAAAATTCAACACTTAAAGTGGTTTGAAAGAAAAACTCAAATCTTTTATAAGCGTAGACGTTATGTCTGTGAGTGTGGAAAACGTTTTTCGGAGAAAAACCCTTTTGTCATGCGTTATCAGCGTACTTCAATAGAGTGGAATCAAGCAATATCGATAAAAGCGATTAAAGGAAAAACGTTCAAGGAAACGGCCGAGATCTATGGATGTTCTCCTTCAACCATCATACGTAGATTCGATCAAATATCCCGAAGCGAAATTCGTCCTGTGGAAGAGCTACCAAATGTTATAGCCATTGATGAATACAAAGGTGATACCCGGGAAGGGAAATATCAGTTAATCATTGCGGATGGGATTACAAAAGAACCGATTGATATTTTACCAAATCGCTATAAACGTACGATTAAGGACTACTTGAGAAAGCATGGATCTGGGGTTCAAATAGTCATAATGGATATGAATCATTCCTTTAAAGCAGCCGTTCAAGAGGCATTGGGTAAACCCGTTATTGTAGCTGATAGGTTTCATTTTTGTCGTTACATTTATTGGGGGCTTGATGGAGTAAGACGCCGAATACAAAATGAGTTTCATGGATACGACCGAAAAAAGTGTAAACGTATGAAACATGTATTTCATAAAGATAGCCAGCGCTTAACTAGGGATGAACGTTGGCATTTAGAGCGATACTTGGAAATGTCTAATGAACTCAGAAGAGCATATGAAATCAAAGAGGCTTATCGTTCTTGGTTTTTACGGGCCAAAGTAAATGGAAAAAGCCAGATTAGTTTGGTTAAAAAAGAATTAGAAGAATTATATAAGTTTATTGAGGATTCAAAGATACCTGAGATGATTAAAGCCATAAAGACCATACAAAATTGGCAAGTTGAAGTATTAAATAGCTTTGCCTATGAATATTCAAATGGATTTCTAGAGGGAATTAATAATTCCACCAAAGTTTTAAAGCGAAATGCTTATGGATTTAGAGTGTTTGAACGCTTTAGGGCTAAAATTTTATTAACACACAAGTATAAAAGAATAGGGGTACATATTGGTTAACCAAATTGGGGGCATTCTCCTCAATAAAAAATGATGAATGGTACCATCCATCATTTTTTATTGAGGCCACCAAGCGAAGCGCGGTAGCCTAAAACCCCAACATTTGACTTAGAACCTTATTTTTTGGCTCATATCTAAAAGATTGTTGCTTTTAAAACATAGGGTGATTTCCGCTCCTGGTACTCGCTTTCCGCGGGCGATCCGCAAGCCTCCTCGCTTCACTGCGGGGTCTCGCCTGGCTCGCTATTCCCGCAGGACGTTGAGTTTGCTTCCTTGAAACTTCACCGCACGAAGAAAATGCCTGCATTTTCGAGGATCTCGTACCATCCGCTGAAATCACGAGAAGACCAATAATTACTATGTCCCATCGCACAATCAATCTTATCCAAAAAACAACAAAGTTACGAAAACAGCTTATTTTTTTAATACGTCATGGTCAACATAACGTTCACCATTCATTTCACTGATAATATTAATTGCTACCTTAGCACCGTCACCAGCTGTAATAATGGTATGAACACTTACACCTGCACATGTACCTGCAGCCCAAATGCCATCGATATTTGTTTTACCAGATGCATCCACATCAAGAACAGTTTTAATACGAGGCTCAGTACCTTCTTTAGTCGCAACACCTGCTGCTGCAGCAACATCAGTTAAAGCGCCTGTTGCAAAAATAACGTATTTTCCTTCGTGTTCACCATTTTCAGTGACAACCTTAAAACCGTTTTCAGTTTTTTCAACAGAAGTAACAGCTTGTTGAACAACTTCAGCACCAAATTTTGCTGCTTGTTTTTGTCCAGTTTCCACTAAATCTGGACCTTCAATTTCCATCACGCCATAATGGTTTTCAACCCATGCACGTTTAGTCATGCCTTTATCACTATCTAAAAGTAATGTTTTCTTTCCAGCTTTTGCAGTAAATAAAGCTGCACTCGCACCAGCAGGGCCAGCTCCGACAATCACAACATCAAACATTGTACAAGCACTCCTTTATGTAAAATAGTATTCAATGATAATTATACCCTTTAGCTGCATGCCAATCTAATTTTTTGCTTAAAAAAGGGATAAAAAGGAATCCCTTTTTATCCTACATTGTTTCTGATGTTTGGTTATAAGTTTGCTTTGTTTGAACAACTGCCTTTGTGCTTCGATCATGAAGAAAATAATAAAGCACAATACCTAATAGCACATAAAAGCCGCTAAAGAAATAAAACGTCCCAAGCCCGATTTTCGCACTAAGAAGGCCAACAACGGATGATCCTAAACCGATACCTGTGTCATAAATGGATAAGAAAGTAGCTGTCGCTGTACCTCTTCGTCTTGGAGCCGCAGCTTGAACTGCAATTGTTTGGAAGCTTGGAAATAACGTTCCCCAGCCTAAGCCGATTAAGGCAGCTGCTACTAAAAACGTAAAGGAAGTTGATGAAGTTCCAAGGAATAGCATTCCAATTGCAAATAACAAAATCGAAGGATACACTATTTTATTTGCGCCATATTGGTCAAACCATTTTCCAGTGAATGGTCTAGATAAGATAAGTACAACCGCATACACCATGAAAAAGAAACTTGAAACTTCTAACAATCCAATTTCCTGTGCATATACAGAAACGAAAGATAAAAGGGAGGAATACACAAGCCCTAATAATCCACCGACAATTGAGATTTTTATGGCAGGAACCTCGAAAAGATCTCCGAAAGATAATTTTGTTTTCACTGCTTTTGGTTGTGTTGCTTTTTCTTGTTCTCTTGCAGGTACTTTAACAAAATAACCTGTCACTAATGCAAGGATGGCACAAATCGCACCAACGATAAATACGCTATCCATTCCTGATTGGTTCATAAGTGTTAAGCCTAAAAATGGACCAATGACCATAGCTAGGTTGTTTGACATGATAAAGTATCCCATACCTTCACCTTTACGTGTATCTGGGATAATGTCTGCGATGATTCCTCCAGCAGCTGTTGTTGCCATTCCAAATCCAATTCCATGAAACAAGCGTAAAAGTAAAACGGAATAAATGGATGGAGTGAAAAAGTAAAAAAGTGATGAAATCATGAAAATAAGTAAGGAAAGAGAAAGGACTTTCTTTCTTCCGATGGTATTAAGCCATTGTCCCGCAAATGGACGGATGATGATGGCGGAGAATAAAAAGACTGTAATCATGAGTCCTGCCTCTAACTCATTTCCACTTAGATCATTTAATGTGTAAACCGGTAATGTAACCAATAAATAATAAAACGTCAAAAAAACAAAGAAATTACTTAAAGAAAGATTAAGAAAATCTTTCGTCCAAAGCTTTTGTTTCCCCATACTGTCTCCTCCTGTTGTTATTTGGTAATCTGATGGAACCATTGGTTTAAAAGCTCCCGGAGCTGGTCCTGTAATTCTTTTGGGAAGTTATTAACTAACCTTTCATTCATTTCAATCATGGCTTGCTCCCACTCTGGAAACTCAGTTAATGCCTTTTCAGTTAGTTCAATTTGTTTTGTGCGTTTGTCTATTCCTTGGATTTGCCTTACATATCCAAGCTTAACAAGCTTTTGAATGTTTCTTGTCATTGGTGGTGCTTCCACAGTTAAATAATCACATAGCTCAGATTGTGTTGAGGTCCCTTTTGTTTTTAAAACAAATAAAACGGACCATTGTGCGCTAAATAGTCCGAAAGGTTCCAACGTTTCATTTACATGTTTTGTTAGCTGACGTGACAACTGATGCACTGCGTGAAACAGCTCATGACCTGTCTGCATAAAATCACCTCAATGCATATACTTTCACAAATTAGTTACCTAGGTAACTATATCATCTTTTTTATTAAAAAAGCAAGTGGGTAGCTTGAAACAATTTTATTGAATAGGATATTTCACATATAAAAATCAAAAACTAATCGTAACGAATTGAAGTAGGGGGACTAAAACGTGATATCTAAAAAAATTGTTTCCATTTTACAAGAGAAAATACAGCTTATTGAAAGAGAGGATAAAGCCATATATTTAGTTGGACCCATCAAGCTTCCTGTAAATTTAGATGGAGAGACTGTTCTTTTCAACTGGTATTGTTGGCTGCTATGTGATGAAGTAACACTTGATGCAAATCGAATCATTGAAAAACTGTCATCTACAAATCTGGCTGAGAGGCAGCAATCCAGTGTTTTAGTATATGGAGATTTCGAACATGCGGATGAAGCTTTAATTCGGATGCACAGTATATGCCACACAGGTGATATTTTTGGTAGTAAACGTTGTGATTGTGGATATCAATTAAAACAATCGATGAGAATCATAGTTGATCACGGGGTAGGGGCTTTGTTTTACCTAGCAAATCATGAGGGGCGTGGGATTGGGTTATTTAGTAAGGCGATGGCCTATATTCTTCAGGAGAATGGCTTGGATACAGTTGAAGCCAATATTCAACTAGGGTTCAAGGACGATGCCAGAAATTATGATGATGCCATTCGCGTTCTGAAAACATTAAGGAGCAAACCCGTTTCATTAATAACCAATAACCCGAAAAAAATGAACGCCTTAAAAGATGCCGGAATGAATGTTTCTGAGCGAATGCCAATCTGGGGAGATGTCTCTGATTATAATCGAAAATATTTGAGGACGAAAATAGAAAAAGCTGGACACCTAGTTGAAATGGCTCAAGATGAACAACCATTCTAAAGTAAAATGAGCTAACCTAAAATAGGCTAGCTCATTTTTAATCATACGGAAAATTTTCCCCTTCGGTATTTTGGAATGGAGGAAGAAATTGAATGACAATAACTACAGGTAACAAATATCCGATCAATGCCTCAACAATGGCGACAGCCCGTGAAATTCCAAATGGGGTGACATCGCCATACCCAACCGATAAAAGGGTTATGGCACTAAAATACAAGGAACGAGTTACGATATCAAGTGATTGCTCCTGATGAGAAACAGATGCGTAATGGTCATGCACCTTACCAAGATCAAGTAAGTCCAACAAAATATATAGAATGGCAAATGTTAATAATGTATTAAGATACACAACAATAAAGATCAACGCTCGATACAAGGTCTTCCGTCGATGAATAAACGACTTCATCCTACTCACATCCTTAAAGACAGCCTTTCTATATGTATATTAAAAAAATAGTAGAATAGACTAGCCCCCCAAGAAACGTCCCTGTCAAAAAATAAAACTCGACAAAATAAGCCGAGTCGGGTTTTGGTATTTCTATTCACGGTCCGTTTTTGTCTTTTCAAGATAGCGATTAATAGCCTGTAAAAATGCCTCTTTATCATCAACCGTTACATAAAGTTTCGTCATTTCCTTTTTTAATCCAAAAGGGAGGTTGGCTAAAGTAGATTCTGTTAATTCAATTTCGAATTGTGGATCCTCTTCAAAAAAGTTTGGCAATGTAATGGCAAAGCTATGTTTTTCACGAGCCCTTTCCTTTTTATCGGTAATCGTTGGTTGTATCGATTTAATGGTTTTTAAATCAACGACTATTTCACGTCTAATTCCAACCTGGGCAAAAAGTTTATGATCGTTGATGACAATTGGTGAAAGGCGCACAGCCTGATAGTCGGCAATAATCCACAGCAACGCGTATAAATCTAATGCGGTAAATATCCAAGCGGCAGTTGGACTCCAGAAGTGTGCAATTAAGAAATGAACCCCAATCACCTCTATTACCATTGCATGGACGAGCATGATAAACAGACCAAAATAACCTGAATTGGTGTGGATCGTAAATGAATGAAGATGTTTTCTATCTTCCCATTTTTTCTTCCAAGAAAAGAAGCCATAATAGAAGATTGAAAAATCATATACGAGAATATAGATTAATTTTCTCGGTCCAAACGTTTTGTTCATTGCCATACGCATTACAGGAGGATAATAATAATTGATTTCTTTTTGCTTTTTATAATTTTTGTATAGAGTAGGAATTTTACGTAATAAAAATGCTGCAAGAAACAGCTCAATGGCTATAAAAAGGCCTTCAAGTGCAAATATTCCGTATTTCACATATTCAAAAATGACTAAATCATGATGGGGGACAATGAAGTATGCAAACCAAAATCCAGCAATCACAACTGGGAGAAGTGTAATGATAGAAAGACGGTTTCGAACTACAAATAAATAAAAAAAGAGCGGTAATACAATTGTCAAATCAAACAGGGATGCAAGTATCAATGTATCCGTAACAGGCTCAAAAGGTTGAATGACCATAACTGTGTAGTTTGAACCAAGAACTAAAAGAGCAAGGATAAGAAAAATATAAATCGACCTGTTCTTTTTTAATAAATATCCCATATAAAGTCCCCCTTAATCCTATTAATCGTGATCCGAGGTTGTAATAATCGTATGAAGCTTTTTTACGATTGCTTGAAATTGTATCATTTCTTCTTCTGTAAGCTTTGAGTAATATTTCTCCATAATTTTCTGATCAATCTTTTCGCTTTCCTCATATAATTCAATTCCCTTAGAACCGAGAGAAATGAGAATTTCACGTCGATTGCTCGGGTTAATTTCCCTTTTAATGTAATGTTCATTTTCTAATTTGTTAAGCAATTGACTGACCGCACTTGCTGATATATTCATAAGCTGTGCTAATTCATTTACTGTAATGGTTCCAGTTTGATGAACATGATGAAGAACGATGGATTGTTTGGTGGTGATGTCATAATGAAAAATCGATTCAAATTCCTTAAGTAAGAGGGAGTTAACCTCATCCAGTAGATTAAAAGTTTCCTTCATATATGCTTTAATATCCATGGTTAATCCTCCTTTAAATTTAATATAAATTTATATTTAAGAAACCTTAAATATATTATAAACTTAATCATTTATTTTGACAATAAAAAAGGCAGCTTTTGCCGCCTTTTAAAAAAACAAGTTAATAATTTGATAAATAAGGGCTGCCAAAGCTGCTGAAATGGGTAGTGTAATAACCCATGTAAGGACAATTTTTCGAGCTACTCCCCATTTCACACCTTTTACACGTTGGGCCGAACCAACACCCATAATCGCAGATGAAATAACGTGGGTCGTACTAACTGGTAAATGAATATACGTTGCGCCAAAAATAATCAAGGCAGAAGATAAATCTGCTGCAGCCCCATTGATTGGGCGTATTTTCATAATTTTTCCGCCAACGGTTTTAATGATTTTCCAGCCACCAATCGATGTACCAATCCCCATTGCTGTCGCTGCTGCAATTCTTACCCATAGTGGAATATCGGTTGAGGTCGTAAAGCCCCCAGCAATCAATGCCATCGTGATAATCCCCATCGCCTTTTGGGCATCATTTGTTCCATGGGTAAAGGATTGAAGGGCGGCTGTGAAAATTTGAAAGGTTCGAAAACCTTTATTAGTTTTATAAAGATTCGAATTTCGAAAAAGGACTTTAAAAAGGCTCATCATTAGAAAACCAACCGCTAATGCAATAAATGGCGAAAGAATGAGTGCTTCTAGTATTTTTATAAAACCACTGTAGTTTAAAATTCCAAAACCAGCAGCAGAAATGGCTGCACCTGCAATCGAACCAATTAACGCATGTGATGAGCTACTTGGAATTCCGTAATACCAAGTAATTAAATTCCATGCAATTGCCGAGAGAAGTGCTGCAAGAATGACAATTGATCCATTTTCAATGGCAAATGGATCGACAATATCTTTCGTGATGGTTTTGGCCACACCAGTAAAAGTAATAGCACCAAGAAAGTTCATTAATGCCGCCATTGCAATGGCTATCTTGGGTGGGAGTGCCTTCGTTGATACACTTGTAGCAATGGCATTAGCTGTATCATGGAATCCATTAATAAAATCAAATGCTAATGCAAAGAAAACAATTAATATTGTGAGTAAAAGTAAGCTATCCATGTTAATAAGATTCTCCTTTATGCATTTCTCATAATGATGGTTTCTAGCGTATCCGCAACATCCTCACAGAAGTCAGAAATGCCTTCAAGAATCTCATAAATCTCCTTTACCTGGATAATCTTAATTGGATCTTTTTCCGTTTGGAAAAGCTGTTTGATTGAAACTCGTAAGATTTCATCACAATGTGATTCATAATCATTAATTTTAATGGCATGTTTACGCATATCTAATAGTTTCTTATTCGAAAGAAGTTCGATTGCATGATAAATTTCAATTGTGCTTTTATGAATGAAATCAGCGTAAGAAGTCATATATTCGTCCGTATCCGTTAATGAATACATTTCAAAACGTGCAGCACATTGCTCCATTCCATCTAACACATCATCCATTTTCATTGCTAACTGAAGAATGTCCTCACGCTCAATCGGAGTGATGAATGATTTATTGAGTTCCGTAATTAATCCGTGAATGACATCATCGCCTTTTCTTTCGTAATTTTTCATTTCAATGGAAAACTCTTTAAGATCACTCACATTTTTAATTTTAAATTGTACAAAATAGTCCGCGGCTTCCTTAACATTAGCCGAGATTGATGTAAGTGCATCAAAAAATACATCTTTTTTCTTGTTTCCGAACATGAGATTGTTCCTCCAATAATGAATTGATAAGCACACAAAGAATATTTTTATCTAATTTTGTCGAATTTACAATAATAAATTTACAAACTTTACAAAAATGTAATAAAAAGTTTACTAGGTGTTTCTCTGAAAAATACAACTGTATTTATGTGGTACAAAAATAAACTCGATTATCTTATTATCTATAGAAAATTAAGGAAATATACTTGAAATTAATCTTAAATAGTGTAAAATTACACTAAGTATAAAAAGTGTAAAATTACACGTTATAGATTGGCTGGTGAAGATGTATGGCACAAGCATTTACTATGGAAAGGATTTTTACAAAGGACTTACTTATAGAACAGAAAGAAGAAATGATATCGCTCTCAAAGCGAGTGTGTAAAGTCAAGGAAGAATACCTTCTTTCAAGATTTCAGATATATGAGCAAGTCATTTGTTTAAGACGTAGTCAGAAGCTCTTCGGGTTTCAACTTATTCAAACCTTCGAACAGAATGATGAAAAGTTTATATACTTTGGGCCTTTATTTTCGAGAATGAGTTGTTTTCGTGACCTTTTTTTGACTTATCTTCAAGTGATCATGGAAGAGAATCAAGGACGAAAGATCCATCTGCTTGCTGAAATCGAGAATCCGGAGGTGCTGTTCCTTTTTAAAGCCTTGTTTGAAGATTATGCTTATCCAAAATTTCACAATGCACAGGTTCCGGATGAGATCAAGGATATTGTTCGAATTTATCACAAAAGGCTTTCTCATATTCATAACCTTGATGTTGATAGAATGACTACTTACTCAAAGGAATCACTGTATCAATATCGTCCTACTCATTCCACACTAGAGAAGTGGCTCCATTCAAGAAAAATTGATTTTTCGCATGGAATGAATATTGTTTTATATTCTTACGTACCGGCAGAACCAAATCCACGCGATGAGTTTAAACTTCAACTAGAACATGGAATAAAACGGATGGCCAATTGGAAGGAAGGAAAAAAAGAAATGCTCAATTTTTTTGAAGGAGGGATTGTAAACGGTGTCTAAACTCTTTTTTTCGCAAATTAGAGAGGATAATTTAGTAGAAAGGGAGATTTCTAAAATAGCGAAACCGAAGAAAATACTAGTGATAGGTTCAGGAGGATGCACGGCATTTTCCATCCTAAATGATTCGGTTGATCAGGTGATTTGTGTCGATATAAATCCAGCACAGTGTGCGTTAATTGAGCTCAAAAAAGCTGCCATAAACAATTTTCCGTTGAAGGAGTTTCTCGCTTTTATTGGAGAAGCCCCTTGCCAAAACCGAATTCAAATGTTTGAAGCAATAGCCAATGATTTACCTGATTATGCAAAGGAATATTGGCAGCAGCATTCTCAAAAAATTGAAATAGGAATCAATCATTGTGGTGTAAATGAACGCTTTTATAGATTCATAGGAGAGAATATTTGTCGGAACATCTATGACGAATCTGTTTGGAGAGAATTGTTTACTGCAAAAAATCTTGAGGAACAGCAAGCGTTTTATGAAAAGTATTTGACTACATCTGAATGGAAGATTGCAGCGAAAATACTATTAAGTAAAACAACCCATCTACAATTTTTTCCGGGCTATATGTTTGCCAATGCAAGTGAAAATGATTTTGCCAAATTCTTTTTGAGGCAGTTTGAAAAAGAAGTGAAAACGAAGCCCATTCATAATAATTACTTTTTATCTCAGATTTTGTTTTCTTCCTATCTCTATAAGGAAGTCGAGGGAGTTCCATTTTATTTAACTGAAGATGGATATGAAGCAGCAAAAAGAAATATTGATAAACTTGCCATACATCCTGAAAGTATCAAAGAGCTTTTAAGTAACGAAGGATCCATCGACGCTTTTTATTTGTCCAATGTATTTGATTGGGCGGATGAAAAGGGGAAGGATTTGATTTGCAACGGAATTTTACAGGCGAAATCAGCTAAGGCTATCGTTTTGTTCCGAAATATGCTCAGTACGAGTCAATTGCCGGAAGACTTTATGAAGCAATTTATTTGTGATGAGGAACTATCGGAGCGTTGTGAAGGGTTAGAGCGTTCAATGCTATATCAAAAAATAACAGTGGGGCAATGTGTATGACCTATGAATTTAGGGAGTTAGATGATTCCCATCACCATCAATTACTCCAATTATCGAAAGAGACAAATACGGGAAGTGATCGCTTCTACGTTGATCGGTCACCCCATTTTTTTAGCTTATCAGAGGAATTTGGAGTGACAAGACATTTTGGATTGTTTCGGGAAAAAGAGTTAATCGGTTGTGTCGCGGTGAGTGAGCAAAAGCGGGTACTCAATCAAAGGTGTGAAAAAGTGTATTACGTAAATGATCTAAGGATTCATCCTGACTATCATCGTACCTTTGCTTTTTATCGCTTAGCAGAACATTTATTGTCCTTTTATCGTAGCGAAGGAACCGTGAAATGGATGTTTTCCACCGTACTTGATAGCAACACAAACAAAGTTTCAATGACAAAAGGAGGCGGCCTCCTTCCGGGTGGAGTGGAAATAGCTAGGACCATTCATATTGGCGTACCGATGTTTCTGAAATATCGCAATAGCCGACTTCATATAAGCGAAATTGACGGGCAAGAAGCATGGGGTGTTTATAAAAAATTGGCAAGGACGCAATCTTTTGCACCTTGTGGAAAACAAATGTTTCTAAGGGAAAACGGAGTGTTTTTAGTGATTAAGGATGATAACAACAAGGAGTGCCTAGCCATTTGCAAGCTCGTGGACCAATCCAATGCACGGAAGCTTAGGCTGTCTAGTAAACTTCCTTTTTCGTTCAGAATCGTAAATTTGTTTTGTAGGATCGCAAATTGTCCACCACTCCCAAATCAAGATGAGGCATTTCGGCATGGTTATATGGCGTTTTTCGCTGCGAAGGAAAAACCACAAGACTATCAAAGGGAGTTTATTTCCTATATTCAAAACAAGTTTAAGCAAGAGTACAGCTATTTGTTTTTTGGAATATCGATTGAAGAAGCTCAGTATTTTAGAAACAATCCATTTTATATAAAACTTACATCAACGACGTTTGCGTATGGAGATATTCCAGCAAACCTTTCAATGGATTTTCATGAATTAACACTTATTTAGGGGGATTTGATCATGGAGAAATTTGTAGAGTTAAAGAAAGTGACAGATCGTATGTTTCAAGAAAAGAAAATTGAAGAGCATCCGTTGTTTGTGGCTTTAAAAAACGGTGAGTTCTCTGACGAACAACGAAAAGAAATTGCCCTTCAAATTTACCACGTTGTTCTTTATTTTCCGCGTTTTTTATCCGCTATATTAACAAATATGTCAGATTACCGAATGAGGATGCCGCTGGTTGAAAACTTGTTTGAAGAGCATGGGAAAATGAATGAAAAATATGTTCATAGCCAGACGTATAAGGAGTTTTTAAAAGGGATTGGTGTGTCAGAGGAAGAAATAAAACACAGTGAACCAAGCATTCCAGTCATTGCCTATAATCGTGGAATGACCGACTTATGTTTACATTACCACTATTTAGAAGGTCTAGCCGCATTAGGTGTGATTGAAGAAATTGTTGCTCGAGTGTCTCCATTGGTTGGTCAATTTGCCAAAAGTAATTATGGAAGTGAAAACAAATCGCTTATTCATTTTACTGACCATGAGGTGCTTGATGTTCAGCATGCGAACGAAATTTATGAAGTCGTTGCTTTAAGCTATGAAGGAGACCAAAAGAAAATGATTGAACATGGTTTACAATTTGGTATGTACTATCATTCAAGAATGTACACCGACATCCTAGAATACGTTCGCTAATCCGCTGTAGTTCAATACATTCACTCTAGCCATTGCACCCTATTTATCCGACGCCCCAAACTTCCACAGTTTACTGAAAAAAATGGTCTCACATGACAACAGGAATGAGCATATTTTAGGTTAGTATCCTGTGGAGGTGTCGGAATATATGGCAATGTCTGGTAAAGAGTATATTGATAGAATTAATCAACTTCAGTCTGATATATGGATTGAGGGGGAGAAGGTGAAGGGGAATATTTCTGAACATCCTGCTTTCCGTGGAGTCATGGAGAGTCAAGCAAAGCTTTATGACCTGCAATGTGATCCATCAATCCAAGACATCATGACTTTTACCTCTCCTAAAACAGGTAGCCAAATTGGTACTTCCTATTTAGAACCAAAGACGAAAGAAGATTTAGAAAAAAGACGTCTGATGATTCAAACGTGGGCAAAAAGCACACTTGGAATGATGGGACGTTCCCCTGATTATATGAATACCTCTTTAATGGCGATTAGTGCTGCTGCGGATTTATTTTCTGCTAATAATCCCGAGTTTGTGAAAAATCTCCGCAGGTTTTATGAGGAAGCGAGTGAGAAGGATTATTCATTTACACACACATTTATAAATCCACAAACAAACCGTTCTCTATACCATACGGATGACGAAGATAATATTATAGCAGCAAAGGTTATTGATAAAAAAGAAGATGGGATTGTTATACATGGCGCAAGATTGCTAGCTACTCAAGGTGGTATTACGGATGAATTAATCGTCTTTCCATCAGGTGGTCATTTATTTAATGAAGACTATGCTTTTGCTTTTTCGATTCCGAGTAACACGAAGGGACTAACTTTTCTTTGCAGAGAATCATTTGCATATCGAGAGTCGACCTTTGATCATCCCCTTAGCTCAAGGTTTGAAGAAATGGATACGATTATCGTTTTCGATCATGTTCATGTTCCTCGAGAACGGATCTTTATGAATGGATGTATTGATTGTGCGAATAAAATGTATTCTGAAACTAGCTTTTTTCCATTGGTCCTACATCAGGTAATTTCTAGACAGGTTGTAAAAACGGAAAGTCTGCTAGGGGTTGCTCAAGCTTTGGTTGATACAATTGACATTGGTGGATATCAGCATGTTCAAGAAAAAATCAGTGAAATTATCATCGGGCTAGAGACGCTGAAAGCATTATTGTTAACATCGGAAATTCAAGCAAAAATGGATAAATGGGGTACAATGGCCCCTGCAATTAATCCTCTATACAGTGCAATTAATTTATACCCTCGTCTATACCCGCGTTTTACTGAAATTTTACAGCTACTAGGTGCAAGTGGCCTCGTTTCCATTCCAACTGAAAAAGACTTTGCAAGTGAGAGAAGAGCTGACCTTGATCAATATTTACAGGCTGCTAACGCGAATGCATATGATAGAGTAAAGCTTTTTAGACTTGCATGGGAACTTTGTATCAGTGCATTCGGTTCTAGACAAACCTTATACGAGCGATTTTTCTTCGGTGACCCCATTCGTCTTGCAAGTAATCTATACCGCACCT
The DNA here is from genome assembly GCF_031324165.1 of Ferdinandcohnia sp. QZ13. Lineage (NCBI taxonomy): Bacteria > Bacillati > Bacillota > Bacilli > Caryophanales > Bacillaceae > Ferdinandcohnia > Ferdinandcohnia sp. QZ13. The sequence continues at coordinate 1,393,553 of NZ_JAVIVW010000001.1, read as the reverse complement.
ATGACAGAACCGAATTAACAAACCGAATCAATGAATTCTTAAAAAACTAAGTCGACCAAGTGCTTTTCCCTGTTCCCCATTGGTGAATAAAAATCCGTTTGTATGCTCATAAAATTTTTTCTTGTTCGTATTAATATATGTAGCGCTATTTTTAATATATTTATCGTGTCTAGCGCAAGCAGCCTAGCCCCTCGAGGTCATAAGCCAATCCGTCAAGAAGGATAAAAGGCATCCTTCTCGCCGGATTTTCTTATGCTTGTCGGACTTGCACAGGACAAGGAAGGCTTCGACAGCATAAGCATCGCACGAAGAAAATGCACCGCATTTTCGAGGAAGTGCTGACATCGACGTTTGCCACAGGACGTGGCAGTAGTTAGTCGATGTTCCACTTTCAAGGCGCTTGCGCATTTCTTTTTTGGAGGGCATTTGAATGGGAAAAAATTTCATCAAGACGTTGTCTGAGGTGGGAAGAGTAAAAATCACTCTACTTGTCGGGCTGCTTTTTATTCTTTTCGTTGCTATTGGACTTAACATGTATATCAATTCTCGGGATGTTAGTGCTTTAAATAATCCGTTACCGGAACCGACCATAATTTATGACAAAAATGGTGAGATTGCAAGCAAGGTACCCGGACCTAAAATTGAAGGTGTTAGATATGAAAATATCCCGCCACATGTGATTCATGCTGTTATCGCCACAGAAGACCGTAGATTTTATAAACATCCTGGTGTCGATTATGTCGGGATATTTCGTGCACTTTTCCGGAATTTAAAAGCGGGTGAGATCGTTGAAGGTGGGAGTACGATTACCCAGCAATTAACGAAGAATGTATTTTTAACTCATGAACAAACATTGAAGCGAAAAATAGAAGAATTCTTCCTTGCCCAAAAAATTGAACGTACTTTTTCAAAAGAGAAAATCATAGAAATGTACTTAAATCAAATTTATTTCGGTGAAGGGGCATGGGGAATCAAAAACGCCGCAAGAACTTATTTTGGCAAAGAGGTTAAGGACTTAACGGCGAGTGAAGGTGCGATTCTTGCAGGTTTAATCAAATCACCTTCTACGATGAATCCGTTAATTGATCAAGAAAAATCATTAAACAGAAGAGATCTGGTCCTTTCATTAATGGAGGAGCAGGGATACCTTACCTCCAATCAAGTCAACGAAGCGAAAGCGCAAGAGATGGTGTTTAAGGGACGCCAACTTGATCCATATGAAGGAAAGTATCCATATTATATCGATCATATTATCGAAGAAGCGATTGAAAAATATGGACTCACCCAAAATGAAGTCATGTCAGGGGGCTTAGAAATCTATACTGAGCTTGATCCCCACATGCAGGCATCCATAGAAAATGTCTATAAAAATGACAGCTTATTTCCTGCGAGCCCTGAAGACCAATTGCTTCAAAGTGGTGCTATATTAGTAGATCCAAAGACTGGTGGTATCAGCGCATTAGTGGGTGGGCGCGGTGAGCATGTGTTTCGAGGTTTCAATCATGCGACCCAATTAAGAAGACAACCAGGTTCAACGATTAAACCACTTGCCGTATATACGCCAGCGCTCGAGCATGGCTACAGCATTTATGATGTATTACCGGATAAACCGATGAGTTTCAACGGCTATCAACCATCAAATGTTTCCGGAAAATTTAAAGGTAGTGTGACCATGTACGATGCGGTGAGGGATTCTGATAATGTACCAGCGGTATGGCTTTTAAACAAAATTGGATTAAAAACAGGTATTGATTCTGTAAAGAAATTTGGACTTCCAATCACCGAAAATGATCAAAATTTAAGTTTGGCTCTTGGTGGACTTGATAAAGGGGTTGCTCCAATTCATATGGCTGAGGCCTTTACAACTTTTCCGAATGAAGGAAAAAAGACGAAAGCACATGCCATTTCCAAAATTGTCGATGCCAATGGTGAAATCATTGCCGAGTGGAAGGAAGAGCCTGTACAAATTACGACCCCTGAAGTTGCCAAGCGAATGACCTTTATGCTGAAGGGCGTTGTTGAAAGCGGGTCTGGACGTCATGCTACCATTGAAGGAAGAGAAGTAGCAGGAAAGACCGGTTCTACCCAGTTACCCATTGAGGGCATCGATGGGGTAAAGGACATTTGGATGGTCGGTTACACACCGGAGCTTGTTGGTGCAGTCTGGCTTGGATATGACAAAACGGATGAGAAGCATTATTTAACGAATTCAAGTGCTACGGCAGCCACGATCTTTAGAGAAATCATCCAGCAGTCATTAAGTAATGTACCACCAAGTTCTTTCAATCTTCCAGCCTACCAGCCTCCAGTTAAAAAGAAGGAGAGCGAGTGGAAGGAAAACAACGGGCAGGAAAAGAAAAACGATCAGTGGAAAGAGGAAAAAAAGAAGAGGAAGGACGAAGAGAAGAAGCGTAAAGAAGAGGAGAAGAAACGGAAAAAGGATGAAAAAAAGAAAGACAAAGATAAAGATAAAGATTAGAGATCAAGCAAGTTCCCTACTAATAAAAGGGGGGCTTGCTTTTTTTTATGTCATTACAAATACTTCTCAAATCCTATAAAAAAACATTTATTTAGGACCTTTTGTAGAGTATTGTAAGAATAGGATAATTTGTATGTCTTTATTCCTATTATTCTATGAAAGAGTTGGTGCGAATGAAAAAAGGATTATTATTTGGACTAGCTTATGGCTTGTTTATCCTTTTGGCAGTTGGAATTGGTCTATATTATTCCACTTTTGATGTACCAAGTAATAAAATCGTCAGCGATGTAAGGCAAACGAAGATTACTCAAAGTTTTGAGGAAGCCCTTAAAGCGGACAAGGAGAGAGTTGAAAAGAAAATAGAGGTCCAAAAAGACAATAGATGGAAGCCATCTCCAATCTTTGTTTTGGTTGCCATCTCTATTGGGGCAATTGCTGATATAGTGATTGTGATTCTCTGGGCACGTCATGAAAATAAAAAAAGGAAATTCGAAGGGAACGAAACTCAACTTCGTGAAAAGCGAATCACGGATTACGCTATCTTTTGGTGGATCATAGGGTTAGGAATTGTCCAAAAAAAGAACGAAAAATTGGTGATCTACTGGAGATATGTGGTTGCCTATATTGTACTTGGATTCTTACTAAAAGTTTGGATTACAAAAGAGCTCATGTAACCATATCATATCGACAAACTTTTACAAATGTTTGAAAAAAATTCATAAAAAAATGAAACCTTTTATAAACGTAATTCGTAAATGAGAATGTAAAGAAAATTACAAAAGTATTCGTAAATTTTTGGAGGTGAAGCTATGGAACTATTTGGATATGATATTCAAACCATCTATCTAATCGGCTTAGTCATAAGTGGAATTGGTACCCTCACTTTTATCCTATTTGGTGACTTTCTAGAGGGGATCTTTCCAGACAGTTTTTTAAGCCCAACACTCATTTTTTCATTCCTCACATTTTTAAGCGCATCAGGTTACATTTTTGAAAAATTGCTTTCCTTTCATAGTTTCTTAATTCTTGTTATTTCACTCGTATTAGCACTTATTTTAGTCACATTATTGAATGTTTTCGTGTTGATCCCATTGTCTTCTGCAGAAGAATCGATGGTCTACAGAGAAGAGGATTTGAAAGGACGAATTGGCAAGGTCATCACTTCAATTCCAGTAGATGGCTTTGGAGAAGTAGTTATAGAAGGAATCAGTGGAACCATCGCTAAATCGGCTAAAAGCTTTAATAATGAACCTATCCCATATGATGAAAAGGTTCTTATTATAGATATAAAGGAAGGCGTTGTATACGTCTTACCCTACCAAAATATGAAGATAAAAGGGGGAAATGAACTATGACAGCAGGAATTTGGATTGTAATCGGAGTTGTCGCATTTTTACTACTTGCACTTATTGGTGTATTTGTTTCAAAGTACAAAACAGCGGGTCCTGACGAAGCCCTAATAGTAACTGGTAGCTATTTAGGTGGAAAAAACGTTCATGTGGATGAGGCAGGAAACCGCATTAAAATTGTTCGTGGAGGCGGTACATTTGTACTTCCAGTCTTCCAACAGGCTGAACCATTAAGTCTCTTATCGAGTAAACTGGATGTTCAAACACCTGAAGTATATACAGAGCAAGGTGTACCTGTTATGGCAGATGGTACTGCTATTATTAAAATCGGAGGCTCTATTTCAGAAATCGCGACTGCAGCCGAACAGTTTTTAGGTAAACGAAAAGAAGACAGAGAAAATGAAGCACGAGAAGTATTAGAGGGTCATCTTCGTTCAATCCTCGGTTCAATGACTGTTGAAGAAATCTATAAAAATCGTGATAAGTTCTCGCAAGAGGTGCAAAGGGTAGCTTCACAGGATTTAGCAAAAATGGGTCTCATGATTGTATCGTTCACAATCAAGGATGTCCGAGATAAGAATGGTTACCTCGATTCTTTGGGTAAACCTAGAATTGCTCAAGTAAAGCGCGATGCTGATATTGCAACGGCAGAGGCAGAAAAAGAAACAAGAATTAAACGTGCTGAAGCTGAGAAAGAAGCGCAGAAGTCTGAGCTAGAGCGCGCTACTGAGGTTGCAGAAGCAGAAAAGATTAATCAGTTAAAAATTGCGGAATTCCGTAGAGAACAAGACATTGCGAAAGCGCGTGCTGACCAAGCTTACCACCTAGAAGAGGCGAGAGCAAAACAAGAAGTTACCGAGCAGCAAATGCAAATTCAGATCATTGAAAGACAAAAGCAAATTGAGCTCGAAGAAAAAGAAATTTTACGTCGTGAAAAGCAATACGATTCAGAGGTTAAGAAGAAGGCGGATGCTGACCGTTATGCGGTTGTTCAAGCGGCAGAGGCAGAAAAAGCAAAGCAATTGGCTGAAGCGGATGCAAATAAATATCGAATCGAAGCAATGGCAAAAGCGGAAGCTGAGAAAATCCGCATCGATGGTCTAGCGAAAGCAGAAGCCCAGCGTGCACAAGGGGAAGCAGAAGCAGAAATTATTCGCTTAACAGGTCTTGCAGAAGCCGAAGCAAAACAAAAAATTGCAGAAGCATTCGAGCAGTATGGAAAAGCAGCTATCCTCGATATGGTTATTAAAATGCTTCCACAATATGCGAAAGAAGTGGCTGCACCATTATCCAATATTGATAAAATTACGGTCGTCGACACAGGCAGTAATGGAGAAAATAGCGGTGCCAATAAGGTTACTGGCTATGCAACGAACTTAATGTCCACCCTGCAGGAATCATTGAAGGCATCCTCTGGTATCGATGTAAAGGAAATCATTGAAAACCTGTCAGGAAAAGGGAATGTCAGAAACAGCATCGACAATTTAACTGATGAATTAGCTCAATCAAGAAAAACTGCATCACCAGAAAATGAATAATTGATTAAGGAGAAGCCAAACCTAGCTGGGGTTCTGGCTTCTTTTATTGGTTAAACTAGAAAAAAATAAAAGTTTTTTTGATGAAGTGAACTTTTTAATAACCTCATTCGTATTATTAACGATAAATAAAGATAACCAAATATTCTTGGGGGAGAATTCATTGCATGGATGAAAAGGAACTAATTCGCAGTGCAAAGCGTGGTGATACACTCGCGTTTGCTATGCTTTTTAAGGAGCATTATCCCTTTTTAGTAAAATATTTAATAAAAGTTACAATGAAGCCTGATATTGCCGAAGACCTGGCACAGGAAGCAATGATGAAAAGTATGGAAAAAATTAAATTGTATAATGGCAAAGCAAAATTCTCCTCATGGCTCATCACAATTGCGACGAACTTATACATTGACGATCTTCGAAAAAAGAAACGAGAGCATAACTATCAGCTGCAGGAACAAGCATTACGCAAAATGAAGTGGCAATTTGATAATCAGTCGGAAGATTGGAATGATGTTCTTACTGCATTAGGTAGGCTTTCTGATGAAATTCGGATTCCAATTGTTCTCAAACATTACTATGGGTATTCATATGAGGAAATAGCGGATATGCTTCATATCGCCATCGGAACTGTTAAATCAAGAATACATAACGGAATTCAAACAGTAAGAAGGGAGTTGAGACCCAATGAAGAAAAACAAGCTAGTCCTACTAAAGAACGAACCACAACATGAAGAAGATGTAGAAACGATTCAAGAAATCAATGAAGCACTCACTAAAATAGATCAACAATATTCGGTTTTCACTCCTGATCTTCAAGTGTTTGAACAATTAGTCGCCGCCGAACAACAGAAACAAAAGAAAAAATTCAGACGAGATTTAATCGCTTTTATTTTAATCGCATTATTCATGACGACGGCTTTAATCACAGCGTTTTTCCAATTGCCACTTGCTTATATTCTAATTCAAGGTATCGCAACTATTAGCTTCCCAGTTTATAGCTTTTATCGGTATCGAAAACGGGTGATGCGTACATGAAAACGTATGACATCAAGTTCTGGATATTAATCGTCATCATCCTACTCATTCAAAGCTTTTGGTTGTTTTTAGACGCAAGAAAGCGGGGGCATAATTATTGGTTTTGGGGAATATGGGGATTGATCCAAATACCCATGCCAATTGTATTTTATCTGATTTTTGCTAGGAAAATTTATCGACGTAAAGCAGGTAGGGAATGATGGGGACTATTGCGAAATATATTGTATTGTTGATAGCCGTTATTGGACAAATCGTAGGAATTGTCTTTTTGTTTATTGATATTTCAAAGGCGCTGACGTTTTATGCATTTTATATGGTTGCCATTGTTTTATTATTTGCTTTATTAGTATGGGAACGAAAACGTGAGAAAGAGGAGGATGACGAGAATGATTATCGTGACTACTGATTTTGTACCTGGTAAAGAAGTGAAAGAACTAAAGGGATTTGTAAGAGGAGGTACGGTTCAGTCAAAGCATATCGGTAAAGATATTATGGCAGGGTTGAAAACAATTGTAGGTGGAGAAATTTCTGATTACACGGAAATGCTAGAAGAAGCACGACAAAAAGCAATTGGTCGACTGGTAGATGATGCGAAGGCAAAAGGAGCAAATGCAGTTATCGGGCTGCGTCTACAAACTTCATCTGTCATGCAAAATGCATCTGAAATTATTGCATACGGAACAGCAGTATATGTAGAATAATCACTTTTTAGCTAGGATAGTCTCTCTATTCTGGCTTTTTCTATTATCTAAAGGTCTTTCCTATGGTACTATAGCAACAGAACTACATTGGAAGGAAGGAATTTGAGTTGAACGAACGCTACTCTCGGCAAGAGTTATTTACTCCAATTGGAACCAGTGGGCAAAGGAAAATTAGAAATAAACATGTTCTCATAGTAGGTGCTGGTGCGCTTGGTACAGGAAGTGCCGAGGGGCTTGTCCGTGCAGGGATCGGAAAGCTAACAATTGTCGATCGCGATTATGTGGAGTGGACGAACTTACAAAGGCAGCAATTATATAGCGAACATGATGCAGCCAATCGTTTGCCAAAAGCGATTGCAGCAAAAGAACGCTTAGAAAAAATAAATTCAGATGTTGATATCGAAGTACATGTTATGGATGTATCGGTTCAGGAGATTGAACAAATAATTGATGGAGTAGATTTGATCATCGATGCAACCGACAATTTTGACATAAGAATGCTTTTAAATGATGCATCACAAAAATACAGCATCCCATGGATTTATGGGGCATGTGTTGGGAGCTATGGAATTAGTTATGTCATCTTGCCAGGAAAGACACCATGCCTACATTGTCTCCTAGAAACCATACCGATGGGAGGACTGACATGTGATACGGTAGGAATCATAAGTCCAGCCGTTCAAATGGTAGTTGCCTATCAGGTAACGGAAGCACTTAAAATATTGGTTGAAGATTTCAATGCACTACGAAATAAATTAGTTTCATTTGATTTATGGAAAAATCAACATACAGCGATAAAAGTTGATCGTGTAAAAAGAGAAGGTTGTCTTTCTTGTGGAACAAATCCAACCTATCCTTTTTTATCCTATGAGAATCAGACAAAATCTGCCGTTTTATGTGGAAGGGATTCCGTTCAAATACGACCAAGTAAACGAATGGAAAGAGACTTAGATTCTCTTGCAAAACGTTTAATTACTCAAGGTGGCATAGTAGAAACAAATCCATTCTTATTATCATTTACACAAGGCTCAAACAGAATGGTTGTTTTCAGGGATGGTCGTGTTCTCATTCATGGAACAAAAGACATTTCAGAAGCAAAGAGTCTGTATCATCGGTATTTAGGATGAACCCAAGTTTCTCCGAAAATCGATTCACAAAATGTTCATCACTTTGACAAAAAACTGCCTTAAAAACGAACCTGATTTTTCCACATTTGATGATACTCTTAAACCATATAAAAGATAATGGGGGAGTAACTGTGGACGAATTATCAATTACATTTAATATTGCGGCAGCGTTAGTTTTAATATTCTTTATTGGGACCATAATCATCGAATCATAAAAAAATCCACGAAGTTTTCGTGGATTTTTTTGATGTCCTTCAGGCGCCGAGTCGATAGAATGGCACCTTTATTGTTAATCTGGCGTATTTACCATGATTCCTGCCACTTGTTGTAAACGAGCATAAAAGGCTTCGGCTGCATCACCAGCAAGACCTGTTTCTTCGAATGCTTCTTTCATACAACGAAGCCAAGCTCTAGCACGTGTAGGTGTAACCTCAAAAGGCATATGACGATATCGCATTGCCGGAGGTCCAAATTCATTGCTATATAATGTCTGGCCGCCAGTAAATTGTGTTAAAAACATATATTGTTTTCTTTTAATTTCTTCTATATCTCCTTCGAATAAAGGAGCTAAATCAGGATCGGCATATACCTTTGGATAAAAGGTGTCCACTAAATTTTGAATGGCATCTGCACCACCGATTTCTTCATATAAGGTATTGAGTTTAAAGTCCATATTATCACCGCCGCTTAATTTTTCTTATAAGTACTATATCAAGACTAAAAATAGCATGGTGTGATTTAAATCACATTCATAGATAATCATTCCCATATAAGAGAATGTTTGCTATTATAAAAATAATCGATATTCTCGTATTAAGATTTTGACTTTATCTCTATTCATCATAAACAAAAATAAAGTCAATTACAATTTAGGAGTGTGAAATTTACGTGGACGATTTGCCACTGAGTACCATCATTTTGTTAGTCGTTTTAATCATGTTATCAGCGTTTTTTTCTGCAAGTGAAACAGCCTATTCAAGTGTTAATCGAATACGGCTAAAGAATTATGTGGATGAAAAGCGACGTGGAAGTAAGAAGGCATTTTATATTACGGAGCATTTTGATAACGCCCTTTCGACTATTCTTGTTGGGAACAATATTGTAAATATCGCTGCAGCATCAATTGCATCGAAGTTAGCTTCAGATCTTCTTGGGGGAAATACCGGGCTTGTTATTAGTACGTTTGTTATGACGTTACTCATTTTAATTTTCGGAGAGGTCCTTCCAAAATCATTTGCAAAAGAAAATGCAGAAAATTTCTCATTACGGGTCTCTGGGGTATTATTTATATTAATGAAGATACTCACACCAGTTACCTATCTATTTGGATTGTTAAAAGCATTAGCAGCCAAGCTTATTAAAAGTAATAATGATACTCCATCCTTCACCGAAGAAGAAATCAAAGTAATGGTTGATTTGAGTGAAGAAGAAGGAGTTATTGATAATAAAGAAAAAGAATTAGTACACCGTTCCCTTGATTTCAACGATATTTTAGTGGGGGAAATATTAACACCACGCATTGATATGGTTGCTGTTGAGGTGAATGATCCGATAGAAAAGATACGAGATATGTTCTTAGAGGAACGTTATTCACGTGTGCCAGTGTACGAAGACAATACCGACAATATCATTGGCATTCTATCAGAACGTGAATTTTTAAGTCTTCTTGTTCAACAAAAGAAAATAAATGTTCGTTCAATCATCCGCAAACCATTTTTTGTAGTGGAATCGATGAAAATCTCAACCTTGCTGCCAGAGCTTCAAAAGAGCAAAACACATTTGGCAATCGTTGTTGATGAATTTGGCGGAACTTCAGGTTTGATTACATTAGAAGATATCATCGAAGAGATTGTCGGTGAGATTTGGGATGAACATGATGAAAAGATCAAATATATTACACAATTAGATGAAAATACATATGAAATAAATGCGGATATGCCACTTGACGATTTTGCAGAAATCATTGGAATTGAAGAACCGGAAAGCTCCCATCATTCTGTTGGGGGTTGGATATTTGAATCATTTGAGAAAATTCCAGTTACCGGGGACACCTTTGATTACTTGCATCTCACCTTAACAGTTACAGAAGTGGAAAACCGCCGCATCCGAAAAGTAAATGTAGAAGTAAACCAACAAATATTAGAAATTGAAAAATAAGGGTCCAAAGTGATTCAGGGGGACGGTTCTCATGGTTTTCAAAAAAATGGAAAACTGTGAGAACCGTCCCCCTTTATATTTACTGAATGATGCTAGCCAAAGCTGCCGGGATGGGCACTTTTTCGTCTGCTCCATATTTCTTTTCGAAAGAATGGTATTCAAAAAGTGTCCCTTCAGGTGAACACACAGACAAGTCTAGAATATAATCACCATGATCACCCTTGGTTTCGAGATAAAAGACAAAATCCGAAACTTTAAGATGGTAAAAATGATACTGAAACCCAAGAAATTCTTTTGTATCGAAACTCGTATCTGGATGGGCTGAAATATATTGGGCAAGGTCATCTATCGTTGCCATTGGTCTTTGCAAAACAGTATTAATTTTTTCTTTTACAAGTTGGGATGTATTTGAAAATGTGTCTTTAGCTTTCGTTGTTATATCCCGAATAAATTGCTGTACTTCACTCAATTCGGATCTCTCCTAAAAGGGATTTCAAATCTTATGAATAGTAATCCTGGTAACCTTCATTTGAGGATTCTACATTTTTCGTTTTCGTCTTATTATTGAAAGGGGCTGCAATTTCGCCTTCCATGTATGAATCACTTACTTGTTCATGGGTTGTAGCAAGTCCTGAGGATAATTGATCGTCCTTTTCGTAATCTCCAGGCTGGTAATGTCTTGCAGCTAATTCCTCTGTACTGTTTTCAAGTTTATCCTTCAAAGCAAACGCCTCCTATAATCATATCTTCTAGTTTAGTATCCCAATAATATTCTGTAAAAAATCAAGTCAAAAGTTGGGAAGAGTATAATCAAGAGAAAAATAAGAGACACCCGTTTAAGGGTGCCTCTCTAGCCAAAAATATTTAATTGTTATTAAGCTCTTCCACCCATAGATTGTTGAGCAAAAGATACTAAACGCTTTGTAATTTCTCCACCAACTGATCCGTTTGCGCGAGATGTAGTGTCAGCACCTAAGTTAACACCAAATTCTTGAGCAATTTCATACTTCATTTGGTCGATAGCTTGTTCTGCACCTGGTACTAATAATTGGTTACTGTTGTTGTTGTTTGCCATTTTTCCTTCATCTCCTTAAACTGATTTTTTTTGGTGGGTTACTCCGGAATTGCACCAGATATAAGGGTTTCCTTAGCCTCTAGGCTAACCCGTGTGTTTTTAAGTTTTATGTGTTGCTTGGTGAGTTGTGTGTTGCTGTGTTTGTACTAAGTATTATGTAACGAAATGAAGTTTATATTCGAAATTAACTTTGCCAATTAATTCCTACGGAAAAGAAAGCATAACTGCATTGTTTCATCGAAAAACTAGTGTTAACTAAATATGAAAATGAGTAGGAGAAGAGATCATGCCGATTTGTCCATTATGTAATGGTTTTAACAAAGCTAGCTTCTCATGTGCACAATGTGGGGATTCTTTAGAGGATTCAGGACGTATTATTGATTACTTTGATGACTACAGTGCATATATGCAAATAGATGACATGAAAAAAATAGATGGCATCCAAACAACCTTACAAAACAATGAATGTGCCCATCTATTCTATTGTACTAACTGCCATAGCCAAGAAATAAAATTAATCAAAGAATGAGGATGGAGTCACAGGTCCCAATAAAAAAGTCACCCAGCAAGCGGGTGACTTTGTCTTTGATAATTAGCGAATTCTCTTTTCAGTTTCTGCGTCGAAGAAATGGCATTTGTTCATGTCAAATGCAAGTTCTACTGTCTCACCTGGTTTTGCTTGAGTACGTGAATCAACACGCGCAACAAAGTCAGTATCAGCAAGCTGTGAATAAAGCATTGTTTCAGCACCAGTTAATTCAGACACTTCAATAAGTGCATTGATTTTAGAACCTTGAGCAGATTCAATGAACACAGGCTCGTCATGAATATCTTCTGGACGAATACCAAGGATGATATCTTTGTTTACATAGCCTTGTTCACGAAGAACCTTCATTTTTCCTTCTGGTACAGTAACTTTTACATCACCAATAGTGAAGGTACCATCCTGTAATGTACCAGGGAAGAAGTTCATCGCTGGAGAACCGATGAAACCAGCAACGAATACGTTTTCTGGATTGTCGTAAACATCTTTAGGCGCACCAACCTGTTGGATAATGCCATCTTTCATAACAACAAGACGTGTAGCCATTGTCATCGCTTCTGTTTGGTCATGAGTTACATAAATAGTCGTTGTTTGAAGGCGTTGGTGAAGCTTAGAAATTTCAGCACGCATTTGTACACGAAGCTTTGCATCAAGGTTTGATAAAGGTTCGTCCATTAAGAATACCTTAGCGTCACGAACGATTGCACGTCCTAATGCAACACGCTGACGTTGACCACCTGATAATGCCTTAGGCTTACGAGTTAAATATTCTTCTAGACCAAGAATTTTTGCAGCTTCTTTCACACGACGATCAATTTCATCTTTCGGGAATTTACGAAGCTTTAAACCGAATGCCATGTTATCATATACACTCATATGTGGGTATAGCGCATAGTTTTGGAATACCATCGCGATGTCACGATCTTTCGGAGCAACATCATTTACACGTTTATCATCAATGTAGAAATCCCCTTGAGAAATCTCTTCTAATCCAGCAATCATACGTAATGTAGTTGATTTACCACAACCAGATGGACCTACGAATACGATAAATTCTTTATCTTTAATATGAAGGTTAAAGTCTTCAACTGCCGTTACTTTATTGTCGTATACTTTGTAAATATGATCTAAAACTAATTCAGCCATTTTTTCTCCTCCTAGTGTAAACGTTTTCTATAGCTAAAGTTTACTTTAAAGAGAAAAATGCGTAAATGTGTAAAGTGCACAAAACGTTGAAAGGGTTTTCGTGCATGTCTACCAATTCTAAAAATGTTCAAGGTCCAAAATGGCTAGATATGTTGTTACAGCACCGTGGAAATGTTTAATATCAATTCCTGTCTTTTCAATGAATTTTTCGATTCGGTACTGCAGACTATTCCGGTGCATATATAATCGTTTCGCTGCATTTGAAACATTCAAATCACTTTCAAAGAAAACTTTTATCGTTTCTAGTAATTCATGATCAGCTTGTAGTTCTTCCGGAATCACATTTTTCAGTTGGTTCCGAAAATCTACATCCATTCCTTCAAGTAATAAAAATGGCAGAATATCATGTAATCGATAAACCTTCTGTTTATGTAAAAATTGTATACCCTTTTGAAACCATTCTTTTTCAGTATGAAAAAGAGAGCCAAGATTGTCAGAAAGGGGGTGGGTTTGTCCAATAAATAAACGCATGTCTGTGTAAAAATCACTCGTTAACGTCACGGTGATTTCATCATAAAAGACATCCTCAATGATTTCCTCGTTTCTTGTTTCGATGAGAACGCCGCTTGAATCATTTTCCCATAGAAAGATCGTATCTCTTGGTAACAGTGCCTGAATGGCCTCCTGGAATTCAAGATGGTCAGTAATCGGTTGGTCGGCATAAAACTGAATAAACCTACACTGCGAAAAAGAAAATTGTTCAGGTGATACGGTCCCTTGTTGTAAAAACAAAAGGTTATACCAAAATGCCTGTGTATCGTTCATATCATTAACATGAGTGCCATATGGTGTGAAAAGGGAAGATAAAAGGGAGGTCTCTTTTGTAGAAAGACGGTCCTTTTTAATTCCAAAAAAAGTTCCTGTGTCTGTTAAAAACCATGAATATAAATCTGTCTTATATGGTGATTCTGCTGTTATAAAAGCATCCTTATAATGCTTCATCAAATTTTCAATCATGTAAAATACTCCTTCAATTCAATCAAAAAAAGTCTCCTTCTATTATAACAGAAGGAGACTGTGTCGCTAACTTGTTATTCAATTACATTCGGTGGTTCTTCTTTCTCAAATTCGCGTGCTTCCTCTATATTTGTTTTATCATGATAACGGTAGACGCTCCCCCCAGCCATTCCTTCATTTATGAAGCGGTCCACATCCATGAATACTTCATCTTTCCCCTCGTATTGAAGGTCTTCACGCTCTTTTCCGTTTTTATCCATAAAAAAACCCTCCTTTTTATCTTAGTATGTGAAGGAGGTGAAAAAAGATTCGTTATTCGTAAACATGGAAGAGCATTAATTCATGAATTTGTTTAGTAATGTCATTAATGACTTTCAAATCCGGGTGGCTGCCTTGCCAATCAATGCTTCCATCCTTATTATAAATGCCATGATATTTTGTTCCTTGAAAGTAAAAAGAAAAGCTCCAACCGGGAATTTTGCTGCTTTTATATAAAGGCTTATATTGAAAATGTGAGATCATCGTAAGTTCTCCTTAGGTTTTATTTGCGGTCTTATTTGCTTCCATTATAAGGAGTCTGGTTAAATTTTCAAGTCCTTTTTGATGAATATCTACTTCATCAAACACCATTGGCTTTGAATTGATTTCATAAATAAAAATGGCACCATTCTTCGAACGACCGAGGTCAATGGAGAACTCTCCAATAAACTCTCCTGTTTCGTCCATGAGCGTTCTTCCAATCTCAAACACAAGCTTTTGCAAAAGGGCTTCATCAAATCGATCACGGACGAATTGATAGGGGATTATTGAGCCACCATTTGGGACATGTGTCGTCACACCATTTTCACCAGCAACTCTTACCCCAATACCGCTTATAAAATGTCCGTTATCACGATAATGACATAAAATTCTCAGATCATAACGTTTCCCACCATGTGTGTCTGCCTGAATTGCTTCCTGTAATAAATAGTTGTTTGTTTCAAAGACATCCTTATATTCCTCCCAAAATGAGGTGAGGGTTGGGTAGCTTTGTTTTCCGTGGGGTGTTTCTACAATTATTCCATTTTGAGATGTTTTCAGTCTGTAAAGATCAATACCTTTATGGCCTGTTGAACTTTTTATATAGAGGATTTGATGTTTGGCCACCATTTTTTTGAGGTCGCTTATATGTTTGAGAAGGGTGGTCTCAGGAAGAAATCGTTGAACAAAATCATTCTTCTTTAAAATCCGCTGTACCTCCCATTTAGAAAAAAAGTGTGGATTAAAAAAAGAGATATTCTCTTTTTTAAAGAAAGAAATAATGTCATTAAAATCCTTCGATTCCTCCATGTGACGATAAGGAATACGGTTATACACAGCATTCGGAAGAGGAGTTTGTAATTTGATCCATTTTTGTAATGGTTGGTAAAAGGTAAAAGCTTCCACTAAATGTCCCTTTATTGACTTTGGCGTAATCACGATTCCTAATGCACCATGATCCTGTAAGGAGGTTAAAATTCTTTTTAGTACCTTAAGATTACCAATAAAAGTGTTGTCTTTTGAGCTACCAGTTAGAATGCCAATGAGAGGGCCAACCATATTTCCAGCTTTATTAACAAAAAAAGGGAGCGATTGCTCTGGGCAGCTCCCTACATAAGAAATCATGGTGTTTGTCTTTCCAAAAATAAGTCCATTTGTTTCTTCACATTGATACCATTTCTTTTTTTCAATATGATAATAAATGGTACTCATTTGTAAACTTCCTCTGGCTTCTTAATCGTTGTTTCTGTTAAATAGACGGCATATTGCAGTGGAAGCCTGCTTGAGAGTTTATCATATTTTCTTAGTTTTGGATGTGAAAAAATCGAACGACCTGGCTTGGAATTTGCCTCGAACAGCCACACACTGCCATTTTTATCGATTCCTAAATCAAATCCAAGTTCCCCAATATGTCCTTTTTGTCTAGAATCAATGGCTTCGCTTAGAGATAGCGCTGCCTGTTTTAGAGAATCCGTTACGTTCTTGCATTCTTCTACATCTGGAAAAATTTCAGTGAGTGTACGAACGACACCACCGTTGTTTAGATGTGTTGTCACACTGCCACGTCCAGCAATTTTTCCTGCCATCACACTGACCTGCCAATTGCCTTTTTCATCCTTATTTGTATGGATCCTAAAATCAATTGTTTTATGATCGCTTCGGAGCAAATGAATTCCTTGTTGGACGATATAGTGCTCCAATTGTTTGTGGCGGAAGTGCGTGTTGATAAAAGACTCAACGGAAGAAAAACGCTGAAGACGATTTTTTCCATCTTGATCACGATATCGACAATAATAATTACCGGTTTCTCGGTCAAATAAAACTTGATATATACCTAAACCAAGACTGCCGTTTGCTGGTTTAATGTAAACATGCTGATATTTCGATAGCATACGCTCGATTAAAGTGAAGGTAGGGCTTTTATGGGTTTCAGGTAAATAGATTGAAACCCGATGATCTCCCTCTAACAACTGGTGAATTTCCCATTTATCGAAAAATCCAGGATTAAACCAGGGAATTAAGTACTCATGTTGCATTCGTTGTTTAATTTCACGTAAGGCCTTATGTTTTTCAGTTCGGCGGTTTGGAAGGCGGTCATAGACCACATTAGGAAATGGAACTTCAACTGTTTCCCAGCCATTATGGTTATGAAATAGACCAAGAATGGTACCTTTTTCCCAATCAATATGCTTTGCTCCAAAAATAAATACATAAGCCCCAACTGCTTTTTCTTGAGCCAAAAGCTTTGCAAAGAATAAGGTTCTCTCTCCAATTGGTCGAATCATTGACTCGCTAAAACCTGCTGTAAAAATTCCGACAAGAGGCCCAATGTAGAGATGGTCTTCATGAATAAAAACCTGTGTCGTACTACTGTATGGAATCTTTAAGGCTACAAATATATCTTCTGACAATTTGATTTCCTGCTTATCTACTTGGATAACCTCACAATCACAGGAGGACGTTCCAAACAAAATATGCTTAATGGGTGTTTTTAATTGAATAGTAGTAGGAATATACACTTTTCCTTGTTCTTCCTGTACTATTTTAAGCGGTAGCGGTGTTCGCATTTTTCTCAGCTCCTTTTTAGGTAGTTTGTTTTGAATGAAGATGAAGGCAATACTGTAATAGTGTATTGTATAGGGCATCTTCTTTTTCTGGACTGGTTTCTAAAATAACCTTTCTACCTGGCTTTGAATTGGTGTCTAATATCCATATGGCGCCCTCACTTGTAAGACCTAAATCAATGCCAATTTCAAACAGAGGTTCAAATTGCTTTTCTAACAATTCTGGTAGCCTATTAATAATTGTATGAATATTATCCGAAAGTAATTGCTTTTGATGAAAAGACATATTTTCAGTCCAACTTTCATAAGAGCGAGTTTCTCCGCCACCCCCTAAATTTGAAATGAGGTGATCCGGCATTCCAAGGCGAATCCCTCGACCTTGTTCAATCCATTTTCCTTGGCCGTCTTTTTGAAGTAAAATTCGAATATCAAAAGGACGATTTTCTTCATTGTGTAGCGGCAAATATGGTTGTAATAAGTACGGTTGATTGCTAATTATGGAGTCTAGCCACTTTTTTAAATCCCTTCTTGTTGTAAATTGGTTCTTTTTTAGAAGTTTTTCATCTTTATAGAGAACCTCTACATAATTACGATGAAGAAAAAGGCCAATAATTCCTTTTCCCATTGACCCTCTCTCTGGTTTTAGGATAATTTGATGCTTTTTCGTTAAAGCTCGTAGGATGGTAGAAGAGGAGAGAGCTTTCTCAGTAGAAGGGACATAGGGTGATAATTCCTTATCTTGACGTAAGGTGTTGTAAATTTCCCATTTGTTTGGTAAACCATGCCCTAGAAAAACATTTGCTGGACGCAACTTTAACCAGTTCATAATCGGCTGACTTTTTTTGGATATTTCATCCCTTGAATAGAAACAACGGTCATATAAAAACATTGGTATTTCAAACGTGCTTTGTTCCCACTTAGTAGTCTTGTGATTAAATGTTTCTCCACGAACTAATTCAGAGGTAGGTTCAATCGATGTTGGAGTAAATCGGTACAGTTGTATCCCAAATTTAGGAGCTCGTTTTGCGAGTTCCGTGGCAAGCCCGAGTTCCTGGTTCGGATAAAGCGTTACAAACCCCAGTGAAATCATAAAACCCTCTCCTTTCTTACATATCGTTTATGAATCGATGTTGGACGAGATAGACACAATGCTGTAAAATCGCTTTTGCACTTGGGCGAATTTTGGTTGATATTTGATCCTGTTCTTGGTTTTTTGATGGCTTTGTGTTGACCTCAATAATCGTTGGTTTCCCATTTTCATCAAGCGCAAGGTCAATTCCTAACTCTGCAAATATTCCGTCGTCCCTTCCATCAATAAGGGTGGCAACCTCTAATGCTAACTCTTTCATTAATTTTTTAATATGAGGAATTTGTTTTTCTTCAAAATTTTCGATAAGAACGTTATGGACCTTTTGAATTTCTCCGCCTCTTGCAAGGTTGGAAACGAATTGGTCCTTTGACGATACCCGTGCAATTATAGATGTTAGCTGCCATTTGTCACTTGATTGCTTTTGGCATAACACACGAAAATCCAATGGTTGTTCCTTATATAATAGAAGTGAAATGCATTCCTGAACAATGAATGTTTGTTGTTTTAAACGTGAAAATAAGGATTGAAACAGGGATACAAAGCTATAATGCACAGTCTCAATGTCACCTGAGAAGGTTGTATAATCTAATAAATATTTACCTTCGTCTGTTTTATGAATTCGAAAAATATTTCTACCTTGACTGCCATGCACCGGTTTTACAAAAACACATTTATATTTCTCAAGCATTTCAAAGAGAACATCTCTACCTGTTAATAGTTCAGTATCTGGGATATATGAATGGAGATGCTCATATTCCTTCAATATTTCATGCACTTCCCACTTATTTAAAAAGTGATCATTAAAATATGGAACATTGTTCATCTGCAATTCATTTGTAAAGTCGATAAACCTTCGGGATTGTTCCCGTTTACGGGAGTGAATTCGATTGTGGACTACCTGAGGGTACGGAACAATTGACTTTTTCCACGTTCCATCTAAATAGATATACCCACTATGCTTATAAAAGGTATTTAACGAGAATACATAAAAAAATACCCCGATTTCGTTTGCATAAAGCGATATTTCCTCGCAAAACTCTTCAATGGAACCAAGTGATATTTGATTGTTTTTTTCGGTTACCTCTGTTAAAAGTCCTACGACTGGACCGATTTCAAGTCTTTCATTTGATTTTTTTAAAAGAGTAATTGAAAAATTTTCTTGAGGGAGCTGCAATTCTTGCAATATAAAGTCACAACATTGGATTACAAGATCGCTTTCATTTAAAGATACGATTTCGACGATGACACTATTCCTGTTGCACGATAATTCAACTTTCTGTTGGTTTTGTAGTCCAAACTCTTTAAAGATCTTGTCACTCATTTGTATTTGCAAAGGGGACACCTGCTTGTTAGAAACAGGAATCACCTCAATAAGAATTTTTTCCGTCATCATGAAAACCCCATTTGCGTAACTTGACGTTCAAACACTATAATTGATAAGGTGGTACTTCAATCGAGAAAACGGTTCAGCCATAAAAATAGGCGAATGTCTGATAACGTATCGTATGAGAAAATAAGTAAAACTGTTACTTAATAAAGTTCAATTTTAGAAGGTGATTGCATGAATGTATTTTTAATGATCGTATTTATGATGGTGATTGGAGCCATCATTGGGGGAGTCACGAATTCTCTGGCAATTAAAATGCTGTTTCGGCCCTATAAAGCCATCTACATTGGTGGAAAGCGACTTCCATTTACTCCTGGATTAATCCCAAAACGTAGGGATGAGCTAGCAAGACAGATGGGAAGAACTGTAGTAGAACATCTTTTAACACCTGAAAGCCTAAAGAATAAACTACGAGATGAAAGCTTCGTTCGTACAATCGAAGGCTGGGCGAAGGAAGAGGTTGCCAAACTACTTGACACAGATAAAAACTTCAACGAGCTTTCGGAACATCTAGGCATACATAATCTTGATGAAGTAGCAGAGCAAAAACTAATTAACGTGATTGAAAAGAAATATGTGAGTCTTTTAGATGAAATGGGTACGAAGGAAATCGGTCATATCATTCCTGAAGAACTTCTTTCAAAAATAGAACTAAAGTTTCCAGAAGTAGTGGAATATATCACGGAAAAAGGCGTTGAGTATTTTGAGAGTGAAGAAGGAAAACATCGCCTAAAAAGAATGATGGATGATTTCCTATCCACCCGAGGCATGCTTGGGAATATGGTGCAAATGTTTTTAGGAAACACAAGCTTAATTGATAAAATTCAACCAGAAATCATAAAATTTCTAAGAAGCACAGGAACAAATGAACTTTTACATTCATTAATTGAAAAAGAGTGGAATAAGGTCAAGGCCTGGGAGGTTAATAGAGTGATCGAACAGGTGGGTTCAGAAAAAATTCTTACCTTCTTAAAGGAACAGACTTTACATGTCTTCCCTGTTAAGAAATATCTTGCAACCCCTGCAAATGTGGTATTACTACCATATAAAGACAGAATCCTCGAGACTTTCGTTCCTAAGGGAATTGAAATGGCGGGCGAATTTGTGGCAAACCGCATTGATAAAATGATGAAAAGCCTCAAGCTGGAGGAAATTGTTAAAGACCAAGTTGGAACGTTTTCTGTGGAGCGTTTGGAGGAAATGGTGTTAGGTATATCCAAACGTGAATTCAAAATGATTACGTATTTAGGAGCACTGCTTGGTGGAATCATTGGTATATTTCAAGGAATTATAGCCCAGTTTTTTTAACAATAAGTATTGGCAAAATCTGATGTGAAGAATATGTTAAAGAGAACCCAGATTTTACAGATAGAGATGAATTACATGGGAATGTTTGTTATAGTGGAAAAGAACCATTTTTCCTCGCATTAAATCTGGAAAAGGAGGTAGGTAAAATGGGTGTGAATTTATATGATGTTGCGTATGGAGTTGAAAAGGCAATTCGTGAAAGTGATGAGTTTAAACAGTTAAAGCAACTATACGATCAAGTCAACAATGACCCAGGTGCAAAGAAATTATTTGAAAGCTTCCGAAACATACAATTATCCCTTCAGCAAAAACAAATGATGGGTGAAGATATTTCACAAGCAGAAGTAGAGCAGGCTCAACGACAAGTAGCGCTTGTTCAACAGCATCCTACTATTGCAAGACTTATGGAAGCTGAGCAACGCATGAGCGTTGTCATCGGTGAACTAAATCAAATCATGTTAAAGCCACTTGAAGAACTATATGGCAGCATGCAACAATAAGGTTTGAGGAACCCTACGCGAATTGGCGGGGGTTCTTTTTGTTTTCGTTCATTCATGTAAAACCTAATGTTCTAATCAACTTTATTTTTTCATAACCATAAATATAGGGACAGCAACACCGAGAAGGAGGACCTGCATATGTATAGGTTACTTGCAATAAATGTTGATGGGACATTACTCCGTCCGAATGGTCGGCTTCAAAGTGGAACAAAGGAAGCTATTGATTACGTACGAGCAAAGGAAGTTTATGTGACTCTCGTAACAAGGCGTCACTTCGCATCGACGAAAAAAATAGCCAAGGCTTTAAAGTTAGACTCATTTTTAATTACGCATAATGGAGGTTTCATTAGCACAAATCTAGATGATCCCATTTTTGTAAAGCGAATATCTGAAGAGAAAACTTTTAACATTGTCCAAGTTTTAGAAAACTTTAAGTGTAGTATTCGCCTCCAGCATGAAAAGTTTTCAATTGGTAATCGGATGAGGTTCCCTGGTAACCTTATCGCAAAGGCAATGTTTGGCTCAGGCGACCCACTTTTTTATCCAATGCAGTTCGTCGATTCACTAGGTGATTATTTAACAGATACTCCTGTTGCCCCACCTAAAATAGAGGTGTATTCACAAAGCGAAGATGAACTGGTAACGATTAAGGAAACTATTAATGAGCACTTCCGGGATACCCAAGTCGATTTAACTGAACCACATAAGCTAGAAATTACACCATTAGGAGTTTCTAAACTCAATGGCTTACAAGAGCTAGCTAATCATTTAGATATTCCATTACATGAAACAGTCGTCATTGGTGATTCAACAGATGATATTGAAATGATAAAATCCGCTGGGTTAGGGGTTGCGATGTGGAACGCACCGAAGGAAGTTAAATTTGCAGCCGACTGGGTAACGCGTTCTAACAATATGAATGGGGTCTCCTACATGATCAAAGAGCATTTCCGAAAGCAGCAGAGAATTGAGTTTTTAAAACAGATTAAGGTTGAAAAATAAAGCTGCTTTAGAGTACCTCCACAGTTTGTGGAGGTTTTTATATGGGCAAAGTTGCTGACGTCGATAGATATGGATTATCGTTGATAGAAATGAAATAACGCCGATAGAATCCGAATAACGCCGATAGATCATCTTCGCCCAACTCAAAATCCAACCCAAATTTCTCATATTGATTTAAAAACGTACATTCTGTACACTTGAATAAGCTAAATTTTTGAAAAGGTGAGGCAAACTATGCGTATTTTGTTCAAAGGGCTTGAGGATGAGCGATTTATTCGTCCACTTCAGCTCATCACAAATCTATTTTTTGAGGAAAGTGAGCTTTCCATTACAGAATTAGAAAATCCTGAACTAATAATAGAATTTCAATATGAATATCCTAATCCTTTCATTACCTCAACTGCGAAACTAATTGAATTGAAGTCTGGTAATGAATACGTGGGAAGCTATAATAAGGAATTTCCTCCGTTTGAGAATGAAAAAGAGCGATTTAAAAAGATTAAAAATGCGGTTTCACATGTCTATGTCATGGTTATGCAAGAATTCACAGGTATAACTCAGCCGTGGGGAATGCTTACAGGTGTGCGTCCGACAAAGCTGTTGCACAAAAAGATCCAAGAAGGTGTATCACCAGAAACGGCTCACAAACAATTAAAAGAAGATTATTTAATTACCGATGAAAAACTTGATTTAATGCGGCAAATTGTCGACCGTCAACTCACAATGGTTCCAGATTTATATCAACTACAAAATGAAGTGAGTATTTATATTGGGATTCCTTTCTGTCCAACAAAATGTGCATATTGCACATTCCCTGCGTATGCAATCAATGGAAGACAAGGCTCAGTGGATTCATTCCTTGGAGGTCTTCATTATGAGATGCGCGAGATAGGTCGTTGGTTAAAAGAGAACAATATTAAAATAACCACTGTCTATTACGGTGGTGGAACCCCAACAAGCATTACAGCTGAAGAGATGGACATGCTTTATGAAGAAATGTATCAGTCTTTCCCAGATGTTCAACATATTCGAGAAATCACGGTTGAAGCGGGAAGACCTGACACGATTACACCGGAAAAACTCGACGTTCTTAAAAAGTGGAATATTGACAGAATCAGTATTAATCCCCAGTCCTATATTCAAGAAACATTAAAAGCGATTGGCCGCCATCACACAGTAGAAGAAACTATTGAAAAGTTCCATCTCGCAAGAAACATGGGAATGAACAATATCAATATGGACTTAATTATTGGTCTGCCTGGTGAAGGAGTGGAAGAGTTCAACTATACACTTGCAGAAACAGAAAAGCTGATGCCTGAATCATTAACTGTTCATACCTTATCTTTTAAGCGTGCTTCCGAAATGACACGGAATAAGAAAAAATATAAGGTTGCAGGTCGTGAAGAAATTACAGATATGATGAACAATGCTTCTACATGGACGAAGGAACATGGTTATGTACCTTATTATTTATATCGAATGAAAAACATTCTAGGAAACCTAGAAAATGTTGGCTATTCACTTCCGGGTCAAGAGAGCATCTACAATATTATGATTATGGAAGAAATGCAAACAATTATTGGCCTAGGCTGTGGTGCAGCAAGTAAATTTGTGGACCCAGTAACAGGAAAAATTACGCAGTTTGCAAACCCAAAGGATCCAAAATCCTACAACGAAAATTTTATGGAATATACGAATAAGAAAATCATTATTCTAAATGAGTTATTTGGAGTGGCAGAAGGGGTATAGGAAAATATACCCCTACTTTTTTTGATGAAAAAGAGGATTTTTCTCTTTAATGAGGAATTATTCAAGTATTGGACCTCATAAAGATTAACAAACTCCTTTTTACAAAATGTAAACGTTTACTTAAATTTCACTAGCTTATTAGACTTCGAGTACCTACCAATATTTTTACCCACCATTATGACTAAACCCTTAAATAAGGAGGGATAGCGATGACTGCACGTTATTTGCAAGAAGAGCACCACATTTTTCGAGATGCTTTTCGGAAGTTCCTTGATAAAGAAGCCTACCCCTTTTATGACGATTGGGAAAAGGACAGGATGATTCCACGGTCCTTTTGGACAAAAATGGGAGAGAATGGGTTCCTTTGCCCATGGGTCGATGAAAAGTATGGGGGCTTTAACGCTGATTTTGCCTATTCAGTCGTTATAAATGAAGAGCTTGAACGAGTCGGAGCAAGTATGATTGGAATAGGTCTTCATAGTGACATTGTGGTTCCTTATTTGAATGAATATGGAACAGAAGACCAAAAACAAAAATGGATTTCAAAATGTATTTCAGGTGAAATCATCACAGCGATTGCCATGACAGAACCGGGTGCTGGCTCTGATTTAGCGGGGATTAAAACAACTGCTGTAAAGAAAGGTGATCATTATATTATCAATGGTCAGAAAACATTTATCACCAATGGCATTCACGCCGATTTGGTTGTAGTGGTTTGTAAAACAGATCCAAGTGCAAAACACAAAGGGATTAGTTTGTTAGTAGTTGAAAGGGATACTCCTGGATTTTCTAGAGGGAGAAAGCTTGATAAGGTTGGGCTTCATGCCCAAGATACAGCAGAACTTATTTTTGAGGATGTAAAAGTTCCTGTTGAAAACCTTATTGGAATGGAAGGAAAGGGTTTTTATTATTTAATGGAGCAACTCCAGCAGGAACGTCTGATAGTTGGGATATCAGCCCAAATCGCAGCGGAAACAATGCTAAATCTAACCTTGAAATATGTAAAAGATCGCGAGGCATTTGGAAAGTCGATTAGTAAATTTCAACATATTCAATTTAGGCTCGCCGAAATGGCGACAGAAATTGAGATTGGCAGAACATTTTTAGATGATTTAATTGAACAACATATTGCTGGAAAGGATGTGGTGACAAAGGTTTCAATGGCAAAATGGTGGTTAACCGATATGGCAAAAAAGGTAGCAGCTGAATGTATGCATCTTCATGGTGGCTATGGATATATGGAGGAATACGAGATTGCTAGAAGGTATCGTGACACTCCGGTATCGGCCATTTATGCAGGTACAAATGAAATTATGAAAACCATCATCGTGAAAAATATGGGGCTTTAACTTTTAAAAATATAGAAGTGGGGGAATGTATGATGATGAATATACCATTGCTAGTTTCTTCAATGCTCGAGCGCGCGGAAAGGTATTTTCCAAAGAAAACAGTTGTATCGAGAACTGCATCTGGAATTGTAACCCATACGTATAAGGAAATAGGTGAGCGAACACGTAGATTATCAAGTGCCCTAGAAAAAATAGGTGTAAAGAAAGGAGAGCGTGTTGGAACATTAGCATGGAATCATCATCGACATCTTGAAGCTTATTTTGCCATCCCTGGCATTGGAGCAGTCTTGCATACCATTAATATTCGTCTTTCACCTGCGCATATTGTCTATATTATCAATCATTCTGAGGATAAGGTTTTACTTTTTGACGAAGACTTACTTCCTCTATTAGAAAAAGTAAAGGACCAATTAAAATCAGTTGAAGCTTATGTCGTCATGACGGATAAGGACGAATTACCAGAATCGAGCCTGGAGCCACTCTTTCATTATGAAAAACTTATTAGTGAAGGAGACCCGTCATTCGAATTTAAGAAAGATTTAGATGAAAATGATCCGGTTGGAATGTGTTATACATCTGCAACAACAGGAAATCCGAAAGGGGTTGTTTATTCCCACCGTGGAGTCGTGTTGCATAGTATGGCGCTGGGCCTTGCAGATAACGCTGGTTTATCGGAAAGTGATATCGCAATGCCGGTTGTACCGATGTTCCATGTAAATGCCTGGGGCTTGCCATTTGCATCGGTGTGGTTTGGAACAACACTTGTGATGCCAGGACCATATTTCACCCCGAAAATCTTAGCTGAATTAATCGATTCCCAGAAGGTAACTATGACTGCTGGGGTCCCTACAATCTGGCTTGGACTTCTTAATGAATTAGAGCAAGGAAATTACGATACGAGTAGTTTGACCCGCATCCTATGTGGTGGTTCGGCAGCACCAAAAGGACTTATTAAAGCATTTGAATCAAAATATAAAATCCCGTTTATCCATGCATATGGGATGACAGAAACGACACCACTTGTTGTTTTATCCCGTCTAAAAAGCTACCAAAATGATTTGCCTGAAGAAGAAAAATTAGAAATCCGTTCAAAACAAGGGTCTCTCGTACCGTTAGTGGAAATGAAAATCGTTGGAGCAAACGGGGAGGTTGCCAATGACGGAAAAGAAATGGGAGAGCTTTTGTTAAGAGGAAATTGGATTGCCGATGAGTATTACAAGGATGAGCGAACAAACGAAGCGTTTCGTGATGGATGGCTCTATACTGGGGATGTTGTTACAATCGATGAAGAAGGCGTTGTAAAGATTGTTGATAGAACAAAAGATTTAATCAAGAGCGGTGGGGAATGGATCTCCTCTGTCGATATTGAAAATGCACTTATGGCCCATAAGGCTGTATTTGAAGCGGCAGTTATCGCAGTTCCCCATGAAAGATGGCAAGAACGGCCAGTGGCATGTGTTGTGTTAAAGGATGCTGCAAAGGAGCAAACGACAAAGGAAGAGTTGTATGAGTTTCTAAAGCCACAATTTGCAAAATGGTGGTTACCGGATGATATCATCTTCATGGATGAGATTCCGAAAACATCGGTAGGGAAGTTTTTAAAGAGAGCACTTAGGGACCAACTGAAGGAGCATTTATCACAAGTGAAATAATCATGCAGGATTATTATTTGGATGAGAGGGTAAATGCAGTAAAGAAGTTCGTCTTAGGAAAAGTGAGCACGCAAGGTTTGTAAAGAGGTGCGCAACTGGATACATTCAGAGGATATCAAACCCGTAATGAACCATCCAATATTTAGTTGGATGGTTTAATTTTTGAAAACGGTTTCTTTTATATTGTTATAATTGTATAATAAGAGAAACACCACCTAAGGGGGCATATCAATGACAACCGAACAAGTTGAAAAAGTATTTCTACACATGGAAGAGCGAGTAGCATACCTTACTCTTAATCGCCCAGATTCACTAAATTCAATGGATTTTGATATGTTAAATGAGATTTTACATAGTTTAAAGGCTGTTGCTGCCAATGATGAAGTCGATATCCTAGTATTAGCAGGAAGCGGACGCGCATTTTCGGCTGGTGGGGATATAAAAACAATGTTAAGTTCTACGGATGATCATGCTTTTGAGCATGTGATGGGACTTATTTCTGAAATCATGAAAACACTTTATTTATTACCTAAACTCGTAATCAGTGCAATCCATGGACCAGCGGCAGGACTTGGGTTAAGCTTTGCATTAGGAGCTGACTATGTTATTGCTGATCGGCTTTCAAGTATAGCCATGAATTTTATCCGTATTGGTCTGATCCCAGATGGAGGTGCACATTTCTTCCTTGAAAAAAGACTTGGTGAAGCAAAAGCTAAACATGTGATATGGGAAGGAAAGCAATTGTCACCTGGGGAAGCTTTGCATATTGGGTTAATTGATGAGGTTGCAGAGGAAGAACTGCAAACAGCTGTCCTTCACAAGTTGAAAAAGTGGAAAAAGAGACCAATCCTAGCCATGATTCAAACCAAATCCATCTACAATCAAATGCACTTGCAAGAGCTTGAAAGAATACTAGAATTAGAGAAACAAGGCCAACAAGCAATGAGAAATACAAAGGACCACCGCGAAGGTATTCAAGCCTTTTTAGAAAAAAGAAAACCAATGTTTACTGGTGAATAATGAAGAGTCCCGCTGAAAGATCAGCGGGGCTTTCTCATTAAAAAAGCAACCCACCTGAAATACCTGATTAACGATGGAACAACACTAATTTCCCAGAAGAACTTGTGCACCGGTGAGTCGTCTCTAAATATTTTTTTTCTTTAAGGATATTCTCTCCCATTTCCTTCGCTTCTTTTTCAGTAGCCGCTTCAAAAGTTTCTTCAAGTAATTTTTCTCCCGTTTTATCAAACACAGTTAACACATAATTCATGTTAGATTCCCCTTCCCCAAAGTAAAAAGTCTGCTGTTACTTAAAGTGTAGTAGATTGCGAATTTTCCCGCAACAAAAATCAAGTGAACGACTATGGTATGATCATTTGGTGAAACTTTTTTCCTACATAAACGTAGATACTACTGGAAAAGGAGGAGAACAAATGGCATTACAACTAGAACATGTGACGAAACGATTCGGTAGCTTCACTGCCGTCGATGATCTGTCAATAGAAATACCAGAGAGCGAAATGTTCGGATTTTTAGGCGCAAATGGTGCTGGAAAGACGACAACATTCCGGATGATTTTAGGATTATTAGATGTCAGTGAAGGACGAATCAGTTGGGATGGGAAGAAAATTAATTATGATACAAGCCATATGATTGGTTACCTGCCAGAAGAAAGAGGTCTGTATCCGAAAATGAAAGTACGTGATCAGCTTGTCTATCTAGCACGACTGCGTGGTATGCAGAAGCAAGATATATTAAAACAAATTGATTACTGGCTAGAGCGGTTTAAGGTTCCTGAATATGCAACAAAAAAAGTTGAGGAACTTTCAAAAGGAAACCAGCAAAAAATACAATTTATCGCATCTGTGATTCATAATCCAAAGCTTCTAATTCTTGATGAGCCATTCAGTGGACTCGATCCTGTGAATGTTGAGCTTCTAAAGGAAGCGGTTGTGGATTTGAAAAATGCTGGAACATCAATTGTGTTTTCCAGCCACCGAATGGAGCATGTTGAGGAATTATGCGAGCATTTATGTATCATGCACCGCGGAAGACCTGTTGTCCATGGGTCATTAAAGGAAATTAAGCGCTCGTTTGGAAAGAAAAATGTCATTGTGCACGCTGACTTTGATATTAGTCATTTAAAAACATTAGCAGGCGTTACAAAGGCTAAGGAAACAGCGGAGGGACTTCATTTACAGGTTGAAAGTGAAGAAATTTCACAAAAAATCCTCGATTCAATTGCAGGAAAAGGTTTTGTTCGAAAGTTTGTATTAGAAGAACCTTCCTTAAATGATATTTTTATCGAAAAGGTAGGTGCTTCCTATGAGTAAGTTTTGGATTATTCTCTTGCACACATATGTGAGTAAATTAAAGACGAAATCTTTTATCATCACCACATTGATAACTGCACTGATTATTTTTGGTCTTGCAAACATTCAAACCATCATTGAAAAATTTGATAAAGATGAAACAAGCCATGTTGCGGTTCTAACGGAGTCAAACGAACTTTATCAGGCATATGAACAGACTTTAACACCTATGGCGAGTGACATTATTATAGAAAAAATGGATGGAACTGAAGCGGAAGCAAAAGAACGGGTTGTAGCTGAAGAAATTACAGGTTATCTCCTATTAACAGAGACGCCTGATGGGCTTCCCCAAGGGATTTATAAAGCTCCATCGATTACTGACTCAGAAATAACTGGGCAGCTTGAACAGGCTCTTCAGCAATTGAAGGTGACAATTGCAACGACAAAAGCGGGATTATCTGCAGAGCAGATTAATGAGCTATATGCACCTGTTCAATTTGAAAAACAAGCACTAGAAGAAAATGCAAAATCTGAGGAAGAGCTTAATCAAGCACGCGGATTAGTTTATGTCCTTTTATTTGTCATCTATTTTGCAGTCATCATGTATGCAAATATGATTGCGATGGAGGTTGCGACCGAAAAATCATCCCGTGTGATGGAAATTCTCATTTCAAGTGTTTCTCCGATTAAACAAATGTTCGGGAAAATTCTTGGTATTGCCCTCCTAAGTTTAACTCAATTCGCAGTCATTTTGGCAGTTGGGTACGGTTCCTTAAAGCAAAGCATGGGTGGAATGGATGGCGGATTTTTTGAAGTGTTTGGCTTCGGTGACCTGCCAATTTCACCCTTTGTTTACGCTGGAGTCTTCTTTATTTTAGGCTATTTCCTATTTGCAACACTTGCAGCCTTTTTAGGTTCATTGGTAAGTCGTATTGAAGATGTTCAACAAATGATAACTCCAATGACCTTATTAATTGTTGCGGCTTTTATGATTGCGATGTTTGGTCTAACAAAACCGGAATCATCCGTGATTACGATTACCTCATTTATTCCGTTTTTTGCACCAATGATCATGTTCCTACGTGTTGGAATGCTTACACTACCAGCATGGGAAATCGCATTATCAATCGGAATTCTAGTACTAACCATTACACTACTAGCGATTTTCGGAGCACGAGTTTACCGTGGAGGAGTCCTAATGTACGGCAAATCATCCTCCTACAAAGACATTAAGAAAGCCCTGCAACTAACAAAGAATGATAAATAAGGACCAGAGGTACGGTTCTTTTGGCTCCAACTAAAACGAGGGGATCCTTCCCTTCGTTTTTTTATGTGAAAAATTCATGGAATAAGAACGTGCATTCGCATCTTGGTGGTGGTAGAATAAAGGTAACAGGATAAAGGGAGCGTTGAAATGAATACGATCACTTTTTTACATATTGCGGATTTGCATTTGGACAGTCCGTTTTCAGGTTTAGCAAACACACCATCAGAACTATTTAAACGTGTACAAGAAAGTACCTTTACTTCCTTGACGCGGTTAATCAATATCGCCATTGAGAAAAAGGTAGATTTCGTAGTGATTGCTGGAGATTTATTCGATGGAGAAGACCGAAGCCTTCGTGCGCAGTCCCGATTTCGAAAGGAAATGGAGCGTCTACAGGAACATCATATTGAAGTTTTTGCCACCCATGGGAATCACGACCATCTTGGCGGAAACTGGCCACATTTTGAATGGCCAAGTAATGTCCATGTGTTTCAAAATGAAAATGTCGAAGTGAAGCCTTATATAAAAAATGGGGAAACACTTGCGAACATCTACGGTTTTAGTTATACAAAGAGAGCCGTGCTTGAAAACAAAACCTCTTCCTATGAAAAACGAGAAAACGCGCCATTTCATATAGGCATCTTACACGGAAGTAGGGAAGGGGAAAGTGCTCATAGCCGCTATGCGCCATTCTTACTTTCGGATCTCCAGCAAAAAGGATTTGATTATTGGGCTCTTGGACATATTCACACTCGGGAGATTCTTTCCGAGGATCCACCTATTATCTACCCCGGCAATATTCAAGGAAGACATAAAAAAGAAACAGGTGAAAAAGGCGGTTATCTTGTAAACCTTTCGAAAACCGGAGCAGAGTACTTATTTTTCCCAACCTCAGACATTACCTGGGAAAATACAACCATCGATATTTCAGAGGTTGCTAGTTTTGACCAACTTGTGGATCAAACATTTGCCCATATAGATACTCTTCGGAAAGAAGATCAAGGCTTATTTTTAACGATTGAATTTACAGGAGTAGGGCCACTCCATGATCAACTTCAAGAAAAAGGAATGCAAGAAGATCTAGTATCCCTTTTAAACGATGACATAACAGGAAAGAACGTTGTTTATGTAGTAGAAATAAAACAACACACTCAATTGGAATTTAATAGAGAAAAACTAAGGCAGGATTCTCATTTTATTGGCGATTTGTTAGAAAACATGGAAACCTATGAGGATTTTAATCAAGCGCTACTTCCATTGAGGAACCACCAAAGCTTTCGCAGGTATATCGACGCTTTTACGAGTGAAGAATTGCAGGAAATTCTTCAGGATGCCGAAAATGTAATTCTTCGGGAACTATACCACTCAAATAGGAGGTGATGATATGAGAATTATTGGCATTCAGATTTATGGATATGGAAAACTGGAAAATGTGGAAATCGGAAATCTATCACCTGCTCTTCAAGTTTTTTATGGCCAAAATGAAGCTGGAAAATCCACGCTTATGTCTTTTATTCATAGCATTTTATTTGGATTTCCAACGAAGCAACAAAATGAACAACGCTATATTCCGAAAACAGGATCAAAATACGGTGGAAAGCTGTTGCTCCAAACTGATGAATATGGAGCGGTTATGGTTGAAAGACTGCCTGGAAAAGCGGCAGGGGATGTATCCGTTTATTTACCCGATGGAACGGTTAGAGGAGAGGACTTTATTTCTGAGCTCTTCCAGGGAATGGATAAAGGCCTTTACCAAAATGTATATTCTTTCAATATCCATGGGCTTCAAGGTGTACATAGCTTAAAAAGTGAGGATGTCGGTAGATTTCTATTTTCCGCTGGAACAGTTGGAACAGACGCCTTGCTTGAATTACAAAATAAACTAACAAAGGAAATGGATCTTTTATATAAACCCAAAGGGAAGAATCCTCCCCTTAATATGGAATTGAATCGGCTAAAGGATGAACATGTAAAAGTTTCGAAGTGGCAAGAAAAAAACAATGAATATGAGGGATTGCTAGAAGAACAGCAGCGAGTTGAAAATGAATTAAGAAACCTAGAAGCTAGAAAACACTTCCTAAGAGACAAAATTCAGGAGTCGGAAAAACTACAATCGATTCAGCCAATTGTAGAAGAATATCAAACCTTAGAATATCAATTGACAGGTTTACCTGTATATGAGCCCTACCCAGAGGATGGATTGAAGCGTTTTGAACAACTACAGGCACTGATTAAGCCTTATGAAGCACAACTAAAAACGCTACAAACCAAATTAATTGAATTGGAAAAGGAAAAGAGCTCAATCCAACTTTCCTTGCGATATCTTGAAAATGAACAGCAAATTGTGGAATTGGTTGAAAATAAGAGCTTGTTTGCTGAAAAACAAAACAGGCTACAGTTAGTAACGAAAGAACTCCTACAAATTAAGGAAGAAACGAAACAATTAAATAGTAGACTCAATCTAGAGATATCAGAAGAAAGGGTACAGGAACTTGACCTAAGTATTGCAGCAAAGGATTTGTTTTCAGACATTGTTTCCGAAACAGCGCGCCATAAACAGCAGAAGCATTTCCTAGATGATCACTTTTCTAAAGCAAAGGATGCTTTAGAAAATAGTGAACATAAGCTTAAGGAACTTAATAAGCAAATTCTATCTGGTGAGGAAAAAGAAGTCCTTGAGAAAAAGAAAAAACAATTTACAGAGATTGAAAGCCTAGGAAAAGAAAAAGACTTAATTGAAGACGAAGTAAATAGAATCAATCAACAAATCCAAAGAGTGACAGTAAAAGAAAAGGAGAATAAGACGAAGCTAACCCGTATATTCTACGGAATTGGTTTCGCGATGCTTCTAGCAGCGGTCTATTTTTATATCTCACAAGAATGGCTAACGGGTGGAATTTTAACGGTTTTAGCTCTTCTTATGCTACCAATCGGAAAAATGGTCACCTCACAGTTGTCGTCCTCTATTGTTCATGCGCTTAAGGATGATAGAGAAAATCTAATGAAAAAGCTAGATGCTGTCCAAGAAAAACTTAAAAACTACAATCCATTAGATCATGAGGATAATACGGCAAGACTTCTGCACGATCAACAGGTTAAACAGCAAATTGAAATTGAAAAGGTTACTCTACATCAAAATGAACGTGCATATGAAAAGGTACTTACAGAGTTTGAAGAATGGGAGAAAGTAGGCTTTTCTATTGACGAAAAAGCTACAAACATAAAGAATACATACGGACTTCCACACCAAATATCAAGTGAACGATTAATGGATGCTTTTCAAATCCTCGAGGCAATACGTGACAAGGTTTTAAGTAAAGGAAAGCTATTAAAACAAAAAGATGAACTGCAAAAAGAACTTTCTATCTTTCATCAAAAAATAAATGAAGTGGCAAAGCAGTTAAATATTCTAGACCAGGATTCTATCAAAATCGATCAATTGGCAATTCAATTACAGGAAGAAAAAAGGAAGTATGAACAGCTTTTGCAGATTGAAGCGAAATTAAAGGATACAACTGACCAGATTTCTGAGCTTACTTTAGAAATTGATCACCTTCAAAAGGAATGCCGCGTTTTGTGGGATATGGCAGAGGTGTCCAACGAAGAAAAGTTTCGGTCAAAAGGACAAGCAAATGAACACGCTAAAGAAATTAAGGAACGAATGAATATTCTTAAATCTCAGCTCGAACGGTTTGGAGAGTTAGTGGACAATTGTAACGTAGAAACTAATTATCAAAATTGGATTGAAGAAATGTCAGCCGAACTCAATCAACTTCATGGCCGTGAAAAAGAGGGGCAACGACAGTTGTCTGTTATTCTTCATCGAGTGCAAGAACTTGAGGAAGGTGGAACCTATGCAGAGTTTCTTCATTCCTATGAGGCAAGTAAATCAATGGTCAAGGAACATGCGAAAAAATGGGCAACACTTGCCATTGCAAAGGATATACTATCTAAAACAGTAGATCAGTATCGAAAACTACGACTTCCGAAGGTTATTGAAAAGGCTGAGCATTATTTTTCAATATTAACAGAGAAAAGATACAAAAAAATCTATCTAGATAATGAAATAGATGGTTTTATTGTTGAGGATGAAAATGGACTTCGATATAAACCAAATGAACTTAGCCAGGCGACATCAGAACAATTATATATGGCTCTTCGATTTTCACTTGCTAATACGATGCATCCAAATCAATCCTATCCTTTTATAATTGATGATAGTTTTGTTAATTTTGATTCAAACCGACTTTCAAGTGCTGTTCTCTTAATCAATGAGCTATCAAAGGACAATCAGGTTCTTTTATTTACATGCCATCAACATGTTATGGAAGAATTTAAAGGAGTTGAACCTATCAAATTAGGTACCGAAGAACTCAGGGTTAACCACAAAAGTGTGCTATAATTTTGATAGAAACAGAGAAATTTCATTAGGGAATTTTAAGATAAAAATGACAAGCAGGGGGAGAACCTATGGTAAAAGGCATTGTTCATTATGATGTTGGACAGCAGGTTGATGTATTTTTATTTATCAAATCGTCTACTAAAGGAATTGCAAGTAACGGAAAACCCTTTTTAACGCTAATATTTCAAGATAAAAGCGGGGAGATTGAGGCAAAGCTTTGGGATGCAACTCCCGAAGATGAGGTTAACTATGCAGCACAAAATATGGTAAGACTCGCAGGGGAAATCAATAGTTATCGTGGACGTAACCAGTTGAAAATCCGAAATATTCGCCCTGTAACAGATTTAGATGGAGTTGCGATTTCAGATTTCCTTGAAGTTGCACCAGTACCACAGGATGAAATGGCTTCAAAAATTACACAATATATTTTTGAAATGAAGAATTCAAATATCCAGAGAATTACAAGACATCTATTAAAAAAACATCAAGCTGCCTTTTATGAATATCCAGCTGCAACTAAAAATCATCATGAATTCGTGTCTGGTTTAGCCTATCATGTTGTCTCAATGCTTGACTTAGCGAAGGCAATTGCCACCCTATATCCTTCGCTTGATACAGACTTATTATATGCAGGAATTATTTTACATGACCTAGGTAAGGTAACAGAGCTATCAGGTCCTATTTCAACAACATATACAATGGAAGGAAATTTATTAGGACATATATCCATTATGGTTAACGAAGTTGGACAGGCAGCAAAAGAGCTTGGTATCGAAGGAGAAGAAGTGACCGTACTTCAACATGTCATTCTCAGCCATCATGGAAAAGCAGAATGGGGAAGTCCAAAGCCTCCGATGATTAAGGAAGCAGAAATTCTTCATTATATAGACAATTTGGATGCAAAAATGAACATGTTAGAGCGTGCATTAGAACGAGTGAAGCCAGGGGAATTTACAGAACGCGTCTTTGCATTAGATAATAGAAGTTTTTATAAACCAACCTTCCATAAATAAATGATAAACTCGACTCAATTTTTTAAAAGAGTCGAGTTTTTTTATAAATAGAATCTAATTTTTAATGGAAAGCTATGAAAAAAAAGAGGTACTGAAAATGGTAAAGGTGATTCTTCTATTTTTTCTGCTAACTTTTTCAAACCAATATTTTGCAGTCGAGGCAAAAACAAAGTTTGATGAAAAAGACAGCCCATTGAGCTTTAAAGTTGAAATGGTTCCTTGGGATTTGGTGAATGAAATACTTCCCAGAAAATCCTTTTTTACAATTATTGATGTAGAAACCGGTCTCCAATTTCGTGTGCAAAGAAGGGCAGGAAGCAGGCATGCTGATGTTCAACCCCTTACATTTGAGGACACGAAGATCATGAAAAAAATCTATAGTGGGAAATGGAGCTGGAAGCGAAGAGCGATTATTGTAAAATATGGTGACCAAATGATTGCGGCTTCAATGCACGGAATGCCACATGGGGCAGGTGCATTAAAAAACGGTTTTCCTGGGCATTTTTGTGTGCATTTTTTAGGAAGTACCACCCATGGTTCAAAAGAGCCGGATTTAGCTCACAAGCTTATGTTACTAAAGGCGGGTGGAAAGCTTCATGAATACATCAACAATGCAGACCCATATCATCTCATTGAAATATTTGCTGCGGGAATCAATCAAACAGACCGGAAAATTATTAAGCAAACATTACTCCCTCATTCAAATAATAAGAAGCTATATAAGAAATTGAATGAAATTACTATCTTTTCAATAACAAATATGTCCTATCTACCATTAAGTGATTTAGAAGGACGGCTAAGCATCGAGATTCCTGTGGAGGTTGAAATATATCGTGATAACCAAGGGAAAGAGCGAAAACAGATTGTTTTCGTCTTAGTTCGCAATAGTATAGTTGATCGTTGGTATATCCAACAAAAGATATTACAAAGAGAAGTCTGATTTTGTAAAAAATATGAAAATGAAAAAGGATTTTTGCATTTTTTGTGGAATTCTGTAAATGATGGGTTTTTTAAGGAGTGATTAAAATGACGTCAACCAAATCTCTTTTTTATGGATTGTTAATTGGAAGTGTAATCGGTGGTGTTTCTGTCCTTTTAAGTAAGCCATCTTCTGGAAAGGAAGTTAGAAGGACTTTAAAAAATAATCAAAGACATCTTTCTGAATCACTGTCTCAGGTAGTTTCGGAAGGGAAGTCTCTTACTGAACAGGTTTCAAAATCAACTAAACAGGCTGTAAGCGCGATAACCCAAATTTCTGCTGATGTTAAAAACTCATTTGAACATTGGAAAAGAGAAATTGAAGGTAATCAAAAAAATATTCAAAAAGAGCTTTTAGAAATAGAGAGCGCTTTAGAAAAGCTTGAAAAAACGGTTACAACCAAGTGAACTCTAATTTTTTTCACTTAATTTAAAAATTTTGTAAATTTACATCTTTATTAATTTTTATTTTATTGGCATAATAGTAATAAGAGAAAATAGAAAAGTGGGTGGATCTATGAAACATGAAGAAAAAATGGCCTCCATCAAAGAAGCGCTCCTTTTTAGTCAGAGAATCGCACAACTTAGTAAGGCATTATGGAAGTCTATTGAAAAGGACTGGCAACAATGGATTAAGCCTTATGACCTAAATATTAACGAACATCATATTATTTGGATAGCGTATCATTTAAGAGGTGCTTCTATTTCAGAGATTGCTAAATTTGGAGTTATGCATGTTTCGACTGCATTTAACTTTTCTAAAAAGTTAGAGGAACGTGGACTGCTACAATTTTCAAAGAAGGAAAATGATAAGCGTAACACTTATATAGAGTTAACTCCAAAAGGAGAAGAAATCTTCTTGAAAATTGTGGAAGCCTATAATCCTAGTAAAAATGGGGTACTTGAAGGCGCAATACCACTTAAAAAACTTTACGGGAAGTTTCCAGAAATCGTTGAAGTAATGAGCATTGTACGCAATATTTACGGTGATGATTATATGGAAATCTTTGAAAAGTCTTTCAAAAATTTCGAAGATGACTTTATTGAGGTAGATGGTAAGCTTTATAAACGAGTTGAAGAGAAATTAGAAATGTAAAGGCTATTTGATTGTATCGATTATTCCTTTAAACTCCTGCATCAACGGGGCATATTTTCTTTCTTGTGCTAGGATGTTGATTGTGGCTTCTGGATCTAAATGCGGATGAAGCATCCCGACAAATTGAGTTAAAAGCGGTGTGAAACCAATAAATCCCTCCGCTTTTTGTTTTTTATATTCTATGCTCATTTCTTCACAAGTTTGTAACAGGGATTCCACGTCTGTTTGCGATAATCCAGCCTCCATAATCATTTTGTAAAAAGTGGGTAACTTTTCACCTAAAAGGGGTAGGATTAATGAC
Organism: Ferdinandcohnia sp. QZ13; assembly: GCF_031324165.1. Taxonomy (NCBI): domain Bacteria; kingdom Bacillati; phylum Bacillota; class Bacilli; order Caryophanales; family Bacillaceae; genus Ferdinandcohnia; species Ferdinandcohnia sp. QZ13. Next base: position 1,354,899 of record NZ_JAVIVW010000001.1, on the reverse strand, counting down.
TGATAATACTCAAGACGAGCTAATCGTTCTTCAATGGTCTCCATATTCCACACTCCAGTTATATCAATCACCTAACTATCATATATAATGTACCCAAAAAACGCGAAAAAAGTCGAAAAAACTCGTATTTTATCGTTCTTTTGGATACCTATTGCATTTTTGTGAGAAACAAAGTAAAGTAATTTAGTAAGTTTAGAGTATCTAACTAGCATAATGATTTTTATTTATTTTACTTCTTATGATTGCGGATGGTGATTTAGTATGACTTGCTGGAAAACCATTAATCTTTCAAAGGATTATGGATTCCATCGAATTATCTTGATATCCTTGATATCAATGTTCATAGCATTTATTCTTTTTTATTTGCCATTGAATCTTATGTATTCTTCTGTTGAACTTAGAGAAGATGGAGCAATTTATTTTTTATTAGCTTTATTATTGATTTATCCAATACATGTGACTTTGCATGTTTTACCATTCTGGATATCTGGTAAGAAGCTTACAGTAACGTTTAAATGGATGTACGGAATTATTCCAATTGTTTCGACACGTTCAAAACATTCACTTTCTAAACCGTTTATTATTTGCGTAATGGGTACACCATTTTTATTTATTACTGCACTTATGCTTGGTGCATGTGTAGTATTTCCAGGCTTTATTCATTATTTTTCCATTATTGCAGCGATCAATTTTGGATTATGTGTTCCTGACTTTATCTATTTAGGACAGTTTGTTAAGGCGCCAAGATCTTGTACGGTTGAAGAAATAGAGGACGGCTATGATATCTTAATACACAATTAAGTTTTCTATTCACAGGGGTGCTAAATACTAAATACGAATAGAAACTTAGAGTGAACTAAGATTTTATAAGCTAAGGCGCATTCGAAGATGGGGGGATTAGGAGTGATCTTATTTTATATTCCATTTGCTGCTTTTATTTTGTTCTATATTAATCAAATGACTTACCGGCTTTGTGAGCAAAAAGAAATTCCTGATGACCGCCAGCCAAAAGTTTATCGAACAATCAATATTTTAATTACCATTTTGTTGATCTCATCTTATGTAGAGGTCTTATTTACGTGAAAATGGAAAAAGGATGGCTTATTACTGGGGCCATCCTTTTCTTTTTGTAAATTTTAAAATCTCCTATTGCAGAGGAGCTCTTAGTAAACCCAAGAAGCGCCAATGATAACTAATAGGATGAATAAAACGACGATTAGCGCAAATCCACCACCGAATCCACCAGCATAACCCATAGTAACACCTCCATTTTCCATAGTACGGTATTTTATGCGAAATTATTTGTGAACGAATAGGCGGTTGTCTCGCCTTTAATAATTCTTTTTCACAATTACCTATAGTTTTGAACCTTGAAGGCTCTCGCCTTTACTCAGTTCTCTATATCCTATTCCTCAAAAGCCTATCCGATTGTGCGAATGTCCCATATTTTTGGATATCTTTTTAGAAAATGTTTTCTTTCTTTTTTAAAAGTATGTTATAGTAATTTTTGTACCATTGGACAAATCGTATATAAAAATTGTACATAGTAGGAGTGTGTGTGATGAAGAAATCAATAATTGCTCTAACGGCAGCAGTAGGTATTTTTGGATTAAGTGCATGTAACAATGCCGACGATTCAGCAGTGCTTGTCGAAACTAAGGCAGGGAACGTAACAAAGGATGAACTATATAATGCTATGAAGGACCAAGCAGGTGCTGTTATCCTTAAAGATTTAGTTTATACAAAAGTATTATCTGAGAAATATGAAGTAACCGATAAAGAATTGGATGCAAAATATGAGGAAATGCAAGCTGCACTAGGTGCTCAATTTGATGCAATCGTTGAGCAAAACGGGGAAGATTTTGTACGCGAGCTTCTAAAGTCTGACATGCTAAAAGAAAAAGCTGCATTGGACGAAGTTGAAGTAAAAGAAGGCGAAGTGGTTAAGGCTAGCCATATCTTAGCAAAATTCTCTGATAATCCAACTGCGGAAGTAACTGACGAACAAAAGGCAGCAGCAAAAAAGAAGATCGAAGAAGTTAAGGCTAAGCTTGACAGCGGTGAAAAATTCGAGGATGTAGCAAAGGAATACTCTGATGATAGTACAGCTCAAAATGGTGGAGACCTAGGCTGGTTCGGAAAAGGTCGAATGGTTCCTGAATTTGAAGAAGCTGCGTTTACTCTTAAAGAAGGCGAAACAAGCGATATTATTGAATCACAGTATGGTTACCATATTATTAAAGTAACAGGAACTACTGAAGGTTTCGATAAGATGGATCAGGAAAAGAAAGATGAAATCCGCCGAGCTTTACTTCAAACAGATCAAAGCGGTGCTACTCTTCAAAAAGCTTTAGACAAAGCAATTAAAGGTGCAGATGTGAAAGTAAAGGATAAAGAATTTAAAGATTTATTTAAAACTGAAGCAGCAGAATAAGTAGTGGGCAAACATAGGAAAAGGACCGTTTTATGACAAAACGGTCCTTTTTTTGTTGTCCCTCTCGGTGCCATCGGATCCAGGTTACAAGTCGATGAGAGGGTAGGTTAAGTGCTTTTCCGTTTTACATGGCTTCTGGTTTATTGATACGTTTTGAACGTCGTTCTTTTTCATCATTCATTCGTTCGATGTAAACATTGCCTTCCTGCTCAATATAGGAGTCTTCAATCTGCTTTTCTTCTCTTGTTGTTCGAATCACCATATATGCACTAAAAAGGACTCCAAATAATGCTACATATACAAACCATGGTACTGATAACATTGTCATCCACTCCTTGTCCCACATTTTACTTCTACTATATGATGAAAATTCACTAGATATCACTAAAATTCATAGATTTTTGATGAAGATAGGAGAGCTTAACGGCGATTATTTGAATTCTATCGACGATAATTTGATTCTATCGGTTTTAATTCGTTTCTATCGATTTTATTTGTGTTCTATCGGTTTTAATTCATTTCTATCGATTTTAGCAAAATTCACAGACAGAAAAAGGGTGCCCGACAACCTAGTCGGACACCCTGTGAAAGTCTGATTATGCACTTACTGTAAAGTTTGTACGTTTTATAATTTGTTGTGCAACTGGGTGAATAATCGCCATTGCAATTGTACCCATTACAGTTGCTGGGAGTACTACACTAATGAACAATCCGATGAATGTTCCAGGTAGACCAGCAATAAACAGTGCAGTAGTCAAGAAAACAGTTCCAGAAACTAAAATTCCTACTGCGGTAACAGTACATATCATTACAAGTGATTGTGTGTGCTTTCTTGCAGCCATGAAAATGCCGTAGAATACGAATGCTGATACTAGCTTATCAACTGGGTTCGCAATTTGACCACCTGGGAAATTCGTTGTTAATGCTGAAATAACACCAGCGACAATCGCAACAAGCAGAACGTATTTTTTTTCAGGAAACAACATAATTCCTAAAAACATCATGACTAACATTAAGTCAGGTTTCATACCTAGGTAGATCGGAGGCATAACTGTATGCAGAACAGCACCCATTCCAACTAATAATGATAAAAATACTAAAACCTTTGTATTCATTTCTCATCTCTCCTCAGCTTTTCTAAGCTATATTTTTTGGGATTCTCCAATAGTGCACTCATTGCCTATTGCAAAAATCTTACCTTTTATTATATCAGACTATAATCCTACTTGAAAGTTCTAATTTTCTGATTTAAAGGTTTTCATAAATGAAGCAAGTGCCTCAACAGACTCAAATGGAACCGCATTATAGATGGATGCACGGCAGCCACCAATGGAACGATGTCCATTCAACCCAACAAAACCTTTTTCTTTTGCTTGTGCTAAGAACTTTTTCGTTAAATCTTCACTTGGAAGTGTGTATGACACGTTCATAATGGAACGGCTGCCAACCTTTGCGTGTGCTTTATAGAAACCATCTGATTCGTCAATTGTAGTATATAAAAGTGCTGCTTTTTCCTTGTTTTTTGCTTCAATCGCAGGCACTCCACCTTGTTCCTTCACCCAATCCAGGACAAGTGATAGCATATAAATTGAAAAAGTTGGTGGTGTATTATAAAGGGAATTTGATTTCACATGTGTATGGTAATCCAACATCGTTGGCAGATTGCTGTTACTTTGTGTTAAAAGGGAATCCTTAATGATTGCAACAGTTACCCCAGAAGGACCAAGATTTTTTTGCGCACCGGCATAAATCATCCCGAACTGCTCCACATTGGTTTCTCTGCATAAAATATCACTAGACATATCTGCAATTAATGGGACATCTGTGTAGGTTGGGTATTTCTCCCATTGTGTTCCATAGATTGTGTTGTTAGAGGTAATGTGTACATATGCTGAGTCAGCCGAATGGTTGTCCCCATTTACTTCAGGGATATAGTTATATTTTTCGTCTTTGCTTGATGCAATGACATTCGTTTTTCCAAGCTTATTTGCTTCATCAAGTGCTTTTTGAGACCAAGAACCAGTTAAAATGTAGTCTGCTGTTTTACCCGGTGTTAGGAAATTCATTGGAATCATTGAAAATTGAAGACTAGCGCCTCCTTGTAAAAACAACACCTGGTAGTCATCTGGAATGCGTAAAAGGGCACGTAAATCAGAAATAGCTTGTTGGTGAACTTGATCATATTCTTTGCTACGATGGCTTAATTCCATCACAGACATGCCCGTTCCTTTGAAATTAAGCAGCTCGCCTTGTGCACGATTTAAAACTTCGAGTGGCAGAGCAGAAGGACCGGCATTAAAATTGTAAGCTCGTTCCATGGTTGATTCCTCCTATTTTATCGCTTTAGTTGAATAAAGCTATCTTATCACGTTTTCATGAAAAAAAAAGTGAAATTTTTTGAAAAAATGAAGAAAACGCTAACATAGCAATAAAAAAGACAAGACCTAAAAAGTCCTGTCTGTAAAGATTAATTTTGGATTGCTTTTGATATAGTTGAAGCGATATTCTGTAAATCCTCACCTGTATATTGATTTTCATGTGACTTCCATACGATGCCAAATCCATCGCCTTTTCCGTAACGTGGAATGAGGTGGAGGTGAAAGTGGAAAACAGATTGTCCAGCTTGTTCACCATTATTTTGTAAAAGATTCATTCCGATCGGATTGAATTCTGTTTTGATTGCATTTGCAATGGATGGTACGGCTTCAAAAATGTGTTGGGCGATTTCAGGCGTTAGTTCAAAAACGTTTTCCTTATGTACTTTTGGGACGACAAGTGTATGTCCTTTTGAAACTTGGCTGATATCTAAGAATGCATATACATGTTCGTTTTCAAATACTTTTGCACTTGGAATATCCCCATTAATAATCTTACAAAAAATACAATCACTCATTTATGTCCATTCCTTTCAAATTTCACTTAATACCTCATATTTTATCACAGGTTCTATAGATGTAAAAATTTTCATACCCAATTTCAAAAAAGAAACAGGATGCGATCGCAACGGATGCATCCTGTTCTTGAAGAAGGCTTAAGTTAAAAGGTTTACGGTATCTTTGATAAACACCTCATTTTTTTAGGAATGAAAGTCTTTATCTAATGGAGTGAGTCAATTTCGTGGTTCAAGCGGACCATCCCCTTGTCTTTTGTATATAAGTTTTTTTACGACTTATATTTCGACTAGGTAGCCTTTAACAAACACCTCATTTACAAAATATTGTTATTTTGTTATTAGTGGTAATTTGTTTCGAACTCACTTTCTCTCACATTTCCCAAAGTAACCATCCCCTTATAACAGGTTTAAAAAGCTGTCGTCTAAAACAAGGATATTGTCTTTAACAAACACCTCATTCCAGGTAGATGATTAACATCAAGGCTTTTTTTCTTGCCCTCTTCAAAAATTAGTATGGCTTTTTCATGGTTATATATACAAACTTTTTAACTATGTAAAAAAGGCAATTTTTGATATGATTAAAAGAAAAGTGCAAGGCGCCTGAATAGCGGAACATCGACTAACTGCCGCCACGTCTTGTAGCGAACGTCGATGTCAGCACTTCCTGTCCAAGTCAAGCTTAAATCGAGCGCTGACAGAAGGTGCTTTTATGCCTTCCGAAGCGATTGGCTTAAGACCTCAAGCCAATGGCGCCTGGAGCTAGACAACGAAAAATACGTAATACGGGTAAGAAGGGAGCTTTCCATGGCACTATTAGAGATAAAAAATCTAACAGGTGGATATACGCAAAATCCAGTTTTAAAAGATGTTTCCTTCCAAGTCAAACAAAATGAGATTGTGGGATTAATCGGATTAAACGGTGCGGGGAAAAGTACGACCATCAAACATATTATTGGTCTGATGGAGCCGAAAAAAGGATCCATCCAAATCAACGGAAACACAATCCAAGAGGATATGGAAGCTTATCGTTCCATGCTTAGTTTTATTCCTGAAACACCGATTCTTTATGATGAATTAACCCTTTACGAACATTTAGAATTAACCGCAATGGCCTATGGGATTGACAAGAAAGTGTTCGAAGAAAGGGTACAACCTTTATTAAAAGAATTTCGAATGGAAAAAAAGGTAAAATTCTTCCCATCTCATTTCTCAAAGGGAATGAAGCAAAAGGTGATGATTATGTGTGCCTTTCTGGTGGAACCGGACCTTTACATCATTGATGAACCATTTGTTGGATTGGATCCACTAGGTATCCAATCATTATTAGAATTAATGAACAAAATGAAAAATCAAGGTGCAGGTATTTTAATGTCAACCCATATTCTCGCGACGGCTGAAAGGTACTGTGATTCTTTTATTATTTTACATAACGGGAAGGTAAAGGCCTCTGGAACCTTAGAGGACCTTAGACAGCAATTTAAAATGGAGAACGCCACACTTGATGATATTTATATCAGCCTAACAAAGGAAGAAGAACATGATTGATATCAAAGAATTATGGAGTAAGCGTCAAACCCAACATTTTAAAGAAATAAGCCGTTACTTACGCTATATGTTAAATGACCATTTATTAATTGCCCTTCTATTTTTAGGTGGGGGAGGAGCGTATTATTATAATTATTGGCTGCAGGGTGTTCCAAAGGATTTTCCATATGCCATCATTATTGCGCTTCTTCTAGGGTTCATTTTAACAAATAGTCGTATCCAAACCTTGGTTAAAGAGCCTGACCTTGTGTTTTTATTGCCCATTGAAAAGAAGCTAACTCCTTATTTTCAGAAGGCATTTTGGTATAGTCTGTTTTCTCAAATTTATTTATTGTTAATTGTATTTGCGGTTGCAGCCCCATTGTATCTTGCTGTTACGGATAAAACCTTTTCGTCTTTAGCAGGGATTTTCGTGATTGTCTTGTTATGTAAAGCATGGAATCTTCTAATGACGTGGTTTACGCAATATTACACGGAAAGCTCAACCTATTATACCGATATCGTGATTCGCCTTATTTTAAATATCGTATTGATGTATTTTCTCTTTTCCGGTGCGTCGATCCTTGTTATCGCAGGTGTTGCGGTCATCATGATTGGATTAATCCTTTATTTTCATAAGTCAGTTGAAAATAAAGCGGTAAAATGGAATACTTTAATCGAATTAGAATCGAAACGAATGCTGTCCTTTTACCGAATTGCAAATTTATTCACTGATGTTCCTAAGTTAAAGGAACGAGTGAAAAAGAGACCATGGCTTAACTGGGTGACAGGGTTTATTTCGTACTCCAAGAAAAATACGTTTCGTTACCTTTATACACGTACCTTTTTGCGTACAAGTGACTATTTAGGAATTTATGTGAGGCTGACGATTATTGGTGGATTGATCATTTATTTCGTTCCATTTCAATATGGAAAAGCATTTGCTATGATTTTATTTCTTTATTTAACAGGCTATCAGCTTATCACTTTATGGAGACATCATAGCTTGAAGATTTGGGTGCGATTATACCCTGTAAGTGAAGCTGCAAAGTTTGCCTCCTATTTACAGCTATTATTCCAGCTACTTGTTGTTCAGTCTATTTTATTTACCATACTTTTGTTTCTAACTGCTGAAATCACAACAGCGTTCACTTTCTTAGTAGTAGGTTTACTGTTTGTTTATCTATTTGTGTTTGTTTATACAAAAGGGAAAGTACGTAAGCTTGATCGCATGTATGGATAAATGAAACCTTTTCCTTTGGGTTCACGTAGAAATACTAAACGAAAAGAAGGGTAGAGGTGCATGAACGATTCGTATATGGTAACGGTAGAAGAGGAATTATTTCAATGGCGCAAAAAGCTAATTAAAAAGTCAAATATGCTCCAGCGTGTATCGAAAAAAGCACAAGCAAAAGTAAATGAAATGATACCTGAAAAAGCTCATACGATCATTACGGAAAGTATTAAAAAAATGGTTCAGGCAACATTGGTTGGTTCCGAATATACAACGAAGGGAAACTATCCTCAAGGGATGACATTACAGGTTAAAGAGAAACTGATTGAAGATAAGCTAACCGTTTATCGACGTACTGCCGCAGCAGAGGGAGCTGGTACTGGTGCAGGAGGATTTCTATTATCGTTAGCTGATTTCCCATTACTATTATCAATAAAAATGAAATTCTTGTTTGAAGTGGCAGCTATTCATGGATTTGATACAAAAAACTATGAGGAACGCCTTTTCTTGTTGCAGGTGTTTCAGCTCGCTTTTTCAAGTGATGAGCATAAAAAGAAAACCTTACAAGTGATTGAGAATTGGGAGGACGAAAAGCAGCGATTCGTGGAATTGGATTGGCGAGTTTTTCAACAAGAGTATCGGGAGTATATTGATTTTGTAAAAATGCTTCAACTCCTACCAGGTATCGGTGCTGTCGTTGGAGCTTATGCCAACTACAATCTTCTGGATCATTTAGGTGAAACCTCGAAAAATTGTTATCGATTGCGAATATTAAAAGAGAGCAACTAAATGAAAACGCAAGAATGCTGTAACAACAACATTCTTGCGTTTTGTTTTTAGACTTTTGACAAGATTGTATAAGCAGTACATGCATGATTCGAAAAACAGTAAGAATGTACGCAAGAAGCGATTAGCGGTACATGCCTTCAGGCAAAAGTCGCCAGCATTGTTCTGCAAGCCCTTTTTAAACCTTAGCTTCCTTAGATTTTTCTATTGATAAGTATTTTAAGGTTGCAGTACCCAATGTTTTTGCAGCAATCAGCATTGCCTTTTCATCTATATCAAATTTAGGATGGTGATGTGGATAGGCTTTAGATTCATTTACTGGCATTGCCCCTGTAAAGAAAAAGCTTCCTGGAACATGCTGTAAATAATAGGCGAAGTCCTCACCACCCATTTGAGGTGCAGTTTCAATTACTTGCACAACACCTGGCACATTCTCCGCTACTTCCACAAGGAAATCCGTTTGTTCTTTATGATTAACGACAGCAGGATAGCCTCGGTGATAGGCATATGTGTAAGAACAATCAGATGCGATACAAGTTCCTTTTACAATTCGTTCAATTTCTGTCTCAATTTGACTTCGTACATCCTCACTAAATGTTCGTACAGTACCCTCAAGTTTTGCGGAGTCTGCAATCACGTTAAAAGGATTTTCTGCTACGAATGAACCAAGGGTTACAACTGCAGATTCAATCGGATCAACACGTCTACTCACAATTTGCTGTAAATTCATGACAAGTTGGGATCCAATCACAATTGCATCCTTTGTTGTATGTGGATGCGCACCGTGTCCACCTGACCCTTGAACCTTAATTTCAAACCGGTCTGCTGCAGCCATAATTGGACCTACACGGTATTCAATTGAACCTGTAGGGGTAGTTGCCCATAAATGGGTTCCAAAAATGACGTCTACACCTTCAAGACAGCCATCCTCAATCATCGCTATCGCGCCGCCTGGAGCGAATTCTTCCGCATGTTGGTGAATGAGAACAACATTTCCTGCAAGTTGATCCTTCATTTCATGAAGTGTTTTCGCCAACACAAGCAATGTAGAGGTATGCCCATCATGGCCACACGCATGCATAACGCCAGGAACTGTCGATTTGTATGGTACATCCTTTTCATCTTGAATTGGAAGTGCATCAAAATCGGCGCGTAGTGCAACAGTTGGACCTGGCTTGTTACCGTGAATCTTTGCAACAACTCCATTGCCTCCAACATTTGTGCGAACCTCTACACCCAGGTTTTTATAGTAATTTGCAATGTATTCAGCTGTTTTATATTCCTTAAAAGAAACTTCTGGGTGTTGATGTAAATAACGGCGAATATCAACCATTTCAGTGTACTTATTTTCTAAAGCATTATATAGGTTATGTAACATTTTTCGATTCTCCCCTCTTTGTAGTACGAATAAATTATATCATGACTATTTAGATTTTTTTTGCATTTCATAAAAAAAGGAGGCAAGTAGCCCTCCTTAATAAATGGTTTCTAACAATGCATTTCCGTTTTTCGAAACTCTTACTTTTGCATGTTTGGCATCACGCTGAAGGTCTAACCCAGTTCCTTCTTTTACAAAATAGCTTTCAATCCCAAGGATGACCCCGTCATAACCATTATATTTACCCGCAATCAGAACCTCATCTTCAGCAAGTTGATAGTTGTTAGGGTCAATGGAGGTAAGTATTTTCTCACGTTGATAAACGCCATCCTGATCTTTTTTAGCCAGGATGTAAACCCGATTTCCAGAATGGACATTTGTTAGTTCAGGAACTTGGGCAATATCATAACGTAAGATTACATAATCCCCCTGAAGCATGGAGCGTGGGTCAACTGGTGCCAATTTGAGTGTGATTTCTTTTCCATTCTTCAAAAGTGATTCATTGCTTCCTATTTGGTAACCGACAAAACTTAATTGGAGAAGGAGTATAAGTCCAATCAGCCCCCACTGCTTCTTCGTAAAGACTATTTCATTATGAATGCCTTTTACACCAGACCTTCGATCAAAGATTTGAGTGATTGCAAAGAAGACAAATCCGATAACCAGAAGTGAAAGTGATTTGTGGACAAGTGACCAAACCAAATCATAATAAGTTGAAATAAATAACGCAATCCAGAATACAAGTGTCATTCGAAACATAAATACATCAACATTGCGTGAATAGAAAAGAACGAGTGTTGTCGTAATGACGAAGAACACCAGACTATATAAAATCTCCTGCCATAACAAATTATCCAAAAAGGTTAGTGAATAGAAGAACAGCAAAGTATAGAATGAACTAATTCTTTTTAAATTAGGATTTGAGCGAACGAAATAATGGATCATTCCGTTAAACAGAGCAAAACCTATCAACACATACTCTAAGTGGACCCATTGGCCCCATGCATCTAAGCATAGATTCAAGGAACAACCAATGATTGTTGTATAGCTTAAAAATCGAATGATTCCATCCTTCACGATGATGGTGACCACGGCCGATACGATTAAAAAGAAAATCGTAATGGATGTTGAGAGGAAAAATGCCTCAAGTAAACCAGAGAAAAAACCGATAAATAGCAATGTGTTCCGGACATAGGGTCCCAGCTTTTTTACAAATAAACCTACACTAATGAATAGTACACTCAGAATGACAGTTGGATAAAAACTAGAAAATAACAGGAAAAGGACTCCTCCAAAACTTATCGAAAACATAAAGGACCCTATAAGTGTGACAATTACAATTAAGATACCTTTAATTGCCTGACTCACTGGAGTCTCTGTGTGTTTCGCCGATAAATGTCTTGCGAGCAGAACCCCACCAATTATCAAGGCAATTGATACTATGGATCCGATTATTTGTAATCCAAGATAGCCAATTGCATCTTCAAATAAAAATGGGATTTCAATGATTTTCGTACATACGTATATACTAACCATTGTGAATAAGATGATTGAAATATACTTATCAATTTTTTTTGTAACCAGATAGAAATAAGATATGGAGGCAAATGCCAGATACAATACATTCGTCCAACCACTATATGGTTCATAAAGTTCAAAAATACTCATTCCAATTAACATCGCATGTGTCATTGTATAGGACATATAACGAATTGAATGATTAGCTAAAAATCGCGTAAAGGTTAGCAAAAATAAGATGAAATTAATAACAGCAATGATGAGATATATGAGCCACTCTTGAAAATCTGTGCGGACGACGAAGTATGATGAGGGATTCATATAGAACCAATAAGCAAGGTGAAAAAGCACAAAGCTTAAAATAGACAAAGGTGCATACCGTGTGCAAATTGCAAGCAAAAACGCAGGTATTAGCCAAATAAGAAATAGTACATAACTATCTGCATGAGAGTTATAAATTTGACCAATTAATGCAACACATAAACCAAAGGAAATTGCACCTGCAACCAATAACCATTTTCCTAAAAATACTTGATGTGAAATGAGTTTTGAGGAAAGTACTGATAACAGATAAAACAAAACAATCGCAGCCACTGCAAGACCCACTTTTTCAAAACGAGTAAATTCTGGCCAATTTGCAGCAAAAAAGTAAAGGACACCAGATAAAATTAAAACAATCGAAGCAAAGTAACCAAATGGAATTAACTTCTTCATTTATACTCCCCGTTTCTTCTAGGAAAAATAAAACTTTTCTACTAGTACTATATGTTGTAATAAAGAATCGTTGTAACGATTATAATATATATTTCCAATTATGATACCAATATTTAATGAACAATATCTTAAAAGATAAATGTAATTTGGGGAAACCTATTTTTGAGGTGAATTACTTATGGAATTGTTTTCAGGAGAGTTTTTTTCAGCTCTACTTGCAATTGTAGTAATTGATCTCGTCTTAGCGGGCGATAATGCGATAGTCATTGGATTAGCCGCAAGAAATTTACCGAAGAACCAACAAAAACGAGCCATTATCTGGGGAACGTTAGGAGCCATTATCATTCGTGCTGCTGCTACCTTAGCTGTAGTATGGCTTCTCGAGATACCTGGATTACACCTTGTTGGAGGAATTCTCCTCATTTGGATAGCTTTTAAGCTCCTCACAGATGAACAAGAGGATCATGAAATAGAGGCCAAAGGCTCTTTTGGTGCCGCGGTTCGTACGATTATTGTAGCCGATGCCTTAATGGGACTTGATAACGTTCTTGGAGTTGCAGGTGCTGCCCATGGAAGTTTTGTTTTGGTCATTACAGGGCTAATCATATCTGTCCCAATCATGGTTTGGGGAAGTACGCTGTTTATTAAATTAATAGATCGTTTTCCAATCATTGTTACAATCGGTGCAGCAATACTTGCCTGGACAGCATCAAAAATGATTGTAGGAGAACCATTTCTACAGGATTTCTTTGATAATCCGTGGTTCAGATATGCATTTGAAGCACTAGTCATTATTGCTGTTGTGTTTATTGGATCAAAGATGAAGAAAACAAAAGCACAATCGATACAAGAAAAGCAAAAAGCATCTTAGACAAAGGTGGCCATTATGGTCACCTTTTTAGCGAATGTATAAAAATTGGATATTAATGGATACTAACAACAAGTTGTCATAACATGGAAAGGAAGTATTTACATGAAAAGAATGACTGGTTTAGTATTACTTTTAAGTTTCTTTCTTTTAGGAGGAATCCAAGCAAATGCTGAAATGGAGAAGAATGAAGAAAGGCCAAAAGTAGAGCTTACAGATCAACAGAAACAAGAGCTCGATAAACTGTATCTTGAACTCCTCGAAACAAAGAAAGCGATTATTAACAAATACGTTGAATATGGTGTTCTTTCAAAAGAGAAAGCCGATAAAAAGCTGAATTGGTTGGAAGATCATTACCAAAAGATAAAAGAACATGGATATATCCCAATGCATCATCATAAAAAGCATCGTGATGAGGATACGAACGATAATGATTAATCGAAGAACTAGATAAAACAGTACCTGTTTTGTCTAGTTTTTTTCTTTTAACATTGAATAATCATGAACCCATGAAGTGTCACATCCTCAGGTTTGCGCATTTATTTTTAATTATTCAAATAGGAATAGTATAATATACGTATTGAATTAGTTAGGAGTATTCGAAAAAGGAGAGGTGAAAATGCCTATATCATTTATAAAAACAGAGAAACAAAAGCATTTATATAAGATGGCTAGCGAATTAGCGGAGAGATTTAATGAGAGAGCACAGGAGTATGATGAAACAGGAGAATTTCCTATATTAAATATAGAGGATTTAAAAAGATCAGGATATACAAGTCTTTCTGTACCAAAGGAATATGGTGGGAAAGAGGGGCTGTCCTTGTATGACCTTGTATTGCTGCAAGAAACACTTGCTGTTGGGGATGGCTCAACCGCTTTGTCAATCGGATGGCATCTTGGTGCAACCATGGATTTATTTGAGAAGCACCGATGGAACGAAGAAAAACTTTCATCTTATGCAAACAAGGTTTTAGAAGGTGCCTTATACAATCGTGCTGCAACAGAACCCCAAACGGGCAGCCCTACTAGAGGAGGAAAACCTCAAACAACTGCCAAAAAAGAAGGGGAAAAGTGGATTCTATCCGGAAGAAAAACCTTTACTACCATGGTTCCTGTACTTGATTATATCGGTGTCATTGCTTCGATAGAAGAGACAGATCAAGTAGGTGAGTTTTTGGTCGAACGCTCAAAAGCTGGAGTTACGATAGAAGAAACATGGAATACCATTTCAATGAGAGGAACAGGAAGCCATGATTTGGTTCTTACGAATGTAGAACTAGAAGAAAATGATTTAGTTGAAATTTTAACGCCTGAAATAAAAGCAATGCCAAGTGGATGGATGCTACACATCCCAGCATGTTACCTGGGAATTGCAATAGCAGCCAGAAATTATGCTGTAAAATTTGCAAATGAATACTCACCAAATAGTATAAAGGGACCAATAAGAACGATACCTAATGTCGGGCGAGTCGTTGGGGAAATGGAAGCTGAGCTGTTGCAGGCTCGTCATGTACTATACTCAATTGCTGACAAATGGGATCGCACTGTTGACCGCAGTCAACTTGGACCGGAATTAGGTCTTGCCAAATATATTGCTACAAATAGTGCACTTTCTGTAGTTGATAAAGCGATGCGAATTGTCGGTGCAAAAAGTCTGCAAAAATCAAATCCACTACAACGGTACTATCGCGATGTGAGGGCTGGGCTTCATAACCCACCAATGGACGATATGACAATTGCTAAGCTAGCAGATTTGGCTTTTAAAGAAATGGAATAATGCATAAAAAGTAGCCACAAATGAACAACTTGTGGCTACTTTTTTATTTTTTAAAAATGAAATTTTTAGACTGGAATAATATTTTTATACGATAAATAAGTAATCACTATCTTACAATCCAATCTCGTAAACATTAATAAACCCTTGTATAATGAGGGTAGCTAAGATTTTGATTATTTACGAAACTTTGAAAGTCAACTAGATTAGGAGGTAATAAAGAATAATTATTGGAGGTATTAGTTTTGAGGAATAGTAAAAAGAAACTTTTAGGGATATCCCTTGCATTATTGCTTGGAGTTAGTGGACTTGCTGGCTGCTCAGGCTTTAATGCTTCTACCAAAGTAGATTCAAATGGGAAGCCAAGTTTTACGATTATGGCAAATCTTTATACTCCGGAAATTCCATCTGATAAAATTGAAAAGCTACTTGAAGAAAAGACAGGTGTGGATCTTACAATTCAATGGACACCAGATACGAGCTATGAGGAAAAATTAAACACAGCATTTGCTACAGAAACCCTACCAGAAGCAGTATTTTTAAAGAACCAAACAACTTTTATTCAATTTAAAGAAGCCATTCGCGATGACCAGTTCTGGGAAATTGGACCTTATTTAAGCGAATACCCGAATCTGAGCAAGTTAAATGAACAAATTATTGAAAACACAGCAGTCGATGGCAAAATTTATTCGTTATACCAAGGTAGACCATTATCAAGGCAAGGTCTCATATATCGTAAAGATTGGGCGGAAAATTTGGGGTTAGAGGCTCCGACATCAATTGATGATGTGTATGAAATGGCTAGAGCATTTACAGAAGATGATCCCGATGGTAACGGCAAGGATGATACTTTTGGAATTACCGACCGTGCAGACCTTTCCTATGGTGCATTCAAAACGGTAGCATCATGGTTCGGAACTCCAAATGGTTGGGGTGAAAAAGATGGACAACTTCTTCCAGAGTTTATGTTTGAAGAGTATATGGACTCCATGGATTATCTTAAAAAGTTGCGCGATAAAGGATATATCAACCAGGACTTCCCTGTAACAAGTAAGGAAGATCAACAAGCATTCTTCAAGAACGGAACGGCTGGTATGTATATTGGCTCAATGGCCGATGTAGTAAGTCTTCATAAGGATGCGGTAACCCTTAATCCAGATATTGAGTTTGATGTACAAAATAAAATCAAAGGACCTAATGGTGAATATGGTATTTGGGCGATTCCTGGTTATGGGAATGTCGTATTATTCCCAAAGTCAGCTGTTAAATCCGAAGAACAATTAAAAGAAATCCTTAGTTTCTTTGATAAACTAGCAACTCCAGAAATTGCGAACTTAATTTTCTGGGGAATTGAAGGGGAACATTATACGGTTCAAGAGGGTAGAGCACTTACTTCAGAAGATACTGATTTGACAACGAGAGAAGTAAAACCCTATCAGTCACTAGAAATCGGAGAACCTAAGACAAATGGTAGATATGAAGGTTTATTTACATTGCCTGCTAAGGAAAAGGCTGAAAAATTAATTGAAGATAATGAAAACTACTTAATACATGACCCAACTGTTCCGCTGGATTCTGCAACATTTGCGGAAAGAGGAGAACTCTTGAACCAGAAAATTAATGATGCAACTTATCAATACATTCTTGGAGATTTAGATAAAGCTGGATTTAAAAATGCAATTGAAGATTGGAAGAAGTCTGGTGGGGATGACGTCATTAAAGAGTTTAATGATGCTTATCAAAAACTAAATAAGTAAAATCAAATGATAACGGTGAGGGCAACTTGCTTGCTTTCACCGTTTGTTTAACTGAAGCTTATAAAGCTTTTGTAAATATAATAATCATTTTCTTATAAGTGCTATTGAAAGCGCTTTTAAACAGTTGAATTAAAAGGATATGTGAGAATTTGATTATTCACATCATCATATCGTGGAGATAAATTTAAGATGCACCAAAATTAAATAAATAGGGGGAATAACATTGAAGAAAAGTAAAAAGTTTTTAGGCTTATCCCTTGCCTTAATGATAGGGGTAGGTGGACTTGCTGCTTGTTCGAATGAAAGCGCTTCAGGAAATAAAAATTCAGACAAGCCAAAAGAACAAAAGGAAGAGAAAGTTAGCTTTACGATTATGGCTAACCTTCACACACCTGAAGTTCCATCTGACAAGATTGAAAAGCTGTTAGAGGAAAAAACAGGTGTTGATCTAACCATTCAGTGGACACCAGATACAAGCTATGAGGAAAAGCTGAATACAGCTTTTGCAACAGAAACATTACCAGAAGCGGTATTCTTGAAAAACCAAACAACTTTTATTCAATTTAAAGAAGCCATTCGTGATGAACAGTTCTGGGAAATCGGACCTTATTTAGATGAGTTTCCTAATCTAAGCAAATTGAATGAGCAAATCTTAGCAAACACAGCGGTTGATGGCAAAATCTATTCCTTATACCAAGGTAGACCATTATCTCGTCAAGGGTTAATTTATAGAAAAGACTGGGCAGATAAATTGGGGTTAGGAACTCCTGAAACAACTGAAGATATCTATGAAATGGCTAAAGCCTTTACTGAACAGGATCCAGATGGAAACGGGAAAAATGATACATTTGGTCTTACTGATCGCGCTGATTTAGCTTATGGTGCATTTGATACAGTAGCATCATGGTTTGGAACTCCAAATCAATGGGGTGAAAAAAATGGTGAATTACAACCAAGATTTATGTTTGACGAGTTTTACGACACAATGGATTTCTTTAAAGAACTTCGTGACAATGGGTATATTAACCAAGACTTCCCAGTAACAAGTAAAGAAGATCAACAAGCGTTCTTCAAGAATGGTACTGCTGGAATGTATATTGGTTCAATGGCTGACGTTGTAAGCCTTCATAAGGATGCGGTTCAATTAAACCCTGATATTGAATATGATGTGCAGAATAACATTCATGGACCAAATAATGACTTTGGAGTGTGGGCAATCCCAGGTTACGGTAACGTTGTGTTATTCCCGAAATCGGCTGTAAAAACGGAAGAACAGTTAAAAGGCATTCTTGGTTTCTTTGATAAATTAATGACTCCTGAACTGTCTAACCTTATTTTCTGGGGAATAGAAGGCGAGCACTATGAAGTACAAGATGGCAGAGCATTAGCATCTGAGGATCAAGATTTAACGAATCGTGATGTGAAGCCATATCAGGCACTTGAAATTGGTGAAATCAAAACAAACGGTAGATATGATGGAGTATTTACATTACCTGCCAAGGAAAAGGCAGAAAAATTAATCCTTGATAATGAAAATTACTTAATTCATGACCCAACAGTTGCACTTGACTCTGCGACATTTGCAGAAAAAGGTGAACTTCTTAACCAAAAAATTACAGACGCTACCTATCAATATATCTTAGGCGATCTTGATAAAGCAGGCTTTGAAAAAATAATTAATGATTGGAAAAAGTCTGGTGGAGACGATGTAATTAAGGAATTTAACGAGTCCTATAAGAAGTCTAAATAATCTATTAATCTTTGACTTTAACAAATAAAAGGCTGTGCTTTACAGCCTTTTATTTATTCATATCAATCGAAAATAACGAAATTGTATCTCAGGGAAGTGTACGTATGTTACGTATTGAAAAGGAAAAAAGATTAAATCAGCAAGCAGTCATTTCTCTTGTAAACCATGCTATTTACCAATTTGGAAATTCGATGTCACTTATCTTTCTCAATATTTATCTATGGAGATTAACCAATAGCTTGTTTATAAATGCTGTTTTCAATTTGGTAGCTCTTCTTGCCCAGGCTATTACAACATTTTCGATTGGTAAATTCGCAAAGCGGAAAGGAAAACTGCTTGCATATCGATTAGGGATTTTTATTACGGCCCTCTTCTATCTTTTTATTTTACTTGCCCAAGAAGAAATCGTGACATTTTATATTGGATTTGCCATCATGAAAGGAATTTCGCAAGCCTTATATTGGTTAGGTTATTTCACAATCGTCCATGAAGTGTCAACAGATCAAAATCGTCTTCGGGTGTTAGGGTTAAATACAATTGTAATGAATGGTACAAATCTATCAGGACCAGCGATTGCTGGATTTATCATTGGCTTATACTCAGGATTCCAAGGGTATATGATCGTTTTCGGTGCTGCTTTCGTGATGTTTGCAATTGCAGCAATTGGAAGCATGAAGTTGAAAAAAGAAGAGAACCATCATACATCCTATTATATGAAGTACCTCCCCTTAATCTTAAAAAGGGAACCAGTGTTTAAGAAGTCAATGGTTGGTTGGTTTATTTTAGGGTTTCCACACGGAATTTTATCGTTTATTCCATCCATTTTATTATATGAAATCTTTCTAAAAGAACAGACAGTGGCTAATTTAAATATTTTATTCCTGTCGTTGTCAATTATTTCAAGCTATTTTATTTCAAGATTCGCACAGTCGGAAGGGACTGTAAAGTATTTGCTCCTTTCAGCCGCTGGTTTTACATTGTCTTGCGTTTTTTTACTAGCTGATTTATCTGCATTAACGGTTATTTTGTTTATGTCCATTTATTCCATTTTTAAGCCTTTGCAGGGGAATGCATATGAAGCTTTTTACTATAACATGATCGGACAGCTTCCGTTAAAATCGAATTTCAGGACAGAGGCCGTAGTATTACGAGAAACCATTATTAATTTAGGGAGAGGTTTTGGGATAATCATTTTCTTAACTTTTGTAAATGGCATTGAAGCTGAAAGTATTCCATTCGTGCTTTTTGCAATAGCGGTAGTGCAGTGGCTCATCCCGTATTTGGTAGCAAATAAACACTCTTTTATTACGAAAAACAGTAGTGGTAGATATAATCATAATCTAAGATAAACCGTCAAAGTCTTCTAAACTACCACAATGTACTGAGTATATGAAACTTTGATTATTTACGATATATAAAAAGATTTACAAAATAAAAGTATAAGGTTTTTTTCATATCGGTAACATCAAAAACTCCTATTGTATTTGCTTCACAAACCTTTATAGCAAATACGTAAAAGATTACAAATTAAAGATGAAAGGAAGATGAGGGTGAAATCAGAAATAGTTATTGAACAAAGCAGTCAAACCGAACTAACGACACAAAAGACAACTGTTAGATCTGATTTGCAACGAAGTTTTAAAGCCGAAATAAAAAGGCGCATATTTAAAAATAAACTATTATATTTGATGATTCTACCAGGTTTGCTGTATTTACTTATTTACAAATATGTTCCTATGTTAGGCCTTGTGATCTCATTTCAGAATTACAAACCATATCAAGGAATTTTGGGAAGTGAATGGGTAGGGTTTGAACACTTTATTCGTTTGTTCTCAGATTCGGATTTTTGGATGATATTAAGAAATACACTTGTCCTTTTTGGATTGCATATTTTTATAGCGTTTCCAATTCCGATTATTCTAGCTTTAATGCTTAATGAGGTAAAAAATCTTTTCTTTAAAAGAACGATTCAGTCACTAATCTATATTCCCCACTTTATGAGTTGGGTCATTATTGTTTCAATCAGCTTTGTTCTATTAACAATGGACGGTGGATTAATCAATGAATTATTAGTGAGTCTAGGGATGAATAAAATTAACTTCTTAATGAACTCGGATTGGTTCAGACCTATTTATATTACTCAAGTTGTATGGCAAAGTGCTGGATGGGGAACAATCATCTATTTAGCTGCTATCTCCGGGGTAGATCCTGGATTATATGAAGCTGCGAAAATGGACGGAGCAAGTAAATTACGTCAAATCTGGCATATTACATTACCGGCAATTCGACCAGTTATCATTGTGCTTCTTATCCTAAAAATCGGAGATGTGTTAGAGCTTGGATTTGAGCATGTCTATCTATTATTAAATGCTTCAAACCGAAACGTTGCTGAGATTTTTGATACGTATGTATATGTAACTGGATTATTACAGGGCCAATATAGCTACAGTACAGCTGTCGGTTTATTTAAAGGGCTAGTTGGTTTAATCCTTGTTGTCTTTGCAAACAGAATGGCAAAGAAATTTGGGGAAGAAGGTATCTATTAGAAAGAGGAAAGGGAGTGAGAGAATGGTCGGAGAAAAACAACTCGGCAGCCGCATTTTCCGTTTAGGAAATCATTTATTACTTGTATTGATTGCACTTACAATGGTTCTACCATTTATACATGTTATTGCAGCTTCGTTTACTACTAGTGCAGAGTTAGCAGATAAGCGTTTTGTCTTGTTTCCAACTGTATTTAGTTTAGATGCCTATAAGTATATTTTCTCAACAAATACAATCTTTAAGGCATTATTCGTTTCAATTGGAGTGACACTCATAGGTACATTATGGAGTATGTTCATTTCATTATTAACAGCTTATGGGTTATCTCGTAAGGACCTAATCGGTAGAAGACAAATCTTGTTCTTATTCGTATTCACTATGTTATTTAGTGGTGGTATGATTCCGACTTTCTTAATTGTTAAAAACACGGGTTTACTAGATAGCTATGCAGCATTAATCGTACCGGTCACCATCAACGTTTTTAACATGATTATTTTACGAAGCTTTATCATGGGATTACCAGAAGGTTTAATCGAGTCAGCTAAAATTGATGGCTGTAACGACTTTGGGGTCCTATTTAGAATTGTTATGCCAATCTCAAAGCCGGCCCTTGCAACTGTGTCTTTATTCTATGCCGTTGCATACTGGAACACGTATATGCATGCAATCCTATATATCAATGATGCAGCCAAATGGCCAATTCAAGTCTTACTAAGACAGATCGTTGTTCTCGCGAGTGGACTCAGCTATGATAGCTCCGAATTTACAAATATCCCACCGCCAGATATTACAATCAAGATGGCCGTTATTGTTGTAGCGACAATCCCGGTATTAATGGTTTATCCGTTCCTACAAAAATACTTCACAAAGGGAGCTATGCTTGGCTCAATGAAGGAGTAGTTTGGTAGAAGTATTAATATAAATTCTAAAAGATTGTTGATTTTAAAACATAGGGTGATTTCCGCTCCTGGCACTCACTTTCCGAGGGTGATCCGCAAGCCTCCTCGCTTCACTGCGGGGTCTCGCTTGGCTCGCTATTCCGAAGGAGTCTCGTACCATCCGCTGAAATCACAGGAAGGCCAATATTTATTATGTCCCTTCGCGCAATCAGGCTTAAAAACAACAAAGTTTCGAAAACAGCCAATATAAAAATTTAATATGAAGGTGAGCTGTAAATGAATTTAACCGATTCTTTTGAGAAATTAGATTCTCTATTTGAAGGATTTTTTGAATGGTTGGCAGGCCAATATGATCCGATTACAGGAGGGTTTTATTATGCAAAAAGCTCTATATCTGATAGCTCCTTTACTCCTGATATCGAATCAACTGCCCAAGCCTTAAACATTTTATCGAGAAATGAATTATTGACTAAAATGCCCGTAGAATTACGGGCAAAATTTGTTTCTTTTTTTCAAAATAAACAAGACCCTGAAACAGGTTATTTTCTAGATGAAAACCCACATATGAAAGATGATGAAGTAATGGTGAGCAGAGCCTTCAATTATTCTGTTAACTCATTAGATCGTTTAGGTGGTTCACCTTTATATCCATCACCTGTTGAACTTAATCAAGCCCCCCATTATGTAAAATCAGAAGAAGAATATCTAAAAAAGTGGAAGAGTATTAGTTTAGTAAATAGTTGGCGTGGCTGCGATTTATTAGCTTCATCATGCATGTACATCGGGCAGATGGAGCAAGAAAAACAGGAAAAAATGATTCAAATTGCGGCAAAGTACTTAGAAAGCATTCAAGATCCACAAACAGGTCTTTGGGGAGAAGGTAGCATGTACGTTCGTATTTCTGGGACGTTTAAGCTTCATACATTCTATCATAAATTCGGATTACCAATGCCAAGGGTTGAGAAAATGTACCAAAGCATCCTTCACTGTTTACGTACGGAAACAGTAAAAGATATGTGCTACATCAGGAATCCTATCGATTTGTTGTCCTATATCAATGTAGAGATTCCAAGTCACGAACTTGAAGAAATTGTCCAAATTACAGTTAATAACATCGAAAAACTAAAGCGTCCTGATGGTGGTTTCTCAAGAGAGATTGACCATTCACCATCTGCACCAAATGTTGCACAGGTTAAAGCGGACGAGTTCTATCCAGATATGCCTGTTGCTGTTCATTTGGGTAAGGGCTTATATGAAGGAGATATGAATGCCGGGACTCAAACTACCTTGATCCGATTGCAGTTACACAAGCTAGCTGGGAAAAAGGTAATCCCAATAAAAGGATCTAGAAGGTTTTATGAACTCGTTGAAAATAGATTACAAGAGAAATAGCAAATCATTGTTGGAGGGAATAGAATGGCTTTTTTAGACATCACACAACTAGGAGCGATTGGGGATAATCATACGGACCATACAGAAATTTTTGCGCAAGCCATTAATCAGGCTGTCAAAAATGGTGGAGGAACTGTATATGTGCCAGCTGGAACTTATTTAACAGGGCCAATCGTACTTAAAAGTAATATCACTCTTTACTTAGAAGCAGGTGCCACAATCCGTTTTTATGATGATTTTGATCGTTACCAACCTGTTAAAACACGTTGGTCAGGCTATGAGTGCTATGGATATTCTCCATTAATTTATGGAGATCATCTTCACAATGTCACAATTAAAGGGGAAGGTGCCTTTGATGGGCAAGGGAAAGCTTGGTGGTTGATTAATAGACAGCTTCGTAAGAATAGTAGAGCGTACTCCTCAGTAACAACAGAACGAATTGCCGGACTTAATCAAGATTTAATGGAACCGATTGATACGAATTTAGTCGAATGGGATTCACAATTCTTACGTCCACCATTATTACAATTGATGAACAGTAAGCATGTCACAATAGAAGGTGTCACTTTAAAAAATTCACCATTTTGGAATACACATCTCGTTTATTGCGACCATGTCACTGTTCATAATGTAACGTTTGAAAATCCCGCAGACACACCAAATGGTGACGGATTTGACATTGACTCTTGTTCGAATGTACGTGTTTCAGACTGCCACTTTGCTGTGGGCGATGACTGCCTCGTTTTAAAATCAGGTATAAATAAAGACGGAAGAAGAGTAGGAAAGCCAACAGAAAATGTGGTTGTAACGAACTGCACAATGCACCATGGACATGGCGGAATCGTTCTTGGAAGTGAAATGTCCGGTGGAATTAAGAATGTAACCATATCGAACTGCACATTTATTGGAACAGACCGGGGGGTACGGATTAAAACAAATCGTGAACGTGGCGGCTATGTGAAAAACATTCTCGTGAATAATATTTATATGGAAGATGTATTATGTCCTATTGCAATCAATTCATTTTATCGCCATGGTGTGAATGAGAACGACCCGACAGTGAATAGTCTTCAGAAGCAGCCAATCACTGAAAAAACACCTGAAATTGAACATATCCAAATTAGTCATATTACAGCTAAAAACTGTCGAGCAGCTGCAGGATTTATTTATGGCCTCCCAGAACGACCAGTTAAAGATATATCCATCCATCATTCTACAATTGAAATGACTCTTGACCGTAATGAAAAAGGTGGAGAGCCAGACATGGTTCAAGAAGAATTAGTCATGGCAGGAGCGGGAATCTTCGGCAAGTATATTTCAAATCTAGATATTCATCATGTACGTGTAGAAACCCGTCAAGGTGCAGGACTGCAAGTGGAGGAAAGTGAGCATGTTACGATTGATCATTTTTCAATGAGAAACCAACATGAGTCCACACCAGTAATCGTTTTAAACCAAGTTGAAAACAAAAATATTAATGGTACCGCAGCGCAAATGGCAAGCAAGAATTATCTGAAAGTTTACGAGTCAAATAGTGTTTTAAAACAAGATTTATAATTTTTTATAGTTGTGTTTTAAAGGAATTGGAGGGATTAACATGTGGGTAATCCATCAATTTTTGGATGAATTATATCAAGATACAGTAAAAAGGAATCGAAAAACCTATGATGAAGATTGGCAATCGTCATTAACTTTAAAATTTCAAGAGTTACTTGGGTCTTTTACGAGTGATGTATCACTTCAACCCACAATAATCGAACAAAAGGTTTATGACCAATATACAAGATACAGTATAGAAATTACGACACTACCAAGTGTTAGGTTACAGATGTTTGTCCTAGTTCCAAACAATCTGAAAGGGATAAAAGCCCCGGCGGTCCTTGCTTTGCATGGTCATGGATATGGGAACAAAGATATTGTCGGTCTTGATCCTTCCGGTAATGATCGAAATGGTGATCCAGGGTTACATAAGGATTTTGCAATCCAACTTGTCAAGCGTGGATTTGTTGTGATGGCACCAGAACTAATCGGTTTTGGAGAACGAACTTATTCGATTGATAAGCGCCAATCTCCTTCTGATAATTCCTGTTATTCATTGGCAAGCCAATTGCTCCTTTTTGGTAAGACGCTTGCAGGACTCCGTGTTTTTGAATGTCAAAGAGTATTAGATTTTATGGAAGCTTTTGAGGAGATAGATTCTACCCGCATCGGCTGTATGGGAATATCCGGAGGGGGACTTATTGCAGCCTTCACAACCATTCTTGATAAACGGATACAGGCAATTGCCATATCCGGCTATACCAACACTTTCAAAGGAAGCATCATGAATAGAAGGCATTGTTTGGACAATTATATACCGGGAATCCTGCAGTACGCAGAGATGCCTGAATTAATTGCCTTAACGGTACCTCGTCCGTTATATATTGAGTCAGGAAAAGTGGATCACCTATTTCCTGTAAAAGAAACAGAAAAGGCTATTAAAGAAATTAAAAGCATTTACTCTGAACGTAATGTTGACCACCTTGTAAAATGGCATCTATTTGAAGGTGGTCACGAAATTTGTGGAAATCAATCTTTTGAATGGTTATGTTCAACTTTGAATGCAGAAGAACAGTAAACGTACATTTAAATAACTTGTGTGGAGTTGAATCATACATGACAGAAACTAAGAAGAGTCTTGCTGTTCAAAGAGTGTGGCAAGCCGATTTAGAAAATGGAATGTTTCAAAACCCAATTTTACATGCAGATTACTCAGACCCAGACGTTATTCGTGTTGGTAAAGATTATTATATGGTTTCATCCAGCTTTCATATGTCGCCTTGTTTACCCATTTTGCATTCAACTGATCTTGTGAACTGGAAAATTATCAATCATGTTGCGGAAACATTACCTTTTGAAAGCTATGATAAACCACGTCATGGCGAAGGGGTTTGGGCACCCAGTCTTCGATATCACAATGAAAAGTTTTGGGTGTTTTTTGGTGCGCCAGATGAAGGGATTTTTATGAGTACGGCAGATGATCCAGCTGGGGAATGGACGCCCCTACATTTAGTTAAGAAAGTAAAGGGGTGGATTGATACTTGTCCATTTTGGGATGATGATGGTCAGGCTTATCTAGTAAGTGCTTTTGCAAAAAGTAGAATTGGGTTTAAAAGTATTCTTCATATAAGTCGAATGAAGCCGGAAGGAACAGCGCTGCTGGACGATGGAGTCCATGTGTTTGATGGTCATGAAAATCATCCGACGATAGAAGGCCCCAAATTGTACAAACGAAATGGCTATTACTATATTTTTGCACCTGCTGGCGGAGTTGCAACGGGTTGGCAAACTATTCTTCGCTCTAAAAATATATTCGGTCCTTATGAAGATAAAATCGTGTTACATCAAGGAAATACGAATATAAATGGCCCCCATCAAGGCGGGTGGGTTGAAACAGAAACAGGAGAATCATGGTTTCTTCATTTTCAGGATAAGGGAGCTTACGGTCGAATTGTTCATCTCCAGCCAATGGATTGGGAAAATGATTGGCCAGTGATGGGACAAAATCAAAACAAGGATGGTGTCGGTGAACCTGTTCTTCAATGGAAAAAGCCAGGAACTCTAGTAGATTCAGAGATAAATGTTCCTGACATGAGTGATGATTTTAGTGCGAATCAATTAGGACTTCAATGGCAATGGCAAGCAAATCTTAAATCTCATGGGTATGAATTAAAGGATGGTTTGCTGCGATTACACGCAATCGGACATCCTGGTGAAACAAATCTTTACAATTTCCCAAATATCATGACACAGAAATTTCCTGCTGAAACCTTTAAAGTAACAACAAAACTAAGAGTTGCTCCCGAATCAGAGCAAGACCAAGGTGGCCTACTTATTTTAGGAAGACAATATGCTTCGATTGCCATAAAACAGACCGGCGAACAGTTAGGCGTTTTTTATTTGACTGGAGATGAGGAGAAGCTTCAAAGTGAAGTCTATGTTGGGAAATTAGGTGGGAATGAACTATATCTACATGTAGAAGTAAAAGAAGGTGCGATGTGCAGCTTTAGTTATAGTGAGGATGGAGTCACCTATAAGAAGATAGAGGATGGATTTGAGGCCACTCCAGGAAAATGGGTAGGTGCTCAAATTGGAATCTACTGTTGTAACAGCGAACATGAATTTAGCAAAGGGTACGTAGATTTCGATTATTTTACTGTTCACAAATAAAGGGGAGAATTTTTATGTCTACGTTCAAAAACCCAGTTATTCCAGGATTTTACCCGGACCCTTCGATTTGTCGAGTAGGAGATGTGTATTATCTCGTTACATCCACTTTTGAATATTTTCCCGGGATTCCCATTTTCAAAAGTAAGGATTTAGTAAATTGGAGTCAAATTGGGCATGTTCTAACCCGACCAAGCCAGCTAAATTTGGATGGAACACCGAATTCAAAAGGCATTTATGCAGCAACGGTTCGATATCACAAAAGTATATTTTATGTCATTACTACTTTTGTGGAAAGCCAAACGGGTGCAAGAAGAAATTTCTTTGTTACAGCTGAGAACCCTGAAGGGCCATGGTCTGATCCGTATTGGTTAGATGACTGTCCTGGTATTGATACCTCTTTATTTTTTGATGATGATGGAAAAGTATATGTTACAGCAAATCGACGCCCACCAGGTGGTCAGTTGTACCCAAAACATATGGAAATTTGGCTGCAGGAATTAGACCTAGAAACGAAGCAATTAACCGGAGAGAAATATAGTCTTTGGGACGGGGCGTTGAAGTATATTCATGCCCAGGAAGCCCCACACATTTATAAAGTGGATGGCATGTACTATTTATTAATTGCAGAAGGTGGTACAGGTTTTACCCATTCAGTAACGGTTGCCCGAAGTGAATCAATAACAGGACCCTATGAAGGCGCCAAAACAAATCCGATCTTGACACATCGTCATTTAGGAAGAGAATACCCAATCGCGAATGTAGGGCATGGAGATTTAGTTGAAACAACCAATGGTGAATGGTGGATGGTTTGTTTGGGGTCACGTCCATACGGAGGCATGTATCGCAACCTAGGCAGGGAAACATTTCTTGTTCCGCTTAAATGGGAAGAGGGGTGGCCCGTTGTCAATCCAGGAAAAGGGATTGTTGAAATGGAAGGGGGCAAACCCAATTTAAAAGAAAAAAGATGGTCAACAGAGCCTGCTTGTGATCATTTTGATCTTCCGGAAATACGGATGCAATGGAATTTTATCCGCACACCAAGAGGGGATTTTTGGTCTTTAGACGATCGTCCTGGCTATTTACGATTACACTTAAAGTCTGAAAGGATAACAGAAGATGTTAACCCGGCTTTTATTGGAAGGAGACAATGTCATATCAACTTTGCTGCTCGAACAAAAATGGAATTTTCTCCAATCACTAGAAGTGAGGTGGCAGGATTAGTTTTACTGCAAAATATTGATTTTCAGTATCGTGTTGAATACACTCAATCGGAGATTCGATTAGTGAAGAGAGAAGCGGGAGAGGAAGAAATCCTCGCTGTTCAACCGTATCAACATCAAAAGGTCTTTTTAAAAGTAGAGGCATATGGACAGTCCTATCATTTTTATTTTGCAGAAGAACAAGAAAAGTGGAAAGTCCTTATGGAAGGTGTTAATGGGAGAATTTTAAGTACAGATGTTGCTGGAGGATTTACTGGTGCATATATGGGAATGTATGCAAGTTCCAATGGAACAGATTCATCCAACTATGCTGACTTTGACTATTTCGAATACTTCGGTTTAGATTAAAACAAAAAAATAAGCTCCCAGATTGGGAGCTTATTTTTTACAGGATATCTAGATTCCCCAGACTGTCTTGAAATCGCTTGTCAGACAAGGCACGCATCCGAGCGAAGATGCGAATAGAAGTTACCTTCATGAGCGGACAAGCTAGGCAAGCAACTAAAGTCATGTGAGCGTTTGTCAACAGACTGTAAGCTCCCAAATCGGGAGCTTATTTAGGTAACCATTTATCTTTTGAAAAGAAAATATTTTCCACTGTGTATTTAGCAGCTTGCTCTTCTGTTAATTGTTTAGCCCAACGAACCCTTCCAGAGGAGTCACTTCCAGGTCCAGTGCTGCCAAATTCAAAATAACGAGCGGTTTTTTCATTTTCTTCATTTCGCCAATTATCCCAACCATCAGGATGGATATGCTCACCCATCCAAGTATTAATAAATACTGTATGAGCATATGGTCGCCATGGACGGCCTAAAAATACTCCAGTGGCTTCCTTTTCACCTGTTAGCTTACAGTTTTTAAAGCAAAAGCCAAAATCCGTTTCCTCTGAAGTGGAAGCAGCAGTAATATAGCCGTTCCGCAAACTATGAATCGTACAATCTTCAAAAACAGCAACGCTTGACCCAAAGATAAAATCAACATGACCTTCAATATAACAATTAGAAAAATAATGCCTACCATTCGAGGTATATAGGGTATCTTGGTTTGCTAAAAGTCTCACTTGGTTAAAGCTACATTTATCGCCAGCTACATATAATGCAAGTGCTTGACCGATCTCATCACCGAAACCAGCGACGTTTTGAATCGTTAGCTGCTCCAAGTGGAAGAGGTCTGCAAAGGCATGGAAAACAGCTGTTTCAAATGTACCGATTTCCACACCATTTTTATTTTTCATACGGGCATATTTACTTCCCGAGATGATGGTTTTGTTTTCTCCTGCACCAACGATCGTGATATTAGGTTTGTTTTCTGGAACGGTAATGATTTCTTCATATATACCTTCTTTTACATAAATCCACACTGGTTCCAATGGAAAGACCCGAACGGAATCAATTGCGGCTTGAATGGTTGTAAAATCCCCATCACCATTTTGAGAGACTACTATTTTTTGCATGAGTGTATCTCCTTTTCTAATGTCTAGCTCCAGTGCCTAGCCAGATTTTACTTTGAATAGGCTTTTGCGAGTATCTTGCAAGAAGCTTCGCTTTGAGTAGCTCGAGGTCACAAGTGCTGGCTGGTCAAAGCTAATTTGCTCTTACGGTTTCACGGTATTTACCAGGTGTTGTTCCTTCGATTTTCTTAAACGAGCGAATAAAGTTCTGGGAGTTATTAAAGTTTAGTTTATCTGAAATATCTTTGACAGAGATGTCCGTTTCAGCGAGCCATTTTTTCGCCATATTAATTCGATACATGGATAAATATTCACTAAACGAAATGTTCATTTCCTTTCTAAAAATACTACTTAAATAGTTCGGGTTATAGTGAAGTCGATTTGCAATCATATCCAGTGTAATGTTAGATTCAAATTCTTCATGGATAATATGAACAATGTTTTCTGAAATAGATTTATATTGTGATTCAGCACGATCCTCAATTTTTTGAAGAAGAGGGTCGATTATTACGTTAATAAACCATTCCTTTACATCTTCCCTTGATTTCAATTCATAGATCTTTTCAAAAATAGAACGGTTGTCTTCTAAATCAAGAACATTGATTGCTAAAGTATGCATTAACTCTATTAAATCACTTAAAAATCGAACTAAAGAAATTTGGTATTGAACATGATTTAAATCCTCGGAAAAGATTTCATCAATTAACTCGTTTAGTAAGCTATATACTTTTTCTTTATCATTTACCTTAATTGAATCGAATAGTTCATTTTCAATCCGTTTAGGGAAATAGGTGTGTAGCCCTTTTCCAATTTCAAGATTTTCAAAAAAGATAATCGATTCCGTGCCATATTTAAGTGTGTATTTAAGAGCCTCTAGACATTCTTTATAGGCTGTTCTTGTCTCTAACACATCTTTAAAAGGTTCACTTACTCCGATACTAATTGGAATACTGTATTCTTTTCTTACCCTTTTCTGAATTCTTTCTGCAATATCATTTACATACTGATTAAACTCAATTTTTGATTCAATATTGCTGAGTAATAGGGTGACTTGGGTTTGTTTATTAACAGTTGGTGACATTCGCTCATCGCTTGGGATTAGTTCCTCCACAAGCCCATTGATTACAAATAATAATACATCTTCTTCCTTTGATTTGTAGGAAGTACCCTCAAGGCTGTCAATTTGAACTGTTAAAACACTAAGCCATTTAAAATCCAAATTATACCCATAATATTGCATTCTACCCTCAAGTTCTTCTTCACTAACTTTACCGGTTAAAAGCCGGTGCATGAAAAATTGCTTTAGCTGACTAATTTGGTTTTGTAATGATTTTTCCAAGAAATCGTTTTGCTTTAGCATGTCTTTCACATGATTCTCGATAAAGACGAATTCATTTCTGTCTTTGCTTTCTTCTTTATTTGTGAGTGAATGTAAAATGACATTTTGTAATTGTTTAATAGGTTGATAGATTAGTTTACTTCCAAATAACGCTAATAATAAAGATATACCCGCAATCAATAATGTGATGGCTAAAGTCAACCATCCAATTGATCTTGATTGCGCTGCTAATTCATTAAGCTCAACAATGGAAACATAAATCCAGCCATTGTAAAACGATTTTCGATAGGTAAATAGATAATCCGTATTGTTTGATGTAATCGTAAATTGACCAGAATCATTTTCAAGAGTTGTGTTTTCAGTTATGACATCACTATATTCGAAGGCTTGTCCAATTTTTTGCAGATCATTATGAAGGACAACGCTTTCATTTTCATCTAGGATGTAGAATTTTTCTAAGGAATTGTCCTTCTGTAAAATATCACGAAAACTACATGTTGGAATATTGGCGATTATCATCCCTGTTGTATTAGATGAGATAATCGGGATTTTTTTTATTAAATTTAAATTGTAACCGCAGGCACGAGAAGCAACCTTTTTGTACAGCGGCTCTTTTGAATTCTCTTCTAAAAGCCAGACAGAGCTTGTCCTAAGGGAAAGATACCGATCTGAAATTTCCTGAAGTTGGGGTTCAGAAAGTCGTTGTAACCCATAGTTGTTTACAAGCCAGTCGTTTTCGAGACTAATTAGCGCAACATCTGTTAAACGAGTATCGAATGTTTGTTGATGACTAAGGTCGTCTCTGAGCTGGTTATAAAGTTGGAACTGTCTAGTTGTAAGTGGCTCCCTTAATGATTCAATTATTTTAGATGAGGATGCTAATTGAGTTAAGGACTGATCCACTGACTTAATTACTTGCTCAACATTTGTTTGAATTTGGTACACGCTATGCTCTTTTTCTTTTGCAACATAATTTTCTACAACAGAGGTAGAACGAATGAAAGAAAATATTCCAACAACGACGACAGGTATAATGGCTAATATGCTAGCAAATAAAATCATCCTATGGAAGAAACTTCCGGGTAACTTAAATTTCATGTAATCACTCCAAACTATTCAAATGAGAGGGCAATTAATAGAATTGTAACATCCCTGTAATATTTGAATGTCCTTTTATTATAGATGTACTTTTAAATAAATTGAATAATCATTATGTCACATTGTGTTCATAATATTAGAATGTTTCTACTAAACTCATGGGATTATGGTCTTATTTAAAAGTAAATTAAATGATTATAGTTATTATTTTATAAATATCCTATCATGAAATCAGGAGGTTTGTTACCGTTTACAAATTTTACAAATGATTATGATGAGAAAGGGTGTTGATTCTTGAATAACACAAAAATTGAAAAATCACCTTTATATTTTGCGAAAAAAACATGTGATACACTGATGAAAAAATTCACTCCTGAGGAGCTTCCGCCTGGTGGACGTTGGCATTATCACCAAGGTGTATTTTTATGTGGGATGGACTTAGTTTATAACAAAACAGGTGAACAGAAATATTATGATTATTTAAAGGCATATGTTGATCACAATATCGATGACAATGGGAATTTATTATTTGCGAGAGATGAACTAGATTCTATTCAAGCAGGACTCCTATTGTTCCCATTATATAAAGCTACTGGTCTAAAAAAATATGAACTTGCAGCTCGTCGTTTACGTCATATTTTTTCGACATTAAATCTCACGAATGAAGGTGGATTTTGGCATAAGGACAAGTATCCATATCAAATGTGGTTGGATGGTTTATATATGGGTGGACCATTTGCTCTACACTTTGCACAAAATTTCAATGAGCCTGAATTAATCGATATGGTTATTCATCAAGAAAAATTAATGCGTAAGTATACAAAGAGTGAAGCGACTGGCTTATATCATCACGGCTGGGATGAAAAATGCATTCAACCATGGGCTCGTACAGATGGAAAAGCTCCAGAAATTTGGGGGCGTGCACTTGGTTGGTATGGATTAGCTGTTATTGACATGATTGACCTTTTACCTGAAGACCATCCACATAAAGAAGAGTGGATTGTATTTATTCAAGATTATGTTCGCGATATCGTGAAATATCAGGATGAAAAAACAGGTCTATGGTACCAAGTCATTGATAAAGGTAACCTTGAAGACAATTGGCTCGAAACTTCTGCTTCTAGTCTATTTGTTTATGTAATTGCAAAAGCTGTTTCGAAAAAATATATGGGAGAAGAATTTGCTGCACATGCCGCAAAGGCTTACGATGGGTTACTCAAACATAAAATCAAAGAAACAGAAGATGGAAACTTAATCATTGATGATATTGTAATCGGTACTTCGATCGGGGTATATGATTATTATATCAATCGAGAGCGAAGTCATAATGATTTACATGGCGCAGGTGCATTTATCATGGCTAGTATGGAAATGGAAAAATTACTAACTCAACATGCGGGGGTTTCTTTATAAATGAAGAGATATGCTGTTTGTGGATTAAGTAACAGAGCATTAAAAATGTTTATTCCACCATTACTAGAAAAATTCGCAAAGCAAAGTGAGATTGTTGGATTGCTAGATAGTGATGAGTACCGTATTGAATTATGTAAGGAAAAATTTCCAGTCTTAGCCCAAACTCCTTCATACCATCCAGACCAAGTCGAACAAATGATTAAAGAAACGAAGCCGGACTGTATCATCGTTGTAAGTCGCGACAACACACATATCGATTATATTTTAAAAGCGCTCGAACATGATGTGGATGTAATCACAGAAAAGCCGATGGTTACAACGGCTAACGATGCAGCAAAAGTGATGGAGGCAGAAAAGATAAGTAAAGGTAAAGTGACAGTAGCGTTTAATTATCGCTACAGTCCATACCACCGAAAAATTAAAGAGCTTGTTTTAGAAGGCAAAATTGGAAGAGTAACTTCAGTTGATTTGAATTGGTATATCGACACTTATCATGGAGCAAGTTACTTTAAGCGTTGGAATCGAAAGCGTGAGTTTTCTGGTGGGCTTTCCATTCATAAATCAACACATCATTTTGACTTGGTAAATTGGTGGATAGACCAATATCCAGAAGAAGTTTTTGCTCATGGTGCCTTACATTATTATGGACCAAATGGAGAACTAAACCCAGATCCAACTACAGATAATCGATTTTGTGGTACCTGTGATGTGAGAGACAAATGTGATTATTATGTTAGATGGAATCCTCGTGAATTTTCAGAGGTTGTAGAAGATGATCACTTAAACATGGGGGAACATAAGGATAATACCTATACCAATTATCGTCCTGATGCTTGTATTTTTGATTCAGAGATTAACATTGAGGATACATATACAGCGACAGTAAAATATAATAAAGGTGCTTTATTAAGCTATTCTATAAATTTCTCAACTCCATTCGAAGGCTATCGTTTAGCTATCAATGGAACAAAGGGGAGAATTGAAACGCAAGAATTCCATGCCCCAAGTAGGGTTCCATTTGAAGTTCCTGAACAAACAATTGATTTTTACCCGTTATTTGGCTCAAAGGAAATCATTCACGTTGTTAAAACAGCTGGTGGTCATGGTGGTGGTGACCCCATATTAATTCACGATTTGTATCAGGGAATTGATCCACGACGCCATTATGAAATTTTAGCAGGTGCTGAGGCAGGTGCCTATTCGATTGCACTTGGAGAAGCGGTTTGGAAATCCGTACAGGAACATAAACCTATCTCTATTAATCAATTATTAAAAAGCTATCAAGGTCAAATATAAGAAATAAGAGAGGGGACAGACGTATGCTAGGAGGATTGGATAGTCCATTTTATAAATGGTGCGGGGCCATCTCCCGTTTAGTCTATTTAAATTTGCTATGGCTTCTATTTACAGTAGTAGGACTTGTTATTGCTGGCTTTGTACCTGCTACAGTAGCCCTTTTTGCAGTAACTAGAAAATGGATTATGGGAGAAGAGGATATCCCTGTTTTCTCAACATTTTGGAGTGTATACAAAAAGGAATTTTTAAAATCCAACCTCCTAGGACTGACCCTATTCATCGTTGGATATATTTTATATGTTGATCTTGTGTTTCTTCCGACCACGAGTGCTATATACATTGTGATTCGGTACGCATTAATCGCGATTAGTTCGGTTTTTATCGTCATTCTACTTTATATTTTTCCAATTTATGTACACTTTAAAGGAACGATAAAAACCTATTTGAAACACGCCGTCATGTATGGCTTATCATATCCTCTTGTTACGTTTTCAATGGTAATCGGAATAATTATACTTTATGTCGGCTTTTCCTATGTTCCATCGCTCATTCCTTTCTTGAGCGCAAGTCTCCTAGCCTATCTGATCATGTGGCTGTCTATCAAGGTATTTGCAAGAATAGAAGAAAAAGTAAACGGAAAAACCGAAGTCAAATCAGACAAGAGCGAACCTAGTTTTCGGTAGATGAAGGTGACAGGATGAAAAACATTCATATCTATATTGCAGGTGATTCAACTGTATCCGATTGTCCTCCGAACGAAGAACCAAGAGCTGGTTGGGGACAGGTGCTTCATCATTATTTTCTTGACAATGTCATCGTCCACAACCTAGCCATAGGAGGAAGAAGCTCAAAAAGTTATATTGATGAAAAAAGACTTGAAACAATCCTGAATGAAATTCAACCGAACGACTACCTCTTTATTCAATTCGGACATAACGATCAAAAACAGGATCAGCGAAGAACGGAGCCATATTCATCGTACCAGTCTTATCTTACGCAATATATTCGTGGAGCAAGGGAGAAAAAAGCAATTCCAGTTTTAATTACCTCCATGCATCGAAGAACTTTTGATGAAAATGGAAAAATTACCAACAGTTTAGGAGAGTATCCAAGGGCGATGATGGCTTTGGCGAAGGAGCAACAAGTAGATCTCATTGATTTATGGAATGAGTCTAAACAACTATATGAATCACTTGGACCTGAAAAGTGTAAAGACCTTTTTATTTGGTTTGAACCTGGTGAACATCCCAACTATCCAGATGGAATCAGTGATGACACGCATTTTCGCGTGGAGGGGGCATATAAGTTTGCCAGTATTATTGCCAAAAAAGTAAAAGAAGGAATTCTGGGTCTGGCAAAATATGTAAAGTAAAGAAGGTGCTCATATGATCAATCTAGGTATTCGAGCTCATGATGTAAAGGCAAGCTCCTTGGATGAACTTGTTCAAACGATTGCCAATAAGGGGTTATCATCTGTGCAATTGGCATTGGCGAAATCGTTTCCAGACCTTAACACGAGCTTGGGGAGTCTTTCTCCGGGCTATGGTAGATATATAGGGAAGGCTTTTCAACAAAAAAACATCGAAATTGCTGTCCTTGGCTGTTATATTAATATGATTCATCCCGACCTTAAGGAACGACAAAAAGCATTAGACCGTTTTAAGGAACATATCCGTTTTGCGAGAGATTTTGGTTGTAGTGTCGTCGGAACGGAAACAGGTAATGTTCATGCGAAAATGGGATTTACGGTAGATAATTTTCAAGAAAAACCTTTCTCAGATGTAGTAGAAAGTGTGAAAGAGCTTGTTAAAGAAGCGAGGGAATTTGGTGTCATCGTCGGGATAGAGGCGGGAGTTAATCATCCTGTTTATAATCCAAGTCGTTTAAAACGATTATTGGATGAAGTGAATTCACATAATCTTCAAGTCATCTTTGATCCGGTCAATTTATTAACAGTCGAAAATTATCATCTTCAGAATGAAATCTTCGAGGAAGCAATTGAACTTTTTGGGGATCGAATCATTATTGTTCATTGTAAAGATTTTGTGGTCGAAGAAGGTAGGCTTAAATTTGCACCTCCGGGAAAAGGCCTTTTAAACTATGATTTAGTTATGAAATTAATCAAGCCGAAAAAACCTTACATCCAATTTCTCCTTGAAAGTACAACGGAACCATTTATTGATGACAGTATTGCATTTTTACAAGAAAAATATGAAAATGCATAATAACAGGTAAATTTTCCTAGCATACACATCTTGCTTGAAGGGACGTAAGGAATTTGGGGGAAAAAGGAAAGGTCAAAGAATTATTTGCTGCAATGAGTACTGCAGAAAAGGCTAAGTATATTTGGGAGTACTATAGATATTATTTGTTTGCATTTTTATTAATAGTCGTTGTTACTGTCTTTCTAGTAAATAACCATTCTCAAAAAAAGGAGCCTGCACTTTCCATTTTCGTTTTAGGGGATTTAGTAGATTCGAATGAGATCAATAAAATCGCCCAAAAGCTAAATGAAGAAATTCTTTTGGATGAAGAAAGAAAAACACATGAAGTATCGATTCAAGTTATCCCGTATGCACCAGATGCAGCAGATTTTAATATTGTAATGGCTGCTTTGCAAAAGGTTTCCGCGGAAATTTCCACAGGAGACCTCGATGTTCTGTTCATTGATAAAAAACAATTTGAGATGATGAATCATGATCAATATTTTTATAGCCAAAATGAATTGGTAGATAATAGTCTTCAAGTTGATGAAGAATTTTTATATTTTGATAACAAGAATCAAATAACCGGAATTGATAGTTCAGCAGTACCACTATTTAAAGAAGCAATTGATGATTCTGATATGGTAATGGGAGTGCTTGTGAATTCTCAAAAAATAGAAAAAACGAAGAAACTTTTTAAATTTTTATTTATGAATTAACCAATTTTTTATTAACAATTCTAGTATATTACGATATTATCTTAATAGAATGGCATTAATTTTAGGGGGCTATATCCATGGAGCAATTAAAACAACTAGTTGAAGCTTTAAAAAACGAAAGCGTTTTCGAGTATGTGGGTGACGTTAAGGTATATGAAAAGTCTCTAACACACCTCGATAATGTAAGCCTTATCATGGCGAGAGATTCACAACAAAAATGGATTCTTGCAACTGGCGAAGGTGCTTTATATGATGAATTAGAGGGGACAGTAATTGCTGAATATGGCAAAGCATGTCCATTAACACATGAAAACCGTCTCGTATTAAACCGTTATTTTGAATATACAGTACCAAGAGCTTTCGGTACAAAAATGGCAACTATGGGACTTGGTGACCGTCTAGGGCTCGCTTCTCCAGGACATATTGAAACCGTTCGCAACCATAGCGTAAAGCCAATTCTAGCTCAACAAAGTATTCGTGAATTAACATTGACCAACCGAACAATGAATGATGTGATTGATGCTGCTAGCTTTGCTGTATTTCAAGAAGGCTATACAGGCGGATTTGGTGCAGATGGCGACCATTTAAAGGAAGAAGAAGATATTAAAATGGCGTTGTCGCTTGGAATGTCAATGCTTACATTAGACTGCTCAGACCATATTCAAAACCGTGTAGAAGGTTTGACAGAAGACGAAATCAGTGCTGAATTTGATAACCTTCCAGAAGAAACAAAGAATCATTATCATGATCTGTATGTAAATAAAGGATTTGAAGTTAATGGTCTAGATATTGCGTTTGACGAAAAAATCGTCAAGAAATTTGTATTGTTATATGGAAACGCTTTAGATTATATGGTTCATATTCATAACACATATATTGTAAATGCTGGTCGTGATATTGATTTTGAAATTTCGATTGATGAAACGGAAACCGTTACTTCACCGGCAGCACATTTCTTTGTAGCAAATGAACTTCAAAAACGTGGTGTAAGCGTTACAAGCCTTGCTCCAAGATTCTGTGGTGAGTTCCAAAAGGGAATCGATTATATAGGGAATATCGAACAATTTGAAAAAGAATTGCGCGAACATGCGCTAATTGCAGAATACTTTGGCTATAAATTAAGTATCCACTCTGGTAGTGATAAATTTACAGCGTTTCCAATTATCGCGAAATATACAAACGGTGTTCTTCACGTCAAAACTGCTGGTACAAACTGGCTTGAAGCCGTTCGTGTTATTGCAAAGGTAAATCCAGATCTTTACCGAAGAATGCATGCATATGCACTAGAATATTTAGATGAAGCACTTAAGTATTATCATATTACACCAGATATGAGTACAATTGTTCCACTTGATACGGTTGCGGATGCCGACCTTCCTGAATATATGAATAATGATGCAGCAAGACAGGTTATTCACGTGACATACGGATTATTACTGACAGCAAAAGATGAAGATGGTAACTTTATTTTCAAGGATGAATTCTTCAACACGTTAAATGAAAGAGAAGAAGAGTATCGACATGGCCTTGTAAAACACATTGGCAAGCACGTTGAATTATTAAACCTATAATTGTTCAAAAACACCTTCCTTTTAGTTATACTAACTAGGGGAAGGTGTTTTATGTATAGATTCATGTTTTTACTCATACTTGGCTTATTTTTACATGGATGTGGGTCTCCTGAGGTAAATGATGATGTTGAGAGTATTGAAATAACTGTTTCTGCTGCAGCGAGCATGCAAAATGTTCTCGAAGAATTAAAGAAAAATTTTGAAGAGAAACATTCAAAAATAGATATTTCCTTTAATTTTGGGGCATCAGGTGCACTTGCTCAGCA
This sequence comes from Ferdinandcohnia sp. QZ13, assembly GCF_031324165.1. Taxonomy (NCBI): domain Bacteria; kingdom Bacillati; phylum Bacillota; class Bacilli; order Caryophanales; family Bacillaceae; genus Ferdinandcohnia; species Ferdinandcohnia sp. QZ13. Next base: position 1,314,649 of record NZ_JAVIVW010000001.1, on the reverse strand, counting down.
AATTTCACAAGGTGCACCAGTAGATTTATTTTTATCCGCGTCACTGGAGAAATTTAATGCTTTAAGGGACGACGGCCTAATTCATAATAAATTTGAACAAAACTTAATCGGTAATGAAATTGTCTTAATTACTCCGAAGGAAAATAATAACAATATTAAATCGATGGAGGATTTGAAAAAGGCAGAGCGAATTTCAATCGGTATACCAGAAATTGTACCTGCAGGAGCATATGCAAAAGAAGCATTAAACAATATGGGGCTGTGGAATACAATTGAAAATCAGCTTGTTCTTGCTAAGGATGTTCGGCAAGTACTTACATATGTAGAAACAGAAAATGTTGATGCGGGATTTGTTTATAAAACAGATACGCAAACGTCAGATCAGATTCAAGTTATCACGAGTGTGGACTCTAAATTCCATTCACCCATTATCTATCCAATCGGGGTTATAAAATCTTCGAAGCATGTAGAAGAAGCAACACTACTTTATGAATACTTATCAAGTGAGGAAGCCATAACCTTATTCGAGGAATATGGTTTTACAAGAATCCAATAAAAAAGCAATTGGCGCGCATGTCCAATTGCTTTTTTATTATAGGCTGTTTTGCAAGCTTTGTTGTTTTGGATATAGCCATAAATAAGTATTATCAGACACATAGAGTGTTCCCTCTAGTGATTGGAGCGTATGGCGCGAGATCCTCGAAAATGCAAGCATTTTCTTCGTGCGGTGTAGATTCAAGGAAGCAAACTCAACGTCCTGCGGGAATAGCGAGCCAAGCGAGACCCCGCAGTGAGGCACGAGCGAGGAGGCTTGCGAATCGCCCGCGGAAAGCGAGTGCCAGAAGCGGAAATCACCCTAGTTCCACTAATAAACTTTAGGTTAAGAACAACAATCTCTTAGAAAAGAGCCTTATTATATTACATATAAGGATGTACGCCCTTTGCTACTTCTTGAACGATGGATGCAAGGGATGATATTTGTTGATCATCTAAATTAAAAGACTCTTTGATTTTCGTTTCAAGGTTGTTTGTAATTCTGCGTTTGCCAACTTCGACAAGAGCAATTAACGCAAAGCTGCAATTTACTGCTTTAGCAAAATCCCGTTGAGTCATGTTGTTTCTTTTGCGTAAAAATTTTACGATCTCTTTGTTAATCCCAGGCATATTTACACACTCCTTACCTATGGCTTTTTACAAGTGAATACATGGACTGAACAATCTATTATTCTATGATATTCACAATATTACCATCATCTTTAAAATTCGTCTAGGCAGGTTTTTGGAATGTACAGTTCCGGGCGTATCGGCTCTTAGGTCTAACCAATCGCTACGGAAGGTAACAAACACCTTCTGTCATACTTATCCCCTAAGACTCCGCGTTTTGCGCTTTATCCTTTGCCTTAGATTAGAAAAGCTGTAGAGTTTTTCTACAGCTTAGTTATCACCGTAAAGTCGACGTGCAGCATGATTTGTTGGACCAACATACTCATTTAGCTGGAAGGAATGACGAATGGCAGCTGTAATGAATTTCTTAGCTTCATATATGGCTACCTTTACATCTAATCCTTTTGCAAGTCCTGCTGCAATCGCAGCGGAAGAAGTGCAGCCTGCGCCGTGTGTAAATGTTGTTTCAAAACGGTCGCCTTCAAGGACCTCTATTTTCTTTCCATCATATAAAACATCTACTGCTTTATCGTGTTTTAGCTTTCCGCCACCTTTTACAAGTACATATTTTGCACCAAGGTCATGTATCTTAACTGCAGCTTCTTTCATCTGGTCGATCGTTGTAATAGAACCAATTCCACTTAATTGGCCAGCTTCAAATAAATTTGGAGTAATGACGGTTGCAAGAGGAGTAAGTATTTCTCTAAGAGCAACGGCATGGTCTGGGAATAGAACTTCGTCTTCGCCCTTACAAACCATTACAGGGTCAACCACAAATTTTTGAAGATTATGTTTTTTTACCGCGTCTGCAGCAATTTCAATAATATCAACAGTAGGAAGCATTCCAGTCTTTGCCGCATCAACACCAATGCCATCAAGGATTGTTGCTAATTGTGCCTTAATGATATCATGGTCAACGGGAAACACTTGGTGATTCCAACGATTATTTGGGTCCATTGCAACAATTACAGTTAAGGCGGACATGCCATAAACCCCATTTTCTTGGAAAGTCTTTAAGTCGGCTTGAAGGCCAGCTCCACCACTGCTATCGGAACCTGCAATTGTTAATGCTTTTGGTAAACTCATATTTGAAACCCCCATCCAAAAAGTTTGACATGATTATTATATATCAATTGTCAAGAATAGATATATTATTGTAGAAAAAAACCGAAATTACAACTTTACAATATAAGGAAGGTATAAAACGTTGATTTAGTATTAAAGAATTTGATACAATACACTGATGTAAGAGAAAAAGTGTAATTCGATCCTAAACACATTCATATCTTGCAAATATTAATGATAGGCGGTCGAAAAATAATGACAGAAACAAAACCTTATCGAGTATTACTTTATTACCAGTATGTGACAATTGAAAATCCAGCCGAATTTGCTAAAGAACATCTTGCTTTCTGTAAGGAAATTGGTTTAAAAGGTCGTATTTTAGTCGCGACTGAAGGGATTAACGGAACAGTTTCCGGTACAATTGAACAAACTGACAAGTATATGGAAGAAATGAGAAAAGATCCACGCTTCGCTAGCATTGTATTTAAAATTGATGAAGCAGATGGACATGCATTTAAGAAAATGCACGTTAGACCACGTCCCGAGCTTGTGAACTTAAGCCTCGAGGATGATATTAATCCACATGAATTAACTGGTAAATACTTAAGTCCAAAAGAATTTTATGAAAAAATGCAAGATCAGAATACTATTATTCTAGATGCACGAAACACCTATGAATATGATTTAGGACATTTCAGGGGTGCAATCAGACCTGACGTTGAAACATTCCGCGATTTACCACAATGGGTACGTGAAAATAAAGATATGCTTGAAGGCAAAAAGATTTTAACTTACTGCACAGGCGGTATTCGTTGTGAAAAATTCTCTGGTTGGTTAGTGAGAGAAGGCTTCGAGGAAGTTGGTCAACTTCATGGTGGTATTGCAACTTATGGAAAAGATCCTGAGGTACAAGGTGACCTTTGGGATGGTCAACTCTATGTTTTTGATGAAAGAATTGCTGTTCCAGTAAATCAAAAGGAACACGTTATTGTTGGTAAAGACCATTTTACTGGTGAACCATGTGAACGATATGTAAACTGTGCAAATCCAGAATGTAATAAACAAATTCTAAGTTCAGAAGAAAATGAGCATAAATATTTAAGAGGCTGTACTCATGAATGTCGTGTTCATCCACGTAACCGTTATGTAGAAGAGAACGGTTTATCTGAGGAAGAAGTAGCGGAACGTTTACAAGCCCTTGAAAAAGAATTAGTACAACAATAAGAATGATGACCACAGTGATAATATTTCACTGTGGTTTTTCTATATTGGTTATGGGAGTCCTCACACATCATTTTCTGGTACAATATAGGAATAGAAAGGAGAGAATCTGTGAAATTTATTGCATCTCATTCGTATATTATTATACAAAGAAAAATTGAGTGGAATGAACAAAAATATATCGAAACACATCATCAACTACGATTATTCGAAGACAGAATCCTTTCTTCTGCAAATGAATTTCAACTTGAGCATGTGTATGATGTATCCTTCCGAACAAGCTTTTTATACCTCCATACCAATCAAGGGGTATTCTCCTATCTTATAAAAGAAGATCCAATTGAATTTATTCAAGCTTTTAAAGGCTTAAAACAATAAATATTCGAGGTGAACTATGGAAATCGATAATATTGTCAATGTCGTCAAAAATCGAACTCCATCCCTATTAGGTCTTGGTGAATTCAAACGCTTTTCCATTCTTCTTCCTTTGATAAAAAAAGAGAATGAAGTCCATATCCTATTTGAGGTTCGTTCAAGCCAACTAAGAAGGCAGCCAGGTGAGATTTGTTTTCCAGGTGGGAAAATGGATTCAACTGATAAAGATGAAAGACATACAGCGATTAGGGAAACAATGGAGGAACTAGGAATAAAAGAGAGTTCGATTACAGATGTAAGTCCATTAGATTATTTTGTATCACCATTTGGTACGATTATTTATCCATTTGTCGGTGTGATAACCAATCCTGATGAGATTCGCCCGAATCCAGCAGAAGTTGGCGAGGTGTTTACGGTACCATTGTCATTTTTTCAGGCTAATCCGCCGCAAATTTTCAAAGTGAAATTTCATGTTGAACCCGAAGAAAACTTCCCATTTAACGATATCATTGGCGGCGAGAATTATAAGTGGCAGGTAAGAGGAATGGACGAATGCTTTTATTATTATGAAGATCGTGTCATATGGGGCTTAACAGCCGGTATCTTAAAACACTTTTTGGAAGTTGTTGAAAAAAGCCCTAAATAGAGGGCTTTTTGTTCATTATTGAGTGAATTAGTGTTAGGTTAACTGCTTTATCATTCATACAGTTCCATGATATCCCAGATATTAGGAGGTTTGCGTTACCCGAAAGACCGTGGAGGTACCCGGTATACCAGATATTAGGAGGTTGACGTTACCCGAAAGGCCGTGGAGGTACTCGGTATACCAGATATTAGGAGGTTGACGTTACCCGAAAGGCCGTGGAGGTACTCGGTATACCAGATATTAGGAGGTTGACGTTACCCGAAAGGCCGTGGAGGTACCCGGTATACCAGATATTAGGAGGGTGGTGTCCCTCGAATGGCTGTAGAGGTACATGAGGTACCAGATATTAGGAAGCTGGTGTCCATCGGATGGCCATGGAGATGTACGATATACCAGAAAATAGATTAAGTCCGTATAATTGTGTAAAAAGAAAATGAGTCATTTTATTCCTTTTTGTCAACAATGTTTAACGACCAAGAAAAACATAGAAAAGAGGAATAATAATGACTCAAATACAGTTTAACCTAGATCTCGATCTTTTAAAAGAATCAGTAATGAATTCTGATATTGACTCTGTAATTAAAGCTTCGATTGTTCTTGTATTAAATTCTGTGATGGAGAAAGAACGTGACGAATATCTACAAGTTGGAGCTTATGAACGTACTAATGACCGATTTGATTCTCGTAATGGGTACTATGAGCGCGAGCTCATTATGAGTATTGGTAGGGTGAATCTAAAGGTTCCTCGTACTCGCAACGGAGGATTTTCACCTTCCTTGTTTGAAAAATATGCACGGTGTGATCAAGCATTTGTACTTTCAATGCTAGAAATGGTTGTAAACGGTGTGTCTACTCGAAAAGTCAAAAATATAGTTCAACAATTATGTGGTGAAAGTGTTTCAAAGTCTTTTGTTTCTTCCCTTACTGAAAAACTCGATCCAATTGTCAACGCATGGGCAAATCGACCGTTGAATACGACATACTATCCTTATATTTTTGCTGACGCTATGTATATTAAAGTGCGCGAACATAATCGTGTTGTATCAAAAGCTGTTTATATTGCTACTGCCATTACGGAAGAAAACCGCCGAGAAATCCTTGGAGTAAGAGTAGATCACGTAGAGAGCTATGATGCATGGAAAGCCTTTTTACACCACTTACAATCTAGGGGAGTACAATCGCCAAAACTATTTATTACAGATGCACATCCTGGCTTAAAAAAGGCTCTAAAAGAGGTCTTTGTTGGAACGGTTTGGCAACGTTGTACAGTACATCTCAAGCGAAATATCTTTAATGTACTTCCCAAAAAAGGGATAGATGAAGAAAAACTTGGTTTAAAAAGAATTTTTGAAGCTGTAAGTGTAGAGGATGCCCGAAAGTTTAAAGATGAGTTTCTTGAACGTTTTGGAGAAAATCCAAAACTGGAGAAAGCAATTCAAACTTTAGAAGATGGCTTCGAAGATGCAATCCAATACCTAAATGAACCGGTAAGATTTCAACAATATATTCGTAGTACAAATTCACTGGAACGCCTAAATCAAGAGGTTAGAAGAAGAGAACAAGTCATCCGAATATTTCCAAATACTCAATCTGCATTTAGAATGATTGGAGCTATCCTTATGCAAGTAAATGAAGAACTTGAAATGAAAAAAAACACAAGAAGTAATGAGGGGATTAGAAAAAAGTCACCTGCCAAATAACGTCGGAACGCCTAATTTCGAATTGACATTGAGCCTCCGGCGGGCATGATGTAAAGCCAGGAAGCCAGGAGTTTAACAACACCTGGCTTGCCCTCCAGGCTATCATACCCGCCCCTCAAAGTAAATTCGAAATAAATGTAGTGTCTCTATACAAATTTTTAATTGGCCGATTATCGTTGTTGACACTTTTACACAACATTAAGGACTTGACTAGAAAATAGGAGGATGGTACCCCTCAAATGTCCGTAGAGGCACATGGTTATACCAAATATTAGGGGGATTGCGTCCCCTGAATCATCGTGGTGCTGCACGAAGTACCAGATATTAGGATGATGCTGTCTCCCTAATGTCAGTGGAGTGCATAGAATACCAAATACTTGGATGTTAACGTCACTCCAAATGCCACTATTGGATCAATTAAAAAGAGTATTGCTCGATTGAACAATACTCTTAGCAAATCTAGTTTCCAAGTAATCCCTGTACTTTTTCTTTCACTTTTTGACTAACATCCTTCAAGTCTTTTTTAGCTTCTTCCAGAACCAGCTTCCATTTTGCACTTTCTTCTTTTAAGGCTTCTTCTACTTTTTCAGCCTTTTCTTTGATTTCTTCTTTTGAAATTGGTTTTCGATCCTCTTGTCCGGATAGCTTCGCATTAACCGAGACGACATCAAACGAATCCACTTCCATCGATGGGAGCATTTCCTCCATCATTGCTTTAAAAATAGGAACGATATAATCTGAGCTGCTTCCTTGAATATAATGAGTTTTATCTGTTTTGTCATAGCCTAACCAAACAGCACCAACGAAATTAGGTGTATATCCGACAAACCATTGATCCTTTGTACCATTTATACCTTTATAAGGAAGCTGTGTTGAACCCGTTTTTCCGGCTAACTCAACTCCGGGGATTTTTGTTCCCTTACCTGAACCTGTTTCTACTACGTTTAGAAGCATGGACGTCATATCATCGGCTACTTTTTTGGAAGTAACTCGAGTTGTCTTATGTTTATGTTCAGCCATCACATTTCCGGTTGGTCCTACTATTTTAGAAATGAGATGTCCATCTGGTCGTTTTCCATCATTTGCAAAAACGGAATAGGCCTCTGCAAGTTGTAATGGTGAAGTCCCTTTATGCATACCACCAAGTCCAATTCCGAGGTATTTATCTTCATCGGTATAAGGAATGCCAAACCTTTTTAAAGCATCAAGTCCTTTATCAATTCCAATTTGGTCTAACAGCCACACGGTCGGTGCATTCAGGGAATTCTCTAATGCATCATACATCTTAACCTCACCTTGGTAGGTTCTTGAGAAATTCTCGGGTGTGTAATCGCCATATGTTTTTAACTCATCCTTGAGCACGGAAGTTACCTCATATCCTTCTTCAAGTGCAGGAGTATAGACAGCTAGTGGCTTTATCGTTGACCCTGGCTGTGCCTGCAAATGGGTGGCACGATTGAAACCACGGAATACATAGTCACCACGGCCTCCGACTAATCCGAGTACTCCACCTGTTTCAGGATGTAACATAACGGCTCCACTTTGGACGAGCACATCTCTACCTTTTGGGAAGAGGTAGTCATTTTTATAAACAGCTTCAAGTGATGCTTGAATCTGTTGATCCATTTCCGTATAAATTCGGTACCCACGAGTAAGGATTTCCTCTTGAGTTAGGCCGTATTTTTTAATGGCTTCATCAAGAACAGCATCTACATAATAGGGATAGTTTCTTTGAATATAACTACCGCCGCCGTCCTCAAGCTTAATTTCTTCCTTTTTAGCTTGTGCATATTCATCGTCAGATATCATCTTTAATTCATGCATTTTCAAAAGTACAGTATTTCTTCTCTTGATTGCTCCATCGTAATTTCGATAAGGATCTAATGCAGAAGGAGCTTGGAGAAGTCCAGCTAACATTGCCGCCTCACTAATCGATACATGTTCAATATCTTTATTAAAGTACTTTTTAGAAGCTTGACTTATTCCCCATGAGCCATTTCCAAAGAATACCTGATTCAAATACATTTGCAAAATTTCATCTTTAGAATAATGTTTTTCAATTTCTAACGCTAAAAAGAGCTCCTCGATTTTCCGTTTATAGGTCTGTTCAGGAGAGAGAAGTGCATTTTTTGTCAATTGCTGACTAATCGTACTTCCTCCACCAGTAATTCTTCCTGCAAATAGATTATTAAAAAAAGCACGCATGATTCCTTTAATATCAAAGCCATTATGGCTATAAAAGCGTTCATCTTCAATTGCAATGACTGCATTTTTTACATGGGCGGGTAGTTCTTCAACCTGAATACCTTCCGTTCGATTTGTGACAATATTGGTGGCAACCTCACCGTCTTTATCATAAATAACAGTGGCTTGGCGCAAACCGTCCTTCAATGACTGGACGTTCGCTTGGGTTGCCATGAAAGCAAAGAAAAGCATGGTCACTAAAATAAAAACTAACATAATCAGCAACAAAATCTTTGTCAGATGCTTTTCACGCCAAAATCGTTTAATAGATTCCCTGACACGTTTTATATATGGCATTATTTTTTCAAATATACCTCTCATATTTGTTTCTCCAATCGTTAGGATGCTTGAACTTATATTTTATAACAGTTATACGGATATGAGAAATAAAATATGACTTTGTATAGTTAATGGCATTTTTAATAGGTTGTATATTTATTAAACTGTAGTTGTAGGAGAGAGGTTAATAGATGAAAAATGAGGATTTTATGTTGTCATTAATAAAGCCTGCAGCTATCCTTCATGCTGTAGGCTTACGTATTCTATGAAGCTAGTTTGCTTTTCCTTTCTGGCTTAATGGCAAATAAACCGCCAAGTAAAAACGTGCCACTGATAAAAAAAACGGAGAAAATTCCAGCCCATGAACCCACCAAACCAAAGAAGACTGGGGCAATTAACTGAGACAGCCGATTTGAGGCAAGTCGCAATCCCAGTACTTCACCAGTCCTTGATTTTGGTGAAGCATTATAGGTGGTTGTCATCGAAAGAGGTTGACCACATCCCAACCCAAGTCCCATCATGGCGCTTAACGCACCTAATATAATCACATTTCCTGTAAACGGAACTAATAAAAATGATATTCCAGCCATAAAAACGGATGCAATTAATACAATGTCTCTTCCTAGCCTTCCTGTTAAAGCTGGTAATAAGAATCGAACGAGAATAATCGCAAGTCCCTGAATTGAAATAATCCAACCAATCGTAGATGTCGAAATCCCATACTGTTTAGCAAATAGCGGAAAATAAGCGATGAATATATCCTTTGAATAAAGAACAAGTGCACTTGATATTAATGCTTTTCGTAATAACGGCATTTTTAATAATCCGACAGAAGCAGTGATGCTCATTTTTTGCTTAGTTTCTTGCTTCCGAAGAACCGGAATAAAAAACGAAATTAAAATAGGAACAATATTAATAAAAATCGAAGCAAGGAATACAGAAGAATAAGAAATGTGTTCTCCTAAATAACCTCCGATGATGGGACCAATCATTGCCCCCATCGCGGTAGCAATCCCAAACAAACTGTAATACTGATCACGCTTTTCCTCTGTCGCAATATTTCCAAGGATGTTTTGTAAAGATACCGTAATAAAGACGGCTGCTGTTCCTACAATTAATTGTGAAATAATCAAACTCAGCATGGAAGGAAAATAATAAGGAATGACCATCCCAATTGAAATCCCGATTAATCCAAAAAACACAGGTAATCGGTCCCCGATCTTATCGGCAATTCTCCCTGCATGAATGGCAAAAATTAAAGGAAAGAAAGCATATGCTGCTGTTAAAATTCCAATATCAAATGTATTCGCTCCCATTTCGGAAGCATATAACGTGATGATGGGTCTAGTTGTGTTTAATATCGTTTGAAAACCAGTACAGATGATGATGACTATCCAAAGAATCATGTTTTTCCCCTCACCCATTAACTCAATCTTTCTTATGTACTGATAAATATAGTATATTGATAGATATAAGTAAAATATCGTATTTGTATTGGCTGTCATAAAATTTCTGAATATCTAAAGGGGGGAATGGAATGCGGAGTCAGGATTGGGAAATCCTTAAAGTCCTTTATGAAAATAAAAATATAACAAAAACGGGTAAACAATTATTTATTTCACAACCGGCCTTAACAAATCGAATTAAACAAATTGAAAAAGAATTTGGGATTAAAATAATTAATAGGGATAGACGCGGTGTCAAATTTACACCACAGGGAGAATACCTTGCTAAAAGTGCTGAAGAAATGATTTTAAAATTAAGACAAATAAAAGATAATTTGACCAATATGGAAAGCAAAGTGGTCGGAACCATTAATTTAGGTGTTTCAAGCTTTTTCACTAAATATAAACTTCCGCAATTATTAAGGGCTTTTAAGGACAAATATCCGAATGTAGAATTCAAAGTAACAACTGGATGGAGCCGAGATCTTTTCCATTCTTTATATAAAAAGGATATTCATATTGCATTTGTTCGCGGTGAATATACATGGATGGAGCAAAAGCGATTATTATTTGAAGACCAACTTTGTGTTGCCTCAAAAGAAGAAATTGACTTAAAAAATTTACCAGATTTGCCTAGAATCAATTATAAAACTGACAATTTCTTAAAATCTATTATTGACCACTGGTGGATGGAGAATTATACAAAACCCTCGATGATTACAATGGAGGTAGACCAAGTCGATACTTGTAAAGAAATGGTCGTAAATGGACTTGGATATGCAATAATGCCAAGTATGATTTTAAAAGGAAATGAAGATATCCATAAAGTGTTTATCAAGGATAAAGAAAATAACCCGTTAATACGTAATACATGGATGCTCTATCATAATGAATCATTAGAGGTAAATGTAATTAATGCATTTGTCACATTTATTGAATCATTCGATTTGCATGATTTGTAACTCTCGTGAACTTTATGAACAAAATGATGTTATTATTGTTAAATTCCTTTAAATTGAAAACGATTACATTTATCTTGATTAAAAGTAATATAAGGTTGTGAAAATTAAGAAAGATAAAAGGGGTGGAACAATGAAAAAACTATTTTCATTACTAGCAATTTTAGCATTAGTGTTTGTTGCAACAGCATGTTCTTCAGGTGCTTCAGGGAAAAAAGATTCGTTTCCAACAGGAAATATCGAGCTTATAGCTCCAGCAACTCCAGGGGGAGGTTGGGATGCAACTGCTAGAGCAATCCAAAAGATTTTAAAGGATGAAGGGATTGTAGACCAAAACATTAATGTTGTTAACAAGCCAGGGGGAAGCGGAGAAGTAGGTTGGCAATATCTATCCACAAAGGATGCACATCACCTTGCAATTAACTCAAGTCTTGTGATTACAAACAATTTACTAGGACAAAGTGAATTAACGTATAAAGACTTTACTCCACTAGCAATCCTAACAACTGAGTGGATTTCAATTGCAGTAGGAAATGACTCAGAATTTAAAACTGCAAAAGATGTTATGGAACAATTGAAAAAGGATCCTACATCTTTAACAATCGCAGTTGCACCAGGATTAGGTAACAATGATCACCTATCATTTGTACAAGCAGCGAAGACATACGGTGTTGACGTATCAAAATTAAACTTCATGATTTATGAGAGTGGCGGAGATGTAGTAACAGCTCTTCTAGGTGGTCACGTAGATGTAGCTACAATGGCAGTTTCTGAATCTAAGGATCAGCATATTGCTGGTAACTTCAGAGTAATTAGTGTTTCTTCTGATGAAAGAATTGAAGGCTTAGAGGATGTTCCTACTTGGAAGGAACAAGGAGTAGATATGGTATTCCCACACTGGAGAGGAATCATGGGACCTCCTGATATGAGTGAAGAAGAAATTGCTTACTGGGATAAAGTAATCGGAGAAATGGTTGAAACCGATGCTTGGAAAGACCTTGTGAAAAATAATGAATGGTCTTCATTCTATAAAGATAGCAGTGAAACAGCTAAATTCTTAGAGGAACAAACTAAGATGTATGAAACATTAATTAACGAATCTGGATTAGTTGACTAATGCTAGGGGCCCTATTTCGATAGGGTCCTTCGTTCTTTCATTAATTCAAAGAAGAGAGGGAATATCATGACATGGCTTGTTGAACAGCAAAAAAGTCAAAAAGAATTAGCAGAAGAATTTAAAAGTTATCTATCAGCGGGGCCAATCTTAAAAATTATGGGTGCCCATGATGGAATGGCTGCTTTAATGGCAAAAAAGGTTGGGTTTAAGGCATTGTATTTATCTGGTGGGGCTTACACAGCTAGTAGAGGTTTACCAGACTTAGGTGTTTTACACTCTCAAGAAGTTGCAGAGAGAGCACGCGACATTATTCGTGCATCCAATTTGCCACTATTAGCGGACATTGACACAGGTTTCGGTGGAATCTTAAATGTTGCTCGAACAGCAAAGGAAATGGTTGAAGCAGGTGTTGCGGCCGTACAGATTGAAGATCAAGATTTACCGAAGAAATGTGGTCATTTGAATGGGAAAAAATTAGTTTCTGCAGATGAAATGGCGCAAAAAATTAAGATCATTAAAGAAGTTGCACCATCATTAGTTGTTGTCGCTAGAACCGATGCACTTGCTGTCGAAGGTCGAGAAGCTGCAGTTGAAAGACTAAGAAAATACGTGGAAGCGGGTGCCGATGCGTTATTCCCGGAAGCCCTAATTACAGAGGAAGACTTTAGAGCTTTCAGTAAAGAATTTGATGTTCCTTTATTAGCAAATATGACGGAGTTCGGAAAAACACCATACTTTTCAGCAGATGAATTTGAATCATTTGGTTACTCCATGGTCATTTACCCAGTTACTTCTTTACGAGCAGCAGCGAAAGCATATGAAATTGTGTTCTCGGAAATATTTGAAAAAGGAACGCAGCGTGATGTATTAGGCAAGATGCAAACACGAAAAGAACTTTATGAAACAATTAAACTTCATGATTATGAGGATTTAGATCAAGAAATCGCCAAGACCATTGTTCCTGAAATGAAGTAAGGAGGTAGAAAAATGTCACAATTCTCTGTTCGGTGTGTTGTGTATAGAGGTGGTACAAGTAGAGGTCTCTTTTTTCATGAAAAGGATCTACCAATAAATAAAGAATTACAGCACAGAATATTTTTAGAAGGAATTGATGCATATAATCCCTCACAAATAAATGGCTTAGGAAGCGGTACATCGCACTCAAGCAAGGTGATGGTCATTTCAGAACCAACTGTGAAAGGTGCAGACCTTGATTATACGTTCTATCAGATTGGGATTGGAGAGGCAGTAGTCGATGATGAAGGAACATGTGGAAATCTAATGGCTGCCGTCGGAGCATTTGCAGTTGATGAAGGACTAGTTCAAACAAATCCGAATGATGATTTTATTACGGTTTCTGCTTTTAATAAAAACATAAATAAATTGATTGAGATGCAAGTACCATTGTCTAACGGTAATGCAAAGGTTTCCGGTGAATATTTGATGCCAGGAATCGTAACACATGGAGCGAAAATTATTGTCAACATCCTCTCACCCGGTGGAGGAAAGACGGGAAAAACAATACCGATTGGTCTAAAAACTAACGTAGCTACTCAAAAAAGAAATTATGCCACATCATTTGTTGATATTGTTAATCCTTTTGTATATGTAGCTGCAAAAGATTTTGGATTATCAGGTTCTGAGAACAATAGTGTAGTAGGGGCAGACCAAGAACTATTATCTGAACTTGAAGAAATTCGTTTGAAGATGGCAGTTGCAAGTGGCGTGGCAAAAAACGAGTACGAAGCGAAAAGTATTCCTTCTATTCCAAAAATAGCACTTGTAGCAAGTCCACATGATTATGTAACTTCTACAGGAAAAAAGATAAAGGCTGATGACATTGATATTGTAGCAAAAATGATTTCAATGAAACGGTTCCATCGAACATTTGCAGGTAGTGGTTTATATAATTTGGCTGCATCTGCACTGCTTGAAGGCACAATTCCGAATCATTTTTCAAGAAAGAAAGATGGAAGCATCGAACAAATCATTCGGATTGGGCATCCGGAAGGAATTGCAGAGGTACGTGTGAATTTAACAGAGGAACTACGAGATGTAGCTTCAGTTGGTTTAGACAGAACAGCACGAAGAATAGTAAAAGGTGATTTATATATTCCTGAAGGATAGTACGTACTAAATAGTCTAGTTTGACATCTACTAGACTATTTTTTCACTTATTAGTACAACAAGGGAGGCAACTAAATGAGTGTATCAGAAGTTTCATCAACGTTAAAAAGAACTTTACATGTTGATGGGAAAGAATACCGTTATTTTCGAATAAATGAATTGGAAACGAATGGCTACCCAGTTTCTTCACTTCCATTTTCAATAAAGATGCTCCTCGAGGCTGCGATTCGGCATTTAGACGGAAAACATATCACGACTACCCATATTGAACAATTAGCAGACTGGGAACATATGCAATGGGAGAAAAATGAAGTTCCATTCAAGCCAGCTAGAATTGTTTTTCAAGACTTTACGGGGATCCCTGCAATCGTTGATTTAGCCGCCATGAGGAATGCTGTGGAACGAAAAGGCGGAGATATCTCCCGCATTAATCCACAAATTCCTGTTGATTTAGTCATTGATCATTCCATGATTGTCGACCATTTTGGTCATAATGAATCCTTATCAGATAACCTTAAGCTAGAATATGAGAGAAATTTAGAAAGATACCGCTTTGTAAAATGGGCACAAAATAGCTTTTCAAATTTTAGAGCTGTACCACCTTCAAACGGAATTGTTCACCAGGTTAATTTAGAGTATTTGGCTACTTCTATTGTCACAAAAAATGAGAATGGAGAAACCATTGTCTACCCGGACTCTCTGGTAGGAACAGATTCCCATACACCAATGATTAATGGTCTTGGAACAATTGGATGGGGAGTAGGCGGTATTGAAGCAGAGGCAGCGATGCTTGGACAACCTTTATATTTTGTTATTCCAGAGGTAATTGGAATTAAACTAATTGGAAAACTACAGGAGGGTGTAACTGCCACAGATCTTGCCTTAACAATAACAAGCCTTCTACGTAAAAAGGGGGTAGTCGGGAAGTTCGTTGAATTCTTTGGGAAAGGATTAACAAATATATCCCTAACGGACAGGGCAACGATTGCGAATATGGCGCCAGAATATGGAGCGACTATGGGCTACTTCCCGGTTGATAAAGTGACATTAGATTATCTTGAACTTACAGGTAGGGGAGATAACAAATCATTAATTAAGGCATATTATGAAGCCCAAGGATTATTTAGAACGGATGAGACTCCTGATCCAAAGTTTACCGAAACCCTTGTAGTGGATTTAGACTTAATCAAGCCAACGATTGCAGGACCAAAAAGACCACAAGACAGTATTGACTTGCGTTCGATGAAGAGTGAGTTTATTAGTATCGTAACTAAGCCAATCACAAGTGGAGGATATGGACTGGATGAAGCAGAGCTAAATAAACATGTCGAATTAAAAGAGGGTGGTAGCATCGGTACTGGCTCGCTCGTACTCGCTGCAATTACCAGTTGTACAAATACTTCAAATCCGAGCGTGATGGTAGCAGCAGGTCTAGTTGCCAAAAAGGCATTAGAACTAGGGCTACAGAAGCCAGACTATGTAAAAACAAGTTTAACACCAGGTTCACGTGTAGTTACAAAATATCTTGAAGCATCTGGCCTTCTACAGGCTTTAGAAGAGAGTGGCTTTTATATCGATGGTTATGGCTGTGCAACTTGCTGTGGCAATAGTGGGGCTCTTATAGAATCTGTCGAGGAAGCAATTACGGATAGCAATCTTCTAGTCACTTCTGTTTTGAGTGGAAATCGTAATTTTGAAGGTCGTGTCCACCCGCTTATAAAAGCCAATTACTTATGTTCTCCTCCATTGGTTGTTGCATATGCGTTAGCTGGATCAGTAAATATTGATTTATATTCTGAATCAATTGGTAGTGGTAGAGACGGATCCCCTGTTTATTTAAAAGATATTTGGCCTTCAACAGACGAAATAAAAAAGGTCCTTACATCTACCATTAATAAGGAACTCTTTAAGGAAGAATACGACCGGATTTTTGAAAATGAAGTTTGGTCATCGATTGATTCATCAAAAGGACACCTTTATAGTTGGGATGATAAGTCAACATACATCCAGGAAGCACCTTATTTTCTTGAAGAGAATTCAGATGCTAAAGCGGAAGAAAATTTTAAAAAGATGAAGACTTTATTGATGTTGGGGGATTCTATTACAACTGACCATATTTCTCCAGTAGGACAAATTCCAGTAAATAGCCCCGCAGGGATCTTTTTAACGGAAAAAGGCATTCCAGTTCGACAATTTAATTCATATGGCTCAAGACGCGGGAACCATCACGTCATGGTTCGTGGTACATTTGCGAATATTCGCATTCGAAATAAACTAGCTGATGGAAAAGAAGGTGGATATACAAAATACCTACCTACAGGTGAAATCATGCCAGTTTATGATGCTGCAATGAAATATAGAGACGACAAACAAAGCCTTCTTATCATCGCGGGGAAAGAATATGGAACAGGAAGTTCACGCGATTGGGCGGCAAAAGGAACGGCGTTATTGGGGGTTAAAGTGGTTCTTGCTGAAAGTTTTGAGCGGATCCATCGTAGCAATCTAGTAGGTATGGGTGTATTACCGCTTCAATTCTGTGAAGGAGAGAATGCGGAAACCATACAATTAGACGGAACGGAAGATTTTGAATTACGAGGTTTAAACGAAAGAATGTCACCAGGTCAAAAGATCCAAGTAATCGCAACGAAACATAACCAACTTGAACCAGTCGAGTTTACGGTAATCGTGAGGTTAGATAGTATAGTTGAAATTGAATATTATCAAAAAGGTGGTATTTTACAAACGGTTCTTGAAAATCTACTATAAAATAAGAAAACCCTTAGCACAATTGCTAAGGGTTTTACAATGACTTATAATCCTAAAGGGAGCTATTTTCGTTTAACTCTGCCTTTTTCTTTCTCCTGCTGTTCATGAATAATGGATAAGTAAGTGATAAAATTGTTAAGATTAATAGTGTAATCGAGATAGGTGAGCTAACAAAAATATCTAGATTACCATGACCAGCTACAATACTTTTTCTGAAGTTTTGTTCCATATCTGTTCCAACAATTAAAGCTAGAATCATTGGAGCGATTGGGAAGTCGTATAGCTTCAAGAATAAACCGATGATTCCAAAAATAATTAAGATATAGAAGTCTATTATTGTGTAGTTCATTGTGTAAGCCCCAATAAATGCTAGGACTAAAATAATTGGATAAAGAACCTTTGCAGGTACATCTAAGATTTTTATAAACACACCAACCATAAATATGTTGATAAGAAATAAGAAAATATTACCTAAAAACATACTATCGATTAAGCTCCATACCATATTTGGATCACTTTCGAAGAGAAGAGGCCCTGGTTTAACACCGAGCATGACAAGTGCTCCTAGCATTACAGCAGTTGTTCCAGAACCTGGGATACCCATGGTTAATAATGGAACGAACGCACCGACCGCTGCGGCGTTGTTTGCTGTTTCAGGGGCAGCTAATCCTTCAATTGCCCCTTTCCCGAATTCTTCAGGGCGTTTTGATAGTTGTTTTTCCGTACTGTAGGCCATTAATGAAGCAATCGCTCCTCCAGCACCAGGTAGAATACCAACGATAAAGCCTAGTGGGGAACTACGAAACATTGGCCACTTTGAACGTTTCCAGTCATCTTTAGTAATCCACACTCGTCCTAATGTATTTTTCTTGCCAAGTGGATTATCAATCGTTAAGTAGTTGTATAGGATTTCCCCAATAGCATAAATACCAATAATGATAACTAAGAAGTCAATCCCATCACTTAAATGAACATTGCCAAATGTAAAACGGTGTACTCCTGTCTGAAGGTCAATACCAACAGTTGCTAATACTAGTCCAATTCCCATTGAAATAAACCCTTTAGTCATATTTCCAATCGATAATGAAACGACAGCAGATAATGTGAAAAGCATTAATAAAAAGTATTCAGCCGGTCCAAACTGTAAGGCGAAATTTGATAAAGGCTTTGCTAAAAACATAAAACCTATAACAGCGACAAAACCACCAATAAGTGATCCGATTGCAGTAATGGCAATCGCTGGGCCTGCACGACCTGCTTTTGCCATCTGATAGCCATCAAATGTTGCAGCAACAGCTGATCCGTCACCAGGTGTGTTAATTAAGATGGAACTTAATGATCCGCCATACATGGCACCATAATAAATAGTTGCCATTAAAATCAACGCACTTGTCGGATCCATACCGAAAGTAACCGGGATTAAAACCGCAATTGCTGTTGCTGGTCCTAAGCCTGGAAGCATACCAACAATTGTTCCTAAAAATCCACCAAATACAACAAAAAGTATATTTTCTGGTCTAAGTACCGTTGCAAATCCTTCAAGAATTCCTTGTATATCCATGTTATCCCCCCTTGATCTACGGTAAGCTTACGTCTAGAAGTTGAGAAAAGGCGTACCATGATCCCAAACTAAATAAAACAGCTACACTAATGTTAACCTTCCATTTTTCTTTCCCATTCACAATAAATAAAATTGCCGCCATAAAGAGTATTGTGGAGATTAAGAATCCTAATCTTTCAAAAATGAGAGTATAAATCAATGATATTACCAATGTAGAAATAATTAAAAAGGGAACTCTACCCTTGAACAATAACTTTACTTCATCATTTTTTGGATAGTGATTTCTTAATTCTTTAATGAAATAAATGACACTTACTATAAAAAGAAAAATACTAACTATTAATGGAAAATAGAGAGGACCATTAGGATCTCCCAATTTGGCCTTTGGTAGATTAATAGTTGATATAAAGTAAATAATGCTAATTAGAATTGAAATAATCGGTAGAATTAATCTAGTTGCCCCCATTTTAAAACCTTCCTTTCTGTAAACATTTTATGGTTGAAAACTTTTCTTTCTTTTTTATACACCCCTTAAATGAAATAAAATTGCTAGTTATGCCAATGTGTTTATTTTAAAATTCAGACACAAATTTGTAACCGTTTTCAAAATAAGTTATATAAAAACCTATAAAATCTTTTTGTTCATTTTGTTCATAAGAAAGCATCTTGAATCCACTTCAAGATGCCTTTACAACTACTTAAGTTTTAAATATTTTCGTTCCGGTCTACCTACAATTCCATATTCAAGTTCTGCAGTTACCTCATTATTTGATGTAAGGTACTCTAGGTAACGTCTTGCTGTTGTCCTTGATGCTCCCATGCGTTCACCCATTTCTTCAGCCGTAATTCCTGACTCCAATTGGCTGATTATTTCTCTCACCTTTTCAAGGGAAAGGGGGTCTATACCTTTTGGGTAGTGAATTTTCTTTTCAACAGATTGCATTAACTTGCCCCCGAAATAATGGTCTGCAAAAGACTGATCAACTTCATTCATGCTTAGAAGCAATTCTTTCTTTTCAATATACTTTTTTATTGTTTCTGTAAACTTTTCGACTGTAACCGGTTTTATAAGGTAATGAAAAACACCACTTCTGAGCGATTCCTCCAAATGTTTCTTTTCAGTAGCAGCAGTAATCATTATGATATCTACTTCTGGATACAAATTACGAATGATTGGTAAAATTTCAGTTCCCATTTTATCAGGCATATAAACATCCAATAAGAGTAGATCGATATTGTCATGTTTTTTTAGTAATTCAAGAGTTTCTTTTGCGTTTGATGATTTCCCTATTAAGTTTACATTATCGATTTTTTGAAGGAATTGTTCATGAATCGACGCCACCCGAAAATCATCCTCAGCAATAAGTACATTTATCATCAGTCTACCTCCTTATCAATCTGATTTTTTATCGGTAGAAAAACCGTAAAAATCGCTCCGTTATTTTTTCCATTTGTTACTTCAATTGAACCACTTAACTTATCCACAACGGTTTTAACGTTCCAAAGCCCAAAGCCTCTGTTTTTTTCAGCTTTGGAGGATACTCCTTTTTCAAAGAGTTTAGAAATTTTATCATTTGGGATTCCTTTACCGTTATCACTCACCTCGAAAACGATGTCGTTCCCGATATCGGTTACAAAAAAGGTTACAATCCCTTCATCTTGCATAACCTCGTCAATTGCGTTGTCAATTAGGTTTCCAATAATAATGATGCAATCTGTAATTGAAATATGGCCCGGCAATTCTGTTAGATAGCTATTTTCATCAATTTCTAAACTTACTTTTTTTTCTGAAGCCCTTCCAATCTTTCCAAGTAAAATAGCTTGGAGTTTGGGGTCTTTTATTTGATTAAACAAAATATCGTTTTGAAAGTTTAGTTGATTTGTTTCTTGTTGGATCATGGCAATAGCCTGTTCGTATTGTTGTAGTTGGAGTAATCCAGATAAAACATATAATTTATTCGTAAATTCATGAGTTTGCGCCCTTAAATCTTCGGAATAATTTTTTATCTCTGTTAGGGTATCAACCATTTTCTTAATTTCTGTTTTATCCCTGAAGCTTGAAACCACTCCTACTGTTTTACCGTTTTCGATGATAGGCATACGGTTTACGATTAATACTCGGTTGTTAATGATCATTTCATCATCGGATTCGACCATATTTGAATCCAATACCCGAAGCATTCTTGTATTTGGTAGAATCTCTGCTATTGGTTTGTTAATGCTTTCATTCGAGATTCCAAGCATTTGTTTTGCAGAATTATTAAGTAAGGTAATGAATCCCTTGTTATCAATTGCGATAATTCCTTCTTTTACAGATTTTAAGATTGCATTCCTTTCTCTGTATAAGGAAGCGATTTCATGTGGTTCAAGTCCCATGATGTCATTTCGAATACTTTTTGCTAAGAGAACTCCACCGAATATACCAACTATTAAGACAATAATTGCTATAATAAGAGTTTTAAGTAATTTATGATTCATACTTTGTTGAATCTCGTTTTTTAAAAAGCCAACACTTGCAACACCGATGATTTGTTGTCCGTTATTTTCGGCAAAAATAGGTGCCTTTCCCCATAAAATATGGCCAAGCTCATTTTTTGTTTCTATTGTGTAATAACCACCAAAAACAATTGCTTTATAGTTTTCTGGATCAAAGGCAGAGTGACCAACTTCGTAAGAAGGATACGAAATATTTAATCCATCCTTATATTCAATGAGAACATAATTTGCTCCGGCCTGGTTTCCTATTTGTTGAGTAATAGCTTGCATTGACCCTGATTGTACGTCTTCATGGGAAACATCTTTCATAATTGGTATTAAAGACAGTGTGCGTGACGCCTGTATAGCTAGCTTTTGCATTTCTTCATTCGTGTCTTTTGCTTCATAATAAAGAAACATCCCTGTGAGTACCGAAATGACAAAAACGATTAAAGTAAGAATTAATGTAATAATTTTAGTTTGCAAGGTAATGTTAAATAGTTTTAACATGTCTCTCTCCGATTATATAAATATAGGAAGAATTGTAGAATATATATTATTATATCGAAAAATGTCATAGATTCATAATATTAAATGAATTGAAATGAATAAAAGTTAAAACGATTACATAGAAAAAGAAGCTCTCCTAAAACAAGAGCTTCTTTTAAGGGATGGATTATATCAAAAACATTGCGACAATCGTCGTCACAACGAGCCCTATGGTGACTGGAAGTAAGTTCTTCCTGGCAAGCTCAAATGGGTCAACCCCACATATTGCTGCTGCAGGGATTAGCGCCCATGGTACAAGGGTTCCACCTCCGACCCATATGCCGGCAATTTGCCCCAGTGCTGTTAATGTTGCTGCACCTGCCCCAATTGCGGTCGAGAATAAGGCAGCAAGCGATCCAGCTAACGAAATCCCAGAAAAACCTGATCCATCTAACCCGGTAATAGCACCTACGATCGTTAATGTAATGGCTCCAGTTGGTGCATTTAATGGTACGACAGAAGCAAGACTGACTCCTAGATCGTTCACGATGCCCTGTGAGTGGTCAGGTAAGAAATCACCAATAATCTTCACAAAACCCGAGTCCCCAAGATAGAAAAAGGCAGCGATTGGAATGACTGGACCAAATACTTTAAATCCAAATTGGAAACCTTCAATTAAATAGGTTGTCGTTTTTTCTAACCCAGCACTTTTGTGGGCAACAAGTGATATGAGAAGAAGAATAAAAATGGATGTGCCTCCGACAAGTGCTGTTGCATCTCCACCAGAAAGATTCAATGCAGACATGGCCGCTACATCTAAGGCAAATAGAATTGGAATTAAAATTGCGAAGAAGCGTTTTGATGTTGGAGATAGCAATGTTCTTAGTTGTTGTTCTTCCTGTTTTGAGAGGTCTTTTGTTAATGGGTTTGTATAATTTGATTCTCCACTTACTGAAAGGGTACCTTTTCGCATATCGCGACGAAGGAAGATATAGGCTGTGACTGTTGTCACAATCCCCATTACAAATACTAATGGAATACTTGCCTTTACAACTTCCAGTACTTCGAGACCTGCTGCATCTGCAGTAAGCTTTGGAGCTGCCTGAATGATAAAATCACTGGACAATGCAATACCGTGGCCAAATAAGTTCATTGCCATCGCAACTCCTAATGCAGGTAGACCAACCCGCATGGCAACTGGCAAAAGAACTGCACCGATTAAGGCAACTGCTGGGGAAGGCCAGAAAAACCATGAAATGACCATCATTACGATTCCAATCGTCCAATAAGCAAGTGCGGGGGAACGAATCAGTTTTGCAAACGGAGCAATCATGATATCATTGATACCCGTAACAGTTAACGCCTTACTCATCGAAACAATAATGGCTATGACAAGAATGGTTGAGAGTAATTCGGTAATTGCATAAATAAAGCTATTGAAGACCCCACTTATTGAAGCACTTATCGATCCAGTTGCAGTAATGGCTAGTAAAAAGATGCCAATGATACAAATCAGTGACGTGTCTCTCCTCATCACCATAAAACCGATGATTAAGAGGATAAACGAAACATATATCCAATGCAGGGCGGTTAATTCCACTACCATTGTAAAACCCCCATTCAACTATTCCGAATTCAAGCAAAGGTAACTACACATTTACCTATGTTTGTAATACAGAATATGTTGATGGGGATTAGGTGTGAGAAGTGTGAATGAATTTTTAATCTTCTTGTAAGGAGTGAAACGTTTTTGTATAAGCCGGTCCGGAAAAGACGGTTTTGCTTATCCCAGCTTTTGTTTTTTCAATCACTTGTTCCAGCTCCTCGAAAGCTGGAGAGCGGGTCCAATCCAAATAATAAGATTCCTTCAACCAAAAGCTTGCAATCACATAGGTATCACTTTTTATAGGCCGAAGTATGCGAAAAGCGAGCAATCCCAATGTGTCTTTTAATAGTGAACTCTTTTGGGTGATATTGTATTCAAAAAGTGGCTTGCCTTCATCGGTTACAGGTACATATGTAAATGCAGCAAAACCTGCATCCTGTATGTTCCCAAAACCAAAGAGGACTTCATATTTTCTTGGTGCAGCAAAAATCGATTTCCTAGTCGTTTCATGAAGTAGGATGGCTGTTTCGTTGTTATAAATCAAGGCCATGTTTTCGTTTTTATGCTTTACACGGAGCTTATCTAAAAAATCAACCGTTCCAAGCGCAATATAAAAATTCACGTAACCACTCCTTTATTTTTACGTAATACATAGTAGGAAACTTTTACAGTTATACTAAAAGATAACATAACCAAATAAAAGAATCTGATATCATTGCTAATTTATTATAGCTAGCGCAAGCAGCCTAGCCTCTCTCTAGTCTAGCCAATCCGTCAAGAAGGATAAACTGCATCCTTCTCGCAGGCTTTTCTTATACTTGTCGGACTTGCATAGGACAAGGAAAGCTTCGAAAGCATAATCATCGCACGAAGAAAATGCATTGCATTTTCGAGGACGTGCTGACGTCTGCGTTTGCCACAGGACGTGGCAGTAGTTAGTAGACGTTCTATACTAGGCGCTTCCGCTTTTACTTTTTCCAAGGAGTGATTTAGTTGAAAAAGAAATTATTTCTCTCATCTTTAGTTATTGTCGGTTCATTTGTCCTTGGATTGTGTGGGTATTTGCTTATCATATATGCAGGTGACTATGTCATTGATGACAAAAAGCTGGTGATGAATTCGGCAACAAAGCTAGTCGATGAAGATGGCCAATTCATTACGAAACTATATTATGAGAATCGTGACATTGTACCAATAAAAGATATTCCGGAATATGTCCAACAGGCGTTTATCGCGGTGGAAGACACTCGTTTCTATAAGCATCACGGTATAGACGTTCAGGCGATTGGAAGGGCTATTTATAAGGATATTGTGGCTGGTGGAAAGGTAGAAGGTGGCAGTACCATTACACAACAGCTAGCAAAGAATGTGTTTCTTACAAACGAAAAAACGTTTCTTCGAAAAACGAAGGAATTAATCATCGCCATTAATTTAGAAGAGGAATACAGCAAGCAGGAACTTCTTGAGATGTATTTAAATCAAATTTACTTTGGACATGGTGCATATGGCATTCAGTCTGCATCGAGGTTTTATTTTAATAAAAATGCAAGTGATTTAACCGTTGAAGAAGGGGCGCTACTCGCAGCAATTCCAAAGGCGCCATCAACTTATTCTCCCATTCTTAATCCTGAAAAAAGCAAACAAAGACGGGATTTGGTTATTAATTTAATGGAAAAAAAAGGATATTTGCAACCCGAGGAAGCTGTAAGGGTCCAAGGAAAGACACTTGCTCTTGATATTCATGAGGTAGAAAGAGATCCAGCGTTATTAACCTATATTGACATGGTGTTTGAAGAGGCGAAGACTCGCTATAAATTATCAAATGAAGAATTACTCAGAGGTGGTTATACCATCACAGTTCCTCTTCATTTAGAAGTTCAAAAAACAGCATACGAGCTTTTTAAAGAGAAAAAGTATTTTCCGGGAGTCGATGATCAAGTCGAAGGGGCTTTCGTATTACTTGATAATGATACAGGTGGTGTCTTAGCAAGTATCGGAGGAAGGCACTATGTTAGCAGGGGAATTAATCGAGTCCTGATTAAACGGCAGCCAGGCTCGACAATTAAACCACTTGCAGTATATGGTCCTGCATTGGAAGAAGATGAGTTTGAACCATATTCGATGCTTGTCGATAAAAAGCTATCCTATGGTGAATATGAACCAAGTAATATATCAGGTATTTATAAAGGGAAAATCTCCATGTATGATGCATTAATTGAATCAGCAAATGCACCTGCTGTTTGGATGTTGGACAGACTTGGAATTGATACGGCTAAAGAATATTTAACAAAAATAGGAATCACCATTCCAGATCAAGGTCTATCGATTGCATTAGGTGGATTGAAAGAGGGAATATCCCCAATTGCAATGGCAAAGGCATATCGTGCTTTTGCCCGGGACGGAAAAGTCATCGAACCACATGTTATAAGTAAAATCGAAACTCGAGACGGTAAAGTAATCGGGGAGGCGTCCACGCACGAGACCGAAGCATTTTCAAAACAAACGGCATGGTATATGACGAGAATGCTTGAAGGGGTTGTTGATAACGGAACAGCTAGAGTCGGAAGCTATTCAGGTGCACTTGCTGGTAAAACCGGGACAACCAATTTACCTGGTGTTGAAAACGGGATAAAGGATGCTTGGTTTGTCGGTTTTACTCCGTCTGTTGTGGGGGCTATATGGATGGGCTATGACTCGACAGATGCTTCTCACTATTTAAAAGGGGGAAGTTCTTCGCCAACGAAATTGTTCAAGAAAATACTTGATCAATCAGAGCTGAAAAAAGCGACAGCTTTTTCTACGCCGAAGGATGTGGAAGAACTAGAGCCACCAATAAGACTTTCCGAAATCGATGATGTGAAAGCTAATTTAACGTTTAAGCCGCTAGGGCTATTTACGGTTTCATTAAATTGGACTCCTTCAGAAGACGAACGGATTGAATATCGGATCTATGAGGAGAATTCGAAATCGGTAAAATATGTGGGTTCTGTAAGGGGAATAGGGGGGTATGAAATTGAAAATGTAAACATTTTTTCAATGTCATCCTACTTTATTGTTCCCTATAATTCACAAACAAAGGAAGAAGGTACACATTCGAAATCTGTTAAGCCTACCTTTTTTTCGAATAAATAAAACTAAAAGGGTGGTAATTCCGTTAACCACCCTTAATGTTCGTCAAATTTTTGACATTTGACGCGGTTTTGTATACAAGGATAGTAGAAACAATTATAGTGATAGAGTGAGGATAAATGAAACATATCTTGAATTTTATTAAGAATAAAGTTCAGCCTTCGGCGGATGCCACAGATTTTCAAAGGGAAATCTTCGAGTATAAGATCAAAGACTAAGAACGCCGCATCCTGTGGCAACGTCTTTGTGACCCACCTCGTGTGGACCTAAAAAAACTGAGCGCAAATACGCCAAGGGCGCCATTTGATTAAGTAAAACTTACTTATGCTATGATGGTAACTATTGTGGGAAGATGTTGAAAGGTAGGTAAATACATATGCAAAAGGGTTTTAATGATACATTATTAAGGGCGGCTAGAGGAGAAAAGACTGAACATGTACCTGTCTGGTATATGCGCCAGGCTGGGCGCTCCCAACCTGAATACCGAAAAATTAAAGAAAAATATGGCTTATTTGAAATTACTCATCAGCCAGAATTATGTGCTTATGTCACTAGACTTCCAGTTGAACAATATGATGTAGATGCTGCAATTCTTTATAAAGACATCATGTCTCCACTTCCAGCACTTGGAGTAGATGTTGAGATCAAAGCTGGTGTTGGTCCAGTTATCAGTAACCCAATTCGTTCGGTAAAGGACGTTGAAAAGCTTGGAGAAATTCATCCAGAAGAGGATGTTCCATATGTACTTGATACAATTAAGCTTTTAACAACCGAACAGCTTTCAGTACCATTGATCGGATTTGCTGGAGCACCATTTACGCTAGCAAGCTATATGATTGAAGGCGGACCTTCAAAAAATTATAATAAAACGAAGGCTTTCATGTACGCAGAGCCAGAAGCTTGGTTTGCTCTAATGGATAAATTAGCTGAAATGACGATTACATATGTGAAGTCACAAATAGCTGCAGGTGTAAAAGCTGTACAAATTTTTGACTCTTGGGTAGGGGCATTAAATGTTGAAGATTACCGTCACTTCATTAAGCCTGTCATGCATCGTATATTCTCGGCACTTCGTGAGGAAAACGTGCCACTCATTATGTTTGGAGTAGGTGCTAGCCATTTAGCATTAGAATGGAATGACCTACCTTTAGATGTTGTAGGACTTGATTGGAGACTCCCAATAATGAAAGCAAGGGATCTTGGCGTCACAAAACCAGTTCAAGGAAACCTTGATCCAGCTATTCTATTAGCTCCGTGGGAAGTTATTGAAGAAAAAGCAAAAGAAATTTTAGACCAAGGCATGCAGAAACCGGGTTACATCTTCAATCTTGGACATGGTGTATTCCCTGATGTGAAACCTGAGACTCTAAAGCGTCTAACTACATTCATCCACGAATATTCAAAACAAAATTAATCTAGTCTTTTGAGGTGTATTTTATGACAAAAAAGAAAATGGGTTTACTTGTGATGGCATACGGGACTCCATATAAAGAAGAAGATATTGAACGGTATTATACGCATATTCGTCATGGCCGCAAGCCGTCACCAGAAATGCTTGAAGACTTGCGCAGTCGTTATGAAGCGATTGGTGGAATTTCACCGCTTGCAAAAATTACAACTGAACAAGCTAAAGCACTTGAAGAGCATTTAAATCACATTCAAGACGACATTGAGTTTAAAATGTACCAAGGCTTGAAACATATCGAGCCTTTCATCGAGGATGCTGTTGCTCAAATGCATGAAGATGGAATGGAGGAAGCGGTAAGTCTTGTCCTTGCACCTCATTTTTCAACCTTTAGTGTGAAGGCATATAATGGTCGTGCCAAAGAAGAAGCAGAAAGTCTTGGTGGACCGACAATTACATCCGTAGAAAGCTGGTATAAAGAGCCTAAGTTTATTGAGTACTGGGCAAACCAGGTGAAACAAACTTTTGCTTCAATGACTGAAGAAGAACGTGAACATGCAGTGTTAATTGTTTCAGCCCATAGCCTTCCTGAAAAAATCATAGCAGCGGGCGACCCATATCCAAGCCAATTACAAGAAACGGCTGATTTAATTGCAGAAGCTGCTGGTGTGAAAAATGTTGAAATCGGCTGGCAAAGTGCTGGAAATACTCCTGAGCCATGGTTAGGTCCTGATGTTCAAGATTTAACGAGAGACCTGTATAATGAAAAAGACTACAAGGCGTTTGTTTACATCCCAGTAGGTTTCGTTGCAGATCACTTAGAAGTTCTATATGACAATGACTACGAGTGTAAGGTTGTAACAGAGGAGCTAGGTGTAAGCTATTACCGCCCAGAAATGCCAAATGCGAAACCTGAATTTATCGATTGTTTGGCAACTGTCGTTTTAAAAGAACTAAACAAATAATGTAAAAATGAATTAATAAAGCAAAGAAGGCGATGTTAAGTGAGTAATCAAAAAGTAGTCGTAATAGGTGGTGGGATTACTGGTTTAACAGTAGCTTATTATCTCCAAAAAGAAGCAAAGGAGAAGGGCTTAGATATCAATTGTACGCTTTTGGAAGCAAGCCATCGATTAGGTGGAAAAGTACAGACCGTTGAACGTGATGGCTTTGTGATTGAAAGAGGTCCTGATTCCTTTTTAGCAAGGAAAAAAAGTGCCTCACGACTTGTCAATGAGGTTGGTCTAGGGGATAAATTGGTCAATAATACTGCTGGTAAATCATATGTTCTTGTAAATGGAAAGCTCCATCCAATGCCTGGTGGATCGATTATGGGGATCCCAACCCAAATCGGTCCGTTCATAACAACAGGTTTGTTCACTCCGATTGGAAAATTGAGAGCGGCAATGGATTTTGTATTGCCACGAACACCTGGTAAGGGCGATCAGTCACTTGGGCAATTTTTTAGAAGAAGACTTGGTGATGAGGTCGTTGAGAACCTCATTGAACCATTACTTTCTGGAATTTATGCCGGGGACATTGACCAATTAAGCTTGATGTCGACTTTCCCTCAATTTTATCAAGTTGAGCAAAAATACCGAAGCCTAATCTTAGGAATGAAACAAACAACACCACCAAAACCAAAGCCTAATGGGGAGGCAAAATCGGCACCAAAAGGACAATTCTTAACGGTAACTACTGGATTACAGTCATTTATTGATGCAATTGAAGCGAAGTTAGAGCCAGGTACCGTGTTTAAAGGAATTAAAGTCGAAGGTATTGAAAAACATAACCATCAGTATCTGATAAAGCTCAGTAATGGTGAAGAAATGACAGCTGATAGTGTAGTTGTTGCGACTCCACACCATGTGACGCAATCGATTTTTAATCAATATTCCTTTTTCGATAGCTTTAAGGATATGCCATCAACATCAGTTGCAACCGTAGCAATGGCTTTCCCTGAAGAAGCGATTAAAAAGGACATTGATGGAACTGGCTTTGTTGTATCCCGAAATAATGATTATATTATTACTGCAGTTACTTGGACACATAAAAAGTGGCCACATACAACACCTAAAGGAAAAGTGTTACTCCGCTGCTATGTTGGAAAAGCAGGAGACGAAGCCATTGTAGATCAATCAGACGAGGAAATTATCAAAGTGGTACTCGATGATTTAAACAAAACCATGAACATTACAGATCAACCTGAATTTTCAATCGTAACAAGATGGAAAGATGCAATGCCACAATATACGGTTGGTCATAAAGACCGGGTAGAGTATGTAAAGAAGAATGTTACTGAACATTTACCAGGCGTCTTTTTAGCAGGAAGCTCATACGAGGGTCTAGGGCTGCCTGATTGTATTGATCAAGGTGAAGAAGCGGTTAAAAAGGTTCTGGAATACTTAAAAATAAATACTCCTGTATTGGTGTAAACAGAAAAAGGAAGGCAGTAGCCTTCCTTTTTCATTTTATTTCATTACAGTGGTCACATTTGTTACCGTAGCACTCATGCTGCTCCTCGATATCATGGCCACACTCAACACATTTTTTAGGTGGTAGGTTTTTGAAAAATTCTGTACTTTTTACTAACATTTGAACCCCTCCGTTTCTTATATTGTTTATAGTGTACTATAACAGATAAAAATATGTCAATAACTGTTTTGTAACAAAAGCATTAAAAAGTGAAATTTTTTTTCGTATCGATTATAGTGGTATTGGATAGGGTAAACCATTGAGGATGTGTAATGTATAACGAAAAAGAGAAGACGAGAAAGGTGATCCTATGAAAGTAACGGTGGTAGGTTTTTGGGGCGGTTTTCCAGCAGCAAATGAAGCCACAACAGGATATTTATTTGAACACGAAGGTTTTCGACTTCTTGTTGACTGCGGAAGTGGTGTACTAGCACAGCTTCAAAACTATTTAACAATTGATGAACTGGATGCGATTATTTTATCTCACTATCATCATGACCATGTAGCGGATATCGGTCCAATGCAGTATGCAAGACTAGTGACGAGTGCGATACATAATCAACCAAAGGAACTGCCAATTTATGGACATACAGCTGACAAAGAAGGCTTTTCAAGATTGGAGCACAAAGGTCATACAAAAGCGATAGCTTATAATCCCGATGAAACGATCAAAATTGGTCCGTTTTCGATATCCTTTATGAAAACAAAGCATCCGGTTGTGTGTTATGCGATGAGAATTATAGCTGGTGGACAAACTATTGTATTTTCAGCGGATTCTAGCTACATAGATGAGTTTATTCCGTTTACGAAGGATGCAGACCTGTTTATAAGTGAATGTAACCTCTATGCGGATCAAGATGGTTCCAATATGGGGCATATGAATAGCACAGAGGTTGGAAAAATTGCGGCTGCTTCTGATGTTAAAGAACTGTGGATTACTCATCTGCCTCATTACGGAAATCGTGCAGACCTTGTTAAGCAGGCTTCAGAACAATTTAAAGGCAATATCAAATTAGCAAAATCAGGACTAACATGGGAGTGAAATCACGATGTTGTTTATTGACAATAAAGGAATTAATGATCCGCAAATTAACTTAGCGATTGAAGAATACGCACTCAAAAATTTAGACATCAATGAAACGTATTTATTGTTCTATATTAATGCACCATCAATCATTATTGGAAAAAACCAAAACACAATTGAGGAAATCAATACTCAATATGTAGAAGAAAATGGAATAAAAGTGGTACGCCGTTTATCAGGCGGTGGAGCTGTATATCATGATTTAGGAAACTTGAATTTTAGTTTTATCACAAAAGACGATGGGGAAAGCTTCCACAATTATAAGAAATTCACTGAACCTGTAATAGAAGCCCTTCATAAGCTTGGGGTTAATGCACAATTAAGTGGTCGAAACGATATCGAGGTTGAAGGAAGAAAGATCTCCGGAAATGCTCAATTTTCAACAAGAGGAAGAATGTTCAGCCATGGAACCCTTATGTTTGATTCAGAAATAGATCACGTCGTTTCAGCTTTAAAAGTGAAAAAAGACAAAATTGAATCAAAAGGAATTAAATCTGTAAGAAGTAGGGTTGCTAATATCAGTGAATTCCTAACGGAAAAAATTACAATTGAAGAATTTAGGCAAATGCTGCTTCAATACATTTTTAACACAGAAGGGGAAATTCCAGAATATAAATTAACGGAGAAGGATTGGGAAAAAATTCACGAAATTTCAAAGGAACGTTATCAAAATTGGGATTGGAATTACGGAAAATCACCAAAGTTTAATTACCAACATACACATCGATTCCCAGTTGGCTCGATAGATGTGCGTCTTGAAGTTCAAAAAGGAACGATTGAAAACTGTAAAATTTATGGTGATTTCTTTGGTGTTGGGGATGTTGAGGAAATCGAAAAACGATTAATTGGAACAAAGTATGAAAAAGCCGAGTTAGAGAAGGCATTAGAAGGTATCGACATTCAGCATTATTTCGGTAAAATTACCAAAGATGATTTTATTAATTTAATTTACTAAATTAGGCTGTTGGCGGGTAAGATTTCTTACCCGCCATCATTTAAAAATACATTTTACGTCTTGATAGAAAAACTTTCTTTCAATATAATATATTTAGAATATTATTTTTTGTCATATAATGAATGATTATTCATTCATTACGTTGACCATGGGAGGGAGAAATTTGAATCTATCAACTCAACTTGGGGAAACAGCTAAGAAATACTTCGACAAACCAGCGTATATTTTTCAAGAGAATAGTAGTACATATGCTGAATTAGATGGTGCAGTTTCAAAGTTTGCAAGTGGTTTAGCAAAGCTCGGAATAAAGAAGGGAGATCACATTGCTCTCGTTTTGGGAAATACACCACATTTTGTGATTGGTTTTTACGGTGCACTCCGTTTAGGGGCAACGGTAATTCCGATAAATCCAATCTATACACCAGACGAAATTGGCTATATTGTGAATAACGGAGATGTAAGGGCTGTCATAACGTTAGACTTGCTTGTTCCACTTTTTGAAAAGATGAATCAACACCTTCCGAAAGTAGAACACCTAATTGTGTGCGAAACTCCACAGGGAGCAAATAGTGAAGTAGATGTATCAAAACTTTCAATCTACCCTAAATTGAAATCGTTTACAGGGGTGGTAGGTTCGGGTAATCTTCCTTTTTCTGGTCCAGATCTTGAAGATGATGATGTTGCCGTTATTCTATATACATCAGGAACGACCGGTAAACCTAAAGGTGCAATGTTAACCCACCTGAACTTATATAGTAATGCAAGAGACGTTGCGGATTACTTGAAAATTTCCGAGGAAGACCGAGTCATCACTACGTTGCCGATGTTCCATGTCTTCTGCTTAACAGTAGCGTTAAATGCCCCATTAATGAGTGGTGGAACAATGTTAATTGTACCAAAGTTTAGTCCGAAAGAAATTTTTAACCTTGCCAGGGATTATGAAGCTACGGTTTTTGCTGGTGTTCCAACAATGTACAATTTCCTTCTTCAGTATCCGGAAGGAAATCCAGACGACTTAAGCTCGTTGCGCTTATGTATTTCTGGCGGGGCAGCAATGCCGGTTGCCCTATTAAAAGGCTTTGAACAGAAGTTTAATGTTCTTGTATCAGAGGGGTATGGTCTATCTGAAGCATCACCTGTCACATGCTTTAATCCATTAGATCGTCCACGTAAGCCAGGCTCAATTGGAACAAACATAGTAAACGTTGAGAACAAGATTGTCGATGAAAATGGCGATGAAGTTCCGGTAGGTCAAGTTGGAGAGTTGATTGTTCGAGGACCAAATGTGATGAAGGGCTATTATAAAATGCCTGAAGAAAGTAATGCGGCATTGCGAAATGGTTGGCTCTATACAGGTGATTTAGCACGAATGGACGATGAAGGATATTTTTATATCGTTGACCGTAAAAAGGACATGATTATTGTTGGTGGATATAATGTTTATCCAAGAGAGGTTGAAGAAGTTCTTTATAACCACCCTGACGTAGTTGAAGCCGCTGTTTTGGGTGTGCCAGACCCAGAACAGGGAGAAGCAGTCAACTGTTATGTTGTGAAAAAGAATCCTACCTTAACAGAAGATGATCTTCTAGCTTATTGTCGTGAGCATTTAGCTAAATATAAACTTCCTAGTAAGATAGAATTCATAGAAGAGCTTCCTAAAAATACAACCGGAAAAATTCTTCGTCGTGCTTTAAAGGATTTAGTGACAAAATGAGGGGAAGAACAGGTCAATTTGGCCTGTTCTTTTTTAGATTGTTTTTAAATAATTTAGAGGAATTTTTCAGTTTAAAGCGAAATAGGATGTAAGCGATATCAAATTTTATTGAAGAGGTGTATCCATGACCACAGTTTTATACCAAATTGAAAACCATGTAGCAACTGTCACATTGAATCGCCCAGATGCATTAAACTGTTTTAATTACGAAATGCTTAAGACACTTGATGAAATCGTCGAGGAAATCCGTACGAATGCTGATGTTCGTGTTGTCATTATTACTGGGTCAGGTGAAAAAGCATTTAGTGTGGGTGCCGATTTAAAAGAGCGAAAGACATTAAATGAAACACAGGTCAGAAGAAATGTGTATAAAATTGGCCAGGTTTTTGCGAGTATTGGAGATTTGCCACAGCCGACGATAGCGGCAATAAACGGCTATGCATTTGGTGGCGGAATGGAACTTGCACTAGCCTGTGATTTCAGAATTTCAGTTGAAAATACTCAAATGGGACTAACGGAAACGAGTCTAGCCATTATTCCTGGAGCAGGGGGAACCCAACGACTTCCACGACTCATTGGTGAAACAAAGGCAATGGAGCTTATTTTAACGGCAAAACGAATTAGTGCAACAGAAGCGAAGGAGTATGGCATTGTTTCAAGTGTGGTGTCTCGTGAAGAATTAATGGAAAGTTCCATGAAGCTTGCAAATGAGATGCTTAAAAATGGTCCACTTGCTTTACAGCAAGCCAAATTTGCAATTAAGCAGGGGATGAATACAGATTTACATACTGG
Organism: Ferdinandcohnia sp. QZ13; assembly: GCF_031324165.1. NCBI lineage: Bacteria > Bacillati > Bacillota > Bacilli > Caryophanales > Bacillaceae > Ferdinandcohnia > Ferdinandcohnia sp. QZ13. Next base: position 1,279,856 of record NZ_JAVIVW010000001.1, on the reverse strand, counting down.
CTTTAAAATTGAACGTAAAGCATATGAAGTGATCATTCCAACTGAGGACCGAGTGGAAGCACTGGCTGCTTTTAATGAAAAACGGAAACCTAATTTTAAAGGGAAATAGATTTTGCGAGGGCGCCCGTGGTAGGCGCTTTTTTTATATGCGGGGATTTTACTAAAGTCGATAGAAACGGAATAAAATCGATAGAATGAAAATAAAAACGATAGAATCAAAATAAAACTGATAGACCATAAATAAAAACCGAAAGCCCACATTTCTATAAATTTTTCAGACAAAAACATTGAAAAAGTATTCCGAATTTAAGACAATTAGTAATAAAAATCGATTTAAAGGAGAATAACGGGGGAATGACAACTACAGTACTAACAAAAAAACATTCGGAATTCCGTAGTGGTTTTCAAGCAGGCATCAGTATTGCACTTGGCTATGCACCAGTTGCTTTGACATTTGGTTTATTGGCAAAATCGACAGGGCTTACGGTAGCTGAAACAGTGATGATGAGCATAATCGTATTTGCTGGGGCTTCACAATACATAGCATTACAATTAATTGCCGTAGGAACTGGCGTTTTTGAAATTATACTTACGACTTTCATTTTAAATATTCGTCATTTTTTAATGTGTGCTTCTCTTAATGAAAAGGTAGAGGAGGACCATCCAATTAAAAAAGCATTTTATTCCTTTGGGATTACAGATGAAACGTTTTCTGTTGCTGCGGTAAAGGAAGGTACAGTTACTACTGGTTATTTATTTGGTGTAATTTCCATATCCTATGGAAGTTGGGTTGTTTTTTCAGGGATTGGACATGTCATTGGTGCAAATCTTCCTTATGTGTTGCAGCAAAGCATGTCAGTCGCCTTATATGCGATGTTTATCGGGTTACTTGTACCATCGTTAAAAAAACAGAGAAAAGTAATTGTACTAGCAGGAAGTGCAGCGATTTTGAATGCCATTTTTTCATTTTTCTTAGAGCCTGGTTGGTCGATTGTCGCAGCATCCCTCGTGGCAGCAATAGGCGTTGAAGTGGTCAATAGTTTACTCGGGAACAAGAGGGAGGAGGATGAGCAGCATGGATAAGACAATTCTATTTATGATTATCGGAATGGGGCTTGTTACATATATCCCAAGGATGTTGCCTCTTGTTGTATTTAACTCGGTTAAATTACCTCCATTCCTACAAAATGTGTTAAAAAATGTTCCGTTCGCAATTCTTGGCGCACTGATTATTCCAGGGGTTTTTACGATTAATGAAGATATTTGGTTTGGAATCATTGGTGCAGGAGTCGCTTTTATTGTCGCTTATTTAGGGGCTAATGTCATTGTCGTCGTATTAAGCTCCATTCTTGCACTAAGTATTTATTCATTTTTTATGTAAGGAATAAACAATATGAAACCATTTACCGAAAATGTTATTAGGCTTATTAAGCAGATCCCCCCAGGAAAGGTCATGACGTATGGGCAGATAGCAAAACTTGCAGGAAGTCCGCGGGGCGCAAGACAGGTTGTGCGAGTTCTCCACTCAATGAGTAAAAAATACAATCTCCCCTGGTTCCGGGTGATTAACTCTAGAGGTGAACTCACAATCCGTGACGAAGAAACTCACGCTGCCCAAATGATCTTTCTTGAGGATGAAGGGATAGAAGTTGTGAACCGTTCAATTGATCTTACAAAATATCAATATCATCCAGAATAAAAGCCTAGGACTAAATCCTAGGCTTTTTACATTTCCTCCGGAGCTTTTACTCCAAGTAACCGGAGGCCTTCTTTTAGAACAATTGTAACAGAACGGACCAATGCGATTCGAGCGTTCATTTCGTCGTCTTCATGAAGAACCTTTACATGGCTGTAATATTTATTAAACTCTTGAGCAAGTTCAATGATATATTTTGCTATAACAGATGGCTCATAAAGCTGCATACTTCTTTTGATGATAGCTGGGAATTCGGTGAGAAGCTTTACAACAGCCCAGCTATGAGAATCGGAAAGCCCTGCAATTGGTGTACTTGAAAGTGCTGCTTTTCGTAAAATTGAGCAAGCTCTCGCATGTGTATACTGAACATATGGACCAGTCGTACCCTCGAATTTCAGCATTTCCTCTAGTGAGAATTCGATATTGTTGAGTCGTTCATTTTTTAAATCATGAAAAATGATTGCGCCAACACCCACCATTTGCGCAATTTCTTCTTTGTTTTCTAGGGATGGATTTTTTTGTTCAATATTTTCCTTCGCAAGTCTAATGGCTTCTTGAATGACCTCTTCCAAAAGAACAATTTTTCCTTTACGAGTGGACATTTTCTTTCCGTCCTTTAAAATAAAGCCGAATGGAACATGAACCATATTGTTAGCCCACTCATATCCCATCTTTTCTAATACAAGAAAGATTTGTTTAAAATGCAAGCTTTGTTCATGACCAACCACATAGATTGCCTTCTTAAAATGGTAGCTGTCTTGCCGATAAATGGCTGCTGTTACATCTCGTGTTGCATAAAGAGTGGCTCCATCTGATTTCTTAATCAAGCAAGGAGGAAGGTTCTCTTTTGATAAATCAACGACCTCTGCACCATCTGATTCAGATAACAACTTTTTATTATTCAGCCTTTCGATCGTAGCATCCATTTTATCATTGTAAAATGCTTCACCATTATAGGAGTCAAAATCAACATCAAGTAAGGAATAAATCCGAGAAAATTCCTTTAACGATTCCTTTCTAAACCAACGCCAAAGAGATAAGGCCTCCTCGTCGCCATCCTCAAGTTTTTTGAACCATAATCTGGCCTCATCTTCAAGGGCCGGCTTCGTCTCAGCTTCAGAGTGAAAGCGTACATAAAGCTGGAGTAGTTCAGTAATGGGCTTCGCTTGAACCGCTTTCTCATTGCCCCAAAGCTTATATGCCACAATGAGTTTTCCAAATTGAGTGCCCCAATCACCAAGATGGTTGATTCGAACTGGCTGATAGCCACATTTCTCCACAATATTGGCAAGAGCATTCCCTATCACGGTTGAGCGCAAATGTCCCATCGAAAAGGGCTTCGCAATATTAGGGGAGGAAAAATCAATCGTAACAGTACCACCTTCCCCAAGATTATGGCTTCCATACTGAGATCCTTTAGTTAGAATGGTTTGTATGACGTGTTTACTCACTTCTTGTTTGTTAAGAAAACAGTTGACATAAGGGCCTTCGGCAACAATCTTTTGAAAAAGTGGTCCTTGTATCGCAGCGGAGATTTCCTGTGCGATAACCGCTGGGGCTTTTCTATATTGCTTTGCGAGTGTAAAGCATGGAAAAGCAAGATCGCCTTGTTCTTGGAATTTAGGTTTTTCAATCAGCTTTAAAACTTCTTCGTATGTTAAGGCACCCTTAAGTTGATTTGATATTTCTTTGGCATACGTTTTTATGACATTCATATTTACCCCCCCCAATCTAAAATAAAAAAAATCCCGTCTCTAAAAAAAGAGACGAGATTTACCCGCGGTACCACTCCATTTGTTCATGATGAACCAAGCTTAATAAGTAACGGGTTCCCCCGGCACACCCTACATCATATTCAGGTGAACTTCTCAGAAGTGCGGTTCATCTTGATTTCACCATTGGGCTTCCACCGTCCCCAACTCGCTATTGGCCTACATCATGACTACTCTCTTCATCAATGAATTTCAGATATATTTTAAATAGAATATCTAATTCTCTTAAAAAAATCAACTCGTTTTTCAAAACTTATCTTTGGCAAAAATGGATGATAGTAAAAGTCAATGTTCTAACTAGCACTAAATTAAACTAAAATACAGTAAGAGGGTTGTACATAAAGGGGGACAGCTTAGTGAAAAAAGTAATCGGTTGGTCACTTGGAGTTTATCTTGTTTTTGGCTTATTTATAGCATGGTATTTATTTTTCGGGGCAAATACGGACATACCTGCTCAGCTGAAAGGAAGTCCGGCAGATCCACAGACATTTATGAATGAACGTGAACTATTGTTAAGTGAAGAGTATTCACAAATCAGGAACCTGTTGTTTTTCCTGAACATACCATTCGAATGGTTGATTTATATACTGGTACTTGTGATCGGTATTTCTGCAAAGTTTCGTGATTGGTCAAAAGTGTCAGCTAAATTTTCGATTCTACAAACGGCGATTTATCTATTTTGGTTATCCTTGCTTGTCGAAGTATTATCCTTTCCACTTTCTTGGATTAGCTACAATGTTTCAAAAACGTATAATATTACCGTTCAATCCACACAAAGCTGGATGAAGGATCTCCTGATTGATTTTTGGGTGAATTATGCATTAATGATTGTAATTGTGGGCGTCTTATTCTGGCTAATTCGCAGAAATGAAAAAAGATGGTGGTTTCATGCATGGCTGCTGTCGATTCCATTTTCAATGTTTCTCATGTTTGTACAGCCAGTTATTATCGACCCATTGTATAACGACTTTTTCCCATTAACAAATAAAGAATTGGAAACGAAAATTCTTGAGATGGCTGATCGTGCAGATATCCCGGCAGACCACGTATTTGAAGTGAATATGTCTGAAAAGACAAATGCGTTGAATGCATATGTAACAGGAATTGGCTCTAATTCTCGAATTGTGCTTTGGGATACGACTCTTCAGCGACTAAATGAAGATGAAATTTTATTCATTATGGCCCATGAGATGGGACATTACGTGATGAAACATATTTACGTCGGAATTGCGGGTTATTTGCTGTTAACCTTAGTGGGACTCTTTATTATCAGTAAACTCATGACCTTTATGATTCGTAAATGGGGTCATATATTTAAAATTTCAAGTGTCAAAGATATTGCGGTTTTGCCTGTGTTTTTATTATTAATTTCGGTATTAAGCTTTTTATCCGATCCAGTTTCGAACGCAGTTTCAAGACACCAGGAAAAGTCAGCTGATTTATATGCACTTGAAATGACCGAGGATAATAAGGCAGCAGTCTCGTCATTCCAGGAATTATCAAAAGCGGGTCTAAGTCAAGTGAACCCACCATTCCTAGTTAAAATTTTCCGATATGGACACCCGACGATGCTTGAAAGAATTACGTATACAAACGAATTTGAAAAGGGTGAAAAATAAACGAAAGAGCCTTGCTTACGGATCTATTTCTGTAAACAAGGTTTTTTTACTGCTGTGTTGTTATAGTACAGAATTACTATTTTGAAAATTGTTATATAAAATATACAGAAAAATGTTCCATTTCTGGAAAGTCTGTTATATAATACTTTTAGTATTAAAAAACTGTATTATAACAATACGAGGAAGGTGTGTTTGGGACAAAATGACGATACAAACCTCAGGGCTTCAGATTACAGGAAAAATGAATGAGCAGTATGAAGAAATTTTGACACCTCAGGCATTAAACTTCATTGAAAAACTAGAACGGAACTTCGGAGAAAGAAGAAAACAATTGTTAGAAAAGAGACAGCAAAGACAGTGCGAAATCGACAAAGGAATCATGCCCACATTTTTATCCGAAACAGAACATATTCGGAATGGGGATTGGACAGTTGCTCCGGTTCCGAAAGACCTACAAGATCGCCGCGTTGAGATTACTGGACCTGTCGACCGAAAAATGATCATTAATGCATTGAACTCAGGAGCTAAAGTATTCATGGCAGATTTTGAGGATGCTAATGCACCTACTTGGAATAACGTGATTGAGGGGCAGATTCATTTACGGGATGCTGTAAGAAAGACGATTACATTTGAAAATCCAAACGGAAAAACGTATCAATTAAACGATGACATTGCAACACTAGTTGTTCGACCACGAGGCTGGCATTTAGAAGAGAAGCATATTGAACTTGAAGGGAAGAGAATCTCTGCGAGTTTACTAGATTTTGGACTTTATTTTTATCATAATGCGAGTGTGTTAATCGAGAATGGAAGCGGGCCTTATTTCTATCTACCGAAGATGGAAAGCCACCTAGAAGCAAGACTGTGGAATGATGTATTTACCTTTTCGCAAAAGGAGCTAGGAATTCCCCAAGGAACAATTAAAGCTACTGTTCTAATTGAAACAATTCTTGCAACATTTGAAGTGGATGAAATTTTATATGAACTAAAAGAACACTCCGCAGGTCTCAATTGTGGGAGATGGGATTATATTTTTAGCTATTTAAAGAGATTTCGAAATATAGAGAATGTGATTTTACCAAACCGATCAGAAGTCACGATGACAGTTCCATTTATGAGTGCGTATTCACAGCATGTCATTAAGACTTGTCATAAGCGAGAGTGCCATGCGATTGGTGGAATGGCAGCCCAGATACCAGTAAAAAACAATCCACAAGCAAACGAGGAAGCCTTTAATAAAGTACGTGCGGATAAAGAACGTGAAGCAAATAATGGCCATGACGGTACATGGGTTGCTCACCCAGGGCTAGTACCTGTTGCTAGGCAGGTTTTTAATACGATTATGCTAGGACCTAACCAAATTGATAAAAAACGTGAGGATGTTCAAGTGACCGCCGAGAATCTTATTGCTGTTCCCAAAGGCAGCATAACAGAGCAAGGTGTACGTACGAATATCAATGTTGGGATTCAATATATCGAATCATGGCTTCGCGGATATGGTGCAGCGCCAATTCATAATCTCATGGAGGATGCGGCTACGGCAGAAATTTCTAGAGCACAATTATGGCAGTGGATACGCCATCCAAAGGGGATTTTAGAGGATGGAAGAAAGGTCACATTTGAGCTTGTTCAACAGCTACAAGAAGAAGAACTTGAAAAAATAAAACAAGAAATTGGTAGTGAAGCATTTGAAGCAGGGCGTTTCGCGGAAGCAATAAATCTTTTTGAGGAATTAATTACAAATGATGAGTTCGTAGAATTTTTGACTATTCCTGGATATGAAATTTTATAAATAAAAGGAGGAATTTAAAATGACAAACGAAAGAATTCAAAAATTGCAGGAAAGCTGGGAAATGGATTCAAGATGGAAAGGAATTGAAAGACCCTATCATGCTGAGGATGTTATTCGCTTACGCGGTTCAATCGATATTGAGCATACGTTAGCGCGTAGAGGGGCAGAAAAATTATGGAATCTTCTTCATACAGAGGATTATATTCATGCTCTAGGTGCATTAACCGGGAATCAAGCTGTTCAGCAAGTTAAAGCGGGTCTTAAGGCCATCTATTTAAGTGGCTGGCAGGTTGCGGCAGATGCGAATTTATCTGGCCACATGTATCCTGACCAAAGCTTATACCCAGCTAACAGTGTGCCAAGTGTTGTAAAGCGGATTAACCAAGCTTTACAGCGTGCTGATCAAATTCAGTATTTAGAGGATGAAGGGGATATTGATTGGCTTGCTCCAATTGTGGCCGATGCTGAGGCCGGCTTTGGGGGTCAGTTGAATGTATTTGAACTTATGAAAGGCATGATTGAAGCAGGAGCTGCTGGCGTACATTTTGAAGACCAGCTCTCATCAGAAAAGAAATGTGGTCATTTAGGTGGAAAGGTATTATTGCCAACGCAAACTGCCGTTCGAAATTTAATTTCTGCACGACTTGCAGCGGACGTTATGGGGGTTCCAACGATTTTAGTGGCAAGAACAGATGCTGACGCAGCAGACCTTATTACAAGCGATGTTGACCCTGTTGATCAGGCATTTATTACAGGTGAACGAACACCAGAAGGCTTCTTCCGGACAAAAGCGGGACTTGATCAAGCCATTGCACGCGGTTTAGCGTATGCACCATATGCTGATTTGATTTGGTGTGAAACATCTGAGCCAGACTTAGAACAGGCCAAGCGCTTTGCAGATGCCATTCATGAGAGGTTCCCTGGCAAGATGTTAGCATATAATTGTTCTCCATCATTTAACTGGAAGAAAAAACTTGATGAAGATACAATTGAGAATTTCCAAAAGGAAATCGGAAAAATGGGGTACAAATTCCAATTTGTCACGTTAGCAGGATTCCATGCTTTAAACCATAGCATGTTTGAATTGGCAAGAGGCTATAAAGAAAGAGGAATGGGGGCATATTCAGAGCTTCAGCAAGCTGAATTTGCAAGTGAAAAGTATGGTTACACAGCAACAAGGCATCAACGTGAAGTAGGCACAGGGTACTTTGATGAAGTTGCCCAGGTTATCACAGGTGGAACATCTTCAACAACTGCTTTAAAGGGATCTACAGAAGAAGCGCAATTCACGAAGTAAGATTCATGAAAAAACTGGCTAACATCTTTGTTAGTCAGTTTTTATGTGATTTTAAGAAAAATTCTACAATGTTTTACTAAATAGTTTTCGGTATTCAGCCGATGCTTTCATAAACAAACCTTCATTTCTGGTGTCAATCGCTTCGTTAACCTTCGTTTCCAAAAGCTCTTTTTTTCGTTTGAATAGGCTCTCATCAATAATCATTTGAATATATATGTCTAATATCGATTCCCTAGGTGTTTTAAACTTTTTAGTATCTCGTGACCTCATGATCTCAGAGTATGTTTTTCTATTCTTCATGAAATCTCACCCCTAAATCCTTTTTAATAGTATATTTAGGTAGTGATGTAAAATCAACTGAATTTTTGGACTTTTTAAAAATTTATTTGGAATACTCAAAATGGGAGTATGATTTGTTAAATTTTCATGCATCATAATAATGGAGGTGGAAAAAAATGAAAAATCCAAATGAGCATACAAATCACGATATCCCAATGAATACCCCCTTAAATCCAGTTTTCGGGATGTCAAACTCACTTGATACAAATAATCCTTTTCTTTCGGAATCAGTCTATGCGGGTAATTCGGTTGATGAGCATACGACATTAGAACAAGCAAATGCATATCTTGCTGAAAAGGAACTTGGTCAAATAAATGAGAATTCATGAGAAAAGCGCATACGCGTCCGCCCATCGATGACAAGCATAAGACAAGCACTGGCAGAAGGTGTTTTTACATTTAGAAGCGATTGGTTAGACCAGAGTTGATGACGCCTTGAGCTAGACAATTAAAAGGCTTTGTGGAATTCTTTTAAAAATATTCTTTCGTTGTGAAAAGAGCATTTTAAAAAGAAGTCCACTTTTTTTTGTGAACTTTTTGTGAACGGTATAGTTATAAATACCTAGAAGTGATATTATGGAAATGCTTACATTAGTTTAAAAATTAAAACAATTTGAAAGGGGATGAATGAATGGAAGTTAAGAATAGCAATTATTTAGTGGAATATGAGATCAACCCTGACACAATGGCAGTACTTCCAATTGAAATGGGAAATCATACCTGTTCAAGAGTGCTTGAAGTAGAAGGTGAATATGTAGTAGCCATGAAGCCTACTGAGATTGTCGACCGAAGCTGCCGTTATTTTGGAAGCTCACTTAAAGGTCGGCAAGAAGGAACGCGTGAAATTATGGGGGTGACTCATAAGGCTCCAATCATTGTAGAAGCTTCCAATAAGATTTTTCTATTTCCAACCGCTTCTCCAACAAAGCAGGAATGTGCATGGCTGTCTCATCATTATGTCTCAGATTGCAAGTTTAGTTTACATGAGGAAACGACTGTTATTTTTACAAATAAGCAAGCCATTCAACTACAAATCTCGAAGGGCTCCTTCCAAAACCAACTCCATAGAACTGCACAACTGCGGACTATCGTCACAAATCGAATGGATAAATCGAATAAACGCATTAATTTCGTCATAAATCCTCAAATCAACGATTGCTTACCCAATAAATCTGATATCTGATCTAAAAAACTTTCTGCCTATATTGCCATTTGCTACTCACTGGTATTATTTTCGACCAAATAAGATTCGAGCAGCTGTTGAACCTCATTTCGAATCCGTGGGTTAAAGTAGTTATGTTCCTCTTCATAGCCTCGATACATGAATGAAAATAGGGTAAATGCCTCATCTCTTTGTTTTTCCCATACCTTCATATTTTTCTTTTTCATTTGCAGTTTAATTGTATAGAGGTCTTTTTGAACTTTCTTCATGGTATGTTCAAGTAAATGGAGATAAGGCTTTTTTAATTTAAAGCCAGCTGTTTCTATTGCTGAAAGATCACGATTAAGGATGGTGAGAACCATTGGTAAGAAGATGGCTTTTTCAAAAATATCACGGTCATCCTCAGGAATTCTTGTCATGATTATCCCTCTTTCTAGAACGTATGTTTGTATTTATAATAGAACATTTTTTTAAAAGAATCAATAAACATGAAGGAAAAATTATTTCTAGTGTCGAAATAATTTAATTTGTAGTGCATAATGGAAGAGAAAGTACTTAACTACTTTGACAATTCTGTAATAAAGGACGGGAGAAGGATGACAGAGAAAAAACGCAGAGGAATCGTTGCGGAAGATTTATATGAATTAAAATCAGTGAATGATCCACAGTTTTCTCCAGATGGGAAGCGCTATGCGTTTGTGGAAACAGAGATTAATAAGGAAAAGCATGAATATAACTCACATTTATATGTTGGAACTGTAGACGGGAATGTTACACAGTGGACGTTTGGGGATGTTCGAGATGGGTCGCCACGTTGGTCTCCTGATGGAGAAACAGTCGCGTTCGTATCCAATCGTCCAGGCAAACAGCAAATCTTTGTTATGAGTGTGAACGGTGGTGAACCGAAACAACTTACATATTGCGTGAATGGTGCCAGAAATCCGATCTGGTCTCCAGATGGTTCAAAAATCTTATTTACAACTTCTTTAGCTCCGGATGAAAGCATCACAGATAAGGAAAAGCAGAAAAATGATGAAGATGAGAAGAAGCTTGAACCAATGGTTGTCGAACGTATTCGTTACAAATCTGATGCTGCAGGCTTTTTAGATAATAAAAATCAACATCTTGCATTAGTTGATATCGCTTCTGGTGAAATAGAGCAATTGACAGCAGGAGAATATGATTATGCTGCAGGTGGTTGGTCTCCAGATGGAACGAAAATCACATTCGTTGGCGATATAAGTGAGGATTCAGATTATAATTTAATCTCTGATGTATATGTAATGTCAGTAGAAGATAAAAGCTACCATAAAATTACGGGTAGTACTGGTAACTTTGGCTTGCCGTCTTGGTCACCAGATGGCAAATATATTGCAATCATTGGACATGAACAAGAGTTTGCAGGTGCAACATTGCCGAAAATCTGGCTTTACACAGTTGATAGCTCAGAATTCACTTGTTTAACAAGTGAACTCGATGCATATGTTGGCGATTGTGTTGCTGCCGACTTCCAATTAGGCGGTTCAAACCCTGGTGTAATATGGAACGACGATAGCAGAAGTTTTTATTTTCTCTTAACTAACCATGGCAATACGGGAGTCTATTACGGTTCCATTGAAGGAGAAGTGTATCCGTCATTATTTGAAAATCAACACGTGTTTGCCTTAACCGTAAATAATCATAAGGCAGTGGTAGGAATCAGTAAACCAACAGAGCCTGGCGATCTTTATTACTTAGATTTGAGTACAGGTGAATTGAATCGACTTACACATGTGAATGAAGCGTTTTTACAAGAGGTTGAATTGTCCAATGCAGAGCCTTTTACATTCAATGCTCCAGACGGTTGGGAAATTAATGGATGGGTCATGAAGCCATTTGGTTATGAAGTAGGCAAAAAATATCCGACTATTGTCGAAGTGCATGGTGGTCCTCATGCGATGTATGCAAATACATATTTCCATGAGTTTCAGGTTTTAACAGGGAAGGGTTTTGTGGTTGTCTTCACGAATCCTCGTGGTAGTCATGGATATGGTCAGCAGTTTGTGGATGCTGTCCGAGGCGACTATGGAGGAAAAGACTACTTAGATGTCATGGCAGCAACTGATTATGCTGTCGACCATTTTGATTTTGTTGATGAAACAAAGCTTGGAGTAACAGGTGGAAGCTATGGTGGTTTCATGACAAATTGGATTGTTGGACATACAAATCGATTTAAAGCAGCGGTTACACAACGCTCCATCTCAAATTGGCTTAGCTTTTATGGGGTAAGTGATATTGGATACTTCTTTACTGAATGGGAACTCAAAGGTAATCTCCTTGAAGATGCTGAAAAATTATGGGATCATTCACCATTAAAATATGTGGGAAATGTGGAGACTCCACTATTAATTATCCATGGTGAGCGTGATTTTCGTTGTCCAATCGAACAAGCAGAGCAGTTTTACGTGGCATTAAAGCACCAAAAGAAACCAACGAAATTTGTTCGTTTCCCTGGTGCCAACCATGAATTGTCACGAAGCGGAAACCCAAAATTACGATTATCACGACTCAACCATATTAAAGACTGGTTTGTTGATTATTTAGGATAGGAATGAAAGGCACTAGTGCTTGCTAGTGTCTTTTTTTGGGATCTAGGAAATTATAAAATTTATCATTGTGGAAAACTTTTAGTGGGTGTATCCAAGTCCAGCTCCAGCACCTAGCCCCTCTCTGGTCTAATTAATCGCTTCGGAAGGCAAGAAGCGCCTTCTGTCAGCGCTCGTCTTATGCTTGTCGGACTTGCACAGGACAAGGAAAACTTCGAGAGCATAATCATCGCACGAAGAAAATACATAGCATTTTTTGAGGAAGTGCTGACATCGACGTTTGCCACAGGACGTGGCAGTAGTTAGTCGATGTTCTATTTCAAGGCGCTTGCGCTTTTGTTCTTGTAATTAAAGTGAATTTTTTTTGGTAGGAATGCCCAAATGGGTGTACAATATGAAGTAAGAAAATATTTTTGTATCCGCTAAGTTGGAATTGATTTTTGCAAGGAGAGACCTATGGATATTGAAACACTTAAAGAACTTATTACATTGAAAAATATTGAAGACTTGTTAAGTGAATACCGGTCGTTTGGTCCATTGCCTGGAATTGTTCTTCCGATGCTAGAAGCGTTTCTTCCGTTTCTGCCTCTGGTCGCATTTGTTGTCGCCAATGCAAATGCATTTGGACTTTGGCTTGGATTTTTATATTCATGGATAGGAGCTATAGGTGGTTCTTTGCTTGTCTTTTTCCTAGTTCGTAAATATGGTCAAAAACGATTCTTTTCATTTGTCAGTCGCCATAAAAAAATAAAGAGACTTATAACTTGGGTAGAAAAGCACGGATTTGGACCTTTATTTCTCCTATTATGCTTTCCTTTCACCCCATCTGCAGCAATAAATTTAGTAGCAGGGCTATCAAGGGTAAGTATCCCTCAATTTGTTTTAGCCGTTTTATGTGGAAAATTAGTCATGATATTTACCATTAGCTTCATAGGCTATGATATACGAGCTCTTTTTCAACAACCCGTCCGAACAATTATTGTGGTCATCATAATATTTGTGCTTTGGATTGTCGGAAAAAGAGTGGAAGCATGGTTAAAGGTAAAGCCAAATCCAAATCTTCTTAAGGAGGATGAGGCTTGACACGATAAAACGAAGGGTGGAGTTGCAATGGAGGAAACCCCAGCGAAGAAGAAACATCATTTTTCTTTTGTGAAATCTTTAGGAATCAGTCTTATCATCGTTGTATTTTTACGAACCTTTTTTTTTACGAACTACATAGTCGACGGCGAATCAATGATGCCAACTCTTGAAGATGGTAACCTTTTAATGGTTAACAAGATCGGCATGAAAATAGGGGAGCTTGACCACTTTGATATCGTTGTATTTCATAAAAATAAAGAAGAGGATTTTGTAAAACGGGTGATCGGTTTGCCGGGCGACACACTTGAATACCGGGATGATGTGCTTTATATAAATGGGGAAAGTGTTTCCGAACCATTCTTAGACAAATTTAAAGAAGACATAGTCGCAGGTCAATTAACAGGCGACTTCACCCTTGAAGAAGTGACAGGGGAATCAATTGTACCAGAAAATCATATTTTCGTTATTGGCGATAATCGCTTAGACAGTTGGGATAGCCGCCATTTTGGATTCGTTAAAATGGAACAAGTTGTTGGCAAGGTAAACATAAAATACTGGCCATTCGACAAGATGGAATTATTGAATTAAGGAAAAATTGATCAACATAATAAACCATGTCAAAGAACTCAACCGAATTTCGAGTTCTTTTTTGGCTTGGATATGTTAAAATAGTACCAAAATTATGAATTGATTTTGGCGTAAATATACCGGGGTGCATTTGATACGAAGGGAGGTTATACAATGGGGATTAAGATACAGGTTTTGCAAACAAAAATTACTCCACCCAATTTAAAGGACATCATTTTACAAAGGCCTTCTTTAATGAAGAAAATGAAAACGATTCTAAGGTATCCGCTTACCATTCTACACTCGGGAGCAGGTTACGGAAAAACAACTGCACTTGCATCCTTTATTCATGATCAAAAAAATACGCCATGCTGGTATAGTGTGGGGACGAATGATGACGATATTATTCCTTTTCTAACATATGTGGTCTATGCCATTCGAAAAAATCACCAAGGATTTGGGACGGAACTTCTTCTTTATGTTGAGAATATTGAAAGATATGTACGGGATGAAGAAATAAGAACACTTTGTTCGCTGTTTATCAATGAGATAATTGTACTAGATAAGAACGTCATGCTTATCATTGATGATTATCATTTGATACAACACTCTTCATCAATAGACCATTGGATGACATGGTTGATACAACATCTTCCAATGAATTTAAATCTTGTCATCTCAAGTCGGATAAAACCAAGCTGGGATTTCCTAACCTCGATGACAGTAAAGGGAGAACTCCTTGAGCTTAAACAGAGCGACCTCGTGTTTTCGTTTGATGAAGTTGAGGTTCTATTAAGTGATTTATATGAGGGAGATTTGAATGATCAGGATATAAAGAAAATTTTTTCTTTAACAGAAGGGTGGATCATAGCGATTGGAATGATTCGAGGACAGCTTGCTTCTGATGGAGGATTGGAGGCAATTCTCAATAATAAATCGAAAACACTTGATGAATTGTTTCGCTTTCTTGCAATGGAAGTGTTCATGAAACAGCCACCGATGGTTCAACAGTTTCTTGAGAATACCTGTATTTTTGATGAATTAAACGGAAAAGTATGTGATGAAGTTTTAGGAATCAGAAGCTCAGGTGAGATGTTAAAGGAACTTTCCGACCATAATCTTTTTTTACTTTCCATTGGAGAAGGGCAATATCGCTACCATGCATTGTTTAAGGAGTTTCTGGAACAGCGCCTTTATACGACGAATGAACGGCATTTTCATAATCTTCATATTCAAACCGCTCGCTATTTTCAAAGAATAGGAGATTTTAATCAAGCAATCTATCATCTTGAGGCAAACGGGGATTTTGAAAGAATTGCAGAAATCCTCCACCATTATGGAGAAAAGATGATTCAAAATGGACAACTTGAAGGTCTTCTTGATCGGATGAAAAAGATTCCGGAATTACTTATGAACCATTATTATCTATTATGGCTCTATAAGGGAGAAGCGTTAAGATATCGCTGTTCCTATAAGGAGGCTGAGGATTGTTACTTAAAAGCCATTCACTTTGCTCATTCTGCTAATGACCTAGAGGGGTTAAGTAAAGCGTATGAAGGACAAGCGAAAATTTATCTAGATACAATTCAACCTGGGAAAGCTGAGCGGTATTTATTACAGGCAATTGAAGCACTTGAAGAAAATGAAGCTTCCTCAAGTGAAGATAAAAGTAGGGTCTATCAATTAATGGCTGAAAATCTGGCAAATGCTGGTCATGCTAAAAAAGCGAAAAAGTGGTATGAAAAAGGACGAGAACTCAATATTCCATTATTAGACGGAAACTTAGAATCTAGATTATTCTTACGGACTGGAAAACTCGTTGAAGCGAAAAAAATTCTGTCCCAAAAGAAAGTAGTGGAACAGGACCAGAAAACGGTGCATTTACAGCAGTCGCACCGTGAAACTGATTTGTTATTATCCTTAATTGAGTCCTTTATGGGTAATGGGCAAGACGCCAAGGAACTGGCGGAATCAGGTATTAAACAGGGAGTGCAATTCCAAGCACCATTTGTTGAAGCATGTGGCTGGATGCGCATGGGACATGCGGTCCAATTGCTTGATCAATATGACACTTCACTTGCAATCCAATGTTATGAAACGGCGCTTGAAATCATGGATGAATTAAATATTGCTAGGGGTAAAGCAGAACCGTTAATGGGGTTATGTATTTTATTTGGAAATCGAGGCATCTATGATCGTGCCATTGAATTTGGGAATAAGGCTTTGGAGGAAACAGAAAAGGTAAAGGATGCATGGCTTTCCGCACTTATTTTACTTTGTATGGGCATTTCTTCTGTCCACAATGAAAAATGGGAGGATGCAAACAAATATTTAACAAGATGTGAAGCCTTGTATGGAAATTGTGGTGATCAATATGGGCTTGCTCTAACACAGCTTTGGTTTGCATTTCTTTATTATCACCAGAAAGATAAAGATGCATTTAACGGAGTTATTACTAGTTTTCTTAATAAAGTGCAGGTTGGTGGATACGATTTTATCTTAACGAAACGCACAACTTTCGGACCTCAAGATTTATATAATGTTGTACCATTGTTACTCGTTGCACAGAAGGAAGGCATTCATCTTCCATACGTAAATCAACTCTTAAATAATTTAGGCTATTCAAATATAACGTCCCATCCTGGCTATACCTTACGTATTCAAACATTAGGTAGATTCCGAGTATGGCTTGGGAGCCAAGAAGTGGAGGAATCTGATTGGCAGCGTGGAAAAGCAAAAGAATTGCTTGAGTTATTTGTGACAATGCGAAATACAATGATTGCGAGGGAAGAAATATTTGCAACCCTTTGGCCGGATCATGACGAGGCAGCTGCAGCAAGAGACTTTAAGGTGGCTTTAAATGCATTAAATAATGCATTAGAACCAAATCGAGTGGCAAGATCAACACCATTTTTTATAGGGCGGGTTGGCTCATCCTATGGATTAAATCAACAAGCAGGCTATCAGCTTGATATTATTGAGTTTGAAGAATGGATACATGCAGGTCTTCATGAAAAGGATACCGAACAGGTCATTAAATGCTTAAGACGGGCATTGGAGTTATACGAGGGAGATTATTTACCGAATCGTAGATATGAAGATTGGTGTATAAGTGAAAGAGAACGGCTTCAAGTATTATTTTTACGTGGAGCTGAACGGATTGCACAAAGCTTTGTTCAAACAAAAGAGTTTGACGAAGCCATTTATTGGTGTGAACAAATTATCTCCAAGGATCGAACATGGGAGGAAGCATACCGCTTACTGATGTTCTGCTACTATCATAAAAATAACCGACCTCAAGCCATCAAGTGGTATAAAAAATGTGTATCAGCATTGGAGGACGAACTAGGAGTCGAGCCAATGCAACCAACAAAACAAATGTACGACATGATTCTCCAGCATCAAACCTAGTTTAATATGATTTGTTTGATAAACCATTTCCCTCAGGGGACGGTTTATTTTTTTATTTTTAAAAACATATTGAAAAGTCAGTTATTATGTATATAATAAAAGTTGAGAGGTGATTCAGGTGTCAGAAATAACAAACTCAGATCAAAAAGTATTGACCCCTAAAGGTTTAGAGACAAGAGAGAAACTACTACGAGCAGCAGAGGAGGTATTTGGACAAAAGGGATATTATGAAACTTCCATTGTAAATATTTCACAAGAAGCAAATGTAGCACAGGGGACCTTCTATAATTATTTCCCATCAAAAAAAGATATTTTTGATGAACTCATTCGTCAATATAGCCGGGAGCTTCGTTTGGCCATTAAAGAAGAAATGGGGAAAGCTAAAACCTTCGAGGAAGCACAACGGCAAGGATTTAAAGCCTTCTTTACCTGGGTCAAAAACCGTAGAAATTTATATAGTATCGTTCAACAAGCCGTAGTTGTGGATAGAAATCTTTATCGCTGGTATTACGATAAACTTGCTAATGGATTCTTAAAAAGTTTGTCCGCTGGAATTGGCGTAGGAGAATTTAAAGAGATTGATCAGGAGACGGTTGCCTATTGCTTAATGTCAATTGGTCAGTTTCTTGGTATGAGATGGGTGTATTGGGAACAGCAGGACGTTCCAGAAGAGGCTTTTGAGGCTGCAATGACACTTGTTTTTGAAGGGCTAAAAAAAGGATAGAAGGGAGAGTACATTATGCAGGGCATTACTTATTGGATTGAAAAAAGAGCTGAATTACATCCGAAGCGTATTGCCATTATCACAGATAAGGAACAAATCACCTATAAAACGCTAAGTCAAGATGTAAACAATTTAGCTTCATACTTAAAACTTAAGTTGGGTATAAAAAGAGGAGACCGTATCGCAATCTTGTCACAAAATAGATATGAATACATTGTATTACTATTTGCGATCGCAAAGCTGGAATGTATTGCAGTCCCACTTAATATTCGTTTAACAGTAAATGAACTTGTTTATCAGATAAATGATAGTGAGACAGAGACGCTTTTTATAGAAGACATCTATCAACAAACATCCAATGCGTTGAAAGAGGAAACTTGCCTGAAAGAAATCATATCCATTGACACAGTTAGATATCTAAAAGGAGGAAATGAGAATGTTTCAGTTGAAACAAATGAAAGCGCTCCCTATTTAATTTGTTATACTTCCGGAACAACTGGAAAACCGAAGGGAGCAGTTTTGACACAGAATAATATGTTTTGGAATGCGATTAATAATTCGCTCGCAATTGATATCACATCTAGTGATCGTTCCCTTTTATTACTTCCGCTCTTTCATATAGGTGGTATAGGATTATTTGCATTTCCAACTTTGTATGCTGGTGGGACCATTATTCTACCTGAGGGGAAGTTTGATTCCGAGAGAGCTTTAATGATGATTGAACAGCACCAAGCATCAATTGTAATGGGGGTTCCTACAATTCATCAGGCGATTTTACATAATCCTTCATTTGATAAAACAAATTTGAAATCGGTTCGCTGGTTTTACAATGGCGGTGCCCCATGCCCACTTGAAATTATCAAGGCGTTTTTTGATAAGGGGTTATTATTTGGCCAAGGTTTTGGGATGACCGAAACATCACCTACCCTCTTTATGCTTTTGAAAGAGGATGCCGAACGAAAAATGGGTTCGATTGGAAAGCCTGCTATGTTTTGTGAGTACAAATTAATAGATTCTGAGGGAGATGTTGTAAAAGACGGCGAAGTTGGAGAGCTTATAGTTCGTGGACCAAATGTAATGAAGGAATATTGGAATAGACCGGAAGCAACAGCTGAGGCTCTTCGCGATGGATGGTTATATACAGGAGATTTAGCAAGGGTTGATGAAGAGGGATTTTTGTATATTGTTGGAAGAAAAAAAGAAATGATTATTTCTGGCGGAGAAAATATATATCCATTAGAAGTCGAACAAATCATAGGGAAGCTAGCAGATGTTGAGGAAGTAGCTGTTGTTGGAGTTGTCGATCAGAAATGGGGAGAAGTCCCGGTAGCTTTTGTTGTAAAAACGAAAGAGAGTTTAGTAACAGAAGAAGAAATCATTCAATATTGTAATCAGTTTTTAGCAAAATACAAGATTCCGAAAAAAATAGAATTTATTGATCAACTCCCTAGGAATGCGACTGGGAAAATCCAAAAGAACCTTCTAGTGAATACATAAAAAGGAGGAGAAATAAAAATGCAGGGCTATTTTGTAGGTCAAACTGCATCATGCAGTAAAACAATAACAGAAACGGATATTCATTTATTTGCAGAATTAAGTGGGGATTTTAATCCCATTCATATCGATGATGAATATGCCAAGAAAACGAGGTTTAATAAAAGAATTGCACATGGACTATTGACATCTAGTTTATTATCTCAGCTGTTAGGAGTACATTTACCTGGAAAAGGGTCGGTCTACATGGAACAAACAATCCGGTTTACGGCACCTGTTTTTATTGGGGACACAATCACAGCTATGGTTACTATTCAAGAATATAACAGAGAAAAGAATAGGGTTAAATTACTAACGGAATGTCACAATCAAAAAGGCGAACTTGTACTAACTGGGACAGCAGTTATGATGGTTCCATCAGAAGGAGTATTTGTATGATAAATATTGGAATTGAAGCGACAAGTGTATATTTTCCAAAAGGAATTGAAACAGCTGCGGACTTGTCTAAAAAAACTGGAATTCCTGAACAGGTTATTATTGAGAAGTTCGGCTTGCATCAAAAGCATGTGTCGGATGATTCGATGCAAGCAACAGACCTCGGAATCGAGGCCGCCAGACCAATCCTATCAAAGATAGATCCTTTATCGATTGATGTCGTAATCTATTTTGGAAGTCCTCATAAGGATTACTTAGTTTGGTCATGTGCACCTAAACTTCAATATGAGCTGGGGACAAAAAATGCATATGCTTTTGAATTAATGAATGTGAGTTCCTGTTTTCCAATTGCTTTAAAAGTAGCAAAGGATATGCTTCGATCTGATGAAAAAATCAAAAATATTTTACTCGTTGGAGGCTGTAAAGAATCTCAAATTATCGATTATGATAATCCTCGCTCTAGGTTTATGTTTAATTTTGGAGATGGCGGGGCGGCGGCATTAATCACGAAAAATTCTACTACAAGTGAAATTCTGGAAAGCTCAATCATCACGGATGGTTCATTCTATGAAGATGTTCGTGTACCAGCTGGTGGTTCCAAATTGTTTCCAAGCTTGGAAACAGTAAAAAATAGACAGCATTATATCGACGTTCTTGATCCGTCTAGCATGAAAGAACGGCTTGACCCTGTATCGATTCCAAATTTCGAAAGAGTTATTCGACAAGCAGTACAAAATAGCGGATATTCACCTCAAGACATAAAAGTTCTTCTCCCACTTCATACGAAACGCTCCATGTTTAGAGAACTACTTCAAACATTACAAATACCAGAAGAAAACACAGTCTATTTAGATCATCATGGCCATATGTCAGCACTTGACCCTTGTATTGGTCTCCACTTTGCGCAGGAACTAGGAAAATTAAAAAATGGGGATATTGCTGTAGCGGTAAGTGCTGGAACAGGTTACACATGGGCTGCCACTGCTTTAAAATGGAAAACTAGCTGAATCTATACAAATGATACTGTAACTAAAATGTAACTATTACCAAGTACGATTGTCGCAGGAGGTTTTACAGTTTTTATGATGAAAAAGGGGGAAGGAAAAATGAAGAAATTCTCATTTCGTAAAATGCTTTTCTTAAGTTTGCTTGCCATGCTTATGGTAGTTGCAGCAGCTTGTAGTTCTGGATCTTCAACTACAGAAGAAGAAAAACCAAGCTCAGGTGATTCAGGCAAATCAGCAGAAGAAACAAAAGCGAAGGATCCGATTAAAATCGGTGTGCTTGCTTCATTAAGTGGTGGACTTGAATCATATGGAAAACAAACAACACAAGGATTCGAACTTGGCCTTGAATACGCAACAGACGGAACAATGGAAGTCAATGGACAAAAAATTCAATTTATTGTAGAGGATACTGAAACAAAACCTGAAGTTGCGATTCAAAAAGCTACTAAATTAATTGAGGAAGACGGAGTCGATTTCCTAGTCGGTTCTTCAAGCTCAGCGGATACATTAGCCGTTCTTCCACTAGCAGAGGAATACGAAAAAATCATGATTGTTGAACCTGCTGCAGCTGACAGTATTACAGGTGCGGACTGGAACGAGTACATTTTTAGAACAGCTCGTAACTCTTCACAGGATGCCGTTGCAGGTGCAGCAGCAATAGCAAAAAAAGGAGTTAAAATTGCAACGCTTGCTCCGGATTATGCCTTCGGTCGTGATGGAATAGCAGCCTTTAAGGAAGCGGCAGAAAAACTTGGTGCTGAGATTATTCATGAGGAATATGCAGACCCTGCAGCAACTGACTTTACTTCAAATGTTCAAAAGATTATTGAAGCAAAGCCTGATTATTTATATGTTGTATGGGCTGGTGCAAACACACCTTGGAACCAAATCGCAGATATGAAGGTCCAAGAAAATGGTATTAAAATCTCGACAGGTGCTCCAGATATTCCGGCACTTGCGACCATGGATGCTTTAATTGGTATGGAAGGATTCACAGTTTACTATCATCAACTTCCAAAAAATGATATTAACGATTGGTTAGTTGAAAAACATAAAGAAAAGTTCAATGGAGAGGTACCTGACCTATTTACTCCAGGTGGTATGACAGCGGCATTAGCAATTGTGGAAGCAATTAAAAAGACGGATGGAGATACAAATGCAGATAAGCTCATCGAAGCGATGGAAGGCATGAGTTTTGATACGCCTAAAGGAAAAATGACATTCCGTGAAGATGACCACCAAGCCCTTCAAACTCTTTATGCGATTCGCTTAGAAAAGGTTGATGGTGTGGATTATCCAGTACCAGTCTTAATAAGAGAGCTAAGCCCTGAGGAAACAGCTCCACCAGTTCGCAACTAATGAAATTTATAGGCTTCGGTAGTATTTTTCTACCGAAGTTTCCTTTTAGAAAAAGGCTGTTTTCGAAAACTTTGTTGTTTTTGGATATGATTGTGCGAAGGTAATGGTAATTATTGACCTTCCTGTGATTTCCGCGGATGGTACGAGATCCTCGAAAATGCTAGCATTTTCTTCGTGCGGTGTAGTCTCAAGGAAGCAAACTCAACGTCCAGCGGGAATAGCGAGCCAAGCGAGACCAATTAATGTTCGAAGCCTAAGAGCGCCACGTCCTGTGGCAACGGCTTCGTGACCTACATCGTGTAGGCCTGAGGAGGCTTGCGGATCGCCCGCGGAAAGCGAGTACCAGGAGCGTAAATCACCCTATGTTTTAAAAACAACAATCTTGTAGAAATGACCCAAGAAAAAAGAGGTGAGATGACGTGAAAAATATTATTGAAACGAAGGATCTGACAATTGCATTTGGAGGACATGTTGCAGTTGATAAGGTTAATTTTACCGTTCCTCCTAACCACTTCAAATCCATCATCGGACCAAATGGTGCAGGTAAAACAACTTTTTTCAATTTACTAAGTGGCCAGCTTTCACCAACAAATGGCCAGGTTTTCTTAAAAGGTGAAGATATTACAAAGCTATCTCAAACCGCACGTACAAGGAAAGGAATCGGCCGTTCCTTTCAAATTACAAATGTTTTTCCAAATCTGACAGTATTAGAAAATGTTCGATTAGCTGTTCAATCCGTGGCAGGTGTAAGGTATCAAATGATTAAGCACTTCCGTAAATATCGACAATTCGAAGAAAAAGCTTTACACATTCTATCGCTTGTTCTTCTTGATAATAAAGCAAATGCAATTGCAAAAAATTTGGCACATGGCGAAAAACGAAAGTTAGAAATTGCCATGCTTTTGGCATTGGAGACGGAGGTTCTATTACTAGATGAACCAACGGCTGGAATGTCACTGGAGGAAGTTCCGGCAATCCTTGAGGTCATAAAAAAGATAAAAGCGGAAGGGAATCGTACGATCATTTTAATTGAACATAAAATGGATATGATCCTCGACCTTTCTGATAGTGTAATGGTTTTATTTAATGGGAGATTACTAGCGGATGGAACACCGGAAGAAATCATGAACAATGAAACAGTCCAATCTGCCTATTTGGGAGGTTTGTACGATGACACTGCATCTTAAGGTAGAAGGAATTCAAACATATATAGACCAATTTCATATTTTACAAGGTGTTTCATTTGAAGCAAAAAAAGGAGAAGTAACTGTTCTTTTAGGTAGAAATGGTGCAGGCAAAACAACTACCCTTAGGTCAATTATGGGACTCAATCCTCCTGCTAAAGGAACAATTGAATTTAATGGAGAAAACATTACAGGTCTTGCAACCTATCATATTGCCGCAAAAGGGATCGGCTATGTACCAGAGGATCAAGGAATATTTGGTGAGTTAACAGTAGAAGAAAATATGAAAGTCGCTATCAAAAAGGAAAACGACATAACAAAGGAACGTCTCGATTATATGTTGAACTTATTCCCCGACCTGAAGAAGTTTTGGAAAAGAAAAGGGGGAAACCTAAGCGGTGGGCAAAAACAGATGCTCTCGATCGCAAGGGCTTATGTCAATAATAATGATTTACTGCTAATAGATGAACCAAGTAAGGGTTTAGCCCCTATTGTGGTAGAAAAAGTGATGGAATCGATCCAAGAGATAAAGTCAAAGACTTCAATTGTACTTGTTGAACAAAATTTTATTATGGCAAGTACAATTGGAGACCGATTTTTCATCATTGACGATGGAAGAACCGTTCATCGTGGCGAAATGAAGGAGTTAAAGGAAAATGAACAACTCCGCAAACAATATTTAGGAATTGCCTAAAGGAAGTTCATCGTCATTCTGTACTTAGTTTCAGTGTCTAGCTCCAGGCGCCATCGGCTCGAGGTCATAAGCCAATCGCTTCGGAAGGTAAAGTGCACCTTCTGTCAGCGCTCGTCTTATGCTTGTCACCGATAGGCAGGCGCCTTGCGCTTTTCTTATGGGAGGAGGAGAATTTGTGGATGCAATCATTAATTTAACTATCAATGGACTTGCTACAGGTATGTTGATTTTCCTGCTTGCGGCAGGGTTAACCCTAATTTTTGGACTTATGGATGTCTTAAATTTTGCCCATGGTGGTTTATTTGCATGGGGAGCATATGCTGGTGTTTGGTCTTATGGGCAAACCGGGAGTTTCATAGTTGGAATCGTTACGGCTTTGATTGCCGGATTAATTTTGGGCTTGTTGATTGAAAAATATATTGTTACACCTGTTTACGGAAATCATGTCCAACAAATTTTGATAACACTTGGGGTCATGATTGTCCTTTCCGAAATGTTAAAGGTCGTTTGGGGACCCAATCAATTAAGTGCGAAAACTCCTGCATTGTTGAGTGGAAGCTGGGAGCTTGGTGGAGTTATCCTCATAAAATATCGATTATTTATTATTTTAGTGGGGTTCTTAATTTTCTTCCTTATTTATTACATTTTAAAAAATACAAAGATTGGTTTAATCGTTCGTGCAGGTGTTATCAACAAGGAAATGGTCCAATCGCTTGGAATTAATATTAAAAAGATTTTTATGCTCGTTTTTATGGTAGGTGCAGCAATGGCAGCACTTGGGGGTGTGTTACTTGGACCTTATTCCGGACAAATATATGCAGAAATGGGTATGGAATTTGCGATTCTCGCATTTATCGTTGTTGTCATAGGAGGAATGGGAAGTATTACGGGGTCTCTATTTGCAGCGATTTTAGTAGGATTATCAGGTGCTTACATGGCATACTATGTCCCAGAATTATCATTAGCAGTCAATATGCTGCTGATGGCCATTGTATTAATTTTTAGACCACAAGGATTATTCGGGGCAAAGGGGTGAGGAAATGAGGCTTCTAACTAATTCTTCAAAAGCGAACATCATTTACATTGCGGCAGCGGTATTTCTTCTATGTTATCCACTTATTAACGACACTAGAAGCATATTGATTTTGTTTACACAAATATTTATCTTTGCTGTCTTTGCTATGAGTTATGATATTTTACTAGGTTTTACAGGGATTGTTTCATTCGGCCATGCGATGTTTTTCGGAATTGGTGCTTATGCAACAGGTGTTCTTTTACATCGATTTGAGCCAACAGTTCCCATTTTTCTACTATCAATCATAGTTGGAATGATTCTGTCAGCCATTTTAAGTTATATTGTGGGTTTGCTCTCACTTCGGTTAAAGAGTCACTTTTATGCCATGCTGACGTTGGCGTTTTCGGGCTTGTTTTTAGTAGCCGCTGAAAAATGGCGATCATTAACGCGAGGGAATGATGGATTTACGTTTCGGATTCCAGATGTATTAAAAGACCGTATGACCCTCTATTTTGTCACACTGCTTCTAATGATTCTCGTATTTTTAATGTTAAAGAGATTCACAGAATCTCCTCTTGGCAGGGTTCTCCAAGCCATTCGTGAAAATGAACCCCGCACAGAGTCACTAGGCTACAATGTGATTCATTATAAAATTATTGCAAGTATTGTCGCGGGGGTAATCGCAAGTGTTTCCGGCTCCATGTACGTTGTCACACTAAGGTTTGTCAATACATCGGTATTTGCACTCGATGTAACCCTCGATGCTCTTCTAATGACGATTATTGGAGGGGTTGGAACACTAGTTGGGGCCATCATAGGAGCGGGACTTATCGAATTTGCCCACCATTGGCTAACTGGACTCGCAAAGGTACACTGGATTTTTGAAAGATGGATGATCTTCTTTGGCATTTTATATATATTAGCTGTTATGTTCTTCCCAATGGGAATCGTGGGAACTGTTAAGTCATGGTTTTATAGAAGAAAAGGGACGAATAAAACGAAAGACTATGAAAAGGAAAAAATAGCCGGCTAAGGAGAGAGGTCCATGAATGATCATCAAACCATTACTTCATTCGTTGTCCGTTGTGCGCTAATTGATGTGGATTACAAGACAATGAAAAAGCAATGGCGTATAAAGGTTAGTCATGTCCAGGGGGAAGATGAGGTAGTTGTGACAGATTTAGATGATGCCGTAGAGTTTATGAAACGTGTAATAGAGGAGTGACCTACTTTGCAAACAGTTGGAATATTAAGTACAGGAATATACATTCCGAAAGACTTTTTAACATCGGAAGACATTTCAAAAAAAAGTGGGATACCCAAGGAAATCGTAGAAACCAAGCTAGGTATTTTGAAGAAACCGATTCCTGGACCAGATGACCATACATGTGAAATGGGGATAAAAGCAGCAAGAAAAGCCATCAAGAAGGCAAACATCGACCCAATGGAAATTGATTTAATCATCTATATCGGGGAAGAGCACAAGGAATATCCTTTGTGGACAGCAGCCATTAAGATGCAACAGGAGCTCGGCGCCTCGAATGCGTGGGGCTTTGATGTGGCAATGAGATGTGGAACGACAATAATGGCGATAAAGGTAGCAAAGGATTTGATGAAAGCAGATGACTCCATAAAAACGGTATTACTAGCGGGTGGCTACCGAAATGTCGATTTTATTGATTACGAGAATCCTAGAACTCGCTTTATGTATAATTTGGGAGCGGGTGGCGGTGCCATCCTGCTACGAAAAGGTATAGCCACGAACAATGTACTTGAAAGTCATGTTATAACAGATGGTGCATTTTCTGAGGATGTCGTAGTAGTTGCAGGTGGTACAAAGAACCCGATGACAAAGGAAGCGCTAGAACAAAAATTAAATATGCTTGATGTTCTTGATCCAGAAGGGATGAAACAGCGACTTGAAGAAAAGTCGATGCAAAACTTTCTTCAGGTAATTCGAACAGCTGTACAAAAAAGCGGGTATACCGAAGCAGATATTGACTACTTAGGCATTCTTCACATGAAAAAGTCAGCTCATGATTATGTGTTAAATGAGTTAGGTCTTACCCAGGACCAATCCATTTATCTGAATGAATTCGGACATATAGGTCAGATTGATCAGATACTTTCTATGGAATTGGCGGAAAAAAAAGGTAAAATAAAAGAAGGAGATCTTGTTGTTCTAGTAAGTGCCGGTATTGGATATGCATGGGGTGCCACGACAATTAAATGGGGGGACTGTGAATGTCTGTAATTGAACTGAAAACTGTTAATCTCGCAAATGGGGAAACATTGGGCTACAGGGAACGTGAAGGAGGAGAAAAAAAAGTTCTACTTATTCATGGGAACATGTCGTCATCTAAACATTGGGATGTTGTCATCGAAAATCTTGATAGCGATTACAAGGTTTATGCGGTGGATATGAGAGGCTTTGGTATTTCAACCTACCATAAACCGGTACAATCGATTAAGGATTTCTCAGATGATATTAAACTATTTGTTGATGAATTAGGATTATCAGATTTTGTTATTGCTGGTTGGTCAACAGGTGGAGCCGTAGGAATGCAGTTTGTAGCTGACCATCCAGGACTTTGTTCAAAATTAGTGTTACTTGCATCCGCATCAACAAGAGGTTTTCCAATCTTTGGCTTAGGTGCCGACGGACAATTGGACTTTTCAAACCGTTTGAAGACAATGGAAGATATTCATTGTGATCTAGCACGAACAATCCCAATTCAAACAGCCTACGACAATCGAGATAAAGAAGTCCTGAAAGCAATCTGGAATGCTGCTATATACACTAAAATTCAGCCTGAAGAGGCTCATTACGATGAGTACTTAGAGGATATGATGACTCAACGGAATCTTGCTGATGTCTATTATTCACTAAATACGTTCAACATCAGCCATCACCACAATGGGTTAACAGAAGGAACAGGACAGGTTGATGATATCACAATCCCAGTCTTAGTATTACGTGGGGATCGAGATTATGTGGTAGTTGAAAGTATGGCAAAGGAAATTATGGAGGATTTAGGAGATAACGCTACATTTATTGAACTTGAAGATTGTGGACATTCTCCATTAATTGATAACTTAGAGCTATTGTTAAAACATATGCATGAATTTATCGGAAAAAAGGAGCCAGCAAAATGAGATTAAAGGATAAGGTGGCAATCATTACTGGAGCAGCAAATGGGTTAGGACTAGAAGCCGCTATCACATTTGTACGTGAAGGTGCGAAGGTTGCTTTAACAGACTATGACACAACGGGAGCAGAGAGAGCAAAAGAACTGAAAGAACAAGGTGCAGATGTTGAATTTTTTCAGGTCGATGTAGCAAACAGAGAAAGCGTTGATGAAATGGTTTCCGCTGTAATGGAGCGATTTGGCAAGATTGATATTTTAATAAATAATGCAGGGATTACTCGGGATGCAATGCTGACAAAGCTTTCTCAGGAGGATTTTCAAAAGGTTATTGACGTAAATTTAACAGGTGTTTTTAATTGCACTCAAGCTGTCGTTCCCCATATGATTGCAAACGGAAAAGGGAAAATTGTCAGTACCTCTTCTGTAACGGGTGTGTACGGGAATGTTGGTCAAACCAATTATGCGGCATCAAAGGCGGCAGTAGTCGGAATGACGAAAACATGGGCGAAAGAACTTGGAAGAAAAGGGATTAATGTCAATGCAGTTGTGCCAGGATTTATCGAAACAGGGATGGTTGCATCCGTTCCTGAAAAGGTCATCAATCAAATGAAAATGATGATTCCTCTGCAAAGGCTCGGAAAGCCTTCAGATATTGCCAATGCATATTTATTTTTATCTTCCGATGAATCAGATTACGTAAACGGAACAACCCTACATGTTGATGGTGGAATAATGATGTGATTCAACTAGGAGCTGATTAAGGCTCCTATTTTTTTGCCTAAAGAAGTTTTTTGTTCAAGGACATAATTAGAAAGATGCATAGGGGAAATGTCTTTGAGGGATTAGATGAGAGACAAAAACAAGCGAGTCTCTGTGGTGAAACATCTTTGATAATCTATCTCAAAGACCAAGTGTAAGGACTTTTTAAACGAACTGTCCCTGATTGCTAATCTCGAAGACAAACCGACGTAAAAAAATGAATGAATTGTCTCTGATAGCCCATCTCGAAGACAAATCGACGTAAAAAATGAATGAACTGTCTCTGACAGCCCATCTCGAAGACAAACCGACGTAAAAAAATGAATGAACTGTCTCTGATAGTCCATCTCGAAGACAAACCAAAGTGAAAAATGGAATGAACTGTCTCTGATAGCCCATCTCGAAGACAAATCGAAGTAAAAAAATGAATGAACTGTCTCTGATAGCCTATCTCGAAGACAATCTGACATGAAAAATGGAATGAACTGTCTTTGATAGGCTATCTCAGAGACAAACCGAAGTAAAAAAATGAATGAATTGTCTCTGAATGGCCCACTTCAAAGAAAACCGTAAATACTATTCCCACACCCATAACCTAATGTAACTTCTATGTAACTACTAACTTCTATAGTAAGAATAGAATTAAGTAGACGTAAGGAGAGATAGTTGTGAGGTGGGAACTGGATTGGATCGCAAATCGGGCTCGACTATCACCTGATTCGATTGCTGTTGTAGATGGAGAGACGGGGAGCCGCTTTACATTTCAAGAATTAAATAAACGAGCGGAAAACATCGCCTATTATTTCAAAACAATTGGAATTAAAAAGGGAGATCGGATTGCACTCCTATCCCCGAATGATATTTGTTATTTCGATTTGTTGTTTGCATGTGGAAAAATCGGGGCAATTTTTGTACCGCTAAATTGGCGTTTATCAAGTGAAGAAATAGATTATATCCTTTCAAATTCATCACCAGAATTAATAGCATTTTCTAGTAATTTGGAGGGCTTATTACGGGACAAATCATCTAAAGAAATCATAAACATTAATTCAGAGAAGTATCATCAAATTGCGAGTGAAACAAGTATTTCATATGTGCAAGAGGAAATGGTTCAAGAAGATGATGCCTTAGCGATTATTTATACTGGTGGAACAACAGGTAAACCAAAGGGAGTGGTTCTATCCCATCGATCGATCATGTGGAATGGATTAAATACAATCGTGAGCTGGAATTTATCAGCAGAAGATGTGACATTAACGTATATGCCGATGTTCCATACGGGTGGACTCAATGCCTTATCCATTCCGATTTTAATGATGGGTGGCAAGGTTGTACTAGCGAATAATTTTGAGCCTAACCGAGCGATTCAGATAATCAATCAAGAGGGCTGCACGGTCGTGTTACTTGTTCCAACGATGTATCATATGATGGTTAACACACCATCCTTCAAGGATGTAAAATTCCCAACCATGCATACTTTCTTATCGGGTGGAGCTCCGTGCCCGCTAGAAATTTATCAGGCTTTTGAAGAAAAGGGATTATCCTTTAAAGAAGGATATGGCCTTACAGAGGCTGGTCCTAACAATTTCTTTATTGACCCTAAAATTTCAAGATTTCGAAGGGGATCTGTTGGGAAGGCGATGTTTTATAATGATGTGAAAATCATGACTTCAGATGGAAGAGAAGCTAAGGCTGGAGAAGTAGGAGAGCTTTTAATTCGTGGAAAGCATGTATTCCATCAATACTGGAATAATCAAGACGCTACTAAAGAAGCGTATCATGATGGATGGCTCCTTACTGGTGATTTAGCAAAATGTGATGAGGAAGGCTATCACTATATTGTTGGTCGAAAGAAAGAAATGATCATTACTGGTGGGGAAAATGTCTATCCTTTAGAGGTAGAACAATGCATTAGTAAGCATCCAGCCATCAACGAAGTTGCTGTGATTGGTGTTCCGCATCATAAATGGGGAGAAATGGTAATTGCTGTAGTTTCGTTAATGCCAGACCAACATGTGTCTAATCTGGAATTAAAGGAGTTTTGTCAAGCAAAAATAGGTAAATACAAAGTTCCGAAAGAGTTTATCTTTGTAGAAGAAATACCAAAAACACATGTTGGAAAGATAGATAAGAACCATTTACAAAAAACATATGAAAATTTAGTTGGATGAAAAAATGAAATGCAAAAAACGACTACTAGTTAAATTAGTAGTCGTTTTTTTGTGTTAATCAATTTATATACTAATATAAAATAAATAGTAAAAAAATACTAACATTAAATAGTGACTTTTTACCTATTGTTCGTGTTTTATAGGTAAAATAGGTTAAAGTTTTGTTTATTTTTCGTAAATTATATTGACCTATATTTACTTTGCTATTATCCTGTAGGCGAACCAATTTCTACTAATTAATAAGTGAGGGGAGAACGCTGTGAAAAAAGTCATAGTGAAAAAATTACTATCGATCTTATTTGTGTTTAGTTTAATAGTACCTACTACACTATTAAACTTTGCACCTGCTGTAAGTGCGGCAGAAGCAACAGCCGAAGATCTATTTATTTCAGAGTATATTGAGGGGAGTAGTTTTAATAAAGCGATTGAGCTTTATAATGGGACAGGCTCTGATGTTGCTTTATCAGCATACACACTAGAACTATATTCAAATGGAGCCAGTGTAGCTGGTACAACTTTGAAACTTTCAGGAACTCTAGTAAGTGGAGATGTCTATGTAATTGCAAATCCAAGTGCAGCTCCGGAAATAATTGCAGTTACGGATATAAAACATGGTGTCGCAAATTTCAATGGAGATGACGCTCTTGTTTTAAAGAAAAATGGTGAAATTATTGATTCATTTGGACAAGTAGGACATGACCCGGGTACTAATTGGGGCGGTGTGACTTCAGATAACACTCTCGTAAGAAAAGATTCAATCCTCACTGGGGATAAGGTACATGATGATGCTTTTGATCCTTCTATTGAATGGGACATACATCCTAAGGATACATTTTCATTTTTAGGTTCTCACAAAGCTGGAGGAAATGTAGATCCAGACCCAGAACAACCAACCGTAATCAGCATTGCTGAAGCACGTGCTCAAGGTACGGGTTCAGCAACAGTTAAAGGAATTGTAACAGCAACATTAAAAAATACGATTCACATTCAAGATGACACGGCGGCAATTGCTGTTCGTCCAACGTCCTTAGATGCTCAACTTGGCGATGAAATCACTGTAAGTGGTTCATTACAAGATTATCGAGGGCTATTACAACTAGATTCAGCAACACTAATTGAAAAAACGGAAGGTAAAGGCGAACCTGCACCGATTGAATTGGCAGGGGCAAATGTTAATGAAGAAAACGAATCTAAATTAGCAGTTGTCAAAAATGTTGAACTTGTAAAAGTTAATGAAGGCAGTGGTTGGGCAAATTACACTGCTAAAGCTGAAGATGGTACAGAGTTCTTAGTACGTGATGAAAAAGGTACATTGTTACTTTCTGTTGGAACCACATACGATTCGATAACTGGTATCGTTCAACAATTCGACCAAGATTATCAGATCATTCCTCGTGGACAAGCAGATATAATTGAGGATGCATCAAAAGTTCAATCAGTAAATGCATCTCATCCTTCAGGTACCATTCCTACAGGAACGCAAATAACATTATTTACTACAACTGAAGGTGCAGACATTTACTATACAACCGATGGAACTGAACCAACAGTTGAGAATGGTCGAAAGTACAGCGAACCGATTACTATTGACCAAGATTTAACAATCAAAGCTATTGCTGTTAAAGAAGGCCTAACAGCTAGTGAAGTTAAAGAATTTACTTATAAAGTATACGAACTTGAAAATATCAATATCCATGATATCCAAGGAGAAGCTCACGAATCTCCACTTAAAGGTCAAACTGTTGAAAATGTTAAAGGTATCGTTACGTATACCTACAAAATCGGAAGCGGAAACTACTTTCATATGCAAACTCCAGATGACCAAAAGGATGATAATCCAAAGACGTCTGAAGGGATTGTCGTTTATACAGGGAACAAAGCAAATGTAAAAGTTGGTAATCTAGTAAGTGTAACAGGTACAGTTGATGAGTACCATATCGACGGCTACAGTAATACAAAAAGTGATACTGACCTACCAGTCACTCAAATTAATGCAAGAGATGATCGTGGCGGTGTAGTAACACTCATTGAGGAAACAGTTGAATTACCTCAACCAATTGAAATTACAAGCGAAAACTTACCAAACGAAGTAATCGATAATGATAGCTTTGCTGAGTTTGATCCAGAAGAAGATGCAATTGATTTCTGGGAAAGCATTGAAGGTATGCTTGTTGAAGTAGGAACCGTGAAGGCTGTTGCCCCTCAGGAACATGGAGATTTAATTACTGTTCTTGAAAATAGACAAACTGATACAATCCATGGTGGCGTTTTATTTACTAAAGACAATGCTAATGCGGATCGTATTCAATTTAAAATGTACGATAACAATGCTGCACGAGATTTCAAAGTAGCAACAGGAGACAAATTTACTGGCCCTATTACAGGTGTCGTAAACTACGGTTTCCAAAATTATAAGATTTATGTTGATTTAGCAGATATGCAATCAAAACATGTTGAAGGGAATACAAAACCTGAGACAACAACAATTGTTAAAGAAGAAGATAAGCTAACGATTGCGTCTTATAATCTGGAAAACTTTTCAAATAATATAAAAGAAACATCAAATGATAAAGCACAGAAACTAGCAAGAGCATTTGTTCAAGATATGGAAAGTCCCGATATAATCGGGGTAACTGAAGTTCAAGATAATAATGGTCAAGATGCAGGTAATTCAGCTGCAAATGAAAGTTATGAACGTCTAATTCAAGCAATTGTTGATGCAGGCGGTCCTGTTTATGAATATTTAAACATTGATCCTATTTATAATGCAGATGGTGGAGCACCAAATGCCAATATCCGTGTTGGATTCTTATATAATCCAGAACGAGTTTCTTTACCAGAAGGAATTCCAGCCGGTGATGCTACAACTGCAGTTGGATATGAAAATGGTAAATTAACACATAACCCTGGACGTATTGATCCTACAAATCCTGCATTTGATAACAGCCGAAAACCATTAGCAGCACAATTTACCTTCCAAGGTGAAGATGTTGTTGTGATCGCAAACCATTGGAACTCTAAATCCGGAGACACTCCTTTATTCGGTTCAACACAACCACCTGTATATGGTAGTGAGGATCAGCGTAAACAAATCGCAAATGTAGTTTATAACTTTGTTGAAGAAATAAAAGCTGAAAATCCGGATGCAAATATCGTATCTGTTGGTGACTATAATGATTTTCAATTCTCTGATTCTATGAAAATATTTGAGGGCGAATTGATGACCAACATGATTAACCATGTTGAACAAAGTGACCGTTACACATACTTGTTCCAGGGTAACTCACAAGTTTTAGATCATATTGTGGTATCAAATAACTTAGTACCAAGAACTAAGATTGATATTTTACACATCAATGCGGACTTTACCGATATGGCCGGACGTGCAAGTGACCATGACCCAGTAATGGTACAAGTAGATTTAAAAGACAAGAAAGACAATTACGACCTAACTGTTATGCATACAAATGATACACACGCAGCCCTAGATAATATGCCTAAAACAGTCACTGCGGTGAAAGAAGAAAGAGCCAAAGATCCAAATGCACTTCTTTTACATGCAGGAGATGCATTTACAGGAACTTTGTATTTCAACGAATTCCAAGGTGCAGCAGACTTAGCCATGATGAACTTGATGGGCTTTGATGCGATGACCTTTGGTAACCATGAATTTGATTTAGGATCTTCAGCTGAAGGTCATCAAAAATTAGTCGAATTTATCCAAGGTGCCACATTCCCATTTGTGAGTGCCAATGCTGACTTCTCGAAGGATGCTAAATTCGCTGGAATTTTCAATGATTCTATCGAAGCAGAATTTAATAATGGCCAAATTTACAATGGTATTATCAAAGAGATAAACGGTGAAAAAGTGGGTATCTTTGGTTTAACAACAGAGGAAACAGCCGATATCTCAAGTCCAGGTTCGATTGAATTTGAAAACTATCTTGAGGAAGCTGAAAATGCTGTAGCAGCTTTTGAAGCACAAGGTGTTAACAAGATTATTGCATTAACCCACATTGGATATGACGATAATGCAGCGGTAGACAACGATTTAATCCTTGCTGAAGAAGTAGAAGGTATTGACGTAATTGTTGGTGGGCACAGCCATACAACATTATCTAAGCCTGTGGTTGTTGCAAAAGACGAAACACCAACAGTAATCGTTCAAACAGGTAATGCGAACAGTAACCTGGGGGTTCTAAATGTTGAATTTGATGAAAATGGTGTAGTAGTAGCCCATGATGGTGGTTTAGTTGCTATTGGCAATCAAGTGGATGATCCTGAAGCTGCCGAGATATTAGCACCATTTAAAGCGCGCGTTGATGAGGTAGCTCAAGAGGAAATTGGTGTAGAAGCTCCGATTGAATTAGAAAACCCTCGTACAAATGGTGATAATACAAAACCAAGCGTACGTAAAAACGAAACAATTCTTGGTAACTTGATTACAGATGGTATGCTGACAAAAGCAAGAGAATTCACTGGTGAAAATGTCGTAATGGCGCTACAAAACGGTGGTGGTATCCGTTCAGCTATTAATGCCGGCCCAATCACTGTTGGTGAGGTTATCTCAGTTCTTCCTTTTGGGAATACATTGGCAACGATGGAATTAACAGGAGCTGAGCTAAAAGAAGCGTTTGAAATTTCTTTGGGTAAATATCCAGGAGAGAATGGTGGCTTCTTACATGTGGCAGGAGGTAAGGTAGAATTCGATTCTTCCAAACCAGCTGGGGAACGTGTAGTTGAAGTTTACATTAAAGATTCCAATAATAAGCTTGTTGCAGTTAATGATGGTACAACGTACATCATTGCAACAAATGCATTCACAGCTAAAGGTGGAGATGGCTATGATGTATTTGCAAAGGCTTATGAAGAAGGTCGTGTAACGGATCTTGGACTTTCCGATTGGGAAAACTTCCGTGACCATTTAATAAACATTGGTAGTCAAGGAATTCCAACTGAAATTGAAGGTAGAATTGTTGATATTCTTACAACACCAGGTGAAGAACCAGAAGAACCTCAAGTTGTTGTTGTTACTCCAGAGGTTGAGCGAGGGAACAAGTATGTTGTAACAGCAAATGATTTAGGTGATTTAACAGATGGAGCTACTGTTAGAGTAGAAGTACCTGAAAAGAAAAATACCATTTTTGTATCATTGAGTTCTGAAGCTGTTACAAAGCTTAAAGAAGCAAATGCAACATTAGTAATTTCTAATACTGCTGTTGAACTTCAAGTTCCTGCAGCTGAATTGCCTGATGGTGAAATAGAAATTAAAGTGCAAAAAAACAATCGTAAGGGTGCATTAGATGCTTATGATTTCGCATTGAAATCCAAAGGTAAAGGATTTCAAACGATCAAATAAAAACTATTGATGAAGCCATAGAACTTGTTTCTATGGCTTTTATAATGGGAACTACTCGGAAACATATATATCCGAAAGAATGTTTGAAAAAGGAAATCGATGAGAAATGTTGAATTACTAAAGTAGTCGATAATTAAGGGGTATTTCATATGATTACATATAATCTACTAAAAGGAAAAAAGGTTGAACTTGTAAGATTTAAGGATGATGATGTTCCAACAATTGTGAGTTGGTATGAAGATCAGGAGTTTCTTAGAAATTTAGATACATTACCATCTTTTCCAAAACATCCTTCTGATTTCAAGGAGTGGGTCGAGCAGAAAAATGAAAAAGCATTCGTGTTTGGAATTAAAGAGCTAGATACAGAAAAATTAGTGGGCTTTGTCGACATTGATAGTATTATTTGGCCACATCGAAATGCATGGCTCGCCATTGCAATTGGTGGAGATGGTAACCGGAATCGAGGGCTAGGACATGAAGCAATGCAGCTTGTGTTAGATTTTGCATTTCAGGAATTAAATCTGCACAGAGTCCAATTAACCGTATTTCAATACAATGAAAGAGCCATCGCCTTATATGAAAAACTGGGCTTTGTCAGGGAAGGAACATCTAGGGAGTTCCTAGAGCGAGACGGCAAACGTTTTGATATGTACTTTTATGGTCTGTTAAAACACGAATGGAAAAAATAAATGGAAATCCCCCTGAAGTTTGGGGGGACTTTCACATTTACTGTTTTTCAAAGTTTAAATCCCAAATAATCCCGAATGGATCTTTTACTTTTGCATATTTGGCTCCCCAGAAGGTATCCTGCAACTCCATAAATACTGTTCCTTTTTCCTTCAAATCATTAAACGTTTTCGAAATTTCTTCTTCACTTTCGAATTCGATTACAAGCGAGATGTTGTTTCCGAAATGAACTGTTTGGTCTGGAGAATCGTCCGAAACCATTAATAAGAAGTCATTCTTTTTAAATTTACCATGGATGAGTCGATCGTTCGCCCAATCTTGGTTTTCATAACCTGCTTTAGCATATGTTTGAACATCCAAAATTTCCCCTTCAAATATTTCCTTGTAGTAGTCCAAAGCTTCTCTTGCATTTCCGTTAAACATTAAATAAGGTGTTGCTTGTCCTTTCATACACAAAACACTCCTTTTAAAATTTCGTATGCGCTACACTATGTTTTCTATTTCCTAAAGAAGTCATACGTTTTTGTATATTTTTTCCTTAAGTATCATTATAATTAAGTAAAATAAAAAACACAAGAACAAATGTTCTTAGGAGGGGTAATGTGAATATTAGAAAACTTATACCAGAGGATGCAGAGGACTATTGGAAACTACGATTAAAAGCATTAACAACTAATCCGGATGCCTTTTTAGTCACATATGATGAGGCAATAAAAAAGGAAGATCCAATAGGAGAATACAAGAAAAGCTTTCTATCTGAAGATATCATAACGATTGGTGCATTTGAAGAAGCCCAAATAGTCGGTATGGTAACGCTAGTAAGGGAAACACGTCAAAAAATCAGGCACAGGGCTAATATTGTAGCAATGTTTGTTGATGATGAAAAAAGAGGGAAGGGAATTGCAAAAGCTTTGCTAACTGAAGCGATTAAGGTGGCTGAAAATATCTCTGAAATTGAGCAACTTTATTTAACTGTGGATGCTGAAAATAAACCAGCAAAGGAACTGTACAAAAAATTAGGATTTGAAACTTTTGCTGTTGATAAAAAAGCAATGAAATACAATGGACAATATCGTGGCGAAGAACATATGGTATTATTTCTCGAGAAATAATTTGTCAAAATTTGTCTTGCTAAAAGTGTAGTATTCACTTATTATTAATTTTATAGCATATATTGATAGAATTTCAGCTTTAATAACTACATATTGTGTTTTGCCTTGAGAGAAAGATGCCGTGTAGGCTTAATAGGGAATATGGTGAAAATCCAGAACTGCCCCCGCAACTGTAAATGCTGACGAAATGGACAGGCCACTGTATAAGATAGCTTCAAAGGAGGTACTTATATGGGAAGGGTTCAAAGTAGAGGGATGCATAAGTCAGGAGACCTGTCTTTTCTTAAGATGTTTCACCTTCTTCGGGGATTGGGAAGATGAAACGGTGGCGACAGGTGGGCTTTATATTTATGCTCTCTTGATGTTATCGTTTCATCCGCTCAATTTGACCTGAGCGGATTTTTTCTGTTTAACGAGAAAATAGATAAGGGAGAGAAATAAATTGAAAATCACAACACTAGGAGAATTGGATACAGTTCTACACTCGCTTGATTATGCTGAAAGGACCTATCAGCTTGATACAACCGAGCTAAGAAATAAACTGCAAGAAATAAATTATGAAGCAAATCAACATGCACTTTTTTATTCCCTAAATCGCATCGCCATGGATCAACCAAACTGGACTTATTTAGCGGCCAATCTATATTTAAATGAGCTCTATGAAAAAGCTGCAACGAGTCGAAAGTACAAAAGTGCCCTAAAATACGGGAGCTTTCATGAATTGATTGAAGAATTGACGAACAAAGGGATCTATTCTCATGAAATAGTAAATTCTTATTCAAAAGATGAGATTTGTGAACTAGAAAAGGTAATAGATCCTACTAAAGATCATCTATTTACATACATCGGGTTATTTTTATTGGCGGACCGATACCTTGCCAGAGACTATGAACGGAATATTTACGAACTTCCACAGGAGCGATTCATGATCATTGCGATGACATTAATGCAACATGAAAAAAGGGATGTTCGGATCGAGTACGTCAAGGAAGCCTACTGGGCATTAAGTAATTTGTATATGACTGTTGCGACCCCAACATTATCAAATGCAGGAAAAAGCTTTGGTCAGTTGTCCTCTTGTTTTATTGATACAGTTGAGGACTCACTTGATGGCATTTATTTAAATAACTGGGATATTGCTAGATTATCAAAAGATGGAGGTGGAATCGGTGTCTATTACGGGAAGGTTCGTGCGCTAGGTTCCGATATAAAAAAATTCAAAGGGAATTCTTCTGGGATTGTGCCGTGGATTCGTCTAATAAATGATACAGCAGTAAGTGTTGACCAATTAGGACAACGCCAAGGAGCAATTGCTATCTATCTTGATTTATTCCATAAGGACATTATGAATGGTTTCCTAGATTTAAAAACGAATAATGGGGACGAGCGCCGTAAGGCTCATGATATTTTTACGGGAGTCTCCGTCCCAGATCTATTTATGAAAAAGCTACAAGAGAATGATGAAAATGGAAGAAGCATAGGAGAGTGGCACACCTTTTGTCCACATGAAGTAAAGCAAATCATGGGCTGGAAGGATGAAAACGGAAACCCATTAGGACTTGAAGATTTTTATGATGAAGAAGATGATAAATACTTCTCATTAAAATATATGGAAGCTGTTAACCATCCACTTTTACCACGTAAATCCTATCGAGCGATGGATATCATGGCTCGAATCATGATTGCGCAGCTAGAAACAGGAACACCGTATATGTTCTACCGTGATGAAGTCAATCGTCAAAATCCGAACAAACATCTGTTAGGAAAAGGTCGAACAGCGATTTTCTGCAGTAATTTATGTACAGAGATTGCTCAAAATATGTCAGCAACAGCAATTACTAAAGAGTATGTAGATGAAGAAGGGAATATTGTGATCATTCGAAAACCGGGTGATTTTGTGGTTTGTAATCTTTCATCTATTAATCTACCAAGGGCTGTTCAGGAAAATGTACTTGAACGATTAATTCGCATTCAAGTCAGAATGCTTGATAATGTAGTAGATTTAAATACCATTTCAGTCAAACAAGCATATATCACTAATAAAAAGTTTCGCGCGGTTGGATTAGGGACATTTGGCTGGCATCACCTTTTAGCACAAAAGGGGATTTACTGGGAATCGGAAGAAGCTGTGCAACTCGCGGATAAGTTATATGAGGACATAGCCTATAATGCCATTCAATCTTCGATGGAGCTTGCAAAGGAAAAAGGTGCCTACCCGAAATTTAAAGGATCCGAGTGGGAAACGGGAGCCTATTTTACCCGCAGAAAGTACACATCTGAACGATGGAACAAGCTTAAAGAAAATGTTTCTCAGATTGGGTTAAGGAATGGCTGGCTGATGGCGGTTGCTCCCAATTCATCGACAGCTAAAATTGGTGGCTCTACTGATGGGATTGATCCAATTTATGCAGTCGAGTATGCAGAGGAGAAAAAGAATTTTAAGTTTAAAGTCACTGCACCAGATATTAACCATAGAACCTATGAATTTTACCGAAAAGCACGTCATGAAGTGGATCAAATTTGGAGCATCAAACAAAACGCAGCACGTCAGCGTCATATTGACCAGGGGATTAGCTTTAATCTGTATGTCAGACATGATATTAAAGCAAAGGACCTCTTACAGCTCCATTTAGAGGCATGGAGACAAGGGTTAAAAACGACTTATTATGTCAGAAGTACGTCGCAAGCAGAAATTGAAGAATGTGAACTATGCCACAGTTAAGGGGGACAAACTAATGACAATCAATCAGCCATTAACAAAAATAAAATTATTTAATCCGGATTTTCCGAATAAATCAACAGGAATCATTAACGGAGAAACCTCGGGTTTATTGAATTGGAATGATATTGCCTATCCACAAATGTATACTCTGTATCAAACCTTGCTTTCGAATTTTTGGAAAGCGCAAGAAATTAATATGCAGGATGATATCAAGCAATGGGACCAATTAAGCCTTACTGAAAAGGATGTATTTTTACGAATAAACACTCAGCTCGCTTCACTAGATAGTTTGCAAACACCTACAATGAACCAGGTCATGGACTATGTAACGGATTCCAGTTTTAAAGCTATTTTCGCGGTGATATCACAGCAGGAAGCTGTTCATAATGAATCCTATTCGTATATTCTGAGTTCACTGGTGCCATTACAAGAACAAAAGGAACGCTTTAATCAGGCGAAGGAAGATCCGATTGTTCGAAAAAGAAATCAAGTAATTCTTGAGGCTTACGAAGGATTCAGGGAGCATTCGACCCCAGAAAATTTGTTTAAACTGGCGATCAATTCAATTAACCTAGAAGGAATCTATTTTTATGCGGGCTTTGCCTTTTTCTATAATCTTGCGAGACAACAAAAGATGCTAAAAACGAGTACAATGATTAGCTATATTCAGAGGGATGAAATGCAGCATGCTTATTTCATTGCACAATTTGTACGAATTCTTTTATCAGAAAACCCGGAACTAAACACCGAGGAAAACAAGGATTATGTGTTTAAGGCAATTGGACAGGCAGTGGAGCTAGAAAAAGAATGGGCACGCTATATTTTGAAAGATATTGATGGAATTGATTTAAAAGAATTTGAAGGATATGTTGAATATCTTGCTAATAAAAGGCTTCGCCAGCTTGGGTTCCCGAATTTATATGAAGAGAGGGAGAACCCGATGCCGTGGATTCAGGTGTTTAGTGATGAGATGATGAATGATACCAAATCGGATTTCTTCGAACAAAAATCACGAACCTATACCAAGGTTTCCCAATCCAATGGGTTTGATGAGCTATAAATATGAAGGTTGCGATTGTGTATACATCGATTACTGGGAATACAGAGGAAGCGATGAATATCATTTGGAAGTATATGAGTAGTTACACTAGCAAATGCTATGTCTATGAGGTAGAACATTTCCCTTTTTATGAATTGGAAACATATGATGCGATTATCATAGGTACCTATACTTGGGGAAATGGGGATGTTCCGCACGAAATGATTCCTCTTTATCGTTCATTTGAGAACAGTACAAGCAAGGATATGGTAACAGGTGTATTTGGCACCGGTGACCAATGCTATCCCCATTTTTGTGGGGCAGTTGATGAGTTTCGCGATATGCTTTATGTGCATTCAAACTTAGCAGCAACTTTAAAAATTGAATTAATGCCTCAGCATATTGATGAACATCGCTTTGAGCGCTTTGTTGAGGTTGTCATGGAGAGGGTAAAGAGTAAAAAGGGTATCACTGTGTAGTGTTACCCTTTTTACTCTTACAAAGGTTTCCATATCATTAAAATGAACAGAAGAACACCGAATGCGGTAGCGAAATAAAATTGATTACTGATTTTCGAGAGAAGCTGGCTTTGCTCCTTAGGCAAATCAACAGCTTCTTTGTTATTTTCATCAAAAACCCAGCCTGCTAATTTTTTTGCGTTTGGATCAATGATTCCAATAACAACGATCTGAATAAGGATATAAATAATAAGAGAGCCGATAAGCCAAAGATTTAAGAAAGAGCCATAATTTCCAATGATTACAAGAAGTATTCCTGTTAATACGGCAATTGAGCCTCCGATTTTAGGAAAGAAGTTAAGCGTTTGACTTAATGCCATCGATTGTCTCAATTGAACCGCATTTTGATTTTTGCGAAGAAGGACATGGGCAAAAAAGGTTGGACCCACACCGATTATGGCTGACAAAACATGAACAAGGATTAAAAATTTCACAAACTCACCTCCTACTTATAGCTTGTAAAATAATACTTTAGTACCATACAAATCATATGTATGCTGCTATTTTATGAGAATATTCCTACTGAAATTAGGAAATTTAAACCGGATATCGAAAGCGATTATAAGAAAGAACTTTAATAACAAAAAAGCGAGAAAATAACTTGGTTATCTTTTCGCTTTTTTCTACTTTAGCCAGACCTTCATCTGAAAAATCTTTGTTTTATGGAACAATTGTTACTGGGCAGGGAGGTTCGTGTAAAACCTTATAACTAACACTTCCGAGAACTGTTCGTTTAATTGCACCTAATCCCCTATAGCCCATTATAATTTGAGTTACCTGACTTTCTCTTGCCTCCGCACAGATTTCGACGCCAGGTTCTCCAATTCTAAATTTGGTTTTCACTGGAACTGAAAAGTTCTTCTTTTCAGCTAAAGCTTTATCAAACGCAACTTTGCTTTCTTCATTTTGATAAGCCTGAATTTGATCTTGCCGAACAAAGCGCTTTACATTTGGAGTGTTATAACTTGGTTGAACATTGAGGAGAATGATTTCTGAATCGGTTTCAACAGCTTGATTTAATGCGAAATGCAATGCTTTAATAGAATGCTCAGAACCATCAACAGGCACTAGTAATCTAGGC
The DNA here is from genome assembly GCF_031324165.1 of Ferdinandcohnia sp. QZ13. NCBI lineage: Bacteria > Bacillati > Bacillota > Bacilli > Caryophanales > Bacillaceae > Ferdinandcohnia > Ferdinandcohnia sp. QZ13. The sequence goes on along the minus strand of NZ_JAVIVW010000001.1, from coordinate 1,236,024 downwards.
ATAATAATTACCCCCTTCAAATTGACGGGATTGAGATAAACAATCATTGTACAATATGACATCAATCCCTACTTTAATCATAAGTCTATATTAAGAGTTTGTTATAAAGTTAACTAAAATGTCGAAATAATAAGAATGTCGCATTCTCAAAAGATACGTTTCCAAGCCTTTGCAAATTCATTTCCTATAATCGGTATAATGGATAGCCCGGGAATGAAGAGCCAATCATTGATGGTAAGTCCTTACAAAAATTATATCATCCAAAAAAATAAAAGATTGTGAGCGTTCTTCGACATTCCTAAAATATGGATAGGATACGATTCACCTGTTCGACAAATTTTTTGATACAATTAGAGGATAAGAATGAAACGAATTTATGCTCTCTTTAGGAGGTTAAAATATGTCTCTACAATTTATACTGGGACGTGCTGGTACTGGGAAATCATACACATGTCTTGAAGATATTCGGTCAAAGCTTCTTGACGATCCAACAGGATCTCCGATTGTGTATTTAGTTCCGGACCAAATGACATTTCAATCTGAATACGATTTAATCAGTACCCCTGGAATAGGCGGAATGATGAGAGCTCAAGTATTCAGTTTTACTCGTTTGGCATGGCGGGTTCTGCAGGAAACAGGGGGAATGAGCCGTTATCATGTCAATAATGTTGGGGTGAATATGCTTCTTCGCAAAATCATTGATTCTAAAAAGCAGGATTTAAAGATTTTCTCACGTGCTGCTGATAAAAATGGATTTATTACCCAAATGGAAGAAATGGTTGCAGAGTTTAAACGATATTGCGTCACTCCTGAAATCCTAGAAGAACAAAAACAAACCATTGCACCTGAAAACAAAGCTCTATCCGATAAATTACATGACTTACAGCTTTTATATGATGAATTAGAAAAACATCTATTTGAGAAATATGTCGATTCCGAGGATTATTTACGACTTTTAGCAGAAAAAATTCCTCAATCTACCTATATAAAAGAGGCGGAAATTTTCATTGATGGGTTCCATAGCTTTACTCCACAGGAGCTTGAAGTATTAGGTCAACTTATGAAGGTCTCAAAAAAAGTAACAATTGCTTTAACGGTTGATCAAGCTTACGATGTTCCACCGCATGATTTAAGTTTATTCCGAATGACTGGTAAAACCTATCAATCTATTAGTCATTATGCGAATGAAAATGGTATTAAGGTCGAAGAGCCGATTTTGTTAACTAAGCAGTATCGGTATGGCTCAGAACCTTCGTTAGCCCATTTAGAACGTTATTTTGATGAAAGGCCAACTGTTCCATACCATGATTCAACTGCGATTACATTAAGTCAAGCGGTGAATCGACGTGCTGAAATTGAAGGAATAGCGCGTGAGATTCAAAAATTAGCAAGAGATAAAAATTATCGATATCGTGATATCGCGATCATGATACGTAATGCTAGCGATTATCATGAAATCATTGAAACTATTTTTCAAGATTATCATATTCCATTTTTCATTGACCAAAAGCGTTCGATGTTAAATCATCCGTTAATTGAACTGATTCGTTCAAGTCTTGAGGTTGTTAACAGCAATTGGCGCTATGAATCTGTATTTCGTTGTGTCAAAACAGATCTTTTATATCCGTTTGGTGAAAAGATTTCCGCACTCCGAGAAGACATGGACAAGCTTGAAAACTATGTGCTTGAATACGGGATTCAGGGCTATAAATGGACAAATGGCGAGCGTTGGAAGTATAAGCGCATAAGGGGATTAGAAGATTCAGACCTACCACAAACAGATAAAGAACGTGAATACGAGGACATGCTAAACGAGCTTCGTACGATGATAGTGGAGCCATTATTTGTTCTCGGGAAACGACTTCAAAAGGCGAAGGATGGTAGAACAATGTGTGAGGCACTCTTCTTATATTTAGAGGAGCTTGAAATCCCAGCGAAAATGGAAGAGATGAAACTGAATGCTGAACTTGCCGGAAGGCTTTCAGAAGCAAGGGAAAACGACCAAGTGTGGAAAGCAGTTTTAGAACTGCTCGATCAATATGTTGAAATCATCGGTGACGAAAAAGTATCGCTAACCATGTTCAGCAATATGATTGAAACAGGACTAGAAAGCATGCGATTTGCGCTTGTACCACCTGCGATTGATCAGGTGCTTGTGGCAAGCTTGGAACGTTCTCGATTCTCAAATATCAAATGTACCTTTATTATCGGAGCGAATGATGGTGTCCTACCTTCCCGCCCGAATGAAGAAGGTGTATTTTCGGAATCAGACCGTGAAGCCCTAGGTGATGTTGGATTACAATTAGCACCCGGAAGTAGGGAAACATTATTAGATGAAAATTTCCTTATTTATTGTGCGCTAACAAGCTCCGAAGAAGCTTTATATATTAGCTATCCATTGGCAAATGAAGAAGGAAAATCACTTCTTCCATCACCAATTATTAAGCGCCTAAAGGACCTTTTCCCAAATATAGATGAAAAATTCTACATGAATGAGCCATCAGAGCTCTCAGCGAACGAGCAGTTAGAATATATCGTTAATCCTGATGTCGCCTTATCTTCGTTGGCTACACAATTACAGGCGTGGAAAAAACAGTATCCCATTCAGGATTTATGGTGGGATGTTTATAACTATTTCGCCATTCACGATGAAATGAAATACAAGAGTCAGCTAGTATTAAGCAGTTTATTTTATAAAAACAAACCGAAAAAACTATCAAAAGAAATAACAGAGGCGCTATATGGCGACCATATTCAGGGTAGTGTATCACGGATGGAAGTGTTCCAAGGCTGTCCTTTCTCTCACTTTGCTAGTTATGGACTGCAGCTAAAAGAGCGTAAAGTATTTCGCTTGGAATCACCAGACATCGGCGATTTATTCCATGCAGCCCTTAAGAAAATTGCTGATTCTTTACGAATCAATGGGATCGACTGGCGTGATCTAACAAAAGAGCAATGTGATAAGCTTGCTGCACAAGCGGTCGAGGAATTAGCACCACGACTGCAGAAAGAAATCTTATTGAGCTCAAATCGCTATCACTATATCATGCATAAGCTTCAAAAAATTATTAGTCGTGCATCGAAGATCTTAAGTGACCATGCGAAAGCAAGTGGCTTTGCTCCAGTAGGGATTGAGCTAGGCTTTGGTAAGAAGGGGCCACTTCCACCTATTCGATTTGATTTAGATAATGGAAGCACAATGGAGCTTGTAGGTCGAATTGACCGGGTTGATAAAGCAGAAAGCTCGAAGGGTGTACTGTTACGTGTTATCGACTATAAATCAAGTCAAAAGGCACTCAATCTTTCAGAAGTATACTATGGGCTCGCTTTGCAAATGTTGACGTATTTAGATGTCATTATTACACATTCCAAGGATTGGATTGGAACGACCGCAAAGCCAGCAGGTGTTCTTTATTTCCATATCCATGACCCATTAATTCATTCAAATAAAGTACTTCCTGAAGATAAAATTGAAGAGGAAATCTTTAAGAAATTTAAAATGAAGGGACTCTTGTTAGAAGACGAGGAATCCGTTCGTCTAATGGACCAATCGCTTGGAACAGGGTACTCTCAAATTGTCTCAGCCGCAATCAAGAAAGACGGAAGCTTTTATTCAAATTCACAGGTGGCAAGCGAAGAAGAACTTGGTTACCTTCGAAATCATGTACGTGGCGTCTTTAAAAACACTGGAAATCGGATTACAAATGGTGAAATTGATATTGCTCCATATAAACTTAAGGATAAAACACCATGTACGTTCTGTCCGTTCAAATCTGTTTGTCAGTTTGACCAAAGTTTAGAAGAAAATAACTATCGTGTTCTAGCAAATGAAAGTAAAGATGCAATCCTCGAGAAAATTCGGAATGGAGGTGTGAAAATTCATGACTAATCTCATACCAAAGCCAGAAGGAAGTCAATGGACAGATGATCAGTGGAAAGCCATTGTCTCAAGCGGACAAGATATTTTAGTTGCAGCAGCGGCTGGGTCAGGTAAAACAGCGGTACTTGTTGAACGGATTATCCGTAAAATTTTATCGGATCAACATCCTGTCGATGTTGACCGTTTGCTAGTTGTGACGTTTACAAATGCGTCTGCAGCAGAAATGCGCAATCGAATTGGAGAAGCATTGGAAAAAGCGTTAAAGGAAGATCCAGCTTCACTTCATATTAGACGTCAACTTAGCTTGCTTAACCGAGCTTCTATTTCTACCATTCACTCTTTCTGTTTAGAAGTCATTCGAAAATTTTATTATTTAATCGATATTGACCCGGGCTTTCGAATTGCTGATTCTACAGAGGCTGAACTTTTACGTGATGAAGTAATGGAAGAGTTATTTGAAGAGCATTACAGCAATCTTGAAAACACAAAGTTTTTTGATTTAGTTGACCGTTTTACCAACGATCGAACCGATGTTGAATTACAAAATATGATTCGGAAACTATATGAGTTTTCACGAGCTCATCCAACACCTAGTGAATGGTTGAAACAAATTGTAGAAGATTATCGAGTGGATGATCAAACATTGGATCAAACACCCTATATTCCATATTTATTAGCCGATATTTCACTTCAGCTTGAAGGCGCAAAAGCTAATTTAGAGCAGGCGATGGATTTAATTCGACTGCCAGGAGGACCAGCACCGCGAGCAGAAAATATTGAAGCAGATTTGGAACAAATTAACCGACTTTTACATGCGAAAAATCACTCATGGACAGCCCTCTACCATGAAATGCAAACTCTTGTTTTTGGTAGGGCGAAGCCTGTTAAGGGTGATGAGTATGATGAAAATCTAAAGGACCAGGTGTCAAAGTTAAGGGATGACGCGAAAAAGCTGGTTGAAAAAATAAAGGAAGATTTGTTCAGTCGAACTCCAGAAAGCTATTTAGACAATATTAAAGAAATGCAGCCTTCAATCGAAATGCTGGTTCAGCTTGTGATTGAATTTGGCGAGAGATTCCAGACGGTGAAAGAAGAAAAAGGACTTGTTGACTTTTCAGATTTAGAGCATTATTGTCTAGAAATTCTTCGTAAAGAAAACTCTTCTGACGAGCTTGTGCCATCCGAAGCAGCTCTTCAATATCGACTTCAGTTTGAAGAAGCTTTTGTAGATGAGTATCAGGATACGAATATGGTACAGGAATCGATCTTAAAGTTAGTAACAAAAGACGGAGAAGCGACCGGAAATATGTTCATGGTTGGAGATGTGAAGCAGTCGATTTATCGCTTCCGTCTTGCTGAACCGATGTTATTTTTAAGTAAATACAAACGGTTTACCCCAGAGAGGGATCATACAGGTTTAAGAATTGATTTATCGAAGAACTTCCGGAGTCGTGCTGAGGTCTTGGATGGAACGAATTATTTGTTTAAACAAATAATGGGAGAAGCAGTTGGCGAGATTGAATATGACGATGATGCGGAATTAAAGCTAGGAGCGGATTATCCCGAAAGTAATCAAATGGCTGCAGAATTAGTGTTAATTGATAAAAATGGCCAGGAGACCGAAAGCTATAAAGCAGATGAAGATTCAGAAGATGAGGAGAGCATCGTCCTTTTTGATGAGGCGGAACTAGAAACAGCCCAGCTTGAAGCTCGAGCGATGGCAAAGCAAATCAAGGACATGATTTCTTCAGGATTCCAAGTGTTTGACCGTAAAGAAAATCGAATGAGAAGCATCACGTATCGTGATATTGTCATTCTGATGCGCTCGATGCCATGGGCTCCGCAACTTATGGAGGAGTTTAAACAGCAAGGAATTCCAATTTATGCGGATCTTTCAACAGGCTATTTTGATGCAACTGAAGTCGCAATTATGATGTCCTTGTTGAAGGTGATTGATAATCCATTCCAGGATATTCCGCTCGCATCTGTTTTACGTTCACCGATTGTTGGACTTGAAGCGGATGAGTTGGCTAAAATACGAACCTATGAAAAAAATAGCCCTTACTATGAGGCATTGAAGGTATTTTTGGAGGAAGCATCTTCAGATGATGCTACACACGATAAGGTAGCTGAATTTTATCATAAGTTAGAAAGCTGGCGTACTCGAGCGAGAACAGGTTCTCTATCTGATTTGATTTGGCAACTATACCGAGAGACCTATTTTTATGATTTTGTTGGGGGCATGCCAGGTGGAAAGCAACGACAAGCAAACCTTCGTGCACTCTATGACCGTGCCAGACAGTATGAAGCGACTTCCTTTAGAGGTTTATTCCGTTTCTTGCGTTTCATCGAAAGAATGCAGGATCGTGGTGATGATTTAGGTACGGCAAGGGCACTTGGGGAACAAGAGGATGTTGTCCGCCTCATGACCATTCATAAAAGTAAAGGACTTGAATTCCCAGTTGTGTTTGTTGCGGGGCTTTCAAAGCAATTTAATATGATGGATTTAAATAAAAAGTATTTGTTAGACAAAGAGCTTGGATTTGGAACGAAATATGTAAATCCAAGACTTCGGGTAACGTATCCAACTCTTCCAATGCTTGCCATTAAGAAAAAAATGCACCTTGAACTGATTTCTGAAGAAATGCGTGTACTATATGTTGCACTGACGAGAGCAAAAGAAAAGCTTTATTTAGTAGGTACTATAAAGGATTTAGAAAAGCAGCTGGGCAAATGGCAAGCTACTCTTCAAAATAAAGAATGGTTAATTGCAGACCATACAAGAGCTGGCGCGAAATCATATTTGGACTGGATTGGACCTGGCTTAATTAGACATAAGGATGCCGAATTACTACGTGGAGATGAATCCGTGGAACAACTCCCTGCCGACATTGTGAACCACCCAGCAAAATGGGAGATTTGGACAATCCCAGCTGTAGAATTACAAAAAATTGAGGTTGGAGAAGAAAGCAAACATAAACAAATGGAGGCGGCGCTAAAGGAAGGGAAACCAATTCCAGTAAGTAGTGATGCATCTGAGCAAATTGAAAACCAATTAACATGGCAATATCCTTATAAATCTGCGGCAAATAAGCGTTCAAAACAGTCTGTCTCAGAGATAAAAAGACAGCGAGAGAGTATGGATGAACATAGCGATGTGGCTTTTCTACCTCGGTTCAGAGCTGCAAGTGCAGATCGTCCACGATTTATGCAGCAAAAATCATTAACACCTGCAGAACGTGGTACCGCGATGCATATGGTGATGCAGCATGTTAATTTCAGTGAACCCATAAACGAAGACTCTCTTCGCGAGCAAATTCAAAAAATGGTTTATCATGAATTATTAACGGAAGAACAAGCAGATGTTATCGATATAGCAAGTATTCTCGGGTTTTTTGAATCAGGTATTGCACAGCGTATGTTAGCTGCTAAAAGTGTCAGACGAGAGGTTCCTTTTAGTGTTGCAATTCCTGCGGATGAAGCCTATGCGGACTGGTCTGATGAACAACAGGAACATGTCCTCATCCAAGGGGTTATTGACTGTATCTTTGAGGATGAAAAAGGAATTGTTCTGATAGATTATAAAACGGACACCATTACTGGTAAATTTAGAAGCTTTGAAGATGCAAAGTCCGAACTGGAAGACCGCTACCGCGTCCAGCTTGAATTATACAGTAAGGCAATCGAACATATTTGGAGAAAACCACTAAATGAAAGATATTTATACTTTTTCGATGGTGGACATTTGTTAGAGGTGTAAATAAGGAAGTACTGCTCTTATAATAGGGCAGTACTTTTTTCGAATGAATAGAAAGTATAAATTTTTTTACCTAGTTTTCGATGTCTAGCTCCAGGCGCCATCGGCTCTCTGGTCTAAGCCAATCGCTTCGGAAGGCAAAAAGAGCCTTCTGCCAGCGCTCGTCATATGCTTGTCGCCGATAGACAGGCGCCTTGCGCTTTTCTTATTAATTTCCAGTTAACACTATAAATCTCAAACAACTTCCTATGTTAAAATAATAGTACTAGATTTCGGTAAAGGAAGTGGAATTTCAAATGAGAATTCTTCATACTGCGGATTGGCATTTAGGTCGTTCCCTAGAGGGAAGAAGTAGATTAGAAGAACAAGCACAATTTTTAGACGAGCTTGTAAAAATTGTCGAAGAAGAAAAAATCGATGTTATCTTAATGGCAGGTGATGCATTTGATACAGTGAATCCACCGGCAGCAGCTGAAAGCTTATTTTATGAAAGTATAGCCCGTTTAGCTAATGGTGGCAAACGACCTGTATCGATTATCGCAGGAAACCATGATAATCCAGACCGCCTGTCTGCAGCCTCACCACTCGCTCAAAAACAAGGAATTCAACTACTTGGCTTGCCGACAATTGATGTCCAAACCATCTATGTTCCTACAACAAATGAAACTCTTAAACTAGCAGCTTTACCATATCCATCTGAGTCACGTTTAGCCGAAGTGTTATCAGATTCTCATGAAGAATTAATGCTCCGCGATAAATATGATCAACGCATTCAAGGAATCTTTGAAGAAATGAGTAAAGCTTTTACGCCTGAAACTATTAATATTGCAATGAGCCATATTTATGTAACAGGTGGAAGTAGCTCTGATTCTGAGCGACCAATTGAAGTTGGGGGAGCATACACGGTTGCTGCTACTAGTCTTCCGGAAGCAGCACAATACGTAGCGTTAGGTCATTTACACCGTCCACAAATGGTGTCAAGAGCAAAAACGATGGCGAGATATTCTGGTTCTCCATTAGCCTACAGTTTTTCTGAGGCAGGGTACGCGAAGTCTGTAACGATTTTAGACGCGAAACCTAACCAGCCAATTGAAATGTCCGAGGTGTTATTATCAAGTGGAAAACCGCTTGTAAGATGGAAAGCGAAAGAGGGGTTAGCTCAAGTTTATACTTGGCTGGATGAAGGTAAGGATGCGAATGCATGGATTGACCTTGAAATTCACGTTGCAAATGCCCTTTCAATCGAAGAAATTCATCGATTACGAAAGCATCATAGTGGTCTCATTCATATTCGACCTGTTTTTGAAGAGCTTGAAAAAGAAAGAGCAGAGGGGATAGTGAATACAAATACCCCTATTGATGAACTATTTGTGCGCTTTTATGAAAAACAAACAGGCGGTGCGAAACCAGAACCTGAACTTACGAAATTATTTTTAGAGCTGATTTCTGATGATGTAGACGAGGATGGTGACGAAGCATGAAACCAATTACATTAACAGTAGCGGGACTTCATAGCTTCCGCGAAAAACAAACAGTTGATTTTGGATCCCTTTGTGAAGGTGGAGTCTTTGGGATTTTTGGACCGACAGGAAGTGGGAAATCGTCCATTCTTGATGCGATGACACTTGCTTTATATGGAAAAGTCGAGCGCGCATCCAATAATACGCACGGAATATTGAATCATGCAGAAAATCTGCTTCACGTTTCTTTTACATTTGAGCTTGAAAACGCCAAAGGAGCAAAGCGTTACACCATTGAGCGTAGCTTCAAACGCCAGGATGAATTAAAGCTTAAATCATCAGTAAGTCGAATTATTGAAGTTGGTGAGGAATCGGTAGTTCTTGCTGATAAAATTGGTGAAGTCAATCAATGTGTTCAGGATCTCTTAGGGTTAACCATTGATGACTTTACGAGAGCAGTCGTATTGCCACAAGGAAAGTTCGCTGAGTTCTTGTCACTAAAGGGTGCAGACCGCAGACAAATGCTGCAACGCTTATTTAATCTCGAACAATATGGAGACAAGCTAAATAAAAAATTAAAGAATAAGCTAACCACAGCGAAAAGTGAGTTAAACGAAGTAGCAGCTGAACAAGCTGGGCTAGGGGATGCTTCAACAGAAGCAATCAAAAATGCGGAGCAAGAACTAAAAGATACAGAGATACTTTTGGAAAAGCGGAAAAACGAGGTCAATAAGATTGAAGCTGATTTTGAAAAAAGTAAGAGTATTTGGCAATGGCAGTTGGATAAGAGCTTACTATCCAAAAAAATGGTTGAAATCGAACATAAGAAACCACATATCCTTCAGCTTGAGCAAAAAGTGAAGAATGCGGAAACAGCTGCTCTTATCCTTCCATATATTGAGGAGTATGAATCTGCAAAAGAAGCATTAGACAAAGCAACTATTCGCTATCAAACTTTACAAAATCAATTAAAGACCAAAAAACAAGACAATGAAGCAAAGGCAAATGATTATCATCATGCCCGTCAGGAAAAGACGGAGAAATTACCGTTTTATTTAACAAAAAAACAGCAGCTGACGGATGCTAAGATCGTACAGGAAAAAGCAATTGTTCTAGAAGGAGAAGCTAATGATCTCCAAGCCAAGCTGAATAGCTTACAATCACTAGTACGTGAAAAACAAAAGCAAATTGAAGCCATTACTACATCCATTACGGAAGATACAGAGAAACAAAAGGAGCGAAGAGAAAAGCTTTCGAAATTAACTGTTACAGCAGAAGTTCGGGACGAGCTCCAGAAAGCCAATCAACAGAAGCAGACGATCCTGTTTTCTAAGACAAGTGTAAACGAGCAAAAAAAAGATCTTGAAAATAGTCAAAGGCAGCTTGAACAATTGGAGAAAATGCTGAACTCACAAAATGAGGTGTTCAATCAGGCTAAACATAGAATGGAAGTTATCTTTTTAGAGAATGCATCCACATATGAAGCGGTTTGTGATCGTGAAAGAGATAGTGAAAAGCTTATTGGTTTTGCTGAGGCTAAGCTTGCTACACTTAAGCAAGCACTGGAGGATAATCGGAAAAAGAATCTTGCTATTCAAATCGCGGACCAGCTTCAATCTGGGGAGCCATGTCCAGTTTGTGGTTCTACCCATCATCCGAATCCTGTATCTAGTCCTGAAGATCATGGAGATGAAATCGCAGCACAAATTGAAAAACTCAACAATGATTTATCAAATGTAAGGGAGCTAAAACAAGAATTTTCCACGCTTAAACTCAAGCTCGAACAAATCTCCGGCGGACTAATCGGGGAGTACCCTGGGGAAATGAATGCCCCTATCCAAGCAAAGAAGACGGTTAGTGATGATGAGTTTGAAGATGTGGATGGAAAACTTCAAGCGCTTGTTGTTGAACAAAGATCATTGCAACAGGATTATTTAAAGCTTCAAGAAATGGGTAGAAAAGCCATTCAAGACCTTCGTGCATCTTTAAAACAAGTGAACCAGCTTGAGCAGACAAAGGAAATTAATACAAAATCCTTTAATGAACTTCAGGCTCGAGTTTTAAACTTACAGGAAAAAACGAAAGAACAGTACTTGAACTGGAAGCAATCATATCCACAGCTTGAATTTGAAACAATCGAATTGAAGCTCGAGGACATCTCAAAGAATGACAAATTGGCGCAAAGTCTATCTGTTGAAATTGAAAATAGCACCACTTTACTTGAACAAAAAGAGCAAGAAAAGCAAAAGTATCAACATGAAAGCAATGAGCTTGAACGTCAAATTGTTGAAGTCAATTCTACATTAAAAGGTAAACTCGAAGCTTTATCTGAGGCACGTGAAAAACTCTCAAGAGAAATCGGAGAGAATAACATCCCTCAGTTATTAGTTGAAACGGAACAGATGATAAAACAGCTTGAAGACAACGAATCAACAGCTTACGAAGCGTGGCAAAAGGTTCAAGCGGAATGTCAGAAACTCGAAAATGAAACCCATGCTGCCTTGCAAGCATTTCAGGACGGGAAAAGTAGAAGTGAAAAAGCAACAAGTAAATGGGCTGAGGTACTTGAAACAACAAGCTTTTTACAAAGTTCCGATGTAAAGGAATCGGTACTTTCAAAACATGAGCAAGAAGAGCTTGGTTCACAAATTGAGCGTTATTGGGATCGCCACAAGCAAGTACAAACTGAGTTGCAAAAATTAAATGATCTCCTAAAAGGTGAAGAACTAACTCAAGAAAAATGGGACGAAATCCAAAGGGTTCGTACGGAAATGATAGAGATGCTTAATCAAGCGGTTGAAGCAAAGGGAGCAGCTGTAAAGGCCCTTCAAGTACTTTTAGAAAAACATGAACGTTTCAACGAACTTGAAGAACGACGTAACGAGCTTGAACAGATGGTAGAGCAATATAACAAGCTGCAATCCGTTTTTAAAGGGAATAGTTTCGTAGAGTTTATTGCAGAGGAACAGCTTGTTCAAGTTAGTCTTGACGCAACAGAGCGACTTGGAATTCTTACTAGACAGCGCTACGCTGTTGAGGTAGATTCACAGGGTGGATTTATTATGAGAGATGATGCAAATGGAGGGGTTAGACGTCCTGTTACAACGCTTTCTGGTGGTGAAACTTTCTTAACATCATTGGCGTTGGCACTTTCTCTGTCCGCTCAAATCCAGTTAAGGGGTGAATACCCGTTACAATTCTTCTTCTTAGACGAGGGATTTGGTACATTGGATGCAGACCTTTTGGATACGGTTGTATCAGCTCTCGAAAAATTACATTCAAAACAATTGGCAGTAGGTGTTATTAGTCACGTCCAGGAACTAAGGGCTAGATTGCCTAAACGTTTAATTGTTGAACCAGCTGAACCATCTGGCAGAGGTACGATTGTTAGATTAGAAACATTATAATACGTAAAAAGGCCGTGCTTCGGCCTTTTTATTTTTACGCATTATTTTTTAAGAGTTGATCTGCAAAATCTTCATCATTTGTATTTGTGGAATTTAATCCATTATTCGTATTAATAAAATCTCCAGTATTAAATGATCCTGACCCTGAGTAAGTCTTCGCTGTATCCTTAGGTGAAACATAGAAGGAGTCACCAAAATTAACGACTCCGCCACCGACATTAACAATTTTTATTGGTCCAACAATAGAGGGCATATAGCGTCATCCTTTAAAAAACATTTTCATGCTATTACTTTATGTGAAAATACATAATTCGGAACTATCTTTCAGTGGGCTGTTTCTCTAATAATTTTCGAATATGTTTTACTTTAGATTTTGACTCTATCTCAACAGTTGATCCAATCTGTAGTACAGACGAAGAGGAGATAGCAAGTATTCTAACAGTATTTACTTTAATAACAGGATTTTGATGGAAGGTATTGATGGTTATTTCATCTTCGATTGTTACTTTTGGCAGCTCCCTTTTAAAAAAAGGAAATGCATCAAGACTTCCTTCATTTGAAAAAAATAATGGGACTTCTTTTTGAAAAGCAAGTGCTTGCGTAAAAGGAGCGATTCTTCGGGTGTCACCAACTTCCACTATACTACTAAACAGAACGGCATTTATCCGAACATAGTCTACTACCGATAGTCTTTTCAATGTACGTCAACTCTCTGGAGCAAGCGGAACAAATGGTCCAATGATTAAAGATTCAGGGGGAGTGTCAAATGCTGAAGCCATAGAAATGGTTTGTGCATCTCCAATAATAAAAACAGCAGATGTTGAAACACCGACAATATCAATATATCCAACTTGTAATTCCTTATTTACAACGGTAAAGTTCACGTCTCATTCTCCCTTTTCGTGTTTTTGGGCAAATTTTGAATATATCCTGTAACCGAATTTTTGATGTCGTTTTTAATATGGCTGATAATGTTCTGGTAGACTTGCGTTTCTCTTGAGGGATTTTGTAACTCTCCATGATATTGGCCTAAATAATGGACAATTCGGTCAGGAATTTGTTTCTGAATATCCTCAATGATAAAGCCTGAGTGTCCTTCTTCTAAAGCCGTTCTTTCCTGATTAGCAATTCCTTCAATAAGTACCGGTCCTTCATTTGATAAATACTCGTCTATATTGTCTTGTATCTCATTAAGTAGTTCTTTATGAACATGCCGAATATCTGGAATGTTCATTTTTCCTTGAGCTACGGAGAAGTCTTCAATTGGTTCCCCATTTAATGGATTTAAACCAATGTTTAAAGTTCCTTCAAGAGTTTCAACCTTCAGTTGATCAAATTTATATTCAACTCTTTCTATATGGGTGGATGGTTGCTTCTTTAATTCCCCTATTTCCGTTTGAAGTTGCTGAAGTGTTTGCTCTAATTGGTTTATCCGAAGGTTTTGTTGTTGGATATACTGGTAAAGATTCTGAATATCTGAGGAGGACACACAATGATAATAAGGATACATAGCATTCACCCTTTCTAAAACTCTGTTATAGATTACTCTATGCAGAGAAGAACGATTGGGTGAATGCCCATTATCTTACACCTGTTGCACCGGTTATAGGTGCTACTCCTGCTGTTCCTGAAGAGCCTGCTAAAGGTACAGCTGGTGCCTCTAACATACTTTGTGGCTTTCCTGTAATTTGTGGAGCTGGTTCAGTAAAACCACCTGTATTATACAAATGTGCAGATGGCCGAATAATTCCCGCACTGCCAATTTGTAAGACAGATGAATTTGCAACACTTCCGACTCTTAGCGTTTGTATACAAATACTTTGATTTATATAAAAATTCATTTGCGTATACCCCCCCTTAGGCGTTTCCGATATTGACACTATCAATTGTATCTACATCATATGAGTTGGTTACACTCTGATTATTAAAGATACGAGTTCCATTCCCGGTATTAAATGAGCCAGCTCCAGCGAATGTTTTGGCAGTAGTAATAGGTGCAATTTGAAAAACATCCCCTACATTCATTACACTGCTATTCCCAATGCTATTTATTTTTATTGCTCCAACAATTGCTGGCATATTGAACACCCTTTTAAAAATCAAATTAAAAAATATACGAAATTGTAAGTTGCTACATGTAGATGCGATTACGATATTCTATGATAAACACCCAGAAGGTGTGATTTCGAGGATGAGGGAATAACGTGTTAATTCGACTTTTGGAATATTATTCTAGAGATTTCTAGAGGCTTCTTTTATAATCAAATAGAGGAAAATTAAAGGAGCTACACGAATGAACAATGAACGATTAACACCTGTAATGGGAGCGGAGCGAATTCAGTCGCTCGATGTGATAAGGGGGCTAGCAATATTCGGTATTTTTTTCGTGAATATGCCTTCGTTTTTTTCACCGGTTTTGTATTTAAACCCTAAAGACTGGTGGAGTGGGGAATGGAATCAATGGACAAATAGTTTTGTTGACATTTTCGCACAAGCAAGCTTTTATACCCTGTTTTCGTTTCTTTTCGGGTTTGGCATGATTCTTTTTAAGGAAAGAGCACTAGCAAAAGGTTATTCTTTTTATCCATTGATTACAAGAAGATTAATTGTGCTTTTGCTGTTTGGATGTTTACACGCGTTTTTTGTATGGCATGGAGATATTTTAATTACATATGCCATTGTTGGGGCCATTTTTCTATTGTTTCATAAGGCAAAACCAATTACGTTACTGATTTGGGCTTTAGTACTTATTTTCGTACCAAATCTATTACTTGGCGGTATGATGTTTCTAGCTGTCATGTTCGAACCAGGACTAAGTGCCATTATGTTTAATGAACAACTTGCTCAAAAATCTGCAGAAATTTATACTACAGGAGGATTCTGGGAAATTACGATTCAAAGATTCCAAGATTGGTACTATGTGAATAATGTAGGGAGCATTTTTGTACTGGTCATTACATTGCTACCGATGTTCCTTTTAGGAGCTTTTATTGCAAAGAAAAAGTGGCTGGAAGGCCGTGATGAGGATATAAAGAAAGTAAAGATTTTATGGCTGATATCACTAACAATTGGGGTTCCGATGAAATTGCTTCCATACTATACGTCTAAAAATGCTGCAACCGAATATTTACAGGATACGATAGGTGGACCGGGCACAGCTGTATTCTATGCAACATCGATTGTCCTGTTGATGAGGTTACCAGTTTGGAAGAGAATACTCTCACCGCTCGCATTTGTTGGACGGCTTTCTCTGAGTAATTATTTATTCCAATCAATTGTGTGTACGCTCTTGTTTTATGGTTATGGTTTTGGATTGTATGGAAAAATGGAACTGTATACGGGATTCCTTCTCACGATTGCTATTTTCATTATCCAAATCGTGTTAAGCTATCTATGGTTAAAAAAATTCAGATTTGGTCCAATCGAATGGATTTGGAGAACATTAACTTATGCACAAAAAGTGGATATAAGGAAAAAGGCTATTCGCGAATAAAGCGAATAGCCTTTTTAGAGGTTGTTCAAAAAGTCCGGTGAAAATGACACATCACAGGAGGAACTTCGACTAAACGCCGACAGGTCCTGTGTTGAACGTCGAAGTCACCACATCCTGTGGAAGCTCGTTGGCTGTTTTTCCGTTCCTTGGAAAGGAAAAACACCTTTCCTGCGTGCGAAGCGGATTCAAAGAAGCGCCCATTTCCACGTATCCACTACATACGTTCCGCTACTCAAAACTACGCCACCTCGAAATTTTCGACGCACAGGAATGCTAGTGCCGGCAAGACATGAGGACTGGCATTTTAGGCGGCGTGGTCCTTTTCATCCGCCTTTTTAAACACTTACTATTAGTTCACCATTTTTAATTTTTTCTCTTTGGTTTTTTGATAAATATTCAATAATTGGTCTAACTCTTGACTACACTTTACTGTCTCCCAAGCAGTAAAGCCGTGCCGATCAGCTAAAACTGTCATTTTACGGCGCTTTAATTCAATAGCAATTTTCAACATGAACATTTTCATTTCTCCATTTTTTTAGTACATTTTCTTTACCATTCATTAGACTAAAGTAGTATATACAGGCTTGTACTATTATTATACCTGCCTTTACAAAGAATAAAACAAGTTCGCTAAAACATCTTAAAATGTTACAAAATAATACAAAGTTTGACAAATTGTTAAAAGAGGAAAAAGGACAGCTTAAGTAGAATTAAGTAAAAGATTAAATAAGAGGTGATGTTAATGAGGTTTGTAACTGCTGAAAAGAATGGAAAACAATTTATTGGTATGGTAATCGAAAACCTTAATCAAGTACTCAATCTACAAGCTGTGGAAGCTCAAATGAACAGTTCATCAATTGTTCCTGAAACAATGATTGAGGCTATTTCACAAGGTGAGCTGTTTCTCGAGAGAGTGTCTCATATTAGGGAGTGGGCACTTCAACATCCTGATGCAGACGGCATATTGCCCATTGAGGATATTACATTAAAGGCACCAATTCCCAAACCTAGTAAGAATATTTTTTGTGTTGGTAAAAATTATGCGGATCATGTAATAGAAATGGGAAGCGCAAAGGATATCCCTGAGCATGTCATGTTGTTCACAAAGGCACCCACGACAGTTGTCGGAACAGATGAGCTCGTCATGAATCATAAAAATATCACAGAGCAGCTGGATTACGAAGGGGAATTAGCAGTTGTAATCGGTAAAGAAGGTCGTGGTATTAAAGAAAGTGAAGCATTGGAGTATGTGTTTGGGTATACGATCGTTAACGATATTACTGCTCGCGACATCCAATCAAGACATAAACAATTTTTCCTTGGCAAAAGCTTAGACACCAGTTGTCCAATGGGTCCAATGTTGGTGCATAAATCGTTGATTCCAAATCCTAGTCATTTATCCGTAACAACCAAAGTTAATGGGGAAACACGTCAATCAGGTAACACAAGCCAGTTTATTTTCCCGATTGAAAACATTATTTCAGTGATTTCACAAGGAATGACTTTAGAGCCCGGTGATATTATCGCGACAGGTACTCCAGCGGGAGTAGGGAAAGGCTTTAATCCACCTCGCTTTCTAAAGGCTGGAGACGTGATTGAAATTACCATTGATGGGCTAGGGACGTTGAGAAATAAGATTGAAGAATAAAAAGGTTAACACGTCACAAAAACGACATATTTACTATGTAAATAGTGAAAAAAGGCTGATTGAATCTTTTTATTTTCATTATAAACATGCTATGATTATCCATGAATGAAAAAGAAAAAGGAGGAAGTAGTACATGACAGTTAATACTCATGCACATATTACTTCTTGGGCAGTTGCTATTATTCTATTTGTTATAGCAGCAACATTCCTGAACAAGGCCGGCAAAGAAAAATCCCAAAAAATTGTTAAAATGATCTTACGTTTATTTTATTTATTCATCTTAGCGACAGGTTTACTACTTTTATTTGGTGGAGTAGAAATCAACGGTGAATACATAGGTAAAGCAATACTAGGGGTACTAACAATCGGATTTATGGAAATGATTTTAGTACGTTCTAGTAAACAAAAACCAACTGGATTATTCTGGGGATTGTTTATTGTTGTCTTGATCTTAACAATTGCATTAGGAATGAAACTTCCATTAGGAATATGGAGATTCTAAACGTTTTGTGAAAAAGCTACCATTTAAGGTGGCTTTTTCTCTTTTTTCTGTGTTTTTCGACAAGAAATTATGCTATCTTTATGAATATATACATACTTCATGAGAGAAAAAAAGAGTGGTGAATCTCGTATTGAGAACCTATAGCCTAATTTGTGGGAATTTGAATGAAATAAATGAATTTGTGGAGCAACACCATCTTACAGCTGAAAAACATGTACTCATTCAATTGTTTACATGTTTTGCAGATGAACAATTCATTCAAAATATAAGGAATATAATAATAGAACAGATACCACAAGCAATTATTATGAACACACCAATTGATAAGGTGCAAAAAAATGAAGCTGTGATAGCAAACAATGTTATGATCACCTGTACTGTATTTTCTGATGTAAGCCAGATTTCTACGATTTTATCATTATCTGAAAAGGATGAGATGAATCCATTTTTGACATTATCTAATTCAATCTACAAATCCTTACAAGATATTGAGGCTTTTTATGAAAAAAAAGCTGAGGAAAAAATTGCATGCTTAGCTTATTTTGATGCAGAAACTGGTTTGCCGAATCGATTGCATTTTACAAATCAAGTAGAGGATTTTGTTCAGCGTTTTTCAAAGAAAAAGAAGTATCATAAATTAGCTGTGTTGTTTATCGATCTTGACCGTTTTAAAATGATTAATGATACAGTTGGCCATTATGCGGGAGATATTATTCTAAAGCAACTTGCTAAACGAATCCAAGGGCTGCTCCCAAAAAAGAGTTTTCTTGCAAGATTTAGTGGGGATAAATTTACAATCCTGATAACCGAGGATGTTGAAGTTGAAAAGATTGCTGATCTTGGACAGACATTATTACATGATATTGCTAGACCCATTATGTATGAAGCACGTGAATTCTTTTTAACCGGAAGTATTGGAGTTAGTTTCTATCCGAATGATGGGATTACCACTGAGTTATTATTTAAGCATGCCGATACAGCTATGAACCTTGCAAAACAGCAGGGGGGCAACAAAATGAAATTTTACTCAACAGAAATGAATCAGCAAGTATTATATAGGTTGGAGCTTGAAGGCTATTTACGAAAAGCGCTTGAAAAAAATGAATTTCATATATGCTTCCAACCGTTGATTGATTTATCGTCTGGAGAAGTATATGGCAGTGAAGCATTAATTAGATGGGAGCATCCAAAGCTTGGACTTGTATCACCAGGTGAATTTATACCTCTTGCAGAGGAAACGGGGCTCATCCATGAGATTGGCAAATGGGTCTTGAAAGAGGCTTGCCAAGAGAATAAGAAATGGCATGATATGGGCTATGATTATTTGACAATTTCTGTTAATGTATCAGCAGACCAGTTCCAGCAAATTAGTTTTATTGATGTGGTCAAGGAGGTTTTAGAGGCAACAGGACTTCCGCCGCAATTTTTAACACTCGAGCTTACCGAAGGCGTAATGCTAAGAAACATTTCCCATAGTGTCATTGTTATGAAGGAACTGCAAAAGCTTGGTGTTAAGGTATCCATTGATGACTTTGGTACAGGCTATTCATCATTAAGTTATCTAAAGGATTTGCCAATCAATACCTTAAAAATTGACCGGTCATTTATTAATAATCTCAAGGTGAATACCACTGATATCGCGATTGTGAAGGCAATCATTACGATGGGGCACGGACTGGCTGTGAAGGTGGTTGCCGAAGGAGTTGAAACAGATGAGCAAATCGAGTTACTTAAGGAACTTCAATGCCATTATGCTCAAGGTTTCTACATTGACCGGCCGATGAAAAGTGAAGAATTTGAAAAAGGATTAGCAAAGCTTAAAGCATTGTAAAAGTTAGGGGGCTGTTCACGTGTGAACGCCCCCTATTTTATTTGCATAATGTTGAAAGGATTGCCCTTTTTCCATTTGCTAGTGTAAATTCAAATCGATCCTTCTTTAGTTTTCCACGGGAAAAATGATGGTGAACAGATAAAAGCAGTTCCGTATTATCAAACATGATAAAATTGACACCTTCATGTTCTCCATTCTCTTCCTGATACATGAGTTGATTATGACAATGGATACAATCATATAATGAGAACGATAGTTTATTTAAAGTAGCCGTAAAACGGATAAATTGGTCCTCGGTAAACCCTTCTAGCCATTCTCTATACGCAAAGGTTAATTTTTTCCGAAAACGGAGGCAATCTCCATTATCAAGTTTATAAAAATATCCATTCATCTGGATTAAACCGTCCTCCACAAAAATGCCTTTTTCCCATTTATTTAGAGTGAAAACTTCTACTTCCTTCCCAATCATTTCTTCAAGCATTGATGCTTCGTCTGTTTGGGCATCAAAAAAGATCCATTGGTCATTGATGCATTCTGTCGTACCTGTAATAAAAGAGCGTTTTTGTTCAGTTATGCTGCCGAGACGTTGTTGTAAATCCAAAGTAAATCCTCCATCCATAGCTGTAAATTTGAAAGTAGTTTGTATCCTCTTTTTTAGACAAAAGTAGGGAAATTTATAACAAAGACTTTTTAGTGAGATTTTACCCTGAGTTTAGGAAAAATATTGAAACGAAAAAACAGCCTGAACGATTTCAGGCTGTTACGTTTACATGATCAACTGGTGCAACGAATGATTTTTTCTCCCATGCCCGAGAACGCCAGCGCCACAGCATGACGATGCCACGAACCCATTCATCGACAATAAAAGAAATCCAAACTCCAACTAATCCGAGTTCAAAGTGAATACCAAGTACATATGCAATGGGTACACAAATTCCCCACATTGAGAGGATTCCCATGTATACCGGCAATTTTACATCTCCAGCCGCTCTTAATGCATTTATAAGGACAAGGTTAAATGCTCGCCCAGGTTCAAGAATGATGGTTAAAAGGATAAGGACACCACCTGTTTTTATGATATCTTGATTATCCGTAAAGATCGATAAAAGTGGTTCCTTAAAGAATGAAAAAACAATCGCCATTGCCGCTGAAATAAAAATGGCGAGCTTTAAGCTTTTTAACGCTCTTTTATAAGCATCATTTATTTGACGGGCTCCAATCATTTGCCCTATTAAAATTTGTGTTCCTTGACTTATGGCAATACTAAAAAGGAAGATGAACATCATTAAATTTTGTGCGTATACCTTTGTCGTAAGGGCTTGTGTTCCCATGATTGTAACAAAATACGTAATAATCATCTGGGAGGAATTGTAGGAAAGCTGTTCCCCAGCAGAAGGTATTCCAATTTTAAGCAGATTTTGTAGATGAACTCTCGGTAAACGAAAAATCTTTTTGAAATGGAGACCATGTTTTACTCGTTTTATTAATAGATAGGCGATGACCAGTAAGCCTACTAATCTACTAAAAGAGGTAGATATCGCAACTCCTTCAACACCGAGAACTGGCAAACCAAATGGTCCAAAGATAAAAATGTAATTCCCTATGACATTCAGGATGTTCATACCGATAGTGACGTACATCGTGTCACGGGTAAAACCGTAGCTTCTGATGACCGCCCCAATTGTCATGATCAAAGCTTGGAGAAACGAGAATAAACCTACGATTCTAAGGTAACTATCCGCTTCGTCTAATAATTCAGCTGGCAAATCCATTAACAGTAGGAGATCCTTGCTCCAAACAAAAACAACAAGGCTTAAAACAAGACCAAACACAAGGTTGGCAAATATAGAAACGACCGCAACTTCAGCGGCACTTTTTTCATTATTAGCACCAAAATGCTGGGCAACAAGAACGGCGGTACCGGTTGCGATAAAACCAAACATGACAATGATTAATGACAAGATTTGGTTTGAGACACCGACAGCTGCAACTGAATTATCGGAATACATACTCAGCATTAAGGTATCTGCATTCCCCATTAGCATATGTAACAGCAATTCAATAAAAATGGGCCATGTGAGCGCAAACAATGTTAATTTTTTTGTATTTATAGAAGTATCCAAGCTGTCAACCCCTCTAATTCCGTAATGAAAAACTATATTAGTTTATCACAGAATGTGGAAAGAAAGAATAGTCATTTTTCACGAAAAAGAAAACGGTATAAATATGTACAAAATATGAACAAACTCTTGTACTATTTGACTTTTAAGAAGGGATAAGGTTACTTTAAAGTGTGAGATTACTAAGAGGATTGGAGTTACGTGATGAAGAAAAAGATATATATGGTGGCTATACTGATTCCGTTGCTACTGTTGTCAGCCGTGCCTGCTTTTGCTGCTGATAATCAAACAATAGAGGAAGAAAGCATTTATTACATAGTGGTTGATCGTTTTAATAATGCGGAAAGTGCAAATGATTTCGCAGTGGACCTATCGAATCCTACATCGTATCATGGGGGAGACATCCAAGGAGTAATGAGTCGGCTTGATTACGTGAAGGATATGGGTTTTACGACGATCTTATTATCACCTATATTTGAAAATGAAACCGATACTTTTTATCCGTATGTGGTTAAAGACAGAACTGTAATCAATAAACATTATGGCACATCTGATGATTTAAAACAGCTAGTTAAAGCGGCGCATGACAAGGGATTAAAAATTATTCTTGACCTTGGAATCAGTTCAAATGAAAGTTTAAGTGATGAATTTATTGAAGTGGCAAAGCTATGGGTTCAAGAGGCAAATATTGATGGGTATAAACTGGACCTTATTGATGGTGTTTCTGCTAATTTTGTCGCTACATTATCAACAGAACTGAAAGCGGTAAAAGCAGATTTTCGTTTGATTGGACAACCTGTAGGCGTAGATTACCCAAGTGAGCTTGAAACGAAGGGACTAGATTCCGTTTTTAATATGTTCCCTTATGAAGGGATCACTAGTTTTAGTGTTCCAGACCAAACCTTTAACGATGTTGAAAAAACATGGCAAGGATTTGAAAATCCGCATTCGTTACTTAATTTCTTCGATAACACAAATACGGTTCGATTCACCTATATGGCTACCGAGGCTAATGAACATCCAGCACCACGCCTTAAGTCAGCATTGACGTATTTGTATACAACACCAGGTATTCCAGTCGTTTTCTATGGAACAGAAATTGCGTTAAATGGAAGTGAGGCACCGGACAACCTCGGTTTAATGGACTTCCGAACAGACAAAGAGCTAGTTGATTATATTACCTTGCTCTCTAAAATTAGGTCAGGTGTACCAGCTTTAACAAAAGGCTCAATTGAACTAGTCAAAAATGATGAAGGCCTGCTTGTGTTTAAGCGAGAATATGAAGGGGAAATAGCTTTTGTGGCAATTAATAATACAACGAAAACACAGAGCTTTACCCTAACTACTGACCAGGTTGGAGAAGATAAGGAATTAACTGGACTTATTACCGAGGACCTTGTTCGTTCAACAGACGATGAATTTCATCTTGTTGTAAATCGTGATATCTCGGAAGTGTTTGTGGTTCGAGACACAACAAACATTAATTATGCTTTATTCGTTGCCGTATTTATTGTACCCGTATTAATGATTGGATTCATTTATCTGAATAAAAAAAGAAGTGGTAATAAGAAGCCTGAATAGAAAAAGCATCATCCTGCTTGGATGATGCTTTTTCTTTACCCATTTACGATTTCTCCACCGTTAATGTGGAGGATTTGGCCAGACATATATGAAGAGTCATCACTTGCAAGGAATACATAGCTTGGTGCGACCTCTTCAGGTTGTCCAGGACGTTTCATGGGTGTTGTCGAGCCAAATTTTGCAACTTGGTCGCTTGTAAAGGTTGATGGAATAAGTGGTGTCCAAATCGGACCTGGAGCCACTCCATTTACACGAATTCCTTTGCCAACTAATTGCAAGGAAAGTGACCTGGTAAAAGAAACGACAGCCCCTTTTGTTGATGAATAATCAACGAGTTGCTCATTACCTTTGTATGCTGTAACAGAAGCTGTATTGATGATGCTACTCCCTTGTTTTAAATGCGGAAGAGCGGCCTTCGTTAAATAAAAATATGAAAAAATATTGGTTCGGAATGTCTTTTCAAGCTGCTCAGCTGTAATGTTGGAGATGCTTTTTTGTGGATGCTGTTCGGCTGCATTATTGACTAAAATATCTAGCTGTCCAAACGTATCAATAGTTTTTTTCACTATTTCTTTACAGAAATCCTCATTTCCGATATCTCCAGATAAAAGTAAGCATTTTTGACCTTCTTCTTCAATCTGCCTCTTTGTTTCCTTAGCATCCTCATGCTCTTCCAAATAAACGATGACAACATTTGCTCCTTCTTTCGCGTAATGAATCGAAACGGCCTTTCCAATACCACTATCCCCACCAGTGATAATCGCAACCTTATTTTTTAACTTATTACTGCCCTGATAGGATTGATCCTCGGAAACGGGTCTAGGCACCATTTCCGTCTCGGTTCCAGGCTGATGTGTTTGATGCTGCGGTGGCAAAATGTTTTTCCCTTGAGTATTAGACAAAACTAAACACCTCTTTTATGTATTCATGTACCTTACTTACTGTTTTATAAAAGAGCTTTGAATATACCTTTTTCGCTAATTATTAAGTAAAAATAAAAATTCCATGAACACACCAAAACTTCCTTTATAATGAAACTAGATAGAAAGAGGGGTTATCCATGGAAAAACCTGAAAAAATTCTACTTGTTGAAGATGATAAGGAAATTGCCCGTATTGTTTGTGATCATTTACGGAAAGAAGGATATACCGTGACATGGGCTTCTACAGGAAAAGAAGGCTGGGAGGATTTTAAGGAGGAGCAATACGACCTTGCCTTAATTGATTTAATGCTCCCAGAAATGGATGGATATACATTATGTAAAACCATCCGATTAGAAAGTGAAATTCCACTCCTCATTTTAAGTGCACGAAATGAGGATGAAAGCAAGGTCAAAGGATTAAATCTTGGAGCAGATGACTATGTCACTAAGCCATTTAGTCTTGAGGAATTGAGTGCAAGAATCAGCTCTCATTTAAGAAGATTCAGAAGATATAACAAAAAGACATCAAATGAAAATAGAGTCAACTATATGAATGGATTGACAATTGATTTTACGAATAACCTTGTTTATTTAAACAGCAGCGCTGTCCAAATGAGCTCCAAGGAAAGAGAATTATTGTTTTTGTTAGCAAAAAATCCATTACAAACTTTTTCGAAAAAAGAGATCTATGAGCATATTTGGCAGCAGGAGGATGTGGATGGCAATAATACGGTCACGGTTCATATTAAAAGTCTGAGGTCCAAGCTAGGTGATGAAACGCGCTCTGCAAAGTTTATTCAAACCGTTTGGGGTGTTGGTTATCGCTTTA
Organism: Ferdinandcohnia sp. QZ13; assembly: GCF_031324165.1. Classification (NCBI taxonomy): domain Bacteria; kingdom Bacillati; phylum Bacillota; class Bacilli; order Caryophanales; family Bacillaceae; genus Ferdinandcohnia; species Ferdinandcohnia sp. QZ13. The sequence goes on along the minus strand of NZ_JAVIVW010000001.1, from coordinate 1,210,594 downwards.
TTGGAGAGCAAAGCGTATGAAAATTAAACAATGGTTAATGGTCAGTTTTTTTATCGTGATGCTGCTTCCAGTTGTGGCACTTTACATCCTTTATGTCAGTTTAAGTAATCTCGATGAAAAGCAGGCATTTGTTGAATACGTTGAGATGACCCATAAAATGGAGGAGATTGAAACACATCTTTTAAATCCAGATTTATATCAACTTCAACCAAAAGAAAAGTTTGAGTCTGTTCAAGCACTAACTAACGAATCTATTAAAATAACATTATATCGATCGGATGGTGTTGTTGTATTTTCCAGTTTGCCTAGTGTTGGTTCATATGGGTTTTCAACGATAAATATTGAACAAGTATACAGAAATCTAAATGACCTTCAAAAGAATTCTCGTACCTATACATTAAAAAAGCCAGTCGTTGGTGACGGTGATGTTGTTGGGGTTTTTGAAATTTCGATTGCGAGAGAAGATTGGATAGAAGGGGTAACGAATCGCTACATACTTTTTGGTGTGTCCTTCAGTATTTTCATTATCCTACTCTATATCATTGTAGTGATTCTATTAAATCGAAAATTGAATCGACCATTAAGCTATTTGCAGGCGCAAATGACGGCTTTTGCAAATGGAGAGAAGCTGTCAAATCAAACACGGGAATCAAATAATGAAATAGGAGATTTAATCAAACATTTTTGGAAAATGAAATCTCAGATTGAACAAACACAAGAGGCTTTAGCTGTTCAACAAAAGGAAAAAGAATTTATTGTAGCCTCCTTATCGCATGATTTAAAAACACCATTAACGGTCATTCGTGCTTATACCGAGGCATTACAGAACGATGAAACTCTTGCCGAACAAGAAAGGCTCGAATATAAGGAAATATTATTTGAGAAGCTCGAGTACATGAAACGAATGCTTGATGACTTGACCATGTACACCGCATTACAATCCTCGAAACAACGGGCTGCGCTTGTAGAGGTTGATGGGGAAGAGTATTTTGACATGCTGTTATCTGGATATGACGAACCTTGTAATCAAAGAGACATTTCACTTGTTGTTACACAATCTGTAAAAGAAACCTATGAGTTGGATCCAAAGCAATTGGTGAGAGTTGTAGATAACATTATGGGGAATGCCATTCGCCATACGAAAAAAGGGAATCAGATTTGGCTTGCTGCGATTTCAAGTGATGTCAAATTGCCAGACTGGGTGTTTAAAGAATTCTATGATGACGTCGAAGTTTGGAGAAAGAACGGTACAGTTATATTGATACAAAATGAAGGAAAAGGAATCCCAAAAGAACAACTGGAGAAAGTCTTTCAACCCTTTTATCAGGCAGAAGGTGCTAGAAATAATGGGGGTAGTTCTGGGCTAGGATTAAGTATTTCAAAGATGTTAATGGAACAACAAAATGGCAAAATTGGAATCTGGTCAACCGAGAAAGAAGGAACATTACTTGCTTGCTGGATTAAGGAAGGAAGGAAATAAAATGAGGAAAAAATTAGTCTTACTAATTGCGATTTTACTAACTGGCATGTTATCGGCCTGTAAGGGGGATATCGCTGTGTCGTCTGAAGAAATTGTAACAAAGGTTTTATCAGCAAAAGAAAGTAAGCTATCTTATTATGGTGAGGGTGTCATAAAGTTTACGACAGATGGAGATGTCACTGAAAATGCGAGTTTCAAAGAATACGCGGCAGAAGACGGTAAACGAAAAATCATTACAACAGGAGATACAAATGGTCTTGAATCATATGTGTTAAACGACGGAAAACAAGTGATTTCTTATGAAGCGGGAAGTGAAACGGCATTTAGTATCGATCTAACAAAGGATAGTATGCCGTTATTAGATTCCTCACCTAAAGAACAACTCATGACAATGCTAGAAGCTATAAAAAAAACACATAACTATGAAATTGTTGGTGAAGAAAAAATATTGGATTTAAATGTTTATCATATAAAGGCAACGCCAAATACAGATTCCAATTTATTTGGTGAAGTTGAACTTTGGATCGATCAAAAAACATGGTTTGTCGTGAAATCAATCTCTGTTGTTGAAGAAACGAAATCTGAGTTCGAATACAAGTTGCTCGATTTTTCACCAGATTTTAAGGAAGATACCTTCATTTTAGATATACCAGAAAATGTGACGATTACCCCAATTGAAACAAATCTTGAGCCAGACTTTGGGACACTTGAAGATGCCCAAACCGAATTAGAACAACCATTCCTTGTTTTCTCAGGAGATGACATGACTGTCGAGAATGTTGAAATTGTAAATCTTCAAGGGATAGTCAATCGTCCAGAAATTACTGTTTATTATGTTCATGAAGGGATTCCCTCCGTATTAGTTTCAGTTTTTCCAACTCCAGAAGATGCTGGAACGGAAATTAAACCTGGAGAATGGCAAGTTCGAGGTCAAAATGCAGAATATGATGACTTTATTGATGCTTTAAGTTGGGATGAGAATGGTCTGCGCTATACGATCATTATTCAAAATCCAGATCTTGAAATGAAAGTAGTTCTCGAAATGACGGAGAATATGATACTGAATAATGAAATGTAGGTGGAAGTTTTGCTACCAAACTGGTATGAAATCGTCTGGTATATTTTTGTAGGTGCGGGGATCCAATTAATAGGTTTGATCGTTGAGAAGATCAATAAAAAAGTAGGAACCACAATTGAAATCATCCTTGCCTTACTTGCAGTAGGATTTGTGTTTTATCAACTTCCGTTTATGGATGGTTTTATCTATATTGCGTTTATCTCAAGTGGATATTTCCTTGCAATCTCCTTAACTACCGGTAACGAAAAACGAATGGAGATTGAAAAGGAAATTCATCAAATTAAAGTAGAAAAAATCCCTTTAGAACGTGATTTGAAACGGATTGCATCTGATTTATTCATAACAGGTTTTGTTGTGATTGGTGCCATTCTGTTTTATATTTTTGGCCCAGAGTATAGCCTATTAAAATATATGATTGTCTTTGGACTTGTAAGCACAGCAACAGAAGTTATAAAGAGAATCGGTACTTATACGACTGTAAAAGCATTTTATGACAATGATGAAAGGTATTTATATCTCACATCACGTTTTGAATCTCGGAAAATTCCAATTGAAGATCTAGAGGAAGTGAAGATTGAAACAAATGTTGACCTGTTAAAACTTCATCCACTATTAACGATGTTTTCGTCAAATGCAGATTTTACAACAAGCTTTCAGAAGGTACTGCGGTTATCTGTACCAGGTGAGACGCTCTATATAACTATTTGTGAACCAGAAAAATGGAAAAAAACATTTGAGGAAATGATGAAGGACGAAACAAAAGTGATGGAACTACAGCAGGTTCTACCGTTTTGGCATCGGAAAAATATCAAGAGATTATTCGGAAAACTCTATTTCGCATCAACGGTAAAAGGAGTTTCTGCCTATACGGGTTTGCTTTTAATTCTCTTTTATTTAGACGTAGCGCCTTGGATTATGGTTGCTGTAGGATTGGCCTACTGGGCTTTCAATCTATATATTTCTGACAGAGTTTTAAAAGTAGCAATGGATGCAAAGGAAACGCAAAATCCACAATTGATTCAATTATCTCAACGGATTTTTGAAAAGGCTGGCGTTCGGAATGTACGTGTATATGAGACGGAAAGTTCCGAATATAACGGTCTAGCGACAGGTATGAATATCGGTAAGTCAATGGTGACCCTAACTACTGCTACTTTAAAGTTACCGACTGAAGCGATAGAAGGAATCCTTGCTCACGAGGCAATCCATGTGAAAAAGCGAGATGTGCTGTGGGGCCAACTTTGTAGGCTAGGCTATCTATTGATTTTGATTGTAATCGTCTTATTGCTTCAAGAAAATATAACAAATATAGAAGATCATAAGATATCAATCTTTTTAGTCGTATTTTTCTTAACGTTCTTTTATTCTGTTTTTCAGTCTTTTTGTTCACAATGGATGGAGGTTCGTGCGGATCATCTTGGCGCATCCCTTCTTAATGGCGGAAGCAACCAAATGTCAAATAGTTTAATAGCGTTGTCAGAAAAACAGGATGAAGCGATAAATAAATCACTTTCATATAGTACAGTTCTAAAAGACGAGGAAGAGAAAACAAAGTCGTCGATTGAGCGGGATTCCCTCATATGGAGGTTCATTGAATTTCAGTTCATGCCTCATCCTCCGATGTATTGGAGAGTCCAAACCTTAAAAGAAAATGAAGAAGGCTGGGGGAGTAAGATTCGAAATCGTTGGATGATTGACAGAGTAAAGGAATCAGTATTGGGTTAAAAAGGAGTGAAATTGTGAAAATCGCGAAGGTATTATTTGTTCTTGGAGCAGTTGTTTTTCCGTTAGGTATCTATCTATCGTCATACAGCCCAGTTGGTGTGGTATTAGCAATTCTGGGCGGACTAACAGTTTTCTTAAGTACTCCTGCTATACAATCATAGATAAAGGAGTTGGAGGAAATGGACTTCTTGAGTGTGAATGATTGGATCACACCGACTAATCCGTATGCATCGCTCTTTTTTGGATTGTTGTTTACGATTGTGGTTGGGGTGGTCGTTTGGTTGGATACAAGGAAAATTTAAACACTTCTTATTGTGCTTATTACCGGTAGTATCGTATCGATCGTCGGTGTGATTATATTGAAGGTTGTTGAGTTTTACTGAGTTTATATGCAGGAGACTGTCCTTGAGAGGGAGAGTCTTCTTTCGTTTATCTAGGTTTATTTAATGAGTGATGTTATTCGATTATCTAAAGAGTTTTTCCACATTAATCCAGAAGCATTGAAATAAAATATGTTTATAATATGGCGTTTTCCATACTATCCCATAAGTCTTGATATAAAATATGTTTATGATGTGAGTTTTTCCATATTGTCCCAAAAGACTTGATATAAAAGATGTTTATGCTATGAGAATTTCTATTATATTCCAAAAGCCTTGCGATAAAAGGGATCTGGTATATTTTTTTCATATTTTTCAAAAGGTCAGATCGTTCTTGGAACGTTAACGTATATTCGAACACATTGATCAAAAGCTGCCGCCACTAAAAAGGAAATTTTCCGTTTCATAGAAAATAAATTATATTTGGAGGAAACTATGGAGATAAATATTAGACCTGTGAGAAAAGAGGATGCTTCTCAACTTATTGAACATACCAAAATTGTTCTTACCGAGTCTACCTTCATGCTTACCACACCAGAGGAATTTACACTCACCGTTGAGGAAGAGGAAAAATGGATAGAGGGCCATACAAAGCCTGGGAATTTAATCATAGTAGCAGACATCGAAGGTAAAATTATTGGGAATTTAAATTTTCAAACCTCGAAAAGGAAGCGACTCTCACATTTAGGATACTTTGGGATAAGTATTCAAGAAGCATACTGCAATCATGGGATTGGAAGTAAACTATTGGAATATTTACTTGAGTGGGCACTGAAAGAGCCTAAACTTGAAAAAGTATGTCTTGAAGTATTCTCTCATAATAAAAGGGCAATCCACTTATATAAAAAATTTGGCTTTAAAGAAGAAGGTAGAAAAGTTAAATATGTTAAATTCAGTGATAGACATTATGAAGATGAAATCATCATGTATAAATTTGTAAAATAATCCTTGTATGTTACGATAATAGAAAGAGGCAATAGGAGGGTGGAAAATGCAGTTAACTGTTTATTTAGCTGGACAAATTCATGACAATTGGCGGGAAGAAATTAAGGACAAGGCAAAATCTAAAAAACTACCTTTAACATTTGTAGGACCACAACCGAACCATGATAAATCGGATAACATCGGAGAACAAATTTTAGGTGAACAACCTGGAAACTTGTATAAAGATGATGCGGCTTCAGATATTAATAATTTCAGAACACAGGTTTTGATGCAAAAATCAGATGTTGTTATTGCGTTATTCGGGGAAAAATACAAACAATGGAATACAGCAATGGACGCAAGTGCTGCGATTACAATGAATAAGCCCACAATAATCGTGAGACCAACCTCACTCATTCATCCATTAAAAGAGTTATCGAATAAAGCAAACGTAACCGTCGAAACGGTTGATCAAGCATTAGACGTGCTAAGCTATATTTTTGAATAGAAAAATGCAGCGGGCCAAATAGTCCGCTGCATTCTTCTTACCGATAATTGATAAATTGTACATCAATCGGCAAATCTGCTTCACGAATTAAATTGATAATTTGTTGAAGATCATCTCTACTTTTACCTGTCACACGAACTTGATCATCCTGAACCTGACTCTTCACCTTAAGACCGCTGTTTTTAATAATTGTATTAATTTTTTTCGCGTTCTCCTTGTCGATGCCTTGAATGAGTTTCGCGCGTTGACGAACAGTTCCGCCAGATGCATTTTCAATTTTCCCGTAATCGATATTACGAGTTGCAACTCCGCGCTTAATCATCTTACTGATAAGGACATCCTTCAATTGCTCAAGTTTGTACTCATCGTCAGATACCAAGACAAGTTCTTCCTTATCAAGTGTTATGTCACTTTTACTACCTTTGAAATCATACCGGGTTTGAATCTCTTTTTTTGCAATACTAATTGCATTTGTTACTTCAGGCAAATCCACCTTTGACACAATATCGAATGAGCTATCCTTTGCCATTGCCAACCTCCAAAAAAAGTATATTTGCCTTGATTATAGACAATCTTAGCAATTTGAACAACTTTTTCCAAAACTATACTAGTAAATTGTGGTCCCAAACGTCTATACTATGTAATGACAAAGAAAGTACAGAAGAAAGAGGTTTAATAAATGAATACATTAGAACCAGGTACGGTAGTTACATTACGTGTTGATAGAGATGCCCCATTTGGCTATTTTTTAACAAACGGTGAAGAAGATGTTTTACTACATACTAATGAAATAATAGACGAGTTTGACCCAGATGAAGATGTAACGGTCTTTCTATTTCAAGATCATCAGGGGAGACTAGCTGCTTCCATGAAAATACCGACTGTTCAAATCGGTTCATATGATTGGGTTGAAGTAGTTGAAATCAAACATGAACTTGGGGCTTTTGTTAATATCGGGATTAATAAGGATATTCTTGTCTCGAAGGACGATTTACATGAAGTATGGGACCTTTGGCCAACGCCAGGAGACAAACTGTATGTAACCCTGCGAACAGATAAAAATGGTAGACTCTTTGGAAAGCCCGCAACTGAAGATGTTATTCGTTCGATATCAAAGCCGGCAACAAGAAAGGATTTTAATAAAAACATAACAGGGACAGTGTATCGATTATTAATGGTTGGTTCATTTATGATTTCAGAGGAAGGGTTTCTAGGCTTTATTCATGAAAGTCAACGGACAAGAGAGCCGAGAATGGGAGAAAAGGTACAAGGTCGAATTATTGATGTAAAGGAAGACGGTACTGTAAATGTATCCTTGCTTGGTAGAGGTCATGAAATCATGGGAGACGATGCGGATAAGATTTATCAGTATATGGAAAGTCGTGGAGGAGCGATGCCATTTTGGGATAAAAGCAGTCCTGATGATATTTCAGCCAGATTTGATATGAGTAAAGCAGCTTTTAAACGTGCACTTGGTAAGCTAATGAAAGAAGGAAAAGTATACCAAGAAGACGGCTGGACCTATTTCAAAAAAGAATAGGAACGAAAAAACGCATCGGTTGTGATATGCTCCCCTTTAGGTAGACAGGTTAAAAAATAAAAATCTGGCTACTAAAGGGGAGTATTTTTATGTCCAAAAGAGCTTTAACTATGGAGTATAAGTTTGAGATCTTAAAAGCGTGGGAGGCCGGGACATATTCAATAAGTGAACTTGCTAAGAAGTATAAAGTGAATGTGGTTTCTATTTATGAATGGAAATATAAATTCGATAAATACGGTACCGAAGGTCTCGAAGAATCAGCAACTTGGAAACCATATACAAAGGAATTAAAACTTTCAGCAATAAATGATTATCTATCAGGTAATTTTTCATTACGTGAAGTTGTTAGAAAGTATGAAATATCAAATGATTCCGTCCTCAGGCAGTGGATTAACAAGTATAATAGTCATAGAGATTTAAACGATACGTCGAAGGGAAGGACGAGCTCTATGACCAAAGGTAGAAAAACTACTTGGGATGAACGGATTCAAATTGTATTTGATTGCTTAGAGAACGGAAAAGATTATCAAAGTACAGCTGAGACTCATGGGGTCTCTTATCAACAAGTGTACCAGTGGGTTAGGAAGTATGAAGAGGGTGGAGATGAAGCGCTTAAAGATAAGCGTGGGAGGAAAAAAGAAGAAGCTGAATTAACTTCAGAAGAGAAAATAAAGCTTCAGATGAAAAAGTTAGAAAGAGAAAATGAACGTTTACGTGCAGAGAATTTATTTTTAAAAAAGTTAGAGGAGATCGAAAGGAGGCGAAAGTAAGCCAAGTTCGATTTGAGGACAAGTATATCGCGATTCAGGAACTTCATAAGAAAGAAAATCTAAGCATCTTGTTACTTTGTGATGTCGCTGGTATTACACGGGCTGCTTACTATAAGTGGCTAAAGCGTACTCCTTCTGATCGGGAACTTCAGAATGAAGAAATTATTAAAGAGATGAAAGCTCTTCATGAAGAAGTAGAAGGCATCTATGGATATCGTAGAATGATGATGACCATTAATCGAAAACTTGGGCAAAACTTCAACCACAAACGTTTTTATAGACTGATGAAAGTTGCTGATATACAGTCTGTCATCCGTCAAAAGAAGAAACGTTATAAGCACTCTACCCCTCAACATATTGCGGAGAATGTGTTAAATCGGGAGTTCGCGGCTGAAAAACCAAATGAAAAATGGGTAACTGATGTCACGGAATTTAAATATGGAACATCAAAGAAGGCCTATTTAAGCGCTATTCGTGATCTATATGATGGATCGATTGTAAGTTATGTATTAGGACATTCAAATAACAATAAACTTGTGTTCAATACTCTTGACCAAGCTACCAAGTTGTTGGATGGAGCCCATCCTCTTATTCATAGTGACCGTGGTTTTCAATACACATCTCATGGCTTCAAACGGAGAATAAACAAGGCGAAGATGGTTCAAAGCATGTCTAGAGTAGGACGATGTATAGATAATGGACCAATGGAATCCTTTTGGGGAACACTCAAATGCGAGAAGTTTTATTTGCATAAGTACGCTACATTTGAAGAACTATCTAAAGCGATAGACGAGTATATATATTTCTATAATCACAATAGATATCAAAAACGGCTAAACGGCCTTAGCCCTATGGAATATAGAGCTAAAGCCGCTTAGGTCATTTTTTATTATTTCCACTGTCTACTTGACAGGGGGCAGTTCATTGTAATGACCGATGCGTTTTTTACGTCCAGCTTAAGCGCCTAGAAACTCGAGAAACTTCAACTCCTCCTTCAGCGGCAAAAGACGCCTCTTTGTAGGTGTCTCCAGTTTTCTAGTTTCTGACCAAGGCGCAACAGTTTTTGCTTTTTAGAGATGATCTGTCTTCTTTGAATATTGATGTTTGCCTGCCTGACGATTTTTTTCTCTCATCATATTTTTTTCATGGCGTAACGCATTATTATCTTGTGCCTTTTTATCATTATCACTAGTTTTTGGCATACATGTACACTCCCTTCAATCCTTTCAAGAGGATGTTCAAAAAGTCCGGTAAAAATGACACATCGAATTTCTTCGTTGGCTTGCTTATCCGTTGCTCACGTATTAACAGCATACGTTCCGCTACTCAAAACTGCGCCGCCTCGAACTTCTTGGTCCTTTTTATCCTCCTTTTGAACTTTACTTCGAAATTAGGATATCCAGTCGTTTTTCAAACTATGTAAAATTAGCGATTTGGCAGCTCATTTAAAAAGAAAATCGCGATTGTTCCTGGTCCTGCATGTGAACCAATTGCAGCACCAATCACATTCATATAAAAAGATTTACACCCTAATTTTTCTTCAAAAAGTTTTTGTAATTCAAGTGCTTCATTTTCCACATCGCCGTGGCTAATCCCAATTGTCTGGTTTGAAAAATCCACTCCGCGTTCTTCCATAAGCTCAACAATTCGTTTATACACTTTCTTTTTTCCACGGATTTTTTCAAGCGGGATAAGCTTTCCATCTTCGACATTTAATAGAGGCTTAATATTTAAAAGTCCTCCGACAAAGGCAGATGCTTTACTAATTCGTCCTCCGCGTGCCAAATATTCAAGATCATCAACCGTGAAAAGATGCTCCATATGGGTGCTGTAAAAATTAGCAAGGTTTACGACTTCTTCCTTTGAAGCCCCCTTGGTCGCTAACTCCGCGGCTGCTCTCACAACAAGACCTTGTCCAAGTGATGCACATTTCGTGTCAATAATCGTTAAATCAAGGTCTGGGTATTCTTCTTTTACTTCTTCACTCATCATGACGGCTGTTTGATAGGTTCCTGACAATTGTGATGAAAAGGCGATGTACACAGCAGATTGCTTTTCTTTTGCAATTTCAGTAAAAACCTCTTTAAAACGGTGTGGCGGAACTTGAGATGTTTTTGGAGCACTCCCATTTCGCATCGCTTCAAATACTTTTACAGGATTAATTGTCGCAATATCTTCGTAATCTTGCCCATCTAGATGAACTCCTAAGGAGAATAAGGTTACATTGTTTTCTTCAAAAAATTGAAGAGGTAGGTCACTACCGCTATCAGTAAGAATTCTAACGGTCAAAAGTCTCACCTTCTTTTTTCGTGGTCAAGTTTGAAAGACAAACTTGCCTATTGTAAGTGTAGCGAGAATTGGATAAAAATACAACAAGTGTGGGAAAATTTTGTATGACAACTAAATTGCCAATTCGATTGAAGAATGTTGTTCCAGGAGGACTATTAGCATGGTTTATAGAGAAATGAAAAAAGTAATTATTGTGATAATCGGTGCATTGCTAAATGCAGCTGCCTTAAATCTATTTTTAATTCCAGCTGACGTATACTCTTCAGGATTTACCGGTATATCCCAGCTATTGTTTAGAATTCTGGGAGATTATACCCCTTTACATGTTTCAACAGGGGTCATTTTACTGCTATTAAACATTCCAGTCGCGATTTTAGGTTGGAAAAAGGTAGGAAAGGCCTTTACCCTATATAGCTTTGTATCTGTTGCTTTAACGACTTTATTTTTATCGATAATACCACTTGAACGAATTTCAGATGATATTTTACTTAATGCTGTATTTGGTGCTGTCATTCAAGCAATAGGAATCGGCTTAACCTTGAAGTGGGGGGCCTCAACTGGTGGTCTTGATATCATCGCGCTTGTGTTATCAAAGTCAAAAGATAAGCCGATTGGTACTTATATTTTTACATTAAACGGACTAATTATCATTACAGCAGGCTTCTTATTTGGTTGGGAAAAAGCCTTATATACCCTTGTTGCCTTATATGTGCTAACAAGGGTGATTGATACAGTCCATACGAGTCATGTAAAGGTATCGGCGATGATAGTAACGAAAAAAGCAGATGAATTGAAAAAAGCGATTCATTCTAAGTTAGTGAGAGGAATTACGGTGATTCCAGCAAAAGGAGCATTTTCGAGCGAACCAAAGGATATGCTAATGATTGTTTTAACAAGGTATGAATTATATGACTTGGAGCGTATTATAAAGGAAGTTGACCCTCATGCCTTTACTAATATTGTACAAACGGTAGGAGTCTATGGATTATTTCGTAAAGAGTAGTAACTTTTTTAAGGAATCTATCGACATATAAGGTAAAGGGGTGACAAACATGAGAAAATGCCTTCTAGTAGTCTTACTATTTGTAATGAGTTTATTTATCATATCAGGATGTGGTACAACATCAAAAGAAGATGCTCTTCCTGTAAATGCAGGGGGCGATGAAAAAGTAGAATCAGAAACACCACCAGAACAAGAGGGTGAAGAACCTGGAGGTGATGCGAACGTGGTTGAAAAACTTCAAACAAACCTATCTATTCAAACTGAGGAAAACCAAGCAACTTTTAAAATTTCATTGAAAAATACGAGCGACAATTCCGTGAAAGTGACCATTCCAAGTGGTCAAAAATATGAAATTGTTGTGACGGATCCAAATGGAAAGGAAGTTTACCGCTATTCGATTGATAAAATGTTTATTCAAATGATTGAAGAGATGGAGTTAAAACCAGGTGAAGAAAAAGTCTGGGAAGAACCATGGGATTACACATCAAACGATGGAACTAGACTTGCTCCTGGTGAATATAAAGCAACTACTTTCCTTACTGTTTCACAAGTAAATGGACAAAAAATCGAAGCAAATGCATTACAGTCAGAACAAAGTTTGACAATACCTGAAGAAGGGAATACGGCATTCCGCAATGTTCAAGTACTTGGAGAAAATGGGGAATACACAGTAACTGGAGAAGTACGAGTGTTTGAAGCAACATTCTTCTATGCTGTCGAGGATGGGCATGATTATGTGGTTCCTGAAACGGTTCAAATGGCATCTGAAGGTGCACCAGCGTGGGCACCATTTGAAATCAAAATTTCCATTCCAAAGGATAAAATCCCTACAAATGGAGCATTGATCCTTCACTTATATGAAAGAAGTGCAAAAGATGGCTCGATCACAAACCTATATCATGCAAAACTTCAACAGTTCCAATAAAAAGGGGAAGGGTCAGACGATATGTCTGACCCATTTTTTGAATTAGCACTTATTGAAGTTGGTCTAATTCATTTTGTAATTCGCGGAGTTGTTCTTTTTCGGCTGTTGTAGAGTTAGCATAAGCAGAAGAAAGTGCATTTTTTGCGACTGAAATCGCATCCTGTAAGGAAGTATCACTTTGACCCGCGCTTGCTAATTTTGCAACTTCTACAGTTTCACGAGCCTTCTGGAATAAACGGTTCCCCATTTTAGATTCCTCCAAGTGATGAATTTTCGACATTTTGCTTTTTCTTTGCTTCTGCCTCAGCTAGAGTTGAACGGTAAGGAAAGCGCTGAGCATGTTGTTGAACAGCTTCTGCACCTTGATGAACAAATCGTTTTGATTTATTACTACCCATCCGTAAATTCCCCCTTTAACAGCTTTAAAAGAAGTGCGCTTTTAAAAGGCGCTAATCATATTGTTTGAAGTTTTGAAGTGGAATATATAAGGTAATTATTTCTGGATGTTTTGGTTAGAATTAATCAAAAAAGAAACCGGATCTTCATACCGGTTCCTTCTTATTTTTCTAATTTTAATACTTCCTCTAAATAAAGAGCAATTCCGTCCTCTTCATTAGTCATTGTCACATGGTTTGCAATATTTTTTAATTCATCAATCCCGTTACCCATTGCAATTCCATGTCCAGCATATTCAATCATTTCTAAATCATTATCTTCATCACCAAAGGCAATAATTCGGTCTTTTGGAATTTGAAAATAATTTGCTACCTTTTGAATACCAACCGCTTTATTTAAACCTGATTTAACAATCTCAATGACATGCCAAGGTGCAGCCCATTTGCGGTGATCGACCACTTCTGCATGCATTTCAGAAAGATACTCTCGAATCTTATCTGCAATTTCTTCGTCAGGATGTATCAAAAGTGAAGTAGGGTCACGTTTTAAAATTTTCCGTAAATCGCCTGTTTCGATATTCGGTTTACCCATACCAAAAATATCTAACATCGTATCATCGTGATAATGAAAATACACGTCATCAATCACTTCTGCTAGGATATTCTTGATGCGAAAGGTATCGGCAACCTCAACAATTTCTTTTACGGTTTTTAATTCAAGTGTGTCGTGATAGACACCCCAACTTTGATCAAGAGGGTGATGGACAAAAGCTCCGTTGAAATTAACGATGGGTGTTGTAAGACCTAGTTCTTGATAGTACATGGAACTCGAACGGAAAGGTCTTCCTGTCGCAATCATAACCTGATGACCGGCCTTTTTTGCTTTTATGATAGCCTCTTTTGTTCTTTTTGATATCGTTTTATCATCTTTTAGTAAAGTACCATCTAAGTCTAGTGCAATTAAATGTTGTTTTGTCATAAATATCTCCTCTGCTCTCTTTCTTCTACTTAAACAGATATTAAAAAAATCGTCAATTGAAAAAGCTAAACTTTTTAAGTTAACTACCAATTAGTGGTACACTAGAAGATGTCTCAAAGTTTTTATTAAAGGAGTACATAAAGAATGGTTATTGTTGAAAAGACTAAAATAGCAGATATTCCGGCATTACATATTGCAAAAAATCAGATAAAAGACGAAAAAGCTCCGCTCATTCTGTTCGTTCACGGATTTGGTAGTGCAAAGGAACATAATTTACACTATGCATATCTTTATGCAGAAGAAGGATTTCGTGTGGTTTTGCCTGAAGCAGACTATCATGGAGAAAGATACAAGGGTCTTGAAGAACTTGAAATGAATTTTAAATTCTGGGATATAGTCATCAATGAGATCAAAGAACTTCAAAGGATCAAGGATGAACTAGTCGGAAAAGGTTTAGTTGATGAGACGAGAATTGGTGTTGCGGGAACTTCAATGGGAGGAATCGTAACCCTTGGAGCATTGACCCAATATCCATGGATTAAGACTGCGGTAAGCCTCATGGGGAGCCCATATTACGAGGAATTTTGTCGTGGGCAAATTGAGGAATTGAAGCGACATGACATTGAACTTCCTTTCACAGATACAGAATTAGAAGAAAAATATGCTGAATTAAAGAAATATGATTTAAGCTTGCAACCGGAAAAATTAAATGGAAGACCATTGTTTTTCTGGCATGGTGAAAAAGACAAGATGGTTCCATTCAAATATACGTATGAATTTTACCAAGAAATTCAACCGCTATATAAAGGGAAAGATGAAGACCTATCCTTTATTGCCGATACACGTGCTGATCACAAAGTCACAAGAGAAGGTCTTCTCGCATCAGTAGACTGGTTTAAAAAACATTTATGAAAAGAGAAAAACGTGTCGAGGCTGATCGACACGTTCTTTTTTTATCAACTTACCTAATTCCTAATGCAATTTTTGCGTAACGGCTCATCATATCTTTGTTCCAAGGCGGATTCCAAACGATGTTCACATCAACGTCTTTTACTTCTGGTAATTCTGTGAGGACACGTTTAACGTCCATTGCAATTGTTCCAGCAAGTGGGCAACCCATTGATGTTAAAGTCATTGTAACTTGCGCTACTTCTGCGTCATTCATATCTACATCATAAACAAGTCCTAAGTTTACTATGTCAATCCCTAGTTCAGGGTCCACGACTTGTTCAAGTGCCCCCATTATATTTTCTTTTAAAGCTTCATCCATTTGTTAACTCTCCTTTCGAGAAATAGCTTATTTAAAGTATAACGAAACAAACGCAGAATGTGAAATTGAACGACTTCCTAACGACGTAATTGCTTCATAGCAGCTTCTGACATGCGTTCAGGTGACCAAGCTGGATGCCAAACCATTAATACCTCAACATCATTTACCTCTTCAAGATAAGCAACTGCATGCTTTACACCGCTTGTAATGCTGTCATGAAGGGGACAGCCAGGTGTAGTTAGTGTCATTTCAATATAGACATTGTTATTTTCTTTAATATCAATTTTATATATAAGTCCTAAATCGACAACATTAATATTTAATTCAGGATCAATTACTTGTTTTAACTGTTCGATTATTTGCTCTCTTAATTCCATCATTTTTCTCCCCTTTATTTAAAAAGTACCTTCAAAATGCTATAACTGAAAAATAAAGTTGAAGCGAGTACAAGGCTTTGGCCGATCGAGAAAATAAGCAATTGTCCGGTTGCAATCGATAAAACGAAGATGAGACAACCTGAAACAAAGCCAGAAAAAATCGGAATTGCCAATTTTTCATCTATCATTTGTTTTAAAGTCGGTACATCTCTTTTTCCAATTAGCTTACTGTACCTGTGTGTCCACCAAAGAAAAGGAATAATTTTATATAAATAGCCAAGAATGCTGTTTGCAATCCACAAGAAGAGGTAAAGAAAAATAAGTACACCATACATCTCATAATAACCTGGTAGGAATGAGAGGATCGCTCCGAACAAGTGAATCACTAAGCCAAATCCAATTGCAATTAATGAAAATGTAAATGGTTTATCCAGCTTTTTCTTCAATCTTGCCTTAATAATCGTTGAAATGTGGTAAGAAAAAAGAGCGAATCCTGCAAACAGTATGCTCATCCCTGCCTGTAATAACATGTTTTTCTCAGTAATAAAGCTGCTAATAGTAACAATAAGGCCAATGCCATACACGATATAGACCCATCTTGCGGATTTCATTGAAAAGCCATGTGCTAACGAAAACATGGGGACCATTTTATAAGAAAAACCAAAAATTAAGAAGGTAAACCAACCTGCAATTCCAAGTAAAATATGACTTTTTAATACAGCAAGATGATTTAGATTTGTGATTCCAGCTCCAAGATTGACGATTAACAGAATTCCCAGTGTGATTGTGAGTAGTAAGCAAATGAGAGCACTACCAACAAATAAAGTTAAAATATTCTTCTTGGCTTGCTTTTTCATCGTCATAAACATTTGTACGAGAAATAGCAATATACCAGTAACAGCAAGTGACCCTGTAAAAATAGACAAAGTAGGTGAGAAGGAAAGGGTGATTCCAAAACCACCAAATCCAATTGCTGTTACCCAAAATTGAATAAACCCAAATTTTACACTCCAAATCGGCGTTAAAAAGGCTACTGGCACAAGTTGATACATGGCTCCCATCGCAACCATTAAGGCCCAGCCTAGTATCAATAAATGGGCAGACGATAGAAGGGGAAAGGTGCGAAAATTCCCATCAATGACCACATGTCCATTAAACAAGAGGATTACCTGGGATGTGATTAAGGCTACAACACTAAAGATAATAAAGGAGAGTGGCAGCCTTATATCGGTTTCATTTGATAATTGAGGCATCATTGGCAACCAGCTCCTTACTTCGTAATCTCAATTTGAAAGCCGCCATCAGGATATGGTTCTGTCGTATGTTTGTAGCCTAATTCATCCAGCTGTTCATACAAGAACATAGGTCGGCGATCATTGATAATCGTCAAGGTGTCGCCTTTATTTAATTTTTCGAGAGCTTTCAATGTCCTCATCATTGGAGTGGGAGGCTCAAGACCTCGATTATCTAAATGCATTACTTGTCACCTCTTTTTGTAAAGGTAACCTTCCAATGTTTTTTATCAATTTGCTCTGCCTCATTTGAAAATCCTTTTGCTTTTAAAATTGGAAATAAAGGAGTCGGTTTAAAAGGTGCGTGCAAAATGAAAATATCTCCATCCTGTAAAGGTTTAACCGCCTCCATAATCTTTTGGAAAGGCTCAATTTTATTTTTAAGATCTTCCCTAACATCTACCTCTACAACTTTTGAATCCATGATTGAAATCCCCCTTATATAACGGTTATAACTTAATGATAATCATTTTCAATGAGAAACGATGTGACCTGAATCACAAGTGTCAGAAAAAATGAAGTGAAATCAAAGACTAGGAACCATTTCCTTTAGGGCTAAAAAATCTCATCATGTAGCTTCATATGATCTAATAGGTAATATCCATCAGGAGTCATGTCTACGATATGTTTCTTCTTCAATACTGAAATTGTCCTGCTTACTGATTCACGTGTTGTACCAATCATGTTAGCAAGTTCACGATTTGTAAATTGAGTAGTTAGCTTAAAGCGATTGTCGATCTTTTCTCCATTGCTTCTACATAAACGAAGTAAAAGCATGATAATTTGTTCTTGTGTATTTAGTAGGATTTGTTCCTCCAGTCGCTTTTGAAGGTCGATGATTTTTTCACCTAACACTTTAAAAATTTTGATGCAAAGCTCAGGATTTTTTAATAATATTTCTTCAAATCGATCAATGGGGGTGAAGATAATGTTCGATTCCTCGATTACTTCGGCATGTGCTGGATATCGGCCTTTTCGAAAAAATCCAGCATGTGGAAACATTTCTCCTGCTTCAAGTACGGATACAATCTGTTCCTTCCCGTGCATATCAGATTTATAAATTTTTACCTTTCCGGATTTAATGAAAAACACACGATCAAGTGGATCGTCTTGCATAAAAATAAACATTTTTTGTTTATATAAACGTGACTGTGAAATTTCAACAATTGGATTAAGTTCTTCAGAGGTTAATTCCCGAAACAAGGGAACTCCTTTCAATTGTTCACGAATGGATGTTGTCCCCATCTTGCTCACTCCTTTTTTGATTTACATTACCTAAGGCAACTCTGTATTTAGTGTAGCAATCCTCGTTTTTAAAACTGTGATATACATCATAGGTAGTGAAAAACAAAATCAATGTTCAAAAAATCGACACAAAAAAAGCTAGGAGAAATTCTCCTAACTTAGTCAACTTGTTTTTCTTCGGCACAATCAAAGCAAAGTATGCCATTTTTATCATCTAAAACAACACCATTAATAAATCCATCTAAACAATAAATTTCTTTCTCACATTCCTTACATGTACCAACAAATTCTTTCATCTTTCACCTCGTTTATTCTTTTTGACTCCACAATTCATGAGGTATAGCAAGATGTTTACGTGGCGTTTAAAGATTCTCTATCCTATCATTATCGCATATTTTTTTAGACATATGATTAAAAACATACGTACATAGTGATAAGTTTCACTACAATTACTGAAGAGACTAGATACAATGGACCCATAAAACAAAAGGAGGAATGTAAATATGGTATTTGCAGCAAAAGTAAATGCACCAGATTACGCACCGAAGGATAAGCACCCTACAATTTTTAGAACATTTGATAGTTTACAACCAGGTGAAATCATGGAGCTAACAAATGACCATGATCCACGACCACTCCAATATCAATTCATGATGGAACGCGGTAATGAATTCACTTGGGAATACCTTGAACAAGGCCCGGATGTATGGCGCGTTGCAATCGGTAAAAAATAAAAATTAATCAAGATTCTAATATCGAGAAAGGTGTAGGCAATGTCAATTTTCGACGTAGTCTACATCTTTTTTTATAATTGGAAAAGTTTTATTTGGAAGACTGTTCCTTTCGTGCTACTATGATGAAAAAAGTAAAAGGAAGTTTCATGATGGATAAATCAAAAATCACAGGTATTCTTTTAGCCGGTGGAGAGTCAAGAAGATTTGGGAGCCATAAAGCGTTTGCCAAATTTCATCGTAAATTCTTTTATGAATATGCTATCGAGGCGTTGGAGGAGAATGTGAGAAAGCTTATCATTGTAAGTCATCCCACATTAGTAGAGCAATTTCAACATCAAACCTCAGTAGAAGTAATTCAGGATTTACCTGAATATAAAGGGAATGGACCGCTTGCTGGTATGCTCACCGCCATGCAAAAAGTACCATCAGATTGGTTTGTAGTTTTACCTTGTGACACCCCTTTTGTGACTGATGAACTTGTAAAGCAACTAATCACTTATACAAATGACCCAAGGATTGATGCTGTCGTTCCGGTTATCAATGATCGCCAACAGCCCTTAATCGCTGTTTACCATAGTAGGGTTGCAAAGAGAATAGAGAAGTTGCTAAAAATTCAACATTTTAAAATGAGCGATTTATTAGACGTTTCCCATGTTAAATTCGTAACCAACCATGACCTTCAACTGAAAGGAATGGAATTTGAAAATATCAATGACCAAAATGAATATAAAAAAGTACAGCAAAAGCCAATTTAACATCCACAGTAAATTGGCTTTCATTATTAATTTTACTTTACACAATCATAATTATCGGAAAAGTACGATAAAATAGGAATAAAACTAGATATTTTGAAAAGGAGGGATCATGTTTGAGAGTAGGCTTAATTTTAGGTATTTTAACCTCTGGACTTCTACTAATCATTGGTTTGTCTACTCAACAATTTGAAACATATTCAGTTATTTCTGGGACACTAGGGATTATTTGTTTCCTGCTTGCGGGAATCGTTTCTGATTCTTTTATCAGTGGAGATCGGGCAAGAGCAAATTACTACACCGAAACCAAACGAGACCGCAAAAAAAGAATTCGATATTCCTATCTATTTTTCCTCTTGGGGGCTCCAAATTTACTTGTAGCCATTGTTTTAACCCTCAATTACATGTAACATTTCTTCACATAATATTTCTTCAATTTACTATTCATATAGTTTTGATGTCTAGCTCCAGCGCCTAGCCCCTCGAGGTCATAAGCCAATCCGTCAAGAAGGATAAAAGGCATCCTTCTCGCCGGCTTTTCTTATGCTTGTCGGGGCTGACCAAGGCGCTTGCGCTTTTCCTAATTTGTGAACATTTTCAAACACCTCCTTAACCTGTGATGTACCTCACATTATTCACTTTTTTATAGTGTTAAAATGTGGACATTAACAAAGGAGGTTTGCCTCATGTTTGAAAGAGACTATAATAAAGACCCATTTATTGTGATTTGGGAACTTACAAGAGCTTGCCAATTAAAATGTTTACATTGCCGTGCAGAAGCACAATATACGAGAGACCCTCGAGAACTTTCCTTTGAAGAGGGTAAAAAGTTAATCGACCAAATATATGAGATGAATAATCCAATGCTAGTGTTCACAGGTGGGGACCCATTAATGCGCCCCGATGTATATGATATTGCTGATTATGCGGTTAAAAAAGGTGTCCGTGTTTCAATGACACCAAGTGCAACACCAAATGTTACAAAGGAGGCCATTCAAAAGGCAAAAGAAGTAGGCTTAGCACGTTGGGCTTTTAGCTTAGATGGACCAACTGACGAAATTCATGACCATTTTCGCGGAACAAAAGGTTCTTTTGATTTAACAATGAGAGCCATCAAATATTTACACGAACTTGAAATACCAATACAAATCAACACGGTCATCTCAAGATATAATGTCCATGCCTTAGATGAAATGGCAAAATTGGTTGAGGACCTTGATTGTGTGTTATGGAGCGTCTTTTTCCTTGTACCTACAGGTCGTGGTAAAGAAACCGATATGATCTCTCCAGTTGAACACGAAAAGGTTTTCCGTTGGTTGTATGATTTAAGTAAACGTGTTAAATTCGATATAAAGACAACAGCAGCGCAGCATTATCGTCGGGTTGTGATTCAATCAAAACTGCGTGAGACGAAGGATACGGATAAACAAATTCGCTATGAAGATGCACTTATGAAGGGGAAAACTGGCCAAATTGATGGACTAGGAAGAGCGCCTCAAGGTGTAAACGATGGTAATGGATTTGTCTTTATTTCTCACATAGGAGATGTATATCCGAGTGGATTACTTCCTGTAAAAGCCGGAAATGTGCGTGTGACACCACTAGCTGAAATTTATCGTGAATCTCCAATATTTAAAGATCTGCGTAATCCAGATAAGTATAAAGGGAAGTGTGGGGTATGTGAATTCAGACATGTCTGTGGTGGATCACGTTCTCGTGCATATGCGATGACTGGAGATTACATGGAGAGCGAACCATTCTGTGTATATATCCCAGAAGCACTTCGTAAAAAAGAAAAAACACTTCAATAAAGGTTTGGTAAATAGGAACATGCAGAAAAAAGTCAATCCTTCAAAAGTGATTGGCTTTTGTATTTGAGGACGGTTAGCACCTGTCCTAGAACCCAAAAGACCCATGGGATCCCCATGGGTCTTTGTAGCGCCTTTATTCAATGCTACAATACTTTGCTGGACAATCCTCACATTGGATTTCCTTTTTAATAAATGCCAGATCGTGAATCGTAATATAGCCTTTGGTGACAGAAATGACCCCTAGTACACGCAATTCATGCAGCATGCGGTTTACACTTTCTCTTGTGGTAGCGCAAAAATTGGCAAGCTCCTGATTCGTTAAGTGTAAGTCTATTAAGATTCCATTCTGTTTGTGAACACCATAACTATTGGTCATGCGAACTAAGGTGGAATATAAAGCTCCTTTTTTACCTAATAAAACAAGATCTCTAAACTTCGTTTGTGTTTTTCGGAAATGATCACTCATCCATTTCATAAATTCAAATGCAAGATTCGTATTTTCAAAAAGTTTTCGTTCTAAGTCATCCTTTTGAATAACAGCAATATCGCTATCTTCTAAAACTAGACAATCAAATAAATATTTCGGCTGATCGGTGAATAATGTCAACTCTCCAACGATTTCATTTTGGCTACAAACTCGAAGGGATAATTCACTTCCATCAGACGTTCCTTTGCTAACCCTTACACGCCCAGAAAGAATGAGGTAAAGTTCGGAAGCCTTCATACCTTCCCGAAATAAATACGTTCCTTTTTCTATTTGGATGACGTGATTAGCTGATTTCATAAGCTCTGTTAATTCATCTGATATTTTTGCTTTTTGTAATGTCAATTGACTCATAGGTACCACCTTCCTAAGCAGGAATGCTATACTTGGTTAAGAGGATGTTCAAAAAGTCCGGTGAAAATGACACATCGAATTTCTGCGTTGGCTTGCTTTTCCGTTCCTCACGTATTAACTGCATACGCTCCGGTACTCAAAGCTGCACCGCCTTGAAATTCTTGGTCCTTTTCATCCTCCTTTTGAACAATTACTTTTAATAAAATAATATAATGTTAGTTATTACTGCGATGTATAATAAATCACACTTAGTGTAAAATTGCTTCAAAATGCTTGTAAAATAAGGAATATATCAATTATGAACAATTTTTAACAATTGAGGTCAAAGTCATGGAACAGCTATTTTGGTCACCTATTAAACTTTCAATATCCATTGCTATTACCGCGGGCTGTATTGTCTTACTGCTTGGTTTGGTCACAGGGAAATGGATGTCCCGTAGGAAATTTAAAGGAAAACTCATTATTGAAACATTATTCATGCTGCCGCTTGTTCTTCCCCCGTCAGTAGTAGGCTTTTTATTAATTGTGATATTTGGAAGAAATAGTTTTGTTGGAACATTTATTGAAAAAGTAACGGGTCAACCAATTATGTTCACTTGGTGGGCAGCAGTTATTGCTTCTACTGTCGTGGCGTTCCCGCTTATGTATCAATCTGTGAAAACAGGCTTTCAATCCGTAAACCCAGATATTGAGGATGCTGCTAGGACAGATGGTGCAGATGAATTTCGGATATTCCTTTTCGTTTCCATACCATTATCAATAAAAGCAATTGTCACAGGTGGGATCTTAAGCTTTACTCGTGCACTTGGTGAATTTGGTGCAACCCTCATGTTTGCTGGAAATATACCAGGTAAAACACAAACATTGCCAACAGCAATCTATGTTGCAATTGATAGTGGGAATATGGAACTAGCTTGGTTGTGGGTCCTAACGACTATCTTTATTTCCTTTCTAATGCTCGCGTCAACCTATTTAATTAAATAAAAATAAAAAAGGCTGTTCTTGCAGCTATGTTGATTTTGATATGGGCGTTAACAAGTGTTATTGACACATAGGTGCACCCTCTAGGGATTGGAGCGGATGGCACGAATCCTCGGAAATGCAGGCATTTTCTTCGTGCGGTGCAGTTTCAAGGAAGCAAACTCAACGTCCTGCGGGAATAGCGAGCCAAGCGAGACCCCACAGCGAGGCACGAGCGAGGAGGCTTGCGGATCGCCCGCGGAAAGCAAGTGTCAGAAGCGGAAATCCCTCTAGTTCCACCAATAAACTTTAAGTTAATTACAACAATCTTATAGAAAAGAGCCAAAAAAAAGATGCATTCTTGACAAGAATGTGTCTTTTTCCGTTTTCCACCCATTTTGTGACAAACTTAACAGATTTAAGGTTGAACATTATGTGAGAATCATGCTGAACAGAGAATTTAGGAGGGGGTTCTTTTGTACCAAACAGCTGCTTGGTATCTTTCTATTATTTTAATGACCTTAATTACCGTTATTTTTATTACCGTTGTCTTAAAAACAAATAGACGAAGAGAGTATGATTCAATCCAGAAAAAATGGTACCGCTTTAGAACGATTTATTTCATTGCTTTACTTGTTGTATTTGGAACTGCAACTTATTTTACACTGCAAGATCTTCCGTTTGAAAGACCAGTATATGGACAAGAAGAAAATCCAGTTATTGTTGATGTGGAAGCTGTTCAATTCGGCTGGAAAATGAGCCAAACTGAATTCGAAGTGGGGGAACCAATCGAATTTGATATCACCAGCACAGATGTTAACCACGGCTTTGGAATCTACGACAAAGACATGAATTTATTAGCACAAACCCAGGCAATGCCAGATTATACAAACACTGTTTTCTACACATTCACGGAGCCTGGTACGTATCAAATTTTATGTATGGAATACTGTGGACTTGGTCACCATCTCATGATTGGTGAAATTGTCGTAACAAATTAAGGAGGGGGTTAACAATGTCTACTAATATTGCAATGGGAGCGACAAATAACTACCGAAACAAAACGATTGCTCTGTATCTATTTGCAGGTGGGTTAATCATTTTATCAATGATGGTATTTGGAGTTTTGATGCTTCTTGCACAAGGAAAAATGATTGATGTAGACCCAGGATTTTTTTATGAAATCATGACTGTCCATGGAACAGGTATGATTGGTGCAGCTGCATTAGCTGCAGCTGCTGTTATGTGGTACTTCCTTAGTAAATATGTACAATTAAGCAAAAGTATTCTAATCACGAATTTCATAACCTTTATCATCGGAGTCGTCATGGTGTTAGTAGGAATATTCGTGTTTGACTTTGCAGGTGCTTGGACATTCTTATATCCGCTACCATCTATCTCTGCTGGTGGATGGGCAGTTACGGGAGCAGCACTTTATTTGGGCGGTATGCTTATTCTCGGTGTAGGATTTTTATTACTAAACTTAGATGTAGCTAGAGCAATTATTAAACAATATGGAAGCTTAGGCGGAGGGTTAGGCTGGTCAATTGTATTTGGAAAGGAAAAAGGCTATGGTCCGCCAGCGGCTGTCGTAGCTAGTACAATGGTTTCAATTGTAAACACCACTGCATTAATTGCGGGAGCAACTGTTCTAATTATGAACCTTATAAATCTATTTATTCCAAGTATCACAATTGATCCAATGCTTGCGAAAAATCTAACATATGCGTTTGGACACATCTTTGCAAACTCGATTATCTACATGGGTGTTATTGCGGTTTATGAGATTTTAGCAGCCTATACAAATCGTCCTTGGAAAGCAAATCGTCCATTTCTAATTGCGTGGAACTTTTCAACATTATTTACAATTACGATTTATTCTCACCACTTGTTAATGGATTTTGCAATGCCAAAGTGGATGATCATTATCGGTCAAGTGCTTTCATATGCAAATGGATTACCAGTATTAGTCGTCACAGCTTATGGTGCGTTAATGATTGTATATCGTTCAGGTATTAAGTGGGACATTGCTTCATCGTTTATGTTTTTATCCATGTTTGGTTGGGTTATTGGTGTCGTACCTGCAATTGTCGATGCAACGATTGTTGTAAACCATGTGATGCATAACACAAAATGGGTACCAGGGCATTTCCATATGTATATGGGATTAGGTGCAACAGCTATTGTTTTTGGATTTATGTATTACTTAGCGAAAGTGAATGGAAAAGAGAAAGAAACTTCGCTAGATACGATTAGTTTTTGGGTATACACAATGTTCTTCATTGGATTATGTGGATCGTTCCTTTTCTCAGGAAAAGTAGGAGCGCCGAGAAGATGGGCTGAGCACTTCCCAGAATGGATTCCATATGACCGTATGGGAGTAATATTTGGTATCTTTATTGTTCTTGCTGTCTTGACATTTGTAATTCGTTTTTGGCATTTTTCAAGATCAATAGATTATAAGTTTCAAGAAAAGGTAGGACCAGATCGCCATGTTGCGTAAAAGCGTTGGAATTCTATTTGCACTAGTAGCGGGACTCACTTTGCTATGGGTTAGTACAGATGGATTGCAGGCTTTTACAGCTGAGAAAGCAAGAATTATTGAATTAGAAAGGGAGCAGCCAAAGCTCCCTTCTGCAACATTAATCGATTCTGATTCAGAGACTTTCCACTTACGGGAATTAGAGGGAAAATACATACTTATGACCTTCATGTATACAAGTTGTGGGGATGTTTGTCCAGTTTTGGAACAGAATTTTGCTGAAATTTACGAAAACATTCCTAAAGAGGTTCTTGGCAAAGAAGTTGTTCTGGTAAGTATAAGTTTTGACCCTGAGAATGATTCTCCATCGGTTTTAAAATCCTATTCAAACCATTTTGGAGCAGATGGGGAACAGTGGAAAATGGCAACGATTCAGGACGAGCAGGAATTACAGGATGTGTTAAAAACACTTGAAGTAATTGTTATTCCGAATGAATACGGAGGGTATGAGCATAATTCAGCATTTTATGTTATCAACCCAGATGGAAAATTAACTAATATCTTTGATTACCAAACACCGCAAACTGTTGTGGAATACTTAGATACTTTTTTATTTTAGAGGTGAAAATATGTACCGTTTACGTTATTTATTGATTGGACTACTTTTACTTCTATTCGTTTCTTTCCCTTACGTAAGGGTATTGCTAGAAAAGAGCATGGTGGGAACGATGCTCATTCAATATCCATTATTAATAGGGGGTGGTTATTTCCTTGCAAAAGGGTTTCCTAGGAAATGGCGAAAGTTTTTCCTTTACTTCAATGAAAATGGGATTGCAGGGATGTTACTTACAATATGTGTTATCGGATTTTGGATTTTGCCAAGGTCAATCGATGCTTCACTGAACGAACCAGTAATGGAGATTACAAAATATATTAGTTTATCATTTGTTGCAGGGGTTTTATTGAATTATAGCTGGAAACTGCTTGGACCCATTAGTAAAGGCTTTATTTGGGCTAATCTCATTTCGATGATTTTTGTGATGAGTTGGCTTTATACAGTATCGCCAGCAAGACTATGTAATAATTACTTACTTACAGCCCAACAACAGCTTGGAAAATCAATGTTTGTTCTAGGAATGGTTATTTGTCTATTATTTATGGTACGCGTATTTATCGGGAAGCCTGTCGCCCTAAAAGTAAAAAAGAGAAATCAGCCACTCATTCAATTAAAGTCAAATAGATCAAAGTCATCTTCTGTTCCAAGCTTTAAATAAACATAAAAAAACCACGATTTTCAAAGTATGAAATATCGCGGTTTTTTTAATTTTTTTGTAAGAATTAATTCCCAGCTTCTGCTCTTGGAAATAAGATATTATTTTCTAGATGTATGTGCTGAAATAGGTCTGCTTCAAGTGCTTCAAGACGCTGGTAGACTAGGCGATATGTTCCACATGCACCAATTGGTGGTTGAAAGTCATTTGTAATGTCACGGATTTCTTTAATAATAGTTCCAGCCTCGTCATGATCACCTTCTAGATCAGCTACATGTTTTTTCACTAATTCATGATTTTCAGGTGTTGGTTCGTTTTCAAATTTAAGAATAAGAGGGAATGACTCTGCTTCCTCCTTAATGGTATGTTGTTCAAGCTCGACCTTTAATTGATTAAACAGTGAATGTACTTTAGCAAGATGTGGATGATTTCCGCCATGTACTCTCAAAACCTTTGTTACATATGGGCTAAGTTGCGGAAGCTCTTCATTTAAATACCGGTGATGTTTATTTACGATATGGTCAATCAATTCTGAAAAGCTTGCAGCCTTCCAATCCACTGTTTTTTCATTTAATTCTTTCATTTCTTGATAAAGAGTATTTAATTTTGACAAAACCTCATCTTTTGAAAGGTTTCTTTCTTCTATGGCATCTATAAGTGGTCTGTTACCACCACAGCAAAAATCAATTCGAAGTTTTTTGAATAGGTCTCCAGCCTTCGGAAACTCAGTTACAATTTCTCCAATGATATGTTGTTCTGTAAAAGTTTGTTCCATGATCTTACCTCCTATTTAGTAAACTACTTTTAGAATAGCTGTTAAAAAGGAAGAATGAGGTGATACGTATCACACATATGTAGAAAAACGTCATAAATGATGATAAATGTGATGAGCATCATAGGTTAAAAGGGAGTAAGTTTGGTACGATAAAGCCAAATAGAGATTGCAACTTAGGAGATGTCATAACGATGTTTTTTCGTAAACAATATATTGTAGGGCTTGAGAAAGAAAATAAACAACTTAAACAGGATATGAAAGTATTAAAAGAGGAAACAGAACAACAGAAAGAAAATACATCTTTGTTTTTTAAAAATTTTTACGAAGAGCTTGTAGCAACAATTGAACAGCACGAGCATGTAAATGGTCAGCATCATGTTCTCGGAGAGTTGGTTGGTAAAATCAAGTCTAAATTCGACCGAGTTGATGAGCTTAGTCTATTATCCTATCATAACTCTGCTAAATTATATGAAAATGGACAAACATTACTTTTAGCTGCTGAAGACATGGTTGCAAAATCAAGTGAAGGAAAAAACCAAGTATTAGAAGTGGAATCTATTATGAAAGAACTTGGTTCCCAATTAAAAGATACATCTGAAAAAATGAACCATTTAAATAATCGATCAAAGGAAATTGAAAATATCGTACAAGTCATTAAGGAGATAGCTGACCAAACGAATTTATTAGCATTGAATGCATCAATTGAAGCGGCAAGAGCGGGAGAGCAAGGAAAAGGATTTTCAGTCGTTGCGGCTGAGGTAAGAAAGCTTGCAGAGAGTACCGCTTCAAGTACTGAGCATATTAGTGCCCTTACAAAAGCAATCCAAAAAGAGATTGACGAAACCTTACTATCAACAACGAATAGTACAATCCTTGTACATTCAGGGGTTGATGCAAGTATTTATACAACTGAAAAATTTAATTATATTATGTCTGTCATTCAGTCTGTCCAAAAAGAGGTACATTCTGTTTTAGATACGATTGAGGAACAAAAGGTATATTCACAGGATGTTATGCAAGAAATTTCAACAACAAAAGAGTTGTTTGATAATGCCAATGATTTAATTACCCAACATATTACGGACGCCAAAGTTGTCGATGATAAACTTGAAGAAGGAATCGTTCATCTTAATGAAATGACAGCAAGAAAGTAGTGGTTTTTTCTAATATATACTACAATAGGAAAAAAGTAGATAAAAAGTGAGTGAAAATGATGGTCGAAAGAAGAACACCCATACCCGTTCCAGAAGCAGTGTCGCGAGTAATGGAATTTGCAGGTACAGGGACAAAGGAAAAAGTATCAATAGAAGCTAGTTATGGACGATTTTTAGCGGAGGACGTAATCGCTGATCATGATGTTCCACATTTTGATCGGTCACCATATGATGGCTTTGCTGTTCGGGCAATGGATACAACAAATGCGGGACTAGAAAATCCGATAGAATTTGAAGTAATTGAAGAAATTGGAGCTGGGTCTGTTGCAACGAAAAAGGTAGAGGCTTTTCAAGCTGTTCGAATCATGACGGGTGCAGCAATGCCTACAGAATGTGATGCAGTTGTCATGCTTGAATTAACAACTGAATATGAACGTGATGGTAGGAAGTTCATGTCGATAAAGCGACCATTTAAATCTGGCGATAATGTATCGTTTCAAGGTGAAGATACCAAAAAAGGCTCCGTCTTAGTCGAAAAAGGCGTCTTTATTAATCCTGGCGTTAAAGCACTTTTAGCCACCTTTGGCTACCATGAAGTTGAAGTTGCTAAGAAACCAGTCATCGGTATTTATGCGACTGGAACAGAACTGCTTGATGTCCATGAGGAACTTGTACCTGGAAAAATTCGAAATAGCAATGCTTATATGATAAGTGCACAAATTGAAAGAGCGGGTGCGGAGCCAAAGTATTTCGGAAAACTCCCCGATGATTTTGAGCTTTGCTTTGAGGCAATCAAAAATGCAATCGATGAAGTGGATATCTTAATTACGACTGGCGGAGTTTCTGTCGGGGATTATGATTACCTTCCTGCGATTTATGAAAAATTAGGTGCGGAAGTCTTATTTAATAAAATTGCAATGAGACCGGGAAGTGTCACTACAGTTGCTCAACTACATGGTAAGTTATTGTTTGGATTATCTGGAAATCCTTCTGCTTGTTATGTTGGCTTCGAATTATACGTTAGACCGGTAGTCCGAACAAGATTATTTTCTACCAACCCGCATCTTTTAAAACTAAAAGCTGAGCTCGATGCCGACTTTCCAAAACCAAATCCATTTACGAGATTTGTAAGGAGTAAAATCAGTTTTTCGGATGGAAAACTTGTAGTGACACCAAGTGGTCTAGATAAATCAAATGTCGTTTCCTCACTAGCTGGAGCAAATGCATTTATGGTTTTACCAGGTGGAACGCGAGGATTTGGAAAAGGTGATGAAGTAGACGTATTGTACCTAGAGGACCAGGAAGGAAGTATATGGCCTTGGAAATAAGATTTCCACTTCTCCAAGTCGTCGGTTATCAAAATAGTGGGAAAACGACACTTGTTGAAAAAATCGTAAAAAAAGGTACTGATTTAGGTTATCAAATTGCTACCATTAAGCATCATGGGCATCAAAGTAGCTTACAAAGTCTTCATCAAGAAAAAGATTCTTCCCGCCACTTTAGAGCAGGAGCGTCTGCAACCATTGTAGAGGGTGGAGGGAGCCTGCAGCTTGAAGCGAAGACTTCCAAATGGCCGCTCGAGAAGCTAATTCAACTTTACGCTTTTTTTGAAAATGATATGATAGTAATTGAAGGATATAAACACGCAGAATATCCCAAAATCGTCTTAATTAAAAGAGAAGAGGATATCGAACTCTTAAATTCGTTAACAAATATTGTTGCGGTTATAAGCTGGATACCGATTCAAATTAAGTTTCCTCTTTTTCTTATCAACGAAGAAGAGAATTATTTAAACTGGATTTTTAGTGAGGTACATCAATGAATAATAATGATTTATTTAAAATAACGAATGAGCCGATTCAGGTTGAAGAGGTGACAAATAAGGTCATTCGACGTGAAGCTGGCGCAGTTACGACCTTTATTGGAACAGTTCGCGAATTTACGAGGGGGAGAAGAACCCTTTATTTAGAATATGATGCGTATATTCCAATGGCAGAAAAAAAGCTGGCTCAAATTGGTGAAGAAATTTCGGTAAGATGGCCTGAAGCGAAAACGGCGATTACCCACCGAATTGGGCGCTTGGATATTTCTGAAGCAGCAGTCGTCATTGCAGTTTCCACACCACATCGTAAGGATGCCTATGCAGCAAATGAATATGCAATCGAACGTATAAAACAAATCGTCCCTATCTGGAAAAAAGAACATTGGGAAGACGGGGAAATGTGGATTGGAGATCAGTTAGAAACGAAACAATATGCAACTGGCCGACCTGAAGAGGAGGATTTAAAATGATTACGATATTATTTTTTGCCCATTTACAGGAAATGGCGGGAACTGAAAGGCTCTCGATTCATGCAGATCAGCTAACCATTTCATCTCTTAAAGAGAAGCTTGCTAATGAAAATGGTATAAAAAATCTTGATCAAATCATGTTTGCCATAAATGAAGAGTATGCAATAGATGAAGATATTGTAAAAGCAGGAGATACTGTAGCTTTGATACCACCAGTAAGTGGAGGTTGATTTTAAATCAACTTCACTTACTGTTTTTTTTTGTGCAAAAAAATCAGATATTTTATAAAAATACAATTGATTTAATTTTTATACAGCTTTATAATGATACTTATTCAAATATTAATAAAAACAATGAGGTGGATATTTTGAAAGCGGCAATTATAGGGGTTACTGGTTATGGCGGAATCGAATTACTACGATTATTGGCTAACCACCCATCTATAGACGTGCACTCCATTCATACTTCGTCACAGACAGGGATGAGGCTTTCAGAGGTCTACCCACATGTTACGAATCTTGTAAATCATTCATTAGAAGAAATTGATATTCCGAAGATAGCAAATGAAGTGGACGTTGTTTTTCTTTCAACACCATCAGGAGTTTCTACAACCATTGTGCCTGAGTTGCTGAATGAAAATGTAAAAATTATTGATCTTTCGGGGGATTATCGTTTAAAAAATCCAAGTGTATATGAACAGTGGTATAAAAAGCCAGCTGCTTCACAAGAGGATTTAAACAAAGCTACATATGGTTTACCAGAATGGTATAAGAAAGAGATTCAGAATAGTAGGTTTATTTCAAATCCAGGCTGCTATCCAACGGCAACTGTACTAGGGTTAGCACCGATCGTTAAACATGAATTAATTGATGAAAAATCAATTATAATCGACGCAAAATCTGGTATTTCTGGAGCTGGAAAAAGTCCTTCAAGAACCACTCATTTTGCTGAAAGCAATGATAATTTTTCAATCTATAAAGTGAATCAGCATCAACATATTCCTGAAATTGAACAAGTGATTCAAGGCTTGGACGATTCAATTCCATATATAACATTTAGTACTCATTTGGTCCCAATGACAAGAGGAATCATGTCAACGATGTACATAAATAGTACAGTAGATTCACTTTCATTGGAGCAGCTATATGAATTATATAAGGAAAGTTATCAGGATTCACCATTTGTAAGAATCAGAGAAAAGGGTACCTTCCCTGCTACAAAGGAAGTGTATGGCACAAATTATTGTGATATAGGCCTTGCATTTGATAAAAGAACAAACCGGATTACCGTGGTTTCAGTAATCGATAACTTAGTTAAGGGAGCTGCTGGTCAGGCAATCCAAAACGCGAATATCATGTTTGGTTTAGATGAAAAAACAGGTTTAAACTACGTCCCATTATTTCCATAGAAAAGGAGTGACTTTGCATGATAGAAATAAAGGAAATTCAAGTTTTAAAAGTAGAAGAGGGGTCTGTTGTAACTCCTAAAGGATTTAAATCAGCAGGTGTTCATGCCGGATTACGTTATTCAAAGAAGGATTTAGGGGCAATTGTTTGTGAAGTTCCGGCGAACTGTGCAGCCGTATATACGCAAAGTCATTTTCAAGCTCCTCCATTAAAGGTTACAAAAGAAAGTATCGCTGTAGAAAATAAACTACAAGCAGTTGTCATTAATAGCGCTTGTGCAAATGCATGTACAGGTGAACAGGGTTTACTAGATGCATACGAAATGAGAGCCGAAACTGCTGCTCATTTTGGAATCAAAGATCACTTAGTCGCGGTTGCTTCAACGGGTGTAATTGGTGAGCTCCTACAGATGGATAAAATTAAAGCAGGTATCAAACAACTTGAGCCGACAAATACAGCAGAAGCTGCTAGTGACTTTCAAACAGCGATTTTAACAACAGATTTAGTGATGAAAAAAGCATGTTATCAAACAACTATTGATGGAAAGACGATTACAATTGGTGGAGCAGCAAAGGGGTCAGGGATGATCCATCCAAACATGGCTACGATGCTCGGCTTTGTAACAACAGATGCAAGCATTGATTCACATTCCCTCCAAGCAGCGATGAAAGCTGTGACTGATGTGACATTTAATCAAATCACAGTAGATGGTGAAACTTCAACAAATGACATGGTATTGGTAATGGCAAGTGGGTTAGCAGAAAATAATCAACTTTCACCAGAACACCCTGAATGGGACTCGTTTGTGTCGGCCCTTCAGTCTACTTTCGAAGACCTTGCAAAGCAAATAGCAAAGGATGGAGAAGGCGCTACAAAACTTGTAGAGGTCAATGTATCAGGTGCTTTATCTGATGTCGATGCCCGTATTGTGGCAAAAAAGATTGTAGGTTCAAACCTTGTTAAAACAGCAGTCTACGGAGCAGATGCGAATTGGGGAAGAATTATCGGAGCGATTGGTCATAGTGTAGCAACTGTGAATCCAGATGTTGTAGATATCTCAATTGGCTCCATTCAAATGCTAAAAGGAAGCCAACCAGTGGCTTTCTCAGAAGAACTTGCAAAACAGTATCTTGAAGGGACCGATATTGTCATTCATGTTGACCTCCATCTAGGAAACGGTAATGGAACGGCTTGGGGCTGTGACTTAACCTATGATTATGTCAAAATCAATGCAAGCTATCGCACGTGAGGAGACTAAAAATGGAGACAATTGTTATCAAATGTGGAGGTAGCATTTTAGCACAGCTATCAGACTCCTTTTTTAATAGCTTTAAAGAATTAAAGGCAAGTGGTTATAGAGTCGTAGTTGTTCATGGGGGCGGACCGGAGATTGGTCAGACACTCAACTCTTTGAAAATAGAAAGTGAATTTGTGAATGGGTTGAGGAAGACCACTAAAGAAGTCCTTGATGTTGTTGAAATGGTATTATCAGGGACAGTAAATAAAAAAGTAGTCATTGAACTAGAGAAAGCAGGGATCCCTGCAGTAGGTTTATCTGGTTGTGATGCACAACTAATAAAAGCCAAACCTGTAGACCTTGAGCAATTAGGGTATGTCGGTGAGGTTGAACAAGTCAATGTGTCATTCCTGGAATTTCTTTTATCTCAAAGTTATGTTCCCGTCATCTCACCAATCGGGATTGATGAGAAGTTTACGAAATACAATATCAATGCAGATACTGCAGCAGCAAGTGTTGCTACAGCATTAAAAGCAGAGCATTTATTATTTGTTACAGACGTAGATGGAATTAAAAAGGATGGTGAAGTTCTACCTTCACTCTCAACCGATTCCGTACGTTCACTGATCGAAGAGGGAACCATCTATGGTGGAATGATTCCAAAGGTTAAGGCCGCTCTCTCCGCTCTTCATGATGGGGGAATAAACGAAATCATTATCATCAATGGAAAAGGTTCATTGTTAACAATTGACGGAACTCTAAAAGGAACAAAAATTGTAAAAGAACTAGAGGTGGTTTAATGGATGCACTATTTCCAACCTATGCGAGATGGGATTTGACAGTTGAATCAGCAGAGGGTGCAATCATTGTAGATAATACTGGAAAAAAATATTTAGATTTTGTCTCTGGAATCGCAGTTTGTAATCTCGGACATCGCCACCCAGCTGTAATCGAAGCCGTGGAAGAACAATTAAAAAAATATTGGCATGTTTCAAATTTATTTAAATCCGATATTCAACAAGAAGTAGCAGGGAAGCTTGTAGAGAATTCAGAACTGGATGCCGTTTTCTTCTGTAACAGTGGTGCCGAGGCAAATGAAGCAGCATTAAAGCTTGCACGAAAATATACACAAAAGTCAAAGGTCATTACGTTTCTCCAATCTTTCCATGGTAGAACATTCGGAACGATGGCAGCAACTGGGCAAGATAAAATTCATTCAGGATTTGGACCACTTTTACAGGAATTTAACTATCTTCCTTTCAATGATTGTGAAGCATTAGAAGAAGCAATGGATGATTCGGTCGCGGCTGTTATGGTTGAAGTTATTCAAGGAGAAGGTGGAGTCGTTCCTGGCACAGAAACGTTTTTGAAAAAGATTGAAGAACTTTGCGAGAAGTGTGGTTCCCTTTTCATAATTGATGAAGTTCAAACTGGGATTGGTCGAACAGGAAGAGCCTTTGCTCATCAGCATTTCAATCTATCCCCTGATATTATCACATTAGCAAAAGGTTTAGGAAGCGGTCTTCCTGTTGGTGCAATGCTAGGAAAGGAAATGCTGAAGGAAGCATTTGGACCAGGCTCACACGGTTCTACCTTTGGCGGTAATCCACTTTCATTAGCAGCAGCCAAAGCAACATTATCCATTATTTTTCAAGATGAATTTTTAGCAGAGGTCGAGAAAAAAGGAACTTATTTAAAAGATGAACTTACAAAAGCTCTGCCCGATCAAGATGTAGTAACTGAGATTCGCGGAAGTGGATTAATGCTAGGAATTGCTTGTCAAGTTGAAGTCGCAACTTACATTACAAAACTTCGCGAAAATGGATTGTTAGTTCTTCAAGCGGGACCAAACGTGATTCGGTTATTGCCACCATTAACAGTAACTTACGAAGAAATTGATAATGCAGTTAAGTTGATAAAAGATAGTCTAGTTGCGGAGTATATTTCTTAATCTTCCCTTGGAAGTTAAGATTGTTCTATTAACCTGGTCATACTATGCATTTTTTTGAATAAAATTGTATAAAAATACGACTACTCAAATAAAAATACGAGGTGAAACAGATGAAGGGATATCTGCACTTAGCGAATGGTGAAAGCTTTGAAGGTAATATTTTCGAGAATTGCTCAAATACAGCGGCTGAAAGTGGTATCGGATTCTATACAGGAATGACCGGCTATCAGGACGTTATCACCGATCCTTCCAATAAAGATCAAATCATTGTTTTCACATACCCCCTCATCGGTAATTGCGGAATTAATGAGCTTGAATTTAACACGAAGCCCGAAGTAGCAGGGGTCATAGTTTATGAAACGAAGGATACCCATTCCCATTATAATGGGAAATACTCGCTTACTCAGTATTTACAGAAGTGGAATATTCCATTGCTCTCACATGTCGATACACGAGCAGTTGTGAAAAGGATACGAGACAATAAGGCAGAAAAGGCAGTCATTAGTAAGCAATCCGTTTTAGCGGGAGTATTGAATTAAGTTATTAAAGGTGAAAGGTACAGAATTTTATATAAACAGAAGGTTAGGGGAGAAAAGTTTATGCCTAAAGATCATTCAATTCAATCAATTTTGGTAATTGGCTCAGGTCCTATTGTTATCGGGCAGGCTGCAGAATTTGATTATTCTGGTACACAAGGCTGTAGGGCATTGCGGGAAGAAGGTTACAAAGTTATTTTGGTGAATAACAATCCTGCAACCATTATGACCGATGAAGTCAATGCGGATGTTGTGTATTTTGAGCCACTTACAGTTGAAAGCATCGAGAAAATCATTGCAAAAGAACGTCCAGATGGATTACTTGCAACCCTGGGTGGTCAAACAGGCTTAAATTTAGCTTTTAGCTTAAATGAACATGGAATTTTAGATAAATATAATGTAAAAGTTCTAGGGACATCGATTGATTCCATTAAAAAGGGTGAGGACCGAGAGGCTTTCCGAAGCTTAATGAATGAATTAAATGAGCCAGTCCCTGACAGTGAAATTGTCACAACAGTTGAGGAAGCTATTTCTTTTGTTGAAAAGGTAGGTTTTCCGGTCATTATTCGTCCAGCATACACATTGGGGGGAACAGGAGGAGGCATTGCGCACGATCAGCAACAATTGATTCAGCTTTCTAAAAATGGCTTGTCCGAAAGCCCAATTACTCAATGTTTGATTGAAAAAAGCATTGCTGGATATAAAGAAATTGAATATGAGGTTATGCGTGACCAAAATGGAACTTGTATTACGATTTGTAATATGGAGAACATTGACCCGGTTGGCATTCATACGGGGGATTCGATTGTTGTAGCACCCTCACAAACCTTAACAGATGATGAATTCAAAATGCTTCAAACATCATCGGCAAAAATTATCACTGCTTTAGGCATTGTTGGTGGATGTAATATTCAATTTGCATTGGACCCGTATAGCAAAAACTATTATCTGATCGAGGTAAATCCTCGCGTAAGTCGTTCATCAGCACTCGCATCAAAAGCAACCGGCTATCCGATTGCAAAAATAACAGCAAAGCTTGCAGTTGGTTATACATTAGATGAATTAATCAACCCTATTACAGGTAATTCATTTGCAAGCGTCGAACCTGCATTAGATTATGTGGTCGTAAAATTCCCGCGCTTCCCATTTGATAAGTTCATGGATGTTCCAAATGTACTCGGAACACAAATGAAAGCAACAGGAGAGGTCATGTCACTTGACGTGAACCTAGAAGGTGCCATCCAAAAGGCGGTTCATTCCTTAGAGGGGGAAAACGAAAGCTTACGTTTACCTAAACTAGGAGGCCTTTCAGCTGCAGAGCTCAATCATCTCGTTGAAACGGGGAGTGAAAATCGCTTTTTTGCAGTACTAGAACTATTTAGAAGAGGAACTACTGTAGAGGAAATTCATAAAATCTCAAAAATCGATGCATTCTTCCTATACATTTTCAAAAATTTAGTGGAGTATGAGGATCAAATTAGCCGAACATCAGTCCATGAATTTTCAAGTGAATTCATGCAAGAAATAAAGGAAAAAGGGTTTACTGACCAATATATTGCCTACCTCAGTGGTGAGGATGAAAATACGATTCGGGCTAAACGTAAGGAATTTGGCATTCTCCCTAGCTATAAAAGTGTCGATACATGTGCGGGTAAATTCGCATCTAAGTCTTCTTATTATTATTCAAGCTATTTTGGAGAAAATGAAACTCAAGGTTCTTCGAAACAAAAGGTATTAATTCTCGGCTCAGGACCGATTCGAATTGGTCAGGGAATTGAATTTGACTACAGTTCTGTTCATGGAATTTTCGCCTTACAAGACGAAGGGTATGAGACCATTTTACTGAATAATAATCCTGAAACAGTCAGTACTGATTATGAAATTGCCGACAAATTATTCTTTGAACCATTAACATATGAACATGTGTTAAATGTCATTGAAGCTGAAAAAGTGGATCAAGTGATTGTACAATTTGGTGGTCAAACAGCCATTAATCTTGCACAAAGATTAGAGGCAGCAGGTGTATCAATTGTGGGAATTACCCACGACGTCATTGACCAGCTTGAAGACCGCGACCGTTTTTATAAGCTGTTAGAAAAGGTAAATATCAAACATATCCCTGGGGAGATCGCTGACGATTCACAAGAATTACTAGAAAAATCGTCTGAAATCGGTTATCCTGTGTTAATTCGACCATCATATGTAATTGGTGGGCAAGGAATGGTTGTCATCAATGACGAGGATGAGCTTGAATCCTTTGTAATAGAAACCTCAAATGAATCATTTCCACTCCTTATTGATGCATATGTCCCTGGTTTAGAGATCGAAGTTGACTTACTTGCTGATGGGAACGAGATTCTAATCCCTACCATTGTTGAGCATATTGAAAAAGCGGGTGTTCACTCAGGCGATAGTCATGCGATTATACCAGCCGTTTCATTATCTGAAGAAAACAAGAAAATTGTTGCAGACTATGCAGGAAAAATTGTTCGTGAACTACAGTTTAAAGGGATTATGAATATCCAATTTGTTGTGAATGACAATCAAATATACGTCCTTGAAGTGAACCCACGCGCTAGTCGTACAGTTCCGGTTATAAGTAAAATAACAGGAATACCAATGGCTCAGCTAGCTTCAAAACTTGTACTTGGAAAGTCACTACAAGAGGTTTCTTCGCAAGTTGGCTTATTACCTGAATTACCTTACTACACTGTGAAGTATCCAGTCTTCTCAACTTATAAACTGCTCGGAGATCCAACGGTTGGCCCGGAAATGAAATCAACAGGGGAAGGAATCAGTATTGCAGATACGATTGATGAGGCCTTAACAAAAGTGTTCCATAGCTATATTTTATCGAAAAAAGATGCAGACGAAATTGTCTTCGATACAGACCTTATTCCAGCAGAAATCGTGCAAATTGCTGAAAAAATAGGTTTAAACGTTTATGCTGCAAATGACATTTCAGAGTGGGTCAAGAGCGAAAAAGCTTTAGCATTTGTAAGTCTAAATAAAGATGAAAATTCAAAAAAGAATAAAATAAAGGCAAGTCAACAGCGAATTCATGTATTTACTGAAATAGAGACATTACAGGCATTTTTAAAAGGATTTCAAGATTCCCGCTTTACAGTTATGTCGATTCAAGAACGAAGAGGAATATTCAAAAATGAGAAAGAAGTGATTATCAAATGACTACTACTTTAAAACATAATCTAAGTAAGTCGTTAAAAGGAAAGGATTTGCTCACTCTCCTTGATCTAACGCAGGAAGATATCATCGCATTATTAGATTCAGCCATTGAAATCAAGCAAAAGCATAAAAATGGGGAAGAAACAGCTTATTTAAAAGGGAAAACCTTGGCAATGATATTTGAAAAGCATTCAACCCGGACAAGAGTTTCTTTTGAAGCCGGAATGCTTCAGTTAGGTGGAAATGCAATCTACCTCAATAGTAATGATATGCAGCTAGGTAGAGGGGAATCAATTGCGGATACCGCAATGGTTTTATCTGAGTATGTGGATGCAATCATGATTCGTACATTTGAGCATGAAAAAATTGAAGAACTTGCTGAGTTCGCAAGTATTCCGGTCATTAATGGCTTAACAGAAGATTTTCATCCATGCCAAGCGTTAGCTGATTTACTGACGATATATGAACGAAATAAATCCTTTAAAGGAAGCAAACTCGTCTATGTTGGAGACGGAAACAATGTAGCGCATTCTTTAATGATTGCTGCAGCAAAGGTTGGATTAGACTGTACGGTTGTTTGTCCGCCTCAATATGAGCCGAAAGCATTTATTGTAGAGAAAGCAAAAGAAATTGCAAAAGAGACAAATGCCATCATTGAAGTTAGTCATGATCCAGTCGAGGGTGTAAAGGGTGCGGATTACATCTATACGGATGTTTGGGCAAGTATGGGCCAGGAACAGGAACAGGAAGAAAGAATGCAAGTGTTCATGCCTTATCAAGTTAATTCTGAACTCGTAAGTGCAGCAAATGAAGATTATCTTTTCTTGCACTGTCTGCCGGCTCATCGCGGAGAAGAAGTAACCGCTGAAGTGATTGATGGCCCAAACTCTGTCATATTTGAACAAGCTGGGAATCGTCTACACGCTCAAAAAGCAGTTTTAAAAGCAATTATGGAATAAATACCTTATGTGGGTCAAGGGGACAGGTCGCTTGACCCACATTTAATGATACGATAAGCTCGGTAACTGGCCTTTCATCCTACACTTGTGCTTTTTAACATGAATTTAAGTATGAGTGGGAATAGTAATCTTGTAATACTATTCAAAGGAGGATTAAGATGGGGCAAAGTCATGAATTTCGTGCAGGGCATAAAGCACCGAATAATGGGATATATGTAGAAATCGGCGAGCAAGGAGATATGGTTAAAAATCCAAAAAGCGTAAAATTAAATGCTGGTGACCCATTTCCAGAAAACTCTAACCACAATCGCAAATGGACATATAAAAGAAAGCCGTGATAACCAAAAAAAGACCCCTGTTGGGTCTTTTTTGCATTGTCTAGTTCAGGCGCCATCGGTTCTCTGGTCTAGCCAATCGCTTCGGAAGGTAAAAAAGCACCTTCCGTCAGCGTTTGTCTTATGCTTGTCGCCTAAATTAATGATGTGGTTCCTCGACAGGCTCATTTGGAATAACAGAACCTAAAATAATGATTAAGGCTGTCACAATAACAGCTACGATTGAAGCTGTTGAAAATGAATATGTAGCTGCCTGCATTGAGCCAATTACATATGAAGCCATTTGGATTAAAAGGAATGTCCAAAAAAATGTCCAAAAATAACGCAAGATTTTCACCTCATTAAGATATATCTGTAATTAGTTTACCACAATTGACATCTGATAGAAAAGATATTTGTAGGCATTTCCCCCTTTCATCTTTATAACCACAACATACACTAATAATGAAGGACGAAAATCAGGAGTAGGAGAAGGAAACAATGGTACCAAACAAACTTTTTTTCAAACTCGACACGGAGT
Organism: Ferdinandcohnia sp. QZ13; assembly: GCF_031324165.1. Lineage (NCBI taxonomy): Bacteria > Bacillati > Bacillota > Bacilli > Caryophanales > Bacillaceae > Ferdinandcohnia > Ferdinandcohnia sp. QZ13. The sequence goes on along the minus strand of NZ_JAVIVW010000001.1, from coordinate 1,169,215 downwards.
GGTCTGCTCTTCATTTGCCAAAACGTCCAAATGGCTTCGCTGTTTTAATCATCGGGGATAAAACAAATTTTGTAGAAGAGAACTCAAGCTATTGGATTCAAAACTATGCAAGGTCTCAAATTCTCGAATATCTCAAGGATGAAGGATATACAGTATTTTATTCAAACTTATACGGTGCAAACTGGGGAAATCCAGCTTCCGTTAAATTAGCCACACAGCTCTATCACATCATTATGAAACGAGAAATTCTTAACACCCGTATTCATATTCTGGCGGAAGGTATGGGTGCATTAACAGCCATGCAATTAAGCCAAAAGCTAAATGAAGAAATTCGCTCTATGGCATTCCTTAATCCCTGCATTGACCTAGTGGCACATATCGATAATGAAAGAAAAAATAAATTTTTTTATAAAAAATTAATAAAAGAAATTGCTCAAGCTTATCAACTTGACGAAAAGGAAGTCGAATCGAATATTGAAAAATTAGCACCAAATAATAAATTACTTCACACAAATATCCCGATCAAAATTTGGCGTAGTACAAATGAAAGAACATACACTCCGGAAATACACAGTAAAAAATACCAAGGCGTAAATGAGATGGTTACATTAAGCTATCATATTAGTGAAAATACCTATGCATTTAGCCGCTCAATTGGTAGCTTCTTCAAAGAAAATGAAAAGGAATTATAAAAAAGTCCCTGTTTCTTTTTGTTAGGATGGGGACTTTTTATTTATCAGCAAGCATACGATACTGTAACAAAATGAATAGGAGATGTTACAAGTGAAGAAGGTCATCTTATTCGACGCTTTCTCGTTTGTAGGGTACGGACTCTGCTGCAGAATGATAGACAAGGAAATCCATGTGATTGGAGTAGATGCGAACCCAAAGGAAAATAGCCCAGAAGAGGAAAAAATGCTTCGAATTGGGCGTAATGCTTTTTTTGAATTTATTGAGTTTCCAAAAGCAATTAACGAAAGGATGTTCATCCAATCTGATGCCGTGATTTACCCATGGTATAACATAAACTCATCGGAACGTAATGAAGAAAAAAAGAAAAGCCTTCAATCGGTGCTTGAATACTGTAAAGAAACAAACACAAAGCTAATCCTAATTTCGGCACATACGTTAGGCAGGAATACAATAGCTGATTTAGAAGACGAACTTGATGATAGCTGGTATGCCAAAATTCATATTGATAATAGTTTGTGTGATCATCAAAAGGTTCGAACAAAACATATTGAGTTTTTGTTTACGTTCATTGATTTTTCGAATAAAGATTTAGGGGAAGCAATCATGAAAAAGAATGATCACGAAGAGTGGATTTTCCAAAACTTTTATGTCTAGCCCTTTTTTTCCTTTCCAATTCCTCATAAGTACAATAAAATATAATTGAATGATTTTGTTGTTGGGGTTTTTGAAGGAGTTGTAATAATGAAAAAGCCGTTCAGGTGGATAACACTCTTGTTCCTATTAACCATCCTTGTCTCTTGTGGACAAACAGATGCTACTACAGGGGTAAAAAAAGTAGGCTTACTTGTACCGGATACAATTGATGATCAAGTATGGGGTACGGAAGGATATAAGGGATTATTGCAAATAAAATCAAAATTTCAGGTTGATGTCTTTTACAAAGAAGGAATTACGACGGAAACTGCGACTCGAACAGCAGTGAATGAATTTGTCGATAACGGCGTCAATTTAATATTTGGTCATGGAAGTGAATATGCTGAAATTTTTAATGAGATTGCAGGTAATTACCCTAACGTCCATTTCATTTTTTTTAATGGCGATACAAGAAAAGAAAATGTCACGAGCTTAAATTTTGAGGGACACGCAATGGGCTTTTTCGGTGGAATGGTCGCTGGGAAAATGACGAACAACAACAATGTTGGTATAATTGCCGCTTATGAATGGCAACCAGAGATCAATGGATTTTATGAAGGTGTTTTATTCCAAAATGATGAAGTTAATGTAGATATTGGCTATGTTCAAAATTGGGATGACGATGAGAAGGCAATTGCGATAGCAGAAAGAATGATAGCTGATGGTGTAGATATTATTTATCCTGCCGGAGATGGGTACAATGTTCCTGTAATAGAAAGGATTAAAGAAGAAGGCCTATATGCAATTGGCTATGTGTCAGACCAATCTGACTTAGGTAAAGAGACGGTATACACTAGTACGGTTCAGCATATAGATCAACTCTATCTATTAGTCGCAAATAAATTTAATGAAGGCGAGCTCGCATCCGGAACTCTTTATTTTGATTTTCAGGATGATGTGATCTCCATGGGTACCTTTAGTCCAAAGGTTGATAAAAAGTTTATAGAGGAATTAACAGGGTATATTGAAGAATATAAAAAAACAGGGGATCTTCCTTCAAAATAGAAGAAGCTATCACATCAGGTGATAGCTTCTTCTTATTTTTTTCGAAAAAAATCTAAAAGTGGGGAAAGGTCTTTGATTACAGGTTTAATTTTACCAATAGATGTCATAATATCATCTAGTTGCCCCATTAGTTGATTAAAATCAACTTCATCTGAATCGTTTGCTTTTGAATTTTTTAATGGTGCTCTGTTTTCATCTCTCCTTGTACGAGGGCCAAACATTAGACGATCAAACCGCTCCCTCTTGGGAACCTCACGTTCACTTTCTTGCTTCACCTGGGTTTCCTCTTGCTTTACATCCAAATCCTCATTCTCTTTATCCATTTTTTATCACCAACTTACATTTTAAATTTTATTACTTTATTCATATGTTGAACGATTAAAAAAGAAATAGGCCTGTATCTTGCATAACACTAGGCAAACGTGGAATCTTACAAAAAATAAAACCAAATAGTTGATATCAAGAAAAAAATGAATTAAAATTAGTACCAAGTCATAAGATTTGATAATAAAAACAGAATTTAACATGCTAATGCTATAAACTTAAGTTTTCTCATAAAAAAAGGGAGATGTTTGTATGGGTGTAGGAATAATCGGAATCAATCGATTCGTACCAGAAAGAGTGGTAACAAATAAGGATCTTGAAAAAATACTTGACACTTCAGATGAATGGATTCGAACAAGAACAGGAATAGAAGAACGTCGAATTGCAGATGATGATACAAATACATCTGATATGGCCTATGAGGCAGCACGGAAAGCAATTGATGATGCAGGAATTACCGCACTGGATTTGGACTTGATCATCGTAGCTACAGTTACGCCTGACCATCCATTCCCATCTGTAGCATGTATGATTCAAGAACGTTTGGGTGCAAAAAACGCAGCTGCAATGGATATTAGTGCAGCATGTGCTGGTTTTATGTACGGAATCATTACAGGTAAACAATTCATTGAAACAGGTACCTATAAGCACGTGTTAGTAGTAGGTGTTGAAAAACTATCAAAAATCGTTGACTGGAGCGACCGTAATACAGCCGTATTATTCGGAGATGGAGCAGGTGCAGCTGTCCTTGGTGAAGTTTCAGAAGGTAGAGGAATCCTTTCATTTGAATTAGGTGCGGACGGTACAGGTGGAAAACATCTTTACCAAGACGAACACATCATTATGAATGGTCGCGAGGTTTTCAAATTTGCCGTAAGACAAATGGGTGAATCAAGTGTAAATGTACTTGAAAAAGCTGGATTAAGACGAGAAGATGTAGATTACTTAATCCCACACCAAGCCAATATTCGAATCATGGAAGCTTCAAGGGAAAGACTTGAACTACCAGTTGAAAAAATGTCAAAAACTGTGGATCAGTTTGGAAATACATCCGCAGCCTCAATCCCAATTTCAATTGTGGAGGACATCCAAGCAGGAAAAATTAAAGACGATGACGTAATAGTAATGGTAGGATTTGGTGGAGGTTTAACTTGGGGTGCCATCTGCATTAAATGGGGTCGCTAAGCAAGTACCTTTACTAGGAAAACACCAATTATTGTAATAAATGATAGAAACTTTGAAATAGGTTGGAAGGAGAAAAGGTATGCAAAAGAAACGTGTAGTAGTTACTGGATTAGGCACAGTATCACCTTTAGGTAATGATGTGAAAACAACGTGGGAAAACGCAAAAAACGGAGTCTCAGGGATTGGTCCATTAACAAGAGTACAAATCGAAGGCTTACCCGCAAAGGTAGCAGCGGAATTAAAGGATTTTAATCCTGAAAATTATATGGACAAAAGAGAAGCACGTCGTATGGACCGCTTTACTCAATATGCAATGGCCGCTTCTTTAATGGCTGTTGAGGATGCTAAATTAACCATCACTGATGAAATCGCTCCACGCGTTGGAGTATGGATCGGTTCAGGAATTGGTGGAATGGAAACACATGAAGAACAGCACAAGATTTTCTTGGAAAAAGGCTATCGTCGTGTAAGCCCATTTTATGTACCAATGATGATTCCAGATATGGCAGCAGGCCAGGTATCAATTGCAATTGGGGCAAAAGGTATTAACACATGTACCGTTACAGCATGTGCGACAGGTACAAACTCAATTGGAGATGCGTTTAAAGTCATCCAGCGCGGAGACGCGGACGTTATGATCACAGGTGGAACAGAAGCACCATTAACGAATATGTCATTTGCAGGTTTCGTTTCGGCAAGAGCCTTATCGTTAAACCCAGATCCAAAAACAGCAAGCCGTCCATTTGATAAAAACCGGGATGGGTTTGTAATGGGTGAGGGCGCTGGAATTCTTGTTCTTGAAGATCTAGAACATGCATTAGCACGTGGTGCCCATATTTACGCAGAAATCATTGGCTATGGAGCTACTGGTGATGCACACCATATTACGGCTCCAGCACCAGGTGGAGAAGGTGGAGCTCGCGCAATGCGTCAAGCTATTGCAGATGCAGGACTTAATCCAAGTGATGTTGATTATATCAATGCTCACGGAACAAGCACAGATTACAATGATAAGTTCGAAACAGCAGCTATCAAAGAAGTATTTGCTGAACATGCCCATAAAGTAGCAATCAGTTCAACAAAATCAATGACAGGACATTTACTTGGAGCTGCGGGCGGTGTGGAAGCAATCTTCTCGGTTCTAGCAATTAAAGAAGGAATCATCCCACCAACGATTAACTATGAAACACCAGATCCAGAATGTGACTTAGATTATGTTCCAAATAAAGCAAGAGAGCAAGAAGTAAATGTTGCACTAAGTAATTCTCTAGGCTTCGGTGGACACAACGCAACCATTCTATTTAAAAAATATCAATAATGTATAGATAAGAGTCAGACTCAAATGGTCTGGCTCTTTTTTCATGAATTTGAATACAATAAAGTGTCTGTGAAAGGATGTGATGATGTGGGAGTAATACGTACCGATCAATGGCTAAAGGAATCAAAAGCAAATCCAGTTGAAGTTTGTAAAAAACTAACAAGTTTTTTTCCAAGAGGGGCTACTGCACGTGATATTTACGAATATCTTATGATGCACGGTATGTATAGGTCATCTTCTGCTAATATACTTGGAAGACTTCCGAAAAACGTATGGGGTTTGGTGGAAAAGGAATATGCTGACTTACAAAAACAATGGAACGGTCCAGACGTTCCGATTTTCATTTTCCCAGCTGACGCAGGAAACTCTAAAATCAAACGCGAGTTTAATGGGAAATCTGGTCTTGCCTTTAAGGACAAATTATTTCTATTTTTCTCACCACATAATACCCAATCAGAAATAAAAGCCGTTTTAACCCATGAATACAATCATGTATGTCGTTTGAAAAAACTCAAAAAAAATGAAGCTGACTTTACGCTTTTGGATACAGTGATATTAGAGGGGATTGCAGAGAATGCGGTCCGTGAACAATGTGGAAGCGCAAATCTAGTGGGCTGGACGAAGTATCACTCAGATGAGGAACTCCGAAAAATAGTCAAGCAACTCATCATCCCGAATCGAAATATGAAAAGAAATGAAAGAAAACATAACGACCTCTTGTACGGAAAGGGATTTTACCCAAAAATGGCCGGGTATTGCGCGGGCTATTATCTCGTCCGAAACCATTTGGAATCTAACAAACTACGGATTAAGGACATCTTTGCGATGGATTCAATGGAGTTTGTGAAGGAATATCTGTGATCTTTTAACCGCAGGGAAGGGGGACCTGGGGTTTTTTTGGATTTACAGCGGTTTTAGGTTTGATTACTATCAACCTGTTAAAAACAGCAAAGCATTGTTTATCCAAAAAGGTTGGAGTAGACTCAACCTCCTAGAAACAGGGAACTGGCGTCACTCGAGAAGACCTGGAGCGCTCCTAACCTCCTAGAAACAGGAAAGTGGCGTCACTCGAATAGACCTAGAGCGCCCCTAACCTCCTAGAAACAGGAAAGTGGCGTCACTCGAGAAGACCTGGAGCGCCCCCAACCTCCTAGAAACAGGAAAGTGGCGTCACTCGAATAGACCTAGAGCGCCCCCAACCTCCTAGAAACAGGAAACTGACGTCACTCCGGAAGTCCTGGATTACCTTCAACCTCCTAGAAACAGGGAACTGATGTCCTTCAAGAGGACCTGGTATCCCCAACAAACTAAAAATGGGAAAACTCACTACACCACAAATCAAATCGCTAGCTATATTCGTTAATTACAAATCGATAATATACAATAACTATTAATATCACTCAAAATAAGACGAATTTCCCAAACGCACATGTTTATAATTTTTTTGAAGTATTTTTCTGATTGTTTTCTTTGATTTTATAATCTTACACCAGTCATAAAGTGTATTGGTAGTAATTTTTTGGTCTGGAAACAATAGCGAAAACTCTTGTACACTCCTTAAAATTGCTACTTCCTTATCCTCTACAAAACCACAAGTTTTACATATTATTGTCTTAGTTTGCCCTGAATCGGACATATCTAAGTTTCCACACCTTACACACACAATCCCCTTTTCCATCTCATCGTAGCTATACTCTGGCAACAATGAATAAGGCGAGTCTTTAATATGCGAAGCCAAAAGCTTATTTGCAAGTCCTTGATGTTTTCCGTTCAATTTTGAAGACTGTGTATTTAGTTGTTTAATAAAGCGCTCAAGTTGAGTAGGAAAAATAATCGGTAGGTCGGGTGAAGCTTGGTAGAGGTAACATTCAGGGTTAATGAATACGAGGTGGCCCTCGACTGAAAAGTTCATACGGTGCTGTTGAAGTAATTGCCGAAAGAGAGATACACTCCGAGATAGTTGAATAAGCGGGTTTTTTATCTCCTTTCCAGATAGGAGCCGCAAACAATCGTCATCAAGCAAGTAATCCCCTTCATAATTTTTCACTTCAAAAATATGAATTTTGGGTTGAGTAATAAGGAGCGAATCAATTTGATAATGGGTATGGTTTGTTTCTAGAAGCAAGTCATTGATCATGAGGCAATCGAGGGAGAGATTGATCATGCGTTTGTCAAACCTCTTTTCTCCATCATAACCCTTTTTAAGTGAAATGATTTGATTCTCCGTTTTCTCGGAAACTTTGATTCGCGTTCGGATAAATCGTAAAAGGATCAATTCATCCGGAACGGTACGATTTTTAATAATCAAAACAACACATCCTTCCATAGATTCAAGAATATTGTAAATCCTAACTCCCAAACTTACAATTCGTATTCTTTGAAAGATGTATAGACAACTTATTGGAAAATTCCAATATATTATATATTTATAATATATTAAAATAATTAGAGTAAATAGAAAACTTGTTTGAAACCTTGATATTACAACATTTCTCCCATCTTTTGCTTTAAATATATAAAATTGTCTTGCAATTTTAACATTATAGTAATATTATTTTATTTACGAAATAAATGTGGCTAATCTAGAAGAATTTGGGGTGTTTTTATGCTACAGCCAAATAATGGAGCACCTTTGCTAGAGGTAAAGGGTTTAAAAACAGGTTTTAACATAGATGGAGAAATCTATCATGCAGTGGATGATGTTTCATTTACAGTTAATCCACGTCAAATTGTCGGAATTGTTGGTGAATCCGGGTGTGGAAAAAGTGTAATGTCAATGTCTGTTATGAAACTACTACCGGTAGGGATCGGAGAGATTACGGACGGAGAAGTGGTTTTCCAAGGAAATAATATTGAAAAACTATCAGAAACTGAAATGAATAAAATTCGTGGAAAAGACATTTCAATGATATTCCAGGAACCAATGACAGCTCTTAATCCTGTTTTCACAATTGGATTTCAATTAGATGAGGTTCTATTAAACCATCAAAATATCTCAAAGCAAAGAGCGAGAGAAATTAGTATTGAACTTTTAACTCAAGTGGGTATATCTCGTCCTGATAGCATTGTAGATGAATATCCTCACCAACTTTCAGGTGGGATGAGACAGCGTGTAATGATTGCAATGGCTATTGCATGTCAACCAAAACTATTAATCGCTGACGAACCTACAACCGCTCTTGATGTTACAGTTCAGGCGCAAATACTAGAACTCTTAAAAACGATTCAAGAAAAAAATGACATGTCAGTCATTTTGATCACGCATGACCTAGGTGTTGTAGCCGAGATGTGTGATGAAGTAATTGTAATGTATGCAGGTAAAATTGTTGAAAGAACGGATGTTGATACACTTTTCTACAATCCAAAACATCCATATACAAAACTCTTAATGGAATCTATACCAAAGCTTCATGAGGAAGTTGAAACATTAGGTTCGATTGAAGGAATTGTACCATCCTTAAAAAATATGCCGAAAGTGGGTTGTCGTTTTGCTGACCGCTGTCCAGCAGCAATGCCAGAATGTAAAACAATGACACCTGTATTGGCGGAAGTTGAAGATGGACATGATGTTTCCTGTCTATTGTATAAGAGTAGTCGACCTGTAGAAGAGGTGAAATAAGAATGGCTAATCCAACACTAGAGAAAAAAGACAATCTTATATTAGAAGTTAAAAATCTAAAAACCTACTATCCGATCAAGGGTGGGTTTATGAGAAAGACCATTGGAAATGTAAAAGCGGTTGATGGTGTTTCATTTGAAATTAAACAAGGTGAAACATTAGGGCTTGTTGGTGAATCAGGATGTGGTAAATCTACAACGGGAAGAACCATTCTTCGTTTACTTGAACCAACAGATGGTCAAATTCTTTTAGATGGTGAAGATATTACGAACTTAAAGGGGAAACGCTTGAGGGATATCAGAAAGGATTTCCAAATGGTGTTCCAGGACCCATATGCTTCACTAAATCCAATGCAGATGGTTGGGGATATCGTAGCGGAACCAATCATGAATTACACTGGAAAATCATTAAATGCGTTGAAAGATGAAGTAATAGATTTATTAAAAAGAGTTGGCCTTCCTGAGGATGCTTTTTATAAATATGCTCATGAATTCTCAGGAGGACAACGTCAAAGAATCGGAATCGCGCGTGCTTTAGCGCTTAAGCCAAAATTGATTATCGCGGATGAACCAGTTTCGGCGCTCGATGTTTCGGTTCAATCTCAAGTATTAAACTTATTAAAAGAATTACAAGAAGAGTTCGGATTGACTTTTTTATTCATCGCTCATGACTTAAGTGTTGTAAAACATATGAGTGACAGAATTGGAGTTATGTATCTGGGCGGTATTGTAGAAATTTCAGAGAAGGATGACTTATATGCTGAACCACTTCATCCATATACACAGGCATTGATTTCTGCAATTCCGGAGCCCGATCCAAGAAAGAAAAAGGAAAGAATTGTTCTTCAAGGTGATGTACCAAGTCCAGCAAATCCACCAAGTGGTTGCCCATTCCATCCAAGATGTCCAATGGCAATGGAGGAATGTTCGAAAGTTAAACCACAATTGAAGGAGGTGAAGCCAGGACATAAGGTGGCTTGTCATTTACACAAATAAATGGCAGAAAATTTTTAACACATACTTAAAGGGGGAAAACCTACATGAAAAAGTCAGCATTGTGGACAATCGTACTTTTGCTAGTTATGTCATTATTCCTAGCAGCTTGCGGTGGTAACGAAGAAAAAGCTGGAAAAGACAATGAAAAGACTGGCTCAGAAACATCTGAACCAAAAGAAGGCGGAAAAATCACTTTAGCAGTTGACCAAGCTCCTGAAGGTGTTTTTGAATCTGCATATTATAGAAGTGTTATTGATGCACAAATTCTAGGTTTTACTGGCGGAAGTATTTACAAAGTAAATGACGATCTAGAATATGTACCAAATCTTGCTGAATGGACAATCAGCGATGACAAATTAACGTATACTTTTAAATTTAAAGAAGGCGTTAAATGGCACAATGGTGAAGAGTTAACAGCTGATGACTATGCGTTTGCTCTAGAAACAATCGCAGACCCTGATTATGATGGTTCTCGTTTCAACTATGTTGAAGGAATCAAAGGTGCTGTTGAGAAAAAAGAAGGTAAAGCAGACCATATTGAAGGTGTTAATGTAATTGATAAATACACAGTTGCAGTCACTTTTAAAGAAGTAAAAATCAACAACTTAGAAAATCTATGGTCAGATCCAATGCCTAAGAAACATTATGAAGGTGTTCCTGTTGCTGAACTAGGAGAATCTGATCAAGTTCGTCTAAACCCAGTAGGTCTTGGACCATTCAAAGTGAAAAAAGTTGTACCTGGTGAATATGTTGAATTAGAACGTTTTGATGATTATTGGGAAGGAAAACCACTTCTAGATGGAGTAGTTATCAAAGTTATTGATCCTTCATTAGCAAACGGTGCGTTCCAAAATGGCGAAATTGATATTATGAACATTGCTCCTGCTTCTGTTAAAGAATTAGAAAAAATGGATCATGTTCGCGTAGAGGAAGCTACTGGTACTGTTTATTCTTATATCGGTCTACGTTTTGGTCATCGTGACCAAGCTACACGTACGAACGTAGCAGATTTTGATAAGTTTAAGTCTAAAGAATTACGTCAAGCGTTACTACATGCAATCGATCGTCAAGCAATGATTAATGGTTTCTTATCTGGTAAAGGTAAAGTATTCAACACAGTTATTCCTTCTGCTTTCTGGATGGCTGCTGATGATTCTGAACTAAACCAATATGAATTCAATCAAGATAAAGCAAAAGAACTATTAGCTTCAGCTGGTTATAAAGATGTAGATGGTGACGGATTTGTAGAAGATCCAGAAGGTAAGCCATTCTCTATCAAATTTGGTCACTATGCAGGTAATGCAACATTTGAAGGTCGTTCACAAGCAATCATCCAAAGCTGGAATGATATCGGTGTGAAAACTGAATTAGCAACTGGAAGTCTAATTGAGTTCAACCTTTACAACGAAATGAAAGACAACGACGATAAAGACTTAGAAGCATTCTTCGGTTCTTGGGGAACAGGTTCTGACCCAGATCCATCTGGTCTATGGGCTAATGATGCTGAGTGGAACTATGGCCGTTGGGTAAATGAAGATAGCCAAAGACTTCTTGATGAAGGCTTAAGTGAAAAAGCATTTGATAAAGAATACCGTGGACAAGTTTATGTTGATTGGCAAAAGCTATTCAATGAAGAATTACCAGCACTTCCATTATGGGAGAACATGGACCTTTATGGAATTAATGACCGTCTACAAGGCGTACATGTAAATGCTGTTGGATTCCAAGACAATGTTCATAAGTGGTATGTAACTGACTGATCGTAGGTTGGTAGAGTTCAAAAGTCACGATTTGTGGCTTTTGAACTTCAATTTTAAGTATGAATTTTTTAGAATAAGGAGAAATTAACATGCTCCAATACTCAATTCGAAGAATACTAGGCATGATTCCATTATTACTCCTTGCCTCAATTGTGGTTTTTTCCTTGGCGAAAGTGATGCCGGGTGACCCATTTGGAGGAGAAATTGATCCATCCAATACTGACCCTAAATACATTGAAGAAATGCGAGAAAAATTGGGCTACAATGACCCGATATATGTACAGTATTGGAGATGGGTAACTGATTTCGTTCAGGGTGATTTTGGTAAATCTACTACACATAAAATGGATGTTTCAAAGTTAATTGCTCAAAAAATTCCCAATACCTTATTTTTAGCAATTGTATCCTTATTTTTTACGTACATTTTTTCATTCTTAATGGGAATGTATTCAGGCCGAAGACCGTATAAACTTGGTGATAATCTTATTGCAAGTTATAACTATATAGGATTAGCAGTTCCATCGTTTGTTGCGGGTATTGTGGCAATCTATTTCTTTGCGTTTCAGCTTAATTGGTTCCCATTCAGTGGGTCGGTTGAAGTTGGACTTGATGAAGGAACTTTTCAATATTATGTAAGTAAATTTCACCATGTTATGTTACCAGCACTCGTTTTAGGATTAATGGGTACTGCATCATACACTCAATTTTTACGAAATGATATTATTGAAAACAGTCGTAAAGACTTTGTAAGAACAGCAAGAGCAAAAGGTACGAAAGAATCAACTATCTATAATAAGCACATTTTACGAAATTCTATTATTCCGTTAGTAACATTTTTAGGATTCGATATTGCTACCTTAATAGGTGGTGCGGTTATAACTGAAACGATATTCACATACCCAGGAATCGGACAACTTTTCTTAGAATCCGTTAATACAAGGGATTATGCTGTTATGATGACGATCACAATGTTACTTTCATTTTTAACACTTTTCGGAAATCTTATCGCAGATTTACTGTATGGAATTGTGGATCCGCGCATTCGATTGGATTAAGGAGGAGAATAAATGGAAGTAGTTACTAATACAAATGTAGATTCATCAAAAAAAGAAACAAAAAGCCTTTCTCCTTGGGCGATAGCCAGAAGGAAATTTATGAAAAACAAACTAGCTATGGTCAGTTTAGTTTTTCTAATCTGTATTGTTTTAATAGCTATTTTTGGACCTATTTTTAATAAGCAAGATATTGTTCGTGTTGATTTCATGAACATGAGGAAAGAGCCTTCATCAGTAAATTGGCTCGGTACAGATACAAATGGTCGGGACGTATTTGCAAGAATGTTGCACGGTGCGAGAACATCATTGATGATTGGATTTTCGTGTACAATCTTTATTACGTTAATCGGAACAATTGTTGGTTCTGTTGCAGGCTATAATGGTGGGAAAATAGACCAAATGTTAATGCGTTTTACAGATTTTGTTTTAGTTTTCCCATTTATGATCTTTGTAATTGTTTTAAACAGTATTCTTACTGGCAAGGTAACTGGAACATGGACTCTAATTATTGTGATGAGCTTATTAAGCTGGGGTGGAGTTGCTCGTATTGTTCGAAGTAAAGTTTTAGCAGAAAAAGAAAATGAATATATTCTTGCTGCGAAATCGATTGGGACAAGACCATCAAAGATTATTATTAAGCATCTATTACCTAATGTTTCTTCCACGATCATTGTACAATCGACATTAATTTTGGCTGTTATGATTGTTGCTGAATCAGGTCTAAGTTTTCTAGGCTTTGGGGTACCAACGAATACACCAAGCTGGGGAAATATGTTAGCGGAAGCTAGGGATGCTGATGTTTTACGTAATATTACTTGGATGTGGGCTCCTCCTGCAATAGCGATTACATTAACAATATTATCTATTAATTTCATAGGTGAAGGGTTAAAGGATGCACTAAATCCAAAATCAAACCGTTAGCAGATCTATCACAATGTGTGATGGATCTTTTTTTTGGTTGTAAATTTTATCGATTCAACGCTTTTTTGCGATAAAGTATTATATCGAAAAAACAAAAAAACCACTTTTTAACCAAGATATATTACGAATATTTCTTTTGTAAACCCGATTATATCAATTGATTCAAGAAATAATAATGACAATAATAAAAATTATCTTGCAATTTCGACATAGTTTTAATAGAATTTTAAATAGATTAAGAGAAAATAGAGTTTTCACTCTTTAAAGCAAATTAATTCAATTTTAAAAATTGACTTGTATTTGTAATCTTTCTGTAATAAAATTTAGGTGATTCTTTTGTCAGATAATTTAGTACGTTTTTTACTTTAAAGCTTTACTCTGGTAAAATAAGAGAATGCTAGAAACTTTTGGTTGATATTTCAATAAATATATTATATTTTGAATAATGAGTGAACTTGTTTTGAGTTCCGATAAGGAAGGTGAACCTAATTTATGTCTACATTACTAGAGGTAAAAAATCTTAAAACATATTTCTACAAAAAGAAAACAGTAATACCTGCCGTAGATGGCGTTGATTTGAAAATAAATAAAGGTGAAACCTTGGCTATAGTAGGTGAGTCTGGATCAGGGAAGAGTATTACCTCACTTTCAATTATGAAGCTCGTACCTAGTCCAGCTGGAAAAATCGTTGAAGGTGAAATCGTCCTTGATGGTAGAGACCTTGTTGATTTATCTGAAGCTGAAATGTGTAAGGTTCGTGGAAATGAAATATCAATGATTTTCCAAGAGCCAATGACGTCTCTTAATCCAGTTCTTACTGTTGGTGAGCAAATAATTGAGGTACTGATGTATCACCAAAAATTGTCCAAAGTAGAAGCAACTAAAAAAGCAATTGAAATGTTAGAATTGGTTGGATTCTCAAGGGCAGCTGAATTAATTAATGATTACCCGCATCGCCTTTCGGGTGGTATGCGCCAAAGGGTTATGATAGCTATTGCGATGAGTTGTAATCCAAAGCTTCTAATTGCGGATGAGCCTACAACAGCCCTTGATGTTACCATCCAAGCTCAAATTCTTGACTTAATGAAGGATCTTAGTCGTAAATTTGATACTTCAATTCTTTTAATAACACACGATTTGGGCGTTGTGTCGGAAGTAGCTGATAATATCGTAGTTATGTACGGGGGCCAAGTTGTTGAGCAATCACCAGTAGATGAATTATTTGATGAACCATTACATCCATACACAGTTGGACTGATGAACTCAATACCTGCAATAGAAGGTGAAATTGAACGCCTTCAATCTATCGAAGGTAACGTACCATCACCTGAAAATATGCCTAAAGGATGCAGGTTTGCTCCGCGCTGTTCCAAAGCTTTTGATCGCTGTTTTGCAGAAGCTCCTCAGCTAAAACAAATGGGTAAAGAACGAGCAGTTCGCTGTTTCCTATATGAAGACGAGGGGGCTAAAGCATGACTACAACAAATATAGATAAGAAAGTTGATTCATCACAGGAAAATAGTAATATCATTCTTGAGCTTCAAGATGTAAAAAAATATTTTCCAATCAAGGCTGGTCTTCTACAGCGAAATGTAGGTAATGTTAAAGCGGTTGACGGCATTAGCTTACAAATTAAAAAAGGGGAAACAATTGGACTAGTTGGGGAGTCTGGCTGTGGGAAATCTACAACTGGAAGAACCATTATCAGATTGTACGAACCAACTGATGGAAAAATTATTTTTAAGGGAAAAGACATCACACATATGTCTGAAAGTGAGCTAAGAAAATCCGTTAGAAGAGACATTCAAATGGTATTCCAGGATCCTTTCGCTACCCTTAATCCTAGAAAAACATTACGTTCTATTATTAAAGAACCACTAATTACTCATAAATTATACACGGCAAAAGAACGAGAAGAAAAAGTAAAAGAATTAATGGAGACTGTTGGACTGAACGCGTCATATATCAATAGATATCCACATGAATTCTCGGGAGGGCAGCGTCAAAGGATTGGGATAGCAAGAGCACTCGCATTAAATCCTGAATTGATTATCGCTGATGAACCCGTTTCAGCACTTGACGTGTCGATTCAAGCACAAGTAATAAACTTAATGGAAGATCTACAAGAAGAATTTGGCCTAACGTATATTTTTATCTCACATGACTTAAGTGTTGTTAGACATATAAGTGATAGAGTAGGAGTTATGTATTTAGGTAGAATGATGGAATTAGCAAATAAAGAAGATTTATATGCTGAACCACTTCATCCATATACACAAGCATTATTATCAGCGGTTCCTGTTCCTAAAAAAGTAGGGGCAATTAATAGAGAACGAATTGTACTTAAAGGGGAGCTACCAAGCCCTTCAAATCCACCAAGTGGCTGTGTGTTCCACACAAGATGTCCAGCAGCAACAGATATTTGCCGCCAGCTGGTACCTGAATTTAAAGAAGTTAAACAAGGGCATTTTGTTGCATGTCACCTTTTCGAGTAAAGGTGGCTGCACAGAAAATATATAGATTCTTTGAAGGGAGGAGATGCCACCTAAGAGGGATCATTCTAAGTAGTAAAAACTAAAAATTCTAACAAAATGATAGGGGGAAAAAACGTGAAGTTAAGAAAAAGCTTATGGCTATTTTTAGTCCTAACACTTGTAATGTCACTTTTCTTAGCAGCTTGTTCCGGTGGCGAAAAAGCCGGTACTGACACTGAAAAAGAAGAAACACCTAAGGAAGAAACACCAAAAGAAGAACCAAAGAACACTGATCCTGTAACGGGTGGAGATTTAATTATTGGTTCTGCTGGTAGTCCAACATTGTTTAACCCATATTTCTCAACTGATACAGCGTCAAGTGATATTGAGGGGTTAATCTATAACGCACTTGTTAAAACAAATAAAAATCTTGAAACTGAGCTAGACTTAGCTGAAAAGATTGACGTTTCTGATGATGGTTTAGTTTATACTGTTAAGCTAAGAGAAGGCGTAAAATGGCATGATGGTGAAGAAATGAATGCTGACGACTTAGTATTTGCTTACAGTATGATGAAAAACCCAGATGTAGTTTCTGAGCGTAAATCAAACTTCGAAAGCCTAGAAAAAATTGAAAAAATTGATGATTACACTGTTAAATTTACTTTGAATAAAGTAGATGTAACTTTCTATCCAACTACATTAGGATCATATGGTCCACTACCTGAGCACATCTTAGGTGATGTTGATCCTGCTACATTACATGAAAATGAATTTAATACTAAAAATCCTATTGGTACAGGTCCATTCAAATTTGTAGAATGGAAAGATGGCGAGTATGTAAAGGTAGAAGCTAACGAAGATTACTTTGAAGGTCGTCCATACTTAGATACAATCACAACTAAGTATGTTGCAGATGCTAATGCATTAATCGCAGCATTACAAGCTGGGGAAATCGATATGTACAATGCATTCCCTGGTACAGAGATTGATACTGTAAAAGCAATCGATGGTGTTAAGATTGAAGAAGATCTAGCATTATCTTATACATTCCTTGCATTCAATCAACAGGATAAAAGATTCCAAGATAAAAAAGTTCGTCAAGCGTTTACTCACGCTGTAAATAAAGAAGCAATTGTAGAAAGCATTATGAATGGTGCAGGTCAACCTGCAGAGGCTCCTGATAGCCCATTAATGTGGACATACAATGATGATGTTCCAAAGTTTGAATATGACTTAGAAAAAGCAAAACAATTACTTGAAGAAGCTGGTTGGAAAGATACTAACGGTAATGGAATCATTGATAAAGATGGCGAAGAAATGTCATTCTCTATCAAAACAAACCAAGGTAACAAAGTCCGTGAAGACATTGCTGTAGTGTTACAACAACAATTTAAAGAAATTGGTGTTGAAGCAAAACCAGAAATCGTTGAATGGTCTGCGTTTATTGATGCTATCTCTGCTCCAAACTGGGATTATGAGGCTATGATTCTTGGTTGGTCATTATCAACATTCCCTGACCAATATGATATCTTCCACTCTTCACAAGCTGCTGAAGGCTTAAACTTCGTATGGTATAAAAACGAAGAAGCTGACAAGTTAATGGAAGAAGCAAGACAAACAACTGATAGAGATCGTTATGTAGAAATCCACAAAGATCTATATCAAATTCTTGTTGAAGACCAAGCTTACACATTCTTGTATTACCCAATTGAGTACCGTGCAATGCCAGAAGAATTACAAGGTTATGAGTTCCATTCGAAAAATCAATTATTTAATGCACACAAATGGTGGTTACAAACTGCTAAATAATAAAAGACAAACATGATAGTTGCAGAGGGAAGGGTAAATTTTCCCTTCCTTCTTTTTAAATACTGAAAATAACTGGATACCTGTATCTAGATTGAACATAGAATATGAATTTATTAAAAAGTGAAGGAGAAATAGCTATGGTCTCTTATATCATCCGTCGAACATTAATGGCTATTCCCCTATTATTAGGAATTACCATCGTCTCATTTGCTATCATGCATATGGCCCCGGGTGACCCGACTGCACTCATGATGGATCCTAATATTAGTCCAGCAGATAGAGAAGTGGTTATGGAGAAATATGGTTTCAATGACCCAGTCCATGTACAGTATTTCAAATGGTTAGGCAATATGCTCCAAGGTGACTTTGGAGATTCCGTTATTAATAAAGGAAGAGATGTTTCTGAATTGATTTGGAATCGATTGCCGAACACCCTGTTGTTGATGGGAGTATCTACGATATTAGCAATCGCAATTGCAGTACCATTTGGTGTAATTTCAGCTGTACGTCCGTATTCTAAGGTAGACTATACTGTTACCGTTTCGTCATTTTTAGGACTCGCTATTCCAAATTTCTGGTTTGGATTAGTGTTAATTATGGTGTTCTCAGTTCATTTACACTGGTTCCCGGCTTCAGGTACATCTACACTAAATGCTCCTTTCAGCATTTGGGATCGAATTCACCATTTAATCTTACCGGCCTTTGTTTTAGCCACGGCAGATATGGCAAGCTTAACAAGATATACTCGTTCAAGTATGATTGAGGTTGTTAACCAAGACTATATGAGGACTGCTAGGGCAAAAGGTTTTAGAGAAGGAAAGGTTATTGCAAAGCATGGATTGCGAAATGGTCTAATTCCGGTTATAACAATTTTTGGAATTATGATCCCGAGCTTTATTGGTGGTTCAGTTATTGTTGAATCCGTGTTTGGATGGCCAGGCCTTGGTAAATTATTCGTTGATTCAGCATTCCAACGTGACTATCCGATTGTAATGGCAATAACAGTAATTTCCTCCGTATTAGTAGTACTAGGAAATCTTTTAGCCGATATTCTGTACGCTATCTTTGATCCGAGAATCGAATACTAAAAGGGGGGAAGCAAGATGGCACAACCGAATTTAGCACATGGAAACGATATAGAATTGCAAGGTTTATCTACAAAAGCAGATACATTGACGAAAATCATGGTACGAAAGTTTTTTAAAAATAAGCTCGCAGTCATCGGTGCAGTATTATTGATTCTGATTATTTTTTCAGCAGTATTTGCACCAATATTAACACCACATGACCCGGATAAACAAGACTTGTTTAAGAGACTTGCAGACCCAAGTAAGGAACACCTTTTAGGTACAGATACATTTGGTCGAGATATCTTAACACGATTATTGTATGGGGCTAGAATTTCATTATTAGTTGGTTTTGCTTCAGTTGCAGGTGCAATCACAATTGGTACAGCCCTTGGAGCTATAGCAGGATATTTTGGTGGTATTGTTGATGCATTGGTCATGAGATTTGTGGATATCATGCTATCAATTCCACAAATTTTCTTGCTAATCACACTTGTAACACTTTTTAAGCCAGGTGTAGATAAGTTAATCATTATTTTTGCCCTTACAGGGTGGATGACGACAGCCAGATTAGTACGTGGTGAGTTTTTATCCCTTCGTAGTCGAGAATTTGTATTAGCATCAAAAACAATTGGAACAAGAAGCTTTACAATTATCTTCAGAGAAATTCTACCTAATGCTATGGGTCCAATTATCGTTGCGGCTACACTAGCAGTTGGAGGAGTTATTTTAGCAGAGTCTGCTCTTAGTTATCTTGGATTAGGTATAATGCCACCAACACCAAGTTGGGGGAATATGCTTCAAGGTGCACAAAGTATTACAATCATGCTTAACCAATGGTGGGTTCCAACTGCTCCAGGTTTAATGATTTTAATTACAGTACTATGCTTTAACTTTGTAGGTGATGGTTTACGTGATGCACTTGATCCAAAAATAAATGAGTAGAAAAAGCCAAGATGCCATCTTGGCTTTTTCTTTTGCCTCAAAACTTTACATTAGACATCTTTTGTGAGCTTTGACCATATATTATAGTAAGAAAATAGGACGAGCAGGTGATTTCATTGAGAATGCATTTTGATCACAGTCTTATTGTTTGGTATACAGATGGTTAGGGCTTTTTTCTTTTTAGTTGGATTTGGGCTTGCGGTTTGCGGAGGAATTTCTACCATTGCTTATTTAAATTTAACCACTACAGGTCTAACTTTTTTGGAATACCTACAATTCATAAGTAAAAGGATCGAATGCTATTTACTTGTAGTGGGCTTTGTGATGATTTGTTTGAGTATTTACTATCCATCAAAAACATCCAAAAAAGATTAAAACGTGTAAGTATTTTCTAACAATACAAGAATAATTTGGAATAAAATTTCCTCATTCTGCCTATACTGTTGACAAACAGCTTTGAAGTGAGGGGTAAAAAATGTTGTTTCTTCATGATATTTGGGTAAATTGGTTTGAAGGTGAAGAAAATGGTTACAACGTTTGTCACTTCCATGAATGGCGCAAGGATGATAGTGTTGAACTGTTAGACCAGGTACCTTTGCTAAAAATTGAGTCTCCGTTGTTTAACTACATTGAAAATGATTTAATGGAACTTCCACAACAACTTCTTATGGATGTTCACCAAAAAGCGTATGTTCGTAAAAATCACGAACGGATTCAACTCGATTATTGTTTTGTTGTAACAGACGGTCATGGAATTATGGCGATAGACACAATAGGCTACAACATCCCGATTCGGAAAAGTCGATTGATTCCAAGGCAGGAACAGCTCGTTTATGAGATGGTGAATGGTCATGAAGCGATTCCTTATACCTTTGATAGTAAGGATAGCACAAAGGAAAAGGAATATCATATTTTGTCTCCTTCGCCGATTGAAATGGCTGGCCTAACCCGCAAGGAAAGGCAGCTAAAGCAACTACTTTTTATGGCTTTAGATCAGTTAGCCTCAACAAAAAATGTAGCGGAGATTAGGTATTGGTATACGGAGTGGAATCCTTCGCGATACCAAGAAATTCAAGAAATGCATTTCGAAGAAGTTTGGCAAAATCTCTATGAAGAAACAAGAAATGGTTGGACAAGCAAACATGTTCAATTATGTGAAAACTTAATTAAAGGTCAACCATTTTTTGAAAAGCTTTGGGAAATTGAACATGAATCAAAAGTGTAATGACATGAAAATTAATTGGAAAAAGGATTTGTTCGTAAACAAGTCCTTTTTCCTTTTCATTATTTTCTTTTTCTTCCTAGTCCCATTGCATTTTCCATTTTCTTGACAGTTTTACTTGCCACATTATTTGCTTTTGCAGCTCCAGCATCGAGGATATAGTCTAGTTTAGATGAGTTTAGAATCTCGTAATATCTTTCTTGAATTGGGCGAATTTCGTTCAATACAACCTCTGCAAGGTTAGCTTTAAATTCTCCGTATCCTTTTCCTTCATACATGGATTCGATTTCCTCGATGGATTTGTTACTGAAATTGGAATAGATGGTAAGTAGGTTTGAAATACCAGGTTTATTTTCCTTATCAAATTTCACAATTCCCTCTGAATCTGTTACAGCACTTTTAATCTTTTTCTCAATTTGCTTAGGATCATCGAGTAACGCAATATAGCTTTTGGGGTTTGGATCGGACTTGCTCATTTTCTTTGTAGGATCCTGTAATGACATAATTCTTGCGCCTTCTTTAGGTATTCTGGCATCAGGTATTGTGAAGATTTCGCGATACTTTTTGTTAAATCTTTCAGCAAGGTCACGTGTTAATTCGATGTGCTGCTTTTGGTCTTCACCGACAGGAACAAGATCCGCATTATATAGAAGAATATCCCCAGCCATTAGAGGTGGGTATGTTAATAATCCAGCTACTACCGCTTCTTTTCCTTGTGATTTATCTTTAAATTGAGTCATTCTCTCTAGTTCACCGATATAAGAGACACATTGTAACATCCAGCCTGCTTGAGCATGTGCTGGAACCTCTGACTGAATAAATAGAGTTGCTTTTTCTGGGTCAAGCCCAATTGCGAGATATAAAGCAGCTAAGCTTCTGATATTTTCCCGTAGTTTTTTTGAGTCTTGCGGTACAGTAATCGCGTGTTGGTCCACAATACAATAGAAGCAATTATATTCATTTTGCAATTCGACAAATTGCTTCATTGCTCCGATATAGTTACCCAATGTTACAGAGCCACTTGGCTGAATACCTGAAAAAATAGTTTGCATGTTGTTTCTCTCCTTTTTAAAAATATGGATGATAAAGAGTAGGGTAAGCCAAAATAAAAAACCACCCGCACCTAACAATTAAATGTTAGGGACGAATGGTTACCGCGTTGCCACCCTAGTTATTTTACTCAAATCGAGTGAGTAAAATCTCTCGTATCCTTGTAACGTAAGGAACACGTCTTCACCTACTACAATTTCAGCAAAGATGCTCAAAAGTCCATTCCATATGCACCATTACCTGTTCACACCAACCACAGATTCTCTGTAAGAGGAATTCCCTCCCTAATGGTTTTCATATGTACTACTCTTTTTCATAGCCCGTTATTCATATTATTTTTATTATAATCTTTTCATTTCGAATTGCAAGTAGTGAAGCAAAAAAACGGAGGAAAACATATAAGCCCAATACGCATAAGTTATACCGTTTTGAAACAACATAAGTATCGTATTACTTTCGTAACAAAAAAAGGAAAATACATATTAGGAGGTCATCTGTTTGAGAAAAATGTCGTTGATATTAAGTATACTCTTAGCAAGTACTATTGTACTTTCGGCCTGCGGCACTTTTGATAATGGCAAAAAAGAAGGTGGCGGAGCCGAGGGGGAAGGTGCAAAGCAAGAACTAAGAATTAATATTAGTTCTGAACCTCCAACATTACACCCTGGCTTAGCAACGGACTCAACATCTGGAGTAGTATTGAACCATGCTTTTGAAGGTTTAACTCGAATTAATAAAAATGGCGAGCCAGAAGAAGCAATGGCGGAAAAAATTGACGTTTCTGAAGATGGAAAGACGTATACCTTTACAATCCGTGATGCTAAATGGTCAAATGGGGATCCTGTTACTGCCCACGACTTTGAGTATGCATGGAAATGGGTATTGGTGCCAGGAAATCAATCTGACTATGCGTCACAAATATACAATTATGTCGAGGGAGCAAAAGATGCGTATAATACTCCCGATATTTCAATTGAAAAAATGGAGAATGTCGGAATTAAAGCAATTGATGATAAAACACTTGAGGTAAAATTAGTAAACCCAACCGCTTATTTCCTAGAATTAACGGCCTTTTATACTTATTTTCCCGTTAATAGTAAGATTGCGAAGGATAATCCTGATTGGGCAAATCGGGTGGATGAATCTTATGTTTCAAATGGTCCGTTTGTAATTGCAGATAAATCAGCAAGCATTACTCTTAATAAGAATAAAGACTATTGGGGTGCTGATTCAGTCAAGCTTGAGAAAATTACGATGGATATGATAAATGATCCGAATACTGAATATCAAAGCTTCAAAAAAGGAGAGTTGGATTGGGCTGGTGCACCTACATCAGCATTGCCGACTGATGTAATCCCTACGTTAGATAAAGAAGGAACTCTTCAAAAAAGCCCTATCGCTGGAACGTATTGGTATAAGTTTAATATTAATAAAGAGCCTTTTCAAAATGAAAATCTTCGAAAAGCCTTAGCGTATGCTATTGATCGAAAAGCGATTGTTGAAAATATAACCCAAGGTGGACAAATTCCCGCAATGGCTTTAGTTCCATCGGCAATTCTTAAGGAAAATGAGAAGGGTTATTTCAAAGACAACGACGTAGATGCTGCAAAGGAACATTTACAAAAAGCATTGGATGAACTTGGATTATCAGATGTATCTCAACTTCCTGAGATAGCTCTTTCCTATAATACTTCAGAAGGACACCAAAAGGTTGCACAAGCTGTTCAAGATATGTGGAGAAAGAATTTAGGGGTAAACGTAACGCTAAATAACGCTGAGTGGAACGTGTATCTTGATAATATTGACCAAGGTAATTTCCAAATTGGTCGCGCAGGCTGGTTGGCTGATTTTAATGATCCCGTAAACTTTCTTGAAATTTTTACAGTACCACAAGGAAATAATGATACAGGGTGGACAAGTGAGAAGTTTAATAACCTGCTTGCACAAGCAGCTAAAGAAACAGACAAAGATAAGCGACTTAGTTTACTAAAAGAAGCTGAGCAAGTAGTAATCGGAGAAATGCCTATTGCCCCCATTTATTTCTATACCAACAACTGGGTTCAAAATGAGAACTTAAAAGGTGTAGTTATTTCTCCATTAGGAGATGTTCAATATAAGTGGGCTTATTTTGAATAACTCAATCTAGAAAAAAGTAAGGTATATAGTTGGCCTATATACCTTACTTTTTGAAAAGGTCAAAAGTGCTAGCAATGGGAGGTGTACGAAGTGGCAATTTATATCATTAAGAGATTAATCTACATGCTCGTTTCTCTCATCTTGATTGTAACCGCCACATTTTTCTTAATGCAGGCGGCTCCAGGGGGTCCATTTACGAAGGAAAAGGATGTCCCTCCAGAAATTGAAGCAGCTTTAAATGCCCATTATGGTTTAGACCAACCGTTATATAAACAGTATTTTGACTATTTGTATGATGTGGCTAGATGGGATTTTGGTCCTTCCTTTAAATATAAAGCAATGACCGTGAATGAAATTATCAATAACGGCTTTCCCATTTCCCTTTTTTTAGGGATAGAATCCATCCTGATTGCAATTGCGTTTGGTGTTGTATTAGGTGTAGTTGCCGCCCTTTATCACAATAAGTGGCAGGATTATTCAGCGATGATTGTTGCAGTTTTGGGAATATCCGTTCCAAGTTTTATTTTGGCAACGGTTCTCCAATATGTATTTGCCATTAAGCTAGATCTTTTTCCAGTTGCGAGATGGGAATCGTTTATGCATACGATTTTGCCTGCAATTGCTCTAGCTTCTTCACCAATGGCGTTTATCGCACGATTAACTCGTTCAAGTATGCTCGAGGTACTGGCCAATGATTACATAAAAACAGCTCGTGCTAAAGGATTAAAGAAAGGTACGATTACCATTAAGCATGCGATCAGAAATGCAATGCTGCCTGTTGTCTCCTATATGGGACCTTTAACAGCAGGAATTTTAACAGGTAGTTTTGTAATTGAAAAAATCTTTGGAATACCTGGATTAGGGGACGAATTTGTAACGAGTATCACAAACCGTGATTATACCGTAATTATGGGAGTCACAGTTTTTTATAGTATCTTACTCTTGATTTCCGTTCTCCTTGTCGATATTTTGTACGGATTTATTGATCCTCGTATCAAGTTATCTGGGGCAAAGAAAGGGGAGTAACGTATGCAGAATATTCCAAAGGAAATGTTTACGCCCGCGACCATAAATGAGAATGAAGCTGAAAAAATTTCAAAGCCAAGTTTATCATTTTGGAAGGATGTCACTTCAAGATTTAGGAAAAATAAACTCGCATTAGCAGGAGTCGTACTGTTAATCCTCTTACTAATTATGGCGATTTTTGGGCCAATGATGAATGATTTTGATTATCGAACAACAGATCTTGCCCATGCCAATGAGGCACCATCTAGCGTGCATTGGTTTGGAACAGATGAACTTGGAAGAGATGTCTTTACAAGAACCTGGCAAGGAGCACGAATCTCTTTATTTATTGGACTTGCAGCTGCTGTTATTGACCTCGTTATTGGGGTTTTATGGGGCGGTATATCCGGCTATATGGGTGGAAAAGTCGATGAATTTATGATGAGATTAGCAGATATTTTATATGGAGTACCTTATTTGTTATTAGTTATTCTACTCATGGTTATTCTTGAACAAGGGCTTGGCACTATGATTCTTGCGATGACCATAACCGGTTGGATCAATATGGCCCGGATTGTAAGAGGACAGGTCTTGCAGTTGAAGTACCAGGAATATGTTCTGGCGGCTCAAACATTAGGTGCTGACGTTAAGCGCATTATGTTTAAGCACCTGATTCCGAATTCCATGGGTCCAATTTTAGTTACTATGACGTTGACGATTCCAAATGCAATTTTTACTGAATCCTTTCTAAGTTATCTTGGCTTAGGTGTACAAGTTCCACTTGCCAGCTGGGGAACAATGGCCTCAGAAGGCTTGCCGGCTTTTGAATATTATCCATGGCGGTTGTTTTTCCCGGCAACGTTAATCTGTATCACGATCTTTGCTTTCAACGTAATAGGCGATGGAATGCGAGACGCATTAGACCCAAGGCTGCGCAAGTAAGGGAGTGAGTAAATGGAAAAGTTATTAGAAGTAAAAGACCTTGAAGTCTCTTTTCAAACCTATGCGGGTGAAGTAAAAGCAGTCCGCGGTGTGAATTTTGATTTATATAAGGGTGAAACACTTGCCATAGTTGGGGAATCAGGGTCAGGTAAAAGTGTAACCTCACAAACAATTATGAAGCTTATTCCGATGCCACCTGGAAAAATTACAAAAGGACAAATCCTTTTTGATGGTGAAGACCTTGTTCCAAAAACGAATAATGAAATGGAGAAGATTCGCGGAAAGGATATTGGAATGATCTTTCAGGACCCAATGACCTCCCTTAATCCGACGATGAAGGTTGGCATGCAAATTATGGAGGTTTTAATTAAACATCAAAATATGTCCAAGGGAAACGCAAAAGATCGTGCAATTGAACTTCTAAGACTCGTTGGAATCCCTAGCCCAGAAAAGCGGGTGAATCAATATCCACATGAATTTAGTGGTGGAATGAGACAACGTGCGATGATCGCCATTGCATTAGCTTCAAGTCCTAAATTATTGATTGCTGACGAACCAACAACTGCATTGGACGTAACGATCCAAGCGCAAATTTTGGAATTAATGAAGGACCTCCAAAAGAAACTGGAAACATCGATTATTTTTATCACCCATGATTTAGGTGTCGTTGCCAATGTTGCAGATCGAGTGGCAGTTATGTATGCTGGGAAAATCGTTGAATATGGTACGGTGGATGAAATATTTTATAACCCAAAGCATCCCTATACATGGGGATTATTGTCGTCAATGCCAAGTCTAGATAATGATAATCAAACTGAGCTTATGGCCATACCGGGGTCACCGCCAGACCTTACAAATCCTCCAAAAGGGGATGCATTTGCACCAAGAAATCGTTTCGCGATGAAAATTGATTATGAAATGGAACCACCAATGTTTAAGGTTTCAGATACACATTATGCAGCTACATGGCTACTTCACCCAGATGCACCAAAAGTGGAGCCACCTGAAGCCGTAAAACGTCGAATGAAAGACTTCTCATCCGAAAAGCAACAAAGAAGGGATGATGAATGAAATGGCTGAAAAGCAAAAATTAGTTGAAATCAAAAATTTAAAGCAATATTTTAATGTTGGAAAACCAAATATGGTCAAAGCGGTGGATGGGATTACCTTTGATATTTACAAAGGAGAAACGCTAGGTCTTGTGGGAGAGTCAGGATGTGGAAAATCAACCACGGGAAGGACCATTA
Source organism: Ferdinandcohnia sp. QZ13 (assembly GCF_031324165.1). Classification (NCBI taxonomy): domain Bacteria; kingdom Bacillati; phylum Bacillota; class Bacilli; order Caryophanales; family Bacillaceae; genus Ferdinandcohnia; species Ferdinandcohnia sp. QZ13. The sequence goes on along the minus strand of NZ_JAVIVW010000001.1, from coordinate 1,141,750 downwards.
TCCGCTTATATAACGCTACCGGCGGAGAGGTTATTTTTAATGGTGAAAATGTTCATGGGAAAAAATCAAAGAAAGAGTTGAAAAAGTTTAACCGGAAAATGCAAATGATTTTTCAAGACCCATATGCTTCTTTAAATCCGAGAATGACAGTAGCGGATATTGTGGCGGAGGGGATTGATATTCATGGACTTGCTAAAAACAATAGTGAACGAATGGAACAAGTTTATTCACTATTGGAGACAGTTGGACTAAACCGTGAGCATGCGAATCGGTATCCTCATGAATTTTCAGGAGGACAGCGTCAGCGGATTGGAATTGCACGTGCACTTGCAGTAAAACCAGACTTTATTATCGCTGATGAGCCTATCTCCGCGTTAGACGTTTCTATTCAAGCACAAGTTGTTAATCTGATGAAAAGGCTCCAAAAAGAAAAAGGATTGACGTACTTGTTTATTGCACATGATTTATCAATGGTTAAATACATAAGTGACCGAATTGGAGTTATGTATTTCGGAAAAATCGTTGAGCTTGCAGATGCGAACGACTTATATTCAAACCCCATCCATCCATATACAAAATCATTGTTATCAGCAATTCCATTGCCAGACCCAGATTATGAACGAAATCGAAAAAGACTTATTTACGATCCAAAAGAACATGGATATTCAGAAAATGAAGAGATAAAACTCCGAGAAATTAAACCGGGACATCTTGTCGCTTGCTCGGAAAAAGAATACAAAGAATATAAAGCGAAGTACAGCTAAATGGCCTAAAGGGCCATTTTTTATTTTGATTAGATTTACCATTAATATCAGATGGGTTTATTAGAAGAATATAAATATAAAGACAAACCCACTCATACAATTGAATAAACAAAAAGATTATGAAAAGTTTGTCTAATTTTGTATGATTTTCTGAAAAGTTCATATAAACTGTAAGTAATAAGTGGAAAGGAAGGAGGAAAGCATGAAAAAATTTATTTCTTTTCTATTGTTTATCGCATTAATCGGATTAGGCATAGTATATGCAAATGATACAGGCTTTGCTGAAAATAAAATTTTTATGATGGAATCACATCCTGCAAGTAAATTGGTCATAACCAAAAAAGAGATCCCAGAAATGGTGACCCGGTTTGAATTTGATTCAGGCTATCAATTTGAATATCCTGACGCAATTAGAGGAATTTATGTTTCAGCACATTCTGCGGGTGGGGACCGTTTTCCACGACTCGTCCAATTTATTGATGAGACTGACCTAAATGCAATGGTAATAGATGTTAAGGACGACTTCGGATATTTGACATACGTACCTCCACAGGGCTCAAAATATCAAGGGATAAGTAAGGATTATATTAAAGATCCAACTGCCTTACTTAAAAAGCTTGAGGAAAAGCAAATCTATCCAATCGCCAGGGTTGTTGTGTTTAAGGATTCAGTATTAGCTAAGCGGAGACCGGATCTATCCTTTAAAGAAGGCGATAAGGTTTGGACGAATGGACGAGGGGAAGCATTTGTGAATCCTTTCTTAAAAGAAGTTTGGGATCACAACGTTGGGATTGCAATTGAAGCGGCAAAGCTTGGATTCCAAGAGATTCAATTTGACTATGTTCGTTTTCCAGAAGGATTTGAGAAACGTGATGGTTCCTTAACTTATGGCATGGGGGAATACGAAAAAGCAAACCTAGATAATGTGCAAAAACGTGTTGCTGCTGTGACGGATTTTGTAGCATATGCAAAAGAAAAATTAGAGCCATATAATATCAAAGTTTCAGTTGATATTTTTGGATATACGGCAACATTACCTGAAGCACCTGGAATTGGCCAAAACTTCTCTAAGATATCTGAGCATGTCGATGTGATCTCTTCCATGATTTACCCAAGTCACTGGACATCATATTTTGGTATTGCACACCCCGACTTAGAACCATATCGCTTAGTTTCTGAATATGCCAAGGTTGAAAACCATAAGCTTAATCAAATCGAAAACAGACCCATATCGAGACCATGGCTTCAGGACTTTACAGCAAGTTGGCTTGGAAAGGGAAACTATACAGTCTATGGAAAGACAGAAATAGAAGCACAAATAAAAGGATTGCAAGACCAAGGCATACATGAGTTTTTACTTTGGAACGCCGCAAACACGTATACAAAAGGTGTGGATTACACGCCATAGTAAGAAAAGCGTAAGGCGCCGGTCTATCGGCTTAGACCAGAGAGCCGATGGCGCCTGAAGCTAGACAAAAAAATGGCTGGCCCAATCGACTTTGGGACCAGCCATTTTTTTATTTTTTTCGTCCGCCTACGTTTTTCCAACCAGTTTTCACATGAGAATCACGGTTAACGATATCTGTTCCAGACTTACCGCCAAAAACTCGTTCTCCCACACCATTTGCCATAACACCCATCAAAGCAGTAATTCCAATGACTAAAACAGCAATTAGACCTAAATCCATTATGTAGCTTGCCATGAATATCCCCCTTAATGAAAACGTCTTCCTTACTTCTATTCTATTCCAAGTGAAGTATTATTAAAAGAGGGAATAATGAAAATGGGAACAATCTCTTTTCATTTGCATACACTAAGGATGTCCGATTAAAAATACAAGGAGTAGAGGTATGAATTGGTACGAAAAATTAAATCAGTATTTTCCCATTGAAGAAATGAAATCAAAAGAACATATGGAAACACTATTGAAGGAAAAAGGGGATATTTATTACAAAGATGAAGGTCCTTTCCATGTTCTGATGTATGCTGAGTTAGACAGCTTTATATTTATCGATTACCTTTTTGTTTCAAAAGAATCTCGAGGACAAGGCTTAGGACATAAGCTCATCGAAAAGTTAAAGAAAAAGGGTAAACCAATAATCCTTGAGGTTGAACCCGTTAACTATGAGGACTCAGATACTGAAAAAAGACTAAGGTTCTACAAACGGGAAGGTTTTGAGCATGCAACCTCAATTGGTTACGAACGCAAATCATTGGCAACAAATGAACGTAACCAAATGGAAATATTGTATTGGTCACCTTCAAATCAATCTGAGGAACTTATTTATGAAGCCATGAAAAAAACATATGAAGAAATCCACAAATATAAAGATAAAGAATTTTATGGGGAATCTTATCAGGATGTTAGTCAAGTATTATCATTTAACGACAATAATGATAATCGGGACATCTTAAAAAATGTGTGACTTTTGAGGCAATAGGGACTAGTCATTCCTATTGCTTTTCTATTTAGAACTATAGATGTATCAAGGTTTTAATGATTTATAAGTTTTCTTCAAAATTGTCTATCTTTCTCAGAAAATTTGAGGTATAATAATTAAAGAAATTACTTAATTAAACTAATTTTAATTTAGTATACACATCCATGACCAATCATGCTGATTGTTAAGTAATAATCTACTTTTTAAGGGAGTGATAAGGTTAATGGTTACTCTTTATACTTCTCCAAGCTGTACTTCTTGCCGTAAAGCGAAGTCATGGTTAGAGGAAAATCAAATTCCATATCAAGAAAGAAATATTATTTCAGATTCTCTTTCAATCGAAGAGATCAAAGAAATTTTACGTATGACGGAAGATGGAACAGATGAGATTATTTCAACTCGTTCGAAAGTTTTCCAAAAATTAAATGTAAATCTGGAGACAATGCCTCTTCAGGATTTATACAAATTAATACAAGAAAATCCTGGCCTTCTTCGTCGACCAATTATTATTGATGAGAAGAGACTTCAGGTAGGATATAATGAGGACGAAATCCGCAGGTTTTTACCAAGGAAAGTTCGTACCTTCCAACTGAAAGAAGCACAACGCTTAGTAAACTAACATCGAGAAACTTCTACTGTAAAAACGTAGAAGTTTTTTTGTTTAATAGGACATTTTACTCGTTTTCTGACGCGTTTCATATTATAATGGTACATAAAACAGAAGCTACCCGAAATGACTTAACCTTAATTCATGCTTCTTTTTGCATGGAAAACCGGGCTAAACAACTGTTTTTTAAAAATTAACCTTTTTTATTTCCATTCTCATATCTTTTAACATAAAATAAAAGTACAAGATATAGACTTTTTTCTTATCTGTAGGTTATTCTACAACAATTATGGGAAAAGTGAATAAAAGAGCATCTGGCTCGGGGGTATAACGTCCCTTCAAAATCTGAGCAAGAAGGGAGAGGTTCTGTAATGGAAATCGAACGAATCAACGAATATACAGTAAAATTCTATATTTCATATAATGACATAGAACAACGCGGATTTGAACGCGAAGAAATTTGGTATAACCGTGAGCGAAGTGAAGAGCTTTTCTGGGAAATGATGGATGAAATTCATCAGGAAGAAGAATTCACGATTGATGGTCCACTATGGATCCAAGTCCAGGCGTTAGAAAAAGGGCTAGAAGTTCTTGTGACACGCGCACAGCTTTCAAAAGATGGAAATAAATATGAGCTTCCTGTTGGTGACGATAAAATTCCAGTTGATGAAAAGATTGAATCTTTACTTGATCAACAATTTCATTCAAAATACGAGGATAAAGATTTTATTGAAGAATTTGAGGAAGAAACCTTCCAATTTTTAATTCGATTCCAAGATTTTGAGGATGTTATTTCGTTAGCACATCGTATCCAGCTTGAGGGATTAAGTAATTCCTTGTACTCCTTCGAAAATAAGTACTACTTATTTATCGATTTCAACGAGGAAATCTACACTGAGGATGAACTTGAAGATATGCTTAGCGTTGTGTTGGAGTATGGGCAAGAGTCGGCAATGTCTATTCATAGAATTGAAGAGTATGGTAAAAAAATTATCCATGAGAATGCGTTAAATGAATTGGTTAAATATTTCTCGCTATAAGCTAAGTCGATTTCAGTTTTGGAATCGGCTTTTTTTGTGTGGAAAGGAAATGATAAAATTTATCATTGTGGAACACTTTTATTGGGTGTATCCAAGTCCAGCTCCAGCGCCAAGCCCCTCTCTGGTCTAGTTAATCGCTTCGGAAGGCAAGAAGCACCTTCTGGCGGCGCTCGCCTTATGCTTGTCGGACTTGCACAGGACAAGGAAAGCTTCGACAGCATAATCATCGGACGAAGAAAATGCTTGCATTTTCGAGGAAGTGCTGACGGCTACGTTTGCCACAGGACGTGGCAGTATTTAGTAGACGTTCTAATAAAGGCGCTTGCGCTTTTGAACTGTGGAGAAATGTTCAAAATTTTTAAATTGTACAACCTGATTTTCTATGCTATTTTAAAGAAGCAACTGTTAACTATAAAAAGGAGATGATGCCGTGTTTGTTGCATTACGTGAAAACGGTGAATACCTATCACTCGTGGAAAAATGGGAGCGTTCCGATTTGCTTGAGCTTCGCAGCCATGTGACATTTCATTGTCCGGCATGCCAAAGCAAAGTCCAGCTTAAGGCAGGCTTGAAAAAGACTCCACATTTTGCACATCTAAAAGGAGTAGAATGTACGGTTAAATCAGAACCAGAATCCGAGTACCACCTCGCGGGAAAACGACAGCTTTTCCAATGGTTTCAGACCCAAGGCTATGATGTTAAACTTGAGCCGTTTTTACCGGAGATTTCACAACGTCCAGACCTCTTAGTAACCACCTCTAACAAACGCTTCGCAATTGAGTACCAATGCTCCCAACTTGATTATCCCTTATTTAAAAAGAGATCCGATTCTTATAAGAAAGAAGGTATTGTGCCTATTTGGATTTTAGGTGCGAAATGGTTTAAGCGTATGTCTACCCACTCTGTAAAACTTTCACCATTTCAATGGCTCTTTGCCACCTCTTTCAATCAACCAATCCAACCGTGTATCCTTTATTACTGCCCAGATACTTCTACATTTGTTAAACTCTCTAATCTTCATCCGTTTACAACAGGTGAGATCTTTTGCTCGATTTATTTTTATAAAGAAAAAGGGGTTTCCTTCTTAAACCTGTTAGAACCAGGCAATCATACATTTACCTTGCAACATGTTTGGAGGAGAAAAAAACAAAAGTGGAGAGCAAGTTACTCCATATACAACTCCAACCATCTTACCTCATTTTTGACCACACTTTATCAAAAGCGAATACCGCCAGCTTATTTACCGGGTGAAGCGGGATTACCTGTTCCATCAAGCTACTGGTTTCACACACCACCAATGATTTGGCAAATGTGGATTTTGCTTGATCTCTTGCTTCAACTTCGTAAAGGGGAACCTTTCTTTTTTTCTACAATAATGGAGGTCATCTCAAAGCGAATTGATACAAAAGAGATTGTGATTAGACAGTTGCCGTTGGTGTCTCATACTCAGTATTCACTAGCGGTTGAGGAGTACTTACAGGTATTGGTGAAAGCAGGCAGTCTGAAAAAAATGTCTAAAACAAAATATGAAAAAACAAGGGATTTTATTATTCCAATGAGTTTGGATAGAGCAAGTGCTATGGACGAAAAAGTGCTGGCAAGTGTTGGAAAGCATGAAGAAAATGGATTTGTACAAGATAATATTGGTAGAGATTTGAGTCGAGGTTGAATTCAAAAAACTTGAACTTTTTGAATAAAAAAGGAGATAATCAAAAGGGTATCGAATACTTTTTAGTGAATAGGAAATAGGAGGTCTTTTAAATGGCAGAACAATCAACTGTAAAGAAACTCCCGAATCGGAATGAAATTGCCGAGCAGGATACATGGAGATTAGAAGATATTTTTGCTTCAGATGCTGAGTGGGAAAAGGAATTTACTGAAGTAAAAGAGATGATTTCTGGAATTGAAGAATTCCAAGGAAAGCTTGGTGAATCTGCGGATAAGCTTTATAAGGCATTAGCTTATCAAGATGCGATTTCTTTACGAATGGGGAAACTTTATACATATGCACATATGCGTAATGACCAAGATACTTCAAATTCGTTATATCAAGGTTTATATGATCGTGCAACAAATCTATATACACAAGTAGGAAGTGCACTTTCATTTATTGTTCCTGAAATCCTTTCTATCGATGAGGAAACAATTAAATCTTTCCTATCCGAAAACGAAGAATTGAAGGTTTACGAGCATGCTTTAAACGATATCAACCGTGAACGCCCGCATGTTTTATCTGCAAAAGAAGAGGCGTTGCTTGCACAAGCCTATGAGGTAATGGATTCTTCAAGCAATACCTTTGGAATGCTAAACAACGCCGATTTAACTTTCCCAACCATCAAAGATGAGAATGGGGAAGAGGTTGAAATTACACATGGTCGTTATATTAACTTCCTTGAAAGTTCAGATCGACGCGTAAGAGAAGAAGCATTTAAATCCGTCTATGACACATACGGCAAATTTAAAAATACGTTTGGCAGTACATTAAGTGGAACGGTTAAAAAGGATAACTTTAATGCGCGAGTTCGCAATTATAAGTCTGCTCGCGAAGCAGCCTTGAGCAGCAATAATATTCCTGAGACCGTTTATGATAATCTTGTGAATACGATCAACGAACAATTGCCGCTGTTACATCGCTATGTCGACCTTCGCAAAAAGGCACTTGGTGTGGATGAGCTTCATATGTATGACCTTTATACACCACTTGTAAAAGATGTAAAAATGGAAGTTTCCTATGAGGAAGCAAAGGATTATATCCTAAAAGGGCTTGCACCATTGGGTGAGGATTATCTAAATGTTTTAAGAGAAGGCTTTGAGAATCGTTGGGTGGACATTCACGAGAATAAAGGAAAACGAAGTGGTGCATATTCATCAGGAACCTATGGTACAAATCCTTATATCCTTATGAACTGGCAAGACAATGTGAACAATCTATTTACATTAGCCCATGAATTTGGTCACTCCGTTCATAGTTACTATACAAGAAATAATCAGCCGTATACGTATGGAAATTATTCTATCTTTGTTGCGGAAGTGGCGTCTACTTGTAATGAAGCACTCTTGGGAGATTATTTATTAAAAACTCTTGATGATGATCAAGAGAGATTATATATTTTAAATCACCAGCTTGAAGGCTTTAGAGGAACAGTATTCCGTCAGACCATGTTTGCTGAATTTGAACATATGATTCATATGAAAGCACAAGAGGGTGTTGCATTAACACCTGATTTGTTTACCGAAATGTATTATGAACTTAATAAAAAATACTTTGGTCCAAATATTGTTGTAGATGAGGAAATTGGTTTAGAATGGTCCCGCATTCCACATTTCTACTACAATTATTACGTCTACCAATACGCAACAGGCTTTAGTGCTGCAACTGCTTTAAGTAAGCAAATCCTAGAAGAGGGTAAGCCTGCTGTTGACCGTTATATTAACAACTTCCTAAAAGCAGGAAACTCTAACTATCCAATTGAAGTCCTGAAAAATGCAGGTGTGGACATGACTTCTGCAGACCCAATTAAAGAAGCATGTAAAGTATTCGAAGCTAAACTAGCTGAAATGGAAAAATTATTAGAAAAGCAATAAACAAAAGGGGGCATCCAATTTGTCTACCTGTTTTTTTACAGGATATCTAGAGTAAAATTACTTTCCCCAGACTGACTTGAAAACGCTTGTCAGACAAGGCGCGCAGCCGATCGGAGACGCGAATAGAAGTTGCCTTCATGAGCGGACGAGAGAGGCAAGCAACGAAGTATGCGAGCGTTTGTCAACAGTCGGGGGCATCCAATTTGGATGCCCTTTACTATGAGCGAAACCCCCTGAAACGATTTCGATTATTATAAATAACGAATGTGACAAGGAATGAAAGAAATAAAAGAGGGGTTGTGATATATAGGGGAATTAATTTCATTAATCCCAATATATTTAATCCAAACGTGATGATGATCATGAAAGTCCCAATGATCAATCCGATTCTCCTCATCTTTACACCCTCCGTACAAATGAATGTCAATTCATCGTATTTTGACCTATACTTTATATTTATGTCCAAGCATCTACTTTAAGAATAGGAATTTGACAACTTTGTGAAAAAATGTACAAATAGTTGAAACTGGTTATCAACCTTGCTATTATGTAATCAAGAAGTAATCACACAAACAACACCCCTTTGTTTGAAGTGAAATTTCTCCCATCCCCTTTATTGAAATATATAGAAAAAAGACTTGGATCAAATGGATTCCAAGTCTTTTTCGTTATTCTATATCTAGCTCCAGCGAATAGCCCCTCTTTGGTCTAGCCAATCCGTCAAGAAGGATAAAAAGCATCCTTTTCGCCGGCTTTTCTTATGCTGGTCGGACTTGCACAGGAAGTGCTGAAGTCTACGTTTGCCACAGGACGTGGCAGTATTTAGTAGACGTTCACCCCAATGCGCTTGCGCTTTTATTCTATATATCTCCAGAAGGTTCCGTATTTAACAGGAACTTGTTCCACTTTTTGCTTTAATATAAGCTTTTTCATTTCACGTTCGACTTCTGGTATAGGCAAATCGTACAGTACTGAAATTTCCTTAGAGGCAACAAATTTAAAGTATTTTAAGAAATCCTCCAATGGCGGGGGTGGAGTGGGTTCTATTTTTTCGCCGAGCATATCGTAAATAATATGAACATACATTTCATATGGATAGCAACCGGTTATTTTCAGACCTTCCTCTTCAATGTTCTCATTAAAGAAAACAAGTGTCGGAATTTCCTCAACTTCCATTTCAGATGTGATTTTTAAATCGCATTGGAATGCTTTTGCAGCACTAGATGAATGAAGATCGCTTTTAAATTCGTTAACATCAAGACCAACCTCATCTGCACATGCATATAATACTTCAGCGTCTGAAATATCCCGTTTTTCAAGAAAAAGATTTTCCTGGAGTTTTCGTAAAAAACGGATTCCTGCTTTTTTTCCTTGTAGTTCTGCAGCTTTAATCGCAATGGAAACAGAATGAGGAGCAGAAATCGGATTTTCAAGCCATAGGGTTCCGTCACAAGACATTCCTGATCGACTAGCAGTGCGTTCCCACACTTGAGCCATATCAGCAGGCTTTTTCCTCTTTTGAATATTCAAGGAAGCAAGGCGGCCACTTAAAATATGGCGAATCGTAAAATACTTTCCATATTCAATTGTTAGCTTTTTTAAAATGGGTTCCAATGCCCAACAATCAGGACATAGTGGATCTACAAACATATAGATTTCCAACGGTCGATTACTAGATGAATGTTTGAATCCCATATTATCAGTTTGTTTCAAGACCTTACCCCCTTTCTACTCGCAAGGAGTGTATATCATATGTTGAATGTATTAACATTTTATCAATGGACGAGATTTAACTCAAATAAAGCGCACTTTTTAGGGGAATGAAATTTATGGAATCGAAATAAAGTTGCTCGAAATGAAAAAGTTCTCCCCTTGATGTGGGAGAACTTTTATTATCCGAGATAGGTTTCTGTTACTTTTCTTACATAGTTTTGTGTTTCTTTAAAGGGTGGGATTCCACCAAATTTATCAACATTTCCTGGTCCAGCATTATATGCAGCTAAAGCTAGTGATACATTTCCGTTATAGCGATCTAGCATATTTCGGAGGTATTTCGTTCCTGCTTCAATATTTTGAGTTGGATCTGTGATATCGGTGACTCCCAATCCTCGGGCTGTTGCAGGCATTAGCTGCATTAGGCCAGTGGCGCCGGCATGACTTTTTGCATTCGGATTGAAATTGGACTCGTGCTTAATAACAGAGCTAATTAAACGTGGATCCACATTATGTTTTTGTGCCGCCTGTTGAATCAAGTCATCATAGTTACTGGATATAGGTGCAACTTGAGAATTCGATATATTGAGTGGCATATAATGTTTGTTGCTATATAAAGATGAGAGATCAACTTTCGAACGAATACTTTCTGTTGGCGCACCAGATGAATTAGATAGCAGCTGTAACAGCATGTCCTTAAAAATGGACTCATCATTACTCACCGTCGGTGAATTTGTTGTTGAAACATTTCGTAACGCTTGAAGCTCCATTAGTACTTTAAAATCTATTTTCAACTGTGTTCCTCTCCTAGTAGAATTTGTTTTTTACGATCATAAAACCTACGAATTTTATTATCAGTTTTACGAATTGGTATATTGTGTTGTAATAGTAGTTCATTAAAAATTTCTTTACCGATTACTTCATCCGTTACTTCATATTCTACCTCGAAATCGCAACGGTTTAAATAGTAACTCTTATCCAAGACGAGTAAGCCCTTTTTATATTCTACTTCAGCTCGTTTCGTTTTTAGAGAGCCATAAAATGTAACATCCATTGGGTTAATAGAGAGTGTTTTTAAAATGGTAGAAACCTCACCATCGATGATAGGACCACCATCAAGCATTTGCTTGGCTTCTTCTCCTGTTAAAACTTGATGCGTCTCTAGTAATCCACGGGGAACGGGCTGTTTTAATGTGAGTGTATATGTTCCATTCTTTTCACGAATACGGAGGGCAGCCCCCTGGTTTTTTAAGGAAAACTGAGCTGTATCGAAATAAAAATTTTCTTGGATTACTTTTTTCTCATCGTCGATTGAGAAGGCAGAAAGTAATCGATGATATTCATTTTCTTCTAGCAAATTTTTAAATTCAATTTCAAGCTCTTGTGACATTTTCATCGTCCTTTTCAACAATTTGTTTTTATTATATCATGAGGTGTGACTTTTTTAGGAATTGATTAGCAGTTTCTTTAACGAATCGATGTACATATGATAAAATAGGTGTGGATTTGGAATTGAGAAAAGGAGATTACTGATGCAGAAGCATATCGAAATTAGTCAATTTAATTATTCTAACGGCAGGTTAGAGCTTAAGGCGGAGCATACAGACTTTGACACGGACGGATTGAGTGCCACTGGTCAAATGCTGGTTGATTCCGATTCACTAGCATTCATTTACAAGCTTGAAAATGAGCAGGAATTTATATATGTGAGTTTGCCATCAGCTGTCTGGCCATCATTAAAAAATGTTATTTCCGAAAAACAAAAAGTAATTTTACACCTCGAAGACAACGAACTCGAATTGATTGATATCATTCCTGAATTGGAGTACCTTTTACAAAACATTGAAGGTAATGCCAACTATGGAGATGATATGGTCGAGGTCGTTGAGAAGACATTTTTATCCTAAGTTTAGAAAAACGGGGGACTATCATGAGTAAAGACTGGGATCTTTTTTTGGCTCCATACAAGCAAGCTGTTGACGAGCTAAAAATAAAGCTTAAAGGAATGAGAACCCAATTCGAAATGCAAGGTACCCATTCCCCAATTGAATTTGTAACAGGAAGAGTAAAACCCATCCCTAGTATTTTGGATAAAGCAATGAAGAAAAACATTCCGCTCGATAAAATCGAAGAAGAGATGCAAGACATTGCAGGCTTGCGAATGATGTGTCAATTTGTAGATGATATCAAGCGTGTTGTTGAATTGTTACGGATACGAAATGATTTAGATATCATTGAAGAACGTGACTATATTTCACAAAAAAAAGAAAGTGGATATCGCTCATATCATCTCGTGATCCAGTATCCTGTTCAAACCATTGATGGTGAGAAGAAAATTTTAGTCGAAATCCAGGTTCGTACTCTTGCAATGAATTTTTGGGCAACGATCGAGCATTCTTTAAACTATAAATATAAAGGCAGATTTCCTGAAGAAATTGAGCATCGCTTACAGCGTGCGGCGGAGGCTGCTTTTCTACTTGATGAGGAAATGTCTAAAATACGTGGCGAAATCCAAGAAGCACAAGCTATTTTTTCTCGAAAAACGGATAACAAGGATTCTGCTAATTCTTAATAGATAGGGTGTAAAACATGAAATTTGCTGTAACTTCGAGAGGTGACTCGAACTCGAATACATTAATGCAAAAAATAAAAACATATTTAATGGACTTCGGGCTCACATATGACGAGGATCAACCAGATATTGTCGTAACTGTCGGAGGAGATGGAACTCTTTTATATGCCTTTCACCGTTACCGTAGCCGTTTAGATAAAACAGCCTTTGTTGGTATACACACAGGTCATCTAGGGTTTTATGCTGACTGGGTTCCAGAAGAAATAGAGAAACTCGTGATTGCCATCGCTAAAACCCCTTATCAGGTAGTCGAATATCCATTACTTGAGGTGTATATTCGCTATATTAATGGGGGACGGGAATCGAGATATCTTGCCTTAAATGAATGTACGGTAAAAAGCGTAGAAGGTTCACTTGTGATGGACCTTGAAATCAAAGGACAGCTTTTTGAAACGTTTCGCGGGGATGGACTATGTATTTCGACACCTTCAGGAAGTACGGCATATAACAAAGCGCTTGGTGGCGCCATTTTACATCCGTCAATTGAGGCTATCCAGGTTGCGGAAATGGCTTCAATTAATAATCGTGTATTCCGAACGGTGGGTTCACCTTTAATTTTACCGAATCATCATACGATTGTCATGAAACCAGTGAATGACGTGGATTTTCACATTACGATTGACCATTTAACCCTATTACACAAGGATGTTAAATCGATTCAATGCCGCGTAGCACCTGAAAAAGTACGCTTTGCTCGGTTTCGCCCATTCCCATTCTGGAAAAGGGTTCGTGATTCGTTTATTTCCGATTAGTGAAGGGATATAGGACTGTGGATGCTTTTACATTAGAGTGGACAATATCATCACAAGATACTGGAAAACTAGTTAGAGAGTTTTTAAAAGAGCAGGCTATTTCAAAAACAGCCCTAACCGATATTAAGTTCGCAGGTGGCGGGATTTTTATAAATGGAAAACCTGTTACGGTACGCCATCGTTTAATGGAAGGCGAGGTTCTGAAAGTGGTTTTTCCTCCTGAGAAACCAAGCCCAGAGCTAAAGCCTGAAAATCTACCATTACAGATAGTATATGAAGATCCTTACGTATTGGTTGTAAACAAACCACCATACCAGCAATCAATCCCATCCCGGGAGAGTCCGACTCGAAGCTTAGCGAATGCACTTTTGTATTATTATCAATCAAACGACCTTGATGTGACGGTTCATTTAGTCAATCGCCTTGATCGTGATACATCCGGGTTGCTGCTCGTCGCAAAGCATCGTCATATCCACCATCTCTTATCAGAGCAACAAAAGGCTGGAAGACTAAAGAGGACATATGAAGCCGTGGTACATGGTAAATTAGAGAAGGATTCCGGGACGATAGATGCTCCGATTGGGCGGAAGGATGATAGCATTATTGAACGGCAAGTGCGTGAGGATGGTCAGAGGGCGGTTACCCATTTTCAAGTGGTGCAGGAGTTTGGTATTTGTACACTAGTGCAACTTAAACTTGAAACAGGGAGAACCCATCAGATTCGCGTTCATCTTTCTCATATCGGTCATCCGATTGTTGGCGATGATTTGTATGGGGGATTACGCGTTGAGATTGAAAGGCAAGCACTTCATTGCCGAGAGCTACGTTTTTGGCATCCCATGTATCAAAAAGAAGTAGTCTTTTATGCGGAATTGCCGGAAGATATGAGAGAGTTATTGGAAAAAGCGACCTTGTGAGGTCGCTTTTGCGTTAAGGGGGTATTGACATAGGTTTAGCGGTATATCATCGAGCCGAAAAAAGCAATAGTTGATATACAGCAAACGACATCATCAGTATATCAACAAGCGGAAAAATGATAAATGATATACTACAAACCTGTCCAAATGATACCCAACAAGCGAAACGCGTCGTACTCTAAGAAACCGTACAAAAGGGAATAGGAAGCGCTTGGTTCATTATCGTACTCCTAACCTTTTATCTAATTGCTCCATACCACTTACCCAATTTCCCGAAACTTCTCTGACACAAGTGGCATAGAGGACGGCACTGAGACAGTCTCCATCTCTGGATATTTTAATGCTGTTAAACTTCCGCCAAACACGCAGCCTGTATCGATATTTACTGTATGATTTACCCACCTCGGATCCTTTACAGGCGTGTGTCCATATACAATCCATGATGAGCCCTTATATTGTTTTGCCCAATCCCGTCTTTCAGGTGTTCCATCAGGGTTGTTTTTGCCAGTAATATCTCCATACAATACAAATGTTTTTACCTTTTTATCATTGCGTCCAATATAATCCTCACGAATTCCCGCATGGGCAATGACTAACTTTCCTCCATCTAGTCTTTCATAAAGCGGGGCCATTTCATACAATTCAATAAACTGACTTCGAATTGCTTCTTGTTTCTTTTTATCCAAGACCTCATATTCAGCCACTGTTGTTTCCAAGCCATGTGTAGCCTGAACCTTATTCCCAAGAAAATATCGATATAGCTTATTACAGTGATTTCCTGGCACATAGTAGGCTTTTTTCTCCTGAACAACTAGCCTGTACACAGTTTCTATCACCTTTAATGATGCTGGACCACGATCTGTTAAGTCTCCCACAAATGCTAGTACACGGTCATTATGTATCGGAATACCAGTCTCCCACGAATAACCAAGTTTTGTCGTTAATTCTTTTAACTCCTGATAACAACCATGAATGTCACCGATTACATCTATTTTCATCAATAGCACCTCTTTACAAAAAAATCACGTCACTCCTCCATCTATTATAAGAAGAATAACGTGATTTTATTTCTATAAAATCAAATACGCTTTTGGCGTATTCGTGTCCGACTTTTAGGCCTATAGGAGTGGGTATAAAGACGTTGCCACAGGATGTGGCGTTTTTAGTCTTTGAACTTACTGCTCGAAAAATTCCCTTGTAAAATCGTGGCATCCGCGGGGGCTACAATATCATATAGTTGGGGGTTAATCCCAACTGAATGATGTCAGTCAAACATAAACTTCTTCGTTCTCGAACGAACATTCAGCACAATCCCGATTGCGATCATATAGGTGGCAAGGGAGCTACCTCCATAGCTAATGAACGGTAATGGAAGGCCCGTAATTGGTAGGATTCCGACTGTCATTCCAACGTTTTGAAATACTTGGAAAGTGATCATTCCAATCACACCTGCACATAAGTAACTACCATATGGATCGTGACTTTCAAGTGCAATATGAATCATTCGATAGATTAATAAGAAGAATAAGGAAATAATAATACTTGTTCCAATGAATCCAAATTGTTCGGCAATCACCGCAAAAATAAAATCGGTGTGTCCTTCAGGAATCGTAACCTCAGATTCCTGAAAACCTTTGCCATGTAATTGGCCAGACCCAATGGCGAGGAGGGAGCGAACCAACTGATGCCCCTCGTTACTGGCAGTAGCAAAAGGAGCGAGCCAGCCATAAAAACGATTCATCTGGTAGTCTTCTATAATGTACTCAAAGAAAAAGTCCGGAAAGTTAAAGTATAGGAAAACTCCTAACGAAATTGCAAAAACAGCCGTAAAAACAACGGTCAAAATAATTCTCCATTTAATACCTGCAACAAGAATCATTGTTGCAATGATTGACATAAAGACCATAATCATTCCCATGTCCGGTTGTTTGTAGAGTAGAAAAATGGGTGGAAGGGATGTTACTATAAATTTACCAATTAATAGTAAATCATCCCTTACCGTATTAATCGGGTAGTTTTCACGATGATCAGCTATTATTTTGCTTAACACAATAATCATAATGATTTTCATTAATTCTGAAGGCTGGAAACTTCCTAAACCAGGGAAGGAGTACCAGGCAGTAGCTCCTTTGATTGTTTGAGCAAAGGGAACGCTAATGAATTTTTCTAAAAAGAGACCAAATAATAAAACCATCCCAAATCCATATAAGTACCAGGAAATCATTTTAAAACGGTCAAAATCAATAACCATTGTCCCGATGATAGCAAAAATTCCAATTACATACCATTGAAGTTGTTGGGCTGCGAAATTTATATTTTTAAGCTTTTCAGGTAAAAAAGGCTGTGAACTTTGGATTGCGATGGCACTAACGATGGCCATTAGAAATAAAATAAACAACAATGTATAATCAATTTTTTGTGGAGTATTTTCTTTATTCATGGATAAAAATCCTTTCTAATCAGGCACGAGTTTTATATTATAGAAAACAGGGTATAAATCATTATCCAATTTTTTAAGTAGAAGTCCAGCTCCATGCGCGCCTGCGCATTTTGATGAGCCAATTCTATCTTAGCTTATTTTTGAGTGATTGCAAATCATTACATCGTGCAAACTAAAAAATTAATGATATACAAGTTGCCACAAAAAGTAAATGGTTGTATGTTACATTTTATGAAATGTATGTTAAGATTTTGTTTTTCAAGTTGTAAGGGGGGGAAGAACATGTTACAACAAGAAGTAACTGAAAAAGAGCAACAGCAATTAGAAACTGAACAATTGCTGGCAGCGCTAGAAAATGAGAATATTGACGAATTCCGAGAAATATTCTTAGAAATTCATCCATATGAAAGATCAAAATTCTATGCAAAGTTACCAAAAGATGCTAGAATGCGCGTATATCTTTTTTTATCACCAACTGAAATGGCAGAGGTTTTTGAAAACCTTGAGATCGATGAGAATGAATATGAAGAGCTTTTATCAGAGATGGAACCAACCTTTGTCGCGGATATGCTGTCACAAATGTATGCCGACGATGCAGTTGACGTATTGAATGAATTAAACAAGGAACAGGTTGCAAGCTATTTGACAATTATGGATGATGAAGCTGCGGGGGAAATTAAACAGCTTCTTCATTATGAGGAATATACTGCAGGTAGTATCATGACTACCGAATATATTGCGATACATGCTAATCAAACCGTAAAATCAGCCATGTACATCTTGAAAAAAGAGGCTCCTCGTGCTGAAACAATCTATTATGTGTATGTAATTGATGAAGAAAAACGACTTGTCGGTGTCATTTCTATCCGTGATTTGCTTGTTAGTGATGATGATACCATGATCCTTGAAATCATGAATGACCGTGTTGTATCCGTGTCAGTTAGTGAGGATCAAGAAGAAGTCGCGCGAAAAATGAAAGACTATAATTTCTTAGCAGTTCCGGTTATCGATTTTCAAAATCATTTATTAGGAATCATTACCGTAGATGACATTATTGATGTTATCGATGAAGAGGCGTCTGATGATTACTCGAAGTTAGCGGGTATTTCAGATGTAGATTCAGCTGATAAAAATATTTTTACATCCGCTAAAAAGAGATTGCCATGGTTGATTATTTTATCTTTCCTCGGAATGTTGACTGCAAGCCTTATTGGGCGATTTGAAGCAACATTAGATCAGGTTGCCATTTTAGCTGTTTTTATTCCATTAATTGCCGGTATGGCAGGGAATACTGGAACACAAGCTTTGGCTGTTGCCGTTCGTCGAATTGCAATTGGTGAGGATGAAGATGAAAACAAATGGCTATTAATCCTAAGGGAAGCTGGGACTGGTGTAATAACTGGGGCCGTTTGTGGAACGGTAATAATGTTCGTTGTTTATTTTTGGAAAGGTGACTTCTTTCTTGGATTATTAGTTGGATTTTCAATTTTAATTACATTGATTGTAGCAACGCTTGCTGGTGCACTTGTACCGTTACTTATGCATCGGTTAAAGGTAGACCCTGCAGTTGCGTCGGGACCTTTTATCACCACCATTAATGACATTATTAGTATTTTAATTTATTTTGGATTAGCAACCTTTTTTATGGGCTATCTTGTTTAGTCATTTTAAAATTTATTATATTGGGGGTAAAACATGGAACATGGTGCTTCATTAACATCATTAGTCGTAGTGATGGTGGTGGCTTTCTTGACACCACTGTTATTACATAGATTTAAACTTCGGGTAATCCCTGTTGTTGTAGCAGAAATTATTATGGGTATTATTATTGGGAAAAGTGGGTTTGACGTCGTTGAACCTGATATGTGGCTTGAAACTTTATCGACATTAGGATTCATTTTTTTAATGTTTTTAAGTGGGGTTGAAATTGACTTTTCTGCTTTTGCAGGAGGCAAAAAGAAACAAACTCTACCAAATGGTAAAAAGGCTCCAAGTACTTTTCTCGTTTCATTAATTGTATTCACAGGAATTTTTGTATTATCGCTTCTGTTATCCTATTTATTTGTTTGGACAGGATTCACGGATAATGCCTTTTTAATGACTTTAATTATCTCAACAATTTCTTTAGGCGTTGTTGTGCCCACCCTTAAGGATGCTCAAATCATGAAAACAAATATTGGTCAGATTATCCTGCTAATCGCAGTAGTGGCTGACCTTGTTACCATGATTTTACTTGCTGTTTTTGCCTCTATTTACGGAGGCGGAGAGAGCAATATGTGGCTCTTATTAATCTTATTTGGTGCAGGGGTACTTCTCTATTTAGTTGGGAAGAGGTTTCAAAACCGATCCTTCCTTGAAACGATGTCGAAGGGAACCGTTCAAATTGGAACAAGAGCAATTTTTGCACTCATCATGATTTTAGTTGCTCTTTCTGAAACGATTGGTGCTGAGAATATTTTAGGCGCGTTTTTAGCTGGTGTATTAGTCTCATTATTGTCACCAAATCATGAAATGGTGCAACAGCTTGATTCATTTGGTTATGGATTCTTAATTCCGATCTTCTTCGTGATGATAGGGGTGGAACTCGACATATGGTCGCTTTTCCAGGATCCGAAAATATTAATGCTTATTCCCTTATTATTTATCGCTTTAGTTATTTCAAAAATGGTTCCGATTCTTTATATTAAACGCTGGTATGATTGGCGAACGACAATCGGTGCCGGTGCATTATTAACATCAACATTATCTCTTGTCATTGCAGCAGCAACTGTTGGGGAGAAAATGGGGATTATTGATGATCGGATGTCTGGTGCATTGATTTTAGTTGCGATTATTGCAAGTATTGTTTCGCCAATTGGGTTTAAGAAGCTCTTTCCAAAGCAAGTGGACGAAGAACCAGTCATTCGGGTTGCCTTTATTGGTGCAAACCAAATGTCATTACCTGTGATAAGGGAGTTGAACTCCAAGTTGTATGATACGACGATTTATCATACAACCCAGGATAAGATTGATAAAAAGCATTCTGATTCTGTGTTTGATATTGTAGGTCTTGACGATTATTCAATCGAAACCCTTGAAAAGTTAAATGTGTTTGATGTGGAGATTTTAGTAATTACAACGGGATCTGATCAGCAGAATGCTGAAATTGCTAAATTTGCAAAGGATAATGGAGTAGACCGTGTAATTGCCAGAATCGAATCAGGTTCACTTGGTGAAGAACTCAAAGATCAAAATATTGAGGTATTCTCTTTACTAATGTCGACCAATACTTTACTTCGTGCGTTGATTGAAGTACCGAGTATTATGACAATCCTTACCAATCAAGAACAGTCCTTATATGAGATTGATATGAACAATAGTATCTATGATGGAACCATGCTACGAAATTTCCCGTTTACTGGAGATGTCATCTTTGTTCGTATTTTTAGAGGCAAAGATTCAATTGTTCCACATGGTGATACAGAACTTCAGCTTGGGGACCGATTAATTGTAACCGGCTCTAGGGAGTATGTGGATGAATTAAGGTTTGATTTAGAATTCTAAATGAAGAAAGGGCGAGCCATCAAGTGGTCTCGCCCTCGTTTTTTTTATCCAACAATATTATAGCCAGAATCAACATAGATTACTTCGCCGGTCACTCCTCGTGACAGATTGCTTAGCATGGCGATGGACATGTTACCGACATCTTCTTTTGTCACATTTCGCTTAAGTGGCGCCTTTTCTTCAATCATTTTCATAATATCATTGAAGCCTGGTACACCTTTAGCAGCTAATGTTCGAATTGGACCAGCTGATATTGCATTGATTCTAACCCCATCTTTTCCAAGGTCAAATGTAAGATATCTCACACATGCTTCAAGTGAAGCTTTTGCAATTCCCATCACATTATAACCAGGAAGTGCACGTACAGCACCTAGATATGACATTGTTAGGATCGAAGCATCTTCTGCTAAATATGGTCGCGCGGCTTTTGCTGCAGCAACCAATGAATATGCACTCGTATCTTGTGCAAACGCATATCCATCTCTTGATGTATCGATAAAATCACCTTTTAGGTCATCTGCGTTGGCGAATGCCACAGAGTGTACTAATCCGTGGATCGTGCCTACTTTTTCGCCAATTTCAGTAAAAGCTTGTGAGATGCTTTCATCGCTATTCACATCACATCTTACAATCATTTCTGCGGGGTAATTGTATTTCTCTAATAATTTTTCTAATTTTTCACGTGAACGATCAAGACGATACGTATAAATGACTTTAGCACCAGCCTTATAAAGGGACTCTGCAACACCCCAAGCAATGCTTCTTTCATTGGCTACGCCCATAACGACAATATTTTTACCTTCTAATTGAATTAAATCTTCCATTGTTACCTCCATAATGCATCAAAAATGTTTTCCTCTTATCTTATTATACCTGGTTTTAGTATCTGATACTATATTTTAGTTTATTATTTTCCCAAATCCAGCTATGATAAACCTTTCCATACATATTATCAACGTATCAGGTGAAGCTAAAATCTATATGTATTCCTATTTGAGATAGAATTCCGAAGGAGAAGAGTGATATGCAGAAAAAAGAGAAATGGGGCGTGCTTTCACTTGCATCTATCCCATTAGTCATGACCTTGGGCAATTCTATGCTTATTCCTGTATTACCAATAATGGAAAAAGAACTAGATATTTCATCTTTTCAATCAAGCTTAATTATTACGATCTACTCTGTTGTTGCGATTATTTTAATCCCGATAGCTGGCTTTCTTTCCGATCGAATTGGAAGAAAGAAAGTGATTATCCCAAGCTTAATCATTGCCGGGATAGGAGGTCTACTTGCAGGACTCGCCTCGTGGTTATTCGAAAGTCCGTATATCCTGATTTTAGTAGGAAGACTGTTGCAAGGAGTCGGAGCAGCAGGAGCTTTTCCAATTGTTATACCATTAATTGGGGATATGTGTAAAAGTGAAAAGGATGTGAATACTGGACTCGGATTAATTGAAACATCCAATACATTAGGAAAGGTACTTAGCCCAATATTAGGTGCGATACTAGCTGCCATGATTTGGTATATGCCTTTTTTTGCTTTTCCGATTTTTTGTTTGATTTCGATCCTGTTGATTCAATTTATGGTTCACACACCAAAGAATAATGATGTTGATACTACTGGTTTTAAATTTTTTCTTAAGAAAATTACTCGAACATTAAAAGAAGAAGGACGATGGCTAATCTGTATTTTTATTGTCGGTACTATCTGTATGTATATCCTTTTCGGCATGCTTTTCTTCCTGTCTTCGATTTTAGAAGATAAATACGGAATCGACGGGATCATTAAGGGACTCATCCTGGCTATTCCGTTAGGTGCACTATGTCTCGCTTCTTTTATCACAGGTAAGAAGCTAGGGGATGATAAGAATGCAATTAAATGGATTATTTTCTTCGGGATATTAGTCTCAACGGCCGCTGTTTTTGCCATTTGTTATACCGAAAATTTATATGTCTTTCTCGTAGCTCTTGTTTTTTGTGGAATTGGGATTGGAATAGCCCTTCCAAGCTTAGATGCGTTAATTACGAATGGTATTGAAAAAGATGAAAGAGGTACGATTACATCCATCTATAGTAGTGCCCGCTTCATTGGAGTTGCAGTTGGGCCACCTGTTTTTGCCATTTTAATGAAGCTTTCACATGATATCTTGTTTTTTTCAGTCGCCGGTATATCAGCTCTAGCGGCTATTCTAGTCTTATTTTTTATTAAGCCGCCTAAGCGGGTTCGAACAGATTCATTATTTCAAAAAATGAAGAGGTAAAAAGGATGGGGAAAGACAGTAAAAATCAAAATATGAAATGGTGGCAGCTCTCACTATTTGGTGTTGGATGTACAATCGGTACAGGTTTTTTTCTAGGGTCCAGTATTGGGATACGTACAGCTGGACCCGCCGTACTGATTCTGTTTGTCATCGCTGCAATTGGAACTTACTTTGTGTATGATGGTTTGGCTAAATTGACTGCAAATAAAGCTGAAAACGGGGCGTTTAGGACTTACGCCAAACAAGCCTTTGGAAAATGGGCTGGTTTTAGTATCGGTTGGATTTACTGGAGTGCAGAGATGTTGATTATGGGGAGTCAGTTAACAGCTTTGTCGATTTTTACCAAATTCTGGTTTCCTAGTATTCCTCTTTGGATATTTGCAGCCATTTGTGGTGTGTTAGGGTTGGGTGTGCTGTTAATCGGTACAAGTGGAATAAACAAATTGGAAAATATTTTTGCCCTCATCAAGATCTCTGCCATCCTTATGTTTATTGTCATTGGAGTTTTGGCAGTGACCGGTGCGCTTGATGGAACAAGAGATCCTCAAATGCCAACCGAGTATTTTCCTAAAGGTATTTTGGGGCTCTGGTCTGCTTTGATTTTTGCATTTTATGCTTTTGGTGGGATCGAAGTGATGGGGTTAATGGGGACTCAGCTAAAAGATAAAACCGAAGCACCTAAAGCTGGAAAGGTGATGCTGCTTCTACTAACGATTATTTACTTAGGCTCAATTGGACTTGCTGTGATGCTTGTGTCATGGAAAGTCTTTACAGGCGAAGAAAGCACCTTTGTTGTTGCATGGGATAATTATAATATTCCGTTAGTTGCTGATATTTTTAATGGGGCACTCATTATAGGTGGGTTTTCGACGATGGTGGCAGCACTCTACGGGGTAACAAGTATCTTGGTGAATTTGTCAGAGGATGGAGATGCCCCAAAGGTCTTTTCGAAAAAAGGAAAATTAAAGGTACCTATACCTGCGTTTATTTTAACTGCATCCGGCTTACTTGCTTCCATTATATTCTCACTTTTAATGCCTGATAGTATATACGAGTATATTACAACTGGCGCAGGACTTATGCTTCTTTATAATTGGCTGTTTATCTTGCTGTCCGCAAATCGCTTATTAAAGCCTAGATTTATTGGGAAAATGAAATATTATTTGGGATTGTTGTTTATTTTATTGGCAGTTAGTGGAACTTTATATAGTAAGGAAATTCGTCCAGGCTTCTTTATTAGTCTCGGATTTGTCTTAGTTATAGGTGTTTTTGCATTAATAAAGAATGCTGGCTGGAAAAAGAAAGATTCTTTAAGTATGGGTACATTGTTTGAAAAGCTTGAAAAACCTTAATGACTTAGTAAAAACTTTACTCCTTGGATTCCAAAATAGATTCCAAAACCAATGAGAGATAGGCCGGACACAATGGATATGAGTGCTAACAAACGTAAGGTCAAAATCCTCCTGAACCCACTCGATATCGTGGCCATTGTTACATCCCAAAGCAATAAACCACAGAAAATGGCAGCACTGTAAATGATAAGATCACCATTGGTTGAAGTAGTCGCTGTTTTTGCCAATACAGAGCCATAGATCCCTAGCCAGAATAAAATGGTCAAGGGGTTTGTTATCGACATCATAAAACCGGAGAAAAAAGCTTTATAGGAAGGCTCTTGATTTCTGGAATTCTGCAAATTGATTTTTCCTGCACTTAACATGCCTTCAATCCCAGTATAGATTAAGACAAAACATCCAAATAGCCTTAGGAAGGTTTGAATAAATGGGGTATTGGCCTAAATAGACAATTAACATATATACCCCATCAGCTAGTACAGCACCAACACCAACTAACCAGGCATGTAAAAACCCAAATTTTATCCCTAATTGTGCAGCATTAACAGGACCAATTGGTGCGGCTAGACTGAGACCTAATAAAACATAACTTAAAAGAACTCCCACGCTCTACACTCCTTGAAAAAACTTGTCTCAACAGTGTATTCAGGAAGAAGGTCTTGTACCACTATTTTTTGAAGGGAAGAAGCTAATGGAAAATGTAACGTTTCAATTTATACGATCAGTTGATGAAGCCGAGAAAGCTGTAATCGAATCACAAGGAAATGATGACCTTGAGCGGTTCCAGTATGCTCAGAATATTTTACTACTAGCGAAAGAACAATTACGAGAGGTAGAAAATTCAGGGGAAACAGAAAACAAAGATTTCCATCGTGCAAAAGAAAGACTTCGTAGACTAGAAGAAACACAACATGCTATAGAAGGCACGAATAAGTATTAAAAAAGATATAGTGAAAAGTTCCCCACGGAAAATAATCCGTGGTTTTTTTATGCAAAAAACGTTTATACATTTGCCTCATTTACTAGCCCTTTCTAAGGTGGACAACTTCCTCTAAGACAACTCGTGAATAAATTAAATAATAACAGAAGGGGGGAGACAACTAAATGATAAAAAAGGCAATTATTCCTGCAGCAGGGTTTGGTACACGGGGATTACCAATGACGAAAGTACTTCCAAAAGAAATGCTCCCTATCGGAGGGCGTCCGGCTATTGATTATATTGTGGAAGAAGCTGTGAAAGCAGGTATTGAGCAAATCCTCATGATTGTCTCACGTACAAAAAATTTAATTGTAGATTATTATGATCGATCCTTAGAATTAGAAGCATTTCTAGAACAGCAAAACAAACAACATCTCCTCAATACGTTGGAGCTTCCGAAGGTGAAAATTTATTATACGAGACAGTTCTATCCAAAGGGCCTAGGGCATGCGGTCTCATTAGCAAAGGATTTTGTCGGAAATGACCCATTTGCCATTTTACTACCGGATGAAATCTACCTTTCTACTAAACAAAACCCATTAGAGGAGTTAATAGAATCTTATCGTGAATATGATAGAAATGTTATAGCTTTACAAAAGGTTGATGAAACCCATTTGAAAAGCTATGGAGTCATTCAGGTAGAGAAACAGGTAAAAGATCATTTGTATAAAATTTCTGATATTGTTGAAAAACCGAAAAATAATCCACCTTCGAATCTTGCTGTAACAGGAAGATATATTTTGAAGCCTAACATCTTTGCATGCTTAGAACAAACCCAACCTGGTGTCGGTTCGGAAGTTCAACTAACCGATGCAATCAAGCTCATGCTTCAATCAGAGTCCGCATATGGTCTTGAGGTTAGCAGTGAGCGTTTTGATATTGCAAAAGAAGCTGAATATATAAGGCTTGTACAAAAAATATATACATTACAACAAGGGGAAGAGGAGAAGTAAAGGTGAATGTTTTAGTCATTGGAACAGGATATGTCGGAACAACAACAGGCCTAGTATTATGTGAGAAAGGACACAAGGTTACGGGCCTAGATATTGATGAAAAAAAAGTAGAGGCTTTATCGGCGGGAAGGCTTCATTTTTATGAGAAAGGGCTACCCGAATTATTAAGGAAGCATCTAAACCAAAACAATATATCGTTTACAACCGATGTAAAAACAGCCATTCAACAAAATGACTTTATATTTATTTGTGTCGGAACACCGAAGAAAAAAGACGGAAGTGCAGATCTGAGTGCTGTGTATTCAGTAGCGAAGATGATTGGAACCTATATGAACAAGTACAAGGTTGTGATTAATAAAAGTACTGTTCCAGTCGGGACAGCTAGTAAAGTAAAAGAAGTAATTGAGGCCGAAAACGGGAAGGTCCCGTTTGATGTGGTATCAAATCCTGAATTTTTAAGAGAGGGGTCTGCCGTTTATGACGCCCTTCATCCAGATCGAGTAGTAATCGGCAGTTCAAGTAAAAAGGCGCTTGAGATGATGAGACAATTATATGTTTCTGAAACATCTCCAATTGTCGAAACGACTCCAAACGCCGCAGAGCTGATAAAATACGCTTCAAATTCCTTTCTCGCATTGAAAATCTCCTTTATCAATCAATTGGCAAGACTTTGCGATATGATGCAGGTGGACATTGACGAAATTTCAAAAGGTATCGGTCTCGATCATCGGATTGGACCCCATTTCCTCAAAGCAGGGATAGGTTATGGTGGTTCATGCTTTCCGAAAGATGTCAGTGCATTGATTACGATTGCAAAGGAAGAGGGGATGATATTATCCATCCTTGAAGAAGTAGAAGAGATTAATAAATCACAGCCATTTTACTTTTTAGAAAAGGTTGAGAAGCACATAGGTGGTTTGGAAGGTAAGAGCATTGCAGTACTAGGGGTAGCTTTTAAACCAGGAACAGATGATACAAGGGAGTCTCCAAGTTTGGTTGTAATCGACGAACTTGTAAGTAAAGGCTGTTCCGTGAACGTGCATGATCCGATTGTTACCATTACTAATCCTAGTGTGAAGCAGTTTGATCATGTTTTTGATGCAGTAGATGGTGTGGATGCTATTGTTTTAATTACAGATTGGGATGAGTATTTGAATTTAGATTGGCAGAAGGTGAAAAGTACTGTAAATCGACCTTACATCTTTGATGGAAGAAATGCTTTAAACAAACAAGAACTTGTAAACATCGGATTTCATTATGAAGGCATTGGAAAGCCGTAATCTAATATTCAAATGGTCATCATGTAATCGTTGTGGTGACCATATTTTATTAAAAAGGATATTCAAACGGGTTTCCACTTGAAAGGAGGAGAATTCTTGACTATTTTTGAGTTTATTCTTCTTGGTTTAGCAAGTTTTCGACTTACTAGGCTATTGGTGTTTGATAAAATTACCGAATTTATTCGCAGACCCTTTCATGAGATGATTGAGGAAGAGCTACCAGATGGAACGGTGGAAGAATATATTCAGCTTAAAGGAACTGGGATAAGGAGATGGATTGGTGAACTATTAAGTTGTTATTGGTGTACTGGGATTTGGTCAACGGGATTTCTTTATCTTCTTTATGAATTTTATTTGCCCCTTTCAGAACCGCTTATTGTGATTTTCGCAATCGCAGGACTTGCTGCCATTATCGAAACCTGTGTTACAAGACTACTAAATTAGGCTACTAGGTAAAATACACATTTTCCTATTCATACACTCCTGTCCATACAGATTATAGACATATTCCATATAGTAGGAATTAGAAACAGTAAAGAGGTGAGAATATGGGGAAAAGTGGATCATCTAAAGACAATGAGAGACAAAACCAAGACGGCATGAATCAGGTCGGCTCAAATCCAGAAAACACATTGAACGTGAATGCACCAGGTGGAATAAGCATTCAAGTTTTGGGTATGGATATAAGTATGAGGGATCTAAGCATTACGATTGGACCTGACGCAAACATTAGTGAAATACACAGCATCTTGGATCAAATAAGAAGACGTTCTTAATCTAGCAAATGCCTAATATAATTAAAAAAACGAAAGTATCAAAACGATACCTTCGTTTTTTTTTTTGAGCTCTACTAGTGCTAATCATGCTTCAATTCCAACAGCATCTTAGGTGTTATGAATCAATCATAAATGCCTTTTTTAAGCAAGAATGGACAAACACACTTCCAAATCTTCTAAAAACGTATACGTTATAGTACTGAGTTGGGAGGTGAGAACGATGGGGAAGAAGGAAAAAGAGAAGTCAAAAAAATACGATGAACTCCGTGCTATTGTAAGAGAGGAAATGGAAAATGTGCTCCGAAATGTCTTTGGCAATCTTCAATTTAGTTTTAATACACAAATAGAAGAAGCAACAACAGCTGAAGAATCCACAGAGCAACATACACAGGAAGAACAATCAGTCAGAGAATCTGAAGCCCCTGTACAGGAGGAAAAATCATAATATAAGAAAGACAAGGACTGCTTGCGATACAAAGCAAGTCAGTCTTTGATTAAATTTATTGAAATAAATACGGTTTTTCTAAGTAATTTGTCCTACACAAGCGAATTTCCAAAGAATATTATACATTGATAGACTTTTACAAGGATAAATCAGTATTTAAACTTTTTATTTAAATTAAATCGTAAAACCGTTGAGAGGTGAAATTGGATTGAACAAACATGTGAATATAGATTGTAAGGTAATAGAAAAATATGTAAACGATATTACTGTCCAAGCACATGAAGATGCCGAAGTGACAGTACAAAATAATAATACACCACTTAAAATGATCGGAAAGGGTGTACATGGAGCAGTATTTCAAGTAAATGATGATGTTTGTGTGAAGGTATATGGGGAAGAAGATGTTTGTGCGAGAGAGCTCTATGCATTAAGTCTCGGTCAACATACAAATCTTTTTCCAAAGGTATACTGTAGCGGTCCGAATTATATTGCAATGGAAATGGTTTACGGAATTGACTTACGTGAGTATTTAC
This sequence comes from Ferdinandcohnia sp. QZ13, assembly GCF_031324165.1. NCBI lineage: Bacteria > Bacillati > Bacillota > Bacilli > Caryophanales > Bacillaceae > Ferdinandcohnia > Ferdinandcohnia sp. QZ13. Next base: position 1,112,740 of record NZ_JAVIVW010000001.1, on the reverse strand, counting down.
AATCGCAACCATTAACAAAAAGCTTATCTATTAAGCTTATTCATTTATTAACTACCTATAAGCAAATTGGACTTGAAAGAATTGACCATCATAAACGTCATATCTTTGTGCAGGATGATGGAAATCTAAAGGTTCTTGATGTAGGTACAACAGTATGGAGAAACCGCGTCTACCCATACCCCCGAAAACTATTAAATAGCCTAGGAGATCAATATCGAGAATTGTTTTTAGAGCATGTAAAAGAAATGGCTCCACAGCTTCACGAAGAATGGCAGAAGTACATCGAAATGGAAAAGTATGCAACTGCATTGCACGAAAAATATTTTGCACAAGAGGATGGAGAAATTAAGAAGCTGAAAAAAGAGGAGAAGGTGCTCTTAACTGGTAAAAACGAATGGGATTCAAAAATTGAGGACCTCGTTAGGAAGGTCCACAAAGAACAATGGATAAAAGCTTTAACAGCACGGGGGATGGACATTGAATATGTAAAGGCAAATGCAAAAGAGCTTGAGCGGGAATATATTTATGGAAAGAGTAAGAAGGATAAAAAAGGCAAGAAATCTTTACAAACTAGTAATTCAAATAATAAAGCGAGAGTCTATTCTTCTTCTAAAAAGAAACGAAAAAAGTAAAAAGATGAATCGTAGTATTATGGATAGAAAGGAGGCTAATCTTGAAGGTATTAGTGATATGGCGCTTATTGACGGTTGGAGGCGTGAACGCAGGCTGGCGAAATCGAGCCGTGTATTTTAAAAAATATGGTATCGAAACAGATTTTATGTATGTAAAAGACCTTGGTGGCATGCATATCATGGATGATGTCGCCAAAGTCTATCTAACAAATGATAAGGAAGAAATAGTCAAGATCATTCAAAAAAATAAGTATGACGTGATTATTATTTGTGATACGAAAAAGGGCTTTAAATGGATTAGAAAAGCGAACTACAAGGGACCTCTTATACTGGAGGCTCGTACCCCAGAAATTCTTAAGCTAACTCGTCATCTTCCTGATTTTGATGAGGTCACGCCAGACCGTATAATCGTACCCTCACATCATCAAAAACGTCTTGCATCGATTCTAATCGATTCCAACGCCCCCTATGAGGTGATTTATAATGGGATTGACATAGAATTTTTTAAACCGCTCCAACCCGAAGAAACCCATTTAGATAAAGAACCTTTCATTCCAAAAGGGAAAAAGGTAGTTGCCTACATTGGTAGATTAGATGGGCGAAAAAACTGGAAGCTCTTAATGGAAATTGCTCATCGAATTAAAAGTGAACGGAATGACATTGAAATTTGGATCGTCGGTGGAGCAAATAGTATACAAAAAAGTGAATTTGAAATCTACTGGAATCAGCATGAATTAACAGATATTGTAAAATGGTATCCGGTAGTTGCTTATCAAGAAATGCCACATATGTATTCAAAGGTTCGACAATCCGGCGGATGCACCATAGCCACGACGAAGGGCGAGTCGTTTGGAAACACCTTTATTGAATCAATGGCTTGCGGGGTACCTGTTGTTGCACCAGGAATTTCATCTATTCCAGAGATTGTCGAGGATGGAAAGACAGGCTTGTTATATTTCGAAGAAAATGCACAAGACGCAGCGAAAAAAATCTATCAAATCATAGATGCACCAGAGTATTATCAATCATTATCCGCTAACGCGAGAGAACGAGTAGAATCATATTTCTCATTAGAAAAATGTGCTGAAAACTATGTTAGACTACTTCAAGAGTTGACTGGGGGTGATGAGCATCCAACCAACTAAGTATCATCAATTATTTGAGGGAAAATCCAATAATGCACATCTCTTTTCATTTGATAATGGCAAACAGTATATTGTTAAATTTTTGAAGGAAGGCCAAGAGAAGGTATTGTTTAATGAATGGGTAGGCTATTCAATTGCACGCTATCTGCAGCTCCCAGTTCCACCAAGCCGGTTTGTACAAATCCCGCAAAAATACTTTAGTGAGCTGACCGATGGGGAGCTTGTAAAAGTGACAAATCAACAGTTTGCCATTGAGTATATTCCAAATTGTCAAAACGCTCATCAATTAACTTCTCCGAATGTCATTAATCGCAAACATCTTGCAGGAATCATCATTTTGGATTATTGGTTGTATAATCTTGATCGGACGAGAAAAAACGTCCTTTTTAAAGAAGTGAGTAAAGGATATCACGAACTTTATATTATCGATCACGCTGATCTATTTGGTTCATATGCCTGGGATAGTACAAATCTATCAACCTATTGTAGAAAACTAATGAAAAGTGCGACACATGAGCTACTCGCAAGCTTTATTGAAGATGAAAAGGATTTTTACGACCAATTAGCCATCATTCAATCGATTCCCATCCATTTATTAAACGAAATTGTTGACTATACACCAGAAGACTGGGCCATTACAGAAGAGGAGAAAAAGCAGGTTGTCGATTATTTAATATGTCGTCGAGATATCGTTCTCCACAAATTGATCCGTGACTTTATCAAATCACGCTATCGACCACTTCATGCAAATGCGTAAAAAGGACAGCTTACGATGCTGTCCTTTTTAATCTATAAATAAGGGGGAATGATCTTATTTGAAACTTCAAATTGGCCATTCGAATCATTGTATTTATGTCGATGAGCAAACAAATAAAGGTAGGCAGTTGATAGCAAACAATGGCATCCTACACCAAAAGGTAACTAATGTCTGGAAGGTTGCTGCAACACAATTTGCACCTGATTTAATCGTAGATATTGGTTCTGGATTTGGAGATGTTCTTTTTTCAACAGAATATCATAAAGAAGCTCGAATAATAGGATGTGAAGCAAACAAAGAGCTGGAACCATTTCTGAAGAAATCAAGAAGAGAACACCCAAATGCAAATCAGATTACGCTAGAACATTCACTTGAGCAACTGCTCGACACTGAGCAAAAGCATCGAAAGTTATTATTCAAAATGAATCTTCATGGAACGGGGGAAAAAGCATTAAAAGTAATCGAGAAGCTTACAAAAGACTGTGAGGAAGTTATAGGAATCCTCGATTTTAACAACATCTACCTTGAAGCTTTTGGAATAAGTGTTGAAGATTTCCTAAGCTATTTGAAGACTCATTTTGATATATATATTCTTAAATCCACTAGAAAATTAATCAAATTACAGCCGCTTACCCTTCCTAATTTAAAAAGAACCCTTAAAAAGCCCTATATTATAACAGATTTATTGCTCGTTTCAGATGCAAATCTAGTAACCCTATTAGGCTACACACAATCATTCAACTATTTAGACAGAGGAAAATACTATCTAAAAGATTAATATGGATCTCATTGGGATATGAAGGACTTTTCGTGGCAATGAAACGATTAAAAAGGTCATCATCAGGGTTATGAAGAACTATTCGGAGCAATGAAACAATCAAAAAGGTCTTCATCAAGGGTATGAAGGACTTTTTGGTCTTATATATAAAGCAACCAGTCCTTCATCCCCAAACCCTCTAATAGTTTACAATAATTTTGTTAAGAGAAAAGGTCCCCTTTGGCAACTCTTTACTATATACAAAACCGTCGACTACGACTGAATGCTGCTCTTCATTTTTAGGAAGACTAATATCAAATTGAGGAAAGACAATTGTGTCATTTGGTTGGAGCGGGTTTGGATCTACACATTTAATCCAGTATTCTCCGTTATTCTTAATTTTATCTTTCCAGTTTTCATGTAAAAAGACCCAGTCAATATCGGATTCAATAAAGGTTTGTGATTTTTTAGTTGCGATTTTTCCACTTAACGTACCGGCATCTATAGGAGAAAGTTTGATACAAACGATCATATCATGTAAGGCTTTTGTTCCAGTATTTTTAATCACGAAATCCCCAATGATGGTTAAATCATCATCCTCTGTAGCTGGTAAGAGGGTCGAATAGGCAAAATAGGCTTGAATGTTCGCAATGGCTTCAACAGGTTTTTCCTTCGGTGACTCTACTGGATGTTTAGCTGAAACAACTTTTTGTTGAAGCTGTGTTGAGCGATTTTTTTCCTCCTCAAGCTCGACTTCAAGCTTTGTAAGCTTTTCCTTTAATTCATAGATTTCCTTCTGATAGGTCTCCAATTGTTGGTCCTCAATTGAATATAATTTTTCCTGTAAAAATTGATTTCGTACTTTTTCTTTTTCTATACTTGCTTGAAGGGATTTCAGTTTATGCTCGTAGGCTACAATTTCGGATTGATAATGAATAATACGCTGCTTCAGTTGGATATGATCTTCCTGACGCCCTAGCTGCTGTCTTGGTTTCAAATGGGTTCCCTCCTTCCATTACAAGTTATGTAAGAAACATAGAAATTGTGTTTTTCTAAGTACCAAAAATAAACTAGACTGTTGATGATTCAACAGTCTAGTTTAACCAGTGCTTATTAGTGATGAGCAGGAAAAACTTCTGGACATTGTGGTGGGAATTTCTCTGTTGGACATAATACAACTTCTTCTAGGATTTCTTCACGTGGCTGACAGTGTCTAGCTTCGATTTCTAGCTTCACATCAGCTTCAGTTTGAACTTCTAGGCAGAGTGTGAGGCTGATATCTAGTTGTTGGATATCTGGCTCACAAATTAAAGTTGCATCGCATTCAGCTAATGATACATGAACATTTAGTTCTGTTCCTTCAGGAGCACATAATAAGAATGTTTGCGTTGTTACGAATGGAATTGGAGTTTTTGTTCTACATAAAACATTATCCATGTCGCCTAGAATTTCTACTGTTATAAAGCCTCTAATAAGAACTTTTACCCTTTGCAATGTTACTCGGTCACCGTTAGGTAATGTTACAGTAACTGGTTGACGTTGACCAATTTCTTGAACAGTAACCTGATTATTATTTTGGAAACCAGTTTCAACCGGATTACCCATTGAATCACTTAGGAAGCAATTAACGGATACGTTGTTATGGTGTTCTAAAAAATTACAAAGTTCTTCTAGTGTGCGCTCTGTATGACCGTCACATTTGAATTTTACTGGTAGATTATCTGTGAATGTAAGATTTACGTCAATCTGGCGAGTGATCCAGTCATATATTTTCCTAGTCAGTATACAAACTTGTTCTTTGTCTCTATGATGGTTATGGTGCTTTGAATCCACTTGTGTGTTCCTCCTTTTTGTTGTAATAACCCTTTGGGTATTGGGGCTACTGTATAGTATGTTTTAGATAGTCAAGTGTGCTGTGACAATCGCGGAATTTTGCTCATATGATATGTTGATTCAATGTTTTATATAGAGTAATGACAGATTGAAGGAGGGGTAAAAATTGAATCGAAATTCTAGTAATTCAGTAATTTTGCAACAAAAAATTATCCATTTACAATCGGAACTATCAAAATATAAATCCATTCAAAAGGAAAAGTTGCTATTAGAAAACCAATATTTAAAGGAACAAATTAGCAATTTACGTTCTGAAAATGAGCTATTAAAGCAACAGTTCGTTTCATCTAATATCGAAGAAGCAACAGAAAAAAGATCAGCTGAACCCATTAAGAAAATGGAGGAAAAACGTGCGAACAAAGAGGCAGTAGTCCTAGAAAATGGGTGGTTCTTTCACAATCTCATTCATGAAAAGAAGAAAAAATAAGCAGAACGTGGAAAACAAAATTTGTTAAACAGACATATACTAACACTATACCAATATATGGAGGAATTAAGATGGATAACAATACTAAGAACAATCCTTCAGACAGCGTTAAGGTTTTTTCTTCCTCTAATAATAAAAATAAACCTGTTAAGAAAAAGTCTGGTGGCTGTGGGTGTAAGAAAGTACGTAAATAGGAATGAGAAACCTCTCATCAGTTTTAGTGTATGATGAGGGGTTTAACTTGTTAAATGAGAAATCTGAAAGGAGCTATTTTATGCGGATCGTTCAAATATCCACAGATACAATCCCAGTCCCACCTCCAAAATACGGTGGTATTCAACGTGTTGTTCATTCTTTAACAGAGGACTTAGTTAAAATGGGACATGAAGTTTTTTTATATGCGCCAAGGGGAAGTCAAACAAGCGCCACTCTAATACCCTATGAACATAAGGGGCCTAATAATCAAAAAATTGCTGAATACGTGAAAAAGACATTACCACCTGAAATTGACCTCATCCACGACCATACTCATTTTTCAATCATTGATCAACTAAATCTGCCAATACCAACCATTAGTACGATTCATATTAATAACAGTAACCTTCCGCGCTATCCAGTATACATCAGTCAGAGGGCTTTAAAAGATGTGGGTGGTAACCTTGGATATTGCATTTATAACGGAATTGATATGGAAGAGTTTGAGTTTAGTAGTGAGAAACAGGACTATCTACTCTTTTTAGGTGAAGTAAGTCCAAAGAAAGGAATTCACCATGCATTAGAAATTGCAGACAAAACAAATAGGGAGCTAAGAATTGCTGGACCAATCTTTGATCGTCAGTATTTTCTTAAAGAGGTAGAACCTAGAATGAAACAAAATCCAAACATCAAATATGTTGGAGAAACAGGGGGAGAAGAAAAGCAACTGCTATTAAAACACGCAAACTGTCTTCTATTTCCTATCACTTGGAGAGAGCCTTTCGGGTTAGTTATGGTTGAGGCAATGGCCTGTGGTACCCCGGTGCTTGCCTTAAATAATGGTTCTGTACCAGAGGTTTTAGGTGCCTTTCATGACTGTATATGTCAAGAACTGCAAGAAATGATTGAAAAGGTTAATAAGCAAACTTTTCCAAAACCAGCTGTACTACGAAAACATGTTGCAGATATGTTTTCTAAAGAAAAAATGGTAGATTCCTATACTGAACTATACCGAAAAATAATTGAAGAGAAAATCCCACCTATTCATCTAAATAACCGAAACTTAAACAAGTTGCCTAATGAAGTACTGCATGAAAACAAATATGAAGTTGCAAAAAAATTATTGGAACAAGGGAAAACAAATCAGGCAAAGGAGTTAATTTTAGATACCTTTAAAACATCTAAACCAACCGCTGATTTTTGCTGTTTACTCGGTCTCTGTTTTAAAGAAGAGCAGAATTTAAAGGATGCTGTTTTTTGGTTTGATCTAGCACTTAAGCTTAAAACAAATAAATATATTGAAGAAAAAAATAGTACATGGTTTCCACATGTGCAGCTTTGCATTTGCTACTATCGTTTATCTAAATTTGAAAAAGCGAATCATCATAATGAAATTGGACTAAGTTATTTACCGAGTAGTTCAAATTTAAAAAACAATAAAATTTTACTTCAAAAAAAACTAGAGGAAAATGCTTCAAAACGATTAAAAATTGTTCAAGTAGCTCCTGATATTTTTCCAATCCCACCCGCTGATTATGGGGGTATCGAAAAAGTAGTATATGACCTTACCGAGGAACTCGTTGGGCTAGGGCATGAGGTATATGTATTTGCACCTAATGGATCAAAAACAAGTGCAAGGCTAATCCCCTATAACCATCGAGGAAGATGGAAGGTAAGTGAAATCATTAAGCAAGTTAAGGAGAGGCTTCCAGAAGAAGTTGATATTATCCATGACCATACACATTTTTCATCGATTGGAAGACTAAATTTAGAAATCCCTACTGTATGTACTGTTCATATAGGAGCACAAAATGATGTGAAAAATCCAGTATACGTTAGTCAAACGATTCTTAACAAGTTTGGTCGAGGTTATGGAGATTTTGTTCATAATTCAATTAGGCTAGAAGATTATCAGTTTTGTGATCAAAAAGAAGATTATTTTTTATATATAGGAAGACTTGCTAAGGAAAAGGGTATACATTTTGCTTTAGACATTTGTGAACAAGCTAATCTAAAATTAAAAGTTGCTGGACCTTATTCAGACTACAAAGAATATGAGAAAGAATTTAGACCAAGAATGAGCAGGAATCCAAATATAGATTATTTGGGGGCAGTTGGTGGTCAGCTTAAACAAGACTTGCTTAAAAATGCAAAATGCATGTTATTTCCAACAAATTGGGATGAGGCATTTGGACTTGTAATGATTGAAGCAATGGCTTGCGGGACACCAGTTTTGGCACTTGCAAATGGGGCGGTGCCTGAGGTAATGGAAGGATTTCCAGAATTAATCTGTAATAGTGTTGAAGAAATGAAGGATAAGGCAGTAAATATGACATTTCCATCACCTTCTGATCTAAGGAAATATGTGGAGGAGCGGTTTTCAACTAACACGATGACAGAAAATTATTTAAAGGTTTATCGGAAAATTATTGAAGAACATTAATAAAAATAGGAGTTTCATCTGAAACTCCTATTTTAGCTGGGTACCATTGGACAATCTCTTGGAACTTCAAGCGGGGGGCAAGTAGTAGTTTCTTTGATTTCTTCTCTAGGATTACATTCAACACCAATTACTTCCAATTTCACTACGCCAATAACCTGTATACTTTGACAAATTTGAATAAAGATTTGGATTCTTAAGCAGTTTGCATCCTTTTTTGGATGTGGAAGAATCTTTACTTTACATTCAAAGTCCGTGATTTCACATTTTAGCGTTGTGCCTTCTGGGGCACATAGATGAAATGATTCATATTCTAGAAAAGGGAAGGTACATACCATGCAAACTTTATTTTTGGAATTTAGGAATTTTACTGTAACAAAGCCTGACTTCAGAACGGTTATTTTTTGAAGGGTAACCGTTTTACCGTTATGAAGTGTTATGTCGACGTTTTCTCTAGGAAATTCGTCCGTTTGTTCTTCACATTTAATAGATTCTGGATTGTATGGATCAAGTGGGTTTCCGTGTTCATCAGATAGGAAGCAAATTGCGTTTCTTATATCCACTTCACACGGTTCATCCTCATGTGTGTAATGGATGTTTAACTCGAACTCTCCACAGCAGCAGCTATCGGAATGCTTTCCATCACATTGTACCTCAATGCGTTTCACGTTCCCAATTGTTCCACAAAAGGATTCGCTCTGACAAATGGAATTTATTTTTTCTCCATTTACAAAAATGTCTAATTTACAACCACAAGAGGAGGTTAACTTAATTTTTACTGTTGCTGTGACATGATCAATCCCGTACCCTTGCCAAAGTAGTGTTTTGGAGGAGGAATTGCATTTAATTTTAAAATCACAGCAAATGCAGTCCTTAAAATGGTCTTTTTGATTAGGAAACGAAATGACTTCTTTTTCCTTAATATGAACAACTCGATTAACCCAATCGAACACTTTCTTTGTTCTGATACAGTGTTTTTTGTCATTTTGTAGTTCTATTAGCTGCAAGTGTTGTTACCTCCTTTCGTTCAGATTGGTCTTTTTATTATATGGCTACTGACCATGAATTGTACTAGGCAAAAGCTTCAACCTGGTTTTAAATTAACAAGTTTTTTAACATAAATATCAAATGATAATATTTTATTCTCAATATAGTAAATGAGCCGTTTCAAATCTTGTAATGTAGAAATACAAATATATGGATTAAATATTGTAGGAGGTGCAAATAGTGAGAAGATGTCATGATTCTTGTGATTGCAATGATTGTTGTGGAAAACATAAGGATTTTAAAAAAGAATCCTGCGATTTCGTCAAAGACAAACTTTGCTGCGAATGGTGTATACCACCTGGTCAAAAGCAAAATGTTTATGTTGCTGCAGGTGTAAATGTATTCGCCTCAGGTTTTATTTCTGTAAACTGTGACGGCGAGAGCAGTGTCAAAGTTAGGTTTTTCAAAGACAATCAACTTGTTTCTGGTCCCTTTACTGTATTTGGCGGAAGCTGTATGACATTTACAGCAGCAAACTTTAATAGAATAGAGGTTGAGTGTCCTAGCAATGCCGGAGGTGCTGCGAGTGACAGCGATAACTTCTGTTCAGGGAAAATCTGTATTACTCCACGTTTTCAGGTAAAATGTGACCATCATGAACATGATCATGAAGATTGCGGTTGTCACCACTAGTCATAATTTTGCGGGTATTGATTTGTCTAAATCATACCCGTACTTATTTTTATGTAAATAGATAAAGTTTTAAATGGGCGGAGGTACAAGAATTGATTACAATTAGTCTATGTATGATTGTGAAGGATGAAGAAGCAACCCTATGGAACTGTCTTAATTCTGCTAAGGATATTGCCGATGAAATCATCATTGTAGATACAGGTTCAACAGATCGTTCAATGGAAATCGCAAGGGAATTTACTGATAAAATTTATGAATTTGAATGGGTAGGAGATTTTGCACCTGCAAGAAATTATTCCTTTAGCCATGCAACAATGGATTATATTTTATGGTTAGATGCTGATGATGTACTTTTTGAAGAAGATCAGAAAAAATTTTTAGAGTTAAAGCAAACATTAGATCCGGCTGTTGATTCTGTTTCGATGATTTATAATTATGGATTTGATAAATATGGCAATGTAACTTTGAGTTTTCGGAGAAATCGACTCGTAAAAAGAAGTAGAAACTTCCAATGGTATGGAGATTGTCATGTGTATTTACAGGTAGATGGGAAGATACTCGATACAGATATTTGTGTTTCTCATAAAAGAGTACATCATTCTACAGGAAGAAATTTAGCGATATATGAAAATAGACTTAAACGCGGGGATACATTTAGTCCACGGGATTATTATTACTATGCAAATGAACTTGATGAAAATGGTCATACAGAAAAAGCGATTGAAAATTATCTGACCTTTCTAAATATGAATGCAGGGTGGGTAGAGGATAAAATTTCTGCGTGTGGAAGATTAGCAGATTGCTATGGAAAGCTAGGTAATACGGAAAAGCAGAAAGAAGCGCTTTATAAATCGTTCGAATATGATCGACCAAGACCCGAGATTAGTTGCAAAATTGGATATTACTTGCGTAGTAAGAAAAAATATGAAGCCTCAAAATTTTGGTATGAGCTGGCAACAAAATATGAAAGACCAAAGGAAAATTGGGGATTTTTTAACCCAGCTTATACCACATGGGTACCACATATTAATCTGTGTGTTTGTTATTACAACCTTGGTGATTATGAGAAAGCATATTATCATAATGAAATTGCAAGAGAATATCGACCAGACGATGAGAGTGTTTTAAATAATAAAAAGCTTTTAGAAACGAAGTTATCAATTCAAAAAGATGAAAGTAATGTAGAGGCATAGGTATAATCTTATGCCTTTTTATATTGGTAATGAATAAGTTGATGTGACATTCGTACATTTTTCTATTTTTTCCTCTTTTATTGGTTTTACGCCGATACAAGCATTTTCCTTTTTCAATAGATTATAAGGAAACTATTTGAAAGAGGTGAAAATGAATTGGCAGGTATTAGATTTCATCATGATCATGACGATGATTGTTCGTGTTCAAAATGTTGTATGAGTGGTCCTAGAGGTAAACGTGGTCCAACAGGTCCAACAGGACCGCCTGGAGCCACCGGAGCCACCGGAGCAACTGGAGCCACTGGAGCAACTGGAGCCACTGGAGCCACTGGAGCCACTGGAGCCACTGGAGCCACTGGAGCCACTGGAGCAACTGGAGCCACTGGAGCGACTGGAGCCACTGGAGCCACTGGAGCCACTGGAGCCACTGGAGCCACTGGAGCAACTGGAGCCACTGGAGCCACTGGAGCCACTGGAGCCACTGGAGCCACTGGAGCCACTGGAGCCACTGGAGCCACTGGAGCGACTGGAGCGACTGGAGCCACTGGAGCCACTGGAGCCACTGGAGCCACTGGAGCCACTGGAGCCACTGGAGCCACTGGAGCAACTGGAGCCACTGGAGCCACTGGAGCCACTGGAGCAACTGGAGCGACTGGAGCGACTGGAGCGACTGGAGCGACTGGAGCCACTGGAGCCACTGGAGCGACTGGAGCGACTGGAGCAACTGGAGCGACTGGAGCGACTGGAGCGACTGGAGCGACTGGAGCCACTGGAGCCACTGGAGCGACTGGAGCGACTGGAGCCACTGGAGCCACTGGAGCCACTGGAGCCACTGGAGCCACTGGAGCCACTGGAGCCACTGGAGCCACTGGAGCCACTGGAGCCACTGGAGCCACTGGAGCCACTGGAGCCACTGGAGCGACTGGAGCGACTGGAGCCACTGGAGCGACTGGAGCAACTGGAGCAACTGGAGCAACTGGAGCCACTGGAGCGACTGGAGCGACTGGAGCCACTGGAGCGACTGGAGCCACTGGAGCAACTGGAGCGACTGGAGCAACAGGAGCCACTGGAGCCACTGGAGCCACTGGAGCAACTGGAGCAACAGGAGCCACTGGAGCCACTGGAGCCACTGGAGCCACTGGAGCAACTGGAGCAACAGGAGCCACTGGAGCGACTGGAGCGACTGGAGCAACAGGAGCCACTGGAGCCACTGGAGCAACTGGAGCGACTGGAGCAACAGGAGCCACTGGAGCCACTGGAGCAACTGGAGCCACTGGAGCGACTGGAGCAACAGGAGCCACTGGAGCGACTGGAGCAACTGGAGCCACTGGAGCAACTGGAGCGACTGGAGCGACTGGAGCCACTGGAGCGACTGGAGCAACTGGAGCCACTGGAGCAACAGGAGCAACAGGAGCCACTGGAGCAACAGGAGCAACAGGAGCAACAGGAGCCACTGGAGCCACTGGAGCAACTGGAGCAACAGGAGCAACTGGAGCCACTGGAGCCACTGGAGCAACTGGAGCGACTGGAGCCACTGGAGCGACTGGAGCCACTGGAGCCACTGGAGCCACTGGAGCCACTGGAGCCACTGGAGCAACTGGAGCAACTGGAGCAACTGGAGCAACAGGAGCCACTGGAGCCACTGGAGCCACTGGAGCCACTGGAGCAACTGGAGCCACTGGAGCCACTGGAGCGACTGGAGCGACTGGAGCCACTGGAGCAACTGGAGCAACTGGAGCAACTGGAGCGACTGGAGCAACAGGAGCCACTGGAGCCACTGGAGCCACTGGAGCAACTGGAGCAACAGGAGCAACAGGTCCAAAAGGTGCAACAGGAGAATGTGAATGTAGAGAAGAATATTGCCAAGTTTATTTTTATGATGAAGCTGTAACATATAATCTTGGTAACAACGAATCAATTGTATTTAATAAAGATGATGCCCCTTGTACAGATGGGTTTCAACATGCAAATCCTGTTACCACACCTACTACTGGTTTTACAGGGGTACGAGTACTAGTAGCTGGTGACTATTTGGTAAATTATATTGTAACGTTTACAGATGATGGTAATCCGCATCCGAATGAAGCAGCTTATCAGATTTTTAAAGGTACAACTCCAGTTCCACAATCTTTATTTGGTACAGGAATTGCTGGTCTTGCAACTAGTGTTACTCCAAAATTACAAGTGGTGGGAGAAGCGATTATTTCAATAGCAGCTGGCGATATTATAACACTTAGAAATGTTGGAACGACAGACCATATTAATCCTTCTATCGACCCAGTTGGAACTAGATCAAAGGTCAATAGTGCATCTTTGACACTTGTATTACTAAACGAAGCATAATTTGATATTGTTAAGTCTATGTACTATTAAAGAAAGAAATAATGATAAGGCATTGAAACCTATAGTTTCAATGCCTTTAATCGTTTTTTTGCAAAAATCTTTTAACTTAGGACATGCGCCGAGTCAGCGAATGTATTGAATTAATACTATATAAAGATTTAAAATTTCGTTGATAGAGGTGAACCAAATTGTCAGGAATTCATTTTCATCATGATGATTGCGAATGCTCAAAATGCTGTGTAAGTGGCCCGAGAGGTCCAAAAGGTAAAACCGGTCCAACTGGCCCTCCAGGCCCAACCGGTCCAACAGGTCCAACAGGAGCCACTGGAGCCACTGGAGCCACTGGAGCCACTGGAGCAACCGGGGCAACTGGAGCAACTGGAGCAACCGGGGCAACTGGAGCAACCGGGGCAACTGGAGCAACAGGAGCAACTGGAGCAACCGGCGCAACTGGGGCAACAGGCGCAACTGGGGCAACAGGTCCAACGGGAGTTTGTGAATGCCCAACTTGCGACTGTTGTACAGAAGCTATGAGAGAAGTATTAGCAGACTTGGCTGATATGTCTCCAGACGTGCAAGTAGACATCGGTACAATCGATCAAACTGGAATTGGTCAAGGTAACAATAATTTTACCATTCAAGACGTCGTAAATGGCTTTGTTGTTGTTGGAACAGTACCTGGTATGGGAACTAATCGACGTAATGCAGCCTTTCCTATTTGTAATGTTGTAGGAATTACTGCAAATGATGCAGCTACTGTTGCAATACTAAATAATTTAGATCTGCCAAATGATATAGAAAACTGTAATGATTGCTGTGAGGAATCCGTTCGCGAATTTCTATTACGTGTAACTGGTCAAAGCATTGATATTGATACAACTGCCACAGGACAGTTCAATAATCTCCAAAACGTCTTTATACGCACTGCCAATGATATCGGTCAAGGTGTAGTCAGGGTTACAGATACTAATAGTGAGACCCCAGGTAGGGTTTGGATTTTAAATCAATGCGAAATCACAACAGTTCAAGGATTTGCAACATTGACTTAGTAGGAAGTAGATTTTTTAGGAGGCTGTTCACATGAACAGCCTCCTTATTTTACAAAAAAGGCACTTATCCTTGGACAAACACCGCCGCAAATCTCTCTCCACTTTCATAATTTATTCCAATGGTAAATATGAGGTGAGAGAGTTGTTTGGCTTTTCAATGGTTCAATTTACTAGAACCCATGGTTCAAAAATGGACAAAAATCTTAGAAAAAACTTAATAAATCTATATCGTCCTTTTAAATGGACACCGTGTTTTTTGCACAAAACACTCGAAAAAATAATAAAGAAAACTAGGAAGTTTCAAGTAATTATCAAGTACACAGATCAAAATGAAGTTCAGGACAATGTGAAAAAAGTGATGGATCGTCATTATGGGTGCAAGCTCAACTATGAATTTAAAACCATTCCAAGTTCCTCAGCAACTGTTACAGCAGCCGGTTTAGAGGAGCTTTTAAAAACCTGTACGAATGTAAAACGAGTCTATTTAAATTCGGAGGTAAAGGCGTTATTAAATGTTGCAACTCCAGCAGGCAGGGCCGAACGAGTTGTTCGAAATGGGACTGAATTAACTGGTGAAGGTGTAACAATCGCAGTTATTGATACTGGATTTTATCCTCATCAAGATTTGGAAGGAAGGATTATAAGATTCGAAGATTTGGTTAATGGTAATGTGGAACCTTATGATGATAATGGACATGGTACCCATTGTGCGGGTGATGCAGCTGGTAATGGAATGGCTTCTGAAGGGAAATATAAGGCTCCTGCACCAAAAGCAATCGTTGTTGGTGTAAAAGTATTGGACAAACTGGGTTCAGGTTCATTAGATAGGTGTAGAATGGTGTATTCTTAACAATCAGGATTCGACCAAACCCAAGATTGATATTATTTCTATGTCGCTTGGAGCAACTGCTCAACGTTTAAGCAATGAAGATGCTGACCCGATGGTTCAGATTGTTGAAAAAGCATGGGACAGCGGAATGGTTGTTTGTGTTGCTGCTGGAAATGAAGGTGACGAACCAAATACAATTGCAAGTCCAGGTATAAGCAATAAAGTCATTATTGTTGGTGCTCTCGATGATAAAAATACGCATGATGATCTCAGGGACGACACGATTGCTGAATTTTCAAGTAGGGGACCAACAATCTATAATGTTCCAAAACCAGATATTGTAGCTCCAGGTGTAAATATCGTCTCATTACGTTCCTCAAATTCTTATCTTGATAAGTTCCAAAAAGCGAATCGTGTTGATGAGAGTTATCTTACCTTAACTGGTACTTCAATGGCTACGCCATTCTGTGCAGGTGTTGTACCATTAATGATTGAAAATAAGAAGAAACAGAATAAACGGTTTACTCCTGATAATATCAAAAAGGATTTACTGGATGGTGCAGATAAATGGAAGGGCGTCGATTACAATACGTATGGTGCTGGCTATTTTAATGCACAGAACTCAATCAAATAACTTTTTACTAAAAACAGGCTCAAGTAGCCTGTTTTTAGCATTTAATAGAGTAATTGGAGGTGTAGGTAACTGAGTAGAAAATTTGAGAATGAAATTGACCGTTTTATGACTGATTATTCTAACGACCATGAGGAAGCGATCGGGAAGTTAGATAAATGGGCAGCAGAAAATGAAAAGGGATTAAACCAGCTGGATAAGTCGGCTAGTGGATTTGAAAAAGAGCTTGAAACAATGATGGGAAAGCTTGATGGAAGGGTTTTAGAACACGAAAAGGGATTAAACCAGTTAGATACACAGGCTCAAGGATTCGAAAAAGAACTTGAGCCCAAAATGGAAAAACTCGATCAATGGTTTTCAAAGAAACAAGGCGAGTTAGAAAAAAAGATGGGAGAATAATTATTTTCTTAATTTCCGCAGTTGCCCTGTGCTCCTGTCCTCACAAAAACAACCCGTAAAACATAGTTTATAATGTACTCTTTTATGAGGAGGTGCAAAATATGGGCTACGGATTCGGTGGTTGTGGATACGGCTATGGAGGCTATGGTTACGGCGGATTCTACGGCGGATCAACTTTTGTTTTAATCGTCGTATTATTCATCCTATTAATTATTGTAGGTGCTTCTTTCTATAACTAATCACAGCATTCCAAAAGTAGAAGTACGAGTCGATCGGCTCGTACTTTCTACATTTAAAAAAAAGATAGTTTTTTCCCCAACCTGCGCACCACTTGTAGGCGGGGGTCATACGATATAACACAATGTAAGGAGGCTTCGAAATGGATAATAATTTTTTTAAGAATATCGAAAAGAAAACAGGCGTAGATATGCAGGAAGTATTCAAGCTTGCAAACTCTTTGCAAAATGCAAATTTTAAAGATGAGAATACCGTTCGTAACGTAATTAGAAAGGTCTCTAAAATTGCAAAAAAACCAGTAAATCAACAACTTGAAGACAAAATTGTTAATAGCATCGTTAATGGCAAGGAAAAAATGGACTTTAACACCATTTCAAAAATGATTAACAAAAAATAAGGAAAGGGGTCTGGCGAAATGGTCAGACCTTTTCTATATATACCCCTACAAATACAAGTCTAGACTCGAATTTTATAATAGAACATCAAGACCATACATATGTAATAAAAAAGGGAGGAGGGCAAAAAAATGGGCTATATATTACCCATCAACAATGAACAATATACTCAATATGTGCACCGTACCACAACCTATAAAACAAATCAAATGAAACTTCATCAAGTAAATCCGCTTGTCTTGAACGTAAATGAGCGTTCATATGATCTACACCAAGTTGACCGAAAAACATTGACGAAAAAACAAAGCCAATATATTGAAAACATCCGTGCACAATATACCGGCAAAGGATTACTTTTTAACGAGTCTATATAAAGGAAGGCTAGAATTCTTGAACGTACAAGCCTTCCTCTTCTCTCCATTCTGCGTAAAGTAAATCTTTATACGTAGATACACCTTGGCTTTTCAATTCCGAATGCAACCAACTTTCTGACCACTTTCCTTTAAATTCTCTTGAATTAATACGCCATCACTTACCAATGTAATCATCCAAAAAAAGGATGCCTCATAGGTGACATCCTGTCTAAACTTATAATTCTTTAATCATCGTGACATGAGGTATACCAGCATCCATGAAAATATCTGATACCGTTTCATATCCTAATTTCTTATAGAAGTTTTCCGCGTGTGTTTGAGCATTGAGCTTTAATTTCGAAATGCCTTGCTCTTTCGCAATGTCCTCCATCTTTTGCATAATCAAATTCCCTGCCCCTTTTTTACGGTGTGAAGCAAGGACGCAAATACGTTCTACTTTACCGTATCCGTCTAGCTCACGGAAACGCCCAGCTCCAACAGGTTCATTATGATCATAAAGGACAATATGTGTAGCCTCATCTTCAAATTGATCAATTTCTTCTTCAAGAGGTACATTTTGTTCATCAACGAAGACCACTTTACGGATTGTATAGGCATCGTCTTGTTCTTTGTTGTTTGTTACGATTCGTACTTCCATGCTGTGTTTAATTTTCCTTTCCTAAACGAAATGTTTCATAAACGGTCCATGAACCGTT
This sequence comes from Ferdinandcohnia sp. QZ13, assembly GCF_031324165.1. Classification (NCBI taxonomy): domain Bacteria; kingdom Bacillati; phylum Bacillota; class Bacilli; order Caryophanales; family Bacillaceae; genus Ferdinandcohnia; species Ferdinandcohnia sp. QZ13. The sequence goes on along the minus strand of NZ_JAVIVW010000001.1, from coordinate 1,094,669 downwards.
CTCTAGCTGATAAAGAAGATGGATGCGGTCAATTTGCTCCTCGTGTTCCATTTTTAGCATGCGTAATTGACCATACACATCTGAATGCTCATCACTCGATAGCTTTTGCCCAATTGTAATATGGGGAACAAACGCATACTCGGGTTCTCCTGCAAAATAACCAGAGTGAAGGGCGTTGTGTAGTTTTTGTAATTCTTCATTCGGATCTACTTTCAAGTAAATGACATTATTTACAGGGGAAAAGGAACTAACCTTTAGAACCTTTAATGTAAATGGTTCAACCTGTTTCGAAACCGTTTCTAATTCCCTTGTAATATCCTGGATTTCTTCATCGGATGCTTCAAATGCATTTTTAACCGTAAGATGTGGTGGAATTAATGCGTAGTGTGGATCATATCGTTTACGATATGAATTAACCTTGTCTTGAAGTTTTTTGGACGGGAAGATAACAATGCCATATTTCATTTTTATTGCCCTCCTTATGGATTAATAAATCAAAACGAGAAGTACCTAATGTAGAAATACGGAAAATAATAACACAATTATATCAAATATCTGAAAATGATAGAATACCAATTAGGTTATTTTAATATTTTTGAAAGGGCTCTTGGCAAATCAGGCTGCCAATACTTCCAAGTGTGGTTGCCATTGAATTCCTCATAAAAATAGGGGAATCCTTTTTTTACAATGAGGTCGTGCAATTCACGATTTGGGGTTAAAAAATCTTCAATATCCCCCCTTGTTGTTTTCACTTCGGTTTCCCCAGTTCCTATCACATGATATAAATCAAGGAGGTGTGGTTCTTCAAAATTTTTAATCTTCTGAATGACGTGTTCATTTACAAGAGGTGATTGCAACATCACTTTACCAAAAGTATGAGGATATTCGAGTGCTGTTAAAAGTGATATAGTCGCAGCCAGTGAATCCCCAATCAGTGCGCGTCCTTGCCCCATTTGATATGTTGGGAACTCTTGATCAAGAAATGGCACCAGTTCCTCTCCTAAAAAACGCTTATATAAATGATGCTGCTCACCATCTGGATGGTACTTCCTACGTCGGTCTGCAACGCTTTTATAAGGAACCCCAATAATGATGGTATTGCTAATTTCGCCTGTTTCTAACAACTTATCAGCAACCCGTGCAATCCTGCCAAGATTAAAATAATCACGTCCATCTTGGGCGATAAGAATATTGTATTTATAAAGGGGAGAGTAGGATGCTGGTAAATAAATAATCAGCTCAAGTTCTTCATTTAAAATCTTACTATGTATAGTCATTTCCCTAACTGTGCCCTTATTAACCATGATTTTAAATCCTCCAAATCAACAATTTACTCTTTTATTATACCGTTTTAAAAAGGAAAGCGACAGGGAAAATCCCTGTCGCTTCATACTGGATTAAGCAGTTGCTTCATCCATGTGTTTCTTTTCAGATTCTGCTACATAAACCGCACATGCCGCATCACCTGTGATATTGATAGCGGTACGTGTCATATCAAGTAAGCGGTCAATACCGATAATTAATCCAATACCTTCTGGTGGTAAACCAACCGCAGTTAGTACCATCGCCAGCATGATTAAACCAACGCCAGGAACACCAGCTGTACCAATACTCGCAAGAACAGCGGTTAAGATTACCACTAAAATTTGAGAAAATGAAAGGTCAAATCCATAGACCTGTGCTATGAAAATAGTTGCAACACCTTGCATGATGGCCGTTCCATCCATATTAATTGTTGCACCTAATGGTTGAACAAAACTACTAATAGGTTCGGGAACCTTCAGATTTTTTTGTGCAGTCTCCATTGAAACTGGAAGTGTTGCATTACTACTTGATGTACTAAATGCAACTGTCATGGCAGGTGCGAATCCTTTAAAAAACTCGATTGGATTTCGTTTTGCAATTAACGCAATTGTGCCACCATATGTGACAACAGCATGGATGAGTAAGGCAGCAAGTACGATTAAGAAATACGCGAGCATTGCTTTAATCGCAGCATATCCTTGGCCTCCAATTGCAGTTGCAATTAATCCAAACGTTCCATATGGAGCCGTCTTCATAACAAGATTAACAAGATACATCAAGATTTCATTTGCCTGTTCAAACAAATTTATAATTCCCTTTGTTTTTTCACCCAAAACTGTTAAAGCAAATCCTATAAAAATAGCAAAAGCAATGATTTGAAGCATATTTCCATCATTCATTGCTGTAAAAGGATTCGTTGGAATAATATTTATTAACGTTTCCATAACAGGAGGAGCTTCAGTTGCGCCATCGTAGGTTGCCCCTTCCGTATTAAATCCTCCACCAGCACCTGGCTTGAAAATTGAGGCAAGAGCTATTGCGATTGTAATGGCAATTGTAGTTGTTGCTAAAAAGTAAGTAATCGTTTTTGCTCCAATTCTCCCAAGCTTCTTAGGATCACCAAGTCCTGTAACTCCTAGAGTAATAGATACTAAGACAATAGGAACAACAAGCATTTTAATTAAATTCAAGAAGATCTTACCTAGTGGGACAAAGACATAGGTATTTGCAAAATCAAAAGCGGTCGGTGATGTTACATTTAAAATAAGTCCAACAACCGCACCTAAACCTAAACCTAATAAAATCTTTTTAGTTAATGACATAAAAAACCTCCTCAAAGATGTAGTTAAATGTGAGTTGAAAGCAAAAGGGAATTGTGAATTACGATGAAAAGCATATTTTTGGAGACACAAAAGACCACGAGAGTATGGCTCGTGGCCTGAAAGTTGATTTGCGCAACAATGCTCTCTCCAAATGCTTACGAGGTTAGCTGTCGGATTCGGATGAAGAGTATTTTCCTACCTTTACTAATAAAGGATTCACCCCGAGTGCATTTATTTTTGCACGTTTTGGTTCCCCCGTTTCCCTAAAAATGGGAATTCAGCGAATATTAAGTTATAATTTGCCTCAATACTATATATATACAGTTAAAATGACATTATGTCAATGAAAACGTATTAATTACGTTGTTAACCTTGTTAAAAATTCTTAGGTGTTAAATTATGAATTAATAGATTCTAATTGACAAACCTTAAATACACATGTATATTATATATTATTCTAATACATTGATTCCGTAGCTCAGCTGGGAGAGCGCTACCTTGACAGGGTAGAGGTCGTTGGTTCGAGCCCAATCGGAATCATCACAAAAATTAAGCTATAATCGTTGATGTATCAACGTTTGTAGCTTTTTTATTTTTATATAAATTGGATAAAACTGGTTTCTTAATTTCAGCTTGGTCACATTCTGGTCACAAGAAAAATTAATTTATAATCTCGTTCAGTTTTCGAACAGCCTCTGCCTGCATCGTCGGTAGGACATGAGAGTAAGTATCCAATGTGATTTTAATATTACTGTGACCTAATCTTTCAGAAATAACTTTCACATGAACGTCCTTAGGTATGCCAATTACCTCTGATCATTGGTTGTACCAATATATGGATGATCGTGATGGTGACGGTATGGTGGGTGAGTAAGCCCCTCGAACTTTGAGACAAAATAAATGAACGAAAGTTCGTTAGAAGGACATCAAACATGGGTAAACGCTTATACAAAGGCGTCTGCCTAAGTATAGAAAAAGATGTGAGGAGTGAAATAATGTATACATGTGAAACTGTCAACATTCGTTGTCTGGCGGAGTTATAACTCTTCATTGGGAAGACAGAGATAATTCTCATGCATTCGTCACATGTAGAATGTGTGAACAACCGTAACAACTATCCGCTTGATTTTGCTAACATTTTGCTAACGCTATCCAGTGAAAAACGGTAAAATCAAGTTAAAGATGTTACAGGAAGAATTTAGAACAACCTTGATATACCGCACTTGTCGCACAAAGTGTGTAAGATATTACACACTCTCACCTTATGGGCGGCATGATGTAAGGCTTTTAAGCCATACATTTGAGAAATAGTTATTACTATTTTTCGCTCAATTTTTACTTCATTCTGAGAAGTAGTCATTGAATAAACCTATATCAATATCAAAAACCACTTCCTATAAAAATTAGGGAGTGGTTTTTTGTGTCGTTAAAATTTGTCTATCAAGATTTTTTGGGTGACCGACGTTTCAAGAACACAACCAAACAGAATGACTCTAAGCCTAATACAGCAAATGTCGATGACAATGCTTGGTATTATGTAAAGGTTGCAATATTGCTAAAGGGACAAAGATTGTTATTGAAGTTATAAAAGAAGTCCCAAGCCAGATTTTAGGACCAATGCTCTTACAGCAATATGCCATACGAATTGTAGAAAGTTTCTTTAAAAAAGTAACAATTACTATTCGTTTTTGCTGTTTTCATGTTGTATGTTTCTACTGAAGTTTTATTTTGTTTCGGTCTTTCATCCACCGGCAGAAAGAAGCATAACCATTCCATGGAAAAAAACAATAGATAAAATTTGGAGGAAAAAGAAATAGGCTCAATGATTAGTAACAGAGACCTATAAGAAAACATAATTTGTTGTAAGAGAGTACACATCGTAACTAGTGATTTCGTTTACACAAAACTGGCATTGACTTTTCCACTCTCTCTTCATGTTTAACCAAAATAATTATATTCAATGGGGAGGAAAGAAAAAAATGTTACAAAATGAGCTACAAGGGTTGGCAATCGACCCTTACCAAGTTGGTCAGTTAGTTCCTATGGATCTTCAAAGCCAAGACCTGCATACGATGAGCAGGCGTTGTGGAGGCTGTGGCTTCCGATGCGGCGGGTTCCGTTGTGGAGGTTGTGGCTTCCGATGCGGTGGCTGTTTCGGCTTCCGTTGTGGAGGCTGTGGTGGCTGCTTTGGTTTCAGCTGTTTCGGCTTTGGCCTCGGTTTTGGCGGCTGTTTCGGTTTTATTTAATTCTTTTGGCGTTTGAGCAGTTTGGAGCCGGGTAATTTCCTAAAGAAAAAAAATAATTTTATAAATCAAAAATGCCCTTGCGTAATTTGTCGCAGGGGCACTTCTTCTTTACTGGTTATCATATCGGACAAAGAATCGTACATAAACTAAGAATGCATATTTATGTGATTATGAATAAGGAGGGGCTATATGACAAAACTAGACTCGTCCTCGCGTCTTAAGGTCAAAAGGGATACATTTTTTCTTCCAGATCCACATGGCGGTGTGTATTTTAGAAACAACATAAGCACATTCCGAATGGAAGGTAATACAATCTATCAGTGGATTGAAAAATTAATTCCCTCGTTCAATGGAGAATTTACATTGGGAGAATTAACAGAGGGATTAACAGCCCCTTATCGGGACAGGGTGTACGAAATAGGAGAAATGTTGTTCACCAACGGTTTTGTACGGGATCTAAGCAAAGAGGCTCCTCATCAATTAAATCGAAGCGTTCTTGAAAAGTATGCTACACAAATCGAATTTTTAGAGAATTTTATGGAATCTGGTGCGTACCATTTTCAAGAATATCGTCAGGCGAAAGTTCTGGCTGTTGGCTCTGGGCCCTTTATGGTTTCATTGGTTTCTGCGTTAATCGAATCAGGTCTGCCCAAAATAAATGTTATGGACACAGATTCCATTCCTACCAATTGGCAGAGGCTAAATGAACTGGTGCAAAAGGCCCGTAAGACCGATTCTGAAGTCGAGATAAAGAATGTACCCTTCCATAAAGACGCGGGGATCAGTTTCTGGAGAGAAGCCATTCAGCCCTATGATTGTATTCTATACGTCTCCCAGGATGGCAATATAAATGAACTAAGGGATGTTAATCTGGTTTGCAAACAAGAAAAGAAGGCATTTATGCCATCCATCTATTTAGACCAGGTGGGGCTATCAGGTCCATTTGATCAAACGGATACAGATGTATGCTGGGAGTCCGCATGGCGCAGAATCCATCACTCAGCACTAAAAAAAGATCAACCGCCTCAATCCTTCTCTTCAACAGCGGGATCGATACTGGCAAATGTTTCAGTATTCGAATTTTTCAAAAGGGTTACAGGGATTGAAGATTCCAATGAGAGTCATCAAATTTACATGCTTGATCTTGAAACCCTCGAAGGAGACTGGCTTTACTTCATCCCACATCCATTGGGTACGTCTACACGTGATACCCTAAGACAGGTGGAAGATTTTGATTTACGCCTTGAACAGGAAACAGACCGAAATGAACAATCGAGTGACCTCTTAGAGTATTTCAGTCGATTAACGTCAGAAGAAATAGGAATTTTCCATACCTGGGAGGAACGAAATTTACCCCAGCTTCCTCTTGCACAGTGCTATGTTCAAGCCGTTAACCCCTTTTCTGAGGGACCTGCAGAGCTACTTCCTGAAGTTTTCTGTGCGGGACTAACACATGAGGAAGCAAAAAAAGAGGCCGGGCTGACGGGCATTGAAATGTATGTTTCACAAATGATAAATAGGCACGATGTGAGATACAAGCATCAGAAGAATAAGGTAGGTGCGAACATACCTGAGGAATTTATAGGGATCGGTGCTGGAGAAACAATCGCAGAGTCTGTTTGTAGAGGCCTTCAAGTATGTTTAGGTGAAGAATTGAAAAAGAGAAAGGTCGATCAGCAGAGTACGGTTTATGGTATTAAGTTGGGAGCCATAGAAGATAAGAGATGCAGATTTTATTTTAATGCCCTTACTACCTTAAATGGTACTCCAACAATTGGTTTCAAAGAGGATGTACTAGGCTTTCCTGTGGCATGGGTAAGGTCGAATGGCCGTTTGTACAAAAGTGTAGGTTTAAATACAACATTGGCATTACGTAATGCATTGGAACAAGCGCTTTTGGAAGCTCAAAACCAAGTGGATTCTACAGTAAAGCAAGAGATGGAGTCAGAGGTTTTTCTAGAAAAAAACGAAAGCAAACTGGATATCCCATCTTGTGATGATATTACGTCTCGGGAGCTATTACAATCGTCTATTGATATATTAAAACGGAACCGCATGCGGCTAGTAATCTATGATTTTGCCTTTGAGCCTTTTTTAAAGCAAGAGCTGGCAGGGGTGTTTGGTGTTCAGGTTAATGAGGGGGGATCCTAATGGCTGCTTATATACTTATAGATGGTGAGGGTCTATTAGCGGAATATGTCTATGATCAATTGTCCCCAAACTATATTGTTAGGCGCCAAAGCATTCTTGAAGTGGTTCCCGAAAATACTGAATTAGTTCTTGTTCTGCACGATACCTGGAAACCACACGTTCATCAACAAGCCGAAGAGAGGTTAAGGGCCTTAGGTATTCCATGGCTTCGAGGTTTCGTTTCGTTTGGTGAGGGAATCATTGGTCCATTTGTTCGACCTGATGTACCGGGATGTTCTCAATGTGCCGACATACGACTTATGTTAGCTGGTCCTGATCGCCAAGAAATGTTGGGGCTTCGGATGAAAATGGCAGCAAGAGAAGATTTACTTCGTGATGCATGGGTATCACGAACCGGACTATCGCAAATGGCGATCTTGATTGGCAACGAAGTGATGAAGATTCTTCAAGGAGAACAAAGCTGCCTAGGAGAACGGGTGATCATTACAAATCTAAAAAGGTTAACGATCTCCAGCCACTTTTTCTTACCAGATTCGTTGTGCGCTATGTGCAGTCTAATACCTAAAGACACATCTGAATTGGCTAACATTAAGTTAGAACCTACCCCTAAATTGAATCCTGCTGGTTACCGAAGCCGTTCGATGGATGAATTAAAAAACGTGCTGGTTAAAGATTATCTGGATTATCGTACTGGTATCATGAATGGGAAAATGCAGGATATCAGGCTGCCGTTCGCTGACGTTTTAGTGAACATGCCGTTGTTTGTTGGGGACGAGGGAGTAGCGGGTAGATCTAATTCCTATGAAATGAGTGAGCTAACTGCTATTTTAGAGGGTTTGGAGAGATATTGCGGAATCGAACCTCGAGGCAAAAGGAAGGTAGTTTGTGATAGCTATCACAATTTGGCGGATAAAGCATTAAATCCTGCAAAGGTAGGTTTGCATGAGGAGGAACAGTATGCAAAGCCAAAATTTCCATTTAAACCATTTCATCCTGATCAACCAATGAATTGGGTCTGGGGATATTCATTTTTACAAGAACGCCCTATTCTGGTTCCGGAGTTGCTGGCCTATTACAGTTTGGGATATGGAGAAGGATTTGTTTATGAGACTTCCAACGGCTGTGCATTAGGAGGGAGTTTAGAGGAGGCCATTTTCCATGCCATTATGGAGGTCGTTGAGCGAGACTCATTCTTATTAACCTGGTATGCACAACTCCCACTTCCCCGCCTTGACCTTAGTTCTGCGAACGATAAGGAATTGCAGTTGATGGTTAGCCGGATTCGTGAAGTCGCTGGGTATGACCTGCTTTTTTACAATGCAACAATGGAAAATGAGATTCCGTGCGTTTGGGCAGTGGCAAAAAACAGAAGATCCGAGGGTGCAAACCTCATTTGTGCAGCAGGAGCTAATCCTGATCCTGTAAAGGCAGTAAAAAGTGCGATTTACGAGCTTGCAGGAATGATGATTAGGAATGACGAAGTCCTAACCAAAAATCGACAGAAATATGAAGAAATGTTACAGAATCCGTTTGCTGTACGTACCATGGAGGACCATGGCATGCTATACGGGCTGAAAGAAGCAGAGGAGAATTTAAGTTTTTTATTGGATGAAAATCGTCCTTTACGTACATTTGATGAGGAATTTAAGTGTCCGATGGTGAATGCTGATTTGAAGGATGATGTTGAGGATCTTCTAAATAGGTTCCGAAGGTTAGACCTTGAAGTCATTGTGGTTGACCAAACATCCCCTATAACCAAAAGGAACAGCTTATTTTGTGTAAAGGTATTGATTCCTGGAATGCTGCCAATGACATTTGGACATCACCTTACACGTACAAGAGGTCTTGACCGGGTACTCAACGTACCTGTGAAACTCGGGTTTAAAAAGCAACCGTTAACATATGAGCAGTTGAATCCATATCCCCATCCTTTTCCATAACTGCTAGAGTAGGAGGGTTTCAGGTTGGAACTAGATACATTCCTATACAATCTGCATTTTGACACTGATAAACTTCTTTCGTCGGATTCGCAACCGGATTGGGAAGATGCACCACTTCCCTATAAACTGTACCGTGGCTTACCAGAGATTCCACTTACCGCAGATGTACCGTTAACCCTCAAAGGGAGAGAAGTTAATTCAATACCAAGCCTAGAGGAGTTTGGTCATTACTTATGGTATGTATATGGTCTTACTCGATACTCTCAAGTTGCTTTCATTGAGGGCACCGAGGAAAAACCTACTGTAAGCTACGCCCAGTTGTTTCGCAGATTTGTTCCCTCTGGTGGAGCGTTGTATCCCAATGAATTATATGTGTACTTAAAGTTGGAGGATGCACCAGAGGGAGTTTACCATTACGATGTTGCACACCATCGCCTTTTACTGATACGAGAAGGCAACTACGATTCCTATCTATCTAGAAGTCTTGGAAATCGTTATAATCTTTCAGATTGTTTTGGTACTGTTTTTGTATCGACGGTTTTTTGGAAAAATTTTTTTAAATACAATAATTTCTCTTACAGGTTACAAGGGTTAGATGCAGGTGTGCTAATTGGGCAATCGTTGGAAGTGGCGGATAGGATGGGGTTCTCAACAAGGGTCTGTTACCAATTTCTAGATCGTTCGATCAATCATTTGCTTGGGCTATCTGAACAGGATGAAAGTGTATATGCTGTGATCCCATTATCTATTTATAATGTGGACCAATTTAAAATAGAAAAAAATATTTCTGCAACGGAATTGTCAAGGGAAGTTCCGTTGATCAAGCATGTAACATATAACCGTTCAAAGAGAGTCATTGATTACCCAGTGCTGAAAGAGATCAATGAAGCCTCAATGTTGGAAGCAACACATTCATTTGTAAACATAAAAAAACAGGATCCTCTTAACAATGCATTTGGTACAGAGTTAATCTTACTGCCATTTACGGAGGCAATGTCATACGATTTAGCATCCGTCTGTAGAGAAAGGCATTCTCCCGATATTGATTTTATGATAGGGAAAGTCAGTCAAACAACAGTATCCACTTTGTTAAATGAGACTTTTTCATTTTTATATCAAAATGACCTTGACATAACCCCGGGGAATCATGATATTGGTTTAAACTTGTATGGCACTTTTTATAACGTGGAAGGTGTTAAAGATGGTGCTTACGCCTATGACAAAGGTGCACATGCACTTCGGAGAATATCTATGGGGGATTTCCGGGAGTATATGCAAAATTGTTTAACAATGCCTATTGTAAATCTGTTTCAAGTTCCACTCTGTCTGCATGTTGTTGGAGACAAGGACCACTATAAAAAGGAACTAGGCTATAGAGGATACAGAATTCAACAGATGGAAGCAGGTATACTCGTGCAAAGGCTGCTCTTGACAGCATGTGCCCTAGAGTTGGGGGGACACCCACTATTAGGATTCGACTCGAACCAAAGTGATGAACTTTACGGAGTCAATTCGATAGGAAAAACAAGCCTTATCCAAATCCCTGTCGGTCCATATCGTCCACGCGTTTGGTTAAAAGGAAGTTTGAATAGCTAAGATAGACAGGAGTAATGAGCATTTCGACGAGGTAATAAGAAAAGCTAATAAAATAGCTGATAATGACACACTTTCAGATAATGAGAAAATTATTGCATATAATGATCTAGCTGATTGGGCAATCTTAAATCAGGATGATTAAAATGTTTAAAGACTTAGCGTTATTTTGTATGATATTTAATAATATATTTAATAATTTGTGAGTTTTGTAATTAATGTAAAGGGCTATCAAGAACAACCACATAAACATAAGAAAAGCGGCACAGATATTGTGTCGCTTATTTTTTTTCCCATTTCTTTTAATTTAGCATAATCGTTGAGCTAGGTACACTTGTCATTTTTACAATATCATTAACACTTAATCCATTTGACTCGCGTTCCTGGTAAAGTTTTATAGCTTTTTTAACGTCCTTTTCAGCTTTTCCGACAAGCCCCATATGTTTCCTTTGTGCTTTTGCTCTTTCTCGTCCTTCAGATGTTCGTTCGTTAATCAAATCACGTTCAAATTCGGCGATTGCACGAGCATTATTTATTGCAAGTGTGTTTTTTACGTTGTTAATAGTAACTATACAGTTCTTTGCAAAACCTCAATTAAGACCTTGGAGTTATTCTTCAAGGGTAGCGTGGATCTTGTTATGTTTAGGTATGTTGTATGGTCTCTATAAATTGTATAAATCCTGTATTGTAAGAACCATTTTTCACTTCAATACATTTTGGAAATTCTCTTGCCTTATTAATAGCAGGGGTCGGCATAATAGGGTTTAGGAAGCACCCTTAATATTATTTCTGTATTTGCTTATCAGTTTTATTAGATAACGCTTTTGATAAAGGTTATATTACGATTACTCCGGATTATCGAGTAAAAGTTTCTGAAAAAGTGAAAAATGATCCAAATTTAGAAGTAGAATTAGCTAAATACCAAAATCAAAGAATAAATGTTCCAAAACATCAACCACCAAAAAAGGAATACCTCGAGTGGGATAATAGAAATGTGTTTTTAAATTAACTAGAAAAGAAATAATTTAGTAACCATTTTTAAGGAAAATGATCGACAATATCTGGGGGCAAGTTGGGGGCAGAGTGGGGGCAAATTCAAACATACTGCCCCAAATTACATCTGTAAGAATAATAAAATAGCAAAACTAAAACCTATAAAATCAACTTTTTCAAACCAAAACTGTTATAATCAGATTCAATTCTCCACCTTGACAGGGTAGAGGTCGTTGGTTCGAACCCAATCGGAATCATCATTTAAAAGCTCCACCTTCCTTGTTCTTAAGGAAGGTGGAGCTTTTTTATCTTTTCAACATATTAACAAGTTTGAATATAAATGAATAATGTAAAAAAAGTAATCCAAAGTTTTGGTATAGCCCTTTGAATAGAATCTATTTACATATAGAAATTCCCTATATCAAACATGTTTTTTCTGAAACTTTGAAAGGAATGTGGTGACAATGGATCAAGTGGAACTAAAAGAATATCTAATAAAACTTAGGGAAGATGCTCAAACAAACATTTTCAAGCACACCGAATACAATTTCAATGATCCCACAACTCTAAGTAAAATGAATTTACGGGCCTTTTTTACTTTGCATAGAATGGCTCATCCCAATTTAAACAATATTTTACGTGAAAAAGGATTCTTGTCACTTGCAAATTGTAGTCCCCATATCATGGATACCTTAAATAAAATCATCCATCACCTTTCTAAGGAAGTTTCTACCCCTTATTTGAAACACGAATATATTGACGTACACATTGCGAATTCATTAAAAGAAGAGCGTAAAGATCACTTGTTTGGAAAAACAATCAATCAAAAACATATTATGGTTACCCTTGACCGGAAAATGCTTAATACCCCTGAAGTTTTTAACGATTTGCTGCAAGCCGGCATGACAATAGCAAGAATAAACTGTGCGCATGATGATTTGACGGTTTGGAAAAAGATGATTCAATCATTAAAAATGGCAGAAGAAACGTATCATGCAAGAGGTGTTAGAAATAATTCAACATGTAAAATTTTTATTGACCTTCCAGGACCTAAAATTCGAATTGGGCAAATTGTACCTAGTAAAAATAAAAAAGGAATGACAGATAGTTTTATAAAAATAAAGAAAAATGATATGTTGCGAATTTATAAGAATGATAAATATATTGGAATTCCTAAAACGGATAATGTGCCAGCATCGGTTGGAGTTACATTACCTAAAGCTTTACGAAATGTGCGAATCGGTGACAGAGTGTATATCGATGATGGAAAAATAGTTGCGAAGGTTTTATCGAATACAGAGGAGTATATCGAGACTAAAATTCTCTTAACAAGAAAAAAAGAAGAGACAATATATCCGGAAAATGGCATAAATTTTCCTGACTCCCTTGTCCACTTAAACGTACCAACGGTTTCTGAATCAGATTTGAAGATTTTGAAATCCATGTATAAAGACATTGATTTAGTTGGAATTTCCTATATTAATCACCCAAAAGATATTCAAATTGTAAAGCACCAGTTAGAAATGTTGACTGAAGATAAAAAAGGAATTATTGCAAAAATAGAAACAAAAAATGCCATATTATCATTATCCAAAATAATTATGGAAGGATTAAATTACGGTTTGTTTGGAGTCATGATTGCAAGAGGGGATTTAGTAATCGAAATTGGATTGAAACAGTTTTTAAGTGCGCAAGAAGGAATTCTAGAAATCTGTCATGCAGCCCATATTCCTGTTATTTGGGCCACAGGAGTCTTAGAAAATATGAATAAAAAGAATATCCCATCAATCCCTGAATTAACAGATGTACATGCAGGTTTAAGAGCAGATTGTATAATGTTTAATAAAGGTCCTTATGTTCCAAATTCAATTGAATTTTTACAAAAGCTTAACGAAATTAACCAAGACCCTCAATTTCATGTAAGAAATTCATTAGTATCATTTGTTCAATATGATTTTTGATTTTTGTAGTGCATGCAAAGAGATGATGGCCCTGAAACTCCTTCATTTGTACAAAAAAAGCTTATTAGTTAACAGCCCATTTTAGATAAATGCCCAAGAATTATTACATTCGCGGAATATGTTGTAAGTGAAAATATGAGGAGGGATAACTTAGTATGAATGTATATGATCAGTATTTTGTAGGAAGTCCACGAGTTCCAATGATTGATTCAAATGATAGTAGAATTTTCGGAAGACCATTTGGCTTGGGATTTGGTAGACCGTTTGGCTTTGGATTTGGAAGACCATTTGGTTGGGGATTTGGTGCCCCATTTTTAGGTGGCGCGTTATTAGGGGGATTAGGAGGATTAGCAGCTGGTTCCTTACTTGGCCCTTGGGGATATGGAGGATATGGAGGATATGGAGGATTTGGATATCCTTATGGGTATGGATTTGGATATCCTGGGTTCATTTAATAATATGTATTGGAGTCGGTTACCTATATTTGGTAACCGATTTTTTTTCAAAAAAACCACCCAAATTAATGAGTGGTAACAAACATTCAATCAGTGTATTTAAGCTGACTTACTCACAGCCTCTTTCATTTCTTTTCGCTTTTTCGCATATTCAGCTGTTGCTGTGAAAAGGACATCAGATGATGAGTTAAGGGCGGTTTCACAAGAGTCTTGAAGGACTCCAATAATGAAACCAACACCAACGACTTGCATGGCAACATCGTTTGGAATACCGAATAAATTTGATGCTAAGGGAATAAGCAACAGGGATCCACCCGCAACACCTGACGCCCCTGCAGCAGAAATCGCCGCTAGTATACTAAGAATAAGAGCTGTCGCAAAATCAACTTCAATACCAAGTGTGTGAACGGCTGCAAGTGTTAAGACAGAAATGGTTACTGCCGCACCTGCCATGTTAACAGTACCGCCTAATGGGATCGAAACAGAATAAGTATCCTTATTTAACCCAAGCTTTTCACATAAGTTCATGTTCACTGGGATATTCGCAGCTGAACTACGTGTAAAGAATGCAGTCATTCCGCTTTCTCTTAAACATTGAAAAACAAGTGGGTATGGATTTTTGCGAATATAGAAATATACAATCAATGGATTCACAATTAGTGCGATAAAGAACATACAGCCGAGTAATAGGGCAAGGAGTTTACCATATTCCATCAATGCTGTAAGTCCATTTGTTACTAATGCATCGAACACTAATCCCATGATTCCGATTGGAGCTAGACTAATTATCCATTTTACTACTTTTGTGATGGCATCAGACACATTGGATAATAGAGTCTTTGTTGTATCGTTTGCATTTTTTAATGCAATACCTAAAAGAATTGCCCAAGCGAGTATTCCAATGTAGTTTGCATTCATTAGTGCGTTAACGGGGTTGTCCACCACATTAAATAGTAATGTCTGAAGAACCTCTAGGATTCCACTTGGAGGAGCAAGGTCTTCTGCACCTGTAACGAGTGTCAATTTAACAGGGAAGAGAAAGCTTGCCACAACCGCTACAAGCCCTGCTACGAAAGTTCCTATCGCATAAAGTCCAATTATTGATTTAATATTTGTTTGGGTTCCACTTTTATGTTTAGAGATAGCGTCAATAACTAAGAATAAGACCAATACCGGTGCGATTGCTTTTAATGCACCAACAAATAAAGAACCGAAGATAGTAACCCAACTTGCTCCCTTAGGAACTAACAAAGCCAAAAGAATACCAACTATGATACCAGCAAGTATCCGTTTTACAAGGCTAATTTGATTCCATTTTTGAAATACTTCTTTCATCTTTTTTCCCCCTTTTTCATAGTTGTTTAAAATGATATTGTAAGAATAATATTTGTAAGTTTAACATGAAAATTGTAAATTGTTAATAAATTTTAAGGAGATGGAAATTATTATATTAAAAAATACTTTCGTTCACTCGAATCCAAAAGAATTTACATAAAAAGCCTATAGTCCAAGTGTAGTTTGGATATAGGCTTTATTTTAACATATATTTTAATTATTTATCGACTCTGATTATGATAAATCTTTACAATTTATTCGCTCGTTTTTCGATATGCTAATATAGTGGTTTTTAAGGAAGAATAGGAGCCGATCGCAGCAGAACCATAAAACCAACCCATGAACAGGCCTGCTGCTAGGTCGTGTCGATGGCTATAAAAAACAGAGACCAGTAATCCTATTACAACAGCAAGTGTTGGCACATATTTTTTCGGTATTTTTAAAAGTTTTTTTGTGATTTGTGTAACAATCATCACGAAAGGCACTGCAAAGACTGCATCCCAAAAATTCGTATGTATTATAGGAAAATCCACGTATAATCACCCCTAAAGGTTAATAGGTTTGCACAAAAATCCCGTCAACTTCGTGCCATTCTGCTATAAAGACATCTTTGTAATCAGTAACGTTCTGTGATTGAAGCTGGTCTCTTAACCATGCTTCATTAAATCCTAAATCTTGAATTTCGTCCCATAACACTTTTCCATCTCGAATGAGGGTTACAGGAACGCAAATGGGTTTTTCTGGTAAATTAAAATCTTCTACTGTCGTTTTTTGATATTTTGCTTTCTTTAAAATACTAATTTTACCATTTGTCTCGAGAAAACAAAACGCTACCTCACGAACGGAAAAGGTTTCGCGTTCGCGAAGAAGGCTTTGTAATTGGTTAATATTCAACCTGGCCTTTTTTAAGGCTTCTTTATCAACGGCTCCGTTTTTTATAAGGGCAATTGGTTTTCCTTCAAAGATTCCACGGAAAAATAATAATTTTTGACCAAGAAACTCAACAGTGAATAATAACAATCCCCAAAGGCACATGGAGAAAACGATATAAAAGGTGTTAATCTTATCTTCGTAAAGTGCATTTCCTAATATTTCTCCGAAGACAATCCCTGCAATGTACGTAAATGGTGTAAGGCGGTTGATGATTTTTCTGCCAACAATTTTGACGATAAAAAATAGTAAGAAAAAGCCAGTAATCAGTTCGATTGATAAATGGGCAAACTTCATAAAATATACTCCAATCCCTTTTTGGTAAATCATTATATTTTTCTCCAATTAAAGATGGTTTATCCCGCTTATCGTGTAAACAAAAAACGACTGAATCCATCTTGGATCACAGTCGTTGTCCTTTAACATATTTTTTGTATTACATTTGGTGAGTTATTACGAGGTGAGTTCACTAATGATGACACCTCATAAGCTTCCATTTCTTCTGCAGCCAATGGTTTGAGTAAATCTGAGATTTTTGAAACATCGTCCAAAGAAGGATTAAGCCACAGCTTTTCATCTTCCTTTCGCAAAATGGCAGGCATTCGGTCATGAATATCCTTCATTAGTTCATTTGGAGTTGTCGTAATGATTGAGCAAGAATACAATGCATTTCCATCTGGTGAGTTCCACCGCTCCCAGATTCCCGCCATAGCAAAAAGCTCGTCCGATGATAATTTGATTCTCATTGGTGTTTTCGATTTGTCAGCACCTTTTTTCCATTCGTAAAAGCTGTCTGCAATAACAAGGCAACGTCTATGTTTGAAAGCGTGACGAAAACTTGGTTTTTCGGCCAATGTTTCTGCACGGGCATTAATCATTTTATAACCAATCTTATCATCCTTTGCCCATGATGGAACAAAGCCCCAACGCAAATAACCAAGGCGATTACGCCTGCCATCATTAATTACAGATAGGACAGAATGAGATGGGGCTATATTATAACTAGGGATATATAAGTCTTGTTCAATTGTGGTTTCAATATCAAACCGATTGAGAATGTCATCGAACTCTGCAAATAGAGTAAATCGTCCACACAATTATTATCACACCTCATTTTTAATTTCTATTGGAGACGGTGGTTGGTATGTTGGTAGCTTTATTATAAAGGTTGTGCCTTGGCCAACAGCACTTTCCACTTCAATTGAGCCTTTTAATTGTTCTATGATTTGGAAACAAATTGTTAGTCCAACACCCGTTCCTTTGTCTTTTGTTGAATAAAAGGGTGTTCCGATTTTTGACAGTTGTTCTTTCGTCATACCCGGACCATTATCCGTTATTTTTACCGTGATATCATTATCTTTTGAAAAGGCTTCAATCATTAGCGATCCATCATTCCCAATCGCTTCAATTGCGTTTTTTATGATATTTATAAGAACCTGCTTAATCTCATCCTTATTTCCATTGATAAACAAAAGTTTTTCAATAGAGGTTTCGACTTCAATATTTTGGATATTTGTATAGGACGTCATTAGCTCGACGGTTTTTGCGAGTTCTTCGCTGATGTTTATTAGTTGTGTACTACTATTATTAGGCTTAGCAAGGGATAAATAATCATTAATAATCGATTGAGCACGATTTAATTCAGAAAGGGTAATATCAATATAATTTCGCTGTTTTTCAGTAATATTGTCATCACGAATGATTAATTGTAAAAATCCATTTACTGTTGTTAAAGGATTCCGAACTTCATGGGCAACAGAGGCTGCGAGTTGGCTGATCACATTCATTTTTTCAGAACGTCTTAGTTCCCTTTGTAATTGTATTTGATGGTTTAAGTTTTCAATTAGTAGAACGACCAATAAGAGTGTAATCAAGGTAACAATTGAAAAAATGGACATCTCTAAGATTTGTTCAGTCAGGTTCTTTTTTACTAGGGTGATTGTTCTCGTTATAACTATAAAACAGTAAATGGTTGAAAGGAGCATTAGTTTCTTATTTAATAGAAGAGAATGATATTTTTTTAATAGAAAATAAAAAATGACGGTAATGACTGCGTAATTCATTAACGTAATGAAAAGGTTAGAATTTCCCAACACTTGTGAATAAACTAGCATCATCAAAATAACAGATATTCCTTGGAAAAATCCAATATAGAGAAATGCGACGAATATAGGGATGACTCTGAAATCATACGAAAAACCATTTGCATAGGTTACCGGAAATGACATTGTCAACAGAAGGATAATAACAATCATTCCAAGTAATTTATTCGAATAGTGCTTTGGTGTAGAGTTATTGTCCTGAATGACCAGTAAATAATATAGAAGAATAGGAAAAATGACGATGAGTACATGATAGAGAACATGTCCAATGTGATCAAGCAATTTTTGTGATACCCCCTTGTCTAAAACCTTCCGAATACTACATCATTAAATTCGACATAATCACTAATAATCCTTCATCTTAATACAGAGATATTGAACAATATTTCGGAAAAATGTAAAAGTAATTTATTCGATTCATAATTCTTTTTTTCTTGTTCTGGGTATGATACAACTAAACATATCTTTAATTTTGGAGGTTTATTATGTTTAAGAAATTATTTGGTAGTAAAGATAAAAAAAATGAGGAAATGCTAATTGCCCCAGCGACTGGTAGAATTCTGGCTTTAGAAGAGGTACCAGACCCAGTATTTTCTCAAAAAATGATGGGAGATGGACTTGCCATTGAGCCGTCTGAAGGAAAAATCGTTTCACCTGTTAAAGGAGAAATTATACAAGTTTTCCCAACAAAACACGCAATTGGAATTAAAACAGAAATTGGTTTAGAACTTCTCATACATATTGGTCTTGAGACAGTGAACATGAAGGGGGAAGGATTCACCACTCATGTAAAAGAAGGAGACAAAGTCGAGGTTGGAACTGAATTGGTAACCTTTGACCTTGATTTAGTAAAAGAAAAAGCAGCAAGCACCATTACACCAATGGTCATTACTAATTTTGATGTGGTTGAAACGTTTGAAAAGATCGAAAGCGGGCAGGCAACTGCTGGTTCTACAGAACTTGCAAAAGTAAAGAAAAAATAAGAAGACGGTCCCGAACTGTGGGACCGTTTTTACATATAGTACTAATTGTTTATTTCGTCGTGATATTACATATATAGGAAATGTGGAGCATAGGTATTTTTAAAGGATTGATGATCCAAGACTGTTAACGTCACTTCCTGTGGAAACGTTTTTGTGACGCATACCCTAAAAATAAGTCTTTTTACCTAATGTTAAAAAGAGGATTTTTCCCATTTTTCTAGAAACAGTATATATGCAGTTAAGCCAATGAGAGGGTATGAAATATGGAGATAGGAAGCAGAATACGTTTCTTTCGAATTCAAAAAAATATGACACAAGAAGAGCTGGCACACGAGATTATCTCAATTTCTTATCTTTCAAAAATTGAAAACAACCAAACCTCGGCAAGTATTGAGGTTCTTGAATTATTATGTGAACGATTAGGAATCAAGCTGATAGAAAGTGAAGAATATGAGCAATTAAGGGAGCTTCATGATTGGTACCACCTAATGGTTGCACGAAAAAGGGAACCAGTGATTGCTTTTTATGAATCCTATGAAAGTAAGAATACAAATGATTCAAGGGTTGCCATTTTCTTTGTCCTCTTTGAGTTACGATATTTTATTTTTATCAAACAATTAGACAAAGCCGAAGCGCAAATTAAGAAGATTGAATTATATAAAGATATATTTGATATCCGTATGAACTATTTTTATGAAAAAATTGTGGGTCAATTTTATTATTTTAAAAGCCAGTTTTCTATTGCTATGGAGCATTTTAAGGTAGCCGAAGAAATTTTAACAAGCAGTGTACATTTTGAAAGCTGGGAAACAGCTGATCTGTATTATTATAAAGGGCTAAATCATAATCGATTGGGAAAATTAGCCTTAAGTATCGTGTATATCCAGAAGGCACTAGCCATCTATCAGTCTCTTTATGATTTAAAAAGAAGTGCTGAATGTCAAATTTTACTGGGTATCAGCTATGAAAAAATAAATGAATTTGAAATGGCCGAAGAAAACTATTTATTAGCAACAAAGGTAGCTGAAGGAATAAATGATCCATCTTTATTAGGATTGATTTACCATAACCAAGCTGTCCTTTATTCGAAACTTGGAAAATCTACTTTGGCTATCGAACAATATAGAAAAAGCCTCGAGCACAAAGAAGAGCAAATGGTTGCTGGCAGGCTACGCTCGATCCATGGTTTAATCGAAGAATACCATAAAATCGAGGATTATGATAATTGCAAAAAATGGCTTCACGAAGGATTTTCAATTGTGGAGAAGCATCAAGATTTAACTGAATTCAACATTCATTTTATTTATTATGATTATTTACTACAGAATTCTGAAAATCTAGTAAAGTTTATTGAAAAAGATGCATTGTCGTATTTTGAAGGCATCGAACATCATCTCTACATAGCTTATTATGCAGAGAAACTAGGGAAAATCTATCAAGAAAATCATAAATATAAGTTAGCAAGCTATTTTTTTTCAAAGGCAATCTCGTCTTTGAAAAAACATAGTCACCTATATCAATAAAAATTAAGCGTTAAAAAAGGAGATGGGAAAATGAAAAAATTAATGCTGTTATTCATGCTTGGTCTCGTAACAATTGCAGGTTATCAATTAACAGAAGATGCTGCATTGGTGGACAATGACTACCCAGAATCGCAGGAAGTACAGGCATAATGAAAAAGCAGCCCGTTTTTAATTTCGGGCTGCTTTCTTCATTTATAAAAAGTGATGATAATTGGAATGGTTGTTCTTGACTTCATCGACTTGTTTTTGTATTTTGCGGGAGTCGGTAGAACGATTCTTTTTTGAAATTCGGTCAGCTACAAAACCTACGAGGAGTAACCCTCCAAAAAAGACTAACAGCCAGCCCCATAATGGCATTTTTTCACCCCCATATTGTAGGGTATGTAGGTCGGACAAATTGATGAAGTAAATAAGTGAATCGTAATCTATTTTTAAAATGAAAAAAGCAACGTTCATAAACGTTACTTTTTTGGAACAAATGTAAAGATTTCATGTGATTCAAAGCTGTCTACTAGCCGGTTAAGCCAGAAATAGTATTCTAATGCTTTGTTTAACTTTACAATATCACTTTCAGCTTCTGCTTTAATTTCATTGCTAACTTGCTCGTCCTTTATAAGCTCTTTAAGGTCGGATAATGATTTTTGGATGGCGCTGACATTCATGGATACACCACTTCTCCACTTTATCGTAAAAAAATCAATAAAGGTTTGATACCAATCTTCCTCAACCTCATATAGATCTTTTCGTATTCCTTTTTTCCACACCTTATCGACCATTTTTAATTCCACTAAGTTCCGAACAGAGGTACTCATACTGGTTTTGCTCATGCCTAACTCTTGTTTCATGTCATCGAGTGTCATCGGCTCATCTTGAAAATACATGAGACCCCAGAGTCGGCCAACAGAAGGAGTTACCCCATATAAATTCATATTTTGAGCGATCGCATCAATTACACGTTCTCGAGCTTTTTCTAGTTTGTCTTCGCCTTGCAAATAGATTCACATCCTACAACAAAGTCTTTTAATATATATAGCCTACATATTCGGAGATGGAAT
Organism: Ferdinandcohnia sp. QZ13; assembly: GCF_031324165.1. Lineage (NCBI taxonomy): Bacteria > Bacillati > Bacillota > Bacilli > Caryophanales > Bacillaceae > Ferdinandcohnia > Ferdinandcohnia sp. QZ13. The sequence continues at coordinate 1,072,775 of NZ_JAVIVW010000001.1, read as the reverse complement.
GTAAAGGGGAGCTGCTAAAAGGATTATGGAGGATATTGGAGGAATTTTAAGAATGAAGAATGTAAAGTACGTACAGTTTTAACTTTACAAACTTTACGACTGAATATCCCGTTATATCCCTTTTGTGAAATTTGGATATTATTACTACAATTAATAGGTCATAGTTACTAATTGCTTTCTACAACGGTATTTTATTGGCTTTGTAAGAATATCAAATAATTGTTCGTGTTATATCATCAAGAAAAATTGAGGTGACAGAATGGAAAGTGAAAAACAAGTAAAAATAAAAGTTACTAATGTAACAAAAATATTTGGACGCTTATCTAAAAAAGCAATCCAACTATTAAAAGAAGGAAAAACCAAGCAAGAAATCTTAAAAAGTACAGGCTCAACAGTGGGTGTGAATCAAGCCAGCTTTGAGGTTTATCCCGGTGAAATTTTTGTCATTATGGGTTTATCAGGTAGTGGAAAATCGACATTGGTTCGTCTTTTAAATAGATTAATAGAACCAACATCAGGCCATGTTTTTATCGATGGAAAAGATGTCGTCTCCATGAATAAAGAAGAAATCCGTGAAGTTCGTCGGAAAAAAATGAGTATGGTTTTTCAGCGCTTCGCATTATTCCCACATAAAACGGTTCTCCAAAACACGGAATATGGCCTAGAAATCCAAGGCGTACCTAAACAAGAACGCTCACAAAAAGCAATGGAAGCTCTTAAACTAGTTGGCCTAGAAGGCTATGAACATCAATATCCTGACCAGCTCAGTGGTGGGATGCAACAACGTGTAGGACTTGCAAGAGCCCTCGCTAATGACCCGGATATTTTATTAATGGACGAAGCATTCAGCGCCCTTGATCCCTTGATTCGTAAGGACATGCAAGATGAATTGATTGAATTACAAGGATCAATGGAAAAAACAATCGTCTTTATTACGCATGACCTTGACGAAGCATTACGAATCGGTGACCGTATTGCCTTAATGAGGGACGGCAATATCGTCCAAATCGGAACCCCTGAAGAAATACTTATGAATCCATCTAATGAATATGTAGAAAGATTTGTCGAGGATGTCGATTTGTCGAAGGTGCTAACAGCTGGACATATCGTCAAACGTGCCGAAACCGTTCAGGTTGATAAAGGTGCAAGACTTGCTCTTAAAATTATGAAGGATAACGGTTTATCAACTGTTTATGTCGTTGACAAGCAGAATAGACTTTTGGGCGCTGTAAGTGCAGTAGAAGCATCGAAAGCAGTTGAGCAAAATTTAACATTGGCAGATGTCATGGAGAAAAATCTTAAAACCGTTGAAACTAGTACATTGCTTGTTGATTTATTTGATGATGTATCACAAGCGACGATTCCAGTAGCGGTGGTTGATGATCAAAATCGTCTCAAGGGAATTGTCATTCGAGGTGCGGTCATTGGTGCACTTGCAGGAAACAACACATATATAAATGACTTTGGGGCTGAACAACTCCCTCCAAGTGATGAAAGGGAGGTATTATGATGGAAGGTTTATTACCAAAGCTGCCAATAGCTAATTGGATTGACGTTTTTATCGATTGGTTAGTATCAAACTTTGAATTTTTATTTGAAGGAATTGCAGCGGGACTTGAAGGATTTGTCGAAGGAATTGTTGGAGGATTAGGATTTGTCCCTTCCATTTTATTGGCACTTATTATAGGTGTAGTAGCTTGGAAAGTTTGTAATTGGAAAATTGCTCTATTTACTTTAGTAGGATTACTCCTCATTGATAATTTAGGATATTGGGACAATATGCTTCAAACAATTGCCCTTGTTTTAACCTCTGTTGGAATATCCGTTATTGTCGGAATCCCATTAGGAATATGGGCATCACAAAGTAAAACAGTGGGCAATATTGTCATACCGATACTGGACTTTATGCAAACAATGCCAGCCTTTGTGTATCTATTACCGGCAATCTTTTTCTTCAATATAGGTGTTGTACCAGGGGTTGTAGCTTCTGTTATTTTCGCGATGCCACCTACGATTCGATTAACGATTCTAGGAATCACTCAGGTACCAAAGGATTTAATTGAAGCAACTGAAGCCTTCGGTTCAACAACAAAACAAAGGTTACTAAAAGTGCAAATACCACTTGCCAAGCCAACAATTATGGCTGGTATTAACCAAAGTATTATGCTTGCTTTATCTATGGTCGTTATTGCCTCAATGGTAGGTGCACCAGGACTAGGAGCAGATGTATACCGGGCAGTAACCCAACTACAAACAGGAACTGGTTTTGAAGCTGGTCTAGCAATTGTTATTGTTGCAATCATACTAGACCGGATTACTCAAAATATAGGAAAAAAGAAACAAGGGGGAACAGCTTAATGTTTAAAAAAGTAGTAAAAGCATCATTAGCAATTGGATTAACAATAGGGCTTGCCGCATGTGGTGGAGGTTCTGATAAAGCGGGCTCAACACCAGATTCAGTTGGGGAAAGTGTAGATTATAAGATTATTGGGATTGACCCAGGTGCAGGAATAATGAAAGCAACAGGTTCAGCAATTGAGGAATATGGCCTTGAGGAATGGACACTAGTAGAAGGTTCTGGTGCAGCAATGACTGCAGCACTAAAGAAGGCTTATGACAAAGAAGAACCAATTATCATCACAGGTTGGACTCCACACTGGAAATTCTCTGCATTTGATCTAAAGTATCTTGAAGATCCAAAAGGTGTTTATGGCGGGGAAGAAAATATTCATAGTATTGCACGACTAGGGCTAAAAGATGATCTACCAGGGGTTCATAAATTGTTAGAACAATTTAATTGGACTGCAGATGATATGGGGAATGTAATGGTAGATATTAATGAAGGTACTAAACCTGAAGAAGCAGCTGCAAAATGGATCGAAGAGAATTCTGATAAAGTTGCAGAGTGGACTGAGGGCGTACAAGAAGGTAATGGTGAAGAGGTAAAATTAGCTTATGTAGCGTGGGATAGTGAAATCGCAAGTACAAATGTTGTTGCTACAGTTTTAAAAGATTTAGGTTATAAGGTAAAAATGAGTCAAGTAGAAGCTGGTCCAATGTGGACTGGTGTTGCGGATGGCTCAGTTGATGCACATGTCTCTGGTTGGTTACCAGTTACACATGCGGACTATGTAGAAAAATATGATGGCAAATTTGAAGACCTCGGTTCAAACCTAGAAGGCACAAAAATTGGATTAGTCGTACCAGCTTACATGGATATTGACTCAATCGAAGACTTAAAGGAATAACCTTCAGAAATAAGAAACTGTACACTCGTTTTGGGTGTACAGTTTTTTTATGAATTGGGCATAATGGCAATTGTGTTGTACATTTCTAGAAAAGAGGAACGGATCGATGCAAATCAGCAAGTTTTCGATAAAACGACCAACTTTTACATTGGTTTCTATGTTTTTAGTGATTATTTTAGGAATCGTTTCCTTAATGAATATTCCATTAAAATTAATCCCGGATATCAATCCTCCTGTTGGTGTGGTTGTAGCGAACTATTTTGGAGCAAGTCCAAATGAAGTTTCTGAAAAGGTCACCAAACCACTTGAACAAAGCCTGTCTACATTGCCGGGCTTAAAAACAATGTCCTCGACATCCCAAGAAGGTGCATCCTTCATTTTATTACAGTTTTCATGGACAACATCGATTGATGATATTGAAAACGAAATTTTAAGCCGCATCAATCAAACACAAATTACAGATGACGCGGAGTCCCCTCGATTTTTAAAATTTGACCCGTCACAGTTTCCAGTCATCCAATTGTCCTTGAGTATGGAAGGGGATGAAAAAGGCCTACAAGAGCTTGCCGAAGGGTTGGTAACTGAGCTCAATAAAGTCGAAGGTGTCGCAAATGTAAATCTGTCTGGTGTTGTGTCAGAAGAAATAAAAGTGGAATTAGATCAAGAAAAATTAGAAGAGTATGCTCTCACACAAACCGATATTGTTAACATCCTTCGGGCCAATGCAGTTTCACTTCCAGGAAATACGATTGAATCAGAAGGCAAGGAACTTACTACAAGAGTTATTAGTAGTTTGAATTCTGTAGACGATTTAGAGGAACTTGCGATTACATTTGATCCAATCTTAGGTGAAAAAGTGGTATTAGCGGATTTAGCCGAAATTAAGATTGTCCCTGAATCACAGAATACCATTACACGAGCGAACATGGAGCCAGCCATGCTCGTAAGTGTTCTTCAGGAATCAGATGCCAATACAGCGAAAGTTTCGCAAGGTTTTCAAGCGGAATTAGAAAAAAAGCTTGCTCAGAAAAAGTATAAAAATGTCCAAGCTGATATCCTGTTTGACCAAGGGGACTACGTCAAAGTAGCCATTGGCAACATCACCAGCACCCTGTTGCTAGGCGGATTATTTGCAATGATTGTGCTCTTTTTCTTCCTAAGAAATGTAAAGAGTCCACTCATCATCGGTATTGCGATTCCTTATTCGGTCATCGTTACCTTTGTGCTCATGTATTTTTCAGATTTCTCATTAAATATTCTCACATTAGGTGGACTTGCCCTTGGGATTGGAATGCTCGTCGATAATTCAATCGTCGTAATCGAAAACATTTACCGCCATTTATCAATGGGGAAGCAGCCAAAGCAGGCTGCTGCAGAGGGAACAAAAGAAATTGGAACGGCAATTATTGCCTCAACCTTAACAACGGTTGCCGTTTTTTTACCTGTGGTCTTTATAACTGGTTTAATTGGAGAGCTGTTTACGGAATTTGCAGTTACCATTGCATTTAGTTTATTTGCATCCCTCATTGTCGCGTTAACTGTGGTGCCGATGCTAGCGAGTAGATTTTTAAAAAGACCAAAGGAGAACCTTGAAAAAAGACGTCAGACATCAAGGGGGATGCGTTTTTTAGAGAATGCAACAAGTTGGTCATTGAGGCATCGCATCATTGTACTGTTGATAACTCTATTTATGTTTGGGGTAAGTTTATTTGGGCTTTTTACGGTTGGAACGGAATTCATTCCGAAAAGCGATGAGGGCTTTTTTACAATAAAAATGAAGCTTGAAAATGGTACACCACTAAAGGAAACGCAAAAAGCAGTCACAGTGATTGAAAAGCAATTAGAAGAGGAGCCAGAAGTTGATGTCTATGTTAGCTTAATTGGCTCAACTCAAGAAAAAAGCTTTCGAGGAGGAGGGAATACCAACGAAGCGGAAATTTATGTGAAAATGGTTGGGTTTGAGGAACGAAAGCGATCAACCTTCGAATTTGTCGATGATACGAAGCAGAAAATCGAGTCTTCAGTAAGCGAGATACATCCAGAGGCAGTTGTTAAATTCAATCTACAATCTTCTTCAGGTTCAACACCGAACACTTTGCAGTTCCATGTAAAGGATACAGATAAGGGACGGCTCAATGAAGCAGTAGATAAAATTTCGGGTGCACTTGTAATGTTAAAGGATGTTTCAGAAGTTTCAACAGATGTTTCGAAAACAATTGATGAGCTTCAAATTACGATTGATAAAGAAAAAGCGTTTGAAGAGGGGCTTGCGCCTGTACAAATTGCATCAACGGTCAATGATGTGACAAGAGGTACACGAGCTTTACAGGTAATCGATCAAGAAAATACGATTTATCCTGTCAATGTCGGCTATAACCGAGAGTTTACCAATCATATTGATGGCCTTCGAAATCTTCTTTTAAAAACACAAGCAAATACATTTGTTCCTTTAGATGAGGTGGCTGATATTGAAATTGGCGAAGGACCATTAACGGTTCGTAGAATTGACCAACAGCATGCCGTACAATTTACAGTGAAATATGTGTCGACAACCAATCTAGGAGCGATTTCGAAAAAAATTGATGAAGAGGTCGCGGGGCTAGGGCTATCAGATGAAACGGATCTTGTCTACAGTGGTGATAAAGAGCTGTTGGAGTCCTCGCTGGATCAAATGCTGATGGCATTTGTGCTAGCCTTAACATTGATTTACTTCGTCATGGCTGCACAATTTGAGTCATTTAAGTATCCATTTGTGATTATGTTTACAGTTCCGTTAATGGTGATCGGGGTTGCAACTGGTCTCTTTTTCACAAACACTCCGATCGGAATTACAGCGATTATCGGAATTATTGTCCTAGCGGGTATTGTCGTCAACAATGCGATTGTGATAGTGGATTATATTAATAAGAAAAAAGAAGAAGGTATGAGATCATACGAGGCTATTGTGGTGGCGGTAAAAGATCGTACACGCCCCGTGATGATGACAGCCTCAACGACAATCTTAGGTTTGATCCCTCTTGCATTTGGCATAGGGGAAGGCTCCGAAATCAACCAACCAATGGGAATTACCGTTATCGGGGGCTTATTAAGTAGTACACTGTTGACATTATTTGTAATTCCAATCGTGTATAGTTTGTTTGATAAAGAAACGAGGAGGAGGGTTGAAGGGGATTAGGGGGATATGAGATTTAAGAAAAAGGTATAGCTTAAAATGGAGATATGAGAGGGCTTTTGGGTATTGTTGGAAAATGCAGTAACATAAGATGGTGATAAGAGTGGACTTATGGATATATTTGGAAAAAGGCATAGCATAAGCGGTAGATATAAGTGGGGTTATGGATATTGTCGGAAAAAGGCATAGCATAAGTGGTAGATATAGGTGGGGTTATGGATGTTGTTGGAAAAGGCTATGGCATAAGCAGTAGATATGAGTGGGGTTATGGATATTGTTGGAAAAGGCTATGGCATAAGTCCAAGATATTAATAGACTTTTGGATGGTTTTGGAAAATGCTAAATCAAAAAATTCAGTTGAAAAGGAAACCAATCCAGAACCAATCGCCAAATCCTCTTCATAAGCCGGATGAAGAGGAAACCAAGCAGGAACCGAAAGCCAAATCCTCTTCATAAGCCGGATGAAAAGGAAATCAATCCAGAACTAACCGACAAATTCTCCTCATAGGTCGGATGAAGAGAAATCCAATCCAGAACCAATCGCCAACCCCTTTTCGTTAGCTGGATGAAGAGCAAATAAACCAAAAAACAATTACCAAATGCCCTTCATCCAAACCGATTTCTAAAAAAATCCACTCTGACCCGGCAGCCGAGCGTCCAACTTACTTCTGCCGCAAAAACTCCAACACAGGTTCAAATGGCTGTTCATCTTTGGCATCAAAATAATGTGTAAAGGGGCAGCCTTTTTCATTGATTCGCTCAATAATCGACTCCAATGGAAAATCTTCAATGGACAAATCATCTGTTATCTCTTCCCAATAAAGTGGAGTCGCAACATACGCCCCATCATTCCCGCGAACTGAATAGGGAGCGACAATTGTTTTTCCCTCAGCATGTTGCACATAATCGACATATAGCCGGTTGCCGCGGTTCTTTTTAAGTCTCTCCGTTGTAAAAAAATCGGGTTCCATCGTTGTCAAATAGTTTGCGACAAACTCTGTAAATTGTCTTGTATCATCATACGTAAACCGGTTTTCTGGAAGTGGAATATAGATCTGTAATCCCTTATTACCAGATGTTTTTACAAATGAAATCAATTTAAGACCATCAAAAACTTCTTTTAAAATTGTCGCAGCCTTTTTTGCCAATGGAAAAGCATCACGAGAAGGAGGATCCAAATCAAAAACAATCTCCGATGGTCCTTTTGAATAAATGGTTTGAAACGGGATATGAAATTCGAAACTCAATTGATTCCCTAACCATGTGAGAGTTTTTAAATCATTACAAACAATATATTCAATCCCTTCGGACAACGAGGTTTGGATGAAATCGGGTGCATAATCAGGACAATTTTTTTGGTAAAACTTTTCACCATACATTCCGTGTGGATAACGAATGACTGTTAATAAACGCTCCTTTAAAAATGGTAGCATATATGGAGAAACCTCCACTAAATAGTGGATGTACTCAAGTTTTGTGATAGATTTATCTTTCCAGAGTGGTTTTTCAGGATGGGTGATTTCGATCTCTTCAGGTAGAAGCGGTGTTTTTCGGACAAGTTTTTCCCATGTACAGTCCTGCCACTCTACATCAAACCGGAATTTTGAAAAGCTAGGCTGGCGTAGTTGCTCTTTATACAATTCCAAATAAAAAAGCTCGACGCAAATGCCAGGTTCTACTTTAATAAAGCCAGTAGTTTGCTCAATTGCATTCGCTTGAATGACCCCAAGTAGAGCCTGTCTTTCATCTGGTGATAGACCATGTGAAAACAAGCCAATCTCATATATTTCATTCTTTTTCATTACACCAACATGGAAAAAGGCATTCTTTTTGTCGTAGCCCAGAATAAAAAAGACGCCAACCTGCCAATTTTTTATTTTGTACCAGTTTGTTGTACGCTTGCCTTCATCCCATGTACTATCAATCTTTTTTGCAATAATCCCTTCTGCATTAGCTTGAGTTGCTACTGCCCAGATTGAATGAAAATCTTGTTCATATGTAACTAATTGGATGAGTTCTCGATTAGTTGGATCAACAACACTAGGCAGTTTAACATCAGCAAAGAGATTATATAATGTCGTTTTTCGGTCTTGGAATTTTCTTTCCATGAGGTTTTCGTTGCCTAGCACCAATAAATCAAAAACCAAATATTGAGCGGGTTTGGATGCAGATGCTTGAGCAATTTTAGCTTCACTCTTCAATCGACCACGTTGCTGAATAAGCTCGAAGCTTGCTTTAAAAGATGATTCTAATATGCAAAGCTCCCCATCGAAAACAAGTGGTAGGTACGATTTCATTACATCTGAAAGTCCTTTACATTGTTTAATGATCTCAGGAAACTGTTCATTAAGAAGGTTTCCGTTCCTACTGATCAACTGGATACGATCTTTGTCCCAATGCAGCATTGCCCGGAATCCATCATACTTAATTTCGTATACCCAGTTTGGTCCAGTAGGGGCTTCAAAAATAAGAGTTGGAAGCATTGGCTTTAGCATCGTTTCACTCCTTTATTGCTACCCCTTTAGAAAGGAGCCCCTATCATGTACCAACTTTTTTACGGGTTGTTCTCGTTTTTGGTTTTACAGTAGTGCTCTTATCAGTACCTGTAGGTGCCTCTTGCTTTGCTTTCGGTTTTGCATTTCCTTTTGGCGCAGCGGCTTTTTTGGATGAAGCTGTTTCTTTTGATTTTGTCCGTTCAATACTGGCTTGTAAGGCACTCATAAGGTCTACAACATTTGTACGAGGGGCTTCCTTAGAAGTCGTTCCTTCATTATTATTAATTTTCGATTCGATAAGCTCCATAAGAGCAGTGCGGTACTCATCTTTATATTTTTCTGGATTGAATTCAGTTGTTAACTGATCAATCAGCATAATGGCCGTATCGAGCTCCTTTTCATTAATTTCCACGTTTTCAGGGACGCCAGGAACTTCAGCGACATTGCGAACTTCATCCGGATAATGGATCGTCTCCATCACAAGGCTGTTTTTATAGACACGGATAATCGCCATTTGCTGCTTTGAACGTATCGTAATTTCAGCAATTCCAATCTTCCCTGATGTTTGTAAAGCCTCACGAAGTAGTGCGTATGCTTTACTACCATTTTCCCCCGGCCCCATGAAATAAGAGCGGCTAAAATAGATCGGATCTATTTCCTCGAGCTTAACAAAATCAATGATTTCAACACTTTTATCCTCATGCTCATCCTTAAGTTCTTTTAGTTCCTCATCATTCAAAATAACAAATTTCCCTTTTACATATTCATAACCTTTTACGATATCGTCATTCCCAATGTCTTTTTCACAATTTGGACAAGTTTTTTCATATTGAATGGGGGTATTGCATTCTTTATGAAGATTTCGGAGTTTTACGTCTTTGTCTTCAGTTGCTGAAAAAAGCTTTATCGGTATATTTACTAGTCCAAAACTGATGGAGCCTTTCCACATTGTATGCATAAGTTTTCCTACTCTCCTTTTTGTAAGTATTGTTTCCTTAAACTGGCGCGGCAATGATGGTAATATAAACCTGAGGATATTTAAGAAAAAATAATGAATAAAAATAATATTTACCCCCTCAAAAAGAAAACCGATGACGTAATCTGTAAATGAGTCAAACATTACAAACGAAACTTGGAATGTAACGGAAAAGAAATATATGTTACAAAGCATGTCACCTTTCGAATAAAGTGTAGTCTTTGGTATTGGTACTTTTGTAATATTTTTTGTATAAGCCTCAATATGTGAAAAATTGTTATTGAATCTCGCTTTCATCTCTTGCTACTATTAACAGATAGTACAGAGAAATTGAGGTGAAACCAGTGCTGAGTCTATTATTTAAAATTGGAAAGCGAAAAAGCACTCTGGAAGAAACCGTTATTGAGATTCAAAATGGAAATCCAAACTTACAAAATAAACTAATAGAAGACTATAAACCCTTTATTGCAAAAAATGTGTCTGCCGTTTGTAAACGATATATAAGTGAATCGGATGATGAATTCAGTATCGGACTAATTGCGTTTAATGAAGCCATTGAGAAATACTCTAGTGAAAAGGGTAGCTCCTTTTTATCCTTTAGTGAACTGCTCATTAAAAGACGAGTAATTGACTACATCCGTAAAGAAGCACGAGTAAGGAATATTAATTTTATCTCGAATGGTGAAACAGATGAGGAAGGGGCACAATCGAAAATTGAGGCTCATCTTTCTGTCGATGATTACCAAAGGAAAGTGGAGCAGGAACAAAGAAAAGAAGAGATTCTCCATTTTCATCATGTATTGCAGGAATTTGGCTTGTCATTTCACGAGTTGCTTGAAATCTCACCAAAACATGCAGATGCTAGACTGAACGCGATTATGGTATCAAAGGCCGTTGTTGAAAATGAAGAGTTAAGACGTGGGTTGTTTGAGAAGAAACAGCTTCCGATTAAGCAGCTAGAATCGAAAGTAAGCGTCAGTCGGAAAACGATTGAGAGAAATCGGAAGTACATTATTGCAATGGCCATCATTTTATCTGGCGACTATGTCTATTTAAAAGATTATCTAAAAGGGGTGCTCGAAAGTTGAAAAAGGGGATCGTTATGGATGTGAACGATGAATATATTACGATGCTAACCCCTGACGGTGAATTCGTAAAAGCCAAACATATGAAGGAAAGCTATGAAATTGGTGAGGAAATGACTTTTTTTCCAATCAATGAACGAGTAAGCCATACTTCAAATCGTCGTTTCTTTCAGGTGAAGAAATGGCGTTACGCACTTGCAAGTTCTTTAGTTGCAATTTTATTATTATCTTTATTTATACCTTTTTCATCGAATGATGAGGTGTATGCTTACATGTCCATTGATATCAATCCAAGCTTTGAAGTGGGATTAGATGAAAACCTTCAAGTCGTAAGTCTAGAAGCTTTAAACGACGAGGCAAAAGAACTAATGGAATCCATTCCAGATTGGAAGAATAGCACTCTCGATTCCATTACGGAAAAAATCATTCAACATAGTAAAGATAATGGCTATCTTAACGATGGAAAGCAAGTTTTAATTACAACGGTTGTTGCAGACACACATAACCAAAAGGTGGACCAAGAGCTCCAGCAAGGAATTGAAGAAATTAAAGCAGAGTATGAAAAAGAGCAAATTGCAGTTACCTCTTTAACAAGTACGGTTGAAACAAGAAATGCTGCTAAAGAAAAGGGTATGTCTACAGGTAAACTGCTAATTAAAGAAAACAAAGTTCCTAAACCAGTCGAAGAAATGAAGACTAAGCCTGCAGAGACAGATAAAAATACAAATAACCAGCAGGAAGATGCCCAGCAACAAAAACATCTAAACGAGTTTAAGAACACTCAGAAACAAAGGGCGGAAGAAGTGCAAGATGAGCTTAAAGAGAAAAAAGAACAGATAAGAGATAAAGTCAAAAACAATATAGAAAACTCCAATATGCCAGAACATATAAAAGAGAAAAAGTTTGAAAAAATGGATCAAAAGTGGGAAGAGAAACAGCGTAAACAAGAAGAACGAGAGCAGAGAAAAGAAGAAAAGAAACAAGAGAAAGAAAATAACAAACGCGGAAATAACGGAAACAACAATGGCAATAATGGGAACCACAATAATGGCAACAACCATAAAGGAAACGATGATTAAAGCCGAGGGGTAACCTCGGCTTTTTTCCATCTTATGAAGTTTTTATTCGCCTTTTAATTGGGACTGTGCTTGTGCCACTAGGCGTTTTGTAATTTCGCCACCTACTGAACCATTTGCACGAGACACTGTATCTGAACCAAGCTTAACACCAAATTCTTGGGCAATTTCAAACTTTATTTGATCTAAAGCCTGTTCGATTCCAGGAACAAGCAATTTGTTACTGCTTCTAGCCATGACTCTCACTCCTTTTCAATTATAGAACAACGTTTAACTCGTTGTATTTTTAGTATAAGGAGATTATTAATTTCAATACTGGAAATGCATACTAAAATTAAAAGCGCAAGCACCTTGGGTTGAACGTCTACTAAATACTGCCACGTCCTGTGGCAAACCGTAGACGTCAGCACATCCTCGAAAATGCTATGCATTTTCTTCGTGCGATGATTATGCTCTCGAAGCTTTCCTTGTCCTGTGCAAGTTCGACAAGCATAAGAAAAGCAGGCGGGAAGGATGCAGTTTAATCCTTCTTGACGGATTTGTTTATGACCTTGAGGGGCTAGGCGCTGGAGCTAGACATCGAAAAATTTGGTAATAACCGAAAAAAGTCTTTCAAAATGACAATGAATTCATTAATATAGAGGGATAGATTTGACAAAGATGTTAGGGTGAAAGAAATGTGGAAAAAAATTAATTTGTACATTAATGAGCTAACACCAGCTCAATTAATTTTTGCGTTCTATCTGTTAGCCGTTACGATTTCGGTTATTTTACTAAGCCTTCCCTTCGCGATTAAAGAGGGTGTTCATGTTTCCTTCATTGATACGTTATTTACAGCTGCAAGTGCAGTAAGTGTAACTGGGTTAAGTGTTATATCAATTAAAGATACATACACCGTAGCAGGAATTTTTATTTTAATATTTGTGTTGCAGGTGGGCGGAATTGGAATTATGACAATGGGAACGTTCATCTGGTTATTATTTCGCCGCAAGATTGGTCTACGAGAAAGACGTTTAATCATGGTTGACCAGAACCAATCACAGCTTTCAGGTTTGGTAAACCTGCTTAAACAAATTATTATCATTATGGTTGGGATTGAGTTCTTCGGCAGTTTAATTTTAGGTCTTTATTTTATGCAATTTTTTGATACGTGGCAGGAAGCTTTTATCAATGGTATTTTTGCAGCTGTTAGTGCGACCACAAATGCTGGGTTTGACATAACAGGAAGTTCATTAGTACCGTATGCTAATGATTATTTCATTCAATTTATAACGATTATCTTAATTATTTTAGGAGCCATTGGCTTTCCGGTATTAGTTGAAATAAAAGATTTTCTCCTTCATAGAAAGGGAAGATACCGTTTTTCATTATTTGCGAAGTTGACAACTGTTACGTTTCTGTCACTAGTTGTCTTTGGGACGTTAATGATTTTTCTTATCGAATACAATCATTTCTTTAAAGGAATGGCCTGGCATGAAACCTTTTTTTATTCCTTATTCCAATCTGTTACAACCAGAAGTGCAGGGCTTGCAACGATGGATGTCAACCAGTTTTCAGAGCCAACATTACTGTTCTTAGGTGCAATGATGTTTATTGGAGCTTCACCTAGCTCTGTTGGTGGGGGAATCCGAACAACGACATTTGCGATTAATATATTATTTTTATTCAATTTCGCAAGAGGGAATAAATCAATTAAAATCTTTAAACGTGAGATCCATGAAGTAGATATAAAAAAATCACTGATTGTGACGATTTTTGCTTTTTTCACATGCTTTCTCTCGATTTTCATATTAACCATTACGGAGAACTTTACGTTTACTCAAATTTTCTTCGAGGTTGCATCTGCATTTGGTACATGTGGATTATCGATGGGGATCACCCCTGACCTAAGTAACTTTGGAAAGTTTCTTATTATGTTTCTCATGTTTATCGGAAGGGTAGGAATCCTGAACTTTATCTTTATTATTGGAAAGAAAGGCAAGGATGCTAATTATCACTACCCGAAAGAAAGACTGATAATTGGATAATAAAAGAGCACCTATGATGGTGCTCTTTTTCAATCATTGCCGTAGCTTGTATCCTTGGATGGATGCATGAAGGGGACCCCTTTGGGTTGTTTCTTGCTTTCCAATAGCTCTCGGTTTTCAGTTGTGTTCCAGCCGATGTCATTGGTCGGATGGACCCATTCGTCACCAGCCATGATCTCTGGGTCTGTTTCATCACTCCAATTATTAAGTGGAGAATTTGGTGAATTATAAAGACTGTCCCCAATCACGACTCCATGTTCATTGACAAATGGCTCTTGCATTTTAATTCCGGTCTCTTTAAAGGATGGGGCTGAGATTTGATGGGGCATTGTTTCGTCCATAATAGGTGATTCGATTTCTTCCGATTGCTTTTTCTCTTTGGTCATTTATATACACCTCACACTTTGGTTTTACGTTAGTGTTAGCCAAGGTAAGACAATTTATAAAGTGGTGGACTTATGCAAATTTTTGGTCGATCCTCGACTTAAATATCTCATTTAAGACGCAAAAACCTGGATTGTCCCGAAGCAATTCAGTAACTGAAGCTCTGTTGAGGTGAATTTTACCATTTATGGAGGACGTATTCATGGTGAAAACTATGGATTAAAGGGGGGGTAACACATGAAACGGAAAGTAAAATTTGATGCTGCAAGAAAAAGCAATTTTACACCAAAAGAAAGCATGCCTGACACTGAGTTTTCTGCAGAAGCAGATTATGAAAATCCAATGAAGGGCGCAAACCGTAATTCGAAAAAAGGTAATAGTACGGGTGAATAACAAAAAGAGTCAGCTGCGCTGACTCTTTCAGACTGTTGACAAACGCTCGCATACTTCGTTGCTTGCCTCTCTCGTCCGCTCATGAAGGCAACTTCTATTCGCGTCTTCGATCGGCTGCGCGCCTTGTCTGACAAGCGTTTTCAAGACAGTCTGGGGGAGTAATTTACATCTAGATATCCTGTAATAAATCGTGTAGACAAAGTCAATAATGACTTTGTCTACACTCTGAGAGTCAGCTGCGCTGACTCTTTCTTTACGAAATTTTTCGAGAAAAGACTTTAGCTTGTTTTTCAATTGGGTCAAAATAAACAAGCAAATACGTATCCTGAAGTGTAACTGCACCTGTTTGTTTATAAGTTTCAAGGTCAAATGGGATTTTTTCAACAACAGTATGCTTGTACAAATCTTTTTCCTGAAGCTGTAATTGTCTAAATTCCTCACCTAAAGCATCTGGATTCTCCACAATCTCCTGATAGAAGGTCGCTCGATCTTGTTTGTTAACAAGGTCCTCCCACCACGGTTTACGTGGTTTGTACTTCTGATTTCGTAAATAATCATATTTCATGATCGCTTCAATCACTGGAAGCTGTTCCTGGTTTGTTTCTTGAAGAAACTCGTAGAGACGTTTAAATAAATCCTCCAATTGGTGGCCAATTCGTGACCATCCACGTTCGTCCCAATAGGTCCCAAAGTCTTGGAAGAAATCAAATGGCGTTTCAAAGCTATGGGTTACCAAATATTCCACGGTTTCATTCATACGATGGTCATTCCAATACTTCTCAAGCACGTCTTCAACCTGTTTTATTCGTGTAATATCATCAAAGCTCAAGACATTGTTTCCAAGAATCTCATATGGTGAATGATCCATATATTTATAATCATGCTCTGCTGCACGAATTCGTACTCCAGTTCCACGAAGCATTTTTAAAAAGCCAAGCTGTAGCTCCTCAGGTCGCATCTCAAATACATCGTTAAAGGTTTTTCGGAAGGAGTGGTAATCCTCCTCAGGAAGACCGGCAATTAAGTCTAGATGCTGATCAATTTTTCCACCTTCTTTAACCATCATGACAGTACGCTGTAGCTTAGAGAAGTTTTGCTTCCGTTTCACTAATTCGTTCGTCAAGTCATTCGTTGATTGGACACCGATTTCAAACCGGAATAATCCTGCAGGAGCATTTTTATTTAGAAAGTCAATGACTTCAGGGCGCATGATGTCTGCCGTTATTTCAAACTGGAAGACCGTTCCTGGTCGGTGTTCATCAATTAAAAATTGGAACATCTCCATCGCATAGCTTCTACTAATATTGAAGGTTCGGTCAACGAATTTGATAGTCTTTGCTCCATGGTCCATTAAAAAGCGAATATCGTCCTTGACTTTTTCACGATCAAAATAGCGGACACCAACCTCGATGGATGATAGGCAAAACTGACAATTAAATGGACAACCGCGGCTTGTCTCAATATATGTTACGCGTTTTGACAAATGAGGAAGATCCTCTTCAAATCGAAAAGGTGTTGGTAATTCTTTTAAGTTTAGTTTATTTCGCTGTGGATTGATCTTTAATCGTTCCTCTGTACGGAAAGCAACACCACTTATCTCATCTGTGCTTTCACCATCACGTATAGCCGTAAGTAGATCCTTAAACGTTTCTTCACCCTCACCTATGACAATGAAATCAACCTCTGGAATGCGTTCTAACCATTCATGCACATCATAGGTCACCTCTGGACCACCTAGAATGATGATTAGCTCCGGATTTATTTTTTTGAGCATTTTAATAACTTTAATCGTTTCCTCGATATTCCAAATGTAACAGCTGAAGCCAATTACTTCTGGTTTTTTTCGATACAAATCAGTAACGATGTTCATGGCTGGATCTTTAATGGTGTATTCAGCCATTGTTACATCAAATTCAGGCGCGGCATATGCCTTTAAATACCGAATCGACAGACTTGTATGGATATACTTTGCATTTAATGTACTTACAACAATGTTCATTCTCTTGCTCCTTAATCATTTATCAAATACGCCTTGGAATATCTGCGCTCAGATTTTCTCGAGCGTGCTCGAAAATTTTCTTTGAAAATCTGAGGCATCCGCCGGAGGCTTTTCTTTATTTAACTGAGTTTTTAAACTTCAGTTGAATAAAGTCAATAACTAATATATTTTACCACAGGAGGATAGCCGAACCAAATACCGGAAGCTTTTTATCGACAAATTAACAGAATTTATTCCAAAGTGTGACAATTTCTACTATAATAAGAAATAGTGAAAGCGATTTTATTTATCAACACATCAAAAATAGAGAGAGAGTTTACCAAAGGGGGCAGAAGATTGAAGGGGTCAAAAAGAAAAAAAAGGGAAAAAGTAGTGCGTAAAAAGTCATCAATTAAACTAACTGCTTGGTGGCACAACTTAAAGATAGGCTATAAATTTGGTGTTGCGTTTACCTTTACGATTCTATTATTTTGTTTATCAGCCTTCATCATTTTTATTCAACTTTTTAATATTAGCAATGAAATGAAAGAAGTGAAGAAAAGCGGAGAACAATCAATTCTCATTACTGAGATAGCGAGCGTTTTCAATCAACTAGGAAGTGAGATTAGTATTTACATACAAGACAGCAATGGCAAACATGTGACGTCCTTTCAAGATTTAAGTAAACAATATGACGAATTATCAAAGGAACTAAAACCGTCTCTGACAACAATTGAGCTTCAGCTCTATAACAAAGTGGGTGAAAATAAACAAAAGCTCACTACTTTGTTTGACGATAAAGTTTTCCCGGCTGTTGTTTCAGCGAATAAGCTAAGTTCAATTGAATCTAGCCAAGAAGCAGAGCAAATTATTAAGGATACTGTCCGACAATTGGATCAGCTACGGGCTAATATAAAAGTGAAGAGTGATCGTTCGATAACAGCAGCAAATTCAAATGTTTCCGGAACTATTGTTGTATTACTGGTTTCAATTGTGGCATCAACTATTATCGCCATTTTGAGCCTAGTTATGATTGGCCGTAATATTGGTAAACAGCTAAAAAATTTGGTGATCATTTCAAATCGTGTTGCCGATGGGAACCTAAAGGTCGAAGAGATAGAAATTAAAGGACAGGATGAAATCGGATTGTTGAGCAAATCGTTAAATATTATGAATTCGAGCCTTCGTTCCATGATACGTGAGATAACAACTGTCTCTGACCAAGTGGCTTCAAAGAGTTCAGAATTGATGATTTCATCAAGCGAAGTGAAGGCGGCGAGTCAGCAAATTGCCTCAACTGTCCAAGAACTGTCAACAGGGGCTGAGGAACAAGCGCATTCGTCAACGCAATTAGCAAAAATGATGGAGGAATATGCTGGGAAAATCCAGACAGCTAACCAAAATGGAAGTCAAATTAATGAGTCATCACAACATGTTTTAGAAATGACGAAAAAGGGTCATGAATTCATGAACGCTTCAACAGAGCAAATGAACAAAATTAACAGCATCATGGAGTTCTCTGTGGAGAAGGTAAAAGGACTCGATGAACAAACAAAGCAAATCTCTACTCTTGTCAAGGTCATTCGTGATATTGCGGATCAAACCAATCTTTTAGCTCTTAATGCGGCAATTGAAGCTGCTCGTGCGGGGGAACATGGGAGAGGGTTTGCTGTTGTAGCTGATGAAGTTCGAAAGCTTGCAGAGCAAGTATCTCATTCAGTTAAAGACATCACTGATATTGTTAACAGCATTCAAAAAGAATCGAATTCTGTTGCCCGCGTCTTACTAGATGGATATAGTCAGGTGGATGAAGGGGCTAATCAAATTCAAGTAACAGGTCAAACATTCGAGGATATCCACGATGCAGTTACCGTCATGGTTGAACGCATCCGGAGCATTTCCGAAAACCTCGATATAATCGCAGGAAGTACGGTCGAGATCAATTTATCAATTGATAACATTGCAGCAGTTTCCGAACAATCTGCAGCAGGAATTGAGCAAACCTCTGCCTCTGTTCAGCAAACAAATAGTTCTATGGAAACGATCTCTGATCACTCTGAACTACTGTCAGATTTAGCAAGCAGACTAAACACATTGATTAGTAAGTTCAAGCTGTAGAACAAATAGCCAGTGCTCATAGAAGAGTACTGGTTTTCCTTTTTACAAAAATGTGATAAGGTTTTGTAAAATAAATGAAAGAGAAGGGAGCGTTGCTTAATGTATAAATATAGTGACATGCAAACGGATATTTTCGGAACAATCTATATCCTCGCAGGCGAAACAGAATTGCTTGATATCTCATTATCTGATGACGACTGGGAACAAGTTAGGAAAAAATATGATGCTACTTATGCACCTAATGACGAGGTGCTTGTAGAAATTAAAAAACAACTAGATGAATATTTTAAAGGTGAACGCAAAACATTTAGTTTTCCAATTAAGTTTAGCGGGACAGCTTTCCAACAAAAGGTGTGGAATGAACTTTTGCAAATTCCTTACGGTGAAACTCGTTGTTACGCGGACATTGCAAATGCGATTGATAATCCGAAGGCCGTACGTGCAGTCGGGCAGGCCAATCGGAAAAATCCAATCCCCATTGTTGTTCCATGTCACCGGGTAATTGGAAAGGACAAATCACTAACAGGATATACTGGCACAAGAACCGATTTAAAAGAAAAGTTGTTGGAATTAGAAGGTGTGTTTTGATCGGGGCAAGTTTTTGGATTTTTGCTAAAAACGATAGAACTGAAGTAAAGTCGATAGAATTCAATTAAAATCGATAGAATCAAAATAAAGTCGATAGACTCAAATTAAAATAGATAGCTCGCGTAATCTGAAAAAATCCAGTGTGCCGCACACTGGATTTCCTTATAAACTCTTTATTATTCAAACAAATGTTTAATCTCGGCCTCAAGATCACCTTGTAGGATCCCTTTTTCCGTAATAATGGCTGTAATAAGTTCATTTGGGGTGACGTCAAACGCTGGATTATACACTTGAACACCTTCTGGAGCTATGCGAACTCCATGTAAATGTGTAACTTCCTCCGGATTTCGTTCCTCAATCGGAATTTCTTCACCACTTTCTAGGGACACATCAAACGTGGATAGAGGTGCAGCAACATAGAATGGAATACCAAATGTTTTGGCTAATATCGCTAAATTAAAAGTGCCAATTTTATTAGCGGTATCTCCATTTGCTGTTATCCGGTCAGCTCCCACGATGATAGCATTGATTCCTTTTTCCATTATCGTATGAGCGGCCATATTGTCTGTAATCAATGTTACATCAACACCTGATTGTAGCAATTCCCATGTGGTTAACCGAGCCCCTTGTAAAACAGGTCGTGTCTCTGAAGCATAGACTTTAAGATTTTTGCCCTGTTGTGCTGCTAAATGGAAGGGCGCAAGTGCAGTGCCGTAGCGAGCAGTTGCAATAGAACCTGCATTACAAATTGTTAATACTTTAAAACCATCCTGGAAGAGCCCAAGAGCATGCTCACCGATTTGGCGACAAACCGCTTCATCTTCTGCTTGAATACGTATGGCCTCAGGGATGAGTGTAGTTTTTGCTTCATTTACGGATGTTGAATCTTGAATACTAGTAACCAAGCGATTTAATGCCCAAATTAAGTTAACAGCAGTTGGGCGTGAGCTCGCTAAATATTCTTTATCTTTAAGGAGTTTTTCCTTAAATTCTTCCAAATTCGTTTCTTCATAGCTCTTTGCAGATAAAGCTAAGCCAAAGGCAGCCGTAATTCCAATTGCCGGAGCCCCACGTACTTTTAAAGAAACGATACTTTCCCATACATCCTCAATTGTAACTAGGTCGATAAATACAGTTTCTAACGGGAGTTTTGTTTGATCTAATAGTTTGATAGAAGTTTCATTCCACTGAACCGATTGTGGAACAGTTTTTATGTTCGTCATGATGTCACTCCTTAGCTGTTTTGTCTACATAGTTTCGTAGAATTCGCAGTTCCTTAATAGACTTACGGTCACGGATTAACGCTTTTCCTAAACGAAGGGCATGCTGTTTCGCTGAGATTCTCTCCTCGAAGTTTTCAATTCCATCCAAATCGGCAACATGGGCTAGCCCGATTGTTCTGCGAATTAACTCACAGCCTGCAAATCCGATTGCATCTTCAAATGCTTGCTCAAGAACATATTCCAAATAGCCATCAGTATCACGGTATTGTTCCACAGCATCCTTTTTCCAAGCATGTGTAAAGGTTGCCAAAAACACATCCCATGTTTTTTCAATATGCTGATAGAGCGGCTCACGGTTTTCGGAATTCCGCGAAATGGCATTTACTAAAAGATTGGCAATGAATTGCCCAAGGTCAAAGCCGAGTGGTCCAAAATAAGCAAATTCCGGATCAATTACTTTTGTCTCTGTCTCGCTTGCGAAAATACTTCCCGTGTGTAAATCCCCATGTAATAAAGCATCTGCTTGTGTTAAGAACTTTTGCTTTAACTTTGCAACCTCAAGCTTAAGTGATTGGTCTACCCAAATTTGCTCAACATCAATTCGTAGCTCTTCTTCAAAGCTATTCGTATCGATATCAAAAAATGGATCGGTGAATACAAGATCCTCCGTAATTTTACACAGGTCAGGGTTAATGAATTTTTGCACTAGCACTTTTTTCTTAAGTGGCTCTAGTCCAAAATCTGATGAATAGAATAGGGTTTTCGCTAAATATGTTCCGATGTGCTCTGATAAAAGAGGGAAGTTTTTACCCTCAATTAGGCCAGCTCTTGCTATTTGTAAACGGGAAAGGTCTTCCATTACTGTAATGGCTAGTTGCTCATCCGTATAATAAACCTTTGGCACAAGTGCTGGTGCATAGTCAGCAGCCGTTAATAATGCATTTGCTTCGATGGTTGCACGTTTAAGGGATAATGGCCAACTCTCTCCAACGACCTTTGCATATGGTAAAGCTTGCTTGATAATGATTCCATTATCGCTATCTATAGGGGTAATATGGAAAACTAGATTTAGATTTCCATCTCCGATTTCTTTGCATTGCAGTACTGTTCCTTCTTCAAACAAGCGAAGACGTGTGGCTAATGCCACCGCTGTACTTTCTGTTAATCGTTCATAAATGGATTGATGTGAAATTGCCATTTTATATACCTCCAGTAATATTTTTTAATATTATTTTTACAGACTGACTTGAAAACGCTTGTCAGACTAGGCGCGCAGCCGAGAGAAGACGCGAATAGAAGTTGCCTTCATGAGCGGACGATTGAGGCAAGCAACGACGTATGCGAGCGTTTTTCAACAGTCTGGGAGGCTTTTCGAACAGAAAAGCCTCTTTCACATTGAAAGAGGCTTGAAGACACAGCATCAAACCTCTTATCTGCCAGGAAATCAAATGTTTCCTGTTGGAATTAGCACCGTGCCTTGTGGGTTTTTCCCTGCGCTATAAAGTTAGCGCCCCATTTTGCAATGGAATTACGGTCGGTTGCTGGGCTTCATAGGGCCAAGTCCCTCTGCCTGCTCTTGATAAGAGATCAAGTATAACGATATTTGAATTTTTTATTAATACTGATGAGAATCATAACAACGAATACACATAATTGTCAATATATTTTTATTTATATAAATCCGGTCGACGATCCTGGAAAATCGGAATTTGCTTTCTAACTTCTTGCACCTTGCTAAGGTCAATTTCCCCAATTAATGTTGTGCTTTCCGTGCCTGCTTCGGCAATAATTGTTCCCCAAGGATCGATAATCATCGAATGACCGCCAAATACGTTATCAGGGTTACTACCAACACAATTACAAGCAACGACATAGCATTGATTTTCAATTGCTCGGCTTAGGAGTAAAGTACGCCAATGCTCAAGCCGAGGAAGTGGCCACTCCGCTACCACGAATAGAATTTCAGCGCCACTTGTTGTATGTGCGCGTATCCATTCAGGGAAGCGTATATCATAGCAAATAACGCCTGCAGCGGGTATGTTCTCAATCGTGAAATCACCTTTTGCTTCGCCAGCTTGTAAATACAAATGCTCATCCATGAGTTGGAAGAGATGGAGCTTACTATATTCACCGATTATTTCTCCGTCACGATTAAAGACAAACATTGTGTTTGTAACGCCATGTTCAGTCTTTTTGGCAATCGAGCCTGCTATAATATTAACTGAATATTGTTTTGCTAAATTTTTTATAAAAGCATTTGTTTCATTCCCGTTATCATCTGCAATTTCATTTAATCTTGTTAAGTCATACCCAGTTGTCCAAAGCTCTGGGAGGACGATAATATCGGGTTTATCCTGGTTCATTGTTTTTTCGATCTCTTCAGAGATAAGATCAAAATTTTCTTGCGGTTTTCCAAATTGAATATCATACTGAATACATGCAATTTTTAGATTCATTGGGAACCTCCTGTGAAATGATACTTTACAAGTTAACTCTAACAATATATGATATTAGACTAGTATTTCAAGTATTTTGAAGAAGGTGTATACATGAAAAATTTCGAACAATCTGAAATCCTGCAAAATTTACCGAAGCAGTTTTTTGCTTCACTTGTTGCAAAGGTGAATAACGTTGTTGCCCAGGGGCACGATGTCATCAATTTAGGTCAGGGAAATCCAGATCAGCCAACCCCAAAACACATCGTTGAGGCATTAAAAAGGGGCGCTGAACAACCGAAATTTCATAAATATTCTCCGTTTCGTGGACATTCTTTCTTAAAGAAGGCAGCAACAGAATTTTATCAACGTGAATACGGAGTTGAACTTGATCCAGATACAGAGGTTGCGATTCTTTTTGGAGGGAAGGCAGGATTAGTTGAGATTCCACAATGCCTATTAAATCCAGGTGATATTGCGTTAGTTCCGGATCCTGGGTATCCCGATTATTGGTCAGGAGTTGAACTTGCTCGAGCCGAAATGGCATATATGCCACTGAAAGCGGAAAATGCCTTTTTACCTGACTACTCAGAACTTGAATCAGAAACGCTTGAAAAAGCAAAAGTTATGTTTTTAAATTATCCTAATAACCCAACCGGAGCTGTAGCGACAAAGGAATTTTTTGAAGAAACCATTTCTTTTGCAAAAGAACATGATATTTGTGTCGTGCATGATTTTGCATATGGTGCAATTGGATTTGAAGGGAAAAGACCAATCAGTTTCTTAGAAATAGACGGGGCCAAGGATATCGGGATTGAAATTTACACACTTTCAAAGACATATAACATGGCCGGATGGAGAGTTGGTTTTGCGGTTGGAAACCCAAGCGTTATCGAAGCTCTAAATCTCATTCAAGACCATATGTATGTTAGTTTGTTCAGTCCAATTCAAGCAGCGGCAGCAACAGCACTAACCGAGTCACAGGACTGTGTAAAAGAACTAGTGGATAAGTACGAATCAAGACGAAACGCCTTCATCGGTGCACTTCAGGACATTGGGTGGGATGTAAAAGCACCTGAAGGTTCTTTCTTCGCATGGCTACCCGTACCTGAAGGATACACATCTGTTAGCTTTGCTGATCTCTTACTTGAAAAAGCTCATGTTGCAGTGGCACCAGGAATTGGATTCGGTGAATATGGTGACCGCTATGTTCGGGTTGGTCTTTTAACAGACGAAGATCGACTAGTTGAAGCCGCAAACCGAATTAAAAAGTTGGATTTGTTTAAATAATAAAAAACGTTTGACAAGAAAAATAATTCCTGTCATAATCCTAATTAAATTAAGTTTAATAAAGGTTGAGGTCGTTTTTAAACGAGGCTCAACATGCTATATAAAATCAATTTTCTTATTAAGAGCAGGCGGAGGGACTAGCCCAATGAAGCCCGGCAACCGACTTACGAAAAGGTAAGCACGGTGCTAATTCTTGCAGCGTTACGCTGAGAGATAAGAAGATGTTAGTTTGCTAACCTCTTCTTATGAAGAGGTTTTTTATTTTTAGTATGTTTGAAATGAGGGTTAAACATGAGTGAAGTGATTGCTACATATTTGGTACATGATACGAGTAACAACTTAGAGGAAAAAGCGGAAGGCATCGCACTAGGTTTAACGGTCGGTTCTTGGACGACTTTGCCAAAACTTGAACAGGAACAACTTAAAAAACATAAAGGAAAAGTAATAAGTGTTGAACAATTTGATGTGGACGATCGAGCAAGTCATTATCTTGGAAAACAAGTGAAAAAAGGAATCATCAAAATTGCATACCCAAGTGCAAATTTTAGTGCTGATTTACCAGCGATTTTAACCACTACCTTTGGGAAGCTATCACTTGATGGGGAAGTTAAGTTGCTAGATTTGGAGTTTTCAACTGAATTGAAGGCTACCTTTCCTGGTCCAAAGTTTGGATTAAACGGCATCCGCGAAAAACTTGGAGTATTTGATAGACCTCTGGTGATGAGCATTTTTAAAGGAGTAATTGGAAGAGACATGGAGTATCTCAAGGAACAACTTCGTGAGCAGGCACTTGGTGGAGTCCATCTCATTAAGGATGATGAAATACTCTTTGAGAATCCTTTAACTCCATTTGAAGACCGAATCACAGAAGGTAAAAAAGTGCTTGAGGTGGTTTACGCTGAAACCGGTCACCGTGCCCTTTATGCCGTGAACTTAACTGGTAGAACCTTTGAATTAAAAGAAAAAGCAAGAAAAGCTGTAGAGCTTGGTGCTGACCTGTTATTGTTTAATGTATTTGCATATGGACTTGATGTTCTTCAGGGCATAGCAGAGGACCCAGAAGTTTCAGTTCCGATTATGGCTCATCCAGCTGTTAGTGGTACACTCACGCCGTCTGAATTTTACGGATTTTCAAACCAACTATTGCTTGGAAAACTACTACGATATGCAGGTGCTGACCTTGTCTTGTTCCCTTCACCATATGGTAGTGTTGCTCTTGAAAGAGAACAAACATTGGCGATTGCAGCTGAATTAACGAAAACGGATGAATTATTTAAGCCTTCATTTCCGGTACCATCTGCCGGCATACATCCAGGATTGGTGCCACTGCTTATCAATGATTTTGGGAAACACAGTGTAATTAATGCTGGTGGTGGTGTTCATGGGCATCCGAACGGTGCAATTGGTGGTGGCAAAGCATTTCATGCTGCAGTCGATGCAGTCTTGACTGGAAAGACGCTTGTTGAATTCGCTCAAAATCATTCAGAGCTAAAACAGGCAATTGATTTATGGGGATATAAAGAGGTACAGCGATGAACAAACCTATTATTTTCTGTGATTTTGATGGCACAATCACAAATACCGATAACATAATAGCCATTATGAAAAAATTTGCTCCAGCTGGTTGGGAGGAAATTAAGGATCAAGTCCTCTCGCAGGAAATCCCGATACAAGAGGGTGTGAGTAAAATGTTCTCTCTGTTACCCTCAGCCTGGAGGGGAGAGATAACGAATTACATTCTAAACCATGCGGAAATTCGTGATGGATTCAAAGAGTTTGTTGCATACACGAAAGAACAAGGAATTCAGCTTTACATTGTAAGTGGTGGGATTGACTTTTTTGTTGAGCCATTGCTAGAGGGTCTCATTGCTAAGGAGCAAATTTATTGTAATCAATCTGATTTTTCGAATGATAGAATTAAAATCTTATGGCCATATACGTGTGATGTTGAGTGCACAAATGAGTGTGGCTGCTGTAAGCCAAGCTTGATTCGAAAGCTCACAAATCAAGATGATTATAAAATCGTTATTGGCGATTCCATCACCGATCTTCAGGCGGCAAAGCTAGCGGATAAGGTCATTGCAAGAGATTTCTTAATTGAAAAATGTGAAGAATTGGGGATTGAACATTCATCCTTTCA
Organism: Ferdinandcohnia sp. QZ13; assembly: GCF_031324165.1. NCBI lineage: Bacteria > Bacillati > Bacillota > Bacilli > Caryophanales > Bacillaceae > Ferdinandcohnia > Ferdinandcohnia sp. QZ13. The sequence continues at coordinate 1,046,147 of NZ_JAVIVW010000001.1, read as the reverse complement.
TTCCTTTTTTGATGTGATGGAGATTTTGAAAAAGGAGGTTGTGACCAATGCTTAGGATTAAGCAATGGACAGAGCTTGCGGATATCAAGGATGAACTCGCAAATCGCGATTGGTTCATGGGGACCAGTGGAAACCTAGCAATCAAGGTCTCTGATCATCCTATCACCTTCCTTGTAACAGCAAGTGGTAAGGACAAGAAAAAGAGAACTGATGAGGATTTTTTATTAGTGGATGGGTCGGGTTTCCCTGTTACCCCTACTCATTTAAAGCCCTCTGCAGAAACACTATTACATGTGGAAATCTATAACAGAACAAATGCAGGCTGCAGCCTTCATGTCCATACAGTTGATAACAATGTCATTTCTGAGCTATATGCTGATAAGGGTGAGGTTGTTTTTAAGGGTCAGGAAATTATTAAGGCGCTTGGATTATGGGAGGAAGATGCGGAAATACGCATACCGATTATTAAAAATGATGCGGATATCCCAACACTTTCTCGAAATTTTAGTGAGCATGTTAACGATGACTTTGGTGCTGTCCTGATTCGAAATCACGGTATCACAGTTTGGGCTAAAAATGCTTTCGATGCAAAAAAACATCTTGAGGCATACGAATTCCTTTTTAGCTATCATTTGAAACTATTAGCATTAAACCCCTTGCAAATAAGGGTTTAAATAGAACAAATAATATGAAAGAGGTGTAGAAAATGGCAAATATTAAATTACGTAATACAGGTGAAAGAATAGAAGGTCAAGAAAAAGTTGCAGCGTTTTTACAAGAACAAGGAGTCCTTTATGAGCACTGGGATACTAGTAAACTACCAGGAGAATTAAGAGGAAACTGCAAAATTAACGACGAGCAAAAAGAGCAAATCCTATCCATTTATGAAGAAGAAATCAAATCTCTTGCAGAGCGTAATGGCTATCAAAAATGGGACGTCATTGCTTTATCTGATGCAACTCCAAATCTTGATGAACTATTAAAGAAATTTGAACAAGTCCATGTTCACACAGAGGATGAAGTTCGGGCAATTGTAGCTGGTCATGGAATTTTTATTATTAAAGGAAGTGGAGACACTGGTTACTTTGATGTAGAACTAGAAGCAGGTGATGTGATTTCTGTGCCTGTTGAGACTCCGCACTTCTTCACTCTTATGGATGATCGTGAAGTGGTTGCCGTACGTTTATTTATTGATCCAGCTGGTTGGGTGGCACATCCATTCAAAGACCCAGAATTTGCGCAAAACTAAGTAAGAAAGAAAGAACTTTATGGAGCTTTTCCATAAAGTTTTTTTTGAATTGAAATAGTAAGAATATTCTTTACACAAATGGATAAATATGTTACATTTTTGTTCATTAGATTACGAGCTTTTATATGCATATAATAAAGGTAATGAAGGAATTCTTCTATATGAATGAGGAGTGGAAAAGATGAAAATTCGCTATAATTTTGTCCAGAAACCAGATGTGAAGTATTGTGAAGACAAATTTACGGTTCAACAAGCCCTTCAATTATTAAATGATACAGGATTTCGCTCGGTCCCTGTATTATCAAAAGATGGTACTGTTTTCGAAGGGTTAATTTATAAAGTAGATATCTTAGAGTATTTATATGAAAAAAATGGAGATGCGAATGCAAATATATCTATACTTGTTGAAAGCAAGGATGCATTCGTTAACGAGGAAGATTCCTTCTTCAAGACGTTTTTAACAATTCGTCGTCTGCCATTTATTGCAGTTTTGAATTCGGAAAAGGAATTTCAGGGAATCATCACACATGCGAATGTTATGGATGTTCTTGAGGACTCTTTTGGCATGAAAACGGGTGGATATACGTTAACCATCGCTACGATTGAACATAAAGGTGCAATTAAAGAACTTGTATCGCTCATCAGTGATATAAATATAGATGGCATGCTCACGCTAGATAATGGTGAAAAATATCTTCGACGCATTATTTTAAATCTACCTGGTTCTCTTGGAGAAGAAAAAATTCAGCAGATTAAACGAAAGCTAGAAGCGAAGGAGTTTCGCGTTACACATATCGATCGAATAAAATAAAGCAATGTGTAGACAAAGTCAGTATTGACTTTGTCTACACGATTTTTTTCAGGATACCTAGATATAATTTACTTCCCCAGACTGTCTTGAAAACGCTTGTCAGACAAGGCGCGCAGCCGATCGAAGACAAGAATAGAAGTTGCCTTCATGAGCGGACGAGAGAGGCAAGCAACGCAGTATGGGAGCGTTTGTCAACAGTCTGAGACCTATAAGTGTAATACTTATAGGTCTTTTCTATTAAAAACCCTGTCGATATTTGTAAAGTCCTTAACGTCGAAAATATGCGAAAAGTGAAGTGTAAGCGATGTCGTACACAATTTTGTAAATTTTTCAAAGAAAAAAATGTCTATTTTTGCGAATCTATTTACATAATTAGTAGATTTTGTAATAATTCATAGAGTAACAACTAAGGAGCATGGACCAAAGGTAGTATTGGTTGGCATACGATAGTTGTATGCGGCGTTAGGGTCTCCTAACGTGTGAATAAAAGGAGTGGAAACTTTGGAAACCAGAGGTGTAGATTACAAACAGATACTATTAGACGAAATTAATAGAAAAAGAGAAGAAATGATCACTATTGCTAATAGTACGGGGTTTACAAGTAATGAAACAATCGAATGTAGTCAAGAACTTGATGAACTTATAAATATCTATCAACGAGCAGAAGCAGCAGAACGAAACCATTCACTTTTTCGTCAGTTTTTAAAAAAAGCCATGTTATTTTTCGCACTTCAAAAAGTCAGCTACAAATCATAAATGGTCAATTTCAAACAATTCAGTTATGTGGGTTGTTTATTTTTTTGTCAAAATTGTACAACAGGGCCAAATCATATACTTCAAATCCGAACAAAAAAGGACGCCGTGTGAGCGTCCTTCATAAATTAAGCATGATTATTCCATTCATTTAATTTTTGGTCGGTTGGCAATAAGAAGGCCATGAGCCCAAGCAATGGAAGGAAGCCCATCATAATGATGGTTGGTGTCAATCCAATCGCATCAATAATCGAACCAATTGCGACTCCCCCGATAGCCCCCATTCCGAAGGCGAGACCGACGATTAACCCTGACACCATGCCGATTTTTCCAGGCATCAGTTCTTGTGCGTATACGACGGTAACTGAAAAACTTGATAATAGGATAAATCCAATCACGGTTACGAGCACTATCGCAACATACGGTCCGACAAATGGCAAGACTAGGGCTAACGGTGCGGTTCCCAATAAGGATGCGATAATGACATTTCGTTTTCCAAACTTATCAGCAAGTGGCCCCCCAAAGAATGTACCAAGTGCGCCAGTTGCTAAGAATAGGAAAATATAGATCTGCGCTTGTGAAATCGTATATCCATATTTTTCAATGACATAAAATGAGTAAAAGTTCGTGATACTTGACATGTACCAAGTACGTGCAAAAACAAATAGAACTAGTATAACTAATGCTAGTTTAATAGCTTTCATGTTTCGTGGTACGGCTGAAACAGCTTTTTTTATTTTCTGTTGAATCTCCACTGTTTTCAGAGTTCGAGCATACCAGCCTGCGATATACACTAGTAAACCAACTGCAAGTGCTGCAACTAATGAAAACCAAATTGCGCCAAATTGTCCTAGCGGTACAAGAATTAATGCCGTAATGACAGGAGCAAGAGCCTGGCCTGAGTTTCCGCCAACCTGATAAATGGATTGCGCCAATCCACGTCTGTTACCAGCTGCCATGTAGGCAACGCGGGAGCCTTCAGGATGGAACACGGCGGATCCAACCCCAATAAAAAGAACGGACAGAATGATAGTTAAAAAGTTTGGGGCAAATGCCAATCCAATTACTCCAAAAAAGGTGGAGGTTAAGCCGATTGGTAAAGCATATGGCATTGGTTTCTTATCTGTATACCACCCAACAACAGGTTGGGCAACTGAAGCAGTCATTTGTAGCGCGAAGGAGATTAATCCAAGCTGTGTAAATGATAACCCCATGGAACGTTCTAAAATTGGAAACATTGCCGGGATAATGGCCTGTATGGAGTCATTCAGCATATGACAAAATCCGATGATAACTAAAATTCCATAAAGCGTTTTGTTTGCATCTGCTTCTGGACGAGTAGCCTGTGTTTTCGCTGCAAGCATGTTATATATTTCCCCTTTGTTGACTTACCTATTGAAGGTCAATTTAATCCTTTTCTCTATGAAAAACCTTTTTTTCATTTTTGTAAAGTTAAAATTCAAAAATAATCTAGGGAAAACTAGGAAAAAATCCTCCCTTTTTATTTTTCGAGTATCGCTTTACCTCGTTTGAAATTTCTGATAAATTTAATATTAAGACAGTATTCGTGAAGTAAGGAGGAGGCATGGCATGAAATATAGAAGGCTAGGTCGTTCGGGGCTTAAGGTGAGTGAAATCAGTCTAGGAAGCTGGTTAACTTTTGGTAAGACAGTAGATGAAAAAATGGCAGCGAAAACTGTTCATAAAGCATATGAACTTGGTATAAATTTTTTTGATTCCGCAAATGTGTATGAGCGAGGAGAAGCGGAACGAATTTTAGCGAGCGCGTTAAAAGAATACCGACGAGAATCCTATTGTATAACCACAAAGGCATATGGTGCGATGGGAGATGGACCAAACGACAGAGGGTTGTCGAGAAAACATATCATAGAGCAAGTACATGCAAGCTTAAAACGTATGGACTTAGATTACGTGGATGTGTTTTATTGTCATCGCTATGACGAGGATACCCCACTCGATGAAACGTTGCGTGCAATTGACGATTTGATTCGGCAGGGAAAAATTCTGTATGTTGGTGTAAGTGAGTGGAGTGCTGCTCAAATACAAGAAGCGATTGCGATTGCAGATAAGTATTTATTAGATCGCATTATTGTTAACCAACCTCAATACAATATGCTCCATCGTGATATCGAGGACGAGATTATCCCCGTTTGCGAAAAGAATGGAATTTCACAGGTCGTGTATTCTCCGCTTGCCCAAGGTGTATTAACGGGCAAGTATCGAGACGGTGCCGTTCCTTCAGGTAGTAGGGGGGCAAATTCCCAAGTGAATACATGGGTGAAAAACATTATTAATGGAATTGTATCAACGAAGCTAGACCGTTTAGAGGAATTTTCAAATGAATTAGGCGTTACCTTGCCTGAATTAGCACTAGCCTGGATTTTAAGACAGCATAATATTGCTAGTACTCTTGTTGGCGCAACTAATCCAGAGCAAATCGAAGCAAATGCGAAGGCGTCAGATCTTGTCCTTGGATTTGAAGAGATTAAGAGAATTGAAGCTATATTAACCGTGTAATAAATCTCTGAAACCCAATTTTAAGTGGGTTTCAGAGTGTAGACAAAGTCAGTACTGACTTTGTCTACACGTTTTTTTACAGGATATCTAGATGTAAATTACTCTCCCCAGACTGTCTTGAAAACGCTTGTCAGACAAGGCGCGCAGCCGATCGAAGACGCGAATAGAAGTTGCCTTCATGAGCGGACGAGAGAGGCAAGCAACGAAGTATGCGAGCGTTTGTCAACAGTCTGAAACCCACTTTTAAGTGGGTTTTTTGTATGGTGAAAAATATTGACCAATTCGAAGTTATTGTATAGGGTTAATACGAAGAAAAGGAGGAAATAAATGTGAATTGGAATAACGTATCTCAAATTGCTAAAGAATGGACATATGAAGCCGGTGAAATTCTTCGAAAAGCTACGCAGGAAAGTATAAATGTAGAGTATAAAACGTCTGCTGCTGATTTAGTCACGAATAAGGATAAAGAAATTGAACAGTTTTTTATTGACCATATTAAGACGAGCTTTCCGAGCCATTTCTTTCTAGGTGAAGAGGGGCTAGCGACAAATCAGGATTTCAATCCTGAAAATGAAATTGTCTGGATTGTTGATCCAATCGATGGAACAACGAATTTCGTTCATCAAAAAAGAAATTTCGCTATTTCAATTGGAATTTATGAAAAGGGCATGCCACGGATTGGCATCGTGTATGACCCAATCGCAGATGAGATGTTTCATGCAGTAGCAGGGCAAGGGGCTTATCTTAATGAACAGCCGTTATCAAAATTGGAAGACAAAGGATTAGAAGAAGCCAATATTAGTATTTGCCAGTATTGGTTAGTCCCAAATGATAGGGTGGATCATACGATTTTTACTGAAATGATTCAAAAAGCAAGAGGAACAAGATATCTTGGCTCAGCTGCACTTGAAATCGTCTATGTTGCTTGTGGAAGATTGGAAACCTACTTTGATTTTCGTTTGTCACCATGGGATATTGCTGGTGGAATGGTCATTTTACAAGAAGTAGGTGGTGTCATGAAGACATTAGATAACCAGTCATTTTCTGTATTTTCACCCCAAATAACAATATTTTCGAATAATAATGTGTTATATGAGATTTTTGAAACAATAAACCATGAAAATAGATAAATACTAGGATTCTTGTAATATGAATGTTAATAAATTGTAAAAAATTCAAAATATATGTCGAAATCCGTAATATTTTAATATATAATGAATGAGGTTTTACTTTTACATCATGTTTAGGAGGAGAGAAAATGAAAAAGTTATTAGCATTACTTATGGCAATTGGTATGGTTTTTGTTATTGCAGCATGTGGCTCCGATGATAAAGACAACGCCGGGGATGACAATGCAAAAGGCAAAGACGAAGGAAAGACTGAAGAAGTTACTGAATTAACAATGGGATTCATTCCTTCTCAAGAAGCTGATACAATTGCAGACAATGTTAAACCACTAGAAGAATACTTAACTGAACAGCTTGGAGTACCTGTTAAAGCAGAAGTTATGATCGACTTCGTTGGTCTTGTTGAAGGTATGAGAACTGGTAAAGTAGACATTGGCTTCACAAACCCATTTGGTTATGTACAGGCTAAGGAACGTGCGAATGTAGACGTATTAGTAAAAGCGATTCGTCACGGTTCAGATACATATAAAGCACAATACGTTGCTGCTGCAGATTCTAAGTTAACTTCTTTAGACGATGTTGTTGCTACTGAAGGCTTAACTTGGGCTTATGGAGACCCACTTTCAACTTCTGGATTCCTATTCCCAGCATCTCAATTAATGGAAATGGGTGTTGGAAATCTTGATACTTTCTATAAGCAAGTTGCTGTAGGTGGTCATGATAATGCTGCTCTTGCGGTATTAGATGGTTCTGCAGATTTTGCAACAACTTTCACAGATGTTCGTGACAACTTGGAGAAAGATATTCCAGATGTAAAAGAAAAACTAAAAATTATTGGTTACACAGATGCAATTCCTAATGACGGTGTTTCTGTTCGTAGCAATCTTCCAGAAGACATGAAAGCTAAAATTAAAGAAGCATTTATGTCAATTAACGATAAGCCTGAAGTGTTAAAAGTTATGAATGAAGTTTACACTTGGGACGGAATTGCGGAAGCATCTGATCAAGAATTTGATGTTGTTCGTGAAGTTTACGAGAAATTTAAAGACCAATTAGGAGAGTAATAAAAGAATTTATTCTTATTACCTAATAAAAAGTATAAAGAGAGAGGAGACATCTTCTCTCTTTTTTTAAGAAAATTTTTAATTTGAAGTTTTGTCCAAAATGGTAATGAACATCATACAGGTGAAAGCTATTAGATTTTTAATGAACGTAAAGGAGCAAGACAATGATTGAATTTAAAAATGTTTCATTAACTTATCCAAACGGACACCAGGGGTTAAAAAATATTAATGTTACCATTAATCCTGGTGAGTTTGTGGTTGTGGTTGGTTTATCTGGCGCTGGAAAATCCACTTTTATCAGAAGTATTAACCAATTGGTTAAACCTACTGAGGGAGAGTTAATTATAGATGGCAAGAACACCTTGAAATTTAAGGAAAGAGAACTTAAAAAACTACGTACAAATATTGGGATGATCTTCCAAAACTATAATCTTGTAAATCGTATGTCTGTTCTTCGGAATGTATTGACAGGCAGACTTGGTCATATTGGCACTATTAAAAGTCTATTAGGTCTTTTTTCTCAAGAAGATAAAGAGTTGGCATTAACTAACTTGAAGCGTGTAGGTATTGAAGAAAAAGCATATACACGTGCTGACCAACTGAGTGGGGGACAACAGCAACGTGTAAGTATTGCACGAGCTCTAACGCAAAAGCCCAATGTTATTTTAGCCGACGAGCCTGTAGCAAGTCTTGACCCTCCTACATCACATGTCGTAATGAGAGACTTAAAAAGAATTAATCAAGAACTAGGGATTACGACCATTGTTAATCTTCACTTTATTGATATGGCCATGGAATATGCGGATCGCATCATCGGGATGAGGGCTGGTGAAATTGTGTTTGATGGTCCTGCATCTACCGTGAATGAAAAAACATTTGAGCAAATATATGGTCGTCCAATTAAGGATGGAGATATGCGCGGGAGTGTTGAAGAATGAGTAAACAAGTAGACTCCTTGAATAAAAAAATTCCTGTTGTTACAATGCGGGCAAAAGCAACTATTGGAAGCATTTTAACGGTAATCATTGTTTTATATATTGGTTCAGCTATCTTTACGGAGGCCTATCCAGATGAAATTATTAAAGGGATGCCAATCGTTATCGATTTTATCGTAAAGGATTTATTTCCGCCTAATCTAGGTTATGCGGATACTGTGCTAACAAGTTTAATTGAAACATGGAATATGGCCTTTTTAAGTACAACTTTATCAGCCATTGTAGCATTGCCAATTAGCTTTTTGGCTGCGGCAAATATTAATAAAAATAAAGCTTTTTATAAAGCTTTTCGTTTCTTTTTAAATATCTTACGTACGATTCCTGAGTTGATTTTGGCTGTTATTTTAGTAGCAATAGTGGGGATCGGAGCATTAGCCGGTGTGTTAGCACTTTTTATTTTTTCAGTGGGTATTCTTGCAAAATTGATCAGTGAAACCATTGAAGCAATTGATCCGAATCCATTAGAGGCGATTCGGGCAACGGGTGGTAATATTGTTCAAGTCATCTGGTACGGTGTATTACCGCAAATTATGCCACATTTTACATCATATTCATTATATGTATTAGAAATTAACGTTCGTGCGTCTGTTGTTCTAGGATTTGTAGGTGCTGGTGGTATTGGTTTAATCCTTAAAAAACAATTAGCGATGTTTAATTTTGACAATGTATCTACAATTGTCATCATGACTTTTATAGCGGTTACGATTATTGACTTCATCAGTAACCGAGTAAGGGAGCGATTGATGTAATGCAAAAAGGAGCGCAATTTTTAAAACCGCCAGCAAAAAAAGGCAGATGGAAGATTGTCGTTATTTCACTAGTCTTAATCTATTTATATTATATAGCATTTACGATGACGGATTTAACCTATCGGGGTTCAGTCTTAAGCCCGATGACCATTTTTAAGAGACTTTTCTGGGATCCGTTCTTTATGCCAGAGATTCATGCGAAGATTCCTGAATATGCCTATTACATGTTAGAATCGATTCTGATTGCATATGCAGGCACACTTATTGCAGCTGTTTTAGCTATTCCATTCGGATTTTTAGCTGCGAGAAATATTTCAAAGGTCTCAACCATTGGAAAATGGATTTTAAATGGAATTCGTGCATTCCCAGAAATTATGCTTGCCATTATTTTCGTTGCAGCTGTGGGTATTGGCCCTTATGCAGGTGTTTTAGCAGTTGGGATCCATTCCATTGGGATGCTAGGAAAGCTGTATTCCGAAGTAGTTGAATCCATAGATATGAAAGTACTTGAAGCACTAAAAGCAAATGGTGCAAACCGAATTCAAGTGATTTGGTTTGGAGTTATTCCGCAAATTATTCCACAGTTTTCAAACTACGCGATGTATCGTTTTGAAGTCGATGTACGTGCGTCAACAATTCTTGGTATTGTAGGTGCGGGGGGAATTGGTGCCCCATTACTTATTGCATCCATGCAACGTAACTGGGAGCAGGTTGGTATGATGTTAATCATCATTATAATTGTGGTAACAATCATTGATGCAATCAGTGGAAAAATTCGTAGTAAAATAGTTTAAATGTTGACTAACAGCACTTCTTGTATGAGGAAGTGCTGTTTTATGTAAAAGTGATCATTTCTTTCACGCAAAATTGGTAAATTTGTGTATACTAAAAATGGACCCTATAACAAAACGAGGTAACAAAGATGAAATCTATTACAATTACAATCCTTGAAACGAGTGATGTGCATGGCAATATTTTTCCGATTAATTATGGAAGTAATAAAGCTGCTGGGCTTGGTCTCGCTAAAATCGCAACTGTCATTAAACAAGAGAGAAGACGGAATAAGAACACAATCGTTATCGACAATGGAGATTTAATTCAAGGAACCCCTTTAACTTATCATTATGTACGATCAAATAGTCATAAACAAAATCCAATGATTACATTATTAAATGATTTAAACTACGATGCAGCAGTAATTGGAAATCATGAGTTCAATTATGGAATGAAGGTGTTGCAGCAAGCGATAAGCGAATCTACTTTTCCATGGCTGTCCGCAAATATTTTAGATGAAAGAGGGGAGCCTTTTATTGGCAAGCCCTATATCATCGTTGAACTCGTGGATGGTATAAAGGCCGCGATACTTGGTGTGACCACTCACTATATCCCAAACTGGGAAAATCCTGAACATATCAAAGGGTTAACATTTGAAGATGCGTTTGAATCCACGAAAAAATGGGTGGAGTACATTCGCAATGAAGAAAATCCAGATCTCATGATCGTTTCCTATCATGGAGGATTTGAGGCTGATCTTGATACCGGTGAACCAACTGAAAGACTGACGGGTGAAAACCAAGGGTATCGGATTTGTCAGGAAATTGAGGGGATCGACCTTTTATTAACCGGTCACCAACACCGCTCTCTCGCCGGTAAGGTAAACGGTGTGCCAATCCTGCAGCCAAGCTTTAATGGTCAAGCAATTGGGAAAGTTACACTCTCACTTACTAAAAATGAAGACAGGTGGACGATTTCCGATTCAAACCCTGAACTCATCTCAGTAAAGGATATAGAAGCAGACGAAAGCTCCCTTCAGTTAGTTAACGAATTTGAAACGGAGACACAACAATGGTTGGATCAACCAATTGGTCAAGTAATCGGTAATATGACAATTGATGATCCACTTAAGGCACGCCTTAAGGACAATGCTCTCGTTGAATTTATTAATAAAGTACAGATGGATGTTGCCAATGTGTCAATTTCAAATACCGCTCTTTTTAATAATGTGACAAAAGGATTTCCATCAAAGATAACAATGAGAGACGTTGTGTCCAATTATATTTATCCAAACACATTAACGGTCGTTCGAATCAGTGGTAGGGAAATAAAGGAAGCCTTAGAAAGAAGTGCAAGCTATTTTATGCTTAAAAATGGTGAAATCACCGTAAATCCTTCGTTCACAACCCCTAAACCACAGCATTACAATTATGATATGTGGGAAGGGATTCGTTATATTTTCGATATTTCTAAGCCAATTGGAGAGCGTGTCGTCAAGTTAACGTTTAAAGATGAACCCATTCAACCAGATGGAGAGTATGATGTTGTCATGAACAACTACCGTGCAGGTGGTGGGGGGGATTATACGATGTTTAAGGATAAACCCATTATTAAGGACATCCCACTCGATATGTCGGAGTTGATTGCAAATTATATTCTTGAAAGAGGGACAATTGAAGCTACAGTTGATGAAAATTGGAAAGTAATTTGGTAATAAAATGCCCACGGGATGAAAATTCCGTGGGCATTCGTATGTCTGCTTTTGACGCCATTAGTTTTGCTGATCGAGATTTGGCTGGATCAGTACTTCAACTCGTCGATTAAGTTTTCTTCCTTCAGGTGTTTCGTTGGTCGCAACAGGCTCATATTCACCAAGACCACGAGCACTAAAAAGTCTAGGGTCGAGCTTTTTATTTTCTAATAATAAACTCATAAAATTAACCGCACGCATGACACTTAAATGCCAGTTACTTTTAAATTCATGATTATTCATTGGAACCGTATCGGTATGCCCACTTACAATGATATTACGCGGTGGGTTCATTACCAACAGCTCCGATATCTCACGAGCTAAATTAAGATCCTCTGGTCTCACATCAGCGCTACCGGGATTGAAGAATGCACCATCCTGAATCGTAACGAGCAAACCTTCATCAGCTAAGCGGGTTTTAAGACTTAAATCTAACCCGTTTTCCGTGATATAGCTATTGATCTTTTTTTGTAATTCCTTTAGTTCTTCTTGTTCTTGTTTTTCTTTTTCTTTTTCATTTACAATCTCAGCATTATCAATTTCAACGGGTACGGGACTCTCATATTCTAAAAAAGAAGTACCGCCCTTAAAGACATTGTTAAAGGAGCTTGCGAGTTTTTGGAATTTCTGGACATCCACATTACTTGCAGCAAACAGTACAATGAACAGCGCGAGCAATAATGTCAATATATCCGCATAAGGCACCAACCATGATTCATCCATATGCTCCTCGTGTTTTGCTTTTCGCCTTTTTCTAGCCATCTATCATTTCACCTTCAGTCAAAACATTCCCGCGATCTTTATTTGAAAGATACATTGAAAGCTTTTGTTCGATTGCTCGTGGTGATTGGCCTTCAAGAACAGATAATACGCCTTCAATCATGACTTCTTTAATTTTAATTTCTTGCTTTGATTTTTGTTTTAGTTTATTTGCGAATGGATGCCATAGCACATATCCAGTGAAAATCCCTAGCATTGTCGCGACGAACGCAGCTGCAATCGCTTCTCCAAGTGCATCTGTATCGTCCATATGTCCCAATGCAGCAATCAAACCTACAACGGCTCCCAATACCCCAAGTGTTGGTGCATATGTCCCTGCTTGAGAGAAAATCGATGCACCAGAAGCATGTCGTTCTTCGATTGCCTCTATTTCTTCTGTCATGACATCGCGAATAAATTCAGCACTTTGTCCATCAACTGCCATGCTTAGTCCGTTTTTCAAAAATGGATCTTCAACTTCAGCGACTTTTACCTCGAGTGCTAAAAGTCCTTCTTTACGGGCAACGGTAGCCCAGTTAGAGAACATTGGAATCAGTTCTTCAACACTTAACATCTTCTTTTCTTTGAATAGGACCCCGAATAGCTGAGGTATTCTCTTTAATTCACTAGTTGGAAAGGCAATTGTAACAGCCGCAATGGTTCCTAAAATAATGATCAAGAACGCAGCAGGATTTATTAAAGCTGAAAGTGGAACACCTTTTAAAACCATACCTACAAATACTGCTATTAAACCAAGAATGACTCCTATTAATGACGATTTATCCAAATTGTATCACCTATGCTTTCATACGTTGTTATGGGTATAGTGGTTAAAGACGCAAATCCGTGTGGATCAACACAAAAATCTGGTCTAAGAAGCGGAACTTCTAAATAACTTTTGAGTCTATAATTCTACTATTCTTATTATCGACAAACAACGTAAAAATTTTAGCGAAACTTATCAAATTCTCTCGAAGGTTTCGTAGTGGAAAAATTATGTAGGAGTGGTTTACAATGAAAGAGTATACATATTTTCTAATCTATTATTGAAAAGGGGAACCTTACTATGAATTTTAACGATTTTAAGTATGCCCGTCCAAACATGGACGATGTGGAACAATCATTTAATGTTGCGCTGGAAAAATTTAAAAATGCGGCAACACCTGAGGCACAAGATGAAGCAATGAAAGAAATCATTGCCATCCAACGTACTGTTGATACAGCTTTTAACATTTGCTATATCAGACATACAATTGATACGAATGATGAATTTTATAAAGAAGAACAAGATTATCTTGATGAAATTCAACCATTGGTACAAGGCTTAACCACTAAGTACTACGATGCTCTTGTGAATTCAAAATTTCGTACTGAGTTAGAAAACAAATGGGGCAAGCAGCTTTTTGATTTTGCAGACACACAATTAAAAACGTTCTCACCAGAAGTAGTTGAAGATCTCCAATTGGAAAATAAGCTTTCATCCGAATATACGAAGCTTGTTGCTTCAGCAAAAATTATGTTCGAAGGCGAAGAGCGCACATTAGCACAGTTACAACCGTTTACGGAATCAATAGATCGTGATATGCGTAAAAAAGCAAATGAGGTTCGTTTTGCATTTTTTAAGGATCATCAAGAAAAATTTGATGATATTTATGATCAGCTGGTAAAAGTTCGTACAAGAATTGCACATAAACTTGGGTATAAAAATTTCGTTGAACTTGCATATGTTAGACTATCAAGAACCGATTACAATGCAGAAATGGTTGCAAACTTCAGAAACCAAGTGAAGGATCATATTGTTCCATTGGCGGTGAAGCTTCGTGAACGCCAGGCAGAACGAATTGGTGTGGACAGCTTAAAATACTATGATGAATCATTCAGTTTTAAATCAGGTAATGCTGTACCAAAGGGTGACCCTGATTGGATCATCGAAAATGGGAAGAAAATGTATGAAGAACTATCAGAAGAAACAAACGAATTCTTCAATTATATGATTGATACAAATTTAATGGATCTAGTTGCGAAAAAAGGAAAAGCTGGTGGAGGCTACTGCACATACATCAGTGATTACCAGGCGCCATTTATTTTCTCAAACTTTAATGGAACTTCAGGGGATATCGATGTATTAACACATGAGGCTGGGCATGCATTCCAAGTATACTCAAGCAGACATTACGAGGTGCCTGAATACAATTGGCCAACCTATGAGGCTGCTGAAATTCATTCGATGAGTATGGAATTCTTTACATGGCCATGGATGGAATTATTCTTTAAGGAAGATACAGATAAATATAAGTTTTCTCATTTAAGTGAGGCCTTATTATTCTTACCATATGGTGTTGCAGTGGATGAATTCCAACACTTTGTTTATGAAAATCCAGAAGCAACGCCTGCTGAACGCAACAATGCATGGAGAGAGATTGAGAAGAAATACCTGCCATTCCGTGATTATGATGGCAATGAGTATCTAGAAGCAGGTGGATTCTGGCAGCGTCAAAGCCATATTTACACAACTGCATTTTATTATATTGACTATACACTTGCACAAATTTGTGCATTCCAATTCTGGAAAAAATCAAGAGAAAACCATGAGGAAGCATGGGCAGATTATGTACACCTTTGTAAACAAGGTGGAAGCAAGCCTTTTACTGAGCTAGTGAAGGTTGCAAATCTCCTTTCTCCATTTGAAGAAGGAACAGTACAATCTGTTGTAGGTGAAATTGAAGCATGGCTAAATAGTGTCGACGACAAACAACTATAAAACGTGTGGACTGTGGGGTTTCCACAGTCTTTTTTGTGGAAATTTTGCAAATAAACTCTAGTTTATGCAAAAATGTCTGAGAAAGGATATAATAAAAACATCAAACTGAAATTGAGGGTGTTTTCATGATTCATTTAAAGACAAAACGAGAAATTGAATTAATGCGCGAAGCGGGACAAATTTTGGCAGCATGCCATAAGGAAATTCGCAAACTGATTCAACCTGGAGTTACAAGTATAGAGATTGACAGCTTTGCAGAGGATTTTATTAAAAAGAATGGTGCTACGCCTGAACAAAAAGGCTATAAGGGCTATAAATATGCAACATGTGCTTCGATTAACGATGAAATTTGCCACGGCTTCCCTAGAAAAACTCCATTAAAAAGTGGAGACATCGTGACTATTGATATGGTCGTGAACCTTGGCGGGGCACTTGCTGACTCTGCTTGGTCATATGGTGTTGGTGACATTTCACCAAAAGCTGAAAAGCTTCTCGATGTAACAAAAACAGCGATGTATAAGGGAATTGAACAAGCGGTAATCGGCAACCGCCTCGGAGACATCGGTCATGCCATCCAGTCTTATACAGAAGGCGAAGGATTCTCAGTTGTTCGTGATTTTATCGGACATGGAATTGGACCAACGATGCATGAGGAACCACAGGTTTTACACTATGGACTTCCGAATAAAGGATTACGTTTAAAAGAAGGAATGGTATTCACAATTGAACCAATGGTGAATGTCGGTAGATATCAGACCACTATGGATAAGAACGGCTGGACAGCGCGTACGATTGATGGAAGTCTCTCTGCGCAATATGAACATACAATTGCAATCACACAGGATGGTCCATATATTTTAACGGATCAAGATGCATAACAACGAAAAAGTGTCACATTTGTGGCACTTTTTTGGTTAAAGGAAAGTTTCAATTAGAATTGGGAAAACAGAGTCCGCAACCCAATGAAAATAAAGTGGAAAAAGAGTGACAAGCCAGTTTCCGTATAAGCAGTATCTACAATAAAACCTCTTCGTTGTACCTGGCTCCTCTGCAATGGATGCAAATACAACCCCTACTAAACTCGTAAAGATAAAAAAGCCATACCCAAATAAAGAGTCAAATCTCACTTCGAACAAGATAAATCCCAATGACGAACCATTAAAAAACAATATCAAAAAAGACATTAATAAAAAAAATCTTGGTACTATGGACATGTTTTCCACCTCAATAATGTATATGAAGCGGAAGTAGGGTAGATGACAGGAGATTTTTGGTGATGGAACGGATCTGCTTTACGGGGTATGTAATGACTTATGGATAATATTTGAAAAAGTCATGTTATAAAGTGTGTATTTGTAGGGGGTTTGTAAAAATCTTGAAAAAGGGATGATATAAAAATAGTTTAAGTGATGCCTTCTGGATAATATTTGAAAAAGTCATGTTATAAAGTGTGTATTTGTAGGGGGTTTGTAAAAATCTTGAAAAAGGGATGATATAAAAATAGTTTAAGTGATGCCCTCTGGATAATATTTGAAAAAGTCCTATGATAAAGTGTGTATATGAATAGGTTTTTGTGAAAATCTTGAATAAGACATCTCAAAACTCAGTTTATGTGGTGGTTATTGGGAAAATCCTTAAAAGGTCTATAGATAGTATGAATGTCTTTAAATAATTCTTAGAAATTTTCCAAAATTTACTTGTAGGCATTCTTAAAATATGATTAAATAAATCGACTAAATGACTTCTTAAAGAAGAGGGGATAAACAATGATTACTATAAAAAGACTATCTGAATGTACACTTGAGGATGCAGTAGTAGCATGGAATAAAGGATTTGAAGGTTACTATTTTGATATGACAACAACGGTTGATCTTTTTACAAGACGGATGATTTTGGAAGGGCTTTCTCCAACGCTTTCGGTTATTGCCTATGACGGGGAGCGACCTGTAGGACTTATTTTAAACGGGATTCGCTTTATTAACGGTAAAAAAGTTTCGTGGAATGGTGGAACAGGTGTTGATCCTGAATACCGAGGGAAGGGTGTTGGCAAGAAGCTAATGGAAGCAACACTAGCACTCTATGAAACTGAAGGTGTTGAAGTTTCCACGCTAGAAGCAGTTAAGGGAAATGATAAAGCCATCACATTATATGAAAAAGTCGGCTATAACATTGTCGATGGATTAATTCATTTACAGCATACAGGTGAATTATCGGGCGATGCATTTCTATCCGAAAACAACCAATTTACCTTTAAAAAAGGAATTCCAATTGACGCTTCACAAGTTCCCTTTTATAAGGCGATGGTTCCGTGGCAAACGCAGTGGAATAATGCACGTGACGGAGAATCACTGCTAGCACTGGATGAGAACGATACGGTTATTGGATATGCCATTTTTAAAAGGTTATTTAATGAGGAGGGAAAGCTTCAATCCATTATTCTATTGCAATGTGAGACCGAGCCTTCGCAGGATAAAAAAGAAGACATTGTGAGGGAGCTTTTACAAAGGGTATTTGGTCAAACGAATCTTAATGTAGCAAGAACTGCAGCGAATGTGTCGGTATCGAATAAAATTTTACGTGAATTATTAGAAAACGCAGGATTTAAAGTAAAAGCAGAGCAAGTCTTTATGGTAAAATGAATTATTAGAATATTTTTACTAGTCGTGGTACCAAACCAATTGTAAAATGGGGGAGGTAAATGAAAAAAATCATTCTACGCGATGTCACGATGGAAAATTTGCTCGATGTCATTCGGTTGAAATCAGAAGATAAAGAGTTTGCTTTATTCGAAAAATGGGTTGCCTCGAATGTCTTTTCATTAGCACAAGCAAAAGTACAGCCAGATTGGGTAACGAAAGCCATATATGATGGAACACAGTTAATTGGATTCACCATGTTTGGTCTTGAAAATGAACGAAATCGTTTTGAACTTTGCAGGATTATGATTGATTATAAATATCAAGGAAAAGGGTATGGAACCGCCGCTGTGAAGGAAATTATTTCTGAAATGATTCATACACTGCCCTATTGTGATGAGATTTACTTATCAGTTATTCCTACAAACCAAGCAGCTATCCATGTATATACGAAAGCGGGATTTACGAAAACAGGAGAAATCATCAAAGGTTTTGTTGATGAAGATGTTTATTGTTTTAAGGTCTAGGGGGGAGTATGGATTTTGAAAGCTATTCTAATTGGAATCATCTCGTCACTATTTTTTGCGGTAACGTTTATTCTAAACCGTTCAATGGAGCTTTCAGGTGGAAGCTGGCTGTGGAGTTCTTCATTGCGGTATTTTTTTATGATACCCTTTTTAATTGGGATCGTTCTTCTTAGAGGTAATCTGAAGGAACTTCTTTATGAGTTAAAAAAGAATCCAGTCAAATGGATACTGTGGAGTACAGTTGGATTTGGGTTGTTTTATGCACCGCTTACTTTTGCGGCTGCTTCTGGTCCAGGTTGGTTGGTTGCAGGAACATGGCAATTTGTCATTATCGCTGGTCTCCTTGTTGTTCCTTTTTTCTATAAAACAGTGGAAACGGACAAGGGGATACAAAAAGTCCGTGAACATATCCCGGTCAAAGGACTTATTTTTTCTAGTTTTATTTTTATTGGAATTGTCTTGATTCAGCTTCAGGAAGCAGATGGAGGAATTAGAAAAGAAATGCTCCTAATCGGAATTCTTCCCGTAGTAGTGGCTGCTTTTGCATATCCATTAGGTAATCGAAAAATGATGGAGCATTGTAAAAATGATTTTGACACCTTTCAACGTGTCCTTGGAATGACGCTTGCATCGACTCCATTTTGGATCATTATTGCTGGTTTTGGTGTTGCGACTGCTGGGCTTCCAAGTAAAGACCAGGTATTTCAATCATTTATCGTAGGGATTTCCTCTGGGATTATCGCAACCGTGCTATTCTTTTTTGCAACTGAGCTTGTCAAGCACGATCAAAGTAAGCTTGCTGCGGTTGAAGCCACCCAGTCAGCCCAGATTATTTTTGTGATCTTTGGTGAGGTTCTATTATTAAGTGCACCTCTTCCCACTATGTATTCTTTTGTTGGATTATTGATGATTGCGGGTGGAATGGTATTGCATAGTATGTTTTCAAATCGTAAGTCACCGATAAAGGTGAATGAATTGGAGACAAAATCAATATAAAAAAATGCAGAGCTCAAACGTGGCTCTGCATTTTTTATGGGTGGATTATTTTACTACAATTTTATTTTCTTCGACTGTTACGTTCAAGCTTGTTTGGTTTTCATTTTCTAAAAGTACATCAGTGATTTGGTCTTCAAGCTGTTCTTGGATGACACGACGTAATGGACGTGCACCAAATGCTGGGTGGTATCCTAGCTCAGCTAATTTTTGTTTTGCAGCATCGTCAACCGTGATGGTTACATCTTGTTCTTCAAGAGTTGCTTCAAGCTCATGTAACATAAGGTCAACAATTTGTAGTAAGTGTTCTTTTTCAAGCTGTTTGAATTCAATGATGGCATCAAATCTGTTCAAGAATTCTGGCTTGAAGAAGGAACCGAGTGAATCAAGGATAGATGTTTCCTTATAAACATCTGTATCAGCTTTTTCAAAGCCAACCGTGATTTTCTTAGGTCCGCCACTTCCTGCGTTACTTGTCATGATAATTACAGTATCTTTGAAGCTTACAGTGCGTCCTTGGCTATCTGTTAAACGACCATCCTCCAAAATTTGAAGGAACATATGCTGAACATCTGGATGTGCCTTTTCAATTTCATCTAAAAGGATGATGCTATAAGGGTTGCGACGAACTTTTTCAGTAAGCTGTCCTGCTTCCTCATGGCCGACATATCCAGGAGGTGAACCGATGATTTTAGAGACAGAGTGTTTCTCCATGTACTCACTCATGTCGAGTCGGATCATGGCATCCTTCGAACCAAATAGTTCTTCAGCAAGTGTTTTTGTTAATTCAGTTTTACCTACACCTGTAGGCCCGACAAACAGGAAGGAACCGATTGGTCGATTTTTAGCCTTCAAGCCAGCACGGCTACGACGAACGGCTTTTGCAACCTTTGTAACGGCTTCTTCTTGACCGATTACTTTTTTCGCAAGGTTATCAGCAAGATGTTTCATTTTTTGTTGTTCATTTTCTTGAAGCTTACCAACAGGGATACCCGTTTTCTTCTCGACAATTTGTTGGATATTCGTTACATCAACCACATACTCTTCTTTATTTTCCGGATTATTTAATTGTTTTTCTAGCAGAATTTCTTGATGTCTTAGTTTTGCTGCTAATTCGTAGTTTTCTTCCCCAGCAGCTTTTTCTTTTTCAGCTGCGATCTTTGCAAGCTCTGCTTCGATATCCTTTGGATTTGTGGCTCCAGATGCTAAATTCATTTTTGAACCAGCTTCATCAAGCAAGTCAATTGCTTTATCTGGTAAGAAGCGGTCTTGAATGTAACGATGTGATAATGTTACACAGGCACGAATCGCTTCTTCTGTATACCTTACACCATGGAAGTCTTCATATTTTCCTTTAATACCTTCAAGAATCTGAATCGCTTCGTCAACTGTAGGTTCATCCACTGTTACAGGTTGGAAACGACGTTCTAGTGCAGCATCTTTTTCAATTTGTCGGTATTCTTTTAATGTTGTGGCACCGACAACTTGAAGCTCGCCACGTGCAAGTGCTGGTTTTAAAATATTACCAGCATCCATTGAACCTTCAGCAGATCCTGCACCTACTAAAAGGTGAATTTCATCAATAAATAAGATAATATTTTTACGTTTTTGAAGCTCAGCAATGAGTTGCTTCATTCTTTCTTCGAATTGACCACGAATACCAGTGTTGGCAACGAGTGATGCGACATCTAGTAAATAAACCTGTTTATTTGAAAGCTTACTTGGCGCTTTTCCTTCAGAAATTTGTAGGGCTAATCCTTCTGCAATTGCAGTTTTACCTACCCCTGGTTCCCCAATTAGAACAGGGTTGTTTTTATTACGGCGGTTTAAGATTTCAATGACACGTTGGATTTCCTCGTCACGGCCTATTACTGGATCAATAAGTCCAGCCTTTGCCATTTGAGTTAGGTTTCGACCAAAATGGTCGAGTAGACCTCCGCCATTTCCTCCGTGTTTAGGTTGTGTTTGTTGTTGATTCATTCCCATTTGTTGACCGAAGGCATTACCTTTAAATAGATCATCAAATGTAAAATTAGGGAAACCGTACATTCCTGAAGGTATTTTCATGTTGTTCTTCTCTTTCGCATAACACTCACTGCAAAGTTGAATTTGTCGCTTGTCATTGTTCACTTGTACGTGTAACTGAATAGTAGCTTCATTTTTATTACATGCTTGACAAATCATAAACAACTACCTCCTTGAATTTTGACTATCTTTGACCAATTAAAGACCAAAAACTAAAGCCGCCACATCCTGTGGCAACGTCTTTGTGACCCATATCATATGGGCCCAAAAATAGGTCGTTCGTGATGTTTGACCATCTTTGACCTTATGTCTACATTATACTTTGACTATCTTTGACTTTCAAGTAAAAAGCACTAGAAATTTTTGCCACGGACAACGAAGGAATAGCTCGTCTTAATTTAAGAACTTGTACATATACATGAATTAATACAGATAATTAATGAGGTGGCTATTTGTGCGAGGGAATTGGGGGGCAGCATTTCAAATTGGTGCTGTTTATGTTGGAACAATCGTAGGAGCAGGATTTGCAACAGGTCGGGAAATTGTAGAATTTTTTACCCAATATGGTCTATACGGTTTATTCGGAATTGGAATAAGTGGTTTCTTATTTATATGGTTAGGAACTCGAATCATGATCATCGCAAACCGAATTCAAGCTGTTTCGTATAAAGAATTTAATGAATATTTGTTTGGAAGAAAAACAGGATTTTTTGTGAACGGATTGATGCTTCTTGTACTGATAGGGGTTACTTCGGTCATGCTTTCGGGAGCAGGTGCAGTCTTTTACGAACAATTAGGTTTGTCCTTTCAACTTGGAATTTTTGTGACGAGTGCGCTTTCCATATTTGTTTTGATATATGGGGTCAAAGGGTTATTTGGTGTGAACATGTTTGTGGTACCAATTATGATTTTCTTCAGTGTTGTTTTAGCAGTAGAAGTCATTTCTACGGATGTAACAAGTTTATTTAGCAAACCTGAGTTAGAGTCACCAAGTTATAAATGGATGATTTCGCCATTTTTATATGCTGCATTTAATCTAACCATGGCGATGCCAGTTTTGGTTCCACTTGCAAAAGAAATTAAACATGAAAATACATTAAGATGGGGTGGATTGCTAGGTGGAGGTGCATTATGTCTGATTTTATTAACAAGTCATATATCCTTGTCGTCACTCCCAAATATACATACCTTTGAAATTCCAATGGCTGAGGTGATGAAAAACTTCATGGCTGCTTTCTCCTGGCTGTACATCCTTGTGATTTATGGAGAAATCTTTACTTCAGTGATTGGGAATTTATTTGGGCTTGAGCGTCAATTGAAAAATGTCATCAAACTCCCGTCAATCCTAATTGTATTCGGTATTTTGTCCATCGCCTATTGTCTAAGCCAGTTAGGCTACGGCGCATTAATCTCTTTTTTATATCCATTGTTTGGGTATATGAGTTTGATTTTATTAGTTCTATTGGCAAGGCCAATGAAACACCTACCGAAAAAATAAAGAGGTTTAAGGTAACCTCTTTATTTTACTTTTCATTAATGAACCTCATCAGAGTAAGCAAATGATTCTTTTAAGTGACAGGCTAACTGGATTTTCAGAAAGTCTTTTGGATCATTAAAACTTAAATGAAGAATTTCCTCGATTTTTTTTAGGCGTTGATATAACGTATTGATATGAATGTGGAGACTTTTAGCTGTTTCGTTTATCGATTTATTTAATTTGATATAGGTTAGCAATGTCAGTTCTAAGTCATTTTTCTTTGACCTTGCAGTATTTAAGGGTTGAAAAAAGCCATTTATGAATTCCTCTATTTCATTCGTATCCTGATTAATAAATAACCGATTAACCCCAATACTTTCATAGGTAATGATACCTGTTTCCTTTTTATTCACTAGATATGCTACGGATTTCTTTGCTTCTTCATAACTCTTCCCTATGTGATAAGCTCCCTTTTTAGTTGAACCGATACCTACGCATACGAATGAGTCGTTATTATTCGTCCAGTTCTGAATAATGGTTTTCAGTCTTTTTATCAAATCATCAACTAACGAACTGTCAGCTAATGAAACGAGTAAAATGATTT
The DNA here is from genome assembly GCF_031324165.1 of Ferdinandcohnia sp. QZ13. Classification (NCBI taxonomy): domain Bacteria; kingdom Bacillati; phylum Bacillota; class Bacilli; order Caryophanales; family Bacillaceae; genus Ferdinandcohnia; species Ferdinandcohnia sp. QZ13. The sequence goes on along the minus strand of NZ_JAVIVW010000001.1, from coordinate 1,022,555 downwards.
TATTATGAAACCCATAAATGAGCCTCACGTGAAGAATATTCTTTTTAATTAATGAGATGATACTATGAATATCTGCACCAAGCTTATATAAATCCTTATAGTTTACAAGTTCGATGACTCCAACAAAAAAGGAGTGGGATGGAATTAAATTGAATTCCTTTCTCTTTGCAATAAGAGCCTCGGGTTCTCTACTCTTAATAACCTCATTAAAAAATTCATGTGTCTTCTTATAATAAATTTCTTCTAATGTATGTTTTTTTACAAGCTCAAGGGCAAGAATGGCTCCACCTTGCTCAATAACAATCCGATCAATAATCGACAAAGTAGTAGAGTAGGGTAAAATAAAACAACCAAGAAAAATGGTGCCATTGATGATAGGGTATAAATAATATTTTTCTTCTATAGGTTTTCGGATTTCGACGAAAACAGCATGTCTTCTCTTTTTAAAAATTCTAGAGATTTCATCTACGCTAAAATCACTTTTTTGATGGACCTGGTTATGATACCAATCATTTTCCAAATAATCATAAAAGGAAACTTTACCATTTATCATTTTGCCTATTTCTTTTACGATGGTCTTTAAACCTTTATTTTGGAGAGAGAATTTAATAAGGGTATTGTGTACTTCATTTCTTTTTGAAAGCTCTTGTAATTTTTCGTTCACTTCTGTATAAAGGCGTGCATTCTGGATAGCAATTGCTACCTGTGAAGCAAAACCTTGTAAAAGTCGTACATCACCCTCAGTAAATTTCCCTATCTTATCAAATTGGTGTATGGTCATCACACCAATCCGCTGGTCCCCAATCGAAATTGGTACACTAACGATGGCTTGAATCACTTTTCCTTTTGAAGATGAGTTGATAATCTGCAAGTTTTCAGGGGAAATGGAGTGATCGCCCATTTTTTTATAAATCTGGTCTGTCGAATGATAGATTAATGGTTTCCCTTCCTTAAAAACCATTCCAGTTATAGATTCCCCTACATTCATCCTCAGTTTTCCAATGATTGGTTCAAATCCAACACTTGTTTTCGTAATAATGACCTTTTCATTAGGATCATAAAGTTGGAGATACCCTGCATTTGCTACAGGTATTACTGACAATGCGTTTTTTACAATTTTCTCTAGTAAATCATCAAGAACAAGTGATGAAGAGACAGAGCGGATTCCCTCAATCAAAATATCCAGTTCCGCATCTTTTGCTTGAATCTGGCTTTTAGCGTCCAATAGCTCAAAGCAAATAGATAAATAATCCAAATCTCTTTTATCAAAGGGAGAAGTTATACAGTTGGAGCGAAGGAGTACTTGATGCCTATTCACGTAAGAAAATGAGATATACAAATTCTCCTCATCCGTAAAGGTCGTGTATGTGTCATCGAAATTTAATTTTAAAACGTTAATATTTTCATTTTTTAACTTTCCTTTTTTGTGTAAGAGTTGAAAGGAAGTATCATGTGGTTTTTGAACCCAAATTTCATAAGAAGATTTCTCAAACCCTTTTTCTAAAAAGGAGAGCAGTTGATTTGTTATCATCCTAACCTCCAAAAGTATATATATAGAAAGTTCTGTTTTTTTTGAATTATATATGTAATATAATACATTGTAATAGCTGGTTCAATAAATTACTATAAAAATTAGAAAATATAGAATTTTCAACCTTAATTATTTTGAATGCGCTTACTTTTAAAAGGAGGAGTTCAATAAAAAATGTAAGAAAACTATTTTACACTTGGAGAAAATCTGAAAAGGAGGATGTTTGATTTGGAAAAAGTATTAAAAACCGCAAATAGCTTACCACTTTGGATCTTTGCTTCACTGGTAGTTGGGATCGTCATCTTTCAAGGAATCATTTTTATTCGACTAGCATCAAAAACAAGTCAATCCGTTGGTATGACATCAACAGAGGTAAAGTCAGCGATAAGGGCCGGTGCGATTAGTTCATTAGGACCATCTTTAGCCATCATTGTTGTTGCTATTTCTATGATTTCACTAATAGGAAGCCCTACAACATTAATGAGAATCTCAATCATTGGAAATGCTGCAATCGAAACAGTGGGTGCAAGTATTGGCTCAAAGGCAGCTGGCGTTGATTTGGGATCTCCTGATTATACGTTACAAGCCTTTACGAATGCTGTATGGGTCATGTGTCTTGGGGGAATGGGATGGTTGTTATTCGTTGCTCTATTTACAAAGTCATTAGGAAAAATACAGAAAAAAGCAGAAGCCAATCCAAAAAATGTAACGATGTTAAGCACCGTTTCTGTTGCTGCAATGATAGGGGCTTTTAGTTATCTTGGTGGAGGAGAAATGGTAAAAGGTTTAAGTCATTTCATTGTATTTATTGTGGCGTTTATTACGATGCCCCTCATTATATGGATAGGAGATAAATCTCAATTGAGGTGGTTAAAAGAATGGTCATTAGGATTGGTTATTATAGTCGGGATGATAGCGGGTTATGTCATTTCTTAAAAAGAAAGGGAGGAGAACTAAATGCAAGTAAATAGAGAGGAAAATCTATCTATAAATCAAGCTGTGCCAGGTATGCAAGCACCAGCAATGGATTTTGACACCTTCCAATTAAAATCTCATTTTTGGGGGCGCCTCACAATCTGGTCCGTCATAGCGTTAACATTACTTGTGCCTTCATATCTCTCATTTGTTCTTGGATATCATCCTGGTTGGTCCACGATTATTTCTGGTTTTACAGCCTATGCAGCCATCATTATGTTTGTTTGGGTACTAGAACCTATTAGCTATTACCCTGTGTTAGGTGTATCTGGTACATATATTGCCTTTCTTACAGGTAACATTGGTAATATGTGTCTTCCGTGTGCATCGGTTGCTCAACGTGTCGTTAACGCGGAACCTGGAACGAAAAAGGGCGAAATTACGGCTGCATTGGCCATTTCGACGGCATCCATCATGAACGCGATTATTCTTATTTTAGCTATCTTAAGTGGCTCAGTCATTCTCTCCATATTGCCAGAGTCCATTATAAATAGCTTGAATTTTGTTCTTCCTGCTATTTTTGGAGGGGTTATTGCCCAATTTGCAATCAAGAAGCCACTATTTGGTGTAATTGGGATTGCATTTGGTTTATTTGTTAATTTAGGTCCTGTTCCTCGTGCGTTCCAGACATTTGTCTGCATACTCGGAACAGTTGTAGTTTGTTTACTTTTAGAGAAGATCAAAAAACAAGAGAAAAATAATTAAGGTTATGAGATTGACTTAGTAGATTTGGAAGGAGTGAGAATCCATTAGTAAATGGATGTAACGGATGAGTAAACAAAAAATAGTGCAATGGTTAAGAAATGACCAGTCCGAATTTACAGAAATGGCGAAAAAGATATGGGAACATCCGCAAGTTGCTTACGAAGAAAGCTATGCTTGTAACTTACAGATTTCAAAATTAAAAGAAGAAGGATTTCGAATTCAAGCATCTATTGGTGGAATGTCTACAGCTTTTGTAGCTGAATATGGTTCAGGAAAACCAATAATTGGGATACTTGGTGAATATGATGCATTACCCGGACTTTCTCAAGCCGTCAAACCAGTTCAAGAACAAGTAGAAGTGGACGGACCAGGTCATGGCTGTGGCCATAATTTACTTGGAACCGCAGGAGTAGAAGCTGTGGTAGCGTTAAAAAACGCAATGGAGGAATTTAAACTAGCTGGTACGATTCGTTACTATGGTTGTCCTGCAGAAGAAGTTTTATCTGGTAAAACGTATATGGCGAAGGAAGGCGTCTTTGATGATTTGGATTGCGCTTTAACATGGCATCCATGGACATCAAATATGGTAGTAAATAGGAGCATGCAAGCTATGGTGTCCATTAAGTTTCATTTTAAAGGAATTCCAGCACATGCCGCTTCATCGCCACATGCTGGGAGAAGTGCACTAGATGCAGTTGAATTGATGAATGTCGGCACTAACTATTTACGAGAGCACGTTGTCGACGGTACAAGAATCCATTATGTCATTACAAATGGGGGACTTGCACCAAATATTGTCCCAGAGCATGCGAGTGTTTGGTATTATTTACGGGCTGCTACAAAGGAACAGGTGGAAGACGTACTTAGAAGAGTTCAAAATATTGCTAAAGGGGCAGCTCTCATGACAGAAACAGAGGTATATTCGGAGATTGAAGCATTTCCTTATAACACTCTGCCAAATGAAGCTTTAAATGACCTTATGTATGAAAATATGAAATTGGCTGACCCTTTAGTGTTTACTGCAGAAGAAGAGGAATTTGCTCAGGAATTAGTGAAGACGATAGATGCTGCCATCGTAAAAATGGCACAACAGGAAAACAATGAAATTCTAGCGGTCACCTATCAAAATGATAAACAAACAAAGGGAAAATCTGTCGCTGGTTCTACCGATGTTGGCGATGTTAGTTGGATTACACCTGTTGGGCAAATCATGACAACTTGTGCCCCGGTTGGAGTACAAGTACATTCCTGGCAGGCAACTGCTTCTTTTGGATCGTCAATCGGTTTTAAGGGGATGCACTTGGCTGCTCAAACAATGGCATTATCTGCGTATGATTTATTATTAAATAAGGATCTTGTACTTGAACAAGCAAAACAGGAGTTTTACTTATCCACAAAAGATAATCCGTATGCAGCGGGGATACCCGACAATGTGAAACCATCCAACAATGTAGAAAAAGTTATGTTGGGTTAAATGAAGAATAGCGGGAAATACATGAATTAGGAAATCGGAGAATGGGCTCATAACGTTCTTCGATTTCCTTTTCGCTTTTAAAAGATGGGGAAAAGCACGAGAAAAAATAAGTTGAACACAAGGTGAGAAAGGATTGTTAAAAGGATATTCCGATTCCACATATATAAGGTACCCCAAACCACTCCACCTGCAAATGTAGCTAGCAAGAAAAGTGGGTTAAAGGTATACAAATTTGCTGACATATATAAAAGGGAGGAAATGACGATCACGAGTAGCTTATTTTCGAAATGATCCTCAACTTTCTTCTGAATAAAGCCTCTCCAAAATAACTCCTCACCTGGAATGATGATGAGAAACAGCACCATATAATGCCAAGTTAGCTGAGGCTGAACTTTCATATACAAAGCAGAAACATCCGTTAGTACATTTGGGAATAGGAGTTCAGAGCTTATTTTGCCGGTAAAAAAGAGTCCGTACATGAGAAGCCCGGAAAGTATAGCGAACGCTAAATTTGTAATTGAAATGGTTTTGGTATCGAATTTTCCGTATCGGATGGCTGCAATAGATAAAAGGAAAAATGATATCGTAAACATGATCCAAAATGGAAGGTCCGAAAGAAAACTAATGGCGAGTAAAATATGTACAAGTATAAATAATAGAAAAAAGTTTTTGTGCATTTGCGTTTGCCTCTTTTGTTAAGATGTGTCGCTGTTCATTTTATCATGAGTGAGAATTTTTTAGAATAAATATCTGGTGGCGACTCATCCTAATGATGATGATCTGAAAGAAGGAGATGTTCGAGATGACACAATCTAAACGCCAACAAGAGCGCCAATGGACAGTTCGAAAACAATCCCAAAATCCGCATGGGAAAGTAAAATCATTTGAACAACTGGCTGAAGAAGCAGGGAAGGATACAAAAGAATAGTAAGACTAGGCACACACCTCTGTTTTGGGGTGTGTTTTTTGTGTGAGGGGGGATTTCTGGGGGATCTAGAGGTGGCGGTATTAAATGGGTTTGTGCGTTGGATATTTCCAGTTATATCCATAAGTGTTTTGATAAGTGGGGTTTATGTAAGTGGCATCCCCAAATTTATCCAAAAGTGAAGATTTAAAAGTGCCTGGAGTGCCATCAACATCCTAAAAACTGGAATGTAGAGTACGTCCAGAGAGCCTTGAGTACCCTCGGTCTCCTAAAACTGGAATGTGAAGCACTCCCATCCATTAATCTAAAATTTCCAATTCATTTTCATTGAGAAATATCGGGAACCGAAATATAATTAACGAATGGTATAACTTGAATTGGAAAGAAGGTTCATTATGGAACAAGATGACATGAGGGAATATAAATTAGGTATCCTATACACCACGATTGCCTATATTGCATGGGGGGTACTGCCTCTTTATTGGAAGTTAATCGATTACGTTCCAGCATTCGAAATACTTGCACATCGAATTATTTGGTCCCTTGTTTTTGTGCTTTTAGTTATCCTTGTTTCAAAAAAAGGGAAACGGTTTATAACAAGCCTTAAAGAGATCGTTAAAAACAAATTGAAACTAATTGGGATTGTGGGGTCAGCCATCCTCATTACAATCAATTGGGCTACTTACATTTGGGCGGTGAATACGGATCATATTATTGATGCTAGCCTTGGGTATTACATCAACCCATTGGTAAGCGTACTGCTAGGAATCATAGTTCTTAAGGAACGAATCCTGTTTTGGCAGGGGATTTCATTTGGATTAGCCGGTATGGGAGTTCTTATTTTAACCATTCAATATGGAAGTTTTCCTTGGGTTGCGATCACACTTGCATTAAGCTTTGGGTTTTATGGGTTAACAAAGAAACTTGCCAAGCTTGATTCATTGGTAGGTTTAGCGATGGAAACATTGGTGGTTGCACCAATTGCACTCATTTATTTAGCGGTACTCAATAAGGGTGGAGTCGATTCTTTTTCAGGAGCCACCTTTGACGTGCAATTATTGCTAATGGGGGCAGGCGTGGTTACAGCATTACCGTTACTTTGGTTTGCTGCTGGAGCAAACAGAATCCCACTATCTGTTGTGGGGATTCTTCAATATATTTCGCCCACTATTAGCCTTTTATTAGGAGTGTTTTTATATCATGAACACTTTACAAAGGTTCATTTAGTAACCTTTATTTTTATCTGGACAGCACTATTAATCTACTCATTCTCAAAATCTAGATTTCTAACTTCACTCCAACCTAAGTTTGTTAAAAATAAATCATTAGGGGCATAAATACAAAAAAGGAGCTGATTATTAATCAGCTCCTTTTTTCATTAGATTGTTGTGACAATCTTATAGTTTTTGTGATTAACTACTGTACGACTCTCTAATTCTAAATCTCTATAATTGTCCATATATGTTAAGTCTACGATAACTGAATTTTCATTTACCTTTTCGACGATGCCTTTTAGGCCCTCTTTGAACTCAATGATATCCCCAATTTCTGCAATTTTCATTATGTCGCCCTCCATTGCATTCTATGAATCTTCAATATAGTTCATAAAGTGCTTTTATTTACAAAAAAACCATTTTTTTATATTTTGCCTTACTTTTGTTCTTATGTAAAGCGTTTTCATAGATATTTTATGATAAAAATTTGTAAATAATGTGACAACCCTTCATTATTTTTTTATAGTTAGTAAATAAGCCTTTGTTAGAGGGAGAGAATAATAGTGAAAGATGTAGGATTGGTTTTAGAAGGTGGGGGAATGCGTGGTGTATACACAGCGGGCATCCTTGAATATTTTATGGAACAGGATTTATATTTCCCATATGTTGTTGGTGTATCGGCAGGGGCGTGTATGGCAGCGTCTTACCTTTCTAGGCAAATGGGAAGAAATCGCACGGTTAATATTGATTATGTCAATCACCCAAACTATCTATCATTCCGTAACTTTGTAAAGCATAAGCAATTATTTGGGATGGATTTTATTTTTGATGAGATCCCAAATAAACATGTCCCATATGACTATGATACTTTTTATCAATCAAAGGAAGAATTCGTGGTGGGAACAACCGATTGTGAAACAGGGGAACCCATGTATTTTAAAAAAGAGGAGTATGGACATGACATGCTCAAGGTAATTCGGGCTTCTAGCTCATTGCCTTTTGTTGCGCCAATCATCGAATTCAAAGGGAGAAAATTATTGGATGGTGGAATTACGGATCCGATTCCATTGATAAAAGCACAGCAGGATGGAAATTCAAAAAATGTGGTCATTTTAACTCGAAATCGTGGATATATGAAAAAGAAATCAAATATGACCTGGGTTGTAAAACGCGCATTTAAGCAATATCCTAATCTAGTAAAAGCCATGGAAACACGCTATAAGCGTTATAATGATACACTTGCATATTTAGATCAAGAAGAAAAAGCGGGAAGGATTTTTGTGATTAGTCCAACAGAACCACTTGAGGTGGGACGAGTTGAAAAAAATCCTGTGAAATTAACCAATTTATATGAACTTGGACTGAAGGACGCAAGCGAGCAGTTTGAAAAATTTCAGAAATGGTTAATGGCTTAATCAAAACGGTGTCCCTAAAAAGAGACACCGTTTTCACTTATTTACCTTGCACATCATGATAGGCAAAGCGCTATTGCCCGCAAGTACAACCAGGTCCATGAGGCCCATGTGGTGCCACTCTCGTTGGTTGCATTCCATAACCTTGAGGAGCCATCATGCCGGGTATACCGGATCCTTGAGGAGCGAACCCACCCATCATAGGTCCAGCACCAGGAGTTTGAGGTCCGAATCCACCCATCATAGGTCCAGCACCAGGTCCTTGAGGAGCAAACCCACCCATCATAGGTCCAGCGCCAGGTCCTTGAGGTCCGAAACCACCCATCATAGGTCCAACACCGGGAGCCTGAGGATTGAATCCACCCATCATAGATCCAGCACCAGGTCCTTGAGGAGCGAATCCACCCATCATAGGCCCAACATCAGGATCCTGTGGATCAAAATCGCCCATCATTCCAGATCCACTCATTGGTGAAAGCTGTTGACCGCAGGTACATCCAGGTCCATGTGGTCCATGAGGAACCATGATACTTTGTTGTATACCAGGCTGTGCCCCGTACATATTCGGATTCATAAACATTTCTTTTTGATAATTTTTCATAGAATCCACCTCTCTACAGTATGATCCAGATAAAAAAGTCAGCTACTTTGGTAAGTTAACTTTTACCTATTTCATCATAAATGCCTACTAGACACTTTCCCCACATCATATGCCTATTGGCGTAATGTGTGTAGAATCACAGGATAAATGGGTATTAGCCTTGTTTCTCTTTCTATGAACTACTATAATTTAAAAGGAAGTTAAAAAAGTCCGATGAAAATGACACATCGAATTTCTGCGAACGTTGCACTGAGAACATGATGAATACCTGGGGAATGTGCTTGCGTCTACTAGTTTAATCTGGGATGTCAATTCCTCAGCGCAAGGCTGCAAGGATGTTAACTCAAGCAGTTGCCTCGCTCCGGTACTCAAAGCTGCACCGCCTTGAAACTTCGACGCACAGGACGTGCTAGTGTCGACAAGACATAAGGAAGTGGCGCTTTTGTCGACGCGGTCCTTTTCATCCAGCTTTTTGTAACAGTCATTTAAGCTAGAGGTGTTTACGATGAATGAACAATTTGTAAATGAAATTTTAAATAAGCTGCGAGATGGAGAACTGAGTGAATATTTGGTGAAGAATGATCAATTTTTAGAGTTTCGAAAGACATTGGTCAAGAGGGAAGATTTTAAGCATTTTCGCGGAATTGCCCAACATGGTGGGGATGTGCTGTATCGATATACGGAAGTCGCGAGAAGTTAATGTGACAAAAGTCACAGACCAAAGGTTGACAAAGTACATCATAATTTAGTAAAATTATCTTGAATTCAAGATAATGAAAAGGGTGGAAAGTATGGAAGCGAATGAAGCAATCAATGTTCCTAACCTCTCCTTAAAATTTTTTGTCATTCTATCTAGAGCATTCCGATCTGTGAATGAGCGAGTTGAAGAGGATGTAAAAGGATACGGACTAAACTTAACAGAATTTGCCGTGTTAGAGCTTCTTTATCATAAAGGGGACCAGCCAATTCAGCATATTGGTAAAAAGGTCTTATTATCGAGTGGAAGTATAACCTATGTTGTCGATAAATTAGAAAAAAAGAATTTCCTTCTCAGAAAACCTTGTCCAAAGGACCGACGTGTTACATGGGCGTCCATTACGGAGGAAGGTAAACAATTCATGGATACGATTTTTCCAAAGCATCAGGAGGCTATTGAAGAAATTGTCGGGGGTCTGACTGATTCTGAAAAAGAAGAAATGATGGTCCTCTTAAAAAAGTTAGGTTTTCATGCTGAAAAATTATAAAAGATAATTGAAGTGTATATTACTTGACCTCCCTTTTATAAAAATACTATACTTTCAGGACAAAGAATAGAGAACTTAAACTAGTTGCCGTTGTAAGAAAGGGAGAATGAATATGGTTTCAAATGAGGTAAAGAACCTTCTTTTAAATAAAATGAAAATGATACAAAAACCAGGCGAACAGGATATCTGTTTAGTTGGACCCGTCACATTACCTGTTCAGTTAGATGATAATGTTGTGACATTTAAATGGTATACATGGTTAAAAGTTGAGGATGAAATGAGCACGGAGGAAGTGCTGGATACACTTTCTAAAACGAACCTTGCAGCTATGCAACAATCATCGGTACTTGTATACGGTGATTTTGATACTGAAAACGATGCTCTTATTCGAATGCACAGTATATGTCATACTGGTGATATTTTCGGAAGCAAACGCTGTGATTGTGGGTTCCAATTGCGTGAATCAATGAGAATGATCGTTTCAAATGGTTGTGGTGCACTCTTTTATTTAGCCAATCATGAAGGAAGAGGGATTGGGCTATTTTCAAAATCACTTGCATACATCCTTCAGCAAGAAGGGCTTGATACCGTGGAAGCCAATCTTGCATTAGGCTTTAAAGATGATACCCGTAATTATGAGGATGCGATTCGTGTACTCTCAGATTTACGTGCGAAACCAGTTACGTTAATTACAAACAATCCGAAAAAATTAGCTGCATTACAAGAATATGGACTTTTATCTGATACACATATCCCACTATGGGGGGATATCTCTGAATACAACAAAAAGTATTTAGAAACAAAAGTTGAAAAATCAGGTCATATCCGTGTAAAAGAGAAAATGACAGTCATTTAATAATTGCAATCAAAAGGTAAGCCTAAACGCTGGGCTTACCTTTTTTATATGCTGATTGAAGTATTATCTTTGTTTTTTGTAAAAAATAGAGGAGAATTGCATAGTCTTGTACTATTTATAATGTAGAGTCTCGATGAAATGGGGGAAACAGTAGTGGAAAGCTATGGGACGCTAATTAAAAAGCAGCGGGAATTCTTTTCGACAGGTAAAACAAAGGAAGTTGCATTTCGGATTGATACTCTTAAAACGCTACGAAGTTTAATTAAGACACATGAAAAAGAAATCATGGCTGCCTTACATACAGATTTAAATAAATCGGATTTTGAGTCCTACACGACGGAAATTGGGTTTGTCTTGGAGGAACTTCGCTATACGTTAAAACATATTGAAAACTGGGCAAAGCCGAGAAAGGTAAAAACAAGCTTAACGGGCTTTGGCAGTAAAAATTATATATATCCTGAACCATATGGGGTGGTCCTGATTATTTCACCTTGGAATTATCCATTCCAATTGGCATTCGCACCCTTGATTGGAGCAATTGCAGCTGGGAATTGTGCAATTTTAAAGCCTTCAGAGTTAACACCTAAGACGTCTGAGTTACTGACAAAACTGATTCGTGAACATTTCCAAGAGGATTACATCGCAATCGTAGAAGGTGGAGTTGAAACAAGTACAGCCCTTTTGAATGAAAATACGGATTATATCTTTTTTACAGGAAGTGTTGCTGTTGGAAAGGTGATTATGGAGGCAGCAGCCAAGCACCTAACACCTATAACCCTTGAACTTGGCGGAAAAAGTCCATGTATCGTCCATAAGGATGCCAATCTTCAGTATGCGGCAAAGCGGATTGCATGGGGGAAGTTTACAAATGCGGGGCAAACCTGTGTTGCGCCAGATTATTTGTATGTTCATCATGAGGTGAAGGAAGAATTTTTGAATTTATTGAAAGAGGCCATCCAAGATTTGTATGAAAATGCATTAAGTGAGGAGAGCCAGTTTACTAAGATTGTCAGTGACCGGCATTTTCAGCGCCTTAAAACATTTATATACAATAGTGGAACGATTTATCATGGAGGAGAATCAAATGCTGAAAAGCTACTGATTGCTCCAACGGTCCTGACTAACATTACATGGGAGGACCCAATCATGGAAGATGAAATTTTTGGGCCGATTTTACCTGTAATAGAGTATGAAGACATTTTAAAAATCATCGATGAAATTAATCAGCGCCCAAAACCACTTGCCTTGTATGTTTTTTCAGAGGTTGAACGTGTTCAAAACAAAGTCCTTGAGTCGATTTCCTTTGGAGGTGGCTGTGTGAATGACACGGTTTATCATTTTACTTCCCCACATTTACCGTTTGGTGGTGTTGGTGAAAGTGGAATAGGGGCTTATCATGGCAAGGGGAGCTTCGATGTATTTTCTCATGAAAAAGGTATCATGAAGCAAACAACACGATTTGATTTACCATTCCGTTATCCAAACACAAAGCACGGGTTAAAGTGGATAAAAATGATTATGAAATAGCCGTAAAACAGCTGAGATGTTTGTAAAGTTCAATCCGTATTTTTCCGTCACGTCCAATATTTAGGCGGAAATTTACCTAAGGATTATTTTTCCATGTATTTTTTTAGACTACGTGTAGCAATGGCTCTCACAATCTACCAAGTATTGGACAATGAATCGAAATATTACAGCTGTTACCCTTCTAGTAGAGACAAAAGCGACGATTACTAGGAGGAATAAAATATGAAAAACCTTAAGAAGATTGGATTTGCAACTGCATTAACATTCTCTATATTAGCAACAAGTGTGAGTGCATCGGCAGCAACTCATACTGTTAAATCAGGTGATACATTTTGGAATCTTGGCATGAAGTATGGAGTGTCTGTACTAGATCTTAAGGAAATGAACAATCGAACAAGTGATATGATTTACCCAGGAGAAGAGCTTAAAATTCCAGAAGCAGTGACGAATGAAGAGAAGGAATTACTTGCACGACTTGTCCATGCGGAAGCAAAGGGTGAACCATATGCAGGTAAGGTTGCAGTGGCAACTGTTGTATTAAACCGTGTGGATTCATCAGAATTCCCAAATTCTATTAAAGAAGTTATTTACGAAAAAGCTCCTGGTGGTTCATATGCATTTAGCCCAGTGGCAGATGGTTCAGTCAATCAGCCAGCTGATGAAGAATCAAAACGTGCTGTAGATGAAGCTATAACATTTCGTGGACAAGGAAAAGGATCCTTATTTTTCTTCAATCCAGACAAGTCTTCACATCCATTCATGATGGCAAGAGAAGTAACAACTATTATCGGTAACCACCGATTTGCAAAATAATTAAAGGTTAAAGCACCTATTTCGTCAACAAAGAAATAGGTGTTTTTTTCGTATGCCCTTCATATAGTGAGTATTATACAAAAATATGAAGGGAGCAATAACGATGGCAGCTAAGGTATTATTTTTCGGAGACCCGGGAATTGATGATTCACTTGCAATTATGTACGGATTGCTCCATCCAGATATTGAGTTTGTCGGTATCGTACCGGGCTATGGAAATATTGAACAAGAACAAGCTGTTCAAAATGTGGCCTATTTATTATCCCTTGCAGGTAAAAGAGATATCCCGATCATTGCAGGGGCGAAGGGGCCTCTATCCGGAGAATTCACCCCTTATTATCCTGAAATTCATGGAGAAAAAGGGCTTGGCCCCATTCGTCCACCTGATACATTAAAAACTGGAGAGTTATTAAATTTTGATGAGATATTTAAAATCATTCAAAAATATGAAAACGAACTCTATATCGTCGATGTAGGGCGATCAACCTCTCTTGCAATTGCTTTTCTTCTAGGCGGTGAGGTTATGAATAAAGTAAAAGGAATTTATGTAATGGGCGGTGCTTTTTTTGTTCCTGGTAATGTCACTGCCGAAGCCGAGGCGAATTTTTACGGAGATCCGATTGCCTCAAACCTTGTTTGTGAGCGTGCAAAAAACCTTGCGATTCATCCGCTTAATATTACAATCCAAGCTCTCTTGACTGCCGATATTGTTGATACGATTGTCCGCTATGGAACTCGTAATCCATACCGCGGTTTAATACGACCCATTTTCGATTATTATTATGAATTTTATAAAAAAAGCGTACCTGGAATTAAAGGGACGCCATTGCATGACGTTGTTGCTTTAAGTGCAATTGTCAATCCATCAATTGTACAATATGCACATCGTAGGGTAAATGTTGAATTGTTCGGAATTTTAAAGGGTGTAAGCGTCGCAGATTTTCGAGCGAACCCAGATAAGGAGCCACCTGAAACATTAGACCGAATTGCCTTACGCTTTGATTATAAAAAATTCATTACTGAATTTATTCAAGTAATGACGATGGGTGATGTAGATAGGTAGGAATATGTAGTTCTTTCGAATCCCGAAGCAATTTTACAATAAGAAATAGTGCATTGGTAGTATGAATATATTTTAAATTTTCGGAAAATATACCCAAGCTTTCTTATCAACATTTGGCATATAATGTGAATAAGGAAGCTTCCATTTTTGCCTAAGGTCAAGCATTACTAAATCTGGACTTTAGGGGGTGATGACATGTTGTTACATCTCTTGCTAGCAATCTTTATTGGTGGCTCTATGGGGTTGTTGGGACATGCTAAAAAACAGGGGAAAATCGAAAAACCTCGTGTGACAAAACGCTTCATCTACCTCGGCTTCTTAGAAGAAATGATTATCGGAACCGTTGCGGCAGTTTTAGTCGTAGCATCGAGTGACACAGATTCGATTTTTCGAGTAGTGTTCCTCTCAATTTTGGCAGGTTACGGGGGAGAAAGGATCATGCAAAGAGTTGAATTCGTGAGACGTGCTGAAAGACAAACGGAATTGCCAGTGGAAACAAATCAAGAACAGGAGAGCAATAAGAAGAATGATGTCATTTGATTTAAAACAAGAAACAAAAGAAAAACGCGATGTATTCTAGGCGACTCTTTTTGCAGGACATCTGTGAAAAGAGTCATTTTTATGTTAATCTAAGTCCTTAAACTGCTAGAACTAGAGTTGTGTCTATTAAAATGGTATAATCAGTAGCAGTGATATGAAATGGAGGATTTATTATATATGATTACAGTTACAAATGTCAGTTTGCGTTATGGTGATCGCAAGCTTTTTGAAGATGTTAATATAAAGTTTACACCGGGAAATTGTTATGGTTTGATTGGGGCAAATGGTGCCGGAAAATCAACCTTTTTGAAAATCCTTTCTGGTGAAATTGAGCCACAAACTGGTGATGTTCACATGACACCAGGAGAACGCTTAGCGATTTTAAAACAAAACCACTTTGAATATGAAGAACATGAGGTCCTTAAAGTTGTAATCATGGGACATGCTCGTCTTTTTGAAGTGATGCAGGAGAAGGATGCCATTTATATGAAGCCAGATTTCTCTGATGAAGACGGCATGAGAGCAGCTGAACTTGAAGGCGAATTTGCGGAATTGAATGGGTGGGAAGCAGAATCTGAAGCTGCAATCCTTTTAAAAGGACTAGGAATTCCAGAGGAGCTACATGCGAAGAAAATGGCAGAATTAACCGGTTCTGAGAAAGTAAAAGTGTTATTAGCGCAAGCCTTATTTGGCAAACCAGATGTCCTTTTACTCGACGAGCCTACGAATAACTTGGATTTAAAAGCGATCCAGTGGCTTGAAGAATTTTTAATTAACTTTGAAAATACCGTAATTGTCGTTTCCCATGACCGTCATTTCTTAAATAAGGTATGTACCCACATGGCTGACCTTGATTATGGAAAAATTCAAATCTATGTTGGGAACTATGACTTCTGGTATGAATCTAGCCAACTTGCTTCAAGAATGGCACAGGATGCAAATCGTAAAAAAGAAGAGAAAATTAAAGAACTTCAAGCCTTTATTGCGCGCTTTAGTGCAAATGCATCTAAATCAAAACAAGCAACTTCTCGTAAAAAGCTTTTAGATAAAATTTCACTGGATGATATTAAACCATCTTCGCGTCGATATCCGTTCGTCGGATTTACCCCAGAGCGTGAAATCGGTAATGACTTATTACGTGTAGAAGGTCTTACAAAGACAATTGATGGTGTGAAGGTGCTTGATAATGTGAGCTTTATTATGAATAAAGGCGACAAGCTTGCGTTTGTAGGTAAAAGCGAAATAGCAATCACAACATTATTTAAGATTTTGATGGGTGAAATGGAAGCAGATAGTGGTACCTTCAAATGGGGTGTTACAACGTCTCAAGCCTATTTCCCTAAGGACAACTCGAAATATTTCGAGGGGAATGAGCCAACATTAGTGGACTGGCTTCGTCAGTTCTCGCCAAATGATCAAAGTGAAAGCTTCCTACGTGGATTCTTAGGAAGAATGCTTTTCTCTGGAGAAGAGGTCTTGAAAAAGCCTAGCGTTCTTTCAGGAGGAGAAAAAGTACGCTGTATGCTTTCAAAAATGATGTTAAGTGGCTCAAACGTATTATTGCTTGATGATCCAACAAACCACTTAGACCTTGAGTCCATTACCGCTTTAAACAATGGCTTAATCGCGTTTAAAGGTTCGATTTTATTTACATCACATGACCATCAGTTTGTTCAAACAATTGCAAACCGCATTATTGAAATCACACCAAATGGTCTTGTTGATAAGCAAATGACTTATGATGAATATCTTGAAAATACGGAGCTTCAAAAACAAATAGAAGCTATGTATGCGTAATATGTAAAAAAGCCGTCTTCCTCATGGGAGACGGTATTTTATTCTGCCTCTGAAATGGATGAATCTCTGCCATCAGAATCATACGTATTGGATGTACTTTTACCACTATGAATGGTAATATTAACACCCGTATTTAATGAACCAGCACCTGCATATGTTTTTCCAGTTGAGGTGGGAGAAACATTAAATGAGTTCCCGGCAATAATGGTTCCCTCATTCCGGTTAATCTCGATGGGTCCTAAAAAGATTGAAGTCATATACCATGTACCACCTTCCATACCTTTGGTAGTACTAGCATATAGCTTCTTAAAATATTATGAAAGGTACAAACCCCTAAAATCAAAAAGATAAGCCATAAAGAGGCTTATCATTTACCTAATAAAGCTAAAATCCCCTTAAATATAAGGACGAAAGAAAAGACAATGATTGTAAGGACACCTACTAAAATAAATACTGAATGTAAACTTCCTAAAACGGTATCGTAAGCAGTTACTTTAATAAGAGCAAAGCCAGCTAAAATACATGCAACAAATAAGAAAACATATTTATCCAAGTGATTTCCCTCCTTTACTACACTATATGTCCCACCTGAGGGGAAGGTGTGGGTAGTGAGGATGTTTTAATCATTTTTTAATATTTGGGAATAAAAACGAAAGTCGTGAATAGAATGGTTTTGTTGGAAAAAGCAAATTAGGTATGCTTTAAAAATGGATAGGGTGGGAAAGATGGCATTAGTAAAAAATTGTATCATTGTATTGTTGTTTGCACTTTTGGTTGTGGGAATGATTTTATTTGGAGTAAGGACAATCGAGGCAAAGGAAAATCCAACTGTGATGATGACGCCTGAGAACATATATGTTGAAAAAACCGTTCACTTCTAAGGAAAGTGGCGGTTTTTTTAGTTTTTCGTTGCTTCACAAATAGAGGCCCTCATACAAGGGCCCCTAAAAAAAGATGGTTATTGTTGTGAACCATTTTTAAGCTGTTGCTGTGCCATGGCAACGAGGCGTTTCGTCATTTCGCCCCCAACGGAGCCGTTAGCACGTGCGGTCGTATCTGCACCAAGCTGAACTCCAAACTCATTGGCGATTTCTTCTTTCATTTGATCTAGAGCATTTTCAGCACCTGGAACCAATAGTTTGTTTCTTGCCATGATACATCACTCCCGACTAAGTTTTTTTGAGTAACCAAACGATTACTCATTTTTAAGGTGTCACGTAATGCGGAAATGATGCTTGGGAATTACGACCACTTCCGCCAAAAATGATTATTCAACCTTCATACTTTCTTCCTCAAGTTTCTCCATTTCAGCCTTCATCCATTGTGGATCCAATTTTTCACCAATAAATACCAACGTCGGCTTATAGTTCATTAGCTCTTTTAAGTAAATGGGTGTTCCATAGGAGTATTGGAACAAATAAGTATGATTCGAATGGGTAAACTTTAAATAACCCTTAATCCGGTAAATCGTATCAGGCATTTTTCTTAGCCAATCCTCGAACAAATCAAGGTCAAGTGGATTTGAAAATGTATGTACATATGTTTTTAGCTTTAAATCAAGATGGACATGGGCACGTTCGTGTGGTTTTCGCTCAGTCTTTTTTATCGTTCGTAAATCATCAAGCTTCACGGAAGCATACTTCGTCAATAAGCATTTTGCATCACGGTTAATTGACTGAATTTCAAAGATCATTTGTCCTTGTTCCATCTCTGACAACTGATCGATTTTATTTAGTAACAATACATCTGCGTGATAAACTTGTTCACGTAAGAGCATTTGCAACTGAGCACTTAATGAGTTTCTTTCCTTCCAACGATTCACATCGATTAGGGACACTATCGATTGGACAAATAATTGATCTGCAAATAGTGGAGACATACAGGCATCCAACACTTCAATTGGGTGGGCAACCCCCGTTGTTTCAATATAAATTGCATCAAGATCGTAGTCCTGTAGAAGTCCTTGGAGATGAACTTCAAGCTGACCTTGAATTGTACAGCAAACACAGCCATTTAATAATTCTTTCAGAGGTGTATTTTCTGAAACGGCATTTGAATCGATTGAAACCTGGCCTAACTCATTCATTACAACTGCTACTTTTCGGCCTAATTCTTTTTCTTCGTTCAGAATATTTTGCAATAAAGTGGTTTTCCCACTTCCTAAAAATCCAGATAAAATAAAAACCTCAACTTTTTCCATAAAAACTCCTCATTCTTTTATATGATTACTCCTATTATAACGAATTATCTCTGACATGGAAGAAAAGTCGAATTTGACAGATTTTTTCAATGAACATATACTAGAACTAACAAAATTCGAAAGGAATGGTAAGGGGCAATGGACAACTAATCTTATTTTCGTACCGATTTTTTAAATATCGAGTATCTAGAGAATAGGATTACTATGCCCATTTCCATGTCCATTTGTGTACCATACATTTGTACGTTTATTTGTATTGGGAAAAATGTGTCCTCTCTAGGTACTTACTAGGGAGGTTTTTTTATGACGATTTTAAAAATAAGTGGGGTCCACAAAAGCTATGGAGATAAGATCATTTTAAATCATATTGAATTTGACGTCCAAAGGGGAGCTCGAATCGGGATTGTCGGGAATAACGGAGCCGGGAAGACAACATTGGCAAACATCTTAACGGGAAAAATAGAGATGGATAAAGGGAATGTCGAAATGCCGTCTGGACCGATTTTAATTGGTTATGTAAAGCAGGCTGCTGATATTGCGCTTGGTGACCTAGAGGAAGCAACAATGTCAAAAGATATGTTGAAGCAAACTAGCCAGCTTGGGTTAACGAAAGTCCAAACATGGGATCATCATCGCGGAGCCCACTTAAGTGGGGGCGAGAAGACAAAGCTATCACTGGCAAAGGTTTGGGCATCCCAAACGGATCTTTTATTGCTTGATGAACCGACTAACCATCTTGATTTTAAAGGAGTAGAGTGGCTGATTGAGGAAATGAAGGCCTTTCCGGGCGCCATTATTGTAATTTCGCATGACCGCTATTTCCTTGATCAAACAGTAAGTCAAATTATTGAGATTGAGGATGGAGATTCAATCATTTACGAAGGAAATTATACCGATTTTTATAAAGAAAAGGAAAGGCAATACCAAAGTCAGCTTCATCGCTATGACATTCAACAAAAACAAAAAGAGAAAATTGAAAACCAGCTAAGCAATTTGCAAAACTGGTCAGACAAAGCGCATCGCCAATCGACGAAGCAGGAGGGCTTTAAAGAATTTTATCGAGTGAAGGCAAAGAAAATGGATAAACAGATAAAGTCAAAAAAGAATCGTCTTGAAAGAGAACTCGAAAAAAACAAAGTTGAAAAGCCAAAGGAAAAAGAGGAACTCCAATTTCATTTTAAACAGAGTAAAAAGCGGGGGAAACGGATTGTTGAATTGAACAATGGAGGAATGAGATTTGGCGAGAGGCTATTGTTTCAAGAAAGCCATTTTTATGTAAAGTTTGGAGAACGAATAGGTATTCTTGGTGAAAATGGCTGTGGAAAGACAACATTGCTTCGTGTCATTATGGGAGATTCAACACTATCAACAGGGGAGCTTTGGAAAAGTCATTCCTTAAAAATCGGCTATTTGTCTCAGGATGTAACGGACTTGGATGAAACGAAGACAATTCTTGAATACCTTGGGCTCACCGTAAAGGATAGAATTAGTGAGGCAAGGACTATTTTTGCAAACATTGGATTTCAAGCAGATAAAATCAATCAGCCCATATCGTCCTTAAGCTTGGGTGAACGAACAAGGGTGAAACTCGTTAAATTGTTATTGGATGAGGTCGATCTATTAATTTTAGATGAACCGACCAACCACCTTGATCTTGCAAGCCGCGAGTCTCTTGAAAATATGCTGCAAACATTTGAGGGAACGATTCTGACCGTTTCCCATGATTATTATTTTCTTGAAAAAATGTGTGACAAACTTCTTGTTTTTGATAATGGTGTTATTAAAAGAGTCGAAATGGGGCTGAAGGAATATCAGCGCAAAGACCAGATCGGACCCGTCACTACACAAAACAAGGCAGAAGAAAAGCTGCTTATCGAAAATGAGATTAGTGCGATAATCGGACAATTGTCATTGTTATCAAAGGATGATTCAAAATACGATGAGCTAGATAAAAAACTACTGGAATTAATGAAACTGAAAAGAGAACTATAATTCAAAAAAAAGTTCAGTGCTTGACAACACTGAACTTTTCTCTATTGTTTATGCCCCTTTTTGAATAGGGGTGAAAGGGATCTGACGCTTCTTCTGAAGTATAAAAACGAATGCGAATATGAAAATACCTATACCACTGAATAGAATATGTGGATAGATGAGCAATAGCCCACTTATGATTAAGAGAATTCGGTCTAGTACGTTTGCTTTAGTTTGAAATCTGCCGATGATTCCAGCACTTAGTGAAACAACGCCGACTACGGCAGTAAAGAATGCAATTATGACTTCAAGCGGAGAACCTTCAAGCAATAATGCAGGTTCTAGCACGAACATAAATGGCACGATGAAACCGACAATTCCAAGTCGAACGGCTTCTAGTCCCACTTGATTAGGGTTACTATCGGCAATTCCTGCTGCAGCATAGGCTGCGACAGCAACAGGTGGTGTAATCGCAGAAAAAATTGAGAAATAAACGATAAATAAATGTGCTGACATTAAGGATACACCTAACTCCATTAATGCGGGTGCAGCTAACATGGCTGTTAAAATATACGCAGCCGCAACTGGCATTCCAATTCCTAAAATAATACAAATAACCATAGTTAATAGTAAAGTTGGAATAAGCATACCTTCCGTTAAGCCAAGTACGACACTCGTTAACTTCCCCCCGAGGCCAGTTGACATGATACCTGATATCACTAAACCTGCTGCTGCACATGCCGTTGTGACAGGGATAGAGGATTTAGCACCATCCACCATTGCTTCGAAAATTTGCTTAATACCCATCCGCGTTTTTTTACGAAACCAACTCACAATCACAATGGCTAATACCCCATAAAAACCAGTTCTTGATGCGCTATACCCATTTAAAAGAAAAACGAGTAAGACAACGAGTGGAATAAAGTAATACCAGCCTGCTTTTAAAACATCCGAAACTTTAGGGATATCCTCTTTTTTTGCCTTTGGTAAATCTAATCGCACAGCTTCAAAATGAACCATGGCAAGTAAGGAGAGATAGTATAAAATTCCCGGAATAATCGCCGCAATGACGATTGAAATATAAGGAATCTGTGTGATTGCTGCCATTAAGAAGGCAGAGGATCCCATAATTGGTGGAAGGATGCTACCTCCTGTCGATGCTGCAGCTTCAACTGCTGCCGCAAATGAAGGTTTGTAACCAGAGCGTTTGCTGACGGGGATGGTAAAGGAGCCTGTCGTTACAACATTAGCTGTCGGGCTTCCAGAAATCATTCCAAAAAACGCACTTGTTAAAACAGCAACCTTCGCAGCACCGCCCCGTGACCTTCCTGCCAAAGCGGTTGATAACTGAAAGAAAAACTCACCAGCACCTGCTTTTTGTAAAAAGGATCCAAACAGTAAGAACATGTATACAAAAGACGCTGCCACTGCAATCGGTGAACCCCATAATCCATTAAAACTATAAGTTAAATCTTCAACAACCTCTGAGAATGAAAACTCCCGATGCCAGATAAGTCCTCCTAAATGATGACCCCATAGAGCATAACCGATTCCAATGAATACAATGATGACAATCGGCATTCCAATCGTCCGGCGTGCTGCTTCAATACTTAACACGACAAATAGGAAACCAACTAGAATATCCATAGAAGACAATGGGTCGACAATCGGGATTCGTTCCGATATTCGTTCTGCATGGATGTTAAAATAGATTCCCGCACCAATTGCTAAAAATGAGCAGATATAGTCTAGAACTGTTGGTGAAGCACTTGTTTCATTCTTTTTTGAAAAACTATAAAACGTAAAAGTTAATAACAGAATGAGAGATAAATGCGTCGCCAACAACTGAATAGGATCTAATTTTCCCCAAATAACGGACCAAACTTGGAACAATGATAGAATCGATGCGAAACCTATAAATAACTTAAAATGTGGTCCAGTTAAGTGACGCTTTTCACCTTCCGTGAAGGCTATTGTTATGATATTTTTAAAGCCCATCATGTTGGGAGCTCCCTTCTAGAATTCGTGAATGAGTCCTTTTTCTTTTAAAAATTTTTCCGCACCTGGATGAAGCGGGACGTTCCCAACCTTACTAAAGTTTTCTTCTGAAAGATTTTTAAACTCTTTATGAACGGTACTTAAGTATTCAAAGTTCTCGTAGATTGCTTTTGTGACACGATACACTTCTTCTTCCGGTACATCTTTATGAACAATCAAAATCGCTGGGGTATATACGGTACTCATATCTTGATCTAAGAAATGATAGCTACCTCTCGTAATCGTACCTTGTTCCATTCCTAATTTTTCAGCCACAGCTTGTAGGATATTTTGATCCATTGATATAAATTTCAAATCATTCGTTGTGGAAGCCTCTAAAATATCACTAGAAGGAACAGACACGGCATCTCCTGTCATATCGATTCGATTGTCTGACATCAATTCAAATGTCGTTGACCCACTTAAATGATCCACAGAACCACCCCACGAATCAATGTCTTGATAAGTTACCCCGTATTCTTGTAGTATTGCTCTAGTAATGATTTCACCAGCAGAACCTCTCTGGTCAACAGCAAGTCGTATCGGAGCTTTCTTTTCAATGACCTCATCTAATGAATCAAATTTCACATCACCTCGCGCAATCAGCTGATAATAGTTAGCAGGGATGACAACACTGATTGCCCGTATATCTGGATAGGCTTTTTTATAGGGTTCTGTTCCACTGAATGCCGCGTATGCTGTCATAGCGTATGAAATTCCGTATGGGACAGTGTTTGTTCCGACACTCGCAGGATTCTCTACAATTCCGCCTGGTTCTACCGTAATCAGCGATCCTTTATTTTCTCGACGAATCGATTCAGCGATTCCTTCTGTAAAAACAGACCATGCACCACCTGTTCGTCCACCGATGATGGTCGTTCGAATATCGTCTGAAGTATTGACAGCAACCGCGCCGACCTTATTCATGCAACCTGCCAGTAGTAAACTACTTACTATTAAAATGAAAGATAAAGTCCAATTTCTGTGAGACATTATGTTTACCCCCAATGGGTGATCTTATTGATTATGAATCTACACTCAACTTTTTAAATCAGAGGGATTTCTTGTTTCCTTCTTTTACCTGTAAGCTAATATCTAGGGCTTTAACCGAATGTGTTAAAAATCCTAATGAAATAAACTGGACACCTGTTCCGGAGTAGGTTGCTAAGTTATCTAAGGTAATTCCTCCAGAGGCTTCGGTGATAATGTCTTTTGGTACTAACTGTGTAAATTCCTTTACCTCTTCCGGGCTACGATTATCAAACATGATGACATTCGCACCGGCATTTACCGCTTCTAAAACTTCTTCTGCGTTTTCCGTTTCAACCTCAATTTTTACCATGTGACCGATTTTTTCGCGTACGGCTTGAACCGCTTTTGTAATGGACCCACAATAAGCAATATGGTTATCCTTAATCATGACACCATCATAGAGGCCAAATCGATGGTTTTTGCCACCGCCGGATACGACTGCATATTTATCCAGCATCCGAAGTCCTGGAATGGTTTTTCTAGTGTCACAAATATGAATGGTAGGATCGTTTAAAGCCTCCACACATCTGTTTGTGACCGTTGCGATTCCACTCATTCTTTGCAAGAGATTTAAAATGACTCTTTCACCAGTAAGCAGGTGAGCAGTGGGGCCGCTAACAGTTGCAATGGTATCACCAACTGAAACTCGATCACCGTCAGAAAAACGTTGTTCGACTTTAATAGAAGGATCTAACAAATGATAAGCTTCTTTAATAATGGACAATCCGGAAATAATTCCATTTTCTTTCGCAATGAACACTCCTTGACTGGTTTGCTCAAGCGGAAAAATCGATTGACTAGTGACATCTTGTTCACCAATATCCTCAAGTAAAAATACCTGTAGCATTTTTCGTAATTTTAATAGATTCATAGTTTGCCTCCTTACCTAATAAAGTTTGATAATAATTTCACAAACTTAGGCATATTTCGTTAAAAAAATCATGTGTATACGGGCATGGAATTACACCTGTCTTGTCATCTATATTTACACAATACCAACAGAATATCAATAGTATCAATGATAAAAATTTTTGGTTGTAATTGCATGTGGATAGGGTTGATGGAATAAAAAAAGCACCATCGGGAGCTAATCCCTGATGGTGCATCTTTGTTAAAAAGCCCAGTTTCCGTTGCGGAAAACAGGTTCAATTTTGCCATCGGCAGTGATGCCGTCGATGTCCATTTCACCTGAGCCTACCATGAAGTCGACATGTGTGATACTTGAGTTTGCACCTTTCTTCACAAGCTCATCACGTGACATCTTTTTTCCACCTTCAATACAGAACGCATAGGCATTACCAATCGCAAAGTGATTAGACGCATTTTCATCAAAAAGCGTGTTGTAGAAAAGAATTTTTGATTGTGAAATAGGTGAGCTATGTGGAACAAGTGCAACCTCACCTAAATAGTGGCTACCTTCATCTGTTTCGATAAGACGTTTTAAGGTATCTTCACCTGTTACAGCCTTCACATCAATGATTCGTCCATTTTCAAAGGTTAAAGTAAATTGATCGATTAGGCTTCCACCGTAATTAAGTGGCTTAGTGCTGCTGACATATCCATTTACACCATCTTTTTTGGGAACTGTAAACACCTCTTCAGTTGGCATATTCGCAACAAACTCAATGTTTTGTTCGTTTTCGCCACCGCCGCCAATCCATACATGGTCTTCAGGTAATTCAACGACTAAGTCAGTTCCAAGTGCTTTATAATGTAATTTTTTATATTTTTTCTTGTTTAAGTATTCAACCTTAGCATGTAAGGTTGCGTTATGTTCCTTCCATGCTTGAACAGGATCGTCAACATCAACACGAGTTGCTTGGAAAATGGCATCCCATAATTTTTCGACTTGCTCCTCGGCTGACAGATCCGGGAAAACTTTTTCAGCCCAGCTTTCAGAAGGGACAGCGATGACAGACCAGCTGATTTTATCAGCCTGAGAGTAATTTCGATATTTTTCAAGTGCCTTACCTGCCGTTTTATTAGCATTGGCTATGCGCTCAGGATTGACGCCTTTTAATAAGTCTGGATTGGAGGAAATGATTGATAAAAAGGCTGCTCCGTTTTCCGCAAGATCTTCCATTCCCTTTGCCTTCCACATTGGATAGTCAAGGAATGCTTCATCTGGTGCCAGGTCAAAACGTGTGCGTGTAATTTCGTCATCATTCCACTCAATGTATACATTTCTTGCTCCTGCCTCATAGGCTTTTTTTACAACTTTCCTTACATATTCTGCCGCTGAGATAGGTGCATTTATAAGAAGATTCTGTCCTTTTTGAACATTAACACCAACGCGAACAGCTAAATCAGCATATTTTTCAAGCATTTTTTCGAATTTAGACATATGTATTCTCCTTTTGTGGTGCTATACATAGCACGAATGTAAGTGACACCTTTCTAGTGTAACAGAACAGATTCGGTGAGCGAAATACAAATTTTATAAAAATAGGCGAACGTATATTGACATGATGATGTATGTGATTTAATGTATTAAGTGTACTATATGATATAATACACACAAAGCACGGTTGACATAGAACTACTGAAAGGGGTGTTTTGCTTGTATTTTCAGTTAGATGAACGGAGTAATACACCGATTTGGGAACAAATTGTAAACCAAGTCAAGGAACTCATTTTAAAAGGAGTCCTTCAGCCTGATGAAAAATTATTAAGTGTTCGCGAGCTTTCTTCAATCTTACTTGTTAATCCAAACACCGTCAGCAAAGCCTATCAAGAGCTTGAACGACAGGGAATTATCGAAACAAGAAGGGGAAAGGGTACATTTGTTTCCGGACAGCTTCCAAAGAAGGTGGATGATGAAAAAGTGGAGGAAATCAAACAAACATTAAAGCATTTACTCGTAGAAGCTTCTTATCTCGGGATAAATAAAGAAACATTTGTTGAGTGGATCGAAAAGTATGTAGAGGAGTTAGGGGGGAAGGATAGCAATGCTTAATGTACAAAATCTTTCAAAAAGCATTGAGGGAGAAAAAGTCTTACACGATATTTCTTTTTCGATTGGCGAAGGATCAATTGTTGGCTTGGTCGGACGAAATGGAGTCGGAAAAACAACACTTTTAAGAAGCCTCGTTGGCATTTTAGATGCGGATCAAGGGGAGGTTGTGTTTCAAGGGAAAAACATCGTGACAAACCCTGAGGTGAAAGGGGATATGGTGTTTGTTCCAGATTCGAATGCAACATTTAATGGCTACAGTATCAAAGAGCTTGTGACGCTATATGAAGCGATTTATGTGAATTTCGATAAACCCTATTTTTATCAGCTTTTACAACGCTTTAACCTTCCAGAAAAGAGTAAAATTCGGAATTTTTCACGTGGGATGAAGGCTTTGTTATTTATCATTTTGGCTATTTCAACGAGAGCAAAGCTGATTATATTGGATGAACCAACTAACGGGCTAGATGCAATTGTAAAAAGGAAAATTCTCCAGTTTTTATTAGAGGAAGTGTCAGAATCAAAGATCTCTCTTTTGATTTCTAGTCATCATTTAGATGAACTCGAGAAAATCGCGGATACCATCATCATGTTAAAGGATGGCGAGGTCGAATCAATCGTCACAATGGAGGAATCAAGACTGCATTATAAAAAGGTTCAGGTGGTTTTCAAAGAAAACGGGATTCCTGAAGAACTAAAGCAAATTTCAAACATAGTAGTCCTATCTCAAATTGGTCGGGTCCACACCCTTTTAATAAAAAGAAACACAGAAGAAGTGGTATCACGATTAAAAGCGGAGCAACCATTACTATTAGAAGAATTACCTATGTCACTTGAAGACATGTTTGTGTCTGCATTAGGAGGGGATGAGTTTGTTTAATAAAGCACTTTGGCTAAGGAATTATAAGCAATCAAAGTTTGTGGTATGGGGACTTTGGTTGGTTTGTCTTTACTTTCCATATAAACTGAATGATTTTTTAAAAATCGAAGAAAATTCACTTTTAAACTGGGATGAATGGGGAAATTCAGATCCCTACACCTTGTATTTTGGAAATTTCTTGGAAGTAGGTTTATTTCAAGTTCTTGCGACCATACTGTTGGCTACAGCTTTAATTGGATTAGAACGGACAAATCAAAGCTTGGACTTCACACTAGCATTGCCTTACAAGAGAAGTGATATCTTTTTCTCAAAGTGGATTTTTGGCCTATTTCATCTGACACTAGCAGTGGCCGTAAGTGTGATAATCTCAATGTTTGTGCTTGGTAATTCTGTGTTGAATGAATATCTTCCATTAGCTGCACTTGGGTATTATTTTTTGATTGCTCTTGCCACTCTTATTGGGGTCTTTACGTTTAGTCTGTTTATTGGCTTAATTGGAGCAAGCTTTGTATCGCAATTTATCTTTAGTTATATCTTTCTATTCTTGCCATACGGACTATATAACTTAGTGATGCAAGGAATTTCTACTCACTACAGAGCCATCACAGGTGACTACTTTATAAAAGAAAAATACGGAATCCAAGGGTTTGATGTCTATGCTGAAAATCTCTCATTCCCATTACTCTTATTGGACTTTGAACATGGGATAAATGAAATCTTTGTTTGGAAACAGGCTACATTTTTAAGTGAGTTGTCAGTCATTATCATTCCGATTCTTGTAACGATTCTCTCTTTATACTTGATTAAGCGATTATCAACTCGAATAAAAAGTGAAAACAACGGTAAAATCTTGGCATATGAAAATCTGCTTCCATACCTAAAAGTAGGTGTGTTCATCTGTTTCTATCTATTTGGTGGAATGGTATTTGGCCAGTCCAATAGGTACGATGAACCGCCAAACCTCCTATCCTATCACCTAGGAGGACTTGGATTCAGTATCATTGCCTACTTTATCCTGACAAAAATAGCAGGAATGAGAATGCAATTCGGAAAGAAATAAAGGATCAGAGGTTGCCAGTGGGGCCAGGTTGCCAATGGCGCTAGGGCGCCAAAGGGACGGTTCTCTTGGTTCCTAAAATGAAAAGGAGGGACCACAGGAACCGTCCCCGTGGTCCCCAAGTTTTAATAAGGGGGATGAGAAGTTGAAACTGTTAAGGATTTTATTGTTCGTTCTCATCATGATGTTGCTTGCGGGGTGTAATAAGGAAGAGTTGCAGTGGTATGAAATGGTGGTGTTTCAGCCAGTAGAGACACCAGAAACGATCAATACATGGTCCGCTCAACTACAGTATGTAAATTATAGTGAAATGAAAGAGACGCCTCCAGACATTCTTAAACTTACATACAATGGGGTAGGTTCTCCGGTTCCAAATGAGGTTATGTTTCACATTCAAGGGACTTCGATCTCAGGGGATATTGAATTAAAAAATGATGGCACTGGTGAAGCCATTATTGATCGCGAACAACTATTAGACTATCTAGGTACGATTATTTTAGAAGACGGTACGATTACAGGGTCAATCCCTCTAGTTCTTAGTTGGGGTAATCTGACTGAAGAAATGACCTTGCCCTATTTAACTGCCGTTAAAGACTTTGAGAAAACGACATTGGACAAATTGCTAAAATTTCTTTCATAAAATGAAACCCTTGCCACTCCTTACTCGTATAAACAGGTATGAGGAAGGAGTGCTTTATTATGTCTGAAAAACAAGAATTAAAGCTGCCGAAAACTTTATTTGAAAAAATAATAGAGTTGCTCTCGATACTATTTTTACTTGGCATGTATGGGTTTGTCATCTTGAATTGGAGTGAGATTCCAGACCGAATCCCGACTCATTTTAATATCATGGGGGAGCCTGATAGGTGGGGAGGAAAATGGAGTGTGCTCATTCTTCCTATTATCGCAACTTTTTTATTTAAAATGATGTTTATTCTAAGTAAGTTTCCACATATTCATAATTATCCGGTAAAGGTAACACCAGAAAATGCGGAAAAACTGTATAGAATCTCTCGAAAAATGCTCATTACGATGAATTTTTTGCTAACTCTCTTTTTTGCGATTGGCACGTGGGAAATGGTCAATGTCGCACAAGGTAATGAAGGGCTAGGTATGTGGTATATGATTGGGCTACTCCTGTCTATTTTTGGACCAATGGGTTATTATATTTACAAGATGATCAAATAGTTACCAGAGGGACGGTTCTTGTGGTTACCTGTTAGGGACCACAAGAACCGTCCCCGTGGTCCAATGAAAGTAGGTAGACATTAATGTTAATAGAAATTATTGTTCAACATGCAGAGGATGCAAAGTTAGCTGAAGAACATGGGGCAAATCGTTTAGAGTTAGTTACCGCAATGACGGAAGGAGGTTTGACACCTTCTTATGGCATCATCAAGGATGTTGTTCAGGCTGTCTCAATTCCCGTCCATGTCATGGTCCGTCCTCACGGCTATTCATTTACATATTCAGAAGATGACAAGCGGGTAATTTTAGAGGATGTTAAAGTGTGTAAGGAACTTGGCGCGACTGGAATTGTGTTTGGTTCTTTAACTGAAAATGGAGAAATAGATGAAGCTTTTCTTAAAAAAGTGATTAATGTAGCGGATGGAATGAAGATTACCTTCCACCGTGCGATTGATGAAGCGAAGGATATTATTGAAGCCTATAAAACCCTGCAAAAATACAGTGATTCGATTCAAACAGTGTTAACCTCTGGAGGTGCTCCAAAGGCAATAGATGGTGTAGAAAATCTCAAGGCAATGTTGGCGCTCTCTCGTGAAAAACCATCACCAGTCATTATGCCTGGATCTGGACTGTCTCATAATAACATTGTGGAGATTCACCAAAAACTTCAGGCAACCGAATACCATTTCGGATCGGCTGTTCGTATAAATGGGAAGTTTAGCGAACCAATAAATGGGAATACTATTAAAAAGATAAGAGAAATACTAGGATAAAACAACAAGGATGTCTAGATGTATATTTGGACGTCCTTTTATTTTGGAGAAAATGCCTAAAATCGATAGAATGCGGGCTAACGTCGCTAGAAATGAATTATCGTCGATAGAATCGAAATAAAATCGATAGATCAAAAATAACGCCGATAAAAAACAAAAAAGACGTGGCAATACACCCAAATTTCACCTAATAGGAGAGTGAAACCAGTGGAAGTTCTCATTACACACCTCGAAACCATATGCAAACAGCATTTTTTAAACGAAAAAATCTTACTTGTTGATTCTTATATGATTGGAGAGCAAATTTTAAGACAGTTTACTCAACGAAACAATCATGCCCTTAATATAAAAATCAAAACAATCAAGGACCTTGCACTTGATTCAACTTCATACCAACAAAATCAACTCTTGAGCGACGCACTCGGGGTTCATTTGGTGTACAACCTGTTAACTGAACTTAAGCATAACCTCAATTATTTTCATGAGCTCGAAATCACACCTACCTTAAGCAAAAGCATGTATCAAACCATAAACCAGCTTCGTCTTGCAGGATATAAAAGTAGCAACCTTTCAAGTGAACCATTTGTTTCACCCAAAAAAGGAGACGATTTGAAACTTATTTTAGAGGCATACGAACAACTTCTTCATAAACATAAACGGGTGGATGAGGCAAATCTTTATCGGAATGCACTAGGAAAATATGATTCTCGAAATCAGATCTTCCTTCTTCAAAGTAACCTAAAGTTAACTTATGAACAGGTTGAATTTTTAGAAGCGCTCCTTCCACCAACCTATTTTTATTTACCAATGGAAGCAGTCCGCGGTGCTGCTATACCTGAAAGTTCACCATTATCAAAAGTCGTGTTTGGAGACGAAACGCCATTAAGCTATTTATTTGATGTGGAGAATTCACCAACAACCGTTCCGACCCTTTCCCTTTTTTCAGCTAAAACGGAGGAAATGGAGCTAAAAGAGGTCATCTATCGAATCAAAGAAAAAGGCATTCGCTTTGATGAGGCAGCCATTTTTTATACATCGAGCACTCAATATGTAACTGCTATGTATCACGTAGCTGAGCGTTTACAAGTGCCAGTCACCTTTGGGGAGGGGATACCGATAGGGTTTACGAGACCAGGTAAAATGGTGGCTGGAATCTTAGCTTGGAAGAAGGATTATTATAGTGTGCAGGCTTTTTTAAAGCTTCTTCAGGAAAACGTGCTCGACTTAGGGGATAATGCACCTTCAAAAAGAACATGGGCGACTCTACTTCGTGGTGCCGACATTGGCTGGGGAAAAGAACGCTATCTTACTCAAATCCAAGCTAAACTGAAAGAATCGCCTGGGTCAGAGAACCGAATCCGAGATTATGAGTGGATTTTAAAATGGTTTGCGACCACGTTTAAGCATATGGAAACTGACGAAAACAATGGAACAATCATTTATCGGAACTTGCTAAAAAC
This sequence comes from Ferdinandcohnia sp. QZ13, assembly GCF_031324165.1. Lineage (NCBI taxonomy): Bacteria > Bacillati > Bacillota > Bacilli > Caryophanales > Bacillaceae > Ferdinandcohnia > Ferdinandcohnia sp. QZ13. The sequence continues at coordinate 990,327 of NZ_JAVIVW010000001.1, read as the reverse complement.
AATCAACTATTTTCTGCAGAACTATTGCAAGGTTTCTTCAGCATTTGACCAAGCGGCGAAAGAAGCATTGCTGAAGAGAATTGAGGATTTGCTACCATATGCCAATGAATCGATAGCAAATGCCCACCAAAAATTCGAGGAGGATTTCCTCACCATTCGGATTGGCCATTCGCGTCCTAAGCCTGGATTTCTACATTTCACTTCGTATCAAAACGGGCTTTATTTGGATCGTGAGCATTTGTTTATTGTTGGTATGGACAACAAACGGTTTCCAGGAAAAGCAGGGGAGGACCCACTTCTACTTGATACTGAAAGAGAAAAACTAGGACGACTTTTGCCAATGGAAAATGAAAGACCTAAAAACGACCTTTATTCCATGTTGCAGTTGTTTGCTTCCGCAGCAAAGAATGAAATAACCATTAGTTTCTGTAGATTCGATATAAATGAAAATCAAAATATATCACCTGCGTATTTATTTTTACAATGCTATCGAATTCAAACAGGAGATTTTTCAGCAGATTTTAAGACTCTTCAAGAGAATGTTCCGGTTATAAACCGAAACCATCCACTTGAAATCGAAGACTGGTGGTATGAGAAAATCACAAACTCTCAAACCATCCAGCTTAATGAACCACTTTTAGCCGATTTTTCGAATATTACGAGAGGGCTTCATGCTGAAAAAATGAGGCGGGATCCAGCTTTTACCGTGTACGAAGGTAAAATTGAGAGTGATACAACCAGTTTTGATCCACGCAAAAATCAGGAAATCACTATTTCAGCCGGAAAACTTGAAAAAATCGCGAAATGCCCATATGCCTACTTTTTAGAAAATGTGTTGCGGTTAAACGTAATTGAAGACATTACATATGACCCGACAAAATGGTTAGATGCTAAAACGAGGGGAACCTTGCTGCATGAAATATTTGAGAAATTTTATCAAGAAATGAAAGAACGTCACGAAAAACCTTCCTACTCAAAGCATGTTGTCCTTTTAACTAAGATTGCAAACGAAAGGCTGAATGATGTTAAAAAAATTGTTCCGCCACCTAATCCACGAACGGAGAGACTAGAGTCAGAAGAAATCATCGAATCATGTGAGACCTTTTTAAAAATTGAAGAGGAAAATAGTGAGCAGGGCGAACCTTTGTATTTTGAATATTCGTTTGGCAAAGACGCACCGGCTGTGATTGAGCTTCCTTCAGGAACGGTTCATGTCAGGGGAATCATCGACCGGGTCGACAGGCTTCCTGGTGGCTCCTACCATATTATTGATTATAAAACGGGAAGCAGCTGGGGCTATCACACGAAGGAATTCTTCAAAGGTGGGAGACAGCTACAGCATCTCCTCTATACTCTCGCAATCGAAGCCCATATGGGGATGGAGGATGGTGCAGTAAAAATGAGTTCCTATCTTTTTCCAACTCGAAAAGGAGCGGGAAAACGTTTTGTGAGGGAGCAAGAGGAAACGACACGAACAAACGGAAAAGATATTTTGGATAAGCTCCTTTCGATTGTGGAGCATGGACATTTTACCATGACAGATGATGAGAATGAATGTACGTTCTGTGAGTTTAAAAAGATTTGTAGACGGTCCACCTATGACAAAGATGGATTAAAACAGAAGCAACAGGATGAGACGGCAGAGGGACTAAAAAGTTTTAAGGGGGTGCGCGCTTATGACTAAGGTGATTGTCGATCAAGAGGCAAGGGATAAAATTTCAACCGTTCTGAATCAAAATTTCCTTGTAGAAGCTGGGGCTGGTTCAGGAAAAACAACGAGCCTAGTTGACCGAATGGTGAACCTGATTTATACAGGGACAGCAAAAATGGACGAGATTGTCGCAATTACCTTTACAAAAAAAGCGGCGGATGAACTGAAAACACGCTTCCTAACGGTTCTCGAGAAAAAAAGTAAAGTGGAAACAGACCTTGATGTGAAATTTTTGCTTGAGGACGCCTTACAAAACATTGAACAATCGTTTATTGGAACGGTCCATTCTTTTTGTGCACGTTTATTGCGCGAGCGACCAGTAGAAGCAGGGATTGGTGTTCATTTTTCTGAACTTGAGGATACAGAGGATGACAAAATTGCGAAGGCGGCATGGTTAGTTTACACACACAAGCTTGAACAGGATCATCCCCGGAAATCCAGAATTATGAAGGATTTAGGGCTTCGTGAAAAGGATTTAATGGAGCGCTTTTGTCAAATGAAGAACTACCCTGATGTTGAGTGGGCAAGTGAAGTCATTGAAAAGCCAAATCTTGATGACGTGTTTCGTCGTTTCATCACGTTATTAAAAGAAGCAAGCCGCTGCATTCCGAAGGAAATCCCAAAAGGTCCTGACAGTCTCCAGGAAGCGATTGATGATGCGCTTCGTCATGTTAAATACGATGACAAAACAGATGCGTTAAAAATCAAAATTTTTCAGTTGTTTGATAAAAAATTGAAGGTTACGCAATACAAATGGACATCAAAAGAGGATGCCAAGGAATACCACGCGAGAATTACCGATTTTTTCGAGGAACATATTCAGCCTTTACTTGTAAGTTGGAGTGAATATTGCCATCCATTTGTGATTGAATTATTTCAAGAGGCATTCGCAGAGTATGAAATAATAAAGCAGGAACGCTCGTTAATGAATTTTCAGGATCTGTTAATGAGAACCGCAGCTCTTTTAAGGGACAATGCAGAAGTACGATCGTATTTTCAAGGAAAATACAAAAGGCTACTTGTCGATGAGTTTCAGGATACCGATCCAATCCAAGCAGAAATCATGTTTTATTTAACGGGTGAGGATGTCACGGAACAGAATTGGACCAAGTGCAAACCGCGTCCGGGCTCGCTTTTTGTTGTGGGGGATCCGAAGCAAGCGATTTATCGGTTCCGCCGAGCAGATATTGATATTTACAATTTAGTGAAGGAACTGATTGAAGCCCATGGCGGAGAAGTTCTTCAACTTATTATGAATTTCAGAACGGTAGATAATGTCACGAGCTTACTGAATGAAGTATTTCAGGAGCATTTGCCAGAAGAAGAGACAGTTCACCAGGCTGCCTATCGTCCGCTTTTTTCCTATAAGGAAGGAAGCAAAACTGATTTTTCAGGGATTAAAAGGCTGGTTTTAGCTGATGAAATTGCGAAGAATAAAGCAATTACGGTTGAAGAAGATGCAAACAGTATCACGGCCTACGTTCAAAAATTAATAAAAGAGGGTCACGAGCCACGAGAATTTATGATTTTAACAAGGCAAAAAGACGGAATCGATGTGTATGCGTCAAAACTTGAGGAAGCGGGAATTCCAGTGAGCGTAAGTGGTGAAATGGAAATTGGCACCATTCTTGAATTTCAGGATCTTATTTGTCTACTTGAAGCACTTGTGGATCCAAACGATCAGATTGCTTTGGTTGCAGCATTACGAAGTATTTGGTTTGGCATTAGTGATGAAGAGCTATTCCAATGGGGACAAGCAGGCGGAGTCTTTTCCATCTTTGCACCGTCGCCCGATCATTTAAATTCCGACACAAAACAGCATATTGAAGGAGCACTTTCTAAGCTCAAACAATATGTAAAGTGGAAGACGTCACATTCACCAGTTGTGACCATAAAAAAAATAATGGAAGATATTGGGCTGTACCCATTGTTCCTTATAAAAGGCTATGGAAAAAGGGAAGCGACGAATCTCTTGCAAATTCTTGAAGCACTTCGTGTGAAAGAAGAAGACGAAGCAACAACCTTCAGTCAAGCGGTTGATTATGTTAAACAGCAAATTGAAGAAAAAACAAAGGTTATTAATCTGGAGGAAGATGAAAACGCAGTACGAATTATGAATGTCCATAAAGCAAAAGGCTTGGAAGCACCGATTGTGTTCTTGGCCCATCCGGGGAAAAAGCCAGAAGCCCGTAATAAAATATGGTCCCATATCAGACGCGAAGAGCAGTCATCGACGGGATATTTTATGTTCGAAAGAAAGCAAGGCTTCGCGAGAAAACCTGTTGCACAGCCTCTCTACTGGGAGTCTTATCTCGATGCTGAGGAAGCTTATTTACTTGCCGAGGAAATACGCATTCTTTATGTAGCGGCAACAAGAGCAGAGAAAGCCATGATCATCAGTTCATTCGAAGCAAAAAACGATAAAAATCCGTGGAATCTTCTTCTTGATGGTATATCTGGACTTGAGGAGATTGAAAAGCTAGAGCCAACTCATGAGGAAAAAGAGATTCAAAGGCGCATCATTACACGCCAAGAATTCGTAGAAGACACACAGGGTTTACTTGATTGGATTGATGATCGAAAGCAACCATCTTTTTCAACATATAGTCCAACTGAAGACAAGCAGGATATCTTCACGCTTGAGATCGAGCGTGAGGAAGGTGGGGGACAGACGTGGGGAACCGCGATCCATGAGGTGTTTGAGAAGATTGCCAAAGGAGAAGAAGCTGAAGAATTAATTGTCTCGACTTTACAAAAGCATGAAATTTCGTTAGGAAGAAGAGATGAAGTTGCTGAAGCAGTAGCTCATTTTAAACAATCGATGATTTGGGCAGAGCTTCAGATTGCTGATCATGTATTAACAGAAGTTCCGTTTATGATGAAAATCGATGCTCAAGATCCATTGTACGAGTTAGTTGAAAAAGGGGACAATGCTGAGACTGTTTATGCTAGTGGCATTATTGACCTTGCCTATAAGCTGAATGGTACTTGGAAAATCGTCGATTATAAAACAGACCGTCCAAAGGACATAGCGAAGCTACCAGTCCTTGCGAAATACTATCAAAATCAAATTGACCTGTACCAGCAAATTTGGGAACGAATCACAGGCGAAAAAGTGGCGGACAAGCAGCTTTACTTTGTTACACCGAACATCATTGTAGGTGTGTAGGAGTGGTGTGTTGAGTTTTTGGGAATTTACCCCAAATGAAGACCGGAATTTAAAGGTGCTGTCACTGTATGGGTCTTCATAAGGTGGATGAAGACCAAAACGAGGGGAAGTCGGATTCGACAAGGTCATCATAAGGTGGATGAAAACACGAACGAAGAGAAGTCGTGTTCGGAAATGTCATCATAAGGTAGATGAAGACCTGAAAGGAGAAAAGTCGCAATCAAAAAGGTTTTTATAATCCCGATGAAGACCCGAACGAAGGGAGTGTGTGTGCGAAAATGTCTTCATAAACCCAATGAAGACACCAACGCATTGAAACCGCAGCCGAAACGTCCTTCATACCTGCAAACCTCATGAGATTGATGTATGTTTTCCTAAAAATGACGAACTTTAAACAATGAGACTCGTTAAAAAGGGGAGCACGACATTGAAAAAGAAGATTGCCATCATCGGTGGGACTGGGCTAATAGGATCCATCCTTGAAGAAGGACTAAACAACAAATATGAAATCTTCATTCTTGATAAAAAGGTGGACAATCACCCGAAACACATCGAGGTGGATGCAACTAATTTTGAAGATCTGACAAGTAAAATTCCACCTGATTGTGACGCACTTGTTAACCTTCTTAATGTGAAGACGAAGAATGATTTTAAAGATCTTTCCCAATTTCATAAAAAGACCGAAATTCATTTTCTAGCATCATTCTACATTTTAAAAGCAGCGATTGATCTTGGTATCCCAAAAGTGGTCTATGCAAGCAGCAATCATGTGACCGATTTTTATGAGAAGGATGGAAATTCTATACTCGGACGTGAAATCACAGTTGATGATTATCCATACTCAAAGAGTTTGTACGGCACACTTAAATTAGCTTCAGAAAACCTCGGGCATATTTTAGCCTATGAGGAAGAAAACAATCTATCTGTCATTAACTTGCGAATTGGCAGTGTTAGACGGGATGAAGGAAAGGATTTACAAACGATACCACGGACCCAAAAAACATTATTAAGTCATCAGGATGTGATCCATTTATTTGATGTAGCGATCCAATCCACCATCAAATTTGGTACATATTATGGCGTATCAGATAATAAAGATAAACCGTGGTCTACGGAAAACGCCACACGTGAGCTAGGATTTAGTTCAAAAATGAATGCGAACGACGTCCTAGAACGGGCTAAAACCGAAATGGACAGTATTCACCCCTATTACGAGGATTTGGAAAATCAAAATTTGCTTAACTAAAAATCGTGCCCCTCAAAGGGCATGATTTATTTAGCTCATTGAAACAGAAAGTGACGTTCTGAAAGTTTTCCTTTTTTGACCATTTGATATAATGATAGAATAACCCTAAAGGGGTTGAAACTATTTGAAAAAGAGGAAAATAATGCTACTTACAATTGGGATTTTACTCATGATAGTTTTTATATTTTTCGGGACAATTCATTATAAAATGACTCAGTATGTGGATACAGAGCCGTCCAAAAATGCTGACTATTTAATTATTCTTGGTGCAAAGGTGAACAGTGAAACTCCATCACTCGCATTGCAATATCGTATCGATGCAGCAGCAGAGTATGCGAAAGAGAACGAGAATACGATTTTGATTGCTTCAGGTGGCCAAGGTCCAGGAGAGGATATTACAGAAGCTGAGGCAATGAGACGTGAACTAGTGGACAAGGGGATTCCTGAATCAAGAATTTTCCTGGAAGACCGGTCGACAAGTACATATGAAAACATCAAGTTCTCTAAACAATTTATCCCTGAGGATGCAAAGCTTGGGATTATTGTAACGAATGATTATCACCTTTATCGTTCCGTTCAAATTGCGAAAGACGCCGGTTTAACAGTGGAGGGCTTACCAGCAAAAACACCGCAGATTACATTGCTAAAAGCATATAGTCGCGAGTATTTGTCCGTCACGAAATATTATATAGAAAAGTATTTACTAAAATAAAATACAACTATCTAATGACGAGAAATAGTTCTCGTCATTTTCTTATTCAGGTTCACGTTTAAATAAAATATGAAAAAAATCCATAAACTAGCTAGTAAGCCAAATGATAAAAGGAGGAACTTTTGTGGGAAGGTACATCTTATTGATTGTCCTTTTTTTGTCTCTCAATCAAATTCCTGCAATGGCAAAAGAACGCTTTGATTATGAAAAAACGGGGAAAATTACGTGGGAAGTAAAGACGAATGAAAAGATGGTGGCGATCACATTTGATGATGGTCCAAACCCCGTCTACACGCCTGAAATTTTAGATGTGTTATCAAAGCACAAAGCAAAGGCTACTTTTTTTGTTGTCGGAAAACATGCAAATACTTACCCTGAGATTATTCGCCGTGAAGTCTTAGAGGGTCATGAAATTGCCAATCACACCTTTAATCATTTAAATATCTTAAGGGATTCGCAAAAACTTGAGAATGAAATAACTCAAACTTCTGATGCTCTTAAGGAAATAACCGGGTTTAGCCCTACTCTTTTTCGGCCAGTTGGTGGAAGTTATAATGATGTTATTATTAATACGGCTGCTGAAAATGGGTATCATGTAGTTTTGTGGTCATGGCATCAAGATACGAAGGATTGGAAAAATCCAGGGGTTAACACGATAACAAAGCGGGTTATTTCGGGTATAAAGCCAGGAAACATTATCCTCTTTCATGATTCAGGAGGAAACCGCACGCAAACGATTCGAGCATTAGATCGTATCCTTACTAAACTGGAGAAAGAAGGATATGAATTTGTTACTGTTTCAGAGATGCTTTTTAGGACTCATACCACTCAAAATAATTAGGATTGTAAAAAAACAAGAATCGCCTTGTAAACAAAGACGATTCAGAGTGTAGACAAAGTCAGTACTGACTTTGTCTACACGTTTTTTTACAGGATATCTAGATGTAAATTACTCTCCCCAGACTGTCTTGAAAACGCTTGTCAGGCAAGCAACGAAGTATGCGAGCGTTTGTCAACAGTCTGAGACGATTCTTGTTTTTAATCTTCAATTGCTTCAAGCAATAAATCCACAATATGAACGGCACGCATTTTATCGGATAACCCTTCCCGTTCAATGCCAAGTTTCATTTGCAATAAACAGCCTGGATTCGCTGTGACAATGGTTTTCGCCTGTGTCTCTTTTACGTTTTTCATTTTTGAATCTAATATTTTCATCGACATTTCAGACTCCACGATGTTATAGATTCCAGCTGAGCCACAGCAGCTATCCGCATTTTTCAATTCCATATAAGTGGCGCCGTTAATGGCTTGAAGTAGCTTTCTTGGCTCAGAAGCAGTTTTCATCACATTTCGTAAATGGCATGAATCTTGGTAGGTAATGACCTGAGCAGGGAGGGAAAGCTCTTGTTTATGAAACTCTAATTCTACTAAAACAGACGAGATATCCTTAAGCTTTTTTGAAAAAGCTTTCGCCCGTTCTACCCACTTTGGCGCATCTTTTAGAAGATGACCATAATCAATTAAAAAGGCACCACAGCCACCAGCATTTGTAATAATATAATCCGCCTCGATTTCCTCAAACGCGATAATATTTTGTTTTGCTAGCTCTTTAGCTTTATTCTTTTCTCCGCTATGTCCATGTAACGCCCCACAGCATGCTTGAGATTTTGGAATGACAATCTCACAGCCAGCCAATTGAAGCAACTTCATTGTGGCATCATTCGTTTTCATAAACATCGTATCCATCAAGCAACCTGTGAAAAAGGAGACCTTTTTCTTTTGAACACCAATTGGCTCAAGGTGGTATGGTCGGTTCTTGAGTTCTTTCAAAGTAGGCACCTCTGGTAGAACGCGTTCCATCGTCGCTAAGCTATCAGGTAAAAACTTCATTAGCCCACTTTTTTGTACGACTTTTTGCATGCCAGAACGCTGATAGACACCCAGTAATCCAGTTAAGGTTCGCATGCGATTTTGATGAGGAAACAGACCTTGAAAAACGGTTTTTCTCACAGTCTTAACCGGTAACGAATGCTTTTTATGTTGATGAACGATATCCCTTGCTTCCTCTAAAAGATGTCCATAATTGACGCCAGACGGACAAACCGGTTCACAGGCGCGACAGCCTAAACACATATTTAATGATTTTTCGAAGTCCTCATCGGGCTCAATGAGACCATCGACAACAGCCTTCATTAATGCAATTCTTCCGCGAGGGGAGTGAGATTCCTGATAGCCCGATTCGATATAGGTTGGGCAGGTTGGCAGACAGAACCCACAGCGCATGCAATTCAATAATTCGTTCTGATCCATCCGAGATTGGAATTCTTCTTTTATTTTTTGTTGTTCGTGTATTGTCGTCATCTTGAAACCACCACACGTTTTCTTGAATCTTTTGCAAACATTTTACCAGGATTCATTATGTTATTAGGATCAAGTCCTGTTTTAATGGCTTGCATCGCAGCGATCCCCGCAGCCCCTAATTTCATCTCTAGATATGGAGCTTTCATCACGCCAACTCCATGTTCACCTGTGATGGTGCCACCGAGTTTAATTGCTGCTTCAAAAATTTCTTCAAATGCTTTTTCGACTCGTTCAATTTCTTCACGATCCCTAACATCTGTTAAGCAAGTGGGATGGAGGTTACCATCACCTGCGTGACCAAAGGTACAAATTCGGAGTTGATATTTTTTAGCAATTTCTTCAATCGCCTTTACCATCTTGGCAATTTCAGAACGAGGAACAGTTGCATCTTCTAGAATCGTGGTTGGTTTTAACCGTGCAAGCGCGGAAAGAGCTGCGCGTCTTGCTGTCCTTAGTGCATCTGCTTCTTCTTCAGATTGTGCAGATTTCACGGAAACGGCGTTTTCTTCCTTGCAAATCTCTATGATTCTCTCAATATCCCGTTTTACAATTTCTGCAGGACCATCCTGCTCAATCAGCAGAATGGCTTTGGCATCAGTTGGAAGACCGATTTGTGCGAATGCCTCGACTGCTTCAAGGGTAGGCTGGTCTAAGAACTCAAGTGTAATCGGAATAATTTTACTCGCAATAATCTTTGAAACGGTTTTGGCGGCTGCCTCCAAATCCTGATAAAGGGCTAGAATCGTTTCTTTCGTTTCAGGCATGGGGATGAGCTTAAGCGTAGCTTCGGTAATAATGCCAAGTGTACCTTCCGAACCGACAAAAAGACGCGTTAGGTCATATCCAGCTACATCCTTTGCGAGTTTTCCACCGGTTTTGATGATTTCACCATTCGCTAAAACAACTTCAAGCCCCATCACATAATCACGTGTTACCCCATATTTAAGCCCACGCAATCCACCCGAATTTTCGTTGATATTGCCACCGATTGTGGATATTTTCATCGAACCAGGGTCAGGTGGATAAAACAAACCCTTTGCTTCTACAGCATTTGTGACCTCTTGAGTGATCACGCCAGGTTGGACCGTAATGGTTAAATTTTCCTCATCAATTTCCAAAATTTTATTTAAATGTTTAAAAAGGAGGACAACTCCACCTTCGGTTGGACAGGTACCTGCACAAAGGTTTGTCCCGGAACCACGGGGGACAATTGGAATTTTAAATTCATTGCAAACCTTGACGACACTCGCAATTTCATCTTTATTTCGTGGAGAAATCACCGCATCTGGCATTGACTGAAACTGTGGGGTTGCATCATAGGAGTACACGAGTCGCCCTGTACTGGAATCATCATAGTTTTCCGCACCGACAATTTTTAAAAAGTGTTGTTTTGCTTGTGCATCAATCATGGTATCGCCTCCAAATCATCTACTTATAATAAGCATAAAAAAAAGCGGAAGAATCCGCTATGTAGAAACCTACAAACATTACTGTGATTATTCGACTACTTTTATGGATCTATCCAATAAAAGAATACCAAGATAAAGGGTCGTTAAATCCACAAAATTTCTTGGGTGCAAACCGGTTTTCTCTTCGATTTTATTAAAACGGTATGAAAGAGTATTCACGTGAATATGAAGGGCCTCAGCAGTATCTTTGATAGATTGGTTTTGCCTAGTATATTCAAGAAGGGTTAGGAGCAAATCATAATCACCCAGAAGTTTAGCGATTGTACGCTTCACATATTCGATTTGTACCAACCCACTCGTTTCATGTATGAGCATCTCCAATTTTAAATCATCGTCGAATTGGATTGAGTTCGTCCGTTTCGCAATCTGAAGCGCTCGATCAGCTTCATCGAAAGATTGTCTTAATAGGTAGTCCTCACTACCAATTCCAAACGATAGCTTAACAGAGAAGGAGCTTTCTATTTCCTTTTTTAGCTTTTGAAGAGTTTTTTGGATTTGTTCTTTTGACCGGTCCGTTAACAGGAGAAGAAACTGTTCATTTCCCCATCTGACAAAGATCTCATTTTCGTTTAAAAAGCTGCTTTGCTGGAGTCGATTTGATATAGGTCTGATTGGAACTTCAGTGTCACTTTTAATAGACGCAAAAACAACCTGACGTTTCCTTTCGATATCAATATTTAGATGCTCCGCACGTTTGATAAATTCTCCTGATTCTTCTTTACCTTGAACCCAATCAAAGACAAAGGTTTCAAGTGCACGGGATTCCATTTCGAATTGTTCAGCATAGTAGCTCTCTTGAATGAGCAACTCAGTCATTTTTTTCAAAAGCTCTCCATATGCAGAAACTTGATCAGGATTTCCAGTAATACCAATGACTCCAACAACTTTTTGTTTAAACAAAATAGGTAAATTGATACCAGCCTTTACACCTTTCAGGTGATTTTCCATCTCTTTTGTTATGATCATTTTCTTTTCGTCTCGACTAGCCAGAAGTGCACCTTCATGAAAGTTGCCAATTCGGCTCGTGTCCGTACTTGCGATAATGGTTCCAGAAACATCTACAACAATAATATCTTCATCAATTAATCTACGTACTTCGTTAATAATCTTTTTTGCAAGTGATGGTATAAGCACGACAATCCTCCGTTCCAACGTATTATACCAATTCTATCATTTCTAAAAATTGTTGTAATTGCATTTTTAAAGCGGATGAAGTTTTTCTGTTTTATAATAGAGAGTGTAAAATGTGGACATAGTGTAGATAGATTTGTTTGAAGGGAAGAAAATCGATGTTTCAAGATATATCAGTTGATGAATTACGGAAGTTGCAGAAGGAAAAGCCACTTGCCATTGTTGATGTGCGCTCACCTTCTGAATTTGCTGAATCCAATATCCCTGGCAGTGTAAATATTCCGATATTTACAGATGAAGAACGGGCTGAAATTGGAACGATCTATAAACAAGTAAGTCCTGATGCAGCAAAGGAAAAAGGACTTGAAATCGTATCTGCCAAGCTTCCGACCTTTATCAAAGAGTTTGCAAAACTCCCTGAGGAAGAGAAGGTTGTTTATTGCTGGCGCGGAGGAATGCGAAGTAAGACATCCGCAACACTCATTGATTTAATGGGAATCAAAGCAAAACGACTGATTGGTGGAATTCGTGGGTTTCGCACGTGGGTTGTTGAAAACCTAGAAGAGCTTGAGAACGATTTTAAGCCTAAGGCTTTAGTGATAAATGGAAATACAGGTTCGGGAAAAACAAAAATTTTAACAGAGCTTCAGGAAAAGGGCTATCCGGTCATGGATTTAGAAGGGATGGCTAATCACCGCGGATCCGTGTTTGGGATGATTGGAAAAAAGCCACATAATCAAAAAGTGTTTGACCTAATGTTTGTGGAGCGTGCACTTGAACTAAAAAATTCTCCATATGTCCTATTGGAGGCTGAAAGCAAGCGAGTCGGTAGAGCAACCTTACCTGACTTTTTACTGAACATTAAAGAACAAGGGTACCATATTTTTGTTGACCTACCGATGGAGGAGCGGGTTTTAAACATTTTAGAAGATTATCGGCCATGGGAATTTCCAAATGAATGTATGTCCGCCTTCCAACGGATTAAACGAAGAATTCATACTCCAATTGCAGCACAGATTGAAAAAGATCTTGAAACCGGAGATTATAATTCAGCTGTGAAGTTATTATTGGAATACTACTATGATCCGAGATACCACTATACGGCTGAACAAATACCTGAAGAACGAAGCACAGTCTTACATGTGAAGAATGTGGAAGAAGCTACAAGATTAATCGAAGAACTTATCGCTGAAAAAATAACAAAAGCCCCAACGAATTAATGATAAAACAACTACGACCTAGTGCCATTAGCACTAGGTTTTTTGGCAGTTTTTTTGCATTTCATTAGACTTACGAATCATAAATTATTTTTCTAGTAAAAGACGGACATATACTTGTCAGCTTTCGTCGAATGCTTTTATCGTAATTCAAATTAGGGGGAACTAATATATGACAAAGCGCAAGTTCAAGAAGTCTATCATTAGCGGTACAGTAGCATCAGCACTTATTCTTTCATTAGCAACACCTGCTGCATTTGCTAACGAAGACGGAACACAAGAAACAGTTGTCGAAGAAATTCCGGTTAATTACGGTACGGCTGAAGATGTCGTAGCTGAGGATGAAGTAGTCGAAGAAAACGTAAGCGAAGAGGCAACTGAAGAAGTAGCCGACGGTGAAGAAGCAACCGAAGAAGTAGTTGAAGGCGAAGAAGTAATTGAGGAAGAAACTTCTGAAGATGTGGCAACAGAAGATGATGAAAAAGAGGTAACTGAAGAGGAAGTTCAAGCTGAAAAAGCACCTTCTTTAGTACCTGGAGATTTCTTTTATTTTGTAAAACTTATGATCGAAAAGGTACGACTTGCAGTAACTGTTGATGATTATAAGGAAGCAAAACTATTAGCTGAATTCGCGGCTGAACGTATCGCTGAAGCAAATGCTTTATTTGCTGAAGGTAAAACAGAAGAGGCTGAAGAACTTCTTCAAAAAGCAATCGAAACTCAGGAAGCAGCAACTGAAAGTTTAACAGAGTCTAAAGAGCCTGCAACTGAAGAAACAGAAGTAACAGAAGAAGATGCAGTTGAAGAAGAAACATCTGCTGCTGAAGAAGTAGTGGCAGAAGCTGATGTAGAAGAAGAAACTGTAGTTGAGGATTCTGAGGAAACAGAAGTAGAAGTAAAGCTTGCAAATAACATTGATGCATTAACTGCGGCTTTAGCAAAGGTTAAAAATCCAACTGCTCAACAAGCATTAATGAAAAATATTCAAAAATCATTTGCAAAATTAGATAAGAAACTTGCAAAACTAGAGAAAAAAGCAGCAAAATTTGCAGCTAAACAAGAAGAAAAAGCGATTGAAGAAACAACTGAAGAACCAGTTGTTGAGCAAGAAGTCGTAGTTGAAGAAGTAGCAACAGAACCAGAAGTAGAAGAAACAGAAACAGTTGAAACAGAGGTTCAACCTGTAGTAGCCGCTTCTGCTCCTGTAGTTGAAAAGAAACAAGAAAAAATAAATGAAAAGCGTGAACAAGCTCAGCAAAAAGCACAAGAGAAGCAACAACAAGCACAAGAGAAGCAACAACAAGCACAAGAGAAAAAAGCTGAGAAACAACAAAAGGCTAAAGAACAAAAGCAAAATCACCAAAATCAAAATGCAGGTAAAAACAATGGCAATGGCCAAGGGAACAAAGGAAACAGCAACGGCCATGGAAACAATGGCAACGGCAACGGTAACGGTAACGGTAATGGTAATGGTAATGGTAAAAACTAAAATCTAAAGTAACGGACTATTTATTCAAAGGATGAAATCAACTGGATTTCATCCTTTTTTCATTTTGTCAAGCTGGGCTTTTCCCTCATGAATTCGCTTTATATTTTTATTGTGTTATGATTAGAGTAGTTACTACCTGAGGAGGTCGGATAAATGATTAATGTAAAAAGTAAGGGTTCTAACCGATTTGCTTTTGAAAATGAGCGAGCTCTATGTTTAACACAGGTAATCAAAAGAACGGAGAATAATGTTACCAAGAAGATGGTGGTACGCGACAAAAAGATGGGCATTGATTTTTCTGTAATCATTCCATTAAAACTGAAAAAAAATGGAGAGGTTCATTACTACCCATCAAAAGAATTTACAGTTAGAGGAAAAAAGGTTGGAACGAAAAATACAATGGCAAAATATTATGATTCCCTTGGTGAGTGGGAATCGTTTAAGAGTGAATTTTTTGATACGTATAGTTTAACAGTAAATAAGTTGATCTATAAGGAAGCGATTGTAAAGTAGTTCCTCGAAATAGAAATTGGAAACTAAAAAAAGAGCGTAGTTTTGAAAATCACTATCAGTGTGATTCAAAACTATCGCTCTTTTTTTACATTATGAGTGGAAAACAGCTTATATCTTTTAACACTCTGTATAATGCAATCATACCTAGAAGAAAGTAAAATAGACACAAAGTTCATATTTTTAGGACAATATTTCATTTTTCATCATGAATGGCAGAAAATTATGAAAACGCTTACTGCTGGTAAGCTTTTTAAAATTGCAAAAAAGTGCCTCTGTCATTTGCAATTTTCACTATAAAAAGGAGGTAAATCTATGAGTCATTCAAACGCAAGAATTTCGTATCAGGATTTAAAAATGAATTTTAATGAAGTGAACCCTGCACTAACGAACCGTGAAGCTATTGAAGAATCCAATCGCTGCCTTTATTGCTATGATGCCCCCTGTATAACTGCATGTCCTACTGGAATAGACATTCCTACCTTTATTAAAAAAATCGCTTCTGGAAACCTAAAAGGATCAGCAAAAACAATTATGACATCTAACCCTATCGGTGCAAGCTGTGCCCGTGTTTGCCCTACAGAGGAACTTTGTGAGGGGGCTTGTGTCTTAAATCATTCCACCAAACCAATCATGATTGGCGATTTACAAAGATATGCAACAGATTGGGCAATCCGAAATGAACAGGTACTATTTGAACCAGGTAAGAAAAATGGGAAAACAGTTGCCATTGTCGGGGGTGGTCCTGCAGGACTTTCAGCTGCCAGAGAACTTGGATTGCTTGGTTATGATGTTACCATTTTTGAAGCTGAAGAGAAGGCTGGCGGTTTGAACACATATGGTATCGTTTCCTTTAGGCTTCCACAGGAAATTTCATACTGGGAGGTTAAGCAAGTAGAAAGCTTAGATGTGAAAATACGCACAAATACTAGAGTTGGTGAGGATATTTCTGTAGATGAGATCCTTGAAAACTTCGATGCTGTCATTCTAGCAATTGGAATGTCAAAGGTCCCTTCCCTTGGCATTGATGGTGAAGAATTAGAAGGGGTATATGATGCGATTGAGTTTGTAAAAGAAACTAAAACAAAGCCAATTACAGATCGATTTCTAGGCAGTAGGGTTGTCGTTGTAGGTGCTGGGAATACAGCGATTGATGGTGCGACATGCTCAGTCAGGTTAGGGGCAGAAAACGTAAAAATACTTTATAGAAGAACGATTGAAGAAATGACGGCCTATGATTTTGAATATGAATTTGCCAAACAAGACGGTGTTGAATTTCGATGGTTAACAGCGCCTAAAAGAATCATCGGGGATGAACAAGGACGCGTTAAAGCAATTGAGTGCATCAAAATGGAGCTCGGTGAGCCAGGAGAAGATGGCAGAAGACGTCCTATACCAGTTGAGGGGTCTGAGTTCATTCTAGAGGTTGATGTGGTTATTAAGGCAATTGGGCAAACAAGATATACAGAACTTATTGAACAATTTGATCTTAAACATGATGGAGGAGTTGTGAAAATCAATCAAGAGACCCTCCAAACATCTAATAATAAGGTATTTGCATGTGGGGATGCGATTTTTGGTAAGGGCCAAGGAGAAGCAATGGTTGTTTCTGCTGCACAGCAAGGAAAGGATGCGGCATATGCAATTCATAATGTAATGTTTGGTGCAGTTTCTGAAATAGCGTAATAATTGATAAGGCAAAAGGAGGTTTATCGATGGCAGATTTACGAATTAATCTAGCAGGGATCGAATCCCCTAATCCGTTTTGGTTAGCATCTGCTCCTCCAACAAATTCCGGTTATCAAGTCCAACGTGCATTTGATGCTGGATGGGGCGGAGCGGTGTGGAAGACATTAGGTGACCCGATTTTGAATGTTACCTCACGATTTGGAGCAGTAAGCTTCAATGGGCAACGAGTGGCGGGCTTTAACAATATTGAGTTAATTTCAGATCGTCCTATTGAGGTTAACTTAAAAGAGATCAAAGAAACAAAGAAGCTATTTCCGAATCATACGATCATTGCTTCATTGATGGTTGAACCAAAACAAGAAAAGTGGCACGAAATTGTAAAAAGAGTGGAAGAAGTGGGTGTAGATGGTTTAGAACTCAACTTTGGCTGTCCGCATGGCATGGCTGAAAGAGGAATGGGGTCGGCATCTGGGCAGGTACCTTCACTTGTAGAGCAACAAACCTATTGGGTAAAAGAGGTAGCGCAAACACCCGTCATTGTTAAGCTAACGCCAAATATTACAGATATCACGGCTACTGCAGAGGCTGCTACTCGTGGTGGTGCTGATGCGATTAGTATGATTAACACGATTAATAGTTTAGCAGGAGTTGATTTAGAAACGTGGAACACAATTCCACATGTTGGAGGTAAGGGTGCACATGGGGGATATTGTGGTCCTGCTGTAAAGCCGATTGCCCTTAATATGGTCGCTGAATGTGCTAGAAGTCCACATATCAATATCCCGATTTCTGGAATTGGTGGAATTTCAACCTGGCAGGATGCGGTCGAATATATGCTAATGGGTGCCTCTGGAGTTCAGGTGTGTACGGCAGCAATGCATCATGGCTTTAGAATTGTGGAAGACATGATTGATGGGTTGGATAATTATCTCGATCAAAAAGGAATTGCTTCGGTTATGGATATTGTTGGAAAGACAGTTCCAAAGTATTCCGATTGGGGTGACCTTGATCTTAACTATAAAATAGTTGCCCGTATCAATAACGATATTTGTATAAATTGTAATAAATGTCATATTGCTTGTGAAGATACGTCGCATCAATGTATCGATATGCTTAAGGATGGAAATGGATACAACATCCTAAAAGTTAGAGAGGAAGACTGTGTTGGCTGTAACCTATGTTCAATCGTATGTCCGGTTGATGGAGCGATTGAAATGGTTGAAGTCCCAAGTGGGTTACCTCCAATGACATGGAATGAGCGCCAGGCTGCTATTGGTGCGGTAAGTTGTAAAGTAGACTCTGTAAAGTAATTTCTAGGGGAGGGTTATGATGAAGAAGATTATTAAAAATGGAACCATTGTAACAGCAACAGATACGTATCAAGCAGAAATTCTTGTGGAGAATGGCGTAATCAGCCAAATCGGGTTGAATCTTTCGACTGAAGGTGCAGAAGTAATTGATGCAAATGGGTGCTATGTATTTCCAGGTGGAATCGATCCTCATACCCATCTAGAAATGCCTTTCGGAGGTACTGTAACAAAAGATGATTTTGAAACCGGAACAATTGCCGCTGCCTTTGGAGGAACAACGACGGTTATAGATTTTTGCTTATCCAATAAAGGAGAGCCTTTAAAAGACGCAATTAATACATGGCACGGGAAGTCAAAGGGAAAAGCAGTTATTGACTATGGCTTTCACCTTTCAATTGGAGAAGTAAATGATGCGGTTTTAAATGAACTTCCATCCGTGATTGAAAATGAAGGGATCACATCTTTTAAAGTATTTATGGCCTATAAAAATGTCCTACAGGCGGATGATGAAACCTTATTTAAAACATTAGTGGCAGCTAAAGAATTAGGTGCTCTCGTCATGGTTCACGCTGAAAATGGTGATGTCATCGACTACCTTGTGAAAAAGGCTCTCAGTGAAGGAAAGACAGATCCAATTTATCATGCATTAACAAGACCTCAAGAGATCGAAGGAGAGGCAACAGAAAGAGCTGCAACCTTCGCAGGACTAGCGAATTCTCAGCTTTATGTTGTCCATGTATCATGTGCAGACGCTGTAAAAGCCATTTCTGAAGCAAGAGAGAAAGGCTTTGATGTGTGGGGGGAAACATGTCCACAATATTTAGTTCTTGATCAATCGTATCTGGAAAAACCAAATTTTGAAGGGGCTAAATATGTCTGGTCACCACCATTACGTGAAAAATGGAATCAAGATGTACTATGGAATGCGCTAAGAACAGGTCAGCTTCAGACATTTGGTTCAGATCAATGTTCGTTTGATTTTAAAGGTCAAAAGGAGCTTGGTTTAGGTGATTTCTCGAAAATTCCTAATGGGGGACCAATGATTGAAGAGCGCTTAACGGTTCTATTCTCAGAAGGTGCCAAAAAAGGAAGAATTACCTTAAATCAGTTTGTAGACTTAACATCTACTAGAGTTGCGAAATTATTTGGACTGTATCCAAAAAAGGGTACGATCGCGGTTGGAGCGGATGCCGATATTGTGATTTTTGATCCAAATATCGAGCGTACCATATCTGCTGAAACACACCATATGGCAGTCGATTACAGTGCCTTTGAAGGAATGAAATTTACCGGAGAACCCGTATCTGTTATGTCTAGAGGGGAATTTGTTGTTCGTGATAAACAATTTGTTGGAAAACTAGGTGCAGGTCAATTCATAAAACGTGCAAAATACGGTGAAAATTTAGAAATGGCAAAGGATAAAACAGCCACAGTGTAATGTTAGTGAAAGGGGGGAGTTGATGCTCCTTCCTTCATTTAAGAAAAGGAAATGAGGTGAGTTCTGGTTCTGTAATTCAGAATATTCAAAATAAAACTTAGAAAGGGTGTTGTAATGAAAAAAAGCAGTAGTTATCTGAAATCTCCAGACTTGTTTCCTATAGGCCATGGGGCTAGAAAGATAAGTGCCTTTGGTTTCTCCTTGATTTGGGTTGGTATGGCAATTTTACTAGCGGCTTTTGCGATCGGGGGAGACGGGGTTAGACATTTACCTCTTGGATGGGTGATTGTTGCTACCATCATAGGCTCAGTGTTAATAGGTATTTTTATGACGTTTATCGGTGATATCGGGGTAGAGCATGGGCTATCATTTCCTGTCTATATGAGAGCTCCTTTCGGTACAATCGGAACTCATATACCATCAGTAGTGCGTGGTGTAACAGCCTCTTGTTGGTTTGGAATTAATACCTATTTTGGTGCAACCGCCATGAATGCAATTTTAAAAACTCTCGTGGGATTTGATAACTGGTTTATCTGTTTTTTATTGTTTGCAGCCTTTCAGTTAGTTAACACAGCTCTTGGAATGAAAGCAATTGAGAGATTTGCAGATTTAGCTGCCCCTATCATTTTACTTATCTCGTTTTGGATGTTTATTTCCCTATCTGGAAAAGCGGCTGACCAAGGTCGAGATATTTGGACGTGGGTTGAAAGCCCAGTTAATGGAACTGCTGCAATAACTGCATTTATGGTGGTTGTTATGGCAAACATGGGATTTTGGGCAACACTTGCTGCTGATATGCCATCGTTATCCAGATTCTTTAAAGCTCCACGGTATGAAAGAAACTGGTTTAAACGAAACAAAGCCCAAATTGCGGGCAATGTTGTCGTTATGCCACTTGTCAATTTATTAATGATTATCATTGGTGCGGTCGCGTACGTTGCAGTCTTAAATTATGATCCTGTTGTTGCCCTACAAGAAGCAGCTAGTGGAATTGTATTAGTTATCCTTTTATTAATGATTGTTCTTGCTCAATGGTCAACAAATACAGCAGCTAATGTAATACCTGCTGCAACTATCTTTTCAAATGTGGGAGGACCAAAATATCCATTTTGGGCAGGGGTTATTACGGCGGGAATCATAGGGGTTATCATACAACCTTGGAAATTATTTGGAGTCATCATTCCAGCACTGCTTATTATTGGGGGAATTCTATCAGCTATTGTAGGAATTTTATTTACTGATTATTACATCCTTAGAAAGAGACGGGTTAACGTTCCAGAGCTATATGAGAGTGAGGGACAGTTTAGATATTCAAATGGAGTCAATTGGGCAGGTATGATTGCTTGGATCATTGGAGGTACTGCATCTTATTTCTTCTCCGCATATTCGTTCTTTGTCGGATTTGGTGTGGGAGCGGTTATTTATTATGTACTCGCAAAATATTGGTATTTCAAAAAGTTTACCCAGGCAGAAATTGTTGATCCTGATGATGAAAAATATTTAGGGATCACAGTTGGGCGTGACTGGGATATCTCAGAAAATGAGAAAGTTGTAATTGTATCAGAAACGACGGTAGATTCAAAGATTTAGTTTTCTCAAAAGAGACGTAAACACAGAATTTGGTTAAGTAATTATAGAAAGATAACGAAAGTAAAGGGGGAATAGGAATGAGCAGTGTAGATTCAAAAAAAGTTGTTTTAGGGATAAATGAGACACCGCCTCCAGGGAAGTTTTTAGTATTAAGCATTCAGCACTTGTTTGCGATGTTCGGAGCAACAATCTTAGTTCCGTATCTTGTTGGGTTATCCCCAGGTGTAGCCCTTATTTCAAGTGGAATCGGAACGTTGACTTTTCTCATTATTACAAAGGGGCAAGTTCCTGCCTATGTTGGTTCCTCATTTGCATTTATCGCGCCAATCATAGCTGCAACCGCAGCGGATGGTCCAGGTGCCGCAATGATTGGTAGTTTTTTAGCAGGTCTTGTATACGGGATTGTTGCTCTCATTATTAAAGCAACAGGCCATAAATGGCTAGTTAGATTACTTCCACCAGTTGTGGTAGGACCCGTTATCATTGTAATCGGTCTTAGTCTTGCACCAACTGCAGTTGGTATGGCAATGAATGACGTTAATGGTGAATATAGTCTACTTCACTTTTCGGTTGCATTAGTTACACTGCTTATTGTAATTTTAAGCTCCATCTTCCTAAGAGGTTTTTTAAATTTAATTCCCGTTTTGATTGGGATTGTTGGCGGTTATATTTTTGCTGCCATCGTTGGATTGGTAGATCTATCAGGTGTTAAGGCTGCTAAAATTTTTGAAATGCCAGATTTTCTTTTTCCTTTTGTCCATTATTCCCCCACAGTGACATTAAGTATTATTGCGTTAATGGTACCCGTTTCGATTGTTACATTATCTGAACATATCGGTCATCAAATGGTATTAAGTAAAGTTGTTAGTAAAGATTTGATCCAGAGACCTGGTTTACATCGCTCAATTATGGGAGACGGTCTTGCTACCATGCTTGCAGCCTTGATGGGTGGTCCTCCGAATACAACGTACGGAGAAAATATTGGTGTATTAGCGATTACAAGAGTATTCAGCGTTTTTGTTATCGGCGGTGCAGCTGTGTTTGCGATATTGTTTGGGTTTATCGGAAAAATTACGGCACTCATTAGTTCGATTCCAACGGCAGTAATGGGTGGAATTTCCCTATTATTATTTGGGATCATTGCTGCTTCTGGATTACGGATGCTTGTTGATAGTAAAGTAGATTTAGACGATAAACGTAACCTAATCATTTCATCCGTCATTTTAGTGGTTGGGATTGGTGGAGCTATCATGAAGTTTACAGCAAACTTTGAAATTCATGGGATGGCTTTGGCAGCTATTTTAGGGGTTCTATTAAATTGGGCTCTGCCTGGAGGCGTAACCGGTGAAGAAGTCAATATGTATGAGGTTGAGTTAGATCAGAAAACAACTGCACAATAAAAAAACAGGTATGATACAAAGGAGTGTCCATACATGTCAGAATACCAAATCTTTTTACAAGAGAGAGATAAAATAGATTTTTTACTTCAAAAAGGATATAAAATGACGAGTGTTATCGAAAACCTTAGTGGGGCATTCGTAGATTTTGAGAATAACGGTCAAAAAGAGACTTTACACATTATTACTCCAGAAGGGCGTAAATATTTTGCGGTGATGCTTATCAAGCAACAACAGGAAAGTGCTTAAGAGACTGTATCGAGATTAACATGTCAAAGCCGGTGCCTGTAATTAACAGAGACTGGCTTTTTTAGCGGGTAAAAAATATTGGAAAAACCCCCTTTTCATCCCCAATATCGTATATACTATAGGTAGTCTGAAAATTCAGTATAGGGGAGCTGTAGATTGAAATCATCTATTACCGTTGAAGATATTTTAAGTCGAAGGCATTTTGAAAACAGTAAAGTGATTGCTGGTAAAGAAGGACTCGGGCGACAAGTAAAATGGGTCCACGTTGTTGAAGTAACAAATATCAGGAATCTTTTAAATGGAAATGAATTAATTCTATCAACAGGAGTTGCTTGGAGGGATAATAAGGAAAAATTCATCTCAGTCATTGAACAGTTAATTGATTCACAGGCAGCAGGAATCTGTATTGAAATAGGAACATATACCTCATCGATCCCACCAGAAATTATTGATATTGCAAATAAGTCCCATTTTCCAATTATCCTTTTTTTACAAGAAGTCCCATTTGTTGAAATTACCCAAGACATCCATGGACTCCTTATTAACCGCCAATACCAAGTGATTTCCAACCTTGAAAGTTACTCACAAGCATTAAATAAAAGATTATTAACAATCGATCATTATGTTGACATTCTAAAATTTATTAGAAGCTACCTCCATGTTCAAGTAATCATCCTCTTTAATAACAATGAATCTCTATTTATTCCAGAAGCTACCGAACAAAAACGTATGAACCTATTAGAATGTATAAGATCTCAGTCTGAAGATTCTACCTGTGTGGCGAAAAGCACCATCCATTTATTAGGGGAACGCTATGCCGAATTGGTGATCATCACTGAGGACAGAGAATTAACCGAATTTGATCACCTCATTTTAGATCGAACAGCAACAGCCCTTGCTCAGCTTTTTCTTCGTAACCTCTATGTCGAGGAAAAGCAAAGAGTAGAAGCAACTGAATGGATTAACGATTGGTTAGAAGGTGAACAAAGCCAAGAGTCAATCAATGAATATTTAGCATTGAATTCAACAAGTAAACCAAAAGGAGCCGTTGTTTGTATTTGTAAATTGGATGCAATTGGCGAGTATACAACAAGTGATTTAACCTATTTCAAAATGTTTAGCCGGGCTATTTTTGAACAGCGGGGCTTTACACTTTTTGTGGCTGAAAAAAGAAACAACATCGTTTTAATTATGCTCAATGAGCGAACAACTACGACATGGAAAGCAAGAGTTCAAGAGGGTATCCAAAGGCTTTTAAGCTCTGACATACATCGTGTAAAAGCAAAGCTTCACCCGGTACTTGGTATTGGAAAATTTGTAGAAGAGTTAACAGATGTGCATAAAAGCTATCAAACGGCTTTTGAAACAATTCGAATTCAAAACCGGATGTCTGTTCCAGCGCAGAGCTATTTTTATGATGATTTACATATTTTTCGACTTATTTCATTGCTTCACAGACATATTGATTTACAGGAGGTGGTTCTGGAATATTTAGAACCAGTCATCGCATATGATAAAAAATATAATGGAAAGCTAATGGAAACACTTAAAACCTATTTATCATGTAACGGCTCTAAACAAGAAACAGCAAAGCGCTTATTTATTGTGAGGCAGACACTATATCACCGTATTCAAAAGCTAGAAAAACTACTAGGCTCAGACTTTATGAGTCATGAAAAACGACTTGCTATTGAGTTTATGATTTTATCGTACGAGTTTTTAGTCTCATCCAAGCAGTTAAAAGAGAAGAAGGAAGTTCTTTAGCCCACTGTGTGAGTGGGTTTTTTAGTGCAAAGGTATCATTCATAATGTGGAAAAATTACAAGCAGTTATTTTACAGAATGTCTAATGAAAGCACTTTCAAATTAAAGGATAATGAACCTATAGGGTAAGGGTTAGGAATCGTACGATTACAAAAGGAGGAAATGCAAAATATGACTGTAGTTAAACGTGAAACAGATGTACTAAAAAACTATATAAATGGGGAATGGGTAGATGCTCTTGGAACAGAGACTCTTGAGGTGCCGAATCCTGCAACAAAAGAAACATTAGTACGTGTGCCGCTTTCTTCAAAGGAAGATGTAGATCTTGCTGTAAAAGCTGCTAGAGAAGCATTCAAAACCTGGAAAAATACCCCGGTTCCCAAGCGGGCAAGGATCTTATACAAATATCACTATTTACTTACTGAGAACCATGAAAGGCTGGCAAGACTGGTTGTTCAAGAAAACGGTAAAGCCTATAAGGAAGCACATGGTGAAGTGTTACGAGGAATTGAGTGTGTGGAATTTGCAGCAGGTACTCCTACGTTAATGATGGGTGAGACATTATCCAACATTGCAGAGGATATTGACTCTGAAATGTTCCGTTACCCATTGGGAGTAGTTGGCGGAATTACCCCGTTTAATTTCCCAATGATGGTTCCAATGTGGATGTTCCCATTAGCCATTGCATGTGGAAATACGTTTGTATTAAAGCCATCTGAACGGACACCTATGCTTGCGAATGAGCTTGCACGCTTATTTACGGAAGCGGGGGCACCAAATGGAGTGTTAAACGTTGTTCATGGGGCACATGATGTTGTAAATGGTTTGCTAGATCATCCGAATGTAAGTGCCGTATCATTTGTTGGCTCACAGCCTGTTGCCAAATATGTGTATGAGCGTGCAGCTGCGCAAGGCAAACGAGTTCAAGCCTTATCAGGTGCGAAAAACCACCATATTGTCATGCCAGATGCAGATATGGAAAAAGCGGTAGCCAATATTATCAGTTCCACATTTGGTAGTGCAGGACAACGTTGTATGGCTTGCAGTGCAGTTGTAGTTGTGGGAGACGGTGAAAAATTTGTTTCAGCGTTAAAGGATGCTGCAGATCAGCTAACAATAGGGAATGGAATGGATGATGAGGTGTTACTAACTCCCGTTATTCGCGAGTCACACTTGAATAAAGTTCTGGGCTACGTGGAAAAAGGGCTTGAGGAAGGTGCGGAACTCATAAGGGATGGAAGAAAAGAAATGGATGAGATGCCAGAAGGAAACTTTTTGGGACCTACTATTTTTGACCATGTGACTCCAGATATGACGATTGCTAAGGAGGAAATCTTTGCACCTGTTCTAAGTCTGTTACGTGCTAAGGATTTAGATGAAGGTCTTGACTATATTCGAAAGTCACGTTTTGGAAATGGCGCCACCATCTATACAAAGGATGCAAGGGCAGTCAGACAGTTTAGAGAAGAGGCAGAAGCAGGAATGCTTGGTATCAATGTTGGTGTACCAGCAACAATGGCGTTTTTCCCATTCTCGGGTTGGAAGGATTCCTTCTACGGTGACCTCCATGTAAATGGAAAGGATGGAGTGAATTTCTATACGCGTAAAAAGATGATAACGTCCCGTTTTGACTATTAAAAATTAAGGAGGGAAGGCGGTATGACAAAGGTTACACACGGGGAAGACCTGTTAACAAAGGATAAGGATTATGTATGGCATTCGATGAGGCCATATAATCCGAATTCAACTCTTGTGATACAGAAAGCAGAAGGGTCATGGTTAACAGATCATAACGGGAAGCGGTATCTCGATGGAATGTCAGGGCTTTGGTGTGTGAATGTGGGGTATGGAAGAAAAGAGCTTGCGGATGCTGCTCATGAACAGCTAAAAGAAATGGCCTATTATCCACTAACACATAGCCATGAACCTGCGATAAAACTTGCTGAAAAGTTAAATGAAATGCTTGGAGACGAGTATGTCATCTTCTTTTCCAATAGTGGTTCGGAAGCAAATGAAACGGCTTTTAAATTAGTAAGGCAATATCATCAACAAAAAGGGGAGCACTCCCGTTACAAATTTATCTCACGTTATCGAGCCTACCATGGTAATTCAATGGGGTCGCTTGCGGCAACTGGTCAAGCGCAGCGTAAATATAAATATGAACCACTCGCACCAGGTTTTCTCCATGTAGCACCACCTGATTTATATCGTTCAGAAGAAAAAGCAGATGCAAAAGCATCGGACTTACAGTCAGTAAAAGATATTGATCGTATGATGACGTGGGAACTAAGTGAAACGATCGCAGGGGTGATTATGGAACCAATCATTACAGGTGGAGGTGTCATTGTTCCACCTGACCAGTACATGGCGGGGGTAAAGGAAGTATGCGAAAAACATGGTGCACTTTTAATTGTGGATGAGGTCATATGTGGGTTCGGTCGTACCGGTAAAGCATTTGGTTATATGAATTACGGGGTGAAACCAGATATTATTACAATGGCAAAGGGCATTACAAGTGCGTATCTGCCATTATCTGCAACGGCCGTCAAAAAGGAAATTTATGAAGCATTTAAAGGCTCAGAAGAATATGATTATTTCCGCCATGTGAATACATTCGGTGGAAACCCAGCGGCTTGTGCCTTAGCCCTTAAAAATCTAGAAATTATGGAAAATGAAAAACTCTTTGAGCGATCACAAGATCTTGGGATTCGATTAAAAGATGGTCTTTCGGCAGCTTTAGCGGACCATCCATATGTGGGTGACGTAAGAGGGAAGGGGTTATTGATTGGGCTTGAATTAGTCAAGGACAAACAAACGAAAGAACCTCTTGATGCTAATCAAGTGAATAAAGTAATCGCGGGCTGTCTGCAAAAGGGTCTTATTATCGGGAAAAATGGGGCCACAGTGGCAGGGTATAACAATGTGCTAACCCTCGCTCCTCCACTTGCGATTTCTGAGGAAGACTTAGAATTTGTCCAACGAACTTTGGTAGAAGAAATAATGGACTTGTAAAAAGAAATGTAACCAACACTCGTAATCTATTTGACATTCTCATAGATTACGGGTGTGTTTGTTCGAAGAAAATGGAATGAGAAAGGCGGATGGGGATGAGGATTGGAGTACCTAAGGAAATTAAGAATAATGAAAATCGTGTAGCCCTGACTCCTGCGGGTGTCTCACAACTGGTTCAACATAATCACGCGGTTTTTATTGAAACAGGTGCGGGCAAGAACTCTGGATTCTTCGATGAGCTCTATATGGAAGCTGGAGCAACCATTGTCCAATCGGCTGCTGACGCATGGGCTTGCGATATGGTGATAAAGGTAAAAGAACCGATTCAAGAGGAATATCCATACTTTTATGACGGACTCATCTTATTTACGTATTTGCATCTGGCTGCTGATCGAGAACTGACACAAGCCTTGATGCAAAAAAATGTTGTGGCCATTGCCTATGAAACCGTTCAATTAGAGGATCGAAGTCTTCCTTTACTTACCCCTATGAGTGAGGTAGCGGGTCGAATGGCTACACAAATCGGTGCTTCCTTTCTTGAAAAAACAAAAGACGGTAAAGGAGTTCTTCTTGGTGGCGTTCCTGGAGTAAGTCGAGGAAAAGTAACCATCATCGGTGGTGGGGTAGTTGGAATGAACGCTGCAAAAATAGCAGTAGGACTTGGTGCACAAGTTTCGATTTTGGATGTAAGTCCAACAAGATTACGAGAATTAGATGATATTTTTGGAAATTCGATTACGACTCTCATGTCTAATCCTTATACGATTGGCCAAGCGGTGGCTGAATCAGACCTTGTGATTGGCGCAGTATTGATTCCAGGTGCTAAAGCACCAAAGCTAGTGACTACTGAAATGGTTCGGTTAATGGAGGAAGGCTCAGTCATTGTGGATGTTGCCATTGATCAGGGCGGAATATTCGAAACAGCGACACATGTGACAACACATGCAAATCCTACATATACGAAACATGGAGTCGTTCATTACGCAGTTGGAAATATGCCTGGTGCTGTCCCAAGAACGTCCACAATGGCACTCACGAATGTAACAGTTCCTTATATCCTACAGATTGCGAATAAAGGCTATGAGCGTGCTTTCGCAGAAAATAGATCCTTACAAAAGGGTCTAAATGTGATTGCAGGAAAGATCGTTTACGAAGGAGTGGCCAAAGCACATAATCTACCGTATGTAACTATTTAAAAATAGGAGGCTGATGCTATGAATGTCCAAACACTAACCATTAATAAGGAACGGCTTGAAGAAAGAATCACAGCGTTATCGAAAATAGGGAAAATTGGTGAAACTGGAGTGTGCCGCCTCACACTTTCTAAGGAAGACCGTCAAGCCGTCGAAACGGTGAAAGGTTGGATGGAGGAAGCGGGGTTAAGTGCTAGAATCGATCATTTTGGAAATTTAATTGGTAGATTGGAAGGAAAAAATCCAGACGAACCCATTTTAATGCTAGGGTCTCATATTGATTCCCAACCCTATGGTGGAAGGTTTGACGGAGCGATAGGTGTTTTAGGTGCCATTGAGGTTATTCAAACGATGAAAGAGAACCAGATTGTTCCAAACCAACCCATGGAGGTCATTGCCTTTTCTGATGAGGAAGGATGCCGTTTTAATAAAGGGTTATTTGGAGTCAGGGGTATCCTAGGAAACCTTGAAGAAGGGGAGTTAGAACGGAAGGATAAAGATGGTGTAACCAGAAGAGAGGCTCTTATCGAGTTTGGATGTGATCCATCAAAATTTAAAGAATCAGAATATCCAAAAGGAAGCATTGGGTCATTCCTTGAAATGCATATTGAGCAAGGACCCGTTTTAGAAAGTATGGATAAACCGATTGGAATTGTAAGTGGAATTTCAGGTCCACTGTGGTTAACCGTTGAGTTAGAGGGTTTTGCAGGGCATGCTGGATCTGTTCCAATGCCAATGAGGAAGGATGCACTCGTTGGTGCAGCTAAAATCATCGTTGCTCTAAATGAAATCGCAAGTCAAGAACCTGGTGCCCCAACTGTTGGTACTGTTGGAAGCTTGCGAGTTTTCCCAGATTCACGAAACATCATTCCGGAAAAAGTGAGCTTTACGGTGGATTTGAGAGATATTGACATTAATAGACGTCATCGCCTTGAAGCCCAATTACGTGAAAAGATTAAAGAAATTACAGAGGAACATCAACTACTTTGTAAGATTACCGAGGATACGAATAGCGAACCTCGTTATTGCGCGGAGTGGATTAAAGAAATCATGCGTAATGAGATGCAGAATATCGGATTGGAACCAATGGAGCTCATGAGTGGTCCTTTTCACGATTCACTAGCGATGTCCTATGAGTGTGATTACGGGATGATTTTTGTTCGATGTAAGGATGGAATCAGCCATAATCCAAAGGAATTTTCATCTTTTGAGGATATTGCACTTGGAACTGAACTTTTGTATCGCACTACCGTAAAAATGGCACAGGAATAAAAATAAAAAACGAATGTAGAACCTAGCTCTACATTCGTTTTTCTTCATTATTTATTTGTGAAAAAGTCTTTAAATGCCTGGGTTATTTCAATTCCTTGGAAAATGAATAGGCTTGTCACCGTTAACGAACATAATCCAATCATAATAAATCGAAACCACATATTTTTTTCCTCCTTGATTTTTAAAATTTAAAAAATCAAAGAGGCTTCACCACATAATTCGATTGATAAAAAATGGGCGTCATCCATGTGAGTTTTCGAATGGATTGGTTCACATCGATATTCTTTAACATCCCTTGGAGGACGAGTAATATGGATGTGATCGAAAAAAGCACCCAAGAAATCTTTAGTTTACCATCATCATTAAAAGTAAGATTATCATACGAAACTCCACTAATCGTTACCGTATTCTCTTGAATGTCTGATGATTTAAACGCATGGGAGTGTGCAATTGTAGCTGAAAAAGACATAATGGCTACAAACATAATGATGGCAAAGATTAATTGCTTCCTCATTTTTACCATCTCCCCATTGTTAATGTTACTATCATACATCGGATGAAATGAAAAATCCATAAAAAACTTTTTACAAAAACTGCGTAAAACTTTTTATTGGAAATTGAAAAATGTGGTAATTGTGTTACCCTTAAGAAGGGGTGATGGAATGAGTAAAAGTAGGAGAAATCTCCTCATTGCCATTATTAGCAGTCTTCTAATAGTAACTTTTGGGGTTTTGAGGATACTAGAAATCAGGGATAACCACAAAATAAACATGAAAATAGCAGAAGCATGTATGGATAACGGTGGAACAGTCGTTTCTGAAACAAAACATATTTTTAGCCTAACAGATGTTAGTTGTGAGTAAATATAAGTATTCGTTTGAATAATTACATTTATTGGAGTTGTAGAATTATGGCAATCGAGAGAATGACAGAAGATCGATTTATGGATTCCGTTCGTTTATCGGAGTACGCCTTTCAGTATAAAGTCTCTGAAGAGCAGCAAAAGACCATCTTCAAGAATCTGAAAAAGCATCAAATATATGGAATCTATGAAAATAGTATGTTAGCTGCAAAGTTTCATCTCATTCCACTTGCAACATATGTAGGTGAACAATCTTTTAAAATGGGCGGAATAGCAGGTGTAGCGACATATCCGGAATACCGCAGAAAAGGCTATGTGAAGGAATTGCTTACATATGCGCTTGAGACAATGAACAAACAGGGGTTTACCGTGTCGATGCTGCATCCATTTGATGTTTCTTTTTATCGAAAATATGGGTGGGAGCTTTTCAGTAATCGCTTAAAAACGGTTTTCCAGCGATCTGATTTAGTTATGCTTGAGCCTGTAGAGGGTTCGGTGAAGCGGTATCTCTTTGAAAATGTGAATTTAGATGAACTTAAGAGGATATATGATCAATATGCGTCACAGTTTTCTGGAATGCTAGTTCGTGAGGATGAATGGTGGAAGAGTGTGGTTGACGACTTGCATATTGCGATTTACTATGATGCTTCTGAACAGCCAATTGGGTATATCCTTTATGAATCCAAGGACAACAAGATGACTGTTGAGGAGTTTGTTACTATCAATTATGAAGCACGTCGTGGCTTGTGGAATTTTATATGTCAACATGACTCCATGATTTCTGAACTAGAAATGATTACGAACGAAAAAGAACCATTGTTTTTTTCGTTGAAGAAACAAAAAACAGTGAAACGAGAGGTTTTACCATATTTTATGGTTCGCATTGTCGATGTTGAGTCATTTTTAAAAGAATATAAATTTGCTGGAAACGAGACATTGAGGCTTCAGATTTCTGACCCATTTGCAACTTGGAATGAAAAAACATTCCTTGTAATAGAGGGTGAGGTTCGTGTTGTGAATGAAACAGAAGGTTCACTAAAGTTGTCTATCAATGCATTATCAGCGGCGTTTTTTGGTCACAAGCGTCCAACTGAATTATTTGCGGCTGGAATGATTGAGGGAGCTGAACAGGATATAGAAGCTTTTGAAAAAATGATTCCGAACCGCGATGCCTACATTTACGATTTCTTTTAAGGAGGAAATCCATGTTTTTAGAGCAAGCTAGGAAACTAGATAGGGAAGATCCGCTCGCCAAGTTTCGAGAAGAATTTTACCTACAAGCAAATACCATCTATATGGACGGGAACTCGCTCGGTCTATTATCGAAGCGGGCGGAACAATCATTGCTAGATTCATTGGAAGACTGGAAGCAAAATGGGATCGATGGCTGGACACAAGGTAGCCAGCCGTGGTTTTATATGTCAGAAAAAGCAAGTGAACTACTGGCTCCACTTGTTGGTGCTTCACCTGAGGAAGTAATTGTCACCGGCTCAACGACCGTTAATCTACATCAATTAGTTTCTACTTTTTATCAGCCAAAAGGGAAACGAACAAAGATTGTAGCGGATGAATTGAATTTTCCTTCCGATATTTATGCCTTGCAAAGCCAGGTTCGGATTCACGGATTTAATCCAGAAGAACAATTAGTTCGTGTAAAAAGCCGTGACGGTCGTTATTTGTCCGAAGAGGATATCATTGATGCAATGACGGACGAAGTTGCCTTAGTAGTTTTACCATCGATCTTGTATCGCAGTGGTCAAATCTTAGATATGGAGCGCTTAACGACTGAAGCACATCAACGCGGAATTTTAATCGGGTTTGATGGCTGCCATTCAGTCGGTGCAATCCCTCATTCTTTTTCCGAATGGGATGTGGACTTTGCGTTTTGGTGCAATTACAAGCATCTTAACGGAGGACCTGGGGCTGTTGCTGGGTTGTATGTGAATCGCAAGCATTTTGGAGTACGACCGGGCCTAGCGGGTTGGTTTGGGTCAAAGAAAGAAAAGCAATTTGATATGGAGCATACGTTTACCCCTGCGGACAGTGCCGGTGCGTTTCAAATCGGGACACCACATGTGCTAAGTTTGGCTCCTCTTCTTGGTTCACTTGACATGTTTGCTGAAGCAGGGATTAAACATATCCGAACGAAGTCTCTTTTATTGACGAATTTTTTAATGGAGTTAATTGATACAGAACTTGTTGGTATGGGATTTGCGATCGGCTCTCCTCGTGAGGAATCTGTTAGGGGAGGTCATGTCGGTCTAGAGCATACAGAAGCAGCACGAATTTGCAAGGCTTTAAAAGAAAATGGGATCATTCCTGATTTTCGTGCTCCAAATATGATTCGACTTGCCCCTGTTCCTCTCTATAATTCTTTTGAGGATGTTTGGAATGTCGTTCACATGTTAAAAACTATAATGGATGAAAAGCGATACGAAAAATTTAAAAATGAGCGGGATGTAGTAGCTTAAGGTATACCAATTTCGGTATACCTTTTACATCTTAAAGGAGGGAATTCTGTGACAATCGCACCTTATTCAAAATTTGAAACATACAAAAACAAAATCTTGTCATTGCCAGCGGACTATAAAGAAGAGGACTTAAAAATTGAGACATTTTTATTGGACAAGGACGAGAAGAAAAACCTAGAAATCTATTATGCTCCGTTTGAATACGTGAATGAAGCCGCGAAGGTTATAATTGTCGGTATCACTCCAGGCATGCATCAGATGAAACGCTCGTATTCAACAATTCTCGATCCGAACAATAAAGGTCTATCAGATGAACAGCTACTTCATCAGGTCAAGAAAAACTCAAGCTTTGAAGGACCAATGAGGAAGAATTTAATTCAAATGTTGGACGAGCTTGGCTTACATTCCTATTTAGAAATTGCATCAACAAGTGAGCTGTTTCGGGCGGCAAGTCATCTCGTGCAAACAAGTTCTGTGATTACATATCCTGTTTTTTATAAAGGGAAAAATTACAGTGGTTCAACGCCGAAAATGTTAAGAACAGATGTATTAAAGAAGTATGTGGTGGAATGTTTTGTAGAAGAAATAAAGAGTCTTCAAAATCCACTTATCATTCCCTTAGGGGTGAATGTGACCGCCGTGTTGAACTATCTTGTGGAAAGTGGCTATGTATCACCCGATTCCGTGCTATATGGTTTCCCACATACATCAGGAGGGAACGGGCACCGTCATCGCCAATTTGCCGAGAATAAAGAACAAATGAAACAAAAACTGGCGACCTATTTTTCATGAAAAAACTGCACCCTCTAAAAATGGGGTGCAGTTTTCGTTACTCTTCAATTTTAATCGCAATTTTTCCGAACTGTTCTGCCTCTTCAATCCGTTGCAATGCTTTGGCCGCATCTTCGAGAGGGAACACTTTATCGAGGACTGGTTTAATTTTATGTTCATTCACAAATTGAAGCATTTCATGGAACTCTTCTGTACTCGCCATCGTGGAGCCAAGTAACGTATACTGGCCATAGAAAAATTCACGAAGATTGAAGTCCACCGTATCACCAGCAGAAGCCCCAAATGTGACCATTTTTCCACCTTTTCGGAGTTGTCCAAGGGATTTATGGAAGGTCGCTGCTCCAACTGTTTCAACTACAATATCCACTTTTTCACCATTGAGTGCTTCATTCCAGTCACTATTACTGTCAATCGCAACATCCGCGCCTAATTCGAGTGCTCGCTTAAGCTTGACTTCTGAGCGTGAGGTAACAATGACCCGTGCCCCTACAGCCTTTGCAAAAAGTAAGAGGAACGTAACCGCGCCACTGCCGATTCCTGGTAAAAGCACGGTATCGGTTTCTGTTATTTGTGCTCGAGTGAATAATGCACGATAAGCAGTCATGGCTGCAAGTGCAAGTACGCCAGCTTCATCCCACGATAAATGTGCAGGCTTTGGACTGACATTTTCTGCAGAAATTGTAATTTTTTCAGCGAATGTTCCGTGGTCAGGTAATCCAAGGATCTCATGACCATAAGGAGGTGCGTCACTTTTTTCTTTCCAGCCTAATGAAGGATTGATAATGACTTCATCCCCAACCTTAACGCCCCCGACACCAGGACCGACTTTCTCAACAACCCCAGCTCCATCTGATCCAATTACTAAAGGTGGCTCAGTTTCTTTATGTCTATGTAAAACAAATAAATCCCGGTGATTGAGGCCTGCACTTTTTAGTTTGACCTTCACTTCTCCGGCTTTTGGTTCTACTTCCTCAATATCTGAATAGGATGTTCCATCCATTCCAGGAACTTTATAATGTACAAACGCTTTCATAATTAGTTGTCCCTCCTCATTTGTAAGTATGATAGTTTTATTTTAATTGACCTTTACAGAAGATTTCAACTTATTGGATTGGGGAGGGGTGTTTGTTTGTGTTTTGATATTAATAGTGATGTCGAACCAGGATATGCAATTAAAGAATTTGTATTTGGATGAAATCAGGAGATTGTGAACTCACAAAGGTAGGAAACATGGTTATGGTTGGATAAATTTAGGAGATTGTAGACCAGCAAAGGCGGGAAATACACCATCGATTGGATAAAACTAGGAGATGTTAAACCGGTAAAGCAGGAAAAGATGTAAGAATTTGGATGAAATTAGGAGATTGTGAACTCACAAAGGTAGGAAACATGGCCGTGGTTGGATAAAGTTAGGAGATTGTAGACCAACAAAGGCGGGAAATACACCATCGATTGGATAAAACTAGGAGATGGCAAACCGGTAAAGCAAGAAAAGATGTAAGAATTTGGATGAAATTAGGAAATTGTGAACCAGAAAAGATAGGAAACACAGCTGTGGTTGGATAAAACTAGGAGGT
The DNA here is from genome assembly GCF_031324165.1 of Ferdinandcohnia sp. QZ13. Taxonomy (NCBI): domain Bacteria; kingdom Bacillati; phylum Bacillota; class Bacilli; order Caryophanales; family Bacillaceae; genus Ferdinandcohnia; species Ferdinandcohnia sp. QZ13. The sequence goes on along the minus strand of NZ_JAVIVW010000001.1, from coordinate 954,697 downwards.
GCTGATTCAGAAAGTGTTTTAAACAAAGTTTTGCAACACCCCAATACAAAAATCTTTTCTTTAAATTAACAAATATTCTCCCACCTTATACTCAACCCCATTTATCTAGCCTATACTTATAACAAACACCAAATCAGAAAGGGCTTATCAAACATGCAAAAAAGATTACGAGATTATGGGATTCAAATCGGCACCTTACCAACGGGACCATTTAATAAAATCACAGATGTACAAGGTGTCAAAGTCGGTCACTCTACGATTTCAAACGGGGACATCCAAACCGGAGTTACTGCCATCATTCCTCATGAACAAAATATTTTTAACAATAAAGTGGTTGCTGCTTCATATGCTATGAATGGGTTCGGTAAGACGATGGGCACTCTTCAAATCGATGAGCTAGGGACAATTGAAACACCGATTTTGCTGACAAATACATTGAGTGTGGGGGTGGCTGCTAATCATCTCATCGGCTATAGCTTAGCGAAAAATAAAGAAATTGGTGACACCACCGGAACTGTTAATCCTGTGATCGGTGAATGTAATGATATGTTTTTAAATAATATTCGTAAACAGTCCATCACTGTAGAACATGTTAGAGAAGCTATCGAAACCGCCGATACCCATTTTGAAGAAGGCAGCATTGGCGCAGGTATGGGTATGAAATGTTTTGGATTAAAAGGGGGCATTGGGTCGTCATCACGGATTCTTACATACCCGCACGGGACCTATACTTTAGGTATACTGGTGCTCTCAAACTTTGGGGAAATTGATCAATTTCGATTAAATGGAATCCATGTCGGCCCCTTAATCAAATCCAAGCTTCCCGTAAAAAGTCCAGAAGGCGACAAAGGCTCGATCATGATAATAATCGCAACCGATTTACCTGTGACATCACGCCAATTAAAACGTATCATCAAGCGAGCTTCGGTGGGACTAAGCAGAACTGGTTCATTTATTGGAAACGGAAGTGGGGATGTTTTCATTGGTTTTTCAACTGCAAATAAAGTCAATCATGAGAACAATGGCAGATTACAGAAAATTGAAGCAGTGCATGAAGATGACTTGGATCAAGCGTTTTTAGCAACGGCTGATGCGACAGAGGAAGCTATTTTACAATCTTTAGTTACGGCAAAAACGACTATAGGTCGTAATGAAAACACACTTTATTCATTAGCTGAATATATGGATGAGATACTATAAAGAGTCGAAGCAAATCCGCAAATTCGAGACCGCAAAAAACGTGGAAAATGAGGAGGAGTCCAGATGAATAAACCAATTATTGGTGTGACATCTCATGTTGAGTTGGATTCTAAACATACTCTGTCAAATGATTATATTCAAGCCGTCATTCAAGCAGGTGGCATTCCGGTTATTTTGCCAATCGGGATTGACGAGGATGTTTCACAGCTTGTTACTAAATTAGATGGATTGCTTTTAACAGGTGGGGGAGATATTGATCCGTTTCTTTTCGGGGAGGAACCGCATCCAAAGCTTGGGACGATTTCGCCTGGACGGGATGAGTTGGAACCGGTCATTATTAAAGAAATGCTTGCCGCGGATAAGCCAATCCTTGCGATTTGTCGAGGGATTCAAATCTTGAATATCGCCCTTGGTGGAGATATGTATCAGGATATTTATTCGCAGCTTGAGACCCAATTGATTCAGCATTCTCAAAAAGCACCGAGGTATCATCTTGCCCATTTTGTAAAAGCGAAGGAAGGTAGTTTACTAGCATCGATTGCCGGGACTACCGAGTTTAAGGTAAACACGGATCACCATCAATCAGTCCGCCATGTTCCATATCCTCTTGATGTCTCCGGAGTCGCATCGGATGGAATAATCGAGGCAATTGAAAGCACTGGTCATTCATTTGTTTTAGGTGTTCAGTGGCATCCGGAAGGCTTGGCGGTCAGAGGGGATCAGATTTCACAGCGTATTTTTAGCAGATTTGTAGAAAGTTGTGCAGAAAAAGGAGTTTAGCTCGGCTAAACTCCTATCTCCAGTACTCCAAATACTCATAATTATCAGTTGGCACCTTTTTAATGACTTCGTTTGCTTCATTACGATAAACCTCATACTCCCGGTAGATTTCAACTTTATTCCCGTTCATTGTTTCCGTATCAAAGAACTGCATTTCTAATTCAGGAATTAATCCATCGACTACGTCCTCATTCGAATTTACGGTTACTTCTTCATCAGAAGACAGACCAGAAACAGAAATGGCATTTTTGTATTCGAAAACATCATCTGCTTCAATTACACCGGTCACAAATATGATAAAAACAATACCAATTGCAGCCAAAAATTTATTCAATGCTACCAAACTCCTTTTTCAAAGTCTACTACTCATCTATATGCATCCAGAAAAAAGATTAGGACAACTAATCCCACAAGAGCCAAGGGTAGTTTGTAAATAAAACGAGGAGCCAGGAGAACCGCCCCTGTGGCTCCCGTGACTCCTAGCGGATGTTGGCTTTGCGAATTCCGTCAAAGATGTTGATGGCTGCTGATACGATGAATGAGATGAGTACGGTTGCGATGAACCATGTTGTGAATTGGTGCTCTTGGGTGTCAAATAGGTTCGTCATGTACGAGATAAAGTCTTGGTTTAAGATATTGGGATTTAAGAAGATTACGATGAATACAATGGTTGAAAATACTTGAAGGACCGTATGGTATATGGCCAATCTTTTCGTCCATTGTCCATTAATAAATTTATATAGGGTCAATCCGATTTCCAAACCAATCATAGCTAGAACAATCGGCCAAAATCCAAGCAACACTTCTTGATTTAATGCAGGGGTCACAAATTCGAGACCATCATTCCCGCTTTCATAGATACCTAAAAGTTGATTAGCATAAAAATATACGGTTGCCCAAATAGCTGTCCACAATAAAGTACCAAAAACTTCAAATTTAGAGATTGCCTTTTTCTTAGGAATATAGGTAATATTTTTCAAATCATCTGGAGTCCATTTTTGTAGGCTATTGGTTAGTGGCTGATCATCTTTACCTTTATCCACTCTTTCAATAATGGCGAACACCAGTGTAAACCAAAAGAATGTTTGCATCGAAACGTCAATCATTTTCCAAATTCCCAAACCAATTAAGTCCAAAACCACATTGATTATGGCATCTTCTCCTTGATACCCGATAAAAAATTCGGCAATCACGGTGATGAGAGCAACTACAGCTGCAATCGGTACAATCATTTTTAGTAAGTTGACGTACACGTCAAAATAACGTGGACCAATAAGGTGCATGGGCCGGTCGCGATAATTATTAGCCAATTTTGCGGGGCTTCCTAATTTCTCGAGCACGGTTTTGACATCTTCTTCGTTGTAATCATCAGGCAACATATCCTCAATGGTCGACCGTAGTTCAAGTGCGATATCGTCCCGCATTTTTTCAGGAAGTCGTCTCGTAACCTCCTGAATGTAGATATCAATCAGATTCATAATCTTCCTCTCCCTCTAAAAGGCTGTATAGCTCTTTTGAATTTTGAATCCATTCCTTTTTTAGCTGTAAAAAGATCTCGAGCCCGTATTCACTTAATACATAGTACTTACGGGGTCTGCTTTCAGTTGTATCCCAGCTGCTCGTCACCAATTCTTGTTTTTCGAGGCGGCGTAGCAAGGGATATAAGGTACTTTGGTCAATGGCAATTCCGGATCCCTCTAATAATTGAACAAGTGAATATCCATATTGAGGGGTTTGTAATTGACTTAATACCGCTAGAGTCAATGTGCCTCTTCTGAGCTCTGTCATTAATGAGTTTAATAAGTTACTCATTCACCCACCTCATTTTTTAATACTATATGTCATACAGTATTTAATTTATACTATGTATCGTACACTATTGTTGTTCCGAAAGCAATGACCCATTTTAAAATAATGACAGATTTTTTTCGTATGGTATAATAAAGACAATTAAATATGAGTAGGGGAGCTCACACATGTGGGCTGAGAGTAAGCGAAATGTAGCTTAGACCCTTTAAGTGAGTGTTCAAAAAGGTAACAAATCAGAAGCGAGAAGATCAAGGAACTCGCGACTCGAGGACCGGAGCGTATGTAGTTAATACGTGAGGACTGGAGAGGCCGAGTGACGCAGAGATTCGCTGCTTATCATTTGGTGACTTTTTGAACATCCGCTTTAACCTGATTTGGATAATGCCAACGTAGGGAATTAATGAAAGAAAGTGCGTTCATGCGGTATATCTATTTTAGGTATACCGCATTTTTATTTTGGATAGGAGGATGAAGGATGTTTGAACAGATTTTAGCTAATGTTAGGGAAAAAACGCCACTTGTACATAATATTACAAACTATGTGACGGTAAATGACGTTGCAAATATTGTCCTTGCTTGTGGGGGTTCACCAATTATGGCGGATGATCCAAAGGAAGTGGCAGATATTACAAGCATATGTAACGCACTTGTCATCAATATTGGAACATTGAACGAGCGTACGATTGAATCCATGATTTTAGCAGGAAAAGCTGCAAATAAAATTGGGAACCCGGTTATTTTAGACCCTGTTGGGGCGGGGGCATCAAGTCTACGAACTAGTACAGTTTATCGCCTATTGGATGAGGTTCAGTTCTCCGTAATCAGAGGGAATCTTTCTGAAATAAAAACCGTTCATGCTGGCAGTGGCAATACTAAAGGTGTGGATGCCGCCGCTGAAGATGTCATCAATGAAGGAAATCTTGATGAAATGGTCCAGTTTGCAAAAATGGTAAGTGAGCAAACACGTGCTGTTATCGCAATTACGGGTGCGATTGATATCGTGGCGAATAAGGATGAAGCCTATGTAATTAGAAATGGACATCCAATGATGTCAAAAATCACAGGAACAGGTTGTATGCTTACATCAGTTGTAGCTGCTTATTGTGGGGCGAATCCTCAGGAAATTTTAAAAAGCACGGCCGCTGCGGTAAGTGCTTTTGGGTTTTGCGGAGAACTAGCTTACCAAAAAGTAGAAGAATTAAACGGTGGAACCTCATCATTTAGAACGTACTTGATTGATTGGATGAGCAAGCTAGACTTTACATTACTCCAAGGTGGGATGAACATTGAAAATCGATAAAGATGCAATGCTTTTATATGCAGTAACAGACCGTGCTTGGACATGCAATCAGACATTAGTCGAGCAGGTAGAAGCTGCACTAGTGGGTGGAATTACCTTTCTTCAGCTTAGAGAAAAAAATCTCGGGTATGATGAATTTTTACAGGAAGCAAATGAACTTAAAAAGCTAACGGCTTTCTATCAAGTTCCATTTGTTATTAACGATAATGTTGAGGTTGCGCTAGCGTGTGATGCCGATGGGGTGCATGTTGGACAAGAGGATATGCCGGTTGAAAAAGTTCGGGACTTGATTGGACCAGATAAAATTCTTGGAGTTTCTGCTCAAAATGTAGAACAAGCCATTGCCGCTGAAAAAGCGGGTGCGGATTACCTAGGTATTGGCTCTGTATTTCCAACGGGTACAAAGTCGGATGCAAAACCGATGACTTTTGAAACTGTCCAAGAAATTTGCCAAAGTGTTTCGATTCCGATCGTTGCAATCGGCGGTATTACTAAAACCAATATCTTGGAATTGAGTGGAAGTGGGGTAGATGGCGTTGCTGTTGTATCCGCACTCTTTGCACAGTCTGATATCACCGCAGCAACAAAAGAATTACGAAAACTTTCAACTGAGATGATAGGGAGAGATTGACATGAAAAAGGTATTGACGATTGCTGGCTCTGACTGTAGTGGGGGAGCAGGGATTCAAGCCGATATTAAAACAATCACCGCTCATAAAATGTATGCAATGAGTGCAATCACGGCTCTAACTGCTCAAAATACAACGGGGGTATACGGGGTGCTTGATTCGACTCCAGAATTTGTGGGGCAGCAGTTAGATTGCATTATGACTGATATTTTTCCGGATAGTGTAAAAATAGGGATGGTATCCTCACCTGAAATTATCGATAAAATCGTGGAAAAGCTAGAAGAATATCAACCTTCGAATATTGTCGTGGACCCTGTCATGATTTCTACAAGTGGTAGTAGACTATTGAGTGAGTCTGCGATGGATGCCCTCATTACGAGATTGATTCCACTTGCTACGATCATTACCCCTAATATACATGAGGCTGAAGCGTTTTGTGGCATGGAGATTCACTCGAAGGAAGACATGCAAGTGGCGGCTCAAAAATTATCTAACATGTATAAGGGTGCGATTTTGATCAAAGGGGGTCATCTTGAGGATACAGCAGATGATCTCTTATATAGCGATGGGGAACTCACATGGTTCCCAGGAGGTCGTATCGATAACCCAAATTCCCATGGTACAGGGTGTACGCTATCCTCAGCAATTGCTTGTAATTTAGCAGATGGCTTGGATATAAAATCAAGTATTCAAGAAGCAAAACTGTATATTACGGGAGCTTTAGAAGCGGGACTTGACCTTGGAAAGGGAAGTGGTCCGCTTAATCATTGCTATGCCTTAAAGAAATAAAAAATAGAAGCAGTGGATTTTAAGTAAAATTCACTGCTTCACTATTTTACTTTTTACATCGGAAATGATGGATTCTATTAACGTTTTAACATTTTGATTTTTGGATAACCGTGGACTTTGTCCAGACCAAAGGGACATGTAATCCTTGTTATTTTGTGAACTTGAAGCTTTTCGAATATCCTGTGTAAGTGAATTTTGAACCGGGAACTCAGGCAGATCTTTTTCGTAGTCTCGCATGTTTAAAATAAAGGGGTTCATGAGTCCACGTGCCGGCTTCCCCGAGAATGAACGGGTCACTACTGTTTCGTCTTCGAAAGAGTGAAGGATCGCCTCTTTATGTACTTGATGTGCTCCACTTTCAATACAAGTCAAAAATGCAGTTCCCATTTGAACAGCCTTTGCACCTAAGCAAATGGAAGCCATTAAACCTCTTCCATCCATTATTCCCCCAGCGGCAATAACGGGAATATGCACATTGTCAGCAACCTGTGGGATAAGGGACATTAGGCCGACTAGGTTTTCCTGCTCCTCATTCATAAAGCTCCCACGATGTCCGCCAGCTTCACTACCTTGAGCAACCACAATGTCCATTCCTGATTTTTCAACTTCAATTGCTTCTTTAACAGTTGTTGCTGTCCCGATTAACACAATATTATGTTGTTTTAATTCCGCGACCACACTTTTGGAAGGAAGCCCAAACGTAAAGGAACAAATAGGTACCTTTTCCTCAATGACAATTTTGATTTGTTCAACATATTTTTCATGTGCATCGTGAAAAGAAGGAAGTTCAACATGATCTTTTGGAGGTAAATTTAATTTTTCTCGAATCGGGTTGAGTAATTGATTAGTTGATTTGACCTCTTCTTCTTTAGCGTTAAATTCGTTCGGAACAAATAAATTAATTCCGAAAGGCTTGGAAGTTAATTGTTTGATTTCACGAATTTGTTCGCGGATTTGAGCTGGCGTCATATATCCTGCTCCAATCATACCTAAGCCTCCGGCATTTGAAACAGCAGCCACTAATTCCGAAGTTGTAATGCCACCTGCCATTGGAGCTTGAATAATGGGGTGTTCAATTTTTAACAGATTGGTCACTTGATTCATCAACAAAACGAACGCCTCCTCATGAAGAATAAAGTGGAGGAATTCCTCCACGTTAATCCTATAGTTTTGTTCCTTTTAAAACAACGGCTTCTCCTTGGAAGGAAATGATTTTATGATTCTCAATTTGTATCCGAAACTTTTGTTTAATTTTACTAGAGGCGTTTTGCATGTAATCGGTTAATTCTGCTTTCTCTAGATCTGACAAATGCATACGGTTACACCAACTCTCAAATTCAAAAGTCTTTTCAAAACGATAGAGTTCTTGGATTTCAAAGCCTTCATTTTCTAACATTTGGAGCCATTCACTCTTTTTCCAAGCACGGAAATGGCTGTAGTCACGCTTTTTTTCTACCGTATTATAAAACTTATCAAATTCATCGTTTTCAGGAGCAACATTATCATCTAACAAGAACTGACCACCTGTTTTTAATACTCGTGATACTTCACTTACGAAACTAGTAATGTTAGGAAAATGGTGAGGTGCAATTCGGCAAGATACGATATCAAATGTTTCATCGGAGAATGGTAGATTTTCAGCATCCCCTTCAACAAATTCAACATTTAGATGACCATTTCCGTTAATGAATTTTTCCGCAGCCGCTAACATTTCGGGTGTTAAATCAAACGCTGTAACCTTCCCTACGAGAGGGGCGAGAGCATTTGCAGTATGTCCACCACCAGTAGCAATATCCAGAGCCAGTTCCGTGCCTTTGGCATCTGCCATTGATACTAATGTTTGTAAATCTCCACCTTTACGATGTCCTTCACTTGTTACATAAGATGCAGCGCTTCTACCAAATTGTTTTTTTACGTCGCTTTTTATGTCCATTCTGTTTCCTCCATTCGCTTGATACCTTCATTTTATAGGAAAATTTTACATAAGGATATTATTAAAAGATTATATAATGAGATAAGAAAATGTTATGGAAAGGAGGATTGAAATAGCCCCAATCTTACTCATGGGGCTCAGTTAAGGTAAGGGCAGAAGGGAATTGGAAGGTAAATTCAGTTCCTTCTCCAACAGTGCTAGTAACACGAAGTGTCCCTTTCATGGCTTTTACTATTCCGTAGACAACCATCATGCCTAGACCTGTTCCTTTTGATCCTTTAGTAGAATAATAGGGCTCACCAAGCCGGTCAATTTGTTCCTTTGTCATCCCGATTCCGGTATCTCGGATGATAATGCTTACATTTTGCCGATCATAACGGGTTTCTATGTATAGTTGTCCTCCACCGGGCATTGCCTCGATGGCGTTTTTCATCACATTGATAAAGCATTGGTGGAACTTTTGACGATCTCCTTGAATCGTGCCTACCAAGGCGAAATTCGTAATCACTTCCACGGAGTGCTGATTTGCAGTGGGCCTTAAAATCGAAATGACCTGTTGCAATTCCCGTTTAATTTGAAGAGTTTCCACCGTATCTAATGCAGGCTTTGAGAATGTCAAATAATCTTGAATAACCCTTTCAGCGGATCTTAATTCATCTTTAATAATTAATAGGTACTCCTTTTGTTTGTGGCGGGGGAGGCTATTTGACATTAATAGCTGTACAAATCCCATTGCAGCCGTTAAAGGATTTCTAATTTCATGGGAAATCGCAGCACCCAATTGTTCGACGGCATGCAGTTTTTCAGATTTTAGGATCGTCTGCCGCATAAGGATATTGTTTCGGAAATATTCAGTTAAATAAGACATAATGCCTAATCCAATCGCTGGTATAACTAAATAAGCAAACCAAGCATCGTAAAAATTGATATTTGGTTTTGAAATTAGTAGTGAAGAAGCCGTTAAGAAAGATAAAATAAATGTCACAAGTACCGATACCCATACACGTTTCATTGAATGCTGTTTCCAAAACCAAGGATATAATTTCCACAAAATAATAGCGGATGGTAGGTAAAGGGTAATCGTCGCATAAAACCCAAAGTTTATGCCGTAGATTCCTCTTAAAACAATGACTGTTAAGCATAAGACCGGACCAATCCCAAGATAAAGACCTCCTATTAAAACAGGAATCAGTCGAAGGTCAAAATAGTGTGTAGGGGTTGGTCGATAAGAAAATATAAAGCAAACCAAGATAAGCACAACTAATCCGATGTAAGCTTCCCATTTTGAAAGGGTAAGGTTTCTTTTTCGTTCAAACCATATTAAACCTATAAATGAAAGAATAATTAATAATGAAAGGTTAACCAAAATGTGCTTTGTAATTTCCATAACTCACCTTCCAAAATAGTATTAAAGTTTTATAAAATATAAAATAGTTCGACATTATAAGATGATTATAATATAGATTTAACTTTTTTGGTTAATATAAGCAAAATTTTTGGCGAAAAACAGAAAAATGATCAATGGAAATAGTGCTTATTGCCCATTTTTCATACGCTAGTAAACAATCTTTTTTTACAAAATGCAATTCAATAGATAATCAAACATGCATATTTTCTAATAGTGGTTATACTTGTGAGAGAATCGTTTTCGTGAAAGGGAGTTGGCAAAGTGGAAGGGAAAACGGCATTAATCGCAGGGGCGACAGGGTTAATCGGAAATGAACTACTTCGGCTTTTGCTGCAGGCATCTGAATATAAAGAGGTGTATGCCTTAGTTCGAAGACCCCTTGAGATACATCATTCGAAATTAATAGAGGTTGTTGTTGAGTTTGATCGACTTGACGAATATAAGCAGTATTTTGCGGGTGAAGATGTGTTTGTCTGTTTAGGAACAACCATTAGAAAGGCAAAGACACAAGAAGCTATGTATAGAATAGATGTCAATTACCCTGTTGAGATAGGGCGAATTGCGAAGGAGAGTGGTGCGAAGCATTATTTAGTGGTCAGTGCCATGAACGCGGACATTCATTCTAAAATATTTTACCCAAGGATGAAAGGAGAACTTGAGGAAAAAGTTCAAAAACTAGGCTTCGAAAAGCTATCTATCTTTCGTCCATCGCTTCTACTTGGAGATAGGGACGATTTTCGCCTTGGAGAAGAATTGGCTGCGGTATTGATGAAGGGATTAAAGTTTCTATTTGTGGGTCCCCTTCGGAAATATCGAGCTGTTGAAGGAAAAACAGTGGCAAATGCGATGTACAAAGTGGCCCTAGAAAAAGAACAAGGGAAAATACTTTTTACTTCCGAGGAGATACAAACGATCGGAAAGTGAGAAAAGGCGGAGATTTTCTTAGAAAAACAAGCTCGAAAAAAACTGCTCAGTTTTAATTTGAGCAGTTTTCAGTGTGTAGACAAAGCCAGTATTGACTTTGTACAGATATTTAAATAAATTTCTTTCCCCAGACTGTCTTGAAAACGCTTGTCAGACAAGGCGCGCAGCTGATCGAAGACGCGAATAGGAGTTGCCTTCATGAGCGGACGAGAGAGGCAAGCCAGTATGCGAGCGTTTGTCAACAGTCTGCATTTACACCAATTGATGTTCTTTTACATAACGGTTGTGTGGGTGGTCTTTGCATTCTTGGCTGCAGGCTCTGTAATGCTCATGCTCACAGTCCTCGCAAAGAAGAAGATGCTTGTTGCACTCAGGGTTTCCGCATTTTACGTAACGTTCTTCCGGTTTTCCACAGTGATAGCATTTGCCAACGATCGTTTCCTCACCAGTTCGGTTGACTGGTACTGAAATTCGCTCGTCAAAAACGTAGCATTTCCCGTCCCACATAGCACCTTTAGCCTCTGGGTCATATCCGTAGGTGATGATGCCACCTTCAAGTTGCGAAACATCTTTGAAACCTTCCTTTACAAGAAAGCCTGAAAATTTTTCACAACGAATGCCGCCAGTACAATAGGTTAAGATTTTCTTATCCTTGTACTCACTTAAGTTTTCCTCGACCCATTTTGGCAGTTCGCGGAAGGTTTCGATGTCGGGGCGAATCGCGCCTCTAAAATGGCCAAGATCGTATTCATACGTATTACGCGCATCAAGAATAATAACATCCTCTTGTTGCATCGTTTCAAGAAATTCCTTTGGAGGTAGATGCTTGCCAGTGATTTGATTTGGATTTAAGTCGTCTTCAAGACTCAAATTGACGATCTCTGGCTTCACCTTTACTTTTAACTTTTTAAAAGCATTTCCTTCACTTTTCTCGATTTTGAAGATCATGTCTGAAAAACGGGAATCGCTTCGCATGAACTCCATGTATGTTTCTGTTTGCTCCACAGTACCCGAAACCGTACCATTGATGCCTTCAGTTGCAACAAGGATTCTACCTTTTAATCCAAGTTCAGTACAAAATTCAAAATGTGCATCCCTAAAAGCTTGCGGGTCATCGATTTCAATGTATTTGTAATAAAGTAACACTTGATATTCCAATTTTTTCACCTGTTTCATTTAATGCTTTTTGCTTTTACTTTAAGTATGATATCAAAAATTTAGGTTCATGTTAAAGTACTTTTTGTTTCCTGGTAACAACGATGTGTATTTAACACGAGTTGTTCCTGTAATTTATGATCATACATTTCATACAAAGTGGCAAGTTGACTACTTATTTTTCCTAAAAATAATGGGGTAGTGGCTTGATTTTTAAACTCACCTTCATATGGCCACGGACCATCGGTTTCAATTAAAAGCTGTGAAAGTGGAACCTGTTTTGCAAGCTTTTGATCCCGGGTCCGGTAGCAAACTTCAGGTGTAACTGAAATATAATAGCCAGCATCAACAATTTTTTTCACCACATTCTCAGAGGCCTTTAGCCAATGGAAATGTGCAGTTGGAACTTGTTTTTTCTGCAACAGGTCAAATACCATTTCTGCTTTATCATGGACGGCATGCAGAGCAACAGGTAGTTGATGTTGTACAGCAATTTCAAGGCATTGAGATAAAAAATCACAATAGTGCTCAAGTGAAGAGGGAAGCATTTCAAGATTGTAATGAGGTAGCCCAATTTCACCGATTGCCACAATTTTTTTCCTTTCAGCTTGTACTAATCTTGTCCACTCTAAAAAATCATGTTCAACTGGTAGGGGCTGTTCAGGATGAAATCCAACAGCAGCATGGACAAAGTTCGGAAATGTATCTCGTAATTCAAGCGTCCGATAAGAGGAGGGGAGATCATTGGAAACAGCAATGACCCCTTTAACTCCAGCTTCCTGCCATTTTTCTAGTTGTACTGGAAGAACTTTTACATCATATTGTTCTAGATGAATATGAGCATCAATCATGAGTTTCACCTTTCAGTGAGCAAATCTTATGAAAGGTTTCCTTACTAAATTCTTTAAAAGGAGAATCAGGCAGATGATCGAATAATTCAACTGCTTTTTTTGCTGCTAATAATGCCTCATCTATTTTTCCAAGTTCAACTAGACATTGTGCCGTATAGGTTTCTTTTAAATAGAATTGGGACAAGTCAAAAGGATGGTGATGATAGGATGGGACGACCACTATATCAAAAAAGTGAATGGATTCTTCATAACGCTTTAGTCCATGTAATGCTTTTCCTTTTTCGAGATAAAACCATTCCCTTAATCGCTGTTGGTTAAATTCTGGGTCATCTAAAAACTGATCAACCATTGTTAGCGCTCCTTGATAATCGTGCTTCACCGCATTTAGAGATTCAATTTGAAAAAGCTTTGCAGTGACTTTTGCCATTTGGTCATCTGAAAAATCGGCATATTGATTCAATTTGGTTAGGTAATAATCATATTGCTCCCATTTCTCCGACATCAGCGAATCTGCAGCTGCAAGCCGATATAAATCATCAATACGATAAAATATTTTATTTTTTTGTGAGAAGGAAATGGCATCTTCCATAACTTGCTTGGCGGCTTCGGTATTGCCAACAGCAAAATAGAAACTGGCTTCATTATAATCAAGGTCTAATCTTGACATGGGATCGATATATGCATGATTTCTTTCTATTTCTTGTCGTTCCTGCAAGATCGTTTCTAGTGCTTGTTCATAATCATGGTTAATAAAATAAGCGAGGCAGCGAAACGATGCAATACTCACTCTTTTTGTTGTGATATTCATTTGATCATATAGATTCGCTGCTTGTTCGAGTGGTTGTTTCTCGTCACCTTTCTTTTCGAAATAGCAACTGTATCCATATAGTTCCAGCAATCTAGCAGCTTCGTACCCCTGGTTCAATTGGGAAACATAAGGCTCAATTAGAGTTAACAATTTCTTATATTTTTCAGGGTGTTCTTCGTAATCAAGCATATATAGTTTTTCGGCCTCATCTATCACTTTTCTTAATTCATCTAAATTATCCTCATTTAAAAGCTGCGATAAGTCAATTTCAAGTCGCTCTGCAATATAGTTTAAGCTCTCCATTGAAGGATTAGCTTTGTTATTTTCAATAAGGCTCAGCATGCCCTTTGTCAGTTTTGTTCCAGCAAGCTCTTCTAGTGTTAATTTCTTTTGTTTGCGTAATTTACGGATGCGTTCACCAAGCATGTGAAATAGGCACTCTCCCTATTTTTATATTTTGTTTAATTATATTAAACTTTTTGTTGAAAAGAAAGTATAATGGTGATATGATTTGTTTAATTAAATTAAACTTTTCCATTAATGGAGGAATTTGCATGAATGAACAACAAAAGCTTAAAAGGGCAACGTATCATTTATTTACATTCACGATTAGTAAAATTATTTCCTCATTCGGCGCACAAGTTTACGCATTCGCAATAAGTTTTTATATACTTCAATTGACAGGTTCTGCAACAAGCTTTGCAACGAATCTCATTTGTAATTTATTGCCGAGGGCACTTGTGGCACCGCTTGCTGGTTATGCGGCAGACAAATATTCTCGGAAAAAAATCGTGATCATCTCACAACTCGTGACGACGTTAGCGATAGTTGGGCTACTTATTGTGAGTTTGACCTATGGTTTATCACTGATAGCGATTTATACGACAACGGTTGTGTTATCCATCGCCACTTCATTTACAGGTGTAACCTTTACATCATCAGTTACAGGATTGGTTGATGAAGACCGCATCCAAAGAGCGATGTCGCTTAATCAGATTTCAATGTCATTTGCAGCCATCGGCAGTCCTGCAGTTGGCGGTCTATTATATGGGACTGTCTCAATGGAAGTATTTTTAGAAATGTATATTGCCGCTTCTGTTCTTGCTGTTCTTCTTGAATCAACAATGAACTTCAACCTATTCTCAAAACGAAAGGCGAAGGAAGAGCAAGATCAAAAAGAAACTATGTGGCAAAGTATGAAAGCAGGAATCGGCTATTTAAAGACAAAACAGGTTCTGATGACGATGATTTGGATCTCATTAATTATTAACTTCTTATTTGGTGCATTTGAGGTCGGTTACTCCTTCATTTTAATTGAAAAATTGAAGTTAGCTTCTCAGCATTTCGGCTTCACGCAAGGGGCATTTGCAGTTGGAATGCTACTCTTTTCGATTTACTTCTCAATTCGAAAAGAAGTGAAGTTCCCGTTCCTTGTATCTAAGCGCGGAATTATTGGATTAGGGGTCATTATGGGCGCAATGGCAATTCCGTTAATGATTTCGCTATCCTATTGGTCCATTTTTACGTACTATTTTATCGCCATGTTTACATTCGGAGCTACGATTATTGTTGTCAATACACCAATCCAAGTGATGATGCAAAAAATGATTGATGATGATTTCAAAGGTCGAGTGTTCTCTATTCTCGAATCAATGGCTGTTGCGTTGATGCCGCTAGGGATGATTATTTTCGGTTATTTGTATGACGTAATGCCAGGTCAATATATTCTCATTACTTCAGCGGTCGTATTAATTGGAGTAGTGTTAGTCCTCGCAAGACCAAGTGTAGTTCGAGATGCACACCCTGAATTAAAGGAGAAAAATACTGTCGTTGAAAAAACAAGGACAGCACTGTAGTCCTATGGCCTTTCTCAAGAAATGGGGAAGGCTTTTTTATGTGAACATAATGTGACAATGTGTCATTTTTGATTGATTTATGACACCGTGTCATTTAAAATTTAAATAGTGAGGTGACGATGCCATGTTAAAAAATGAATCGAAAAATGAACTAAACAAACTGAAATTACGAAAGCTTGTTAAAAGGCTGCAAAAACTAGGTGTCAAAGCGTCAATCATAAAGAAACCAATAACCTCTCATTAAGGAGACGAATGATGTCTGTAGGTATTAGAATGGAACAGCTAAAAGATATGAAGGTCGAACTACTACGCTTTATGATGTCGTATAAGTTTGCCATTGAAGAAATAATGACGAAAATCAATATTTTGAAACAGGAATTTAAATACATCCATGATTACAACCCAATTGAACACGTTTCATCGCGACTAAAGTCGCCGGAAAGTATTTTAAGTAAAATCGACCGCAAAGGGTATGACTATACAATCGAGTCGATTAAAGAAAACATCCGTGATATTGCAGGAATTCGCATCACATGCTCGTACATCTCAGATATTTATAAAATCAGTGAAATGCTGAAACAACAAAAGGATGTAACGTTAATTGAATGTAAGGATTATATTAAACATCCAAAACCAAACGGGTATCAAAGCTTGCATTTAATTGTTCAAATCCCAATCTTTATGTCCGACCGTGAGGATCATGTTTTCGTAGAAATTCAAATTCGAACGATTGCAATGGATTTTTGGGCAAGCTTAGAACATAAAATTTATTACAAATACAATAAAGAAATTCCTCAGCATATGAAGGATGAATTAAAAGAAGCAGCTATCACTGCATCTCAATTAGATAAAAAAATGGAACAGCTTCAGCAAGAAATGAACAAGCTAAAAGAATCAGCAAAAGCGGAAGAGCTTTATAAAAATGATGAACGAATCCTTCTTCCATATGACTTTCTATCGTTAGTCAAATAACATCAAAAAGGGAGAGGTGGAAGTGCCAAAACTTACATTTTTTAATTTACCTAAGGATAAAAAACAAACGTTAATTGACGCGGCTAAAAAGGAATTCTCCAGTGCCCCTTTGTTTGACGCTTCGATCTCAAATATTATCAAATCAGCTGGAATCTCACGTGGCAGTTTTTATCAATATTTTGAAGACAAGGAGGATGCTTTTTTCTTTTTATTGGGTGAGTTTGCGAAAGAGAAGAAGGCAGCGTTTCTTGCCATGCTCGAAAAGCATGAGGGTGACTTGTTTCAAACCTTTATCGACTTTTTTGAGTTGTTCTTACATGAAGATGAAAACCTGACATTTTTAAAAAATGCAATGCTCAATATGACCCATAAAATTGAGCGTACGTTTGATCGAATGATTAGTGAACATGAAGTAAACGAAAATTTTAAAATGCTATGCTCACGAATTGATATCAGTAAAATGAATGTTTCAGACGAGGTAGAGTTATTCCATGCGATGCAAATCATTACATCCGTCTTGTTACGCAATTTAATCCATACATTTGCCCATGACTTACCACGAAATGTGGCTATGAAAAATTTTATGACAGAAATGAATTTATTGAAAAAAGGACTTGTCCGGTAGGAGCCCAACTTATGCTCCTTTCGGACATTTTATTTTTTTCGAGCCTTTTTTCAATAGAAATGACGTATAATAGATTGCATTAAGTATGGACTTCAGATTGGATGGGTGTGTGTGCAGAAACATTATTTATATGGCATTTTGTTGTTTGTGATGATGGCATGGGGGCTAAATATTGTTGCGATTAAAATATTGGTCCAAAACTTTCCTCCGTTCACCATTACTGGATTACGAATTCTTGCAGCTGGTCTCGTCATTTTTGTCTTTTTATATGTAAAAAAGGATCTCCAGAAAATGAATCTACATGAGTTCGGCTATGTCGCTCTAAGTGCAGTAACGGGAATTCTAGGTCACCAAGCCTTACTCTCCGTTGGGTTGGTCAATACAAGTGCTACAAACGGCGCATCCATTCTAGCCTTAATACCGCTTGTCACCAATATTTTAGCGGTACTTTTCTTAAAGGCGAAGATGACATTTTTAAAGATATGCGGTGTACTCTTTGGTATGATTGGCATTTACTTTATACTGGTCCTTGGTGGGGGCTCTTTTACGGAGCTTTCAAGCGGCGATTTATTTGTGTTTCTCTCTGTCATTGCGCAGGCGCTAAGCTTCATTTTCATCCGGAAAGCATCCTATACATTAAACCCTAAAACGATTACTTGTTATGCGCTATTAATGGGGGCAGGGTTTTTGGTGATGTTAAGTTTCGCGTTAGAGGGTCAATCCATCCAACAGATTGGAGCAGCTCCAACTTATGTGTGGTGGGTTTTCATTGCATCAGCGATTATCTCAACTGGAATCGGAAACCTATGCTACAACTTTGCCATTTCGCAGCTCGGTGCGGGTGAGACGGCTATTTTCTTAAACCTCTCACCATTCTTTTCATTAGTTGGTTCGGTACTGTTTTTAAATGAAGCCTTCAAATGGATCCAGCTAGTTGGATTTATTTTAATTGTCATCGGTGTTTTATTAGGGACGGAATTATTTGAACGAAAACCGCGGGTTGAAAGGCAAGTCGGGGTTTCCGTGTCAAAATAGTTAAGTAGGGTCAGCTCTTATTAGATGGGGCTGGCCTTTTTTTTAGCTTTGGAGCAATGGTTTTGAGTTAGGGAAGAATTGGCTAAAGATAAGGAACAATTATCACAAGTTAGGTACCAATTTATCAATAATAGAGCAGAATTTTCCAGTGATCAACACAAAACGAAAAAAGTGAGCTAAAATGGAAGAATAGACCAAGCTAAAGGAGTGACATACATATGGATTTGAATTTAGATGGAAAAACAGCCATTGTAGTGGCATCAAGTCAAGGACTTGGAAAAGCAATCGCAACACAGCTTGTAAAAGAAGGCACGAATGTCATGCTTGCAAGCCGCAGCGATGATAAATTAAAAACTGTCCATTCAGAGCTTTCAGCATTCAACAAGGGGAGAGTCTCTTATCTTCAAACAGATATCGTTAATAAAGAAGATATCGAAGCATTAATAAAACATACTGTAGATACGTTCGGTACAATCGATATTCTTATTAACAATGCAGGAGGACCTCCTGCAGGAACGTTTGAACAATTAGATGATGAAGCATGGCAGGACGCATTTGAATTAAATCTGTTAAGCTATATTCGAATGATTCGTGGAGCACTACCCTATATGCAAAACAATGGTGGGAAAATCATCAATATTGCATCTTCATCCATCAAGATGCCTCTTCCTGGATTGATACTTTCTAATACGTTTCGTCTAGGTATTGTCGGTTTAGCAAAGACATTAGCCGACGAATTAGCTCCATATAATATCTTAATTAATACGGTCGCGCCTGGACGGATTGCGACAGATCGAGTGGCACATTTGGACCAAGTAAATGCCGAGAAACTCGGAAAGCCGATTGAAGAAATTGAGCAAATGTTCAAAGAAACCATTCCGTTAAAACGCTATGGCACGCCTGAAGAATTCGCTAACTTTGTTACATATTTAGTATCTGATGCTAATACCTATTTGACTGGTCAAGCCTATTTGGTTGACGGCGGTATGGTGAAGGCGATTTAGATAGTGGAACCCGTTTCCTGAGAATTAAAGGGGAAGCGGTTTTTTTCTGTTATATATATAAGTAGGAGAAGTATTCTACCCCGTGGGCGAGGACGCAAACTTGGTCGGAATTGACGCGAAAAACTAGTAAGAGACCCAAATAGCTAAAAAGATCAAGGGGATTTTCAAGTTGGTTCTTGTTTTTTATCCTCTTCATTTGGACTATGAAGAGGATTTCGATCGACCATCCCGTCAGTTATCTTCTTCAGCATGGTTATGAAGAAGATTCCGAGCGAGCATCTTCGCAGTTATCCCCTTCATCAATGCTATGAAGAGGATTCCGTGCGTGAATGCCCTCAGCTTTCCTCTTCATCTAGATAAAACAATAAAGAAGGTATCATTTTCTCAACTTAAGTGAGAGATGATACCTTCTTTATTTATACTATTTATGAGTTTTCAACTGCGACTGTCTTATTTAGTTTCTCTCAAGCAATGACGCTCCCGAAATTCCGGGTTCTGTCATTTCATAAGGGTTCAAAATAAGATCTAATTCCTCTTCGGTTAACACATCGTACTGCAAGCAAAGTTCACGTACTTGTTTACCATTTATTATCGCTTCTCTTGCGATACGAGCTGCGACTTCATAGCCAATGTGTGGATTTACAGCGGTAATAATACCAACGCTTTTTTCTACGTATTCCTTCATACGGTCCTCATTTGCTTTGATACCTGTTAGACAGTATTCAGTAAATACATGGAAGGCATTTTTCATAATGCTTAGTGATTGAATTAAATTAAATGCTAATACTGGCTCCATCACGTTTAACTCTAATTGACCAGCCTCTGAAGCTAAGCAGATGGTATGATCATTTCCAATTACTTGGAATGCGACTTGGTTAATCATTTCAGGCATAACAGGGTTTACTTTTCCTGGCATGATGGAAGAACCCGGTTGTCTTGCTGGTAGGATGATTTCCCCAAGTCCAGCACGAGGGCCTGATGCCATTAACCGCAAATCATTGGCAATTTTAGACATATTCATCATACTTATTTTTAATGCTGCTGAAACTTCCGCATATGCATCAATATTTTGAGTGGCATCGACTAGATGTTCAGCACCAACTAAAGGAAGCCCACTAATTTCAGCTAAATGTTTGACGACATTTTCAATATAACGAGGTGAAGCATTTAGCCCCGTTCCAACAGCAGTTGCCCCCATGTTCACCTCATACAAATGCTGGCGAGATTGCTGAATACGTTTTATATCACGTTCGACAACGCGAGCATATGCAGCGAACTCTTGTCCAAGACGAATTGGCACGGCATCCTGGAGATGGGTTCTGCCCATTTTAATAATATGGTCAAATTCCGTTGCTTTTTCCTGAAAAACATCTTTCATCTGTTCCATGGTTTTAACCAATTTCTCAACTAAATTGAGTGTGGCAATATGAAGTGCTGTTGGAAAAGCATCATTTGTAGATTGGGACATATTTACATGGCTGTTCGGGCTTAATTCGTAATATTTTCCTTTTTCATGTCCAAGTATCTCAAGTGCACGATTAGCAATGACTTCATTTGCATTCATATTAATCGATGTACCTGCACCACCTTGGATTGGATCTACGATAAATTGGTCATGCAGTTTTCCATTTATAATTTCATCAGCGGCTTGTACGATTGGATTGCCTAGACCTTCATATAAATGCTGCACATCCATGTTTGCCAATGCTGCAGCTTTCTTAACCATAGCTAATGCGATAATTAATTCCTCATGAATCCGGTATCCAGTTAGCGGGAAATTCTCAACAGCCCGAATGGTTTGAACACCATAATAGGCATCAACCGGAACCTCTTTTTCTCCAAGAAAATCTTTTTCAATACGATATTGACCCATGACGTTCTCTCCCTTGTCCATATGCATGTCATCTATAATTTTTAAAAAGATGGATACAAATCATCCATCCCATTATATCATTTATTTTCTCTTTTTCACTAAAACGCTTTCATTATATTGAAATTCTATTATTTGGAAGGAAGTCATGCTTTGTTTTTGTCCGGACTAAGAGACGAAAAGATGAATAAGATTATTCTGAGTCTCTTTTATGTAAATAATGTATCTTTTGGGGAATATCTTTGATGATTGGAGGATTTTATTTGGAAGACATTCGAAAAGTGATTAAACAGAGTAGAACCCTGACCGGACCTTTTCCTTCATTTAAGGTAAATGATACACCTGACTATCCACATGAACTATTCTTTGAATGGTTTAAAGAAGCTGTAGAGAATGGGGAACACGAACCTCATGCCATGATACTATCTACAACAGACAATAATGGTTCTCCAGATGCACGCGTTCTTATTGTGAAAGATGTGGATCAGCATGGCTGGTATTTTGCATCGAGCTCTCAAAGTCAAAAGGGTAAACAAATAAGGATTAATCCCAATGTGGCTTTAACTTTTTATTGGTCGTTGATAGGAAGACAAGTTAGAATACGTGGCAAAGTCGTTGAAATGAATCAAGAACTAAGTGCCAAAGATTTTTTAAAGCGAGGTACTCGAGCACGAGCAATTGCTTTACTTGGAAAACAAAGTTCAATACTGAATGCTCAAAATGAGGTAGAAAAAGCAATCAATAATGAAATGAGAAAGATACAACAACATCCAAATATCATATATCCTTATTGGACTTTGTATAGAGTAAATCCAATAGAAATCGAGTTTTGGCAAGCAGATGAAGAGCGGAAGCATACAAGAGTAAAATATATGTTAGAAGGGGACAAGTGGAGAAAGAACCTTTTATGGGCTTAGTTTAATTATCGTATATCTTGAAAAATTTAAACAGAACTTAAACATGACCTCACATTCATTTAACTTTTGAACGCTAAAATGAATGTGAGGTTATTTGGCTTTAATAAAGGGTTCACTTCTAAAAGATTGTTGCTATTTGCTTATTATAGTTAGGAGTGTTGTACATTGGTTGGTGATTTTCGCTTCTGGCACTCGCTTTCCGCGGGCGGTCCGTGAGCCTCCTCAGGCCTACACGATGTAGGTCACGAAGCCGTTGCCACAGGACGTGGCGCCCTTAGGCTTCGAACATTAATGCCTCCTGCGGGGTCTCACCTGGCCACGCTTTTCCCGCAGGACATTGAATAGGCTTCCTTGTAACTACACCGCACGAAGAAAATGCGTGCATTTTCAAGGATCTCGTGCCATACGCTTCAATCACCCTGTGAAAACAAAAACAATTAGCTTTAATATAGCCTTTTGAAGAGCATTCGAAAGCAACAAAGTTTACGAAAACAGCCTTAATAAAAAAGTGAAAGCCTAATAAAATATATCGGAAACGGTGGGATAACCAATTATGCAAGAATCAAACACCAGTAAATTATCAATACCTACTAGAATGGGTTTCTTTGAACGTTTTGAAGACTTTACAAAATCTTCTGTATGGCCAGCATACATTGGCTGTTTAAGTGCTTTACTATATGCGGTTTTTGTTCGGTTTTATCATGCTGCAGGCGGGACAATTGGTATGCCTGGGAAAATAAATGATCCAGCAGTATTTTACATGGGAAGTTACATGGCGGGTATCACCATCATGTTTTGTGGATTTGCTTTGATTGCACTGATAAAGCCTTGGAGCAGGATTGTTCCGACAAAGGTACCGTTGATCGGAGACAGAAAAATTCAACCACTTCTTTTGTTGACTCCAACTCTATTAGGCTCTGCCTTTTTAATTGCGCATGGAGTAAGTGGAATAATGACAAAAGCGCTTTTGTTAGCAGGTTTCATTACAGTGGAATTTTCCGGGTTTGTTGAAGTAGACGTTCGTGACCTCGCTTTATGGGACCTATTACTCTACGAACCATTCTTTTGCTTTTTGGGTATGATGGCTGGCTTAACTGCTGCTCATTATGCACAAGCTTCTGGGGTTCGACAATCCTCTTTTAGACGAGGAACTATCCTTTTTTTAATCATGGTTCTTCTTTTAACCGTATTCTTTGTATCATCTATCGTTTTTGACTTCGTTGATAAAATTAGTTTTTAAATGTCGATTGATTGAAAATAGTTTGATAACTCACGAGGGTTGCATGGTAAAATTAGGTGGAATTTTCCTTTTTAATCAATGAGGGGAGGAACCTAGTTTATGAAGTTAACGATTTTGCATATAGAAGATGATCAAGATATTGGCTCATGGGTAAGCAAATTTTTAACAGAATGTGGATATGAAGTTATTTGGATAACATCTGGTCAAGAGGCAATGAAGCATATGGAGCGGGTAGATCTCGTAATTTTGGATATTATGCTGCCTGGTTTAGATGGGTATACAATCGGTCAGCGTCTGAAGCAAAAGTATCCGAATACGCCAGTCATGATGTTGTCGGCAAGAACTTCAATGGAAGATAAGTTACATGGACTCACTTTCGCGGATGATTATATGACAAAGCCGTACCATCCTGATGAGCTAGCTGCACGTATTCAAGTATTAGTAAGGAGATTAGGAGTCGTTTCACCCGAAATTATTCAGGTCATGCACTTGCAAATAGATCAGAAGGCAAACCGTATTTTGAATATAAATACGAATGCAGACATCGTTTTGACGGGGAAACAATTTCATATATTTATGTATTTACTAGACCACATGAATCATATATTGACGAAAAAACAAATCTACGAAGCGGTGTGGGGTGATCCATATATTGAAGGGGATAAGACATTAATGGTCCACATCCGCCACTTGCGGGAAAAAATTGAGTTGGATGCAAGCAATCCGCAAATTATCGAAACAATCCGGGGGATTGGATATAGGATGAGATCATGAATATCCTTCAATCTTTAATGACAAGGTATTTGATTCTTATTTTATTTGCTTTAGTTCTTATTCCACTTATTCCAGCCATTTATTATTCTCCGATCCTGTTCGATAAAGAATTGTACAATCCAGAAGAAATTGAAGAAATATGGAAACAAGAGGCAGCTGAATTAGATGGACATAAAGAGGAGGTCATTCATCACCGTCTTCAGTCTATAAAAAAGAAATATCCAAAGGCTGAGATTTTCTGGATAAATGGAAGAGGCGATTCTAGATTTATCGGAAATCAGTCTTCCGTAATTCCTGCAAATTGGACATTTATCGATTCCCTTGTATTTATGGAGGAAAGTAAATTTCATGTGGATACTTTTTTACAGAACAAGGACCCTCAAAAAATATATACCATTACGGCGTTAATTGGAAATGATCCTAGGCAAGGGGTTATGGTTTTTCAAGTTCCGATCACTGATACAAATCTTGGCAGTATTTCTCTATACGAAGACTTCCCATTCATGATTTTTTTTATTTCCATTAGTGGAGCTTTTCTATTAATTTCTTGGTTTTTCTTTTTTAATATACGCAAACGGCTTGTTAAGCTTCAAATGGCGATGTCAAAAACGGGCGATGAAGGTATTCCTGATAAAGTCAGGATTAGAAAGGTTGACGAGATTGGGAGGTTGGAAGGCGCTTTTAACAAGATGATTAATCAGTTGAAGAGTAGCCGAGAGAGGGAAAAAGAAGAAGAGAATCTTAGAAAACAGCTGATTGCAAATATATCTCATGACTTACGAACACCTTTAACAGTCATGAGACAGCACGTATATTCCGTAAAGAAGTTCCAAGGATCATCTGTAGAAATAGAATCACTCCAAATTGTTGAAAACAAACTAGATGATATGGACAAAATGATCAACAATCTTCTTTCCTATAATCTGCTTTCAGCTGGTAAACATCCAATCGATATGCGTGATACGGATATATTAGATGAAGTTAGGAAAGTGATAGCGGAATGGTATCCTATATTCGAACAGTTAAGTTTTGAAATAGATATTGATTTACCTGAAAAATCGCTGATATGGAAGGTAGACCCCATTTGGTTTAAAAGTATTTTGGATAACTTACTACAAAATGTCATTCGACATGCACGAACAGGGCGTTATATTGGAATTAAACTCGTGGAACAGAATGGGTCAACTGTTATTGTTATTAAGGACAAGGGTGCCGGTTTAGAAAATGAATCTGAAGATAAAGGGGCTGGAATTGGATTATCAATCGTTTCACTCATGGTTAAGGAAATGAACCTAGAGTGGGAGATTTCCACTTCTACTGAGGGAATCAGCCATTATTTGAGTATGAAATCTTAAACAATTCTTAAACTTGAAGTCACCTTAATGAACAGCTTTGCAGTTTATCCTTTTTATGAGTAACAAATAGAAAGGATAGTGTTCATATGGAGATTAGTACTCAAAAGGTAGATAATAATCGGGGGAAACTCATGATTAAATGGTATTCCTGGATAGGTTATGCAGCGTGTTTTTGGTCAGTTCTTTATGGAATGATGCAATTTTACTGGTTACTAGGAGGGGAAGGCTATCCCTTTCATCAGGAACCAGAAATTGGAGTCTTTTCAGCCTTATTTACTTATTTACCAATTCAAGCAGGCAGTTTGGTTTTTTTTGTTCTTTGTATTCTCGGATTAATTGTTAGTTTAGCTATGATTCGTCCATGGGGAAAATTAATCCCAAAATGGTTTATCATTATTTTTTCTTGGGCATTTGCTGTTTTCTTGCTCCTTTTTATACCTGATTTCAGATTGATTGCGTCTATTGCTTATACATTTTTGTTTATGTTTCCATTTAACTGGGAGGTGTTGAATCAAATTATTTGCATAATTGGTGCATTATTGTGGATTTTTGCAGCTGTTTCATATCAACGAAAGGTACGAAATGCTTGCATGCACTGCGGAAGGAAAGAAAGTAGTCAGCCGTTTGTTTTAATTCGGTGGGCGAAGTGGATTACAATCATAGCTGCACTTGCTCCATTGCCATATGCAGTATCAAGAATTGCCTGGGCATTAGGAATTCCTCTTGGTGTGGCTGATCAATTTTTAGAAGAAATGGTAAAAATGAACCCAATGGCTACTTTAACAGAATGGGTCTTTGCAGGGTTATGTTTTGGAGGAGGATTTTTAACATTAGGATTAATTCAAAAGTGGGGAGAAGTATTTCCACGATGGGTTCCTTTTATTGGGGGCAAGAGTGTACCGGTTCTAATGGCTGTTATTCCGGCATCTATTATGGCGATTGCTTTGACATCAGCTGGTTTTATTTTTACCTTGGGCTTTTTTGCGCTAAAGTTACAATTCGTCCCAGCTGGAGGAATCCTGTTAAGTCAACTAGGAGGGGCAATTGGACCGATGTTGACATGGATACCTTGGGGAGTAGCTCTAGGACTTGCTTCTATTTCCTACTATTATCGTCGTCGTGGTAAATGTACCTATTGCCATAGAGGTGAAAAAATGTAGACATAGGTCAGGCCTTTTTCACTTCAGGACTAAATGATAAAAATGCGGAATAGGATAATACTAAGTATTCCGAAACTTTTCTCACGCTCATTCGTACGTATTGGTATCAGCAGTTTGAGAAAGGAGGTTGAAAAAATGGTACGATACATGACATATGCGCTTATGATTACTGCCATAGAGGTAGCAGTCCTGTTTGGGATATCCCTTTACTTCGATGCAAACATGTTAACTACCATGTTTTTCGGCTCTTGTTTCTTTATCCTAGTGGCATTCCTAATGGGTTCCTCAGGCGATATTTTCACAAAAAACTCAGAGGTTGCCGTTTTTAATTCATTTCTAGGAAGCTACAAACCAAGACATGAAAAAGCAAAACTAACAATCAGTCCCTTTTTAACAGGATCCCTTCTATGTCTAGTTGCGTATTTTGTAACGGACTATTTTCTATAAAAGCTTGATAAGTTTTGGCACCTTTCCAATTGGAGAGGTGCTATTTTGCATGTATCCATTGCAACCTCCCCATTCTAAAAGGATAATTTAAGCAGAAAACTTTTAAAAAATTTAAATCCTTTTAAAAATCTTTTCGTCTTAGTTATTGAGGTGATAAAAATGCCCGAGGATCAGGAACTGATTGAGGAAATCTTGCAAGGTAGCCAAGCGGCGATGGAGGTACTAACTAGGAAGTACTACAAACCCATCTATGCGTTTGTTTATCGAAAAGTAGGAAACAAGGAAATGGCCTATGATTTGACACAGGAAATTTTTATAAAAATGATGCAGCGGATCAAGTCGTATTCAAATAAAGGAAGTTTTAAAAGTTGGCTCTATACAATCGCCGTGAATCATTGTCAGGATTACTGGAGAAGTGCCGACTACAAACAAACATCTAAGCAAACAGAGCTTCAAGAAACAATCAAGAGTGAACACAGTAATATTCCTTACATATTTGAACGAAAAGAAACAAGGGAGCAGGTGAAGGCAGCGATTAATAGTCTACCAGATATACAGCGAGAGGCTGTGATTCTGAAATACTATCATGACATGAAAATACAGGAGATCGCAGATATCACAAATGCAAATGTGTCGACTGTCAAATCAAGGCTGAAGCAAGGTCTCGGAAAAATTGCAACAGCGTTAGAAAGAGGTGAAGGATATGGAAAACAACAGACAAAATGATAAATTCGATGATGAAATCTTTGAGTTGGAACAGGAGCTAGGGATGTCACTTGATGAATTTGATGTGGAATTCCCAAGTGAATCTGAACTTATGGTGACCATTGATGCCATGAGACCTTATGTCCCTATGAAAGAAAGTAAATGGGAAACTCTTGTGGCTAGTGTATCAAATGTCATCATGCATTCAACAAGGGAAGTCTTTTATTTTTCAGCATTGTTTTGGGCTTTAAATCTTTTATTTTTAGTATTCGGTGTATTATCAGTCTTTATTTACAATATAGATCCCTATCTTATCATGTTGTATGTTGCACCACTTCCAACAATTGTCGGGGTTATAGAGGTGTTTAAAAGTAGTAATACCGAAATGGTGGAATTAGAGTTGTCATTCAAATTTAGCCTGCAGGAAATTATTTTTTCAAGGATGCTGATTGTAGGCGTTTTTAATGTCACATTAAATGTTCTTTTAACGATAAGCTTCGCAATCCTATTACCCGAGCTTATGCTTGGAAAGTTAATTCTTTATTGGACAACGCCATTAACCATCATTGCAGCCATTATGTTAGTAGTTTCCTCGAAGTACCGCAGTGCAAAAACGTTTAGCGGTGGACTTGTTCTTTGGACTGTAGCGGCCTTAGCGCTCACGCATCAAGATGTCATTGAACGAATCGAAACCATCTCGGCATTGGCTTATTTCTTGGTAACGGTTGTGGCAGTGATTTTTATCGTTGTTAAAATGATGTCTATTTATAAAAGGGGAATTTCATATGAATTTAACGATTGAAAATGTGTCTAAAGTCTTTGATGATAAAAAGGCGTTGGACTCTATAAATTTAGAATTTACAACCGGTGTGTACGGGATTTTAGGTGCGAATGGTTCAGGGAAGACGACATTGATGCGCATTCTCGCGAGTGTGATGAAACCAAGCTCCGGAAGAGTTTTACTAGATGGTGAGGACATTGCTGTAATGGACTACCGATATCGAGATGTGATCGGGTACTTGCCACAGCATGTTGGTCTGTATAAAAATTTTACGGCTGAAAAATTTCTACTTTATATTGCGACCCTGAAAGGGCTAACGAAAGAAGAGGGAAAGAGTAAGGTTGCGGAGACATTAGAGTTGGTTGGGCTAGCAAATCAAGCGAAGAAAAAAGTAGGAAAGTTTTCAGGTGGGATGAAGCGCCGTGTTGGCATCGCACAGGCTTTACTGAATGAACCGAAAATTTTAATCGTGGATGAGCCGACAGCAGGTCTTGACCCCAAAGAGAGAATCCGGTTCCGAAACCTTTTATCGCAAATCTCAACAAATCGAATTGTCTTGTTGTCCACACATATTGTGTCAGATATTGAGTTCATTGCGAAGGAAGTGCTTATTTTAAAAGCAGGGAAACTGGTTCAAAAGCAAACACCTCAAGATTTATTAAGAGGAATCGAAAACAAGGTATGGTCGGTTACTGTAAAAAATGAATCTGAAATCACGAGATTCCAATCGGTTTACAAGGTGGGCAATATTGCACGTATTGGGGACAGCTTTCAGCTTCGGATTTTGAGTGATGTCAAACCTCATCTAAGTGCTACACATGAACATCCCAATTTAGAGGATTTATATCTCTACTACTTTGATGAGGAGGTGGCATAAATGGAGTTGTTGAAATTTGAGTTATATAAAATTTTTAAGCAAAAAATGGTTTCTATTGCGTTCTTGCTATTGATCGTATTCTCGACGGGCTTTACGTATTATCCTGGTGCTCATCAAGAGAAAGAATTGTATAAACCCTGGGAAGGGACGCTTACGGAGGAAAAGGTAGAGCTTGCAGCAAAGGAAAATGATGCTTTCAATAAAAAAATGGAAGATATGGATGAATTCGCGATGTTGTCTGATGAGGAATGGACCAAGAGTGGAATATACGAAAACATCGCATGGGGTAAACAGGTAGAACGCAATGCGATGCAAAAAATAAAAGAGCTTTCTAAGGAAAGTAAATATAATACCAATCTTGAAGTAGCCATGCTAAAAGAAATTGATACAACCTATTTTGCTTATAACAAAGGACCGAAACAAATCATTGACTATGCAAGTATTTTTTCGTTAATGATAACAGGAGGTATGCTGCTAGTTGGGCTTTCTACCATTTACACACAGGAATATAGCTCTGGGGTTGATAACTACATTCTTAGCTCAAGAAATGGGAGAAGGGCGCTTTTATGGTCAAAACTAGGTGCCGCCTTAATCTACACAATTGTGGTTGTCATTGGATGGGAGATCTTCAATCTCGCGTGGAATCTTATTCAATATGGAAATGGTGGTTGGGAGACGTCACTTCAGTATTACTTTAAATACTACTTCTCACCTTATAGCTTTACGATGCTAGAATTCCATCTTCTTCAACTAAGTTTCCATTTACTTGGGGCATGTAGTTTTGCCATCATGATTGTGCTTGTATCGGCTTTATGTAAAAATGCGTTGATTTCTCTTATCATCAATGGGGCAATTTTTGCGATACCATACTTTCTAGTCGAGTTAGCTAAATTACCTGGATGGGTAGAGGATATTTTCCAATTTTCCTTCCTCTACTTTATGAATGTCGAGCCATTCTTTGATGATTTTAAAACAATCAATCTGTTTGGGTTGCCCGTTCTTTACTCAATCGTTGCGGTCGTCGCTATGATTGTCGTCATAATTGTGGTTCCTCTTCTAACATCACTAGTTGTGAAACATAAAGAAGTCACGTCTTGAACCTGATTACCTGTCCTTGGGCGGGTGATTTTTTTATAAAAAAAGCCCCAGTGTATGCTGGGGTAGGTTAACTTATTCTTCATAGCTTTGGATTAGATTGGCTAGGTGTGCATAAGCACCGCCTGCCCGAAGTGCTGCAGTGACCAGAATTGCCTCCGCAAGCTCCTCACTCGTTGCCCCTAGCTTTTCTGCATTCTTTGAATGAACATCAATGCAGTATGGACATTGAGTTGCGTGTGCAACGGCAACGCCAATAATTTCTTTAAACCTCCTACTTAATCTTCCTTCTTTTGTGGCTGTAGCACTAAATGTACCATACGCTTTGAAGCCATCTGGGGCAAACTTTCCTAATTGACCAAGATGTTTTAAATTTGATCGAGCGTAGAGAGTATCGGGAGCATCTTGACTTTTTGCGTTATGTACATGTGTACTATGGGTTACAGCTCCACCAGCTTCAATCGCAGCTACAACGAAGACGGCCTCTGTTAACTCCTCTAAGGATGCACCGGCTTTTTTCGCACCTTTTGTATGCGCATCAATACAATAAGGACACTCCGTAACATGTGCAATGGCAACCGCAATAATTTCCTTTTCTTTCTTAGATAAGGCTCCTTCTTTCATAACTGCCTCATCAAATGCATTCATCGCTTTTAATTGTTCTGGTGCAAGGTCCTTAATTTTTGTAAAGTGTTTTACATTTTCTTTCGGATAAAAGCTCGAAGCCATATGGAAACCTCCTTTTCGATTCAAGATAGTTTTACCATTCTTCTTGAATAGCATTCTGGTTGTCGTTCTTTGTATAAGGGACGGGTGATTGGTTCCGAACGGTGGCTTGTTGAACTAGGAAAGTTCTTGATAAGTCGGATGAAGACCCGAACGGAGGAGAGATGAGTCAGGAAGTGCTTTCATAAGCCGAATGAAGACCCGAACGGAGCATAGATGGGTCAGGAAGTGTTTTTATAAGCTAGATGAAGACCCGAACGGAGCATAGATGAGTCAGGAAGTGCTTTCATAAGCCGAATGAAGACCCGAACGGAGCACAGATGAGTCAGAAAGTGTTTTCATAAGCCTGATGGAGACCTGAACGAAAGCTGAATGAGTTAGAATAATCCATCATTCCACAGACCATTTTTAAATGTTCTCTTTTTTATAAGTACCTCATTCCTTCACACCCATGTATGATACCCAAATTACTGGAAAACCTAATGGCAAAATTACTTTTTTAGGAAATGAGGGTTTATTGTGGCAAATGAAAAGAAGCTTCCTGAAACACCTGAGCCATTATGGAGGGTCGATGTTGACATTCCAACTTTTCCTTCGCTTGAGGAGGATCTTGAAGTCGATGTAGTGATTGTGGGTGGGGGGATTGCCGGACTAACTTCTGCTTATGTTTTAGTAAATGAGGGATTGAAAGTTGCCGTATTGGAGGCAGACCAAATACTCAATGGTACCACTGGACACACGACTGCAAAGGTAACTGCCCAGCATGATCTCATCTATGATGAATTCATCTCGAATTTCGGGAAAAGTACTGCAAGGCTTTATTACGAAGCAAACACGGACGCCATTCAATTCATCGAAAAAACAGTAAACGAGAATCAAATTGATTGTGATTTTAGCAAGCAAGATGCCATCATCTACTCGACAACCGACGAATATGCACAAAAGCTTGAAAAAGAAGCACAAGCCTATGAAAAGATCGGAATT
This sequence comes from Ferdinandcohnia sp. QZ13, assembly GCF_031324165.1. Classification (NCBI taxonomy): domain Bacteria; kingdom Bacillati; phylum Bacillota; class Bacilli; order Caryophanales; family Bacillaceae; genus Ferdinandcohnia; species Ferdinandcohnia sp. QZ13. Next base: position 922,688 of record NZ_JAVIVW010000001.1, on the reverse strand, counting down.
GATGGTGAACTTGTAGGGAGTGTACCTTTTAAAATTGAAGTGAAAAACGCACTAATCATGAAAAATCAAGCGCAGTTTCATCCGGTCAAATATTTAGCGCATCTTGTTAACATCATTAAAGAAAAAGGTGGACTCATTTTTGAACATACAGTTGCCGTGAATGTCGAAACAGGAGAAAAGCCAGTAGTACTTACTCGCAATAACAAGCGGGTTAAAGCTGGTTTCGTTCTGGCTTGTTCTCATTTCCCTTTCTATGAGGGTGCGGGTCTCTATTCTGCAAGAATGAAAGCAACACGTTCATACATAGTAGCTGTGAAAGCAAAGGAACATTATCCAGGTGGCATGTATCTTAGTGTTGATAAACCTTCACGTTCTCTTCGTTCTGCTTCAAAAAATGAGGAAGATTATATTTTAATTGCTGGGGGTAACCATCAGACTGGCGAAAGAAATGACACAATGGAAGATTACCATGCATTAGGTTCGTTTGGTGAACAGGTATTTGACTTAGAAGATATTCAATACCGCTGGTCGGCGCAAGATCTTCAAACATTGGACAAAATCCCGTATATCGGAGAAATCACAACGGGTGAACCTAATATTTTGGTTGCAACAGGGTTTCGCAAATGGGGCATGACAAATAGTACAGCAGCTGCTCTATTATTTAGAGATATCATCCTTAAAAGAAATAACCCGTATCGTGATTTGTATTCACCGGCTCGTTTCTATGCACATCCTTCTCTGAAAAATTTCTTTGTTACCAATGCGAAAGTCGTCAAGCATTTAATCCAAGGGAAGATGGAAATGCCGCAAAAAAATGTGAAGGATATTCCGAATGGGGAAGGTGCGGTCATTTCAATCGAAGGCCATCGAAAGGGAGCCTATAAAGACGAGAACGGAAAACTCTACATTGTTGACACAACATGTACCCATGTAGGCTGTGAAGTCCATTGGAACAATGGTGAAAAATCATGGGATTGCCCGTGCCATGGTTCTCGATTCTCCTATACGGGTGAAGTCCTAGAAGGTCCAGCAGAAAAGCCATTACAGCAATACGATTATACCATGCTGGATAACCTTACATCAGAGGATTCTGGGTATTAGAGCCATAGGGACCACGAGAACCGCTCCCGTGGTCTCTTTTAACGCTTAACAGCGTTGAATCCATATGAAAGACTATTATACTACCTTTTTTAGATATTTCGGCTTGTATAGAATTGTAGTGAGAATAACTTTGTGGTAACAAATAACTGAATATTACAAAACATATTGACGTCTGCGATTGAAAAATTGTAGTGTAATGGAGGGCAGAGTCCAATACACTTTTCTATCCACGAAATTCAACTAATCTCCTAAAATCAAAACTTTCCCATTATTACATAATTCACGGCAGTCAAAGTAAAAAAGCTAAAGATGTCTTTTTTACTTTTTAACTGTAGATATGATACATAGAAGGGAGCGTGCTATTTACAAATACCCTATTCATTGTTTGACCAAAACTAAAAAATGGAGGTATGTGAATGAAGAAATTAGTTAGTTTTTCGATTGTTCTTTTACTCATGCTATCGATGTTTGCAGGGGTATCCTTTGCCAATCAACCAGACAATGTTGGGAAAGGGAACCTAGATTTTGTTGAAGGTGAACTCATCGTTTCGGTTGAACCGAAACAAAAGGGTAATGCTGATCTTACGATTCAAAGTGCAGATAGTTTAAAAGGACAGGAAGACGTGCTAAAGGCGAAAGGATTTTCAATCATTGACACTCTCCACGTAGAAGATACTTCAGTCAAACCACTTCTTAGTAAAAATTTTAACAAAAAAGTCGTCGACAAAATGGGCTTGGTCTACTTAGTAAAATACTCTCCAGACAATTTCAAATCTAGCACTCTTGCGAAAAATGAATTGCGCAAAGAGCTAATGAATCTTGGTTTCAAGGTTAGATATATTTCAGAAAACTATAAGATGATGGCCATTGAAGGAACAGCGACAATTCAAGCTGTTCACCAAAATCAAAAATGGCATTACGACATGATAAAGGCGCCACAGGCTTGGACAATCACAAATGGATCTAGTGCGATTAAAGTTGCTGTATTGGATACAGGGATTGACCATAATCACCCTAGTCTAGCAAACTTTGTTAATACTAGCTTAGGCAGAAGTTTTGTAGGTGGAACGACGATGGATGTTCAAGGTCATGGCACCCATGTGGCAGGAACGATTGCGAGCTATGGCTCGGTTTCAGGAGTTATGCAAAATGCAACTCTTATCCCTGTGAAGGTTTTGGGTGATGATGGCTCTGGTTCTTTATACGGAATCACACAGGGAATTTTATATGCTGCTGATATTGATGCAGATGTTATTAATATGTCTTTAGGTGGCGGTGGGTATAACCAAAGTATGGATGAGGCAGTACAAACTGCCACTGCCCAAGGAACAATTGTGGTAGCAGCCTCTGGTAATGATGGTGCATCGAGTATTTCTTATCCAGCAGCATATAGTAGTGTAATTGCGGTTGGATCTGTAACTTCAAGCGGAACACGCTCAAGCTTTTCAAACTATGGATCTGGTCTAGAGCTAATGGCACCTGGCTCAAGTATCTATAGCACCTATCCAAATAGTCGATATGCCACTTTATCAGGAACATCGATGGCGACGCCACATGTTGCCGGCGTAGCGGGCTTAATACGAGCTGCCAATCCGAATATTTCAGTCTCACAAGCCAGACAAATTTTACGTGATACAGCCCAAGCAACTGGAAGCTTTACGCAATATGGCTATGGAATAGTCGACGCTCATGCAGCAGTTGTTGCCGCATCTGGAGGCGGTGGAACAACTCCACCACCACCAACCTCAACGGAAACAGTCACAACAGTGTCAACGAATTACAGCTACTATTATCGTGGAGAAACAGTCTATGTCACAAGCACGGTAAAAGATTCCAATGGGGCAGCAGTTGCAAATGCAACAGTTAACTTCAAAATCACACGTCCAAATGGAACAACTGTAACATCTTCCGGAACAACAAACTCATCAGGTGTTGCCACGTGGTCAATTGGAACAACTTATTCAACTGCAACGGGAACGTATCGCCTGGATGCAACCGCATCAAAAAGCGGATATTCAAGCAGCACCGCATCAACTACGTTTAGAATTTACTAAGGATAAAAGGGGCCAGAGGGACGTTCCTGTGGCTCCTTAAAATTTGGAGCCAAAAGAACCGTCACAGAAATCCAAAATTATTATTTGCTATTTACAATCATATCTGTTATTCTTAAGAAGAATTATCTTTGTTCTTTTTCAGATTAAGAATGTATTTTTGTTTTTCGTCTAAGGTATTTGAACACTGATAGTAACACATGTGTGGATCGACACACTAGGAGGCAAATTAATATGGAACAAGGTAAAGTTAAATGGTTTAATGCAGAAAAAGGTTTTGGATTCATCGAGCGTGAAGGTGGAGACGACGTATTCGTACACTTCTCAGCAATCCAAGGCGAAGGTTTCAAATCTTTAGACGAAGGTCAAAGTGTAACATTTGATGTAGAACAAGGACAACGTGGTCCTCAAGCATCTAACGTTAGAAAAGCGTAATAATAACCATTAACAACCAAGAGGTGTACCGATTTCGGTATACCTCTTTTTTGATTTTAGAAACCAAACCCCATGGTCCTATTAGCTTAATCCATTTTCCATAATTTCACTGTTTGCGCAGGTGCCATTCTAGATTCCATTGAAATGGTCAGTTCATATTTCACCCCATCAATCAGTAGTTCTGAGACCTTGTTGCTCGTTACATGGTTCACAATGGATAGGGTCTCTACTTCTTTCCCTTCCTCTGTTAGGTATTCAACAACTGCATGATGTAACTTCACAGGTTCTTTATACCATTTATACCAATCCTCTAATTCAAGTTGAATCACATTGCCCTTTTCAAAAAAAGATTTAATGAACCTCTTAAACAAGTAAAATCTCCCCATTCCAAAAACTGGTTTTCTATATGTATCTAATTTTAATATAATGGAAGTTAATAAAAATGAAAAGGGGGGCCAGAGGAACGGTTCGTGTGGTTCCATTGGGAACAACAAGAACCGTCCCTGCGGTCCAAAAGGAAGTTATATATGAAAAGAAAAATTGTGGTTCGTGGTCTCGTCATTTTGGTTTTGTTTCTGATGTTATTTGGAACATATAGGCTAATGAATTCAAGGTCGTTCCAGTTATTTGGGGGGCTTACACAGTAAGTTGAAACAGATCGAAAGGTGGTTGCCCTCACATTCGATGATGGTCCATCTGAAAATGTGAATGAAATCCTACCGGTATTGGAGAAGTATAATGTGAAGGCGACGTTCTTTTTAATTGGTCAAGATATTGAGAAATTTCCGGAAGAAGCAAAGAAAGTTGTGGAAGCAGGGCACCAGGCTGGAAATCACACGTATTCTCATAACAGAATGGTGTTCAAATCACCTTCCTATATAAAAGAAGAAATCAAAAAAACCAATCAACTTATCCGTGAGGCAGGATATGAGGGTGAGATCGACTTTCGCCCACCAAATTGCAAGAAGCTCGTCGGTTTACCTTATTACCTTCATAAACAGAATATAGATACTATCACATGGAATCTTGAGCCTGATAGCTATTTCACAACTCCTGAGGAAAAAACAAGGTATGTAAAGGAAAACGTTACACCGGGATCCATTATTTTGCTTCATCCAATGTACGATGATATTGAAAAAGTGGTAGCGGAAATTGAAGGTGTCATCCAAGTGTTAGTTGAAGAGGGATATTCGTTCGTAACCATTAATGAGCTTCAAGAGTTGTGATCAGTGTGAAAAAACGGACAAATCCAGTTGTATACAAAAAAAGAACCTATTCATACAAATGGGTTCTTTTTCCTTTTTATGTTGTAAAGTATGAGTACGGGCATCAGATTGCTTATTAAACACCCATTTTTCTGCGAGTATTGCTTGGTTTTTTCGTTTGCTGGCTTTTCATCTTTTTTGTTGAAAGGTCGGCATTCATTTTTCCTTTACCAGTAGAGGACTGATTCTTTTTATTTGCAAGCTGCTGCTTCATTGCTTCTTGCAGGCTGATTTTCTTTTTCGGTGCTTCTGGTTGATTATTCTCGGTCATAGGAATGACCTCCTTTTATAAAAATGGTGGTTAGTCCAGTATAATCTATTTTCGTTTAATAAGAAAGAAGGTACTCAATGAAACAAATCTTAATATTTTGGAAAAGGGTACCATATTTCCGATATGTGAAACCATTCACGTTTTAATCGTATAAAAGGTATGCCACAATACGGATGGGATTATTTGAAGAAGGGTTTTATAGTGTTTTCTCTACTCGGGTTACTTTTTCTTGGGGCTTGTTTCGTCCTAGAGGATGTTAATAATACAGTAACCTATGTGAATGAGGCGACAGATTATGTCAATGTGGTGAGTATCTTTATTAATGAGGCTCCAGCCCTAGCTGAACAGGCCGTTACTGATGAACAGGATTGAACCGAACTAGAGACAATGCTAACTGAAATGCAAGCTGATATGGTAGCATTCCAGCCACTAGAATAGCTGCAGACCTTCATCAACAAATCGTAGATTATAACCAACAAGCAGAAGAAGGTGTTGCTCTGTTTTTAGAAAATATCGAGAATGGACAAATTGATCCAACTCTTTTTGAAAATAGTGAAGTATTTCAAACGTTACAGAACCTAACCAATACAATTGATCAAATTAAAAATTTAGGTGAATAAAACGAGGCGCATCCTTCATAAAGGGTGCGCCTGTATGTTTACCTTAAAAGGGGTATTTCCGGTCCGTTGTTTGAACTGAAACCCATTTTGTGACGGTAAATTCATCGACCATCCAAGGATTTCCGAATCTACCTAAACCACTTGCTTTATTTCCGCCGAATGGGATGTTTGGTGCATCGTTAACTGTTTGGTCATTCAGATGCGTCATGCCACTGTCAATTTTCAAGGCTAATTCTTCTCCACGAACAAGGTCACTGGTGAAGATTGCTGAGCTAAGTCCGTATTCGGTATCATTTGCGATTTCAATGGCCTCTTCATCGCTTTCGGCCTTAATAATGGTGGCTATTGGGGCGAATAATTCAGTTTGTGCTAGTTTGCTAGAACGATCCACATCTACAAACACATATGGTGTTAAGACATTGCCGATTCGCTGCCCCTCTAAAGCTAATGTAGCTCCATCCTTTTTGGCATCTTCTATAAATGCAACCGCCTTTTCAAGCTGTCGTTCATTAATGAGTGGGCCAATAATCGTCTTCGGATCACGTTGATCCCCATAAGGAACAGCCTTGGCTCTTTCTACAAACTTTTCAACAAATTCGTCATAGACATCCTTATGGACAATCATTCGGTTGATAATCATACAAATTTGACCTTGATGTATAAACTTTCCGAAGATGGCAGCATGAACTGCTTGGTCAACATCTGCATCAGAAAGAACCACAAACGGACTGTTTCCACCCAATTCAAGGGCAACTCGCTTTAAGTGCTGTCCAGCAATTCCTCCAATATGACGACCTACTGCAGAAGATCCAGTAAAACTAATAAGCTTTGAGTGCTTGTTTGTTAGCATGGCATCCCCGATTTCATTAATATCCGTCAACAACACATTTAATACACCCTTCGGAAGACCAGCATATACAAATGCTTTGGCAATGATGGAACCACCTGAAAGACCAACCTGAATATCCGGTTTGTGTACGACACTGTTTCCAAGTGCAATAGCAGGTACAATCGACCTTAATGAAAGATTCAAAGGAAAATTAAAAGGGGAAATAGAAGAAATAACCCCTAACGGTAACCGATAGATATGGTTCATCTTTTCTGTTGAACCTGGGATTTCTTTTACCTTGTAAATTTCATCCGCATACTTAATCGATTCTTCTAGTATTTCCAACGCAAGGTGATGTTCAATATTGCTTTTTAGAATACTTCCACCTGTTTCGAGATTAAGGATTTCTACGATTTCTTCACGATTATTCTTAAGAAAATCTGCAGCCTTTTGAAGCACTTCTCTTCGTTGGTTAACAGTGGACTTAGCCCATTCTTTTTGAGCGTTGCTGGCTATTTCAAATGCCTCTTCTACCTGGTCTTTCGTTGCCAACTTGACACTTGTAATAACGGAACGATCGAAAGGATTAAGGATATTATAGGTTTCGTCACTATTTCCATCTACCCACTCGCCGTTAATATAGCTTCTACTTGTTTCGGCATTGATCAAACGATTTGTCACTTCTTTAAATTGCTGCATGTTATAACCCCTCTCCTGAAAATAATGATAACGCTTACAACTTGCTTTGAATTAAGTATATCAACTGAATAAAATAAGAAAAGCTAGTTGTTGCTCTATGTGGAACATTTTGGATTTTTCAAGAAATAACTTTAAAGAAGCTACGATAATCCACCGTAGCTTCTTGTTTTATTCTAATACACAAAATAAATCAAAATCGATGTCACAATTCCAATCCACACACTTAGTAGAATACAATACCCCATAATGTGACGGATATGAAGTCCTACAATACTTAAGATCGGTAACGCCCAGAACGGTTGGATGAGATTCGTCCATGCATCTCCCCAGCCGACAGCCATGGCAACAACCGCTGGGTCGGCACCAAGCTCAATCCCGGCAGGAACTTGAAGTGGTCCCTGAAGTGCCCATTGGCCACCGCCAGATGGTGCTAGGATGTTGACAAGTCCGGCGGTCCAGTATGTGAACACACCGAATGAATCGGCGTTCGAAATCGATGTCATACCGGTAATAATCGCATCTGCAAGCCCAGAGCTACCTAGTAGTGCAATAATTCCCGCATAGAATGGAAATTGTAGAATAATAGGGGAGATGGAGCCCGCTGCTTCTTTAAAAGCCTTTCCGTATTGTCCAAGTGAACGATGGAAAATCAAGCCCAGTGATAAGAATAGAATATTAATAAGGTTCAAGTTTAAATCCACACTTTTTGAGAACTGAAGCAATACATAAATGATTCCAACTAAACCAATTAAAATTCCCAAAACAGGTGTGTTTTCTAACCGTATGGCAGGCGAATTCTTTTCATCATTGGATACCATCTCTACCTGTGGCTGTTCTGGTTTTGCCGTATATGGGATGATATTCTTTTTCGGCGCCATGAGTAGAATAAAAATAGGAATGGTAATAAGTAGTGTAAAGAAAATGATAATCGTACCCGGGTGGAAGATCGTTTCAGAGGTTGGGATAACACCCATTACATCAGCTAGAAAGTGATTTTCTGTAGCGATTGTTAGAAGGATGGAACTGGAAAGTCCTGCAGTATAAAGTACTGTAGGTGCGTATGCACATGCGACCAACAGTGGGAAGTGGGCATTCTTATTTCTTTTTCCGACCTCACGAGCGACGATAGCACCAACAACCACCGCAAGTCCCCAGTTAATGTAATACGCGGCAGCAGAAATCAAAAACGTAAATAAATAGGCCTTTGTTGCCGTATTGGCTTTAGCTGAAATTGCCTCTAAGCCTCTTCGGACGAATGGAACCGAAGCAAGAACCATCCCTGTCATAAGCAAGAGCACCATCTGCATCGTAAAAGCTAAATAAGTCCAAAATCCATCCCCATACGACTGAAACAAATTCATCGGATCAGCAGGCGCCGTAAAAAAAGCCAAGACAAATACAAACAACGTCATCAACACAGCAATAACAAATGCATCTGGCAAATACCGCTGAATCACACGCGAAAAGCGTTCCGACACTCTGTTTAACATGTTTTCCCCTCCTTTTACTACAAAAGGTATGATGGTAAGGATTTTTATATGTCTGATTAAAATGGAGATAACCCGCTATCCGTTAAATGTTTCAAATTGTTATTAATGCATGGAATTTAAAATTGTTCCTTACATATTTTTCCTCGTTCAAGAAGAAAATACATTGGATGGAAAAATTGGGAAGGGATGTAAAGGTATATGGATGAGTTATTAATAGCACGATCCTTATTCGGTACAACAATGGCTTTTCATATCATATTTGCAACAATTGGTGTTGGGTTACCTTTTATGATTCTTACTGCGGAGCTAATATATCAGAAAACGAAGAACTATGAATATGTTGTGATGGCAAAGCGTTGGACCAAAGCTTTTGCGGTTCTACTTGGAGTTGGTATTCCGACAGGCACCATAGCAGGTGTGCAGCTGTCCTTATTATGGCCAGGTTTCATGGAAGTTGTTGGACGTGTTATGCCACTTCCTTTTCAAATTGAAATTTACGCATTCTTTGTTGAAGCTCTTTTTATGTCAATTTATGTGTATGCTGCGGAAAGAATAGCCCCATGGATGAGGATTGTCAGTTTAACTTTAGTGGCTTTAGGTGCACTTGCATCTGCAGTATTAATTACAAATGTTCATGCTTTTCAAGGAACCCCAGCAGGCTTTCGCTATGAAAACGGACAATTTGTAGATATTGATCCATGGGCTGCCTTTTTTAATCCAAGCTTTTTTGTCACTGCTTTACATGTTGCATTATCAGCCTATGTCGTCGGTGCATTTGTAGTTGGTTCTGTCTCTGCATACAAAATGTTAAGAAATAAATATGGATCAAGACTTTATTTATTCCATCAAAAAGCTTTAATGATCAGTCTTGTCATTGGCGGTATTTTTTCTTTTCTAACGGCTATTAATGGGCATGAATCAGCTCAATATTTACATAGATATCAACCTGAAAAACTTGCTGCTGCTGAAGGTTTGTTTGAAACTCAATCACATGCTCCTTTAGCAATTGGTGGTTTTACTGATAGGGAAACAGAAGAAGTGAAGTGGGCCGTAGAAATACCTTGGGCTTTAAGCTTTCTAGCTGGGAATAGCTTTGATACAGTCGTTGTCGGATTAAATGATTTTCCTGAAGAGCTATGGCCCCCATTATTTATACACACTCTTTTTAATGTCATGGTTGGAATTGGTTCTCTACTCATTCTTATTTCTTTATTTGGACTGTTATGGAAAAAACCATTAAAGAAAAAGCGATTTCCAAAAATCTATCTTTGGATCATGGTTCTTTCAGGTCCACTAGCAATTGTTGCAATAGAAAGCGGCTGGATTTTCGCTTGTACAGGCCGTCAACCATGGGTTATTTATCACGTATTAAAAACAGCTGATGCTGCAACTACTGCAACGAACTTAGGTGTTTTATCCATTTTATTCTTTAGTGTCTACCTAATTTTAGGGATATCGGTTGTTACCGTTCTTTTGTATTATTTTAAAAAGAATACAGTGTTTGATGATTTCAATAGAGCTGAAAAAAAAGGTATTCCTTTATTCGGTTCAAATTCTTAGGAGGAAGTCAACATGGCTGATGCTCTTATTGCTATTACTGTTCTGTGGGGATTTGTGTTTATCTATGCTGTCATGGCAACAATGGATTTTGGAGCAGGGTTTTGGTCGATGATTTATTTAAATCGAGACAATGTAAGTGCTACTAATATTGCAAATCGTTATTTATCCCCTACTTGGGAAGTAACAAACACATTTATCGTTGCTTTAGTAGTAGCTATATATAGCCTTTTCCCAAATGCAACCTATACGTTAGGAACAATTCTTCTACTACCAGGAAGTATGATTTTACTCTTATTGGCACTTAGGAGTGCTTTTTTGGTATTTTCGAATATTGCTACGGAGTACCGAAAACCCTTAACTTATATCTCAGGGATTACTGGTATTATAATACCCGGTATATTAATTAGCGTCCTACCTATTACTCATGGACATTACATTGATTATGAGAATGGTACGGCTAATTTAAACTTGCAAACCCTTTTTACAAGCCCCAATGAATATGCTTTTATAGGATTTGCGATTACCAGTACATTGTTCTTATCCTCCTTATTATTAGCTGATTATTCGAAGGTATCAAAGGAAATGGATGCATATAAAGTGTACCTAAGAGATGGACAAATATTAGGACCTTTATCCTTAGTCATGGCCTTCTTTATTATGTTCACGTTAAAAGATGAGGCACCCTGGTTATATACTCGGATGATTGAGGACCTACCTTTACTATTTTTATCAGTAGGATTATTTTTAATAGGAGGATTAGGGTTATTTCTTCCATCTTTTTTCGAAAAAGGAGTACGAGGGATGCCAAGAATATCTGTAATAGCGATAACCATTCAATATTTGGTTGCTAGTTACGTTTATGGTAAAGCACACTTGCCATATATCATCTATCCGGATATTACGATTGAATCAGCTTTTACCGATCCAAATTCTTTCCGAGCTGTTTTTACAACATATATTATTGGATTCGCCATTCTATTTCCTGGATTCATCTATTTCTGGACCATATTTATGAAAGATAAAAAGTACTTACAACAAGCTAAAGATGCAGAAAAATAACCAAAGGGATGGTTCTTCCGGTCCTTGGAACCACAAGAACAGTCCCCTTGTATGAATCAAGTGTGGGGCAGGCACCTTTTTGAGATAAGAGACCTTATTACGACCATAAAATATAAGGTGCACGAATTAATTGAACTATGGACTCCCTACATGCAAGTTGAGGGGGAGAGGGAGAATATCCTACTTATGAAAGTGCGCGTTTACACGTCCTGGGGTTATGAAACGTTATCCGCCATTCATTATTAGGGGATAGAGACTTCATTCAATTTAAAAAAATGGCGTAACAACAGAGATGCTGAAATATCATTCACTAATTAGCAGGAGTCGTAAAAAAGGCCAAGGGAACGCAAAGAAAGTCATCAACACAGAAATAGCGAATGCATCAGGCAAATACCGCTGAATCAAACTCGAAAAGCGTTCTGACACTCTGTTTAACATGTTTTACCTTCCTTTTTACTACTAAAGGTATGAGGAGGATGGTTAATTGTTTCCTAACAAGCAGGGCAAATGACCCTGCTCGTTGTTTATGGAGTTATCTTATTTTAAAGGTTGCTCATGATATAACTCAGGGTCTGCTTTTACTTTAGGTCCTTTTTTAGGTTTTGGTCCCATATTGTCAAAACGAGCTTGATCATAGATGGCAGAACCTACGATTTCAGCAACATCTTGGAGTTTTTCTTTACTAATTTTGTCTAGTGAGTCTTCTGGTGTATGATACCAAGGCTCAGATGGACTATGAATGAATAAGGCAGCTGGGATTCCAGCTTCTGCAAATGGAACATGGTCACTTCTACCACCCGCATAAAATGGAGTAGGCTCCCCATTCAGTCTTGTACTTGATGCTTGGGCAAGCTCAGTAACTAGATTTGGTTGACCATCAAGTGTTGCCATTGTTAAATTACCTGCATCACGACTTCCTACCATATCTAAATTAAAATTTGCAATAATACGGTTGAGGTCGTCTTCTGGTAAGCTTGCTACATAATGTGCAGAACCAATTAGCCCAAGTTCCTCGGCACCAAACGTGATGAAACGAATTTCTGTATCTGTAGGAATATCTTTAAATACACGGGCTAACTCAAGTGTCATAGCTGTGCCCGATGCATCGTCATTTGCTCCAGGTGCACCCGCCACGGAATCATGGTGCGCCCCAACAACAATTACATCATTTGTATCTTTTTTCTTATTTGTTGGCTTCTTTGTTGCTATTACATTGTGAGAAATGCTTTCACCTGCTCTTGCACCTTCAACCTGAAGGGAGGTATGAAGAACCTCTCCACTTACCATTGCCTCATAAAGGGCATCACCTTCTGCTTTTGTTAAAGCAACAGCTGGCACATACTTATCATTCGCTTCTCCAAGAGTCCCATTTAAAGCCCCTGAAGTATTGTTGAAAATAATGACGCCTAAAGCTCCTTTTTCAGCAGCATTCAACACTTTCTCTGCAAACGAGATCTCGCCACGCTTAATAAGAGCAATTTTTCCAGTAAGGTCAGTGTTTTGAAGTTCTGCAACTGTTCCTAATCCTGCATAGACAAGTTCTCCTGATACATCCCCGTTGACTGTGTATGTGAAGGAACTTGGGTGGAGGGAACCATCATAGCCATTTACCGAAAGTTCGATTGAACTTGGAGGTGTATAGCCATAGAAAGTAAACGGTTGAATTTCAGTTTCATATCCGTAGGATTCGAATTGTTCTTTTATGTATTGAACAGCGTTGTGTTCTGCTTCCGTCCCTGCGACACGTGGTGTTTCTGAAAGGTGAGCAATATTGTTATAAATATTGTTCACATTAAGTTGATTAATCACCTTGTGATCAAAGAACTTCTCCTTCTGAGATTGTGTCACTTCGATTGGTTTTGCGAATACTGCAGGTGTTGCAATGGCCCCAAATGCGAGAGTTGTGGTAAGTCCAAATGATATAACTAGTTTTTTCATAAAATGCCTCCTCTTACTAGATTCATAGTACACGATAAAGTTTATATCATTTAGAAAATTCTGATAAGAGAACTTGTCCTTAGATAAACTTAGGTCGAAACTCATATTTCCAATGAATAACGATACAACCGGGACGTTTCTCCTGGTAGGAAAATGCTTCCCAAATCAAAGAGGATAAAATGAGGTGTGTGTATAAACCACAAAAGGCTGCCTCCCCAATGTGCTAAAGCGTGGGGAAGGCAGCCTTTCTTATCATCTATTTTGTTTTATGATTTATTTTTATATCATGTTTTTTCACATATTCATAGATTTCTTTATTTGTTTGATCATCATATTTTTTTACCCATTCTTTATTAGATAAATCAACAATTTCATTTCGTAGGGAGTGATATTCATCTTTCGCTTTTTCTTTTAAATCAAAGGTGAATTTTGAAGTGAAGTATAACACTGCCCCAAAAAATACGTCCCTAGCTATATTTTTATTAGAAAACAGCATATCGAAAAATGCAGTATTTCCAAACGCAAATGGGGTGTATACGAAATACTTAATAATGGTGTAGAAGGCATATCCAATTAACGTATATAAGAAAAATCGATGCATGGATTTTTTTCGATTATGCTTTTCGTTAAAATCAAGTAATCGGTCCAGTGAATCTCCATCAGCCCTTGATATACTAGTTCCTTCCTGATGCCAAGGTGCTGAAAAACTATTATCTGACATTGTACTCCCCCTTCCATAAAACTATTCGTTTGGTACAGTTTATTTTTAGTTCAGTAGGAATATGACAAGCTTCCAGCGAAATGATTGTATAAGAAGGATTTTTTATGCGAATATGGAAATTAACTACCAAACATAAAAATTGTCGAAGTGAAACATATGCCATATGTTGCATGTAAAGAAAGTGGGAATGACCATGACGGTGTAAAATACGTAATCACAGAGATGTCTCAAAACCAAAACTAGGAGTCTTTTAATAATTGTTGTTGAATAAAATGATTAATAGGTGAAACGTGAAAGGAAAAATGGACGCTACCCATTTTAAGTAAACAAACCAGGGAGGGAAAGCATGAATTCAATATCAAGTGTCTATATGCCTAAAGCTATTTTTTATGGGTATGATTCTTTTAAACAATTAGGAGTTGAATCAAGGAAGCTAGGTACTAGAGCTCTTATCATCAGTGACAAGGTTATGGAGGATCTGGGTTATGTTGATCACTGCAAAATGATGTTAAATGAAGAAGGGATTCTTTGTTCAACCTATTTAGGAATTGATTCCGAACCGACTGATCTATTTGTAGATGAAGCCCTTGAGATATGTAAACAAAATAAATGTAACATCATTATTGCAATAGGTGGAGGGAGTTGTATTGACACTGGAAAAGCGGTTGCGGTATTGGCTACGAATGGTGGAGAAATCAGTGACTTTATGGGCAACAAAAAAATGGCTGATAAAAAGGCGATTCCTCTAATTGCCATTCCCACCACTGCAGGTACTGGCTCAGAAGCAACGGATGTTACAGTCATAACAAATACACGTAATGATGTAAAAATGATGATTAAACAAGCGATGTTTTTACCAGAAGTCGCAATTGTTGATCCTACACTCACACTTTCTTCTCCTACACATATCACTTCAGCAACTGGGGTGGATGCCCTAACGCACGCCATTGAAGCATACATTTCAAGACGTTCACATCCATTTACAGACACCCTTGCTTTATCCGCAATAAAATTAATATACGAAAATATTGAAGAAGTATATAAGAATGGGAATAATATAGGCGCAAGAGAAAAAATGTCATTAGGCGCCTTAAAGGCAGGTATTGCATTTTCTAATGCATCTGTTTGTTTGGTTCATGGGATGTCTAGACCGATAGGAGCCATATTTCATGTCCCGCATGGAGTTTCAAATGCCATGCTGCTACCGGCCATTTTGGAATATAGTAAATCAGCTTGCATTAATAGGTTAGCTGCTATCGGACGGTTTATTAAACCAGAGCTAAGCAATTATACAGATGAGGAAATAGCTAATTATGTAGTACAAGAAATAAAGAAACTTTGTCTAAATTTGAATATCCCTAATATGAAGGAGTGGGGAATCAAAAAACATGAATTAGACAAAGTAGTAGGAAAAATGGCGAAAGATGCTCTTGCAAGTGGGAGCCCTTCGAACAATCCAAGAATCCCTTCTGAAGAAGAAATTATTGAATTATACCAACTTTGTTTTGATTATGATATGAGTGAAGGTATAAATGAATCAATAAAGTAATATTAAAAAACTAGTTCGCTTACTGAACTAGTTTTTTTATTTCATATCACTACCACAATATTACTTTCTTAGGTGAAAAGAAGGATTTTTCGACAGGGTAATGGAAACTATTTACTAAAGGATAAAATTATGTAGAGGTGACACCATGCTTAAGCAGGGGATTTACGAAGAAATTATTTCGCAAAAATTAAAAAAGGATCTTGCTAGTCTTGATATTGAAAAATACGACATTGGCAAGGAGCCCATAGATACAGAAGAGGCAAGAAAGTTACTTTCATCATACATATCAACCGTTACTAGAAGAGCTCTCAAATTTGTAAGGGATAACCAAAATGATGATAGACAGGCTCTACTCGATCAAATACGGACTTGTAATGAAATCATCACTGTTTTAAGTGAAAGTCTAGACGAAGAAGAATTTAAAAGTCTTAAAATCGAAGAAGAAGGGGAAGTCCTAACTTCCATTTATACCAAAATGAATTCAATTCGCAGTATTCGTAAAGGGGAGGTCATTCGGCCAGTAACCCCTATTTCTCAAAGTTCACTATTTACTGGGTCAAACTATGAGCCAAATATGCTTGGTGAATTGAAAAAGGAGATCCTGACTGCAGATTCAATTGAAATGCTTGTTTCTTTTATAAAATGGAGTGGCTTACGAATCTTAATCAATGAATTAAAGGAATTCACAGAGCAGGAAGGTAAGAAGCTTCGTGTTATAACGACTTCATACATGGAAGCGAGCGATTATAAGGCCATCTATGAGCTAAGTCAACTACCAAATACAGAAGTGAAAATTTCCTATGATGTTGATCGAACTAGGCTGCATGCCAAAGCATATTTGTTTAAAAGGGAGACTGGTTTTAGCACAGCTTATATTGGATCCTCAAATATTTCGAACCCTGCGCTTACCTCAGGCTTGGAATGGAATATCAAGGTAACGGAAAAGGATTCTTTTGATATTGTAAAAAAGTTTGAGGCGACATTTGAAAGCTATTGGAACGATCATGAGTTCGTGCTGTTCAATAAAGATAAACAGGAGGACCAAGACCGACTTAAAGTAGCATTATCAAAATCGAAAATGCAAAACCAAAGTAATCAACCCATTCTTTTTGATATCCAACCCTACTTGTATCAGAAGGAAATTCTTGAAAAATTACAGGTTGAGAGGGAAGTTTTCGGTCGATATCGAAACCTACTTGTTGCAGCAACGGGTGTAGGAAAGACAGTCATTTCAGCATTTGACTATAAGCGTTTCAAAGCTAAAAATAAACACTCCGCGAAGCTATTATTTGTTGCTCATCGTGAAGAGATTTTAAAACAAAGCTTAGATACATTTCGAGTAATTTTAAAGGATCCGAATTTCGGGGACCTTTTAGTTGGAAATAACCAACCAAGCTCATTGGACCATCTATTTGTCAGTATCCAAAGCTTTAACAGTAGGGAGCTTTATAAGCATACCACTTATGATTATTATGACTTTATTATTGTTGACGAATTTCACCATGCGGCTGCGGAGTCCTATCAAAAGCTATTAAATCATTATCAACCGAAAATCTTACTGGGATTAACGGCAACCCCGGAAAGAATGGACGGAAAAGATATTCTACCGTATTTTGAGGATACAATTTCAGCAGAAATGAGATTAACCGAGGCGATTAATCGAAAGCTTCTAAGTCCGTTTCAATATTTTTGTGTGACAGATACTGTTGATCTTTCAAAGCTAAAGTGGAGTCGTAAAGGATACGAAATAAAGGAACTAGAGAATGTTTACACTTCAAATAAGATTCGCAGCAATCAAATTGTCAAAAGCCTTTATAAATATGTTACCGACGTCGATGAGGTAAAAGGGCTTGGTTTCTGTGTGTCGATTGAACATGCAAAATACATGGCTGAGTTTTTCAACAAAGCTAGCATACCATCAGTCGCATTATATGGAAATGTTGATTCGAAGGTAAGAAGAGATGCTCAGGATCAGCTAGTAGATGGAGAAATTAAATTTATCTTTGTTGTGGATTTATATAATGAAGGAATCGATATTCCTGAGGTCAACACGATTTTGTTCTTACGTCCAACAGAATCCTTAACGGTTTTCCTTCAGCAATTGGGGCGTGGGTTGAGACTTGCTGATGGAAAGGAATGCCTAACTGTCCTTGATTTTGTAGGACAAGCCCATAAAAATTATAACTTTGAAGAAAAGTTCCGATCATTAATCGGAAAAACAAAGCATTCCGTATCTTATTATGTTGAAAACGGCTTTTTGAATGTTCCAAAAGGAAGTTTCATTCAGCTTGAAAAACAAGCTAAGGAATACATTCTAAGAAATATTAAATCAAGCAGCCATACACGTGGGAATCTAGTTGCTAAGATGAAGTTTTTTGAGCAAGACACAAATGAACGTCTAACCTTAAGTAATTTTTTAAAGCATCATCAAATGTCGATTTATGATTTTTATGGAAGAAACCGAAATCGCAGTTTTACAAGAATGATGGTAGAAGCGGGACTGAAGGATGATTTCCATTGGGAGCATGAGAACTTCGTAACAAGCCGTTTACAGAATTTATTTTTCTTGAATTCAAGTACATTGTTAAAATTCCTACTTCATTATATTGAAGAGGGTATTGTTCGAAATGAAGAAGAACGCATCATGCTTAACATGTTTTATTATTCCTTCTACAAAGCATATCCAGAAAAAGAAGGATTATTGTCAATTGAGGATGGGGTTGCAAAAATATTATCGAATCACGATTTCCGTGAAGAAATACGTGAGATCTTACAGTATCAATTCAACTCAATCGAAACATTGGAGATTGAGAATGACTTCTCATTTATTACGCCATTACGTGTACATTGCAGCTATTCGACAGCACAAGTAATGGCTGCACTCGAATATTATAATGAAGATAAAACACCAGCATTCCGGGAAGGGGTAAAGTACTTCCAAGATAAAAATTTAGACATTTTCTTCATCACATTAAATAAGTCAGAAAAGGATTTCTCGCCGTCCACATTGTATGAAGACTATGCGATTAACGAAAAGTTATTTCACTGGCAAACACAAAGTAAAGTAGCCAAACACAGCCCAACGGCACAACGCTATATTCATCATAGAGAAAACAATTATCAAATCGCGCTCTTTGTCAGGGAATACAAACAAGAACATGGCCACACAGCACCATTTGTATTTCTCGGAACAGCCGACTATGTAAATCATGAAGGAAACAAACCAATGAGCTTTGTGTGGAGGCTGAGGGAGGAAATGCCTTCGTATATGGTGGGTAGGGCGAATAAGAATGTGTTGTGAAATTTAAATTCGGGCAAAATTTTAACTGAAATTAGAATGTTTATAAATTAAAGGAGTTAGGACAAGTGGCTATTGAGAACAAAATATTAATTTAAATTGGCAAATCTTATAGAGAAAGTAACAAATGAACATCATTCATAATCATGCTAATAATGTAATTGAGTATGAAGAATTAATTAAAAAACCTTCGAGTGTGTTTAAACAAATAATTGGAATAATAGAAGCTGGGTAATAGTTAGCTCAAAAGAAAGAAGAGTCATACGGCTCTTTTTTTTAGTAATATTCATTAACAAAAAATGTAATTTTTTGTGGTATAATCTAGAAAAATATTGAAGTTAGCTTAGTGTTAAATGGTACAAAGGGGGATAAGAGATGGAACTACTAATAAGTTTAATTTTATTTGCCATTCTGGTTAGTTTTGGATTACCTAAAATTAAAGGATTCCTAGGAGAAGTATCCGTTCGTCTTTATTTAAACAAGCTTGATAAAGAAAAATATCAGGTTTTTAACGATGTTTTAGTACCACTAAAAAATAGAAAAGCATCTCAAATTGACCATGTTGTCGTGTCTCCTTATGGAATTTTTGTAATTGAAACAAAGAATTATAAGGGGTGGATTTACGGTGATTCCAAGAGTAAATATTGGACACAAGTAATCTATAAGCGCAAAGAAAAGCTTTATAATCCAATATGGCAAAACTACGCGCACATAAAAGCCCTACAGGAGTACTTAGGGACCGAGAATGAAGAACTCTATCAATCTATCGTTTCTTTTAGTAATCGTGCTATTTTAAAAAAAATAGAAATCAGCGGGCCGAATACAAGCGTTGTGTATTCATCTCGTCTTGTAAGTACGATTCATGCTCATAAAAAAGTTTTATTAACTACTGGACAAGTCCGACAGATTGCGGCAAGGCTAGAAAAGACTTTAAAAGCCGATGGCGAACAGAAAAAGCAGCATGTAAAGAATATCAAAGATTCACAACGTTTTTATCAATATAAAATTAATGCTGATATGTGCCCTAAATGTGGTGCGGACCTTGTTGTGCGAAAAGGTAAGTACGGTGCTTTTATGGGTTGCGGTAATTATCCAAAGTGTAGATTTGTTGTGAGTAATAAACAGGCGAACATGTAGAGAATAGCAATTGATTTTAATCTTTTGTTTTAACTATAAAGCTTGATTTTGGTGAACGGTACTTGCTGGATTTCGATCTCTAATGGCTAGCCATAAGCCTTTCCTAAACAAGCTATTCTTCGATTCAAAATCCATACAAATAAGATGAGAAGAGAAAAGTATATCGTAATTACAAAGACACCTGACAAGCTGAGTCAGGTGTCTTTTGGATATCTTGATAATTTAGTAATTAAACGACTATGATATTTGCTGAAAATAAGTAATGCAAGAATTGCTCCTATAAAGCTTAAAGACATGTCCCATTGGGTATCCCATATATCACCTTGAGTACCTAAAAAGTCTTTTGCCGCCTTTCCTCCATGTGCTATTTTAGAAACCAGCCACTCAATAATTTCATATAGGGCTGCAATCGCTAAGACCGCACTTAAAACAAAAGTATTTACCCAAAATCCTTTCTTCAACTCGGTTTTTCTTATAATGATTTCTCTAATGACAATTGCTAACAGCCCTTTTAGGAAATGTCCAAACCGATCATAGTGATTCCTGTTTAAATGGAATTCCTCTTTGATCCAATTAAAAAGAGGCACTTTCGCATATGTATAATGACCGCCAACAAAGGTAAGAATGCAAAGAATGGCAATAATCACATAGGCTAAAGTTGTAAAACCAAATTTTTTGTATGTAGATAGTAGAATAACTAGACCAAGAACTGCCGGAAATACTTCTAAAGCCCAATCTCTATATGTGTCAGGTTTTATTCCCGACCAAACCAATACAGAAATGACGATGAAAAGAAGGAAAATATGTATACTTGTACTCTTTTTATCTTTTTTCAATGGTTTCACTCCCGATTTAAGGGATTTTTTTTATTAGTATTTCAATACAAAGATCATACAATACCTTTCTCTGGGTTAAATGTAAATGAAAACATATTCAAAGATGCTTCTATATCGTAATTTCAAAAACACCTGACGAGTTGCGTCAGGTGTTTTTTCTTGATAATCATTCTTTAATCTCGATTTTCCGATTTTTGAATGACCCTGAATGTTCGAATGTGATATGCGCTTCTATCGACTTTATGCTGTCATCTTGAAGTAAGGCATCCTTGCTTTTTAGCTTTTTCCATTCAGCAGGGTGCTTTCTGTATAGCTGATGCTCTAAGTTCAAGAAATCAACATCATGCTCTCGGCCCAATTGATATAATTGTCGTATCTCTGAAATGACCCCCTTTTTAACAAACGTCTCCATCGCATTGACATTGAGCGTATTGTTCGTTATGCGATTACTTACTTGTCCATCTGCCATGAAGAGGATGGTAAAACGGAACCTTCCGTCTTGTTTTTCGGGATGAATTTTTACCATTTCATGATCAAGGACCGTTATAAATTCAGGTTTTGTTTCGTTCGGTACTAGTAGGGATGCGCGTACTGTTTCTGGTGTCAGCCAGCGCAAGCCTTTTATTTTCTCATATGGAAAATAGCCTTTGTATTTTTGATTACCTAGAAAAAATGCACCATCAATTGCTAGTTTCCCCTCATTTTTTTTATTTTTCTTCCACTGAGTATCATCAATTGAAAGCGAAGGGATATACGTAGTTCGACCTGGGTCAAAAAATTCACGTACAAATTGATTTAATTTGACAGGCTTGATAGTCGAGCTTTGTTCGTATGAACTTTTTGGACTATGAAGAATCGTATTTAATGAATGTTGATTAAAAAATCCAGTTGTAGATAAAACATCAAGTATGGAGCTCTTTGTCCCGAATATCCATGGAGTTGGACGGAATTCATAGTATCGTGTCAAGCCATCAAATATACTATCCAATCCTTTTTCTAATGCACTTTCGCTCAAGACAATTGCGGTGACATGTGCCCATAGAATCCGTTCCTGCGAGGTATGATAGGCTTTAAAAAACGCATCGATAAAGGTTTTTCCACTCGTTTGGGAAACATACACTTCAGGTGGACCTTTTTCACCACCTTCACTTTTGGCAACAGACGTTAATCCAATCATTTGAATCGAAAGCAAATAGTTCCCATCTTGATAATCGACGCCGATGGCAGTTGCAAAGTTTTGATTTTCGATTTCAGCGATGTCATTGTTGCAAGCAGTAACAAGGACAAGACATAGAAAAAAAGTAATTGAACAGGTTATTTTTCGCTTCATCCTACTTTCTCCGCTTCTGAATAAATGATATTCCAAATTTTTTTCGTTTAAAGGGATTCACAAACAAGGCTGCTAGATATTCTTTAAATGTTAATGAAGAAACTGGTTCAAGATAAGCCACTTCAAAGGACTCCAATTTAGATAGATAAATTAGAACACTAAAGAACCCAACAAAAAGCCCATATACTCCTAAAAAAATCGATATTAATAACGTATAAACTCTAAGTATACTAACTGTCCCAACCAATGATTGATTCACAAGTGTGTAGCTTGCGACAGCTGTTAAGGCAATGACAACAATCATCGTTGGTGATGCAAGACCTGCCCGAATCGCTGCATCACCTATAATGATACCTCCGACAATGGATACCGTTTGCCCAAGAATCGTTGGCATTCGAATTCCAGCTTCTCTTAACAATTCAAACAAACCGAGTATGAAGATAGCTTCTAGTCCAACAGGTAATGGCAAACCTTCACGTGAGACAGCAACAGTGGCTAATAATGCGAAGGGCAACTGGTCAATATTGACAGAAGCTAGTGAAACCCAAAATCCCGGTAGAAAAATGGCTATCAACAAACCGACAATTCGAATAAACCGTCCAAACAGAACGAAATAGTAAGGGAAATGAACATCCTCCGGCGATTTAATGAGTTCAAAAACATTAATAGGTCCAATTAACACAGAGGGTGATCCATTGACGATTACTATAAATCTTCCGCGCAACATGCATTCTATAACATAATCAGGGCGTGTCACATAATCAAATAAGGGAAACAAGGAAAATGTACGATCTGAAAGCCATTGTTCTAATTGACCACTGCTTACTACACTTTCGCCTTGAAAGGTAGTGAGCCGCTTCCTAACTTCCGCAATAATGTCCATATTGGCTTTATCATGTAAATAAAGCAGTGAAACCTCTGTTTTACTAAGCGTTCCTAAGCTGAAATTCTCAGAATAAAGCTGATCTGACTTCATTCTTTTTCGAATTAAAGAGATGTTTACATTTATTTCTTCGGTAAAACTATCCTTCGGTCCCTTAATCGAAACCTCAGTCGTTGATTCTTGAGGGTTTCGTTTTGGCACTTTGCTAATATCGAACACATGAAAGAAAGTGGTTCCTTCTCTAAAAATAATCAGTGAACCAGAAAACACAAGATTCACCATTTCTTGCATGCTTTTTATATGCTGGACAGGTGGGAGCTCTTGGGAATACTTGCGTGGTTCCTCTTGCCCAATGCTTAGGACGATTCGGTTAAAATACTCGTTTAACTGTGATGAATCAAGCATTCCTTTGCAATAAAAAGCTTGAAGAAACTCATCGTTTTCAATCGGTATAAATTTAATATCGGCATAATGACGAAAAAAATGTTTGACTTCACCGCAAGTCAAGTTTTCATTTGCTAATAAATGATCGAATTCTTTCATGTTCATAGGCTTCGGGTTCCTTTCTTCATTGGCAAGTAGCAAATAATCAATAAAGCCAACGAAATTATCACAGCACTTATAAATGCAGCTGGATAAAAGTATCTTCCAATCAGTGTTTGTACCCACATGTCACTTAATGGAAGGAACGTCAATAAAGCAAAGAGAATGGAGGTGACCATGTACATCTTCTTTTTTTTAGAAGGCGTGGTATGGCATTTAACCATATCTGCCAATAAGTAAAGACCTAATGAAACCCTGATAAGTTCGCCACTTAATAATTGAAACACCGCCAAAAAGTCAACATGGGAAATATAATTTCCCAACGTAATAAGTCTCCATTGTTCAAAAGCTGGAAACCTCATATCAGAGGAAACCGCTGGACCAAATGATGCCAAGGAACCCGTTGTTGGACCTAGGATTAGACCAGCTAAAATCGTAATCATTATGAAAAGGTTAAAAAACGTAAACGATTTTTTTACGTGATGCTGAAGAAGTAACAAGACAAGGAAATCTGCGCTTCCTCCAAGAACGATAATGGCCCCTTTTACAACGGGTTGATAACCTTCGATAAGAACAGGAAATAAATAGGAATAATCTTTTTCGTTAAAAGTAAACGTAGCTACAAAAATTCCAAGCACCCAAACAATCGGCAATAATATCGTGGACACATAGACGATCGATTTTAAGCCACTATAAGCTGACCAAATACAAATCAAAAGAAAAGGAAGCATCACAACAAAGGTTGGTGTATGCGGTAAAAAATAAATATTGACGGATTGAATCAAATCATAAAATGAAATCGCACTAATCAAGAAAACATAGATCACAAGGATGGCGATGACTACGCGAGAAACCAAGACTCCTGCTCGTGTTGTGATCCAGTCATAAAGACAGAGTCGCTGTTGATTTTTTTTCATGATTAAATAAAGGATGAATCCCCATAACAGGAGGATTGCATAGGCAAACAATACAGATACCCATGCATCACGTTTTCCTGCTGTAAGCAAATGGGGCATGATGAGCACATGATTAGAGATCCCAATAAAAAGGATGAGAACAAAAATTAACTGAGTACGCGAGAAATGCATTCCACCACCACCAAATAAGTTCCACTCCTGTTAGGATTTGATTGTGTTACCAAATTATGCATAACGAGTGGGTGATGGAGAAATTTAATGGGGGATGGGTGTTTTTATAAGGATAAATCATATAAACAAGCCACTCGCAATAGTGAGTGGCTTGTTTTGCATATTAGGTAACCTAGTTAGAGATTTTTCAGAGATGATGAATTCGGTATGATGAGTAAATGATTCATTCCTTAAGCTGCCGTATATAATAGAGGAGATCTCCATCTTTCGTTTCCGCTATAAATACTCCCGTATCATTTGTAGAAAACACAGCTATTCCTTTTGGTAATTTTGTTGCTGAAAAATTCCACATGAAGAGTAACGCTTTATTTGATTCACCCATTTTCTCTCCTTTTTGGAAACCGTTCTTTTTCTTTTGAAACCATTCCAGGTCGGTTGCATTTGAGTACACATTTCCGTGATATAGGAGGATATCTCTATCCTTATTCTTAACACCGATAATCGTAGCTCCTACCACAAGAACTAGGGAAATCAATAGGAGTAGAAGTATCATTTTCCTCATACACATCCCACCCTTTTTAAGTTGAGAAAAAACAAATAAGGTAACTGATAGATTAAGAATAACAGTTAAAATGAGTATATGAAAGTGGATATTTGATAAAAACCGAGATAGGTAGTGTCAAAAACAGATCGGTTTTTAGATGATAAGGTAACATGGAACCACAAGGACCGTCCCTGTGGCACCCCCGTGGACCATGGCTAATTGGTCACTTAGTACTTTCTTCATGCTAAAAACTTACAACTAATTCCCTGTGTCGATTCTTGTAAAATATAGTAGAATGATAGGTAGAGATAAAAGATATCGATTAGGGAAGAGGAATAACATTGAAGAAAGTAATCATCGGGTTGGTACTTGTATTGGTGGCGTCCTCTCTATTTTTTACGAGGGAAGCTTTTTCTGATATTTTACAAGAAAGCTATACTTCGATTAAGGAAGTCGTGATTGGAAAAGTGGCTTTAAGCAAAGAGAGCAAGGGGGAAGCATTGCCGGAAAAAGTAGACGCACCTGAAACCCAAACGGCAGGTGAACAGACAGAAGTGGCTCCTGAAGATGCGAAGCCAGTCATTGATCCAAATGATCCATTTTTATTGTTAGTAAATAAAGAGGTTGGGGTTTTGGATGAAACATATGTACCACAAAATCTTGCGGTTCCTAATGTAGCATTTTCCACGTCCGTATCGGAACGTAAACATATGGTAAAAGAGGCTGCTGATGCTCTTGAGCAATTATTTGCCAGGGCAAGTAATGATGGAATTACACTACATGCACAATCTGGCTACCGCTCTTATGGTACACAGAGCATGCTCTATGAATCTTATGTACGTGCAAATGGAGAAGAAGAAGCAAGTACATTTAGTGCAAAACCAGGGCAAAGTGAACACCAAACCGGTCTTGCGATGGATGTGACAAGTGATAGTGTTGATAACCAGCTTGTACAAGAGTTTGGAGAAACCGTGGAAGGTAAATGGGTTGCCGAGCACGCGGCTGAATTTGGATTTATCATTCGCTTTCAACAAGGTAAAGAAGATATCACAGGCTATATGTACGAGCCATGGCATCTTCGCTATGTAGGTGTGGAACATGCGAAATATATGACAGAACATGGACTTACATTAGAGGAATATCTTGGTGTAGTAGAAAAATAGAGTAGAAGAGCTCCTAAACAGGGCTCTTTTTCTTTTGCCCATTGATTTACATATTTAACAACCTTTACAATTATTGTAATCATAAAGAGTGTGATTCATTAATATCTACAAATGGAGGTGTTTAAAATGAACATCGAACGTCAAGTTGAGATTTTTAATAAGCAAGCGGGTAAGTATTATAAACGAGCCAAACAAAAAAATATGGATTTTCGACTAAGAAGTAAGCTTCTACAGTCCGCCACAGGAAATATCTTGGAATTATCGGTTGGAGCGGGAATGAATTTTCAGTTTTATCCAACATTATCGAGAATCACTGCGGTCGACTTTAGTCCTAAAATGCTTGACCAAGCAAGAATCGTGGCAGCGGAACAAGGGCGTCAGGTTGATTTTCGACTTGGAAATGTGGAAGAAATCGCTCTGCCTGAAAAAAACTATGACACGGTGATTTCATCATTGTCTCTTTGCTCATACCCTCATCCTGATAAGGTACTTACGCAAATGGCTTCCTGGTGTAAGGAGGATGGGAAGATTCTTCTCTATGAACACGGGATCAGCACAAACTCATTCGTTGCCTGGCTTCAACATAAAACAAACTCTTTTTATATGAAAAGGGTAGGGTGCCATATGAATCGCGACATTCTGAAGCTTGTGGAAGAATCTCCACTATCCATCGTTAAATCAGAGCATTACATGTTACATACTGTTCATCTTATCTGGGCAAAGCCAGTTACGTAAAACAACTGTTTAATTATCATTAAAAGACTCCTTAATCAAAACAAATTCATTTATATTCTCCAAAAAGAGGTCGACTAGTTGAGGATCAAAATGTTTCCCTTTTTGGTCCTTGAAGTATTCCATTATCTTATCCATCTCCCATGCCTTTTTATAAACACGATCGGTGCTTAAGGCATCAAATACATCTGAAATAGCGGTGATTCTTCCGTATAAAGGGATTCCTTCACCTTTCAAGCCTTCTGGATAACCGCTACCATCATATTTTTCGTGATGGGTCAAAGCGATTATCGCTGCAGCCTCCAAGATCCTTCGGTTCGAATGTTTTAACATTTGATACCCAATGGTGGTATGAGTTTTCATTATTTCGTATTCTTCTTTCGTTAATTTTTCAGGTTTGTTAAGGATTGAATCTGGAATACCAATTTTCCCAACATCGTGTAGGGGAGAAGCACTTTTTAGTAGTTCTGCCTCTTCTTTGGACAAGCCATATTTTAATGCCAATAATTTAGAAAATTCGGCTACCCGTCTAACATGGTTACCGGTTTCTTTAGAACGATTTTCTGTTATTTCCCCAAGTGTAAATAAAATTTCCTTTTGGGTGGCTTCAAGTTCACTTGATAGCATTTCATTCTCAGAAAACGACTCAGCATATCTTTTAGTTATGATAATGGATTGGGCCCCAATAAAGGCAACAATTCCAAGCGGTGACAAAATAGTGGTATTAATCATTTGGGCGTCATACATAAGATCATTGACCACTGTACCAATCAATATTAAAAGTGATAGACCAATCACATATGCGCCAACCTGCTTTAATTTGATGCCTTTCATGATTAGGTACAGTATGTAAGAGAACGTGATAAGTAATAAAACATAGAGAATATAAACTAAGTTTGTAAAAATATCTGATTCAGTAACAAGAACGATTACAGTAGAAAATAAGGAAAGAATCATCACAATTTGAACTGGGGTTTTCTTTTGCCCAGCAGGAAATTTTAACGAAAAATACTTTATAAAGAGGAGTACACTACAAAAAATAGTAAGGAAATTTAATTTAAGCACAACATTCCAGCTTAAATCAGGAAAAAAGTACAAAATGGATGTTTGTCCAACTAATAAGATTCTAAAACCATAAACGAGACAAAATAGTCCAAAATAGAGAGGTACACGGTCTTTTCTTCGGTTAAAAAATATATTTAGATGATTAAAACTGATAATAAAAAAAGCACCAATACTAAACCATTCAATAAATGTATCACGTTTCGATTTATGTTCAATTACAGAAGGATTTCCTAAATAAACGGGTCCCATAATTCCAGTATCACGAAAATGAAAATTGGATACTTGTAATAGAACATGAGTATTTTCCTGAGCAACATTGAAAAAGATTACTTTTGGAACTCCTTTTGGTACCATTTGGTCTTTTGTACTTGCAACCTTTCCGTTTTCTATAACTAGATGATTATTAATCCATAGTGTATAAGCGCTGAAAACTTGAGGTACATAGATGGCCTTTGTTTGCCCAAGCGAATTTATAGGAAAGTGAATATCCAATTGATAGGTTCCGTACCCTTTATGAGTACCCCAATATCCTGGAACTTTCATAGATTGTTTGGGAGTATATTTTTGAGATTCTAAATCACTAGGACTTAACAAACGATGAGGATAAAAATTCCAGTATCCGGCTAAATTTATTATCTCATCTTTTGGTTGAATCATGATTTCTCCATTTTTAATTCGTGTTTCTTGTTGGTTTTGACACCCAGCTATAATAAATATAGAAAAGGAAATGAATAAAATAAGGAATTTTTTATGTTGCATAACCTACTCCATCTATCTCAAGTTAGTTGATTTACATATTGCCAATTACCTCTTCATTTTTTCCTTCTATTTCAAAAAACATGCAAAGTGCCAGGAACCTATGGGGTGCCTGGCACTTCTATACATCTTTGATTCTATACTGATGCTTCCTGTATATTAGAGCTTTCTGCTGTTTTCACATATATGATTTGCCTTCGCAGAATGAATACATATGCAAAAAATGCGAAGATGATACTTAATGCGCTATATAAAAAGACCGCTTTGAAGCCAGCATGAAGGGAAATAAATCCTAAGCATATCGCTCCGATTCCACTACCCGAATCTTTGGCAGTGAAAAAAGTTGAGTTCCCTGCGCCTCTTCGATTAGGTGGGCAAAGCTTAATCATCACAGCATTTAACGCTGGCTCTACAAAACCTAATCCTAATCCGTAAAGGATGCCTGAAATGATGAATTCACTTAGGGAATGGGCATAGGCTAAAACCACAAATGAGATTGTCATAATAACTAATCCAGGGATAATGACCAATGAACTTCCATATTTATCAGCCAATTTTCCTCCAATAATTCTCGTCAATAATAGGGCAATTGAATACACCGTATAATAAAAACCGATGTCTTCGATACCTAAAGATAGAGCGAAGGTTGGAATAAAAGTTAACGCTACACCCATTCCAACATATACAAAAGCAGTTACTAAAGCTGTTGGGAGAGCTGTTTTTTCATAAAGTAGTTCTGATATTTTTCTTTTTCGAGTTGATGATTTGCGTTCAACGTTTGTTTTTCCTTTTTCATATGTAATAAATAGACTACAAAGGATCGAAATCAAGCCAATCAAACCGGCAACGATGAAAAGAACTTGATAATTAAACTGTTGAATAAGATAGATCGTTAAAGCTGGTCCCACTGCCGTTGCGAGTGTATTGGATAACCCAAAGTAACCAACACCTTCTGCCAACCTACGTTTTGGCACAATATCCGAAATAACGGTCCCGGATGCATTAGTGGTTGCACTGAATCCTATTCCATGTAGACTTCTCATAACCAACAGAAGACTAATTGAAAATGCAACAACGTATGAAAGAGTGATAAATGCAGTTACCACAGCCCCAATAATTAGCACCATTCTACGACTCTTTTCATCTATTATTTTGCCGAAAAGAGGTCTGAAAATGATTGCTACAAACATGAAGAAGCCAAACAGCATACCTGAAATCGAATTATCGCCACCTAGATGGATTGCATATAAGGGGAGACCCGTCATTAACATATTATTGGCAATTTGTGTAGACATAGCATAAACAAACGTTAGAAAATAATATTTCGTCCATAATTTTTCTGTATTCTTATTCGTTCCTTGCAAATGAAGTCCTCTTTTCATGAGTGATGTTGTAATGATTATATCAATTATCAATATGGCAGTCTCTATTTGAATTTTTATTGCTAAAATTATTCCCATTACTTTACAATTAGTATAATCATAAGAGTTTTAGAAAAGAGGTTTAAAATATGGAATTTGCAAGTTCGAAACATGATATCTGGCGCCAATGCTTCCAAGAGGCTTGGAGGTCGTTTCAGGAGGGAGCACGCCCAATCGGTGCGGTTGTTGTAAATGCCGATGGTGAAATTGTTGCAAGAGGGAAAAGTGCTGTATTTAGTGAGTTGTCAGATTCCGTGGTTTTTCATAATGAGCTTGCCCATGCTGAAATCAATGCATTGCTAAAACTTGATAATCGTGTCCATACCAAGGTTAATCATTATACGCTCTATACAACAATGGAACCATGCCCACTTTGCTTTGGTGCTTTATACATGAGTGGGATTAAAAATCTCGCTTATGCTGCCAAGGATAAATACGGAGGAAGTACAAATTTACTGGGGACAACCCCATATTTGAGTCGGAAACAAATTCAAGTAGAGGGACCGATTCCATTTTTAGAGGATCTATCGATTTTATTAAATGTCTATTTTGATCTAAAAATGGGTTATGAAAAGGGAGTAGCTGTGATTGAAAAAATGAAGGACGACTACCCAACGGCAGTGGCGTTAGCAAGTGAATGGTTGAAAGAAGATAGATTAAAAGATTATCAGAATCTGCAAATGGAAGAAGTTTACGAGATGATGCTTTCATCGGTGAAGGTTTCACCTAAACTTTCATAATCTTGTTATAATAGTAGTAATTCTAACAAATGAGGTGACAGCATTGAAAATCACACTATCACAGAAAATGAACGAGTTTGGGGAATCTGTTTTTACCGAACTAGCAAACTATAAAAAGAATAAAATGCGTGAGGGCCAAGATATTATTGACTTAAGCGTGGGCAGTCCGGATTTGCCGCCACCTCCTTATGTCATTGAAGCATTGGCTACTCATGTTCAAAACCCTTCATTATATGGGTATTCATTAACTGGAATAGATGAATTGCATGATGCCATTTCTAATTATTACATAAGAAGATATGATGTTCCTGTTAATAAGGAAAGTGAAGTATTAATGGTTATGGGCTCTCAGGATGGACTTGTTCACTTTCCAATGGCATTTGCCAACCCAGGGGACTTGGTTCTTGTTCCAGACCCAGGCTATACGGCATATGCAGCTGGTATTGCATTAGCCGGCGCTAAACCATATGGCATGCCATTAAAAGAGGAAAATCAGTTTTTACCCGATTTGGATGCCATTCCCGAGGATATTTGTCAAAAGGCAAAAATAATGATACTAAACTTCCCTGGTAACCCTGTGCCAGCACTTGCAACTCAAAGCTTTTTCGAAAAAGTCATCCAGTTTGCAAAAAAACATCAGATTCTGGTCCTTCATGATTTTGCCTATTCAGAGTTGTACTTTGAGGAGAAACCGATTAGCTTTTTATCAGTAGAAGGTGCAAAGGAAGTTGGGGTTGAATTCAACTCTCTTTCAAAAAGCTTTAATATGGCAGGGTGTCGGATTGGATATATGGTGGGTAATCCTGATATCATTGCTGCCATAAACCGACTCAAATCAAATCTCGACTATGGTGTGTTTTTGCCCATACAAAAAGCTGCAATTGCAGCATTAAGGGACACCTCGAACTTCAGTGAAAACTTGCGTGAAACGTATAAAAAACGACGTGATTTATTAGTGAATGGGCTAGCTGATGTGGGCTGGCAAGTGGAATCTCCAAAAGCATCGATGTTTATCTGGGCAAAGATTCCAAAGGGCTTTACATCCACTGAATTTACGTACCGTTTAATTGATGAAGCGGGAATTGTGGTTACTCCAGGAAATGCCTTTGGTCCGAATGGAGAGGGCTATGTACGAATTGGTCTTGTTCAAAATGAAGAGACCCTCAAAAAAGGTGTCCAAAGATTACAAGATATCCCGTTATTAAAATAGAATAAAGACTAAAATGGAGCACATTGCTTGTAACAAATGCTACATTTCCACACAAAAAGACGAATCAAATATAAGATTCGTCTTATTTTATTGTAAATATCTGGGTATTATAAAAGTACTACTTGTTCAGGAGTGTATCCAATGCACCTAATCTATAATGCCTTATTCCTTTTGGCCGCGATTAAATGGGGCGATTGGAGAAAGTGGCGAGAATATTATCCAACTATTTTGTTCTTTTTTGTAGGGGATCTTTTAAAAAACTTATTATACCATGATTACTCGATTTGGACGTATCAGGAAACGATGTTTGCAAAAGACATCCTCAGCAATCATACAATTATTACTTTATTAATTATGTTTATTAGCTATCCTGCAACAGTTCTTATCTATCTCGGACACTTTCCTGAAAAAAGATGGAATAAAGTACTCTGGATTGGCTTGTGGGTGTCTATATACGTAATAGTGGAATACATCAATGTGAAATATTTGCACCTCATCAAACACCACCATGGTTGGACGATCCAATGGTCACTTCTTTTTAATCTCGTTATGTTTCCAATGCTTAGACTTCATCAGAAACAACCCCTGATTGCGTGGGGCTTATCTATTATTTGGATTATATTATTATTAAATATGTTTCCAATTCCAATGAAATACATAAAGTAAAATTTATATGGAAAATGGCATTAAAATAGGATATAGTTATTCTTGATAAAGGGAACTCATGTTTGGAGTTCCTTAATTTGTGATGGGAGAGAATGTATGAATAAAACAAATGAACGAGATTTTGTCCATTGGAAAAAGAATATTATTCTTTTTCTAGGAAGCCAAACGATTTCACTGTTTGGATCGGCATTAGTTCAATATGCGATCATGTGGTATATCACCCTCACCACACAGTCAGGGATTATGATGACCATCTCGATTATCTGTGGATTTTTACCGACGTTTTTCCTATCGCCTTTTGCAGGCGTTTGGGCTGACCGATTTAATCGTAAAGTGTTAATCATTCTGGCAGACGGAATGATTGCAGTTTCTACATTGATATTAGCCATCTTGTTCTTAATGGGATATGACTCCATTTGGCTCCTTTTTGTTATATCAGCGATTCGGGGACTAGGTACAGGAATCCAAACACCAGCGGTTGGCGCGATTTTACCTCAAATTGTTCCACAGGATAAATTAACGAAAACAAATGGAGCAAATGGAAGTATTCAAGCTGTGATTATGCTCATTGCACCTATGGTCAGTGCAGCTTTGCTAACAGTAGCTTCTTTAGAAATTATATTTTTTATTGATGTCATTACGGCGGCGATTGCGATTACGACATTGCTTGTCTTTCTCAAAATCCCTTCCCATGCGAAAGCGAACGAACAGCAACATGTCGGCTATCTTGAAGATTTTAAGCTTGGATTAAACTATATTAAACAAAGTGAATTTTTGAAGCCATTTTTCCTTTTCTTTGCGATCTTTTTTGTGGCTATGGCACCCGCAGCATTCCTTACACCACTTCAGGTTACGCGAAGTTTCGGGGACGATGTGTGGCGGTTAACGGCCATTGAAATTGCCTTTTCAATCGGGATGATGGTCGGTGGAGGAGTGATTGCCACTTGGGGCGGCTTCAAAAATAGAATTCATACGATGACATTGGCGAGTGTCATATTTGGTCTAACAACAATTGGCCTAGGAATAGTACCGGTTTTCTGGTTGTATTTAGGTGTTATGCTGATTTGCGGTATAGCGATGCCACTCTTTAATACACCAGCAACCGTATTATTGCAGGAAAAAATTGAGGAAAACTTTCTAGGAAGGGTTTTTGGGGTATTCAGTATGATTTCCACCTCGATGATGCCTCTCGGAATGTTAATTTTCGGACCTATTGCGGATATCGTAGAAATCGAATGGCTCCTCATCGGCACGGGAATCTTCATGGTTGCACTGTCCTTCTTCCTTATGGGAAGTAAAGCGCTTGTGAAAGCAGGGTTACCAGTGCCGGTTCAAGAATAACAACAAGGGAGAAGCATCCATTAGCTTCTCCCTTTACAATACTTACGTCCACCACATCTCACCAATAGATTCCTTCACCATTATGGGTTTAAGCGTTTGAATAGCTTTTGTAAATCCTTCATCAATGGACATTAATCCGTCTTCATGTTCAATGCTCACGACATAATCATAGCCATAAAGACGAAGGGGACTAATGATATCAGCCCAAACTTTAGAATCATGACCAAATCCAACTGTACGGAAATACCATGATCGATTTCGCATATCGTTATAAGGAGTCATATCTGTGAGTCCATTTCGATTCGTGTTCGGTTGATCAATGATTGTATCCTTTGCATGGAAATGGTGGATTGCATTTTCACGTCCAAGTATTTTAATAGATTCAACAGGGTCAATTCCTTGCCACCACATATGGCTTGGGTCAAGATTTGCCCAATTGCTTGACCACAAGCTTCTCGTAAACGTAATAGGGTAGCAGGTGTATGTACGGAAAATCCGCCATGTAATTCGAGACCAATCTTTACATTATGCTTTTGAGCGAAGGCTGCTTTTTCCTTCCAATAAGGGATGATTTTTTCTTCCCATTGCCATTTTACTATTTCTTGGTATTCATTAGGCCATGGAGAAACAGGCCAGTTCGGATATTTTGC
Source organism: Ferdinandcohnia sp. QZ13 (assembly GCF_031324165.1). Classification (NCBI taxonomy): domain Bacteria; kingdom Bacillati; phylum Bacillota; class Bacilli; order Caryophanales; family Bacillaceae; genus Ferdinandcohnia; species Ferdinandcohnia sp. QZ13. Next base: position 887,697 of record NZ_JAVIVW010000001.1, on the reverse strand, counting down.
GTTTTCATGGTCACCCGGACAGCCAGAAAATGTATTTACAACAGGGACACCAAGCTGATTTGCTAATTTAACCGTTTTTAAAAATACAGAATCTGCTTCTGAAGCGATGTGTTTTTGAGGGGGAAGAGGGTTGCTGTGACAACTTAAGGCGCTGATTGATAATCCTCTTTTAGAGATTTTCTCCATAAAATCCTTTTGTTTTTGTTCATTATCTAATAATTGATCAACCTTACAGTGGGCATCACCCGGATAACCACCAGTACCTAATTCTATTGCTTCAATTCCTTTTGCAGCCAAATGATCCAGCATATCGTCAAGACTTTTTTCAGAGAATAAAACTGTAAAAACCCCTAACTTCATAAAGTGTCCTCCCCAAAATGGTTTTTTTGTAATCCGTTACATTATATTATAGCAAAAAATATATAAAAACAATATTCAAAATTGTTGAATTATAGGTTCGTAGTTACACCTTGACATAAATATTCAGAAAACTTACAATTGTAATTGTAATCGATTACAAATCTTTATCATAGAATTGAAAGAGGGGACCAACAATGGCGAATATTCAACAGGTAGCTCAAAAAGCAGGTGTATCCGTTGCAACGGTTTCAAGGGTCCTTAATAATGCTACGTCTGTTAGTCCAAAAACAAGACTTAAAGTTGAAAATGCAATTAAAGATCTTAATTATGAACCTAGTATGTTGGGAAGAAATCTTCGAAACTCTGAAAGTCGCCAGTTATTAGTGTTACTTCCGAGTATATCAAATCCATTTTACACCGAAATCATAAATGGGATTCAAAATACCGCAATTGCCAATAGCTATAATATACTTCTTTGTGAAACAGACTCAAATCCACAACGCGAAAATATTTATTTTAATATGGTTAGGAACAAATTGGCTGATGGAGTTATTTCAATGGATCCAACAGTTAATATGCATAAGCTTAATGAATTAGCAGAAAATTACTCCGTAATTCTTTGTAGTGAGTACGATGAAGGAGGAAGTGTCCCTTACGTTACCATTGATAATGAATTGGCAGCCTATCATGCTGTAAAGCATCTGATCAAATTAGGTCATGAAAAAATTTCGCTCATTAATTCTGACGAAAAGTTCTTGTATGCTCGACAACGTCGGAATGGGTATGAAAAAGCATTAAGGGAGTTTAACATTCCAATCCGAGATGAATGGATTTACCACTCAAAAGAACTAGAATTTCAAAATGGCGTTCAAGCAATGAGGATTTTGTTTCAATCGGAGGAAAAGCCAACTGCTGTCTTTGCAGTATCTGACACTTTGGCTATAGGCGCTCTAAAAGGAATTAATGGATTTGGCTTACACGTGCCAAATGATGTTGCAATCATTGGTTTTGATAATATTAGCTTTGCAAACATGACAAATCCAACATTAACAACGATTTCACAGCCAATGTATAAAATGGGCTGCATTGCAGCAGAAATGCTGATTAATAGCATTCAGGGGGAGAAAGTTGAGAGTGTTGTTTTAGACCATGAACTCATTATTCGTGAATCAACGATGGGCTAGGATATCCTGCCTCACCTTAAAATTAAATGACTAGGGAGGTTTTTATACGTGGGTATAAAAGTAGGCATTATCGGTTGTGGTTCGATAACACGACATAGGCACGCTCCTGAGTATAAGGCAAATCCACATGTTGAAGAAATCATCTTTTATGACCGAAATCTAGAAAGAGCTGAGAGTTTAGCAAAGGAATTTGGTGGGCGGGCTGTAGAAACAGTAGAAGAATTATTAAATGACCCCTCAATCATAGCGATAAGTGATTGTTCATCCAATGATGCCCACCATATTAACACATCTAAAGCATTGTTAAGTGGAAAGCATGTTTTATGTGAAAAACCATTAGCCATTAGTGTAAAGCATGCGGAGGAAATTCTTGAAGCAGAACGTAAATCTGGAAAGAAATTAATGGTTGATCATAACCAACGATTTACTAAAGCTCACCAAAAAGCAAAAGAAATTTTAGCCAATAAAGAATTAGGTGAGGTTTTAACCTTCAAAACAGCCTTTGGTCATCAAGGACCAGAAAGTTGGGGTGTGAATAAATCAAACTCCACTTGGTTTTTTAAAAAAGAACGTTCACACTCAGGTGTTGCAGGTGATTTAGGAATTCATAAAATAGATTTAATCCATTACCTCTTAGACGACGAAATTGAAGAAGTTCATTCTTTCTTTGGTACATTGGATAAAGTTGATGATGATCGATTGCCAATTGAGGTTTGCGATAATGTTGTATGTGCATTAAAGACGAGGAAAGGGCGTCTAGGAACGGCCTCGTTTTCGTGGACGTATTACGGTTCAGAAGATAATTCGACGATCATCTACTGTCAAAAAGGAATCTTGAAAATCTATCATGATCCTGAAGTCCCGCTACTGGTTGAAAAGAAGGATGGCTCAATTAAGAAGTATGAATTAGGGGCAATACAGACGAATGATAACCAAACAAATACAGGAGTGATTGATGCATTCATCGATTCAATCATTCAAGACGTCAAACCTGCTGTTACAGGTGAACAAGCAATTGCTTCACTTAGAGTAGTTGAAAAAATATTAGGCTCTCAAGTTTCATACACTTAAAATGTGTGAGAATTAAGGAGCATGCCAATTTTGGTAAAAATGATAATTTATACCTAAAAACAATTGACTGAATATTGTTTATCTTATACTATAAATGTAACGGATTACATTTATAGTTATTACTTTCCGATTGGTGGCAATATTAGGCTTGTACAGGTTAATTGTAATCAATTACAAGTTTGTCAGGAGGGTTGACATGTTGCAACAGCTTGCAATTAACAGTGGAAATCATCCATTTAAAGGATAGGTTGGGTGCATATAATGAATAGAACTTTCCAGCAATTGGAGATGTTGATTTTTTAAAAGTATTTAAAGCGCTTTCTAATGCAAGCTATAGAGGTCCTTTAAGTGAAGAAATCGAATTTACATCTTCAGATCCAGCAAATCTTAAGGAAGTAGACGATTCTGTGAGAAAATCCAATGAATATCTTTCAAGATTAATAGGATAAGAGGGTAGAAGATGAGTAATATTGGGCTTGTTGGTTTGGGGTTCATAGGAAAAACGCATTTAGAGGCATACCAACAACTTAAAAATTGTAGAGTAACTGTCATTTGTTCACGAAATGAAGGTAAGGACAAGGATATTATTCAAAACTATAACGTGTCATTTGTTTCTGATTACGATGAATTATTACGTAATAAAGAAATTGATATTATTGATCTGTGCGTTCCTACATTTTTGCATGAAGAATATATTATAAAGGCTGCTAGAGCAGGAAAACACATCATTTGTGAAAAACCATTAACCCTGACAATAGAATCAGCCAATCGAATTATGAATGAAGTAAATAAGAATGGTGTCAAGCTATTTGTCTGTCATGTACTTCGATTTTGGCCAGCATATAAGGCAATTAAATCTTTATCTGAAACTGACAAATTAAAAGATATTCAAATTATTCATGCGAAGAGATTAGGTCAGGTACCTAAATGGAGTGATTGGTTTTTGTATCCTGAAAAAAGTGGCGGAGCCCTTTTCGACCTTCATATACATGATATTGATTTCGTCTATTATCTATCGGGCGAGGTTGAGTCAGTGTATGCAGTAGGAAATAAGAATAAGTATGGTGCGTGGGATCATGTCATGACCACCCTTGCCTTTACCAATAAAAGTAAAGCTTATGTTGAGGCATCCCAGCGAATGCCAAAAGGATATCCTTTCACAATGTCATTACGAGCACAAGCGATCCAAGGGACACTAGAATTTAATTTGATTGCTGGTGAAAATATTGAAAATATAGAGGAAGATACAAATCAATTAATTTATTATAACCACGAGGAAAGAGCAGCTCTTCCCATTGAAAAAAGGGATGCCTTTCAAAATGAACTATCGTATTTTGTGAATTGTGTCGAAAAGGACCAAGAAAATCTTATGGTTCCTTTACATGATGTGCTTTATACGTTAAAACTTCTAAATGCTATTGAAGAGTCCTTAGAAACAGGTAAACAAGTTTCAATTGCGTACTAATACCCTACATACAACAAGAATCCTCAAAAAAACTACAACATGTTGTTAACTCCTATATGAAAACGCTTATATTTACTAGTAGAAAATTAATAATTATTTGGTTTCAATTTCTATTTTTTAATAGATTGCTAGTTAAAAAACGAGGGGGTTATTTTTTATGAAAAAAGCATTACGTTTATTATCGTTGCTGGTTTTACTTCTAATTCCTGTACTGAGTGCGTGTAGCGATTCAGAAAAAACAGGTGACACGACAACTGGGGATTCTGGGGAAGGTTCAGGTAAAAAGTACAAGGTTGGTATTTTAGCTCCAGCGGTAACACATGGATGGGTTGCTGCGGTTGCTTATCATGCGGAAGCTCGTGCTAAAGAACTTTCCGGTGAAATTGAGTACCAAATTCAAACAAGTAGCAATGCAGCTGAAATGACTTCTCAATTAGATGATTTAATGACCTGGGGTGCAGAAGCGATTGTAGCTTTCCCACAATGGGAGGGGATGGAAGTACCTATTCAACGTGCCTTAGATGAAGGAATCAAAATTGTTAACTTTGATATTGTCATTGATGCTGAAGGTGTTTATCGTGTAGCAGGAGACAACGAGGATATGGGCGTTCAGGGTGCAAATTACATTGTTGAAAAAATCGGGAAAGAAGGGAATGTTGTTATTCTAGAGGTTCCATCCTCAGGCTCAGTTTCAGAGCTACGTAAGAAGGGATTTGTTGAAACAATTGAAGAAATCGCTCCAGATATTAAGCTTCATACTTATGCAACTCAGTTTACAAGGGAAGATGGTTTGAAAGATTTTGCGGATATTTTAACAAGCCTTGATAAAATTGATGCTGTCTACTCTTTGGATGATGAAACCTCTATTGGTGTATTACAAGCAATCAATGAAGCGGGAAGAACGGATATAAAAGTCGTAACTGGTGGCGGTGGAATGCAGGAATATTTTAAAATGATGCCAGAGAATGAAGATATCTGGATTCAATCTGCACTATACAGTCCAGCTATGGTTAAGGATGCTGTTGATGTGGCACTTAAGGTTTTAAAGGGTGAAAATGTTGAAATGGAAACCATTATTCCTACAACCGTTGTTGATAGAGAGAATTATGAAGAATTCCTTGACGAGGGTTCACCTTATTAAAAAATAGAGCTCGCTAAACATGAGGGCTATGGCAATGCTGCTATAGCCTATCTCTTTTACTCGCTTTTTGAGTGTTGTAATGATTTTAAAGGTTTGGAAGTGATGACATGATAATTGAGATGAAACATATTCGAAAATCCTTTGGAAGCAATGATGTACTTAAGGATGTATCCTTAGCCTTAAAAGGCGGTGAAATCTGCGCATTGCTTGGAGAAAATGGGGCTGGTAAGTCCACACTAATGAACATATTGGGTGGAGTCTTGCAAATGGATTCTGGTTCAATCCATATTGATGGGAACCAAGTGGAATTTGCTAAACCAGCAGAATCTCAGGAAGCAGGAATTGCCTTCATTCATCAGGAACTGAACTTAATCAATGACTTACCAATCTATGAAAATATGTTCCTTGGTCGTGAGCTGAAAACAAAAAGAGGTAGCCTGGATTTAGAAAAAATGTATCAAGAAACGAAAGAAATGTTTAATAAAATGAACGTTAAACTAGATCCGAATAAATTGGTGCGTGACCTTGATGCTTCCTATAAACAAATCATTGAAATATGTCGGGCTATGATGACAAAGGCATCTATTATTATTATGGACGAACCGACCACTTCCTTATCTGACCAGGAAATTGAGCGAGTATTTGCGATGATGAGAACACTTAAGGAGCATAATGTCGGTATTATTTTTATCTCCCATAAATTAAATGAAGTGATGGAAATTTGTAATCGTTACCTCGTGCTGCGTGATGGGAAATTGGTGTCCGAAGGAAATGTAACTGAAGTAACGACAAATGATTTAGCGCGATATATGGTAGGACATGAAGTGAGAACAGAACCTTTATCTAGGGAGAAGAATCTTGGAGATGAGATTCTGCATGTAGAAGGGTTAACTTCAGGTCATATTTTTAGAGATATTAGTTTTACAATCCGAGCAGGTGAAATAGTAGGTTTTACAGGGCTACTTGGAGATGGTCGAAGTGAACTTTTTCAATCTATATTTGGAGCTTATCCGATCTCATTTGGAAAAATTATCTTAAATGGGAAAGAGGTTAAAATCCCGAGTACGACTAAAGCAATAAAGGAAGGAATTGCGTACCTGCCAAGAAATCGTAAAGAAAATGCGATTATCAAGGATATGAACATTTTAGAAAATGCATCAATTGTTACGTGGCCTACATTTTCAAAACGGGGTACAATCAATACGAAAATGCATCAGGCGATTTTTGAAGAGCAGAGGAAAGCATTACGATTAAAAATGGGGGAACTTACAGATGGCATCACGAGTCTATCTGGAGGCAACCAACAAAAGGTCGTCCTAGCAAAATGGTTGGCGGCTAACCCAAAACTTCTTATCTTGGACAATCCTACCCAAGGTGTTGACGTAGGTGCAAAAGAAGATATCTATGACATTATCTTGAAACTTGCTGAAGAAAACATAGCTGTTGTTGTTCTTTCCAGTGAAGCACAGGAAATCATTCGTGTCTGTGACCGAGCAATCGTCATGTACCATGGAACCATTCAAGGAGAAGTCGCTGGAGAAGCTATGAATGAGCATTCCATCATGAGTCTTGCTACGGGTGGGGACTTAAGTGAGGGAGAGGTAAGCTAATATGAAGCCAAGTATAGAGCAAACAAGGATAAAAAATAAAAAAAACTTCTTTTATTGGTTTAAATATAAATGGTCAAATGATCCACTATTCAGTATCGCAATTGCATTAATTATTATGATTATTTTGCAAACCTTGGTTTTAGGTTTTGATTATAATTCTTTTGGGGAATGGTTTCAATCATGGATTAACAACTGGATAAATATTTTACGAAATAATGCAGGTACAGCTATTGTTGCTTTAGGAATGACGTTTGTTATTATGACAGGCGGTATTGATTTAGCAGTTGGTTCAACCTTGGTTGTTACAGGTGCCTTTTCAATGATGCTCTTAGATACGGGTACAAAAGGATTACTAGGAATAATGGGAATAACAGGTGTACCTGCAATTATGATCACGATAGTATTCGTATTACTAGCAGGATACCTTTTAGGTTCACTTATTGGAGTTAGTATAACAAAGGGGAATGTACCCCCATTTATTGCTACATTAGGAGCAATGATGATTTTTAGAAGTGTTACACAGCATTTTATGCAAGGGTATAATCCTACTGTACCAGTAGAATTTTTACAGATTGCTAGCTTTAAAATCGGAAATTACATGATTATGCCAATTGTTTATTGGGCGGTCATTGCGTATATTCTCTACTATGTATCAAAAAGAACAACCTTTGGAAGGCATATTATTGCGGTCGGATCAAATGAAAGGGCTGCTAAGCTTTCTGGTATTAATGTAGAGAAAGTGAAGCTCCGTGTATACGCTCTAATGGGGTTGCTGGTGTCGATAGCCGCAATTATCCAGGTTTCACGAATTGGATCAATGGACTTTTCTAATGCAGGTAGAGGAATGGAAATGGATGCTATCGCTGCAGCGGTTGTTGGGGGAACAAATATGATGGGTGGAAGAGGTTTCATCCTGGGGACTGTTTACGGTATGCTAATTATTGCTGTTATGAATAACTTACTTAATCTTTTCGGAGTGCCACCGTTTTTAAGGGAAGCATTTAAAGGGGTAATCGTAATTGCGGCTGTTTTATTGCAGAAAAAAGAGAAAGCTTCATAATGAATTTACTAATTTAAAAAACATAGCGAAAATCTGACTACATCACTTACATATAAGTGGTGTATTTTTTTCACCGTACCGTTTCTGTCTAAATAAAGGAAAACTCCTTATTTTTGATAAGGAGTTCTACCTATGATTTATCCAAGTAACGAAACTACACCCTGTTGATACTTTTCCACAGGTGGCCACACAGCAAGGTCAAAGGGATAATCTGAACCAGGCACGATTCTGTCTTGTCCAACTGTTTTACAGAGGAATTCGAGACTTTCTTGGTTCCACAAAACGGTGTCATACCAAAAGCGTTTTATGTACTCAGATGGTGGGGCTTGAAGATTTGTGGATACTAGCTTCCACTGCTCATACCCCTTATCCAATCTCCCAATTTGATATGGAAGGAATCCACCTCCATGGGCAAATAAAACTTTAACATGAGGATATCGATCAATCAGTCCACTTAATAAGAAATCAGTTGCACAAATGGTCGTTTCCCACGGAACACCGATAAGGTTTGGCATCATTCTTCTTTGGAGTCGTGGGTCTTCCGCTAAAAGTGGATGGATAAAAACGATGGCATTGAGCCGGTTTGCTTCTTCAAAAAATGGGGTGAAAAAGTCATCAGATAACATTCGACCTGGTAGGCCTGGGCCAATGATGACTCCTTTTAGCCCAAGATTCATTCCTTCGTGTAAAATTTGTGCTGCTTTGTCTGGATTCGTAAGGGGGACAGTTCCGAGTGCTGAAATTTTCTGGGGTGCTGTTTTTGTCCATTGTGCTAACGAATGATTGTATACATGAGAAATATCAGATGAAATGTCATCAGGAAAATCATACAAGAAAAGCTGTGGAATGGGTGAAACAATGGAATGGGTGACGCCTGCTTTCTCTTGTTCTTTTACATAAAGATGACTGTCAATGAAAGCTTGTTTAAGTTCAAAGCCCCATTTTTCATTCACCACTAAAAATTCATCCTTGTTTGCATCTTTTTTTACACATTTTGCGTTTACTGTTTGTTGATGATCCTTTAGCCATGTAATGACATCAGGTGGGATAAAATGTGTGTGAAAATCATGCATTGCCTATACCTCCTAGTTTGTAACGTTGTTCATAGTACGTAATATAGCAAAGAAGTATGTACTTGAAAAGGTAGAATCAAAAATATTTTGATTTGTTAGACAACTATTTTTTTCGGAAAATGAAATTTATTTTGTAGTTGTTCCACATAGAGAAACAGGAGTGTTGTTTATGACATCGATAGAGGGTACGATACAGTCATAAATTATCGTAAAATTTTGTTAATAGAGGGAGGAATTGTTCCATGCAAGTAGAAACAAGAGTACAAGCAATAAATTGTTTACATTTTATTAACGGACAATTTGTTGAATCACAGAATCAAAAAACATTTACCAATATCAATCCTGCTACCGAAGAGGTACTGGGAACTGTTGCAGAGGGTGGGAAAGAAGAGGTCAACTTTGCTGTAGCTGCAGCCAGAAGAGCTTTAAATGGAAAGTGGAAAAACACAACAGTTGAGGAGCGTTCGAAAATACTTCGTCGGATTGGAGATTTAATCCTTGAAAGACAAGAGGAGCTCGCACGCCTTGAATCTTTAGATACTGGAAAGCCATTCTGGTTAGCAAATAGTGTTGATATTCCACGTGCAGCATATAACTTCCACTTTTTTGCTGATTATATGGTCTCAGTAAATACGGATGCGAATCTACAAGACGATAAAGCCTTACATTATACCCATCGTCGTCCGGTAGGGGTGGTTGGGATTATTAAGCCATGGAACCTACCGTTACTGCTTCTAACTTGGAAATTAGCACCATGTCTAGCAATGGGGAATACTGCGGTCATCAAACCAGCTGAGTGGACACCCATGACTGCAACAGTCTTGATGGAGATTTGTAAGGAAGCCGGAGTTCCGGACGGGGTTGTCAATTTAGTTCATGGATTTGGTACCAACTCTGCTGGAAGTGCAATCTCTGAGCATCCAGATGTTGATGCGATTTCCTTTATCGGTGAACCGGGAACAGGCTCAGCGATTATGAGAGCGGCTTCTAACTCATTGAAAAAATTATCGTTCGAGCTTGGTGGAAAAAATCCAAATATTATTTTCGCGGATTCCGACCTTGATGAGGTTATTGAAACGACGATTAAATCAAGCTTTATTAATCAAGGTGAAGTGTGTCTTTGCGGTTCAAGAATTTATGTAGAACGTCCAGTATACGAAGAGTTCTTAAACAAGTTCTCTGAAAAAGTGAAGGCATTAAAAGTAGGTCAACCGGAAAATGCAGATACCAATGTCGGGGCATTAATCAGTAAAGAACATTATGATCGTGTGAATAGCTATCTTGAAATTGCTCGCAATGATGGTGGGAATTTTGTGACAGGTGGAAAACGTCCTGAGGGATTAGACAAAGGTTATTTTTTAGAGCCTACGATTATTACAGGGTTGGATCGAAATTCTCGTTGTGTGCGTGAAGAGATCTTTGGACCAGTTGTGACGATTACTCCATTTGATATGGAAGAAGAAGTCATCATGCAGGCAAATGATACGCATTACGGTTTAAGTGCAACCATTTGGACAAATGATCTTCGACGTGCCCACCGTGTAGCCCACCAGATTGAAGCCGGAATTATTTGGGTCAACACATGGTTTTTGCGTGACCTTCGTACACCATTTGGTGGCATGAAGCATAGTGGTATCGGCAGAACGGGTGGAATGCATAGTCTTGATTTTTACTCAGAATTATCCAATATCACAATCAAGTTATAAGGAAGGATGTGTAACCGTGACAAATAAAATCGAACAATTTGCCTTGCAATTGGCTGAAGCAGAATCTACTCGCATTGGAATTGAAGCGCCAACTTCAGTAGATTCAGAGCTAACAGTCAAGGACGCTTATTATATTCAGCTTGAAAATATTAAAAAAAGGGTAGCTGAAGGGCAGAAGATCGTCGGGAAAAAAATCGGTTTAACCTCTTTAGCGATGCAGAATCTATTAGGAGTAGATGAACCGGACTACGGTCACTTATTGGACAGCATGGTGGTCGAAAATGGTGGAAAGATTTTGATTGATAAAGTATTGCAGCCTAAGGTGGAAGGTGAAATTGCATTTATTTTAAAGAAGGATTTACGTGGACCGAATGTAACTGCGCTTGATGTACTTCAAGCAACAGAGTATATCGTTCCAGCATTAGAAATCGTCGATAGTAGAGTGAAAGATTGGAAGATTAAGCTTGCAGACACGGTTGCCGATAATGCATCTTCTGGGTTTTATGTGCTTGGCGGAAAACCAACCAAGGTAGAAGATATTGATCTCGAGTTAATCGGGATGACTCTATCAAAGAACGGCGAGTTGGTTAATACAGGTGTCGGTGCAGCAGCATTGGGAAATCCTGCAAACTGTGTCGCATGGCTAGCGAATAAGCTTTCTGAATTTGATATACCGCTTCGAGCAGGAGAGGTTATTCTATCAGGTGCCTTATCAGCGGCTATAGAAGCACATGAAGGTGATTCATTCACTGCACGATTTGCCCATATTGGCCAAGTGAGTGTTCGTTTTTAAAAATAGGGAGGGGAGAAATAGATGTCAAAAGTAAAAGTTGCCATTCTTGGATCAGGAAATATTGGCACAGATCTTATGCTAAAACTTCGTAGGTCTAACATACTTGAATTAACGACCGTTATTGGAATTGAACCAGAGTCAGATGGATTAAGAAAAGCTCGAGAGTACGGGTTTGAAACGATTGATACTGGAATAAACGGATTTTTAGAAAGACCCGAACTGGCTGATATTGTGTTTGATGCAACCAGTGCGAAAGCTCATATCCGTCATGCCAAACTATTAAAAGACGCTGGAAAGCAGGTGCTCGATTTAACGCCAGCTGCAGTAGGGCCATTTGTTGTACCCTCTGTAAATCTAGGGGAGCATGTGGAAGCAGAGAATATTAACCTCATAACGTGTGGAGGTCAAGCAACGATTCCGATGGTTCATGCGATTAACCGCGTCCAACAGGTTGAGTATGCGGAAATTGTCGCAACGATTTCGAGTAAGAGTGCTGGACCGGGAACGAGAGCCAATATTGATGAATTTACCCAAACAACTGCCCGCGGAATTGAAAGGATTGGCGGCGCAAGAAGAGGGAAAGCAATCATCATTTTAAATCCAGCAGAACCTCCTATTATCATGCGAGACACCATTCATGTTATTGTCGAGGGTGAATCAGTTCAGCATGAAGAAATTACAGCTTCAATCAAGGAAATGGAAAAGCAGGTTCAAGCCTATGTACCGGGATATCGATTAAGGCAAGAGCCAATCTTCGATGACAACCGAATTACCGTCTTTATTGAAGTAGAAGGAGCTGGCGATTATCTACCGAAGTATTCCGGAAACTTAGATATTATGACTGCAGCCGCCGTGAAAGTCGCCGAAGAATGGGCACAGCATAAAATTTCGAAAGTCACTGTTTAAGGGAGGGGGAAAAAGAGATGACCAATGATAGAGATGTATTAATTACGGAAGTTGCATTGCGAGATGGTAGTCATGCGATTAGGCATCAATTTACCGTTGAACAAGTAACAAATATCACAAAGGCTTTAGATGAAGCAAATGTTCCTTATATCGAAGTTTCCCATGGTGATGGGCTGGGAGGCTCGTCCTTGCAATACGGCCTATCCCTAACAAACGAATTGGAGTTAATAGAAGCGGCAGCATCTGTTGTAAACAATGCGAAAATTGCTGTCCTTCTCTTGCCAGGGATTGGAACAATGCCAGAGTTAAAGCAAGCGGCCCAGTTAGGAGCGAAAATGGCTCGAATTGCAACACACGTCACGGAGGCTGATGTATCACCGCAGCATATCGCCACAGCAAAGGATCTCGGACTTGAAACAGTTGGATTTCTTATGATGTCCCACATGGCACCAACTGCAAAATTAGTCGAGCAAGCCAAATTAATGGAAAGCTATGGTGCCGATACCGTCTATGTTGTTGATTCGGCTGGAGCCCTGTTGCCACATCAAGTATCAGAAAGAATCCGTGCTCTCAAAGATACGTTGACGGTTAATGTTGGTTTCCATGCCCATAATAACCTTTCCTTAGCCATGGCCAATACACTTGCGGCCATTCAGGAAGGGGCTACTAGAATTGATGGTAGTATTCGCTGCTTAGGTGCAGGGGCTGGGAATACACAAACGGAAGTACTTGTTTCCGTCCTCGATAAAATGGGGATAAAAACGGGAGTCGATCTTTTTAAAATGATGGATATTGCAGAAGAATTGGTAGCACCAATTTTAGAGAAACCACAGGAAATTACAAGAGATAGCCTTGTCCTTGGCTATGCAGGTGTCTATTCAAGCTTCCTGCTTTTTGCTCAGCGTGCTGCGAAAAAATTCAACATTGACTCGCGCGAGATCTTAATCGAACTTGGAAGAAGACAAGTTGTGGGTGGTCAAGAAGATATGATCATGGATGTAGCGGCAGAATTGGCAGCAAGAAAGCATGCTGTCGTTTAAGGAGGAAATCGAATGAGTCAATATAAAGAAATTGCCCAATACCTCGTTTCGGCAGAAGTTGAAAAACGCGAGGTAACAAGAGTTACAGCAAATTTAAAACCGGATTTAACAGTTGAAGAGGCATATCTTGTTCAGGAAGAAATTGTCAACATGAAACTGAATGAAGGAAAACGTATTGTGGGTCCTAAGATGGGTTTAACAAGCCCGGCGAAAATGAAGCAGATGGGAATTACAGATCCGATTTACGGCTATGTGTTTGATTATATGTTGATTGAAAATGGAGGAAAGGCTCGCCTAAGCGACCAAATTCATCCTAAAGTTGAGGCGGAAATTGCGTTTGTTATTGGCGAGGATATAGAAGGTCCTGGCATAACCGGGGCACAGGTTTTAGCAAAAACGGAATATGTATTACCGGCTCTCGAGTTGATTGATAGCCGTTATGAAAACTTCCAGTTTACCTTACCGGATGTAATTGCCGATAATGCTTCTACTTCACGGGTTGTGTTAGGGACAACGTTGAAGAAGCCTGAACAATTTGAGCTTGACCTTGTAGGCGCCACTTTGTCCATTAATGGTGAAATAAAAGAACTGGGTGCAGGAGCTGCAGTTCTTGGTCACCCGGCAAATTCAATCGCGATGCTTGCGAATATGCTTGCAGCTAAAGGTGGAAAGATTCACAAAGGGGACATTATTTTATCAGGCGGGATTACGAGTGCCGTAATGTTGCAGCATGGTGATGTCGTAAGTGGTAAATTCGATGGATTTGGTGAAGTTAGTTTCACTGTAACAGATTAAGAGAGGAAGGGTTTTCATGCCAATTATATACGTGCAAATGATGGAAGGCAGACCGAAGGAGAAAGTCGCTGAATTAATTCGTAATGTAACAAACACGGTCTCTGAAACTTTAGGTTCGGATAAGGAAACCATTCGAGTACTCGTTACTGAAATTCCAAAAACACATTGGGGTAAAGCGGGAGAACCCGTTGGAAAATAGAGTTATCACAAATATCACAAAGGGGAAGCAAGATGAGTAGCTCTTGCTTCCCATATTCACATTTTAAATGAGAGCGTTTTCTAAAGAGTTTGGTAGATTCAAATAATCTTATTTTAGGAGGGAATGGGATGACAATTGAATGTAGCATGCTTGTACCACATGTTCCATCTATGTGTCATGCAGATCAAGTACCTGAGTTCCAACAGGATATGGCTTCTGCCATGAATGAAATAGGGAAGAGACTAAAGGAGATCAAACCAGATGTCATCGTATTAGTTTCTTGTCACTGGCCGTCAACCTTTTTTCATTATGTTGATTGTACGCCAGTTCATAAAGGGATCTTAACTGCGATTGAAGCCCCTGATTTAATTAAGGATGTTCCATATCACTATCCTGGAGATGAAGATTTGGCGAAGGAATTGGTGAAAGCGGGTGAAGAGGCAGGTCTACAAGTTCAAGGAGTAAATGATCCCTACTATGTATGGGATTATGGCAGTGTAGTTCCATTGCGCTACTTAGTTCCAGACGAAGATATTCCAGTCATCAATTTATCAGTTACGTTGGCTGCATCTATAGAAGAGACCTATAGGTGGGGGCAAGTTATTGGTAAGGTTCTGCGGGAAAGTGATAAAAAGGTAGTCTTTATTTCAAGTGGTGCCCTCTCTCATAACTTGGTAAGGGGTAGACATAATAAGCCAACCGTTACAGAACATGCGATGGATAAACAATTCATTGAATTTATCATGAATAAAGATTTTCAGTCAGCTTATGATATGCTTCCGAAGTATGCGCGGTTTGCGAGGGTAGAATCTGGTGGGCGTCATCTTGCTATGTTATTAAGCATTATTGATGAAAATGCAGACCCCACTTATCTAGCAGATGGTCAATCATCTGGAAGTTGGAATGCTCTCATTACATTTGGTTTAAGAAAATTATCTGACATGGCTACTTTAGAAGAAAGCGAATATGCAAAGTAATCAATTGAACCAAAAATAAAGGGGGGAGATCATGAAAACGAAAGTGGGGATCATAGGGGCAGGTCCAGCAGGACTCATGCTTTCCCATTTACTACACCTGCAAGGAATCGAATCAATCATCCTTGAGTCACGTTCCCGTGAGGCTATTGAAGGAACCGTTCGTGCTGGAGTGTTGGAGCAAGGTACTATTGACCTCTTGAATACGACAGGTGTGGGAGAGCGGATGATGAGAGAAGGACATGTCCACGAAGGAATTGAATTGCAATTTAAAGATAAAAGGCATCGCATTGATTTCAAAGAGCTTACTGGTGGAAAGAAAATTATGGTGTATGCCCAGCACGAAGTTATAAAAGACTTAGTAGCTGCACGCCTAGAAGCGGGTGGACAAATTTATTTCAACGTCAGTGATGTGAGCTTACATCAGTTAGAAACCGACACACCGAAAATCAAGTTCCGTAGAGAGGCAGGAAAAGAACTTGAGGAAATGGAATGTGATTTTATTGCGGGATGTGACGGCTTTCATGGTCCAAGTCGAAAAGCTATACCAGACCGTGTAAAGGTCGAAAAGCAAAAGGTCTATCCATTTGGATGGCTAGGAATTTTAGCGGAGGCACCGCCGGCAAACCCAGAATTAATCTATTCCAATCATGAACGAGGCTTTGCTTTAATTAGTACGAGGTCTCCTGAGATTCAACGCTATTATCTCCAGGTAAATCCTAAAGACGATATTAAAAACTGGTCCGATGACCGAATTTGGGCAGAACTTCATGCAAGAGTGGACATGGATGGATGGAGTTTAAAAGATGGGCCGATTATTCAAAAAAATATTGTTTCAATGAGAAGCTTTGTTTGTGAAACAATGAGATATGGTCGCCTTTTCTTAGCTGGTGATTCTGCCCATATTGTTCCGCCAACTGGCGCGAAAGGATTAAATCTAGCACTTGCTGATATCCAAGTCTTGGCCAAGGGGATTAGTGAATTCTATCAAGCGGGTAAAGACGAAACTCTTGATCAGTATTCAGAGATTTGTCTGCGACGGGTTTGGAAAGCCCAACGATTCTCAAATTGGATGACGACGATGCTCCATCGAGATTTTGAACATAGTAGCTTTGAACATGGCATCCAGCTAGCAGAATTAGAATATTTAACTTCATCAAGGGCTGCCATGACAAGTCTAGCCGAAAACTATGTAGGATTACCGTTAGAAATACCGTCCAATGTCGAAAAACTACAAATATAAAAACACCTAAAAGCATTTCTTTTTTAAAGGAGAAATGCTTTTTATATTGAAGTATTTCTAATAGGAACGTTTGGGGAAATGAGTGAATGCTAAATGAAGACGAGAAATAAGATTGTTCGAATGTCCAAAGTGCTTTCAATGGCTTTTGTGATATTTATTAAGATCTTTTGGTTTAAGCTTCGCAAAAAGCCACAGAAGGAATGGGATAAACTTTGGATGGATATTGGTGCAAGGTTTCGTAAGACACTTTTTGAATTGGAAGGTCTACTCATTAAGGTTGGACAAATCTTAAGCACAAGAGCCGATTTGCTACCTGAACCTTTTATTAAGCAAATCCAAGACCTTACTGATAAAGTGCCTTCGTCAGATTGGGAGGATATTGAGGAAATTCTTAAAGAGGAGTGGCGGAGCTCTACTCATGGGATTTTACAATCAATTGAAAAAGAGGCAATTGCTTCTGCGTCGATTGGAGAAGTATATAAGGGAATCTTAACAAATGGAGAAAAAATAGCCGTTAAAGTCCAAAGACCCCATATCCAATCAATACTTAAGACAGATTTTCGAACATTGGCTATTATCATTTGGTTTGCCGATCATTTTGTACCTGTTCCAAAGGGTTTTATCAACTTTAAAGTTCTGTTTAAAGAAATAAAACAAGTGATTGAGCGCGAATTGGATTATTCAATGGAGCTACATACGCTTGAAATTTTTAAAGAAAGGTTCAAGGATCATGACGGTGTTACCATCCCTAAGGTCTATCCCGAGTATAGTACATCAAAGGTTCTTGTGATGGAATGGGTAGACGGAATCAAGATTTCAGAAATCGAGGATGTGCAATCGATGGATCGAAAACGTCTTGCCCAGATTTTAATTGAACTCTTCCTTCCTCAATGGCTCGAACCTGGTTTGTTTCACGCAGACCCGCATCCGGGGAATGTACTTTTATCAAAGGAAGGTAAAATTATTTTACTAGATTTCGGTATGGTTGGAGAAATCTCGAAAAAAGATGCTACGAACTTTCAAAGGTTGGTTGAAAGTTTTCTTACAAAGAATTATACAAAGGCAGTCGAGTGTTTATCGCAGTTGGGATTCTTATTACCTGAATCTGACCTTAGAACAATGGAGAAACTATTAGAGGAATGGATGTCTTTTGATTTATCTCAATTAAAGGAAATTGACCTAATTGCTTTTAAACGTGAAATGAATGACATTGTTCAGGCACTTCCCATTCAGGTCCCAACACGATTTGTCTTTTTAGGTCGCTCCTTCGTCGCAATTGAAGGGATTTTACTCCATTTAATCCCTGAGGAAGAGGTTTTAGATATCGTTAAGCCAGTATTTATGAATTGGTTACATAAAAGTGGCAATCAGAAATGGTCATTCGTTTTAAATTGGATCCAAGCACTCCCGGTGTTTAAGATGTTTCATTCAATTCAGGATTTCTTACAGTTACCTCATACTTTAGAAAATTTTAAGGAAGTTGAACAGCGTAGAGAATTTCAATTTACGATTTACGAAAATAATAAAAAGCATTTATTCCTGCTATCTTTATTTGGTTTTTCTGGAATTGCAGCAGGCATTTTTGCTTCGCAATCATTGTTCCTATACCTTTCTGCAGGGGTTACAGCTATATCGGGGATAGGGTATTTTATGATGAGTCATAAACAGAAAAAGTGGATGAAGTATATGCATGAAAAAAGAAAATGACAAAAGGGGAAAATATGATGGCTGAAATAGATGAGTTAAAATTAAGCAAACCAGCATTACGTGCCTTGCATGGAGCGGGATACGTCATGATAGAGCAGTACACGAAGCTAACTGAAAAAGAAGTGTTGGCCTTACATGGAGTCGGTCCAACTGCCATAAGGGAGCTCCGAAAAGCTCTCGAAGAAAAGGGATTAGCTTTTAAAATCGAAGAATAAACGAAAATCGCGAGGGTTATTCCCCGCGATTTTCTTGTTCATTACTCTTTTTAACTTGATTATAAATATACCGGATCATTTTCATCGTTCGACTACCCTGAATCATAATTACAATTGTATACATCGTTGTTAAAATAACCCCAAGAATCGCAATCCAAAACAATGTGGTGATTTTCGTTGCTCTACTAAACATCTGAATCCCCCAATTCTTTAATCTATTTGTAGTTTTTGCCACGATGAGGAGATTATCCATGCATTTTTAACGGAATGTATTTTTCCACCGGAGAAAAAGTTTGTATGATACACTATTTAAACTAGGTAAAAGGGGAGTACATCATGTCTGATACTATAAAAAAACCAACATTATTCATCATTGCGATTGCATTGGGAGCCATTTTAAACCCACTTAACACCACGATGATTACGGTCGCTTTACCATCGATACAACGGGATTTCGAGCTTTCATCAACTGATACTTCATGGTTAATCGCCTCTTACTTCATTGTAAGTGCAATTTTTTTTACCAATCATTGGAAGGCTTAGTGATTATTATGGAAGGAAGCGAATATTTCTCATTGGATTATTGCTCGTGTTGATATCATCTATCCTTGCGCCAATGTCGAAAAGCATGATGATGCTTCTAAGCATGAGACTGATTCAAGCGCTTGGCACATCAGCACTTTATCCAGCAGGGATAGGGATGGTCCGCCTGTATATTAAACAAAATCAAAATCGGGTGATTGGTACGTTGGCGGTATTTGCAACTACTTCCGCTGCGTTTGGACCAACGATTAGTGGTTTACTGATTGAATATGGAGGCTGGCCAGTTATTTTCTATGTCAATCTTCCGGTCATTTTACTGTCTGCACTTTTAACATGGCTCTATATCCCGAAAGATGAGCCCAGTGAAGGGAAAACATATAAATGGGATATTCTCGGAATGATTCTATTTAGTGCTTTTATCACAAGTTGGATGGTCTTTTTGCTATCATTGGAAGGCGGTTTTAATGGTTGGTTCTTGATTCTTTCTATTGGTTTGTCGATTCTTTTTTATAGGTATGAAAAAAAGAAAGCAGAACCTTTGATCAATGTCGTCTTTTTGCAAAAGAATCCTACGATTTCTATTATTTATGCACAGTACATCTTAGCAACGCTGATATTCTTCTCAATCCTTTTGTTTGCGCCCATCTATTTACAGGAGGTTATCGAGCTGGGTTCAGAATACACAGGATTGATGATGTTGGCGTTATCCGTATTTGCGATGATCACAACACCAATTGCCACAAGATGGGCAGAAAGAGTGGGGTACCGAGTTCCGCTACTTGCTGGGGCGGGGATTGGAATTGTAGGAGTCGTATTCCTTTATATGACGACAAAAAATTCCTCGTTGCTGTGGATTGCCTTGGTTTTGGCGCTGTTTGGAATTAGTAACGGTCTGATGAATATCAGCTTGCAAAACCTGTTATACACATTTATTCGTGTCGCTCAAACGGGAATTGCATCTGGTTTGTTGATGACTTCAAGATTTATCGGAAACATCCTAGCATCCAGCATATATGGTGTCGTTTTTGCCATTGGGCTAAATGATATGAGTAAAAATTCGATGGCGATCGTCTTGTTGGCTGTTTCATTGGTCATTATTCCGGGTATGTTTTATGTTACGAATCAAAAAATGAAGACGGAACAATGGTAAAGCAAAAAGCCATAATGCATCAAGGGGCATTATGGCTTGTTTTTTTTTATTGATTTGATGATGCGAAATGTCTCTGAGACAAGGTCTGGGAGACAAATTTAGTTCAAATGCTAAGTAAAAGGTCTCTGATAAGCCGTTTCAAGGACAAATCAAGCTCAAATGCGAAACGAATTGTCTCTGAGGCTAGGTCTCAAAGACAAATCGAGTTGAAATTCCGAGCGAAATGTCTCTGAGACATGCTATCGTGGACAGATTGAATTTTATAACTACATGAATTGTCCGTGAGAAGTCTTCTCGAAGACAAAACTAGCGCAAATGCAGTTCGAAATGTCTCTAAGGCAAGGTCTCGAAGACAAATCTAGTTCAAATGCTAAGTAAAAGGTCTCTGATAAGCCGTTTCAAGGACAAATCAAGCTCAGTTGCAAATCGAAATGTCTATGAGACAAAGTCTCGAAGACAAATCTAGTTCAAATGCTAAGTAAAAGGTCTCTGATAAGCCGTTTCAAGGACAAATCAAGCTCAAATGAAAGCGAATTGTCTCTGAGGCTAGGTCTCAAAGACAAATCAAGTTAAAATCCCTAGCGAAATGTCTCTGAGACATGCTATCGTGGAAAAATCTGATTAAATAACTACATGAATTGTCCGTGAGAAGTCATCTCGAATACAAACCTAGAACAAATGCTGTGCGAAATGTCCTTGAGTATCAACCATGTCCCTTTAATAAACAAAAATATTCCTAGATTAAGAAGGATTCTTCCTCTTTCTCTCGAACTATTTAGGTAGATTTTTTTTCAATTTTATAAACGCTTCAACCGACTCATCAAGCAATCTTTCACGATTCATGTCTTCGTTGACATCAGAATCAACTTCCATCTCTGATTTGAAAACACCATATGTATCATCTGGATCAAAGAGATTATCGTTGTCTTTTTTCATATGCTATCACTCCTCGTATAGTAGTGTGAGCAACCGTATGAAAATCTACTCTATCTTTTAATAGGTCTTTCGAGCGTTAAAATTTCATCGTCAAGAGAAGCGAATTGTTGATCCACAACCGCTTTTACATCATGGACGGCAGCATTGTAGATATGTGGTGCCAGTTTTTCTTTTACAAAATGCAATACCTGCTCTGCTGCAAACTCACTGATTTCTTCATCTCTTTCAAGTGAGAAAAATTCCTGTATATCGGAAATCATGAATTGCTGTTGTTCTTTTGTAAGCTTAATAAACAATAAAAACACTCCTATTCTAAAAGGTGGAAACCTAATGAAATTAAAAACAATTTTAATATTAATACCGTTACTTCTTGTCCTACTATACAGTTTTACATATGTGCCGCACAAGCTATTTGATATTCATCCTTCCGATGTTTCAAAAATACATATAGTCGACGGGAATTCAGGATTTAGGTTTGATATTACTTCAGAAGAGGAAATCCACCGAATTATTAAGAATTTAAACGAGGTTACGTTTAAAAAAGGGAAGCCCTCAGTAGGCTATATGGGTTATCGTTTTAACACAACCATTTACAACAAAAAAGGAGAGCCAATCAAGGAATTAATCATTAACTCTAACGACACCATTAGATATAAAGGATTTTTCTATACGACAACAGACATACCGCTTGAATATGATTTTATCGATGAAGTAGGGAACCAGAGGGACGGTTCTATTGGCTCTCATTAGGTATTTATGGAACTAAAAGGGAACCCCCAGAACAAGACTGGAGGTTCCCTTTTACAAATATATACCTAGTTCAATAGCCTAAAATAGGGACCAGGAGAACCGTCCCCTTGCTCTTAATAAATGCGATCGCCGTTGAAGATTGAGTTTTTGACGACTACGTAGTCGACGTGGCGGATGGAATCTAGTTTGTTTCCGCCTGAGTAAGAAATAGCAGACTGCAGGTCTTGTTCCATTTCTTTCAGTGTATCTTTTAGTGAGCCTTTGTGCTCCACGTAGATTTTCTTACCTTCAACATTCTTCTTTTCGCCTTTTTGGAATTCGGAAGCTGAACCGAAGTATTCTTTCACTAACTTCCCGTCCATTTCTTTTGTTTCACCTGGTGATTCTTCATGTCCAGCGAAGAGGGAACCGATCATAACCATTTTCGCACCGAAGCGGACTGATTTTGCTATATCACCGTGAGTACGAATACCCCCATCTGCAATGACAGGCTTTGTTGCAGCTTTTGCACACCAACGAAGTGCTGCTAGTTGCCAGCCGCCAGTTCCGAAACCAGTTTTGATTTTTGTGATACAAACCTTACCTGGTCCAATTCCAACCTTCGTTGCGTCCGCACCCGCATTTTCTAATTCTCTTACTGCTTCTGGAGTACCAACGTTACCAGCGATGACAAAGCTCTTTGGCAAATGCGCCTTGATATGCTTTATCATTGCAATTACCGAGTTTGAATGACCATGAGCAATATCAATTGTGATGAATTCTGGTACAAGGTTTTCTTCAGCAAGCTGTTCGACAAATGTGTATTCCTCAGGTTTAACGCCAACACTAATTGAGGCAATTAAACCACGAGATTGCATGTCTTTAATAAAATCAACACGTTTTTCTGGGTTAAAACGGTGCATAATATAGAAATAACCATTTTCAGCTAAAAATAATGCGATTTTCTCATCTATAATGGTCTGCATGTTAGCAGGAACAACCGGAAGTTTAAAGGTGTGGCCACCAAATTCAACTGTTGTGTCACACTCAGAACGACTGTTTACAATACATTTTGCTGGGATTAATTGAATATCTTCGTAATCAAATACATTTTCCATTAAAAACACTCCTAAAACCGAATATTATTTTCTTTGTTATTTAATAATGTTCGTACATTAGATAATGTACATGATTTTTAAAACGATGTCAAAGTTTTTTTCTTATTTTTAGCCGAACAAATGATAACCAAGAAAAAAAGCCTGCGATTTTTCGCAAGCTTTTAACAAATCTAAAAAATATCATTCAATTCCGAATCGGAGTAGACAGAGATCAAAATCACTGCAGTGGTTTCACCAATATTCTTTACAAAATGGGGAACACTGGCATTCCAGCTAAAGGAATCTCCCTCTTCAACGATTACGGAATCTTCCCCTTGTTCAGCGAGGATTTTTCCTTTTAAGACTAAATGGCATTCTTCCCCTTCATGTGCATTCGGTTCTCCCATGGAAGCACCAGGTGGACATTCGACAATCATCATGCGCAAGCCGCCCTTGGATGTGAGATGTTCCACCTGTAAATGATTAAAGGATGTTTTTATACGAGCATCCTTACGAACGACCCGCATGTGTTCTTTCTTTTCTAATAATAAGTAGGGAAGAGGAACCTCTAGAAAATCAGAAATTGTTTTTAATGTGTTAATCGATGGAGAGGTATTGTTATTTTCAACATTGCTGATAAAACCCTTTGAAAGACCCGTGCCTTCACACATTTGGGCGATGGTTATTTTTTTTCGATTGCGTATTGCACGAATTTTAGTACCAATATCCATAATTTGTACCTCACATGTTTTCTAGTAGGAAACTTAATTTTATATTAGCAAAAAAAGTGTTGACAATCTACTACAGGTATTGTTATCTTATAAACAACAAATATTCATATAAAGAAACAAACCCGAGGGTTTTTCTTTTTTTGCCCATTAGTTTCTTTATACGAATATTTTATTTCTATACAAATACTTTGCTGTGGGGATACTTTAAGTAAATATAATGAAGAAGGGATGATCGAATTGAATTCACCTTTTGTTTATGAGCTACGCAATCCTTCCACACTTGATCCTGATAAAAAATATCCTGCTTTGTTTTTAATGCATGGAATGGGGAGCAATGAACAAGATCTCCTCACGTTAACAAAAGGATTAGAGGAACTATTTTATATTTTTAGTATTCGTGGACCATTACCACAGCCACCAGGCTATGCCTTTTTTACAATTGAAGGTTATGGGAAGCCGCACAGAAAAGTATTCGACCAGAGCATTGGTCGACTCACACAATTTCTTGATTATGCTTCGCAAAATTACCCAATTGATCAAGAAAACGTCTATTTATTAGGATTTAGCCAGGGAGCCATCGTTTCGATGACTTTAGGGCTTTCATTAGGAGACAGAATTAAGGGTATTGTTGCATTAAGCGGGTATATTCCTGGTTTTGTAAAAGAGGAATATGAAATCCAATCTGTCGAAAACCTTTCAATCTTTATTTCACATGGACAACAAGACCCTGTGTTGCCGTATCAATGGGGAGTGGAGAGTAAGGAGTTTTTTGAAAAGCAGGGAGCGAATGTGAGCTTTCATTCTTATCCAGAAGGGCACACCGTTTCACTACAAAATTATCGTGATTTCATCGAATGGATCACGAACGAATTGAAAAATGGAGGAAATAGAGATGCAAAATAAATTTGAATTAGGTAGTTTAATTATAAGAGTTGTTTTAGGTATTACATTTTTTGTTCATGGACTTGTGAAGTTCCAAGACGGAATTGAAAACACGGTTGGCTGGTTCGACAGCATTGGACTACCAGGGGTTTTAGCATATGGAGTAGCAGGTATTGAGCTTGTTGGTGGAATTATGTTAGTTCTTGGATTATTTAGTAGAATCGTGTCTATCTTATTTGCGATTGTGATGGTTGGGGCAATTATAAAAGTGAAACTTGCAATAGGCTTTTTAGGTAATGGACAGATGGCAGGTTATGAATTAGATTTAGCATTTCTTGCGATGGCTGTGATGCTTGCTATCACTGGTTCAAAGGCATTTGCGCTTGATCAACTGATTTCAAAAGGGAAAGAAAATACGACAACTTCTATTAATTAAGGAGAAAAGCATTACCTTTGTACATAAAGGTAATGCTTTTTTATTTAAAGTCTACATTAATAATAACAACCTCTGACCTTGTTCCAAGTCTAAGGGGTGGTCCCCAAGTTCCAAACCCGGAAGATACAATGGAATTTAAATCTCCTTTTTTCAATAATCCGTAATCATTCTCATAAAGCAAGTTGGTAATTAGATTACCAGGAAAAACTTGTCCGCGATGGGTATGTCCTGACAAAATCAAATCGATTCCGTTTGCCTGTGCAGCATCTAATTCATTCGGCTGATGATCAAGCATAATCATCGGTTTTGATGAATCAAGTGTTGAAACTAGCTTCGCTATTTCGACACGATTTTTATTTGTATCATCATTTCTTCCTATTATATAGATTTCATTTTCAATCATCGTCACTTCATCGGTTAATACCTCAATCCCGAGCTTCTCCATTTCTTCGACAATTTTTTCGTTATCCCGCCCGTAGTAGTCATGATTTCCCAGTGTGGCATAGACACCAAGTGGTGCATTGATTTTTTGCATCATGTCACCCATGTTTTCTTTTAAAAATGGCTCAATGTGATCATCGATAAGATCCCCAGGGATCAACACAATATCTGGACGAGTTTCTTCTACTAAATGGACAAATTTTTCGAGATGGTTTTTACCAACAATGCTCCCAAGGTGAAAATCAGAAGCCATTAATATCTTTAAACGATCCCGATCGACATTTTTGTCGATCGAAAGATGGTACGTCTGAACAACAGGACTCCATGCATAGAAAGTTCCGAAGCTAAAGATTAGGATGTACACCGTTAGCACACTGAAACCGATAGTGCGAATGACTTTCTTTTTTAATAGAAAGAAGATAAGGGTGGCAAATGGTAGGAGGATAAGTCCAAATCCTGTTAGGATGAGCCAATAATACCCAATCGTCTGTAGAACGGCTGATGATGTCGAATAACCAACAAAAATGGTTAAGGATAAAGCCAAAATGACTAAGGTATATGTCTTTTTATGTCGAAAAGAAAAGGAATGTTTGAGCCACACCCATCCCATATACCCAATATAAAAGCTCATACTACTATAAAGCAAGAGAAATAGGAGAATCGCTAGAATAAACATAGTTCGAATAGCCCTTTCCATTTAAAGTAATTCCTTTTATAGTAGTATAATTGAAAGCAATTGTTTCGTCTTTTATTTTGCTTCCTTTTGTAAAGAAAAATTGGTCATAAATCAGAAGAATGTAACGTATTTTATAAAAGTTTGTAAATACGGTGTACAGGCTAGTGTGTAAGGGAATACATAAGTTGCAAGAAAATTTCGGGGTTTTTCAGAGCTATTGACTTTTTGACGAAACGTAGTAAAGTAAGTGAATGTATTCCTAATGTAAATTTAATTACATTTGTTAATAATTTGTTCATATTTGCTTGGTAAAATAGTTTTTACGATTTTAGTTATTGAAATAATTTTTGTTTAGATTGAAGGTAGGTGCAATCATGAAAGAGAATTTTCTAAAACGTGGTCAAAATATCTTCACTGGCTTTTTTGGCTTCTATTTAGTAGCAGTGTTATTACTTTGGATAAAAACATTTATTTCACAATCAACCGAATTTAACTTAAATATTGATAATTCATTACAAACTTTTTTATTGATTTTGAATCCACTTGGATCAGCTTTATTCTTTTTAGGTCTTGCATTTTTAGGAAAAGAGAAAAAGAGATATAGACGACTACTTATTATCTATTTTTTAATGTCTTTCCTTTTATACGCGAATATTTTATATTACCGTTTCTTTAGTGATTTTATTACATTGCCAACATTGTTCCAAACACAAAACTTTGGTGATGTGAGCGGAAGTGTTGTTTCACTTTTAAAACCGTATGATTTCTTATTCTTTGTTGACTTTATCGTACTTCTAGGACTTGTTGTATTTAAAGTTGTCAAGATTGAAACGAAAACAAGTGTGAGAGGGTTAAAAGTAGCTGCATTATTTGCGTTTGCGATTTTGATTTCAGCTGTTAACCTTACACTTGCAGAGGCTGATCGTCCACAGCTATTAACACGTGGATTTGACCGCCATTATATTGTGAAATATTTAGGTATGTATAACTACACGATTTACGATGCTGTTCAAAGTACAAAAGCTTCTACGCAAAGAGCATTAGCAGATAGTAATGATAGCATTGAAGTGATTAACTATACAAAAGCAAATTATGCTGAACCAAATCCGGAGTCTTTTGGAGCTGGTAAAGGCATGAACGTGATTTATCTTCACCTTGAGTCCATGCAAAACTTCTTAATCAATTATAAGCTGCATGGGGAAGAAGTAACACCTTTCTTAAATTCATTAGTGAATGAAGGGAATACCCTTTATTTTGATAATTTCTTCCATCAGACCGCACAAGGTAAAACGGCTGATGCAGAGTTTATTCTTGAAAACTCATTATATGGTTTACCACAGGGATCTGCGTTTACAACGAAAGGCTTGAACACGTATCAAGCTGCTCCAGCAATCCTTGGACAAGAAGGTTATACATCTGCTGTATTCCACGGTAACTCAGGTAGTTTCTGGAACCGGAATGAAATTTATAAATCATTTGGCTATAATCACTTCTTTGATTCAAGTTTTTATCAAATGAATCCTGAAGACCTTGCTGAATATGGATTAATGGATAAACCATTTTATGAGCAATCAGCAGATTTATTAGAAACATTACCACAGCCATTTTATACAAAATTTATTACAGTAACGCATCACTATCCATATCGAATCGATGATGAAGATGCAACGATTGAACCTCATACAACAGGTGATCGTTCTGTTGATCGATATTTCCAAACGGCACGATATGCCGATGAAGCATTAGAGCAATTCTTCAATGATTTAAAAGAAAAAGGTTTATACGATAATTCAATTATCATTATGTATGGTGACCATTATGGTATTTCTGAAAACCATAATAAAGCAATGAAGCAGGTTTTGGAAAAAGAAGAAATTACACCATTTGATACAGCTTCCCTTCAACGGGTACCGTTATTTATCCGTGTTCCAGGAATGGAAGGTGGGGTTCAGCACCAATATGGTGGTCAAATTGATCTTCTGCCAACACTTTTACACTTACTTGGAATTGATTCAAAGGATTATGTACAATTCGGAACAGATTTACTCTCTGAGCAACATGATCAAGTGATTCCATTCCGTAATGGTGATTTCGTAAGTCCAACCATTTCTTCAGTCGATGGTAAGTTTTATAATTCAACAACAGGTGTTGAAATTACAGATGACCAGCTAGACACTGCGAAAAAGCTTCAGGAAATCGTAGAAGAAAAATTAGCTACTTCTGATAAAGTTGTAAATGGTGACTTGTTACGATTCTACACACCACAAGGATTTGAGCCAGTTGTTCGTTCAGACTACAATTATTTGATTGATGGTGAGGAATCAGCCGAATAATGATAATCAAGCTACCTAAGGATGTTTCTTAGGTAGCTTTTTTGATGGGAAGGCGCCATTTTTGGGCAGGATAGGTAAATAATAACACGATTCATTGTTTAATAAGGAGAAGTAGGTATGGATAAGAAAAACAATACAGGTGACCGTCGATATAAGGTCGCTAAAAAAGAAGCAATAATAGGAATCGGTTTAGCGGTTTTCAATTTCTTATGGTGGTATGGCTTTGCGTATGGACTAGGGTCAAAGCCGGTTTCCGAATATACATATATCGCTGGTTTACCAAGTTGGTTTTTTTACAGTTGTGTTGTTGGTTTTATTGTGGTGGTTTTATTGGTGATTATTCTTGTAAAAATGGTCTTTGAAGAGGTACCGTTTGACGAAGAAGAGGGAGGGGACTCGTTATGAATTGGGAAGTATTAGTCCCTTTCCTTGGTTTACTAGTCATTATTTTTATGATTGGCATTTATGCAGCAGGGCATTTGAAGAGTAGCTCCGGATTTCTTCAAGATTATTTTCTAGGAAGCCGTGAGTTAGGGGGGTTTGTCCTTGCGATGACAATGGTTGCTACGTATGGAAGTGCGAGTAGCTTTATCGGTGGCCCTGGTGCTGCCTACAATATCGGGCTTGGTTGGGTCTTGCTCTCGATGATTCAAGTGGTAACGGGGTATTTTGTTCTTGCAGTTTTAGGGAAAAAATTTGCGATTGTAGCACGTAAGATCAATGCTGTAACCCTTATTGATTTTTTAAAGGAGCGCTACCATTCGAAGTGGGTGGTTTTGCTATCATCTGCAAGTATTATTGTGTTTTTGTTTGCTTCGATGTCTGCCCAATGGGTCGGAGGTGGGAGATTAATTGAATCCTTGACAGGTTTATCTTATACGAGTTCATTATTTATATTTGCTATATCTATTTTAGTTTATGTGACGATTGGTGGATTTCGTGCTGTTGCTCTTACGGAAACCATACAAGGTATTATTATGTTTATTGGGACTCTAATCATCCTCATCGGAACAATTATTGCAGGTGGAGGTGTCCCAGCCATCATAAAAGAGCTTATTGGGCAAAATCCCAATCTTGTCTCACCATTTGGACATGATCGTTCTCTTACTCCGTTATATATATCCTCTTTTTGGATTCTTGTAGGATTTGGTGTTGTTGGATTGCCACAAATTGCTGTACGCGCAATGTCATATCGGCATGCAAAAGCAATGCACCAAGCGATGATTATCGGAACCATTGTGGTTGGCTTTATTATGCTTGGGATGCATTTATCTGGTGTATTTGCAAGAGCGATCATTCCTGGGGTAGAGGTTCCAGATACAGTTATGCCGTTGTTAGCAATGGAAGTATTACCCCCGTGGTTGGCTGGAGTTGTTCTTTCCGCACCGATGGCAGCAATCATGTCTACCGTTAACTCGCTTTTATTAATTGTCGGCTCTACCGTTGTGAAGGATGTGTATCTAAATTACATAAAGCCGGATGCATCAGAGCCAGTCGTGAAAAGACTGAGTATGAGTGTAACAGCATTGGTTGGCGTACTCGTCTTCCTAATGGCGATTAATCCTCCTGATTTGTTAATCTGGCTCAATTTGTTTGCGTTCGGTGGGCTTGAGGCTGCGTTTATTTGGCCAGTAGTACTTGGCTTGTATTGGAAAAAGGGGAATAAGTATGGAGCCATCTCTTCAATCATCGTTGGAGTAGGTAGCTATATTCTGATCCATACCACGAATCCTGAACCCTTTGGTATGCACTCTGTTGTTTTTCCTGTTTTATTCTCACTCATTAGTTATGTTGTCGTAAGCCTACTGGTGAAGGAAAAAGACTCTGAACATTTACGGAATATTGATGCGAAGTTTTCATAATCGACAAGTACAGAGTGCTTGTCTTTTTTTATGCTTGTGAAGGGGACTACTGTGAAAATCTACATTTAAAAATTAAATACCGCATCAAGCCCATATTTTTCGATTAATAAAGGCAGTGAGAGGATAGTATTTAGAAAATATGAAAACCCCCACAATCTGTGGGGGTTACAGAGTGTAGACAAAGTCATTGCTGACTTTGTCTACACGATTTATTACAGGATATCTAGATATAAATTACTCCCCCAGACTGTCTTGAAAACGCTTGTCAGACAAGGCGCACAGCCGATCGAAGACGCGAATAGAAGTTGCCTTCATGAGCGGACGAGAGAGGCAAGCAACGAAGTATGCGAGCGTTTGTCAACAGTCTGAAACCCCCACAAACTGTGGGGGTTACCCTCTATAAACACTATCGCATGTATTAGCCTCTGGTTCATAATAGCAATGGTTTTTAAATTGTCCTGCAAATGGTTGACCGTACCATGTCGGTGGACATGGTGCATACGGGTTAAAATACCAAAGAGAATACTTTGAAGGATGCTCCCTCCAATAGTCCAATGTTTGCTTAGCTAACCTTTTTTCAACATTTCTAGCTGGATTATAAAACAGGTTGCCTTTTTGTACTGCTTCAAATGAATAATTTCCACCTTGTACATGAAAAATCACATCCCGTATGGACCTAAGATCTTTAAAGTCTAAACAACTGGCTACTGCGCGATTTACAATGACGTTACCAACCATCAGCATTCCTTGTCGCCCTTCAGCTTCAGCTTCAGCTCTCATCATCCTTGCCACTAAATTTACATCATTGTCCGTATATTTTACTCTAGGCATTTTCATCACCCCTACAAGAATTGTATGAAACCTCTCTCCAAAAAAGTCGGTTTTGATTAATTTTTATCTGTTTGTTCTAAAAAGGCACGGTAGGAGTAGCTTTTTATGCTCGGTGAATAGGAATGGCTCGATAAAAGAACATCAGGCTGTGTGTGTAGTGGTTTAATCTAAAACTTGTTTATTATATCCACTCTTTTTGAGTTTCCAAATGACGTTTACTACTGCTATAAGCCAAAAAGCGCTAAGGATGATATACGTGTATAAGCTTACCACCTGAGAAATATCTAAAGCTCCTAACAGAGTTCTGATATTTGTTATTATAATAATTCCACCCACAAGTGTACCTAATAGATTGGTAGGAATGATTTTAACCAACCATGCTGCAATTGGAGCTGCGATGATTCCGCCTATCATTAACGCAAGCACCCATTGGAGATTAATGTTCGACCAGCCCAATGTTAAGAGAAACCCTAGTGTAGATGAAACAGCTATAGCAAATTCACTTGTATCAACTGAGCCGATTACTTTTCTTGGCTCCATTTTATGACCAGTCAATAAAACGGGTGTCGCAATTGGACCCCAACCTCCACCTCCTGTTGCATCGAAGAAACCCGCAATAAAGCCAAGGGGAACAAATTGCTTTTTTGTCCATTTCTTAGTTGAGGATTTTCTATTTGAGTTAAATTTAAAAAGGAATTTATAAATCACAAAAACTCCTAAAATTAATAAGAAAATTGATATATAGGGTTTAATAATATCGCCAGGTATACTACTTAAGAAACAAGCACCTAAAAATGCACCTATAGAGCCAGGTATGATTAGTTTATAAACAACCTGTTTATCCACATTTCCAAATTTTATATGTGATACACCTGATGCAGCCGTTGTTACGACTTCAGCCATGTGTACGGATGCAGATGCAACAGCTGGTGCAATCCCAAACATCAGTAATAATGATGTAGAGGTTACTCCATAGGCCATACCCAAAGAACCATCTACTAGCTGTGCGGCTAGACCTATAAAAGCAAGTAAAACTAACCTTTTCACATTAATCTCTCCTTTTTCTAACAATCCTGAATAGACTATAGAGAAGATTTCGAATTGTTGACTAATCTAATCAAGTTTCTAACCTAAGATATGAAGTATTCTTTGGCTGGGTACTTTATCCCAATAAATATGGCGCCTGAATTTTTGGAAAAGGGGAGATCAAATGAAGGTTTCGAGTAGGGGAGAATATGCGTTGCGAGCCTTAATTTATCTTGGTGTAGAAAGTAAAAATTTAATTAATATAGAGGAAATATCGGAGAAAACACTTGTACCAGTAAATTACTTAGAACAGATTCTCCTGCAATTAAAAAGAAATGGCTATGTGCAAAGTAAAAGAGGTGTTAATGGAGGTTACAAATTAAGCAGAAGTCCAAATGAGATTATCATTGGCGACGTTATTAGAAACTTAGAAGGACCACTTGCACCCATGGGGTGTGTAAGCATAACGTCTTATGAAAGTTGTCCGTTAGAGGTAGGATGTTTATTAAAACCCTTATGGGCATTAATTCGCGATAAAATCGCTGAGTTATTAGATCATACTTCGCTTAATGACATATTAGAGGGGAATGTCTAGGCTAAGGATGTTTTTTGTTAAAAAAGTATAAAAACAATAATCTGATAGTTGACAATGGTATGAAAAAAATGGTAATCTTCAAGAACACTAATAAAAATTTTACAAAGGAGGAAAGGACAATGAGAGACCCAAAAACACGTAAACTACACCACAATTTTATACATTGTCCATACCTTTATTTGTAGAATTGTAGATTCCTAATGCAATTACAGGTATGGTACGCCAACTATACCTTTACAAAAGATGCATGCTCTTTTAGGGTATGCATCTTTTTTGTGTGGAGTTTTTTAGTGAATACGCATGAAGGGGAGAAGAAAAAATGTGGAAAAAGCGAAGAGTATTGATTTTCAACAAGGAGTTGCTAGATAGTGGGTAGCTCAAGGCTAACAACTGTGAACGAGAAAGAAGGTATGAGAGATGTTTGAAGTATTAGGTAAACTTAGTTGGTTTTTTAAAAAATACTGGTTGCAATATACAATTGCCATTGTTTTGTTAATGATAGCCACAGTATTAGAAGTGATTCCACCATATTTACTTGGCTCAATTATCGATGTTTTAACAGCTGGTGAAATGACAAGGACTGTATTGATTCAATATATTTTAATATTCGTAGTCATTATCGTTGCTGGCTATTTCTTAAATTTCTTTTGGCAGTACCGATTGTTTGAAGGTTCTTTAAATCTTGAAAAAGTCATGCGTCGAAAGCTCATGTTGCAGTTTTTAAAAATGACACCGACTTTTTATGAGAAGAACCGCACTGGGGACCTAATGGCACGTGCGACGAACGACTTGAATTCCGTTTCACTAACAGCGGGTTTTGGAATTATGACGTTAATCGATTCCACCTTGTTTTTGGGAACGATTATTTTTGCAATGGGATTCATGATTTCATGGAAATTAACCTTCTTTTCAATGCTACCAGTTCCTATTATGGCCGTGCTCATTCAATATTTAGGGAAAATTGTCCATGAACGATATATGAAAGCCCAGGATTCATTTGGAGAATTGAATGATAATGTCCTAGAATCAGTTGCAGGTGTGAGAGTCATTCGCGCCTACGTCCAGGAAAAGAAAGATGAACAAGTCTTCGCTGATAAAAGTGAAGAGGTTTACCAGAAAAATATGCATACAGCGAAGATTAATGCTTTATTTGGCCCGATTACGAAAGTCGGTACGGGTATTAGCTATGTAGTAGCACTAGGTTATGGTGCATTTCTTGTAGCAAATGGCGAAATGACAGTCGGTCAGCTTGTTACATTTAATGTGTATTTAGGTCTTGCCGTGTGGCCGATTTTTGCAATTGGTGAATTGATCAACGTTATGCAACAAGGGAATGCTTCACTTGATCGTGTCCAAGAAACGCTCAATTATGAGGCAGATGTAAAAAATTCAAATGATCCAGTTGCTGTTTCGACACCGAATCATATTGGATTCCATGATTTAATGTTCCAATATCCAACGAGTCAGGTAAAGAACCTACAGAAGATTACCTTATCCCTAAAAAAAGGAGAAACACTAGGTATCGTTGGGAAAACAGGTGCTGGAAAAACCACATTTTTACGACAATTACTACGCGAATATCCATTACAGGAAGGTCAACTCAGTATTGCCGGAATTGATATCGCATCACAGACGAAGGAACAAATACTTGATTGGATTGGATATGTTCCTCAGGATCACGTGTTATTTTCACGTACGATTCGAGAAAACATTTTGTTTGGTAAAGAAGATGCTACAGATGCAGAAATCGAGAAGTCTATTCATTTAGCATACTTTAAGAAAGACTTGGAAAACTTACCAAGGGGACTTGAAACCCTTGTAGGAGAAAAAGGTGTTTCCTTATCTGGAGGACAAAAGCAACGCGTTTCTATTGCACGTGCGCTTATCAAAGACCCTGAAATCTTAATCCTGGATGATTCACTATCAGCGGTTGATGCGAAGACAGAGGCACGAATCATCGAAAACATTCAGAATGAGCGAAGTGACAAAACCACGATTATTACGACACATCGTTTATCTGGTGTTCAACACGCTGATCATATTATCGTGCTCGATGAGGGTCAAATTACAGAACAAGGGACTCACGAAGAACTTCTAAGACAAAATGGTTGGTATAAGGAACAATTTGACCGTCAGCAGCTAGAGGAGGGTCAGGCATGAGTACAGGTAAACGTTTAACAAAATATGCGATGTATTACAAGGGACCTATTTTCATTGGACTATTTTTCCTAACGATTGCAGTCCTTACGGATTTAGCAGGCCCATTTATTGCGAAATATATCATCGATGAATATATGGTCATTGGAAATATTGAAATTCAGCCAATTGCATGGTTACTTTGCTTATATTTGATTTTAGCCATCGCTACGGCGATTTTACGATATTTCATGTATATTTATTTACAGGTAGGAGCGAATCGGGTTATCCAAAAATTACGTAAGGATGTATTTGGTCATATTCATACATTACCGATTCAATTCTTTGATCAACGGCCAGCCGGAAAAATTGTCGCACGGGTTACGAATGATACAGAAGCCGTTCGAAATTTATATGTGCAGGTACTTTCAAATTTTGCGACAAGCTTTATTTCCATTGCGGGTGTTTATATTGCTCTTTTTATACTCAATTGGAAAATGGCGATGCTTGCATTACTCATGATTCCGCTCATTTATGTTTGGATGATTTTATATCGGAAATATGCATCACAGTATAATAAAGTGGTCCGAAAAAAAATTGCGGACATCAATGCGATGATCAATGAGTCCATTCAAGGAATGACAATTATTCAAGCCTTTCGTCGTGAAAAGCAAATGACGAAGGAATTTGATGACATGAATAATGAGCATTATGCATATGGACGAAAACTATTATTATTAGATTCTGCTACTTCATTTAACTTAGTAAATACTTTGCGTCTCATGATGTTCACGGTTTTCATTCTTTATTTTGGCACACAATCATTATCAGTAGGTGAGGTTGCCTCAGCTGGTACGCTGTACGCCTTTGTTGATTATTTAACAAGGTTATTTAATCCAATAACGAATGTTGTGAATCAGTTTTCCCAATTAGAACGCTCACTTGTGGCAGGAAAACGAGTATTTGATGTATTAGATTTAAAAGGGGAAGAGGTATCAGAGGAAACCATGCCAAGATATGATGGTCATGTGGTATTCGATGATGTCACTTTCGCCTATAAGGACGATGAATATGTATTAAAAAATCTATCGTTTGAAGCAAAACGTGGTGAAACGGTCGCCTTAGTTGGTCATACCGGTTCTGGAAAAAGTTCAATCATGAACTTGCTTTTCCGTTTTTATGACCCATCCAAAGGAAAGATATTTATCGATGGTATTGACATCACAACAACGCGAAGACAAACTATCCGTCAGCATATGGGAATCGTATTACAGGATCCGTATTTGTTCACAGGTACCATTGCTTCAAATGTAAGCTTGAATGACCCGAAAATCACACGGGGAAAAGTAGAGGAAGCATTACAAGCAGTTGGTGCAGAACGAGTTCTCAAGAACCTTGAGAAAGGAATTGATGAACCGGTTATTGAAAAAGGAAGTACACTTTCATCAGGTCAACGTCAGCTAATCTCATTTGCTCGTGCACTAGCGTTTGACCCTGCGATTTTAATACTGGATGAAGCGACTTCAAATATTGATACGGAGACCGAAGAGATTATTCAACACGCGATGGATGTTCTTAAGAAAGGGCGAACAACTTTTATTATTGCTCACCGTCTTTCAACTATCAAAAATGCAGACCGCATTCTTGTATTAGAGCGAGGAGTCATTAAAGAACAAGGGACGCATGATGAATTATTGGCTCACGGCGGTATTTATGCAAACATGTATCGCATGCAAGCTCAATCACTATATGCGTAAGTTTTTTGGACCACACGAGTTAAGGCTCAGTGGTCTTTTTTTATGCTGCTAATATAAGTATTCTTGAAGTAACGATGAAGCCCATTCGTTTGAAAACTTTTCCTTAACTTGTAATAATAAAAGAAATACAATCTGAAAGGGGCTAGATGGATGAAGGTTTGTGTAGTTGGAGCAAATGGACAAATTGGAAAACAAGTGGTGAAGTTTTTAAAGGAAAGTAGTGAGCATACACCACTGGCAATGGTGCGTAAACAAGAGCAAGTAGCCTATTTTGAGAAGTTAGGTGTTGAAACAGTTTTAGCAAGTATTGCTGATAGTGTGGATAAAATTAGTGAAGCGATTTCGAACTGTGATGCAGTTGTATTTACTGCAGGGTCTGGCGGTCACACAGGTCCAGATCAAACGCTATTAATTGACCTGGATGGGGCTGTGAAAACAATTGAAGCGGCTGAAAAAACGGGAGTAAAACGCTTTGTCATGGTTAGTGCGCTAGGAGCAAATCAACGGGAAAAATGGAATGAAGCCATCCGTCCGTACTATGTCGCAAAACATTATGCAGACCGAATTCTCGTACAAAGTGAGTTAACCTATACGATTGTTCGACCTGGTGGCTTATTGAATGAGGAAGGCACTGGGAAGATTGCTGTAGGAGAGAATTTAACGAGAAATACAATCCCCCGTTCAGATGTCGCAAAAGTGATTGTCGGTTCCTTAACGGAGGAACGTACATTTAATCAGGCTTTTGATCTTGTAAGTGGGGATGAGCCGATAGTAGATGCATTAAAAAAGTTATAGGGTATACATTACGCTTGCGATAGGGTTGTATCGCAAGCGTTTTACCTTATTGATCTGCAGGAAACACTAGCCCCATTTGGTTCCGGGCTTCATCCAAAATTTCCATTACCGCGATTGAGTTTTCGTATGTATTGACAGTTGATTCGAATGAACCATTTTTAATTAATTCAATAAATTCCTTTGCCTCATAATACATCGTGTGTTGCTCAGGAAGGATTGAAATATCTTCGACACGACCATCCCGATACCGGATTTCAACTTTTTCAGGAGAGGAGATTTTATCAATCAGAATGCTACCATTTTCACCTTGTATTTCAGAAGGGATGTATGAATTCGTGATTTTCGAAAACATCATCATTCCCTCCATCTCCTTGTAATGGGCGAGAATACTACCTTCGCCATCCACACCCGAATCAAGCATTAGACCACTTGCTTTGATTGAATCCGGCTTTCCAAATAATTGGACCATCGGATACACACAGTACACGCCAATATCCATTAATGAACCATTTGAAAACTCAGGTTTAAAGGCATTTAAAATCGTACCTTTCTTGTAGGCATCATAGCGGGATGAATACTGACAATAGCTCGCAAAATAGCGCCGAACAGGACCGATTTTATGTAAGTTCTCGCGAATACTTGCATAAGAAGGGAGAAACCCAGACTTCAAAGCTTCCATTAAGAGCACTTGATTTCCTTTTGCCGCATGAATCATTTCGTTTAGTTCCACCGAATTTGAGGCAATCGGTTTCTCACAAAGAACATGCTTGCCATGATTTAATAGAATTATGGCTTGAGAGGCGTGAAAGGAAGTCGGGCTTGCGATATATACAGCATCAATTACATCAGATTGTGCCATTTCTTCAATCGATGTAAAGGTATAGGATGCTTGATATTTTTCAGCGAATTCCTTTGCGCGTTCCTCCGTACGCGAGTACACCGCTGTTAATGAAAAATCCTCGATTGTTTTTGTTGCTTCTAAAAATGCATCTGTTATCCAATTAGTACCGATTATTCCAAAACGAATCATATATTTTCCTCCATAAACAAAAATAAGAGCATATACTAGATTATACCAGACATACACAAATTGAAAAAAATGATAAAATAAAGACCATACATAATGAATAGGGATGAGAATATTGAAAGTGTTTTTTAGTTCATTACAATGGCTTGCGTTTATCATTGCAAGTTCGATTGTTGCACCAATTGCGATAGCGGCTCTTTATGGAATGGACCCAGCTGATACGGCAAGCTTTGTTTCGCGGACTTTCCTAGTGCTCGGATTAGCAAGCTTAGTCCAAGTGTATTTTGGGCACCGTCTGCCGATTAATGAAGGACCGGCCGGTTTATGGTGGGGCGTGTTTATCATTTATGCAGGTCTAGGACCAACCTTGTACGGCTCCGGGGAAGATACACTCCGAGCGATAGAAGCGGGGATCTTGGTTAGTGGAATTTTATTTATGCTTTTAAGTGTACTTGGAATTATTGATCGAATTTCAAAGCTATTTACACCGGTTGTAACAGGAACTTATCTGATTTTACTTTCACTTCAACTAAGTGGTTCATTTTTAAATGGAATCTTTGGGGTGGGTTACCGGGGAGAAAAAACGGTAAATCTCAAAATCTTAGTTATTTGTCTGTTTATTATTCTTTTCACGTTTGTTTTTGCAGAAAAGGGACCTCGGGCATTAAGACAATACTCCGTTCTTATTAGCTTAGCCCTTGGTTGGATCATCTTTGCTATTTTCGGTCTTACTGAGCCAATCAAAGTGACATCGAATAAATTGATGGAATTTCCTCGTATATTTGTCTTTGGGAATCCAGTTTTTGATAGTGGAATGATTGCCACAGCGATCCTTGTGACTCTATTGCTGTTAACAAATTTGATAGCAAGCATAAGAGTTGTTGAGCAG
Organism: Ferdinandcohnia sp. QZ13; assembly: GCF_031324165.1. Lineage (NCBI taxonomy): Bacteria > Bacillati > Bacillota > Bacilli > Caryophanales > Bacillaceae > Ferdinandcohnia > Ferdinandcohnia sp. QZ13. The sequence continues at coordinate 848,283 of NZ_JAVIVW010000001.1, read as the reverse complement.
GTGCTACACTCCCAACGGATTAAAACTGAAAAAACTAGATATCGTCCGGCAGGATTTATGGCAGGGGTTAATCAAATGTTCGCAGGGATTTTTTCAGCGGTTGCACCCGTTCCAATCTCAGGTGCTGCAGGTTTCATTGCAACCACGAAAATTAATACAAAACTCCCTTTTATTGTCGGTAGTTTTATTTTAGTCGGCATTAGTTTTTTTCCTAAAATCATGAACTTTGTTTCAGGATTGCCGGCACCAATCGGGTATGCGACGGTTTTTATTATATTCGCCAATCTCATGTTGCCTGCTTTAGCTGCATTTGAAAACTTGGTGAATAAGAGTCGTTCCCGATTGATTATTGTGTTCTCTTTATTTGTTGGGATTGGATCAATGTTCGTGCCTTCAGATGCTTTTAAGGATGTGCCCCCTATTTTAACGTCGATTTTAAATAATGGACTCGTTCTAGGAACAATTGTCGCCATCTTAATTGAACAAACTGTTACACGACTGGGCTCGAAAAAGAGAGAAAGAGCCTAGTCGAAAGGGAGGCAATTATGCTACTATAAAGAAAATTTGTTAAAAGCAAAGTGTCCGAATATGCTTTGCTTTTAGCTAAATGTTTGTAGGTGACTTGATGGATACGGTAAAAATGTATACGGCTTTTACGAAGAAAGCCTTTATGAGATCAGCCGCCTATCGATTTGATGTGTGGACAAGGTTGGTTTCAAATATTATCTTTCTATTAATGTGGATGTCCATTTGGTATGCACTCTATGCTGGTAAAGAACAAGCAAGTGGAATTTCTTTAACAGCCATGCTTACCTATGTTGTCGTCAGTCAATTTTTAACCGCAGTGAATGGTGCTGGAACGCCGTTGTGGGAGTTGCAGGAAAAGGTTCGTACAGGGGACATTGCGCTCGAATTAATGAGACCTTTTGATGTGCCGTTACGCTATTTATTTGCCGATTTTGGCAGTGTTGCATTTTATATGCTGACCGCTTTGGTGCCATTATATATTCTGTTGTTTTTCTTTGTTGATCTAAGTTTACCAACTTCATGGCAGACGTGGATTGTGTTTATCATTTCAGGGTTTTTAGGTTTTCTGATTCGGTACTGTATCGAGCTGACATTCGGCTTATTTACGTTTTGGCTCATTGAAACAGGGGGAATCGAGGATATCTTTTATTTTTCTGTTTCACTTCTATCTGGATCTGTCATACCGTTGTGGTTTTTCCCAGATTGGTTGCAAGCGCTCGCAACATATTTACCATTTCAAGGAATCTATTTTATTCCAAATGCTATTTTCATAGAAGAGATTTCGGGTAGCGAGGTCTTTTTATCAATTGGGCTCCAGTTATTTTGGGTGGCAGTCTCATATGGAATCCTCCGATTTGTTTGGAGTAAAGCTGCAAACAAAGTGATTGTGCAGGGAGGGTAAGGGATGAAAAAAATAATCGATTACATAAAATTGTATTTTCGACTCGTCGGAGCAGGTGTCCGTGCCCAGATGCAATATCGCTTTGCATTTATTATGCGCATTGTCGGGATGGTTGCAGCCTACACAGGTACTGCAATAACTATGTGGGTCATGCTCTATCAATTTAAAGAACTAGGAAAATGGAATTTCTATGAGTTACTCTTTTTATTTGCACTTGCTGTATTGTCATGGGGATTTTGCATTATTCTCTTTTTCCATTTTAGAAGCTTGGATACGTATATTGTGAATGGAACCTTTGACCGTTTTCTTGTTCGCCCCATCAATCCATTCTTTCATTTTATGGCGATGAAGTTCGATATAGGGGCAGCGGGTCAGTTCATTTTTAGTATTTTGGTCTTTATTTGGGTGAGTACTGCGCTTGATATTCATTGGCAAGTTGGAAAAATCCTCTTTTTACTTGGAGCGGTTATCGGAGGAATATTGGTTCAAGGGGGACTCCTCGTATTTATTTCGGCAATTGCCTTCTGGACGACAAAATCAGAGCGTTTTTATTGGGTTGTGATGTATCCAGCTCGAAATTTAACAAACTACCCTCTTGCGATTTATCCAAAGGTGGTCCAATGGGTAACGGCATTTGTCGTTCCATTTGGGTTTGTGAACTATTTCCCGGCAGCAGTGATTTTAGAAAAGGAAACACCTTATTTTCCTTCCTATATCGGGTATCTTACACCACTCGTGGGAATCGTGTTTTTTATCATTGCGTATCAAGTATGGATGCTTGGTTTAAGTCGATATAAGAGTGCTGGATCGTAAAAAAAGGGGGGGCCTTTCTTGGCTATTATAGAGGTCGAAAATGTACGAAAAGAATTTAAGATTGCAAAAAGAGAGACTGGGTTCATGGGAGCCTTAAAAAGTGTGGTGAACCGGCAATTTGTAACGAAAGAAGCGGTTAAGGACATATCATTTTCGATTGAAAAAGGGGAAATGGTTGGATACATTGGACCAAATGGTGCAGGGAAGTCAACGACGATTAAAATGCTTACCGGTATTCTAGTTCCAACAAGTGGTTCGATCCGTGTTAACGGGATTATCCCGTATGAAAATCGGAAGAAAAATGCGAAAAACATTGGTGTTGTGTTTGGACAGCGGACACAGCTATGGTGGGACTTACCAACGATTGAATCTTTTGAATTACTTAAAGAAATTTACCGTGTTCCTGAATTGCGCTATAAAGAGAATATGGATACTTTTTCAGAAATATTAGGCTTAGGTGAGTTTTTGAACACGCCTGTTCGACAGCTTTCACTAGGTCAGCGAATGAGAGCAGACATTGCAGCATCCCTGCTACATGACCCAGATATCTTATTTTTAGATGAGCCAACGATTGGACTTGATGTCGTTGCGAAAGAAAAAATGCGCGGGTTTATTCAAGAAATCAATAAGCTTCGAAATGTGACGGTAATTTTAACTACTCACGATATGGAAGACATTGAAAAGCTATGTAAACGAATGGTTCTAATTGATCATGGTCAAAAGGTGTATGATGGCGAGATTGCAGCGGTTAAATCGCGTTATGGTAAAATGCGGACATTAATTGTGGATGTTGAGGAAAATGGACTGGACTTACAGGTTTCGAATGGGGAAATTTGCAAAGAGGAAGGAAACCGAAAGTGGATTCGTTTCAATCGTGACGATTATTCTGCGTCAGATGTGATTTCCCAAATTACTCAAACTCACAATATTACGGATTTAACGGTAGAAGAGCCTGAAATTGAGTCGATCATCAGTCGAATTTACCAAGAAGGCTTTACGAAGGAAGAAGTTCCGGTGAAGGTCTGATACTTTTAATGTAAAAAGCCCTACGAAGGTTTAATTCGTAGGGCCTACTTGTGTTTTATGGTCTTTATTTTCATTTTATGGGCATTAGACTGCACTCAATGGTCATTATTTCATTTTTATGGCTGATAAACGGAATCTTATGGTCATACGTTTAAAAAAACAAATATGCCATTCCAACAATAATTGGTAAAGTAATCAGCGTCCGCTGTAAAAAGATAATGACTAAGTCTAGGAACGATACTGGTAATTTTGAACCGAGTAATAATCCACCAACCTCAGACATGTAGATTAGCTGTGTAATGGATACTCCTGCAATTACAAATCGTGTAAGATCATTCTCGATATCGGCCCCAATAATGGTAGGGAGGAACATATCGGCAAATCCGATGACCATTGTTTCAGATGCGGCAACTGCCTCTGGCACCTGAAGTAGGGCTAGAATCGGTACGAATGGTGCGCCAAGATATTTGAAGATTGGAGTATATTCTGCAATCAGAAGTGCGATTGTTCCGATTGCCATAACGACTGGAACAACACCCATCCACATATCTAAAACGTTTTGCATTCCACCCTTTACTACTTTCGAAACGCCTTCGCTTTTTTTCGCTTGGATAACGGCTTGTTCCATTCCCCACTTGAAACGACTTACATTGCCTGGGATCGTTTCGTCCGCTTTTTGTGTTGTACCTTCATAATACGTATCGGGTTTTCTTGATAATGGCGGGATTCTTGGTGTAATAATCGCCGCAACAAAACCTGCAAGTAGGATTGTAAAATAGAACTGCACAAACATATTCTGCAATCCCATTTGAGCTAATATCACCACTGTAAACGTGATGGAAACAACCGAGAAGGTCGTTCCAATAATGGCTGCTTCCCTTTTTGTATAGTAGCCTTCTTCATATTGCTTATTTGTAAGAAGGACCCCAACGGTTCCATCTCCTAACCAAGAAGCGATGGCGTCAACGGATGAACGTCCGGGTAATCTGAAAAGGGGACGCATCACCTTGGTCAGCAATGCACCAAATAGCTCTAATAAACCAAAATCAAGCAATAATGGTAAAAACAGTCCTGCAAATAAAAAGACCGAAAATAGAACAGGGATTAAATCAAATAGCAAAGTACCACCTGTTGCATCCGACCAAATAGCGGAAGGACCAAGCTTGAAGAGGGTCATAATCGAAAAAACCATCCCTAAAATTCTTGTCACAATCCATACTGGAGACACATAAAAGAGTCCCGATAAAAACGGTGATTTCGTAATAAGTGCGGGTTTGACGAATACTGTAAAAATCGAAATAACCCCAGTAATCGCGATTAAACCGGTCATGATATAAGGAATTGAATCGCCTAATAAATCTTGAACAATACCCGCCAAAATGGCAACAGGGATTGTGAATGTATCTTGATATTGAAAGGGTACAATAAATAAAATAATTCCAATTAAGGATGGAATAATAAATTTTAAATAATCAGTGATTGCTGATTTCACTTGTTGTTTTTGAATTGCCATAGTTGTTTCACCTCATTAAAAAGTCACAAATCCTACTTTATAACAAATTGCATAAAAATGCGAGGGTTATTTTTATAAAAATGCTTCCAATCGCATAAAAATACTATTCTGAAAACATGGTTGTTTTTTGTATCATTCCCAACTAAAGGGAATACTAAAAGAAAGGAGTGGTTACTATGAAAAAAAGCCAAAAGAAGGAAGAGCCAACAATCGCAGTTGGAATGGACACAGAAGAGGAATTAAGAGAAGATGCATCAATGAAGGAAATTGAAAAAGGGGATTACACACAGGTCACAACCCTTTCATATGACGAAAATGACCCGAGCTAAGAATAGAGAAAAGCATTGTCACTTTATGATGATGCTTTTTTTTGGTCATAATACCCAAGTTTACTGATTTCCTTTATTAGACAACCTCTAAAATGCTAAAATTGTAGTATACTTAAAAAATGGACTTATAGTGGTAGATTCATAAATTAGGAGAATGATGATGTTACAGAAGCTCAACAAAAAATTAGAGAAACTTATGCCACTCATTACACCTACTAGTGTAGTTTTGGGTGTCTTATTAACTGCATACTTGGCTCCTTTTTCGTATTTAGTACCATGGATTTTTGCATTCATCACGTTTTCAGGAGCTTTAAGTTCTAGTTTTAGTTCGTTAAAACGTGCAATCACACATCCATTTCCAATCTTAATTGCTCTTTTTACATTACACTTAATCATGCCAGCCTGGGCTTGGATTGTTGGGCATTTAACCTTTCCAGGTGACAGCTTTACAATTACTGGATTGATTTTAGCAGTGGTGATTCCAACTGGGATTTCAAGCTTTATCTGGGTTGCGATGAAGCACGGTAATATTGCACTTACACTCTCTATTATTTTAATTGATACATTGATTTCACCTTTTGTGGTGCCGTATAGTCTAACATTATTTGTAGGAAGTAATGTTGAGATGGATATTTTAAGTATCATGCAGGGGCTCTTTTTCATGGTTGTGCTGCCTTCAATTCTTGGCATGCTTGTTAACCATGTTACAAGAGGCAAGTGTACAAAAACACTTAGCCCAAACCTAGCACCATTTTCAAAGATTGGCCTTGGAGTAGTGGTGATGATCAATAGTGCCGATATCGCACCCTATTTGAAAAATGTAAACCTGAAATTGATACTAATCGGAGCGGTCGTTTTCTTTATTGCCTTTTGTGGATATTTAATCGCATGGGGAATAGGTCGTTTCATGAAATTAGACTCCGATGTCATAATTGCTCTTATTTTCACGGGGGGCATGCGCAATATTAGTGCCGGAGCCGTCATTGCCATTACATTCTTCCCAGCTGAAGTCGCTGTTCCAGTCGTGGTGGGGATGCTCTTCCAGCAGATATTAGCTTCAATTTACGCTTTATTCATAGATCGTGTATATTCATTCGAAGGACTCGAAAAAAAATTCTCTGCATAACCAGCGTTAGCGATTTGGCTAGCGTTTTTTCATTTGAAAAAATGATTGAAATTCGTCGTGCGAAGACATACGATAATATGATGGAGGGGCAGCCTTAGCCAACTTATACTAAAGTATCGGGGGATACGTACTTGACAGTGATGTTACAAAAAGTTACACGTGATAATTGGGAAGAATGCATTAATTTACAGGTTAGCAATTCCCAAAAAGGATATATTGCTTCAAATCTCTATTCAATCGCTGAGGTGCAGTTTTTACCAAACTTTGAGGCTTTTGCTATTTATGCAAATGACGATATGGTTGGGTTTACAATGTTTGGATTAGACGAGGATGACAACAATTATTGGGTATACCGGATTATGATTGATGAAAAATATCAGGGGAATGGATACGGCACTAAAGCTCTTTCACTAGTGGTAGAAAATATAAAAGCAAAACCAGACGCCAAAGAAATTATCATCGGGTATAATCAAGAAAATATTGAGGCCGAACGAACATATTTGCGGGTTGGTTTTCAACCAAATGGAGTAGCGCCATGGGGAGAAAAACTCGTTCGTTTGAAATTATAAAATATGTGAAGAATAGAACATAGATAGAATAAGGGGGATTTACATATGGTAGAAGCTAAGTATTGCAAGGAATCTTTTGTTGTGAAGACAAGTAATGTATTTCCGCCTGATACGAATTATCATGGAACAATGTTTGGCGGTAAGCTCATGGCTTATATTGATGATGTTGCTTCCATTTCAGCGGTTCGTCATTCACGCTCTCCAGTTGTTACTGCATCAACTGATTCCGTTGATTTCCTTCACCCGATTCAGGAAGGAAGCTCAGTATGTTTAGAAGCGTTTGTCACATACACGGGACGTTCCTCGATGGAAGTTTTTGTGAAAGTGATAGCCGAGGATTTATATACGGGAGAACGACATATTTGCGCATTGTCGTTTTTAACATTTGTCGCATTAGATGAGAATGGCAAGCCGAAGCCAGTCCCAAAAGTTATACCGAAGTCCGAGGAAGAAAAGATGCTGCATGAATCTGCAAAAGAACGGGCGGAAAATCGAAAAAGACGCAAAAAAGAAAACGAAAAAATGGCAGCTAAATTTAGCATTGCCTTACCTTGGGAAGTATAAAAAAAGGATGTCCAAGTCATTTACGACTTGGACATTCCTTTTTGTTCTTTTAACAAATCACGAATCTCAGTAAGTAATTTTTCTTCTTTTGTTGGCGTTGGTTCTGAAGGTTTCTCTTCTTCTCTTTTTTTAAAGCGTTGGAAGAAGCGAATAAAGAGAAAAATAGAAAAAGAAATAATTAAAAAGTCCAAAACTGTTTGTAGAAAAGCTCCATACATGATTTCCTCACCGTTAAAGGGGATAGAAGCCTTTGATATGTCTACTCCACCAAGTAAAAAACCAATAAGCGGCATTATAATATCATTCACAAGAGATGTAACGATTTTTCCGAATGCTCCACCAATAATGACCCCGACTGCAAGGTCAATCACATTGCCTTTTAAAGCAAATTTTTTAAATTCATTAAGCATAATCACGTCCTCCTTTCATAACCCTTTTTATTCTATCCAAATTCGTTGAAAAGAAAATAGTCCAAATGGCTTATCCTTTGAACCGTTGTAGTTGATGTAGCATGTTTTCATTTCTTAGAATTTCAATCTGTCGTTCACCTAATAAATCAAAATGGGGAAAGCCTGTCCGGTTATGAATGTACCTTGAAGGAATCCCATATTTGTTGCCCCACCTTTTAAGCTTTTCAAGGTCAGCACAACCAACCTTTGTGACGGTTGTCATTCCAGGAAAACGGTCGTCTATCCAATAATGCGTCAAAAACGCAATTTCCCCTTGCGATACCTTTTTCTTCCATTCTACAAGTTCCTTTCGTTTAATGCCAAAAGCCATAAAGTTTCACCTCATACACTAAACTTTCAAAATGACGAAAGTCAGATTTTTTGATTGTATTCTTATTGTAAAATGCCCTAACGTATTCTTATGGAAGTACTGTCCAATGTTAATTTACCCCCAAGAATTCGATAACCTTATTATATCAAAAATAAAGACAGTCAATTAGAATGGGTGAACTAAGTGTAACAGAAGGGCAAATCAATCATCTGAATATAGGTCCTAAGTCATAGGGGTTTTTGTTGTAAAATGTAATGTTTTAATAACCGGTAGATAATTTATCCTGTTTACTTTATAAAAATGAAGAAAATATTCTTCTTCCGTTATAAATGTGCTATTATTTAGATAATTCAAAAAAGGAGGGTAGGCATTCTTGCATCGTTGAAATACATAAAGGTAACAGAAAAGAAAAGGTGTAAAAAGGAGCGAAATATGAAAAAATTAATTGCTGTTGTTACTGCTTTCTTATTGTTAACTTTTTTGGCTATTCCGGTTTCAGCTAAAGGCGGGAATGATACTGCTAGGAAGAATGTATTACAAAATATAGTAAAAGATCCGGATAAAAAGGCTAGAATTCTCTGGTATGACTTGTCAGCAAATATCGAATATCTAAATACGAAAGAGAAAGTGAAAGAGATTGTTGCCAAAACGGCTAAAGCAAATATTGACACAATTATTCTAGATATAAAAAATTCAACAGGTTTTGTTGCCTACAATAGTAATTTAGCTCCTCATGCAAGTACATCTAAGAAGATTGATAAATTTCAAGGTTACCCCGAGAATTATGATTTATTACAAAATGTAGTAGAAGAAGCACATAAATACGGGATAAAGGTCCATGCGGCTATTAATGTTTTCTCAGAAGGAAGCACTACTTACCAAGAAGGGCCAGCCTATGAGAATCCAGAATGGCAATCCGTCATTTATGAGGGTTCAAGGGTAGCTACAACTGCAAACGGAGAAACAAGAAAAATTGATGGTTCAAATACGACAAGAAATACAAATTATCTTGTATTGTATACGCCAGATAAGTATGATGTCTCGCCTGCAAACCGTTGGGGGGCTGAAGTTCAAGTTACAGATGGAATTGTAACACAGGTTTCTGACCGGAACACATTTGGAACACCTGCCTTAGAAATTCCTGAAAACGGTTACGTATTGTCTGGTCATGGTACAGCAAGAACTTGGTTACTTGATAATGTGAAGGTTGGAGATCAGATTGATGTCGCATCAACCGAAATAAAACTTGTACCATCTTCACAAGCAGCAGGGCATTCAACATTTGTAAACCCGATTCGTGAAGATGTTCAAAATTATGAATTAGGTATCATTGAAGAATTAGTTACGAATTATGATGTGGATGGAATTGTTCTAGATCGCGCGAGATACAATAATATTTACGCTGACTTTAGTGAATTAAGCCGCGAAAAATTTGAAGAGTATATTGGTCATAAAGTTGATAATTTCCCACAAGATATTTTTGAAATCAAATTCGCTGAGAACGGTCAGCAAAATATGGTAGAAGGTCCTCTATACAAAAAATGGATTGAATGGCGTGCAGGAAATATCCAGTCTTTCTTTAAGAAGGCAGAGAAAACAATCCATGATATAAAAGACGAGGTATATTTTAGTACGTATGTAGGTGCATGGTATTCAGATTACTATAGTGAGGGTGTAAACTGGGCAAGTAAAACCTATCAACCAGATTACAGCTGGACTTCACCGGATTATCACAAAACCGGCTATGCTGAAACACTCGATTTCATCATGACAGGTACGTACTTTGAACATGTAACAAAAGATGAAGCAATTGCAAATGGCAGAATTGCTGAGCATAGTGTTGAGGGTTCTGCTGAGTTAGCAATGGATGTTATTAATGAATCGACATTTGTTTATGGAAGTCTATATCTCAATCAATATATTAATAATCCTGAACAGTTCCGTAAGGCGCTTCGCAAGGATATCGAATTGACACATGGTGTTATGATCTTTGATTTAGTGTATCTAGAATTGTTTGACTGGTGGCCAATTGTTGAAGAGGAATTTGCAAAGCCTAGTACAGCTCCACATCATATTCCTGGATTCCTTAAAATGGTTCGAAGCGATACGTAATAGACAAGGAGGAGTGGGTTTAATTAACCTGCTCTTCCTTGTCGTGTCGTAATCGTTTTAAACTAATAATAAACACGAAAACTTAAATTGGATACATGGGGAATTTTACTTTTCTAAAGAGAAAGGATAATCATTGTATGAAAATACAAATTCTAGGGACAGCAGCGGCAGAAGGATTTCCGGGACTATTTTGCAATTGCAAGCATTGTAAGAAGGCAAGAGAATTAGGGGGAAAGAACATTAGAACACGTTCCTCAACGATTATTGATGATACGATTAAAATTGATTTTCCACCAGACACCTATCATCATGTCTTAACACATAATCTCGATCTTTCAAAGATAGAACATTTGTTATTTACCCATACACATATGGACCATTTTAATCCAAAAGATCTAGGAATGAGAACACCAGGATTTGCTCATGATTTTTCATATCCTCTACATATTTATGGAAATGACGCAGCTATCTATAAATCTAAAGAAGTATTATGGCACACTGATCAATATTTTACATTTACTTTAATGCACCCTTTTACTACGTATCAGGTCGGTACAGCAAAGGTGACTCCTTTGCTTGCAGACCATAACCCATTAGAAACATGTTTACTCTTCTACATAGAGAAGGATGGGAAAAGGATATTTCATGGTCATGACACAGGGTGGTTTCCTGAACAAACATGGGAATGGTTATCCACGAAAAAGATTGACGTAGCGATTTTGGATTGTACAAATGGATTACTACCCGAGCGAAGAAATCATCTTAATATAGAGGCAGTAAAGGACATTCAGAAAGTATTTCTTGAAAAAGGGATTATGACGAACGAAGGTCAAATGATTGCGACTCATTTTTCTCATAATATAGGTCTTATGCATGAGGACCTAGAGGAAATCTTTGCGTCCACTGGCATTAAGGTTGCCTACGATGGAATAGTACTTCATGTTTGAAGTTCAAAGAGCCAGCAAGAGGAAAATGAGTACTAAAAAATATGCTAGAAAAAAATATAAGGACGAGGGAACAAATGATATTTTATGAAGAACAAATCAAAGGATTTGAGAATTATAAACCGAAACTAACTAAAGCAAGGGATTTTGACCAATTTTGGAAAGATACCTTGAAGGAATCAACTGAAACTCCACTGCAAATTGAAATGAGAAAGATGGATTATCCAATTAGTCAGATAGAAGCTTATAGCTTGTTATACAATGGATTTGCAGGAACGCCTATACATGCCTTTTATATTTTACCAAAAATTCAAACTGAAAAATTACCCTGTATCATTACATTTCATGGTTACGGTGGTAATAAAGGTTCAATATCAAATTATATGAAATGGATCATTCAGGGATATGCAGTTTTAGCAGTAGACTGTCGCGGACATGGAGAAAGTGCCGAGGATACACACTATTCCGTTGGTGCTACTGGAACATGGGCAACTCAAGGAATCCTCGATAAATATGAATATTATTATAGAAAACTTTATATGGATTGCAAACGTGCGGTCGATGTTATTTTTACTAGAGAGGAAATCGATAAATCACGAATTTGCTTACTTGGTGCAAGCTTAGGGGGAGGAATTTCATTAGCGGTTGCAGCACTAGACAATCGTCCTTCATTAGTTGTTGCGGATGTTCCAAATATGTGCAATATCGAACTTGCTATCCAGCAAAAATTCGAAGGTTCTCTCGTTAGTATCGAAAATTTTATGCACAGATATCCTGAAAAGAGTAAACAGGTATTTGAAACACTTTCATATTTTGACAATCTTAATTTAGCTCCGAAGATTAAGAGTAAGACAAGAGTTTCGGTAGCCTTCAAGGATTTAATTTGCCCGCCTCAATCCATTTACGGCGTATACAGTCACATTGTTGCAGAGAAATCAATAATTGCTTACCCATTTTCAGGACACGATGCTCCAGGAATCATTTCACACATCGACGAAACCATTGCATATGTTAATGGAAATTTATAGATTTTGAAATTATGGAGAGGTAATGAATCATAAAAGTAGAACTCATATTCTGTGTAGATTTAAAATTCTAAAAATTGAAATAATTGTATTGACATGGTAATCTTCTTGCAATAAAATAAATTATGAAGAATAACTTCACTTTCAACATGTTATTTAGGAGCAAAGTTCCATCAGGATGTGAAATCTTCTTCAATTAAAAAAGGGGGAAATCGAATTGAAAAGATTGAAAAGGCTTTCAATGTTGTTGATCGTTTTAATGCTTTTTGTTGCAACTGCCTGTTCGAAAAATGAAAGTACAGGGACAAATGACGAAGGTAACAAAGATCAGAAAAAGAATGTTGAAATTAAGTTTTGGACGATTTCGCTAAGCCCTACATTTGATGATTACATAAACGGTTTAATCGACCAGTTCGAAGGAGAAAATCCTGGAGTTACGGTGGTGTGGGAAGATATTCCATACGACACAGTTGAACAAAAGACGTTAACTGCCGCCGCTTCTGGACAGCTTGCTGATGTTATGAACTTAAACACAGATTATCTTAAGAAACTTGCAGCTGTTGGTGCTGTTCTAGATCTTACAGAAAAAGCAGCAGATGTAAAAAATGATTTCTTTGAAGGTGTATGGGAAGCAGGAAATTTAGGTGACAAATCATATGCCCTTCCTTGGTATCTATCAACTGGTGGTATTTTATACAATAAGGAATTATTAGAAAAGGCAGGTTTTGACCATCCTCCTGCAACCGAAGAAGAAGCCTGGGAAATGTCAGAGGCTCTTTATGAAAAGTTAGGAGTATATGGAAATACACCAATTGACATTCATTTGTTCTTACCACAAAATGGTATTTCTTTAGTCTCTGATGACCTAAAAAGTGCAGCAATTAATACGCCTGAGGCAGTTGAAGTATTTAAAACGTTTAAAGAGCGTTTTGATAAGGGGCTAATTCCTAAGGAAATTTTATTAGCTCAAGCGAAACCAAACGAGTGGTATGCACAAGAGAAAATAGCATGGTGGAGTACTGGACCACAACTTTATCGTCAGGTAAAAGATTTATCTCCAGAAGTATATGATAAATCTGATGCGGCACCAGCCATCGTTGGTTCGTCAGGATTTAGACATGTTTCGATTATGAACATTGCGGTTTCTGCAAAATCGAAGGCTCCTGATGAGGCTGTTAAATTTGCTAAATTTGTTACAAACGCTGAAAGCCAGTTAGCATTCAGTAAGATTGTGGCAATTCTCCCATCAGTAAAAGAAGCTGCGGCTGATGAATTCTTTACTCAAGGTGAAAATTCGGATGATCCAGCAGAAAAAGGTAAATTTTATGCTGCAAAACAGCTAGATATTGCAAAGGATATGTTTGCTCCTGTCGAGAATATTTCAGAAATTAATAAGGCTGTCAACGAAGAATTCCATAAGGTCTTATTAGAAGATAAAGATCCACAGAAAGCGATTGAAGATGCTGAAGCAAAAATTAATGAGCTTCTTAAGACGAAATAACATACATCAAAAACCTAGCATCCTTTAATTAATAGAACAATAGTAATTATCTATGGCATTCATGATTGCTTAGGCATAGTGAATGCCTTCTTTTCTAAGGAATAACTAATTACTAAATTAGGCTGAAATGAGTAGCCTGGTTGAAACCGACTAGCATTCGTGACTATGGTAGGAGTGATTGTATGTATAAAGCTAGACACGCTTGGATGTTTCTTTTACCAACCGGTATATTGTTAACGACGTTTACCTTACTTCCAGCGCTGGCAGCGTTAGGACTTAGTTTTACAGACTATAATGTATTCATGGGGACGGTAGATTGGGTTGGGCTTGAAAATTTCATTCGAGCTTTTAAAGATGAAGAGTTTTGGAATGCCTTAAAAAATACGGCGTATTATTGGATTTTAGTTACACCTGCATTAGTCGTTCTACCCGTTTTTCTGGCAATTCTAGTTAATCAACAATTAATTGGCATTAAGCTATTTCGATTAACGTATTACTTCCCAGCACTTGTTTCTGTTGTCATTACAGCAATTTTATGGAATTGGCTATTTGCAAGTGACGGAATTTTCAATTACTTATTAAGCCTTATTGGAATAAATCCGATTGATTGGTTAACAAGTAGGAAATTCGTAATGATTAGTCTAGCGATTGTAACGATCTGGCAAGGCTTAGGTTACTATATGCTTTTCTATCTAGCAGGACTACAATCGGTACCCACAGATTTGTACGAAGCGGCTGAATTAGATGGGGCAGGGTTTTGGAAGAAACATATTCACATTACGTTTCCTATGTTGAAGCCTATTATATTTTTTACGGCCGTTATATCAACAATGTCTGCGTTCAAGGAATTTACATTAATGTTAACAATGACGGATGGCGGACCCATAGGTGCATCCAAAACAGTTGTGTTCATCGTTTTTGAAAAAGCGTTTAGGCAATTGGAAATGGGATATGCGAGTGCGATTTCTTTTATTCTATTTATTATCATACTCATTTTGACTTTGTTAAATAAACGGACATTGGATAACCAGTCTTAAGGAGGTAGAGTAGTATATGCAGCCTACACCAACAAATACTAATACAGTACCAGACATTAAACCAAAAAGGCAGTTTCGGAATCTACCGAGTAAACGGAAGATTAGTCGCCTGATTATCTCCTATTTCTTTTTGAGTGTCATCATGGTTGCTATGGTTGTTCCTTTTTTATGGTCAGTATCGACTGCATTAAAAGGACAAAACGAAGCCATTTTTTCATTTCCTCCGCAGTTTATTCCTGAAAATATCACCTTAGACAACTTTATTACAGTATGGAATACACTTCCCATTCCTCTTTACTTATGGAATAGTACGATTTTAGCCTTTTGGGGAGTTCTTTTGCCATTGTTATTCTGTTCGTTAGCAGCCTTTCCTTTAGCTCGTATGAATTTTAAAGGGAAAAACATTGTATTTTTAGTGATTTTATCCACAATGATGATTCCTGGAGAGGTCACAATGATTCCAATCTATTTAATTCTAGAGAAACTTCACTTAATCGGTTCGTTTTCTGGTGTTATCTTGCCTGGGGCTGTTACGGCATTTGGTATCTTTTTGATGAGGCAAGCATTTATGGGCATCCCTAAAGAAATAGACGAATCTGCCATTATTGATGGTGCAAAACCTTGGCAAATATGGTGGTATATCATGATTCCAATGGTAAAGCCAATGCTTGCGACTCTAGCCATTTTGAGTTTCATAGGTTCCTGGAATAATTTCTTATGGCCGCTTCTTGTTTTACAGGATCCAAACACATATCCGTTAACAGTGGGTTTATATGACTTAAAAGGAGCCTTTGTAACGAATACTCGATTGGTATCTGCTGGTGCAATAATCGCCCTCATACCAATATTACTTGTTTTTGTAGCTTTTCAGAATTACTTTATTAAAGGTGCCTATAGCAGTGCCGTTAAAGGGTAGAATTTGCCCAAGAAAAATTCTAATCGTATCCAATTATTTAACAAGCTTTATATAAGTGATTACTGTAAATTTTTTTGAATAAGAGTGAAGAAATAAACCTTTTTGGTATTTTGAGGGTGGATTATTCTTTCAATGTATTGGAACGATGTTGAAAAAAGGGGGAAATGATGAAGAAACAAGAGTTTTTGAACGTAATATATAAACAATTAATCGTATCGTGTCAGGCTTTGGAGGATGAGCCATTACATGGGTCAATGTATATGGCTAAAATGGGCGTTGCTGCGAAAATGGGTGGAGCTGTAGCGATACGTGCAAATGGAAAAGAAGATATCATTGCCATTCGAAAAGCGACGGGGTTACCTACGATTGGCATCATAAAAAGAGATTATCCGGAAAGCGATGTGTTTATAACACCAACATTAAAGGAAGTTAAGGAGCTAATAGAGTCTGAAACGGATGTCATCACCCTTGATGCAACGTTTCGTGAGCGTCCCAACGGGGTTACTTTCAACGATTTGGTTTGGTATATACGAAATCATAGTTCTAGTCTAATCATGGCTGATGTATCTACTGTTGCAGAAGGTATTGCTGCAGTTGAAGCGGGATGTGATCTCGTTTCTACTACGCTCTCAGGATATACGCCATATAGTCCCAAAATTGAAGGACCTGATTTTGAGCTTATTAAGGAGCTTACCTCTAGTTGTAACGTGCCAATTATTGCTGAGGGTAGAATCTCGACCCCGGATGAGGCACTTATGGCCTTTGAAAATGGTGCCCATTCAATAGTTGTTGGATCTGCAATTACGAGACCACAGGAAATAACGAAGAAATTTGTTGATGGAATCAAAAAAGCAGAATTAAAGAAATTATGAGGTGATAAAAATGATTATTAAGGACCTCCAAGTCTTTCCTCTATTATTGCCAATGAAGCAAAGCTTTCAAATTTCAGGAGGGACGGTAGGGGACGGTAATCAAGGTGCACCACATGTTTATGTGAAAATTATATCAGATGACGGTATCGAGGGATGGGGCGAGGCTAGACCTAGCCATAGATGGAGTTATGAAACGATGGAGACGGTTGTTTCAACCCTTCAGAAATATATAAGACCTGCAATTATTGGAAAGAGGGGAGATGACCTCACTACTTTACATGAAATAATTGACAAGGAAATTTCTTTTGGAATCTCCAAGGGACAGCCCATTTGTAAAGCAGCTGTTGATATGGCGCTTTATGACCTTATGGGGAAAAGTTCCAAAAAATCATTGGCTGAAATATTGCTTGGTAGGTCAAAAGAAAAAATTGACCTTTCTTATCTTATTAGTACAAGAAACATTGAGGAGGCTGCTGGTAAAGCCAAATATGCAAGTGAGAATGGTTATAAAGCGGTTGATGTGAAAATCGGATTCAACGTTGATTTTGATATGGAAGTGTTGGAAACAGTGAGAGCAGAAGCCCCCAATCTCTTTTTAAGGGTGGACGCTAATCAAGGTTATACTCTACCCGAAGCAATAAAAGCAGCAAAAAAAATGGAAAGAATCGGTGTGGACGTTTTTGAACAGCCCTTAAAAGCAAATGATTTGCTAGGCCATCGAGAATTAAGAAGAAAAACGTCAGTACCAATTGCTTTAGACGAGAGTATTTGGAGTCCAAGTGACGTGTTACAAGCGATTCGTCTAGAAGCATGTGATTATGCTGTGATTAAACTCACCAAAATGGGAGGCATTACGGGTGCAAAATTAGCGGGAGAAATTTCAAAAGAAGCAAACCTTGGTTTACTAGGCGGTGGATTAACAGAATCGTCTTTAGGACTCACAAGTAGTGCACACTTGTTCAATTATTTAGGAATCACTCTTCCTTCTGATTTGAATGGTCCGTTTTTCCTCGCGGATGATCCGATTCAGAACAAAGGAGATATTGAGATGGGAGCAATCTTACTACCTTCAGGCTATGGTATCGGGTGCGAAGTAGATATTAATAAGCTTGAAATGTATAAAACTCAAGTATAGCAGGAGGATAAAATGGCTCGAAAAATCAGATTTGGAATCATTGGTTGTGGTGTGATTTCCCCTTTACATGCTGAGGCAATTAAAGCATGTCCATTTACTGAACTTGTTGCAGTTTCTGATTTGAGTTTAGAGGCAGCAAGGAAGTTTGCCGAAACTTTTAGTGTCCCTACCTATTTATCTGATTATAAAGAACTTCTCGCGATGGAAGATATAGATGTCGTTTCAATCTGTACACCTAGTGGGACACATGGTCAAATTGCCATTGATGCAGCTATAGCTAAAAAACATATTCTTTGTGAAAAACCCCTCGAGATAAGGTCTGAACGGATGACGGAAATGATAGAGACTTGTAAGGAACAAGGGGTAAAGTTAGGTTGTGTGTACCAGCGAAGAGCCACGGCCATTGTTAAAAGAGTTAAAGAGGCTATCTTACACAATGAGATTGGTAAATTGATACTTTGTGATGCTTACTTAAAATATTTTCGAGACCAATCCTATTACGATAGTGCAGGTTGGCGTGGTACATGGGAAATGGACGGTGGAGGGGCTCTAATGAATCAAGGTGTCCACGGGATTGACCTATTTGTGTGGTTAACAGGTGGGGTCTCGAAAGTTTTTGCAAGAACGGCTGCTCTATCAAGAAAAATTGAGGTCGAGGATACGGCCGTGTCTGTTCTAGAATGCAAGAACGGAGCTTTTGGAGTTATTGAAGGTACCACCTCCGTTTTTCCTGAGAGGAATACTCGAATTGAGCTATATGGAGAAAAAGGCACAATTATCTTTGACGATAATGGCATCGAAGAGTGGATTACCATGGAAAAAGGAGATATTACGAAAGAGATAAAAATTGACCAGGAAAATATTGAAGGCGTAAGGTCAATTGGCCATTATTATTTTATTGAAGATATGGCTAAAGCAATTATCGAAGACCGAGACCCTATGGTGCCTGGTGAGGAAGCAAGGAAAGCTGTTGACTTAATCCTGTCAATCTACAAATCTTCTAAAACCCAAAAAGAAGTTTACTTGTAAGGTAGGCTTCGTTATGAAAATCTATGTGAGTGTTGATATGGAGGGAATCGCAGGTGTTTTACTACCTGAACAGTTGAAAAAAGGAGAACTGGCCTATGAAGAGGCTAGGAAACTCTTAACTGCAGAGGTAAATGTAGTGATTGAGGCGCTAATTGAGGCTGGTGCTGATGACATTTACGTGAAGGATGCTCATGGTACAGGGTATAATTTTATCGCTTCAGAATTACATCATGGGGCGAGATACTGTATGGGAGCAACAAATGTATCCAATCGCTTTCCTGGGTTGGATTCATCGTTTGATGGCGCTATGTTAATCGGATATCACGCAATGGGTGGAACTGAATTTGCAATTAGAGACCATACAATGACATCGATTGGTTGGCAATCTATACATCTCAATGGAAGGCCTATTGGTGAGATAGGAATTGATAGCTTGGTATTTGGCTTACATAATGTACCCGTCCTTTTCGTGACGGGAGATAAGAAGACGTGTGAAGAGGCAAGTAAGGAAATTCCTAACGTCCGAACTTACGAAACAAAAGAGGGGTTGGGAAGGCATGCAGCATTGGTTAAACCACCTAAGCTAGTATATAGGGAATTAAAAGAAATGATAAAAGAATCAATTGATCATCGAGAAAATGTGTTGCCTGTAACATTAGATGGACCTTACGAACTAGTAATGAAATTTTTAAGCACAGACCAAGTAGATCAGAGGTATTTTGATGGTGTGCGATGTAAACGAATTGACGGTTTAACAGCTGCATATTCATGTGACAATATTCTTGAGGTTCTTTCATTAGCTTTCTAAATAGTTGTGGGTGGAGGTGGAATAACAATGGAATATTCACTTGGAATTGATATTGGTGGTACAAAGATAGCAGCGGGTATTATGAATAGAGAAGGTAGTGTCTTAATTAAGAAAACATTTTCTACACCTCAAGATACAAAGGATGCGATTATTCAGTTACTCGAAAATATCATTTTTTCACTTTCAGAGACAGCGAAAATGGAAGGGAAAAAGCTGGTTGGCATAGGAATAGGTACTGCTGGACAAATCGATTTCGAAAAAGGCAAAGTTCTGTCCGGAACAGCAAATATCAAGGATTGGAATGATGTTCCATTAAGAGATATTCTTTCAAAGAAAACAGATTTGCCAATTTTTATAGAAAATGATGTAAATGTTCTTGCCCTCGCTGAACAACAGCTTGGTGTAGGTAGGAATGTTGAAAATCTTATATGTCTCGCTCTAGGCACAGGTGTTGGCGGTGGTGTAATCACAGGAGGTCATTTACTTCGGGGTGCATGGGGCGGTGGTGCTGAATTAGGTCACATTACAGTTGATATGAATGGCCCTTTATGTAACTGTGGATTTCAGGGGTGTGTTGAGACTTATTCATCAGGAACGGGAATTGCAAGAATGATGAGGGAAGAAATAAAATCTTATCCTGAAAGCGAAGGGAATAGTGAACTCTTATATTATCAAAAACATCCAGAAGAAGTAACAAGTAGACTAGTATTTGAATTAATGAGTGCAGGCAATGTAGTAGCTGAAAAAGTGGTGAACACAGCTATTAATGCCCTATCATTTGCGATAGTTAGCATGATCCATACCTTTAATCCTACACTGATCATCCTTGGTGGCGGTGTATTACACGAGGGTGAATGGTTTATTCAAAAGGTTCGAAAGAGAGTAGGTGAATTGGGGATCCGTTCCCTTGTTGATCCAGTTGAGATAAAAGGTACTCAACTCGGTAATGATGCTGGAATAATAGGCGCGGCCATTCAACCATGGGTGTATGGAGTGGGTGCAGGAGTTAAAAAGGAAGGGAATAAACAGTAAACTCATTTACAATTTGAGGAGGATCGACAATGAAACAGATAAAGATTGGAGTTATTGGTGCGGGAAGTATTTCAGACCTTCATTTTGGTTCTTATGCCAAGAATGATAATGCCAAAATAGTTGCAGTTTGTGATCTCAATATTGAAAGGGCAGAACAGAAAGCAAAGACATATGGTGCAGAGCATGTGTACACGGATTACCATGAGCTTTTAGCTCATCCCGAAATTGACGCAGTCAGTATATGTACATGGAACAATAGTCATGCTGAAATAAGTATTGCCGCACTTAAAGCTGGTAAGAACGTTCTTGTAGAAAAGCCATTATGTAAAACGGTAGAAGAGGCGTTGGCAATTGAAAAAGCTGTAAAGGAAACTGGTAAGCTCCTCCAGGTTGGATTTGTTCGACGGTACGCAAGCAACACACAGATTCTTCAAAAATTTATTCAGAATGATGAGTTAGGTGATATCTATTATGCGAAAGCCTCTTGTATTCGAAGATTAGGTAATCCAGGTGGATGGTTCTCTGACATAGAACGTTCCGGTGGAGGACCATTAATTGATTTAGGTGTTCATATGATTGATATATGCTGGTATCTAATGGGGCGGCCAAAAGTAAAATCGATTAGTGGGAATACATATCATAAACTTGGAAATAGATCAAATATTGAAAACTTATCCTACTATAAAGCATCAGATTTTGATGCAACAAAAAATACAGTAGAGGATCTTGCAAATGCTCTCATCCGATTTGAGAACGGAGCATCATTATTTGTTGATGTAAGCTTTTCACTTCATGCGAAGAAGGATGAAATATCTGTTAAATTATTTGGAGACAAGGGTGGAGCGGAAATTGAACCTGAACTCCTGATCGTTTCTGAAAAGCACGATACAATTGTTAATCTGAATCCTCAAATTGACAATTTATCATTTGATTTTGTGAAAGCGTTCCAATCCGAAATCGATTATTTTATTGAATGCTGTCGTACTGGAAATGAAACCATTAGTCCTGTGGAAGATGGAGTTGAGATGATGAAAATTTTATGTGGAATATATGAATCTAGTAAGAAGGGTACGGAAATTCACTTTTAATGTACCAATTGGGATCCTAATTGATTAATAGACACTAAGCTGAAAAGAAGGTGTAAGAATTGAATACGTTGACGAAATCGAACCCCATTTTAATGATTACAAGTATCTATAAATCACTAACAAAGGCCGAACAAAAAGTAGCAGATGTCGTAATGATAGACACGGAAGAAGCTGTCTATTCGTCAGTAACAGATCTTGCAGAAAAATCTGGAGTAGGAGAGACGACTGTTATTCGATTTTGTCGGAAGCTTGGATTTCGTGGGTATCAGGAGTTTAAGTTAGCTGTTGCACAAAACCTTGTTAGTCCTGAAGAGCATGTACATGGAAAAATTGAAGAGAATGACACGCTTGAAGTCGTTTCTCGAAAAATTACAACCCAAAACACACATGCACTTGAAAATACGCTTAACTTATTACAGACACAAACACTTGAGAAAGCTGCCAATGCGATTGTCTCGGCAAATCGATTGTTTTGCTTCGGCATTGGTTCATCTGGGATAACAGCATTGGACGCAAATCACAGGTTCATGCGTTTCGGATATAACGTTATCCATTCTGCTGATTCACATGTCATGGCCATGAATGCTGCCCTCGTAACAAGGGATGATGTTGTCTTCGGCATATCCACCTCAGGAAGTACAAAAGATGTGGTTGACGCAATTCGAATTGCTAAGGGGAATAACGCTTTTGTCATTTGTTTAACCAATCATGCACGATCACCCATTACAAGGTATGCTGACGTTATTTTATTAGCGGCGTCCAAGGAGTCACCACTCCAAGGTGGTGCATTTGCTTCAAAGATTGCACAACTTCATTTACTCGATATTTTAACAACTGTGATTGCCTTAAAGGATAAGGACCAAACCTTCAAATCTATTGAACAGACAGCAAAAGCGGTTTTAGATAAAATGTACTAATTTTTTCTTTGCAATAGATGCAGTTGTTTTTGCTGCATCTTCTTTTATAAGCTGCAGGTACAAATTTACGAATAAAGGTTGAGGTGAATATAATGAAAACCAGTGTTAGTATGTATAGTTTACATAAATATACAGTAAATGAAAATCTGGATGTGTTTGGCTTTATTCAATATGCATCTTCTATTGGTCTAGAAGGGGTAGAACTTTTAGACATGTACTGGAAAGATGTGGAGCAAGAATTACCCAAGGTGAAGCTTTTGTTGGCAGAAAAAAATCTGATAGTAAGTGCCTACGATATTTCAAATAATTTTGTGAAAACCAGTGAAGATGAAAGAAAAATGGAAATTCAAAAAGTATACGACGGGATAGATATTGCAAAAAATTTGAACACCAATGTCGTTCGAATTTTTAGTGGTGATGTAACAGAAAACGTTTCCTTCGAACAAGGGAAGTCTTGGATTATCGAATGCTTAAAAGAATGTGCCAGTTATGCGGAAAAACAAGGGATTATTCTTGCAATTGAAAATCACGGTTATTTCGCTGGTAGAAGTGAACAAGTTATTGAATTAATTGAAACTGTCGGTTCTACTCATGTTAGAAGTACTCTTGATACAGGAAATTTCCTTTTAGTAGATGAAGAGCCTAGTCATGCCGTAGCGGCACTAAAAAAATATGTTGCACATGTGCATTTTAAGGATTTTGTCAATGTAGGAACAGATTACGAGGGGCATTCTTTTCTCTCACTATCCGGAGGGAAATTCTTAGGAACAATCGCAGGGGAAGGAAAAGTGGATTTGCATCATGCCATTCATGAGCTAAAAAGTGTCAATTACGAGGGATGGCTCTCTGTAGAATATGAAGGAACTGACGATCCAAAGGTAGGAACAGAGAAGTCAGTGGATAATCTAAAACAAATATTACAAGCTTTGTAATTTCGAAAACCTACAAAAGTGGGGAGCCACATACATTCCCAATACAAATCATAAGCGAACCACTCGAACTTACCCTTACTAAGAATTTGAAGTGGTTCGTAATATTGTAATATATGAGCTTTAATCCTTCCAATCTAGAAAGAGGTGGTATAGTGTTCGCGCATGATGGAAAGTTGTTTAAAGTAATGGAGGTAATTGGAAATATTTGTTTCTTAAATGTATTATGGCTTATATTCTCGCTTCCTATCATCACAATCCCAGCTTCAACCTCTGCCATGCTTGGAGTCATTAAGGATTTAGCAGAAGGAAATGAGC
Organism: Ferdinandcohnia sp. QZ13; assembly: GCF_031324165.1. Taxonomy (NCBI): domain Bacteria; kingdom Bacillati; phylum Bacillota; class Bacilli; order Caryophanales; family Bacillaceae; genus Ferdinandcohnia; species Ferdinandcohnia sp. QZ13. The sequence continues at coordinate 824,471 of NZ_JAVIVW010000001.1, read as the reverse complement.
TGTCTTTAACAAAAGCATTTTATGGTCATTTTAAGAAATTATTAAAAAAAGCAAGTATTATTGGGGTAATTCAATTTCTAATTGGACTTGTTTTGGTAGTGGACCTTCTCGTTATGTGGAATCTAGAGGGGGTTTTTCGTTATCTCATGTTTCCCTTATTTGGGTTATTAGCGCTGATTTTTTTATCGATGTCTTTATATATTTATCCATTGTTAGTGGATTTTAATATGTCGAATAAGGAATTGATTAAACAATCGTTTTATTTATCAATAACACGACCTGCCACTTCAATTATCATGTTCCTTTTTATAAGTATCATTATTTTCACCTGGACATTTGTTCCATTTCTACCTCTTTTATGTGGTTTTAGTCTATTAGGGTTTGCAAATTACTATACTTGTAAAAGAACCATCTCTAAAAGAATGGCCATTGAATAAAGGAGGTTGTTAAGGGTCGAAAGGGAAATAAAAAACAAAAAGAGGAATAGATATGAAATATATAATTTCTTCATACGCTTTGTACCATCAGCCAATTGAAAAAGCCATATACACCCTTCTTGAGCAAGGGTGGAAGAAGATTGAAATTATGTGTGAAGGCCACGGATATGAGCTGCTTTCCTGGAATGAACAAAAATGTAAACAACTTTTAGATTTACTATTAAAACACCAAGCCAAAGTTCAATTTCATTTGCCGATTCATAAGTTTAATCCTGCTTCCCGTAATCCAATCGTTATCGAGGAAACAGAAGACATTTGGAACAAGTGTATTAAATTAGCCAAATACTTTCATAGTGATTATTTACTTTGTCATCCTGGTAGATCCTCAGATCATCAAAAAGGGCTAACTAACATTCAGGATTTTTTTAATAAAAAGTATAAGGAAATACCTGAAAACACACTTCTTCTACTGGAAAATGTCCCCCCTTATAAATATGAAATTGGAACTACGAGTGATGATTTATTAACTATTCTGAGTGGAATTGATAAAGAAAAGGTGGGACTATGCTTTGATACAGGGCATGCGTACTTAGCCAGTAAAGGTCAATTTGTTGAGGAATTGTTAGCCCTAAAGGAATTTATAAAAGGATTTCACATCAACGATAACCACGGAATGAAGGATGAACATTTAGCGCTTGGAGATGGTGAAATTCCTTTTGATTTCATTCTCGAATTGATAAAGGAAAAAGAATATTATATTAATTTTGAAATGAAAAAAGTAGAATATGTAAATCAATCTGTTAAACGATTCCCATAAGAAAATGAATGTATACGAAAGGAGTTTGAAACTTGCTGCCATATCGGTTACTAGCGTTAGATTTGGACGGAACAACCTTAAATGATAACAAGGAAATTTCTTTCCCCACTAAATACTGGGTTAAACAGGCAGTTGAGAATGGGGTGATTGTTTCCATTGCTACTGGGAGGGGGCGACAGACTGCAGAGGCGTTTAGAAAAGAATTATCCCTTAGTTCACCAATGGTGTTTTTAAATGGTGCAGAGATATGGAAAACACCTGCTGACCTATTTGAAAGGCATTATTTAAAGACTCAAGACATCTTTAGACTTCACCGACTTGCTACCCAAACCGACTCCTGGTTTTGGGGCTTTACTGTAGACCGCTTCATTAGAAAACCTGACTGGCAGGATGAGGATGTAAATGATAGATGGATGAAATTTGGTTTATTAAATAATAATGTAACTTTAATCAAAGAACTAAAGCTTGAATTAGAAAGTTGGGGTCATCTAGAAATTACTCAGTCCGCAGAGAATAATCTTGAGATATCAGCAAAAGGGATCACAAAGGAATATGGTATTCGAAAGGTTTGCAGTTTGTTAGATATCGAATTAGAGAACGTAATGGCTATTGGCGATAGTTTTAATGACTTGCAGTTACTAACATCCGTTGGGTTAGGTGTTGCAATGGAAAATGCATCAGATGAGGTGAAGAGAGCTGCCGATAAGATCACATCCTCAAACGAAAAGGACGGGGTTGCAAGGGCAATATGCCAATACATTTTCGAAATCGATTATCGTGAGAAACTTTGATACATAAGCGTTTGTAAAAGGATTTCTTATAATGATATGCAATTTTGGCCATAACTTGTAGTTCTACATTCAAAATACCCTAATACACTTGTAACATCATCTTAGAAAAATGGTTAGGAGTGGGATTTTGAAAAAGGCTAATCAATTTATCGTACATGCAGACAGAGCAAGGGTCTATTCTGTTTTTATGGATCCACTGAAATTGGGCCGATGCTTTCCAGGCTGTAAAGAGGTTAAGCAATTAAGTCCAACTAAATATGAAACATTAGTTGAAGTGAAGGTGCAATTTGTACCCATTAAAATTCAGGGTGTAGGAGAACTGAAAGAGACCATTGAAAATGAGAGAATTGTGGTTGAAATGAAGGGAAAACCTGTTTCACTTGCGGGCTCCTTTACAAATACTCTTATAGCAAACCTAACGTCTATTGAACCAGATAAAACATTAGTTGAATATGAAATGGATTTTGAAATGACTGGTAAATTAGCCAAGGTTGGCGAGGTCTTAATGAAGGGATCGAGTAATAAACAATCCGAGGAATTCATGAAAAACGTACAAGAACTGTTCCAGCATACGTAAAAAATATAGCCAATGATAAAACCACAAGATCCAAAAAAAAGAGATTAGCAGAAAAGAATTCTGCTGATCTCTTTCATTTTAGAAAGTGCTTTCAAAAGACTCTTGTACGATTCGTTCTGGATGTGAATACACATTAAGTTTGCCACCACGGATAAAGCCAACAGCCGTAATATTGAGTTCCTCCGCCATTTTGATTGCTAAATCGGTAGGTGCAGATTTTGACAACACAATGCCGACTCCGATTTTTGCGGCTTTTAATAAGACCTCTGAAGAAATTCTTCCGCTAAACACTATGACCTTATCACGAACTGGAATTTTGTTGATTAAGCAATATCCGTATATTTTATCAAGGGCATTATGTCTGCCAATATCGGTTCGGTTAACAATCATTTCGTTAGGCGTACAAAGTGCAGCATTATGCACACCACCTGTGTCTTTAAAAACAATACTGCTTTGTTGCATTTCGTTCATTAAATTGATGCATTCTTCTGGTGTAAGGGTAATGGTTGAAGTTGATGTTTTAGCCGTTTTTGCATCATTCACAAAGTAAAATTGTCTGCCTTTTCCACAGCAGGAACCGATAAAACGCTTTGAATAATATTCCTGACTTGTTGTCACTTCGGTTGTTGTTTCCACATATGCATAGCCTTGACCTTCGTCAATATGAAGACTCTTAATTTCATCTCTAAAGCGGATGACACCTTCTGAAGCCAAGAAGCCAATTACAAGTTCATTTAGCTCAGAAGGGGTACAAACCATTGTCGCAAATTCCTGTTGGTTCAAGTTAATGGTCAAAGGGAATTCAGTGACAATTTGATCCTCTTCGTCAATTAATTGACCATCTTCAAATTTTATAATACCTTTTCGAATGGTAATAGACTCTACCATCTTTACACCTCCCTTTCCGGTCCAAAGTTTGAGTTTAAGCTTTTCCTAGATTAATTACTAATATATAATCATACTTTTTTTGGTAAAACAACTATTAAGTTTTCTTGCAACTCGAAATAATTTAACAAAAAGCTATTGTAATATTTTCCTAGGTTTGATAATATCGTAACAAATAGTTCACAATATAGACACACTTTTGTCACAGGATAGCGAACCTGTCTCTAGTGCAAAAGGTGGAATATTGGAAACGATTACTGTTAATTTTGTAGTAGCGATCCTGCTAGGGAAATTAACCGTCTTCATCCTTTTTATGCTTATTCAAGCATAGGGCTGCTGGCGGTTTTTTTTGTTCTAGAGAGAAATACTGCAAAAGGAACATCAATATTTCAAAATAAAGGAGAGAAGAAATGGAAAAGACAAAAAATCGTTGGCTGATTGCAGCCTCGGCAGTTGGCATTCACTTATCAATTGGTTCTGTTTATGCATGGAGTGTATTTACAAAACCACTACAGTCAGAATTCGGTTGGGATTTAACCGACATCAGCATGACCTTTAGTATCGCAATTCTTTTCTTAGGATTATCCGCAGCCTTCCTAGGACATTTCGTTGAAAAATACGGTCCTCGTGCATCCGGTATTCTTGCTGCGATTTTCTTTGGTATCGGAATCACAGGTTCTGGACTTGCAATCAACTTAGAATCACTGCCATTATTATATTTATTCTATGGTGCTTTAGGGGGAATTGGTCTAGGCGTTGGATATATTGCACCTGTATCAACATTAGTAAAATGGTTCCCAGATAGACGTGGAATGGCTACAGGACTTGCGATTATGGGCTTTGGATTTGCATCCCTAATTAGTAGCCCAATCATGCAAAAGCTTATTGTATCAGTAGGAATAGCAAATACATTTTATATTCTCGGAATATCTTACTTTATTATAATGATCCTATCATCTTTATACCTTGCTCCACCTCAAGCAGGTTGGATGCCAGCTGGATTTAAAGAGAAAGTATCATCTGGTGCGACTAAATTAAAGCAAGACTTATCACAATTAACTGCAAACCAAGCTGTAAAAACAAAACGATTTTATTATTTATGGCTTATGCTCTTCATCAACGTAACGTGTGGAATTGCCATTATCTCTGCAGCTTCGCCACTAGCACAGGAGAGTGTAGGATTAACTCCAGTTGCAGCAGCAGCATTAGTTGGGGTATTAGGCGCATTTAACGGACTTGGGCGTATTGGTTGGGCATCAGTGTCTGATTATTTAGGAAGACCGAATACATATACAGTATTCTTTGTCATCCAAGTCATTGCATTCCCGTTACTACCATATGTGTCTAATCCGTTGTTATTCCAGGTTTTACTTGCACTCATTTACACTTGTTACGGCGGAGGATTCGCTGCAATCCCTGCATATATTGGAGACTTGTTTGGAACAAAACAGCTTGGAGCCATCCATGGTTACATTTTAACGGCTTGGGCAGCTGCAGGACTTGCTGGTCCTTTGTTTGCATCTTGGATTCGTGACACCACTGGAAGTTATACACAAAGCTTAACCGTATTTACAGCATTATTTGCGGTCGCATTGGCAATATCACTGTTAATCCGTTTAGATATTAAGAAACTACGAAAACAAGCTGGAAAAGGTGCTGAGCTTGCTAGTTGACATTCATTGGTAATCTTGATTAACTAAGGTTAATGAAGTTACTGATAAGAGGGTAGAACAAAAATGAATAAGTACGAAGCCGAGTTTAGCAATCTAGTAAGGTCTTTTCGAAAAAAACATATGGGAAAAGGACCGAGTAAAATCACAACAACCTTTTGTAAAAATTGGGCCATTTGTGAAATGGAAGGAAACCTGTCTCCAGTTGAAAAGTTTATTGCAGCCGCAGATGAAGGAAAACAAATGCTTCGTGCGGCAAGAACCGAAATGGTAAAAGAGATGTATCGAAAAAACAGACCCATTGAAATGGAAGAATTTTTAGGTTCAAACCTAGTTGATTTATTTGTAGATATTGATATTGACCGAGATTTTGGAATGTCCGTCTTTGTATTTGATCAAGATTTAGAGAAAAAGTTTTCAACTAAATAAATCACAACATCATGTGTTGGCACTTGGTAGCGACCCTGCTAAAGACTAACCACCGTTGCATCTTTCTAACAACCTAGAATCATGTTTCGGTGGTTTTTTCTATAATTCGAACCTTTTTAAAGGAATAAGCAGTTTGAAGACCGAAACTATAGTTAACTTCAATTAGCAGAAGCTAGCACTTCTGCAAATCAAAATTAAAGCCTCCGGCGGATGCCACGAATTTTCAAAGGAAGTTTTTCGAGGCGTAAGATCAAAGACTAAGAACGCCACTTCCTGTGACAACGTCTTTGTGACCCACCTCGTGTGGTCCTAAAAAAATCGGGCAGAAATACGCCAAGGAGTATTTGAATATAAGTTGACTTTTACCATACACATAGTAATAACGAGTAGGAAGAGGGGGATTAATCATGGGAGAAACAAAGCATCAGGGACCAATTAAGACTACGAAAATGCCACAACCAAAGCACTGGGTCAGTCCGATTCCCTTTGGTTTAGGAAAGGTGAAACCAAAGCACATTCGTGACACGATGAAAGTCGCTTGGGAAAATAAGGACAATCTCGGATATGCAACCCGTATTCTAACACAGGGTGTATGTGATGGTTGTGCTCTTGGTGTTTCTGGTCTTTATGACCAAACACTGAAGGGGCCACATATGTGCACAACTCGCCTTAATGTGTTACGTCTAAGTACAATGCCAGCCATTGATTCAGAAATTCTCCACGCAGATATTGATGAACTACGTAAATATAATAGCACTGAACTTAGAAAATTAGGAAGAATTCCATATCCAATGATTCGTAGAAAAGGAGAAAGACAGTTTTCTAAAATCTCCTGGGATGAAGCGATGGATATGATTGCGGAAAAGATGCAAAAGTTGAATCCGAAGCAATATGCTTTTTATTTAACTTCTCGTGGGATTACGAATGAATCCTATTATGTAGCTGCTAAAGTTGCTCGTTTCCTAGGTACGAACCATATTGACAACGCTTCACGAATTTGTCATTCTCCTAGTAAAACGGCGATGAAGCGTTCCGTAGGTGTTGGGGCATCAACTGCCAACTATCAGGATTGGATAGGTGCAGATGTTTTATTATTCTGGGGAAGTGTGGCGTCGAACAGTTCACCTGTTTCTACAAAATACATGCTCGAAGCGAAAAAACGCGGTACAAAAATTATCGTCATTAATCCACATAGAGAACCGGCAATGGATAAATATTGGATCCCATCCAATGTGGAATCTGCTTTATTTGGAACAAAGCTTGCGGATGATTTCTATCAAGTTAACATTGGTGGAGATATTGCCTTCATGTTCGGAATTATGAAGCACTGGTTTGAAATGGAGGAAAACCAACATGGTTCTGCAATCAACCATCAATTCGTGAAAGAACATGTAAATGGGTTTGAAGAATTAAAAGCACATGTTAAGGAACAAAACTGGGATGAGATTGTAAAATCATCTGGCGTGTCGAAGGAACGAATGATCGAGCTAGCGGAGCTTCTAGCAAATAGTAAAAATGTGGTGTATACATGGGCTATGGGATTGACGATGCATTCCTTTGCGACCGATAATATTTCACAGGTAGCAAACCTTGCCCTTCTTCGTGGCCACCTAGGGCGTAAGAACAACGGACTAATGCCGTTCCGTGGTCATTCCTCTGTACAAGGGTCAGGTGAAATGGGAGCAGATCCATTTGTTCTGCCTGGCGGCGAATTTGATGAAAAAAATATTGAGCGAATGGAAAAGGTTTGGGGCTTTGAGATTGAAAAATGGCAAGGTGATATTGTCGGAGTTACATTAGAAAATATTGTCCTTCCAGATGATCATGAGCGAAAAGTTAAGCTTTATTATATGTCCGGCGGAAACTTCTTAGAAACTATGCCAGACCCTGATTTTGTTGAAAAAGCGTTATCGGAGCTTGAGATTCGTGTCCATCAAGATATCATTTTAAATACGTCAACCCTGTTGGATGCGAAAGAAGCTGTGATTGTGTTACCTGCAAAAACCCGTTATGAACAAGAGGGTGGAGGAACTTCGACCTCGACGGAACGAATGGTGTATTTTTCACCTGAAATTGAAGGGAATAAAAATGAGATAAAAGAAGCTCGCGCAGAATGGAAGATTTATGTGGATCTCGCCAAGCGAGTTAAACCGGAAAGTGCGCATTTAATTGATTTTAAGAGTGGACAGGAAATTCGCGACGAAATTGCGATTGCCAATCCAAACTACAATGGAATCCAACATCTTAAGAAAAAAGGGGATGTGTTCCAATGGGGAGGAGCATGGCTTTGTGAAGGTGGAGTGTGTCCGACTCCTGACGGCAGAGGGAACTTAATTCAAGTTGAAATTCCTGACTTCGGGAAAAAGGAAGAACAATTCGTGTTAACCACTCGCCGTGGAAAGCAATTTAACTCGATGATTTATAAAGAGGTCGATCCGTTTAATGGAGCAGGACGTTATGATGTGTTAATCAATCCTCAAGATGCTGCAGAGCTTCGTATTGCAGAAGGAGAAGCGATCGTTGTTCATAATGGCTTTGGTGTCTTCCAAGGGAAAGCAAAATTTGCGGATATTGCAAGAAAAAATCTTGGCGTGTTCTTCCCAGAAGGTAACTTTTTACTTCCAAAGGGTCGCTATGAAAAATTTGCAGGAATCCCTGATTACAACATTGCTGTGTACGTTGAAAAAGCTGAACGTTTCAATGCACGGAAGGATACACAATATCAAGAAAAGGAAATTGAGGATGATCTAGACATCGATCCTCCAGCATAAAAGATTATGCCCCCAAATCTAAAAATTGGGGGCATTTTTATGCGTAAAACAGGGAATTGTTAAAAATAATGTTAAATATTCTGAGGTGTTACAATTGATTTCGTTTCGTGGAGATGCACATAAAATCTATTTAAAGCTAAAAAGGAACGCGCGCAAAGATCGAACCTTTAAACATTTGAAGGAAATGGAGGAAGTGCGTTCCATCCAACTCTTTTATGAAGGAATAGACTCGCAGACCTTAAAAATCATTTATTATCGCATGTTAAAAGAAAAAAACGGGTCAGGCATCATTCCCATTTTAATTACAGCCATACCGTGGTTTTTATTTCTTTTTTCTAACCAATTACAAAAATTTTTGTTTGGAAGAGGATATCTTTATCTAATTCTCTTCACCATTATTTATTTCTTTCTCCTTTTTTTTACTGTCATACTACACTTTCGCGAAAGAGCATGGGCATCTTTCCATATTCAAATGATTTGTGATATTTTGGAGGAACGAAAAGAAGTTGGGAAATGAGTTCCCAACTTCTTTTTAATACAGCACTAGAATGATGGTTAGGGTTAAAATTCCCATCATGATAGATGAAATTAACCCAACAAATAAAGGGCGTAAACCAACAGATTTAATCTTTTTAAAATCTGTACCAAGTCCCACGCTCGCCATTACCATAAGGATTAAGAATTTTGCTACTCCATCTGTTACACTCGTCAGTGATGTTGGTAGTGAGAAAATCGTATTAATAGCAACAGCTCCAGCAAAAAATAAGATAAAGGTTGGAAATACCTTGCTCATTTTTACTTTGTTTGTTGTGCTGCCTTTTGATCTCATTGAAATGATGATTGATAGAATGAGAGTCACAGGTACTAGCATGAGTGTTCGAATTAATTTAATGACAACAGATGTATCTCCGGCAGCGCTGCTATAACTATACCCCGCAGCGACTACTGACGAAGTATCATGAATCGCTACACCTGCCCACATTCCAAAAATATCGTCTGGCATCGAAAAAAGATGTCCTATCAGCGGGTAGAATAATACTGCCAATACATTAAAAGCAAAGATTGTATTAATCGCATAAGCCGTTTCTTCCTCTTTTGCACGAACAATCGGACTTGATGTTACAATCGCGGTCGCCCCACAAATGGCGGTTCCAAGTGAAACGAGAATCGGGATATTTCCACCAAGCTTAAATAGCTTGGCCAAAATAAAAGTAAATAGAATACCAGATAACACCGCAATAATGACTAAAAGGATTGCTTCATATCCAAGCTGAAAAATACTTGCATAACTTAGACCGAAACCAAGCAACACAATGGCTGTTTTCAGTAACGTCTTTAATGTATAAGAGATACCTTCCGTATAGACTGCCGGAATACGTAAAAAATTTCGAACTAGGATGCCAATAATAATGGCGATCACTGCTCCTCCGATTAATGGGAAGTCTTTCCCTAAAGAGTTAGCTAATACTCCGATCATAAAAACAAGAGCGATACCCGGCAGTTTGTTTCGAAATGAGAGTGTATAATCGAATAAGAAAGATTTTTTTTCATATGGCTGTGATACTTGTAGATCTGCATTCCTCACGTGTTTCATCCTCAACATATTTTTTAGTTTTATATTACCACAAGGTGGATACCCTTCCCACCTTAATCTTCTTCCTTTATAATTAACTTAACGAATGATTTAAGACTAAGAACGCCACGTTTGAATGGCAACGTCTTTGTGACTCACATCGTGTGGTCTAAAAAAAGAGGAAGTGATTTCTCACTTCCATACACGAACAGATAAAGAATAAGGAGCTAACACCACACTGTATAGTATGCACGAAGGTACTCGGACATGTGGGGTAGTACACTACGTCAAACGCACATTTTTGGCAAATGAAGTAAAATAATTTAAAAAGGTGTTTTATATGATTGAAGAAGCAAAGCAAGTTTTACAGTCGTATTTTGGTTACCCGTCTTTTAGACCGGGACAGGAATCCATTATCGAAAATATTTTACAGGGAAACGATACACTCGCGATTATGCCAACTGGAGGCGGAAAGTCGTTATGCTATCAAATCCCAGCTCTGATTTTTGAGGGAATCACAATTGTCATTTCCCCATTAATCTCATTGATGAAGGACCAAGTAGACACATTGCTTGGTGTGGGTATATCAGCTACTTATATTAATAGTAGTATTTCAATGCAAGAAATTCAGGAAAGACTGCAGGATGCACGCGCTGGCCGCTATAAAATAATCTATATTGCTCCTGAACGACTCGAATCCTCTCAATTTCGATCTCTTTTATCTTCCATACCCATTTCTATGATTGCTGTTGATGAAGCGCATTGTATTTCACAATGGGGACATGATTTCAGGCCGAGCTACCGAAATATTCATTATATGATTGCGGAACTTCCATCAAAGCCGGTTGTGGCAGCATTAACTGCAACCGCAACGGTTGAGGTAAAAGAAGATATTTGCAGCCAACTTCAGATTGACCCTTATGCTGTATTCATCACTGGGTTTGCGAGAGATAATTTAACCTTCAATGTCTTAAAAGGTGAAAACAAGCGAGATTTTGTGAAAAGCTTTTTACTAGAGAATAAGAATCAATCGGGAATTGTTTATGCTGCAACCCGTCGGGAGGTTAATGAACTTCATTCGTTTTTAGAAAGAGAAGGCTTTTTAGTGGGAAAATATCATGCTGGGCTATCGGATGAAGAGCGAAAACAAGCACAAGAAGATTTCCTTTTTGACACCGTAAATGTTATGGTTGCGACAAATGCATTCGGTATGGGAATTGACAAAAGTAACGTCAGATACGTGATTCACTACAATCTTCCTAAAAATATTGAAGCCTACTACCAAGAAGCGGGACGAGCAGGGCGTGACGGTGAAAAGAGTGATTGTTATCTCTTATTTGCATCACAGGATATCCAACTCCAAAAATTCCTAATCGAGCAATCTACAGTGGATGAAGCGAAAAAAGAGCAGGAATATCATAAACTCCAGCAAATGATTGACTATTGTCACACGGAAAAATGCTTGCAAAGCTACATCCTGGAATATTTCGGGGAGAAGGAAAGCGTGGAATGTGGTCGCTGTTTTAATTGTAAAGATGACCGTGAAAAAATAGATGTGACAACTGAGGCGCTCATGGTATTCTCATGTATCAAACGGATGAAGGAGCGCTATGGAAAGACCTTGGTTGCGCAGGTGTTAAAGGGTTCAAGGAATAAAAAAATTCAAGAGTTTGGTTTTACTTCCTTGTCGACCTACGGTTTATTAAAGCAGTATTCAGAAAAGCAAATTGTCGCCTTAATCGACTTTTTGGCTGCAGAAGGATATGTCAAACTGACCAACTCTCAATATCCAGTGCTCATTCTTGATTCAAAGGCATTACCTGTTCTAAAGGGAGAAGTCAAAATTTATAAGAAGGAACAGGTGAAGAAAAAGCAAGTTGTGACCGACAATACGTTATTTGAAATTCTTCGCGAGGTACGTAAGGAGATTTCTGCCAGGGATGGGGTTCCACCGTATATCGTCTTTTCAGATAGTACATTACGGGAAATGAGTGAAGTGGCTCCTGTAGACGAGAAAGAACTTCTTGAAATTAAAGGGGTGGCGCAGACGAAGCTAGAGCGGTATGGAGAGGATTTCTTAACAGCCATTCGGGAATATGTGGAGGAAAAAAGTGCGGTTAACTAAAGGCACCACATTTGTGGTGCCTCCAGACTGTTGACAAACGCTCGCATACTTCGTTGCTTGCCTCTCTCGTCCGCTCATGAAGGCAACTTCTATTCGCGTCTTCGATCGGCTGCGCGCCTTGTCTGACAAGCGTTTTCAAGACAGTCTGGGGAGAGTAATTTACATCTAGATATCCTGTAAAAAAACGTGTAAACAAAGTCAGTACTGACTTTGTCTACACTCTGAATGCACCACATTTGTGGTGCATTACTTTATGCTTGGAAAAGTTCTTCCATGGCAAGATTGCGTTTTTGTTGTTCTTCCTCAGATGCTAAATCATATTTTTTTAAAAGGTGAAAGAATTCGTTTAGTGTAGGTTGGGTGCGTTCTGCTTCTAAAAATTGAACCGCGTTGCGATAAAGTTCTTTCGGCAAAAAGGTTTCTTGGCTTTGAAGTTTTTTGACCACATCTTCTAATGTGTGATCGATGTTACATGTAGACATTTGATTTACCTCCATTTCATGATCGTACCTTAATTCTAGCATGTTTGGAGGAGTATGAATATGGTATAGGGGCTCTATTGGGGAAGTGTTGGGCATGAACTGTGATTTTGTGCTAGTACTTGGATTAAAAGCGAAGAAAGTGAGCTCCTTGAAGCTATGCTATCATCCTTGCACGTGGATAAAACTAGGAAAAGATGAACCCGCAAACCGAGTTAACATCCCCGCACGTGGATAAAAATAGGAAAAAGTGAACCCGCAAACCGAGTTAACATCCCCGCACGTGGATAAAACTAGGAAAAGATGAACCCGCAAATCGAGTTAACATCCCCACACGTGGATAAAATTAGGAAAAGGCGAACCCGCAAACCAAACTATCAACCCTTTGGGAAAGTCAGTAAAAACGAAGGTGTTGCCAAAATACTGCCCAATCAACACTCAAAACACCCCGAGTGATATCCCACACTACACATTTTATAACCATCTGGTAAAATTGGTAAAAATAGAAGGGGCGGGTTGAGGATGGCCTATTACATTTGGATATTCATAAATGCGCTACTCGTTGCTAGCACAGTTATTTACATATGGATTTTTAGAACCCATGACTCTCAAATCGTTACCTTAGGGCAAGCTTTTTCCCAAATTGCAATTATCCTCTTTCTCGTGAATGTAAATATGTATTTTATCTTTCTAGTCATCCGGAGGACAAAGGTTCGAAAGCTCAAAATAACTCTTGCCAAGATGTCACGCTATATGATGAAGTCACATATCAAGCTTGCCGTCATTGGAACAATTGTGATCATTTTTCATGGGGGAATTATGTTGGTCAAACTCGGTGAAATTGTGGGATATACAAGTCCTAAGATCATAAGCGGAATTTTAGCTATTCTATGTTTAGCGTTGACGATTTTTGCAGGGGATCTACGTCATAAAAGAGCCTCAGGATTTAGGCGGAAATTCCATTATACAAGTGCTTTTATTTTCACCTTCGTATTCCTGATACACATCTTTCTTCCTATATAGACATACAAAAAAGACCGCCCACATTTCCGTTCTGGTTAGTCCCGCAACAAGCGATGTTGGAAGTAGTGGACGGTCTTAAGTTTAGTATATGTTTTAGGGTCAAACTATTATGCGTTTTTCAAAGTGGAAATGATACTATTTTTAATGTCATTCCAAAGCGCTTCATCTGTTGTGATCCGCTCAGTAAATGATTTGATAAACGCCTTAAATGCAGCATCATATTCAGGCGACTCCTTATCTGGAACCTGTGCCTTTAATTCATCTGCAATCGTTTGAGCTTCTGGCGCTCTTGGTCCCCATTTACCAACCTCTTCAAAGTCTTTGTTCACGAAAATAATAATTGGAATCGAACGAGACTTTCCGTTTGTTAAGTATTGATCCATTAGCTCCAGATTTTCATCGCGAATTAAATAACGCGTTTCGAGTAATGCCTCGTCTGCAATTCTCATGAGGATAGGGAGGTTTACCATTGCATCGCCACACCAATCAGCTGCCAAAATGATTGCTTTTAATTCTTTTGCCTGAAGTGCCTGGAGTAGTTCTTTATCAGATTCGTCTAAACGAAACTGATTATACACCTTTAGTAAATTTTCTTTATGAACTTGCATGTTGTTAATATAGTTGTATTGGTTCATGCCTTTTTCAAACCATGGCTTTAAGTTTGTCATTATGTATGCCTCCTCAAAATTGATTATCTGCATTTACTATAAATGATTAAGGAAAATCATACCACTAAGTTGCTTATGAAAAATCATGAACCGTTTCGTGAAATTCATAGTAATCGTGTGTTGGAAAGCCTGGAATCATGAGATCTTCTTCAATTAGAACATCGGTCAATACATTGTAGTCACCGTGAGCGGAAGGCATTTCTGTTTGCGTCCATTTCCAACACGCTCCTGTAAAAGCAATTTGATTTCCGTTTACAAGTCTAATTTCATGAAGAAGACCATCAAGTTCAACATAACCAATTCCATTATTTTCTGATAGTTTTTCAAGTAATTCCTGCTTCGAAATATTCATTTTCATTCCCCCAATTATTGATAGGTTTGCCTACAAACATACAAATAAGCTATCCAAGTATTGTTAGTTGAACAGTTCATATTTGTTCAAAAAACGTGACAAAATAGAGTAGCCAGGGTGAAAAGTGAAAGCGACTCGCCCAGAAACGAGAAGGCTGCTCTATGAACGCTACATCCTGCGGGAAAGTCGGAACTAGCACTTCCTGTGCGTCGGAGACCCCGACAATGAGGCGCCTTATCCCCCTACGGAGAGTTGAAATTTCTTGAGTTTCTAGTCGCTTAAGCTAGACAAAATACGTTCCTTTGGTGATTAAGCATGAGGAGTGATGCTATTGTGAGATGGCAAAGGTCACTAATGGGTTTACTTAAGGATCGAAAAGACAAGAAAATTGCACTAGCCATTGATACATCAACCAATCAAGTACGATCCATTTTGATAAACAATATCGTCAAATTTTTTGGTGAAATGATTCCAGAAACCCAGCTTATTCAAGCTGATTTTAAAATTAGAAGCATCACAGCCATACAAAATCCTACTATTAAATATTATACGCATGGCAAGTCCTCCTATACGGAAGTGCTCGAGTGGGCAGATCAGGAGAAAATTGATACCTTGTTTTATATAACGGATGTTACAGGCTATTTCTACGATGAATTGGATGTAAAAGCCGAAGTATTTTGGCTCGTTCCAGATGATTATGTACCGAAAGTACCGTTTGGAAAGGCAATAAAAGTGGCATAAATGGATGAGGGCGTCTAGAATGTTTCTAGACGCTTTTACTTTTGGATATTGTTAATATTTTTTTAAATTGGATCTTACTTACTTGACGGATTGGTATAAACTGAATTATATTTTAATACATTGACATATAAAGGGGGAAAATCATATGAGTTTACTTGGTATTGTAAATATCGTTTTGATGGTCTTATTGCTATTATTATTAGTTTATATGCAAAAAAAGCATGTCTCATTTTCAAAACGAGTATTTGCAGCACTTGGCTTAGGAATTGTTTTTGGTCTTATCCTGCAACTCATCTATGGGGCAGAATCAGAAATTATTTCCGAGTCGATTAGTTGGTTTAACATCGTTGGTAATGGTTATGTTAAATTTTTACAAATGATTGTCATGCCGCTTGTATTCATTTCAATCGTATCCGCATTTACGAAAATGAAATTGGCAAATAATATTGGGAAAATTAGTTTCCTCATTCTTGCTATTTTAGTAGGTACAACTGCCATTTCAGCACTTGTTGGGATTGGTACAACCGTCGCATTTGATTTAGAAGCTATCCAAATTGAAGCTGGAGATGCTGAAACAGCAAGAGGAGAAGCGCTCGACCAGCGCTATGCTGAAATTCAAGATAAGACGTTTCCAGAACAAATTGTCGATTTATTACCAGCCAATCCATTTCTAGACTTTACAGGCGCTCGGCCAACTTCAACCATCGCGGTTGTTATTTTTGCGGCGTTTATCGGAATGGCTTTTCTTGGAGTTCGTCGTAAAGATCCAGAAAATGCAGATCTGTTTGCGAAAATAATTGATGCGCTTTACTCAGTTATCATGCGTGTAGTAACGATCATTTTACGCTTAACTCCTTATGGTGTTCTTGCGATTATGACACGTGTAACAGCTACTAGTGATTATGGTGCGATTTATAAGCTTGGAAAATTTGTGGTCGCTTCTTATGTTGCGTTATTGATTGTCTTTGCAATCCATTTATTGTTACTAACATTCGCTGGTTTAAATCCTATCACTTATCTGAAAAAGGCATTCCCTGTTTTAACATTTGCCTTTACATCGCGCTCTAGTGCAGGGACTCTACCACTTAATATCAAGGCACAAACAAATGATTTAGGTGTTTCAGAGGGTATTGCCAACTTTGCAGGATCATTTGGGCTATCCATTGGTCAAAACGGTTGTGCTGGTGTATATCCAGCGATGCTTGCCGTGATGATTGCTCCGACAGTTGGTATAAATCCATTGGACCCATCGTTTATTTTAACAGTAGTAGTAATTGTTGCAATTAGCTCATTTGGCGTTGCTGGTGTTGGTGGAGGAGCAACATTTGCTGCCATTCTTGTCTTGTCAGCTCTCGATTTACCTGTTGCATTAGCCGGTTTATTGATTTCTGTTGAACCTTTAATTGACATGGGTCGTACAGCACTTAACGTTAGCGGCAGTATGACAGCGGGTGTCCTTACAAGTAGAATAACAAATGAACTTGATAAAGAAACATATTCAAACCCAACGCAATCACTAGGTGCATAAGATTTCTTGTAAAAAGACCCTTTATTGGGTCTTTTTTTGATAAAATGATATAAAAATCGGGTTTGGAGTGAATGTGTTGGAGATTCGTTTTGACCATGTTGTTCATTATGTGAAAGACCCACATGAGACAATGGCAGCTTTTCAATTGTTGGGTTTTCATCCTGTAAAAGGCGGAAACCATGATTTCTGGGGGACCTACAATACATTATGTTATTTTAAAAATGTAGCTTATATTGAATGGATTGGAATCAACAACTTAGATGTTACAAAGGAGGGTAGCCATCCGTTTAGTAGCCACCTTTACAAAGACTATCAGCTAGGAGAAGGGCTTTCTCAAATTGCATTTCGAACATCCTCGATAAAAAAGGTACAAAAACAGCTATCTGAAAAAGGGGTTAAAACTCTCGGGCCGTTCCCAGGATCACGAAAGCGACCGGACGGCACGATGCTTGAATGGTCGATGCTGTTTATTCAGCACACCCATCCAATGCCATTTTTTATTGAGTGGGGAGAAGAGGATGCAGTCAGAGAAAAAGACCTTATTTCAAAAGGTATGTATGTTCCGGATAGCAAAGGCATTTCGTATGTTGGCTACTCGGTGAAGGAACCCCAAACAACTGCAAGGCTTTGGGCCGATGTATTAAAAGGGACTATTTCAGATACGGTTCTGCCTGGTACGGAACAACACGCTTTTAAAGTACACTTCCACTCTGTCGATGTCTATTTTTGTAATGAAAATCATCCAAGAGGGGAACGGCCATATATAATGGGGATTGAACCTCGAAAGGGAAAAACAATCACCCTACATGGTGCAAACTATAACTTATGAAAAGGCTCTTTTCTAAAAGATTGTTGCTATTGGATAAAACAAAACTATTGATTTAAGCGCAAGGTGGCGCCTCCTCGAGAATGCATTCGCATTTTCTTCGTGCGGTGCAAATTCAAGGGAGAATTTTCAAAATGCAGCGGAAATCATTTGTGTCAAAAGCAATAATTTTTGCGAAAACAGCCTATGAAAAAGAACCAACCGCATGATTCGGTTGGTTCTTGTTTTGGGCGAGATTCACTTTTCATAATTTTATTGCCGCGGTAGATTTGAAAATCTTAAACAACGAAAGCCCTACCTCTCTTTCGTCCTTTCGGCTCCGAAGCCGGTCCAGTGTGAATAAGTCTTTCTCAAATGTAAAAGATAAAACGAACTTATCTTTCTTTATATAAAAAATTATGTTATAAGTTTTAAGGGAGCAAATTATTACTATACAACAAATTAAATTTATTGTCAAATGGTTACGGGGTGCTTGTCATGTTTAAAGAAGTTTTTAAAAAGCGTTTGTGGCTCATCTATTTTTTGGCAAGCCTTTTTTGGATTACATTCTCTGAATATCTCTTGGATAAATTTCCTTCCGTCAACGCGAACTATTTTCAGATTGGAAAAGGACTTGTTTTCGTCTTTTTTACTACGCTTTTGATCCATCTGATCATCAAGAAGCATGATGCCTATATTAAGGCTTTGGAAGAGCAAAATGAACTGACGACACTAATCAATGCAATGCCTGATTTCGTCTGTTTTAAAGATGGACAAGGTAGGTGGATTCGTGTCAATCGGTATGCAAAAGATCTCTATAACCTCCAAACGGAAAAGTATAAAAATAAAACGGATATAGAAATTGCGCAGATGTATCCAGATTTTAAGGAATACTTGATTCAAAATATTCAATTAGATGAAGAAACCTGGGAAAGGGCGAGGGAGACACGTTATGAGCAAACCATCATGATTCCTAGTGGAGAACTTAAAACCTTTGATGTCATTCGTGTCCCTTTATTTGAAGTGGGAAAGAGAGCGGGTCTTGTTACTATAGGAAGGGATGTATCAAACGTGAAGGCTGCGGAAGAACTTGCCCGTAGAAGGGAGAAACTCTCTGTCGTCGGTGAATTGGCGGCTGGAATTGCTCATGAAATACGAAATCCTCTTACAACAATCAAAGGCTTCGTCCAATTGCAAAAGGAAAAAGACGAGTCAAACTCCCAAATATCAGATATCATCCTTTCTGAGCTTGATAGAATTAATCAAATTGTTAGTGAGTTACTTGTATTTTCCAAGCCACAAAGTAAAATTCTAAAGGAATTTAAAGTAAACGACATAATTGATTATCTGATCAAGCTAACCTCACACGAAGCAATCCTTCATAATGTGGAAGTAAGAGTTGAAAATCAGGTTGCCGAGGCGATTCTTTATGGAGATAAAAACGAACTTATACAGGTATTTGTCAATGTCATCAAAAATTCAATAGATGCCATGCCTACTGGAGGGAAAATAAGAATCCGTACGTGGGTGAATAATGATAAAGTCAAAATTGAAGTCATTGACACTGGGGTCGGAATTCCAAAAGAAAGACTTGAAAAAATAGGGGAACCATTTTTTACATTAAAAGAAAAAGGAATGGGACTTGGTCTCACGATGAGTAATAAGATTATTCAAGATCATAAAGGAACATTCAATATTAGAAGTAAAGTTGGATTGGGAACAAAAGTAATCATTACATTACCAAGTAGCCATCCGTAAACAGAGCTCCTTAAGCTAAAATGATTGATTTCTACTGCTCGCTCAGATAGGATATGAAGGGTATGTAAAGCAAAAAAGTGGGGAATTAAGATGTCTGATATTATCATATCTAAAGCTCTAAATAATAATGTAATTATTGCAGATCACTCCGACTATGGGGAGGTCGTTATCATAGGGAAGGGCATCGGCTTTAACCGAAAGAAACATGATGTTCTGGATGATGCGAGTGTGGAAAAGCTGTTTGTCCTAAAGGATGAAAGAGAACAAAAAAATTATATTAAGCTACTACCATATTTAGAGGATGATTTACAGAGAGTAATTATTTCAGCTATCGAGTTAATTAAGAGCAGAACGGAATCGTCGCTGAATGAGCATATCCATGTGGCCTTGACCGACCACTTGATGTTTACTGTCGCGAGGGTCTCACAGGGGATGGAAATCCGAAATCCTTTTTTAATAGAAACGCAAGCATTGTATCCGAGGGAATACGGAATAGCCAAAGAAGTAATGGATCTATTTAGGGAAGAAAGTAATATACACTTACCTGAGGGAGAAGCAGGGTTTATAGCCCTCCACATACACAGTGCAATAACCAATAAAGAATTGTCGGAAGTCAATAAGCACTCTCAACTTGTGACAAAATTGGTGCAGACGGTAGAAGATCAGTTGAAAATCGTAATTGATAAAAATAGCATTGATTATATGAGACTTGTACGGCATTTAAGGTTTGCAATTGAACGGGTAAAAGCTGGAGAGAAAGTAGAAGAACCTGAAATAATCACTACTCTCTTGAAAGAAGAATATCCCTTATGCTATAATCTCTCATGGAAACTCATTAAGATAATGCAGCAAACCTTAAAGAAGCCAGTTTTTGACGCTGAAGCCGTCTATATTACGATGCATCTGCAAAGGCTTCAGAAGAAAATTAAATAGCACATTGTTTTTGACGTGTCACTGATTCGATCAGGCATGAGTAAAGAGAATGATTAAATGAAGTTAAACAGGATATACCTTCCTTTTTTCGGAGATATTATCCGTTCTACTTCATTTGATTGTTTATTCTTACTCATGTCTTTTTTTATTTTTTGGACATTCTTAATGAGAATGAAAAAACATAGGAGGTTTTTACATGTTTAAAAAAGTTTTTGGCGTCCTGCAAAAGATCGGTAAAGCGCTGATGCTACCTGTAGCACTATTACCGGCAGCAGGTCTATTACTGGGGATAGGAAATGCTATGCAACAAGAAACAATGCTGCAATATCTTCCGTTCCTGGGAGTTGATTGGATTCAACTCGCTGCATCAGTGATGGAGGATGCAGGTGGAATTATCTTTAGTAATCTAGCCCTTATCTTTGCGGTTGGGGTAGCGATTGGCTTAGCTGGTGATGGTGCAGCAGCACTTGCCGCTTTAGTTGGTTATTTAGTTCTAAATCAGGTAATGAGTTCATGGCGGGGAGTAACTCCTGAAATGCTTGCTGACAATCCCGCGTTTGCTTCCGTTTTAGGAATTCCAACATTGCAAACAGGTGTATTTGGAGGAATCATTGTAGGTCTTATTGCTGCTTTTGCCTACAATCGCTTTCATGATATAGAAATGCCATCATTTCTTGGTTTCTTTGCAGGAAAACGATTTGTTCCGATTGCTACAGCTGCATTTTCTTTTATAGCAGGTCTTTTATTATTAATTATTTGGCCACCAGTGCAAGAAGCAATGAATAGTGCATCTCTATGGCTAATAGAAGAAGGTTCGTATTTTGCTGTATTTTTCTTTGGATTAATTAAAAGATTGCTAATCCCGTTTGGATTACATCATATTTTCCATGCACCATTTTGGTACGAATTTGGTTCTTATACAACCTCAGCTGGTCAAGTGGTTAGGGGAGATATGACAATCTTCTTTGCACAATTGAAAGATGGGGTAGATATTACGGCTGGTAACTTTATGGCTGGCGAATTTCCAATTATGATGTTTGGTTTACCGGCTGCAGCACTTGCGATGTATCATGCTGCACGTCCAGAAAATAAAAAACTTGTTGCCGGTTTATTAGGTTCAGGTGCCCTAACATCATTTTTAACAGGTATCACAGAGCCACTTGAGTTTTCGTTTATGTTTGTTTCACCAATCTTATTCTTAATCCACGCAATCCTGGATGGATTATCTTTTGTTTTAATGACGGCTTTGAGTGTTAATATCGGCTATACCTTCTCAGGTGGAGGGATTGACTTTTTCTTATTTGGTATATTGCCTGGTAGAGAGCCTTGGTGGATTGTGATATTAGTAGGTCTTGTTTTTGCAGTTATCTACTATTTTATCTTCCGTTTTGCAATTAGTAAATTTAATCTCATGACACCTGGACGTGAAGTAGCAAAAGGTGAAGAGGATAAGCAAGGGAAGGCTGGTGATCTCGCTTTTAACATCCTACATGCAATGGGCGGACAAGAAAATATTGCCCATCTAGATGCGTGTATTACTCGACTTCGTGTTTCCGTAAACGATATTAAAAATGTAGATAAGGATGAGTTGAAAAAACTAGGAGCGGCTGGTGTGCTCGAAGTTGGAAATAATATTCAGGCAATCTTTGGCCCACGCTCTGAAATCATTAAAAGTCAAATGCAAGACGTAATGAGCGGTAAAAAGCCTCGTGAAGTAGAAAAAAGCCGGACTGAGGAAATAAAACCAGATAGTTTGGTTAATGAACAACAGGGTGTTGATTATTTTGTTTCACCAATTAAAGGTGAAATAAAACCAATTACCGAAGTACCTGATGCCGTATTTTCTGGCAAAATGATGGGTGATGGCTTTGCGATTATTCCGTCTGAAGGTGTGATTGCTTCACCTGTTAATGGGAAAATTATCAACGTGTTCCCGACAAAACATGCAATTGGTATTTTATCTGATTCAGGTCGTGAAATTCTTATTCATGTTGGGATTGATACAGTTAATCTAAAAGGACAAGGCTTTGAAATATTTGTGAGTGAAAATGATAAGGTCGAAATAGGTCAACAGCTTTTAAAAGTTGATTTAGATTATATCAAGGAAAATGCAACCTCAATTATGACTCCAATTGTATTCACAAACCTTGCAGAAGGCGAAAAGATTGTGAATAAAAAGCAAGGAAACATTAATCTCTCTGAAGAAAATATCATTGAGATTACAAAAGCATAACTAAAATGAAGGCTGTTTTCGTAAACTTTGTTGTTTTTTATATCAATCTATGAAGGGATTAGTAATTATTTTTCCTCCCAGTGATTTCAGCGGATGGTACGAGACTCCTGCGGGAGTAGCGAGCCAAGCAAGACCCCGCAGTGAGGTACGAGCGAGGAGGCTTGCGGATCGCCCGCGGAAAGCGAGTACCAGGAGCGGAAATCACTCTATGTTTTAAAAGCAACAATCTTTTAGAAATAAGCCAAAATGAAACAGACAGACCATAGGCAATTTTGTGGATCTGTCTGTTTTTATTTATCGTTTGTTAGAAGGGGAGTTCATGACTCTCTTTTTTAATTTAATTAATTCCAAGCATTGCAGAATAATTATGTTGGAATATACCTACATTTTTGATAAATTTAAATTATCATAGAATTACATATTTTAGTGAATACGGGGGGCGCTTATGTCTGTAAAAGAGAATGTGTTAAAAATCAAAGAGAATATTGGGAAAGTTATCATCGGAAAGGATGACGTGATTGAGTTAGTCCTAAATTCTCTCATTAATAAAGGTCATATTTTACTTGAGAGTGTTCCAGGTACAGGCAAGACAATGCTTGCGAAAAGTTTTGCAAAATCGATTAGTGGAAATTTTAAGCGCATTCAATTCACTCCAGATGTGCTTCCAAGTGATATTACCGGTATCCAATTTTTTAACCCGAAGGAGCAAGAATTCCAGCTTCGTCCAGGTCCGGTTATGACCAATATCCTGTTAGCTGATGAGATTAACCGTGCGACTCCAAGGACTCAATCAAGTTTGCTAGAGGTCATGGAAGAACGACAGGTGACGATTGATGGTGAAACATTAAAACTACCTTCACCATTTGTCGTAATCGCAACACAAAACCCAATTGAATCACAACAGGGAACTTTTCCACTTCCAGAGGCACAAATGGACCGATTTTTTGTGCAAATTGATCTTGGCTATCCAAGCTTTGAAGAAGAAAGGCAAATCATGAGAACGTATCGACAAAACAACCCAATTGAGGACATTTTAGAGGTTCTTACAAAAGAAGAGATTCAAGCTATGCAAACGGAGGTCAGTGAAGTAAGGCTTTCTGATGAAGTTGAGGATTATTTATTACGAATCGTTCATGCCACTAGAAAGCATGCAGATGTCGAAGTTGGAGTGAGCCCAAGGGGGACGCTAGCGCTGATGAAAGCTTCTCAGGGTAAGGCATATTTAGAAGGGCGTATGTTTGTAACTCCAGAGGATATTAAGTTTATGGCTCCGTATGTGATTTCACACCGTCTTGTACTGACGATGGAGGGATCATTGAAAAAGACGAATCGCCAGATCGTTCAGGAGTTGCTTTCAACCGTTTCTGTGCCGGTAGAAGCTGGAGCTGTAAAATAATGAACTGGCAACGGCAAATATCAATTGGAAATGAAATGTCCTACTTGATCTTCCTTTCTTCCACATTTATTTTAGTGGGGATCCTTTCCCAGGTTTTTTTACTTGTGTTTGTTGGGGTACTATTTCTTTTATTTGTCTTTTTAAACAAATATTATTTAAGGCATGTTGGAAATAAAATAATCATTTCTGTTGATAAGGATACTGTCAAACTCTTTAAAGGTGAAGAAAGTGATTTTTCTCTTACATTGAATCAAGAGGGTCTATTACCAATCTTTAATGGTCACATCCGGATGACGATAGATCATGTAGTAGGTTTTAAGAATGAAAGAAAAGTATTAGAAACGGAACAGATTGAACTAACTTTACCGCTAACTCTTTTCGGAAGACAGGCCTTTACGACAACACTTCCATTCGAAGGGAAGCAAAGGGGAGTTGCGAAAATCCGTAAACTCGAGATAAGAATTCCCCATTTATTTGGCTTTGGTGAGGCATATCTTCGTTATTTGAAGCCGGTTAACTTTGAAACGATCATTTATTCTTCACCTGAAACCGTAGGAGGAATTGAAAAAATTGTTCCGAAAAATCAAGGGGAGTACCCTATCCGGTCTTCGTTTTTTGAAGACATGACAGCGATTGTTGGAACGAGGAGTTATGTACCAACCGATCCTTTTAACAGGGTTCACTGGAAGGCGAGTGCGCGTACCAATCAATTGCAAACAAAACTATTTGATAAAACGGCTCAGTTTTCATGGACGATCATTATCAATGTACGTGAGCGGAAATTGGAGAAATATTTAAGTGGATTAACGTATTTGCTAGAAACAGCAACCGTAAAAAATATTCCTTTCGAGGTTTTTGTCAATGTAAGGAGAGCTGGAAAAACACCCTATATCCATCTGCCTCTTGGAGTAGGGAAGGAGCATTTAGCGAAAGCACTCGAATTGATTGCTAGGCTGAGTAAACATAGTGTGACAATTCCATTTCATTACATGATCAATAAAATTACAAGACAACAGCAACTATCACCCTATATGATTGTGTTAGGAGAAATGGAAGAAAATGAGCAATTGATTTTACGAAGTTTTGCAAGAAAGGGTGTCGATTGTTTTAAAATAATCGAAAATGAGGACGCGATTTATTTACAGAAAGCTTCCTCCTCAGTAAAGAGGGGGGATTCATATGCGATTTAGTCAATCATTACTGAAATCCTACCAATATGTAATGGAAGTCATCCTTCTTTATATTTTATTCATGCTGTTATATATTCACACGGAGCAGCTGCCACCTATTCTGCCATTTCTGTTTATTACAGGTGTTGGAGCTATGGTGATTGCGTTCTTGTTATCACTGATGAAATCAAACACACCGTATGTATTTATTATGTTAGTTGTACCACTGCTTGCTCTTGTTAGCAGTGAAATGGGGATGTCTTTCAGTCAGAGTCTAGTTCTTGGGGCTATCGTTTGTTACCGTATGGTTGTTCATTTTCATAAAAATCCGAAGCTGACAGAAGCATTTATCTTAAATGGTAGCTTGCTTTTTGGTGGACTTACGTATTTTGCGGCAAAAGTTCAAGGGTATATCTATAGTGATCTTGTGTTGTATTTACTTGTGACTCAATTGGTGTTCTTCATGATTGGTAAAATCTTAAACAGTGTAAGTACGAGTTCACTTGTCATGAAAGAGATGACCACGAAAAACAACTCATGGTCTGTAATCGGATTATTTAGTGGTCTGTTTGTAGGTGCTATTGGTGTTGCCGTGATTTTTCCAATTGTTTTTGTGAAGGGCTTGTCCTTTGTATCAACGATTATTGGGACCAGCTTGTATTGGGCCTCAAAGCCACTTTTTAATGCAGTTGAAGACATTGATTCATTTAGAGGCTCACGTGGTGAAAGTGTTGGCTCCTTAAATTGGGAGGATAATGATAATAAAAATCCGTTATTAGAAATGCTAGGATATTTTGATATCTGGTTTTATCTATCTATTTTAGGGGCTATCATTTTAGCGGTGATTCTCTTCTTATTAGCTAGAAAACGATTTGTAAAAGAGGCAGTTGTTGTGCGAGACGTCTTTCAATATGCAACGGTCACTGAAGGGATTCAGGTGCCTACTGCAAAATGGAGAAGACCAAGAAAACAAACGCCACAGGCAAAGGTTAGAAGGCTTATCCTTGAATTAGAGGTCCTTTCGGCTCAGAACGGCCTGGGTCGCTTTCATCATGAAAGTGTCACAGAATGGCTAATGCGAAACCAATTCCTTGATGCTCGTCTAGTTGAACTCTACGAAAGAGTAAGATATGGGGATGAAGAACTGAACGATAATGAAAACGCGGCTTGCGAGGAAATGGCGAAGGAAATAAAAGCAAAAATAAAAAACGTAAAAAAGCAAAAATAAAAGGTTCTTATCCAAAAGATTGTTGTTCTTAGAAAATAAAATACAAACTTTGTTGGTTGGAGCGTAGGGCGGCGACTCCTCGAAAATACATTCGCATTTTCTTTGTGCGTGGGTGATTTTAAGGAAGAAACTCAAAGTCCTGCGGGAAAAGCGTGAGACTTGAGACCCCGCAGGAGCGACCAGTAGAACGAAGCCTAAAAGCGCCACGTCCTGTGGCAACGGCTTCGTGACCTACATCGTGTAGGCCTGAGGAGGCTCAAGCCACGCCCCCGGAAAGCGCCTGCCTGAAGCGGAAATCAACGAAATAAAAAACAATAAAGTTTGCGATAATAGCCCAAAAAAGAACCTGACGTTACATTCAGGTTCTTCTTGTCAATCAAACGAATTGTTTACTATTTTCTTTCAAGATCATTTCAACTGCTTCAGCAACTGTTTCAACCACGTATTTTGCTTCTTTTTTTACATCATCATGTGCTGTAGACATCACAAAGCTGTAAGGAGTTAAACGAAACATAGGAATATCATTAAAAGAATCTCCAATACAGGCCATTTCCTCAGGTTTTAAAGTAAGATCTTCGAGAAGTTTTTTGATCGCATTCCCTTTACTAATTTGTTTTGGCATAATGTCCAAGACATGTGTTTCAGAAATGAATATATCAATCTCGTCTTTAAATTCATTCGAAAGTTTTTTGTGAATCTCGATAATATCATTCTCAAAGCCAATTAATGTAATCTTTGAAGGTTTGACTTCGTTAAACTTCGAACCTATTTCAGGATCAATGATGATTGGATGAAACATTCTTTTTTGGACTCCCTCGACATACTCATTGTTTTCATGTGTGTAATTGGTGTCGTAGCTACAAACAATTGTAACGAATTTAGGGTCTAATATTCTTTTATAAATCTCTTCAGCTGTTTCTGTTGTAAAAGTACGAGAAAAAATCGACTTCTCATCAATTGTCGATGCAAAAGCACCATTTTGACTAATGCGATGAAAATTTTGCCCAATCGATTTTAATACTTCTTTTATTTCAGTATCCATTCTGCCTGTCGCAATACTGATTTGAAGTCCTTCTTGTAATGCTTGTTTTAAGGCATCGGCGTCCTCAGATTTAACTGTATTATTTTCCTGTAATAGTGTTCCATCTAAGTCACTCACAATAAGTTTGATCAATGAAAACACCTCCAACTTTAGTTTGTAAATAAAATACAATATTTGCTTATTATACATGATAATCATTACGGACTGGTATCCTAAAGGTTTATGTTTTGTAAAATAACGTCTATTTTATTATAAATTTTGGAAATGAAAAAGATTCTCAATTTTTATTGTTGTCGGATTATGAATCAAATTGTTGAAAAAACTTTGTTGACTATGCTATACTCTTCGGTGTAAGAGGTTAGGTTGTAAAGTAAGTGTTTGTCACGACTTCTACATTTCTACATACGCATTGCATTTACGTGTTACTGATACGATCAGGCATGAGTAAAGAAAAAGTAAAAACTTGAGGAAAGGAGCAGCATCCTCTCCCTAGTGTTTTATTGTCTTTCTCATGCCTTTTTATTTTTGGCGTTTAAATACAGGTATGCGACTCTTTCTTTACATATCTACCGAAAACGAACAAATACTACAAGTAATCATTTTGATTCTTAAATAATTGAAAAGGGGAAATAATCCATGGCAGAAAAAACGTTTAAAGTTACAAGTGAATCAGGAATTCATGCACGCCCAGCAACAGTATTAGTTCAGGGAGCGAGTAAATATAATTCAGATATTCAATTAGAATATAACGGAAAGTCTGTTAACCTTAAATCTATTATGGGTGTTATGTCTCTTGGAATTGGTCAAGGTGCTGAAGTGAAAATTGTTGCTCAAGGTTCTGACGAAGCAGAAGCAATCGCGACTCTAACAGAAATCATGGCGAATGAAGGACTTGGTGAATAATGTCTACTATGATTAAAGGTATTGCTGCTTCTGCAGGGATTGCTATTGCAAAAAGCTTTCGTTTAGAGCATCCTGATTTGACAGTTGAAAAACAAACAATCAGTGATAAAGATGCAGAAATAAAGCGCTTTGAGGATGCAGTTAATCAATCAAAAGATGAATTAGAAGTGATTAAAAATCGGGCAAATGAAGAACTTGGAGAAGACAAAGCAGCAATCTTTTCCGCTCACCTTCTCGTACTAAGTGATCCTGAGCTCATTAATCCAATTAAAGATAAAATCAGTTCTGAAAGTGTAAATGCTGAATTTGCGTTGCAAGAAGTTGCAAGCATGTTCATTACAATGTTTGAAGGCATGGAAAATGAATATATGGCAGAACGTGCTGCTGATATTCGTGATGTCACAAAACGTGTACTTTCGCATTTGCTAGGAGTTTCAATCACGAATCCTAGTATGATTTCTGAAGAAGTAATCATTATTGCAGAAGACTTAACTCCTTCAGATACTGCTCAATTAAATCGTAAATATGTAAAAGGATTCACAACTGATATTGGAGGACGTACCTCTCATTCTGCCATCATGGCAAGATCGATGGAAATTCCAGCTGTTGTCGGAACAAAGGCTGTTACTTCAACTATTCAAAACGGGGTTATGGTGATTGTCGACGGGCTTGATGGTGATGTTATCGTTGATCCTTCAGAAGAGGTTTTAGCACAGTATCGTCAAAAGAAAGAACAATATGAAGCTCAAAAAGCAGAATGGGCTAAATTAAAAAATGAAAAAACCGTTACAAGTGATGGAGAGCATGTTGAACTTGCTGCTAACATCGGAACTCCTGAAGATGTGAAGGGTGTTCTTGAAAACGGTGGAGAAGCAATCGGACTTTATCGTACAGAATTCTTATACATGGGGCGTGACCAGCTTCCTACTGAAGAAGAACAATTCGATGCGTATAAAACCGTTCTCGAAAAAATGGAAGGCAAGCCTGTTGTCGTTCGTACACTAGACATTGGTGGAGATAAAGAACTTCCATATTTAAACTTACCAAAAGAACTAAATCCATTTCTTGGCTTCAGAGCGATTCGTCTTTGCTTAGAAGAACAGGAAATTTTCCGTACACAGCTACGTGCATTACTTCGTGCAAGTACATTTGGTAACCTAAAGATTATGTTCCCAATGATCGCTACACTTGATGAGTTTAGACAAGCAAAAGCCATTTTAATGGAAGAAAAAGAAAAGCTTGTGGCAAGTGGAACTGCTGTTTCTGATTCCATTGAAATTGGAATCATGGTTGAAATTCCATCCACTGCAGTATTAGCTGATCAGTTTGCAAAAGAAGTTGACTTCTTTAGTATTGGAACAAATGATTTAATTCAATACACAATGGCTGCAGACCGAATGAATGAGCGTGTGTCTTACCTTTATCAGCCATATTCACCTTCTATCCTGCGCCTTGTTTCAATGGTTATTGAAGCAGCACATAAAGAAGGCAAGTGGGCAGGAATGTGTGGAGAAATGGCCGGCGACACAATTGCGATCCCAATCCTTTTAGGTCTTGGATTAGATGAATTTAGTATGAGTGCGACATCCATTTTACCAGCACGTACTCAAATTAAAAAGCTCTCAAAAGCTGAAATTGCAAGTAATAAAGAAAAGATTCTATCTATGAGCACAACTGAAGAAGTTGTTGAGTTTGTTAAAGCAAACTATATGAACTAAAGAAGAAACGAGTCTAGCTTAGACTCGTTTTTTTTATGGTCTAGGAAATTATAATAATTATCATTGTGGATAAATTTTATGGGTGTATCCTAGTCCAGCACCAGCGCCTAGCCCCTCTCTGGTCATGCCAATCTCTTCGAGGACGTGGCAAACGTAGACGTTCAACTCAAGGCGCTTTCGTTTTTGTTCCTTGAAAGGGATTTTTCCATTCCATTAATAATCCGTAATTACAGGATTCTTCGTCTTCGAGATAGTTTTCAATTAGCTCGACCGGCGTACGTCCACAACGGAGGAGAAAGGTTATCACAGGGTCTCGTAATTCACCTGTCATGACCTTGTCAATGTATTTGTCTGCACTAATTTCTGTGGCGTGCTTTGAGTACCCGGAAATTCGTCCCCCACCTAATAATCGCTCTAATTTTAAATGAACAACCACCTCATACATCGACTGCATAAGCCATTTACCAAGGCCATATTTTCGGTATGCCGGACTCACACAAATATCTACAATATATAGTGTGTTTCCACCAGGGCTATGATTTCGTATATATCCATGATCCGTGATTTCTTCCCATGTATGCTTTGGATGACTAGGATCAAACTGAACAATTAATCCAGTCATGGACCCGCAAATTTTTTCATCGATTTCAACGCAAAGAGCACCTTCAGGAAATAAGGTTACATGATTATGTAATTGTTCTTTATTCCACCATAATTCAGAAGGAAATGGGGGAGGAAAGCTTTCACGTTGAACTTGTATTAAGCCATCAAAATCAGTTTCCCGATAATTTCGAATCACGCACTTTTTCGGTTGATTTTTATCAAACACATACAATTCTTTTTGAAACATGCTATTCACCTCACAACACATTTTACGTTACAAATCGTGTAATGAGAAGGGAAACTATTCGCATTTTTGACTCGTTTCAAAAAACTCATCAACCACTTCTTCAATTAAGCTAGGCTCGGGCTGTTCTCCTGTAAAAGAGAAAGTCAATTCCTTGATAAATTCACCATCCCGATATACATGGATCGCCCCTTTTTGACTAATCACACTGTATTCTGTTTCAAATCGATAGCCTTCACGATCAATTGCACCCATTGTCATCGCTCCTTTTCACTTTCACGATGTTCTTATTGTTTCTTATTGTTGCATAAAAAAGTACATATTTTTCATAAAACACGCCAATTTAATGATGAGGAGGTATAAGCTATGCCAGACAATGATCGAGATTATCATGCACGTGACCCACATTTTGATGGGAGATATGAGGGGATTATCAATGATGATATGGCAGGAAATCAAATAGGGATAAGGCGAAAACATGGTTCAACCTAAAAACCCTTATCATATGAAGCCTAAAGTTGATAAGGAAATGAAAAAGTTTCAGGATATGTTTGACGAGAAATGACATGAAGAAAGCCAGCAACCTTCAATAGTTGCTGGCTTTCTTATTTGTAATGGTGATCTTAGCACCAAGCAGCTCCAACGATGATTAGAAGGATGAATAGTACAACAATCAACGCAAAGCCTCCGCGAAATCCGTAGCCACCATAACCGTAGCCACAGCCACCGTAACCAAATCCTGGGTATCCATATCCAAATCCCATAACACATCTCCCTTTCTTTTTTATAATGAATCTTTAATTTACTTAAAGAATTACCATCCTACATAAGCGGATCCTACAATAACCAATAAAATGAACAATACGACAAGCAAAGCAAAACCTGTTCCATATCCTACTCCACCACTCATTTAGAACACCTCCATATATCTATTTGTTATATCCTATGGAAAATGCACAGAGGATGTAAGGTACAAATCCCCAATTTTCCTAGATTTTTTTTTAGTCTTGTTACATTTTAAAATATGGTATGATGAAAATAAAAACGAGGGAGTTAATATGATGGTACATAAAAATGTCTTACATAGTAACGCGGTAGTTGGGTTTATTGGAACAGGTGTGATGGGAAAAAGTATGGCTGGCCATATCCTTTCAAAAGGATATAAAGTTCTCGTCTATACACGTACAAAGGAAAAAGCGGCTGAACTTGTTGAACAAGGCGCAGTTTGGAAACAGTCAGTAGCAGAAGTGGCTCAAGAAGCAAGTCTTGTCATTACAATGGTTGGATATCCGTACGATGTGGAGGAGGTCTACCTAGGTGAAAACGGGCTTTTGGCACATGCAAACGAGGGAACGCACTTTATTGATATGACAACCTCGACTCCTTCTTTAGCAATCAAAATTTATGAGGCTGCAAAACAAAAAGGCATGTATTCCTTAGATGCACCTGTCTCCGGTGGAGATGTCGGTGCAAAAGAAGCAAGATTGGCCATTATGGTAGGTGGCGATCGTGATGTATTTGAAGCATGCAAGCCACTTCTAGAAATAGTGGGACAGAACATCGTATACCAAGGACAAGCGGGTTCCGGCCAACATACGAAAATGTGTAATCAAATTGCGATTGCATCAAATATGATTGGTGTTGCGGAAGCGATGGTATATGCGAAAAAATCTGGACTTGATCCTGAAACAGTATTAAAAAGCATTTCAACAGGTGCAGCTGGAAGTTGGTCACTAAGCAATCTGGCTCCTCGGATGATCGCTGGTAACTTTGAACCTGGTTTCTTCATAAAGCATTTTATTAAAGACATGGGAATCGCTCTTGAAGAAGCAAAAGCAATGGGAATGGAAACACCAGGTCTTGAGCTTGCGAAAAAAATGTACGACGAACTAGCTGAAAAAGGGGAAGAAAATAGCGGCACCCAAGCCATCTTTAAGCTTTGGGAATAAAGGGTTCGATGGATTCAGAGACCCAGTATTCTGCTATCGGCCATCTAAATTTATTTATTGACTGTATTCTTTTAGGAATTGGCCGCAAAATCCTGCGTATAGACGTATTTTATAACTTATGAACATATATACGTTTGGCAATTAACTCACTTGCCTATTTTTGTATAGAAAAACCCTTAGAGAAGAAAATAAAGATGATAATCTCTAAGGGGGTGCACGTTCTTATGGCAAAACGAAATAAAAAGAATGATCCCGAACAAAAGAACAAAAAAGGTTTTGATTCGGCTGTAACGGATACTGAATTCGGGAAAGAGTTGGGTAGTGCAGCAGCAAACAAAGCGCACAAGAAAAAAGCAAAAAAAGAAAAAGCGTCTAAAAACGATGGAAAATACGAAGGTGGACTTTAATTCCTCACCTACCAAATTCGACAAGTATATGTACTTGTCGAATTTTTTTTCTACATTCATCAATAAATAATCTAAAATCTAGGTCACTCCACGACCTAGATTTTCGTATTTTGACAAACTCCAAAAAATATTGGGAATTTTGCTGAATTTTCTTTATAATAATAATAAAACAGGTCTTTCTACCTATGGATATGATATAGCCCCTAACTTAATGTAATAGTATAGTAAAAAAATGGTTACACCTACCAAAATACACGTACAGAATACTTTCAAATTCATATACAGGATTGACCATAACAACGAAATAAGTGATAGAGAGGTGGGGGTTCAATAGATGAGAACAGGAAATTCACAAAGTGCTCCGGAACATGTATCGGCAACACCTTCATCTGTTAATCTCGTATTAACAGTGACTGTAAATGGTCAAATTCTTTATATTTCTAGCAACTGTGAAGATGTTTTAGGCTACACAAAAGATATGTTAATTGGAACTTCAATCAAAAATATCATACATAAAGATGACCGGTTCATGCTTGAAAGTTATTTTTTCAATAAACAACAACAATCAGCATGTGCACTAAGAGTGTTGAAAACTAATAATGATATTATCTGGTTCGAGACTATTGTTGAGCCTATCTTTGACACCACGTCTTGCGAATATGAAGAAATTCTTTTAAAAATGAACGTGTTAGTGGATCCCGCAAATGACCGCATTCTTGAGGAGAACAGCCCTAATACGTTGTTATCATCGCTTTTTCCGGATAAGACTTTCCCGATTACTAGGTTAGTTGATGCCCCTATTTTAATAGATGAAGCTCCATTTCCAATCATTATTGCAAAATTAGGTCAAATCGTGTATTTTAACAGGGAAGCAGCTTCCTTATTAGAAATTCAACACCCGGATGAGGTAAGTGGGAACACAATTTATCAGTTTATAGACGAAGAATTCCACGAAGTGGTGGGTAAACGAATTGAGCAGCTTCAGAGTGGCTTTCGTTTAGGTATAATCGAACAAAGATGGAAGAAACAAAACAGCGAAAAAATTTATGTGGAAGTGAAGGAAGTTCCAATCTATATCCATGATGAAATCTATGAGTATATCGTTTTGCACGATATCTCATCACGAAAGTCATTCCACGATATCATCCATAGAAGCCGTGAACGCTACCAACGAATTATTCAAAATTCAATCGATACCATCGCTGTCATTTATCAAAACAATTGGGTGTTTATCAATGACTCAGGTGTAAAAATGTTTGGGGCTAACAGCTATACAGAAATGTTAGGGAAAAATATTTATACCTTTCTTCATCCAGATAATCATGACCAAGTCAGAGAATTCATCGGTATTGTAAATTCCGAAAAGAAGGAAGTTAATTTTAGTAAACAATCATGGTATACATTTCAAGGAAAGCAAATTTATACAGAACTAATTGGCATACCAACAACTTATTTCGGGGAAGCAGCCGTTCAAGTCATTATTCGAGATATATCTGACCGAATAAAAGCAGAGGAATTAATGATTAAATCTGAAAAACTATCTATAGCCGGACAGCTTGCTGCGGGAATTGCGCATGAAATAAGGAATCCATTAACCGCAATCAAAGGATTTTTGCAATTGTTTAATGATGAATTCCAAGGGAAACAGAATTATTTTGATATTATTTTTTCTGAATTAAATCGCATTGAATTAATCTTAAGTGAGCTTTTGCTATTGGCAAAGCCGTCCGAAATAAAATTCAAGAATAAAGATATCCGGATTATTTTGCGTGACGTTGTGACACTTCTTGAGACACAGGCCATTCTGCAAAATATTCAAATCAATATTGATTTTGTGAATGAAGATTCGATTATTACCTGTGATGAAAATCAGATTAAGCAAGTCTTCATCAACCTCATTAAGAATTCCATAGATGCGATGGAAAATGGCGGAACAATCATTATTCGTACAAGGGTTACAAATGACTCCATCTATATCTTATTTATTGATGAGGGGTGTGGCATTCCAAAATCCATCCTTGACAGAATTGGGGAGCCTTTTTATACAACGAAAGAAAAAGGAACAGGCCTTGGCCTAATGGTAAGCTATAATATTATTGAAAACCATAATGGAGAAATTACCGTAGATAGTAAAGAAAACGAAGGCACAACCTTTAAAATAAAGCTTCCACGGATAAACGAAACGGTGTAGCTACTGAAGGCTGCACCGTTTTTGTCAATAGAAATGGCTAGTGCATCTCGCACTAGCCTATTATTTATTGTAAAAAATGATGTTGGGACAGTAACAAATTATATTGTTTTGTAAGTTTCATAAATAAAGTTTCATCTCGATCAATTAGTGATTGGTCAATTTGTTTAAGCAACTGTTCTTTCTTAAAGGAGGCCTGTGATTGGATGAGAACCATTTCTGCTACCTTCTCATACATCTCTTCATCAGGCGTTTGAGGTATAACAACTACTTCATTTTTTTGCTCTTTGTTAAAATGGTCCATTACGTAATCACTCCTTTTAATTTTTCGCTTATTTGTAAAAAACGTTGGTTTACCTATAAGCGTCACTAGATCCATGCTATTTTAGGAAACTATGGCATCATCTAGTTGTCTTTCTATTATGAAGGGAAAACGGTAAAAAGTAAAGGATTTTTTAGAAAATTTAGATATGTCAGAACTTAGTTGAATTGGAAAACGTTTTGATAAGTGTTGGAGATTAAGAAAAAATGGGTTACTTTCCTAATTTACATCATAGTATGATATGAAGACTTTTTATAAAAGGGAGGTACCTGCTATGAATCAACCATATGGTGGATATCAAATGAATCCGTATAACCGAGCAGTTCCACAATATTATTATCCAAATTATCCCGTTAATGGCTACCAACAAGCTTATTATATAAATCCAAACACACCGGAAAATCAAAAAAGACAAACAGAAGAGTTTCAAAACGTGTGGAAAGAAGTACGAAAAAATGTCAAACCTCATTATGATGAATTAGCAGAATTTAATGTTAACCGAAGAATGTCTCAGTATATAGCGATGCAGCTTGTCATGTTTACACTAATGACTCAAAATCAATTTTCAGGGTCTTTAGATCAAAAGGTAAATCAGGCCTATCGGGCTTTTCGGAATCAAGCTAATTGGATCTTCGTTGTGCTGGGCCCCTATCGCATTCCAGAGCAGGTTCTTCAACGGATTATGAAGGCGATTATTCGACTTACTTATGAAAATATTGGCTACACTCCTGAAAAAAATTGGAGCGATTGGGAGGACCTTGGAGGTTACCTAACATCGGGACCGTCGGCTACGGTTCCCGGAAGAAACCAATTAGATGTCTATGTACGTGGAAGAAATCGGGTCCTCTACCACCGGATGTGGGACGGATCAAACTGGACAGATTGGGAGGAGCTTGGAGGATCTCTCACTTCTTCACCGGCTGCCGTGTCATGGGGACCAGGACGAGTAGACGTTTTTGCGCGTGGTGATAATAACCATTTAATTCATAAATACTGGGATGGCTCATCATGGAGTGAGTGGGAGGATTTAGGAGGAGTTCTCTCGTCATCGCCTGCGGTTGCATCGTGGGGAGAAAATCGACTAGATGTATTTGGCAGAGGTACGGATCGCCATCTTTATCATAAATTTTGGGATGGTTTGGAATGGAGTGAGTGGGAGGATTTAGGCGGTGTCTTAACGTCAGCACCTGGTGCCGTATCATGGGGACCTAATCGAATCGATGTCTTTGCTAGAGGAGAGAATCGAGCTCTTTATCATAAGTATTGGGATGGGTCGAACTGGAGCAATTGGGAGGACCTTGGTGGTCAATTAACCTCAAGTCCTGCTGTATCTTCAAGAAAATCTAATAATCTAGATGTTTTCGTAAAAGGGACAGATAATCATCTGTATTTAAAAAATTGGGACGGAAGTAGTTGGAGTGAGTGGGAAGATCTTGGTGGAACATTAACCTCCGAACCATCCTCTGTCTCATGGAGTCGCAATCGAATTGATGTCTTTGCAAGAGGAGTAAACAATCAACTGATCCATAAATGGAAAGCATAATTTTAGGTAGCAGCAATCCTCCACTACAGATGGCGGGAATGCAGAAAGAAATTCAGAGTTTGATCTTGTATGCACTAAGGAGTTGTGAAAATGCCAAGATATGTATGGGGAGTGGATTCGGCGGCAACAGCCGATGAAGAATTATATACATGTGTGAAAAGTAAATTTGGAAACCCGAAATTTTGGGGGAGATATTTGAGCGAAGTGCCAAATGTTTCACACGCCTTAACAAGAGAAGAAATTTCATTTTTACGAAATCGTGGAATTAAGGTTTTGCCGATTTATAATGTTTTTTCTGATGCGACTAGCTATGAAAAAGGACAGCTCGCTGCCCGAAATGCCGTATTTAATGCAAGACGTCTCGGTATTCCCAATCATGTAGCTCTATTCGCAAATATCGAGCGTTTTTTTGCTGTAGATGAAGCGTGGATTCGCGGGTGGGTGGAGTCTATCTACCCAACCGGTTATCGTCCGGGTATTTACCATGATCCAGTCGAAGGCGATTTTTCCAATGCGTATTGTGAGGCAGTTCGAAAAAATAAACAGGTTGCAGTACAAACCATATTATGGAGTGCTGAACCTGAGCCTGGGGTGTCGAAGGAACGAAATGCGCCCAACTTTAGACCAGTGTCACCGAAATGCAAAGCCAATGTATGGGTATGGCAATATGGAAGAGACGCCCAAGAATGCCCGATTGATACAAATTTAGCCGATCAACGCACCTTAAATTACCTCTATTAAAAAACCAGGTACATACACCTGGTTTTTTAATTGGACTTATCGATAACTTTCTCCTAATTTTTTGAATACGGGTTTTTGGTAGGATCGTTTGTGTGGTGATTGAGTATTTTCTATTTTTTCTTCGATTCCAACGTATTGCTGCAGAAGGCTTTTAGCTAGAGAAAGTGATAGATGAGTTTTCGGGTTGCGATATGTCTGGTTCAACTTTCCAAGGTGTGGCAGGCGTGAGAAGTCTTCTTTTGTAGGAGGCATGTGAAAATAATAATCCCCTGCTGAAATTAAAACATCAGATTGCTGTTGACTATTTTTCGGGTTTCTGGAAAAATGAAGCCCTTCTTTTCTGGCTTTTCCTTCTAAGATAAGCTTTTCTAGGGCTTTGCGCTTAAGTAAATATAAAAATTTAGGGTTTGTTGCCGTTTTAGCATGACGATTCACAACAAAGATAGCACGAGCAAGGTTGTCCACAGTTGGTTCAAGCGGGGTTTGATTTACCTGTTTTTTCATACTTTCTCTCCTTTCTATCTTTTATTATACTTGTAGTAGTGAATTTTGACAAATTCAATAACATGTATACGATACATAGTATGTTATCAATTGATATATTAAAATAGTTCTATAAAAAATAAAGGTTTTTATCGATATATGCAGAAAGATTTACTATTACATGAAAATAGGGAATGGTATTATGAACAGAATGAATAATGTCATCTTAAAGGATGATCAATTTAGCCGTTTTGATGATAAAATCGAAGCAATCATCTTTGAAATTATCCTTAAGCATATCAAGGATTTAATATACGTTATGAAAGTAGAGGACAACGGCAGCTTTTCCTATGTTTTCTTAAATGAAGAAGCCAAGGGGCATGCAAAATTAACGAGTGACAGTCTAGGGAAAACACTTCACGAGGTATTACCATTTGAAACTGCAGATCATCTGCATGAACAATACAAGTCTGTTATGGAGAATAAAGTACCGGTCTCTTTTCAGGATGTGGTTGTTTTAGCTGACAAGAGAGTCGTTCATGGAGAATCTATCCTAACGCCGATATTTGATGAAAATGGTGATATTACATTTATCGTAAGTGTTACACGTGATATTTCTGCTAGAGTTGCCGATAAAGAAATGATAACGTACATGGCCTATCATGATCCACTTACAGGGTTGCCAAATCGAAGTTCATTAAAAAAGGACTTAGATGACGCAGTAGAAGAAGCAGAAATGAAAAATCAAAATCTAGCATTAATGTTTATTGATCTTGACCGTTTTAAATTTTTTAATGATTCAATGGGGCATGTTGCTGGCGATCATCTATTAAAAGAAGTGGGTAAACGATTAGCTTCTATTAGCGAAAAAAGCTATAAGGTGTTTCGCCAAGGTGGGGACGAATTTATTGTGATCCTTCCAAACACATCCAGAGAACTTTCTGAACAATTCGCTCAAAACGTGAACAGAGCTTTTGAAAAGCCTTTCCGATTAGAAGCAAAGGAGTTTTTTATATCCGCTAGCATCGGAATTAGTCTCTATCCAACAGATGGAAGAGATGGCGACTCCCTCATAAAAAATGCTGATACGGCCTTGTATCGGGCGAAGGAATTAGGGAGGTCACTTTATCAATTTTATAGTTTAGACTTACAAAAACAAACAACTCACTTGATGCAGCTGG
Organism: Ferdinandcohnia sp. QZ13; assembly: GCF_031324165.1. Classification (NCBI taxonomy): domain Bacteria; kingdom Bacillati; phylum Bacillota; class Bacilli; order Caryophanales; family Bacillaceae; genus Ferdinandcohnia; species Ferdinandcohnia sp. QZ13. The sequence goes on along the minus strand of NZ_JAVIVW010000001.1, from coordinate 784,759 downwards.
AGACAGGTCTTAGAAAAGCAATCGAAAAAAATGAACTTCAAATCTATTACCAACCACAGTTGGATCTGAGTACAGATAAAGTGACTAGCTTTGAGGCGCTTTTACGGTGGAAGCATCCGGTTCTCGGGTTCGTGTCACCAGCTGAATTTATTCCAATTGCGGAGGATACAGGTCTTATTTTATCAATTGGAGAATGGGTTATTCAGACGGTATGTCGAAAACTAAAGCAATGGAAAGAGATCGGGTATGGTTCAGTTTCGATTTCAATCAATTTGTCACCAAAGCAATTCCAGCAACCTGAATTAGTGACAATGATTCAACAAAATATCGAAGAAAATCAAATCTATCCAGGATGTCTTGAATTTGAGCTTACAGAAGGGGCTATGCAGGACCCGAAGAGAACGTTGCAAACCCTCGCAAAATTAAAACAGATTGGTGTACGAATTTCGGTAGACGATTTTGGAACAGGTTATTCTTCTTTAAGCTATATTAAAGAACTTCCGATTGATACACTTAAAATTGACCAATCCTTTGTTAGGGACGTGCTACGTGATGAGAAGGATGCTGCGATTACAACAACGATTATTCACTTAGCACAAAGCCTGGGTCTCTCTGTTATTGCAGAGGGTGTAGAAGTAGAACAACAGGTAGAATTTTTCAAAATTATGGGTTGTCATAAGGTACAAGGCTATTTCTTTAGTAAACCCATTCCAGAAGATGATATGGTTGAACATTATCTCAAAAACAAGTAGAGATAGTAAAAGAGGATGTCATAGTGACATCCTCATTTTGTGGTCTAGGAATTTATAAAATTTATCATTGTGGATAACTTCTATTGGGTGTATCCACGTCCAGCTCCAGCGCCTAGCCCCTCGAGGTCATAAGTCAATCGCTTCGGAAGGCAAGAAGCGCCTTCTGTCAGCGCTCGTCTTATGCTTGTCGGACTTGCACAGGATGTGCTGACGTCTACGTTTGCCACAGGACGTGGCAGTATTTAGTAGACGTTCAACCCAAGGCGCTTGCGCTTTTGTTCCTAGGTAGCAACTAATGTAAAAAAAGAGATTTCGGGTTTAGCAAGAAAACGTAGTGGTAATCTTGTTGTCCCAAGCCCTCGATTGACATAAAGGAACATATTAGTTGGTCCAATTCGGTGACCACCTTCAACGTAGATACTACCAAGCGGAGGGGTAATCAGTGGGCCGAAAAATGGAATTTGGATTTGGCCACCATGACTATGACCTGATAATTGCATATGAGCTCCAACTTCTTCTGCGCGCTCGGCAATATCTGGCTCATGTGCAAGGAGAATGGTAAAACTAGAAGAATCCACATTTTTAAAAGCTTGTTCAAAATTAGGGCGACCCAACATGACATCATCTAGCCCAACAATTGTAATCTTAGAATCCTCTACGAAAATTTCCTCCGAGCTATTCATTAAAAGGGTAAAACCCGTTTGATTCATCATTTCTTTATATATTTCCGATCCATAGCCTCCATGGTCATGGTTCCCATAAATTGCAAATTTTCCAAGGGGTGCTTCTAAACGTTCAAGAATCGAAATAAGCTGGTTGGTAGCAGCGTATTTATTAGGCTCATCCATTAAATCGCCTGTAAAAAACAGAAGGTCAGGGTTGAGATTATTTATTTTATCTACGATATTACTTAGTTGCTCTAAAGAAAAATAGTGCCCAACGTGTGTATCACTGAATTGAACTATTTTTATATGATCGAATTTCTTCGGAATGGTAGGATGCTTAATAATGTGCCTTGAAACTTCGAGTTGCTTCGGTTCAATATAGCGGGCATAGCCATACCCGATTGAAGAAGCGATAATAGCTGTTGAAGTAGTAGCTAACACTCTTTTTAAAAATTGTCTTCTTGTATATTTTTTAGACATCCTAACCGCCAACCTATCTATCAAATCATTTGAAGTCATGACACTAGTGTAGCATATTCATATTCAAATAAATTTTAAATATGTATTACACATGTTAAAATGGTATAATAAAAAATGAATAGTCATTCATTTTGTGGAGGGGATAGGATGAAGGGGAAAGTTGTAATTGTTACAGGGGCATCAAGTGGTATGGGGAAATATATGGCAAAGAGGTTTGCAAGTGCTGGAGCCTTTGTTGTTATTACAGGTAGGACACTTGAAAAATTGGAAGAGACGAAAAAAGAAATTGAAACCTTTCCAGATCAAGTTCTTATTGTTCAAATGGATGTAAGAGAGCCCGAGCATGCCCAGCATATGGTTAAGGTAACTGATGAAGCATTTGGACGAATTGATTATCTCGTAAACAATGCAGCAGGGAATTTTATCTGTCCTGCTGAAAAGCTATCGGTGAATGGTTGGAATGCTGTCATCAATATTGTATTAAACGGAACATTTTATTGCAGCTCCGCGGTTGGAAAGTATTGGATCGAAAAGAATATCAAGGGCAGTATGATTAATATGGTCGCTACATATGCTTGGGGAGCTGGTGCCGGAGTGATTCATTCAGCAGCAGCAAAAGCTGGTGTGTTATCCATGACGAGGACACTTGCTGTTGAATGGGGAAGTAAATATGGAATTCGTGTTAATGCGATTGCACCTGGCCCGATTGAACGTACAGGTGGAGCGGAAAAACTTTGGGAATCAGAAGAAGCAGCAAGACGAACGCTTGGAAGTGTGCCATTAGGACGATTAGGAACACCAGAAGAAATCGCAGAACTCGCCTATTTTTTATTATCCGATCATGCAGCCTATGTGAATGGGGAGTGCATTACGATGGATGGCGGTCAGTGGCTAAATCAGCATCCATTTTAATAGATTCGAAAGATTAAAAAGATCACGACTTGTGGTCTTTTTTTAGTATGGAGATTTGTCAAATTTCTTTCTTTTTTTCAATGGATTAATGAATGAATTGTTTGTATACCGTTTATTGTGTCAAAATATGCAACTATTTAACGAACGATTGATACCCATAGGATGAAGAGAAATTGTTAAAATGATGGTACTTGTACAAAGACAGTCTAGCAAGGAAGGGATGATATTTTGAACAAGCGAATTGTACTACTACTCATCATCATTTGTTTAATCGGACTCGTTACTGTTCCAGTGGCTACAGCATCATCTAATCAACCTTTACCAAAAGAACAAGTGTTCACACTTCTACAAGAAGCCTTTCAAGCACAATCTTCACTAACACTAGAATTTCGTACATATGATGAGGTAGAGCAAATCCTCGCACCTTATTTTCGTAAGGACTTTGCAGCAACCTTTTTAGAGGAGAATTTAATGAAGGAAGAAGAGGGGTATATTGTATATGGCTCCGATTTTGCCTTATACTTTGTTCCGTTTTATTCCTATACAGACGAAACAAAAATTCTATTTGATCAGCAAGAAAATAAAATGTATGTCTATGAATTATTCAAAGCTCCCGATTCAGGACCAGTTTCGTATAAAGATCATTATGAAATCATCACGCTTGAAAAAATAAATTCAAATTGGGTGATTTCTAAACTTGCTATGGAAGATGAGCCCCCTTTTGTAAAAGAGACCAAGAGTGAAGCGGTTAAGGAAAATGAAAAGGCTAAAACGGATACATCATTTTTAACTTGGAATCCGTTTAAAACAACGATTTACTCCTTACTTGAGATGGACAATCGCACCCCGTTACAATCGGGATGCTTTAATGAAATATTTTGAAACCCTTAAAATAGAAATCCCAGTGGGATTTCTATTTTATTTTAAGAGATAATCTACAATTCCCATCGAACATATATCAAGGTCGAGTTCAATTATTTCGTATACGTCATGATTCCTTGGTACATTCCGTTCATCAAGATAGGATGTAACCTTTTTCAAAATCAGTTCCTTGATCATATTTTTATGCTCACTTGGACTTGCTAAAGGATGTTCAGCAAATGATTCTTTCCCAGCATTAACAAAGATTGGCAACCAAAAGGAGATCTGTTTATATACCTCATTCACATTTGTTGTCATCCCAAAATGACCAAAATAAATAGTTGTAACTTGCAACGATTTTATTTTTTCAACGGATTCTAACATCGCATCAGGTCGGAATTGATTGGGTGAGGTGGAAGGCAAAAAGAGCTCAATATCATCTTTTACAAGTTCATGATAATAAACACCAATTGTATCACCGGTAAAAACGCCGTTGCTGACAGGATCAAAAATGCTGAAATGATGATTAGAATGACCTGGTGAATCATAAAAAACAAGTGTACAATCTGGTCCAATTGTCAGCTCTGCTCGGTCTTCCTTCACAATTAAATTTTCCTCAGAGATGGGAATAATCGGATGAAATAACCTATCAAAGTCCTCCCCGTATACTGCTTTTGCACCTGCCATTAAACGGCTAGGATCAGCTAAATGTCTAGCTCCTTTTGGATGAACAACCACTTTTGCATTTGGACAGTGTTGTAAAAGGAGTCCTGCACCTCCTGCGTGATCTAAATGAATATGAGTTACGATAATATACTCTACTTCATTTGGATGAATGTTGAGTTCTTTTAACCCTTCTAAAATGTAAGAGATGGACGGACTTGCACTTGTTTCAACAATTGTAATTTTTTCTTCTTTAATTATGTAAGAACCCGTTCGAGCTTTCCTTCCCAAATCATGTGCATCAATTAAAAATATTCGCTCATTTAGTTGCGTAAGATTTGTCATGTTTTCCTCCCAATTTTTTATTGTTTCATGGCTAATTTTATTGTATTGTTACATAGTAGTTATGTAAAGGTATTGAATACAATATTCTGATAATATTACTCCGTTCGAAAAATGTGGATAGAAGAATGGATATTGCTCAATCCTAAAAGAAACAGGCTTTACGCATACGAAAGGAGAGGCACATATGTCACAGTTACAAGGAATCATTACTCGCCTTATCAGCCTTCAGGAAAATGCAAATGGTGGGGAGCCCCCTCAACGTTTTTTTGAAGTGAATGGTGAAAGAAAGTGCAGTGTAAAATATTTTAACAAAACAAGTACATTTGAACTTGAAGTATACCAGCCAGGGGAAAAACCAAAAACATATCAATTCGATAATATTGATATGATCGCAATTGAAATTTTTGATTTAATTAGCTAATCATCATTGTAACGGTTCGGCGCATTGCCGGACCATTTTCTTTTTAAGCGACCTTTCATAATACCCCAGTTGCAAAATAATACAAGTTATCCCTATTAAATTATGGTAAAATAAAGGGGGAGCATGAATAATAGTAAACTGGGAACATATGAAAAATAATTACGATGTGAGGTTGTGAGGCTTACATGTTTGGTCTTCAAAGTGAAAATTTATTTGAAACAACAATTAATGACATGATTATTCCTGCGGATAAAGTTGCCCATGTTCAAATTGGAAACAGCCTAGAACACGCACTTTTAGTCCTTACGAAAACCGGTTATACCGCCGTTCCAGTATTAGACCCAAAATATAAACTACACGGATTAATCAGCTCAACCCATATCCTAGACTCAATCCTCGGATTAGAACGAATTGAATTTGAACGTCTAGAGAAAATGAAGGTTGAAGAAGTAATGAATAGGGAAATCCCGAGGTTGAACCTTAATGACAATGTTTTAAAAGGCCTTCATCTAGTCATTGATAACCCATTTGTTTGTGTAGAAAATGATGAATTAGTATTTGAGGGGATTTTTACCCGTCGCGCAATCTTAAAACAATTGAATAAACAACTTAAAATTAAATAAAGTTTCAAATTCCTCCATAATTAAAGTGGAGGTTTTTTTGTTATTAATGAAATTTAATAGTAAATAAATTATACTATAAGTAAAACTTATGCCTGTAGGTTAGGGAGGAACAAGTGTGCAATTTTCCGAATTTCAATTATTAGTAGTGCTTGCATCTGAATTAAATATGAGAAAGGCTTCAGAGCGCCTATTTGTTACTCAGCCAGCGCTATCTCAACGTCTTCAAACGATTGAAAAAGCATGGAATACAAAGATTTTTATTCGCTCCCAGAAAGGGCTAACGCCTACACCTGCGGGAGAAAAGATTATAGATTTTGCAAAAGAGGTTGTAGAAAAAGAGGAGAAAATAAGGGAGCAGCTGCAAGGGCTAAATCAAGAAGTGCATGGGACGCTAAAAATTGCGTGTGCTTCCATTATAGGGCAAAATTGGCTTCCAAAGGTTTTAAAGAAATATGTAAATAAATATCCACATGCAAAAATCTCACTAATTACTGGCTGGAGTAGTGAGATTTTAAAAAATCTATATGATGATACTGTCCATATTGGAATCATTCGCGGTAAACCTGATTGGAAGGGTGCCAAACACCATTTATTAACGGATACGATGTATATGGTTGATAAAGAAATCCAAAAAATTGAACAGGTGTGGGAAACCGATCGACCGTTTATACAATTTAAAAGTGACTCAACCTATTATCAAGAAATCCAAGAATGGTGGCATCGCACCTTCCAGTCTACACCACGCCGAACAATAGTAGTTGATCAAATTGAAACGTGTAAACAAATGACCTTAAATGGAATTGGATATGCCATTTTGCCATCCGTCACATTAAATGATGAGGAAACGAAAAACATCTATAAAATCCCGTTAATGAATGAAAACAATGAACCAATGAAACGAGATACATGGCTGGTTGGCTATGATTATGCGTTTGAACTTAAGCAGGTTCAAGCATTTGTGGAAATGATCAAGGAAAACGTGGATTCTTTATAAATTTATCCTCACCATGAATTCAATCTTCAAATATGTGTAGAATAATCACAGTATGATTGTGACAAATTACATATATGAGGAGGTGGATGATTAATGGCGAAAATTGGTGTTGAGGGCTCTTTAACAAATGTTCAACAAGCTCTTCAAGAAAAAGGCTATGAAGTTGTTCAGTTAAAACAGGAAAGTGATGCACAAAACTGCGACTGCTGTGTTTTGACAGGTTTAGATTCAAATGTGATGGGTATAGCTGATACTGTCATGAAAGGGCCGGTTATTGAAGCAAATGGCCTATCTGCTGACGAGGTTTGTCAAGAAGTGGAGAGTCGCTTAGGACAAGCGTAAATGACAATATAGAAGAAGACAACGAGACTAGGTACACCACCTAGTCTTTTTTTATGCTTCATTTTATAAATGTTGTTAAGATTGTATTCATTTTTGAAAATATGACAAGATATTGCTTACATCAATAGCAGAGTCTTTGTTAGTAGGCCCTTTCAACCCAAATGGTTTAATCAAAGTCTAATTTGGTTATACAAGATATTAGTGTAAATGTTATCAATTAACTTATAAAATAGTTGGAGGTCTTACATATGGCAGAACGTATGGTAGGTAAACAAGCTCCTCGTTTTGAAATGGACGCTGTTATGCCAAACAAAGAATTTGGTAAAGTAAGTCTTGAAGAAAACATGAAAAATGACAAATGGACTGTATTGTTCTTTTATCCAATGGATTTCACTTTCGTTTGTCCAACAGAAATCACTGCAATGTCTGATCGCTTTGACGAGTTTGATGATTTAGATGCTGTTGTTATCGGCGCTTCTACTGACACAATTCACACACACTTAGCTTGGATTCACACTGACCGTAAAGACAATGGGTTAGGTGATCTCAATTATCCATTAGCTGCTGACACAAACCACGCTATTTCTAAAGAATATGGCGTTCTAATCGAAGAAGAAGGTGTTGCACTTCGTGGTTTATTCATCATCAGCCCAGAAGGTGAAATGATGTATTCAGTCGTTAACCACAATAATATCGGTCGTGACGTTGACGAAACCTTACGTGTTCTCCAAGCCCTTCAAACAGGTGGACTCTGCCCAGCTAACTGGAGACCAGGTCAGGCTACACTAAATGTGTAAGGCTATCATTAGCAGGGACTAACATACAGTTTGGCCCTTTATTCCATAAGTTTGGAGGATAACACTATGAAATTACGTGAACAAATGCCTGAGCTTGAAGGAGCAAAGGCTTGGTTTAATGGTGAGGTTCATAAGTCTGACCTAGTTGGTGATAAGCCTACACTCATTCATTTCTGGTCAATCAGCTGTGGTCTATGTAAAGAAGCCATGCCACAAGTCAATGAATTTCGCGATCAATATAAAGACAAATTAAATGTTGTGGCAGTTCACATGCCGAGATCAGAAAATGATCTTGATTTAGATGAAATCAAGCAAGTAGCCCAACAACATAACATCACACAGCCCATTTTTGTTGACAGTGATCTTAAACTAAATGATAAATTTGAAAATCAATATGTTCCTGCCTATTATGTGTTTGATAAAGAAGGTAAGCTTCGTCACTTTCAAGCGGGTGGAAGTGGAATGAAAATGCTAACGAAACGTGTTAATCGTGTATTAGAGGAAACAGAGAAGGCAGACCAAGAATAATGGTAGCAAAACAAGACCAAGTCATTTTTTGACCTGGTCTTGTTTTTTATCTCTCTATAGAAAAAATTTAGAATTTTTGATAATGCACTAGTAATTTATTTCGAAAACCGATATATTATATGTTACGTAGTTTTTTAACATTTTCTTCATGTTTTTGGAAACACCAAGGGGGGAGTTTAATGGAGACCTTTAAGAAATTAAAGGGGTTTTATTGGCCGTATCGTAAGTATTTTTTCTGGTCATTATTTGCAATGATTTTTGTGACAGGGATTACAGTTGTGTATCCAATTGTGCTTCAGCTAACAATTGATGAAGTTTTTCGAGCGGGTAACTATCAGCTTGTACCATATCTTGCCCTAGGTTTCATTGCCATTATGGTTATTAAGGGGGTAGCTACGTATTTTAATCAATATCTAGGTGATTTATTTGGAATAACTGCTGTATATAGGGTAAGAAATGCATTATATGAAAAACTTCAACGATTATCGTTTAGCTACTATGACAATGCGAAAACAGGGGATCTGATGTCACGCTTAACAGCAGATGTAGAAGGGTTTCGATTCTTCCTATCCTTTGGATTTGCGGAATTGCTTCGTTTTGCTCTTTTAATTGTCTTTAGCTTAATAGTCATGTTTTCCTATTCTGTACCACTTACTTTCGTGACAATTATGGCATTGCCATTTTTAGCGATTGTTGTCTATCGCTTTGACAAACGTGTTCACCCTGCTTTTCGTAAGGTTCGAAAAACCTTTGGTCGCCTGAATACAAATGTCCAAGAAAATATTAGTGGAATAAATACAGTAAAATCATTATCACGTGAAGAGTTTCAAATCAATAAGTTTAATCAGTCCAACGAGGGCTATCGTGATGTATCACTTGCAACTTCTACGATTTGGGCGAAATTCTTCCCATTAATGGAGTTTATCGGTAATGTCTGTGTCGTTGCGCTTCTTTCATATGGAGGATATTTAGTTATTGATGGTGCAGTTTCACATGGTGAACTTGTCGCCTTTTTTAGTTTAGTATGGTACTTACTTAATCCAATCATGAACCTTGGATTTATCATCAACATGTTTTCACAAGCAAAAGCGTCAGGAGAACGCCTTTTAGAAATTCTTGAGGCTGATGAGAAAATTGTTGACCGAGACGATTGTGTCACGAAAGAAACACTACAGGGTCATGTTGAATTTAAAGATGTTACCTTAAAATATACAGAGGATGATGAGGCAGCCCTTGAATCAATTTCATTTACTGCTGAACCAGGCAAGGTAGTTGGCTTAATTGGGGCTACCGGTTCAGGAAAAACAAGTATTACTCAGCTGATGACGAGATTTTATGAACCAGTAAAGGGTCAAGTGTTGCTTGATGGTAGAAACATAACCGATTATTCGATCCAAACCTTAAGAAGTAATATTGGTTTTGTTATGCAAGAGTCGTTCTTATTCTCGTCAACTATCCGTGCCAATATAGCTTATGGAAAACCGAATGCAACCATGGAAGAAATTATTGATGCAGCAAAACGAGCACAGGCACATGAGTTCATCATGGAGCTTCCAAAAGGTTATGATACGATGTTAGGTGAACGCGGTATGGGATTATCAGGAGGTCAAAAACAACGGATCGCCATTGCTCGATCCATCTGCATTGACCCAAGTATTTTAATTCTTGATGATGCCACAAGTGCAGTCGATATGGAAACGGAATTTAAGATTCAGCAGGACTTAAAGGGAGTTATGAAAGGACGCACAACATTTATCATTGCTCATCGTATCTCTTCCCTGAAACATGCTGATGAAATTTTAGTATTAGATAATGGTGTCATCGTGGAACGTGGAACTCACGAAGAATTATTGAAAAATGAGGGACCATATCAACGTATTTATGAAATTCAATATAAGGATCAAAAAGTGGTCCTTCAGTCACAAGTCGGATAGGTAGGTGAGATGATATGTCCCAGGAAGAAAAACAAGATATAAAACATCGCTTCCATTATTCAAGTGATACAGTCATTGAGAAACCGTTTAACTGGAAGCAAATGCTTAGATTACTAGCGTATATGAAACCATATTCTAAGAGTTTATTACCACTTGCAATTATCATGGTATTACTTACAACTGCGGTAAGGTTAATTGCACCAATTTTAATTGGTAAGTATACGATCGACCATGCGATTGCAAATAAAGATACGAATTTATTAATTATCTTAGTTGCGGTGATTGCCGGGTTATATGCGATCAATTATGTGGCAAACATTTATAGAATTAAATGGACGAATATGCTAGGGCAAAATATTATTTACGATTTGCGAAAGCATCTTTTTACACATGTTCAAGGGCTTTCACACCGCTTTTTTGACAAGCGATCAGCGGGTTCTATATTAGTTCGAATTCTTAATGATGTAAATTCTCTTCAAGAATTATTCACCAATGGGGTTATTAATCTATTAATGGACTTTGTTCTGTTATTTGGGGTTATTTTTATTCTCTTTGGATTAAGTCCAAAGCTCACATTGGCTATCTTGATTATTCTACCTTTGATGGTCTTAATCACAACAAAATTAAGAAGAAATATTAGAAGATCATGGCAGACAGTGCGGATTAAACAATCCATGCTTAACTCCCATTTGAATGAAAGTATTCAGGGGATACGTGTTACACAAGCATTTACACAGGAAAATGAGAATATCGAATTCTTCGATGGTATTAATAACGAAAACTATGAAAGTTGGAGAGTTGCCACCCAAAAGAATGCAATGTTCCGTCCGTTTGTTGAAATGACGAATGCGGTTGGGACAGCGATTCTCATTTGGTTTGGCGCGATGCTTATCCAGGACAATGGATTAACTGTTGGGGTTTTCGTTTCTTTTGCCTTTTACCTAGGTATGTTCTGGGAGCCGATTTCTCGCTTAGGTCAAGTGTATAATCAACTATTAGTAGGGATGGCTTCATCTGAACGCATTTTTGAATTTATCGATGAAAAGCCAATCGTTGGTGAAAAAGAGAATGCGATTCACCTAACCGATATGAAAGGGAAGGTTGAATTTAATAAGGTTGAATTTTCATATGACGATAGTCGTAAAGCGTTAAAAGGTATTTCCTTAACGATGGAAGCGGGTCAAACGGTTGCCCTTGTAGGTCATACCGGATCAGGTAAAACAACAATAGCCAATCTAATCAGCCGTTTTTACGATGCAACAAGTGGGGTAGTTCGAATTGATGGAATCGATATTAAAGAATTATCGCTTCAAAGTGTTCGTTCCCAAATTAGTGTGGTTCTTCAAGATACATTTATTTTCTCAGGTACAATTAAAGAAAATATTCGTTTTGGTCGACCGGATGCCACCGATGAAGAAGTTATAGAAGCTGCAAAAGCAGTGGGGGCTAATCAGTTTATTGAGAAGCTTATTAACGGATATGATACAGAAGTCGAGGAGAGAGGAAATATCTTATCTGTGGGTGAACGACAATTATTATCGTTTGCTCGCGCACTTCTAGCAGATCCGAAGATTCTAATTCTAGATGAAGCAACAGCTAGCATAGATACAGAAACTGAGGTAAAAATACAACAGGCTCTGAAACAACTATTAAAGGATCGGACGGCCATTATCATCGCCCATAGACTTTCAACGATTCGTGAAGCCGACAAAATTTTTGTATTAGACCACGGAGAAATTATTGAACAAGGAAATCATGATGAACTTATGAAACAACAAGGTGAGTATTTCGGTTTAGTAAGGGCACAATTTAAGATGCTTGAAGCAATATAAGGAAAAAAATGAAAGGACGATAAATATTGTCCTTTCATTTTTTTGGTCTCGTACGTATGAATGAAGGGGGATAAGGTGCTTCCACATTCGTAATTAATTATGTTACAATCAATGGTATCTAAAATTGTTGGGGGAATAGTAGTGAATAAAAAAGAATTTGCGGTTATTGGCCTAGGTCGTTTTGGAGGTAGTATTTGCCGTGCATTGAGTGATGAAGGCATGGAAGTTATGGCCATGGACATTGATGAAGATAAAGTGAATGAATATTCAACGATTGCCTCGCATGCAGTTGTAGGGGATTCCACGGATGAATCTGTACTCAAAAGTATTGGGATTCGTAATTTTGATCTTGTTATTGTGGCAATCGGGGATAACCTGAAGGCTAGTATTTTAACAACCATTATCTTGAAAGAATTAGGAGTTAAACAAATTTGGGTAAAGGCACAAAACGATTATCATGAGAAAATCTTAAGTAAAATTGGAGCAGATCGAATTGTCCACCCCGAACGTGATATGGGGAAACGAATTGCTCACAATATCATCTCAAATAATGTACTAGATTATTTAGAGCTTTCAGATGAGCATAGTATTATTGAAATTGTTGCAGGGCGGAAAATAGATGGAAAATCATTAATTGAATTAGATGTTCGCGCCAAATATGGGGTAACCATTGTTGCGATGAAAAGAGGAAAGAATATTATTGTTTCGCCTCAAGCAACCGAACAAATTCAAAAAGGTGATATTTTAATCATTATCGGAGCCGATACAGATATCAGTCGTTTCGAAAAAAACCTAATCGAAGAATAAACGTCTCATTTGAGGCGTTTTTTTTAGGTTGTTTTCGAATCTTTGTTGTTTTTGATATAGCAATTAATAAGTATTCCAAGACGCTTAGGTGCTCCCTATAGTGATTGGAGCGTATGGCACGAGATCCTCAAAAATGCAGGCATTTTCTTCGTGCGGTGTAGTTTCAAGGATCAAACTCAACGTCCTGCGGGAATAGCGAGCCAAGCCAAGACCCCGCAGTGAGAAATTAATGTTCGAAGCCTAAGGGCGCCACGTCCAGTGGCAATGGCTTCGTGACCTACATCATGTAAGCCTGAGGATCGCCCGCGGAAAGCGAGTGCCAGAAGCAAAAACACCCTAGATCTACAAGAGACTTTATTTATATATAAAAACCCACTGAGGATACCTCAGTGGGAGATCAACATTGAATATAAGGGTAAATGAAAACGAATTACACTTCCATAATGATTGGTAAAATCATTGGACGGCGTTTTGTCTTCTCATATAGGAAAGGAGCAAGCGTATCTGTGATTTCATTCTTAATCTCAGACCATTGTGTCGTACGGCGCTCCATCACTTTATTTAAATGCTTTGATATCAAACTTTGCGCATCATTAATTAAATCTCCAGACTCGCGCATATACACAAATCCACGAGAAATTAAATCAGGACCTGCTGCAATCTTAAAGTCTTTCATATTAATACTTACCACAACAATGACAAGTCCTTCTTCAGAAAGGATGCGGCGGTCGCGTAATACGATATTACCGATATCACCGACTCCACTACCATCAATATACACATTGCCTGAAGGGATTTTACCAGCTACAGACGCTTCATTCTCGCTTAACGCAAGAACCTCACCATTGTCCATGATAAAGCAATTTTCTTCAAATACACCACAATCTACAGCTGATTTTGCATGCATGATTTGCATACGATATTCACCGTGAATAGGCATAAAGTATTTTGGTTGCATGAGGCGAAGCATTAATTTTTGCTCTTCCTGCCCTCCGTGTCCAGAAGTATGGATGTCGCTAAGTGGACCATGAATCACATCAGCCCCTGCGCGATAAAGCATATTAATGATTCGACTAACACTCAATGTATTTCCAGGAATAGGGGAGGATGAAAAAACAACTGTATCCCCAGGATTAATTTGAATTTGTCGGTGAGTGCCATTTGCAATTCTTGAGAGAGCTGCCATTGGTTCACCTTGACTTCCTGTACATAGAATAACTACTTTATTCGATGGAAGACGGTTGATTTGGTTAGCGTCTACAAAAGTGTCCTTCGGGCATTGGATATAGCCTAGATCATAACCAATTGTGATTGCCGATTCCATACTTCTTCCGAACACCGCGATTTTTCGATCATTTTTAACAGCGGCTTCAACCACTTGTTGAAGACGATGAATATTGGATGCGAAAGTAGCGAAAATAATCCGACCATCGACCGTACGAAAGATATCTTGAATACTTTCGCCTACACGTCTTTCTGACATTGTGAAATGAGGGATTTCAGCATTTGTACTATCAGACAGTAAACAAAGAACCCCTTCCTTACCTATTTCCGCCATCTTTTGAAGGTTTGCAGGCTCTCCGACAGGTGTGAAGTCAAACTTGAAATCCCCTGTATGTACGATTTGTCCAGGAGGAGTTTTAACCACAATCCCGTAGGAGTCAGGAATACTATGTGTTGTTCTGAAAAAAGTAACCGATGTTTTACGGAACTTTATGATGTCATCCTCTTTAATTTCGATTAGCTTTGCCTGTCGGAGAAGTCCGTGCTCTTCTAACTTGTTTCGAATTAAACCTAAGGCAAGCTTTCCACCGTATATCGGTATATTAATTTCACGAAGTAAATAAGGAATACCACCGATATGGTCTTCATGACCATGTGTGATAAATAATCCCTTAATCTTTTCTTCGTTCTTTACAAGATAGCTGTAATCAGGAATAACATAGTCGATTCCCAACAGCTCGTCCTCTGGAAACTTAATTCCAGCATCGATCAGGATAATTTCATCCTGGAACTGCACGCCATAAGTGTTTTTACCGATTTCCCCAAGTCCACCTAAGGCGAAAACAGCTGTTTGATCGTTTTTTACAAATTTCATCATTCATCAAATCTCCAATACTTTATAATCTTCATTTAGTTTTTCATATTCAAGATAGGCCCCTTCCACCCGTTGAATATATTCAATGTTAATTTTCCGTTCCTTTAATTTTTGGCGAACCTCAACTTGAGATTCTGCTTCAATAAACATCGTTTTTGTATTTTCTCTTACAGGAACTTCATAAGCATCTTCTTGGTAGTAAACTTTAAAAATCATTGCCAAATCTCTCCTTAATTTCCGAAAGTTAGAGTAACTTTTTCTATTATATAAAAATATAACATGATTTTCATGTTTTTTCTTACTTTTCCTAAATATTTCTTATCAAATGTATACCTAATAGGTAAAAAGAGGGGGTAGTCTAAGGGGAAAGACTATAAATTTTCGGATAAAACGAATTGGGAAATGAAGATTAATCCACCGTACACCTAAAAATGTATTATATCATTAATATTAATTGTAGTACATAACGAGCCCTCCGAAACACGAAGGGCTCTATCGTCTTTCTTTTTAATGACTTTAATGAATTACGCAATCGACTTCCTTTTTAATAAATCCTGCCATTGTTTTATTAATTTCTCCCGTAACTTTTTTAGCATGACTATCATCTCCTTTTTTCACTGACTTTAAACATTTCAAAAACGATGCGATGGTTTTAAGTTTGTCCTTAGTATGTGGAAAAAAAGGATGTTTATCATGGAAAAATACTGGAAACAACAAAAAAGCATCGACATGCTGTGCACATCGATACTTTCAAGTTTAACGTTCAATTGGAATGGCGTTTTCTGGCTCTGTAAAAGGATTCTCCATATTAATATGATCATAAAACATTACCCCATTTAAATGATCTATCTCATGCTGAAAACAAATCGCTGGAAGACCTTTAAGTTCTACAATGATTTCTTCGCCATCTAAATTAGTTCCTTTGACCTTGATTTTTGCATAACGAGGAACATAGCCTGGTACAGCGCGGTCAACAGATAAACAACCCTCACCTGCTGTTAGATAGCTCTTTTTAACAGAATGACTGATAATCTTAGGATTGAATAAAGCAAAGCTATAAAGCACATCATCTTCTTTTAAAAGAACTGCAATCATACGCTTTGACACATTAATCTGTGGTGCAGCAAGCCCAATTCCAGGTCTTAATCCATATTTTTCGGCTATTTCTGGGTCTTGGCTGTTTTTTACATACTCAAGGAGCTCTTCCAATATTTTTCGGTCTTCAGGCGATGGAGGTAAAGCAACTTCTTTTGCAATTTGACGCAATGTAGGGTGCCCTTCGCGGATTATATTTTCCATTGTAATCAATGTTATCACTTCCTGCTCTTGATGCTGTTTGTAGTTTTAGTTTAACAAAGGTCTCATGTTTTTGAAATACAAAAAGAAGCGGACAACCTTGTTCTAAACTTTGGACTACCAAATATAATAAAATAAATCCTAAACCCAAAATTTATGTTATGAAAACATATTAATATATAGTATATTGTAAGTAGCTAAGGGGGAACAGATCGTGAAAAATAAAACGTTTAAACTGTCATTTGTTTTACTTTGTGTGATTTTTCTCTTAATTGGATGCATGAATGGACCATCACCTGAAGAACAAATTTATGAGACCTTAGAAAAAGTTGTTGCTGTTGAAAAGGACTTTGAAGAACAACAAGATCCATTAGTCGAATTGGAGAAAAGAGAAAAGGAACTCTACGATGAAATTTTAACATTGGGAATGAAAGAATTTGATCAAATCGTTACATTATCTAAGGAAGCTCTAGGTATTGTGTCTGAACGTGAAACAAGGATTAACAATGAACATGAAAGTATCAAAGCTTCTAAGAAGGAGTTTCAAAAAATTGATTCCTTTGTTTCCGAGATAAAAGAAGAAAGTGTAAAGGAAGAAGCAGATGCTTTAGTTTCAGTGATGAATCAGCGTTATGAAAGCTATGAGGAATTATATACTTCTTATACTGAAGCTATTGGATATGATAAAAAATTATATGAGATGTTTCAAAATGAAGAATTAACATTAGAAGAACTGGAACAACAAATCAATCTCATTAATGAGACCTATGAAAAAGTGGTTGCGGCAAACGAGTCGTTTAATAAACTTACTGACCAATACAACAATGCAAAGGTTTCATTTTATAAAAAAGCAGGACTAGAGGTTGTTTTTAAAGAGGAAGAATAATACACGCAATGAAAGGGCTACCAATACTGGTAGTCCTTTTCTATTGGCGTTTTTAAGGTTTTTAAGTTGAAAACAACTTAATATTTTTCATTTTTTATGATACAGACGATAAATGTGTACTGGTACAGTTTTTAAAAATGGATAAGAATTCCAAGACAAAACTTTTTGTGGACAAGAAATAAAACAGTAAACAAACAATTTGACGACTCACTTTCATTGTTGTAAACTTGGAAATGGATAGAGAGCAGTTGTATTAATTGCTTTACCAAAATAATTAATACAGCTTCATTTAGGAAACAGAATATGCTTTTCGAGCATTACTGAAAGTCATTACATCTAAAGACCATGTCCACAGGGACAAAAAATGTCTTTGAAAAGATATATTTTTGGGTAACCTAATGCTGTATGTTTTGTATCATTCCAAACTTTATAAATGGCTATTTCGCCATAATAAAGTTGAAGCACCTTCTTAAAATCACGAGGGCGCATTCGAATAAGAAAATAGGGTAAGAAAGGAAGCGAGAAGAAGATGGCTGTAAAAGCAAATGTCTTTGATTTACAAGGGCAACTGGATAAGGTTGCTGAAAACTTTCCTATGTTCCAGATCTTAAATGAAGAAGGAGAAGTGGTAAATAAAGCTGCTGTTCCTGATTTAAGTGATGATCAATTAAAAGAATTAATGAGAAGAATGGTCTATACACGAATCCTTGATCAACGTTCTATTTCATTAAACCGTCAAGGGCGCTTAGGTTTCTATGCACCTACTGCTGGTCAAGAAGCATCTCAACTTGCATCTCAATTTGCTTTAGAAAAAGAAGATTTCATTTTACCAGGTTACCGTGATGTACCTCAAATCGTTTGGCATGGATTACCATTATACCAAGCATTCTTATTCTCACGTGGACATTTCCATGGGAACCAAATGCCTGAAGGAGTTAATGTAATTTCTCCACAAATCATCATTGGGGCACAATACATACAGTGTGCTGGTGTGGCTTTAGGTATGAAAAAACGTGGCAAGAAATCAATTGCTATTACTTATACTGGTGACGGTGGTACTTCACAAGGTGATTTCTATGAAGGAATCAACTTTGCAGGAGCGTTCAAAGCACCTGCAGTATTTATCGTTCAAAATAACCGTTTTGCCATTTCTACTCCAGTTGAAAAACAATCTGCAGCTCATACACTAGCTCAAAAAGCTGTAGCAGCTGGTATTCCTGGAATTCAAGTTGATGGAATGGACCCACTTGCTGTTTATGTAGCTGTTAAAGAAGCTCGTGAGCGCGCAGTTAATGGTGATGGTCCAACATTAATTGAGACTATGACTTATCGTTATGGTCCACATACAATGGCTGGGGATGACCCAACAAGATATCGTACTTCAGAGCTTGACAATGAATGGGAAAAGAAAGATCCACTCGTTCGTTTCCGTAAGTATCTTGAAGGTAAAGGAATTTGGAACGAAGAAATTGAAAACCAAGTCATTGAAGAAGCTAAAGAAGACATCAAGAACGCAATCAAAAAAGCTGACGAAACACCAAAGCAAAAGGTTACTGACCTTATTTCACATATGTTCGAAGTGCTTCCTCAAAATTTAGAGGAGCAAATGGAAATCTATAAAGCGAAGGAGTCGAAGTAAGCCATGGCGCAAATGACAATGATTCAAGCAATCACTGATGCGTTACGCACAGAATTAAAAAATAACCCAGATGTCTTAGTTTTCGGTGAAGACGTTGGAGTTAACGGCGGCGTGTTCCGTGCTACTGAAGGCCTACAAGCTGAATTCGGTGAAGATCGTGTATTTGATACACCACTTGCTGAATCAGGTATTGGTGGGCTTGCAGTTGGTTTAAGCTTACAGGGCTACCGTCCAGTACCAGAAATCCAATTCTTCGGATTTGTATACGAAGTAATGGATTCCATTAGTGGTCAATTAGCTCGTATGCGTTATCGTTCAGGTGGTCGCTACACTGCTCCAGTAACGATTCGTTCACCATTTGGTGGAGGGGTACATACTCCAGAACTTCACGCAGATAGCTTAGAAGGTCTAATTGCTCAACAGCCTGGTGTGAAGGTTGTTATTCCATCTACACCATACGATGCAAAAGGACTACTAATTGCAGCTATTCGTGATAATGACCCTGTTGTATTCCTAGAGCACATGAAGCTTTATCGTTCATTCCGCCAGGAAGTTCCTGAGGAAGAATACACAATTGAGCTTGGAAAAGCTGAAGTGAAGCGTGAAGGTACTGACCTTACTATGATTTCTTATGGTGCAATGGTACATGAATGCTTAAAAGCTGCAACTGAATTAGAAAAAGAGGGCATTTCTGCTGAGGTTATTGACCTACGTACTGTTAGCCCATTAGATATTCCTACAATCATTGCTTCTGTTGAAAAAACAGGACGCGCAATCGTTGTTCAAGAGGCTCAAAAGCAAGCTGGTATTGCAGCAAACGTAGTAGCTGAAATCAATGATCGTGCAATTTTAAGCTTAGAAGCACCAGTATTACGTGTAGCTGCACCTGATACTGTATATCCGTTCTCACAAGCAGAGTCAGTTTGGTTACCAAACTTCAAGGATGTATTGGAAACAGCTAAGAAAGTATTGAACTTCTAATTATACAAGGAAACTATATTTCCTTATTAAGTATGAACAGCCTTTGGTGTACGAGATAAGATTGATTACATCATATGTAGAGCCGTACACCAGGGCATATTTAACTTTATTCAGCAAAAATCTCACATCTTTTATAGAGGCGAGAATCATGAAACTATTTATTTTAGGAGGCGAAAACCGTGGCATTTGAATTTAAGTTGCCAGATATCGGTGAAGGTATCCATGAAGGTGAAATCGTAAAATGGTTTGTCAAACCAGGCGATGAAGTAAATGAGGACGATGTACTTTGTGAGGTCCAAAATGATAAAGCAGTAGTAGAAATTCCTTCTCCTGTTAAAGGTAAAGTACTAGAAGTACTTGTGGAAGAAGGTACTGTTGCCATTGTAGGAGATACACTAATTAAATTTGATGCTCCTGGATATGAGGACCTTCAATTTAAAGGTGATGAAACTGAGGAAGCTCCTAAAGAAGAAGCTCAAGCTGAACAACCAGCAGCGACTCCATCAGAAGCAACTGCACCTGCTGCAGATGTTGATGAAAACCGTCGTATTATCGCAATGCCTTCTGTTCGTAAATATGCACGCGAAAAAGGCGTGGATATCAAAAAGGTTGCAGGAAGCGGTGATAATGGTAGAATAATGAAGTCGGATATTGATGCGTTTATTTCTGGCGGTGCACCAGTTGCTACAGAAACACCAGCGACCGAAGCTCCAGCTGCAGCTACTCAAGAAGCAGAAAAAGCTCCTGCAAAACAACCAATTCCTGCGGGCACATATCCAGAGACTCGTGAAAAGATGAGTGGAATCCGTAAGGCAATTGCTAAGGCTATGGTTAACTCAAAACATACTGCTCCACACGTAACTTTAATGGACGAAGTAGATGTAACAGAGTTGGTTGCACACCGTAAGAAATTTAAAGCTGTTGCAGCTGAAAAGGGTATTAAATTAACATACCTACCATATATCGTTAAAGCATTAACAGCAGCGCTACGTGATTTCCCTGCGTTAAATACATCACTTGATGATGCTACTAACGAAATTATTCATAAGCACTACTACAATATTGGTATTGCTGCAGATACAGAAAAAGGTCTACTTGTTCCGGTTGTCAAAGATGCGGATCGTAAATCTATCTTCAGTATCTCAAATGAAATTAATGAATTAGCAGGTAAAGCTCGTGATGGTAAGCTTGCTCCAGATGAGATGAAGGGTGCTTCATGTACTATTAGTAATATTGGTTCAGCTGGTGGACAATGGTTTACTCCAGTTATTAATCACCCTGAGGTTGCGATCTTAGGAGTAGGACGAATTGCTGAGAAGCCGGTTGTTAAAAATGGTGAAATTGTTGTAGCTCCAGTTCTTGCTTTATCATTAAGCTTTGACCACCGTATGATTGATGGTGCTACTGCACAAAACGCACTCAACCAAATCAAACGTTTGTTAAATGATCCACAATTATTATTAATGGAGGCGTAATTCAACATGGTAGTAGGAGATTTCCCGATTGAAACAGACACAATAGTCATTGGTGCTGGACCTGGTGGGTATGTTGCAGCTATTCGTGCAGCCCAACTAGGACAAAAAGTTACCATTGTAGAAAAAGGCACTGTTGGTGGTGTATGTCTTAACGTTGGATGTATCCCATCTAAGGCATTAATCTCTGCAGGGCACCGTTTTGAAACAGCTAAACATTCTGATTCAATGGGAATCAAAGCTGAAAATGTTACACTTGATTTTTCAAAAGTTCAAGCATTTAAAGATGGTGTTGTTAAGAAATTAACTGGTGGAGTATCAGGACTACTTAAAGGTAACAAAGTTGATGTTGTTCAAGGCGAAGCATATTTCGTTGATGGAAACTCTTTACGTGTAATGAGTGAAAACTCTGCACAAACTTATAATTTCAAAAACGCAATCATTGCTACTGGATCTCGTCCAATCGAGATACCATCTTTTAAATATTCAAAACGTGTACTTGATTCAACAGGTGCATTAGGGCTTAAAGAAGTACCAGAAAAAATCGTTATTATCGGTGGCGGTGTTATCGGTATTGAGCTTGGTGGCGCTTATGCAAACTTTGGATCACAAGTAACAATCTTAGAAGGAGCAGATGACATCCTTCTTGGTTTTGAAAAGCAAATGACTACACTTGTGAAGAAGAACCTAAAGAAAAAAGGTGCAGAAATCATCACAAAAGCGTTAGCTAAAGGTGTAGAAGAAACTGAAAATGGCGTAACAGTGAAATATGAAACAAAAGGTGAAGAACAATCAATCGATGCAGATTATGTATTCGTAATGGTTGGACGTCGTCCAAATACTGATGAGCTTGGATTAGAGCTTGCTGGTGTTAAAATGAATGAAAGAGGCGTAATTGAGATTGATAAACAATGCCGTACAAGCGTAAGTAATATCTACGCAATCGGTGATATTGTTCCAGGACCTCAATTAGCACACAAAGCATCATATGAAGGTAAAATTGCTGCGGAAGCAATCGCTGGTCACCCATCTGAAATTGACTACTTAGGAATTCCTGCAGTTGTGTTCTCTGAACCAGAACTTGCTACTGTTGGTTACACTGAGCAGCAAGCTAAAGAAGAAGGAATTGAAATCGTGGCAGCTAAGTTCCCTTATGCAGCAAACGGTCGCGCACTTGCACTTGAAGCAACCGATGGTTTTGTGAAGCTCATTACTCGTAAAGAAGATGGACTTCTAATCGGTGCACAAGTAGCTGGTGAAAGTGCATCAGATATTATTTCTGAATTAGGTCTAGCTGTTGAAGCTGGAATGACAGCTGAAGATATCGCTATGACAATTCATGCTCACCCAACTCTTGGTGAAATTACAATGGAAGCAGCAGAAGTTGCTCTAGGTACTCCAATTCATATTGTAAAATAATGATTATAAAAAAATCGCTCCTTTTCGGGGCGATTTTTTTTGCTGTCTAATTCTAGTTTCAGGCTGATGTTCTTTCCTATTTTGAACTTGCCGAAGAAGATAATACGTTTTCTAGAGGAGTGATTATTTCGTCTTTGTCTACATTTCCTTCAATTTTTTGAAGGACTTTATCTTGTTGAACAATTAATAAAGATGGATATGTCTCAATTTGATACTTCGTATAAAGTCTATTATCTTCAGAAGAAACAACTTTCATGTTTGCGATTTCTGTTGGGTATTTATTCTTAAGTTCCAGTAGAGCATCATAGTAGCTGCTTTCATTACGCAGATTATCCTCATCCGAAAAAAAGATAATTTGTTTTTCATCGGTTTCCGGTATTGGCGGCTGTGCCTTGTACGAAGAACACGAGGAAAGTATAAAAAAAGAAAGTATGATTAGAGTATAGGCTTTCATTTTTATAATCACTCTTCCATAAAATAGTCAAATGGATAGGTCTTTACAGCTAATAAAAGTAATACAAAACACCTATTTTTTCATTCCAATTCATTTTATCATGTATTCTAAAAATTCTTTCCGATGTAATCGATTTGTTACAAAAATGAAAAATACTACCATCTATCTGTGCATATTAATTAATATAGTAAACAGAAATTTATAGAAGACAAGCTTGTTCTCACACCATTTTTGGAAAAAGACGTAGCCACTTGAGAAGCTGCTTTCTTAGTTTATGTTCTTTTATTGTAAATAAAAGGAGAGTTTTCTAATGAGGGTATATGTAATTGGGTTGATCCAGGTTTTAATTTGGAGTACTTTTTCATTGGTAACATGGTTGTCAGGATCTGATAGCCTGCTTGCTAGAGGTGTATTATTGATTATTTTTTGCTATATCGCCTTCGTAATCGCTACCAAGATCGGTTTGACGCGAAAAGGATCCTTACTGATAACAGCAATCTCATTTTTTTGCTTTTTCTCGTTTGAAAAAGTGTTTTGGTTCCTCACGTAAAAATAGACCACATCTGTAGGATATGGTCTATTTTTATTTTTCCTATTTTCGTTTGTAAAAATACATAACCCGTCCGTTGAATAGATGTAATTCACCCTCAAGTTTTTTAGCTAAAAACTTACAAAATTCGTTTGCTTTTCCTTTGTCACCTGCAGTTGAAATTTCAGGAAGGGTGACTTGGATATAGCTTTGATCTGTATTCTCACCATTTTCGTCTACAATTTTTTCTTGACCCACACCGACTATGATTGCCTTGTATTTTTGATGATCTGAATTTAAGTAAAACCAATGTTTTTCGTGATTGGTTTCTTTTATTTGGTAAGGGAATGCAGCGTTATCGTATTCCCAATTAAGCTGTTTGCCAGTTTTACCTGTGATTTCTATGTAATAGCTAAAGAGGTCTTTCACATCATCAAGTGAGATATGTTGTACGTTTGAATTAGGGACAAGCTTTATGTATGCGTTTTCCAAACTGTTCACTCCTACTCCAGAAAGTATTCGGTTATTGTCTCTTTTTCTATGTGAATTCACTTCTATTCTAGCATTTAACGGATAAGACTTACAACTTCATATTGTTTGTGATAAATGTATACATCTTTAATATGAATCATAAAAACAAATAAAAAAATAATAATGTTATACAATTAACCATTGACTAATCAAATGTGACATACTATTATATAAATAACATATCATAAAACGTTTTCAATGAAGAAAAAACTACTTTTCGAAAGGGGCTTTGAATAATGGGTACAATCATCTGTCAAACTTGCAGCGAGACAATCGAGCACTTTGAATACGAGAAGGTTACAACACTTTATTCAACATGCGACCACTGTGATTGTAATCACGAAGAAAATTAATCTTTATTAAAAACATATGAAAAAAGCATGCAGAATTTGCATGCTTTCTTTTTTTGAATGATAAGAAAGTATAAATTTTTTAGCTAGTTTTCAATGTCTATCTCAGGCGCCATCGGCTCTCTGGTCTAAGCGACTCGCTTCGGAAGGCAAGAAACGACTTCTGTAAGCGTAGCCTTATGCGTGTCGCCTAAGGCTGCGCGCCTTACGCTTTCTTCAATCTATCGAATCGCTCGGTGTTCTTTAATGACACGGAGGAATTTCAGTTCATAATCCTCAGGTCCTTGGACCGGGAGGCCGGCTTCAATATTGGTTTGAATATACGTTAAGTTCTCCTCAGTAATGATTTCTCCAGGGATAAAAATCGGAATACCTGGTGGATAAACCATCACGAATTCTGCTATTACACGTCCTGCAGATTCTTCGAATGGTACCACTTCTGTTTCAGAGTAAAAAGCATCTCTTGGCGATAAAGCGAGAACAGGAATGTCTGGAAGTAATACTTCTGGAACGATTCTTGATTCGAAAAAGTGAGATACTTCATCGGAAAGATTAGCAAGTGCCTCAATCAGTAGATCGGCCTCTTTTTGGGAATCACCTGGTGTTATAATACATAGGATGTTATAGAGGTCGGACATCTCCACTTCTATATTATATTTTTCACGTAGCCAAACTTCCGCATCTGATCCTGTAATGCCAAGGTCTTTTACAGAAATGATTAATTTTGTTGGGTCTAAATCAAATGTTGCTTTTGAGCCTAAAATTTCTCGTCCGACACAATATAGTTTTTCGATTTCGTTGATTTTGTCTCGAATATAATTGGCCAAGAGTATCGTTTTTTCAATAAGGTCATGACCTTCTGTTACTAAACGCTTCCTAGCGACATCCAAGGACGCCAATAATAAATAGGAGGTAGACGTTGTTGTAAGCATACTTAAAATCGATTGTACTCTGTTAGAAGAGACTAAACCTTCTTTTACATTTAAAATAGAGCTTTGTGTCATAGACCCACCAAGTTTATGGACGCTCGTGGCTGCCATATCAGCACCTGCTTGCATGGCTGATAGGGGAAGCCCTTCATGAAAGTGAATATGAACACCGTGTGCTTCGTCAACGAGAACCGGAACATCATAGGAATGAGCAATATCTACAATTCTCTTTAAGTCTGCAGCTATTCCAAAATATGTTGGATTAATTACGAGCAAACCTTTTGCATCTGGATGCTGTTCAAGTGCTTTTTCAACAGAATCAGTTGTGATTCCATGAGAAATTCCTAATTTATTGTCAATTTCGGGATGGATGAAAATTGGAACTGCACCGGAAAAAACAATGGCAGACATAACCGATTTATGGACGTTTCTTGGTACAATGATTTTGTCTCCAGGGCCACAGACAGCCATGACCATTGTCATGATTGCTCCACTAGTACCTTGAACAGAAAAAAATGTATGATCCGCCCCAAACGCTTCAGCAGCAAGGTCTTGAGCCTGCTTAATGATACCTTTAGGCTGATGAAGGTCATCTAAAGGTCCAATATTAATTAAATCAATGGATAAGGCATTATCACCGATAAAGTTTCGAAATTCAGGGTCAATTCCTGCTCCTTTTTTATGTCCAGGTATATGGAATTGGGTTGGATTCTTTTTTGCATGTTCAACAAGACCAGTAAATAATGGTGTTTCATTTTGTGACAATTGATAACCACACCTCTTTATTTATATAATTTTACTCGTTTTAAAATGTCTTTTTTGCATAAAACAAGAGAATTATAGCACTTCTTTTACCGTTTGCATATAAAAATATTTCTCTCTTTTAAAGTGTCACAGGTAGAAGATTATTAAACATTTTAGGGGTTGTTAAACTTTACTGTATATTCAAGAACCAGAATAAAAAAGAGGAGTTTTAGGTTATCGTCTCGAAATGATTTATTTGAAAGGTGGGAGTTTAATGAATTGGGAAACAAGGGTATCAACTTTATTGGGAATTAAATATCCAATCATTCAGGGAGGACTTGCTTATTTAGCTTATTCTGAGCTTGCAGCAGCTGTTTCGAATGCAGGAGGACTGGGGCAAATTACAGCAATGTCACTTCATTCACCAGAAGAACTGCGTAATGAAATTAAAAAAGTAAAAGAATTAACAAAAAATCCATTCGGGGTTAACTATGCAATTGGACAACATGGAAGACCATTTTCTGACATGCTTGAAGTTGCCATTGAGGAAGAAGTACCTGTCATTACAATGACCGGGGGAAACCCAGCTCCAATTTTTGAACAATTAAAAGGTGTTAACACAAAGAAACTCGTTCTTGTTGCAGCTAGAAGGCAAGCTCAAAAAGCCGAGGAACTAGGAGCAGACGCTGTGATGGTGGTTGGTCAAGAGGGCGGAGGTCATCTTGGAAGACAGGATATCGGAACAATGGTTCTTATTCCACAGGTAGTAGATGCCGTTTCAATTCCAGTTATCGCATCCGGGGGCATTGGTGATGCACGTGGATTAATGGCAGCATTAAGCTTAGGGGCTGAAGGAATCGAAATGGGTACACGTTTTATTGCCACAAAGGAATGTGTACATGCTCATCAAGGCTATAAAGACGCATTGATAAAAGGAACTGAAAATGATACAGTTGTGATTAAACGATCACTTGGGGCACCAGGTCGAGCGATTTCAAATGAATGGACCTCAAAGATTCTTCAGTTAGAAGAAGTAAACAGCGGATACGAAGGATTAAAGGAATACATAAGTGGTCAAGCTAATATGAACTATATTTATGATGGAAAGTTAGATGGTGGCTATGCTTGGGCAGGTCAGGTGATGGGTCTTATAAAAGACGAACCAACAGTTGCTGAGCTATTTGAACGGATGATCACTGAGGCTGAGCAAATTCGAAACAGGTGGAGCAAATAGAGGTGAACAAATTGGATTATCAATATCCTATTTCCTTTGATTGGAGCACAGATGAAGTAGTTGATGTCATCTCCTTTTTTGAATGTGTTGAAAAAGCATATGAAAAGGGAATTTCAAGGGATCGATTAATGCAGGCATATAAGCGGTTTAAAGAAATTGTGCCAAGTAAATTAGAGGAAAAACAGGTTTGCGGGGAATTCGAAGAAACGAGTGGTTATTCTGCATACCGTGTTATCCAAAAAGCAAAAGAAATTAAGGAAATCATCAAGATGTAGATTAAAAGGATGTTCTATGATAAATAGGACATCCTTTTAGCTTGTCGAAAAATCTTTCAGTTTCAAAACTTATTTTGAACTTTTTTGCGCTAGCTGATATAATGGAAGTAACTTTCTGAAAGTTTCATCAATTGTTTGTATTAATTCTTCACCATTCATGTTAACTACTTTATCTCGAGAAATGTTAATTCCACAAAGAATTTCAGCCTTTTTGACTGATTGAAGTCGTGTAAACATCGATTCAAGTTCTTGATCGTTTAACTCATGATGAATATTCGTATCTGGTTTTGTGTGATCGACTGACCATAAATAATGGTTTGGGACACTTTCTTTAATTTGTTTTGAATGCTCCATTAATATTTTTCCAAACTCAGATTTATTTGGTGCTTCATATATTACCGCAAACCAAACAAAAAGATGGGTATTCCACAATCCGATTTGAAAATGAGGCAACATTTTATATCCGCGTTTATTATTTGCGAAAGCTACCCAAGTATCTTTAGGTGGATTGATTGTCCTTCTCGCATGTTTTGCGACATGAGCAAACATTTCGTCTCCTGTCAGGCTTGAAAGGGTAGGTGCAAAATAATTCCCTAAATCCTCTAATTTGGGCCGAACATGTGAAACTAATGCATTCATTCGATTTTCAAGTCCATCTATTGTAAACACATCAAAGTCTTCGTTTGTAAACCCTGTAAAAGTCATTTATGTATCCTCCTATTGATAGTCCTATAGTCATTTTACCAAAAACATAAGATTTTCTGTACTAGTCTGCTTTGAATATAACGTATGCTTCTAGGTATACGCACATATTTGTTACAATGCTCCGATTTTTTCATAAGATAGTTGTAATAAGTGGAATAGTTAAAAAGGGAAAGTGAATGTTTGAAATAAATGAAAGGGGTGCGAAAATTGAAACAAGTGATAAATGATTTAAAGCGAAAAGACGGTGAGAAACGCTTGGCAGTGTTACGTCTTGAAGTAGACTATGAATTGGCAACCCTTTATGATGCGATGATTGAAAATGATGAAGTGAAAAAAGCAGAATGTAAAAAGAAACTACAAAAATTAAGCAAAGAAATAATTAAACTTGAAGCATAAAGGCACAAAGGCGAACCAAAGTTGGTTTGATTTAGAGTGTAGACAAAGTCAGTACTGACTTTGTCTACACTTTTTTTACAGATATCTAGATGTAAATTACTTTCCCCAGATTGTTTTGAAAACGCTTGTCAGTCATGGCGCGCAGTCAATCGAAGACGCCAATAGAAGTTGCCTTCATGAACGAATTAGAGAGGCAAGCAAGGAAGTATGAGAGCGTTTGTCAACAGTCTGAGGCGAACCAAAGTTGGTTCGCTATCCTTATTGCTTGCTTTTCAGTAAAAAAGTGAAGTAAGCTTTTAAAGTATAATACTTAGCGTATACTATCCGATGAGATAAAAAAGTGAGGTACTTACAATGATTAATTGGATTGAAATTGAAGACTATGCCAAACATTGGATAAGAGAAGCGGGGGAACGAATAAGAGATTCGTTTCAAGCAAAGCTAGTGATTGAGACAAAATCAAATCCTGATGACTTAGTCACCAATATGGATAAAGAAACTGAACAGTTTTTTATCAAAAAAATACATAGTACCTTTCCAACACACAAAATTCTTGGAGAGGAAGGTTTTGGAGACAAACTTCAGTCATTAAAGGGGATCACATGGATTATTGATCCAATCGATGGCACAATGAATTTCGTTCATCAACAACGCAATTTTGCAATTTCTGTTGCAGTGTACGAAGACGGGGTAGGGCAAATTGGACTTATATACGATGTCGTACATGATGAACTTTATCACGCGCGTAGAGGTCATGGTGCCTATCTTAACTCTACAAAAATTGAGCCACTAGGGGAGGTCCCTCTTGAAAAAGCCATTGTTGCTATAAATGCTACATGGGTTACTGAGAATAAACGAATAGATCCGAAAATTTTAATTCCAATAGTCAATGCTGTTCGCGGAACTCGTTCTTATGGGTCCGCTGCACTGGAATTAGCCTATCTCGTAACCGGACGAATTGATGTATACATCACCATGCGCCTATCACCTTGGGATTTTGCAGCAGGTGTTGTTCTCTTACAGGAAGTTGGGGGTGTGATCACTACGCTTGACGGGGAGCCCTTAAACTTTTTAAAGGAAAACAGTATTTTTGTTGCAAGACCTAATTTACATAAAGAGATTTTTACAAAGTTTTTAAAGAGGAAATAAAAAAGCGCGAGAAGGCAGAATTAGAGTCTGCCGTTCTCACGCATTTTTTTCTTTGTCGTAAATCCTAAACCTGTAACAATAATTACTGCAATAATAGACAAAATAATACCTAATAGACTTTTTTCAGCTATTGATACACCAATTAGCATAATACAAACAGCTGTTGCAATCGCAATGAGAAGCATTGGGATATTCACGTTTTTCAAAGTAATTTGCCCCTTTCCATAATTTATTTTACAGATAAATATGTATTATTTCTATACTTTGGTATATAATATTTTAGTTGCGACTCTTTTTGAAAGTAAAAAAATGTAAAAAGTAATTAAAATCCTTAATTTGATAATAGGAGATGTGAAATAGTGACAACACGTAATGACTTACGAAATATAGCAATTATCGCACACGTAGACCATGGAAAAACAACCCTTGTAGATACACTGCTTCATCAATCAGGAACATTTCGTTCCAATGAGCATGTAGATGAACGCGTTATGGACTCTAATGATATTGAGCGTGAACGTGGTATTACCATTCTTGCCAAAAATACGGCAATTAATTATAAGGGTACCCGCATTAATATTATGGATACACCAGGACATGCTGACTTCGGTGGGGAAGTTGAACGTATTATGAAAATGGTTGATGGTGTATTATTAGTTGTCGATGCTTATGAAGGCTGTATGCCACAAACTCGTTTTGTATTGAAAAAAGCATTAGAGCAAAATCTTACACCAATCGTCGTTGTAAACAAAATTGACCGTGACTTCGCAAGACCAGAAGAAGTTGTAGACGAGGTCATCGATTTATTTATCGAACTAGATGCTTCTGAGGAGCAATTAGAGTTTCCGGTTGTATATGCTTCAGCAATCAATGGAACAGCTAGTACAGACCCACATCAACAGGATGAAAACATGGAATCCTTATTCCAATGCATTATCGAAAACATTCCTGCTCCAATTGATAATAGTGAAGAACCATTACAATTTCAAGTAGCATTACTTGATTATAACGACTATGTTGGAAGAATTGGAATTGGACGAGTATTTAGAGGAACTATGCATGTTGGGCAGCAAGTTGCTTTGATGAAATTAGATGGTAGTGTAAAACAATTTCGTGTGACAAAAATCTTTGGTTTCTCAGGATTAAAACGGATTGAAATCCAAGAAGCAAAAGCGGGAGATCTTGTTGCTGTATCGGGTATGGAGGATATCAATGTTGGTGAAACAGTTTGTCCAATTGAACACCAAGATGCCTTACCAATTCTTCATATTGATGAGCCGACTTTACAAATGACATTTTTAGTAAATAATAGCCCATTCGCTGGACGCGAAGGTAAATATGTCACTGCCCGTAAAATTGAAGAACGTCTTCGTGAACAGCTTCATACCGATGTAAGTTTACGAGTGGATAATACAGATTCTCCAGATGCATGGGTTGTTTCAGGACGTGGTGAACTTCACTTATCGATATTAATTGAAAATATGCGTCGTGAAGGCTACGAGCTTCAGGTTTCTAAGCCAGAGGTTATTGTAAAAGAAATTGATGGAGTTCGTTGTGAACCAGTGGAGCGAGTTCAAATAGATGCACCCGAAGAACACACTGGTGCCATCATGGAATCTATTGGTGCACGTAAAGGCGAAATGTTAGACATGATTAATAATGGTAATGGTCAAGTCCGACTTATCTTCATGGTCCCTGCACGTGGGCTTATCGGATACACAACAGAATTTTTAACGTTAACAAGAGGTTTTGGTATCCTTAATCATACCTTTGATAGCTACAAGCCAATGGCCCAAGGACAAGTAGGTGGACGTAGACAAGGTGTGCTTGTTTCGATGGAAACAGGTAAAGCAACCCAATACGGAATTACTGGCGTTGCAGACCGTGGTACGATCTTTGTTGAGCCTGGTACAGAGGTATATGAAGGAATGATCGTGGGTGAACATACTCGTGAAAATGACTTAACGGTTAATATCGTGAAAGCCAAACAAATGACAAACATGCGTTCAGCCAATAAAGACCAAACAACAACGATGAAAAAGGCACGTATTATGTCATTGGAAGAATCACTCGAATATTTAAATGATGACGAGTATTGTGAGGTTACTCCAGAATCTATCCGTTTACGTAAAAAGGTTCTAGATAAAAATGAACGTGAAAAAGCAGCAAAACGAAAAAAACTTGCTGAAGTAAATCAATAGGGTTGTGAACCTTGTCCCTTTCTGATACTTTTATGATAGGAAGTGTCAGAAAGAGGGGATGAATAGTAATGGATGTCTATGAACACATGTGGCCGATTGCAAAAACAATCTATAGTTCGACAACTCCTAATGTCGGGTCAAATATATTGTATGTTGTCATTTTACTCTTAACGATTATCGTGTTCCGTTTAGGGTTTGCGAAAAAACTGCCATTGTTAAAAAATATTGTCATTTATGCATGTCTTGCCTTTGGCTGTACAATTTTAACGTTTTTAGGTGCATTCTTACCGATTGCGGAAGGATTAGCGATTACCGCTGCTATATTACTTATTTATAAAGTACGTCTTCACCAGACAAAAAATCGTGAAGCGTAAGGAGGTAATCTGATGAAATCCCTACAGGATGCGATTTATAATTGGTTAACGATTAAAATTGTAGCTGAAGCAAGGCCTGATGATAAGGCAGCCAAGGAAACATTCGATCTATTTGAAGATATTTTGGTAAATGAGTTTAAATTGAAGGACATCCAAATTCAAAAAGATGATGTGATGTATCTTGTGAACTATACGATCGATGGGGAAGCGAAAAGTGCTAGGTTTCCAACAGAGTTAATCGAAGTCATGCACAACCAGATCAGTCAACATCCAGAGAGATATCAGAATTACGAATAAAACAAAAAGCCGAGTCTGAGTGCTCGGCTTTTTTGTTTTTGTCTAGCTCCAGCGCCTAGCCCCTCTCTGGTCTAGTCAATCCTTCAATAAGGATAAAATACATCCTTCTCGTCGGCTTCACTTATGCTTGTCGGGGCTGTTCGAGGCGCTTGTGCTTTTCTTATTACCACCAATCGTCATCGGTTTTCTTTTTGCGATACAGTTTAAATTTATTTGTTGCAATTCTTTCGTTTGTTCTAGTTTCAATTCGATCATGGCATTCTTGACACATATATGTATGGATTGGGCGGTTTCTTAGTCGTTTAGCGAGGCTGGATTCATCCTCAATGTCCTCGATTTTATCACAAATTACACATTTTACTTTCATTTTTTATAAACCCCTCAATTGTTATCTAGTATCTGTTTTTTCATGTCTAGCTCCATGCGCCATCGGCTCTCTGGTCTAGGCCAGTCGCTTCTGAAGGTGAAAACCCCTCAGAAGCGCTCGTATTATGCTAGTCGCAGATAAGCGCGCCTAGAGCTTTTCTATATTATACAACATTACTTACTTTTCTGACAAAGTTTGTCTTTTTTTAAAGAAAATAATGAAGAACAAACAGAGTGAGGTTAACCAACAAAGTCCTTCATCCGCTGAAGACTCCCCGGATGCCAACAGAAATCCAACAAAAAGCGCGAGAAAAACAAAATGTTTTCCACGCGCTTCATCCCTTATTTATTACCCATTTTATCGTTTGATTGATCTTGCTGCTCTTTATCTATTTTTTGTTGTTCTTTTGGATTTAGTTGCTTATCATTTGTCTTCGTTGGTTCAGTGTTTTGATTATCGATTAAATCACTCGGAACATCTGGTACCAATCTCCCGACAATTTGTGCCAATTCATCTAAAATACCTGTAATAGGTCTTCCATCTTCAATTTGTTTCCTCATTTGCTTCAAGCGCTCATAAGTATCAGCATCAGCAATTACAATGGCGTTTGCTCCGTAAGGGTCATGCTGTAAGCTCTCAGCTACCGAGTATTTTATCGTCTGTACCCTTGAACGTTCCAATTTTGAATCTACATCAATGCCAACGACGGCAAACTTTCCTAGTACAACGGCTGTGGCATCATTCACCTTAGGGACACTACTTGCAAGTTCGACAAGATGGCTTGCAATTTCTTGCCCTGTTTTTCTGTCAATATTGTTTTCAACTGTATTTTGAACCTTTACCCGATCATCTTTTCCGTTTTCACCCGCATTATTATTTCCTCCACAACCAGAAACCAAAAATAGTATACTCGAGAACAGAAGGATATTAATATATCTCACCGTTTTGCCTCCCATCGTTCTATATGTTTTCTTTTTTTATTGTTTAATTATTCTTCTATCTTTATGCATCCAGACATATATTTTTATCAATGGTCGTCCTTACACGAACAAAAATTAGGATTGGCTAATATAATATAAAAAAATTTTCGTACGAAAGGATTACCTGTTTCACTCCTAAAACAAAAATTGAAACCCACTTGAGTAGGAGGCGTGATTTTGGGGAAAATTTATGTATTAGACACAAATGTATTACTGCAAGATCCTAGAGCAATTTTTTCATTTGAAGATAATGAGGTAGTTATACCTGCAGTAGTGTTAGAAGAGGTTGACTCAAAAAAACGTTATATGGATGAAATAGGTAGAAATGCGAGGCACGTATCAAAGCTTATCGATAATTTACGGCAAACAGGGAAATTACACGAAAAAATACTGCTTGAAACAGGTGGAAGCCTGCGGATTGAATTAAATCATAGATCCTTTCATGAACTTCAAGAGATCTTTGTTGAGAAAACAAATGATAACCGCATTTTAGCAGTTGCCAAAAATCTCTCGTTGGAAGAACAATCAAAAGAAAATGGGAAGCAGGTTATTTTAGTAAGTAAGGATGCATTAGTTCGAGTAAAGGCTGATGCATTAGGGTTACAATCGGAAGATTTTTTAAGCGATCGTGTGGTTGAGGTTGACCATATATATTCCGGATTTCTCGAAATATATATAAACCGTAACCTTCTTGATCTCTTTTATGAAAAAGGGGAACTTCACGTAACAGAGTTAGTCAATCACCCATTTTATCCAAATCAATTTATCCTCTTAAAAGATGCATTAGGTGGGTCATCATCTGCTATTGGGATAGTTGATAAGACAGGTAAAGTGGTAAAAAAGCTCCATTTTAAACAGGATCATATTTGGGGTATTAAACCAAGAAATGTACAGCAAACAATGGCGTTTGAGTTGTTATTAAGAGAGGATATACCATTGGTGACGCTAATAGGGAAGGCTGGGACTGGAAAAACATTATTAGCCCTTGCGGCTGGACTCATGCAGACAGAGGATTTAGGGCAGTATAAAAAGCTACTAGTCGCGCGCCCAATAGTCCCTGTAGGAAAAGATATTGGATTCTTACCTGGAGAAAAACAGGAAAAACTAAGGCCGTGGATGCAACCAATCTTTGATAATCTAGAATATTTATTTAATACGAAAAAGCCCGGTGAATTGGATGCTATTTTAGCCGGAATGGGCTCCATTGAGGTTGAGGCTCTTACCTATATCAGAGGGAGAAGCATTCCAGAGCAATTTATTATTATTGATGAGGCGCAAAATTTAACCAAGCATGAGGTTAAAACGATACTCACGAGAGTGGGGGAAAAGAGTAAAATCGTGTTTATGGGAGATACCGAACAAATCGACCATCCATATTTAGATGAATACAATAATGGGTTAACATATGTGGTAGAGAAATTTAAGGATCAAAAGATCGCAGGCCATATTCGATTAGTAAAAGGAGAACGGTCAGGTCTTGCACAATTAGCTGCAGATATCCTTTAAGACTGATTCCGTAAACATTGTTGTTTTTATTATAGAGATTAATAAGTATTAATTAATAAACATTTGGTGTTACTTCAAGTGATTGGAGCGTATGGCACGAGACTCCTGCGGGAATAGCGAGCTAAGCGAGACCCCGCAGTGAGGCACGAGCGAGGAGGCTTGCGGATCGCCCGCGGAAAGCGAGTGCCAGAAGCAGAAATCACCTCTAGTTTCAAAAAACTTTAAGTTAATAACAACTATCTATTAAAAAGAGCCTTCATTAAAGACAATAAAGCCTGTCACTATCCGTAAAGAGGGTAGTGACAGGCTCTATTCCCATGTTATTCAATGATAAAACTTGTAATATTCTTTATTGGGTTTTCACGATTTGATCCATCTCCAAAATAAAAATGGACAGGTCCGTCTTCACGTAAAGGCTTACCTTCTTTTGAAAAGCCAAGAACAGCATCATATGCTTCGCTAAGTGGAACAATTGTTTCTTGATCATTTTGTACGATTTTTAATGTAGTAGCATCTTCAAAGGGTTCTGCATTTTTAATGAAATCCGAAAAAGGGATTCCAAATGTACCAGTTAATACTTTTTCCTTTAAAAACTTTTTCTCTGTTTTTAAAGTAGGAGGGTAAATCGCACCTTCACGAATTTCTCGATCCCAATGCTTTGAAACCGATTTTGTGTATTCGCTTAAATCTTGCTCGACGATTTGACCTGACTCGAAATATGTAAGTAAATCCACTCTACGATCATCAAAAATCCACACACTTGGGTCAAGTGTAATTTTATACTTTGTCTTTCCTTCAATTAAAATAATTGAGTTCATCGATGCATCAATCCTTTCATTCATATTATAGTGCTTTTGAAACGTAATAGGAAGTATAAGCTCATTAATTGTCTGAATTAGCGCTATTTGTTAATGAAATCGATTTTAAAGAATAATAGTCTTATCTATTTATTCTTGCAATTTTATTGTATACAGGTTAATATTTATAGATAGGATTAGGTATCGCTTCTGAACGGAGGGGTTATAAATTGACTTCAGAGATTTCGATCAATCATCGTGAAAAAGCATTGTCTTTACTACAAGCAGATGCTGAAAAAATATTAAAACTTATTAAAGTTCAAATGGATAACTTAACCATGCCTCAATGTCCACTTTATGAAGAAGTACTTGATACGCAAATGTTCGGATTATCCAGGGAAATAGATTTTGCAGTACGATTAGGATTAATAGAGGGGCTTGAAGGAAAAGAGCTCATCTCAAAACTTGAGCGTGAATTATCCGTTCTTCATGAAGCTTCAACTCGAAAATAGGTAACCTATAGATAAATCAACTCAAATTATCCGTTCAAATGGATAATTTGAGTTTTTTTATAAGAAGGGTTTACAGCATTTCTTTTTTACAGTAATTTTATAAAAAGGTTTTCACGTTGTTTATAATACTAAACACCTTAATAGGTTGTAAGATTAGAAGAAAAATGCAGGATTTTTACGATATAAATCGAAAAAATATAGTACAATAAATAATTATATCCTGTATTTAGAGGAAGATGCCAATGCTTAAGAAAATTTTAAAATCATATGATTATACCCTAGTAGTTGCTGTGTTTCTTTTATGTTCCTTTGGACTCGTTATGGTCTATAGTGCAAGCATGGTCATTGCCTCAGCCCCAAAGTTTGGAGAAAACCCGTCCTTTTTCTTTGATAGACAGAAAGTGGCTTTACTCGCGGGTACAGCTGCATTTTTTGTTACCATGATCTTACCTTATAAAATATATGCATCTAAAAAGATTCTTCTCACTATTGTTCTAGGTTCAGTCGCAATGCTTTTATTAGTATTTGTTGTAGGTCATACAGCAAATAACGCTCAAAGTTGGATTATGGTAGGGGCAAGGGGAATTCAGCCTTCTGAGTTTACTAAACTTAGTGTTATCATCTATCTTGCTGCCGTTTATTCGAAGAAACAGGCGTATATTAACCAATTTGGTATAGCAGTTATGCCACCTATCATTTTTACCCTTGGCTTATGTATGACAGTAGCAATACAACCCGACTTTGGAACAGCCTTTATTATTGGGTTAATTGCATTGACCATCATTTTATGTTCAGGTATGGGGATTAAAAGCCTTGGTAAACTTATCTTTCTGGGCTTTGTTACAGCGGTACTTTTATCACCGTTACTATACATCTTATCAGGTGGGATCCTATCTGAGGGACGTATGGGGCGTTTTTTAGGATTTATGAATCCTTTTGAAGATGAAAAGAATGGCTACCAATTAGTAAACTCCTATATAGCTTTAGGTGCTGGTGGATGGAAAGGCCTAGGCTTAGGACAAAGTATTCAAAAGTTTAATTACCTTCCAGAAGCCCATACAGATTTCATTATGGCAATAATTGCTGAAGAATTAGGTTTATTTGGAGTCTTATTTGTATTATTATTGTTAGCATATATTGTTTTGCGAGGATTCCAAATTGCAAGAAAATGTACAGACCCTTTTGGAAGCTTGCTAGCGATTGGTATTTCCTCTATGATCGCCATTCAAACCTTTATTAATCTAGGAGGATTAACGGGGTTGATTCCAATCACTGGGGTTACCCTGCCATTTATTAGCTATGGAGGTTCATCTCTATTGTTATTAATGGCCTCTATGGGAATTCTAATAAATGTTTCGATGTTTACAAATTACCAATCTATGTATCTCACAAAAGAAAAACAACCGCAAAGTCAACCGGCTCGTTCTTTTCAAAAAAACTATGTCTCTTATAGATAAAAATATCTATATGTTGATGATAAAATGTATTATACTTTTTAAATTATATGATTTTTTAGAAGGAGGATTTATATGGACAAGCGCATCAAGAAGGTACTCGTTGCCAATCGTGGTGAAATCGCGATACGTGTTTTCAGGGCATGTACGGAGTTAAATATTCGTACAGTTGCTGTCTATTCCAAGGAAGATGCAGGATCTTATCATCGTTATAAAGCGGATGAGGCTTATTTAGTTGGTGAAGGAAAAAAACCAATAGATGCCTATTTGGATATTGAAGGAATTATAGAGATTGCAAAAGAAAATGACGTAGATGCCATTCATCCAGGTTATGGATTTTTATCTGAGAATATTGATTTTGCTAGAAGATGTGAAGAAGAGAATATTATTTTCATCGGTCCTAATACTGGACATCTTGATATGTTTGGTGACAAGGTAAAAGCAAGACACCAAGCAGAAAAAGCAGGTATCCCAGTCATTCCTGGTAGTGATGGGCCACTAAAAAGCGTAGAAGAGGCAGTGCGTTTTGGCGAAGAATACGGGTATCCTGTAATCATCAAAGCATCACTTGGTGGTGGTGGACGCGGAATGCGTATTGTTCGTAATAAGGCGGGGATTAAAGAATCGTACGAACGTGCTAAATCAGAAGCTAAGGCTGCATTTGGTAGTGATGAAGTATATATTGAAAAGTTAATTGAAAATCCAAAACATATTGAAGTCCAAATTATTGGTGATAGTCATGGAAATATAGTTCATCTCTATGAGCGTGATTGCTCTGTTCAACGACGTCATCAAAAAGTGGTCGAAGTAGCGCCAAGTGTTTCTTTATCTGAACAATTACGTCAAGACATTTGTGATGCTGCGGTAAAATTAATGAAGAATGTACAGTATGTGAATGCTGGAACCGTTGAATTCCTTGTTGCCAATGATGAATTCTATTTTATCGAAGTAAACCCACGTGTACAGGTTGAACATACTATCACAGAAATGATTACAGGTATAGATATCGTTCAAACACAAATCCAGGTTGCTGAGGGTCATTCATTACACAGTAATGAAATCGGTATCCCAGCACAGGAAGATATTAAAACACATGGGTATGCTATTCAATCCCGTGTAACAACAGAGGATCCATTAAATAATTTCATGCCAGATACAGGTAGAATTAGCGCATATCGAAGTGGTGGCGGATTTGGTGTTCGTCTAGATGCAGGAAACGGATTCCAAGGCGCAGTGATAACACCATATTATGACTCATTATTAGTGAAGCTATCTACACAAGCGCTAACCTTTGAACATGCTGCATCAAAAATGGTCAGAAACTTGAAGGAATTCAGAATCCGCGGAATTAAAACAAACATTCCGTTTTTAGAAAATGTTGTAAGGCACGAAAATTTCTTATCTGGTGAATATGATACTTCTTTCATAGATTCATCACCTGAATTGTTTATTTTTCCTAAACCAAAAGACCGTGGAACGAAGATGCTTTCCTATATTGGAACAGTAACAATCAACGGTTTTCCAGGTGTTGAAAAGAAAAGAAAGCCAGTATTTGATAAACCATTCTTACCTAAAGTAAGACATGATGAGCCAGTCCCAACTGGTACAAAACAAATTTTAGATGAACATGGTCCTGAAGGGGTAGTTGATTGGGTAAAAGAACAAAAACAAGTTCTCTTTACTGATACAACATTCCGTGATGCTCACCAATCACTACTTGCAACAAGAATTAGAACAAATGATATTAAACAAATTGCAGATCCAACCGCTAGATTATTACCAGAGTTATTCTCACTGGAGATGTGGGGGGGAGCAACATTTGATGTGGCTTACCGTTTCTTAAATGAGGATCCTTGGGAGCGCCTTGAAACATTAAGAAAACAAGCTCCAAATATTTTATTCCAAATGCTACTCCGTGCTTCAAATGCAGTAGGATATAAAAACTATCCTGATAATCTGATCCGTGAGTTTGTGAAAGAATCAGCTCAGTCTGGAATTGATGTATTCCGTATCTTTGACAGTCTGAACTGGGTGAAAGGGATGACACTAGCGATTGATTCTGTTCGTAACAATGGAAAAATAGCTGAAGCGGCCATTTGTTATACAGGTGATATTAGTGATCCAACACGAACAAAGTATGATTTGAAATATTACAAAGACCTAGCAAAAGAACTAGAGCAATCTGGTGCTCATATTCTGGGAATCAAGGATATGGCAGGCTTACTCAAGCCTCAAGCAGCATATGCGTTAATTTCAGAATTGAAAGAGACAGTTTCAATTCCAATTCACTTACACACACATGATACAAGTGGAAACGGGTTATTCACTTATGCTAAAGCGATTGAAGCAGGTGTAGACATTGTTGACGTAGCGGCAAGCTCGATGGCAGGTCTAACATCTCA
The DNA here is from genome assembly GCF_031324165.1 of Ferdinandcohnia sp. QZ13. Classification (NCBI taxonomy): domain Bacteria; kingdom Bacillati; phylum Bacillota; class Bacilli; order Caryophanales; family Bacillaceae; genus Ferdinandcohnia; species Ferdinandcohnia sp. QZ13. The sequence goes on along the minus strand of NZ_JAVIVW010000001.1, from coordinate 743,826 downwards.
ACCAAGTGCAAACTCATTATTATATGCATTGGAAGGTTCTGAAAGAAAACCTGAACTTTCTGTAAAAGCATATGAGGAGATTGCACGATACTGGGAAGGTGTACGCAAATATTATCAAGATTTTGAAAGTGGTATGAATGCACCACATACTGAAGTTTATCAACATGAAATGCCAGGTGGACAATATAGTAATCTTCAGCAGCAGGCTAAGGGAGTTGGCCTTGGCACAAGATGGGAAGAGGTTAAAGAAATGTATCGTCGTGTAAATGATATGTTCGGCGATATAGTCAAAGTAACACCGTCTTCAAAAGTTGTCGGTGACATGGCATTATACATGGTTCAAAACAACCTAACGGAAGATGATATTTACGAAAGAGGAGAAACGCTTGATTTCCCTGATTCTGTAGTGGAGTTATTTGAAGGATATTTAGGTCAACCACATGGTGGATTCCCTAAAGAACTTCAACGGATTATTTTAAAGGGACGCGAGCCGATTACCGTTCGTCCAGGTGAATTACTAGAGTCTGTAGACTTCAGTGATGTAAAAGATACTTTAACTCACAGTCTAAATCGTGATGTAACAAATAAAGATTTGGTTTCTTATGCGTTATATCCAAAGGTATTCATGGACTACCAGAAAACGTTTGAGCAATTTGGTAACATTTCAATGTTAGATACACCAACGTTCCTTTACGGAATGAGACTTGGTGAGGAAATTGAAGTAGAGATTGAACAAGGAAAGACATTAATTGTTAAACTTGTTTCAGTTGGTCAAGCTCAACCAGATGGTACAAGAATTGTCTATTTTGAATTGAATGGACAGCCTCGTGAAGTAATCGTTAAGGATACGAATATTAAATCAACTGTTGTTGCGAAGCTAAAAGCAGATCGTGATAACGAAAACCATATTGGCGCTACAATGCCAGGTACAGTGATTAAAGTATTAGTAGAAAAAGGCGATAAAGTAAATAAAGGGGACCATCTCATGATTACAGAAGCAATGAAGATGGAAACAACTGTTCAAGCCCCATTCACAGGTGTAGTTAAGGATATTCACGTAGCAAATGGTGAAGCGATCCAAACAGGTGACCTTTTACTAGAACTTACAAAATAACTTACTTTGAGCCCCGAAGGTTATAACTTTGGGGCTCTTTTATGCAAAAAATAACCCGAGGATAAGTGCCCTCGGGTTTACTATTTCTTATTGAATTGGGACTGTTCGATTTGAACTAATTGGTTCCTCATTTGAATTTTGCGCTTCTGTCTTTAATGCCATTTCATTTTTATTACTTCTTGATGATAATAAAATAAAGTAACTAAAAACTCCGAATAGGCAAGCGATAAATAAAGCGTGTGCAAGTGCAATATAAAGATTTAAGTCAGATAAAACAACAATTGCCCCCGATATAACTTGCAACGAAATGAAGCCTAATGCAATCATCCATCCGTGATAAAGAACCTTTTCGTGCTTATAATGCTTATAAATACGAACAAAAAGCATCAATACCCATATAAATAATATGCCTGCCAATAGTCTGTGCCCCATTTGAATCCATTCATGCATTTGAGTTGGAAGACCAATATTATTATATGTACATACTGGCCAATCAGGGCAAGCTAGGGAAGCCCCAACATGTCGAACCAATGCGCCTGTATAAACAACAACTAAACTATAAATGGTTATTGCGTAAAACTGAGTTCGTAGTCTTTTGTCTATTACTAAAGAATCGGCATCAAACTTCTTATCCACTTCAAAAATTAGCAAAGTCAATAACAAAACTGATGCAAAGGAGATAAGCGAAATTCCGAAATGAAGAGCTAGGACGAGATCAGATTGTCCCCACATAACTGCAGCTGCACCAATCAGTCCTTGTAAAACTAAGAAAAAGAATGATATAAAAGCTAAAAACTTTGTTTCTCTAATATGACCGATTGCCTTCCAAGACCAGATCGATAGTGCTAGAACTAAAATCCCAACAACTCCAGAAACAACCCTATGACTTAGTTCAATAACCAGTTCAAAAGTTATCTCATCAGGAATCAATTGTCCGTGACAAAGTGGCCATGAATCTCCACATCCAGCACCTGATTCAGTTTTTGTTACAAGTGCACCACCGATTAACACAAATAGCATACCGATCGTAGTTAGAACCGATAACCATTTTAATAAACGGTTCAAAAAATCACCTTCTTACATATTAAAACGTTATTTCTATTATCCAGTTAATATTTCTCGATATTCATCTTATCTAAACAATAGATAAAATTCAAAGAAACGCTCTTCTCGATATTACACAATTTACGAATTGTTTACAACCCACATGAATTTGAAAAAAATTTATTATTGTAGTAAAAAAGGTTGAATATTATGAAGGAGTTTGCTAGAAATAGATAGGAGGGAAAAATTAATTTTCGACAAGTACCTTAAAACAAAGGTTTAACACTATTATTATAGTGCTAATAGTATTTATATAGCGGTTTTGTTGTATAGGGAAGGTCACAAAAAAGTCATAAATTCTTAACGAAATGTTCACAAAAAATATAAAAAATGTGATTTAATATACAGAAAGGATAGTTTTTAATATAATTTATAATATCTACAGTATAATAACCTTGTTAAGAGAAATATTCTATTCATTTTACATACCCCTAAACCCGAAAACGCTTTATTTATATGATTGCGTTTTTTAAGGCTGAAATTGGTAAAAAAAGAATTTCCAAATGAAGTTTACTTTTTAACATATATAAAATGAGGTAGATCAGGTTGCTGTATGCAAGCGATATATTGTCATGTATCGAAATGTATGTATGAAGATTATAAGGAGGCTTCTCGATGACGACGACAAGGTCTGTACTTGGTACAGATGAAAAAATAAAAAATGAAGACATTCGTGAACAGGAAAATGTAACGACTGCCTATAAGGATTTCCTGGCAATAATTAAAATTGGAATTGTAAATTCCAATCTAATAACTGCCTTTACTGGTGTTTGGCTAGCCTTGTTTTTTACAGGAAAAAGCTTCTTGCAGGAAATAGACATCGTGCTGTATACGCTTATAGGTTCAGCGCTGGTAATAGCGGGTTCCTGTGCAGTGAATAACTACTATGATCGAGATATTGATCACGTAATGGAACGTACTAAAGTGCGTCCAACTGTAGCTGGTAGAATTAATCCGAAACATGTTTTAGGATTGGGAATAATACTCATACTAATAGGAACTGGATTTCTACTTCTAACTACAGTTACGGCTGCTGTAATTGGTTTAATTGGAGTTTTCTCCTATATATATTTATATACAATTTGGTCAAAGCGAAGATATACAATTAATACCGTAATCGGAAGTATATCAGGGGCTGTACCTCCACTTATTGGCTGGGCAGCGATTGACCCTGAATTACACGCAATTGCGTGGCTCTTATTTTTGATAATGTTTATCTGGCAACCCCCTCACTTTTTAGCACTAGCAATGAGGCGGGTTGAAGAATACCGTGCAGCAGGAATTCCAATGCTGCCAGTTGTTCATGGGTTTGCAATGACAAAGAGACAAATCATGATTTGGGTTCTTTGCTTGCTGCCACTTCCTTACTATATGTTTTCTTTGGGAGCTCTATTTGTTACAATCGCTACTCTCCTAAATATCGGATGGCTAGTCCTTGGTTTTAGGGGATATAAAAAGAAGGATGATATCAAATGGGCAAAGCAAATGTTTGTTTACTCGCTTAACTATTTAACGATTATGTTTGTAACGATGATTATCGTGACATTAGTATAAGTGGGTTTCAAAATATACATAATTCTTCTATTCAAGTAGGGGGATTTAATATCTTTTTCATAAAGATAGTAGCAAAATATTATTGAAAGAGGGGTTTGATTAAGCTATGAAAAAATGGCTACCAAAAGTGCGCTTGTTTACACTGTTTAGTTTCATGGCGCTGCTGTTAGCGGGGTGTGGGGAACCATTCGTATCTGCACTAACTCCGGCAGGGGAAGTTGCAAAAATGCAATACGATTTAATGATTCTCGCAACATCAATCATGGTAATCGTAATTGCAGTTGTTACAATTATCTTTATTATTGCCTTAGTCAAGTTTAGACGCACAAAAGTTGGTGAGGACAAGATACCAAAGCAAGTTGAAGGAAATCACACCTTAGAAATCATTTGGACTACTATTCCAATTCTTTTGCTTCTGATTCTTGCAATTCCAACAGTATCGGCTACATTTAAATTAGCTGATGTAAAAGCAATGGAACAAGATAAAGATGCAGTTGTTGTCAATGTTACTGCAAATTTATATTGGTGGGAATTTGAGTACCCTGGTGAGGGTGTTGTAACTGCACAGGAGCTAGTTGTTCCTATGGATGAAAAAGTCTATTTTAACCTTATAGCTGCAGATGTTAAGCACTCATTCTGGATTCCAGCAGCTGGTGGGAAAATGGACACGAACACAGATAACGTAAACAAATTCTGGTTAGAGTTTGACTCAGCAAGTACTGAAAAAGCAGGTGGCTTACTATATGGTAAATGTGCTGAACTTTGTGGTCCTTCACATGCTTTAATGGATTTTAAAGTAAAGCCAGTTCCACGAGCTGAATTTGATCAGTGGATGGACAAAATGGTAGCTGCTAAAGACGCTGAACATGTACCAGCAAATGATGTTGCAAAAGCCGGTGAAGAATTATTCACTTCTAATGGCTGTATTTCATGTCACGCAATCAATCCTGGTGAAAAGCGTCCGACTGCACCAAGCTTAGCTAATTTCGGAGAGCGCTCAAGTATCGCTGGTAAATTAGAATTTAATAAAGATAATTTAAAGGATTGGTTGAAGGATCCTGAATCAATTAAGCCAGGTAACAATATGACTGGAACTTATGACAATAAAGGGTTATCTGACCAAGACTTGGATGCTTTAGCTGAATATCTAATGGGACTTAAAATCGAAGAGTAAGATTAAGGAATAAGGAGGTCACATTGTGAGTACTTTAACTCAGAAAAAAGGGTTTGGTGCTGTTTTATGGGATTATCTAACTACTGTTGACCATAAAAAGATTGCTAAACTTTATATAATGGCTGGTGGCTTTTTCTTCCTACTTGGTGGAATCGAAGCCCTCATTATCAGGATTCAGCTTGCTATACCTGATAATAACTTTGTAAGTGCTGGCTTTTTTAATGAAATTTTAACGATGCATGGTACAACCATGATTTTCTTGGCAGCCATGCCGCTATTACTTGGATTTATGAATGCCGTCATGCCACTTCAAATTGGTGCACGTGACGTTGCATTCCCATTTGTAAATGCTTTAGGTTTCTGGTTGTTCTTCTTCGGAGGAGTATTCTTAAACTTAAGTTGGTTTATGGGTGGTGCACCTGATGCAGGCTGGACTTCTTATGCATCTCTTGCATTACACTCAGAAGGTCATGGTATTGATTTCTATGTACTAGGTCTTCAAATTTCTGGTATTGGTACTTTAATTGGTGGTATTAACTTTTTAGCGACTATCATTACAATGAGAGCACCTGGTATGACGTATATGCGTATGCCATTATTCACATGGACTACGTTTGTAGCATCAGCATTAATTCTATTTGCATTCCCTCCATTAACTGTGGGGCTATTATTAATGATGTTTGACCGTATCTTTGGTACAGCATTCTTCGTTCCATCAATGGGCGGAAACACAATCATTTGGGAGCACTTTTTCTGGATTTTCGGTCACCCAGAAGTGTACATCTTAATTCTCCCAGCGTTCGGTATTTTCTCTGAGATCTTTGCTACATTCTCAAGAAAAAGACTATTCGGATACTCTTCAATGGTATTCGCAACTGTATTAATTGGTTTCTTAGGATTCATGGTGTGGGCTCACCACATGTTTACAACAGGTTTAGGACCAATTGCGAACTCCATTTTCGCGGTTGCTACAATGGCAATTGCCGTGCCAACTGGTATTAAAATCTTTAACTGGCTCTTCACAATGTGGGGCGGGTCCATGAAATTTACTACACCTATGTTATATGCAGTTGCATTTATTCCATCTTTCATCATGGGTGGGGTAACTGGTGTTATGTTAGGTTCTGCTCCAGCAGACTATCAGTATCACGATACGTATTTCGTAGTTGCTCACTTCCACTACGTTATCGTAGGTGGGGTTGTATTAGCGGTATTTGCAGCGACTCATTACTGGTGGCCAAAAATGTTTGGTAAAATTCTAAACGAAACTTTAGGAAAAGTTACATTCTGGTTATTCCTAATTGGTTTCCACTTAACATTCTTTATTCAGCACTTCCTTGGTCTAATGGGAATGCCACGTCGTGTATTCACATTCTTACCAAACCATGGTTGGGAACTTGGAAATTTAATCAGTTCAATCGGTGCTGCATTTATGGCTGCAGGGGTACTAGTTCTTCTTTATAACGTTGTAATTACATCTATTAAAGGAGAAAAGGTTTCTGGAGATGCATGGGGTGATGGCCGTACACTTGAGTGGGCAATTTCATCACCACCACCAGAATATAACTTTAAGCAATTACCATTAGTTCGTGGCCTAGATGCGTTTTGGGTAGAGAAAATGCAAGGCAAAAAAGAAATGACTCCTGCAGAACCACTTGGAGACATTCATATGCCAAATAGCTCTTTCTTACCTTTCATGATTTCTTTAGGATTATTTGTTGCTGCGTTTGGTTTCTTGCATCATCCAGATGGTGTAAGTTGGTCAGTTCCAGTGATGATCATTGGAGGAATCATTACTTTCGGTTCCATGTTCTTACGATCAATCATTGATGATCATGGATACCACATTCACAAAGCAGAATTAATGGATGATGATGACAAGAAAGGGGTTGAGGCATAATGCACGTGGAAGAAAAATTAACAGCTGAAACATTTCCTGCAGAGCCTGAGAAAGCGACCCTAGAAGGAAAAAATAAATTTATTGGTTTTTGGCTCTTTCTCGGAGGCGAAACAGTATTATTCGCTTCCCTTTTTGCAACATACTTAGCATTAAACAAAAGCAATGGTACAGGTCCATCATCACAGGATTTGTTCGAAATACCACTTGCTTTTGCAATGACTATGATCCTGTTAACTAGTTCATTAACTAGCGTGTACGCAATGTACCATATGAAGAATTTTAATTTCAAGAAAATGCAACTTTGGTTAGGTCTAACTGTTCTCCTTGGTGCTTCTTTCTTAGGATTAGAAATCTATGAGTTTCAACATTATGTACATTTAGGACACACTATCACAGGAAGTGCATTTGGATCTGCATTCTATTTATTAGTTGGAACGCACGGTGCTCACGTACTATTTGGATTATGTTGGGCTCTTACACTAATGATTCGAAATGGTAACCGTGGTTTAGATTTATATAATGCACCTAAGTTTTATGTCTTTAGCCTTTACTGGCATTTTATTGACGTAGTATGGGTGTTCATCTTTACTGTTGTATATCTAATGGGAATGGTGGGATAAACACATGGCAAATAATTCGAATAACACTAATGTTGATTTAGCCTATCGTAGAAGAAAAAGTGCGGAAGAAATGAAACATCATGTTATTTCTTTTGCTCTCATGATTTTTCTTACTATCATTGCCTTTATTGCAGTTGGATCTGAACAATTTTCACCTTGGTTTGTAGTACCATTTATTCTACTTCTAGCTGTGATTCAGGTTATCTTACAATTGTATTACTTCATGCACATGAATCATAAAGGACATGAAGCACCAAAAATGTTCATGTTTTCAGGAGTATTAATTGCTGCTGTAACAGTTCTATGCTTTATGACAATCATTTGGTGGTAAGTGTCAGAAAAAGTCGGTGTAAAAGCCGGCTTTTTTTCAATTTCTATTATTTTTTATTTAGACAAGAAATGTTCATAATTGGTTTGTTTGCATGGCTATTTCCCTAAGAGTATAATTAATAGTATCTGTACATTGACTATATTACAAAAAGGGGTGAGATGGAGATGTCTATAGATATCTTTGGTTTTCGGGCATTATGGAGTCCCTATTTTTTCGCTTCACTATTAATCATAACGATTTTATACTTTATGATTGTTGGTCCATGGAGACATCGATTTGCTCATTCTGAACCTACATCGTTTAAAACGAAAATATTATTTGTCATAGGGATGATCATACTTTATATATGTAAAGGAAGTCCGATTGATTTATTAGGTCACATGACCATGACCGCTCATATGACACAAATGGCAATTCTTTATTTAATTGTACCTACATTTTTCATTTTAGGTGTCCCAAATTGGTTATGGAGAAAGTTTATAAATCTCAAGGTAATAAAACCAATTTTCAAATTTCTTACAAAACCTTTAATTGCTTTAGTTCTATTTAACGGTTCATTTTCTATGTATCATATTCCACTCGTATTTGACTATGTAAAAACAGGTGTATTTATACATGCTGCAACAACAGTATTTATTTTTATTGCTGCCTTCTTTATGTGGTGGCCTTTAATCAATAAATTAGAAGAGTGGAACACTTTGAGTGGCCTCAAAAAGGTTGGGTATATCTTTGCAGATGGTATGTTATTAACACCTGCATGTGCGCTCATCATTTTTGCAGATACAGCCATGTATTCAACCTATACCGACTTTGGGTCATGGATGAATGCACTGGCACTATGTGTACCAGAATCTATGTTGTCTAGTATTAACCTTACAGGTCCAGAGATGTTTAACTTTATGCCACCGCTTGAAGACCAACGTACTGGTGGTGTCATTATGAAGATTATTCAAGAGTTCGTATATGCGATTCTGCTAGCTAAGGTATTCTTTGAATGGGTTCGTAAAGAACGTGAAGAAGAAAAATTACTAGATGAGCAATTACTTAAACCACAAACAAATTAACAAAGAGAAACTGTGAGAGAGGTTAAACATGAATTTACCGATTCTGCCTACGATTAGCACCACTTTTATCATTTTAAGTGCAGTAACTGTTGCCATCGGTTGGTATTTTATAAAACAGAAAAAAATTGAAGCACATAAAAAAGCGATGACGACTGCTGCGATTTTTGCTTTGATCTTCTTTATTATTTATATGTCAAGAACGGTTTTTATCGGAAATACATCATTTGGTGGTCCAGACGATGTGAAAGTGTACTACACGTTTTTCTTAATCTTTCATATCTTTCTAGCAACCACTGGTGCAATATTTGGAGTCGTTACCTTATATCTTGGCTATAAAAATAAAATTGCAAAGCATCGTAAGCTTGGTCCGATTACAAGCATCATTTGGTTCTTTACAGCAATAACGGGTGTAGCAGTATACTTCTTGTTGTATGTCTTTTATAAGGGTGGAGAAACTACATCCATTTTAAAAGCAATATTAGGCTTTTAACGAACTACAAATAGGATTGTTTGTAATATGTATAAGGTGTTCTAGAATACAATATTCTAGAGCACCTTTTTATTTTGTAATTCGTTTCACATAATTAACACCTTAGCCATTTTCATTTTCGTTAGAGGGGAGTGTTAAGGATGATTGAAATCTTTACAGAAAACTTATTATTGGTTCCATGTTCGTTGGATATCGCCAAATCGTTAGTATTTCATCGCAAAGAACTTGAAAAACGATCACCTATAACGATTCCACAAAATTGGCCATCTCCATTAATTACAGGTATTCTTCCGTTTTATATAGAAAAGCTTGAGAAGGATGAGAGTCATTATGGATGGGGATTATGGCTAATCATTAATTACGCTGATAAACGGATCATTGGCGATATTTATCTTCATGGCAAACCTGATAAGAAAGGGAATGTACAATTGACCTATACGATGAATCGTGATTATCAGAAGACGAGTTTAACTTATGAAGCAGTTGATGCTTTAATTGATTGGTTAGTTACTCAAGCCGATGCGAAAAAGGTATTAATGGAATGTAGTGATAGTAATTATCAATCCATCCGGTTGTTTGAAAAGCTTGGGATGAGATGTACGAAGAAGGATGGTAGATTTTTAACTTGGGAGCTTCGTAAGGTCATTTAATAAAACCGATTATGGTAAAAGAATTTTTCTAGACGAGTGCCCAATTCAGTCCTTCTTGCATATGGTAGGAGTAATCTTTGTGACTTTGACAATGTGAAGGAGTGTGGTTGGGGTGGTTCGTAAATCATTGGAAAATGGTTCCCTTTATATTAAGAATGATGTGCTGGCAATGATTGCATCCATATGTGCTGAGGAAACAGAAGGGGTAACGATTGTTTCTGGCTTTAAGGATGGGGTTACCGGCATCCTTAATCGAAATTTCCATAAAAACGGGATTACGGTTATTGAAGAAGAGGAAGGGATTGCCCTTGAAGTAAAAATTGCCATTGAATACGGCTTAGAAATTAAAAGGACCTGTGAACGATTACAACAAGCAATCTTACATGAGATAAAAAGTATGACTGACATTAGTGTTTCAAGTCTAACTATTAAAGTAGAAGGCCTTACAAACTCAAAAGTACTTGTGACAACCTAACCAAAAAGGAACAGCATTGGCTGTTCCTTTTTGTGTTGTTGATTAGCTTCAGCACCTAGACCCTCGAGGTTGCTTAACTCCTCCTGCGGTGGAGAAAGCCCATCGTCGGGTTCCAGCGATTGTCTGACTTGCACAGGATGTGCTAACGTCTACGTTTGCCACAGGACGTGGCAGTATTTAGTAGACGTACAACCCAAGGTGTATACGCTTTTCTGATTTATGCGTTTACAACTGCATCGATTTCTTCTTTAACTTTTGCAAGGATGCGGTTGCATTGTTCAACTAGTGAATTAGGGAAGTTTTCATCTTCACCATATTCAACTCCATGTGGGTAATAGTACTTACCAACAAATGGAGTAAGTAGTTTAATGACAGCATCTGTTGCATTTTCTTCGATAATTCCTTCAACCGCATAACCTTGAACGCGAAGATAGTAAATATCACCTTTAATTTCAAACTTACGGTCGTATGTAATTCTTTCATAATCCCACTGACCTGCGAGAATAAATCCTTGTGATCTCATTATGTCAGTTAATCTTGGTAATTCGATTGTAACGTTCTCAATCCCCGTTTTTTCAAATCTCATATAATAAATCCCTCCAAAAACCGTCAAGCAACGATTTATATGTTCTCAGTATAATAATAGTACGAAAAGATACAAGTTGCAACGTTTGACATTAATATGTCACGAAAAATAAAAAATATTTTGGTGAAATTTTTCTGTTTTGGTCAAACTAACATCGAAAGGAGGGACAAGATTGAAAAAAATACTTTTTATTGTATTGAGTTTATTGTTTGTTTTAAGTCATCCATTTATAGCGAATGGACAAGGTACAACTACATACACCGTACAACGAGGTGATTCTCTATGGAAAATTGCCGTACGTTATCAGGTTGGTTTGTCGGAAATTATTTCTGCAAACCCGCAGTTTAAAAACCCAAACCTGATCTATCCAGGTCAGAAAGTTACAATTCCAATCATAGATAATGTCAAAAGTATTGAAAATCAGGTTATATCACTAACCAATCAACAACGTGCAAAATATGGTTTACCTGCATTAAAAACTGATTGGGAACTGTCACGCGTAGCACGCTATAAATCCGTAGATATGAGAGATCGAAACTATTTTGAACATACTTCACCAACATATGGTTCACCATTTACGATGATGCGAAACTTTGGTATTTCATATCGTACGGCTGCAGAAAATATTGCTGCTGGACAAAGAACACCACAAGAAGTGGTAAATGCATGGATGAACAGCCCTGGACACCGTGCGAATATCCTGAAGAAGGACGTTACCCATATCGGTGTTGGGTATGCAGAAGGTGGTTCAAAGCGACATTATTGGACACAAATGTTTATTGGGAAATAGGAGGTTACAATGGATTCTGTTCGCGACGTAATGAGTACTGATGTTGAATATTGTACGCCCCTTGATAATGTTTATGAAGTAGCCGTTAAAATGAAGGATTTAGATGTTGGTGCGATTCCAATTTTGGAAGATAAAAAATTAATTGGAATGATCACTGACCGTGATTTAGTGGTTCGGGGATATGCGGAAAAAAGATCGGGATCAAATAAAGTGACAAATGTAATGAGTGATGACTTAATTACATGTACACCAGATACTTCTCTTGAGGAAGCATCCCAGCTGATGTCGAAACATCAAATTAGACGCTTACCTGTTGTAGAAAATGACCAATTAGTTGGAATGTTATCACTAGGTGATTTATCGACGAATGAAACATCTGATAATTTGGCAGGAGAAGCTTTAAGTGATATTTCTGAACAAAACCAACTTCATTAAAACAGGCACCAGCTGGGTGCCTGTTTATTTTTTTCAATAACGCATAACTCTAGCAAAATTTAAATATACATAGTAGAAATACCATTAATGTTAGGAAGTGGTTAGTCTGAAATTGGCAAGGATTGCAGTAACCATCTTACTATTGGTCTCTAGCTTTTATTATATTTCTATTAATCACGGAAGAACAGAACTCGTGAATGGTGTTGAACATACAGCAACCAAATTAAAACATTCGAGCACAACCAAACAAAATATTCCTCTTCAAAAAGAAATTCACCAATATAATGGCCTGATCTCGTTCATTGGAATGGATAGTACGCAGATCAAAGAAAAATTAGGGGAACCCCAACGAATTGATCGCTCTTCCTATGACTATGACTGGTGGGTGTATAATACAAATCCTCAAAATTATATCCAGGTGGGAATTGAAAATGGGAGAGTTGTCACGGTATATGGAACGGGCGATGATGTTCTGGTTGAACCCTTTGCAATTGGACAACCGGTAGAGGAAATCCGTTCAAAAGGTTTAATTAAGCCTAAAATTTCATTAAACGTTGATAAGAATCCTTATCGGTTTGAGTTAACAGATAATGAATTGAACGCAAGACCATTAATTGCGATGGGAAATGTCTATATTCAACTATACGTGGATACATTTACGGACAAAATATCAAGTATTCGTTTTTTAGACGGGAGAACTTTAATCAAACTTCGACCCTATGAATTAGCCTACCGAGGAGAATTACTTTCAGCTAAAGAGGTCATCCCGGAAAAGTGGCAAGAAATTGAACAGGGCACTAAAGCCCAAATCCTTGATATTACAAATGTCATCCGTTTAAGACATGGAATACAACCATTAAAAAGCGACGAACAATTAGCAGATGTTGCGTATTTACATAGTAAAGATATGCGAGTCAATCAATATTTTGACCATATTTCCCCAACAAAAGGTGGTCTTGCAGACAGACTTGCGGATGGAGAGATAAGTTATCAATTGGCAGGAGAAAATATTGCAGCAAAATATGTGGACGGAATTGCTGCTGTAGAAGGCTGGCTAAATAGCGAAGGTCATCGAGAAACCCTATTAAACGAAGAATACAATTACCTGGGAGTAGGGGTGTACGAAAAATACTACACTCAAAACTTTATTCAAGCCTGGGATGAAGAAGACCAGTAAGCGAACCTGACATGGTTTTGCTTACTGGTTTTTTATATCGCGTTATTTTTTTATCGGTCTGTCAATAATGAAGAAACTTCCAGTTGCATGTGCGATTAATCTTCCGTCATCGCGGTATACTTTTCCCTCGGTCACACATATTTTTGTTCCTTTATGAATCATTTTTGCAACACAGCGTAATTCTTTTCCAATCCCTGGTGCCACATAATTTATTTTCATCTCGGTTGTTACAGCAGCTTTTTCCTGAGGGATGACATGATGTACAATTGAGCCCATTGCAGAATCAAGTAAAGTGGCAGTGATTCCACCATGGACAATTTTTAATGAATTATGAATAAGTTCCGTATTTGGAATGATAACTTCATAGGTTTCGTCATCAATAACACGTCGATTTGTCTGTAATAAAGCGCCGATATACGAACCGTTTTCCTTTGTTTGTTTACGAATCACCGCATCGATTACATGTTCCATTGCTTGTTTTTCTTTTTCATCTGCTTCTAGAAAAAATGTTTGTAATTTATGTAGAATCCGATCTTCCATTAACATTACCTCAAATCCATAATATTTTTATTATTCTCATTTTATCAATTTACCTATCGTTTTGGCAATTTGGGCGAACCATTCAATTTAATAAAGATAAACTATAGTAGGCAATTGTATGAATATCGAGGTGATTTAATTGGGGAGAAAGCTTCATCCATCCGTTCAGGAATTTAAAGCCTTCGTCAAAAAACATCCTTTACTTGTACAGGAAGTGAGAAAAGGAACACTTAAATGGCAGGAAGTATACGAAGACTGGTATATACTCGGTGAGGAAGATGAGAAGTGGAATAAGTTTAAAGATAAAGATAGTAAAAAAGAAGAAAGTGGAAAAGGCGATTTTATTGGTAAAATTTTTTCAACTATTAAAAATGCAGATATGGATAATCTCCAGGAGACAATCACAAATGTAGGGGAAGCAATTTCAACCATTCAAGCCGTTATTCACCAGTTTCGTGGCAACGAAAATCAACAGCAACTGAACACTACCCAAAAGCATCATCATCCTTTTGCTTTTCGCAAAGATTAGGTGAGAAGGGAGTTTAGGATGCGACAAGACACATATGAATACATCAATTCAAAAAAACATTTACACGCGTTTGTCCGTCAAAATCCAGTTTGGTACCGTAAATTAACGAGAAATCCAAGAGATTTTCAAGTGATGGAAAATGAGGCAAAGGCTTATTTCAAACAAACCATTCCACATAAAGTTCAAAAAATAAACCAGTCCTTAGAGATGGCCTCATTTATGCTACAGATGTATCAAGGGATGCGACAAAGTGATTAAGCAAGGAGCCACCTTTAGTAGGGCTCCTTCTTTTAATGTTCAAGGATATTTGAATAGTAAAAGGAAAAACTAGGAAAAAAGGAGTTGGAGAATATGTACATGTATATTTTGCTTTATTCTTTTCTATGCTCGCCGATTCAGATAAATGAAAAAGCTGTAGCCGATAATATTCACCCTACCTATTTTAGCGAAACAAGTGAGTTAGAAATTGAGCGAACCTTTCAAGTCAAACATCAGGTTAGAGGGAATGATGTATATCTAGAATGCTTGATTCCGAATTTTACATTCAAACAAAGTGGTGGTCAGAAAAGGGATGGAGAGGGTCATCTGAATGTCATTATTGATGGGAAGAGAGTAGAAAAAATATCGACAGCAGCCTTTATTATTAAAGGACTGACTAGAGGAGAACATACTTTAGCGATTCAAGTTGTACATAATGACTTAACTACATATCCTCTTGAGCATACGATACATGTTCAAATACATTAACTTTTATTAGCATGTGTTATCACAGAGATGCGATTCGTAAAAATTCGTGGTATAGTGATTGTGGAGGTGTTAATTTTGATTGCTACAATTGAAAAAATTGAAATTCTTGACGAGGCTCAAGAAATTTCATCAATGATTCTACATTCAGAACTAGCAGAGGAATACCGAAGCTGTATATATATGTTACAACAAGATCGAGAAGCACAAAAGTTAATTGCTGATTTTCAGAGGATGAAGGAAAAATATGAAGAGGTTCAACGATTTGGGAAATACCATCCTGATTTTCGAACCGTTTCAAAAGAGACGAGGGAACTAAAAAGAAAACTCGATCTTCACGAATCTATTGCTAATTTTAAAACAGCAGAGGATAATTTACAAAAGGTCCTTGATGAAATTAGTGTGCTACTAGGTGGAGCTGTATCAAAGTATATTAAAGTCCCAACGGGGAATCCTTATTTTGATTCCATTTCGAGCTGCGGTGGTGGCTGTGGAAGTGGTGGGGCTTGCGGTTGTAAGTGATGCTATTCCAAAAGGAATAGCTGATGATCATGTTATTTTCAGAAAAAGGTAAGTTTTCTACTTTATTTCATATTGTAAAATTTTAACTTGTTATGCTACACTATTTAATAATCTAATGTAATCTATTGAAATAAGGAGAAAACACGATGATTGGACAACGCCAAGGAATTATCGTTTGGCTACATTCGCTCAAACATTCCAAAATGCTGCGTAAATTTGGCAATATTCATTATGTATCAAAACGACTTAAATACGTAGTCCTATATAACGATATGGAAAATACGGATTCAATCGTAGAAAAATTAAACGCTCTTGCCTTTGTAAAAAAGGTAGAGCCGTCCTATAAACCATTTTTAAAGATTGAATTTGAGAATAAAAAACCAGATCGTGCAAAGGAATACGACTATAAAATTGGTTTATAAAAAAGCTTATCAAAGGCATCTTGCTTTTGATAAGCTTTTTTTGTGGTCTAGGAAATTATAAAATTTATCATTGTGGATAACCTTTATTGGGTGATTACAAGTCCAACTCCAGCGCCTAGCCCCACTCTGGTCTAGCCAATCGCTTCGAAAGGCAGGAAGCGCCTTCTGTCAGCGCTCTTATGCTTGTCGGACTTGCCCTGGACAAGGAAAACTTCGAGAGCATAATCATCGCCCGAAGAAAATGCATAGCATTTACGAGGATGTGCTGCCGTCTACGTTTACAACAGGACATAGCAGTATTTAGTGGACGTTCAACCCAAGGCGCTTCTGCTTTTGTTCCTTATTTCATTGGCGGAATGTAACGATTCATTCGTAAAATTCCGATTAAATGCTGATAATAGAGCTCTTTTTCATGAAACATCGTAGAAGGCTTTACATCAAGTGTGATGATTTGCAAATCAAGTTCTTTCGCTACCTCTGCAAATAGCGTGTAACGTTGATTTGGTTTCATATTTGGATTAGGAATGCCTTCTCTACAAATATAGATTGCTTGAAAATCCCCAGGATTCGTCGGTTGAAATGCAGCTGCCAATGAGCTAACCTGTTTATCCTGAATCGTTGTATGAAATGCAAATAGCTTTGAAACTCTGTGTCTATTTCCTCTTACAAGCTCAACGAGTTCATAAATATCAGAAAATCCTTCACCAATCTCAATAAAACGTTGTATCATCCTAAATTCCCCTTAAATTCATATTTTCCATGTCTACTTTAACACGAATAGGTAACAAATAAAAACAAAAAAACCCTGCAAGTCTACCTGCAGGGTCCTTCCATTCCATGTTTTCTTACCGTTCACATGGAAGAAGGCAAAGGGAGAGGAGAAACCGGAGGAAGAACTTATGGGGAAACGTAAGTCTTCTCCGCGGTTGGCAACAACATCCTCGAATGATGTTGTTATTACTAATTATGACCAATTGAAAATTGTGTATACATCATCTGACATATTTTTATTATCCGAGAAAAATTTTTGATAAACATAAGACCTAGAATTTTTCGTATTTCATTAACAAACGTTTACGTTTATGGTAGGATAATCTTATTCAATTTACATAGACAGTGGTGATAGCAGTGAGAGTCGTATCCGGGTCGAAGAAAGGTATTCACTTGAAAGCGGTAACAGGGATGTCTACTAGACCAACAACAGACAAAGTGAAAGAAGCCATCTTTAATATTATCGGTCCATATTTTGATGGAGGGAATGGACTTGATTTATTTGGAGGAAGTGGAGGACTTGGAATTGAGGCTTTAAGCCGTGGAATTGATAAGGTTATCTTTGTTGACCGTGATCAAAAAGCAATTCAAACGATTAAAGGAAATTTAGAAACATGTCGACTTGTTGAACATGCAGAAGTATATCGAAACGAAGCGTTTCGAGCATTAAAGGCTATTGTAAAAAGGGATATCAAATTTGATTTAATCCTTTTAGACCCACCATATAAACAACAAAAATTAATTGAGTTAATCGAAGAAATAAGCAAACATCAGTTGTTAACGAAACACGGTTATATTGTTGCAGAACATGGATCGGATGTTTCGTTAGAGTCATCCATTGGTAACCTTCGTTTAGTTCGTCATGAAGTGTATGGAATCATTGGGGTATCTATATATAGACATGAAGAAGAATAGAAAGGGGAAACAAAATGACTAGAATTGCCGTCTGCCCAGGGAGTTTTGATCCAGTAACAAATGGGCACCTCGATATTATCAAAAGAGGAGCAAAAGTGTTTGATAAAATGTATGTGTGTGTATTAAATAATTCTTCAAAACAGCCATTGTTCACTGTAGAAGAACGAATCCAACTTTTACAGGAAAGCACGAAAGATTTACATAATATTGAAGTTGAGTCCTTTTCTGGCCTATTGATGGACTATGCGAGCCAGAAGAATGCGAATGCAATTTTACGAGGCCTTCGTGCTGTTTCAGATTTTGAGTATGAAATGCAAATTACATCAATGAATCGTATTTTAAATGAAGAAATTGAAACTTTTTTTATGATGACAAATAATCAATATTCGTTCTTAAGCTCAAGCATTGTAAAGGAAGCTGCCAAATATCATGGTGAGATTTCCGAGCTTGTACCAAAGCCAGTTGAATTGGCGCTTAAGGAGAAATTCAAAAGCCCTGCAAATTAAATGCGAGGGCTTTTCATTTTGCTTGAGTATATAACAATATAACCTAGCAACGAAATAATTGTAAAGAGTGGCCCGTACGTCAATAACCCGTTCCATAACGTTTCGACCCAATCGGTAGTTTGTTCCGAAACGAATGGAGAGAAGACGCCGAGTGTTTCCTCTGAACCAGCATTTTTTGCATAAAGTGGATTCCATAATAGAAATGTGATGACACTTGCTATAAACCCGTGCATTATTCGCGCAATAAAAAAGGGTTTAAACCTAACATCCGTTTCTGCTAAAATGCTTGCAACCTGTGCTTGAACAGAAAGTCCACAAAATCCTAGGATAAAACTTACGGTAATTACTTTTGGAAGTAAGTCAATATGTTCCAATTGACTCGTCATCATTGAACCAGTCGTTATTTCAAAAATTCCAGAAATAAGTGGGATGCTAAGCTCGGAAGGTAGCTGAAAGAGTTTTAATAGGATGGATAGTCCAGCCCCAACTAATGCAATCACATTAATCAATGAAAGGAGCTTATTAAAAACAGAAAAAAGAATAATAAATCCTCCTATCATTAACAATGTATGAATCGAGGTAGTAACCGCGTCACCTAATAATTGACCAAATGGTCTTTTTTCCTTTAGTCTAGTTCGGTGAAGCTCCTGTAAGGCTTTTACAATGATACTTTTCTTTTCTTCATCTTTAGGTGTTTGTTCATCCCCTTTTTTACCATGGAATCTCATGATTAAACCTACACAAAAATTCCCAACATAATGGCTGACTGCAAGTAAGATCCCTAACTGTGGATTTTCAAAAAAGCCGACAGAAATAGCGGCAAATATAAATAGGGGATTTGAAGCATTTGCGAAGGAAACAAGCCTTTCTGCTTCAATCCTCGTAATCTGTTTCTCTTGCCTAAGTCGTGCAGCCAATTTTGCACCTGCTGGAAATCCTGAAGCCATACCCATGGCCCATGCAAATCCACCCACACCTGGCACTCGAAATAGGGGTCTCATTAATGGTTCAAATAAAACACCGATGAATTTAACAATCCCAAAACCAATTAATAACTCTGATAAGATTAAGAAAGGGAGTAAGGAAGGAAATACAATCTTCCACCACATTTCCAAACCAACCCTAGAAGCCTCCAATGATTCCTTTGGAAAATAAATAAGGGCAATTGTTAATAATGAAATTCCTGCTGCAATTGTTACAGTTTTAAATCTAGAACGTATCAATGGTACTCCTCCTACTGAAGTCTTCTTTTTATAGTGAGATCATCTGAGTGATAGAATAAGAGAGCCCACAATTTTCACAATCCTCTATTGTTTTCTAGAATGTCATTAAAATAAGTGAAAAAAATGCAAGAAACAAACGTATGGTTTGTACATCTATTTAAATATACGTAGATGGGTGGCATGTTTAGACCAAAAAGAATGTACAAGTTTTCAATTCTTTTTTCATATAATGATATAACGTGAAACTTCATTCAGTGAGGGGAGTATTTACCCCTTACTGAATGTTAGTTGAACAATCCGGCTTTTACTGGCAGTTGACCTCACTTGTACTTTGCTTTATTGGTTTCCTAAAAGTTGTGATGTGAGGGCAGTACTGCCAGTTAATGCGGGGAAAATTAAATGAAATTAACTCAGGGGATGATTCTGATGAACAAGCCTATAATTGGATTGGCACTTGGGTCCGGTGGAGCAAGAGGATTCGCCCATTTAGGTGTAATCAAAGTACTATTAGAAAATAAAATTCCAATCCATCTTATTGCAGGAGCAAGCATGGGTGCATTGGTCGCAAGTTTTTATGGAGCGGGTTTAGATATCGATCGTCTATATAAGCTTGCACTTGCTTTTAAGCGGAAGTATTATTTGGATTTCACTGTACCGAAGATGGGGTTTATTGCAGGAAAAAGAGTAAAGGAATTAATTCGTGTCTTTACCCATGGGAAAAACATTGAGCAACTAGATATTCCCATTGGTATTGTTGCAACTGATTTATTAACTGGTGAAAAAGTAGTGTTTCGAGATGGACCTGTCGCAGATGCAGTTCGAGCAAGTATTGCTATCCCCGGAATTTTTGTACCTGAAAAGATAGATGGTCGAATTCTGGTAGATGGTGGTGTAATTGATCGGGTTCCTATTTCCGTGGCAAAAGATATAGGAGCTGATATAGTTATTGCGGTTGACGTCTCACATGTTAAAATAAATGAAGAGGTTTCTTCAATTTTTGATGTGATTTTGCAAAGTATTGATATTATGCAAAAGGAGCTTGTGAAGTATGGAGAATTTTCTTCTGATATTATGATCCGGCCACATGTTGGACATTATAGTGCACGTGCTTTCACAAATATTGAGGACATTATCCTAGCTGGGGAAGAAGAAACAAGAAAACATCTTCCCGCAATCCAAGCGGCAATCGCAAAGTGGAAGGAGTCTTTGTTGAATGAAGAAAAAGAGAAATAAGGCTTATTTAAAAGCTCTTGCAGTTGGGGTGGTGCTAGCGATTCTAGGCACCTTTATCCAACTCCCATATTACGTGACTAAGCCTGGAATGGCAACAGAGCTTGCTCCAATTATTGAAGTGGAAAACGGCTATCAAGATGAAGGTGAATTCATGTTAACGACGATTCGCATGGGGCAAGCAAATATTTTTAGTTATGGATTGGCGAAGTTACAAAAGTATCATGAAATTTTACCGATTAATCATGTAAGACGTGACAATGAAAGTGATGAGGAATATACCAATCGACAACTTTTTTATATGGAGGACTCACAGGAATCAGCGATCACTGTTGCTTATCAGCATGCAAACAAGCCTGTAACGGTTAAAAACAATGGAATTTACATAATGGGAATCGTTGAAGGAATGCCTGCGGAAAAAGAACTAAAAGCAGGTGATCGAATTTTTGAGGTGGATGGTCACCAAATCGAAGAACATACAGAATTTATGGAGTATGTAGCCGGAAAAAAAGAAAATGAAATCATTAAAATCTCCGTCGAACGAAATGGTGAAGAGAAAACTGTTTCTGTTCCACTTGCACCTTTTCCAAATAATCCTGACAAAATTGGAATTGGAATTGAATTAATTACAGATATTGAAGTGGTGACCGACCCGAAGATTGAAATAAATACCAAAAAAATTGGAGGTCCTTCTGCTGGACTTATGTTTACCCTTGAAATCTATAATCAATTAACTGAAAAGGATTTAACTCACGGATTGCGGATTGCAGGTACAGGAACAATTAATATCGATGGACAAGTTGGTCCAATCGGTGGAATTGGTCAAAAAATAGTAGCTGCCAACAATTCTGATGTGGATATTTTCTTTGCACCAAATGAAAATGGGGCAGCAGATTCAGATTATCGCCAAGCCTTAGCGACGGCGAAGGATATCAAGAGTGATATGAAAATTGTACCTGTTGATACATTTGAAGACGCGCTCCACTATTTAGAGAATCTTGATAAGAATAAATAATGAAAAACAGTCGCTACCAATTGGTGCGACTGTTTACTTTTTATAGGTATTCTTGTTGTTCTTCATTAAATCGAATCGGTGGTTTGGCGTATTCTTGTCGTAGAAGTTGGGTGCGAAGAGGTTCAGGGAAAATAGCTACATACGTTTGAGCAGCCTTCTGGTCGAGTGTAAAAAGGTCATCAGAAAAGCCCGTCGCCTTTGAGAGAATGGGTAATTCAACATCCTTCTTGACATAATTTAAAAAGCTCTGTCCTTTTTGGGACATCCCAAGTAAGCGAATATAGGTTGCAACCGGGTTTTCATTGATCTTTTTTAGTTGTTCTTTTGTTGTATTTGTTAAGATATGTACACATAATCTTTGTAATCTAGTCCATGTATAGCGTTTTGTTTTAATTTTTTCCATAAAGTCTTTGAAGGAAGTTGATTCTGAAATATAAGTGAGTAGTCTATTTTCAATTCCTTCTTCAGCCTCATAAATAGTTGCCAATTCAGATGGTGTAGATGTCAGTAGCTTGTATTTTAATAAAGTAAAATAATCCTCCCACCGATGGAAAAGCTGATACTCCTCGAAATAAGCTGAAAGCCATTTGGAAGTGGACACGGGTAGATAGTTTTGAATTTCCTCGATGTTTTTTTTAGCAGAAAATAATGTTTTGCGAATGCTGGTTGCACTAGCAATTGATTCGTGTGAAAATGTCTCATCATGGTAGCCAGCAGATGTCCGCATAATGGTTTCTGCCTTTAATGAACTATTTTGGTCATGGATGGCTTTAACGTAATGATAGCCCAAAATATTATTTGGTTTTGATAAATCAACATATGTATCATGATTGGTAAGTGAAGAATAAGCAAGGGATGCTGCTTTTGGGTAGCTATATCCTTCTTTCAAGTACTGCCGGGCGGTGTGATCATATGAGTGTTGATTACTTTTCATAAATTCAACAGTAGACTGAAAGTCATCGATTGATCCATTTTCACTACCGAAGCAAACTTCTTCACAATGAAGAGCACTCAAAAGTGATATCGCCCCGTTTGCAAAGTTTTCTGCTTTTTGAGTCGCAAATGCATATGGTAATTCAATGACGATATCGATGCCAGCTTCCAATGCCATTTTCGTTCTTGCCCATTTCGATACTAAGGCAGGTTCGCCACGTTGTAGAAAATTTCCACTCATCACGGCAATTGTACAGTCAGGGTTTGTCTTCCTCTTTGTTTCATCAAGATGGTACTTATGTCCATTATGGAAAGGATTATATTCAACAATTACACCAACAGCCTTCATTATTTCACCTATTCATCCTTTATTATTAAAATCTTACTTTTAAATATCATTTTTTCCCGCATTAACGGGCAGTAAGCCCCCACATTTAAACGTTAATATAAATTAAAAAATTAGTTAGATGACGACAACTGCCCGTAAAAGTCCAATTAAATGAACAAACACTAAAAACGCCACGACCTGTAGCAACGTCTTTGAGACCCACATCATGTGGGTCTCAACTAACAATCGGTGGGAATTAGCGATATAAAATCGCGACGTTCTTTTGCAAAGTCTTACTAGCACGTCTTTTATTTCAAAAAAACCACTGATTGAAGTTTCACTTTAATGGAAAAGCTGATATAGTAGAAAAGTATCTACACATCAAGTATAGTGTAAAGAAAAAATATTGACAAATGTAATCTGCAAAGCTATAATTACCTTTGTTGCGCTTCGAGGTGATTTCAATTGAAATGGACAATTAATCAATTAAATCAGTTGGCTCATAAAGGCCTAACGATTGATGAAACTGTTGATGTAAAGGACATAATGGAGCTCGAAAAATCGATACGAGACATTTCTCCGGTGCAAATAACCGGTCGTGCTGATCTTAGTTCTACAAAAGCGAGCTTTCATATAACAATTTCAGGATCAATGATTCTGCCTTGTTCTCGAACATTGGTTGATGTAAAATTTCCATTCGAGATCCGAACAACTGAAACGTTTCTACTTAAAGATACATCTGTTTATGACTTAGAGTCGGACGAGGATGTTCATCAAATTCGAGGCGAAGTAATTGATTTACTTCCGATTATCAAGGAAAATATTTTACTTGAAATTCCGATGCAGATTTTTTGTGATGATTCGAACTCAGAAGATGCTGCGCCACAATCAGGACAAGATTGGGAAGTTATCAGCGAAGATGACAAAAAGAACAAGATTGATCCGCGATTGGCAGGACTAGCAAAATTCTTTGAAGACGAATAAAATCCATCTTTATCTATTCATTTTTTTAAGGAGGTGGGAATAATGGCTGTACCTTTTAGAAGAACATCTAAGACAAGAAAAAGATTACGTCGTACACATTTCAAATTACAAGTGCCAGGTATGGTGGCTTGCCCAAACTGTGGTGAAATGAAATTAGCACACCGCGTATGTAAAGAATGCGGTACTTACAAAGGAAAAGAAGTTGTTAGCAAATAATCTTTGTTAACAAGTTAAAAGCGTATGAATAACATTGTTATTCATACGCTTTTTAATTTGTCTAAGTTGCGAGTCCCTGTTTAATACCAGTACAATTAGAGTAAAAGGGATAAAGGGGAAAATGATGAATAAATACATAGTTAACCGTGATACACAGGGGATTGTATGGTTTACGATCAATCGACCCGAGAAATGGAACGCAATTGATTATGATGTAATGGATGGACTTTTACAAACGATTACAGAGGTTGAAAAGAACGAGGATGATCGTGTTTTCGTCATAACAGGAGCTGGGCAAAAAGCATTTTGTTCAGGTGGGGATTTATCGGTATTTCAAAACCTTCAAACGGTTGAAGAAGCATACAAAATGCTTAGTAAAATGGGGATGATCCTATACAAACTTGCAACATTATCCAAACCGACGATTGCTCTATTGAATGGACTAGCAATTGGTGGGGGATGTGAGCTTGCAACCGCCTGTGATTATAGACTAGCATCCCGTGGAAGTAGATTTGGTTTTGTTCAAGGAAAACAAGGAATTACCACAGGGTGGGGTGGTGCATCGCTCCTACTAGAAAGAATATCTATTGATAAAGCATATCACCTTCTTATGACTGGAGACATAAATTCTGCTGAAGACGGAAAAGAGATTGGGTTTATTCAACATGTCCTATCAGACGACGATCTGAAGAGGAATTGTGAAGAAATTATAGCTAATGAATTCTTGCATACTACTAAAGTTGTAAAAGCATACAAAAAGGTAGTGATTAGAAAATGGTTGGCTACAGGTTTAAAGGAGAGAATGCTTGAAGAAATTGAGGAATGTTCAGCCTTGTGGGTAACGGACGAACATCTTGAGGCCGTTCGAAAAATCATGCGTAAAGAATAATTATTTTCTTACTAGAGTGAGAGTAGTCTATCTTTTCTACTACATGCATATGTATAAGTAAAAAAGTATAGGAGGGAAAGATATGACTTCAACACGTCAAGATGCATGGACTCAAGATGAGGATTTATTACTTGCAGAAGTAGTATTGCGCCACATCCGTGAGGGAGGAACACAATTAGGCGCCTTTGAAGAGGTAGGTCGTACACTTTCACGTACTGCAGCTGCCTGTGGTTTTCGATGGAATTCGTATGTGCGCAAACAATATAAATCTGGAATTGAACTTGCGAAAAAACAGCGTAAAGAATTAAAAAAGCAAAATAACGGAGAACAGCTTCAGGAAAAACAAGCAGAACCTGAAACTACTGAAATTACACTTAGCAAATCACCTGAGCTACAACTAAGGGATGTCATCCGTTTCCTTGAGGAATACGAAAAAACAGAAAAAGAGCTTCAAAGCGTTGTTAAAGAAAATCAGAGCCTGAACAATCAAATAAGCAAACTCCAAGACCAAGTGAAAGCCTTGAAGGCAGAAAATAACACATTAGAAAATAATATTCAATTAATAGAGGAAGATTATAAAGCATTAATTGAGATTATGGAACGTGCCCGCAAAATGGTGGTTCTTCAAGAAGATGAAAGAAGTAAAAAGGTAAAATTTCAAATGGACAGAAATGGGAACCTTGAACGAGTAGAAAAATAAAGAAGAAAACAGCTGACATGATGTTCAGCTGTTTTCTTCTTTTTATTATCTAGCCAGAGGCTCATTTGTTAGTCGACTTCATGTACACCTTCCGGAAACCAAAGTAGCGGATTTTCTCCAAGGTCACGTTCCATATTATAGGCTGCAGGTGTAAAACCCATTTTCTCCCAAAACTCAGAAGATTTTACACGTGGATTTGTTTTAATCGGTAGATTATAGGATTTAGCATAATCCACTAATGCCTTACCAAAGCCTTTTTTCTGATAATCAGGAAGAACTTCAAGCTTCCACAGTTCTAAGTAGTCCTGTGCGGGTTCAAAGTATTTGTTGAATTTTTTATCAACACGATAAAGGCTCATACGTGCCACTAATTTATCGCCAAAGAATATCCCATAAAAAGGTGAAACGCTATCATTTTCAATAATATTTGATTCAAGGTCTTCCAGCATGGATAGCTCCTGGAGGCCATATTCCTTAAATGCTTTAAATTCTTCAAGAGTTTTATAGTTTACTAATAATTTCTCAACCTTTGCCGTATACATTTGATATCCCCCTTGCGATTCTACAATAAAAAACTGTTTTAATTTAATCGTACATTCATTATATAACAAAAAAACAAAAAATTCTGTAGAAAAATATAGAAAGCGTTTTCAATATGGTGCAGGAATATGTAGATGTATGTAGAAATTATATATTGCACCTTTTAACTTTATTCAGCAGAAGTCCTCTATTTTTTAAGTAGGGGATGAAAGCATACGGGTAAACAATTGAGTTGGTGTTCAAACCCCGCCTGAATAAAGTTAAGCCTCCGGCGGATGCCACGATTTTTCAAAGGAAGTTTTTCGAGCAAGCTCGAAAAAAATCAGGCACAAATACGCCAAAGCGTATTTGATTTTTGGCGAAAGGGGAAATGAGCTTGAAAAAAGTGTTGATTGCAAACAGAGGTGAAATAGCAGCGAGGATTATGAAAACTTGTCATGAGATGGGGATTGAAACAGTCGCTGTCTATTCTGATGCAGATCAAGAATTGCCGTTTGTAAAAAATGCAACTGTAGCTCATCGAATCGGCGAACCACCGGTTATGAAATCATATCTTCAAATGGACAAAATCATTGAAGTAGCAGAAAAAGAGCAGGTTGATGCAATCCATCCTGGTTATGGATTTTTATCGGAGAATGCAACTTTTGCCAAAGCAGTAGCTAAAAAAGGGATTGTTTTTATAGGTCCAACACCCGAGGTGATCTCCTTAATGGGGGATAAGGTGAAAGCAAGACAAACAATGATTGATGCGGGTGTGCCTGTAGTCCCAGGGAGTGAAAAGGGCATTCAAACCGTAGAAGAAGCCTTAAAGTTAGCAAAAGGTTTTGGTTATCCTGTTATGTTAAAAGCAAGTGGAGGTGGAGGCGGAATCGGAATGGTGTGTTGTCATTCTGATGAAGAATTACAAAAAGCTTTTCAAACAACAAAAAGTAGGGCCAAATCGTATTTCGGGAATGATGAAATGTTTATTGAAAAATTCATCCCGAATGCAAGACATATTGAGGTGCAAATTTTTGGTGACCATCACGGAAAAATTGTTCATCTTTTTGAAAGAGATTGCTCCATACAACGTCGCAATCAAAAAGTGATTGAAGAAACACCATCTCCTTTTCTTTCGGAAGCGACACGTAAAAAAATCTGTCATTCAGCAAAAAAGGCTGCAGAATTCGTAGGCTATACAAATGCCGGAACAATCGAGTTCATTGTTGATGAACAGGAAAATTTCTATTTTTTAGAGATGAACACAAGGCTTCAGGTTGAACATGCGGTTACAGAGATAATCACGAATCTTGATCTAGTTAAATGGCAGTTGCTTGTTGCAAGGGGAGATAGGCTGCCATTGGCTCAGAATGAAATCATGGCATCAGGGCATTCAATCGAATTTCGCGTGTATGCAGAAGACCCGATAAAGTTTTTCCCTTCCCCAGGCAAAATCGAAGAATTTACGTTGCCTCAAAATCAAAAAGGTGTCCGAATTGATAGTGGTTATGCAGCAGGGACGACGGTTACACCATTTTACGACCCGATGGTTGCCAAAATAATTGTTAAAGCAGATAATCGTCCCGAAGCGATTCAAATAGCTAAGGATTATTTTAATCAAATTGTGATAAAAGGAATAAAGACAAATATCCCATTATTTCAAGAAATTTTAAATGAAGGATCATATACCGAAGGAGAATATAACACGAACTACATTTCTTTGATGAAAAAACACTAGGGGGAATCAAGATGAATGAAATCACAGCTAGCATGGCAGGGACCGTTTTACAAGTATTAGTTTCAGAAGGTGATAAGATTTCAGAAGGTCAAGTGGTTATCATGTTGGAATCAATGAAAATGGAAATTCCGATTGAAAGCGAGCAAAAAGGTAAGATTGCTAGCATAAAAGTAGATATTGGTGATTTTGTAAATGAGGATGATGTATTACTTGTTCTAGAATAATGGAAGGAGGGTAACCATGCTTCGTACTACTAAGGATTTAGACCAAAAGCTTGTAGAAAAAAGCAAAGAAATCGAAGCAGGAGGTCATGAAAAATACCATCAAAAGCTGAAAGAACAACATAAATTATTTGTTCGTGATCGTCTTGCACTTCTTTTTGATAATGGAGTTTATCAAGAGGATGGTAAATATGCGAACAATACGGCAGGAGACCTTCCGGCTGATGGTGTCGTTACCGCGATTGGAGACATTAACGGACAAAAAGTATGTGTTATGGCGAATGATTCCACAGTAAAGGCGGGGTCATGGGGGGCTCGTACAGTTGAGAAAATTATTCGGATTCAAGAGACGGCAGAAAAGTTACGCATACCCCTCTTATATCTAGTAGATTCCGCTGGAGCGCGAATAACGGACCAGCTTGAGATGTTCCCGAACCGACGCGGAGCGGGGAGGATATTTCATAATCAGGTAAGATTATCAGGTATGATTCCTCAAATCTGTATTTTATTCGGCCCATCGGCAGCAGGTGGAGCCTACATACCAGCCTTTTGCGATATAGTCATCATGGTTGATAAGAATGCATCTATGTATTTGGGATCCCCTCGGATGGCAGAAAAGGTCATTGGTGAAAAGGTTACGTTGGAGGAAATGGGTGGTGCAAGAATGCACTGTACCGTTAGTGGCTGTGGAGATGTACTTGCTGAAAATGAAGAGCAAGCAATCCAAAGTGCTCGGGATTATTTAAAGTTTTTTCCTGCTAATTATTTGAACAAACCGGTGATTGCAGAAACAGTCCCACCAAAGGAAGGCAAGAGCCTACAAGAAATAATTCCGGTTAATCAGAATGCCCCTTTTAATATGTATGAAGGGATTGATGCCCTCATTGACGAAGGAAGTTTCTATGAGATAAAAAAACTATTTGCACCTGAAATTATTACAGGTCTTGCCCGTATTGACGGTAGACCAGTGGGAATCATTGCGAATCAGCCTAAGGTGAAGGGTGGCGTCTTGTTTGTAGATTCAGCAGACAAAGCAGCAAAATTTATCACTTTATGTGACGCGTTCCATATCCCTCTAGTGTTTTTGGCAGATGTTCCAGGATTTATGATCGGTACAAAGGTTGAAAGAGCAGGAATCATTAGACATGGTGCAAAGTTAATCGCGGCTATGAGCTCTGCTACTGTACCGAAGATTTCAGTCATTGTCAGAAAAGCATATGGTGCAGGTCTTTATGCAATGGCAGGTCCTGCCTTTGAACCCGATTATTGCGTCGCCCTACCAACTGCCCAAATTGCGGTAATGGGGCCAGAGGCGGCGGTAAATGCAGTTTATTCAAATAAAATCAATGAAATTGAAGATCCGAAAGAACGTATTGCCTTTGTTCAGCAAAAACAACAGGAGTATAAAGAGGCAATCGATATATACAAGTTAGCTTCTGAGCTAATCATTGATGATATCGTCCCAGCGGCTGATCTAAGGAGTGTTCTCATCCAGCGCTTAGCTGTATATGAAACAAAAGAACTCAATGTCACACACAAAAAACACCCTGTTTATCCGGTTTAAATAATAGGTACAAGACCCCAAGGAGTAAACTTTGGGGTTTTGTCATGCTCCTACGTTTTCGCCTTTATTTCGTAGTAGATCTACTAGGCATTTTGTCGGACTTTTTGGTAAAATAAAGGGAGGACAAACTATGGAGTTGGGGCAATGAAGATTGGAATTATTGGTGGAGGGTCCATCGGATTGCTTTTTGCGGGATATTTGGCAGAACAACATGATGTAACCATCTATACACGAACCAAACACCAGGCAAGCGAAATAAACAAAAATGGTGTAACTATTGATAAACAAAATACGTCAAAAACAGATAGAGTACAAGCTGCTACAAGCTCAGCATCTGTAATAGAAGAAGACATTGTTCTCTTTGCGGTGAAACAATACATATTAGAAGAAGTTTTATCAAACACTCTTGACTTAGAGAAGGTACATACGGTCTGCTTCCTTCAAAATGGAATGAGCCACATTAACCTCATCGAAAAACTGAAAAATCCTACGATTCTTGTGGGTGTTGTTGAACATGGCGCACTAAAAGTAGATGAAACTAGAGTCATCCACACAGGTGTCGGTCGGACGAAAATAGGAGTAATTAAAGGGAAAAATGAGGCACTCGAGGACAAAACACCTGATTTTTCAATTGAATACTATGACAATTGGTATGAAATTGTAACATCTAAGCTTATTGCAAATGCTGTCATCAACCCATTAACTGCCCTTTTTGGTGTTAGAAATGGGGAGTTGCTTGAAAATGATTATTTTCATAACCAAATGAAAGTATTATTCGATGAAATCATCTCTGTCATACCTTGTAATCATGAAAAAATGTGGGAACTTGTAAAAACGATATGTGAAAATACAGCTCAAAACAAATCATCCATGCTCCGTGACATTGAAGAAGGAAGAAAAACAGAAATTGATGCCATTTTAGGCTACGTATTAAAAGAAGCAATAAAGATGAGCAAGGAAGCAGTTATAACAAAATTTCTATATAATTCTATAAAAGGTTTTGAAACTAAAGGGGGATAAGGAATGGTCGACTTTTTTGCAGGAATCGCTGCGACGTTTGTTACAATTCCACTACTAGGATTCGTCCTAGTCTACTTGATTAGTAGATTTATCATAAAAAGTACTCGGAAATCTTTTTTTCTATCGGTTGATGTAACGACCTTATTTTTTCTTATTGCAGTGCATTATTTATTACTTGTGATTGTTGGAAAAAGCATGCTTTGGCTCATTCTCCTCATCCTCCTTATGACCATTTTGATTATTGGCTATATGACTTGGAGGAAAAACCATGAAATTGAAACAGTGAAAGTTTTAAGGAAGTCTTGGCGTTTCGTATTCCTTGCTTCCACGGTTGTGTATTTTCTATTACTACTCATCGGGCTTGTTCAACGAATTTTTGTCACAGCATAAATTTTCGAAACAATGAGCAGTAATTTTTGGTTTCTCAAAAAAGCGTGCTATACTCAACTAAGATATAAACTGGATATGAAAGGAAGAACAAGAATTTATGGAGGTTTTGGATCTCTCACTGCCATCTTCAAATCGATTAGTAAACGATTATCTTTCTAATAAAATGGATATAGAGAAATTTTTTGATTACGATATCCAATCTCCCCTAGTGTATGAGGTGAGAAAAAAAGAGTTAGAAAAGAGACATTTTGAACGTGAGAAACTTGTGGAGCATTTAGTTTCTTTTAATAAACGATTAAATTATCATCCCCATACGATTGAGAATATACACAAGCTATTAGACACACAGAGTGTTGTGGTGATTGGTGGGCAGCAAGCAGGGGTATTGACTGGACCGTTATATACCATTCATAAAATCGTTTCTATTATTAAGCTTGCAAAAGAACAAGAGGAAAAATTAAATATACCTGTTATACCAGTATTTTGGATTGCTGGAGAGGATCATGATTTTGCAGAAATCAATCATCTCTATGTGAATCTTCAAACTGGCATTCGAAAAAGAGCAGTTCCACAATATCACAACCGTAAGACAATGGTATCTTCAATAGAAATTAAACAGGATGGCTTCATGGAATGGATTGAAGAAGTCTTTGAGACGTATGGTGAAACCAATCATACGATTAGTCTTTTAGAACTCCTGAATGGATTTGTGAAAAATTCAAAGACATACGTTGATTTCTTTATACAAATTATCAATGAACTTTTTGGAGAAACTGGGCTCGTTCTTGTGGATTCTGGCTCAAAAGAAATTAGAACACTTCAATCACCCTATTTTAAAAAAATGATTGAAAAAAATAGAGAGATTCATGATTCATTGTTAATGCAGCAGGAAGTTTTGTCTGCCTATCAATACCCTAAAACAATCGACATGAATGAATCTAGTGCAAACCTTTTTTATACGCAAAATGATGAACGGATTTTGCTTGAGTACAATGTGGAGCATGATATTTTTAGTGGGAAAAATAATGAATGTATCCTTTGTGGAGATGAATTGCTTAAGGTTGCGATAGAAAAGCCGGAACTATTAAGCAATAATGTAGTAACAAGACCGGTTATGCAGGAGTTCTTATTTCCGACACTTGCTTTTATTTCTGGACCTGGTGAAGTATCATACTGGGCAGAGCTTAAAAAGGTATTTGAAGTAATGGAAATTAAGATGCCCCCTGTTCTTCCGCGGTTAATGATGACAATTTTAGAAAGAGCAATTGAGTCTAATATAGAAGAAATTGGCTTGACTATTCAAGCGGTGTTGTCAGGGGAGCTTGCAAAAGCGAAAGAAACATGGCTGGAAAAACAAACGGCTGATGTAGATGGCATCATTTCAGAAGCAAAGAAAGAAGTCGAGCTAATTCATAAAAAGGTTAGGAATGTGGGGCTAGAAGTGGACCATGGGTTGGCAGATCTTTTATTAAAGAACGCCCAAAATATTCAATCGCAATTTGATTTTCTAAAAAATACATTTAATCGAAGTATCCTAAAACGTAATGAGATTGAATTAAATCGTTTTAACCGAATTGAAAAATCACTCCTACCACTTGGCTCCCCACAGGAGAGATTATGGAATGTTTTTTACTATTTAAATAAATATGGCGACGATTTTATCAAAGATTTATTAGCTCTTCCGTTTGAATTTAACGGAAAACATAAAGTGATAAAGATGTAGTTCGTATTGAAAATCCTCGGAATTTCCGGGGATTTTTTTTGTTTGGTAAAAATTTATAAAAACTGGTGGTGGAAAGTGGGGGATTGTGGTAAGATAAATACAGAAAGTGGGGACAATGGATATGTTCATGGGAGAATACCATCATACTGTTGATACGAAAGGCCGAATGATTATACCTGCGAAGTTTCGAGATAATCTTGGTGAAACATTTGTTTTAACGAGAGGTCTTGATCAGTGCTTGTTCGGTTACCCACAATCTGAATGGAAAATACTTGAAGAAAAATTAAAAACACTCCCATTAACAAAAAAAGACGCTCGCGCTTTCACACGATTTTTCTTTTCTGGAGCCATTGAATGTGAACTTGATAAACAAGGAAGAGTGAATATTGCATCACCTCTTCTTTCATATGCAGGGCTTGAAAAGGAATGTGTGGTTCTAGGAGTATCAAACCGCATAGAAATTTGGAGTAAGGACAAGTGGGAAGAATATTTCGCCGCTTCTGAGGAATCTTTTTCTGATATAGCTGAAAATATGATCGGTTTTGATATATAATTATTCATTGTGTTAAAGATAATAAGGATATTACACAGATGATTATAAGAGGTGCTAACATGTTCGAACATAAAACCGTTCTATTAGAAGAGGCTGTAAATGGATTAAAGATAGACCCAGATGGCATCTATGTAGACTGCACACTTGGTGGAGCAGGACATAGCTCATACATAGCTTCAAAGCTTTCAAACAAAGGTAAGCTATATGCATTTGATCAAGATGATGTTGCAATCGAAAATGCAAAGGCCAAGCTTGCTAAATATGGTGATATTGTTACCATCATCAAAAGTAATTTTGCTAACATAACTGATAAATTACATGAACAAGGTGTAACAACTGTTGATGGCATTTTGTTTGACCTAGGTGTTTCATCCCCACAATTGGACACCCCGGAAAGAGGATTTAGCTATCACCACGATGCCCCACTTGATATGCGAATGGATCAAGATGCAACATTATCTGCGTATGACATCGTAAATCATTGGTCATATGAGCAAATGGTAAGAATCTTTTTTCAATATGGTGAAGAAAAATTTTCAAAACAAATTGCTAGAAAAATAGAGGCCGCACGTGAGAAGAAACCAATTGAAACCACTGGAGAATTGGTGGAATTAATTAAAGAGGGCATCCCGGCCGCAGCAAGAAGAACTGGCGGGCATCCGGCAAAAAGGATTTTTCAAGCGATTCGAATTGCGGTCAACGATGAGTTAAAAGTATTTGAAGATGCGATTCATCAGTCAATCGAGCTTCTTGCAACAGGAGGAAGGGTGAGTGTTATTACTTTTCACTCACTAGAGGACAGAATTTGTAAAGTTACCTTTAAAAAGGCAAGCGAAGGTCCACCCCTACCACCCGGCATTCCGATTATTCCTGATGAATACAAGCCAAAGTTAAAACTTATTACAAGAAAACCGATATTACCTACAGAAGAAGAAATTGAGGCAAACAAGAGGGCTCGTTCTGCGAAGTTAAGAATCGCAGAAAGACTTTAAACAATATATTACGATAGGTACTTGAGGAGGGATATGATGGGTAATTTAGCATACAAAGTAAGGCAAACAGAAAGCTACCAACCAGATCAGTCACCGAAGACACGACCAACCATAAGAAAGAAGTTTCGATTTACGTTAGGAGAAAAGGTATTAGGGATTGTATTCTCTGCAGCTGTAATGTTCTGCGCAATTCAAATCATATCTAACCAAGTATCGATCTATCATACAAACATCGAAATCCAACAAATCGAAGCATCAATCAGTCAACAAACAAAAACAAATAATGACCTTTATGTACAAGTCCAGGAATTAAGCGAATACGAACGTCTTTGGGAAAAAGCGAGAGAACTTGGCCTTGTTTTAAATGAAAACAATGTTAAAGTTGTTCAAGGGAATTAAAACATGAAAATGAAGGTTAAAAATAACAATATAAATAGAGGAGCAGCATTTATTAGTATAATATTTGCTTTGCTCTTTTTTACATTGATGGCAAGATTTGTGTATATCCAAGGTACTGGTAAGGTTGATGGTGTTGTTTTAGCGGCATTAGCAGAAAAAAAATATACGAAACAAAGAACAATTGAAGCACATCGAGGAACGGTGTATGACCGTAATGGAAACCCAATTGCTGAGGATACTTCTTCTTATACTGTTGTCGCAATCCTTGATGAAGATTTAACGGTAGATAAAGATGACCCGCAACATGTTGTTGATCCCGAAGAAACGGCTCGTAAGCTTTCACCTCTCTTGAACATGGATGAGAACGAGATGTATAAAATATTAACAAAACCTGAAAGGAAACAGGTTGAATTCGGGACTTATGGCCGGGATATTAGTACATCACTCAAACAGGAAATTGAAAGTTTAGAATTACCGGGTATTGCGTTTAGAAGAGAATCAAAACGCTACTATCCTAACGGGACCTTTGCCTCACATGTTGTTGGCTATGCACAGATGGTAACTGATCCCAAAACGAAAGAGACGGAAACGGTCGGAAAGATGGGAATTGAACAAAGTCTTGATAAGTACCTTCAAGAAAAAGATGGCTACATGAAATTCCAGAGTGATACGAAAGGCTTTAAATTACCGGACGCAAAAGAGCAGATTGTCGCACCTGACAATGGAAGCGATGTTTATTTAACAATTGATCAAACAATCCAAACGTTTTTAGAGGACGCCATGAACACGACCATGAAGGAATATGAACCTGAAAAAATCATTGGTGTTGTCGCAAACCCAAAAACGGGTGAAATTTTAGCAATGTCGTCGAGACCGAGCTTTGACCCAAATGTTCGAAATATCCAAAACTACTTGAATGATGCCATTTCCTACCCGTTTGAGCCAGGTTCAACGATGAAAATCTTTACATTGGCCGCAGCGATTGAAGAAGGAGTATATAATGGAAATGCAACCTTTGCTTCAGGAAGCTACACAGCTGGAGGAGAAACAATCCGTGACCATAATAGGAGAGGTTGGGGGACGATTACCTATGATGAAGGTGTCCTTAAATCTTCAAACGTTGCGTTTGCGAAGTTAGCCAATGAACAATTAGGAACGGATAAATTATTGGAGTATTTGGGACGTTTTGGACTTGATCGACCAACTGGCATCGATTTAGCAGGTGAGGTTCAAAACACGATCAATTTTAAATGGGAGATTGATAGAGTATCAACCGCATTTGGCCAAGCATCCTCTGTTACTCCAATTCAGCAGATACAAGCAGCTACAGCGATCGCTAATGGCGGTAAAATGATGAAACCATATGTTGTTGAAAAAATCGTCGACCCGGATACAGATAAAACGGTTGTTGATCACAAACCTCAAGTTGTGGGACAACCTGTTTCAGCAGAAACGACTAAAAAAGTGTTAAATTTATTACGGCAAGTTGTAACAGATGGTACAGGAAAAGCCTATGATCTTGAAGGCTATCAAGTTGCTGGGAAAACAGGTACTGCTCAAATTCCAAGTCCACAAGGTGGGTATTTATCGGGAAGGGGTAACTTTTTATACTCATTCCTAGGTATGGCACCGATGGATGACCCCAAATTAATTGTCTATGTTGCTGTAGAGAAGCCTAAGCTTAAAGATACAGACATTGGTCACGAACCTGTTGTGATGGTATTTAATCATGTGATGAAAAATAGCTTACAATACCTAAATATACAACCAATAGAGCAAAATACGGAAAATAATGTGAATGTGGATAAAGAAGTTGAAGTTGATTCCTATGTTGGAAAATCAATTGAAGAGGCTAAAGCTTCAATTGATAAGTTACAGCTTAAAGCAACTGTAATTGGAAAAGGTAAGAATATTATCGCCCAAAGTCCAAGTCAAAGTGAAAAAATACTACCTAACGAACAGGTCTTTCTACTTACTGATCAGGAAGCGACCTTGCCAGATATGACAAATTGGTCAATAAGGGATGTTATGAGAGTTGCTGATTTAACTAATATAAAAGTTTCACATAGTGGTAGTGGATATGTCGTCCAACAAAGCTTAGAACCTGGGGCTATCATTAAAGACGGTGATTCATTATCCGTAAAATTAGAACGACCATACACACCACAAGAGGAAACAGCTGAACAACCAGCTGAAGAAAGCGAAAATAGTAAGAAAGAACAAGAAGGGAACTGATCTTTCAGTTCCTCAGAGAGTAGACAAAGTCAGTACTGACTTTGTCTACTCAAATTTTCACAGGATATTTAGATATAACTAACTATCTACAGACTGTCTTGAAAACGCTTGGCAGACAAGGCACGCCGCCGATCGAAGACGCGAATAGAAGTTGCCGTCATGAGCGCACGAGAGAGGTAAGCAACTAAAGTCATGCGAGCGTTTGTCAACAGTCTGGGGAACTGATATTTCAGTTCCTTTTTTTTATGACCAAGCAATTCGATATCGATACATTCGTTCTATTCATTCTTGTACAAGCATATATTTAGACGAGCCTTGATTTGTAAGTTTAATAGGAGGTACATCTATATGCGTGTTTCGAATGTAACAGTACGAAAAAGACTCTCATTAGTACTATTTATAGGATTTTTATTATTTTTGATTATTGATGTTCGACTTGGATATGTTCAATTTTTCGTTGGGAATAAGCTAACTGCACTGGCAAAGGATTCATGGAGCCGGGATATTCCATTTGAACCGGAACGAGGAAAAATCATTGACCGAAATGACGTCGTCCTTGCAACAAACCAGAGTGCACCGACTGTACTAGTCGTTCCTCGGCAAATTGAGAATCCTGCAGAAGCAGCAGAAAAACTTGCTGCCGTTTTAAATATGTCAAAAGAAAAAGCGTATAAAAAGATAACTGAAAATGAATCAAAAGTCTATATCAATCCTGAGGGCAGAAAGATTTCTCATGAAAAAGCGAATGAAGTTCGCGCGCTGGGAATTAAGGGTGTATACATAGCGGAAGATTCGAAACGTCATTATCCGTTTGGTAGCTATCTTTCGCATGTATTAGGTTTTGCCGGTATTGATAATCAAGGGTTAACAGGGCTTGAGAAAAGCTATGATGAAGAATTAAAGGGTGAAAAAGGAAGTGTGCAATTCTATTCCGATGCAAAAGGAAGAAGAATGCCGGATATCGCTGATGATTATACACCTCCTAAGGATGGTCTTGACTTAAAGCTAACGATTGATACGAGAATTCAATCTCTTATTGAACGTGAACTCGATAATGCTGAAGCACAATACAATCCAGATGGAATCATTGCGATTGCGATGAATCCTAATAATGGTGAAATCTTAGGAATGTCTTCAAGACCTGATTTTGATCCAGCAAACTTTCGAAATGTTCCGCAAGAAGTGTACAACCGTAATCTTCCTGTTTGGAGCACCTACGAGCCTGGTTCAACCTTTAAGATTATAACTCTAGCTGCTTCCTTAGAAGAAGGAAAAGTGAATCTAGATAATGATCATTTTAATGACCCGGGTTTTGTCAAGGTCGGGGGAGCTACACTTAAATGTTGGAAACGCGGCGGACATGGCCATCAAACATTCCTAGAGGTTGTTCAAAACTCTTGTAACCCTGGTTTTGTTGAGTTAGGAACAAGATTAGGGAAGGATACATTGTTCAAGTATGTTCGCGATTTTGGATTTGGTCAAAAAACAGGGATTGACCTTCAGGGAGAAGGTACTGGAATCCTCTTTAAACCAGAAAATGTAGGTCCAGTTGAATTAGCAACAACGGCCTTTGGTCAAGGGGTGGCGGTAACGCCGATTCAACAGGTAGCAGCTGTTTCTGCAGCGGTAAATGGTGGAACCTTATATCAGCCATATGTCGCGAAGGAATGGATCAATCCTGTTACAGGAAAAGTGGTGAAAAGTAATTCTCCTATAGCAAAGCGCAAGGTCATTTCCGAAGAAACGTCTAAACAAGTAAGATATGCACTTGAAAGTGTTGTAGCAAAAGGTTCAGGTGGAGGCGCTTATGTGGATGGTTATCGTGTAGGTGGAAAGACCGGTACCGCTCAAAAATCAAAAAAGGGTGGCGGCTACCTTCAAAATAACCATATTGTATCATTTATTGGTTTTGCACCTGCAGATGATCCTCAAATTGTCGTCTATATTGCCGTTGATAACCCGAAGGGAACAGTTCAATTTGGTGGGGTCGTTGCAGCACCGATTGTTGGAAATATTATGCGTGAAAGCCTGCCATTGCTAGGAATTGAAAAGCGAGATAAACAAATTGAAAAAGAAATCAGATTGTGGACGGATAAAAAATATCTTGAGGTTCCAAATCTAATTGGTTTAACGAAAAAGGAATTACAGCAGCAATTAATGAATATCAAATTGGATATCAGTGGAAAAGGAAATGTTGTTGTTGACCAGGCACCAAATCCAGGAGAACGGGTGCAAGAAGGAACAACATTACGGATCCATCTTGGGGAAGCGACAGACCAAAAAGATTCAAAAAAGAAGAACTAAGTAGTTCAGGGGGATTTTCCCCCTTTCAAACTTCTTTTTTCTATAAAAAGGAATACCTTTAATATAGAGGAATAAAATTTTTGGTAGGGTGTCCTTTTTAACCATTTATTTATGGGAAATTAGGGTACTAGACAACACACGGGGACTAGCGTATTATGTTAATCTGATACAATTCCTGGGTAAATTTTTCGAGAGGGAATGGTAAAATTCATGATGAGATTACAGGACTTATTAGCGAACCTGCATGATTTTACGGAAAAAGGTAATGACAATCCTTTTATCACATCTCTTGAAATGGACTCGAGGGAGGTAGAAAAGGGAAGTTTATTCTTTTGTGTAAAAGGTAGTACGTTCGATGGCCATGTATTTGCATCAGAAGCTGAAGCGAAAGGTGCGGTTGCTATCATCGCTGAAAAAGATGTAGGGGTATCGATTCCTGTTATCAAAGTGAAGGATACAAGAAGGGCAATGGCTGTAATGGCAGATGCGTTTTATCAGCAACCGACACATAAACTCCAATTAATTGGGGTTACCGGGACAAACGGTAAAACATCAATAAGCCATATTGTTGAAGAGATTTTTAAAGAAGCCGGTGAAAAAACAGGTCTCATTGGAACGATGTACACAAAAATCGGTGAAAAAACAATTGAAATGAAGAATACGACTCCAGAATCAGTAACACTTCAAAAGTTTTTTCATCAAATGGTTTCTGCTAAAGTAACGAGGGTTGTGATGGAGGTCTCTTCCCATGCACTCGATATTGGTAGGGTACACGGATGTGATTTTAATATAGCGGTGTTTTCAAATTTGACACAGGATCATTTGGATTACCATCGAACAATTGATGAGTATCGAAGAGTGAAAGGTTTGTTGTTTGCTAGTTTAGGTAATCGCTTTGATAAAGATAATCCGAAATTTGCGGTTTTGAATAATGATGACACTGCTTCAGAGGAATACGCCAGATCCACTTCAGCAACAATCGTTACATATGGAATTCATCAGACGGCTGATATTATGGCTGCTAACATTCGTATGACCGCCTCTGGGACAGAATTTGATTTAATTACACCGTTTGGTTCTTACGAAGTGAAGACGAATTTAATTGGACAATTTAGTGTTTATAACGTTTTGGCTGCCATCGCTACTGGTATCGTGTCTCGGATCCCGATTTCAACAATAATTAGGGCAATCGAAAAGGTAAAAGGTGTACCCGGACGTTTTGAAATCGTGAACCAAGGGCAAAATTTTACTGTAATTGTCGATTATGCACACACCCCTGATAGCTTAGAAAATGTCTTAAGAACAGTTAGACAGTTTGCAAAAGGGAAAATCAACGTAATTATTGGATGTGGTGGAGATAGAGACCGATCAAAGCGTCCGCTTATGGCCAAAATCGCAACAAAATTCGCGGATGTCCCCATTTTTACATCTGATAATCCTCGCTCGGAAGATCCTCTCGAAATTTTAAAGGAGATGGAAGCGGGGGTAGAGGGAGAATTTTATATCACTATCCCGGATCGTGAAAAAGCAATTTTTTATGCTATTTCAAATGCGGGTGAGAATGATATAATAATCATTGCTGGAAAAGGACATGAAACCTATCAAATCATTGGGAATAAGACTCATTCATTTGATGACCGCCTTGTTGCTGCTCGTGCAATTAAGGAGTTGAATTAATTGTTATCCAATCAAGATATGTGGACTCTTTTTGAAGAAGCGTATGGGTTCAATCATCAGAATTTTGATTTTGAGGAAGTGACTACTGACCCCACTATCGTAACGAAAAGAGGACTTTATATTTCAATTCAACAAGAAAAAAGGGATAAATTTTTAAAGCAAGCACTTTATAATGGTGCAGTTGCAGCAGTTTGGCCAAAGGATGAAAAATTACCCCTGTTTCTTCCCAATCATTTCCCTGTATTCGTAGTAACAGATCCACTACCAGCACTCAATCAAATCTTGGAATTCTATCTAAAAAAAATCGAAGAAAATGGGTATGATACAATGACAAAATTTAAACTATTTACAAATGAACTGAAAAGTATGAAGCAAAACGATCAAGCAGTAAACGAAATAACCATGCATCTTAGAAAATTAGCAATGCTTGAAAAAGGGAGGGGATAAAGATGATCGAAGAAGTAGTCATTTATTCGATTGCCATAGGATTTATCATAAGCGTCATTCTCTCCCCCATTTTTATCCCTTTCTTACGTAGATTAAAATTTGGACAAAGTATTCGTGAGGAAGGTCCTAAATCCCATCAAAAAAAATCGGGAACACCTACAATGGGTGGAATCATTATTTTGGTTTCGATTATACTTACGACAATTTTAGTATCGACTCGATTAGGGGAGCTGTCGGTTACAACATATTTACTATTATTTGTAACTTTGGGATACGGGGTGTTAGGTTTCTTAGATGATTTTATTAAAGTAGTACTAAAGAGGAATCTCGGTTTGACCTCTCTACAAAAATTACTTGGTCAAATCGCTATTGCTATCATTTTTTATTTTATTTTTAAACAAAATAATTTTTCAACTGCGATTTCAATTCCAGGAACAGATTTTGAGTTTGAGTTAGGAATTCTATATGTCTTCCTGTTAATTTTTTGGTTAGTTGGTTTTTCCAATGCTGTTAATTTAACGGATGGATTAGATGGATTAGTTTCAGGTACGGCTGCAATTGCGTTTGGTGCATTTGCGGTATTAGCTTGGAATCAAGCGCAATATGATGTTGCAATCTTCTGTGTGGCTGTAGTCGGTGCAGTTCTTGGGTTCCTTGTATTTAATGCAAACCCAGCTAAAGTATTCATGGGTGATACAGGTTCACTTGCACTTGGTGGTGCGATTGCAACAGTTGCGATTACCCTAAAGCTCGAAATCTTGCTAATCTTAATTGGCGGAGTTTTTGTAATTGAAACATTGTCTGTTATTATTCAAGTTATCTCTTTTAAAACAACGGGCAGACGTGTGTTTAGAATGAGTCCTTTACATCACCATTATGAATTAGTGGGATGGTCCGAATGGCGGGTTGTTGTAACTTTTTGGACGGTAGGACTATTGTGCGCGATTCTTGGAATTTATATCGAGGTGTGGATTTAATTGAAAAATGCAAACAAATTTTCCAACAAACATATTTTAATACTTGGTCTTGCCAAAAGCGGCTTTGCTGCAGCTAAGGTCCTTTATGATCTTGGCGCCCGCCTTACAGTTAACGACCAGAAGCCATTTGAAGAAAACGAGCCTGCACAAGAGCTTGAAAAATGGGGCATAAGGGTAGTATGTGGAGGTCATCCAATCGAAATTTTGGATGATCATTTTGACTTTATTGTTAAAAATCCGGGAATCCCTTATAGCAACCCACTTCTTGTAAAGGCAAAAGAAAAAGGAATTCCTGTCATTACGGAGGTTGAACTTGCCTATCACATTACTCCTGCAGAGTTTATTGGTATTACGGGCTCTAACGGAAAGACAACCACAACGACATTAATTTTTGAAATGTTAAAGTATGGCGAGAAATCACCTTTAATCGCTGGAAACATTGGAACAGTGGCATGTGAGGTTGCACAATCGTCGAAAAAGGAAAATATGATCGTGACTGAACTTTCCTCGTTTCAGTTAATGGGAATTGAAGATTTTGCACCGAAAATTTCGGTTTTATTAAATATATTTGATGCACATCTTGATTATCATGGAACGAAGGAAGAATACGTGAAGGCAAAGGCGAGAATCTTTGAAAATCAAACGGAAGATGATTACAGTGTGATCAATGTCGATGACAAGGATGTTGTATTTGCAGCAGAGGGTAGCCAAGGTAAGAAAATACCATTCTCTACTACGAGGGTATTACAAACGGGTGCCTATATTAAGAATCAAAGTATTTATTTTGATGAGGAAAAAATCATTGAAATTAAGGATATTGTTTTACCGGGCGTCCATAATCTTGAAAATATACTGGCTGCAGTTGCGGTTGCGAAGCTCGTTCATACACCAAATAATGCGATTACCAAAGTGTTAACAACCTTTACTGGGGTTAAGCATCGCCTACAATATGTTACCACGATTCAGAATCGCAAATTTTATAATGATTCTAAAGCAACGAATATCCTAGCAACGAAAAAGGCAATTTCCGCATTTGAACAACCGATTATATTGTTAGCTGGAGGACTTGATCGTGGTAATGAATTTGATGACCTTGTTCCTGAACTAGAACGAGTGAAAGCAATGGTACTGTTTGGTCAAACTGCGAAAAAGCTTGAACGAGCTGGGAAGCTTGCTGGAATAGAAATTATAAAACTGGTCGATAATGTTGAGGCAGCGGTAAAAGAAGCTTATACTCTTTCAAATGAAGGTGATGTCATTTTATTATCACCTGCATGCGCTAGCTGGGATCAACATAAAACATTTGAAGAAAGAGGAGACATTTTTATAAACGCCGTGCATAAGCTTAAGTAAGGGCTTGGACAATCTAGATTAATCTAGCACAAGCAGCCTAGCCCCTCGAGGTCATAAGCCAAATCACTACAGAAATCAGGATTTCCTGCGTGATTCGTCTTATGCTTATCGGGCTTGAACAGGAGGTTCTGACATCGACGTTCGCCACAGGACGTGGCGGTTTTTAGTCGATGTTCAACTTCTAAGGCGCTTGCGCTTTTTCCTTGCTCTGAATCTAGAATGTAGAGGTGTTTTGATTGTGACCCAAAGAACGACTCCGGATATTATCTTAATTATTACTACTCTTACACTTTTAGCAGTTGGATTGATCATGGTATACAGTGCCAGTGCGGTATGGGCTACATATAAATTCGATGATTCATTTTTCTTCGCTAAAAGACAGCTCCTGTTTGCGAGTGTTGGAGTCATTGCAATGTTTTTCATTATGAATGTAGATTATTGGACATGGAGGACGTGGGCAAAAGTCCTAATCATCATTTGTTTTGTATTATTGGTAGCTGTATTAATTCCTGGAATCGGAATGGAACGTAATGGATCACGAAGTTGGATCGGAGTCGGTGCATTTTCCATCCAGCCTTCAGAATTTATGAAATTAGCGATGATTGCATTTTTGGCCAAATTCCTATCTGAAAATCAAAAGAAAATTACATCCTTCAAAAAAGGTTTAATGCCCTCGCTGTCTCTTGTTTTTCTAGCATTTGGAATGATAATGTTGCAGCCAGATTTAGGTACGGGAACGGTTATGGTAGGTACATGTATTGTCATGATTTTTGTGGCAGGAGCAAGAATCTCCCACTTTGTTGGTTTGGGTCTAATCGGTGTGGTAGGGTTTGTCGCCTTAATTTTATCAGCCCCATACCGAATTAAACGAATTACCTCCTTTTTAGATCCGTGGGAAGATCC
Source organism: Ferdinandcohnia sp. QZ13 (assembly GCF_031324165.1). Lineage (NCBI taxonomy): Bacteria > Bacillati > Bacillota > Bacilli > Caryophanales > Bacillaceae > Ferdinandcohnia > Ferdinandcohnia sp. QZ13. The sequence goes on along the minus strand of NZ_JAVIVW010000001.1, from coordinate 698,880 downwards.
GTTGGGAACGGGGTTTCAAATTATTCAATCCCTTTACGCAATTGGTCCGGGTGGTTTATTCGGTTTAGGTCTAGGACAAAGTAGGCAGAAGTTCTTTTATTTACCAGAACCACAAACTGACTTTATTTTCGCTATCTTAGCCGAAGAATTGGGTTTTATCGGTGGTTCGTTTGTCATCATATTATTTAGTATTCTACTATGGAGAGGCGTACGAATTGCTTTAGGTGCACCTGATTTATATGGAAGTTTTCTGGGGATTGGAATTATTGGAATGATTGCAATCCAGGTTATTATTAATATAGGAGTTGTAACAGGTCTAATGCCGGTAACTGGAATTACCCTTCCATTCTTAAGCTACGGGGGTTCATCCTTAACCTTAATGCTCATGGCAGTCGGTGTCCTTTTAAATATTAGCAGGTATTCAAGGTATTAACCCAAAAACACATGAATATATGTTATACTATAAAATGGTTTAACCCTGTTTACATGAACAGGGTTAAACTGCTTTTAACTTAATTCAGTCTGATTCAAACCTCGACTGAATTAAGTTAATGCCTTCGGCGGATGCCACGATTTTTTTAATTGAACTTTTTCGAGCAGTAGGATCAAAGACTAAAAACGCCACTTCCTGTGGCAACGTCTTTATAACCCACTTCCTGTGGGCCTAAAAATCGGGCGAAAATACGCCAAGGCGCATTTGATTAATTAAACTTCCAAACGGGAGGAAATGAACCTTGAAGATTGTAGTGAGTGGTGGAGGTACAGGAGGTCATATTTATCCTGCACTTGCCTTAATTAAAGAAATAAAAAAGCTAAACCCTTCAGCTGAATTTCTATATATCGGTACTGAAAAAGGGTTAGAAAGTGGAATTGTGGTTCGTGAGGGGATCCCTTTTAAAACGATTCATATCACAGGTTTTAAACGAAAGCTGTCCTTTGATAACATTAAAACGGTCGCTCGTTTTTTAAAAGGAGTAAGTGACAGCAAAAAAATAATCAAGGATTTCAAACCAGATGTGGTAATTGGTACAGGCGGTTACGTTTGTGGCCCCGTTGTATATGCAGCATCAAAATTACATATCGCAACAATTATTCATGAACAAAATAGTATTCCAGGGCTTACCAATAAATTTTTAAGCCGCTATGTTGATAAAGTGGCAATATGCTTTGAAGAAGCTGGAGACTTCTTTCCTAAGGAAAAGGTCGTTCTGACAGGAAATCCACGGGCTTCTGAAGTCATTGGCAAGGATGGTCAAGCTGGCAGAGAATCTGTTGGTCTCAACGGCTCGAAAAAGTCCGTTTTATTAGTGGGAGGAAGTAGAGGAGCGAGACCGTTAAATGATGCTTTTTTACATGCTTTATCTGATGTGAAAGAAAAGGATTATCAATTCCTCTATGTAACTGGTGAGGTTCATTATGAAAATGTAATTAATCAGGTAGAAGCAGTTGGAAATCCTGACAATGTCATCATTAAGCCGTTTATTCACAATATGCCAGAGGTTTTAGCGGGTGTAGACCTTGTTGTTGCCCGCGCAGGTGCGACAACATTGGCTGAGTTAACTGCTCTAGGTCTGCCAAGTATTTTGGTGCCAAGTCCATATGTGACAAACAACCACCAAGAGAAAAATGCGAGATCATTAAGTGATAAAGGGGCTGCGATTTTACGACTTGAAAAGGATTTAACAGGCCCTCAGCTTATTAAGGACATTGACTCAATTCTTTTAAATCAAATCAAACTAGAGGAAATGAAAAAAGCATCCTCTCAAATAGGTATACCAGATGCCGCAAGACGGTTGTACAATGTAATGAAGGAATTAATATAGAAAAGACGTCTTTGTTCACGAGTAAAAATTCTGTAGCTAGATAGTTTCTAGCTTTGGGTGCATTACGCTTTTCTATAATAGGCAAATGTACCATGAAGCACACGTGGAGCATATAGTACATTATGTTTTGTTCCAAGTGAAATGCTGATAAAGGAGGTTAATATGGACAATATTGTAAAGGAACTTCAAGAGGCAAGTGTCGGCAAGGTTTTAGTGAATGAACCTTTATCAAAGCATACAACAATTAAGATAGGTGGTCCGGCTGACTTATTCATCGAACCCGATAGTGTTGAATCATTAAAAAAGACGCTTGAAATTATTAAAAAGCATGGTATCAAGTGGCGAGCAATCGGTAGGGGATCAAATCTCCTCGTATCTGATAATGGGATTGAGGGTGCTGTCATTAAAATGGGCAATGGCCTTAACCATATGGAACTTGATGGTACCACACTTACTGTTGGTGCTGGATATTCAATTGTAAGTCTGGCTGTACAAATTGCAAGAAAAGGATTATCGGGACTTGAGTTTTCAAGCGGGATCCCTGGTTCGATCGGCGGAGCTGTTTATATGAATGCCGGGGCACATGGTTCTGATGTATCTAAAGTTTTAACAAAGGCTCATATATTATTTGATGATGGTACCTTTGAATGGCTATCAAACGAGGAAATGGAATATTCATACCGCACCTCCATACTTCAAAAAAAGCGACCAGGGATTGTGGTTGAAGCTACATTTCAATTAACGGAAGGGGATAAAGCAGAAATCTCGGCTGTTATGAAGAAAAATAAAGAGTATCGAAGAGATACGCAACCATGGGATCTTCCATGCGCAGGAAGCATTTTCCGTAATCCACTTCCAAATTATGCTGGACAATTAGTTGAAAAATCAGGCTTGAAAGGTCATTCTATCGGTGGGGCCAAAATTTCTGAAATGCATGGGAATTTTATTGTCAATGCTGGTAATGCAAAAGCTCAGGATGTTCTAGACCTAATTGAATTTGTAAAAGAGAAAATCTATACTTTACATGGTGTGCGAATGGAAACGGAAGTTGAAATAATTGGTCGAATCTAGACAGTTTCTACACCCATTTCTTAGGAAAATATGATATAATACAATAACATGTATGTGTTACTGTACTGGTGAATAAACGGCATGTATACATGCCGTTTATTCTTTCGTTCTACGCATTTTTTTATAACTGGAATAATGACTGATTAAACATACATACGTTTGTATTTTAAGTGGCTTTCATAGAGCGGGGTGAATATTATTTGGCGAAGCAAAAGGTTGTTACAATAGAAGACCGGATTCCAAAGCTTAAGCAAAGGAGAAAACAAAAGGCTAATCGACGACTGATTATGTATATTACGTTTTTCTTTTTTTTGCTTTCAGGAATACTTTATTTCCAATCTCCTTTTAGTAAAATTGGCGAAATCAACATTACAGGCAACCAAAATATCTCATCCGATCAAATTTTAAAATTAAGTAAATTACAAGTTGGGACGAGCTTTTGGAAAGTCGATAAGGATATAGTAATCCAAAATATAAAAAAACACCCTGAAATTAAGGAAGTATCGATTGAAAAAAGACTACCAAATCATATTAAGTTAAATGTTAGCGAATTGAAAAGGGTAGGATATATAAGTGGGTCAAGTACTTTTTATCCAATTCTTGAAAATGGTGAAATTATTGAAAAACCAGAGGAGTTCGGTTCAAAGGCAATTCCAGTGGATGCACCCATCTTAGTTGACTGGAAGGATGAAGCCTTAACTTTGCTCGCAAAGGAACTTAATAAAGTTCAACCGTCCATTTCGAAGCTGATTTCTGAAATTCATCATACCCCCACAGAATATGATCCTCTACAGATGACATTGTATATGATTGATGGGTATGAGGTAAAAGCAACGGTAAGGAATTTTGCGAAAAATATTACAGCTTATCCAACGATCATTAGTGAATTGGATCCTTCTCTTAATGGTTATATTGAGCTAGATGTTGTACCAACTTTTATTCCATACGAATACGAGAACACCAATGAAGATGAGGAGATGGTAACAGGTGAAGGTGAAGGGTAAGCACGTTATTCTCTCATTTGTTTGCTTAGTCCTAGGCTTTATGATTTCATTCTCGTACCAATTTACAAAGGAACAATTGGAATCTAATCAGGTAACTGAACAACAATGGAATGAAGAAGCTAAAATTCGAACAGAGTTGAACGAACAAAATGAAAAAAATAATGAACTTCAATTAAAGTTGATCGAAAAGCAAAATCAAATTAAAGCCATAGAAGAAGAGCTCGCAAAAGAAGAACAGGAACAGATTTATTTCAATCTCGTCGAGGAAGTAGAAAAGTACCGAATGGTTGTAGGTGAGATTGGTGTAAAAGGTCCAGGAGTTGTCGTTACGCTTGAAGATGCCTCTTACGTTCCGTCGGGACAAGATGTGAACAATTATTTAGTTCATGAGAGTCATTTATTCAAGGTTATTAATGAACTTTATGTATCTGGTGCCCAAGCTGTTTCTGTTAATGGTAAACGACTTAGTCATGATTCTTATATTTACTGTAACGGACCTGTTGTTGTCGTCGATGGTGCACCTTTTCCAGCTCCATTTGTAATTTCAGCAATCGGTGACCCAAATGTACTGGTGCCTGCCTTAAATATGAATGGAGGAATCACTGACCAATTAATACAGGATAATATTGTCGTGAAAATCGAGAACAAGGCACAAATTGAAATGGATCCATTAATTAACGCGAAATAGGTGGTTTTATTGGACAAAAAAACAGGCATTAGCTTCACGGTCATTACGTGTATAATAGGGTTTATGGTTGCTGTCCAATTTCAAACCATTAAAGAACCTGAAGTGCGTGATACCCGTGATTTATGGGAATTACGAGAGGATTTAAAACAATCCCAAGAATTATATACGGAGCTTTTGACAAAAATTTATACATATGAGGCGAAGGTAGAGCAATACGAAAGTCAACGTGATGATAGTAAAATAACGATTTTACAGGATACCCTTGATGAGTTAAAGAAAGAGGCTGGACTAACAGAAGTTTCAGGTCCAGGAATCACGATAACTGTTGAGCAGTCGTTCAATGAAGTTGGAAAACAAGCAACAGCCATCACCCCTAGCTTGTTAAGGTGGTTGATAAATGAATTAAATTCTTATCAAGCAAAGGCGATTTCAATTGATGGTCACAGAATAATTGCCACCACAGTGATTCGGGAAATTCAGGGAAGACCTAAAATCGATTCATATTCAATTAGTCCATTGCCAATTGAAATAAAAGTCATTGCCGATGATGCAGAACGACTTTACAACAAGTTAAAAGCATCGGAAGCGGAGCGTCAGTTTTTCATTGATAATTTGCGCTTGAAAATTTCAAAGCCAAGTAAAGTCGTAACAATACCTGCGTATGACGACCCAATTAGGATTACAGAAATGCAGCCTAATATGGAACCAGATAAAAAGTGATAAAGGTGGAACATAGATATGTGGCTCCCAATCTTCGGTCTAATAGTCGGAATCATTCTCGGACTGTTATCGGAATTTAAGATTCCGGCAGAGTATTCAAATTATTTATCAATTGCAGTATTAGCGGCACTTGATACATTATTCGGTGGCATCCGTGCACACCTGCAAAATATTTATGATCAGTCCGTCTTTGTTTCTGGTTTCTTTTTTAATATTTTATTAGCAGCAAGTTTAGCTTTTCTAGGTGTACATCTTGGTGTAGACTTGTATTTGGTAGCCGTTTTTGCATTCGGAGTAAGGTTATTCCAAAATATTGCGGTTATCAGACGAATAATTTTATCCAAATGGAGCCTTTCTCGTGATAAAATAGAAAAAAATTGATTTTTTATAAAGGGAAAATCCCTATGATTGTTGAATATTTTTCATATGTGTAAATTCATATGAAAATAGCAGTTGTTGTTCGAAATCATATGTAAAATGTGTTTATGTAAAAAAAGGAGGTGCCACAGAATGAACAGCAATGAAATATGTGTTAGTCTTGACATCGGTACATCCAGTGTTAAGGTTATTATCGGTGAAATGGTTGATGATTCTCTTAACATAATAGGTGTGGGTAATGTTAAATCAGAGGGTTTGAAAAAAGGTTCAATTGTTGACATAGATGAAACCGTTCATTCTATTAAAAAGGCAGTTGAGCAAGCAGAAAGAATGGTAGGCATTTCTATTAATCAGGTAGTCGTATCTGTTCCTGCAATTAATGTACAGTTACAGGATGCCCACGGTGTTGTGGCAGTTTCTACTGAATCCCGTCAAAATCGTGAAATTAGCAATGAAGATGTCCTACGTGTAATCGATGCCGCACAATTTATTTCTCTCCCACCAGAAAGAGAAATTATTGATATGATTCCTAATCAGTTTATCGTAGATGGATATGATGAAATTAGTGATCCACGTGGTATGTTAGGTGTTCGACTTGAAGTGGAAGGTACGATTATTACAACTTCACGTACTATCTTACATAACCTGCTTCGTTGTGTAGAAAAAGCAGGACTTGATATCGCAGCAATTTCTTTACAACCTCTTGCATCAGGTTCAATCTCATTATCTGATGACGAGAAAAATCTAGGTGTTGCTCTCGTTGATATTGGTGGAGGTTCTACGACCGTTGCTCTTTTCAATCATGGTTATTTGAAAGCAACAAGTGTTCTTCCTGTTGGTGGAGACCATATTACAAAAGATTTAGCAATTGGATTGCGAACTTCTACTGAAGATGCAGAGAAAATTAAAATTAAACATGGACATGCCTTCTATGATGATGCTTCTGATGAAGAAGTATTCAATGTTTCAATTATCGGCAGTGATCAACAAGAACAATTTACCCAATTACAAATTTCTGAAATCATCGAAGCAAGATTAGAAGAAATTTTACTTTTAGTTCAAAAGGAAATTAAGAAAATGGGTGTAGGAGATCTTCCTGGTGGCTTTGTTCTTACAGGTGGAGTAGTAAATATGCCTGGAGTATTAGAGCTATCTCAACTTGTATTACGTAGTAATGTTAGAATTGCAAAGCCTGACTATATTGGAGTTAGAGAACCTCAATATTCAACAGGTGTAGGTCTATTGCAGTTCGCTTATGAACAAGCAAGAGTTCAAGGAAGAAAAATTAGTACGACGGTTAAAGTGGAAAATACGGAGAAAAGACCGTCAAGACAGCCTCAAGCGAAAAGTCATCCTAAAAACTCAAAAGAAGAACAAAATATTGGGAATAAGGTTAAGAGGTTTTTTGGTCTCTTCTTTGAATAACACACAGTTACAAGAGTAGTATATTTGCAAATTAGGAGGATCTTATAATGTTAGAGTTTGATACAAATGTTGATCAATTAGCTACAATAAAGGTAATAGGTGTAGGTGGCGGTGGGAATAACGCGGTTAACCGAATGATTGAACACGGTGTTCAAGGTGTGGAGTTTATCGCAGTTAATACCGACGCTCAAGCTTTAAATCTTTCAAAAGCGGAAATAAAAATGCAAATCGGTGGGAAATTAACCCGTGGATTAGGCGCTGGAGCAAATCCAGAAGTTGGTAAAAAAGCTGCAGAAGAAAGCAGAGAACAAATCGAAGAAGCTCTTAAAGGAGCAGATATGGTATTCGTAACAGCTGGTATGGGCGGTGGAACAGGTACAGGTGCTGCACCTGTGATTGCACAAATTTCAAAAGATTTAGGTGCCCTTACAGTAGGTGTGGTAACAAGACCGTTCACCTTCGAAGGTAGAAAGCGTCAAACACAAGCAGCTGGTGGAATCTCTGCAATGAAAGAATCAGTAGACACTTTAATCGTCATTCCAAATGATCGTCTTCTTGAAATTGTGGATAAAAATACACCTATGCTTGAGGCTTTCCGTGAGGCTGATAATGTATTACGTCAGGGTGTACAAGGTATTTCTGATTTAATCGCTGTTCCTGGATTAATCAACCTAGACTTTGCTGACGTAAAAACAATTATGTCTAATAAAGGTTCTGCACTTATGGGGATCGGTGTTGCAACAGGTGAGAACCGTGCTGCAGAAGCAGCTAAAAAGGCGATTTCAAGTCCATTACTTGAAACATCTATTGATGGTGCACAAGGTGTCCTTATGAACATCACTGGTGGAACCAATTTAAGTCTTTATGAAGTTCAAGAGGCTGCCGATATTGTTGCATCAGCTTCAGATCAAGAAGTGAACATGATTTTTGGATCTGTTATTAATGAAAACTTAAAAGAAGAAATTGTTGTTACTGTGATTGCTACAGGCTTTAAAGAGACTGAACTAGACCCAACGCGTCCATCACGTCCATCTTTTGGTGCTAAACCACAACCACAGGTTCAGGCTGCACCAAGAAGAGAAGTGAAGCGTGAGGAGCCAGTACAAGAAGTAAATACACGTGGCGCAGTTCATGTTGAAGATGAAATCGATGTACCAACATTCCTACGTAACCGTAAAAGAAGAGGTTAAAAAGAAAAGCTTAATGTTTCCGTATATCGGCGACAAGCAAAAGAACAGCGCTGACAGAAGGCGCTCTATGCCTTCAGAAGCGATGGGCTTTTGACCTCGAGCTGATGGCACCTGGAGCTAGACCATTCAAGATTCTTTAAATATAAAGTAAAGGCATTTGACAACAAGATTGTCGAATGCCTTTTTTATGGTCTAGAAGTTTATTTAAAATTTATCGTTAGTCGATGTTCCAATTTTAAGGCGCTTGCGCTTTTTTTTATTTTTCCCTCGTTTTATTCCATCCTATCTTCATTCACAGGCGAACTGACAAAATAAGATCTAATCTTTCAAAATTTCTCTTTTATTATCGGCATGAAGTGACAGACTCCATATAAGATGTACTATATACTATTTTTTAAGCTAACTAGTTTACGTAAATTGCGTTCGAAAAAGAGCAGTGACTATTGGTGAAAGGAGAAATAGGTTGTCCATTTATTTAGATGTAATCTGGTTATTAAACTTTTTCTTTGACGCCTTGTTGTTACTTTTAACAGCGCTAATACTTAAGCGTAAAATTGTCAAATGGCGAATCTTAGTAGGTGCTTTTATCGGATCTTTAGTAGTCCTGATAGTGGTTTCTCCTTTTGCGGCAATCGGGTCACATCCTCTTACAAAACTACTCTTTTCAATCGCAATCGTAGGAGTTGCTTTTGGTTATAAACGATTCCGATATTTTATACAGGGGCTATTAACCTTTTATTTTGCTACTTTCATGATTGGAGGTGGAATGATAGGGGTCCATTATTTCTTAGAATTTGATGTTCAAGTATTTGATGGTACAATCCTGACGCAATCTAGAGGTTTTGGTAATCCAATTAGTTGGGGATTTGTATTAATAGGGTTTCCTCTCTTATGGTATTTTTCTAAAAATAGAATAGCTGACATCGAAACGAAACAAGTTTTCTATGACCAGATAGTCGACGTGAAGCTTGAAATAGATGATGTTACCCTGAACTTAAAAGGTTTGGTTGACAGTGGAAATCAATTATTTGATCCGATTACAAAAAGCCCGGTTATGATTTTAGATACGACGAAATATGAAGAGCTATTTCCTAAATCATTAATCGAACAGTCTAAAAATATCGAGTTATTAACAAATGATACTTCAACTGAATCCCATAAATGGGAAAGTAGGGTAAGGCTTATTCCATATCGGGGCGTTGGACAAGAGCACCAATTTTTACTCGCAATTAAACCAGACCAAATAACAATTTTTCATGGAAATGAAGAAAATATCGTGAAAAAAGGCCTTGTTGCATTTAACCATACAACATTGTCCACAGATGGCGAATATGATTGTATTGTCCATCCGAAAATGCTTATATCATCCTCCATTAAGTCAGCTTCATGATGGGGAAAAAGAACGATTAGATTCCTATAAATATCATACTCACACTTTTTACAAATTAGAAGGGAGAACTTACCTGTGGCTAAATTAAAATTAAAACTTACATATTGGTGGTATAAACTTTTAATAAAATTAGGCTTAAAAACGGATGAGATCTATTATATTGGAGGGAGTGAAGCATTGCCACCGCCATTATCCAAGGATGAGGAAGAAGTCCTATTAAATAAACTTCCAAGTGGTGATAAGGCGGCAAGGTCAATCTTAATTGAAAGAAATTTAAGACTCGTGGTATACATTGCTCGAAAATTTGAGAATACCGGAATTAATATTGAGGATTTAATTAGCATCGGAACAATTGGTTTAATTAAGGCAGTGAATACATTTAATCCTGAAAAGAAAATTAAACTCGCTACGTATGCTTCAAGATGTATTGAAAACGAAATTTTGATGTATTTACGGCGTAATAATAAAATTAGGTCCGAGGTATCATTCGATGAACCATTAAATATTGATTGGGATGGCAATGAATTATTACTATCTGATGTTCTAGGAACAGAGGAAGACATCATTACCAAGGATCTGGAAGCAAACGTTGATCGCAAACTATTAGTAAAAGCTCTCCATCAACTTAATGATCGTGAGAAACAAATTATGGAGCTTCGTTTCGGACTAATTGGTGGTGAGGAGAAGACACAAAAAGACGTTGCAGATATGCTTGGAATTTCCCAGTCCTATATTTCAAGATTAGAAAAGCGAATCATAAAACGTCTGCGTAAAGAATTTAATAAAATGGTGTAAAAAAATTTTATTATACTTTGTAGTAGTTGATGTTTCTGTTTTTTTCCACCTGTTTTGGAAATAGGTGTGAATTCAAAATGCATATTTTTCCCTCTAACGGAGATACTTAACTTTGTACAGCAACTCCTGTTAGGAGGGAAAGAATTGACTCGAAATAAAGTAGAAATTTGTGGTGTTGATACTTCAAAGCTTCCAGTATTAAAAAATGAAGAGATGCGGGAATTATTTAGACAAATGCAAAGTGGGAATGATTTGTCAGCCCGCGATAAGCTTGTAAATGGTAATTTACGACTTGTCCTCAGTGTCATTCAACGTTTCAACAACAGAGGAGAATTTGTAGATGATTTATTTCAAGTGGGCTGTATCGGCCTTATGAAATCAATCGATAATTTTGACCTCAGTCAAAACGTAAAATTCTCCACCTATGCAGTTCCGATGATCATCGGTGAAATTCGGCGCTATTTACGAGACAACAATCCTATCAGGGTATCGCGCTCACTGCGGGATATTGCCTATAAGGCATTGCAGGTAAGAGAGCGTTTAATGAGTGAAACCTCGAGGGAACCCACAGCAGAAGAAATCGCAAAGGTCCTAGAAGTGCCACACGAAGAAATCGTCTTTGCACTTGATGCCATTCAAGACCCTGTATCATTATTTGAACCAATCTATAATGATGGCGGAGATCCTATTTATGTGGTGGACCAATTAAGTGATGAGCGAAATCGAGATTCAAATTGGATTGAAGAGATTGCTTTAAAAGAAGGTATGAGACGATTAAATGATCGTGAGAAACTAATCCTTCGGAAACGATTTTTTCAAGGAAAAACACAAATGGAGGTTGCTGAAGAAATCGGAATCTCTCAAGCCCAAGTTTCACGTCTTGAAAAAGCAGCCATTAAACAAATGAATAAGAATATCCAAAATTAATAATGGGGTGTAACCCATTTTGTGGACAAGTAATCGTCCAAAAGAAATAAAATAACTAGACATTCGTATCATTCGAATGTCTCAGAGTATAGACAAAGTCAGTATTGACTTTGTCTACACGTTTTTTTACAGGATATCTAGATGTAAATTACTTTCCCCAGACTGTCTTGAAAACGCTTGTCAGACAAGGCGCACAGCCGATCGAAGACGCGAATAGAAGTTGCCTTCATGAGCGGACGAGAGAGGCAAGCAACGAAGTATGCGAGCGTTTGTCAACAGTCTGAGACATTCGTATCATTCGAATGTCTTTTTTTACGTTGGGGTTCTAACGTCTTCTACTCTCTCTATTTTTATCACATAAAACCCACTGAGACAGTCATATAGTTACTATAAGGAGGCGGGGGATATGGTTAAAATTTCTGATTTTCAGGCAAAGGATGTTGTAAGTGTTGTTGATGGAAAAAGACTTGGCAATATTGGGGATATTGATATTAACCTAACAACTGGTAAAATCGATGCCATTGTTATTGGCGGCTATGGAAAAGTATTAGGTTTATTTGGTCGTGATGATGAGGTTGTAATTCCTTGGAGAAATATAATTAAAGTCGGCAAGGATGTTATTTTAGTTAGAACACAAAATAATATTGAATAAACACGGCTAAATTTTGACATTTTTCCTAACATATTCTCCTTTCTTTTGCTAAGATGTGATAAAATAGGCAGGAGAAGGGTTCATTTTTCGAAAAAAATAAACTATTGTCAACCTATTATGTATTGGTTTGAAAATATGTATAAAGGATGTTGTTATGAAGCTTGAACCATTTATTGAGGATACGAAACAGGTTTTAATGGCCCGAGCTTGGAGCAAGTACTCAGAAAAGCTCGTTGTTGGGTCTTCAACCAAAAATGGAGGAGTAAGTGAAGAACAATTTGAATCCTTAAATCTGGGGCTGCATGTACATGATAAATCCGACTCTGTTATCTCAAATCGGAAAAAGCTTGCAGACATTCTTCATTTTCCGCTAGAATCCTGGGTATGCTCTGAACAAACACATAAAAATAAAATTGTTAAGGTCACTAAAAAGGATCTCGGTGCAGGGGTTTTTACATATGAGGAAGGCATCAAAGATACTGATGGATTATATACCGATGAGAAAAATATTCTGTTAACCCTTTGCTTTGCGGACTGTGTTCCACTCTATTTTTTTGCTCCATCAAAACAACTGATCGGAATTGCGCATGCGGGCTGGAAGGGAACTGTTCAGGATATTGCAGGTGAGATGGTTCGGGCTTGGAGCGTAGAAGATGTCAATCCAACTGAAATCCAAGCTATCATTGGACCTTCTATTGGTAAATGCTGCTATATCGTTGATGATTATGTTATGAATTTCGTCAAAGATTTAGATCATGTAGATTCAAAGCCATATGAAAAAATAGATGATAATCAGTATCGATTGGAGCTAAAAGAGCTGAATTATCAATTGATGGTAAGAGCAGGAATTCCTCCTGAAAATATACAAGTTTCCTCGTATTGTACATCTTGTGAGAAACAGCTTTTCTTTTCGCATCGTAGGGATAACGGGAAAACGGGTAGAATGATGAGTTTTTTGGGGTTAAAGGAGGACTAAATTTTAAATGAGTGTGAAAGAAAATCTTTTAAACATACAAGAAAAGATTGAACAAGCATGCATGCGGTCAAACCGTTCTGCTGATGATGTTTCGATCATTGCTGTTACCAAATATGTGAGTGTTGAAACTGCCAAAGAAGCGATAGAGGCAGGAGTTCGTCATATTGGAGAAAACCGTGACGATGGTCTGATAAAGAAACTTGAGGAAATTGGAGATGAGCCGACTTGGCATTTTATTGGTTCGCTTCAAACAAGAAAAGTAAAAAACATTATTGATAAGGTGGACTACATTCATTCGCTTGACCGCATTACTTTAGCTGAGGAAATACACAAACGGGCAAGCGGGAAAATAAAATGTTTTGTACAAGTAAATGTTTCTGGAGAAGAGTCCAAACATGGAATCACACCCGAACAACTTGAGTCTTTCATAAAGGAATTAGAAAAATTCCCTTCGATTGAGATTGTTGGATTAATGACAATGGCTCCATTTATTGAAGACAAGAACATCATACGTGAATGCTTCAAAAGACTACGAAAGCTAAGAGACGATGTACAAGCCCAGGGATTCTCATATGCACCATGTACAGAGTTATCTATGGGAATGTCTAATGATTACGATATTGCAATAGAGGAAGGGGCTACCTTCATTCGAATAGGTACTTCGCTAGTTGGTAAAGAATTCTAAAAAGAGAGGTGTTATAAATGAGCATAAAGTCAAAATTTAAAAGTTTTTTTGCATTAGAAGATGAATATGATTATGAAGAGGAAGAATATTTTGAAGAGGAAGTTGAACCTACAAAGCCTACAAGATCTGCTGCAAAGCAAAATGTGGTAAGCTTGCAAAGTGTTCAAAAATCATCAAAGGTTATTTTATTCGAACCTCGCGTGTATGCAGAGGCTCAGGAAATTGCGGATCATTTAAAAAACAGACGAGCAGTTGTTGTTAACCTACAACGAGTTCAACATGATCAGGCTAAGCGAATTGTTGATTTTTTAAGTGGAACTGTATATGCAATCGGTGGAGATATTCAACGCATAGGTTCAAATATATTCTTATGTACTCCTGACAATATTGATGTCTCTGGAAATATCTCTGAGATTGTATCTAACGAAGAATACGCTGAAAAGGGGTGGTAGTCGAAAATGAGTATTATTTTCGGAATTATAGGTAATGTGATCGTACTTTACTCGTATGCACTTATCATTTATATATTAATGTCGTGGTTTCCAAATGCACGTGAATCAGGAATTGGTCAATTTTTAGCAAGAATTTGTGAACCTTATCTAGAACCTTTCCGCAGATTTATTCCGCCACTAGGGATGATTGATATTTCTCCAATCGTTGCAATCTTAGTTCTTAATTTTGCTGGTAGAGGAATTGATGCACTACAATTCATGTTTTAAGAGAAAAAAGGACCTCATATATTAGGTCCCTTTCTTATTTCAACCTGAGGTAATAGACATATGAATTTATATCAACATTTTCGAAAAGAAGAGCATGCATTCATTGATCAAGTTTTAGAATGGAAGCAGACTGTAGAGAACCAGTATAGTCCAAAGTTAACGGATTTTCTTGATCCACGTGAACAAGAAATTGTAAAACAAGTGATTGGAACAAATGGAGAAATCCTTGTTGATTTTTTTGGTGGAAAAGAAGGACTTGAACGAAAACGTGCCTTATTGTATCCAACTTATTTCGAACCGAATGAAGAAGATTATAATCTTGCCTTTTTTGAAGTGAAGTATCCAGTTAAATTTGTTACAGTCGATCATCGCAAAGTACTCGGTTCATTAATGTCTCTTGGCCTGAAACGAGCCAAGTTTGGTGATATTTTAACACAAGGTGAGCGGATTCAAATTGTAGTAGCAAAAGAGATTGGAGACTACGTTCGAATGAATCTAACTGCAGTTGGAAAAGCAACCATTTCACTTTCAGAAATAATGTCGAATGATTTACTTGAGGTAAATGAGGAATGGACAGAGCAAACCGTCACTGTTTCTTCTTTACGATTAGATGTGGTACTGTCATCCATTTTGAATTTATCCCGACAAAAAGTTCAAGTCTTAATTGAGAATGGACTTGTAAAGGTGAATTGGAAAAAAATCGAGCAAACTTCATTTGAATGTAAAGAAACGGATGTTCTTTCTGTTCGTGGGTTTGGAAGAAGTAAACTTCATTCAATTGAAGGGAAAACGAAAAAGGAAAAATGGAGAATTATTGTTGGAAGACAAAAATAATTGAAAAGAATGCAGGAATTTCTTCTTTTTTGTCGAAATGTAAAGTATCATACATATAGGTAATGATTTCTAATTTTAATAATTTATTAATTTTTGGAGGTGGCATTCGTGCCTTTAACGCCATTAGATATTCATAATAAGGAATTTAATAAAGGTTTTCGCGGCTATGATGAGGACGAAGTAAACGAGTTTCTCGATCAGGTCATTAAAGATTATGAAATGGTTATACGTGAGAAAAAAGAACTTGAATCAAAGCTTTCAGAGCTAAATGAAAAACTAGGACATTTTACAAATATCGAAGAAACATTAAATAAATCGATTTTAATTGCTCAAGAAACAGCAGAAGATGTGAAACGCAATGCTTCAAAAGAAGCCAAGCTTATTATTAAAGAAGCAGAGAAAAATGCGGATCGTATTATAAATGAATCTTTAGCTAAATCTAGAAAGATATCAATTGAAATCGAAGAATTGAAGAAACAATCAAAAGTATTTAGAAACAGATTTAAAATGTTAATTGAAGCACAACTAGACATGCTTAATAATGATGATTGGGATCATCTCATGGAATACAATGTTGAACCAGTTTTTGCAGAATCAGAAGAAAACTAACTTCAATACTTGACTCTTCTGTTTAATACGCATATAATTTTAAAACAACTAATTAAACTTAAATATTTATAGCAGCTATGATGGGGACAGTAGTTCTTAAATCGTCTTATCAAATATTGAAAGCGAGTCAGGGATGGTGGAAGCCTGATATAAGCGTTAAGAATGAAGATCACCCCGGAGTTCGGTGCTGAACACATAAAAATGGTTTAAGGCTGTCCTTTCATCATTTCTAAGTAAGCATTTCGCGAATCATTCACGTTACGAATGTCGAGTGGACGAATAAGAAATCTTCGTCTATAAGGGTGGTACCGCGAGAGGCCTTCTCGTCCCTTTTTGGGATGAGAAGGTCTTTTTGTATTTGGCTGTTTTCGAAAACTTTCTTGTTTTTGGATATGATTGTGCGAATGGTACGAGATCCTTGAAAATGCACGCATTTTCTTCGTGCGGTGTAGTTACAAGGAAGCCTATTCAATGTCCTGCGGGAATAGCGAGCCAAGCGAGACCAATTAAAGTTCGAAGCCTAAGAGCGCCACGTCCTGTGGCAACGGCTTCGTGACCTACATCGTGTAGGCCTGAGGAGGCTTGCGTTTCGCCCGCGGAAAGCGAGTACCAGGAGCGGCAATCACCCTATTTTTTAAAGCAACAATCTTTTAGAAATGAGCCTTGTTTTAAATGATAACCATTAGTCGCATACTGTAACAAGCTGCAAATATTTATTTATGGGCATATTCAAATCTAGCTCCAGCGCCTAGCCCCTCGAGGTCATTAGCCAATCTGTCAAGAAGGATAAAATACATCCTTCTCGTCAGCTTTTCTTATGCTTGTCGGGGCTGATCAAGTCGCTTGCGCTTTATAATTTTAGGAGGAAATGAAATGGAATACAAAGACACGTTATTAATGCCAAAAACGGATTTTCCAATGCGTGGAAATCTCCCAAACCGGGAACCACAAATTCAAGAACAATGGGAAAATATGAATATTTATCAAAAGGTTCAAGAACGGACAAAGGGGCGTCCATTATTCGTCCTACATGATGGACCACCATATGCCAATGGTGATATTCATATGGGGCATGCCTTGAATAAAATTATCAAGGATATGATTGTTCGTTTTAAATCAATGAATGGCTATTGTGCACCATATGTGCCAGGTTGGGATACGCACGGACTACCAATTGAAACAGCTCTTACAAAGAATAAAAAGGTTAACCGTAAGGCGATGAGTGTTGCAGAATTCCGTAAGCTATGTGAGGAATATGCATATGAGCAAATCAATAAGCAAAGAGAGCAATTTAAACGTCTTGGCGTACGTGGTGACTGGGAGAACCCATATATCACATTAAAACCAGAATATGAAGCACAACAAATCAAAGTATTTGGAGAGATGGCTAAAAAAGGCTATATCTACAAAGGACTTAAACCTGTTTATTGGTCTCCGTCAAGTGAGTCAGCACTTGCAGAAGCCGAAATTGAATATCAAGATAAGCGTTCACCGTCTATCTATGTTGCATTCCCTGTTAAGGATGGCAAAGGTGTATTAGAGGGTGACGAAAAAATTATCATCTGGACAACAACACCTTGGACAATTCCAGCTAACCTTGGAATTAGCGTACACCCTGATCTTGAATATAGTGTGGTACTTGTTAACAATGAAAAATATGTGGTTGCATCAGCACTCTTAGAATCGGTAACAAAAGAAATCGGCTGGGAAGATGTTTCAGTAGTGAAAACTCTGAAAGGTCGCGAATTAGAACATGTTGTTGCAGCCCATCCAATCTATGGACGTGACTCATTAGTAATGCTAGGTGAACACGTTACAACGGATGCAGGTACGGGTTGTGTTCATACAGCACCAGGACATGGGGAAGACGACTTTATTGTAGGTCAAAAATACGGTATCGGCGTTCTTTGTCCAGTTGATGAAAAAGGATATATGACAGCAGAAGCAGAAGGCTTTGAAGGCTTATTCTATGATGAGGCTAATAAACCTATTACAGAAAAATTAAATGAAGTTGGAGCACTTTTAAAGCTTACCTTCATCACTCACTCCTATCCACATGATTGGCGAACTAAGAAACCAACCATCTTTAGAGCAACAGCTCAATGGTTTGCGTCAATCAAGGATTTTAGAAATGAGTTAATGGAAGCTGTTAAAGAAACAAAATGGGTTCCAGCATGGGGTGAAACACGACTTTATAATATGGTTCGTGACAGAGGAGATTGGTGTATTTCACGTCAACGTGCATGGGGTGTTCCAATTCCGGTTTTTTATGGTGAAAATGGTGAACCAATCATCACAGATGAAACCATTAACCATGTATCTGAGTTATTTAGAGAATATGGGTCAAACGTTTGGTTTGAACGTGAAGCAAAAGATTTATTGCCTGAAGGATTCACACATGAATCAAGTCCAAATGGCCATTTTACAAAAGAAGTAGATATTATGGATGTATGGTTTGATTCTGGTTCTTCTCACCAAGCAGTTTTATTAGAAAGAGACGACTTACAACGTCCAGCAGACCTATATTTAGAAGGTTCAGACCAATATCGTGGCTGGTTTAACTCATCATTATCAACTGCAGTAGCGGTAACTGGGAAAGCGCCATATAAAGGCGTACTAAGCCATGGTTTTGCACTAGATGGCGAAGGTCGTAAGATGAGTAAGTCACTCGGTAATGTTGTGGTTCCTGAGAAGGTTATGAAACAGCTAGGAGCAGATATTTTACGTCTTTGGGTAGCTTCAGTTGATTATCAAGCAGACGTTCGTGTATCTGATGCAATCTTAAAACAGGTTGCTGAGGTGTACCGTAAAATCAGAAATACATTCCGATTCTTACTTGGTAACTTAAGTGACTTTAATCCAGAAACAGATGCAGTTCCAGTAAATGAATTACGTGAAGTAGATCGTTATATCCTTGTTAAATTAAACAAATTAATTGATAAGGTAAAAGCATCTTATGAAAATTATGAATTTGCGGGTGTTTACCACTCTGTTCATAATTTCTGTACAATTGAGTTAAGCTCCTTCTATCTAGATTTCGCGAAGGATATTTTATATATCGAACCAGCTAATCAGCATGATCGTCGTTCGATTCAAACTGTTTTATATGAGGCATTATTAAGTTTAACTAAGCTAGTAACACCAATTCTTCCACATACAGCAGACGAGGTATGGTCTCATATCGATTCTGTTAAAGAGGAAAGTGTTCAATTGGTTGATATGCCTAATTCAGTTGAAATTCCAAATGCTGATCAAGTAGAAGCAAAATGGGATTCATTCATGGAGCTACGTGATGATGTTCTTAAAGCACTAGAAACAGCAAGAAATGAAAAAGTAATCGGGAAATCGTTAGCTGCTAGCATCACATTATATCCAAATAACGAAACAAAAGCTCTATTAGATTCTGTTGAAGAAAACGTAAAGCAATTGTTCATCGTATCAGGCTTTGAAATTGGAGGAACATTTGAGGATGCGCCGGAAAATGCACAAGTTTTTGAACAAGTAAAAATCGTTGTAGGTGTAGCAGAAGGTGAAACATGTGATCGCTGTTGGGTCGTAACACCAACTGTTGGTGAAGACCAAGATCACCCAACACTTTGCTCACGCTGTGCATCTGTTGTAAAAGAAAATTACGAAAACTAATCTAGGGAAAATGCCATGAATCATAAGGTTCATGGCATTTATTTTGCAATCTAAAGACCTTCCTGAAATATTACGTTAATATAACTGTAAACTGAAAAAATGGCTTGCCAACCGTCAATTCTTTATAAGAAGAACGTATTATGTAGTTAGAAACAGTCACAAAAATATTCAAATAAGACTAATTTCCACGCGTCATTTTTTCAACTTACAGGAAAAAGTTGTTGGCTTTAACACAAACCTTTATCGGTAACACTAACTTTACTACCTTATAGAAATAGAAATGTTCTTATGCATTTAATCAAAAGCATGATAAGGAGGCGTTCCAATGAACGATCAGTATGCAGAGATTAAAGCGGAGTTAGAATTAACGAAGAAGGAACTAATATCAAGGTTGATGCAGTCAACACAATATGAGGTAAGTCAAGAATTACTCTTTCAGAACCAACAATCAGAAAAAGAAAAAATTATCATCAATCATATTAAAGAAGACCTGTATGATGTGGAAAGAGCATTAAATAAAATGAATATTGGGAGCTTTGGAATCTGTGAAGAAACAGGTGCTGAAATTCCAATCGAAAAGCTTCGGATTCTTCCGACAGCTCGTACCATTTTTGAATTTTCCTTCACTGATTTATATGACAGAAACAATTGTCTACCCCAACAACGTGAAAATCATCTATATTTAGTCGAGCAGAAGTGAAGGTGCACCTTCTACTTCTGCTTGCCTCATCCCTCAAATAAATTGTACAGCCGTCCAATCATGTGCTAAAATGCAGAAAGGAAAGTTTGTTAACATGGGGGCGTTTACGTGTATTATTATTTAATAGCTTTATTTGTAATTTTATTAGACCAGGTTACAAAATGGACAATTGTCCGTTTTATGGAACTTGGGGATTCCATTGAAATTATTCCAAGCTTTTTGTACATAACTTCGCATCGTAACCGTGGTGCAGCGTGGGGGATTTTACAGGGACAAATGTGGTTCTTCTATATTATCACCATAGTTGTTGTTGTTATGCTCGTTCTGTACATCCAACGTCTCAAAACAAACCAGCGTTTATTTGGCGTTGCGCTTTCATTGATGCTTGGAGGTGCAATTGGTAATTTTATCGACCGTATCTTTCGTAAAGAAGTTGTCGACTTTATAGATACATACATTTTTACATATAATTTCCCAATTTTTAATATTGCCGATTCCGCACTTGTTATTGGTGTTGGTTTAATCCTACTATTAACATTGTTTGAAGGGAAATTAGAAAAGGAGAAATCAAATGAATCAATTCGAACTAACGATTGAAGAACATCAGCAAAATGACCGAATTGATAAAATTGTCTCAGCCTTCAATTCAGAATGGTCAAGAACTCTAGTTCAGACTTGGATTAAGGATGGAAACATTACGGTTAATGAGAATAAAACAAAACCCAATTATAAAGCAAATCTTGGTGATAAAATTCAAATTGTCATCCCAGATCCAGAACCACTTGATGTTGTTCCTGAAGAGATGAAT
The DNA here is from genome assembly GCF_031324165.1 of Ferdinandcohnia sp. QZ13. Lineage (NCBI taxonomy): Bacteria > Bacillati > Bacillota > Bacilli > Caryophanales > Bacillaceae > Ferdinandcohnia > Ferdinandcohnia sp. QZ13. The sequence goes on along the minus strand of NZ_JAVIVW010000001.1, from coordinate 677,844 downwards.
TTGGATATTTATTATGAAGATGCAGACGTTCTTGTTGTCAATAAACCAAAGGGGATGGTTGTGCATCCTGCGCCAGGTCATGTCAGTGGCACCCTTGTAAATGGTCTCATGGCTCACTGCAAGGATTTATCGGGAATCAATGGAGTACTTCGCCCGGGGATTGTCCATCGGATTGATAAGGACACTTCAGGTCTGTTAATGGTTGCGAAAAATGATGTTGCTCATGAATCTTTAGTAAATCAATTAGTCGAAAAGACAGTAACTCGTAAATATAAAGCAATTGTTCATGGAGTAATACCACATGACCAAGGAACAATAGATGCTCCTATTGGAAGAGATAAAAAGGACCGTCAAAGCATGACAGTTACAGATGAGAACAGTAAAGTTGCCGTTACTCATTTTAATGTTTTAGAGCGTTTTAAGGATTTTACCTTCATTGAATGTCAGCTTGAAACAGGAAGGACCCATCAAATTCGTGTTCATATGAAATATATTGGATATCCGTTAGCGGGTGATCCAAAGTATGGACCTAAGAAAACATTAGAACTGGACGGACAAGCACTACATGCAGGACTGTTGGGCTTTGTTCATCCTCGGACGAATGAGTATCTTGAATTTGAAGCACCGCTACCTGCATATTTTGAAGAGCTTCTTGTAAAACTTCGTCATTAAAATTTTGTCGCATAAAATGATTGACAAAATTCGATATGCACTTTACAATTAACTTAATTAAATGAGCCCCTTTAAAATCAGTCCCGTGAGGCTGAGAAGGAAACGGAAATTACACATTGGGATATCTATATCTCTGTGTATAAATCTCTTTGTCCTCTCACTAGCGGTGGGAGGACTTTTTTCGTTAAATAAGGGAGTTATCAATGTAAGTGAGGTGTAACAAATGGCGGATACTGAAAAAGCTGTAGTATTAGACAATCAGGCAATTAGAAGAGCATTAACAAGAGTAGCTCACGAAATCATTGAAAAAAATAAAGGTATCGAGGATTGTGTAATCGTTGGGATCAAGACTAGAGGAATTTACTTGGCTAAACGGATTGCAAGTCGAATCGATCAAATTGAAGGCAAAAAGATTGCCATCGGTGAATTAGATATCACGTTATACCGAGATGATTTAACAACAAAGACAGCAGATCGAGAACCGATTGTTAAAGGTTCTGATATACCAGTTGATATTACAAATAAAAAAGTCATCCTAGTTGATGATGTATTATTTACTGGGAGAACAGTACGAGCTGCATTAGATGCGCTAATTGATATCGGACGGCCAGCACAGATTCAACTAGCCGTTTTAATTGATAGAGGTCATCGAGAGTTCCCAATTCGAGCTGATTACGTAGGAAAAAACATTCCAACGTCCAACTCGGAAAAAATAGTGGTGGAACTAGAAGAAATTGATAAAACAGATCAGGTAACAATTCATAAAAAATAAAACGAAATGCGTAAGCGCCTTGTTCAGAAACGAGAAAACTGGAGACTCCGACAAAAGAAGCGTTCTTTGCTTCTGAAGGAGGAGTTGAAGTTTCTCGAGTTTCTAGGCGCTGAAGCTAGACAAATAAGTACCCTTTAATTGTAGTCCAGAGAGGCTAACAAAGGGGTAACATTCCTTCTCAATCTGTAAAGGGATATGTGTACCTCTTTGTGTAAAAAACACAAAGATTTTTTTGTTTTGGGTATGTTAAACATGAGGAGGAAATAAGGTAATGAAAGATAGCCAAAAGGTTGTTTTAGGCATAAAAGAAAAACCATCAGCGGGTCTCTTCGCAATACTTAGCCTGCAACATTTATTTGCAATGTTCGGTGCAACAATTCTTGTACCGTATCTAGTAGGAATTAGTCCTGGGGTTGCGCTTATCTCCAGTGGACTAGGTACACTCGCATTTTTACTCATTACAAAGGGTCAGGTTCCTGCATACTTAGGATCATCCTTTGCTTTCATCATCCCACTTCAAACAGCAATTGCAGCTGACGGTCCAGGCGCTGCAATGATGGCAAGTTTACTAGCAGGTTTAGTATATGGGGTTGTAGCACTCATCATTAAAGCAACAGGACATAAATGGCTTGTTCGAATTCTACCACCTGTGGTTGTTGGTCCGGTCATTATCGTTATCGGATTAAGCCTAGCGGGTACAGCGGTAGGAATGGCAATGAATGATGCAAATGGAGTATATAGCTTACAGCATTTTTCAGTGGCATTAGTTACATTAGCTATCGTGATTATCGCAACCATCTTCTTTAAAGGTTTCTTAAATCTAATTCCGGTGTTAATCGGAATAATCGGTGGATATGTCTATGCACTGGCAATTGGATTAGTTGATTTTACAGCCGTAAAACAAGCAAAATTGATTGAAATGCCAGATTTTATTATCCCTTTTGTCTCATACACACCACATTTTTCAATGGACATGATAGCCTTAATCGTTCCAGTAGCGGTTGTGACATTATCTGAGCATATCGGACATCAAATGGTATTAAGTAAAGTAGTTCAAAAAGACTTGATTAAACAGCCAGGTTTACATCGCTCAATTATGGGAGATGGAGTCGCAACCATGATAGCATCACTACTTGGAGGTCCTCCAAATACAACTTATGGAGAAAACATTGGTGTCCTTGCGATCACTCGTGTATTCAGTGTTTATGTAATCGGTGGTGCAGCGGTTGTCGCGATTTTCTTCGGATTCAGTGGAACAATCAATGCGTTAATCAGTTCGATTCCAACTCCGGTTATGGGAGGGATTTCTATCCTGTTATTCGGAATCATTGCTTCTTCTGGTTTACGAATGTTAGTAGATAGCAAGGTAGACCTTAGTGAAAACAGAAACTTAGTAATTTCCTCAGTCATTCTTGTCGTCGGAATTGGTGGAGCCTTCATCAAAGTGGTAGGTTTTGAAATTCACGGTATGGCCTTGGCTGCAATCATTGGTGTTTTACTAAACATCGTTCTTCCTGGTGGAAAAGTGAAGGAAGATGAAGATATTTATGAGACTCATCTTGAGGATGATGACTCTGTTGCATAAATGCAACACCTTTTAAAATAACCCAGAGAGGTTATTAAGGGTGTATGGTTTTTGCGAAGGAGGGGTATGTTTTCCTGTACCCTTTTTTAGCCAAAACCATGTTCCATACACCCTTACCTTATATTGGTAAGGGTGTTTTTTTATGGAGATTGGACTTGATTAGGAGGAGAGAACATGAATCATTTACTTACGATGACCGAATTAAGCATTGAAGACATTGACCGTATTCTTTTTGATGCAGAGCTGTTTGCCCAAGGGAGCAAATGGAAGCTTGAACAACAAACATTTGTAGCTAATCTTTTCTTTGAACCAAGTACACGCACACGCTTTAGTTTTGAAGTTGCCGAAAAAAGATTAGGTGCTGATGTATTGCATTTAGAGGCAATGACCTCAAGTGTTCAAAAAGGAGAAAGCCTTTATGACACCGTAAAAACACTTCAATCAATTGGTGCAAATGCAGTTGTGATTCGTCATCCAGAAGATGAGTATTTCAACGAATTAAAGAATGGTATCACGATTCCAATCATTAATGCTGGTGATGGATGTGGTCATCACCCTACACAATCTCTCCTCGATTTACTAACGATTAAACAAGAGTTTTCTAGATTCAAAGATATAAATGTTTTAATTGTTGGCGATATCCGTCATAGTCGGGTAGCCAGATCAAATGCGCAAACTTTAACAAGACTTGGTGCAAAGGTTTATTTTTCAGCTCCATTAGAGTGGCAGGATCATACAAATCCATATGGTGAATATGTAGACCTCGACGAAGGACTTAAACAAGCTGATGTCGTAATGCTTCTGCGGATACAACATGAACGTCATCAATCATCCATGGGCTTAACGAAAGAAGAATATCACGAACAATACGGCTTAACGTTAAAACGGGGCAAAAACTTGAAAAAAGGAAGCATCATTATGCATCCAGCTCCAATTAATCGTGATGTTGAAATGGCAAGTGAATTGGTCGAAGCGAAAGAGTCAAGAATTTTTAAGCAAATGGAAAATGGTGTATTTGTAAGAATGGCCGTACTTAAAAGAGTTTTACAGCAGGTTGAAGGAGGAATTTTAATATGAGCACATTACTAAAAAACGCAAAGATTCTAAATGAACATGGTGAGTTAATTGCTGCCGATATCAAAATCAGAAATGGGTTAATTGAAGCGATTGGTTCGGATCTAGATCAAACCAATTGTGAGGTTATCGATGTAGAAGGAATGTTTGTATCAGCTGGACTCGTTGACGTCCATGTTCACCTTCGCGAGCCTGGTGGGGAACATAAAGAAACGATTGAAACAGGAAGCCTTGCAGCTGCTAAAGGTGGGTTCACAACGATTGCAGCAATGCCAAATACAAGACCAGTTCCTGATACAGTAAAGCAAATGAACTGGCTCCAACAAAGAATTAAAGATACAGCTCATGTTAATGTCCTTCCATATGCGTCTATCACCATTCGTGAGCTTGGTGAAGAGTTAACAGATATGAAAGCATTAAAGGAAGCTGGAGCATTCGCATTTACAGATGACGGTGTTGGAATTCAATCAGCAGGAATGATGCTTGAAGCAATGAAGCAAGCGGCAGCTATAGATATGCCAATTGTTGCTCATTGTGAAGAAAATACGCTCATTAATAAAGGGGCTGTTCATGAGGGTGAATTTTCTAAAAAGCATGGGATTAATGGAATTCCTTCTGTGTGCGAATCTGTACATATTGCAAGGGATGTTTTATTAGCTGAAACCGCAGGCTGCCACTACCATGTATGTCACGTAAGTACAAAGGAGTCTGTGCGAGTCATTAGAGATGCGAAGCGAGCAGGAATTCATGTGACTGCTGAGGTTACTCCACATCACTTACTGTTATGTGAAAACGACATTCCAAGCCTTGATACAAATTATAAAATGAATCCTCCATTACGTGGAAAAGAAGATTTGGAAGCACTTATTGAAGGTCTTCTTGATGGAACCATTGATTTTATCGCAACCGATCATGCCCCGCACTCATATGAGGAAAAGGCCCAAGGGATGGCCTTAGCACCATTTGGCATTGTTGGCTTAGAGACAGCTTTCCCACTTCTTTATACACATTTTGTCGAAACGAATAAAATCACCTTAAAGCAATTAGTAGACTTTTTAACTAGCAAACCAGCAAACACATTTAAGCTACCATTTGGAAGCTTAGAAATTGGGAAAAATGCTGATTTAACTGTTATTGATTTAGATGCAAAAGAAACAATCAATCCTGAAAACTTTGTATCAAAAGGAAAAAACACACCATTTGTTGGCTGGGAATGTAAAGGTTGGCCAGTCATGACACTCGTAAATGGTAGCATTGTTTGGCAGAAAGGAAGTGTGCTAGCATGAAACGACAACTAATATTAGAAGACGGAACGATTATGGTTGGAGAGGGATTTGGAAGCGGTGAAGACACATTTGGAGAGGTTGTTTTCAACACTGGCATGACAGGATATCAAGAAATATTATCTGACCCATCCTATTGTGGACAAATTGTAACCTTAACCTATCCCTTGATTGGAAACTACGGCATAAATCGGGATGATTTTGAATCCATCACCCCAGCTATAAACGGTTTTATCGTAAATGAAGTGTGTGACCACCCTTCAAATTTTAGGAGTCAATTTAGTCTAGACGATTATTTTAAATTAAAAAACATTCCAGGTCTTTCAGGAATTGATACAAGAAAACTGACAAGAATCATCCGTCAATATGGGACATTAAAGGGATCTATTTGTGGAATGGATGTCGATGTGAATGAAGTGATCAGCCAATTAAAAGATAAAGCATTACCTACTGACCAGGTGAAACAGGTTTCAACAAAGGGCTCTTATCCTAGTCCAGGTAGAGGACAGCGAGTGGTATTAGTTGATTTCGGAATGAAGCATGGAATTTTACGAGAATTAAACAATCGCGACTGTGATGTAATTGTAGTTCCATATAATGTGACAGCAGAAGAGATTCTTCGCTTAAATCCCGATGGAATCATGTTAAGTAACGGACCTGGGGATCCAAAAGATGTACCTGAAGCAATTACGATGATTAATGGGGTTTTAGGAAAGGTTCCACTCTTTGGGATTTGTTTAGGACATCAATTATTCGCTTTAGCATGTGGAGCGGACACTGAAAAGATGAAGTTTGGACATAGAGGCTCTAACCATCCAGTTAAGCACCTGGCTTCGGGCAAGGTTGCCATTACCTCTCAGAACCATGGGTATACAGTAAAAGAAGAATCATTAGCATCTACTAGACTTGAAGTAACACATTTAGCACTTAATGATGGAACTGTAGAAGGTCTGCGCCATTTGGATTATCCAGCTTTTACGGTTCAGTATCACCCTGAGGCTTCGCCAGGACCAGAGGATGCAAATAGCTTATTTAACGACTTTATACAGATGATTGAAAACTTCAAGAAAGAGGGCGAAGTGCTATGCCAAAACGTTTAGACATTAACTCTATATTAGTAATCGGTTCAGGTCCAATCATCATTGGGCAAGCAGCAGAATTTGATTATGCAGGAACACAAGCCTGCTTAGCACTTAGGGAAGAAGGCTATAAGGTTATTTTAGTCAACTCAAACCCTGCAACCATTATGACAGATGTTGAAATTGCAGATAAGGTTTATATAGAGCCATTAACAGTAGAATTTGTAAGTAAAATTATTCGAAAAGAAAGACCAGATGCAATCCTGCCAACACTCGGAGGGCAAACGGGTTTAAATATGGCTGTAGAGCTTTCAAAGTCAGGCGTACTAGAAGAATGTGGGGTAGAAATATTAGGCACGACATTATCAGCAATTGAACAAGCTGAAGATCGTGACTTATTCCGTAGTTTAATGAATGAGCTTAATGAGCCAGTCCCAGATAGTGAAATCATTCATAATTTAGAAGAGGCATATGGGTTTGTTGAACAAGTTGGCTACCCTGTAATTGTAAGACCAGCCTTCACATTAGGAGGTACTGGTGGCGGTATTTGTAACAACGAAGAAGAATTGATTGAAATTGTATCAAGTGGTTTAAAAAATAGTCCTGTAACCCAATGTCTTTTAGAAAAAAGTATTGCTGGCTATAAAGAGATTGAATATGAAGTAATGCGTGATTCTGCTGATACTGCAATTGTGGTTTGTAATATGGAAAACATCGACCCGGTTGGTATTCATACTGGTGATTCAATTGTTGTTGCGCCAAGTCAAACATTAAGTGACCGTGAGTATCAGCTCTTGCGAAATACGTCTTTAAAAATCATTCGTGCATTAGGTATTGAAGGGGGCTGTAATGTACAACTAGCCCTTGATCCAAAAAGTTTCAATTACTATATTATTGAGGTAAATCCTCGAGTAAGTCGTTCTTCGGCTTTAGCATCGAAAGCTACTGGTTATCCGATTGCGAAGCTTGCGGCAAAAATTGCAGTAGGGTTAACACTTGATGAAATGATTAACCCAGTTACAGGAAAAACATATGCATCTTTTGAACCTGCATTAGATTATATCGTTACAAAGATTCCACGATGGCCATTTGATAAGTTCGAGTCTGCGAATCGAAGACTAGGAACACAAATGAAGGCTACTGGTGAAGTCATGGCGATTGGAAGAAATTTCGAAGAATCCATTTTGAAAGCCGTGCGTTCCCTTGAAGCGGGAGTATACCATGTAGAACTTGAAGATGCAACCAATGCTGATATTGCAACAATTGAAAAAAGAATTCGCAAAGCAGGAGATGAACGTCTATTCTATCTTGCAGAGGCTATTAGACGAGGCATCACGATCCAGCAAATTCATGAATGGTGTGAAATTGATTTATTCTTCCTGAAAAAGTTTGAAAATATTATTAAGCTTGAAGACACATTATGTCAAAATGTTGGTGACCTCGAAACATTAAAACTTGCGAAAAAGAGAGGCTTTGCTGATGCAATAATTGCAAAGCTTTGGAATGCAACAGAAATAGAAATTTATGAAAACCGTAAACAAGCAGGGATCCTCCCGGTTTATAAAATGGTAGATACATGTGCAGCTGAATTTGAATCTGCAACACCTTATTACTACGGAACGTATGCAGAAGAAAATGAGTCAATTGTTACGGAACGTAAAAGTGTCATCGTTCTTGGTTCTGGACCTATCCGAATTGGCCAAGGTGTGGAGTTTGATTATGCAACAGTTCACTCAGTCTGGGCAATTAAACAAGCTGGTTATGAAGCAATCATTATTAACAACAACCCTGAAACAGTATCAACGGACTTCAGTATTTCAGATAAGCTTTATTTTGAGCCACTTACAATCGAAGATGTCATGCACATCGTTGACCTTGAACAACCTGAAGGAGTGGTTGTCCAGTTTGGTGGTCAAACAGCTATCAATCTAGCAAGTGCTTTAGCAGAACGTGGCGTTAAAATTTTAGGTACATCATTGGAAGACTTAGACCGTGCAGAGAACAGAGATAAATTTGAACAAACGGTTATTTCACTTGGCATTCCACAGCCAAAAGGAAAAACCGCAACATCTGTAGAAGAAGCAGTGGTAATTGCTGAAGCAATCGGCTACCCAGTACTTGTAAGACCATCATACGTATTAGGTGGAAGAGCAATGGAGATCGTATATCAAACAGAAGAGCTCCTTCACTATATGGAAAACGCGGTGAAGATTAATCCGCAGCATCCGGTCCTTATTGACCGCTATTTAACGGGTAAAGAAATTGAAGTAGATGCAATTTCTGATGGGGAAACAGTTTATATTCCGGGAATCATGGAGCATATCGAACGTGCTGGGGTCCACTCTGGCGACTCAATTGCCGTATATCCTCCTCAAACATTATCAGAGCATGTAAGACAACAAATCATTGACCATACAATCGCACTTGCAAGAGGTTTAAAGATTATCGGGCTATTAAACATTCAATTTGTTGTCTATAACGAAGAAGTATTTGTAATCGAGGTAAACCCAAGATCCAGCCGTACAGTCCCGTTTTTAAGTAAAATTACGGGTGTACCAATGGCAAATATTGCAACAAAGGTTATTCTCGGAAATTCCTTACCTTCATTAGGATACAGAACAGGATTACACCCTGAAAGTGAAGGAGTGTACGTAAAGGTTCCAGTCTTCTCATTTGCGAAGCTTCGCAATGTGGACATTTCCCTCGGTCCTGAAATGAAATCGACGGGGGAAGTAATGGGTAAAGATTATACGCTAGAAAAAGCTTTATATAAAGGATTGGTAGCTTCAGGCATCACAATTCCAACATACGGGTCTGTGTTATTAACTGTAGCAGATAAAGACAAGGAAGAAGCCCTTGAAATCGCGAAACGATTCCATACGATTGGCTATCAACTTCTTGCAACAAGTGGTACTGCTAGCTATATACAAAAGGCAAATATCCCAGTAACAGTTGTTAATAAAATTGGTTCAGAAAAACCAAATCTAATTGATGTTATCCGACAAGGAAAAGCACAATTCGTCATTAACACATTGACAAAAGGAAAGCAGCCTGCAAGAGATGGCTTTAGAATTCGCCGTGAAACCGTTGAAAATGGAGTTGCATGCTTAACTTCATTAGATACAGCGAAAGCAATTGTGAAAGTGCTAGAATCAATGACATTTTCAAGTGAATCAATGGGTTCTCACGTGCAAAAGTGTGAGGTGGTACACTCATGATGAAAAAGGAACAAATGAAGGTTGTCAGCCACACTCAAATTGCAGACGATATTTTTGAGCTTATCTTAGCAGGGGATTTAGTGCAGGAAATGGGCGAACCCGGGCAATTTGTCCATGTAAAGGTAAGGGATGGAATTGATCCATTGTTAAGAAGACCCATTAGTATTGCAAATATTAACCATGAAGCTTTAGAATGCACACTTATTTACCGAAAGGAAGGACTCGGAACAAGAGTCCTTTCTGATAAAAAGATCGACCAATCGGTTGACGTCCTTGGTCCCCTTGGACATGGTTTTCCGGTAGATGAAGTCAGAAAAGGTGAGACCGCTTTGCTTGTTGGTGGAGGAATTGGTGTTCCACCTCTTTATGAATTATCAAAGCAATTAGTTGCAAAAGGTATAAATGTTATCCATGTACTTGGATTTCAATCAAGGGCTGCTATCTTTTATGAAGAAAAATTTAATGAGTTAGGAAAAACTCATATTGCCACCGTCGATGGGTCTGTCGGGACTAAAGGGTTTGTGACAGATGTCATAAATCAGTATGGAATCACATTTGATACCCTTTATTCCTGTGGTCCGACACCGATGCTTAAGGCACTTGAAAATAAATATCCAGAACGAAACGCATATATCTCTTTAGAAGAACGAATGGGCTGCGGAATTGGGGCGTGTTTTGCATGTGTATGTCATCTTCAAAGCGATCCCGACGGATTTTCCTATAAGAAGGTTTGCAGCGATGGTCCTGTCTTTAAGGTTGGAGAGGTGGTACTATGAACAGACTTCAAGTTGAACTACCAGGTTTATCATTAAAAAATCCCATTATGCCAGCATCTGGTTGTTTTGGATTCGGAAAAGAATACTCGAAGTTTTATGATTTAAGCGAGCTAGGTGCGATTATGATCAAAGCAACAACCGTTGAACCAAGATTCGGAAACGCAACGCCACGAGTAGCAGAAACGAGTGCAGGAATGTTGAATGCAATCGGATTACAAAATCCAGGGCTTGAGAAGGTTTTGTCTGAAGAGCTACCATGGCTTGAGCAGTTTGATGTACCAATTATCGCCAATGTTGCGGGTTCACAAATTGAAGACTATGTCGAAGTAGCAAAAGAAATTTCAAAAGCACCAAATGTTCATGCACTTGAATTAAATATTTCGTGTCCGAATGTTAAAACAGGAGGAATCGCCTTCGGGACGATTCCAGAGGTTGCCGCAGAGCTGACGAGATATGTGAAAGAAGCATCCAGTGTCCCGGTTTATGTAAAATTATCTCCAAATGTTTCAAACATCGTGGAAATGGCAAAAGCGATAGAAGAAGCGGGTGCAGATGGTTTAACGATGATCAATACATTAATCGGAATGCGCATTGACCTTAAAACAGGACATCCGATTTTAGCGAATAAAACAGGCGGATTATCAGGTCCGGCAATCAAACCTGTTGCCATTCGAATGATTCATGAGGTTAGTCAGGCCGTGTCTATTCCGATTATTGGAATGGGAGGAGTTCAATCAGCTGAAGATGTACTAGAATATTTATATGCTGGTGCAAGTGCTGTTGCAGTCGGTACCGCGAACTTTGTTGACCCATACGTCTGCCCAACAATCATTGAGGAGCTTCCAAGTTTACTAGATAAATATGGATTTAATCATATATCTGAATGTCAGGGAAGGAGCTGGAAATAATGAATCGTCCCCTCATAATCGCTCTTGATTTTCCAAGTCTATCAGTTGCAAAAGATTTTCTAGCAGACTTTCAAGAGGAACAGCTTTTCGTAAAGGTTGGAATGGAATTATATTATCAGGAAGGCCCGCCAGTGATTCATTTTTTAAAAGAGCAAGGCCATTCTGTCTTCCTAGATTTAAAGCTTCATGATATTCCAAACACGGTTTATTCAAGCATGAAGCGTCTTGCTGGACTTGGTGTTGACCTAGTCAACGTGCATGCTTCAGGAGGCCGGAAGATGATGGAAGCAGCTCAAGAAGGACTTGAAGCTGGAACAGCCATCGGGCAATCAAGACCTAAGTGTATTGCCGTCACTCAACTTACAAGTACAACAGAAGACGTAATGAGAAAAGAATTACTAATAGAACGTAATCTACTAGATGTAGTTGTTGAATATGCCACATTAACGAAAAGAAGCGGATTAGATGGAGTTGTCTGTTCGTCACTTGAAGTTCCAGTCATTAACAACCAGCTAGGAAACGATTTTATGACAGTTACACCAGGAATTCGTCAGGCATCTGATGAAGTTGGTGATCAAGTGCGGGTGGTTACACCTGAAAAGGCACGAGAATTAGGATCTTCTGCAATTGTTGTCGGTCGTTCGATCACAAGAGCGAATAACCCATTACAAGCATATAAACAAATGAAAGCAGCATGGGAAGGGGTATAAGTATGAATAAAGAAATAGCTGGACATTTATTAGATATTGGTGCGGTATTTTTACAGCCAAATGAACCATTTACGTGGTCTTCAGGATTGAAATCTCCTATTTATTGCGACAATCGTATGACCCTTTCATTCCCACTTGTTCGTAGAGAAATAGCGAAAGGATTATCTGAATTGATTCAAACTCACTACCCAGATGTGGAAGTAATAGCTGGCACAGCAACAGCAGGAATTCCGCATGCAGCCTGGGTAAGTGATGTGTTACATTTACCGATGTGCTATGTTCGCAGCAAAGCGAAAGCACATGGCAAAGGAAATCAAATTGAGGGTAAGGTAATGAAGGGGCAGAAAGTAGTTGTGATTGAAGACCTTATTTCAACCGGTGGTAGTGCGATTACAGCAGCTGAAGCCCTTCGTGAAGCAGGATGTGAAGTAGTAGGTATTGTGGCAATATTTTCCTATCAGCTTCCAACAGCTGCAGAACGTTTACAAGCAGCAAAACTATCCGCACATACATTAACTGATTATCCAACATTACTCGAAGTAGCTTTAGAAAAAAAGGTTGTAACTGAAGATGATATTGATAGTCTTCAAAGCTGGAGAGAAAATCCAGCTGAATGGAATACAAGTAAAGCCTAATAAGAACCCTAGGAATTCGTTCCTAGGGCTCATACTGTTGACAAACGCTCGCATACTTCGTTACTTGCCTCTCTCGTCCGCTCATGAAGGCAACTTCTATTCGCGTCGTCGATCGGCTGCGCGCCTTGTCTGACAATCGTTTTCAAGACAGTCTGGGGAAAGTAATTACATTTAGATATCTGAAAAAAATGTGTAGACAAAGTCAGTATTGACTTTGTCTACACACTTCGTTCCTAGGGTTTTCTGAGTTTTAATATGACATCCTCTTCTGGAGTTACATATACAGTTTGTTGATTGTCATAGATTACATAACCTGGCTTTGAACCATTTGGTTTTTTGACATGACGAACCAATGTGTAATCTACCGGTACGGAGGATGAGTTTTTGGCTTTACTGAAATACGCTGCAATGGTTGCAGCCTCAAGGATCGTTTCGTTTGTTGGTTGCTTACTTCTTATAATGACATGCGATCCTGGAATGTCTTTCGTATGAAGCCAAATATCATCTCTTGCCGCTAATTTATTGGTTAAATAATCATTTTGTTTATTATTTTTACCAACAAGAATTTCGGTTCCATCACTCGCTTGATAATGCTCAATAGACGGTTTGGTCGGCTTTACTTTTTTATGCCCTTTTTGTTGTTTGTTCTTAAGATAGCCTTCCTCCATTAGTTCCTCACGAATTTCCTGTAAGTCCTTTGGTGCAGCAGATTCGATTTGTTGTAACAGGGAGTCAAAATAAGCAATTTCTTCATTGGCTTTATCTATTTCGTGCTCTACATATGCAACAGCATTTTTTGCCTTCTGGTATTTTGAAAAATAGCTTTGTGCATTTTCAGACGGCGTTTTTTGTGGATTTAGAGGAATGATGACCATCTCATTGTCGTCGGAATAGTAATTTAACACTTGCGCCTCCTTATCACCACGGGATATTGCATACATATTTGCGGTCAATAGCTCACCATATAGTTTGTATTTTTCAGCTTTCTCAGATTCCACTAAGGTTGCTTCAAGCTTTTTGATTTTCTTTTCATTTTTCGATTTTTCATTCACGATAAAGCGTTCCAAATCGTTTCCTTGTTGCTTAACCCTATCTCGTTCGGCTTTCCCGAAATAATACCGATCAATCATTTCGCTAATTGAAGCGAATTCTTTAGCCTCACCACCAATATGATGTAGAGGAAGGATATAGAAAAAGTCCTTCTGCCCTTTTGTAATAATTTGTGGAGTAATTTGATGTTGCTTTAAGGCATCGATCATCGCTAAAAATGGTCCAGGCAATGTTTTGCGATTGGCGATCCCAGCTCGAAATACAACTTCCTTGGCAAATAGCGGCGAAATGCCAGAAAACTTATTCACGATTTGCTGTTCTAATTTACCAGCATTAAAGTCGATTTTTTTCAAAAATAATTCTTCGTCGACTGTAAAAGGATCCGTCTTCTCTTGTGCCGGAGGTGCAACATATGTATAGCCTGGTAACACAGTACGGTGTCGATTGACCGCTGGTGAAACATGCTTGATGCTATCTAAAATGGTCTGCTTTTGGGCATCAACAAGAATGATATTACTATGTCTACCCATAATTTCAATGATAAGTTGTTTTAATGAAACATCACCAAGTTCATTTCGCCCCTTGATATCAAAGATGATAATTCTGTCCATTTCTACCTGACGGATATTTTCAATGATGCTACCTTCAAGATGTTTGCGAAGCAGCATACAGAACATCGGTGGTTCATGTGGATTATCATATAATTCATTTGTTACATGAATGCGGGCGTAGCTAGGGTGAGCAGAAAGCAATAGCTTATGATTCCTGCCATTTGAACGAACCTGAAAAATTAATTCATTCTTATACGGTTGATAAATTTTTGAAATTCTTCCGTTTTCAAGTGTTTGTTGTAATTCATTTACGATTTGATTCGTGAATATCCCATCGAATGTCATATCAATATCCTCTTTTCTATTTCAATAGAAGCCAGAACTTCTACATCTCTCCAACAATTGTACCAGCAAAACGGTAACTAAGAAAAAGTATAGCATTTTTTTGGACGAGACTGAATAAGCTTTCATAGATACAGATTTAGCGAGGGGTGTGTAAAAGACGGATGAAGTGGTATGAACTTATGTCAGAAGAAGTCGAAAAAAAAGTTAATACAAGCCTTTCCAGTGGTCTTACCGACCAAGAAGTGAAACAGCGACAAAAGCAATTTGGATATAATGAATTGAAGGAAGCAGAACGCCCTTCAGCACTCTTGCTTTTTTTAGCGCAGTTTAAGGATTTCATGGTTCTTGTATTACTTGCTGCAACCCTGGTGTCCGGGTTGCTAGGGGAATACATCGATGCCATCGCCATTATGGCAATTGTCTTAATCAATGGGTTTTTAGGTTTTTTTCAGGAACGAAAAGCAGAAAAATCGCTTCAAGCGTTAAAAGAGCTTTCAGCACCTCAAGTGAATGTATTCCGAAATAATGAGTGGGTTCGAACTCCTTCTAAAGAACTTGTGGTAGGGGATATTATCAAATTCACTAGTGGCGACCGGATTGGTGCAGATATACGATTAGTGAATGTAAAAAGCTTAGAAATTGAAGAATCTGCATTAACAGGGGAATCAGTTCCGGTTACAAAGCATGTTGAACCAATTCGTGAAAATGATGACGTTTCACTTGGTGACCAAGAAAATATGGCCTTTATGGGAACGATGGTAACACGTGGTAGTGGTGTCGGAATTGTAGTTGGGACAGGTATGAATACCGCAATGGGCCAAATTGCAGAGCTTCTTCAAACAGCGCAAGCGATGATCACACCATTACAAAGAAGATTAGAGCAATTAGGGAAAATTTTAATAACAGTTGCATTAATTTTAACTCTTTTAGTCGTCATTGTAGGCGTTATAAATGGACATGAAGTCTATGAAATGTTCTTAGCGGGAGTTTCATTGGCTGTTGCTGCAATACCAGAAGGACTTCCTGCAATTGTTACGGTTGCTCTTTCATTAGGTGTTCAACGGATGATTAAGAAGAATGCAATCGTCCGTCGTTTGCCAGCTGTTGAAACATTAGGTTGTGCATCCGTCATATGCTCCGATAAGACGGGAACAATGACACAAAATAAAATGACGGTTACACATTTATGGTCTGGCGGGAAAACGTGGACTGTTTCAGGTACAGGCTATGATGTAAATGGGTATTTTTTTGCAGGAGAAACCGAAATCAAACCTTCCGATCATAAAACGCTTCAACAATTATTAACCTTTGGGGTACTATGTAACAACGCTTCATTAAAGCGAACAGATGATGACATAATCGTTGATGGTGATCCAACTGAAGGTGCTCTTCTTGTAGCGGGTATTAAGGCTGGTCTTTCGAATGATTTTTTAGCAAACCAATTTGAAATAGTTGAAGAGTTCCCTTTCGATTCTGCAAGGAAAATGATGAGTGTCATTGTCAAGGATCGTTCAGGCAATCAGTTTGTAGTGACGAAAGGTGCACCAGACGTATTACTTGGTGTAAGTAAATCGGTCCTTTGGGATTATAAACAACAACCATTATCAGGAGAATACGAGAATAAGATTAAACATGCGATTGAAGGACTAGCTTCAAATGCACTTCGTACAATTGCGGTAGGCTTTAAACCGTTACGACCTAATCAACAGGTAGTATCTGAACGTGAGGCAGAAAATGATTTAACCTTTATTGGAATACAAGGAATGATAGACCCACCACGTCCAGAAGTAAAAGCAGCTGTTAAAGAGTGTAAGGATGCTGGTATAAAGACAATCATGATCACAGGTGACCATCTTATTACAGCTAAAGCAATTGCTACACAGCTCGGGATTCTACCAGCAGGTGGTAAAGTGTTAGATGGAAATGCTCTTTCGAAAATGGATGTTGAGGAGCTAGAGAACATTGTTGATGATGTTTATGTATATGCAAGGGTATCTCCTGAACATAAACTAAAAATTGTTAAAGCACTTCAAAGCAGGGGACATATTGTTGCAATGACGGGTGACGGGGTAAATGATGCTCCTGCAATTAAAGCATCTGATATCGGAATTGCGATGGGGATTACCGGAACAGATGTTGCGAAAGAAGCTTCATCACTAGTATTGCTAGATGATAACTTCGCAACAATACGTGCAGCGATTAAGGAAGGTAGAAATATCTATGAAAATATTAGAAAGTTCATCCGATATTTGTTAGCTTCGAATGTTGGGGAAATACTTGTGATGTTGTTTGCAATGCTAATGGCACTTCCGTTGCCACTCGTACCGATTCAAATCCTTTGGGTCAACCTCGTAACAGACGGATTACCAGCGATGGCTCTTGGGCTTGACCAACCAGAGGGTAATTTAATGAAACATGGGCCACGACATCCAAAAGAAGGTGTTTTTGCCAGAGGACTAGGTTGGAAAATCATAAGCCGTGGTTTTTTAATCGGTATTGCGACACTAGCTGCCTTTATGGTGGTGTATCATAGAGATCCAAACAATCTAGGGTATGCGCAAACAATCGCTTTTGCAACACTTGTTTTGGCTCAGTTAATCCATGTATTTGATTGTCGAAGTGAGCGTTCGATTTTCCATCGTAACCCATTTCAAAATATGTATTTAGTATGGGCGGTTATCTCATCTATTGTTTTAATGTTAATTGTTATTTACTATCCGCCACTACAACCAGTTTTCAAGACATATGCAATCGAACCAAGAGACTGGCTCCTAGTAATTGGAATGTCTGCAATTCCAACATTCCTACTCGCAGGATCGTTATTAACAAGCAAAAGGTCCGAAGCTCGTTCATAAAATAGAGCAGGACTTGGAATTTAGATATAAAACTATGTTATAATTCATGAGGTAATGGAGTTCATACTCTATTACCTTTTTTCATTGGTTAAAAACTATTCGATTTTAGAAAACAATGGTAAAATAAAAAGGGTTATTATGAACGTGTACATATAATGAAATACCTGTTATGAAGGATTGGATGTGGTATGATGATTGCAAGTATGACAGGTTTTGGCCGTGCTAAGAAAGAATCAAATACATTTTACGTTCAGGCAGAGTTGAAATCTGTAAACCATCGATTCTGTGAAATCAATGTAAGATTACCTAGACAACTACTGTTCCTTGAGGATAAAATAAAAAAAGCAATAGGAGAGCATGTGAAAAGAGGGCGTGTCGAGGTCTTTCTTACAATTGAAGGTGAAGGACTTGTTACGAAAACAATCTCCATTGACTGGAACTTATTAGATGCCCTTGTTACGTCAACGAAGCAAATCCAAGATAAATATCAGCTTACTGAGCAAATCACAACCGGCCAGCTGCTTTCAAATGAAAATATTCTTTCCATTGAAGAAAAAGAAATGGAAAACCAAGAACTGGAAACTCTAATACTAGAAGTAATTGAAAGTGCTGCACTGCAGTTGAGACAAATGAGAGAAGTTGAAGGTAAGGCGTTAATCGAAGATATTTTTTTATTTCTTGGGCAAATCGAAGAGAACATACATACGATCAAAGTATATGCACCAAGAGTAGTTTCTCATTATCGTGACCGTATTGAAAAAAGAATTAAAGAATATATCGGAAATGAATTTGATGAAAATCGAATTCTTACAGAAGTTGCATTATTTGCGGAAAAAGCGGATATCAGTGAAGAATTAACACGACTTGAAAGTCATATAAGTCAGTTCAGGGAAACCGTCCAAACAAATGAGCCTATTGGTAGAAAGCTTGATTTTATCGTGCAAGAAATGAACAGGGAAATCAATACAATTGGTTCAAAAGCAAACGATTCTTTAATTGCAAAACATGTGGTGGATTTGAAAAGCTTATTAGAGAAAATAAAAGAGCAAGTTCAAAATATAGAATAAGCTTGATTAGTAAGCCATTTTCGCGGCAAAAATAGAGGGGTACATAATGGGGGAGATTAAGTGCAAATCAAATTAATAAATATCGGATTCGGGAATATTGTCTCGGCCAACAGAATTATTTCTATTGTTAGTCCTGAATCTGCTCCGATTAAACGAATTATTCAAGATGCTAGGGATCGAGGAATGCTCATTGATGCTACATATGGAAGAAGGACACGCGCTGTCATGATTATGGACAGTGACCACATTATACTATCTGCAGTTCAGCCAGAGACAGTTGCACAAAGACTAACAAAAGAAGAAGAGCTAACAGACGAAGGGTAGGGTTAAGGACGAATGAAAGAAAGAGGTTTACTAATTGTTTTATCAGGTCCATCTGGTGTGGGAAAAGGAACTGTTCGAAAAGCCATTTTTTCACAGCCTGATACAAAATTTCAATACTCCATTTCAGCGACAACAAGAAAGCCTCGAGAAGGTGAAGTCGATGGTGTCGATTACTTCTTTAAGTCGAAAGAGGAATTTGAAGAATTAATTAAAAATAACAAGCTTCTTGAATGGGCAGAGTATGTGGGGAACTATTATGGAACCCCAATTGATTATGTCGAATCCACCCTACAAGAAGGGAAGGATGTTTTTCTAGAAATTGAAGTTCAAGGCGCACTTCAAGTAAGGAAAGCATTTCCAGAAGGTTTATTCATATTCTTAGCACCACCGAGTCTGAAAGAATTAAAAAACAGAATCGTTACGAGGGGTACTGAAACTGATGAATTAATTCTTAACAGAATGAAGGTGGCAAAAGAAGAAATTGAAATGATGGACGCCTATGATTATGTGGTTGAAAATGATCAGGTTGAGCTTGCCTGCGATCGAATTAATGCGATTGTTACTGCTGAGCATTGTCGTCGTGACCGTGTGGCAAGACGCTATAAAAAAATGCTGGAGGTTGATTTTTAATGTTAAATCCATCTATTGACTCATTATTAAATAAATTAAATTCTAAATATACTCTTGTGACTGTTGCTGCTAAAAGGGCAAGAGTCATGCAAGAAAAAAATGATGGAATGGTACAGAATCCTGTATCCTTTAAGTCAGTTGGTAAAGCACTAGAAGAAATCGATGCAGGTCTTCTTTCTTATACAACTGATAAGAAGACGGCTGTTGATACAACACCAACAATTAATGAATAACCGAAAATAACAACCTCTCTTGTAGGTTGTTATTTTTTTAAATAGGTAATGTGTTTTGATGTCTAGCTAAAACGCCTTGCCCCTCTAGGTCATAATCCAAATCACTCCAGAAATCTGGGATTTCCTGCGTGATTTGGATTATGCTTGTCAGACTTGCACATGATGTGCTGTCGTCTACGATTGCCACAGGACATGGCGACTTTTAGTAGATGTTCATCAAAATTATTTTAGCTTTTCTATTAAGGGGGATTCAAATGCTCAATAAAAATATACTGCTTTGTGTTAGTGGCGGGATTGCTGTATATAAAGCTGCGGCATTAACAAGCAAGCTAACCCAATCTGGGGCAAATGTAAAAGTGATCATGAGTGAATCTGCAATGAAATTTGTCACTCCGCTAACATTCCAAGCACTATCTAGAAGTGATGTGTACTTTGATACCTTCGATGAAAAAAATTCTGCAGTAATTGCTCATATTGATCTTGCTGATTGGGCTGATCTTGTAGTCCTCGCACCAGCAACAGCCAATTCAATCGGTAAACTTGCAAATGGAATCGCAGATAATATGATTACTACCACATTACTTGCAACAACGGCTCCTGTTTGGATTGCCCCGGCGATGAATGTCCATATGTATGACCATCCTGCAGTAAAACGAAATATCGAAATTTTAGCTAAGGATGGGTATCAATTTATTGAACCATCAGAAGGTTATTTAGCCTGTGGATATGTTGGAAAAGGGCGACTTGAAGAGCCAGAAAAAATAGTCAAACTCATATCTGCTCATTTTTCGGAGCAACCGTTACTTCAAGGTAAAAAAATCTTAATTACGGCAGGACCGACTCGCGAAAGGTTTGACCCCGTTCGTTTCTTAACAAATCGTTCAACTGGAAAAATGGGTTATGCAATAGCTGAAGCAGCAAATAAAATGGGTGCAGAAGTAACCTTAATTTCTGGTCCGACTAATCTTCCGGCACCTCCAAATGTAAGAGTCATTCCTGTTGAATCGGCAGAAGAAATGTTTACACAAGTCATGGGTTTTTATAAACAAAGTGATATTGTCGTCAAATCTGCAGCGGTTGCAGATTATCGGCCAAAACAAGTCTATGATGGGAAAATGAAAAAGAAGGCTGGGGATCTTGTCTTAGAACTTGAAAGAACCACTGATATTTTAAAAACATTGGGTGATCAAAAGGAGCACCAATTTTTAGTCGGCTTTGCAGCGGAGACAGACAATATTGAAGAATATGCAAAACGGAAACTAGTATCGAAAAATCTTGATATGATTGTTGCTAATAATGTGACCACACAAGGAGCGGGATTCGGTTCGGATACCAATCTAGTAACCATCTACAAAAAAGATGGAACCTTAAAAGAACTGCCGATGATGACAAAGCTTGATGTTGCGAGAGAATTACTTCGTGAAGTGAAGCTGACGATGGATGGCGAATAAAATGAAAATTGCTAGCATTATTGTCGACGTTCCTGCCATGCAAACAGATAAACCATATGATTATATCGTTCCTGACAAATGGAGTGACGTAATTGTACCAGGAATGAGGGTCGTCGTACCTTTTGGTCCACGTAAAGTACAGGGGTTTGTGATGAGTCTATCAAACGAGGCAGAAGTAAGTAAGCTGAAGGAAATTCAATCTTTGCTAGACCTCACACCTGCTTTGAATGAAGAGCTTCTTCATATTGGCAAATGGTTAACGGAAAAAACACTATGCTTTACGATATCTGCTCTTCAAGCAATGCTTCCATCCGCCATGCGGGCGAAATATGAGAAGGAAATAAGACTTCTTGACCCATCAAGAAGAATGGAATTGGATCCACAAATTCAAGCTTCTTTTGAAGAACATGATGAGGTTCATTGGGAAGATGCTGAAAAAAATGATTTATTGCATATTTACCAAAAGGAAATTAAAAAAGGCCTTCTCGAGGTTGTCTACAAGGTTAAAAATCGCAGCAACAAGAAAACGATGAAACAGGTGCAGTTGTCACTTTCGATAGAAGAAGCGGAAATTGTAGTTCAAGAGCTTACTTCTACTGCAAAAAAACAAAAACAAGTACTTGAGTTTTTTCTGAAAAATAATAAGCCAATCTTTTTAAAGGAACTATTACAGGAGGTTGGTGTTACTGATAGCACAATTCGAACAATGGTAAAGAAAGGGTATATCTCTGAACAAAATGTTGAGGTTTACCGAGATCCATATGCGGACAGGCATTTTGAACAAACAACACCAATGCCCTTGACAACGGAACAGCAAAAGGCTATTTCACCGGTTCTAGCCTCAATCGAAGATGTGCTTCATAAGGTATTTTTAATGTATGGTGTTACCGGAAGTGGTAAGACCGAGGTGTATATGCAGGCTATTGACGCTGTTTTAAAAAAGGGAAAAGAAGCCATTGTGCTTGTCCCTGAAATCGCCCTTACCCCGCAGATGGTGAGTCGATTCAAGGGTCGCTTTGGTTCTCGAGTTGCTGTGATGCACAGTGGACTTGGTATTGGCGAGAAATATGATGAGTGGCGAAAAATTTATCGTAAGGAAGTAAGTGTCGTAGTTGGAGCAAGGTCTGCGATATTTGCACCGTTTGAAAATATCGGGATTATTATCATCGATGAAGAACATGAGTCCAGCTATAAGCAAGAAGATAATCCGAGATACCATGCGAGAGATGTCGCGATTTTTCGTGGTCAGCTTCATAATGCTCCTGTCATTTTAGGCAGTGCAACACCAACTCTTGAATCCTTTGCACGTGCTTCAAAAAATGTCTATGAACTTATAACATTAAGGGAGCGTGTTAATCACAGGCCGCTGCCGACTGTTGAAATCGTCGATATGCGCGAGGAGTTGCGTAATGGGAATCGTTCAATGTTCTCTGCACCCCTTTTTGAAAAATTAACAACAAGACTTGAACGAAATGAACAGTCGGTTTTATTTTTAAATAAACGTGGGCACTCCTCTTTTGTCATGTGTAGAGATTGTGGCTATGTCGCAAATTGCCCACATTGTGATATTTCATTAACCTATCACAGACCACATCACCGCTTAAAATGCCATTATTGTGGATATGAAACATTCATGCCTAATACATGTAATGAGTGTGGTAGTGAACATATCCGTTTTTTTGGAACGGGTACGCAGAAGGTCGAAGAAGAACTTGCAAAAGTATTACCTGAAGCAAGGGTAATCCGAATGGACGTAGATACAACGAGTCGAAAGGGTGCCCATGAGAAATTATTGAAGGAATTCGGTGAAGGTAGAGCGGATATTTTATTAGGAACACAAATGATTGCAAAGGGATTAGATTTTCCGAATGTGACATTAGTTGGTGTACTCACTGCAGATACGATGCTCAATCTACCGGATTTTCGTTCCTCGGAAAAAACATTTCAGCTTCTCACACAGGTTAGCGGAAGAGCGGGACGTCATGAATTACCTGGTGAGGTAGTGATTCAAAGCTATACACCTGAGCATTATAGCATTGAGCTTGCAAGTCATCATAATTATGATGGATTCTATCAAAATGAAATGCGGATCAGGAAGGCTCATGCTTATCCACCCTTTTACTATTTGGCATTAGTCACAGTAACTCATCCCGAGCTTACGAAAACGGTGGATGTTGCTGAGAAAATTGCAATCTATTTACGAAAGTCTTTATCCAATCAATCCATCATCTTAGGCCCGGTGACATCACCGATTGCCCGTATTAATAATAGATATCGATATCAATGCATGATAAAATACAAAAATGAGCCCAATTTGAATAAGCTTTTAAAAGGGATTTTGGATCGTTATCAAAGAGAAATTGCACAAAACTCACTTACATTATCAATCGACTTAAACCCATATATTATGATGTAGTTTAAAGTTGAGAAAAAAGAGAGAGACTGATAGAAAAGCGCTAAGCGCTCTGGTAGCAGAACATCGACTAACTAGCGCCACGTCCTGTGGCGAACGTCGATGTCAGCACTTCCTCGAAAATGCCATGCATTTCCTTCGTGCGATGATAATGCTGCCGAAGCCTTCCTTGTCCTGTGCAAGTCAAGCATAAGACGAGCGCTGACAGATGGTGCTTTTTACCTTCCGAAGTGATTGGCTAAGACCCGTGAGCCGATGGCGCATGGAGCTAGATATGTAAAAAAGTAGAATGTTGGAGGAAATCGCTTGTCTTTATTACCAATTGTTAAATATCCAAATGAAATACTTGAAGTTGAATGTGAAAAGGTAACAACCTTTGACAGGAAATTATCGAAATTAATCAAAGATATGTATGATACAATGCTTGAGGCAGACGGTGTTGGCTTAGCCGCTCCACAAGTAGGAATTGCAAAACAAATCGCGATCGTTGATATAGGAGACGAGAGTGGACTCATTGAATTGATAAATCCCGTGATCCTTGAGCAAAAAGGGGAACAGGTAGGTCCAGAAGGCTGTCTAAGTTTTCCGGACCTTTTTGGGGAAGTAACTCGTTATGATTACGTAAAGGTCAGAGCGCAAAACCGAAGAGGAAAAATATACATATTTGAGGCAAGAGATTTCTTGGCTCGTGCGATTCAACATGAAATCGATCATCTTCATGGTATATTATTTACCTCAAAGGTGAACCGTTTTTATGAAGAAGGAGAAATTGAAGGGTAGGTAATGATATGGAACGTATTGTATTTATGGGTACCCCAGACTTTTCAGTACCTGTTTTACGTCAAATAATAGAAGATGGATATGAGGTTGTAGCTGTTGTGACACAACCGGATAGACCAGTAGGAAGAAAAAGAGTTTTAACGCCACCACCTGTTAAAGTTGAGGCATTAAAACATAATATCCCAGTCCTACAACCTAATAAAATAAGAGAAAAACAAGAAATAGAACAAGTGTTAAGCTATAAGCCTGATTTAATCATAACCGCGGCATTTGGGCAAATCCTTCCAAAAGAACTACTTGAAGCTCCTAAGTATGGATGTATTAATGTACATGCATCATTACTACCTGAGCTAAGAGGGGGAGCACCAATTCATTATTCCATTCTTCAAGGAAAGAATAAAACAGGTGTTACTATTATGTACATGGTTGAAAAGCTTGATGCAGGGGATATCTTAACACAAGTGGAAATCCCCATTTTAGAAACGGACCATGTTGGTTCATTACATGACAAATTAAGTGTGGCTGGTTCAAAGCTTTTATCGGAAACCATTCCTTTACTTTTAGACAATAAAATAACACCGATAAAACAGGATGATGCCAGGGCAACGTTCGCTTCAAACATTAAACGCGAACAGGAAAAGATAGATTGGACAAAAGATGGAGAGGATATTTATAACCATATTCGTGGGCTCCACCCTTGGCCTGTTGCATATACCACATTAAACGGAGAGGTCATGAAAATCTGGTGGGGTGAAAAGATATCTTCCCCTACTTCAAAAATCTGCGGTACTGTTGTTTCAATTGAAAAAGATGGGTTTATTGTTTCGACTGGGAATACTACTTTTATAAAAATCACTCAACTCCAGCCTGCCGGAAAGAAAAAGATGAGTGCAGCGCAATTCTTAATGGGGGCAGATTTACAGGTAGGGACTCAGTTAGGAGACAACCATGACGAAAACTAATGTTCGAAATGTAGCACTTGAAATACTATTACAAATTGAAAAAAACCAGGCATATAGCAATATCCTCTTAAACCAAATGATTAAAAAGCATGAGGTAAAAGGGAAAGATGTAGGGCTACTCACTGAGATTGTTTATGGTACGATCCAGCGCCGCGATACTCTAGATTTTTATTTAGCGCCGTTTTTAAAAAAGAATAAAAAGCTTGATCAATGGGTGAGGATTCTATTAAGGCTCTCCCTCTACCAGATGGTCTTTTTAGACCGAGTTCCAGAACGAGCAATCTTTTTTGAAGCGGTCGAAATTGCTAAAAAAAGAGGACATAAAGGTACTGCTTCACTTGTAAATGGAGTGCTTCGTTCCATCCAACGCGAGGGCTTACCATCATTAGAACAAATAAAAGATGAAGTGGAACGTCTCGCAATTGAAACAAGTCACCCTGTATGGCTTGTTAGGCGATGGATTAAGCAAATGGGAATGGAAGAAACTCGAAAAATGTGTGAGGTCAATTGTACTCCTCCAGAACAAACTGCACGTGTCAATCAAGCATTGACAACTCGAGACGAGCTCATACAAATGTTAAAAGAGGATGGAATTGAAGCAAAAGAGGGTAGCGTTTCTGTAGATGCCATTAAAGCTGTTCGTGGAAATCTAGCCCATGCAAAAGCTTTTAAGGAAGGCTATATTACCATCCAGGATGAAAGTTCCATGCTTGTAGCCCGTGCGCTTGGTGTTGAAAAAGGAGATCAAATTCTTGACAGTTGCGCTGCACCAGGTGGTAAAACAACACATATTGCAGAATTGCTGGAACATACAGGTAAGGTTTTTTCGCTAGATCTCCATGAACACAAAATTAAATTAATTAATGAAGCAGTAAACCGATTGGGGCTTGAAAACGTGGAGACAAAAGCCCTTGATAGTAGAAAAGCAAGCGAAAACTTCAAAGCAGAAAGCTTTGATAAAATTCTCGTAGATGCCCCTTGTTCAGGATTTGGGGTTATTAGAAGAAAGCCAGACATAAAATATTCAAAATCAGAATCAGACAATGGAAACCTTGCAAGAATACAATTAGCCATTTTAAATGAGGTTTCAACTTTATTAAAAAAAGATGGTATACTCGTGTATAGCACATGTACAATAGAGTACGAAGAAAATGAAGGTGTCATTAAAGCCTTCCTTGAACAACATGAAGATTTTATGTTAGATGATTCAATAGAAAATTACCTGCCTGAAATAGTGAAGCCATATATTAAAAACGGACAACTTCAGCTTTATCCACATTATTTTGGTACGGATGGATTTTATATTGCAAGATTAAGAAAGCGGGTGTAAAGTATTGGAAGAAGTACAAACAACTAGAAGAAAAAAACAAAACTTACCAAATTCGAAACCATCCATTTATTCTCTTCAAATAGAAGAACTCGAAAACTGGCTCATTGAAAACGGAGAGAAGAAATTTCGAGGAAATCAGATTTTTGAATGGCTCTACACGAAGCGGGTAACAACTTTTGATGAAATGACTAACTTATCAAATGCACTAAGACAAAAACTTGCTGAACACTTTACAATTACAACACTTAAAACGATCATTCAACAAACATCAGCTGATGGAACGATGAAGTTTTTATTTGAACTACATGATGGTTATTCCATTGAAACAGTGCTTATGAGACATAGCTATGGGAACTCGATTTGTGTGACAACACAGGTTGGTTGCCGTATCGGCTGTACCTTCTGTGCGTCAACATTAGGAGGACTAAAGCGGAATCTTGAAGCTGGAGAAATTGTTGCCCAAGTGGTAAAGGTTCAAAAAGCATTAGATGAACTTGGTGAACGGGTAAGTCATCTCGTTATTATGGGAATTGGTGAACCATTTGATAATTACGATCAAATGCTTTCATTCCTAAAAATTATTAATCATGATAAGGGACTAAATATTGGGGCACGTCACATTACTGTTTCAACAAGTGGAATCATCCCGAAAATCTATAAGTTTGCAGATGAAAAATTACAAATAAATTTTGCAATCTCTTTACATGCACCTAATACAGAAATTAGAAGCAGATTAATGCCGATTAATCGTGCATATAAACTGCCAGATCTAATGGAAGCTGTACGCTATTATATTGACAAGACAGGGAGAAGAATTAGCTTTGAATACGGGTTGTTTGGCGGTGTAAACGATCAAGTTGAACATGCTGAAGAACTTGCGGAGCTATTAAAAGGAATTAAGTGTCATGTTAACTTAATTCCAGTGAATTATGTTCCTGAACGCGATTATGTGAGAACACCAAAAGAGCAGATCTTTGAATTTGAAAAGACATTAAAGAAGCATGGTGTAAATGTAACAATTCGACGTGAACAAGGTCATGATATCGATGCTGCCTGTGGTCAATTACGAGCAAAGGAGCGTAAAGAGGAGACGAGGTGAAACAAATGAAGTCGTTCTTTTTGACAAACCGGGGAAAAATAAGGCAAATCAATGAAGATAGCTGTGGTGTTTATCAAAATAAGGATGGACAAATATTAGCTGTCGTAGCTGATGGTATGGGCGGGCATTTAGCTGGTGATGTTGCAAGTCATATGACAACATCACAGCTCCAGTCCTACTGGGAAGCAAGTGAAAAACTCTCCACATCTGATTCAGCTGAAAGTTGGCTAAAAGAGCATATATTAAAAATAAATTCAAACCTATTCACACATTCTCAAGAAAATGATGAATGCAAGGGTATGGGAACGACTGTTGTTGCCGCAATATGTACGGACCTTTATACAACGGTAGCTCATATCGGGGATAGTCGTTGCTATTGTCTGAATAGCCATGGGTTCCAACAAATTACGGAAGATCATTCACTTGTCAATGAACTTGTCCGTTCGGGGCATATTTCTAAGGAAGATGCAGAGCATCATCCACGGAAGAATGTGGTTTTACGTGCATTAGGTACGGAAGCAAATGTCCAAATGGACTTAAAAACATTAATTTTAGAAGAAGGCGATATGCTTTTAATATGTTCTGACGGCTTGTCTAACAAGGTTTCGGAAGTTGAATTAAAAAGCATTCTAGAAAGTGACGATTCTATCGAAAATAAGGGTGAAAAACTTATTCAATTGGCCAATGACAATGGCGGAGAAGATAATATTACACTCGTAATCGTCGATTACACGTCTGAAAGTGAGGGAGAATAATCCTATGCTTATTGGAAGACGGTTAAGTGGTCGTTATAAAATTCTCGAGGTCATTGGTGGGGGCGGAATGGCGAATGTATATCTTGCACGTGACGTAATTCTCGAACGAGATGTTGCCATTAAAGTTCTCCGGTTAGATTTTTCAAATGATGAAGAATTTATCAAGCGTTTTAGACGAGAAGCCCATGCGGCTACAAGTTTGGCTCATCCAAATATTGTGAGTATTTACGATGTGGGTGAAGAAGAGGATATTTATTATATCGTAATGGAGTATGTTCCTGGCCAAACCTTAAAACAATACATACAACGAAACGCACCACTTCATCCAAAAGAAGCAATTAACATTATGTTGCAGCTCACGTCTGCAATCACACATGCACATCAAAATCAGATTGTTCACCGTGATATTAAACCACAGAATATCCTAATCGATCATGACGGGACAGTAAAGGTAACTGATTTTGGAATTGCAGTTGCACTTAGTTCAACAACTATAACGCAAACAAACTCTGTGTTAGGTTCAGTTCATTATTTATCACCAGAACAAGCGAGAGGTGGCATGTCAACACGAAAGTCTGACATCTATTCTCTTGGGATTGTAATGTTTGAGCTCTTAACAGGTCGTGTTCCATTTGAAGGTGAATCTGCAGTATCAATTGCACTCAAGCATTTGCAAACAGATACTCCGTCACCAAAAAGATGGAACGCTACAATACCACAGAGTGTTGAAAATATTATTTTAAAAGCGACTGCAAAAGACCCATTCCATCGTTACGATACCGCTGAAGAAATGGAAGAGGATTTGCAGACAGCACTTTTTCCAAATCGTTTAAACGAAGAAAAATTTGTTATACCAGATATGGATGATGAAGTGACAAAAGCCATACCGATTATCAAAGATAATAGCCCATTATCAACTGAAACTCTGGTTAGAGACTCTCAGAAGAACACGAATCAGACTGAGAAGGACGAGCCAAAACCAAAGAAAAAGAAGAAAAATAGGCTTTTAGTAACACTTGCCATCATCTTTTTCTTTATCATTGGAGCTGGTGTAGCAGCAGTTACGGTTTTTCCGGCTTTATTTTTACCGAAGGATGTTGAGGTACCTAATGTTTCAAATATGGATTATGATCGAGCAGTTTCCAAATTGAAGGAAGCTGGTTTTACGATTGGGGACACAATTGAAATCAGTGATCAAGAAATCCAAGAAGGATATATCGTCCGCACAGACCCTGAAGCAGGTGCTTCAGTAAAGGAAGGCGCCAAGATTGATTTATATGAAAGTACCGGTAAAAAGAAAGTGGCCTTTAAGGACTATATTGGTAAAGATTTCGACGAAGTTAAGGCCAAATTAGATAAAGAAAATTATTTTTATGTAAAAAAGGAAGATGTATTTGATGATAGTGCTCCTGGAACCATCCTTAAACAGTCAATTGAAGAAGGCGAAGAGGTTGTTCCAGAAGAAACGGAAGTTACCTTTACGGTAAGTAAAGGACTCGAAACTATTAAACTTGCTGATTTAACAAAATATCCAGCAAATGCACTTGATGAATATTCAAGGACAACGGGGCTCAATATCGACTACAAAGAAGAACAGTTTTCAGATGATATACCAGCAGGCCAAGCGATTTCTCAATCACCAGAAATAGGGGCTAAGTTAACCAAAGGTGACAAGGTCAAAGTAATTATGTCAAAAGGACCTGAACCTAAAAAGCCAGTAACAGTGAAACGTACTTTAACAATTGAATACACACCTGATGAAGAAGGCAATCCACAATTGGTGAAAATTTTTATTGAGGATGCAGATCATAAAATAACGGACGTGTATAAACAGATGGAAATCAAGGAAACACAAAAAATGGATATTAATTTTGTCATTAATCCAGGCGAAACTGCAGAATACCTGGTGTATATTGACAATGAACCTTCTCTGAAAGAAGAAATTCAGTATCCAGAGGAATAGGTGAAAATAGGTAGTGTATATATTAGTTACCTTATATGTCGTGACGAATGAAATGAAACAAGGAGTGAAACTATGCCAGAAGGCAAAATTATTAAAGCACTAAGCGGTTTTTATTATGTTCAAGACGAAAATGGAGAACTGATTCAATGTCGTGGTAGGGGCGTTTTTCGGAAAAATAAAGTCACTCCATTGGTAGGCGACCATGTTTTATATCAGGCAGAAAATAATACGGATGGATATATTCTAGAAGTATTGGAACGTAAAAATGAATTGGTTCGTCCGCCAATTGCAAATGTTGATCAAGCTATTTTAGTTTTTTCAGCGATTAAACCCGATTTCAGTCCATTGTTGTTAGATCGCTTTCTTGTTTTAGTTGAATCAAACGATATAGAACCTATTATTTGTATTAGTAAAACGGATTTAATTTCGGATGATGCGGTTCAAGAAATAAAGGAATATGCAAGAAACTATCGAGAAATTGGCTACCATGTCTTGTTAACGTCGACGAAGGAAAAAGAAGGGCTTGACCAGCTGTTACCATTATTGGAAAATCGAATTTCAGTATTTGCTGGTCAATCCGGAGTAGGGAAATCCTCCTTGTTAAATTCGCTTCGACCAGACTTAGAATTAGAAACAAATGAAATTTCAATGTCATTGGGCAGGGGAAAGCATACGACAAGACATGTTGAATTAATTAAAATTGGCAATGGGCTTGTAGCAGATACCCCAGGATTTAGTTCGTTGGAATTTCTTACAATTGAAGCAGAAGAACTTCCATATTGCTTCCCAGAAATATATGAAGCAGGTGCAAATTGTAAATTTCGTGGTTGCACACATATTTCTGAGCCGAAGTGTGCTGTAAGACAAAGAGTGGAGGACGGAAGTATAGAACAATTTCGTTATGACCACTATGCAAGTTTTTATGAAGAAATAAAGGAAAGAAAGCCGAGGTATTAATCATGATTAAAATTGCACCATCCATTCTTTCAGCAGATTTTTCAAAGCTTGGAGAAGAGATCAGGGATGTTGAAAATGGAGGAGCAGACTATATTCATGTAGATGTCATGGATGGTCATTTTGTTCCAAATATTACAATCGGTCCACTCATCGTAGAAGCGATTAGACCTATTACAAAATTGCCATTAGATGTTCATTTGATGATTGAAAATCCTGACCAATATATTCCTGCTTTTGCAAAAGCAGGGGCCGACTTTTTAACGGTTCATGTTGAGGCATGTCCACATCTACATCGTACCATCCAGCTAATCAAATCTCATGGTGTAAAGGCTGGTGTCGTTTTAAACCCAGCCACTCCAGTCGATTCGATTAAGCATGTGATTGATGATATTGATTTAGTGTTGTTAATGACAGTGAATCCTGGATTTGGTGGGCAAAAATTCATCCATTCTGTCCTTCCTAAAATTGAGGAAGTTGCACAGATGGTAAAAGAAAAGAATTTGAATGTTGAAATCGAAGTTGACGGAGGAGTCAATCAAGAAACGGCAAGACTTTGTGTGAATGCTGGTGCAAATGTACTGGTTGCCGGATCAGCTATTTATAATCAAGAAGATCGGAAGGCAGCAATTGAAAAAATTCGTAGTTTGTAAAAAGAGCAGAAATTTCTGCTCTTTTTTCTTATGCTTGCTTGTACATTGATTCTAAGTGAGAACGATGTTTTAGTAATAAACTTCAATTGAATTGTACTTTTTTTCATCTATAAGGCATAAGAATGTTTTAAGAGGTTTCCATGAAATTGCTTTTATTTATATGTACTATGGTACTATTTTTTTTCATTTGAATATTAATAATAAGGTAGACCGTGTGAATTCAAAGAAAGTACGTGGATATTGCATTGAGGAGGGAAAGTATGAAATTTTATACAATTAAGTTACCAAAGTTCTTAGGCGGTATCGTCCGTGCGATGTTAGGATCTTTTAAAAAAGGATAAAAAAAGCACCGTCCATAGGTGCTTTTTTTGTGCATATTTTTAGCTCTTACATATTGTAAGAGCTAATGCGTTTCTTATTGTCTAGCTTCAGGTGCCAACGGCTTGAGGTCACAAGCCAATCGCTTCAAAAGGCAAAAAGCGCCTTTTGAAGCGCTTTTCTTGTGCTTGTCGCCGTTAAGCGGCCCCTTACGCATTTCGTTTATTACACGCGTTCTACTTTACCAGATTTTAATGCTCTTGCAGAAACATATACGCGTTTTGGTTTACCATCAACTAAAATACGAACTTTTTGTAGGTTAGCTCCCCATTTACGTTTTGAAGCGTTCATTGCATGGGAACGAGCATTACCAGTAGTAGTTTTTCTACCAGTGATTACACATTTACGTGCCATTCTATTTCCCTCCTAACTTGCACAGCAACAATCAAACATATCGCTTTCTTCATAGAAATACTTATATAATTTATCATAACTAATGGGATATTGCAATACTTCAAAACCAGGGTTTAAAGGAAAAATACTTGTCAAGACATAGAAATTATTAAAAGTTATATACTAAATGATAATGAATCTAAAGAAGAACCTGATGAATTACTTTTAAAATATGCGATATTATAGTAAAATGACTGTAGCCAAGGTGAACAATTATAAAGGGGGAGTCTCTCATGTCCATCGAATTAAAAACAAAGTACGGACAAATTGATATATCAAACGATGTAATCGCAACGGTTGCTGGTGGAGCTGCTATCGATTGTTACGGGATCGTCGGAATGGCTTCTAGAAAGCAAATTAAAGATGGTATCTCTGAGCTTTTACGAAAAGAAAATTTTGCCCGTGGTATTGTTGTTCGTCAAGAAAATGATGAAGTGCATATCGACATGTACATAATTGTAAGTTATGGCACGAAAATTTCTGAGGTTGCCCACAATGTTCAATCTAAGGTGAAATATACATTAGACCAAACAGTAGGACTTGCTGTAAGCTCGGTTAATATTTACGTGCAAGGAGTTCGTGTAACGAACCCATAAAGAGGAGGAAAATTGAGTGTCAATTACTACATTAGATGGAAAACGTTTTGCAAAAATGGTGTTATTAGGAGCTACTCATTTATCTAATAACGCAAAAATGGTAGATGCCCTTAACGTTTTCCCTGTTCCAGATGGTGATACCGGAACGAATATGAATCTTTCCATGACATCTGGTGCAAAAGAAGTAAAAAATAATGTTACCCCACATATTGGTAAAGTCGGTGCATCATTAGCACGAGGATTATTAATGGGTGCCCGTGGTAACTCTGGGGTTATTCTATCTCAGCTTTTCAGAGGCTTTTCAAAGGCTATAGAACAAAAGGAAACGTTAAATGCTGCTGAATTTGCCCACGCATTTGAGATGGGTGTGGAAACAGCATATAAGGCTGTAATGAAGCCTGTTGAAGGAACGATATTAACAGTTGCAAAAGATGCTGCTAAACGTGCGGTTGCTGTTGCAGATAACGAGTCTGATATCCTTGTTGTAATGGACGAACTGTTAAAAGAAGCAAAGGCGTCATTAAATCGTACACCTGATCTATTACCTGTATTGAAGGAAGTTGGGGTTGTTGATAGTGGTGGGCAAGGATTAGTACTTGTTTACGAAGGATTCCTATCAGAGCTAAAAGGTGAAACAATTGAGAACATGTCAATTGCAGCACCATCAATGAATGAACTTGTCAATGCAGAACATCATAAAAGTGTTCAAAGTCATATGAATACTGAGGATATCGTATTTGGTTACTGTACAGAATTTATGGTGAAGTTTGAACAGGAAAAAACGAGCAAACATCCATTTTCTGAAGAACAGTTCCGAAATGATTTAAGTCGTCTTGGTGATTCATTATTAGTAATCTCTGACGATGATATTGTGAAAGTACATATCCATTCCGAGCAGCCTGGTGAGGTTTTATCATATGGCCAACGTTATGGAAGCTTAATCAAAATGAAGATAGAAAATATGCGCGAGCAGCATACAGCAATTCTAAATGAAGACGAAGCACATGCTCCAGTACAGGAGAAACGTAAGAAAGAAAAAGAGAAATTTGCGATCATCACTGTTGCCATGGGTACGGGAATTACTGAGTTATTTAAGAGTATCGGTGCACATGTTGTAATTGAGGGTGGCCAAACGATGAATCCAAGTACTGAGGATTTTGTAAAAGCAATGGAATCAGTACATGCGGAAAACTTTATCCTTCTGCCGAATAACAAAAATATCATTATGGCAGCTGAACAGGCAGCTTCTGTCGTAGAAGGTAATGTAATCGTTGTTCCTTCACGCACTGTGCCTCAAGGGATGTCTGCATTACTTGCATTTAACCCATCTGGTGATTTAGATGCAAATAAAGAAACTATGTCAAGTGCATTAAGCAATGTAAAGACTGGTCAAATCACATACGCAGTACGTGATACCAATATTGATGGAATCGACATTGCTAAAGATGATTTCATGGGAATCGCAGATGGAAAAATTGTTGTTACCGACAAGGATAAATTAATAGCTGCAAAAGACCTTTTAGCAAAGATTATTTCTGCTGACGACGATGAAATTGTAACAATTATTTATGGTCAGGACGCTTCAGAGGATGAGGTAAATGCAATTGTCCAATATCTTGAAGAAGAATATGAGGACATAGAAGTTGAAGCACATAATGGTGAACAACCACTATACGCATTTATATTCTCAGTTGAATAAAGGGACAAAAGCGTAAGCGCCTTGTTCAGCCCCGACAAGCATAAGACGAGCGCTGGCAGAAGGCGCTTCTTGCCTTCAGAAGCGATTGGCTTATGACCTTGAGGGGCTAGGCGCTGGAGCTGGACTTGGATACACCCAATTAAAGGTATCCGCAATGATAAATTTTATAATTTCCTAGACAGTACAAAATAGAAGGGATTTATCCCTTCTATTTCAATGTCTGGGGACAATTTCCTGTAGATAAAAAAGTCAGAGACAAATAGAGTAATATGTAGGAACATAGTTTTGCCTTACTCCATATTACAATATACAGTCAGATAAAAATCTGACTGTATATTGTTAAGCCTCCGGCGGATGCCACAGATTTTTTAAAGGAAGTTTTTCGAGCAGTAAGTTCAAAGACTAAGTACGCCACTTCCTGTGGCAACGTCTTTATGACCCACTTCCTGTGGCCCTAAAAATCTGGGCGCAAATACGCCGAGGCGTATTTGATTAAGTATGTAAGGGGGAGAGTAGATGAAGTTTAGAAGTGTTTTTGATATTATTGGTCCGGTTATGATTGGTCCTTCAAGCTCACATACAGCAGGGGCAGCTCGTATCGGGAGGGTTGCTAGAAGCTTGTTTGGTCGTGAACCAAAATGGGCGAACATTTCCTTCTATGGATCATTTGCCGAAACCTATAAAGGTCACGGAACAGATGTTGCAATCATTGGTGGTTTGCTTGATTTTGACACATTCGACGAAAGAATTAAAACCTCATTGGAAATTGCAAAAGAGGCAGGTATTCAGATAAAGTTCGTTGAAGAGGAAGCTATACCAGAACACCCTAATACCGCACGAGTTTCAATCGGTGATGATGAAGGGGAATTGGAGCTTGTTGGTATTTCTATAGGTGGAGGAAAAATTGAAATTACTGAGTTGAACGGGTTTCAGCTTCGTTTATCTGGAAATCATCCTGCTATACTTGTTGTTCACAATGACCGTTATGGTGCAATTGCTGGTGTTGCGAATGTGCTTGCGAAACATGCCATCAATATTGGACATATGGAAGTGGCACGGAAAGAAAAAGGAATGCAAGCTCTTATGACAATTGAAGTGGATCAAAACATCGACGAGCATGTTTTAGATGAACTTTCTACCTTACCCAATATCTTAAAGGTAACTAAAATTGTCGAATAAGCATCATTTATTAAACGTTTACACGTTATTCATGTCTAGCTCCAAGCGCCAACGGCTCACGGGTTTAAGTCAATCGCTTCGGAAGGTAAAATGCACCTTCTGTCAGCGCTCGTCTTATGCTTGTCGCCTAACTGCGCACCTTGCACTTTTCTGACAGGAGGTTTTTATATGTTTCGTAATGTTGCTGAGTTAGTAGAACTTGCTACTACTAAAAATATGAAAATAGCAGATGTGATGATTGAACAAGAGGTTGAAGTAACAGGAAAAACTCGTGAAGAAATCATTGCTCAAATGGAACGTAATTTAGAAGTAATGGAAAAAGCTGTTGAAAGAGGGTTAGCCGGCGTTTCATCCCATTCTGGTTTAACTGGTGGAGATGCGGTTCTCTTACAAGATTATATAAAAAAAGGAAACTTCTTAACTGGTAAAACAGTTTTAGATGCTGTCAGTAAGGCTGTTGCAACAAACGAAGTCAATGCTGCAATGGGAACGATTTGTGCAACACCCACAGCTGGTTCTGCTGGTGTTGTGCCAGGGACTTTATTTGCTGTAAAGGATAAATTGAATCCGACAAAAGAGCAAATGGTTCAGTTTTTATTTACTGCTGGGGCTTTTGGATTTGTTGTTGCAAACAACGCTTCGATTTCAGGTGCTGCAGGTGGATGCCAAGCGGAAGTTGGTTCTGCTGCTGGAATGGCTGCAGCGGCAATCGTTGAAATGGCAGGAGGAACTCCACAACAATCTGCTGAAGCAATGGCAATTACGTTAAAAAACATGCTTGGACTTGTCTGTGACCCAGTTGCTGGGCTTGTCGAAGTGCCTTGTGTAAAGCGTAATGCAATGGGAGCAGCAAATGCGATGGTCGCTGCAGATATGGCATTAGCAGGTGTTACAAGTCGTATCCCATGTGATGAAGTAATCGATGCAATGTATAGAATAGGTCAAACAATGCCGACGGCGTTAAAAGAAACAGCGCGGGGAGGGCTAGCGGCAACCCCAACAGGTCGTGCACTTGAGGCAAAGATCTTTGGGATTTCGCTAAACAAAAGTGAATAGTCATTTACAGCAGCCTGTCACTGAAATTAAAGGAATCGGTGAAGAGACAGGTTTACAGCTTAATGAGATGCACATTTTCACTATTTTTGACCTACTTTTATACTTTCCATATCGATTTGAAGATTATAGTTTGCGAGACCTTGCCGAGGTCAAGCATGAGGAGAAAATTACGATTGAGGGTAAGGTTCATAGTGAACCGCTGTTAACCTATTATAATCGTAAACGATCTCGCTTAACCTTCAGGGTCTTAGTAGGTCGCTATTTAATAACAGCGACCTGTTTCAATCGCCCGTATTATAAAAACAAAATCTCGTTAAACGATACTGTAACGATTACAGGAAAATGGGATCAGCATCGGCAAACCATAACTGTCAGTGAGATTGTTTTTGGTCCGATGATAAAAGATAACCGCATAGAGCCTGTGTATTCAATTAAAGGAAAAATCACGATAAAAGGAATGAAGCGTTTTATTGCGATTGCCCTCGAGCAGTTTGGCGACCAAATTGAGGATAATCTCCCTGAACAATTATTAACGACATATCGGCTTTTACCAAAGAAGGATGCAATTAAAATTATGCATCATCCAACTAGTCATCAGGATTTAAAACAAGCGAGACGTCGTTTTGTGTACGAAGAATTTCTGCTTTTTCAACTGAAAATGCAAGCATTAAGGAAGTTTGAGCGAGAACAAACGGCCGGTTCAGCTATGGAGTTTCAAACCGATAAACTAGAAGATTTTATGAATAGGTTGCCATTCCCATTAACAAATGCCCAAAATCGAGTTGTTACTGAGATTATGAATGACCTGCGCTCCCCGTATCGAATGAATCGATTACTTCAAGGTGATGTTGGTTCAGGAAAAACGGTTGTAGCAGCCATCTCCTTATATGCTGCCATTCTTTCGGGTTATCAGGGAGCATTAATGGTGCCAACGGAAATTTTAGCTGAACAGCATGCCCAGTCACTTGTTGAGCTATTCTCAGATTACGGGTTAAATATTCAACTGTTAACAAGTTCTGTTAAAGGTAAACGAAGAAGAGAAATCCTTGAACAGCTTGAATCAGGTGATATTCATATATTAGTAGGTACACATGCGCTTATCCAGGATGAAGTCAATTTCCATAAGCTTGGGCTCGTCATAACAGATGAACAGCACCGCTTTGGTGTTGAACAACGGAGGATTTTAAGGGAAAAAGGCGAAAATCCCGATGTCCTTTTTATGACTGCAACCCCAATCCCAAGAACACTTGCCATTACAGTATTTGGTGAGATGGATGTTTCGGTAATCGACGAAATGCCAGCAGGACGGAAGAAGATTGAAACGTATTGGGTGAAGCATGAGATGCTTGAGCGGATTTTGGTATTTATTGAAAAAGAGTTAGCTAAAGGTAGACAAGCATATGTCATTTGTCCGCTGATCGAGGAATCTGATAAGTTGGATGTTCAAAATGCGATAGATGTTCATACGATGCTCTCCTTTCATTTTCAAGACAAGGCAAAAGTTGGCTTAATGCATGGTCGATTGGCAGCAGATGAAAAAGAAGATATAATGAGACAATTTAGTGAAAATGAAGTTCAAATTCTCGTATCCACAACAGTAGTTGAGGTAGGTGTGAACGTTCCAAATGCGACATTGATGGTGATTTATGATGCTGAACGTTTCGGTCTTTCGCAGCTACACCAATTGCGGGGACGTGTCGGAAGAGGTAAAGAACAGTCCTATTGTATTCTTCTTGCGGATCCAAAATCTGAGGTTGGGAAAGAAAGAATGCGGATCATGACAGAAACTAATGATGGTTTTGTTCTTTCAGAAAAAGATTTGGAGCTTCGTGGACCTGGGGACTTCTTCGGTCGGAAACAAAGTGGTGTTCCTGAATTTAAGGTAGCAGATATGGTTCATGATTACCGCACATTAGAGGTGGCGCGAAATGATGCGGCGAAATTAATTAATTCGAAGGCGTTTTGGGAGGATTCCTCATACAAACACCTACGGGACGATTTGTTACAATCCGGTATTTTAGATGGAGAAAAATTGGATTAAACCATTTGTTTTTAGGGGTGGATTGTAAGGATATTTTTTCTTGCAATCTGCTTTTTTTAATTATATACTTACTATTAGTACCTAGTCATAAGAGTGCGGACGGTGTATTTTTAATGAGAAGAAATAAAAAAGAACGGCAGCGATTGCTTCAAGAAACGATTGAAATAAATCCTTTTATTACGGATGAAGAGTTAGCTGAAAAATTTAAGGTGAGTGTTCAAACGATTCGTTTGGACCGATTGGAATTATCGATTCCTGAACTTCGTGAACGAATCAAAAATGTAGCTGAGAAAAAACTAGATGATGAAGTGAAAGCTTTGCCAATTGAAGAAGTAATTGGAGAAATTATAGATATTGAACTAGACCAAAGTGCAATTTCAATCTTTGATGTAACAAATGAGCATGTGTTTAAACGAAACCAAATTGCTCGTGGGCACCATCTCTTTGCCCAAGCAAATTCACTGGCGGTAGCTGTAATTAATGATGAACTTGCGCTTACTGCTAAAGCTAACATTCGGTTTACGAGACAGGTAAAAGTAGGGGAACGTGTCGTCGCGAAAGCAAAAGTGAAGGGTGCTCAGGAAAAAGATAGAACAATTGTAGATGTAAATAGCTATGTTGGAAACGAACTTGTATTTTCTGGTGAATTTACAATGTATCGTTCTAATAAACAAGTAAAAACTGATTTATAATAGAGAACAATACGTGTAGCCAACTACCTAATAGCAAACAAAGGAATGATACAAGATGAAACTTGCGATAGATGCAATGGGTGGAGATCATGCCCCAGAAGAA
The DNA here is from genome assembly GCF_031324165.1 of Ferdinandcohnia sp. QZ13. Taxonomy (NCBI): domain Bacteria; kingdom Bacillati; phylum Bacillota; class Bacilli; order Caryophanales; family Bacillaceae; genus Ferdinandcohnia; species Ferdinandcohnia sp. QZ13. Next base: position 637,580 of record NZ_JAVIVW010000001.1, on the reverse strand, counting down.
ATTGTTAAGGGTACAATGACTGCATTAAAGCATTTTAAAGACCTTGAAGTAACTCTAATTGGTGATGAAGCAAAAATTCGTCAATACATAACTGAAGAAGATAGGATTACAATTATACATACAACCGATGTAATTGAAGGTACGGATGAACCGGTTCGAGCTGTTAGACGGAAAAAGAATGCATCCATGGTGTTAATGGCGAAAGAAGTTAGTGAGGGCCGGGCTGATGCATGTATTTCAGCTGGGAATACGGGCGCTCTCATGACGGCAGGACTTTTTATCGTTGGTAGAATTGAAGGAATTGATCGTCCAGCATTAGCTCCTACACTCCCTACTTTAGATAAAAAAGGTTTTCTTATGTTAGATGTAGGCGCAAATGTTGATGCCAAGCCTGAGCACTTGCTTCAATATGCCATCATGGGATCAATCTACTCGGAAAAGGTTCGAGGAGTGGTGAATCCACGAGTGGGTTTATTAAATGTCGGTACGGAAGATAAAAAAGGAAATGATCTTACCAAACATGCATTTGAATTAATCAAAGCTACAAATCTCAATTTCGTTGGAAATGTAGAGGCCAGAGATTTACTAGACGGAGTAGCAGATGTTGTTGTTACAGATGGATTTACAGGAAATGTAGCTTTAAAAACAATTGAGGGTACTGCTCTTTCTATGTTTAAAATGCTAAAAACAGCTTTTACAAGCAATCTAAAGAGTAAAATAGCGGCAGGACTTTTAATGCCAGAATTAAAGGTATTGAAAAAGACGCTCGATTACTCAGAATATGGTGGGGCAGGACTATTCGGCTTAAATGCACCTGTAATTAAAGCACATGGTTCTTCAGATGCCAATGGTATATTTAGTGCAGTAAGACAAACATACGAGATGGTTGAAAAAGATGTTTCAGGAACAATACGTAAAACACTAGAGGATATCAATCCGAAAGTAGATGAATAGGGGGAATGTAGAATGAGTAAAATTGCATTCGTTTTTCCAGGACAAGGATCTCAAGTTGTAGGAATGGGGAAGGAATTAGCTGATTCTTCAGAAGTCGTTCATGCGATTTTTACAAGAGCTGACAAAGCATTAGATGAGGAGCTGTCTTCTCTGATTTTTAACGGACCACAGGACACACTCACATTAACAGTGAACGCACAGCCGTCTCTATTAACAACAAGTATTGCAATTCTAGAAAAATTCAATGAAGCAGGTATAACACCTCATTATGTTGCCGGTCATAGTCTCGGTGAGTACACGGCTTTGGTCGCTTCTGGTGCATTAAGCTTTGAAGATGCTGTGCGTACGGTTCGTAAACGCGGTGAGTTCATGGAGGAAGCCGTTCCTGCAGGACAAGGAACAATGGCAGCAATTCTTGGAATGGGTAGCGAGGACCTACAAGCGGTAACAGATGAAATTTCTGCAGCAGGTCATCCAGTCCAGCTTGCGAATATCAACTGTCCAGGGCAAATTGTGATTTCAGGGGCTGCCGAAGGTGTGAGGCAGGCTTGTGAATTAGCAAAAGAAAAAGGTGCGAAACGTGCTATTCCACTCGAGGTTAGTGGACCTTTCCATTCTTCATTAATGGAACCAGCAGCTGAAAAGCTACGTTCAGTACTAGATCAAATTGAAATTAATGATGCAGCTGTTCCTGTCGTAGCAAATGTGAATGCTATGGAAATGACATCCGCTGACCAAATTAAAGAAAATCTAGTAAAGCAATTGTATTCTCCAGTATTATGGGAAAATTCAGTTCAATACATGCTTGAACAAGGTGTAGACACTTTTATCGAAATTGGACCTGGTAAGGTTCTCTCTGGATTAATAAAGAAAGTAAATCGCAGAGTTGCAACATATGCAATTAGCGATCTAGAAACACTTGAATCAACCATTCGTGCGTTAAAGGAGGGAAATTAAGATGTTAAGTGGAAAAGTAGCATTGGTAACTGGCGCTTCACGTGGAATCGGCCGTACGATTGTAATTGAACTTGCAAAAGCAGGTGCGAAGGTTGCGGTAAACTATTCCGGAAGTGAGCAAAAAGCGAATGAGGTAGTCGATGAAATTAAAGCATTAGGACAAGAAGCATTTGCGATTCAAGCAAATGTATCTGATGCAGATTCTGTTACTTCTATGGTAAAAGAGGTTATTGCAACATTTGGTAGTCTTGATATTCTAGTTAATAATGCAGGAATTACACGAGATAATTTATTAATGAGAATGAAAGAAGAAGAATGGGACGATGTTATTAACATTAACCTAAAAGGTGTGTTTCTTTGCACAAAAGCTGTTACAAGACAAATGATGAAGCAGCGTTCTGGTAAAATTATCAATATCGCCTCTATCGTAGGGGTTAGTGGTAATCCTGGACAAGCTAATTATGTTGCAGCAAAAGCGGGTGTGATTGGCTTAACAAAGACAGCTGCTAAAGAATTAGCGAGTCGTAATATTAACGTTAACGCTGTTGCACCAGGGTTCATTACGACAGATATGACGGATAAACTTCCTGAAGATGTAAGAAACGAAATGCTTAAATTAATTCCTCTTGCAAGATTCGGTGACACAACCGATATTTCTGGAGCTGTTTTATTCCTAGCATCAGACCAAAGCAACTATATGACAGGTCAGACCCTTCATATTGACGGCGGAATGGTTATGTAATAACAAAAGCGCAAGCGCCTTGTACAGCCCCGACAAGCACAAGACGAGCCGACCAGAAGGTTGTACTTTGACCTTCTTGGCGGAACGACTTGTGACCTCGAGGGGCTAGGCGCTGGAGCTGGACGTAGAAAGACCATTCACCTGGTAGGATATCTGAACATCAGAAGATCAAATCGGCTTTCGTGATAAAACGCGCTTGCGCTTTTCTAGTAAAACCAAATATAATACCTTGAGGGGAGGTGAATGGAAATGGCAGATGTTTTTGAGAGAATTACAAAAATCGTGGTTGACCGCTTAGGTGTTGAAGAATCAGCAGTTACTTTAGAGGCTTCTTTTAAAGATGATCTTGGAGCGGATTCACTAGACGTTGTTGAACTAGTTATGGAACTTGAAGACGAGTTTGACATGGAAATTTCAGACGATGAGGCTGAAAAAATTTCTACAGTTGGTGACGCTGTTAATTACATAAAAAGCCAGCTATAATTCTTAAAATGCAAAAGTCCCGTTATATAACGGGGCTTTCTCCTTGGAGGTTACGTAAGGTGAAGCGGATAAATAAAGACAAAGGCAATAAGTTCACTCCGAAATTTAAAGCTTTTCAGGAGCGACTAGGGATTCATTTTCACAATGAAAGTCTACTTATTCAAGCATTTACACATTCATCTTATGTGAATGAGCATCGAAAAAAGCCGCATGAAGACAATGAACGGCTTGAATTTTTAGGAGATGCTGTTTTAGAGCTAACCATTTCCCAGTTTTTATTTAAAAAATTTCCAATTATGAGCGAAGGTGAATTAACGAAGATGCGGGCAGCCATTGTTTGTGAACCGTCTTTAGTTACATTTGCAAATGAGCTAAAATTTGGGGAACTTGTTTTACTTGGAAAAGGTGAGGAAATGACTGGTGGAAGAGAGCGACCTGCCCTGCTTGCTGATGTGTTTGAAGCATTTATCGGGGCATTATACCTTGATAAAGGCTTAGAGGTAGTAAACCAGTTTTTAGATCAAACAGTGATTCCTAAAATTAATGCGGGTGCTTTTTCTCATGTGATGGATTATAAGAGTCAGCTTCAAGAGCTTGTGCAACGAGATGGTACTGGAATTATCGAATATAAGGTGCTCCAAGAAAAAGGACCAGCCCATAGTCGTGAATTCATTTCTAGGGTATCCCTAAATGGTGAGGAACTTGGAATAGGTACAGGTAGATCGAAAAAAGAAGCTGAACAGCATGCAGCAGAAATTGCTTTGAAAAAGCTGAAAAGCAAACAACAATAAGGTAGTGCACCCCACGATTTCGTGGGGTTATATTTTTGCCATCGGCTGTTTTTCGCAATCTTTGTTGTCTTTTACACAATTGATATTGAGTTAAGCGGAAAGTGGCGACTCCAGTGGAAAAAGCATGAGACTTGAGACCTCACAGGAGCGAACAGTAGAACGTAGCCTAAAAGCGCCACGTCCTGTGGCAACAGCTTCGTGCCCTATATCGTGTAGGCCTTGAGGAGGCTTAAGCAACGCCTGCGGAAAGCGTCCACCTCCAGTGAAATAGCAACAATCTTTTAGAAAAGAGCATTGCCATTAAAGGTTGCTTCAAAAAGTAATCCAATAAAACATTAGTTTGTGTTAAAATATGTAGGACTTGAATTTCGAATTGAGGGGGAAGTTTATGTTCCTCAAACGTTTAGATATAGTAGGATTTAAATCGTTTGCTGAAAGAATTGCGGTAGATTTTGTACCTGGTGTAACGGCTGTCGTTGGACCAAATGGTAGTGGAAAAAGTAATATTACAGACGGAATCCGTTGGGTTCTTGGAGAACAGTCTGCAAAATCATTGCGCGGCTCGAAAATGGAAGATATCATTTTCGCGGGAAGTGACAGCCGGAAAGCATTGAATGTGGCTGAGGTAACATTAACATTGGATAACGAAGACCACTTTTTACCTATCGATTATCATGAAGTGAGTGTGACACGCCGCGTCTATCGGTCTGGTGAAAGTGAATTTTTTATAAATAAACAAGCATGTCGACTAAAAGATATCGTTGATTTATTTATGGATTCCGGACTTGGTCGTGAAGCTTTTTCGATCATCAGTCAGGGGAAAGTAGAAGAAATTTTAAGCAGTAAAGCTGAAGAACGAAGAAGTATATTTGAAGAGGCTGCGGGCGTTTTGAAATATAAAACCCGTAAAAAGAAAGCAGAATATAAGCTTGCTGAAACACAGGAAAATTTAAATCGAGTAAACGACATTATTCATGAGCTTGAATCGCAAATTGAACCATTGCAAATCCAGTCTTCCATTGCAAAAGACTATTTGGAGAAGAAAGAAGAACTGGAAAAAATTGAAGTCGGCTTAACAGTATTTGAAATTGAAGATCTTCACGACAAATGGGAGAAGCTATCTAAGCTTGTTGAAGAGCATAAAAAGCAGGAACTAGCATTAAACACAAAACTCCAAAGCAAGGAAGCGAAAATCGAGGAGCTAAGAACCGGAATTGAGGCGACAGATTCATCGATTCATGAGCTTCAACAGCTTCTTCTACGTACTAGTGAGGAACTAGAAAAATTAGAAGGGCGAAAAGAAGTCTTAAAAGAACGCAAAAAAAATGCGACACAAAATAAAGGTCAGCTTGAAAACTCAATTCTTGAGTTATCACATAGGCTAGAGAGCCTGAACGAGAAAAAACAAACAGAGCAACATGAATTATCAAAGCTTAGTGAAGAAGTAAAAGAGCTTGAACAACAACTAAAAGATAAACAAATTTTACTTGCATCGTATGATCAAAACATCGAAGAAAAAATCGAGAATTTAAAAAGTGATTATTTTGAGTTGTTAAATAAGCAAGCTTCCTATCGTAATGAAATGGGTTATATTAAGGAACAGCTAGCACAGCAAGAAGCGAAAGAAAATCGTTTAAATGAATCAAATCAAAAATATTTAACAGAACGCAAGGAAATCCTCGATGAAAAGGTACGACTGCAAACAAAGCTTTCTGTTATTGAGCAAGAAATTAATCATCAAATTGTTTCATTTAGAGACTTACAGACTAAGCTAGAAAATAATAAGAAAAACTATCAGAAGCAAGAGAGTATGCTTTACCAAGCTTATCAATACCTACAACAAACGAAATCAAGAAAAGAAATGCTAGAAGAAATGCAGGATGATTATTCTGGATTCTTCCAGGGTGTTAAGGAAGTTTTAAAAGCAAGAAACGACCAGCTTGAAGGAATTGAAGGCGCAATTGCTGAACTTATTCATGTTCCAAAAGAATATGAAACCGCCATTGAAATTGCATTAGGTGCAGCAACACAGCATATTGTCGTGGATAACGAAAAAAATGCAAGAACAGCGATCCAGTATTTAAAGAAAAACTCTTTTGGTCGCGCAACATTTTTACCAATGAATGTGATTAAGGAACGTTCGATTTCGGCAACACAGCTTGTTGCTATCAAGGGACATTCTGCTTTTATTGGTGTAGCTTCTGAATTAGTTACCTTTGAAGAAAGATATCACTCCATTATCGCAAATCTGTTAGGAACCATTTTGATTACGACAGATTTAAAAGGTGCGAATGAACTTGCATCCCTTGTAGGACACAGGTATCGAGTGGTTACCCTTGAAGGTGATGTTGTCAATCCGGGTGGTTCGATGACAGGGGGAGCTGTTAAACAGAAATCAAATTCTTTACTCAGCCGTGGTAGGGAGCTTGAGAGCATTACAGAAAAGCTTGCTGATATGGAAGCGAAAACGGCTGATCTTGAAAAAAAAGTCAAGGATAAGAAAAAGCAAATCACAGAACAAGAAGATCTGCTTGAGAAGCTTCGTCAAGCTGGTGAAACATTGCGCTTAAAAGAGCAAACGATTAAAGGTGAATACCGAGAAGTGGCTTTAAAAGAGCAAAATGTGAACGAGCATTTGGAATTGTATGATGATGAAAAGCAACAGTATCAAGTAGATAAGGAAAGAATGACTGGTCGACTAGAAGAGCTGAAATCTGAATTAGCTAGCCTAGAAGAAGAACTTCACTCATTAAATGAGACCATCAATCAGCTTAATTCACAAAAGTCTGACCAACAGACATCACGAGAAACGGTGCAAACAGAAATTACAGATCAAAAGGTTATTTTAGCAAGAAAAAAACAAGCGCTTGAACATCAACAAGAGAAAATGAATCGCGTAGAAGAAGAAATGAATGAAGGACTTGCTAAACTAACTGATTTGAAAGAGGATTTATCGCTTCTTGATAATGAAATGAACTCAAGTAATTCTGGAGAAATAGAACTCGAAGAAGCTGCAAAGCAAAAATCAAATGATAAAAATAATACCATTCAAACGATTAGCAATAAAAGGGATCATCGCCTGAAACTACAAACAACACTTGAAGATCTTGAACGTGAATTGAAGGAATCAAGACGTCAACATAAGCAACTTGTAGATATTTTACAGGATGAAGAAGTGAAGGTGAACCGCTTGGATGTTGAATTGGAAAATTGTTTAACCCATCTGCGCGAGGAATATTTATTAACCTACGAAGCTGCAAAAGAACAATTTCCACTTCAAATTGAAGTTTCTGAAGCTAGAAAGAAGGTAAAGCTAATAAAGCTTGCAATTGAAGAACTTGGTACAGTAAACCTTGGCGCAATTGACGAGTATGACAGAGTTTCTGAGCGTTATACTTTCTTAACTGAACAGCAAAATGACTTGCAGGAAGCAAAGGATACATTGTTCCAGGTTATAGACGAAATGGATGACGAAATGAAAAAGAGATTTGAATCTACTTTTACAAGTATTCGATCGCATTTTGAAACTGTCTTTCAAGCACTTTTTGGTGGTGGACGAGCCGACCTTCGACTAACAGACCCCGATGATCTTTTAAATACAGGGGTTGAAATTGTCGCTCAACCACCAGGGAAAAAATTGCAAAACCTAGGTCTTTTATCGGGTGGAGAAAGGGCATTGACGGCAATTGCGTTATTATTTTCAATCCTTAAAGTTCGTCCTGTCCCATTCTGTGTACTGGATGAGGTTGAAGCAGCGCTTGATGAAGCAAATGTCTTCCGATTTGCACAATATTTAAAGAAATTTAGCAATGAAACTCAATTTATTGTGATCACCCATCGAAAGGGTACGATGGAAGAAGCAGATGTATTATATGGTGTGACCATGCAAGAATCAGGCGTATCCAAACTTGTTTCAGTTCGTCTTGAAGAATCGAAAGAATTAGTTACCCAAAACTAGATTGAAAGGGGATTTACATGAGTTTTTTTAAGAAATTAAAAGAAAAGATTACAAATCAAACTGATGCGGTTACTGAAAAATTTAGGGATGGCTTATCCAAAACTCGTAATTCCTTTTCCGAACGAGTGAATGATTTAGTTGCCCGTTATCGTAAAGTTGATGAGGACTTTTTCGAAGAACTTGAAGAAATTTTAATTGCTGCAGACGTCGGTGTTTCAACTGTTATGGAACTAATCGATGAATTGAAAATGGAAGTAAAGAAAAGAAACATTCAGGATACAAAAGAGGTTCAAGGTGTTATTTCAGAAAAACTCGTCGAAATTTATCAAGGCGGTGAAGAAAAATCACCGAAGCTTAATATTCAGGATGAAGGACTCACAGTCATTTTAGTAGTCGGTGTAAATGGTGTTGGTAAAACAACATCTATAGGAAAAATTGCAAATCGCTTGAAAAATGAAGGGAAATCAGTCCTATTAGCAGCAGGTGATACATTCCGTGCCGGTGCGATTCAGCAACTTGAAGTTTGGGGCGATCGAGTGGGTGTAGATGTGATCAAACAATCAGAAGGCTCAGATCCCGCAGCGGTTATGTATGATGCAGTTCAAGCGGCAAAATCTCGTAATGTAGATGTGTTAATCTGTGATACAGCAGGACGTCTTCAAAACAAAGTGAACCTAATGAAAGAGCTTGAAAAGGTAAAACGAGTAATCGAACGTGAATTACCAGGTGCTCCCCATGAAGTATTGCTTGTTCTCGATGCGACAACTGGACAAAACGCTTTAACACAGGCGAAAACATTCTCTGCTGCTACAAATGTAACAGGTATTGTGTTAACTAAGTTAGACGGAACAGCTAAGGGCGGTATTGTCCTTGCGATTCGAAATGAACTCAACATTCCTGTTAAACTTGTTGGATTAGGAGAAAAAGTTGACGACCTCCAAGAATTCGATGCTCAAAACTACGTATATGGTCTATTTGCAGATTTGGTCGAAAAAACAGAAGAATAAAACATCTAAAAGAGAGCCTGTCGCCCAGGCTCTCTTTTAAGTAAAGTAAATTAACTTGACAACGCGTTGTAAAGTAGGTAAACTAGTTAATTGTAAAGGTATTTCACTTAACAAGGGGGAGATACTATGATTGAAAAAACAATGAGAATGAACTATCTCTTCGATTTCTATCAATCGTTGTTGACACCAAAGCAACGAAACTATATGTCTTTATATTATTTAGATGACTTTTCCCTTGGTGAAATAGCAGAGGAATATGAGATTAGTCGTCAAGCGGTCTATGACAATATCAAGCGTACAGAGACAATGCTTGAAGAGTATGAAGAAAAACTGTTACTATTTCAGAAATTTCAAGAGCGCAGAAAACTGTTTACTGAGCTAAAACGACTTTCACAAAAATATGATGATAGCGTAGAGTTTCAAAATGTGATACAGTTGCTTGAGAAATTAGAATAGGAGGCGGCAAGAATGGCATTTGAAGGATTAGCCGACCGACTGCAAGGAACACTTCAGAAAATTCGCGGTAAAGGAAAAGTATCAGAATCCGATGTAAAAGAAATGATGCGTGAGGTTCGTCTTGCCCTACTTGAAGCAGACGTTAACTTCAAAGTTGTCAAGGATTTTGTAAAGCGTGTAAGCGAAAGAGCTGTTGGACAAGAAGTAATGAAAAGTTTAACTCCGGGACAGCAAGTTATCAAAGTCGTTCAGGAGGAACTTACTGCATTAATGGGTGGCGAGCAAAGTAAAATTGCGGTTGCCAAAAGACCGCCAACTGTTATTATGATGGTTGGTTTACAAGGTGCAGGTAAAACAACCACTACTGGCAAGCTTGCAAATCTATTACGAAAAAAACATAACCGTAAACCACTTCTTGTAGCCGCAGACATCTATCGTCCAGCTGCGATTGATCAATTGCAAACTTTAGGAAAACAACTTAATATGCCGGTCTTTTCTCTTGGTGACAAAGTTAGTCCTGTTGAAATTGCAAAGCAGGCAATTGAAAAAGCAAAAGAAGATCATCATGACTATGTATTAATCGATACAGCCGGTCGCTTGCACATCGATGAAGAACTGATGGACGAGCTCAAGCAAGTCAAAGAAGTGGCTAAGCCTGATGAGATTTTCCTTGTTGTGGATGCAATGACGGGACAGGATGCAGTCAATGTGGCACAAAGCTTTAATGATTTATTAGGCTTAACTGGCGTTGTTTTAACAAAGCTTGATGGAGATACCCGTGGTGGTGCAGCATTATCTGTTAAGGCTGTTACAAATACACCAATTAAATTTGTGGGACTTGGTGAAAAGCTAGATGCGCTAGAAGCATTCCATCCAGAACGTATGGCTTCACGTATTTTAGGGATGGGGGATGTTCTTTCACTCATCGAAAAAGCCCAAGCTTCTGTTGATGAGGATAAAGCAAAAGAGCTAGAACAGAAATTTAAGTCAATGTCTTTCACACTTGATGATTTCCTCGAACAGTTAGCACAGGTGCGTAAAATGGGTCCTCTTGATGAGATCCTAGGTATGCTACCAGGCGCTAACAAAATGAAGGGTCTTAAGAATGTTCAGGTTGATGATAAACAAATTGGCCATGTTGAAGCAATCATTCGTTCCATGACAAAAGTTGAAAGAGAACAACCTGAAATTATCAATTCAAGTCGTAAAAAGCGAATTGCAAAAGGTAGCGGTCGAACTGTTCAAGAGGTCAACCGTCTATTAAAACAATTTGAAGACATGAAAAAGATGATGAAGCAAATGACAAACATGTCAAAAGGAAAGAAAAAAGGATTTAAGTTTCCTTTTATGTAAAATGAAAACTCAAGGAAAGCCATGCTTTTACTTGAATAAATGTAGTAATAATAACCATTTCACAGATGTAAAGAAAAAACACTTTACAAACAGATGTGGAACAGTTAATATTATATCTTGTTGAAATATTTTCGGAGGTGCTATTTAAAATGGCAGTAAAAATTCGTTTAAAACGTATCGGAGCAAAAAAATCTCCTTTCTATCGTATCGTTGTAGCTGATTCTCGTTCACCACGTGATGGACGTCAAATCGAAACAGTTGGAACTTATAATCCAGTTGTTCAACCTGCAGAGGTTAAAATTGATGAAGAATTAGCATTAAAATGGTTACAAAATGGTGCAAAACCATCTGATACTGTCCGTAACTTGTTCTCAAAACAAGGTATTATGGAAAAATTCCATAACGCAAAAAACGGTAAGTAATGGGTAACTCACAGATGAAAGAGTTGATTGAAACAATTGTACAGCCGCTTGTTGATCATCCTGATGACGTCGAAGTCACTGAGACTTCTGACAACCGTAATATCACCTATTTGCTAAGTGTAAATAAAGACGATATGGGTAAAGTAATCGGGAAACAAGGCCGTGTCATTAAGGCGATTAGAACTGTTGTCTATGCAGCAGGAACAGGCCATAATAAACGAATTCATCTAGAAATTAACGAATGATATGAGGAAAAGGGAGAGGGTAACCTCCCCTTTTTTTCTGTATAAATGATCAACACCTTTTGCAAAGTCCTATGAATTATATGGTGAGGGTTGTGTGGTGTGTGAAAATCATCCAGACAGTTGAAGTCAAACAAATTTTAACAGAAAATAGTAAAGCAAAGCTCATTGGTTCTTTACAAACAAACAAAGACCAGCTTCTCAAAGAGTGTGACCAGCTTAAATTTGAACAAAAAAAGATGGAAAAACAGAAGAAATTCGATACGGCTAAAATCAAACGATATTTTACCAATGAAATTGACCTCAGACAGGAAAAAATCAAACATCTCGAGTTTCAAATCGAACAAATACATATGCTACCATTAGGTAGTGAAATAAAAGAAAAGGAAGTCCAATCCCTTATTGACATAAATGTAGGAGACAACTGGGACGAAGTAACATCTGCACGAACAATCGTAATCAAAGAAGGTATAGTTGAAGAAATTCGTTAGGGGTGAACAGAAATGGATAAATGGTATAACGTCGGAAAAATTGTGAATACACATGGAATCAAAGGTGAGGTTCGCATTATCTCAAGGACGGATTTTCCTGAGGAACGATACAAGATAGGAAACACATTATATATCTTTATGGAAGATAAAGACCCGATTGAGGTTAAAGTCCAATCATACCGAACTCATAAAAATTTTGATTTAGTTACCTTTGAGGGCTATGAGAACGTAAATGAGGTAGAACGTTTTAAGGGTGCACTAGTCAAAGTTCATGAGAGTCAGTTAGGGGAATTAGATGACGGAGAATACTACTTTCATGAAATAATTGGCTGTATGGTTGTAACAGAGGAAGGCGAAGAATTAGGTGCAATCAAAGAAATCTTAACACCAGGTGCAAACGATGTTTGGGTTGTTAAGGGAGCAAAAGGTAAAGACATTTTAATTCCGTATATTGATGAGATTGTTAAGGAAATTGATGTGGAGGATAAAAGAATTACCATTCACCTCATGGAAGGATTAATTTAACATGAAAATTGATATCTTAACTTTGTTCCCTAACATGTTTAATGGTGTACTAGGTGAATCTATTTTAAAAAAGGCTCAAGAAAAAGAAAAGGTTTCGTTCCGAGTTGTTAATTTCCGTGAATACGCGGAAAACAAACATCAAAAAGTTGACGATTATCCATATGGTGGCGGGGCTGGAATGGTATTAATGCCACAGCCGATTTTTGATGCGGTTGAGGATTTAACGAAACAAAACGAATCTAAGCCGAAAGTGATTCTTCTCTGCCCTCAGGGTAAAAGATTTAACCAGCAAAAAGCGGAAGAACTGGCAAAAGAAGAGCATCTCATTTTTATCTGTGGCCATTATGAGGGCTATGATGAAAGAATACGTGAACATTTAAGTACAGAAGAAATTTCAATTGGAGATTTTGTCTTAACTGGTGGCGAGCTTGCTGCAATGGTGATCTCAGATAGTGTCGTAAGGCTTTTACCAGGTGTGCTGGGAAATGAGGATTCACCAGTACAAGATTCCCACAGTACTGGATTATTAGAGCATCCCCACTATACTAGACCAGCAAATTTTAGAGGAATGAGTGTGCCGGAAGTGTTATTGTCCGGAAATCATATGCATATTGAAGAATGGCGAGAAAAAGAATCACTTCGCCGTACCTTTAAAAGAAGGCCAGATTTACTCGAAAACTACCAGTTATCACCTAAGCAAGAAAAGTGGGTCGAAGAATTTAAAATAGATGAAGAGTAGCTATTGCAACAACAGCAGGATTATGGTAATATACTCTTTGTGACTTAGGACTTTTTGTCCGTTGTCTTATTAAGATGTTCCGCTGCAATGAATGGATATTGGTAAGAGCATCTGTTGGAAGGAGTTGAAAAGACGATGCAAAACATTATTGAAGAAATCACAAAAGAACAATTAAGAACTGACCTTCCTGTATTCCGTCCTGGAGATACTGTACGTGTACACGTGAAAGTTATCGAGGGTACTCGTGAGCGTATTCAGGTATACGAAGGTGTTGTGATTAAGCGTCGTGGTGGTGGAGTTAGCGAAACATTCACTGTTCGTAAGGTATCTTACGGAGTAGGTGTTGAACGTACATTCCCAGTGCATACACCAAAAATTGCGAAGCTTGAAGTAGTACGCCGTGGTAAAGTACGCCGTGCGAAATTATACTACTTACGCGAACTTCGTGGTAAAAAAGCACGTATTAAAGAAATTCGATAATAAAAAAGAAAGGAGCTTGTATAAAAATAACAAGCTCCTTTTACATTTGCGTGGGTAATTATTATAATAAGAGAATAATACATAATGATTTAGATAAGTTCTAATTAGAAGTTGAGAAAAGAACAGGTGGAGGAGCAATGATGGCCAAACAAAAAAATGAACTTTGGGAATGGATTAAAGCGTTAGCGATAGCTGTGATTTTGGCAGCTGTAATCCGTTATTTTTTCTTTGCACCGATTGTAGTGGACGGGCTATCAATGATGCCAACTCTTCATCACCAAGACCGAATGATCGTCAATAAAATTGGCTATAAGGTCGGTAAACCGGAACGCTTTGACATTGTTGTTTTCCATGCAACAGTTGAAAAAGATTACATCAAGCGCATAATTGGATTACCTGGTGATCGAATTGAATACAAAGACGATATTCTCTACATCAATGGTAAACCGTATGATGAACCGTATCTAGAGGATTATAAGAAAAATCTAATAGATGGTCCACTTACAGACCCGTTTGTATTTGAAGAAGTTCCAGAAGGGCATCTGTTTGTTATGGGGGACAATCGTCGCTATAGTAAAGATTCACGCCATATAGGTCCAGTTCCTATAAGCGAAGTACTCGGAGAAACAAGCCTAATCTACTGGCCGCTATCTGACTTTGGTATTGTAAAATAACCCCAAAACAAAAAATATTCATAAATTAAACCATATAAGTTGGTGAAGCATTTTGACAATTCAATGGTTTCCAGGCCACATGGCAAAAGCAAGGAGACAAGTAACAGAAAAACTTTCACTCATCGACATCGTATTCGAACTTGTGGATGCTAGAATCCCAGCATCATCAAGAAATCCTATGATCGATGAAATCATTAAAAATAAGCCGAGACTACTCCTTTTAAACAAAGCTGACATGGCTGATCCAAAGGTAACAAAGGAATGGATTGAATACTTTAAAGAAAATGGTATACATGCCTTAGCTATAAATTCACAAGCGGGAAATGGCATGAAACAAATCGTGAGTGAAGCAAGGGAAATTTTAAAAGAAAAATTCGACAAAATGGCTGCCAAGGGGATTCGACCACGTGCAATTCGTGCGTTAATCGTCGGAATCCCTAATGTAGGAAAGTCGACTTTAATTAATCGGTTAGCCAAGAAAAATATTGCACAAACCGGTGATCGCCCCGGTATAACAAAGGCGCAGCAGTGGATCAAGGTTGGAAAAGAACTAGAGCTCCTTGATACACCGGGTATTTTATGGCCGAAATTTGAGGATCAAGAAGTGGGTCTGAAACTCGCCACAACTGGTGCGATTAAAGATACAATTTTAAACTTACAAGATATTGCAGTATACGCTCTTCGATTTTTAGAGGAGAATTATCCGGAAAATCTAAAGCAACGTTATGCTCTTGAAGAAATTCCGGACGATATTGTACTGCTATTTGATGAAATTGCAAAGCGTCGTGGTACTAGAATATCAGGTGGAGTTACCGATTACGATAAAACAGCTGAATTAATCATAAGAGAAATCCGAACTGAAAAACTTGGCAGGCTCACATTTGAAAGACCGTAAAGGTTCGCATAATGCGGGCCTTCATTTTTTGGGGAAAATGACGATATTAACTACATAGAGCTCGAGAAATAGAAGGTGAAGGAATGTCACAATTAACAATCAAAGATATCGAAAAGAAGCTAGCCACGATATATGATGAACAGGATGTGTTTCTAAAAGATTGCGAGCAAGATAGCCGAAAAGGTGTTCAAGTTCTGTTGCAACGTTGGAAAAAGAAAAAGGCAGAGGAAAAGGTGTTAGAGCAACATTATAAAGAAATGATCCAATACGAACAGGCTCTTTATAAAAAAGGTATTTCTTATATTGCAGGTGTTGATGAAGTTGGTCGTGGTCCATTAGCAGGACCAGTTGTGGCTGCAGCCGTTATTTTGCCTGAAGATGCCTATTTACCTGGCTTAAATGATTCAAAGAAGCTATCTGAACAAAAAAGAGAAGAATTATATCAATTAATAACAGAGCGTGCCATCTCCGTTGGAATCGGGATTATACCGGCAGATGTTATTGATGATGTTAATATATATCAAGCTACTAAGCAGGCAATGAAAAAGGCTATATCTGGTTTGTCAGTAAAGCCTGATCATCTTTTAGTCGATGCAATGGAAATACCAATTGATGTCCCGCAAACATCTATCATAAAAGGTGATGCGAAAAGCGTATCCATCGCTGCAAGCTCCATCATTGCAAAGGTAACAAGAGATCGCCTGATGGTACGCTTAAGCCATGAGTATCCACAATACGGATTTGAGAAGCACATGGGATATGGAACGGCACACCATCTAGAAGCACTAAAAAAATATGGTGTTACAAGTGAACATCGTCGTTCATTTGCTCCAGTACGAGATTTAATAGAGGTAAAAGAATGATACCTGTCCATTTACTTCAAATATTAATGAAGGGTGAAGCTTTTCTAAGGCTTCACTCTTTATCAAATACAAATTCGAGCGAACAAAAGACACAAGATACTACCACTCATCTATCTAAGTTATTACCAGTATTAGAGGGAGAAAAAGTAGACAATGTAGTCAATCAAAGCCGTTTACTTCAATCAGACACTGTTGAATTAACATCTAATGAATCAAACCAATTTCTCCAGCAACAAATTACCTTTCAAAACTCAGCTAATCAAAGTATTATGATTCGAATGGATGGTAGGAAGAAAAATGGGCAAATCGATCCTGATTTTTGTCATCTCCTTTTTTCTTTAGAACTGAATTATTTAAAAGAGGTAATCATTGATGTTAAAGCTCAGAACCGTATTCTTTCCATTTCCATCTTTAACGACACAGAAGGAATCGGATTGCTAGTAGAAGAACTAAAACCCACTCTTCAAACAAATTTAGAAAAGCAAGGGTATTTGCTTTCATCGATTAAAATTGTGAATCCAACTGAACGAGATAATCAATTTGATAAAACAAAATTTGAAGAAGTTCATGAAAGAGTGGATGTGAAAATATGAAAAAGACACCGGAAGAAAATAAGCTAAAGGCAGTTGCTCTGTCATATGATAAAAAGCTAGATTCTGAGCCTAAGGTTGTTGCAAAAGGGAAAGGTATCATTGCTCAAAATATAATTGAGATGGCAGAGGCTCATGGTATACCAATCCAAGAGGATACCGCATTAGTAGAACTATTAGGGGAACTAAAATTAAATGAGGGTATTCCAGAGGATTTGTACCAGGTAATCGCGGAAATCTTTGCTTTTATTTATAAAATGGATAAACGTATTGAAAATCAAGATGAATAGTTTTTTGATATAGTATTTTTATAATAAGCAGAAAAAAGAACAAATTCATGCGAAATGGTAGACAAGTAGTATTTTCAGTTATAAAATGAAAGCGCAGTCTAATTTTTGTCTAGTTTGCGTCATTATGATTTGGGAGCATTCCTAGTCATTTAAATGATGTACTTTTCTATGCATATATGATTTTTCTGAAAAATTATAATTGTCATAGAAAGTTTTAAAAAGAAAATGTATAATAACATTTGGACTGACAAAAAATTCTTTGATTTTTTTACATAAGAATGGAGGATGGGAAATGAATATCCATGAGTATCAAGGAAAAGAGATCCTCAGAAAATATGGGGTAGCTGTTCCTAATGGTAAGGTTGCATTCACGGTTGATGAGGCTGTTGAAGCTGCAAAAGAACTTGGAACACAAGTTTGTGTTGTTAAAGCACAAATTCATGCAGGGGGTCGTGGTAAAGCTGGTGGAGTTAAAGTAGCGAAGAACCTAGATGAGGTTCGTACATATGCTAATGAAATTCTAGGTAAAACTCTTGTAACACACCAAACAGGTCCAGAGGGTAAAGAAGTAAAGCGTCTTCTTATTGAAGAAGGCTGCGATATTAAAAAAGAATACTATATTGGACTTGTACTTGATCGTGCAACTTCTCGCGTTGTTTTAATGGCTTCTGAAGAAGGTGGAACAGAAATCGAGGAGGTTGCTGAAAAAACTCCTGAGAAGATTTTCAAAGAAGAAATCGATCCGGTTGTTGGATTATTGCCATTCCAAGCACGTCGAATTGCATTTAATATTAACATTCCAAAAGAGTTAGTGAATCAAGCCGTTAAATTCATGACAGCTTTATACACTGCATTCGTTGAAAAAGATTGCTCAATTGCTGAAATCAACCCTCTAGTTGTGACTGGCGATGGTAAAGTAATGGCTCTTGATGCGAAATTAAACTTCGATTCTAACGCATTATACCGTCAAAAAGACGTATTAGAATATCGTGACTTAGACGAAGAGGATGCAAAAGAAATTGAAGCATCCAAATATGATTTAAGCTATATTTCACTTGATGGAAACATCGGCTGTATGGTTAATGGTGCGGGACTTGCGATGTCAACAATGGATATCATTAAACATTACGGTGGAGATCCTGCGAACTTCCTTGATGTTGGGGGCGGCGCAACAGCTGAGAAAGTAACTGAAGCATTCAAAATTATTCTATCTGATGAGAACGTAAAAGGTATTTTTGTAAACATTTTTGGTGGCATTATGAAATGTGATGTTATTGCAGAAGGTGTTGTAGCTGCAACTAAAGAAGTAGGCTTGGAAATTCCTCTAGTAGTACGTCTTGAAGGAACAAATGTAGATTTAGGTAAAAAGATTTTACAAGAATCCGGTCTAAACATTACGGCTGCTGAGTCAATGGCTGACGGTGCACAAAAAATCGTATCACTAGTAGGGTAAGAAAGGCAGGGGACAAACATGAGTGTTTTTGTTAATAAAGATACAAAAGTAATTGTTCAAGGGATAACAGGTGCTACGGCCCTTTTCCATACAAAACAAATGCTTGAATATGGTACTAAAATTGTTGGTGGTACTTCACCTGGTAAAGGTGGAACCGAGGTAGAAGGTGTTCCTGTATTCAATACTGTAAAAGAGGCAGTAGATCAAACAGGTGCAACAGCTTCTGTCATTTATGTTCCTGCTCCATTTGCTGCGGATGCAATTATGGAAGCAGTTGACGCAGAACTAGATCTGGCAATCTGTATTACAGAGCATATTCCAGTATTAGACATGGTAAAAGTGAAACGCTATATGGAAGGGAAGAAGACTCGTTTAGTCGGTCCTAACTGCCCTGGTGTTATCACTGCTGATGAATGTAAAATTGGTATCATGCCTGGATATATTCATAAAAAAGGTCATGTAGGTGTTGTATCACGTTCTGGTACGTTAACATATGAGGCTGTACACCAATTAACACAAGCTGGTATTGGTCAAACAACAGCAGTCGGTATTGGTGGAGATCCTGTTAACGGTACAAACTTCATCGATGTACTAAAAGCATTTAACGAAGATGATGAAACATATGCGGTTATCATGATTGGTGAGATCGGTGGAACAGCAGAAGAAGAAGCTGCGGAATGGGTTAAAGCAAACATGACAAAGCCGGTTGTAGGATTCATCGGTGGACAAACTGCACCTCCAGGAAAGCGTATGGGTCATGCTGGCGCGATTATTTCTGGTGGTAAGGGTACAGCTGCTGAAAAGATTAAAACAATGAATGAATGCGGAATTAAGGTTGCTGAAACACCATCAGTAATGGGCGAAACGTTAATTTCCGTTCTGAAAGAAAAAGGTTTATACGAAAAGTGTAAAACTCACTAAAAAAATATTGAAATGAGGCAGTTCTGTTTAAGGAACTGTCTCTTTCTGATGAAAAAAAGGAGTCCATATGGAAAAAACTCGCGAAAATTTAATACATCTACACCATTGTCGGGGAATAGGCTGGAAATCTATTTTTCGAATTTTACAGCATGATCCAACACTATCTTCCATCTATAATTACCCCTCATCATTTTATGAAAAAATCCTTCCATTGACGAAAATCCAAATCAATATTTTTTTAAAAGATTTGCATTCTTTATCAATCCAAAGTATGCTAAAACAATATAGCAATAAAAGTGTGGGCATTATTACCATATTTGATCAAGAATATCCTCGTCTTCTCAAACAAATTTATGACCCACCGTGGGTGTTATATACTGCTGGAGACAAAGCACTATTAAACAGGGAAAAATTATTAAGTGTAGTAGGCTCTCGAACACCTACAATAACATGCGGGCAAAGTATGGAAAAGGTGTTGGTGCCCTTAATTAAGCAGAATTGGGTATTGGTTAGTGGTTTGGCGCGTGGAATAGATACAATGGCTCATAGGCTAGCAATCGCTCATAATGGGAAAACCATTGCGGTCATTGCTGGTGGCCTTCAACATATTTATCCCCTTGAAAACAAAGAGTTGGCAACTACTATCACTCAAAATCATATACTTATATCTGAATATCCCCCTTTCACAAAGCCAGAAAAATGGCAGTTTCCGATGCGGAATCGAATAATTAGTGGTTTGACACAGGGCACATTAGTTGTAGAAGCGAAGGAAAGAAGTGGTTCGTTAATCACAGCAGATCAAGCACTAAACCAGGGTAGAGAGGTTTTTGCCATCCCAGGTTCTATTTTAGAACCTTCATGTGTTGGAACGAATAAATTAATTCAGTCTGGAGCAAAATTGGTGCGTACCAGCGAGGATGTTTTATCAGAAATTCACACTTTATCATAAAAATATAAATGAAAAATGTATAAAAATTATCATAACAGTTTGACAAACTGTCCATGAATATTTAATAATATGGAGGATTTATTTTAATTCAGAATTTAACCTCTAAGGAGGAAGCGATACATGTCGGACTATTTAGTCATAGTTGAATCACCAGCAAAAGCAAAAACAATTGAAAGATATTTGGGAAAAAAATATAAGGTAAAGGCTTCAATGGGTCATATCAGGGACCTCCCAAGAAGTCAAATGGGTGTAGATCCAAAAAATCATTTCGAAGTGAAATATATAACAATCCGCGGTAAGGGTCCAGTATTAAAGGATTTAAAAACGGCCGCAAAAAAGGCAAAAAAAGTTTATCTGGCAGCTGACCCCGATCGTGAAGGTGAGGCAATTGCATGGCATCTTGCCCATTCATTAGATTTAGATATTCATTCAGACTGTCGAGTGGTTTTTAACGAGATTACGAAAGATGCTATTAAAGAGTCTTTTAAGCATCCGCGCCCGATTAATCAGGATTTAGTAGATGCACAGCAAGCAAGACGTGTTCTTGACAGATTAGTAGGCTATAATATTAGTCCACTGCTTTGGAAAAAAGTAAAAAAGGGCTTAAGTGCCGGTCGAGTACAATCCGTTGCAGTCAGACTTATCATTGATAGAGAAAAAGAGATTCAAGCTTTCGAGCCTGAAGAATACTGGACAATTAAAGCTGACTTTTTAAAAGGAAATGAACAATTTGAAGGACAATTTTACGGTGTAAAGGGAAAAAAACTTGAGTTAACAAATGAAGCAGAGGTAAAAGATATTCTCTCAACAATTGAAGGCAACTCATTTACAATTGCTTCTGTCACAAAAAAAGAACGAAAAAGAAACCCGGCACCACCATTTATTACTTCTTCTTTACAGCAAGAAGCTGCTCGTAAATTGAATTTTCGTGCAAAGAAAACCATGATGTTGGCACAACAATTATATGAAGGGATTGACCTTGGTAAAGAGGGAACGGTTGGTTTAATCACATATATGCGTACCGATTCAACACGAATTTCAGAGACAGCCATTGAGGAAGGTTCACAATATATTGAAAAAACATTTGGCAAACAATTTTTAACAGATACAAAAAGAACAGGGAAAAACGGAAAGAATACCCAAGATGCTCACGAAGGGATTCGACCGACCTCTGTCTTTAGAGAGCCAAATAGTGTGAAACAATATTTAGGCAGAGACCAATTTAGATTGTATAAACTTATTTGGGAGCGTTTTGTTGCAAGTCAAATGGCATCTGCGATTATGGATACAATGAGTGTGGACCTAAATAATGGTGATGTTGTCTTTCGAGCAACTGGCTCCAAAGTTAAATTCCCTGGTTTTATGAAGGTATATGTTGAGGGTAATGATGATAATGTTGAAGAAAAAGAAAATATGCTTCCTGAGCTAGTGGAAGGAGACCAGGTATTTTCGAAAGATGTTGATCCGAAGCAACATTTTACTCAGCCACCTCCACGTTATACGGAAGCAAGACTTGTTAAGACCCTTGAAGAATTAGGAATTGGCCGACCTTCTACGTATGCACCAACTCTAGATACCATTCAAAAGAGAGGATATGTGTCATTAGATAACAAACGATTCGTACCAACGGAACTTGGAGAAATCGTTGATGAATTAATGCTCGAGTTTTTCCCGAAAATTTTGGATGTTGAGTTTACTGCAAAAATGGAGAATGACCTTGATGAAGTTGAAGAAGGAAAAACAGAATGGATTCAAATTATAGATGATTTCTATAAGGATTTTGAAAAAAGATTAGAAATTGCGGAAGCAGAGATGCAGGAAGTTGAGATTAAGGATGAACCTGCAGGTGTGGATTGTGAAAATTGCGGACATCCCATGGTTTATAAGATGGGACGTTATGGAAAGTTCATGGCTTGCTCCAATTTCCCTGATTGTCGTAATACAAAACCAATTGTTAAAGAAATCGGTGTTCCTTGTCCGAAATGTGGTAAAGGAAACATTGTCGAAAGAAAAAGTAAGAAGAAACGAATTTTTTATGGCTGCGATCAATACCCTGAATGTGATTTTCTTTCTTGGGATAAACCACTACCGAGGAAATGTCCAAAGTGCGAGAACTTGCTAGTGGAGAAAAAACTCAAAAAAGGCATTCAAGTACAGTGTGTTGAGTGTGACTACAAAGAAGAACCTCAAAAATAACTTGTGTGGTGGGTTATAATTATGACTCACCACTTTCCTTGTTAAAGTATGTGGAAATAGACGGGATTTCTTGCGCAATTCAGAATTTTGTAAAAAAATCAGAGTTTTTATTTGCAAGGGCTACTAAATTGTGATAATATTTAGTAGCCCTTGTGAGGTGAAAATAATGGAAAATGTGAACAAATCGTTACAGTTGTTCAAAGAATATTTACAAATCGAGAAAAATTATTCAGAATATACAATTGTCCATTATGAGCAATCAATCGAACATTTTTTCTTATTTCTGAATCAAGAATCCATATCAGAGTTATCTGATGTGACATATTCGGATGTACGACTGTATCTTACAGAGCTCTACAAGAAACAATATGCAAGACGTACTGTTGCAAAAAAAATCTCAACATTGCGCAGTTTTTTTAATTTTCTTCTCAGGGAAAAGCTTATTTCTCAAAATCCGTTTTCATTGGTTTCGTTGCCTAAAAGGGAACAAAAGCTTCCACATTTTTTATATGAAGAAGAATTGGAAAAACTTTTCAAGGTTTCAGATGTTTCTACAAGTTTAGGGCAGCGGGATCAAGCTCTACTTGAGTTGCTTTATGCAACAGGAATCCGTGTAAGTGAATGCTGTAAGCTTACTCTTCAGGATCTCGATTTTTCTGTAGGAACTGTGTTTGTTCATGGAAAAGGAAATAAACAACGCTATGTTCCTTTTGGGAGCTATGCCGAACAAGCACTTTTAAACTATATACAAAAAAGTCGTAAGGAATTGCTCGAAAAGGCATCAGTACATACAAACAGTCTTTTCCTTAATTTTCGTGGTGGACCTTTAACAACGAGGGGAGTCCGGTTAATCCTAAATAATATGATTAAAAAGACTTCATCTACGATACATATTAGTCCACACGTATTAAGACATACATTTGCTACACACCTTTTAAACGAGGGCGCTGATATGAGGTCTGTACAAGAACTGCTCGGGCACGAAAATCTGTCGTCAACACAAGTTTACACACATGTTACAAAGGATCATTTGCGGAATATTTATCTATCCTCACATCCACGTGCATAAGGAGGTTGTTCTAAAAAATGTCGAATTTTCATGCAACAACAATATTTGCTGTCAAACATAATGGTAAATCAGCGATGGCAGGAGATGGTCAAGTAACCTTTGGTAATGCTGTTGTAATGAAACATACAGCAAGAAAAGTACGTAAGCTGTTTCAAGGACGAGTAATTGCAGGGTTTGCTGGTTCTGTTGCAGATGCATTTACCCTTTTTGAAATGTTTGAAGGACGCCTTGAGGAGTTTAATGGGAATTTACAAAGGGCAGCGGTTGAACTTGCAAAAGAATGGAGAAGTGACAAAGTTCTTCGTAAATTAGAGGCTATGCTAATTGTGATGGATGATAAGGATTTGCTTCTCATTTCGGGAACAGGTGAAGTGATTGAACCAGATGATGGAATTCTTGCCATTGGTTCTGGCGGAAACTACGCTCTTTCTGCAGGTCGTGCCTTAAAAAAATACTCAGGTGACCATTTAACGGCAAGAGAGATAGCAAAAGCTTCATTGGAAATTGCAAGTGAGATTTGTGTGTATACTAATGAAAATATTATAGTTGAAGAACTATAAGGAGGGGATTACTTTGAAAACGAATTTAACCCCAAGACAGATTGTTGAAAAACTAGATCAATACATTATTGGCCAAAACGAAGCTAAACGAGCCGTATCAGTGGCATTAAGAAATAGATACCGCCGCAGTTTACTTAACGAAAAGCTGAAGGATGAAATCGTTCCAAAGAATATACTGATGATTGGACCAACCGGTGTTGGAAAGACAGAAATTGCTAGACGGCTAGCAAAGCTGGTAGGAGCTCCGTTTGTTAAGGTTGAGGCTACTAAGTTTACTGAAGTAGGTTATGTTGGTCGAGATGTAGAATCAATGGTTCGTGATTTAATCGAAACGGCTGTTCGCCTAGTGAAAGAGGAAAAAATGGCGGAAGTTTCTGAACGAGCTGGTGAAAATGCCAATAAACGTATTGTCGAATTGCTTGTCCCAGGTTCAAAAAAGCAAACAACTTATAAAAACCCACTTGAAATGTTATTTGGTGGGAATACTAATGAGCAAGAAACAGAAAAGTCTACAGAAGAAGAAAGTGTAAGCGAAAGAAGAAAGCGAATGGCTCACAAGCTTGCACTTGGAGAACTAGAAGATTATTATGTTACAGTGGAAGTAGAAGAACAGCAGCCGTCTATGTTTGATCTTTTTCAAGGCTCCGGTATGGAGAGCATGGGAATGAATATGCAGGATGCGCTAAGTAGTTTAATGCCGAAAAAACGCAAAAAGCGTAAATTAACGGTTAAAGAAGCTCGAAAAGTCTTGACAAATGAGGAAGCAGCAAAGTTAATTGATATGGATGAGGTTACTCAAGAAGCTGTAAATCGTGCTGAACAATCAGGTATTATTTTTATAGATGAGATTGACAAAGTAGCAGGTAAAAGTCATAATTCTTCTTCGGCAGATGTTTCCAGAGAAGGAGTTCAACGAGATATTTTACCGATTGTGGAAGGTTCAACCGTTGTAACTAAATATGGATCCGTTAAAACAGATCATATGTTATTTATTGCAGCTGGAGCATTCCATATGTCAAAGCCTTCGGATTTAATCCCTGAATTACAGGGTCGTTTTCCGATTCGTGTTGAGCTTACTAAACTAACGGTCGATGATTTTTATCGAATCTTAGTTGAACCTGATAATGCCCTATTGAAACAATATTCAGCATTATTAGAAACAGAAGGTATACAACTTGAATTTTCTGACGATGCTATTCGTAAGATAGCTGAAGTTGCCTTCCAAGTGAATCAGGACACGGATAATATCGGAGCTCGTCGACTACATACGATTTTGGAGAGACTTTTAGAGGATTTATCGTTTGAAGCACCCGATATTACGATGGAAAAAATCACGATTACACCACAATATGTGGATGAGAAATTAAGTACGATTGTGAAGAACAAAGATTTAAGTCAGTTTATTTTGTAAGATTATCAGGAGGAACAAGTAAAATGCCATTATTAGAAAGAACACGAAAAATTAATGCTATGCTGCAAAATGCAGCAGGTAAACCAGTTAACTTTAAGGAAATGTCAGAAACTCTACGCGATGTAATTGGAGCAAATATTTTCTTATTAAGTCGCCGTGGAAAGCTTCTAGGATTTGCGATTAATCAACAGATTGAAAATGAAAGAATGAAGAAAATGATCGAGGATCGTCATTTCCCTGAAGAGTACACACAGAGCCTATTCAATATTCACGAAACTTCATCTAACCTTGATATTGAAAGTGCGTATACAGCTTTCCCAATCGAAAACAAAGATTTGTTTAAAAGTGGTCTAACAACAATTGTACCAATTATCGGTGGCGGTGAGCGCTTAGGTACACTTATTCTTTCAAGACTTGATCAACGTTTTGAAGATGATGATTTAATCTTAGCTGAGTATGGTGCAACGGTTGTTGGTATGGAAATCCTTCGTGAAAAAGCAGAGGAAATTGAAGAAGAAGCTAGAAGTAAAGCAGTTGTTCAAATGGCGATTAGTTCATTATCATATAGTGAATTTGAAGCTATTGAGCATATTTTTGAAGAATTAAACGGCAATGAAGGTTTATTAGTTGCAAGTAAAATTGCAGACCGCGTTGGAATCACAAGATCAGTTATCGTTAATGCATTAAGAAAACTTGAAAGTGCTGGTGTAATTGAATCCCGTTCACTAGGAATGAAAGGTACTTACATTAAAGTATTAAACGATAAGTTCTTAGTGGAATTAGAAAAACTAAAATCACATTAAGAACAAAAAACGAAGATGGATTTCTCCATCTTCGTTTTTTTTTATGATTTTATCAAATGACAAACGATGTAATGTTCAAAAAAACGAATCACATATCCATCATAAATTGTCGATTTTTTGTAGTGGAAATAAGTTCATGTCTTTTTTTGTAAAAAAACAAATGAAAATCCAGAACTTTAATCCTATAATTAAGGGTGGGATTCATAGGGACAAAGTCCTATATTGTCGAAAAACATCACTTTTTATCACAAGCTTCATAGACAGATAGATTTAATTTCATTACAATAATAAAGAGTTAACACAATACGTTATATTTATTCGAAGCAACTATATTTTTTGTGAGGGGATAAGATGAAACTTTTTTCTAATACGATTCATTCACTAGAAAAAGCATTAGATTATTCAGCTCTACGACAGAAGGTAATCTCAAATAATATTGCAAATGTTGATACGCCAAATTACAAAGCACAGGACGTTAGCTTTAAAAACCTTCTATCGAATGAAATGAATAGTCAGTTGAGAGCAAATCGTACGAATGAAAAACATTTCGAATTTACTAGTAGCAAACGCCTAAACAGCCCACTGGCTACAAAGATGGATACAGCGTATAACCATAACGGTAATAACGTTGATATAGATAAAGAAATGGCACTATTAGCGGAAAACCAAATTTACTATAATGCCGTAACCGAAAGAATTAGTGGGAAGTTCAATACCTTAAAAACCGTCATTAAAGGAGGGAACTAAGAGTGTCGATTTTTCATAGCCTTAATACAAGTGCTTCTGCACTTACTGCTGGACGACTTAGAATGGACGTTATTTCTTCAAATATGGCAAATGTAGATACAACAAGGGGAAAACTTGTTGATGGTCAGTGGCAGCCGTATAAACGAAAAATGGTAGTTCAGCAGCCACAAGGAAATAGTTTTTCCTCACATCTATCAAAAGCGATGAACCAATCGAAAGTTGGAAACGGAGTTAAGGTGACAGGAATTGTTGAAGATAACACTCCATTCCAGCTTGTATATAACCCGGATCATCCTGATGCAAATGAAGATGGCTATGTCGCACTTCCGAATGTAGACCCTCTAAAGGAAATGGTCGATTTGATTAGCGCCACAAGATCGTATGAGGCGAATGTGACAGTCCTTAATGCCTCAAAAGGAAT
Organism: Ferdinandcohnia sp. QZ13; assembly: GCF_031324165.1. Taxonomy (NCBI): domain Bacteria; kingdom Bacillati; phylum Bacillota; class Bacilli; order Caryophanales; family Bacillaceae; genus Ferdinandcohnia; species Ferdinandcohnia sp. QZ13. The sequence goes on along the minus strand of NZ_JAVIVW010000001.1, from coordinate 610,138 downwards.
GTTAATGAAGGCTTTAGAAATTGGAAAATAGGTGATGAACTGTGATTGAAAAGATAAATATTGCAACACCGCAGGTTTTTTCGAAGCCCGGGGTACAACAAAAAACAGCAAGTGCTGTTCAGAAGGAATTTAGCCATTTTTTAAAAGACGCAATCAATAATGTGAATGATTCACAAAAGACATCGGATATCATGACCGAAAAGCTGATTAAAGGCGAAAACGTTGATTTGCACCAAGTTATGATTGCTTCTCAGAAAGCGAGTGTTTCCTTGCAGGCGACACTTCAAATTCGAAATAAAGTAGTAGAAGCATACCAAGAAATCATGAGGATGCAGGTTTAATCCGAAATAATACAGCTTGATAGGGGTATGTAAATGAAAGAGAAACTTCTTTTATATAAAACGAAGATAAGTGAATATTGGAAGAAACAATCCGGTCTTCAAAAGACCACAATAATTGGATTGCCTGTACTTTTAATTTTCGTTATTTCGCTTACCGTGTTTTTTACAACAAAATCAACCCTTGTTCCTTTGTATAGCAACCTTACACCACAGGAAACAGGGCAAATAAAAGCAACTTTAGACTCTCGGGGAATTCAATCAGAAATAGCGGATAATGGATCAACCATTAAGGTACCAGAAGAAGTGGTAGAAACCTTAATGGTTGAACTTGCGGCAGAAGGAATACCAGATAGTGGGAATATCGATTATTCATTTTTTGGTCAAAATGCGGGTTTTGGGATGACCGATAATGAATTTAATATGCTTAAACTCGAATCCACTCAAACTGAATTAGCTAATCTAATCAAGGGCATCGATGGGATAAATGATGCGAAGGTTATGATTAGCATGCCGAACGATGGGATTTTTGTTAAGGATAGCCAGGCAGAGGCATCCGCTTCTATCGTTCTAAACACGAAACCTGGGTATAGATTTGAACAAGAACAGATCAAATCTTTATATCACCTTGTTTCAAAAAGTATTCCAAATCTACCTACTGATAATATCGTCATAACCAACCAAAATTTTGAGTATTTTGACTTGGAAACTGAAGAAAAATTAGCGGTTGTTGGAAATGTGGCATCACAGCTTGAATTAAAACGTGAAATTGAAAAAGATTTACAAAGACAGGTCCAAAAAATGCTTGGAACAATGATGGGACCAGATAAAATCGTCGTGTCGGTTACAACAGATATTGATTTTACACAAGAAAACCGTCAGGAAAACCTTGTAACACCAGTTGATCCAGAAAATATGGAAGGTATTGATATCAGTGTTGAAAGAATAACCGAAACCTTTACTGGTGATGGTGCCCAAGTAGGTGGAATAAGCGGAACTGGAGAAAATGAAGTCCCGGCTTATAATACTGGTGGACAAACTGGTAATGGCGATTACGAACGCATTGAAGAACGTGTTAATAAAGATGTGAATCGAATCACCAAGGATATTGTTGAAGCTCCTTATAAAATAAGAGATTTAGGGATTCAGGTTATGGTTGAAGCGCCAGACCCTAAGGATCCTGCATCGATGCCACAAGAACGTGTCGATGATATTGAAAAAATACTAAGTACCATCGTGAGTACTAGCATTAATCAGGACGCGAGTAATCAATTAACACAACAAGAAATTCAAGATAAGATTGTTGTTTCTGTTCAAGAATTTAATGGAAAGTCAACTACAGTTACTGAAACGCCAGTAATTTCAACAATTCCTTTATGGATTTATATTGTAGGTGGTCTTTTAGTACTTGGACTTATCATTCTATTATTCTTATTTTTACGCAAAAAGAAAGAAACAATTATCGAGGAGGAAGATCCTCAAACAGAACCAGTATTCTTTGACCATATTCCTGATGTTAATGAGGAAAAAGAATCAGAAGCAACCGTTCGAAAAAAACAATTGGAGAAGCTTGCGAAGGATAAGCCGGAGGATTTTGCAAAATTATTACGTTCATGGTTAGCAGATGAATAGGAGGTGGCGAAATGGCAAAAAGAGATATTCATAGTGGTCTTACTGGCAAACAAAAAGCAGCCATTCTCCTTATTTCACTAGGTCCAGATGTTTCAGCTTCAGTGTATAAGCATCTGTCAGAGGAAGAAATTGAAAAATTAACCTTAGAAATTTCTGGTGTTCGAAAGGTCGAAGCAAATACAAAGGAACAAATTATGGAAGAGTTCCACCAAATTGCCATTGCCCAGGATTATATTACCCAAGGTGGAATTGGCTATGCAAAGACAGTTCTTGAAAAAGCACTGGGGGAAGAACAAGCAGGAGTTATTATTAATCGATTAACGTCTTCTCTTCAGGTTAAACCGTTTGATTTTGCAAGAAAAGCAGATCCTGGACAAATTTTGAACTTTATCCAAAATGAGCATCCACAGACGATTGCTTTAATACTATCTTATTTAGATTCAAGACAAGCGGCACAAATTTTATCGGAGCTGCCTCAAGAGGTTCAAGCAGATATCGCAAGAAGAATCGCAATAATGGATCGTACTTCACCTGAAATTATTAATGAGGTTGAGCAAATCCTTGAACGCAAGCTTTCAGCGACGGTAACACATGATTATACCCAAACCGGTGGGATTGAAGCTGTTGTGGAAGTGTTAAATGGAGTCGATCGTTCAACAGAAAGAACGATTTTAGATGCGCTTGAGATTCAAGATCCAGAGCTTGCAGAAGAAATCAAAAAGAGAATGTTTGTCTTTGAAGACATTGTTACTCTTGATAACCGAGCCATTCAGCGAGTCATTCGGGATATAGAGAATGAGGACCTCATGTTATCACTTCGTGTTGCAAGTGAAGAAGTGAAGGAAATTGTCTTTAAAAATATGTCCAAACGGATGGTTGAAACATTTAAAGAGGAAATGGAATATATGGGACCAGTTCGCTTACGTGATGTTGAGGAAGCTCAATCACGTATTGTAGCGGTTATAAGAAGGCTTGAGGAAGCTGGAGAAATAGTCATCGCTCGTGGTGGAGGAGATGATATTATTGTCTAACGTTATAAAGTCAAATTCGACTCTCTCTAAGGATATTCCAAAGAGAGTCATCGGGCTTAAAGTCTTACAAACCATTGAAAACAATCAAATAGAGCTAGAGCAACAAGATATACAGATTGTTTCCAAAAAAATGCTAGATGATGCGAAAGAACAGGCTGATAAAATTGTCAAAGATGCGATTGCTTATTCCAATTCAGTGAGACAACAAGTATTAGTTGAAAAACGCAATTGGGAAGAAGAGCAAGAAGAATTGTACCGTAAGACATCGGAAGAGGGCTTTCAATCCGGGATGATTGAAGGTAGAGAACAAGGCTATCAAGAATATTCGGATTTACTAACCGAAGCTCGTAAAATTATTGATGCATCAAAGCATGATTACAATCAATATCTGGATTCTTCAGAAGAAGTTATTTTAAAGCTTTCGATGAAGGTAGCAGAAAAGGTTATCGGGATTCATCTATCACAGCAACCAGAAGACTTTACTCACCTTGTAAAAAAGGCCATTAAAGAAGTAAAGGAACATTCAGATATAACGATTCAAGTCCACCCACGTTTTTACCCAATTGTGATTGAGCAAAAAGAGGATTTGACCGCTATTCTTAACCGTGAAACCAATCTATTTATATATCCGAATGAAGATTTAGGTGAAGCTGATTGTGAAATTGAATCTTCCTTTGGAAAGATTAATGCCAGTGTTGATACCCAGCTTTCTGAGATTAAAGAAAAATTACTTTCTTTGTTATTGGAGGAATAGGTTGTGAAGGCAATCGAGCTTCTAAATGAAATTCATTCAATCGATTCTTATAAACGGTACGGTAAAGTAACAAGAGTCGTGGGCTTAATGATTGAATCGCGCGGACCAGAATGTTCGATTGGAGATTTGTGCTATATATATGTTGGCTCAAATCATAAAAGATGTATCCAAGCTGAAGTAGTCGGTTTTCGTGAGGAACATGTCATCTTGATGCCATTTTCTAATGTAAAGGACATTTCACCAGGTAGCATTGTTGAAGCTACTGGCAAACCACTCGATATAAAGGTTGGAGCTGGATTAGTCGGAAAAGTATTAGATCCACTTGGTCATCCGCTGGATGGAAGTGGGCTACCTAGAGGGTTATCTTCTGTACCAACTGAACAAGATCCTCCAAATCCACTATCTCGCCCTCCTATTGATGAGCCGATTGAAGTTGGAGTTAAAATGATAGACACCTTGTTAACTGTTGGGAAAGGACAGCGTGTCGGTATTTTCGCAGGTAGTGGTGTCGGGAAAAGTACTCTTTTAGGAATGATTGCTCGTAATACGACCGCGGATATTAATGTGATTGCACTTGTCGGGGAACGTGGACGCGAGGTGCGAGAATTTATAGAAAAAGATTTAGGTGAGGAAGGTCTAAAAAGATCCATTTTAGTTGTGGCAACTTCCGATCAACCAGCGCTACTTCGTATCAAAGCAGCAATGACTGCGACAGCAATAGCTGAATATTTCAGAGACAAGGGTCTTGATGTCATGTTAATGATGGATTCCGTCACTCGTGTTGCAATGGCGAGCCGCGAAATTGGCTTAGCTATTGGTGAGCCACCGACAACAAAAGGTTATACACCAAGCGTTTTTACAACACTCCCGAGACTGTTGGAAAGAACAGGGACGAATCATTTAGGTTCGATAACTGCCTTTTACACAGTTCTAGTGGATGGAGACGACATGAATGAGCCGATAGCAGATACGGTCCGAGGGATTCTAGATGGACATTTCGTGCTTGATCGAAGTCTTGCAAATAAAGGACAATATCCAGCCATTAATGTTTTAAAATCAATCAGTCGAGTTATGAACCAAATTACAACAAGTGAACATAAGGCTTATGCTGAAAAACTCAGGGGGATTATGGCAACTTATCTTAATTCAGAGGACTTAATTAATATTGGTGCCTATAAAAGAGGATCCTCCATAGAAGTTGATGAAGCCATTAGGTATTATCCAAAGATTATATCGTTTATAAAACAACAAACGGATGAGAAATTTACGTTTGAAGAAAGTTTACACTTATTGGCACAATTAGCTGAAAAAGGTGAATGAATCAAATGAGCTACAAGTTCAAATTTCAAAAAGTGATGTCGATAAAAGAAAATGAGAAGAATCAAGTTCTGGCAGATTATAAATCTTCCGTTAAGGAATTTGAAGAAGCGGCAGAAGCTTTATATGAGTCATTAAAGAAAAAAGAAACATTAGAAGAAGATCAAAGACAGCAGCTACAAAGTGGATTATCTATTCAGAACATTAGGCATCAGCAGTCTTTCATTACCGCCCTGGAAAAAACAATTATGTATTACCAACATCTTGTCATTAAAGCTAGAAGTAAAATGCAGCAGTTGCAAGCAATGTTAACCGAAAAAAATATTGAAGTTAAGAAATATGAGGTCATGCATGAAAAGGATTTCGCTATTTATGAAGGACAAATAAAAATGCAGGAAAGCCAAATGATGGATGAAATTTCAATCCAACAATACATTTCAAAAGGAAGATAGGTGATCAAATGGAGCCCAATGAAAAAGAATACAGCAAATTCCAATGGTTTCTGTTTGTCGTACTAATTCCATCCTTCTTTACAGTGGTTGTCATTTTTGTTCTATTATCTGTTGCTGGATTTAATCCAATTGGAACTGTTAAGGATTTTGCGGCTAAGGTTCCAGGTATTTCTTCCCTTTTTAATGATGAAGAAGATTCAAAGGTCCAAAAAGAGGATGAAGTATCGGTTTCAGATTTAGAGGCAGAAATTCAGGCTAAGGAATCAAAAATTACACAACTTGAAAGTGAATTGGAAACAAAAGACGGCGAAATCCAGTCATTAGAAATTGAAATCGAAAATCTATCAGATGAGATTGTCAGGCTTCAGGAAGAACGTTTAGCGAAAAGCAAATCATTAAATGATTTAACCAAAATGTATGAACAAATGTCTGCCAAAAATGCGGCAAAGATTATTCCGAATTTAAAAGATGACGAAGCAAGAGAGATCCTTACTAGTATTAATACTGAAAAACTTGCTGCTATCTTTGAAAAAATGTCACCTGAAGATGCTGCAAGATTTACCCAATTGATTACCCAATAAAGTATTTTAAGCACTTGAAGGGAGGTGAAATGACGTGAACATGGTTGCAAACTTTGATTCCTCAATGAGTTCCATTCGTAATACTGTCGAAACCGGAACAGTAGGTAATAGAGCTTTACAAGGAATTGGTTCAACACAAATGTCTTTTCGGGAAAGTTTAGAAGTATTAGTAAAAGAGCAGCAACCCAACGGAAAGACTCATACAATGGGTTCGCAAAGCTTAACTGATGAAGTAGGAGAAGGCGAATCAACTGAATCAATCCAGTATATATTAGCTGACCTTGAAACGTTTACGAAGGAGTCTATCGACCTATCAGATTATGAAGATGTATTTCTAACCATTCCACCTGATTTGATTGAACAAATAAAAGCATTTATTACCGATATTCAAAATGGTGATAAAAAGTTGGAAGCTGACAAGGGGTACGGTAAGGCCGAACTTATAGGACTACTTATAGTAACAGCACAATATGTAGAGGAACCTTCAAACACAAATAAAGAAGGGCTTATCGCATTACTTAAACAATTGAAAATGACTTTTAACGAGAGCTTACCAGCATCATCTAATGGGCTAGGTGATAAAGAACCGACTGATATAAAGTTTAACAAGATTGTAAAGGATATGATGCAAACACTAGAAAATAAGCTTTCAGATAAGCCTTTAACAGAATCACAAAATAAGCATCAATATTTGCAAGTAGTCCATGCAAGGTATTTCTCAACACCTAAAGGGATAGAAACGCCACAAACAGTTATAACGGATAAACTTATGCAAAAGACAAGCAATATGACTAAGGTTATGACATCAACGTCAGAGGGAACACCATTAAGTGATGTAGGTTCAAATCAACTATCTAAAGTGCAACAATTTTCATTGTTTGTAGAACAAAATGGAAAGCAGATGCCAAATCAGCAACAATTTATTAAACAATTTCAAAACATCCTAGCACGAAGCAACTTTTTTAATAGTGGTGGGCAGCAAAAACTATTAATCAATTTATATCCTGAACATCTTGGTTCATTACGAATTGAACTTCTTCAAAGTGAGTCAGGAATGATTGCTAGAATTATGGCTTCTACAACTCAAGCAAAGGAGTTAGTTGAATCACAACTAACGAACCTAAAACATACTTTCTTAGCACAAAATATTTCAGTGGAAAAAATTGAGGTCTCAACACAACTTCAGTATCAAACTGAAAGAAGTTTACAAAGAGAAAGTGAACAGCAGCAAGGCCAACAATCAGGAAGACAACCAAAAGAGAATGACCAACAAGAAACCAATGAAGATCACTCTTTTACATCTGTTCTACTTGATGAACTTGTCAATTTTAAAGTATAGGTGGTGAATGAAGTGGCTACTAAAATTGATTCAAATCTTTATCTATCGAATTTAAAACCTGAAAGAAAAACGGGTAATGACATTTTAGGTAAAGATGATTTCTTGAAAATTTTAATGACTCAGCTCCAAAATCAAGACCCGATGAATCCAATGGAAGATAAAGATTTTATCGCGCAAATGGCGACCTTTACTTCATTAGAGCAAATGACAAATATGAATAGTACTTTAGAAAAATTTGTGAATGGCAATCAGGGTGAGCAACTCTTAAAATACAGCAATATGATTGGTAAAGAAGTAGAATACAGCTTTAAAACGGAAGATGAGGACGGAAAAGAAATCATTAAAAATGGACAAGGAATTGTCACATCCGTTTCACAAAAATCCGGTTATATTGAGCTAGAGTTGAAGGATGGAACGAAGATTTATAGTGATGAAATTTTGAAAGTGAAGCAACCTTCTAACGAAGAAGAATAGGAGGTGAACACATGGACCATCGAATTTATCAAATACAAAATCATCCTTTATCCTTACAAACTCGTAAAAAGGTGCAGCATACTGAACCACCCAAAATATCATTTAAAGAAACACTTGAAAATGAGACAAGCTTGGTTATAAGTAAGCATGCCCAAAAGCGGTTAGACGAAAGGAATATTAATATACAAGATTCAAAATGGAAAGAAATCCAAATGAAAATAACGGAAGCTAAAACAAAAGGAATCCGAGATTCATTGGTTGTTACAAATAATGCAGCATTAATCGTAAATGTCCCAAATAACACGGTCATTACAGCAATGAATCGAGATGAGGCAAACTCACAGATATTTACGAACATAAATGGAACGATTATTTTAGATTAATTAGGCTGGACCTTAACAGGAAGCCGAGGTGTGCGGACTGACAGAAGCCACCTACATTCGAAAGGGGAAAATGAAATGTTACGTTCAATGTACTCAGGAATCAGTGGAATGAAAAACTTTCAAACCAAACTAGATGTGATTGGTAATAATATTGCAAACGTAAATACGTATGGCTTTAAGAAAGGTAGAACCATCTTTAATGACATCATGAGTCAAACAATCAACGGTGCAACAGCCCCTGGTCAATCGCTCGGTGGTGTAAACCCGAAACAGGTTGGCTTAGGTTCATCTTTAGCAGCTATTGATACAATCCACAACAGTGGAAGTACACAAACGACTGCTAGAATTTTAGATTTAGCAATTGCTGGCGATGGTTTTTTTCAGGTAGCACCAACAGCTACACCTGCAACTGGATTTTCGCAAGACGCAGTATACACAAGAGCTGGTAATTTTTATATGGATCAGGAAGGCTATCTAGTAACAAGTGCTGGTATGTATGTTCAAGGTTTTTCACCAAATGGAGTAATTGAACCAACCGACGTAGATTCAGGGTTATTTGATTTCAATGCATCCCCACCTCTTTATAATCCTGCTGGTATTGCTGGTGAACCAGCTATTAGTTATAAACCAATCCAAATCCCAACTGATGCAAAAAGCATGAGCATCGGTAAAGATGGTTCGGTCACTTATGTAGATGCAGCTGGAACATTGCGTTGGGCAGGTCAGCTTGTGTTAGCGAAATTCCCAAATACAGGTGGTTTAGAGAAAGTGGGAGGGAATCTCTTCCAACAATCATCGAACTCGGGTATTCCATTCGTTAACTTCGCGGGAGAATCTGGTCTAGGATCAATCGAATCTGGTGCACTTGAAATGTCAAACGTTGACCTTTCGGAGGAATTTACAGAAATGATCGTAGCACAGCGTGGGTTCCAAGCAAATACTCGAATCATCACAACATCTGATGAAATCCTACAAGAACTCGTAAACTTAAAACGTTAAGGGGGCAGGGGTTTTAGTAATTTACTAAAACCCCGATAAATCTTGATTACATTGACAAAATTAAATGACAAAGAATTCACATTAAATGCAATTTATATTGAGCAGGTTGAATCCTTTCCAGATACAACAATTACATTAACAAATGGCAAAAAATTTGTTGTAAAGGAAACGGAAGAGGATGTACAAGTGAAGGTTCTTGAATTTTATCAAAAAATAAATGTACTTGGCCTTCGTTAATGCTTGGGGGGAAAAGGTGCTATGAAAAATAAGCTGCTTATAATAATGGTCATCATTTTAAGTACGATAACTTTAGTCGGTACCACTGCATTTGTCATTTTAACGAAGGTGACTGCAAGTGAAAATCAAAAGGAACCGTCAATCGACCAGGTACTAAAATCGACCGTCGAAATTCCAGAAATCACAACTAAATTACTTAGTGATGATTATATTCGTATATCCTTTAACATTCAGACAGATGGTAAAAAGGGAAAAGAGGAATTAGAAAAACGACAATTCCAGGTAAGCAATATCATTATAAAAGAGCTTTCCAACATGACATCTGATGAATTTAAAGGTGAAGAAGGAATTGTCAATCTTGAAAATAGATTAAAAGATCGAATTAATGAATTAATGCAAGATGGAACTATTATTAAAGTTTATGCGACATCCTTTCTTCCGCAATAACCAATAATATTAGAATTAAGTATGTAATGAGCGGAGGTGGAACCTTGCCTGGAGAAATATTATCCCAAAGTGAAATAGATGCATTACTTTCAGCTCTTTCGACTGGTGAAATGAATCCAGAAGAATTAAAAAGGGAAGAAAGTGAACGCCGTGTAAAAGTTTACGATTTTAAGAGGGCACTTCGTTTTTCGAAAGATCAAATTCGGAGTATCACCCGTATTCATGAAAACTTTGCACGATTATTAACAACCTTTTTCTCGGCTCAACTTCGGACTTATGTGCAAATTACAGTGGGGACAGCCGACCAAGTGCCATATGAGGAATTTATACGTTCAATTCCAAATATGACGATTTTAAACGTATTTGAAATGCCCCCTTTAGAAGGCCGTATTATTTTAGAGGTAAATCCAAATATTGCCTATGCCATGCTTGATCGAATGCTTGGGGGACGAGGAACAGGTTTAAATAAAATCGAAAATTTAACTGAAATTGAAACAAAAATCATGAGCAATATGTTTGAAAAAGCTTTTGAGCAAGCAAGGGAAGCTTGGGCTAATTTAGTTGAAATCGATCCAATTTTAACTGAATTTGAGGTGAATCCACAGTTCCTTCAAATGGTATCACCAAATGAAACTGTGGTAGTTATCTCACTGAATACTCAAATTGGAGAAACAAGTGGAATGATTAATATTTGTATTCCTCATGTATTCCTTGAACCAATTATTCCGAAATTATCAGCACATTATTGGATGCAATCAACTCCGAAAAAAGAACGAAATCATGAAGAACTTACTTATATTCAAAACAATCTTAAGGATACAAAATTACCAATTGTTGCAGAATTAGGGACTACTAATATCGCCATTCAGGAATTCTTATTATTGGGTGTTGGGGATACTATTCAACTCGAAAAAACGATTCAACAACCAATTGAGTTGAAAGTTGAGGGTATACCTAAATTTTATGCACAGGTTGGTAAAGTAAATAAAAAACAAGCCGTACAAATCTTAGAGGAGATTAAAGGGGGGGACCGTGAAAATGAATAATGGAAATATGCTATCACAAGATGAAATTGATGCACTATTAAGAGGTACCGCTGACTTAGACAACGATGAACCGGTAGCGAATGAGAATAAACCCCTTGTAGAAGATTTTTTATCTTTAATTGAACAGGATGCGCTTGGGGAGATTGGAAACATCTCTTTTGGAAGTTCAGCAACTGCGCTTTCCACATTACTCAATCAAAAGGTTGAAATTACGACACCGAATGTCTCGCTTGTTCTAAGATCTGAGCTAGCTGATGAGTTTCCGCACCCATATGTAGCAATCTATGTTGATTACACAGCTGGTTTTACAGGGACAAATTTATTAGTAATAAAACAAAGTGACGCAGCAATCATTGCTGATTTGATGCTTGGTGGAAATGGGCTTGCGGCACCAGAAAGCTTAGGCGAACTACATTTGAGTGCTGTTCAGGAAGCAATGAACCAAATGATGGGTTCTGCCGCAACCTCTATGTCAACTGTTTTCAGTAAGAAAATCGATATATCCCCACCGAGTATTGATATTCTTGACATTAAACAAGGTGAAGGGGCTGAAAAGCTTCCAGCTGATGATATTCTAGTGAAAATATCTTTTCGTTTAACAATAGGGGAATTAATTGATTCAACGATTATGCAGTTGGTTCCAGTTGAATTTGCGAAAGGTCTTGTTGGAGAACTTCTTTCCCCTCAGGTGGAAAATACAGCTTCGGCAATGGAGCAATCAACTCAACCTGTTGATGTTGAAATGCCAATCCAGCAATCGAACTATTCTTTGCCTAATGTTGAACAGCAAATGGAAATACCGTCGCAACCGACACAGCCATATCATCAACCTGATTTTAATCAACCAGTGACAAATAGTGGTCCACAGCATTTAGGTGGTACTCATGCGAAGCATCCTGAGATTCAACCAGCCGTATTTTCAGAGTTTGAATCTGTTCATTTACAGGAAGCTGAATCAAGAAACCTAAATATGTTATTAGATATTCCACTCCAAGTTACAGTTGAATTAGGAAGGACAAAACGTTCTATTAAAGAAATTCTTGAATTATCAACTGGCTCAATTATTGAGTTAGACAAGCTTGCAGGCGAGCCTGTAGATGTTTTAGTAAATGGAAAACTCATCGCACAAGGTGAGGTAGTTGTAATTGAAGAAAACTTTGGTGTCAGAATTACCGATATCATTAGCCAAAGTGATCGAATTAAAAAACTGAATTAATGTAGGGGGCAATTCAAATGGCACATAAAATTCTAATTGTAGATGATGCAGCATTTATGAGAATGATGATAAAGGATATCCTAACTAAAAATGGATATGAGGTTGTTGCAGAGGCAGCAGATGGAGCGCAGGCGGTTGAAAAATATAAAGAACACCAACCAGACCTTGTAACAATGGACATTACAATGCCTGAAATGGATGGGATCACAGCACTGAAAGAAATCAAAAAAATGAATCCAAATGCAAAGGTAATAATGTGTTCAGCAATGGGACAACAGGCGATGGTCATTGATGCAATCCAAGCGGGAGCAAAGGATTTTATTGTAAAGCCATTTCAAGCAGACCGAGTAATTGAAGCAATCAGTAAAACATTAAGCTAAGAATCCAGGAGAGTGGCAACAAAGTGAAACACATAAAAATAATTGCATTAGCACTGATTTTCTTTCATGTCTTGCTTGTCACTTTCCCTGTACAAGCTGAAGAAGGTCACATCGATAAAAGTGTTAATGACGTAATTGGTAATCAAACTGAGCAAAACAATGATCAAGCTGAACAAAAGGAAACAAATCCAATTGAAAATGCGCAACCTGCCAATGAACTAACAATCGGCGATTTTTTAAAAATGATTTTTACGACTTTATTTGTTCTTGCACTTATTTATTTTTTGTTAAAATTTGTAAATAAAAGAAATCGCATGTTTAACCAGCATAAGTTCATTGAAAACCTTGGTGGAACCAGTCTTGGAACGAACCGCTCGATTCAAATTGTTAAGGTTGGGGAGCGGATCTTAGTTGTGGGAGTTGGAGATTCCATTCAACTTCTAAAGGAAATCGAAGATACAGATGAAATAAATGAAATACTTGAACAGCATAATTCGTCATTAGAATCCATGATTCAACCACAAGATTTTATTAATCGTTTTCTTGAAAAAAGAAAAGCAGCAAAGGACAAGGATCAGGCTCTGTTTTCATCGATTCTGCAAAAACAATTAACCGAGCTAAAACAAGGGAGAAAGAAGATTGTCGAGCAACTTGAAAATAAGGAGTCTAGCAAAGAATGAACGAATTTATGGAATTTTTTAATACTAGTGCCCCTGAAAATGTTTCGACATCAGTTAGGTTGCTTCTCCTTCTAACTGTTCTTTCGATTGGACCTGGTATTTTAATTTTAATGACGAGCTTTACAAGAATTATTGTTGTGCTTTCATTTGTTAGGACATCATTGGGTACACAGCAAATGCCTCCTAATCAGGTTTTAATTGGACTAGCCTTGTTTTTAACATTTTTTGTGATGGCACCAACATTTAGTGAAGTCAATGAACAAGCATTAACCCCTTTATTTAATGAAGAAATTAATTTAGAGGAAGCCTATACTCGGGCTGCTGTACCGTTTAAGGAATTTATGAGTGTACATACCCGACAAAAGGACTTGGATTTATTTTTAAGTTACTCTGGAGCAGACAGACCTGAGACGATTCAGGATATTCCTTTAACTGCTTTAGTTCCAGCCTTTGCAATAAGTGAACTTAAAACAGCATTTCAAATCGGATTTATGATTTTCATTCCATTTCTTGTGATTGATATGGTTGTTGCCAGTATCCTCATGTCAATGGGGATGATGATGCTTCCGCCTGTTATGATTTCCTTGCCATTCAAAATACTCTTATTTGTTCTTGTGGATGGATGGTATTTGATCGTTAAATCCTTATTACAGACCTTCTAGAAGTAGGTGAACCGTGTTGAATCCTGAAGTAGTCATTTCATTGGCAGAAAAAGGTGTATATACGACATTGATGATTTGTGGCCCACTATTATTGGTTGCACTTGTCGTCGGACTTATTGTGAGTGTGTTCCAGGCAACAACACAAATTCAGGAACAAACCTTGGCTTTTATTCCAAAAATCATTGCTGTACTTGTTGGCTTGGTATTCTTTGGACCTTGGATGCTTTCTAAGATGCTTGCGTATACCCATGATATTTTTAGTAATTTGACGAGATTTGTAGGTTGAAAAAATGACAGAGGTTTATACCTATTTTCCTGCGTTTTTGCTGGTTTTAGTTAGAGTAACCAGCTTTTTTGTGACGATGCCGTTGTTTTCGTATCGAACTCTGCCTGCTACTCATCGGGTCGGCATTGCATTTTTTATTTCTTGGATTATGTTCTTATCCATGGAAAAGCCGATTCTTCAAATTGATGGTAATTTTATCATGCTGATTTTTAAAGAGGCCATGGTCGGACTTTTAATTGGTATAGTTGCCTATATGATTTTTGCTGCAATCCAAATTGCAGGAGGTTTTATTGATTTTCAGATGGGGTTTGCCATTGCCAATGTAATCGATCCCCAAACTGGAGCACAAAGTCCGTTAATGGGTCAATACTTATATACTTTTTCACTTCTCTTTTTACTAGCTATTAATGGTCACCATCTTTTATTAGACGGAATTTTTTATAGCTATTCATTTATTCCAATGGAACAAGCGACACTTCCTTTTGGAAATGAAAATGTGGTGGAGTTTGTTTTAAGGGCTTTTAGCACCATGTTTATAATTGCATTTCAAATGTCCATGCCAGTCGTTGGCGCATTGTTTTTAGTGGATGTTGCCTTAGGAATTGTCGCAAGAACCGTTCCACAGTTAAATGTTTTTGTCGTGGGACTGCCATTAAAAATTGGAGTTAGTTTTGTTGTCATGTTAATCGCGATGTCGATGATCTTCATGCTTGTCGGAAAACTAGTAGACAATATGCTGTACACGATGCGAGGATTAATGGAACTTTTAGGAGGAAGCTAGATGTATTTTGTTCGTCTAAACCTACAATTTTTTGCAGGTGAAAAAACAGAAAAAGCCACTCCTAAAAAACGTCAAGAAACAAGGAAAAAAGGACAAGTTGCAAAAAGTGCGGATGTAAATACTGCCATCTTATTGCTATCCATCTTTTTTACGCTCCTTGTTTTTGGAGGATTTATTTTCAATCGGATAATGACGTTTTTAAAACATTCATTTAGTTATTATTTATCAATTACACCAACTGAACAGAGCGTACAAGAAATTTTTATCGAGTTAACTCTGGAAGCTGCGATTATTTTAGCACCAATCATGGTAGTAGCGCTGATTGCTGGAATAGCAGCAAACCTTATGCAGGTTGGTTTTTTATTTTCACCAGAAGCCATTCAGATGAAGCTAAATAAGCTTGATCCAATCCAAGGATTTAAACGTATTTATTCGATTCGTGCGCTTGTTGAAATGATTAAATCTATCTTAAAAATTGTCATTGTCGGTGGCGTGACTTTTTCAATTCTTTGGTTTCGTTTGGAGGATATCTTGTCCTTATCACAAAAAAACGTCGGGGCTGCACTCATAGTTCTGGCAAAACTGACCGTCCAAATGGGTCTGTTTGCTGGTGGGGCACTTTTATTTTTGTCTTTTTTAGATTATCTTTATCAACGCTTTGATTATGAAAAAAACATAAGGATGTCAAAGCAAGATATTAAAGACGAATTTAAGAAGACTGAAGGGGATCCACTAATCAAATCCAAAATAAAGCAAAAACAGCGTGAAATGGCAATGAGCCGTATGATGCAGGAAGTGCCAAAGGCTGATGTTATCATTACAAACCCAACACATTATGCTGTCGCTCTGAAATATGACGAGGCAAAAATGGATGCACCGTTCGTGGTTGCTAAGGGTGTTGATTTTGTAGCTCAGCGAATTAAGGAAATTGCTAAAGAACATGAAATTACAACCATTGAAAACAGACCACTTGCAAGGGCTCTTTACGCAGGGACAGATATCGGGGATGCGATTCCTGAAGATTATTTTAAAGCGGTAGCTGAAATTCTTGCCTATGTGTACCGCTTAAAAGAGAAGGTTTAAACCCTTTGAAAGTTGTTAAACCTTCTCATCATCACTTGTGCTTTTTGACTTAAAGGAGAGAAAAACAATGAAAGCAAGAGATTTATCCGTTTTACTAAGTGTAATCTTAATAGTTGCGATGCTTATTATTCCATTCCCATCTTGGATGTTGAGTGTCCTTATTATCATTAATATTTCTCTTGCACTCTTGGTCCTCTTAACTTCAATGAATATGCAAGAACCACTTCAATTTTCAATCTTTCCATCATTATTACTTCTTCTAACCCTATTTCGATTAGGGTTAAATGTTTCAACAACAAGATCGATTCTTTCAACTGGGGATGCTGGGGGAGTTGTTCATACCTTTGGTACCTTCGTTGTTGGGGGAAATATTGTCGTTGGATTCGTCGTTTTCTTAATCCTCGTTGTTATTCAATTTATTGTTATTACAAAAGGGTCAGAACGTGTTTCAGAAGTGGCTGCACGTTTTACTTTAGATGCAATGCCAGGTAAGCAAATGAGTATTGATGCTGATTTAAATGCAGGGATGATTTCTGAAACCCAAGCCCGAGAACGTCGTGATAAGGTAAGCAGAGAGGCTGACTTTTATGGGGCGATGGACGGAGCGAGTAAGTTCGTAAAAGGGGATGCCATTGCTGGTATCATTATTGTCCTTATTAACTTATTATTTGGTTTTATCATTGGAATGACGCAACATGGGTTAGGCTTCCAAGAATCTCTTTCTAAATTTACACTATTAACAATAGGGGATGGACTCGTTAGTCAGATTCCAGCCTTATTAATTTCTACTGCAACAGGGATTGTCGTTACACGTGCTGCATCAGAAGGAAATTTAGGAACAGATATTACAAAGCAATTATTTGCTTATCCTAAAATGCTGTATGTAACAGCCGGTACCATCTTCCTATTAGGATTGTTTACACCGATTCATGATTTATTAACCATATCCATATCAAGCTTTTTAGCGATTGGTGGCTTTATGATTTCTAAAAATAAGGATCAAGAGATTCAGCTAGAGCCAGATACGGAAGAAGAAGTACAGGTTGAGGACTTAAAAAGTCCTGAAAGTGTTGTGAATTTGTTAAATGTAGATCCAATTGAGTTTGAGTTTGGTTATGGCTTAATTCCTTTAGCCGACACAAACCAAGGTGGGGATATTTTAGATCGAATTGTTATGATCCGTAGACAATTGGCAATCGAGTTAGGTTTAGTAATACCGGTCGTTAGAATTAGGGATAATATACAATTGCAACCCAATGAGTACCGCTTGAAAATAAAGGGAAGTGAAATGGCAAGAGGGGAACTATTGCTTGACCATTACTTGGCGATGAGCCCGGGCTATGAAGATGATTCGATTGAAGGGATTGATACGATTGAGCCATCATTTGGTCTTCCGGCTAAATGGATTTCCGAGGATATGAAGGACCAAGCTGAAATGCTCGGGTTTACAGTAGTTGACCCACCATCAGTTGTATCTACACATATTACGGAGGTCATCAGAAGAAATGCTCATGAATTACTCGGTAGACAAGAAACGAAGCAGTTAATTGATCATTTAAAGGAATCATACCCAATATTAGTGGATGAAGTAACACCAAATCCACTATCTGTTGGAGATGTACAGAAGGTACTGGCAAAATTATTAAAAGAAAATGTTTCAATTCGAAACCTGCCGATTATTTTTGAAACGTTAGCTGATTTTGGCCGGATGACAACCGATACGGATTTATTAACTGAATATGTAAGACAATCTCTTGCTAGACAGATTACAAACCAATACATCGTACAAGGAGAGACAATGAAGGTTGTAACTCTATCCGGAAGAGTTGAAAAATTCGTCGCAGATGGTGTTCAACAAACAGAGCATGGAAATTATTTATCCATTGACCCAAGTGTTTCACAATCAATCATTGAATCGATTGCTAAGCAAATTGAAACTGTTAGTATTCAAGAGCAGACACCAATTTTATTATGTTCTCCTGCAGTTAGAATGTATGTAAGGCAATTAATAGAACGATATTTTCCACAGGTTCCTGTCCTTTCCTATAATGAGCTAGAAGCTAATGTGGAAGTTCAAAGTGTTGGGGTGGTGAATATAGATTGAAGGTAAAAAAATATATTGCGCCTTCTATGCCGGAAGCGATGAAAATGATTCGTGCAGAATTAGGTAGTGAAGCGGTCATTTTAAACTCAAAGACTGTTCAAACACAAGGTTTTTTCGGCCTTTTTCGGAAAAAGAATTTTGAAGTAATTGCAGCTGTAGACCCTGAGGCACCTAGAAAACAAATGGTGCAACCTAAAGAAAAGGAACGAAAAGTACCGGTTAACAGCAAACGAATTGAATCACAACAACCTATTGTTCGTGAACCATTTACTAAATACGACGCAAAGGAAACTCATAGCCCTGCTCCAGATCTTCTAAAAGAAATTCAAGAATTAAAAGCAGCTATGAAGGACTTAACCTCTGATATTAGCCCATATACTGGACATCTTCAGAAAATGAATCAATTGTTAATTCATCAAGAAATTGATCCATCGATTCGAAAAGAAATCATGTCTAGTCTTCTTGAAAAATGGTATCTGGCGTCTGAGAATGCTTCATTCGGCGAAGTTCAAAATTGGACAAAAAAATATATCATTTCAAAAATATCGAACGTTGATTACGGTGGTTTAACCTATCAAAAAAAATATATTAATGTAGTCGGCCCTACTGGGGTTGGAAAAACGACAACCATTGCTAAAATTGCAGCCGACTGTATGTTAAAAGATAAAAAGAAAATTGCATTTATTACAACCGATACGTTTCGGATTGCAGCCATTGAACAATTGAAAACATATGCAAAAATTTTAGGGGCACCTGTTGAAGTTTGTTATTCTTTTGAGGATTTTAAAAAAGCAAAGGAAGCCTATAAAGAGTATGATGTTGTTTTCATTGATACAGCAGGTAGAAACTTCCGTAACGAAAAATATATTGATGATTTAAATCAATTAATTCATTTTTCAAATGATATGGAGACGTTTTTAGTTCTCTCTTTAACATCGAAAATAACGGATATGAACGTGATTTATGAACAATTTTCCAAAATAAAGATATCTAAATTTATTTTTACAAAAGTGGATGAAACGGCAAACTATGGAGCAATGGTGAATTTAATAGTTAATTCTGGCATTGGTGTTGCCTATTTAACGAATGGACAAAATGTACCCGATGACATTGACATTGCATCTCCTTCTTTAATCGCTAATACTATCCTTGGAGTCGATGAATCATGATAGACCAGGCTACAGCTCTTCGTAAAAAACTAGCATCTATGAATAATGAACAAGAACAACCGAAGACAATAGCTGTAATCAGTGGAAAAGGTGGCGTTGGAAAATCTAACCTCTCCCTGAACTTTTCTATTGCCCTTTCTAGATTTGGTAAGAAGGTGTTGCTTTTTGACATGGATATCGGAATGGGTAATATTGACATTTTGATGGGGATTACCGCCCATCATTCAATTGTTGATTTATTTGAAAAGAATCTTACCATGAAAGAATTGCTCATCAAGGGACCGGAAGGCATTGATTATATTGCAGGTGGGAATGGGTTGCCGAATATGTTTAAGCTTGATGAAGACAAATCAGAATATTTAATTGAGCAATTGCAATTCATACTCAATGATTATGACTACGTTATTTTTGATATGGGTGCAGGAATGACAGAGGAAAATGTAAAATTCCTTTTGGCAATGGATGAAATTTTTGTGATAACAACTTCAGAACCAACCGCAATTACAGATGCTTATTCAGCAATGAAATATATCTGTTTGTTTGACCAATTTATTCCTTTGTACCTTATTGTTAATCGTGCTGAAAATGAGTCAGAGGGGATGCAAACCCTTAAAAGACTAAAGCAAGTAGTGTTGCAGTTTTTAGTAAAGGAAGTCAACCTATTAGGAGTTTTACTTGATGATAAAGCAGTTCAAAAAGCTGTGAGTCGCCAAGAACCATTTTTGCTATATGCACCAAAAGCTTTAATAAGCAAAAACTTGCTTGATATTTGCAAAAAATATCTTGATGAAAATAATGAACAAAGTAAAGAAAAGAATCAAGATACTTCCTTCATATCAAAGTTACAGCGTTTTTTCGTACGTGGTAGATAGGAGCTTTAAAATGGAAAAAATTAATGTTCTTATTGTAGACGATTCGGCATTCATGAGGAAACTCATTACCCATTTTCTTCAGGAAGATTCAAGGATTCATGTTGTTGGGACTGCAAGAAACGGATTGGATGCATTGGATAAAATTAAAAAACTCAATCCAGATGTTGTAACTTTAGATATTGAGATGCCTGAAATGAATGGAATTGAAGCCTTACAGCGGATTATGAATGAAAGTCCACGACCAGTTGTGATGCTCTCAAGCACAACAAAAGAAGGAGCAGAGAACACATTACTAGCGATTCAAAATGGCGCTGTCGATTTTATTCAAAAACCATCAGGTCCAATATCCATTGATCTTCATATTATTAAGAACGAAATTGTGACAAAAGTACTACAAGCAGGAAGAGTAAATATGGCTTTGTTAAAAAAGCCATTGAAAATACAAGAAAATAATACAAGTAGAAACGTAGAATATAGTAAAATAGAACTAGACTCAAATAGAAGTATTAAAAAAATCGTTTGTATCGGTACTTCTACTGGGGGACCAAGAGCCTTACAGCAGGTTCTCCCTAGATTTCCCAAAAATTATCCTGCACCAATTGTTATTGTTCAACATATGCCGGCGGGTTTTACGAAATCCTTAGCTACTAGACTTAATAGTTTATGTGAAATTACCGTTAAAGAAGCTGAGAATGGAGAGGTTCTGAAGCCTGGAATAGCTTATATCGCACCTGGTGGTCATCACATGAAAATAAAAAAGATTGGTACTTCACTAGCTGTGAATATTGATGAGAGCGAAATTAGAAATGGACATAGACCATCTGTTGATGTTCTATTTGAATCAATAAGTGAAATCAAAGGTATTCAAAAGATATCCGTTATTATGACTGGAATGGGAACAGATGGGTCCTATGGTCTGAAGAAATTAAAAGAAACTGGACAAGCTGTTGCCATTGCAGAATCGCAAGAAACTTCAATTGTTTTTGGAATGCCGAAGTCGGCAATCGAGACACATTTAGTCGATAAAGTTGAAAAATTAGAGGATATAACGGATACCATAATTAGCCTTACATAAGTAAAGGGGTGTTGTTTGATGGAAATGGATCAATATTTAGAAGTCTTTATTGAAGAAAGTAAAGAGCATCTTCAGGCTTGCAATGAGCATTTATTAGAATTGGAAAAAGAACCTGAAAATATTTCAATTGTCAATGAAATTTTCCGCTCGGCCCATACATTAAAGGGAATGTCAGCGACAATGGGATATGATGATTTAGCTAGCCTTACTCACCAAATGGAAAATGTGCTGGATGGCATTCGAAATATGAAAATTACCGTAACACCTTCACTGTTAGATATTGTTTTCAAAGCAGTAGATTATCTGGAAGAAATGATTTTTTCGATTGCTGACGGAGGCGACGGAAAAAAGGATGTTTCAGATGTTGTGTTTTTATTGAAGAAAATCGAAAGTGGAGAAGAAGTTAAGGATAATGAAACTCCTGTCACTGTAAATCCAAAAACCGAAGATGCGGCGGTAAAGTCTAACTATGATGATTTTGAATTAACAGTCATCCAACAATCAAAAGAACAAGGATTTAATTGTTATGAAATCTCAATTGTTCTTAGAGAGGATTGTTTATTAAAGGCGGCTCGTGTATTTATGGTTTTTGAGGTCCTTGAACAGGTCGGTGAAATTATTAAATCCATTCCTTCAGTAGATCAGTTGGAGGAAGAGCAATTTCAAAGTGAGTTTACTGTAACCCTAGTATCAACCGAATTAGCCGAAAATATTGAAAAACGTATTATGAAAGTATCTGAAATTGATAGAGTAACAGTGCTAGATGTCCAACTTGATTCATTGAAGGCTGTTGCTCAAGAACAAATTCAGGCTCAGGCAGAAGTTGCCCCTACTCTAGCTGATCGGGATGAACAGCCGAAATCTGAAAAAGAAGACCAACATCCTGCTAAATCAAGTAATAAGCATGGTGGTAATCATAAGACTATAAGGGTCAATATTGAACGGCTTGATATTCTTATGAATTTATTTGAAGAACTAGTCATTGATAGAGGGCGTTTAGAGCAAATCTCACGTGACCTAAATCATTCTGAGTTAAATGAAACGGTAGAAAGAATGTCTAGAATTTCAGGAGATTTACAAAACATTATCCTTACAATGCGAATGGTTCCTGTTGAAACAGTTTTTAATCGTTTCCCACGTATGGTACGCCAATTAGCGAAGGATTTGCATAAAAAAATAGACCTTCAAATTATTGGCGCGGAAACGGAATTAGATCGGACAGTAATTGATGAAATCGGTGACCCACTTGTACATCTTTTACGTAATGCACTAGATCATGGGATCGAAACACCGGAAATCCGGCTACAAAAAGGAAAACAAGAAGAAGGCACTGTTATTTTACGTGCCTATCACAGTGGAAATCATGTCTTTATTGAAATTGAGGATGATGGTGCTGGTATTAGTCGCGATAAAATCCTTCAAAAAGCGATAAACAAAGGGCTTATTACAGCGAAATCAGCAGAGACCTTAACCGATAGCCAAGTATTTGATTTTATTTTCTCTTCCGGTTTTTCAACTGCTGAAAAAATATCGGATGTGTCTGGTCGTGGGGTTGGGCTAGATGTTGTAAAGAATACAATCGAATCGCTTGGCGGCTCAATTACGATTCGATCTGCGATGGGAAAAGGATCTGTTTTTTCAATTCAGTTACCATTAACATTATCTATCATATCTGTCATGCTCGTTGAAGTTCAAAATGAAAAATATGCAATACCACTTTCTTCTATTATCGAAACGGCAATTATCAAAAGAAGTGAGATTCTTCATGCCCATAATCAAAAAGTAATAGATTTTAGAGGCAAGGTTGTGCCGTTAGTGAACTTGAAGGATATCTTTGAAGTACCTGCTACTACAGATGAGGATGAGTACCTTTCTGTTGTCATTGTTAAAAAAGCTGATAAATCAGCAGGACTCATTGTTGATTCGTTCATTGGCCAACAAGAGATTGTATTGAAGTCGCTAGGAAATTACTTATCAAGTGTGTTTGCGATTTCTGGAGGAACCATCCTAGGTGATGGCCAAGTAGCTCTAATAGTCGATTGTAATGCATTAATTAAATAAATTTTTTGTAGGTTATAGGAGGAGGAAACATGACTGAACAAGCAGCTGTGTTAAAAGTAATTGTATTTTCACTCCATGATGAGGAATACGGAATCCCGGTTTCCCAGGTGCGTTCTATTGAAAAGGTGCAGCACATTACCCGTGTTCCTAGAACAGCACCTTTTGTAAAGGGGGTAATTAATTTAAGAGGGGTTGTAACTCCCATAATTGATTTAAGAACACGCTTTGGAATGGCAGAAACCGAGTATACGGACAGTACAAGGATTATAATTGTTGCGACGGATGAAGTTGAAGTTGGATTAATTGTTGATACGGCAAATGACGTAATGGATATTCCAGTTGACACTATTGAGCCCCCGCCAGAGATTGTAGGTAGTGTTGAGGTGGAATACTTAGAAGGAGTAGCAAAACTAGAGAAAAGGCTGCTTATTTTATTAAATCTAGACAAGGTGCTTAATCCAGATATCGTAAGGGAAAAGATGGAAGGGTAATCGATATGTCATTTTTCCAACGTATTAATTCCACACATTTAGATATTTTAAAAGAGATTGGTAATATTGGGGCAGGACACTCTGCTACTGCTTTGTCGAAGCTATTACATCGAAAAATTGATATGCAAGTGCCTAATGTCAGGATCGTTTCGTTTGATGAAATGATGGAGTTTGCAGGTGGGGCTGAAAATATTGTTGCGGGTATTTTCCTGCGTATCGAAGGGGATTTAACCGGAAATATGTTTTTTATTTTACAGCTTCCACAAGCAACTACTCTAATTCAGGATGTAATCGGTGATAAAAACTTCTCTTTTGCAAGTGACTCCCAAAATGAAATGGGGATATCAGCGTTTCAAGAGGTTGGAAATATTCTGTCAGGCTCGTATCTTACATCTTTATCAGATTTTACCGGGTTGAATTTGTATCCGTCCGTTCCAGGTTTTTCGATAGATATGGTAGGTGCCATTATTGGCTATGGCTTATTGGAACTTTCTCAGGTAAGTGATTTTGCGATTGTCATTGAAACAGAAATTAAAGAAAATGAAAATCCGGATAACAACAATATAAATGGGCATTTTTTGCTGTTGCCAGATCCTGATTCATTCGAAAAAATCTTTACTGCCTTGGGAGTTCAAATTCATGATTGACTCTTCTCAAGTCATTAAAGTAGGGATAGCTGACATGAATGTTATTACTGCACCTGACTTAATCCGCACCTCTGGATTAGGTTCCTGTGTGGGTATTGTCATTTATGATCAAGCAAAAAAGGTAGCAGGACTAGCCCATATCATGTTACCAAGTTCGGCATCGACAAAAGCTGGAAACATCAACATTGCCAAATATGCAGATACTGCAATTGAGGAGCTAATTTATAAAATTACTGGAATCGGCGGTCGAGAAAAGAGCCTAAAAGCCAAAATTGCTGGTGGAGCCCAAATGTTTCAATTTCAAACGGGCAGTGATATTATGAGAATTGGTCCGCGCAACATTGAAGCAGTGGAGGCAGAGCTAAAGCGCTTAAATATTACTCTTGTTGCATCAGATGTTGGTGGGAGCAATGGTCGAACGATTGAATTTGATCCAGTAACTACCATTTTAAAAATCCGCACAGTCAACAAAGGGATTAAGGAAATTTAAGTAGGTTAAAATAAAGTTTCTAAAATGAACGAAAAGGAGGAGTAGAATGTCCAGTTTATCATCAACTGATCAAGGGGAATATTGGCAGAAATGGACCGACTCACGAGACCCAAATGCAGGGGATGCGCTTGTTAGAAAATACATGCCGCTCGTCTCATACCATGTACAGCGAATTTCAGTCACACTACCGAAAAGTGTGAATAAAGATGATTTAAAAAGTCTTGGGATGATTGGGTTATATGATGCTCTGGAAAAATTCGATCCTTCTCGTGACTTAAAATTTGATACATATGCTTCCTTTCGAATTCGAGGAGCCATATTAGATGGGCTCAGAAAGGAAGATTGGTTACCTAGGAGTTCAAGAGAAAAAGCAAAAAAGGTCGAGGCTGCTATCGAAAAGCTAGAACAAAAGCTGATGCGGAATGTAACAATTCCAGAAATCGCTGCTGAGGTCGAGATGAGTGAAGAAGATGTTTATCACACAATGAATGAAGGCTTCTTTGCAAATGTACTTTCCATGGACGATCATCAACATGATGATGAGGGTAGTGAAAAATCAGCCTTTACGATAAAGGATTATGGGACCTTAACACCAGAAGAGCATGTTGTTAAAAAAGAAATACTAGGCCAATTAATGAATGTTATCCAACAGTTAAATGAAAAAGAGCAGTTGATTATAAGTTTATTTTATAAAGAAGAGCTTACATTAACTGAAATTGGACAAGTTATGGGGTTATCGACATCAAGAATATCACAAATTCACTCAAAGGCCCTCTTTAAACTAAGGGATATCTTACAAAAACACATCCATTAAAAATAGATCATCAAAAAGGCGGGAGGATTGTGTCAGAATTAGAATTATTAGTATCCAAGGATAAATTAACTGTACATGTAAATGTCATTAGAGATTCTACACCTCTTCAAATTGAAGAGTCTGACGTCTATTCTTTACTGTCTAAACATGGGATTTCGTTTGGAATAAAACGAGATGTCATTTCGAATATGATTTCGAATATGAATGACATGTTTTTCCCCCTATTAATTGCAGAGGGCGAGGCTCCTAAAAAAGGTGAAGATGGTTTTTTAAAGCTTGAAATTGTCGAAAACAAACACGATATTCAAACTAACGAGGTATTAAATTTTCGAAATGTAAGGCAAATACCGTCCGTTAGAGCGGGACAGTTAGTTGCAACCATTTTTCCAAGTAAGCCCGGGATTCCAGGAAGAAATGTATTAGGACATTCCATTGCAACCGCAAATGGAAAACCAAATCCACCCATGGTTGGTAAAAACATTGTGGAGACAAATGGAAAGCTTTATGCCTCAATAGACGGACAAATTAGCCTATCTGATAAAAAGGTCAACGTTCTACCTGTTTTTGAAGTAGATGGAGATTTAAATCTAAAAACCGGAAATATTGACTTCGTTGGGAATGTGACCATTAGAGGGGATGTACCTAGCGATTATGTCGTAAAAGCTGGTGGTGACATCTCTATATATGGAATTGTTGAAGGCGCACAAATAGAGGCTGGAGGGTCCATTTTTATATCTGGCGGGATAGTTGGATTTGCCAAAGCATCCATTCGTGCCCAGGGGGATATTATTGCAGCCTATTTGAATCAATGTCAGGTATATGCAGGGAATAATATCGAAACAACAGGTTCAATTTTACATAGTGTCTGTTTTGCGAAAGAAAATGTTCATGCCATAACTGGGAGTATCATTGGTGGTCTAATATCAGCAGGGAATCATGTAGCAGCGAAGGACATCGGAAACGCTTTACATACAAAAACTGAGATACAAATTGGAGCAACTAATCGTTATAGTGAAGAAGATAAAAGGATTCGTACAGAAATCGACGCAACAAAAGCCCAACTTCAAAAAGTTTTACTAATACTGCAGAAATTATCGGAAAAATACAAAAGGACATCCAATCTAACAGAGGATGAAGTTTTACTTCTCAAGAGAGACAAACTCACACAAACGGAGCTAACAAAAAAACTAGCGTTACTTGAATTAGAATTTGCAGAACTTTCTTCAAAACAGAAGGAAGAATCTACATATATAATAGCTACCGGTAATCTGTATCCGAATGTCTATATCCAATTTGGTAAATATAAAAGAATCATAAACCAACTCTTTCACCATGTAAAAGCGCAACTAGTTAATAAAGAGATTTCAATAGACATCTATTCTGAAAAATAAAAATTGGAAGAAGTGATCATCATTGAGTCTAAAATTAGTTGAATTACAAGTTGCGATTCCAAGAACTCAAGATGCAGGAAAGATCCAGGAACAAGTAATAAACCGTGGACAGCATATGCAAGACCACATCACTGCAGAAAATGAGAAAATGGAGAAAAGAAACCGAACAAAAGTCAACGAAAACAACAAATCTGAAAACGCACACATACATAAGGATGCATCATCAAACGCTTTTTCAAAACAGCCTTCAGATAAAACAAAACATGCTGAGCAAGAAGAGAAAGAGCAACATCCATACAAGGGAAATTTTATTGATATTGTAGGATAGAGGGAACTGAATGACAACCATATTATTTATTCTTAGCTTTGCGTTACTTGCAGTTGCCTTTTTTTTAATCATTCTTTTATATCTTAAGATAACGCAACTAAAAGATGTTGAAATGAAACAGGAACGCTTACTCAAGGAATTTGAAAGTGTGATCACATCATATGTGATGGAAATCAAAGAAGAAAATGAAGTTTTTTTAAATAGAATCAAAGATATGAAACATGAACAAGCAGAAGAAAACGATAAGAAATCAATCCATATTAGAGAGCCGGAATTGACCACGGATGACCTTCATGACCTTCTACCTTCATTTTCAAATAAGGAGGACGTGGGACAGGTTACTATTTTAGAAAATGAAAAAAAACAAGAAACACAAGAAAAAGATGATAATAATAAAGACAACATTGTTAGAGACATCGAACATCTTATTAACCTAGGTCTTTCTTATGAAGAGATTGCAAAAAAACTTAATAAAGGGAAGACTGAGATTGAACTTTTACACAAATTTCGTCAAAACCACTAATTTTTCTTGACCCGCGGATTTTGATTGTGTTATATTAATTTTTGGTGTTATCACACACGTTCATAGATTTAAGCATTGGTGCTGTTCAATACAGTTTTGCTTAAAGATGATATGAACGGAGGAAAAAAAACCATTAGGAGGATTTATCCATGTCAGTAATTTCTATGAAGCAATTGCTTGAAGCTGGTGTTCACTTCGGTCACCAAACACGCCGTTGGAACCCAAAAATGAAGCGTTACATCTTTACAGAGCGTAACGGAATCTATATCATTGACCTTCAAAAAACTGTTAAGAAGGTTGAAGAAGCTTATAATTTCGTTAAGGAATTAGCAGGCAACGGTGGAACAATGCTTTTTGTTGGTACAAAAAAGCAAGCTCAAGATTCTGTTAAAGAAGAAGCTGAGCGTTCTGGAATGTACTTTGTTAACCAACGTTGGTTAGGTGGTACTTTAACAAACTTCGAAACAATTCAAAAGCGTATCAAACGTCTTAAAGATATTGAAAAAATGCAAGAAGACGGTACTTTTGATGTGTTACCTAAGAAAGAAGTTGTTCAACTTAAAAAAGAGTTAGAACGTCTTGAAAAGTTCTTAGGCGGTATTAAAGATATGAAGCAATTACCAGATGCTTTATTCATCATCGACCCTCGTAAAGAGCGCATTGCGGTTGCAGAAGCTCATAAATTAAACATCCCAATCGTAGGTATCGTTGATACAAACTGTGATCCAGATGAAATTGATTATGTAATCCCTGCAAACGATGATGCAATTCGCGCGGTTAAGCTTTTAACAGGAAAAATGGCAGACGCTATCCTAGAAGCTAAACAAGGTGAAGAAACATCTGCTTAATGAGCGAAAGGTGATAAGAGGGTTATGCCTTTTATCACCTTTTTTAAGAACTATATATTTTTGCCGTTTTTAAGTCATAATAGAAACAGAATGTCTAAAGAATTTAAATTCGTTCAAGTACATAGTGGCAAATAAGGAGGAAAACATAATGGCAGTTACTGCACAAATGGTAAAAGAGCTCCGTGAAAAAACTGGAGCAGGTATGATGGACTGTAAAAAGGCTCTTACAGAAACTGATGGTGATATGGACAAAGCAATTGACTACCTTCGTGAAAAAGGTATTGCAAAAGCTGCGAAAAAAGGTGACCGTATCGCTGCAGAAGGTTTAACTTCTATTGAAGTTTCAGGTAATGAAGCAGTTATTTTAGAAGTAAACTCTGAAACTGATTTCGTTGCAAAAAACGAAGGTTTCCAAACGTTAGTAAAAGAATTAGCTGCTCATCTTTTAGCGAAAAAGCCAGCTAATGTTGAAGAAGCATTAGAACAAAAGATGGACAACGGTTCAACTGTTTCTGAATATATTAATGCAGCAATCGCAAAAATCGGAGAAAAGCTTTCACTTCGTCGTTTCGAAGTTGCTACAAAAGAAGACGGTGATGTATTTGGTGCTTACCTTCACATGGGTGGACGTATTGGCGTTCTAGCTGTTTTAGGTGGTACAACAGACGCTGATGTTGCAAAGGATGTAGCAATGCACGTAGCAGCTGTAAATCCTAAATATGTATCACGCGATCAAGTTTCTTCTGAAGAAGTTGAACATGAGCGTGAAGTGTTAAAACAACAAGCATTAAACGAAGGTAAACCAGAAAATATCGTAGCGAAAATGGTTGAAGGACGTCTTGGTAAGTTCTTCGAAGATATCTGTCTTCTTGACCAAAGCTTCGTTAAAGACCCAGATCAAAAAGTTCGTAAGTTTGTTGAATCTAAAGGTGCTACAGTGAAGAGCTTCGTTCGTTACGAAGTTGGTGAAGGAATCGAGAAACGTCAAGATAACTTTGCTGAAGAAGTAATGAGCCAAGTGAAGAAGTAAAAAGAAAACAGGGAACACGTTATGTGTTCCCTCTTTTTGAAATGTTTAGTATTGCGCCATTAAAAGGTGCTAGTACTTTTTTGTGTCTAGCACAAGGCGCCATCGGCTCTCTGGTCATAAGCCAATCGCTTCTGAAGGTAAAATGCACCTTCTGTCAGCGCGCGTCTTATGCTTGTTGCCTATGGCTGAGCGCCTTGTACTTTTCTTAAAAGATGGAGGTTTTTTATTCGATGAGTGGTGCCAAATATAAACGTGTAGTGTTAAAATTAAGTGGAGAAGCATTAGCGGGTGAGCAGGGATTTGGCATAAATCCATCTGTAATCCAGTCTGTAGCAAAACAAGTGAAGGAAGTCGCTGAACTTGGCGTCGAAGTTGCTGTAGTTGTCGGTGGCGGAAATATTTGGAGAGGTAAGATTGGCAGTGAGATGGGGATGGACCGTGCGAATGCTGACTATATGGGAATGCTTGCAACGGTAATGAATTCCTTAGCTTTACAAGATAGCCTAGAGAATCAAGGGATTCAAACTCGCGTCCAAACATCTATTGAAATGCGTCAAGTCGCTGAACCATACATAAGAAGAAAGGCAATTCGTCATCTTGAAAAGAAACGAGTTGTTATTTTTGCAGCAGGTACAGGAAATCCTTACTTCTCAACAGATACAACTGCCGCTCTACGTGCTGCTGAAATCGAAGCAGAGGTTATCTTAATGGCTAAAAACAATGTAGACGGTGTCTATAATGCAGATCCATCAAAAGATAAAACAGCTGTGAAATATGACACATTATCCTATCTCGATGTTATAAAAGAAGGATTAGCTGTCATGGATTCCACTGCATCTTCACTTTGCATGGACAATGATATTCCGTTAATTGTTTTTTCAATTATGGAAGAAGGCAATATTAAACGTGCCGTACAAGGAGAAAATATCGGAACAATTGTAAGGGGGAAATAACTTTATGGCAAATAACACATTAAATCAAGTGAAAGATAAAATGTCTAAAGCAGTCCAAGCATTGTCTCGTGAACTAGCAACTGTTAGAGCTGGTAGAGCGAACCCAGCAATCCTTGACAAGGTTTCAGTTGATTACTATGGTGCACCAACGCCTTTAAATCAGCTTGCATCTATCAATGTACCGGAAGCAAGAATGCTTGTTATCCAACCATATGACAAGTCTGTTTTAGGGGATATGGAAAAAGCGATTCAAAAGGCTGATCTAGGCTTAAATCCAACTAATGATGGCTCTATTATTCGTATTTCAATCCCACCACTAACAGAGGAAAGACGTCGTGAGTTGGTGAAGGTTGTTAAGAAATATGCGGAAGAATCTAAAGTTGCCGTTCGTAACGTTCGTCGTGATGGGAACGATGAATTGAAAAAGCTTGAGAAAAATGGGGAAATTACTGAAGACGAATTACGCACCCTAACCGATGATGTTCAAAAAATCACGGACGAATCTATTAATAAGATTGACTCCATTGCAAAAGAAAAAGAAAAAGAAATCATGGAAGTCTAATCCATTTCAATGTACAATATATTGTAAAAAGACCCTCTAACGTTTACAGGGGGTTTTTTTGTTAATACTGACTACTAATTAGTTACCTTGACCGATACAAAAATGGTAAAATGAAACTGGTCTGGGTGCAAAAACACCAAGGCGTATTTGATTCGGGTGTTGGAGGACTTGTGAATGTTTGAAAAATTTAAGAAAACGAAAAAAAAGCCAGTTTCTATTTCAGAAGAAGAAATAGTAAAAGGGTCAATTCCTAATCACATAGCGATTATAATGGATGGTAACGGGAGATGGGCCAAAAAACGTTCATTGCCCCGAACTGCTGGTCACCATGAAGGAATGAAAGTAGTTAAAAGAGTGACCAAGCTTGCCAGTAGACTTGGAGTAAAGACTTTAACGGTTTACGCGTTTTCAACAGAGAACTGGAAGCGTCCAGAGGATGAGGTTAATTATTTATTAAGACTTCCCCAAGAGTTTTTGGGAACCTTTCTGCCTGAGTTGATTGAGGAAAACGTTCAGGTTCGTATTATGGGGAATAAAGAAGCAATTCCTGTGCATACTCAAAAAGCGGTAGATAAAGCTGTAAATGATACGAAGCACAATACCGGCTTAGTATTAAACTTCGCACTTAATTATGGTGGTCGTGCAGAAATTTTAGATGCTGTAAATCACATTCTTTTGGACTATCAAGAGGGAAACCTACATAAAAAAATAGACGAGGATGTATTTGACCAATATTTAATGAGTGCTGGATTACAAGATCCGGATTTATTAATCCGTACTAGCGGGGAAATACGATTAAGTAATTTTATGCTCTGGCAGCTTGCATATACTGAATTTTGGTTTACAGATGTATTATGGCCTGATTTTAAAGAGCAGCATTTATTAGAGGCCATCCACGCATATCAAAAGAGAGGTCGGCGATTTGGGGGCGTATAAGACCCAATCGCATTTGAAAAAGGAATGATACGATGAAACAAAGAATTATTACCGCAATAATTGCAGCAGCAATCTTTCTACCGATTGTGATTATTGGTGGCATCCCGTTTACCATTTTAGTTTATTTAATGGGTGCTATAGCTATTTTTGAGCTTTTACGGATGAAGCAAATTAAAATTGCATCTATCCCAGGCTTAATTTCTATCATATTGTTATGGGTTATTTTAATACCAAATCAATATAATGATTTATTTACAACTCTTCAATTTACGAAAATCGAAATAGTCCTTCTGATCGTTTTATTGATCTTAACGTATACGGTAATATCTAAAAACAGCTTCAATTTTGACGATGCTGGACTAGTTATCCTTGCAGCACTCTATATAGGTTTTGGTTTTTATTATATGATTGAAATAAGAGCGATGGGATTAGCATATATATTTTATGCATTCGTTGTTATTTGGACTACTGATTCTGGGGCTTATTTTGTTGGGAGAAAGCTGGGTAACAAGAAACTCTGGCCAGAAATTAGCCCAAATAAGACAATTGAGGGCTTTTTAGGCGGAATAGTTACGGCTATCGTTTTTGCGTTTGTATTTAACTTAATCACGGATTTATTTGATTCCTTTTTCTCACTTATAATTGTGACTTTGTTTGTGTCTGTTTTTGGACAAATAGGGGATTTAGTAGAATCCGCGTTAAAGAGACATTATAATGTGAAAGATTCGGGGACATTGCTACCAGGTCATGGCGGAATCTTAGACCGTTTTGATAGCATGATTTTCATCCTACCGATTCTATATTTTTTAAGTGCTATTATTCAGTAGTGGTTTTGTATTGGGAGTGAGTTTGTGAAGAAAATTAGTTTATTAGGGGCTACGGGCTCCATTGGGCAACAAACATTGGATGTGATCGAGCAGCATCCGGAAAAGTTAAAGCTTGTTGCTATGTCTTTAGGGGGTAATGTGACCTTAGGGCGTGAAATTATACATAAGTTTTCACCGAAACTTGTTTCTGTAAAAACAAAAGAAATATGTGAATTATTGAAAAGTGAGTTTTCTAGTGATATTCAGTTTGTATATGGTGATGAAGGTTTAATTGAGGTTGCAACATACGATGAAGCAACAATCTTACTCAATGCTGTAGTTGGGAGCGTAGGATTATTACCAACTTTAAAAGCAATTGAAGCCAAAAAAACAATTGCGCTTGCCAACAAGGAAACTCTCGTTACTGCAGGGCACCTTGTTATGGATGCCGCAAAGAGACATGGCGTTGACATAATACCAGTAGATAGTGAGCACTCTGCTATCTTTCAATGCCTACAGGGTGAAAATGAAAAGAATGTGGAGAAACTCATTTTGACTGCTTCAGGCGGTAGTTTCCGTGATCGAACTCGTGATGAGCTTAAAGATGTTACGATTGAAGATGCACTTAATCATCCGAACTGGTCAATGGGTGCTAAAATTACAATTGATTCAGCAACCATGATGAACAAAGGGTTAGAAGTGATTGAAGCTCATTGGCTGTTTAACCTTCCATATGAACAAATTGATGTTCTTCTTCATAAAGAAAGCATTATTCATTCCATGGTTGAGTTTCATGATAGCAGTGTTATCGCACAGCTTGGCACACCAGATATGAGGGTTCCCATTCAATATGCCTTTTCATATCCAGATCGTTATCCAATGCCTGCATCTAAGGAGAGATTACGACTTTGGGAAATCGGAAAACTACATTTTTCAAAACCGGATTTTGACAGATTTAGATGCCTTGGATTTGCTTTTCATGCGGGTAAAACAGGTGGGACTCTTCCAACTGTATTAAATGCTGCAAATGAAGAGGCGGTGTCAGGATTTTTAAATGGTAAAATCTCATTCTTAGAAATTGAGGAAATCATAGAAGAAGCATTGGAAAAACACGATACCATCCAAAATCCAAGTTTGGATATCATCCAACAAATTGATCAACAAACACGAGTATTTGTTCGTGACTTGGTAGATAGGAAATAGTTCTTTACGTCTAGCTTCAGGCGCCATCGGCTCGAGGTCACAAGTCAATAGCTTCTGAAGGCAAAAAGTGCCTTCCGTCAGCTCTCGTCTTGTGCTTTTCGCCCATTAGCGGGCACGCTTAGCGCTTTTGGCTTAATCTAACAAAAGGTGGTTAAATATGTGGAGACTGTGATAGCCTTTATCATTATATTTGGTGCACTTGTATTTTTTCATGAGTGGGGACATCTCGTATTAGCTAAGCGAGCAGGTATTCTTTGTCGTGAATTTGCAATTGGGATGGGGCCAAAAGTATTTACCTTTAGAAAAAATGAAACACTTTATACCATTCGTCTCCTTCCGATTGGCGGATATGTTAGAATGGCTGGCGAAGACCCGGAAATGGTTGAAATTAAACCAGGTCATAACATTGGGTTGTTATTAAATAAAGATGGGAAAGTCGATAAAATTGTTTTAAATAATAAGGATAAATATCCTGATTTAAAGGTAATTGAGGTTGAGGAAGCCGACTTAGAGCATCACTTATTTATTACCGGATATGAAGACGGAGAAGATGAGGTTCTAAAAAGATTTGAGGTTAGTGAGACTGCTTTTTTTGTTATGGATGGACAAGAAACGCAAATCGCTCCTTATAATCGCCAATTTGCTTCTAAAACATTAATGCAACGTACATTGGCAATTGCTGCTGGTCCCGCAATGAATTTTGTACTAGCTTTTATTATTTTAATTGTAATCGGCTTATTACAAGGAACTCCGGTTGATAAACCAATCCTTGGAAAATTAACTGAAGATGGAGCAGCACTTCAAGCCGGGCTCCATGAAGGTGATCTTGTTCGCGAGATTGATAATGAACAAGTATCAACCTGGAATGATATTGTAAATATCATTCGCTCTCATCCCGAAGAAGAAATCGGCTTTGTGGTCGAACGTAACGGTAGCCTTCATGAAATTTCCATAACCCCTAAAGCCCAGCAGCTTGAGAATGAAACAATTGGGGTCATAGGTGTTTATGGTCCAGTTGAGAAATCCGTTTTACCATCCTTGAAATATGGTGTCTTGGAAACCTTTATGTGGACAAAGGAAATTTTACTCGGCCTAGGAAAGCTTATTACAGGTCAATTTTCGATTGACATGTTATCTGGGCCAGTTGGAATATATGTTTCGACCGATACAGTTGTTCAATCAGGAATCTTCTATGTAATGAAATGGGCTGCTATCCTCAGCATTAACTTAGGAATTGTGAACCTTTTACCACTACCAGCGCTTGATGGCGGACGATTAGTATTCTTTGCGTTGGAAGCTGTACGTGGAAAACCGATTGATAAGCAAAAAGAAGGTATGGTTCATTTTATTGGATTTGCCTTACTAATGCTTCTAATGTTGGTTGTTACCTGGAATGATATTCAACGATTCTTTTTATAAATTGAAGTTCAATAAAACGAGGTGCAAGATATGAAACAAAGTATGACGCTTATACCTACACTACGAGAAGTACCTGCTGATGCCGAAATCAAAAGTCACAAGCTTCTAATTCGTGCAGGTTTTATTAGACAAAATGCAAGTGGAGTTTATAGTTATCTTCCATTAGCAAGACGAGTTTTACAAAAAATCGAAACCATTGTCCGTGAAGAAATGGAGCGGGCGGGTGCTGCTGAACTCCTTATGCCAGCTTTAACAGCTGCAGAACTCTGGCAGGAATCTGGACGCTGGTATTCGTACGGTCCGGAACTCATGCGTCTTCATGATCGCCATCAGCGTGATTTCGTATTAGGTCCAACACATGAAGAAGTCATTACTAGTCTTGTTCGTGATGAAATTAAATCATATAAAAGACTGCCGATTACACTTTATCAAATTCAAACAAAATTCCGTGATGAAAAAAGACCTCGTTTCGGGCTCCTACGTGGTCGAGAATTCATTATGAAGGATGCATATTCATTCCATGCTGATCAAGAAAGCCTAGATGAGGTATATGAAAAAATGTATACCGCCTATTCAAATGTTTTTGCACGTTGTGGACTTAACTTCCGTGCCGTTATTGCAGACTCTGGTGCAATGGGTGGTAAAGATACCCACGAATTCATGGTTCTATCGAAAGTTGGAGAGGACACAATAGCGTATTCTGATACTTCTTCATTTGCGGCAAATATTGAAATGGCACCAGTTGTCATGGAATATCCAAAAAGCGATGAGCCAGCAAAAGAGCTAGAAAAAGTAGAAACAATTGGGAAGAAAACAATTGATGATGTGGCTGCTTTCCTTGACGTTTCAAAAGAAAAATGTATTAAATCACTTCTTTTTGAGGTGGACGAAAAATTTGTTCTTGTGTTAGCTCGTGGTGACCATGAAGTAAATGATATAAAAGTGAAAAACCTGTTAGAAGCTACAACTGTTGAATTAGCAAGTACTGAAAACACTGAACGGATTATGGGCTGTACAGTTGGTTCTTTAGGACCAATTAATGTAACGAAAGAAATTACTGTAATTGCGGATCATGCAGTGGCATCAGTTGTTAATGGTGTTTGTGGTGCAAACGAAGAGAATTATCATTTTATAAATGTGAACCCAGACCGTGATTTTGCAGGAATTCAATTTGCTGACCTTCGATTTATTCAAGAAGGGGATCCATCACCTGATGGGCAAGGTACGATTGTGTTTGCAGAAGGTATCGAAGTTGGCCATATCTTTAAACTCGGTACACGTTATAGTGAAGCGATGGGTGCAACCTTCCTTGATGAAAATGGAAGATCACAGCCAATGATTATGGGCTGCTATGGTATCGGTGTATCTAGAACTCTTTCTGCTGTTGCAGAGCAATCGAATGATGAAAATGGATTAATCTGGCCTGAAAATTTAGCGCCATATGATCTTCACTTAATTCCTGTAAATATAAAGAATGAAGAACAAAAAGCTCTCTCTGAATCTTTATATGTCGCCCTACAGGAAAGCGGCTATGACGTTTTATTCGATGATCGTATTGAACGCCCAGGTGTAAAATTTGCAGATTCAGATTTAATCGGACTGCCACTACGAATCACTGTTGGAAAACGTGCTAGTGAAGGCATCGTCGAGGTAAAGGTTCGTAAGACAGGGGAAACATTGGAAATAAATATTGAAAATCTTATCGAGACAATTAAGAAATATGTAGTAAAATAAATAATAGAAAAGAAGAGGGTACCTCGATCATTTGAGGTACCTTCATTATTCTGTCTGAAGAGGGGGAACGAGGATGGAATTATCGCCACAGCAAAAAGAACGATTTAAAGTATTGCTGCAACAACTTGAGTTAACTGACGATGCATTGGTTACACACTTTGAAAATGCAGGTATTGTAAAACTGATGATTGACAAAGAAAACAAAGCATGGCATTTTATATTTTCACTTGAAAATGTGATACCTGCTGATGTCATGAGAATTTTTTCTGCACAATTACAAACAAAATTCGCCCATATTGCATCTGTAACCTTCTCTTTACATGTCGGGTCTCAGCACGTGACTGAAGAAATGGTCCAAGCCTATTGGCCCCTATGTTTACAAGAATTAGATGGAATCGCACCACCAATTCTATCGTTATTGCATAATCAATTACCTACCCAGCAGGGTCTTAAACTTCATATCAAAACAAGAAATGATACTGAATCTATTGCGATTAAGAAAAAATACGGTCAATTGATAGGAAATGTTTATCAATCCTATGGTTTTCCCATGTTCACGCTTGAAACAGAGGTAGAGGTTTCGAATAAGGAGTATGAACTATTTTTAGAGAAAAAACAACAAGAAGACCAAGAAAGAGCATTGTTAGCCGTTGCTGATATGCAGAAGAAAGAAAAGGATAAAGAACAAGCTAACGCCGTTTCTGGACCGATTACGATTGGTTATACAATTAAAGAGGATGAAGACTTTAAAGAAATTAGTTCAATCCTTGACGAGGAACGGAGAATTGCGGTTCAAGGCTATATCTTCTTTGCAGAGACAAGGGAGTTACGCAGTGGCAGAACACTTCTAACCTTCAAAATTACCGATTATACGGATTCGATTTTAGTAAAAGTATTCTCACGTGATAAAGAAGATGTTCAACTATTGCAATCGATTAAAAAAGGTATGTGGGTTCGAGTACGCGGAAGTATTCAGAATGATACTTTTGTTAGAGACTTAGTAATGATTGCTAATGATATTAATGAAATCCAGCCACTGAATGAAAGAAAAGACACTGCTCCTGAAGGAGAAAAACGTGTCGAGCTCCACTTGCACACACCAATGAGTCAGATGGATGCTGTCACTTCAATTAGCCAATTAGTTGGACAAGCTAAAAAATGGGGCCACACTGCTATTGCATTAACAGACCATGCTGGTGCTCAATCATTTCCAGAAGCATATTCCGCTGCAAAGAAAAATGGGATTAAGATGATTTATGGTGTGGAAGTTAATTTAGTTGATGATGGTGTCCCAATTGCATATAATTCACAACATCGTAATTTAGAGGAAGATACGTATGTCGTTTTTGACGTTGAAACAACAGGTTTATCTGCGGTCTATAACACAATTATTGAGTTAGCCGCTGTTAAATTGAAAAATGGTGAAATCATAGATCGATTTGAATCATTTGCTAACCCACATCATCGCTTAAGTGCAACGACAATTGATCTTACTGGAATCACAGATGACATGGTGAGTTCAGCGCCTGAAGTTAGTGAAGTCTTAGTAAAATTCAAGGAATGGACTGGGGATTCTATATTAGTAGCCCATAATGCAAGCTTTGATATGGGGTTCCTGAATGTAGGTTATAAAAAAGCGGGTCTTGAGCAAGCAACCAATCCTGTCATTGACACACTAGAGCTTGCTAGATTTTTATATCCGGATTTAAAAAACCACCGTTTAAATACATTGTGTAAAAAGTTTGATATTGAATTAACCCAGCATCACCGTGCGATATATGATGCGGAGGCAACCGGATTTTTAGCAGTAAAATTGTTAAAGGACGCCGCTGAAAAAGAAATTATGTACCATGATCAATTAAATGATTACATGGGTCAAGGTAAATCCTACCAACGTTCGAGACCATATCATGCGACATTACTTGCCCAAAACGATGTAGGTCTTAAGAATTTATTTAAATTAGTTTCGTTATCACATATAAATTATTATTATCGTGTACCTCGTATCCCAAGATCACAGTTACAAAAATTTCGAGAAGGTATTTTAGTAGGCTCTGCTTGTGATAAAGGGGAAGTATTTGAAGGCATGATGCAGAAGTCACCTGAGGAAGTAGAGTCTATTGCTCAATTTTATGATTATCTTGAGGTTCAGCCACCATCAAACTATAAACATTTATTAGAATTAGATTTGATTCAAAATGAGCGGGAACTTAAAGATATTTTAAAGAATATTGTCAGCCTTGGTGAAAAGCTGAATATACCGGTAGTTGCAACTGGGAATGTGCATTATCTTAACCCAGAGGATCATATCTACCGAAAAATTTTAGTAAGGTCTCAGGGTGGAGCCAATCCGTTAAATCGACACTCGCTACCAGAGGTTCATTTCCGAACAACGAACGAAATGTTAGACTGTTTCTCTTTTCTTGATAAAGAGAAAGCGAAGGAAATTGTCGTGACAAATACACAAAAAGTCGCAGACATGATCGGTGAAGTGAAGCCGATAAAAGATGATCTATATACGCCTAAAATCGAAGGTGCGGAAGATGAAATTAGGGATATGAGCTATAGCATGGCAAGAAGTATCTATGGTGAAGAATTACCTGAAATCGTAGAAAAGCGATTGGAAAAAGAACTTAAAAGTATCATAGGGCATGGATTCGCAGTTATTTACTTGATTTCCCATAAACTTGTGAAAAAATCACTGGATGATGGGTATCTAGTAGGTTCTCGTGGTTCGGTTGGTTCATCGTTAGTCGCTACGATGACAGAGATTACAGAGGTTAATCCATTACCTCCACATTATGTTTGTCCGGACTGTAAGCATTCAGAGTTCTTTAACGATGGTTCAGTCGGTTCTGGTTTTGACCTACCAGATAAGGAATGCCCAAATTGCGGGGCTAATTATAAAAAGGACGGTCATGATATTCCTTTCGAAACGTTTTTAGGATTCAAAGGAGACAAGGTACCGGATATCGACTTAAACTTCTCTGGTGAATACCAGCCACGTGCTCATAACTATACAAAGGTGCTATTTGGTGAGGAGTATGTATATCGTGCTGGAACCATTGGTACCGTTGCTGAAAAAACAGCCTATGGGTATGTAAAAGGGTATGCGAATGATCATAACTTAACTATGCGCGGTGCCGAAACAGATCGGTTAGTTGCGGGTTGTACCGGTGTTAAACGAACAACTGGACAGCATCCTGGTGGTATTATCGTTGTACCAGACTACATGGATATTTATGATTTTTCACCAATTCAATTTCCTGCCGATGATATTAATTCTGAATGGCGAACTACCCATTTCGATTTCCATTCTATCCATGATAATGTGTTAAAACTGGATATTCTTGGGCACGATGATCCGACAGTTATCCGGATGCTCCAGGATTTAAGTGGGATTGACCCAAAAACGATTCCAACAGATGACCCTGAGGTCATGAAAATTTTCAGTGGGACAGAATCTCTTGGTGTAACCGAAGAGCAGATCATGTGTAAAACGGGTACCCTCGGGATTCCGGAATTCGGTACACGATTTGTACGCCAAATGCTTGAGGATACAAAGCCGACTACTTTCTCCGAACTCGTACAGATTTCAGGTCTATCACATGGTACAGATGTTTGGCTAGGAAACGCACAGGAGCTTATCCAAAACAATATTTGTACGCTTAGTGAAGTTATTGGTTGTCGTGACGATATAATGGTATATCTTATCTATAAAGGATTAGATCCTTCGATGGCATTTAAAATCATGGAATCAGTCCGTAAAGGGAAGGGACTAACCGATGAATTTATCGAAGAAATGAAGAAAAATGAAGTCCCTGATTGGTATATCGATTCGTGTTTGAAAATAAAATATATGTTCCCAAAAGCCCATGCTGCCGCTTATGTACTAATGGCAGTAAGGATTGCTTATTTTAAGGTTCATTTGCCATTACTCTATTATGCAGCATACTTCACTGTTCGTGCAGACGATTTCGATGTCGAGGCAATGGTACGTGGTTCCAGTACAATTCGTGCGCGTATGGAAGAAATCAATGCTAAAGGGCTTGATGCTTCACCTAAAGAAAAGAACCTACTTACAGTTCTTGAGTTAGCACTTGAAATGTGTGAGCGTGGATTTGCCTTTAATAAGATTGATTTGTATCGCTCAAGTGCAACAGAATTTATCATCGACGGGGATGCTTTAATTCCTCCGTTCAATTCGATTCCTGGACTTGGTACCAACGCTGCTATTAATATTGTAAAAGCAAGAGAACAAGGTGAATTTTTATCAAAAGAAGATTTACAAAAGCGTGGTAAAGTATCGAAGACAATCATGGAATACCTTGATAACCATGGTTGCCTAGAAGATATGCCAGAACAAAATCAACTATCATTGTTCTAGTTATTATCGATATCTAGCTCCAGCGCCTAGCCCCTCGAGGTCACAAGTCATTCCGTCGAGAAGGTTAATGGGCAACCTTCTAGCCGGCCTGTCTTGTGCTTGTCGGGGCTAAGCAAGGCGCTTGCGCTTTTAAATTTATTTGCATATAAACAGCGATTATGTTATAGTTTTTATGGAAATGCTATGTATAATTACTGATGAAAGAGTGGGGCTTCCCACTCTTTATTCTTTGGCTGAGGCTAAATTGTGTAACAACTTACTCTAAAGATGGAACTTCTCTATATTTTCCAACTGCCTCCCTGCTACTATAGCAGGGTGTTTTTACACTACTTAGGAAATACTAAAGAACAAAAACGAAAATTCCTTTTCAGCTTAGGAGGAAAAACATGAGTAAAAAGGTAACACAAATAGTGGAAGAATTGGTGATACCTATATTAACTGAATTACAGATGGAACTTGTAGATGTTGAGTATGTAAAGGAAGGAAAAGACTGGTTTCTTCGGGTCTTCATCGACTCTGAAAAGGGCGTTGATATAGAAGATTGTGGAACAGTTAGTGAAAAGTTAAGCGAAAAGCTTGATGAAATTGATCCGATTCCTTATAACTATTTTCTCGAGGTTTCAAGTCCAGGTGCTGAACGCCCGTTGAAAAAAATGAGCGACTTCGAAAAGGCAATTGGAAAACAGGTATATGTGAAGACATATGAACCAATCGATGGCGAAAAGGTCTTTGAAGGAGAGCTTGCATCCTTTGATGGAAGTATAATTATAATCAACA
Organism: Ferdinandcohnia sp. QZ13; assembly: GCF_031324165.1. Classification (NCBI taxonomy): domain Bacteria; kingdom Bacillati; phylum Bacillota; class Bacilli; order Caryophanales; family Bacillaceae; genus Ferdinandcohnia; species Ferdinandcohnia sp. QZ13. Next base: position 567,400 of record NZ_JAVIVW010000001.1, on the reverse strand, counting down.
TTATGGTCAAAACACGCAAAAAATCTGTAGAAATTCCGTATGAAAAAATTGCAAATGCAAGACTTGCTGTTACTTTTCATTAATAGTTAGAATTCATAAGGGGGATTAGAAGACAAATGAGTAGTGAATTATTAGATGCCTTAACATTGCTCGAGAAAGAAAAAGGCATTAGTAAAGATGTAATTATTGAAGCAATTGAGGCAGCACTTATTTCTGCATACAAGCGGAATTTTAATCAGGCTCAAAATGTAAGAGTAGATTTAAACTTAGCAAACGGTTCAATGCGTGTGTTTGCTAGAAAAGATGTAGTAGATGAAGTGTTTGACCCACGATTAGAGATTTCCTTAGAAGAAGCTAGAACTATTAATCCAAATTACCAAGTAGAAGACGTTGTGGAAATCGAAGTAACACCAAAAGACTTTGGTAGAATTGCTGCTCAAACTGCAAAGCAGGTTGTAACTCAACGTGTTCGTGAAGCAGAAAGAGGAGTTATCTATTCCGAGTTTATTGACCGTGAAGAAGATATCATGACGGGAATTGTTCAGCGTTTAGATTCAAAGTTTATCTATGTTAGCTTAGGGAAAATCGAAGCATTGCTACCGGTAAATGAACAAATGCCAAATGAACATTATAAACCACATGACCGAATTAAAGTCTACATAACAAAGGTTGAAAGAACTACAAAAGGACCACAAATCTTTGTTTCTAGAACACATCCTGGATTATTAAAACGCCTTTTTGAAATTGAAGTTCCTGAAATCTATGATGGAACAGTTGAAATTAAATCGGTTGCGAGAGAAGCAGGTGATCGTTCAAAGATATCTGTTCACTCTGATAATTCTGAGGTAGACCCAGTTGGCTCATGTGTTGGTCCTAAGGGGCAGCGTGTTCAAGCAATTGTGAATGAATTAAAAGGTGAAAAAATAGACATTGTCAAATGGTCTGATGATCCAGTTGTTTTTGTGGCGAATGCCTTAAGTCCATCAAAAGTGCTTGATGTCATTGTTAATGAAGAAGAAAAAGCAACAACTGTTATTGTTCCTGACTATCAATTATCATTAGCAATTGGAAAACGTGGGCAAAATGCACGTTTAGCGGCAAAATTAACAGGATGGAAAATTGACATTAAGAGTCAAACAGAGGCGGAGCAAGCGGGAATATATCCTAGAGACGGCTTTGGTTTATTTGAAGAAAATGATGAAGATGAACTAGAGGTTGAAGCATTCGATTTGCAATCTGAAGAAATCGAGTGAGGTGAAAGAAATTGGTAGGTAATAAAAAAATACCATTACGTAAATGCATAGCTAGTGGTGAAATGAAGCCGAAAAAGGAACTTGTAAGAATTGTACGATCCAAAGAAGGCGAAGTTACAATTGACCTGACCGGAAAAAAGTCGGGACGTGGTGCGTACCTCAGTAAAGATAAAGAATGTATTTTACTAGCAAAGAAAAAGAACATTCTTGCAAGTCAACTGAAAGCTACGATTGATGATTCTATTTATGAAGAATTACTTCAGTTGGTAGATAAGGAGTAGCCTTTATCGATGGAAAACAAGGAATGGATGTCGTTATTGGGTCTTGCCAATCGAGCGAGAAAAGTCATTTCAGGTGAAGAACTTGTTGTGAAGGAAATTCGCAATGGAAACGCAAAATTAGTTCTATTATCTGAAGATGCGTCAGCAAACACTACAAAGAAAATTACGGATAAAAGCACGTATTATCAGGTTCAACTTCGTACTGTTAGCGACCGTTATACATTGGGTCATGCGATAGGCAAAGATGCCAGAGTGGTTGTCGCGATAACAGAAAGTGGGTTTGCAAAAAAGATGAGTCACTTGCTCGATTAACATATTTGGGGGTGAACATATGAGTAGAATGCGTGTATACGAATATGCAAAAAAACAAAATATCTCAAGCAAAGAAGTTATTACAAAGCTTAAAGAGATGGACATTGAGGTTAAAAATCATATGGCAACAATTGAGGGAGATATTTTGAAAAAACTAGATCAATCGTTTGGAAAGAAGTCAGAACAGGTTAAGCCTGCAAAGGAACAAACTAATAATAGTAAACCAGTATCACCTGCTAATGGTGAAGCAGTGGTTGATAAAAAAGAAACGAAGAAAAAGCCTGTACCTCCTAAAAATCGCGATGGTAAAAAAACGGAGAACCAAGGTCAGAAAAAGGCATTTCAACCAAAGGATAATAAGAGAAATAAAAACAAACAAAAAGGCAATCATCGTCCAACTAACAATCACCAGCCAGTTCAACCGAAGCCAGAAAAGAAATTGCCTGAAAAAATTACGTTTGTTGGTTCATTAACGGTTGGAGAATTAGCTAAAAAACTTGGCAAAGAACCATCAGAAATTATTAAGAAGCTTTTCATGCTAGGTGTTATGGCTACAATTAACCAAGACCTTGATAAAGATTCAATCGAATTAATTGCATCCGATTATGGTGTAGAAGTAGAAGAAGAAATTGTTTTTGATGTTACAGAATTCGAACAGTATGTTGAAGAAGATAATAATGAAGATCTAATCGAAAGACCTTCTATCGTAACAATCATGGGACATGTTGACCATGGTAAAACAACTACCCTTGATTCAATCCGAAATACTAAAGTAACAGCTGGCGAAGCTGGTGGTATTACGCAACATATTGGTGCCTATCAAGTAGTTGTTAATGGTAAGAAAATTACTTTCTTGGATACTCCAGGACATGCTGCGTTTACAACTATGCGTGCAAGAGGTGCTCAAATCACAGATATCACAGTATTAGTTGTTGCGGCAGATGATGGTGTAATGCCTCAAACAGTTGAAGCAATTAACCATGCTAAGGCTGCTGAGGTACCAATCATCGTAGCTGTGAATAAAATGGATAAGCCGACAGCAAATCCAGATCGTGTTATGCAGGAATTAACAGAGCATGGTCTAATTCCAGAGGCTTGGGGTGGAGAAACCATTTTCGTACCAATTTCTGCGTTAACAGGAGAAGGCATCGACAACCTGCTTGAAATGATTCTTCTCGTTAGTGAGGTCGAAGAATATAAGGCCAATCCAAAGAGAAGAGCTACAGGTACAGTAATTGAAGCCAAACTTGACAAAGGAAGAGGTTCAGTTGCGACTCTATTAGTTCAAAACGGAACATTACGCATTGGTGACCCAATTGTTGTTGGAAACACATTTGGTCGTGTTCGTGCAATGGTTAATGATATTGGTCGCCGCGTTAAGGAAGCAGGACCTTCAACTCCAGTTGAAGTTACAGGATTAAATGATGTGCCACAAGCTGGTGATCAGTTTGTAGTCTTTGAGGATGAGAAGAAAGCACGTCAGGTTGGGGAAGCTAGAGCGCAAAAGCAATTAGTTGAGCAACGTGGAGATAAAGTAAAAGTAAGCCTTGAAGATTTATTTGAACATATTAAACAAGGTGAAATGAAGGAAATCAATCTTATTGTTAAAGCCGATGTTCAAGGTTCTGTAGAAGCTTTGGCAGCATCTCTCCAAAAAATTGATGTAGAAGGTGTTAAAGTTAAGATTATTCATACTGGTGTCGGGGCAATTAATGAATCAGATATTACCCTCGCATCTGCATCAAATGCGATTGTAATCGGATTTAATGTACGACCAGATGTGAATGCAAAGCGCACTGCTGAAGCAGAGGAAGTTGATATCCGTCTTCACCGTATTATCTATAAAGCAATCGAAGAAATTGAATCTGCAATGAAGGGTATGCTTGACCCTGAATTTGAAGAGAAAGTAATCGGTCAAGCAGAAGTTCGTACTACCTTTAAAGTATCTAAGATCGGTACAATTGCTGGTTCTTATGTTACCGATGGTAAAATCACACGCGATAGTGGAGTGCGCCTAATCCGTAATGGTGTTGTTATCTTTGAAGGTGAAATCGATACATTGAAACGCTTCAAGGATGATGCCAAGGAAGTTGCGCAAGGTTACGAGTGTGGTATAACAATTACGAAATATAACGATATTAAAGAAGGAGACATCATTGAAGCATTCGTGATGGAAGAAGTTGATCGTCATTGATCGGCTATGTGGAGTGCGAATGTGTCATTTATGATGCAAACTCTTTAAAAGCAAAACGAGCAGTATTGCAGAGTGTCATAACTCGACTTAAACAAAAGTTTAATGTTTCAGTTGCGGAGGTAGACTATCAAGATACATGGCAACGCACTAAGCTTGCAATTGTCACTGTATCTTCTAGTCGTAAGCATTCTGAACTCGAATTAAACAATGCCCTGAAGTTTATTGATTCTTTCCCAGAATTAGATCGAACAATAACCGACTTTGAGTGGTTATAAGAGGTGAAGGCTAGATGAGTTTACGACCTAATCGTGTTGGAGAACAAATGAAAAAGGAATTAAGTGACATCATTGGACGGAAGATTAAGGATCCTAGAATTGGATTTGTTACAGTAACCGACGTCCAAGTTACTGGAGACCTACAGCAAGCGAAAGTTTTTATTTCGGTTCTAGGTGATGAAGAACAAAGGCAGAATACGTTAAAAGGTCTCGCGAAAGCGAAAGGCTTTATCCGGTCAGAAATCGGCCAGCGTATTCGCTTACGGAAAACACCTGAGATTCTATTTGAATTTGACGAATCAATTGATTATGGGAATCGAATTGAATCGATCCTTCATGAAATAAATAAGCAATCAAATCAAGAATCAAACCGAGAATAAGGGAGAGGATAGACTTTTTTATAAAGTCTATCCCTTTTTTTCAGTTGATTTTAGATAGTAATGTACGAAAGTATATTTTAAAAAAGGATAGGGGAGTGTGGCTCTAAGTGGATGGAATTTTACTTCTCAATAAACCAAAAGGGATGACTTCCCATGATTGTGTTTTTAAAGTACGAAAGTTAGTAAAAATGAAAAAGGTAGGTCATACTGGTACGCTAGACCCCGATGTTTCAGGAGTACTGCCTATTTGTCTAGGAAGAGCAACGAAAATCGTTGAATATGTCACAGCGGCAAATAAAACCTATGAAGGGGAAGCGACCATAGGGGTTTCAACGACGACAGAAGATGCATCTGGTGAGATCGTCGAAGAAAAAAAAGTGGACCGACCAATTACAAAAGATGAAGTCCAAGATGTACTTCATTCATTAACAGGTGAAATCATTCAAACACCACCTATGTATTCTGCGGTTAAAGTTAATGGAAAGCGCCTTTATGAGTACGCCAGACAAGGATTGGTAATTGAAAGACCTTCTCGTAAAATAACCATCCATCACTTAGAGCTACTCAGTGATATCGTTCAAAAGGAAGGAACTGTCTCCTTCCGTTTCCGTGTAACATGCAGTAAGGGCACTTATGTTCGAACCTTAGCTGTACAAATGGGTGAAAAACTAGGATATCCATCACATATGTCTGATTTAAAAAGGACCTCTTCTGGTGATTTTACTCTTAATCAATGTATGACACTAGAAGAATTAGAACAGCATATTCAGAATGAAACAATTGGAGAACATCTTCTAACAATTGAAGACGCCCTTTCCCATTTGCGCAAAATTTTAATTAATGATAAAGTAGCAGAGAAAGTAAAAAATGGGTCTGTTTTTCCGGTACCAAAAGAGTTAAATGAGATTTCATCCGAGGAGCCTATTGCTATCCTACATAATGGAGAAATCCTAGCAATATATCAAAGACATCCAGAAAAAACTCAATTGATAAAACCTATTAAGGTATTAGTTAATAACCAAGAGTTAAAATAGCTAACTTTATTCAGCAGAGTACCTCTATTAGGGTGATGGAATGAATTCATATACAATTAAAAATTCCAATTTGATACCAAACCCTGTCTGAATAAAGTTAATGCCTCCGGCGGATGCCACAATTTTTAAATGGAAATTTTTCGAGCAGTAAGAACAAAGACTAAGTACGCCACTTCCTGTGGCAACGTCTTTATGACCCACTTCCTGTGGGCCTAAAAATCGCACGCAAATACGCCTAAACGTATTTGATTTAGAAGTAGAAAAGGTGAAATAGAAGTGAAAACGATTCATATCACACACCCACATTCTTTTAATCAAACAGATTTACCCCCAACTGTTTTAGCTTTGGGATATTTTGATGGTGTTCATCTTGGACATCGAAAGGTTGTTGAAACGGCAAAGAAGGAAGCAGAGACACAAGGAATTGCGTGCTCTGTCATGACCTTCGATCCCCATCCATCAATTGTCCTTAAAAAAGATGTTACAAATGTTGAATATATAACGCCATTACATCATAAACAAGAGTTATTTGAAGAGATGGATATTGATTATTTATACATTGTGAATTTCTCATCTGAGTTTGCAAGTTTATCACCACAACAATTTGTGGATCAATATATCATTGGTCTGAATGTGAATCATGTTGTCGCGGGATTTGATTTTACGTTTGGACGATTTGGAAAAGGAACGATGGAAGCTCTTCCTGAACTTGCAAATGGACGATTTACTCAAACTACTGTTGAGAAATTTACGTTTAAGAATGAAAAGGTGAGTTCGACTGTTATCCGAGGTTTGATCCAAAATGGAGAAGTGGACCAACTTGCACCGCTTTTAGGTAGATTCTATACAGTAAAAGGGATCGTAGTTGATGGGGAAAAACGAGGAAGAACGATTGGCTTTCCAACAGCAAATGTAAAAACAAGTGAGGATTATATTATTCCTAAAATGGGAGTCTATGCAGTTCGTTTAAAGATCGGTTCAACATGGCATAATGGTGTTTGTAACCTTGGTGTTAAACCTACCTTTCATGAAAACGAGACTGTACCTTCGATTGAAGTCCATCTGTTTGATTTTAATGAAGACATTTATAAAAAAGATGTTATTGTTGAATGGCATAAAAGAATCCGTTCCGAGAAAAAGTTTTCGTCCATCGATGAATTAATCAAGCAAATTGGACGAGATAAGGAACAAGCAAAGCAGTATTTTGAGAAAATAGACGAACATACTTGCTTTTTACCATAAAAAGATGTATTCTATCTAAGTATGAAAAAGAACCATTGCGTGGCAGATCGAATCACCAACGTCTGCTAGGTAATCGGGGATACTATTATAGGAGGTGAATAGGATGGCTATCACACAAGAGCGTAAGAATGAAATTATCAGCGAGTACAAAACTCACGAGAATGATACTGGTTCACCAGAAGTTCAAATCGCTGTCCTAACTGAGCAAATCAATAAGTTAAATGATCATTTACGTACACACAAGAAAGATCATCATTCACGTCGTGGTCTATTAAAGATGGTTGGTAAACGTCGTAATTTATTAACATATCTTCGTAATAAAGACGTAACTCGTTACCGTGAATTAATCAACAAGCTTGGACTACGTCGATAATCTACGAAAAAGCGGGAGCATTCCCGCTTTTTTATTAGGTTAAAAATGGAGGGATTTTTTTCCTTTCCATTCTAGCAAATTTAAACAAATTTCACTTTACATATTGAACGAGTATTGATATGTTCGAATAAATTAGTTCATACTATCAATACATAATATACATTTGAATGTGATTTAGAGAGGGGTACTATTATATGGAACAAGGAAAGCAAGTTTTTTCCATGGAATGGGCTGGCAGACAACTGACCGTAGAAATTGGTCAATTAGCGAAGCAAGCTAACGGAGCCGCATTAGTTCGCTATGGAGAAACAGCTGTCTTAAGTACAGCAACCGCATCAAAAGAGCCAAAACCATTAGATTTCTTTCCACTTACTGTAAACTATGAAGAACGATTATATGCAGTTGGAAAAATCCCTGGAGGATTTATTAAACGAGAAGGTAGACCAAGTGAAAAAGCAATTCTAGCAAGTCGTTTAATAGACCGTCCAATACGACCTTTATTTGCTGATGGATTCAGAAATGAAGTACAAGTAATTAGCATCGTCATGAGCGTAGATCAGGACTGTTCTTCTGAAATGGCTGCAATGTTCGGTTCATCATTGGCACTATCTGTTTCAGATATTCCATTTGAAGGTCCAATTGCAGGTGTAACGGTTGGTCGAGTAGACAATCAATTTATCATTAACCCTTCAGTAGCAGACCAAGAAAAAAGCGATATCCATTTAGTTGTTGCTGGTACAAAAGATGCAATTAACATGGTTGAAGCTGGTGCTGATGAGGTTCCTGAAGAAGTGATGCTTGAAGCAATTATGTTTGGACATGAGGAAATCAAGCGTTTAATCGCATTCCAAGAAAAGATCGTTGCTGAAATCGGTAAAGAAAAAATGGAAATTCCTCTTTATGAGCTCGATGCAGAGCTAGAAGCTCAAATTCGAGCGAAAGCAGAAGAGGACATTAATAAGGCAGTACAAGTTCCCGAAAAGCATGCTAGAGAAGCTGCAATTAATGAAGTAAAAGCAGCAGTTGTTTCTGAATACGTGGAACAAGAAGCTGAAGAAGCTACCATTAAACAAGTAAAGGAAATTCTAAATAAACTTGTAAAAGAAGAGGTTCGACGCTTAATTACGGTTGAAAAGGTCCGTCCGGACGGAAGACAAATCGATGAAATTCGTCCTCTTTCATCAGAAGTTGGCGTATTAGCTCGTACACATGGTTCAGGTTTATTTACACGTGGACAAACCCAGGCATTAAGTATCTGTACATTAGGTGCATTAGGGGATGTTCAAATCCTTGATGGATTAGGAATTGAAGAAACAAAACGATTTATGCATCACTATAATTTCCCACAATTTAGTGTAGGTGAAACTGGTCCAATGAGAGGTCCAGGTCGTCGTGAAATTGGACATGGTGCATTAGGAGAACGTGCCTTAGAGCCAGTTGTTCCTTCTGAAAAGGATTTTCCATATACAATCCGTCTTGTTTCTGAGGTGTTAGAATCGAATGGTTCTACTTCACAAGCTAGTATTTGTGCAAGTACACTTGCCATGATGGACGCGGGTGTTCCGATAAAAGCTCCTGTAGCTGGTATTGCAATGGGACTTGTTAAATCAGGCGAGCATTATACCGTGCTAACAGATATTCAAGGAATGGAAGACCATTTAGGAGATATGGACTTTAAGGTTGCAGGGACATCAAAAGGTGTTACAGCCTTACAAATGGATATTAAAATCGAAGGTCTTTCTCGTGAAATTCTTGAAGAAGCATTACAGCAAGCGAAAAAAGGTCGTATGCAGATTCTTGATTCTATGTTAGCAACATTAACAACACCTAGAACTGAGCTATCTAAATATGCACCTAAGATTTTAACAATGGCAATTAATCCAGACAAGATCCGTGATGTTATTGGACCAAGTGGTAAACAAATCAATAAGATCATTGATGAAACTGGCGTTAAAATCGATATTGAACAAGATGGAACAATCTTTATCTCTTCTGTCGACGAAGCGATGAATCAAAAAGCTAAGAAAATCATCGAAGATATCGTTCGTGAGGTAGAAGTTGGACAAATGTACCTTGGTAAAGTAAAACGTATTGAAAAATTCGGTGCTTTTGTTGAAATTTTTAGTGGTAAGGATGGACTTGTTCATATTTCTGAACTTGCTGAAGAACGAGTTGGAAAAGTTGAGGATGTTGTCTCTATTGGGGATGAAATCCTAGTAAAAGTAACAGAAATTGATAAGCAAGGCCGTGTAAACCTATCTAGAAAAGCCGTTCTACGTGAACAAAAGGAAAAAGAAGAACAACAACAATAATATTCCATTCTAAAGCCTGGTAAACCGGGCTTTTTAGGTTTTTAAACAGTTTCTTTAAATTTATGATTTGAGTTCTACCTTGTCCCTCCTTTACATATTTTCTAGTAAAGAGGGGGATAGCTATGAAAAAACAGTACATACAAATTTTTGTTTTTATATGTATTTTATTGATTTCGATTGGTTCACTACATAATCCATATACGAATAATTACGTTCAGGGATTGAAAGAGAGTGCAGACGCAATCCCTGTAAGTAAAGGTAATCAGCTTTTAAATGAAATTGAAAAAAGGGCGTTTGAGTATAGCATTCCAGCTGAAGATGCTAAAATAGACCCTGTTTGGAAAGCAACTCCTGGCTTAAATGGGCTAGAGGTGGATATTCAGGCTTCATATGAAAAGATGAAAAAAAATGGAACTTTTGATGAGAACAAGCTCGTGTATAAGCAGATTTCACCAAAGGTTCATTTAGAGGATTTACCTGCATCCGCGATTTATCGTGGAAATCCGAATAAACCGATCGTTTCGTTTTTAATCAATGTAGCATGGGGGAATGAATATATTCCTGATATGCTTGAAACCCTAAAAAAACATAATGTAAAGGCAACTTTCTTCTTAGAAGGTAGATGGGTTAAGGAAAATCCGGATTTAGCAAAAATGATTGTTGATGCTGGTCATGAAGTAGGAAATCATTCGTATACACATCCAGATATGAAAAAGTTATCATCCGATCTAGTTAGGGAACAATTAATCAAAACAAATCAAGTGATTGAGGCAGCAACAGGTAAAAAGCCGACCCTTTTCGCTCCTCCAAGTGGAAGTTACCGTGATGAAGTTGTTACAATTGCTGATGAGCTCGGTATGAAAACAATTATGTGGAGTGTGGATACAATTGATTGGCAGCGTCCGCAACCACATGTATTGGTCCAAAGAGTAATGGGTAAAATTCATCCTGGAGCCATGGTTTTAATGCATCCGACATCACCAACTGCTCAAAGCCTTGAACGATTAATTCTATCAATTAAACAAAAAGATCTTGCAATCGACAATGTATCTACATTATTAAACGAAGAACGTATAATACTAAAGAAAAAGTAATCCGTTGTTTTAGAACAGGAGGAATACAGCCTTGATCAAAAAATATACTTGTCAAAATGGTGTAAGAATCGTATTAGAAAACATCCCAACTGTTCGATCAGTTGCAATAGGTGTCTGGATTGGGACAGGGTCACGTTATGAAAACCCGGAAAACAACGGGATTTCACATTTTCTAGAGCACATGTTTTTCAAAGGAACGAAAACAAGGTCTGCTAGAGAAATTGCAGAATCTTTTGATAGCATAGGTGGACAGGTAAATGCGTTCACATCTAAGGAATATACTTGTTACTATGCGAAGGTGTTAGATGAACATGCAAAATATGCATTAGATGTCCTAGCTGATATGTTTTTTAATTCAACTTTTGATGAAGAAGAATTGAAAAAAGAAAAAAATGTAGTCTTCGAAGAAATCAAAATGTACGAAGATACACCCGATGATATCGTCCATGACATATTAAGTAAAGCAAGCTATGAGAACCATCCATTAGGTTATCCGATACTGGGCACTGAAAAGACGTTGGAAAGCTTTAATGGAGATAAGCTACGTCAATATATGAATGATATGTATACACCTGATAAAGTGGTCGTATCCATTGCTGGGAATATTGATGAAGCCTTTATTTCTGAGGTTGAAGCATATTTTGGGAATTATTCAGGGAACCAAACAAATCAAGACTTACAAAAGCCATCATTCCATACAAATAAAATCACACGTAAAAAAGAAACCGAACAAGCCCATCTCTGCTTAGGCTTTAATGGCTTGCAAATCGGTGATAAAGATGTATATGACTTGATTGTATTAAATAATATTCTTGGTGGAAGCATGAGCAGTCGATTATTCCAAGAAGTTCGTGAGCAAAGAGGCCTTGCTTATTCTGTTTTCTCCTACCACTCTTCTTATAAGGACACAGGGATGGTAACAATCTACGGAGGGACAGGTAGCAATCAATTAAATCTCTTATTTGAAACGATTCAGGATACGTTGGCCAAGCTGAAAGCAGAGGGTATTACTGAAAAAGAATTAAAGAATAGCAAGGAACAAATGAAAGGCAGCCTCATGCTTAGCCTTGAAAGTACAAATAGCCGGATGAGCCGTAACGGAAAAAATGAATTATTATTAAAAAAACATAAAAGTCTCGATGAGATTATAGACGAAATTAATGCTGTAAATGAAAATAGTGTAAATGAAATGGCAAATAAAATATTTACAGACGATTTTTCACTAGCGTTAGTTAGTCCTTCTGATGATTTACCAATTAAGCTTTCAAACTGAATTTACTTCTAAAAAAGTGGACTACTCCATAGAATGTACAAAGGACATTGAAGGGGTGGTCTCTTTTGAGGTTAAGCGAATTAAGTGGAAAAGAAATTGTGGATGTCAAACGTGCTGAAAGACTAGGTGTTTTAGGTCAAACCGATTTAGAAATTGATGAAAGAACAGGTCAAATTAAGGCGCTTATTATTCCTTCATTAAAATGGTTTGGTTTCAAAAAACAAGGCAATGAAGTTCGTGTGTCGTGGCAACATATTCGTAAAATCGGAACAGATATGATTATCATTGATATTCCAGAAGAAAAGGATCCAGAGGAAATTGAATAGAGAATAAGTTAAACCCACGGAATTCCGTGGGTTTTTTCTATTCTTCGAAAAAATGTTATTCTGAGAAAATTTTATCTTGTTCATTCACCTATTTTAACAATGCCTCATAGTATGGTGGAGTAGATAAAGTTATGGTGATTTTATCAAAAGCCTTTGAGGGGTATCTTTCAAAAATTAGAGAAAGAAGAAGTCGAAGTATCTTAATGTGAGCCATTAAACAATTCTCACTTTCATTCGATTTCATTTTAGGTAAAAGAAGGTGATAAAGCGTATGTTAACCGATATGCATGTAGCAATCATTGGTGGAGATGCACGACAGTTAGAAGTAATTCGTAAACTAATTGAATTAGATGCAAGGTTATCTTTAATTGGATTTGATCAATTAGATCATGGATTTACAGGTGCTTCAAAGGAACGATTAGACGAAATCGACTTTACAGATATAGATGCGATTATTTTGCCAGTATCCGGCACAAACAGTGAAGGTGAGGTTGAAACGATTTTTTCAAATGAAACGGTCGTCTTAACAGAAGAAATCCTATCACAAACACCTAAACACTGTGTTGTTTTTTCGGGGATAAGCAACTCATATTTAGATGGTATTACGAATGCAACTAATCGAAAATTAGTGCGTTTATTCGAAAGAGATGATGTTGCGATCTATAATTCAATTCCTACTGTTGAAGGTACTATTATGATGGTTATCCAACATACGGATATTACGATTCATAATTCGAACGTTGCGGTACTTGGACTAGGAAGGGTAGGAATGAGTGTGGCAAGAAGTTTTGCTGCATTAGGAGCACATGTAAAAGTAGGTGCCAGAAAAACAGAGCATATTGCAAGAATTACAGAAATGGGATTAACACCTTTTCATCTCTCTAACCTAGCTGAAGAGGTTAAGGATATCGATGTTTGTATTAATACCGTTCCTAAATTAATCGTAACCGCAAGTGTTATTTCAAAAATGCCAGCCCATACGTTGATTGTTGATTTAGCATCAAAACCTGGGGGAACTGATTTTAGATATGCAGAAAAGAGAGGAATAAAAGCATTATTAGCACCAGGATTACCAGGTATTGTCGCTCCAAAGACTGCTGGGCAAATTGTTGCGAATGTCTTATCACAACTACTTCTTGAGTTATTACAACAAAGAGAGGAGAACGAATAATATGACTTCATTAAAAGGTAAAAGAATCGGATTTGGTGTTACGGGATCCCATTGTACGTATGATGCTGTAATGCCTGAAATTATTAGACTTGTCGATGAGGGTGCTGATGTAATTCCTGTCGTATCGTGGACTGTTCAATCGACAAATACCCGTTTTGGAGAAGGCGCAGAGTGGATTGAAAGAATTGAAAAAGCGACAGGTAATCAAGTTATTGATTCAATCGTAAAAGCAGAACCATTAGGTCCTAAAATGCCATTGGATTGCATGGTCATTGCACCGCTTACAGGGAATTCAATGAGTAAATTCGCCAATGCTTTAACAGATTCTCCTGTCTTAATGGCTGCGAAGGCAACATTACGTAATCAACGTCCCGTTGTTTTAGGAATTTCAACGAATGATGCTTTAGGTTTAAATGGTGTTAATCTTATGAGACTAATGGCAACAAAAAATATTTATTTTATTCCATATGGGCAGGATGATCCGACAAAGAAACCTAATTCGATGGTTGCACGTATGACCATGCTTAGGGATACAGTTGCAGCAGCAATTGAGGGAAAACAGTTACAGCCCGTACTTGTTGAACGATACCGTGACGATGAAAAATAATAAAATTATTCATAATAAAGGGGAAAGAATGAAAATTCTTCTCTCCTTTAGTACTTGTATGTGGTAAAATATAAATCATTAAACGTAAATTAGACGTTCTAGTAATTCTAGGAAGGGGAATATCAAATGACAGTAGAAAAGGAATTACATGTTGCAGTTGTAGGTGCTACAGGTGCAGTAGGAATGCAAATAATCAAAACACTTGAAGAAACGAATTTTCCATTAACAAAATTAACTTTATTATCATCAGAGCGTTCTGCTGGTAAAAAGATTACGTATAAGGGTAAAGAAGTAACAGTGGAGGTCGCAACACCAGAAAAATTTGAAGGTGTTGATATTGCATTATTTAGTGCGGGTGGTGGCGTTTCCAAAGAGCTAGCTCCTGAAGCTGTTAAACGTGGTGCAATTGTTGTAGATAACACAAGTGCATTTAGAATGGATGAAAATGTGCCCCTTGTTGTTCCAGAGGTTAACGAAAATGACCTCCTTAATCATAATGGTATTATTGCAAATCCAAACTGTTCAACCATTCAAATGGTTGTAGCCTTAGAGCCAATTCGTAAAACCTATGGTTTATCAAAGGTTATTGTTTCAACTTATCAAGCAGTTTCAGGTTCTGGTGTAGCTGCCATCTCAGAAATGAAAGAGCAGACAAAGGATATCATTGAAGGAAATGAATTTACTCCACAGGTATTACCTGTAAAAGGGGACAAAAAACATTATCAAATCGCCTTTAATGCAATTCCACAAATTGATAAATTTGAAGAGAATGGCTTTACTTTTGAAGAAATGAAAATGATTAACGAAACGAAGAAGATTATGCATTTACCAGAACTACCTGTAGCAGCAACTTGCGTTCGTTTACCGGTTGAAACTGGACATTCTGAATCTGTTTATTTTGAAACAGCTCAAAATGGGGTTTCTGCACAGGACGTAAAAGATTTATTAGCATCTTCACCGGGTGTTGTATTAGAGGATAATCCTGCTGAGCAAGTATATCCGATGCCAATTCATGCAGTTGGTAAAAAAGATGTATTCGTAGGAAGAATTAGAAAAGACCTAGACCAAGATAATGGCTTCCACATGTGGGTAGTATCTGACAACCTATTAAAAGGTGCTGCATGGAACTCAGTTCAAATTGCGGGCAGTCTATTAAAGCTAGGTTTAGTTGCAAAATAATCCGTTCAACCAAACATGAGGTGGTTTCATGAATATCGTTGTACAAAAATTTGGCGGAACCTCAGTTCGAGATGAGGAATCTCGTGAAAGAGCAAAAAATCATATTGCAAGTGCTGTTTCAGATGGATATAAAGTAGTAGTTGTTGTATCTGCTATGGGACGCATGGGGGATCCATATGCTACAGATACACTGTTAAGCTTAGTAGGGGATCAAAACTCCAGAATAAGCAGTAGGGAAATGGATATGTTAGTATCCTGTGGTGAAATTATTTCAAGTGTTGTTTTTACAAATATGTTAAATCAATCCGGAATCTCTGCGGCTGCCTTAAACGGTGGTCAGGCGGGCTTCCGTACAAATAGTGATCATACAAATGCGCGCATTACCGAAATGAAGTGTGATAGATTACTTCAAACGCTTGAAGACCATGACGTGGTTGTAGTCACAGGCTTTCAAGGCATCTCTAAATTAGGCGATATTACGACTTTAGGTAGAGGTGGAAGTGATACTTCTGCAGCGGCTCTTGGTGTTTCACTACAAGCAGAATGGATTGATATTTTTACTGATGTAGAAGGTGTCATGACCGCTGATCCACGTATCGTTGGTGATGCAAAGCCTTTATCTGTTGTCACATACAACGAAATTGTAAATATGGCATACCAGGGTGCGAAAGTCATTCACCCTCGTGCTGTTGAAATTGCGATGGAAGCAAAGGTACCAATAAGGGTGCGTTCAACATACAGTGATGCACCAGGTACACTTGTAACAACAATAGAAAAGCGCAGAGGCGTTGAAGTCAAAGAAAGATTGATCACGGGTATTGCTCATGTAACAAATGTTACGCAATTAAAGGTTCAAGCCAAAAAAGGCCAATACAATCTTCAAACAGAAGTGTTTAAGGCTATGGCAAATGAAAAAATTAGCGTAGATTTCTTTAATATTACGCCTAATGGAGTTGTTTATACTGTTGCAGGCGCAATGACAGCCCGTGCTGTTAATAAACTAAAGGAAATGGGATATGAGCCCCAAGTGACTGAGAAATGTGCGAAGGTAGCAACAGTTGGAGCGGGTATGTCCGGTGTACCTGGAGTAACTGCCCGTATTGTAACGGCTCTTTCAGAAAAAGGAATCCAAATTCTACAGTCTGCAGATAGCCTGTCCACAATTTGGGTTCTTGTAAAAGAAACTGAAATGAAGGAAGCGATTAATGCTTTACACAAGGCATTCCATTTATCCGATGGACCTGTTGGAGCAGAAGTGGTAGACTATTAAATTGAAGAGGTAGGGAGCCTTGCAGTTGTGAGGTGTCCCTTTCTTATTCAATAGAGGTATGTTTTTTAATTTTTGATCAAGCCTAACTGTTTATTTGATACACTAGGCATAATTGATGGGAGTAGGTGTAAAAGCATGATTGATTTTGGAAGAATCTCAACGGCGATGGTGACACCATTTGATAATAAAGGTAACATCGATTTTGGAAAAACAACTCAGTTAATTAATTATTTATTAAATAATGGTACAGAATCACTAGTTGTAGCAGGTACAACAGGTGAATCTCCCACATTATCTTCTGAGGAAAAAGTGGCGCTTTTCCGTCATGTTGTAAAAATTGTTGACGGTCGGGTTCCGGTCATTGCTGGCACAGGCAGTAATAATACGTATGCATCAATGGAATTAAGTAAAAAAGCACAAGAAGCCGGTGTTGACGCTATTATGCTAGTCGTACCGTATTATAACAAGCCAAATCAGGAAGGTCTTTATCAGCACTTTAAAACGATTGCTGAAAGTACAAATTTACCTGTTATGGTATACAATATCCCAGGTAGATCGGTTATAAATATGTCAGTTGAAACGATTATTAAATTATCTAAGATTCCAAATATCGTTGCGGTAAAAGAAGCGAACGGAAGCTTAGAGGCTATGACTGAAATAATAGCAAATACCGATGAAGATTTTGCTGTATATAGTGGAGATGATGGTATTACTTTACCAGCTCTTTCAATCGGTGCAAAAGGTGTCGTGTCAGTTGCTTCCCATGTTATTGGCAATGAGATGCAACAAATGGTAAATGCATTTTTATCTGGTAATATAACGGTAGCTGCAAACTACCATCAAAAGCTATTACCAATCATGAAGGGACTATTTACAGCTCCAAATCCAGTGCCTGTTAAAACAGCTCTTCAGATAAAAGGATTGGATGTTGGATCGGTTCGTTTGCCCCTTGTTCCTTTAAATGAGCAAGAACGTATTCAATTATCAAATTTACTTCAAGACTCATAAAAAATAGGAAAAAGTCAATCATCATTTGGATTGACTTTTTTTCTTTGGCTCATTTCTAAAAGATTGTTGCTTTTAAAACATAGGGTGATTTCCGCTCCTGTTACTCGCTTTCCACGGGCGATCCGCAAGCCTCCTCAGGCCTACACGATGTAGGTCACGAAGCCGTTGCCACAGGACGTGGCGCTCTTAGGCTTCGAACATTAATTGGTCTCGCTTGGCTCGCTATTCCCGCAGGACCTTGAGTTTGCTTCCTTGTAACCACACCGCACGAAGAAAATGCTGGCATTTTCGAGGATCTCGTACCATCCGCAGAAATCACAGGAAGCTCAATAATTTCTAACTTCCTTCGCACAATCTTATCCAAAAATAACATAGTTTGTGAAAATAACCTTTTCTTTCAACCATTTACAGAATGAAATAGGGTCATGTGTTTATACTAAATGGTAAATGGGTTGAAAGGAGATTACAATGAATAATAATCAATTCATAAATGAAGAACAACCACAAGGGGATCAAGATAAAAATGAATCGAAGGGTTCCTCATTAGTAGATAAGATACAGCAATTAGGACAAACGAATGTCCCTCAATTGTCAAATGACAGCAAGATCCATTGCCTTACAATTGTTGGTCAAATCGAGGGTCATATTCAACTGCCACCGCAAAATAAGACAACAAAATATGAACATGTTATCCCTCAAATTGTTGCCATTGAACAAAATCCTAAAATCGAAGGTTTACTTGTTATTTTAAATACTGTTGGAGGAGATGTAGAAGCAGGACTTGCCATTTCTGAAATGCTAGCCTCACTCTCTAAGCCGACTGTTTCTCTTGTTTTAGGAGGAGGGCATTCAATTGGTGTGCCAATTGCTGTGGCTTGCGATTATTCCTATATTGCCGAAACGGCGACAATGACAATTCATCCGGTTAGACTGACAGGTCTCGTTATAGGAGTGCCACAGACGTTTGAATATCTCGATAAAATGCAAGAGCGTGTTGTCAATTTTGTAATTAGTCATTCAAACATTAAAGAAGAGAAATTCAAGGAATTGATGTTTTCAAAAGGCAATTTAACAAGAGATATTGGGACAAATGTAATTGGTTCCGATGCAGTCGAATATGGGCTCATTGATGGGATTGGTGGAATTGGTCAGGCATTGAAGAAATTAAATGAGTTAATTGAAGAGAAAAATCTTTCAGATGAAAGTGGGCAGATGATCCAATGATTTTATACACGATGATGCCACAGGAATTAATTTATCCACAAACTGATATAGAAAATAATCATTTAAAGTATGTCGATCTACATGGAGTTTCTTTAGCTGTAAGTCCAGCCCAAAACGGCGAATACACGATTGAGAGAGTAATGAGCACAGATCCTCAGCATTATCTTGATGTAAGATATTCACCAGGGCAGAAAATAAGACTTTGAGACAGATTGGTATAACTTTATTCACTGGGGGTAACCCCCACTGAATAAAGTTAAAGCCTCCGGCGGATGCCACAGATTTTCAAAGGAAACTTTTCGAGCAAGCTCGAAAAAATCTGGGCGCAAATACGCCAAGGCGCATTTGATTGTGCTATAATTTAAGTAGATTTTCATTACATAGGCAGCCATAATTTGGCTGCTTTCCTTTATTGATAGGTAGAGTAGGTGTAGTATGGCAAAACGAAAACGTAGACAGTCGAAGCGAAAAGATGAGTGGAAAAAAACACTTAAATATGAATTGCTAGGCTTATTATTGCTAGCTCTAGCATGTATTGGATTAGCTAGACTTGGAACAGTCGGGACGGGGTTAGTCTATTTATTTCGATTTTTCCTTGGCAATTGGGACATTCTTGGATTAATTGGACTTTTGCTCGTTTCACTTTATATCATTTGGAACCGTACATGGCCGAGAATGATAACTAGGCAATTGATTGGAGTCTATTTAATCATTTGCGCATTGCTCTTATTAAGTCATATTCCATTATTTAATTTGCAAACAAATGAGGGTAAACTCACTGACCCAAGTGTTATTAAAAATACATGGAGTATGTTTTGGGCAGTGGTAAATGGCAATACAAGCACTACTGATTTGGGCGGAGGTATGATTGGTTCCATCCTATTTGCTGCTTCGTATTTTCTATTTGATGAAGCGGGTACAAAAATTATTTCCGTCTTTTTGATTGTAATTGGTGGTGTGCTTGTTACCGGTAAATCGCTCCACGATACCATTGCGAAAATGTTTGGTCCTGTTTTTACATTTTTTAAGAATCAATGGATTGCTTTCGTAGATGATATTAAAAATTGGTCACAGCAACGAAAAAATCAGCCAAAAAGAGAAAAACGAAAGAAGAAAAAAGAGACTCAAAAACAAGATGTTCATGCTGCACAAAATGAACAGGTGGAAGATGAACCTGTTGAGATTCCAGTCGAGCCGATTATCTCGAACTTTGCAGATAAGGCATATACAAAAGAACACGAGACTCATCACGACAAACATGAACAAAAACATCATACAAATGAAGATGACCATGATGAGAAAATGCCTATTACCTTTACAGAAGGTGAACTAGAGAATGTAGATTATGAATTGCCACCAATTGAACTTCTTCATCCACCAAAACAAACAAATCAAAGTGCGGAGCATGAAAATATATATGAAAATGCTAGAAAGCTAGAAAAAACATTTCATAGCTTTGGTGTAAAAGCAAAGGTGACAAAGGTTCACCTCGGCCCCGCCGTAACAAAATATGAAGTATACCCTGATGTTGGGGTAAAAGTAAGTAAAATTGTTAATTTAAGTGATGACTTAGCACTAGCATTAGCTGCCAAAGACATTCGAATTGAAGCCCCAATCCCTGGTAAATCAGCTGTAGGAATAGAGGTACCCAATTCCGAAATTGCAGTTGTATCACTGCGAGAGGTCCTAGAGGATATTGAACCTCAGCGTTCAGACTCTAAATTATTAATTGGGCTTGGCCGTGATATCTCAGGTGAGGCTAAATTTGCTGAACTTAATAAAATGCCTCACTTATTAGTTGCTGGTGCTACAGGTAGTGGTAAAAGTGTATGTATTAATGGCATTATAACAAGTGTACTTATGAGGGCTAAACCTCATGAAGTGAAAATGATGATGATTGATCCGAAAATGGTTGAATTAAATGTGTACAACGGAATCCCACATTTACTAGCACCAGTTGTGACAGATCCCAAAAAGGCATCACAAGCCCTTAAAAAAGTAGTAAATGAAATGGAACGTAGATATGAGTTATTTGCGCATACCCATACGCGAAATATTGAGGGCTATAATGAATATATCCGACGTCACAATATGGAAGAAGAAGCGAAACAACCAACTCTTCCATACATTATTGTGATCGTAGATGAGTTAGCTGATTTAATGATGGTAGCCTCATCAGATGTTGAGGATTCTATCACACGCTTAGCGCAAATGGCTCGTGCTGCCGGAATACACTTAATTATAGCAACTCAACGACCTTCAGTTGACGTAATCACAGGGGTTATTAAAGCCAATATACCTTCACGTATTGCCTTTAGTGTTTCTTCCTCAACCGATTCTAGAACCATTCTAGATATGGGTGGTGCAGAAAAACTATTAGGAAGAGGAGATATGTTATTTTTACCTGTAGGAGCCTCAAAACCTGTTCGCGTACAAGGTGCGTTCTTATCAGATGATGAGGTAGAAGAGGTGGTTAATTTTGTTATATCTCAACAAAAGGCTCAGTATCAAGAAGAGATGATTCCGACAGACACAGTTGAGACAACTGAGGAAGTCGATGATGAATTATATGACGATGCTGTACAACTTGTAATTGAAATGCAAACAGCGTCAGTATCGATGCTTCAAAGAAGGTTTAGAATTGGATATACGAGGGCTGCTAGACTGATCGATGCAATGGAACTTAGAGGTATTGTGGGCCCATATGAGGGTAGCAAACCAAGAGCAGTTCTTGTTACAGCCAAAAATGAAGATGTTGGAAGTTAATTCGAAAGTTAATATTGAACAAAGAAGGGCAATTGCTCTTCTTTTTTTTTCGACAAATTTGGCAATTGTTATTTATTTCTTTCAAAAAAAATGATATAGTTATCTCGGATTAATATCGGTCTAACATCAGAGGTCTGATGACTTTACAAAAACTGGGGGAACTGCAGATGACTATCAAGTTAGATAATCGACCATTGTATTTGCAAGTGATAGATCAGATTAGACTTGATATCGATAACGGAGTCTACAAAGAAAAGGAAAAGCTACCATCCGAATTTCTCCTAGCAAAGCAATTAGGTGTTAGCAGAGCAACATTGAGAGAAGCATTACGAATTCTTGAAGAAGAGAATGTCATTATTAGAAGGCATGGCGTTGGGACCTTTGTTAATGCAAAACCTCTTTTTAATTCCGGAATTGAGCAGATTAGTAGTATTACAGATATGATTATTCAAGCTGGAATGTCACCAGGTACCATCTTTTTGTCAAAAACAGTGAAGGGACCAACTGACGGTGATATTAAAGGATTTAGTTGTTTAGAAAATGAAGAAATAACTGTGATTGAACGGGTCCGTACCGCAAACAACGAGCCTGTTGTGTATTGTATTGATAAAATACTAAGTAAGAATTTACCTTCTAGCTATTCACATGAAGAATCTATCTTTGATTTATTAGAGAAAAAAGCAGGAAGAAAAATCACATATGCTGTGACTCATATTGAACCGATTGGGTACCATGAGACCATTTCTCCTATTTTAAATTGTGATCCGGAAACAGCCCTTTTGTTATTAAAACAAATGCATTACGACGAAAATGATAAACCTGTATTATTTTCACAAAATTATTTTAGAGCTGACAAATTTTCCTTCCATGTTGTTAGAAAGCGTGTATTATAAAGGTGATAAAAATGCACTTTTTAAGGAGGTGAATAAGTAGTCCGTTACTAACAAATATTCTAAAGTAAGGCTTTGTTTTATTAAAAATTTTTTAGGGGGTTAAATTATGTTTAAAAAGAAAGCTGGTTTCGGTCTTGCATTTCTACTTGCAGCTGGAACATTACTAGGAGCATGTGGAAGCGCAGATGACGAAGGTACAAGTAAAGGAAATGGCAAAGGTGCTGACCTGAAAGTAGGTATGGTTACTGATGCTGGTACAATTGACGATAAATCCTTTAACCAAGGTACTTGGGAAGGAATCTTGGCTGCAGAAGATGAGCTTGGCATTCAAACAAAATATCTTAAGCCAGCTGGTACTACTGAAGCAGAATACCTAAAGGAAATGGGTAACCTTTACGATGCAGGCTATAAATTTATTGTAGCACCTGGGTTCAAATTTGAAACCGCTATTTTCCAAGCACAATCTAAATACGAAGACGCAAAATTTGTTATTTTAGACGGTAACCCACATAAGGGTGACTTTGTTCCTGCAGTCGCTGACAACACTGTTGCTATATTTTTTGCTGAACATGAATCCGGTTTCTTGGCTGGTGTTGCTACTGCACTCGAGTTACAAGAAGGAGAAGCAGGATTTATCGGTGGTATGGAAATTCCAGCTGTTCAAAAGTTTAACTGGGGCTTCCAACAAGGTCTAGCATATGCGAATGAAAACTTAGGAACAAATTTAACTATTAAAGCAGACAACGTAGTATATCAAGGATCATTTGATAACTCAGCTGCTGGTCAACAAATTGCTGCACAAATGTATGATCGTGGTGTAAACGTAATCTTTGCTGCTGCTGGTGGTGTTGGTGTAGGTGCTTTTACAGAAGCTAAAAACCGTGCCAAAGCAGGAGAAGAAGTGTGGATGGTTGGTGTTGACGTAGACCAATATTCTGAAGGAACTTATGAAGGTGAAAAATCAGTTACTTTAACTTCTGCAATGAAGAAACTTGCTCACGCAACTCAAGAACTAATTGAAAAAGAGTTAAATGGAGAATTCCCTGGTGGCGAAACGTTAACCTATGATGTTAAAAATGATGGTGTAGGTATTCCAGATGAAAACCCTAACTTAAGCGAGGAAACAGTTAAGCAAGTGAAAGAAATCTTTGAAAAGGTTAAATCAGGTGAAATTAAAGTCTCAGGTGAACAAGGTGATTTAATCAAGTAAGTTTAGTTTAAAAAGAGACGGTTTTCATCCGTCTCTTTTGTATATAACCTAAAAAGGTGAACGTAACACATCTTTCTACATTTTTAGATGTGGATAGGGGACTCCTAATAAAAAAGGATATGAGTCTAGAAAAAGGTGAGTGCTACTATGGAATATGTTGTAGAAATGCTGAATATTAGGAAGGAATTTCCTGGGATTGTAGCAAATGATAATATCACTCTTACTTTAAAAAAGGGAGAGATACATGCCCTGCTTGGTGAAAATGGGGCAGGAAAGTCCACGCTTATGGGTGTTTTATTTGGTATGTATCAGCCTGAGCAAGGGATGATTAAAGTTAATGGGGAACAAGTGCATATCTCCAACCCTAATGTGGCAAACCGTCTTGGAATTGGAATGGTGCATCAACACTTTAAACTAGTAGATAATTTTACGGTTACTGAAAATATCATTTTAGGTAGCGAACCAATAAAGAATGGGGTTGTCCTAGATATTAATAGTGCCGCAAAACGGATTGAAGAACTGTCTAAATATTACGGACTAAATGTAGACCCTCATGCTAAAATAGAAGACATTTCTGTTGGAATGCAGCAGCGGGTTGAGATTATGAAGATGCTTTTCCGTGAAGCTGATGTGCTAATATTCGATGAGCCAACAGCTGTATTAACTCCAAATGAGATAGATGAATTAATGAAAATTATGCGTAATTTGATTAAAGAAGGAAAATCAATCATCATCATTACACATAAATTAAAGGAAATTAAAGCTGTCGCAGACCGCTGTACGGTAATTCGTCGCGGCAAATATATTGGTACTGTTAATGTGGCAGAAACAAGTGAAGCAAACTTAGCGGAAATGATGGTAGGTCGACATGTTTCCTTTAATGTAGATAAAGAAGAAAGTAAACCAGGTGAAGTGGTTTTAGAAATAGATTCTCTCTCCGTAAAAAATAATAGAAAGGTTTTAGGTTTGAAAAACTTTTCTATATCCGTACGCAAAGGAGAAATTCTCGGAATTGCAGGCGTTGAGGGTAATGGTCAATCTGAGTTAGTCGAAGCAATAACAGGTCTTCGTAAGGCAGAGTCGGGTAAAATATTATTAAATGGAGAGGATATCACAAGTCTATCGGTTCGTAAAAGAATTGATAAGGGGATTGCTCATATTCCTGAAGATAGACAAAAACGTGGACTCGTATTGGACTACACGCTCCAATCCAATATGGTACTTGAAGTTTATAATAAACCACCATTTTCAAAGCACGGCCTACTAAAAGTTTCTGCAATGAAAGAATATGCGAAAAAGATCTTGGAAAATTTTGATGTGCGTTCAGGAGAAGGGGAAGTTTCCATAGCAAGAACCTTATCCGGTGGTAACCAACAAAAAGCAATTATTGGACGTGAACTCGAATTAGATCCTGACTTGCTTGTTGCGGTTCAACCAACTCGTGGTCTCGATGTTGGGTCAATAGAATATATTCATAAACGGTTGGTCGAGCACCGTGACAAAGGTAAGGCAGTACTTTTAATTTCTCTGGAACTCGATGAAGTATTACAGCTATCTGATCGTATTGCCATAGTTAACAACGGTGAACTTATTGGGATTGTAAATGCCTCTGAAACAAATGAAAATGAGGTAGGTCTCATGATGGCTGGTGTAGGTAAGGAGAGAAGTGTATGAGAACCACAATTGTTTCATTAATTGCAGTGCTTTTAGGTCTGATCGCAGGTGGAATTTTAATGCTTTTCATTGGAAGCAATCCCTTCGAAGGGTATAGTTACTTGTTCCAAGGAGGGTTAAAAAACATCCCTAGAATTGGGGATACATTAGCGACTGCATCACCATTAATCTTTACTGGTTTATCGGTTGCTTTTGCATTCCGTACAGGTTTATTTAATATCGGAGCTTCTGGTCAAATGCTAATTGGTGGTCTAGTTGCGACTGCTGTTGGTTTAACTTTTGACTGGTCCAGACCCATTCTCCTGCTCGTTATGATATTACTCGGTTTTCTTGGAGGAGCTCTTTGGGCGTTTATTCCAGGATTGCTTAAAGCAAGATTTAATGTGCATGAGGTTGTTTCTACAATCATGATGAACTGGGTTGCATATTGGACTGTATATTACGTTGTTCCTGGATATTTCAAGGGTGAGTTTCTTGAAACAGAATCAAGAAAATTAGCGGATGAAGCAACATTACGTGTGCCATTTTTAACGGAAATGTTCCAAGGCTCCTATATCAATCTTGGTTTGTTCTTAGGTATTATTGCGGTTATTATAGTTGGTTTTATCATTAATAAAACAACTTTAGGTTTTGAATTGAAAGCGGTTGGGTTTAACCGTGATGCTGCAGAGTATGCAGGTATGCGAGTGAATTCAAATATTGTATTATCCATGCTCATTTCTGGTGGATTAGCAGGTCTTGCTGGTGTTGCAATGTACACAGGAAATGCGACGAGCATGCAAATTGGAATTTTGCCAGCACAAGGCTTTGATGGAATTGCCGTAGCTTTATTAGGAGCTAACAATCCAATCGGAGTATTCTTTGCAGCTGTATTCTTTGGAATCCTTTATTCAGGAACTGGATTTATGAATGCGATGACAGAAATTCCACCAGAACTTGCAAATACAATCATTGCAATCATTATATATTTTGCTGCAACAAGTATTTTGATTGAACGTTTAATAAATAAATTCATCAAACGACGAAATAATTCAAAAAGCAATGCTGTAAAAAAGGAGGAAGCGTAATATGTGGTCAATCATTGAACAGATTTTTCCATATGCAATCGTATTTACAATCCCCCTTCTTATTACAGCACTTGGAGGATTATTTAGTGAACGAAGTGGTGTTGTCAATATCGGTTTAGACGGGCTAATGATTTTTGGTGCATTTGCTGGCGCCCTAACAATTTATTATCTTCAGGATACAATTTCAAATCATAATGCAGTTCTATGGCTTGGCCTGATAGCAGCGGCCGTTGTTGGGATCATCTTTTCATTATTACATGCGTTTGCTAGCATTAACTTAAATGCTAACCAAATTATTAGTGGTACTGCCATTAATATGATAGCCGGTGCATTAACAGTATTCTTAGCAAGAAATATTACAGGTAGTGGAAATATCCGAATTACGAGTGGTTTTACACCGACTGATATTCCTGGACTAGCTTCAATTCCTGTTATCGGGGATTTGTTTTTCACAAAAACATATCCTACAACGTGGTTTATCTTGGTTGTTTTGTTAATTAGTGCATTTGTATTATACAAAACCAAAATAGGACTTCGTTTACGTTCTTGTGGTGAATATCCACAAGCTGCAGAAGCCGCAGGAGTTAATGTAAAACGAGTACGCTACCTAGGAGTCATACTATCAGGTGCATTTTCAGGTTTAGGTGGTGCTCTAATTATTGTGACATATGCGGGTGAATTTACTGGAAACGTTTCTGGCTTAGGATTCTTAGCTCTTGCGTCATTAATCTTCGGACAATGGAAGCCACTGGGAATATTGGGCGCTACCTTGTTCTTTGGTTTTGCAAGTACAGTTGCCAACGTTTCACAGGTTATCCCTGAGCTTGCAGTTTTTCCACCAATTATCTTGAAGATTTTCCCTTATGTGGTCACTTTAATTGCATTGGTTATATTCTCTAAATCATCACAAGCACCTAAGGCTGCTGGTGAACCTTTTGATTCAGGGAAACGATAATTATCAATTTTTAAAGGAATGGCAAAATGCCATTCCTTTTTTGTGTTCTAGGAAATTATAAAATTTATCATTGTGAATAACTTTTATTGGTTGTATCCTAGTCCAGCTCCATCGCCTAGCCCCTCGAGGGCATAAGGCAATTGCTTCGGAAAGCAAAAAGCGCCTTTTGATAGCGATAAACTTATGCTTGTTGGACTTGCACAGGACAAGGAAAACTTCGAGAGCAATAATCGCACGAAGAAAATGCCTTGCATTTTCGAGGAAGTGCTGACATCGTTTTGCCACAGGACGTGGCAGTAGTTAGTCGATGTTCTATTTCAGGCGCTTGCGATTTGTTGTTAGGAAATTTATGGGCCAAAACTTGAAATTATTGCTAATTTGAGGTTATAGTGATTTTAAGACTAATTAAACGGTTTTGGTTGAAAAATAGCCATATATGGTTTTAAGTTATGACGAAAAAAGGAGGCTATGTTTACATGTTTTTACTGAATGAAACTGAGCATAAATTAAGTGGCTTGACTCTTCACACGATTAAAACAGATAAATTTAAAACAAATACGATTGTATTACGAATGAAAGCACCGCTTCAGGAGGAATACGTAACACAGAGAGCATTGTTACCATACGTTCTGCAAAGTGAAACAGCTAGCTATCCCTCAACAACAAGTTTACGCTCTTATCTAGACGAATTATATGGAGCTGCGTTATATGTGGATTTAGCTAAAAAAGGTGAAAATCACATTATTACATTTTTCGTTGAAATTGCGAATGAATTATTTTTAAAAGATCAAACACCACTTCTTGATAAAGCCATTGCTTTGTTACAGGAGATGGTACTTTCTCCTATTACTGAAAATGGAGCTTTTAAGAATACGATCGTTGAAAAAGAGAAACGTAGCCTTAAGCAACGAATTCAAGCCGTTAATGATGATAAAATGAGGTATTCAAATCTACGCTTAGTTGAAGAAATGTGTAAAGATGAGCCATATCATCTTCACGTAAATGGAAGAATTGAAGACATTGATACTATTTCGGCACAATCTTTATACGATTATTATCAAAAAGTAATCGAAGAAGACGAGATTGACTTATATATTATTGGGAATATCGAACCAGAAAAGGTAAAGGAAGTTGTTTCATCCACGTTTGTATTTACTGATCGAAACAAGCGGCCATTAACAGAAACGAAAACAAAACAGGTCGTAAAAGTCAATGAAGTGATTGAAAAACAGGATGTTAAACAAGGTAAGCTAAATATTGGATATCGTACAAATACAACCTATAGTGATCCTGATTATGATGCTCTTCAGGTATTCAACGGGATATTTGGTGGGTTTTCGCATTCAAAATTATTTATTAATGTACGTGAAAAAGAAAGCTTGGCCTATTATGCAGCATCAAGGGTAGAAAGTCATAAGGGATTATTAATGGTGATGTCTGGAATCGATGTTTCTAATTATGATCGTGCTGTAACCATTATAAAGGAACAAATGCAAGCGATGATCGATGGTGATTTTACAGATGAGATCATGACTCAAACAAAAGCTGTAATCCGGAATCAACTACTTGAAACCATTGATACATCTCGAGGAATTGCAGAGGTCCTGTATCATAATGTTGTTTCCCCAAAACCAAGGAAGCTTGAAGATTGGATTTCTGGAATAGAAGCTGTAACAAAGGAGGAAGTAGTCAATGTGGCAAAAAAAATTGAACTTGATACCATCTACTTCCTTACTGGATTGGAGGGAGGAAAGTAATGGAAAAAATCACATTTGATCAACTTCAAGAGGTTCTTTTTCATGAAAAACTTGATAACGGACTAAATGTCTATATCCTTCCTAAAAAGGGATTTAACAAAACCTATGCTACGTTCACGACAAATTATGGTTCTGTGGATAATCAATTTATACCATTAGGGAAAGATGATTTCGTTCATGTACCAGATGGAATTGCACATTTTTTAGAGCATAAGCTGTTTGAAAAAGAGGATGGCGATGTTTTCCAAGATTTTAGTAAACAGGGTGCATCAGCCAATGCGTTTACATCATTTACAAGAACTGCTTATCTTTTTTCATCTACATCCAATGTAGAATTGAATTTAAAGACGTTGATTGACTTTGTTCAAAGTCCTTATTTTACGGAAAAAACAGTAGAAAAAGAAAAGGGAATCATTGGGCAAGAAATTACAATGTACGATGACAATCCTGATTGGAGACTATATTTTGGTGTCATTGAAAATATGTATAAAAACCACCCAGTACGAATTGACATTGCAGGAACAATTGATTCCATTGCCAAAATAACAAAAGATATGCTTTATGAATGCTATGAAACCTTCTATCATCCGAGTAATATGGTTTTATTTGTTGTTGGTCCTATTGAACCGGAAAAAATAATGGACCAAATTCGTTCTAACCAAGCACAAAAAGATTACAAGGATCAGCCAGAAATTAAACGCCATTTTGAAGATGAGCCAATTGAAGTAAATGAAAAGAAGAAAGTTCTTAAAATGAATGTTCAATCCTCAAAATGTATGGTGGGCGTAAAAGCCTTAAATCCGTCACGTAAGGGCGATCAATTGCTAAAACAAGAATTGTCTTTAACGATTATTCTGGATTGGCTGTTTGGAAAAAGCTCTAAGTACTATCAGGAATTATATGATGAGGGCTTAATCGATGAGACGTTTACCTTTGATTATACGGAAGAACAAGGGTTTGGTTTTGCGGTCGTTGGCGGTGATACACCTAACCCTGATGAATTATCATCAAAAATTAGACATATTATGCTTTCAAGTAAAAACCAAGGAATCACTTCTGAAGAATTAGAACGTGTCAAAAAGAAAAAGATTGGTGCGTTTTTACGCTCTTTAAATTCACCAGATTATATTGCAAATCAATTTACAAGATATGCATTTAATGAAATGAATTTATTCGATGTCGTCCCCATTATGGAAAGTCTAACCGTAGATGATATAACAAATACGGTAAATGAATTCTTTGATGAAGTTCGAATGACCGAGTGCCAGGTAATACCTAAAAAATAGATAACTTTATTTAAGAAGGCCTCGTAACTTTTTAAGTGGTGAGATAATCGTAATATGAGTATAATATTTGAAGGGTACTAACCTTGGTTAAATAAAATTAAAGCCTCCGGAAGATGCCACGATTTTTCAAAGGAAAATTTTTCGAGGAGTAGGAGCAAAGACTAAGAACGCCACATCCAACGTCTTTGTGCCCCACCTCGTGTTGGCCTAAAAAAATCGGGCGCAATTACACCAAGGCGCATTTTGATGTAAAAAAAGCATCCTTTTGTGAAGGATGCTTTTTTAAGGGGAAATGAGTAATGAAAAAATATGCATTAGTGACAGGGGCGAGTGGAGGAATTGGAAGTGCCATTGCTAAAGAAATTGCCAGTCAGGGCTATTCGTTATACCTCCACTACCATGAAAATGAACAATCTATAAAAAAGATTGCAGAAGAGTTAGCTTCTAAAGGTGTGGAAACATATCTGATTAAGGCAGATTTAAGCTTTGCGAACGGTGTAAACCAATTAGTTAACCAAATTGTACATCCAATTGACGCAGTTATCCATAATTCCGGTAAGGGTGTGTTTGGACTTATGACTGATTTTGATGAAAAGACAGTTGAACAAATGGTACAACTTCATGTGAGTACACCATATATGTTAACAAAAGCATTGCTTCCAAACATGATCACAAAAAAAAGTGGAAATATTATCGTTATCTCCTCGATTTGGGGAATCACAGGAGCTTCCTGTGAAGTACTTTATTCAATGGTAAAGGGTGGACAAATTTCGTTTGTAAAAGCTTTAGCAAAGGAAGTTGCGCTTAGTGGAATTAGAGTTAACGCTGTTGCACCCGGCGCGATTGATACAAACATGCTTAAGGAATTTACCCTTGAAGATATCGAAGGCATTAGTGAAGAGATTCCGATGGGAAGAATTGGAGAGCCAATTGAGGTTGCAAATGCGGTTGCATTTCTACTTTCAAATAAAGCTTCTTATATTACGGGTCAAGTGTTGTCTGTCAATGGTGGTTGGCATTGCTAACTTTATTTGTGCTTTGATTATTTTACGAATAAATTATTTAACATTCGACAAACTAACATTGTAATTACCTTATAAGGAGGGTCACTTATGTCAGTACTAGACAATTTCGAGGATTGGAAAAATTTTTTAGGTGATCGCTTGCAGCATGCTAAATCTGAAGGAATGGATCAAAACGTGATCAATGATATGGCTCATCAACTAGGTGATTACCTGGCTAGTGAAGTAGAGCCGAAAAATGCTCAAGAAAAAGTTTTACGTGACCTTTGGAATGTTGCTTCTGAAGAGGAGCAACAAGCGATTGCCAACTTAATGGTAAAGCTTGTTCAATAGGTTAGTCAGTGTTTTAAAATGAGAGAGGACTTTCCTCTCTTTTTTCATTTAGTTTTTCCATTATTTTTCTACCCTCTATAAAATGTGAATGGTTTAGTTTATAATAAAAATGATGCACAGTTTCACAATTGGAAAATGATAATCACCAAGCGAGGGGCTGGGAATTTTGGAGAAAAAAGAGTGGTATTTGGAATATGAAATTGCAAAAAATCGCCCAGGACTACTTGGGGATATATCTTCATTATTAGGAATGCTTTCGATAAATATTGTCACAATAAATGGTGTAGACGATCGTAGAAGAGGAATGCTTTTATTAAGTGATAGTAGTGAACAAATTGAAAGACTAGAATCAATCTTACATACAATGGATACGATAACCGTTACAAAGCTTAGAGAACCAAAGCTTCGTGATAAGCTTGCAGTAAGACATGGGAGATATATACAGCGGGATGCAGATGATAAAAAAACATTCCGGTTTACTCGCGATGAATTGGGGCTTCTTGTTGATTTCATGGCTGAGCTCTTTAAACAGGAGGGGCATAAGCTGATAGGAATACGGGGAATGCCAAGGGTGGGTAAAACTGAATCAGTTGTAGCTGCAAGTGTTTGTGCGCATAAAAAATGGTTGTTTGTATCGTCGACTTTATTAAAGCAAACAATGCGAAATGAGTTAATTCATGATGAGTACAACGTCAATAATCTTTTTATAATCGATGGCATAGTATCTACAAAGCGCGCAACTGAAAAACATTTACAGTTAGTTAGGGAGATCATGAGACTTCCTGCGGTTAAATTAGTAGAGCATCCTGATATATTTGTACGTAATACCGAGTATACATTAAAGGATTTTGATTACATTATTGAACTTCGAAATGAACCTGAAGAAGAAATTACATATGATATGGAATACCAAGAGTTTTCTGAGTCTAATTTTTCAGGTTTTGATTTTTAATTTTTATGTAAATATTATCGTTAAACCTTTACTGTGAAGGATAAAAATGCTAGTATTATGAACGCAAATATGTGAATAGGTATCTGAGAGTTGGTAGGTGAAAAAAATGACTGAATTAGGATCTAGACTTAAAGAAGCGAGAGAACAAAAAGGCTTAAGTTTGGATGATTTACAGCAAATAACGAAAATCCAAAAAAGATATTTGGTTGGTATTGAAGAAGGAAATTATTCTGTAATGCCAGGCAAATTCTACGTCCGTGCATTCATTAAACAATATGCTGAAGCTGTTGGGCTAAATCCTGAGGGATTATTTGAGGAATTTAAGTCAGAAATTCCAGGTACATATAACGATGACATTCCCGAACAAATTTCTAGAGTACAATCGAGAAAGCAAATTTCTACGACAAGTTCGAAAGTCATAGATAAAGTACCAATCATTATATTAGCACTCTTCCTTCTTGGTGGTGCGATGACGATTTATTGGTTTGTATCCAAAAAAGATGTTGCCCAAGAACCGGAGACAAAACTTGAGAGTCAGGAAACTGAATATGACGAATCAAATGAGCCACCTCCTGTTAAAGAGGAGCCAAAAGACGAGGAACAGGTAGCCGGTGAAACAGATAATACACCTGCTGAAGAAGAACCTGTGGAAGAAACTCCAGCTCAGGAGCTAGTCGAAATTGCAAAAGAAACAAGCACCGCCACCTATGAGTTAAAGAATACTGATACTTTTAAAGTGAAAGTTACCGCTTCCGAAGCTGGTCAATCATGGGTAACGCTTCAAAATCGTCAAAATGAAAGATTTATTTACGAAACAATTGCAAATGGCACAACAAAAGAGGTTGATTTAACAAATCAATCAGAAGTGATTTTAACAGTTGGCAGGTCTTCGGATCTCACAGT
The DNA here is from genome assembly GCF_031324165.1 of Ferdinandcohnia sp. QZ13. Lineage (NCBI taxonomy): Bacteria > Bacillati > Bacillota > Bacilli > Caryophanales > Bacillaceae > Ferdinandcohnia > Ferdinandcohnia sp. QZ13. Next base: position 533,774 of record NZ_JAVIVW010000001.1, on the reverse strand, counting down.
AGAAATCAATGGTGAGCCTTTTACGTATCCATTTGATACCGGACAAATTGTTCGTCAAATCATTACGTTAAAGTACACTCCAGGAACCGAGGAATAAACGAAAAGTCATCATTATGATGGCTTTTTGTTTCGTATAAGTGGTATTATCACTATTATAGATATTTTAGAATATGTTGGAGGTATGAATTTTGAATTTACCAAATAAGATTACAGTGGCAAGGATTTGCCTAATTCCACTATTTTTAATTATTATGTTTGTTCCGTTTGGATGGGGCGATGTTTCGATTGGCTCAATGTCTTTACCCGTTGCCCATTTAGTCGGTGCGATTATTTTTATTGTGGCTTCTAGTACAGATTGGATTGATGGTCACTTAGCAAGGAAGCATAATTTAGTAACGAACCTTGGAAAATTTTTAGATCCACTTGCAGACAAGCTTCTAGTATCAGCAGCGTTGGTCAGTTTAGTCGAGTTCGGCTTAGCGCCGGCATGGATGGTTGTTATAATCATAAGTAGAGAGTTCGCGGTTACTGGCTTACGTCTCTTATTAGCAGAGGGTGGAGAGGTTTCTGCTGCGAAAATGCTAGGAAAGATAAAAATGTGGGCTCAAGTTGTAGCTGTGTCTGCATTATTATTACATAATTGGCCGTTTGAATTTCTTTCAATCCCTTTTGATATGATTGCACTTTGGGTTGCTGTTATATTTACGATTGTTTCAGGATGGGATTACTTCGCGAAAAATAAAGGGGTTTTTGCAAACTCCAAATAGGATGGTGAGATTCTTAAATGAATGCTGAAATAATTGCTGTAGGCTCTGAACTCCTTTTGGGTCAAATTGCAAATACCAATGCACAATTTCTTTCCAAACAACTTGCCGAGCTTGGAATCAATGTTTACTTCCATACAGTCGTTGGCGACAATTCCGAACGTTTAGAGGAAGTGATTAATATCGCACAATCACGTTCCGATCTAATTATTTTTACGGGTGGATTGGGTCCAACAAAGGATGATTTAACAAAAGAAACGATTGCAAGGGTTTTAGGAACGCAACTTGTATTTGATGAAACAGCCCTACGTAGTATTGAAGATTTCTTTAAGAAAACAAATCGCCATATGACTGAGAATAATAAAAAGCAAGCTCTTGTCCTTAAGGGCTCTGAAATCCTTCATAACGATCATGGAATGGCACCTGGAATGGGACTAGAAGTCGATAAAATCACATATATGCTTTTCCCAGGTCCTCCTAAAGAGCTTAATCCAATGTTTCTTTCATACGGTGCACCATTCTTATTAAAAGCATTAGGTGTTGTTGAACGAATTGAATCTAGAGTATTGCGTTTCTTTGGTATTGGGGAGTCACAGCTTGAAACAGAGATTGAAGATTTAATCGATAATCAAACAAACCCCACCATTGCGCCATTGGCGAGTGATGGTGAAGTTACACTTCGTTTAACAGCAAAGCACAGTTCTCTTGACGTTGCAAATAGATTATTAAATGATACAGAGACACAAATCTTAAAGAGAGTAGGAAAGTTCTTATATGGCTATAACTCGACTTCGTTAGTTAATGAACTTATGAATAAACTAAAAGCGTCTCAGCTAACGATAGCGAGTGCTGAAAGTTTAACAGGTGGCTTGTTCGCAGAAGAATTAACGAATCTAGCTGGCTCTTCAGCAGTTGTGAAGGGTGGAGTTGTTTGTTATACAAATGAAGTGAAGGAACATGTGCTACAGGTGAAGAAGGAAACTCTTGATACGGAAGGGGCTGTAAGTCGTTCAACAGCCCTACAGCTTGCCGAGAACGTGAGGAAGCTCTTAAATTCGGATATAGGGATAAGTTTTACTGGAGTAGCGGGACCAAGTGAATCGGAAGGGAAACCGGTAGGTACGGTGTATATCGGGATTTCCTATTTAGATCAACCTACAAAGGTATATCCATTACAATTAGCGGGTTCCCGCCAAGGAATCAGAACTAGAACCATTAAATATGGGTTCTATTATTTGCTCCTATTATTAAACAAATAAGGAAACTGAAATTTTTACCAAAGGCGATCTTGATAGATCGTCTTTTTTTATGGAGTTAGAAGGAAAATACTCAATTTAGTTGAAAGTATTTATACCATAGTGTTCAAGATTTTAGATTTTTTAAATGGGGGTGTTTGAGGTGTATCAGTATTTTAATGGTTTCATTATTAGGGAAGGCACAGAAGGTGTTCCTGCAGACAATGTCGAGGGCCTTTTTAAAGATGCCGGAGGGGTGAAAAATATTCCAAATTGGCAAAAAGAAAAATTTTCGTTGATATTTCAAAACTCAACATGGGCATATACAGTCTGGGATCAGGAACAAATGATTGGTATGGTTCGTGTCATCTCAGACAAGATAATGGCAGCTACAATTATGGATTTAGTTGTCTTATCGGATTATCGTGGAAGGGGAATAGGTAAGAAGCTGGTAGAGCTTTGTGTTCAAAAGCTCCCACATGGTGATTGGTTTGCTCACACTTCAGCAAATAATTTTAGTTTCTATCAAAAATGTGGATTCGAAGTTAAAGACCCTAGTATGAATGGTACCTGTGCATTTTATGGATACAAACAAGCACGAATAGATGGACATAGGTAATAATGTTTTAGTTTTTATCAAAATACTCAAAATCAAAGTGATATGGGTAAAATAAAAAATGGCTGTTTTCGTAAACATTGTTGTTTTTGGATTTGATTGTGCGAAGGGAATAGTAATTATTGTTCTTCCAGTGATTTCAGCGGATAGTATGAGATCCTCGAAAATGCCAGCATTTTCTAAATCAACAATCTTTTAGAAAAGAGCTTAAAAATCGATACATAAGGGGTGCAATAAAATGACAAAAACGAATCAAAACATCGTTCCGCATTTATGGTATGACAAGGAGGCGAAAGAAGCAGCAGAGTTTTATACTTCTGTTTTTCCGAACTCGAGCATTACGAATGTAACTACACTCTACGATACGCCATCAGGAGATGCCGATTTAGTCTCATTTGAATTGTGGGGACAAAAGTTCATGGCAATTAGTGCAGGTCCTTATTTTAAATTTAATCCATCCATTTCTTTCTTCGTAAATTTTGACCCTTCAAGAGAAAAAGATGCGAGGGACAAAATGAATGAGGTTTGGAAAAAATTAGCTGAAGGTGGCGCAGTACTTATGCCACTTGATAAATATCCATTTAGTGAGAGGTATGGTTGGATTCAAGATAAGTATGGCTTGTCTTGGCAGTTAATCCTTACAAATCCAGAAGGTGAAGAGCGGCCAACGATTATACCGTCATTCATGTTTACTGGAGATAAATGCGGTAAAACAGAGGAAGCTCTAAAATTTTATTTATCTGTATTCAAGAACTCAAAGCAGGGCAATTTGGTCCGTTACCCTAAGGGGATGGAACCAAACAAAGAAGGAACAATTATGTTTTCTGATTTTAGACTAGAAAATCATTGGTTTGTAGCAATGGATAGTGCCGGAGATCATGAATTCAATTTTAACGAGGCCATTTCATTTATGGTATATTGCGACACACAAGAAGAGATTGATTTCTATTGGGGAAAGTTGTCAGCTGTTCCTGAAGCCGAACAATGTGGATGGCTGAAAGATATGTATGGAGTGTCTTGGCAGATTGTGCCACGCGAAATGGATGAGATGATGAAAAATAGCACTCCAGAACAAATTGAACGTGTTAATAAGGCTGTTCTAAAAATGAAAAAGTTAGATCTGGCCGAACTACAGAGACTATACAAGGGATAATGCCAATACGGTCGAAGTTCAATTATTAGAAATCAAGGGGAATATCATATAAAATGATCATAATGAAACAATGAGGAGGAAAATCGATGTTAGATGACAAGCAAACTAAATCAACAACATCTTCAACAGATGGCTATGGAGCGTTGAAAGAACTAAATGGTGTGAAAAAATTAAAAAGCTTGGACATTGACAGTTCCTCAGGATTTGTCTGCGATGTCAACACAGGGATATGTGGTCCGATAAAACCGAAGAAAGAAGATAAAAAATAGTCCTTTTACCGATTGGATGAAATAAATAGATAATGGGCGTAAGTTGCATATGCTTACGTTTTTTTATGATTATTATAATTTTATTTGAAAGACTAAAATTAAAATTTAATGTTCTTTATAACTTTGAAAATACAATTTTCAACCATTAATAATTGGATTTATGGGAAAAAACTATTAATAAAAATAAGCGAATAAATGTTCGACTTTTTGCTTGGCAAATCGAACAAAACATTGTATAGTAATAGTAGTTTCACGAATAAAGGAGGAAAAATTAGTGAGTGATCGTCAAGCGGCCTTAGAAATGGCATTGAAGCAGATAGAGAAACAGTTTGGTAAGGGCTCAATCATGAAGCTTGGAGAACAAACTGATCGTCGAATTTCTACTATATCTAGTGGTTCACTAGCGGTAGACGTAGCATTAGGTGTTGGAGGATATCCAAGAGGACGGATAATTGAAATATATGGACCAGAAAGCTCTGGTAAAACAACTGTAGCACTTCATGCAATTGCTGAAGTACAAAAGACTGGTGGACAAGCAGCGTTTATTGACGCGGAACATGCGCTTGATCCAGCATATGCACAAAAATTAGGTGTAAACATTGATGAACTATTATTATCTCAGCCTGATACTGGTGAACAAGCATTAGAAATAGCTGAAGCATTAGTACGTAGTGGTGCAGTCGATATTTTAGTAGTTGACTCTGTTGCAGCACTTGTTCCAAAAGCAGAAATTGAAGGTGAAATGGGAGATTCCCATATGGGTCTACAAGCCCGCTTAATGTCACAAGCATTACGTAAGCTTTCAGGTGCAATCAATAAATCAAATACAATTGCAATTTTCATTAACCAGGTCCGTGAGAAAATTGGGGTAATGTTCGGAAACCCAGAAACAACCCCAGGTGGACGTGCGCTTAAATTCTATTCTTCTGTAAGACTAGAGGTTCGTCGTGCGGAACAATTAAAACAAGGCAACGAACTTGTTGGTAATAGAACAAAAGTGAAGGTTGTTAAGAATAAAGTAGCACCACCATTTAAAACAGCTGAAGTAGACATTATGTACGGAGAAGGAATTTCAATTGAGGGCGAAATCATTGATATCGGTTCGGAACTTGATATCGTCCAAAAGAGTGGCTCTTGGTATTCTTATAATGAAGAAAGAGTTGGTCAGGGACGCGAAAATGCAAAACAATTCTTAAAAGAAAACCCTGATGTTCGTAATGAAATCCTTCAGCAAATTAGAAATCATTATGGGCTTGACGGTGTTAAAGTAGCACCAGCTGATGAGGAACAGGAAGAGTTTGATTTACAAGACTAATGAAGATGGAGACACAGCATTTGTGTCTCTTCTTTAATTTCTCCATCCACTCACTCAAATTTGAACGCGAAAGAAACCACCTCTTAGCTTCGTAGACACACGAATATAGACAATTCCGCTACACAAAATTTCCATTTTCATGAAACAGTATTTTTGACAGCTCTTGACAATAAAAATTCACACATTTACAATTAAAATGTATATTTTACATTTTGTTAGAATTAAAACGTTAGAAGCAAAACTCGGTTTGAGCTTTTGCTATTCAGACCCGGAGTAGTTCAAGCTGCTTTCGGATCGTAACCTAAGACTCTGATTAGCTTAAAAAGCCTTTGCGCTGTATGTTATCTATCTAACTTTATTCAGTAACGTTTAATCGTGCTTAATAAAGTTAAAGGCTCCGGCGTATATATGCAATTGTTTACAGAATTTTTTTGAGTTACCTCAAGAAATTTGGATGCAAATACGCAAGGGCGCAATTGATTAATGTACATGCCGACATTTTGATCTAGCAAGAAAAAGTTCATAGCAAGAGGAGGTGAAGAAGATGGATCCCATTTCTATAATCATCTCCACTTTGTCTGGCCTAATCGTCGGTGCGATTGTTGGCTTTTATGTTCGTAAATCAATTGCCGAAACAAAAATTGCAGGTGCAAAAAGTGTTGCCGAACAAATTATTGAAGATGCCAATAGAGAAGCAGATTCATTAAAGAAGGAAGCACTGTTAGAGGCAAAAGATGAAATTCACAAACTTCGCACAGAGGCAGAAAAAGAAGTCCGTGATCGAAGAAACGAACTACAAAAACAAGAAAATCGTTTATTGCAAAAAGAAGAGAACCTTGATCGCAAGGATGAAACCTTAGATAAACGTGAATCCATGTTAGAAAAGAAAGAGGATTCTCTCGCTCAAAGACAACAGCATATTGAAGAGATGGAAAGCAAAGTGGAAGAGATGGTACACAAGCAACAAGTTGAACTTGAGCGCATTTCTAGCTTAACACGTGAAGAAGCAAAGCAAATCATCCTTGAACGTATTGAAAACGAACTTTCCCATGATATTGCGATGATGGTGAAAGAGGCAGAAATTCGTGCAAAGGAAGAATCTGATAAAAAGGCTAAAGAAATACTTTCGCTAGCTATTCAAAGATGTGCCGCTGATCATGTCGCAGAAACTACAGTATCTGTAGTTAACTTGCCTAATGATGAGATGAAAGGTCGTATTATTGGTAGAGAAGGACGAAACATCCGTACACTTGAAACATTAACGGGTATTGACCTCATTATTGATGATACTCCAGAGGCAGTTATTTTATCTGGCTTTGATCCAATTCGCCGTGAAACAGCGAGAATCGCACTTGAAAAACTTGTTCAAGACGGACGTATTCATCCAGCACGTATTGAAGAGATGGTTGATAAATCAAGGCGTGAAGTTGACGAATATATTCGTGAAGTGGGTGAACAAACAACCTTTGAGGTTGGTGTTCATGGACTCCATCCTGATTTAATTAAGATTTTAGGTCGCTTGAAGTATCGTACAAGCTATGGCCAAAATGTCTTAAAGCACTCAATGGAAGTATCATTCTTGGCAGGTTTAATGGCTGCTGAGTTAGGTGAAGATGAAACACTTGCTCGTCGTGCTGGACTATTACACGATATCGGTAAAGCTATTGACCATGAAGTGGAAGGTAGCCACGTTGAAATTGGTGTAGAATTAGCAACGAAATATAAAGAGCATCCAATTGTTATCAATAGTATTGCTTCCCACCATGGTGATACGGAACCAACATCTATCATTGCTGTCTTAGTTGCAGCAGCTGATGCTTTATCTGCCGCAAGACCTGGTGCTAGAAGTGAGACACTTGAAAACTATATCCGCCGCCTTGAAAAGCTAGAGGAGATTTCAGAATCCTATGATGGTGTTGAAAAATCCTTTGCTATACAAGCCGGACGTGAAGTTCGAATTATCGTAAAACCTGATGCAATCGATGATTTAAATGCCCATCGATTAGCCCGCGATATCCGTAAACGAATCGAAGAAGAGTTGGATTATCCGGGTCATATCAAGGTAACCGTTATTCGTGAAACAAGAGCGGTTGAATATGCAAAATAAAGTGGTCGTTTAGACCACTTTATTTTTTTGCTCAAAATTATTAGAAAAGTTACAACTGGCAAATACTCTAAAAAATGGCCTTTGACATTGAGATTTTTCGCTTTTTGTGCTTCACTTGTTATGAAAGGGGCTTTTACATGAAGATTTTATTTATTGGTGATGTTGTCGGCTCACCAGGAAGAGATATGATCCGTGAATATCTCCCGAAACTAAAGGCAAAATTCCATCCTACACTTACCATCGTGAATGGTGAAAATGCAGCATCGGGACGAGGGATTACTAAAAAAATATACAACCAAATTCTCGAGAACGGTGCCCAAGCAATCACTCTAGGTAATCATACATGGGACAACAAAGACATTTTCGAGTTTATTGATACTGCTAAAAACATGATCCGTCCTGCCAATTTCCCCGAAGGAACACCTGGTCAAGGAATCATGTATAGTAAAGTGAATGGACAAGAGGTTGCAATTATTAATTTGCAAGGGCGGACATTTCTCCCTGCCATTGACGACCCGTTTAAAAAATGTGATGAATTAATTGGACAAGCAAAAAAGCGAACTTCCATCATTTTCGTTGACTTTCATGCGGAAGCTACAAGTGAAAAAATTGCGATGGGCTGGTATCTTGATGGACGGGTAACTGCTGTCGTTGGAACACATACACATGTCCAAACAGCGGACAATCGTGTTTTACCACAAGGCACTGCCTTTATAACAGATGTTGGTATGACAGGGCCATACGATGGGATTTTAGGTATGGATAAAGAAGCTGTTATTCATAAATTTAAAACGACTTTACCTACACGATTTGAAGTGGTTCAAGGAAGAACCCAATTAAATGGTGTTCTTATAGATGTAGACCCAAAGAGTGGAAAGGCAAAAGGGATTCAGCGAATTCTCATTAATGACGATCACCCATTTTTTGACTGAACTTTTCAACCAAGATATTCATTCCAATATCTTGGTTTTTTCATGTTTCGAACAAGTTTTTGAATTTTTAGAAAAAACTTAGAAACAAGCAGGAATACTGGTAGTTTCTAGTGAATATAGTAGTTATGGGATCATTATTCGTTGTTCAACAGGACTTGGGAATCCCTGGTTGAATAAAGATAGCCACTGGTATGTCTTGCGATCGTGTTATGATCTTAGAAAAATAGTGATAGATCGTAATTTATCAGTTGGTGTTGGTTTGTATGGTTCTACCGATCACTCAGGGAAACATTGTAAAGAACAAGGAGGAAAGTAGAAATGGAAATATTAAAAGTTTCAGCAAAATCTAATCCAAACTCTGTAGCTGGAGCTCTTGCAGGTGTATTGCGTGAAAGAGGAGCTGCAGAAATCCAGGCGATTGGTGCAGGTGCATTAAATCAGGCAGTGAAAGCAGTAGCGATAGCTAGAGGGTTTGTGGCACCGAGTGGAGTGGACCTAATTTGTATTCCGGCATTTACAGATATTCAAATTGATGGTGAAGAAAGAACTGCTATAAAATTAATCGTTGAACCACGATGAATGTATGTCCTTTTATATAAAGTGGTCAAGTGACGGATAGTAGCCTGTTTGTCTTATAAGACAAACAGGTATTTTTGTGTAAAATAGAAAGAAAAGGGAGTTGATTAATTTGAAAATATTTGATGCGCATTCCGATGTTTTATATAAAATGTGGATGGACCCTACCATTGATTTTGCCGACTCACCGAAATTACATATTACATATAATCAATTAAAAGCAGCAGGTAGCAAAGTGCAATGCTTTGCGATATATATTCCTGAAGAAGTAAGACCGGAAAGCCGGTTTGAAACAGCGTTAGAAATGGTAGAAATTTTTTATAAGAGAGTAATTGCCCCTTCGCCGTTATTAAAAGCGGTACGAACAAGAGAGGACATTTTGGCTTTGAAGGAGAATGAGATAGGTGCTTTCTTAACGTTAGAAGGCTGTGACGCAATTGATCAAAGTATAGTAAAACTTCAAACGCTAATAAGGCTTGGTGTGTCGTCTGTTGGGCTAACTTGGAATTATGCTAATTTTGTTGCGGATGGCATAGGAGAACCTCGTGGAGCGGGGCTATCAAGCTTCGGTAAAGAGGTTGTGAAGGAGCATAATAGGTCATTCATTTGGACAGATGTATCCCATTTATCGATCAAAGGGTTTTGGGATGTCATGGAAATAGCGGATTATCCGATTGCTTCTCATTCAAATGCAATCTCAATTTGCAATCACCGACGCAATCTTCAAGACGATCAAATACGCGCACTCATACAAAAGAATGGCATGATTGGAGTCACGTTTGTCCCGCAATTTTTAAGTAATCGGGGCACTGCAACTATAAATGATGTATTGAAACATCTTGACTATATTTGTTCATTAGGCGGAGAAAACCATGTTGGATTTGGATCTGATTTTGATGGTATAACAGAAACAACCACTGGACTTGAGTGCTTCCTAGGGTACGAAATTCTTGTAAATAACTTGTTAAAACATTACACAGAGAGTCAGGTGAGAAAATTCTTATATGATAATTTTATAGAGAATCTACCTGTGTAAAAGTGGCTCTTGTTCTAACTGAATGAAATTAAATTAATTGAAAAATAAAAAAATATACATTTTTCTTCATAATTTGCTTACTAAGGGTTGCTTTTTTTCGTTGATAGGTCTAGAATGAAAGCGTTTAGTACATATCCAACAGGATAAATTCGGACAGCTTTTTGCACTTCATTTTTGGTGAATTAATCCCAACTTTGTTGTTGGAAAAGGTCCTGTATCTAATCACTAGAATTACATAAAAAATCTATTACTGCAGAGTTGGAAAGTGCTATACACTCAAACCTAAAAAAAATCTTATATAGAACGTATTCCAAAGGGGTGTAAGTCATGATCAATCAACTTTCATGGAAAGTTGGCGGACAACAAGGGGAAGGAATCGAAAGTACTGGGGAAATCTTTTCCATAGCTTTAAATCGTTTAGGCTACTATTTATACGGTTATCGCCATTTTTCATCACGTATTAAAGGTGGTCACACGAATAACAAAATTCGAGTAAGTACAACTCAAGTTCGTTCAATTTCAGACGATCTTGATATTTTAGTAGCTTTTGACCAAGAGACAATTGATTTTAATTTTCATGAGTTACGAGATGGCGGAGTTGTGTTGGCGGATGCTAAATTCGGACCAACCATTCCCGAAAACACCAATGTTCATTTATTTTCTGTTCCTTTTACTCAAATTGCAACTGAACTTGGAACGTCCCTTATGAAAAACATGGTTGCTATTGGTGCAACTACTTCCTTATTAGACCTCGATTTGAATGTGTATTTAAATGTTGTAGAAGAAATCTTTGGTCGTAAAGGTCAGCAGGTTGTCGAAAAGAATATGGAAGCAATCAAAGCAGGTGCTAAATTCCTACAGGATCAACTTAGCGAAGACGTAAAAATGAAGCTAGAAAAAGCGGACGGAAAGCAGCGCATGTTCATGATTGGTAATGACGCAATTGCTTTGGGTGCTCTAGCTGGTGGAGCAAGATTTATGCCTGCATACCCAATTACCCCCGCTTCTGAAATTATGGAATACTTAATTAGCAAACTACCTGAATTTGGTGGAACAGTGATCCAAACGGAGGATGAAATTGCAGCGTGTACAATGGCAATTGGCTCTAACTATGCCGGTGTTCGTGCATTTACTGCTTCTGCTGGACCAGGTTTATCATTAATGATGGAATCAATCGGATTATCAGGTATCACTGAAACACCACTTGTTATTATTGATACACAACGTGGAGGACCTAGTACTGGTTTGCCAACAAAGCAGGAACAATCTGATTTAATGGCAATGATTTACGGTACGCACGGAGAAATTCCTAAGATTGTAATGGCACCTAGTACCGTACAGGAAGCTTTTTACGACATCATCGAAGCATTTAACCTTGCTGAGGAATATCAATGTCCGGTTATTTTTCTAACAGACTTACAACTTTCTCTTGGTAAGCAAACCGTTGAACCACTTGATTATTCTCAGATTGAAATCAGACGCGGAAATCTAATTCTTGATGATGAATTACCAGAATTAGAGAATAAGGAATATTTTAAGCGGTATGAAGTGACAGATAGTGGAGTATCTCCACGTGTAGTTCCAGGCGTGAAAAATGGAATCCACCATGTAACGGGTGTTGAACATAATGAACAAGGTAAACCATCCGAGGTTGCAAGCAACCGTAAGGATCAAATGGAAAAACGCCTTAGAAAGGTTAAAAACATTCAATTCAAGACTCCTGTCCATAAAAATGTGAAACATGAAGAGGCAGACCTTTTAGTTGTAGGTTTTAACTCAACTCGAGGTGCGATTGAAGAAGCCATGACTCGCCTTGAGAATGATGGTATTAAAGTAAACCATGCTCAGGTTCGTTTAATTCATCCATTCCCAACTGACGAAATGTTACCTTTAGTTCAATCAGCTAAGAAAGTATTAGTAGTTGAGAATAACGCTACAGGTCAGCTCGCAAACATTATGAAGATGAATGTAGGACATGCGGACAAGATTACTAATTTCTTAAAGTATGACGGTAATCCGTTCCTACCTCATGAAGTTCACACAAAGTGTAAGGAGTTGTTCTAATATGGCAACATTTAAAGACTTTCGTAATAATGTAAAACCTAACTGGTGTCCAGGATGTGGTGACTTCTCCGTACAAGCGGCAATTCAGCGTGCGGCCGCAAATGTTGGACTTGAGCCTGAACAGTTAGCTGTTATCTCGGGGATTGGATGCTCAGGACGTATTTCGGGATATATCAATGCCTATGGATTGCACGGTATTCATGGACGTTCACTACCAATTGCTCAAGGGGTAAAAATGGCTAACCGTGATTTAACCGTTATTGCTTCAGGTGGAGACGGTGATGGTTATGCAATTGGGATGAGCCATACAATTCATGCGATTCGTCGTAATATCGACATCACATATATTGTTATGGATAACCAAATTTATGGGTTAACAAAAGGTCAAACTTCACCAAGAAGTGAAATGGGCTTTAAAACAAAGAGTACGCCACAAGGCTCAATTGAGTCTGCGCTTTCCGTTATGGAAATGGCGTTAACTGCCGGGGCAACTTTTGTTGCGCAAAGTTTCTCTACGGACCTTAAAGATTTGACAGCACTAATTGAGGCTGGCATTAAGCATAAAGGTTTCTCATTAATTAACGTATTTAGCCCATGTGTTACGTATAACAAGGTGAACACATATGATTGGTTTAAAGAAAACCTAACAAAACTAGCGGTTGTAGAAGGATATGATCCATCTGATCGTTCTATGGCTATGCAGACATTGATGAAGCATAATAGTCTCGTATCAGGGCTTATCTATCAGAATACAGAAAAGCCTTCCTATCAAGAACTTGTGCATGGATATAATGAAACCCCACTTGTGCATGCTGATTTGAATCTGGATGAAGAAAAATTCAATAAGCTAGTTGCAGAATTTATGTAATACACTAACCCTACTAAGGATTTTTGTCTTAGTAGGGTTTTTGTTTTAACCTTTACTCACTGTTTTTTGAATGATAAAATAGGCATGTATGTCTTGGCTATGAAAAATGTACAAATTTCTACATTTTCTATGGTTTTATTGTATTAAAACTTGTTAAACCTTATACTAGTTAAATGTGTAGGTTTGTAGTGTTTAAGAATTTAAAAACTTTACAACAGATCGTTTTTGTAAAAAGGAAGGAGATACCACATGAACGAAAAACAACGTCTTGAAAGTACTCAAGTAAAACCTGCGGACAAAAAATCCGAAAAGGATTACAGTAAGTATTTTCAATCCGTTTATCAACCACCTTCATTAAAAGATGCGAAAAAACGTGGTAAAGAACAAGTTAATTACTTAAAAGAGTTTTCAATCCCTGAGGATATGAAAGATGCAGGAAAAGGAAAACGCTTTTTAATCCGTACGTATGGTTGCCAAATGAACGAGCATGATACGGAAGTAATGGCTGGTATTTTTATGGAAATGGGCTATGAGCCAACTGAAAGTACCGAAGACGCAGACATTATTTTACTTAATACTTGTGCGATTCGTGAAAACGCAGAAAACAAAGTATTTGGTGAAATCGGACACCTTAAACCATTAAAACTTGAAAATCCAGATCTTTTAATTGGAGTTTGTGGATGTATGTCCCAAGAAGAATCAGTGGTTAATAAAATTCTTGAAAAACATCAATTTATTGATATGATTTTTGGTACTCATAATATTCACCGCCTTCCTCATATTGTAAAAGAAGCGATGTTCAGTAAAGAGATGGTTGTTGAAGTATGGTCTAAGGAAGGTGACATTATTGAAAACCTTCCAAAAGTACGTAAAGGAAATATCAAGGGTTGGGTCAATATTATGTATGGTTGTGACAAATTCTGTACCTACTGTATCGTGCCTTATACGCGTGGTAAGGAACGGAGCCGTCGCCCAGAGGATATTATTGAAGAGGTACGACATTTAGCTAGACAAGGATATAAAGAAATTACCTTACTTGGTCAAAACGTAAATGCTTATGGTAAGGATTTTACAGATATCAAATATGGTTTAGGGGACTTAATGGACGAGTTACGTAAGATTGATATCCCACGTATTCGTTTCACGACAAGTCATCCACGTGATTTTGATGATCATTTAATTGAAGTACTTGCTAAAGGTGGAAACCTGATGGAACACATCCACCTACCTGTACAATCTGGGAGCTCTCAAGTATTAAAACTAATGTCTCGTAAATATACTAGAGAATCCTATTTAGAGTTAGTTCGTAAAATGAAGGAACAAATTCCGAATGCTTCCTTTACGACAGATATTATAGTTGGTTTCCCTAATGAAACGGATGAACAATTTGAAGAAACACTTTCTTTATATAGAGAAGTAGAATTTGATTCTGCCTATACCTTCATTTATTCACCACGTGAAGGAACACCAGCAGCAAAAATGGAAGATAACATTTCAATGGAAGTGAAGAAGGAAAGACTTCAGCGTCTTAATGCACTTGTAAATGAGATTTCTGCAAAGAAAAATCTTGCATACCAAGATCAAGTTGTGGAAGTTCTTGTTGAAGGTGAGAGTAAAAACAATCCGGATGTTTTAGCTGGATATACAAGTAAGAATAAATTGGTCAACTTCAAAGGCCCAAAATCAGCAATTGGTAAAATTGTAAAAGTAAAAATTATACAAGCAAAAACTTGGTCATTAGATGGGGAAATGATCGAAGAAGCGGTAGAGGTGAACTAAGATGGCACAATACACAAAAGAGCAAATCGTTGAGCGTGCAACAGAGCTTGCAAAAATGATTGCAGAAACAGAAGAAGTTGATTTCTTTAAACGTGCAGAAGCACAAATCAACGAGAACAAAAAGGTTCAAGAGATTATAGAAACAATTAAAAGCTTGCAAAAACAAGCAGTTAATTTCCAGCACTACGGTAAGTCTGAAGCATTAAAGCAAGTTGAAGAAAAAATTGATAATTTACAAGCAGAACTTGATAGCATCCCAGTTGTAGAAGAATTCAAAAACTCACAACTTGAAGTGAATGATCTTCTACAGCTTGTAGCACATACGATTTCAAACAATGTAACAAATGAAATCATTACGTCTACTGGCGGAGACTTATTAGCAGGTGAAACTGGTTCAAAAATAAATAACAAAAGTGGCTGTGGCTGTCACTAAGGAGAAAAGGCAAAAGCGTAAAGCTTTTGCCTTATTTTTTTTGCTTGGTTATGCAGAGGTTATATTTTTGCTTGTACCGCTTTTAAAAAAAGGTACATAAATGGGCGAACGCGCATACAATGAACTATACGGTAATCGTAAGGTTGATTTATAAAGAGAAGGACATTGCGTTTTTTTAGTACTTATTTTGAATGGTTAATTCAACTTTTTTTCATGTACTTACAAGTAAGATATCGAGGTACTGCAAAAAGTTTTGAAAAAGAAATCAGTCTTTATCACACTAGTCAAATGTCCCGCATAGGATGAATTGAAGATTGATTGAGGAGGGTATGTTCGAATGTCTGAATACAGAGAGATTATTACAAAAGCTGTTGTAGGAAAAGGACGTAAGTTTTCGCAGTCTACTTATACAATTTCACCACCACACCACCCATCCAACATTTTAGGATGCTGGATCATTAACCATCAGTATGAAGCGGAGAAAAAAGGGAATACGGTAGAAGTAAGTGGCAGATTCGATGTCAATACATGGTATTCTTTTGGTAACAATACAAAAACAGAGGTTGTTACAGAAACACTTTCATACAAAGATTCCATCAAACTCAAGTATAGAGATGAGAATTTCTTAGGTGATGACTGTGATGTGATTGTTGAAGTGTTGCAACAGCCAAATTGCTTAGAATGCACAATTTCACCTAATGGGAACAAAATTCTTGTTGAGGTAGAAAGAGAGCTTCTTGCAGAAGTGATTGGTGAAACAAAGGTATGCGTCCACGTAAATCCAGATGGTTGCTATGACGACATAAAAGATTGGGATGTAGATGACGAAGAATTTGAAGATTTAAATCCTGACTTCTTAGTAGGGGATTTAGAAGAATAATTGAAACTAGGAGGCACGACTTCCTAGTTTTTTTTCATTTAATGGAAGACAAGTCTGCCCCATCCCATTTTTAAATTATGTTATAATATGAACAGAACTATAGTTGTTGGGGGATTAATAAATGGCAGAATATACGCCGATGATAAAGCAATACTTAGCGATAAAGGCAGATTATCAAGATGCCTTTTTATTTTTTCGACTTGGTGATTTTTATGAAATGTTTTTTGAAGATGCAATAAATGCATCCCAGATTTTAGAAATAACCTTAACGGCTAGAGATGGTGGAATGGATGAAAAAATCCCCATGTGTGGGGTTCCTTATCACTCAGCTGCTGGATATATTGAACAATTAGTGAATCAAGGATATAAAGTGGCAATTTGTGAGCAAACGGAAGATCCAAGGCAAGCAAAAGGTGTCGTTAAACGAGAGGTTATTCAATTAATTACACCTGGAACTGTGATGGAAGGAAAGAATCTTTTAGATAAAGAGAATAATTTTTTAGCTTCTGTAACCAATTTTTCAGATGGTTTTGGATTTGCATTAACCGACTTATCAACTGGTGAAAATAGGGTATCGTTATTGTCTTCAGATTTTGAAGATGTGATCGGAGAAATTTATGCAAATGGTGTAAAAGAGGTGGTTGTTCCATCTGATTTTGAGGAATTGTATAAAAAAGCGATGATGGAACGTTGTCAGGTTACAATTTCACATGAAGATAATTATGCGGTAGCAGAACATTTGCAACAACTAACCAATCGTCTTGATGATGAAAAGTTAGTCCTTACATTTGGAAGATTATTAAATTATCTAATGAAAACACAAAAACGATCACTGGATCATTTACAGCAGGTTCAGGTCTACTATACAAATCAATTTATGAAAATTGACCTTTATTCTAAGCGTAACTTAGAATTAACAGAAACAATTCGAAGTAAAGGGAAGAAAGGTTCTTTATTGTGGCTTCTAGATCAAACAGTTACTGCGATGGGGGGACGTCTGTTAAAGCAATGGATTGACCGACCACTATTAAATAAAAACGAGATTGAAGCTCGTCTAAAAATGGTCCAAACCTTTATTGATCAATATTTTGAGAGGTTAGAATTAAGAGATTTATTAAAGGAAGTCTATGATTTAGAACGTCTTGCTGGGCGAGTAGCCTATGGGAATGTCAACGCAAGGGACCTGTTACAGTTGAAAAAATCGCTCGAACAAGTACCAGGTATTTATAATCTTGTGACCAAGCTACAGCATCCATATGCAGACAATCTAGGAAATCAAATGGATCTTTGTGAGTCACTCACTGACCTTTTACAGCGGTCTATTAAGGAATCTCCTCCAATGACGATTAAAGAAGGAGATATTATTAAGGATGGTTTCAACGCCACTCTTGACCAATATCGTGATGCTAGTCGGAATGGAAAAACATGGATCGCAGCCTTAGAAAAACAGGAACGCGAAAAGACTGGAATCAAGTCTTTAAAAATTGGATATAACCGTGTATTTGGCTATTATATTGAAGTTACGAAGGCAAACTTGCAGCTTTTGCCGGAAGGTATGTACGAAAGAAAACAAACATTAACAAATGCAGAACGTTTTATTACCCCTGAGCTTAAAGAAAAAGAAACATTAATTCTTGAAGCGGAGGAAAAGATTGTCCAGTTGGAATATGATATTTTCCTCAATATTCGTGAACAAGTGAAAGAATATATTCCAAGACTTCAGTCTTTAGCTAAGGTCATTAGTGAACTGGATGTTCTACAATGCTTCGCAACGATTAGCGAGGAGCGCCACTATTGTATGCCTCATTTTTCAGAGGACAAGCTCATCATTAAAGATGGACGTCATCCTGTTGTTGAAAAAGTAATGCAAGCTCAGGAATATGTTCCTAATGATTGTGTAATGGAACAGGGGCGTTCATTACTACTGATCACAGGTCCAAATATGTCAGGTAAGAGTACGTACATGAGACAAATTGCCCTTACTTCGATTTTGGCTCAAATAGGCTGTTTTGTTCCGGCAAGTGAAGCGACCCTGCCGATCTATGATCAAGTGTTTACAAGAATAGGAGCAGCGGATGATTTGATCTCTGGTCAAAGTACATTCATGGTGGAAATGCTTGAGGCCAAAAATGCGATTGTGAATGCAACATCTAGGAGCTTATTATTGTTTGATGAAATTGGTCGCGGGACATCCACTTATGATGGGATGGCATTAGCTCAGGCAATTATTGAGTATATTCATGAAAATATCGGAGCTCATACTCTATTTTCCACACATTATCATGAGTTGACAGATTTGGAAACAGCACTTAAAAATTTAGTAAATGTTCATGTAAGTGCAATTGAGGAAAATGATAATGTTGTTTTCCTTCATAAGATTAAAGAAGGAGCTGCAGATAAAAGTTATGGGATTCATGTCGCTAAGCTTGCGGAGCTTCCAGATAACTTGATTGAACGTGCAAATGAAATTTTAAACCAGCTTGAACAAGGTGAAAAGCAAATCGCAGCAACAAAGGAAGATTCAAGTGATCTTTCTGATAATCTGCAGCTTTCGTTTTTTGAGGAATCAAAGGCTAGCTATCAAAAAGAAGAAAAGTCACTATCTTCAAAAGAAAAGGATATTTTGAAATCCATTAAAGAGATGGACATTATAGGTCTTACGCCATTAGAAGCCATCAATCGTTTATATGAAATTCAAAAACAATTAAAAGCATAAAAGTAAGTTAAAACAATGAGGTGATGGCATGGGGAAAATCATCCAATTAGATGACCTTCTTTCAAATAAAATAGCAGCAGGGGAGGTAGTCGAACGCCCAGCCTCTGTTGTGAAGGAATTAGTCGAGAATGCTATTGACGCAAATAGCACAATAATCGAAATTGAAATAGAAGAAGCAGGACTTTCCAAAATTCGAATTATTGATAATGGAGACGGGATGGACAGTGAGGATTGCGTAAATGCATTTCATCGCCATGCCACAAGTAAAATAAAGGACGAAAATGATTTATTTCGAATCCGTACGCTGGGCTTTAGAGGAGAGGCGCTCCCGAGTATCGCCTCCGTTTCTGAGCTGGAAATGAAGACGAGCACCGGGGACAATTCTGGTACTCATATTTTAATTAAAGGCGGACAGCTTGCATGGAAAAAGGCAACGAATAGCCGCAAGGGAACGGATCTTACAGTTTCAAATCTCTTTTTTAACACTCCAGCACGCTTAAAGTATGTGAAAACAATTCATACCGAGTTGGGGAATATTACCGATGCTGTAAATCGAATCGCGCTTGCCCATCCGGAAATTTCATTTCGTTTACTTCATAATGGGAAACGACTTTTATATACAAGTGGTAATGGGGATGTGAGGCAGGTACTCGCAGCAATCTATGGTTTAAGTATTGCAAAGCAAATGGTGCCTATCCATCTAGAATCCTTAGACTTTACAGTCGAAGGTTTTGTATCTATGCCAGAGGTAACAAGAGCTTCGAGAAACTATATCTCAACTATTATTAATGGTAGATATATAAGAAACTATGCGCTTGTAAAAGCCATTCAACAAGGCTATCATACTCTTTTACCAATAGGAAGATTTCCAATTGTTTTACTTGATATTAAGATGGACCCATTATTAGTGGATGTCAACGTTCATCCAGCAAAACTAGAAGTACGGATTAGTAAAGAATCTGAACTTAATCAATTAATTGACGAAGGAATCAAAGAAGTTTTTAAACATAAGCAATTAATCCCAGATGCAGCATATCCTAAGAAGAAAGAAGTTCAGAAATCTGAGCAACAAGAATTTGTGTTTCAACATTCTATAAAAACGGAACCTCAGGAGCAGTACCCATCTCTCCCTAGATTTACGGAGACGGTAGAAGAGGTTCCTAGGAAAGAAGAAACGATAGTCGAGACAGTAACACATGTAACCCAACCTTCATATGAGAATAAATCGGTTGAAATGGAAAACGTAGTGATTGCTGAAAATGAGGATGCGACCAATGTTGTAACGGAAAAAAGTGAAGAAACGGAAATCGAAAGTTCTGAAGTAACCGTAAATCTAGATGAACGTGTTCCGGTCATGTACCCAATTGGCCAAATGCATGGAACCTATATCCTAGCTCAAAATGAGAAAGGATTATATATCATTGACCAGCATGCTGCCCAAGAACGAATCAAATATGAATACTTCAGAGAAAAGGTTGGCGAAAATATTTCCGATTTACAGGAATTGCTTATCCCGATTACTCTTGAGTACTCGACTGATGAATGTATAAATATAAATGCACACATGCAGGACTTGGAAAAAGTCGGGATATTCCTAGAACCATTCGGACATAACAGTTACATTGTTCGGTCACACCCACAATGGTTTCCGAAAGGGGAAGAAAAAGAGGTTATTGAAGAAATAATTGAGCAAGTGTTAAATGATAAAAAAATAGAGATTAAGAAATTGAGAGAGGCAGCGGCGATTATGATGAGCTGTAAAGCATCGATTAAGGCAAATCATCACTTACGGAACGATGAAATATTTGCTTTACTCGAAACTCTTCGTAAAACAAGTGATCCATTTACATGCCCACACGGTCGACCAATCATCATACACCATTCGACCTATGAAATGGAGAAGATGTTCAAACGTGTTATGTAACGATAGGATGATAAGGGTTGAAAACTCGCTGAATTGGCGAGTTTTTACCATATAAGTCAAAAGTTGTATAAAGTTTAGTTAAGGTTAGAAAAAAATGTTATTTTCTTTGCTGATTTGGTTATAATAATTTAGTATTCGTCTAATTATCTATGTTACGATAATAGTATGAATTGAAGTAAAGGTAGTGATTGATTGGAAGAATCGAAAAAAGAGAAACTAGTCGTTCTAATTGGTCCAACCGCTGTTGGTAAGACAAAATTAAGTATAGAGCTTGCGAAGAAGCTAAATGCCGAAATCATTAGCGGAGATTCCATGCAAATTTACAAAGGAATGGATATCGGCACGGCGAAAATTTCAATTGATGAAATGGAGGGGATTCCACACCATCTCATTAATATAAAGGAACCCCATGAAAGTTTTTCGGTTGCCGAGTTTCAAGCCGAGGTAAGAAAATTAATTTCAGACATACATAGTCGTGGTAAATTACCGATGATAGTTGGCGGGACTGGGCTTTATATTCAATCTGTTATTTATGATTATCAGTTTACAGATGATGCATCAAATCCCGAGTACCGCAAAACGCTCGAACAACAAGCTAATGAAAATGGTGTGGATTCTCTTTATGAGGAACTAAAAGAGATTGACCCAGAAAGTGCCGAGCGAATTCATCCTAATAATGTCAGAAGAGTCATTCGTGCTTTGGAAATTTTTAAAACAACAGGAAAAACGATGACAGAATATATGGAAGAACAGAAGCAAGAGCTCATATATGACGTTGCCCTTGTTGGATTAACAATGGACCGAGACAAATTGTATGACCGAATTAACGATAGAGTTGACTTGATGATAGAATCAGGGCTGCTTGAAGAAGTCTCCACATTTCATTCTCAAGGTTTACGTGATTGCCAATCTATTCAGGCTATTGGTTATAAAGAACTTTATCGTTATTTAGATGGCACATTATCCTTAGAAGAGGCAATTAATGAGTTAAAGCAAAATACCCGGAGATATGCGAAACGTCAATTAACGTGGTTTCGAAATAAAATGAATGTAAAGTGGTTTGATATGACAGGGAAAAATGGGTTTGAAGAAAAATTTAATGAAATTTATAAATATATAGCAGGAAAGCTGGGAATTTAGGAGAATAGATTATAATATGATTATTCGTTTTGTCCAAATAAAAAGGGCAATGACAGCTCCAGCATATTGCGGGAAGATTTAGAGGAGGACAGTTCATGAAACAAGCTATTAATATTCAAGATCAGATTTTAAACCAACTGCGTAAGGATGGGACATTTGTAACTGTATTCTTATTAAATGGATACCAATTACGAGGATTAGTAAAAGGGTTTGATAATTTTACAGTTTTATTAGAAACAGAAGGAAAGCAACAGCTTATCTATAAGCATGCGATCTCCACTTTTGCCCCACAAAAAAATATTAAGCTTGAGCTTGAATAGCTAACGAAAAACAACCTTATTTTTAAAGTAGGGTTGTTTTTTTTCATCTTGTCTAATTTTTCTTCAAGATTTGAAAAGTGCCTCATATACATATAGTGTTATGGAATATTATTTTCTGGGAAAGCGCAATCTTTGACAAAAAACAAGGGTCTTTTGTCATAAAAGTGAAAAAAATGTTGAAATAAAAAGGGAAAAGGCTAACTTCCCATAGTCTAGCTCTAGCGCCTAGCCAGTTTTCACCGTGAATGGCCATCTGCTAGTATCTTGCGAAAAGCTTTGCTTTGAGCAGCTTGAAGTCACAATTCGTTCCGTATGAAGCATAAAGAACAATCTTCTAGCCGGACCGACTTGTGCTTGTGAGGGCTGGAAAGGTGCTTGCGCTCTGTTTTTTCCTTGGGCTTTTGTCACGAATTGAACCCAGCAGCGTATAATGTACTACAAAATGAGAGGTGAGAGCTCTTGGATCAACCAATTACAATGAAGAACAATGGACAAATAAATGTTGTTTTAAATGGAGAAAAAAAGAAATTAAAGGTCTTGCATTCAACTTCTAAAGAAGCAGTTTTAACAAAAATCCAAACGAAGCATGCGGCTCTTGTGGAAATAGAGGAAGAAATGAGCACTCTTGTTGGTATGGATGAAATGAAAAAAATGGTAAAAGAAATATATGCATGGATATACATTAACAAAAAACGTGAAGAACAGGGATTAAAGGTAGGTAAGCAAGCATTACACATGATGTTTAAAGGAAATCCTGGAACAGGTAAGACTACGGTTGCTCGCTTGCTAGGGAAGTTATTTCTACAAATGAATGTCCTCTCAAAGGGTCATTTGATTGAAGCGGAAAGAGCCGATTTAGTTGGAGAATACATTGGGCATACTGCACAAAAGACAAGAGATTTAGTAAAGAAAGCTATTGGTGGCATTTTATTTATTGACGAGGCTTATTCTCTAGCTAGAGGTGGGGAGAAGGATTTTGGAAAGGAAGCTATTGATACACTTGTAAAGCATATGGAAGATAAACAACATGAATTTGTTTTAATATTAGCTGGGTATTCAAAAGAAATGGACCACTTTCTCTCTTTAAATCCAGGATTGTATTCCCGTTTTCCATTAGTCATTGATTTTCCGGATTATTCGGTGGATCAGTTAATGGAAATCGCATCAAAAATGATGGTGGAGCGGGAATATATGTTCAGTCCTGAAGCAGAGAGGAAATTACGTGATCATTTAATAGCTGTAAAAATGGATTCTTTTCCTGGTAAATTCAGCAATGGCCGCTATGTACGGAACGTGATTGAAAAATCGATACGCTCACAAGCGATGAGATTACTAATCGATGACTCATACAGTAAACAGGAACTTCAAACAATCAGAACACAAGATTTAGTTTTCAAGGAATAAACTTACCGCCTAACTAACTAGGCGGATTTTTTCATTTCGAATTGGTGTAGTTTCAATAAATTTGATATGATAGCTTAAGGAAAAGGCGGATGCCACGGTTTTTTCAAAGGTAGTTTTCAGCAAAAAACTGACATTAAGCCCTTATAGAGGGCAATTGCCAGTAAAGACCTGATAAAGTGAATGAAGACTAAGAACGCCACGTCCAGTGGCAACGTCTTTGTGACCCACCTCGTGTGGACCTGAAAAAGTCAGTCGCAAATACGCCAAGGCGCATTTGATTGTAGAAAGTAGGTAAATTGAATGGCAAACGAACAAAAGAAAGAATTAGAAAAAGCCATACTAGTAGGGTGTCAGACTCAAACCGAAGACGAAGATAGGTTTCAATATTCCCTTGAAGAATTACAATCATTAACGAAAACAGCTAAGGGTCAAGTTTTAATGACTGTAACCCAGAAGCGGGAACGAGTTCATTCAGCAACATATATTGGTAAAGGAAAAGTGGAGGAACTTATTAATCTTGAAGCAGAATTAGAACCAGACGTCATTATTTTTAATGACGAATTATCACCAAGCCAGGTTAGGAATTTATCCTCCAAGCTCGAAGCTAGAGTAATTGACCGAACCCAGCTAATCCTTGATATCTTTGCCTCTAGAGCAAATTCCAAAGAGGGTAAGTTACAGGTAGAACTAGCTCAGCTTCAGTACCTCCTTCCTCGATTAACCGGTAAAGGGATTGAATTATCGAGACTTGGTGGAGGAATTGGGACAAGAGGGCCCGGTGAAACGAAACTAGAGACGGACAGACGCCATATTCATAAGCGGATTGATGATATTAAAAATCAATTATCGGTCATCGTGCAGCACCGTGAACGATATCGTGAACGGAGAAAGAAAAACAATACATATCAAATCGCATTGGTAGGTTATACAAATGCGGGAAAATCAACATTATTTAATCGACTAACTGAGGCAGATTCATTTGAGGAAAATTTATTGTTTGCAACATTAGATCCAATGACTCGAAAAATGATTCTACCATGTGGGTTAACAACCCTTTTAACGGATACTGTTGGGTTTATTCAGGATTTGCCAACATCACTTATCGCAGCATTTCGCTCTACATTAGAGGAAGTGAAGGAAGCAGATTTAATTATCCATGTAGTTGATTCGTCAAATCCAGATTATTTTAATCATGAAAAAACAGTATTAAAACTTTTGGATGAATTAGGTGTAGAATCAATTCCAGTCTTAACACTGTATAATAAAAAAGATAAAGTCCATCCCGATTTTGTTCCGTCATCAACATCTAAATCTGCTTTGGTTAGTGCGTTTGATAAAAGTGATTTAGTGGCGATTAAGACAAAAGTGGAGGATTCCATGATTGAGAATATGGAAGAATACAAGGTGTCTCTACCTAGTTCGGAAGGTAGAATATTGGCATATTTAAAACAAGAAACGATTTTAAAAGAACTACGTTATAATGAGGATTCCGAAAAATACGATTGCACAGGTTTTATTTTTTCAAATCATTCTTTAATGGGACAACTTAGGGATTTTTATTCATAAAAAGGGGAACACAACATGTTTACAGAATTAGATTATGGTAAACTAATTTCAGAATTAGTAGATGAGACAGAACAACAAATTAAAGAAGTTCATAAAAAAATAGAAAAAAATATTGATTATAATCAGTATCGTGTACTTAAAAGCTTTCAAAACAATCGAGTGAGTGATTCACATTTTATTCCGTCAACAGGGTACGGATATGATGACATCGGCCGAGATACACTTGAGGCGGTGTACGCTGATCTTTTCGGCGGGGAGGCAGCCCTTGTTCGCCAACAAATTATATCAGGGACACATGCTATCTCAATCGCACTTTTTGGGGTTTTACGTCCAAATGATGAATTGCTTTATATTACAGGGAATCCATATGATACTTTGGAAGAAATTGTTGGTATTCGTGGTTCTGGAAATGGGTCATTAAAGGAATTTAATATCGGCTACAACACTGTCGACTTAACTGCAGAAGGAAGACCTGATTTTGCTGCGATTAAAAATGCCATACATGAAAATACAAAAATGATTGGGATCCAGCGTTCAAAAGGATATGCGACAAGACCATCTTTTACAATTGCAGAAATTAAAGAAATGGTTGAATTTGTGAAGGAAATCAAGCCGGATGTGGTCGTGTTTGTAGATAATTGCTATGGTGAATTTGTCGAGCGCGAAGAGCCTTGTCATGTCGGGGCTGATTTAATTGCCGGCTCACTTATTAAAAATCCGGGTGGAGGACTAGCAAAAACCGGTGGATATTTAGTAGGAAAAAAAGAATTCGTTGAAGCTTGCTCATACCGTATGACATCTCCTGGGATTGGAGCAGAAGCGGGAGCATCTCTTTATACTTTACAGGAAATGTATCAAGGATTGTTCCTAGCTCCACATATTGTAGGACAAGCATTAAAAGGGGCTGTCTTTACGTCTGCTATTTTAGAAAAAATTGGACTAAAGACCGAGCCGAGCTGGGATAGTGAACGTACTGATTTAATTCAATCTGTTCAATTTAATAACAAAGACATGATGGTGGCCTTTTGTCAGGCTATCCAGTTCGCTTCACCAATTAATTCCCATGTAACTCCATATCCAAGTTATATGCCGGGGTACGAGGACGATGTGATCATGGCAGCAGGTACATTTATTCAAGGTGCCAGCATAGAACTAACAGCTGACGGTCCAACTCGTCCACCATATGTTGCATATGTTCAGGGTGGCCTTACTTATTCGCATGTGAAAATTGCCATATGTTTAGCTTTAAATCGTTTACTAGTAAAACAACTAATATCCATAAAAACAGAGGAATGATCCAACGGGTTCTGTTTTAAAAGAGAAAATTAGTAGATAAATAAACAAATGTAAGCAAAAACGCTCAGAGTAGTCTGAGCGTTTTTTGGATGTGATTTTCTATAATTCATCGTGTTTACGATTGTATTCAAATAATTTTCCTCCAATAAAATTGTGTGGGTTTTTAATTGCTTTATATACAAACATAATCATACAAGATCGTCTTTAATAGGTTAACCTGCTATAGTCTAATTATTTTTTAAGTCCTCAGTCATATTTTAATAAGTTACTTCGGAAATGTTACTAGAAAATTTACGCAACATTTGAGATTTCACATCTTATAACCGATCAATTTGAACCTGTTAGAAAACCATCTCTGTTTTTAGAAAAGTTCATGTTAGGTTATCTAACATGAACTTGACAGATAATCTAACATCAATTAAAATCAAACTATTCATTGCAAAGGAGGAGCCCATATGAGTGACGAAATTCGACGTTCCATGCCACTCTTTCCGATTGGAATTGTCATGCAATTAACTGAATTATCTGCCCGGCAAATCCGGTATTATGAGGAAAATGGTCTGATTTCTCCTGCAAGAACTGAAACAAATCGAAGACTATATTCTTTTAAAGACGTTGATCGATTACTTGAAATCAAAAGCTTGATCGAACAAAAAGTCAACCTAGCTGGAATTAAACAAATATTCGCAGTTCAAAACCACGGATTAGAAGTCGAAGAAAAACCGGTCGAGCCTGTGAAACATGAAATATCTAATTCAGAGCTTAGAAAATTATTGAGGAATGAATTGCTTCAAGCAGGTAGGTTTAAAAAGCAATCCGGTCCTCATCATAGTGATATGTCGAGATTTTTTCATTAATTATGAACATGTAAAAAACTATACTTACAACAAGGTTTGGGGAGGAAAACTTAATGTCCAAATATACGAAAGATGATATTTTTCGTTTAGCAAATGAAGAGAATGTAAAATTTATTCGTTTACAATTTACAGACATTCTTGGAACTATTAAAAATGTTGAAATTCCTGTAAGTCAATTAGAAAAAGCATTAAGTAATAAAATGATGTTTGATGGTTCTTCAATCGAAGGCTTTGTGCGTATCGAAGAATCAGATATGTACCTTTACCCTGACCTAAATACATGGGTAGTATTCCCATGGACTGCTGAAAAGGGAAAGGTTGCACGTTTAATTTGTGACATTCATAATGCAGATGGTACCCCATTTGAAGGAGATCCTCGTAATAATTTAAAGAGAGTCTTGAGAGAAATGGAAGAGTTAGGATTTACAAATTTCAACCTTGGACCTGAACCTGAATTTTTCTTATTTAAATTAGATCAAAAAGGTGAACCCACCCTTGAGTTAAATGATAATGGTGGATACTTTGACTTAGCGCCGACAGACCTTGGAGAAAACTGCCGACGAGATATCGTGTTAGAACTTGAGGAAATGGGCTTTGAAATTGAGGCCTCTCATCATGAGGTAGCACCTGGTCAACATGAAATTGATTTTAAATATGAAGATGCACTTACAGCTTGTGATGAAATTCAAACGTTTAAACTTGTTGTAAAAACAATTGCCCGCAAACACGGTTTACATGCTACATTTATGCCAAAACCATTGTTTGGTGTAGCTGGTTCCGGAATGCACTGCAACCTTTCATTATTTAAAGGTGGAGAAAATGCATTTTTCGATCAAAACGCTGATCTTCAATTAAGTGATAATGCTAGACATTTCATTGCCGGTATTTTAAAACATGCGCCTAACTTTACAGCTGTTACAAACCCAACTGTAAACTCTTATAAACGTTTAGTGCCTGGATATGAAGCCCCTTGTTATGTGGCTTGGTCTGCTCAAAATAGAAGTCCGCTTGTTCGTATCCCTGCTTCACGTGGTTTAAGCACACGTGTTGAGGTTCGTTCAGTCGACCCAGCAGCAAATCCTTATATGGCAATGGCTGTATTACTGGCTGCAGGCTTAGATGGTATTAAGAACAAACTTACACCACCAGCACCTGTTGACAGAAATATTTATGTTATGAACAAAGAAGAGCGTAATGAAGCAGGAATTGTTGATTTACCATCTACTTTGGCAATTGCCTTAGAAAAATTAAAAGAGGATGAAGTGTTAATTAATGCCTTAGGTGAACATTTGTTCGAACACTTTATCGAAGCTAAAGAGATCGAATGGGATATGTTTAGAACGCAAGTACACCCTTGGGAACGTGAGCAGTATATGACGATGTATTAATAAGAATGAACCCTTGACATTATTGTGTTGAGGGTTCTTTTTTGCGGAAAAATGGAAGGAACTGAATTGATGAGTTTCCGTTCACTCAAATTTTGAAGTACTATGTTTTTTGTGTCGCCAAATAATACATCAACCTCATCCTGTTGGGATTAGAGAAATTGCACAAAAATATTCCTACCTTTAATCGAGTCCACGTTACTCCGTCGTAGAGCAGCAACTTCCCCTTTTTAGAACACTTTCATTCAACCGTTTATAAATGAAAATAGTAATATTGCTAACGGAAGAGGATGATACATTTGATTATAGAATTTAAGATGAATAAGGTTTTAGTGTAAGAAGGTATTACAGGTAATAAACGAGAATCTCTTATATGTTTGCATTTGTCTTTATACCATTGTTTTAGGAGGATAATTAAATGAATTACAATGCAGGTATTTTAGGAATTGGAGTCAATATTCCAGAAAAAATTATTACCAATAAGGAAATTGCACAACGTTTTGGGATCACAGAAGAAGAAATTGTAAGAAAAACAGGAATTTTGGAAAGACGATACGAAAAAACTGAAACATCACTTACAGAAATGTGTGTAATTGCAGGGAAAAGGGCGATTGAAGATGCTGGTATCGATCCAAGTATTATTGATTTAGTCATTATCGGAACAAATACACACGATACACACATCACAGCAGCACTCGTACAAGACCAAATTGGAGCTAAAGTTTGCGCGGGTCTTGATCTCCATTCAGGATGTTCAAGTTTTATCACTGCATTATCAACAGGGGCGCAATTCGTTCAAACAGGACTTTATCAAAATGTGCTGGTAGTTGCTGTGGATAAATGTTCCACTTTGCTTGATCCAATGGATAAAAAAACTGCTTTGATTTTTGCGGACGGAGCATCCGCAGTTGTTCTAGGAAGAGTGTCTGATGGAAAAGGTATTCTCGGCATTAATATGCAAATGGACGGAAGTGGTGGAAAATACCTACATCTAACCGAAAAGAAAACCATTTTCATGGATGGAAGGGCCGTTTTTGAATTCGCGGTTGAAAAATTTCCTTATGCAGTCAATAAAGCTCTTGAAGTTTCAAACCTTGCCATATCTGATGTTGATTTTATAATTCCACATCAATCTAACCTTCGTATCATCGAAAAGGGAATTGAAACTTTGGGGTTTCCTATAGAAAAAGTACATACTAAAACGATACAACATTATGGAAATTCATCCGCTCCAACAATAGGCATTGGTTTATATGAAGAAGTCAAAAATAAAAATATAAAAGACGGAGATTTAGTTATCCTTGCAGGGTATGGTGCTGGGCTTGGTTGGGGAAGCATTGCACTTCGTTGGGGAAAATAAAATATTCAAAATTAAAAAGGAACATTTCAATGAAGAAATGTTCCTTTGCATATTTAATGGATTGTACGGTATACACCGATAACTTTTCCGAGAATGGTTACATTTTTTAAAATAATCGGTTCGAGCATTGAGTTTTCTGGCTGGAGTCGAATATGGTCTTTTTCTTTAAAGAAGCGTTTTACAGTTGCTTCATCTTCTTCTGTCATTGCAACAACAATATCCCCATTGTTTGCTGAATGCTGTTGTTTAACAATTACGTAGTCTCCATCTAGAATACCCGCTTCAATCATACTGTCACCCATAATTTCAAGCATAAAGATTTGATCATCGTGCGCAGCAAATCGATCAGGTAGTGGAAAATACTCTTCAATATTTTCAATGGCTGTGATTGGTTGACCCGCTGTAACCTTACCAATGACAGGGACATTCACAACATTTGCAGTTGGAATTGTATCATTTGTATCAGCCTGTAATATTTCAATAGCACGAGGCTTTGTTGGGTCTCTTCTTATCAAACCTTTACTTTCAAGTCTGGACAAATGGCCATGAACTGTTGAACTCGATGCTAACCCAACTGCCTCTCCAATTTCCCTTACTGAAGGTGGGTAGCCCTTATCTTTTACTTCCTGTTTAATGTAGTTCAATATGTCCTGCTGTCTTTTTGAAAGCTTTGTCGTCATCTACACTCATCCCCTTATATATTTTTTTATATGTATTCAATTCTCGCTCTTTATTATGTTCGGTTTTTAAGCATGTGTCTGTCCGACAAAAACCTAAATTCTTAAGTAGAGTATAGCATGTTTTATTTGATTATACAAACATAAGTTCGAATTTTTGTTGACACAAAACATTTGTTCGGTATATAATAAAAACATAAAATACGAACAAACATTCTGTAGGAGTGGAAATGAACATGTTGAAAAAATTACAAAGTGGATTTATCTATTATGTCTTATTTGTTTTATTAAGTATGGGAATGGTTTTTATCACTGCTAGCTAAGTTAAGCAAAGTGGAATACTTGTAAAAAATCTTTTCATTTAGTACTATGAACTATGATTTAGAAAAGATGAAACAAGGAGAAATACGGATGCTTTCAAAAGATAAACTTAATCGGATCAATGCTCTTGCAAAAAAAGCAAAGTCAGTTGGTCTTTCGGATAAAGAAAAAGAAGAACAACAAGAGCTTAGACAAGAGTATTTACGTGTTTTTAGAAATTCAATGACAAATACCTTACATTCGGTAACGGTCGTAGACCCAGAGGGAAATGATGTAACTCCAGAAAAATTAAAAGAGAGCAAACGGAAAAGATTGCATTAACAAAGAATACATAGATTTCTATGTATTCTTTTCTTTTGGTGCATACTACATAGGAACCGATTAATTATTTGAAAGGATGTTTGTTTTATGACGAATTCAATTACTGACTTGTCGATTGCGTCGATTCGAACACTTTCGATCGATGCTGTTGAAAAAGCAAATTCAGGTCACCCAGGGATGCCAATGGGGGCAGCTCCAATGACATATACTCTATGGACCAGACATATGAAGCACAATCCGAATAATCCAAAATGGTTTAATCGTGACCGCTTTGTTCTCTCAGCGGGACATGGGTCGGCACTATTGTACAGTATGCTTCACTTATCAGGCTATGATTTAACAATCGATGACTTAAAGCAATTTCGTCAATGGGGAAGCAAAACACCGGGGCATCCTGAATATGGTCATACAGCGGGGGTTGATGCAACTACAGGTCCGCTTGGGCAAGGTATCGCTATGGCTGTTGGGATGGCGATGGCCGAGCGTCATTTAGCAGGTGTTTACAATAAAGACACATTTGAAATTGTAAACCATTTTACATATGCCATCTGTGGAGATGGTGACTTAATGGAGGGTGTTTCAGGAGAAGCTTCATCACTAGCAGGTCACTTAAAATTAGGTCGTTTAATTGTTTTATATGATTCAAATGATATTTCTTTAGATGGTGACCTAGATCAGGCTTTTTCTGAATCCATTGAACAACGCTATAAGGCCTATGGTTGGCAGTATCTTCGTGTGGAAGATGGTAATGATGTTGATGCGATTGATAAGGCAATTGAGGAAGCAAAGGGAGAGTTAACCCGTCCGACACTCATCGAGGTTCGAACAACAATTGGCTATGGTTCTCCTAATCGTGCTGGTAAATCAAAAGCACATGGTGAGCCATTAGGTGCTGATGAATTAAAATTAACAAAAGAAGCATATAATTGGACATTTGAAAATGACTTCCATGTACCAAGCGAGGTCTATAAACATTTTGAAGAAACCGTGAAAAAGGCTGGCGAACAAAGTGAGCAAGAATGGAATCAATTGTTTAACAATTATAAAGAAAGCAATACTGAGCTTGGAAAACAACTAGAAATGGCGATAGATTGTAGGCTACCTGAGGGTTGGGAAAAGACGTTACCAGTCTATGAAGTAGGTAAGAAGCTTGCAACACGTGCGTCATCTGGTGAGGCATTAAATGCAATCGCAAATAGTGTGCCACAATTCTTTGGTGGTTCTGCTGATTTAGCTGGTTCTAATAAAACAATGATAAAAGATGCTGCTGATTTTATGCCTAATGATTATAGTGGGCGCAATATTTGGTTTGGAGTTCGCGAATTTGCAATGGGTGCGGCCTTGAACGGAATGGCTCTCCATGGCGGACTAAAAGTATTTGGTGGAACATTCTTCGTGTTTTCTGATTATTTGCGTCCAGCGATAAGACTTGCTGCATTAATGAAAGTACCAGTCACCTATGTGTTTACACATGACAGCATTGCAGTTGGTGAAGATGGACCAACACATGAGCCTGTTGAACAACTACCAGCATTAAGAGCGATGCCCAAATTATCGGTGATACGACCAGCTGATGGAAATGAAACAGCGGCAGCGTGGAGAATAGCCATTGAATCAAAAGATGTTCCTACTGCACTTATTTTAACAAGGCAAAACCTACCTACTCTAGAAGGAACAGCTGAAAATGCGTATGAAGGTGTATCAAAAGGCGCATATGTAGTATCACCTGCAAAATCTGGACAACCGGCAGCTTTAATTTTAGCAACAGGATCTGAAGTAAGTCTTGCAGTAGAAGCACAAAAACAACTCGCTGAGGAAAATATTGAGGTATCCGTAGTAAGTATGCCATCATGGGATCGTTTCGAGGCACAATCAACTGAGTATAAGGAATCCGTTATTCCTAAAAACGTAAAAAAACGATTGGCCATTGAAATGGCAACACCTCTTGGGTGGGAGAGATACACTGGAGATGAGGGAGAAATCCTCGGTATCCACGAATTCGGTGCTTCTGCGCCAGGTGAAATTGTGATGAAAGAATATGGGTTCTCAGTTGAAAATGTTGTAAATCGAGTGAAGCAATTACTTCAATAACGTAAGAAAGGGGTCGAATCCGACCCCTTTTCTTATAAAACAACAAATTCGACAAAACTAGACGATTCTTACTCCAGTTTCAGACAAAAAACACAGACTCTTTCGAATATACTATTCAATATCGATAGTATTGGGAGGAAAGAGTATGAGAGAGTATTACATCTATTTAATAGAAGAAGAATTTGCCACTCATTACTTTGGGCGTGAATCACTAATCTATCATTTGTTTTTAGAATATAACCAATCCAAACAAGAGCGGAAACAAATCTTATATAAACAAATAGAGTTCATTACAAGGTCAATTCCAACAATACGCATCCAACAAAAAATTGAATCAAGCCTTGCTCATTATTCCTATTATCAACGCCAAAGTCATATGCACACTATAGAATGGAATGAATTTAATAGCTATGCAAAACTAACCATACATAATGATTACATCCATCTTCAATCAACTGGAAGCTTTGAGGCAGAAACGGCTTTTTTTGAAATCCTCCGTAAATATGACCGATGTTTTTTAGCAATGGATTTTTCTGCCAATAAATATGGGTGGTTAAATCCAATAAAGGAAAGAAAGTTTGTCTAAGGACTAGGAAAACATAAAACAAATATTGTATAATTGCTATTGGTTTAGTACACTGTAATGAGACAACATGAAGGAGGAAGTTTTTGTATGATGCAAATATGGTTAGCTATCTTACTAATCGTGGTAGCTTTACTTGGTGGCGTTGCATTAGGATTTTTTATTGCACGTAAATACATGATGAATTACTTAAAGAAAAATCCACCAATCAATGAGCAAATGCTAAAAGTAATGATGATGCAAATGGGTATGAAACCATCTCAGAAGAAAATCAATCAAATGCTAAAAGCAATGAACGGTCAAATGGACAAGCAATAATCATAGAACCCATTTACAAAAAAGGTTTTTTGTTGACACCGGTAAATTAAGGATAATAGTTAAAATGGTGTAACCTAAAACGTTCATTTTGATAAACATTTGGTTTTACTTTCTAGAGTTCGCAAAGACCGCGTTTTTACTGGAGAAAGATTCAGTAAAAAGGTGGTCTTTTTGTGTTTTTAGCAATTGTTATGTCGGGGTATTTTCGAAGACAGGATATTAGAAAAGGATTAATGTGATATAAAAGTAAAAACGGTCTTAACTAGTAATTAGCCTTGTATAGGTAATTACTAGTTGTATCTTCTATTTTTGGATAAAATACCTCTTAACAACCAATGTATTATTAGGGGAGATACCGATTTGGAAATAATATTTCGTGCATTTATTGTTTTTACAGCAGGATATCTATTGTTAAGAATAACGGGAAAAAAGGCTGTATCCCAAATGCATTCTTTCGATTTATTGTATATATTTGTGTTAACAAATATTATTAGTATGCCCGTAGAAGATGACCACATCGGAAAAGCTTTAACATATGCAGTTATAATTGTGGTTTTTTACAAAGTTTTAATTCGTTTATCCTTACATAATAAATTAAGATGGATTCTATATGAAAGACCTACAGTGTTAATTCGTAATGGGGATATTGACCGAAAAGGGCTTAAAAAAGTGCGAATGCCAATGAATGAATTTTTATCACATTTAAGGGTGAAAGGATTTACGGATACGCAATATATTGCCATGGCGACTATGGAGGAAACGGGAAGTATTAGTGTGATCCCCAAGTCGGAATATCGTCCAGTTCAGCCCAATGATTTAAATTTAAGGATAAGAAAAGAATATGTTCCTATTCCTCTGATAATGGATGGTCAAATCATTTACCATAATTTAAAATATTTACAATTAAAGCAAAGCTGGCTCATTAATGAGGTAGGAAAAGCGGGTGAAAATGTTGAAAACATTATGTTAGCCACCTATTCTGAAAATGGAGAATTATTTATAGACAATAATGAACTACAAAATCATAAAAATGATCCTTATTACTATGAGCCAGGAACAGATAATTAAAATACTATCCAGAATAAAGGACCCGAATATAAAAGGGTCCTTTCAACGTATTCATGATTATAAATCCCGTTGATCCACATTTAATTCGATTAAATTCCCATCCGGGTCCGCACAAAAGATTTGCGCAAAACCACTGATACTATCAGGCTTTTCAAGCACGGTTACATTGTGCATGGAGAGCCAATTTAGCGTGTCATAATAGTTTTCCACTCTTAATGCAAAATGACCTTCACGGCTGCTTAAGCTTTTATCCTTTCGAATTGTTTGGGATTCAGGTAGGACAATTAAATGGAGTTGTTGATTCCCAACCGAATACCAAGCACCGGGGAAGTCGAAATTTGGACGTTCAATTTCTTGTAAACAAAGAATATTGCTGTAAAAATCCTTCGCTTTTTCTAGATTCGTTACCGTTAAACTCACATGGTGAAGCTCCTTGTAGTTAATCATCATCAATCACCTCAGATTTATCTCGCATTAATTGGCAGTAAGACCCCACTTCAAGAATGCAGATAAAGCAAAATGTATAAGTGGGGATTAAGGAAACCCTCACTAAATGATATTTCACTTTATCATCTAAACCCAATTATAGTAGATATTTTAAATAAATATAATTCTTTTCACTTAAACATTTTGAAAAGCTTGGTTACCATCTTCCTACAATTATAAAAATTTGGTAAACTATTATGGCACTTATTTCGTCTTTCGGAGGATTATTAGATGAAAATCTTTAAGGATTTAATGTGGTTTTTTAAGCAGGAGAAAAAATCATATATTACGGGTATTTTTTTATTGCTGATAGTTGCTTTGCTGGAACTTGTTCCTCCCAAAGTAATTGGCTTAATCGTTGATTATATTTCACAAGGAATTCTAACAAAAGAAATCTTATTTAAATGGCTGGCTATTTTATTGGTAACGGCATGTACCGTTTATATCGTTCGGTTCTTTTGGCGAATCATGATATTTGGTTCATCTGTAAAACTAGCAAGGTTATTAAGGAATCGTTTATATGAGCATTTTACGAAGATGTCACAAAGCTTTTTCCAGAAGAGAAGAATAGGCGACTTGATGGCTCATTCGACAAATGATTTACAGGCGATACAGCAAACGGCTGGTTCAGGTGTTTTAACTTTAGTCGACTCACTCGCTACAGGCGGATTTGTTCTATTAACAATGGCCATAACAATAAATTGGAAGCTAACATTAATCTGTCTAATTCCATTGCCGTTTATGGCTCTATCTACGAATTATTATGGAACACTATTACATAGACATTTTCATAAAGCACAGGAAGCATTCTCAAGCCTAAATGATAAAGTCCAGGAAAGTGTGAGTGGCATTAAAGTCATTAAGACATTTGGGCAGGAGGAAGAGGATATCGAATCTTTTCGAAAACAGTCCGATGATGTTGTTCAAAAAAATCTTTCTGTAGCAAAGGTTGATGCTCTATATGATCCAACTATTTCATTGATAGTCGGAATTTCCTTCTTCCTTGCTATTGTGTTTGGTTCTAGGTATGTACTTTCAGGGGAAATGACGCTAGGGGAATTGGTTACTTTTACGACTTATTTAGGGTTGCTTATATGGCCATTGCTCGCTTTTGGTTGGCTGTTTAATATAGTAGAGCGGGGAAGAGCATCCTATGACCGTGTCACAAGTCTCCTTGCTGAACCAATGGAAATTACAGATTATGAGAATGCTAGTGAAATGACACTATCTGGTGATATTACGTATTCCATTTCCCGATTTTCCTTTTCGGGAGAGTCTAAGCAAACGCTTCAAGAGATTCATTTTAGCCTAAACCGTGGCCATACACTCGGAATAGTTGGGAAGACTGGTGCTGGTAAAACAACATTGTTAAAACTTTTCATTCGTGAAATAGAAGGCTATACAGGCGAAATTATGATTGGCGAAAAAGAAATTAAAGCTTTTACATTAGATGCGTTGCGTAAGGGAATTGGTTATGTTCCACAAGATCACTTTCTCTTTTCTGCAACAGTTGCTGATAATATTGCGTTTGCTAAACCTGGTGCATCCATGTCAGAAATTATCGAGGCTGCAAAGCTAGCTAATATTCATGAAGATATTTTACAGTTTGTAGATGGATATGAGACAGTTGTTGGTGAACGAGGTGTATCTTTATCAGGGGGACAAAAGCAACGGATTTCAATTGCAAGGGCACTCTTAATGAACCCAGAAATTTTGATTCTTGATGATTCTTTATCAGCAGTTGATGCTAAGACGGAAGAGGAAATCTTACGTGCCTTACGAGAAAATCGAGAAGGAAAAACAACCTTCATTACATCACATCGCTTAAGCGCAATTCAGCATGCAAATCAAATTCTCGTCATAGATAATGGCAAAATTGCTCAGCGAGGTACGCATGAGGGGTTAATGGGGGAAGAAGGATGGTATCGTGATATGTATCAACGCCAACAGCTTGAATCACTTGTTGAGCATGGAGGGTAAAGCATGAACAAAATCACAAAAAAAGAACAAAGGCGGACGTTAATTCGGCTCCTTTCTTACACAAAATCACATACGAAGGAATTTGTTTTCGCATTTGCTTTGCTATTATTTGCTACACTTTTGGACATTGTTGGTCCAATTTTAATAAAAATTTTTATTGATGACTATTTAACACCACGTCATCTTCCCGTTAAGCCGTTAGTATATTTAGGGGCTATTTACCTTTTTATTCATTTTTCAAAAGTGATCCTTCAGTATTTTCAACTTGTCAAATTTCAAGAAATCGCTTTGAAAATTATTCGTGAAATGAGAATAGAGGTATTTTCAAAGGTTCACAAGCTAGGGTTGAAATATTTTGACAAAACGCCAGGAGGAAGTATTGTATCAAGGGTTACAAATGACACAGAGGCAATCAAGGATATGTTTGTCGAGGTTGTTGCCACGTTTGTCCAAAATGGTGTGTTTTTAGTTGGGGTTTTTATAGCAATGTTTTATCTAAATGTCCAACTTGCACTGTTTTGTTTGGTAATACTACCGATTTTATTTATGTTGATGCAAACGTATCGTAAATTCAGTTCAAAATATTACCATGATATGAGGGAACGACTCAGCCAACTGAATGCTAAGCTCAATGAGTCCCTTCAAGGTATGGCAATCATTCAGGTATTCCGTCAGGAAAAACGATTGCGACGTGAATTCGCTGAAATCAATGATGCACATTATCAAGCGGGAATTAAAAATATAAAGCTTGATGGGCTTCTACTAAGACCAGCAGTTGATTTTATTTATATCGTGACGATTATTTTGGTATTAAGCTTTTTTGGAATCTCTGCGCTGGAGAGTCCGATTGAGATAGGTGTCCTTTATGCGTTTGTGAATTATCTTGAACGATTTTTCGAGCCAGTTAACCATATGATGATGCGTTTATCGCTCCTGCAGCAAGCAGTGGTTGCTTCACAGCGGGTATTCGAACTTCTTGATCATGATGAGTTAGCACCTCAAACGATTGGAAATGAGAATCCATCGATTGTAAAAGGTGAAATTGAATTTAAAAATGTTAGCTTTTCATATGATGGAAAGCGAGATGTATTAAAAAATATCTCCTTTACGGCAAAAAAAGGAGAAACGGTTGCTCTTGTTGGCCATACGGGAAGTGGAAAAAGTTCAATTATCAATTTATTAATGAGATTTTATGAGATTGAACGTGGAGATATATTAATAGATGGGAATTTCATTACATCCTATGAAAATAATGAACTTCGTCAAAAAATAGGTCTCGTTCTTCAGGATCCATTTTTATTTGTTGGTACCATTAGGGAAAATCTTCGTTTAAATAATCCGGATATTTCGGACCAGGATATTGAGGGGGCCGCTAAATTCGTTCAAGCTGATCAATTTATTAGAAAACTAGAAGATGGATATGATTATCAGGTTGTTGAACGCGGTTCAACCTTCTCAAGTGGTCAAAGGCAGCTATTGGCATTTGCACGAACAATCGTAAATAATCCAAAGATTTTGGTGCTTGATGAAGCTACTGCAAATATCGATACAGAAACAGAGGAAGAAATTCAAAAGGCTCTCGAAAAAATGAGACAGGGAAGAACGACAATTGCAATTGCCCATCGTTTGTCTACGATTCAAGATGCTAATTTAATTTTAGTATTGCATCAAGGGGAAATCGTTGAAAGAGGAACACATCAGGAGTTATTAGCACTAAAAGGATTATATTACAAAATGTTTTTGCTACAGAATGGTAGTGTAGATCATGTTGAAAAAGCAGTCATGTAAAAAGCCTCTCATGAATTAGAGAGGCTTTTCTTTTTTCTTCCTGTATTATATTGATTTAATAGATGATCTAAATCTTGACTTACTTTAATGGTGACCGTAGCGGTAAAACCGTGCTTCAAGACAATTTCAACCAATTCGGTTCTCTTTTGTTCAATTTTTAGGAGAAGTTGTTCTTTAGACACAAGGTAAAACCCCTTCTTTTGTTTTTAAGGTTCGTTATGGACAAGTTATATTATAGTATAACATATAATGGTAATTAGGTAATAAAACTTTTTTGGAAATATATTCAACTTACGAATAGTGCAATGACACAAAACGTTCATATTAAAAATTATG
This sequence comes from Ferdinandcohnia sp. QZ13, assembly GCF_031324165.1. Classification (NCBI taxonomy): domain Bacteria; kingdom Bacillati; phylum Bacillota; class Bacilli; order Caryophanales; family Bacillaceae; genus Ferdinandcohnia; species Ferdinandcohnia sp. QZ13. The sequence continues at coordinate 493,810 of NZ_JAVIVW010000001.1, read as the reverse complement.
AATACGAATGTATTTTTGCTAGAATGGTAATGAACATAACTTTATTCAGTTGAGGTCTCTATTTTCTTAAGTGGGATAATGATGCAAAAAGATTAATCACTTTGTATTGGAGTTCAAACAAAGAATGAATAAAGTTAAAGCCTCCGGCGGAAGCTACGATTTTTCAAAGGAAACTTTTAGAGCAGTAAGATTAAGAGACTAAAACCGCCACATCCTGCGGCAACGTCTTTATGACCCACTTCCTTTGGGCCTAAAAATCGGGCGCAAATACGCCAAGGCGCATTTGATTATGGGGGTTGTTAAAATGGCAGATGTTAATGTGTTCCTTGCTATTGGTGCCGGATTTTTATCCTTTATCTCACCTTGTTGTTTACCGTTATATCCAGCATTTTTATCGTATATAACAGGAGCATCTGTTAGCGAATTAAAATCTGAAAATGCAATGCTGCAAAAACGAAGTATTTTACATACAATTTTCTTTTTAGTTGGTTTTTCGATTATTTTTGTGATGCTTGGCTTTGGAACATCTTTCGTTGGTCAAATATTTAGTGATTATAAAGACTTAATTCGTCAAATTGGAGCGATTTTCATTATTTTCTTTGGTCTTTTTGTACTTGGTATTATTAAACCAAAGTTTTTAATGAAGGATCGCAAAATTGAATTCAAACATCGACCAGCTGGATATGTCGGGTCCGTGTTTATCGGAATGGCATTTGCTGCAGGCTGGACACCATGTATGGGACCTATTTTAATGTCAGTTATCGCACTTGCGGGAACAAATCCAGATTCTGCAATGCTTTATATGGTCATGTATTCATTAGGATTCTCAATTCCATTTCTTATCCTTTCATTTTTTATTGGTCGCTTACAATGGATTCGAAGAAACAGTTTAAAGATAGTAAAAATTGGTGGATATGCAATGATTATTATGGGAGTTATACTGTATTTTGACTGGATGACAAAAATAATTGCATATGCGACTGCACTCTTTGGAGGATTTACGGGTTTTTAGTCGAATAAGTTACCAGATAAGTGTTTTCAAGGAGGACCAGTAAAGTGGCTAGAATCTTAGTAGTTGATGATGCGAAATTTATGAGACTCACGCTCACAGACATATTAGTTAAAGCGGATCATGAAGTGGTTTCGGAGGCTGAGAACGGTCTTGAAGCTGTTGAAAAATACAAAGAGACAAAACCTGATCTTGTGACTATGGACATTACAATGCCTGAACTGAATGGCATTGAAGCTGTTAAAATGATTAAAGAATTTGACCCAAAGGCTCGAATTATCATGTGCTCTGCTATGGGACAGCAAAAAATGGTGGTGGATGCCATCTCAGCTGGAGCGAAGGATTATATTGTAAAACCTTTCGATGAAAGCAGAGTTGTAGAAGCCATTAATAGAGTGTTAAATTAAGTGTAAACCCATTTAAGAATGTTGTCTTAAATGGGTTTCATTTGGCTATACCAAACAATTTACGATTACTAAAAGGACTGATTTATTTGGTTATTGCATCTTCAATTGTCGCGATTATGATGGCAATCTTCGTAACCTTTTTAAGAACAAAATCTTCTCAAAAACCTGCGTCTGTGAAAAAAATTATTTTGCCACCTGTTTTTATGAGCACTGGAGCACTTATGTTTATCGTTCCGATGTTTCGTGTCACACCACTTGAAATTTTAGAGGCTGTTGTCGTTGGGATGCTTTTTTCTATCCTTTTAATAAAAACATCATCGTTCGAAATTAGAGACAATGATATCTATATGAAACGTTCTAAAGCATTTGTTTATATTTTAGTAGGTTTATTAGTAGTTCGGATTGTTTTAAAATCTGTATTAAGTACAACGATTGATTTTGGGGCATTAAGTGGGATGTTCTGGATTCTAGCATTTTCGATGATTGTCCCATGGCGAATTGCAATGTATGTAAAGTATAAAAGACTTGCTTCAGAGCTTTAAAAAACTCGGCATTTATATGCCGAGTTTTTTTAAAATAGATCATTATATGGTGTCACATCTATTTGCTTTTCTTTTAATGTTTTTAATAAGAACTTATGGTCACGTTTTGGTGTGGCTATGATATATCCTCGAACAACTAAATCCTGTGTAATTTGTTTTGCTTTTTCGGTTAATGCAAGTTCGCCTATCTTCCCAGCGATTTTTTGTCTAGCTACATCACGAAAGAGCTCTGGAACGGGCTTTACTAAATCTTCTAATAATGCCTTCTGCTCGCTTGACCACATATGAAGCGTTTGTTCTATGTAATAATCCTGCCAATCTAAATCTGACATTCCATCTTCTTTTGGAAGTTTCTTTAAAAACTTTCGAAACATAAAAAAGCCGCCAATTGCAAGAATTGTAATAAAAAAGATTACCCATATTAAAATAAACCATAAAAACCATCCAGATAATTGCTGCATGAAATTGTTCACCTCATTGGTTCATTATACATTATTCCTCAATAGTTTGGTAACAGGAAAAGGTAAAATTATATCAAAAATAGAACATCATATATTTTTTGAGTGAATGGGCATGATACGGATATGAAAAAGATTCTGTTTTTTACGTGTATACTTATTTTTACATTTGATTTATCACATGGTGATACCGAAGAACTAGTGCGTGTTCGACTTGAAAATTTTGTAGGGAATGTTCAAGAGGTTCAGATGAAATTTATGGGAGAATATTTCACGTTGGATCCTACCTTATCATTGCAAGAAGGAGTGAACTATCGGTTATATATAAAAGATGGTAATCTTCATCTAAAAGGAGGAGAAATTAACCAACAGGTAGATAGCAGCTTTGTTTTAATCCCTCGCAGCTATAACGAAGATCATCGTGTTTATATCGATGAACGCCCATACCTAGGTGCAATGGAGTTTCAAGTAGAGAATAACCGTTTTGTACGTCCAGTTAATCAACTTCCATTAGAAGATTATTTAAAAGGAGTCGTTCCACTAGAGGTGTTTCCCTCTTGGAATATCGAGGCTCTAAAGGCGCAGGCACTGGCTGCAAGAACGTATGCCGTATCCCATTTAAAAGAAGAAATGGACGACACAACTTTCTATCAGGTGTATGGTGGATATGCATGGAATGTACGAACAACAAAAGCAGTTGAGGCTACAAAGGGTCAAGTGATTACATTTAAAAATAAGCTGATTGATGCCTTTTATTCGGCTAGTAATGGCGGAATGACAGAGAATAATAAAAATGTATGGGGAGGAGACAGTAGGTCATTTTATCCAATCAAAGAAGATCCGTTTGACCCAATTCATCCTTGGGAATTTACACTATCAAAAACGCAAATTAATCTTGAAGAAATCGATTGGGAGTCTGTGGATGCATGGGATGAACTCCAGGAAAAGGATAAAGAAATAACAAGTGTCATGAAAAGATCTATAAATCGACAAGGCTTTCCGGGAGATATTAAGATTCTTTCGATTCCCAAATTCGAAATAAATCCAGAAACCTATCAATCGAACCGCTCTATGACAGGATCAATTGAAGTTGAATTTTTACAAAGATTAATTGATGGAACCGTTCTTTTAGGAAATGTTACGCTTGAAGATGTGAATTTAAATCGAATTCGACCAATGATAGGCGGTACCATTTTTAAAAGCTATTATATTGATTCACTTGATTCTGGTGATACTAAATATGTGATGAAGGGGAGAGGGTATGGACATGGAGTTGGGATGAGTCAATGGGGAGCAAGTATTATGGGGGATAAAGGGAAAAAGTATGTAGAAATTATCCAATTTTATTTTCCAGGAACAACGATCATAAATTTTGAAAAAGTACCAAATTAGAAAGAGTCCTGTAGCTTTTTACAGGACTTTTATTTTAATTTTGCTCTTCTTCTTTTTACGTTTGCTATTTTTTTTGATGTATATTTCAAGAATTTCATTTCGAAATAGCGCTTCTATTTTCTTTTTTTCTAATTCGAAAGGAAGGGTAACAATTCTTTCGGTTAAAAGTGTATCATTTGGAGGTCTTTCGTAATCTGTCACCTTGATAAGGATGGAGTCGTTTTTGACATGTAGCTGGATTTGCTCGGGCTGATATCCTGATAATTCAGCCTCAATAATGTATTCATTTTGTGTTTCAAACAAATCAATTCGAAATTGATAATCGTCTAAAAGGTATGGGTCTTCGAGGAATTGTTTCATCCAGTCCTCTAATCCATTTATGGAGAGAGGATTTGAATCATCGAAATTATTCATGTTATGAACCTCCATGTCATTCTATATTTAAGGTATTCAAGAGGAAGGCTGTTCGTGATAATGAAAACGTAGAAAAGGTACAAACTGTTGGAATGTCAACTAAAATTATGTAAGAATAGACATACATATGTAAGTTTATGTGGAGGAATCGGCATGAAAAATAAAGTAAAACTACTCCCGGCAATACATGATCTACAAACCCATTCATCCTTTGAACAATTTCAGACTCTGCATCAAGTGGAAAAGGAATATTTGACGAGCGTGCTACGGGAGGTAGTCGCCAAGATTCGAAATGATATCGTTCATGGAAAGTGGGATAAACAGATTTCATCAAGAGAAGAAATGATGGCATTTATCTTCCAAGAAGGAGAAGATGAGCTAGTAAACAGAACAAAATACTACTTAACCAAAACAATCAATGCTACTGGAACAGTTTTACATACGAATTTAGGACGAGCTAGGCTTAGTGACCAAGCGATTCAACATGTTGTAGATATCTCAAAAGGCTATTCCAATTTAGAGTATGACATAAGCGAGGGGAAGCGGGGCTCACGCCATTCAATTGTGGAATCCCTCCTTAAGGAGTTAACAGGTGCCGAGAGTGCGATGGTGGTAAACAATAATGCGGCAGCTGTCTTTATTGTTTTGCGTGCATTAGCTAAAAACCAAGAGGTAATTGTTTCGCGAGGACAATTAGTGGAAATAGGTGGCTCATTTCGCATATCTGCGATTATGGAGGAAAGTGGAGCAAGGCTAGTTGAGGTCGGTACAACCAATAAAACACATCTAGAAGATTATGAGAATGCGATAACTGAGGAAACAGCCATGATTCTTAAGGTACACACGAGTAATTTTAAGACAATAGGTTTTACAAAAACAATTGAGGTTTCAGAATTGGTCACACTGAAAAATGAAAAAGACAATCTTGTTATTTATGAAGATCTTGGAAGTGGCGTCCTATACGATTTTAAACAGCGTGGAATTGGGGATGAGCCTGTCATAAAAGAAGTCCTTCAACAAGGTGTTGATCTTGTATCATTCAGTGGGGATAAGCTTCTTGGTGGCCCACAGGCAGGTATTATTGTTGGAAAAAAAGAATTAATTAGTCAACTAAAAAAACATCAACTTGCTCGGGTTTTACGTGTTGATAAGATGACATATGCAGCTCTTGAAGCAACTTTATTTTCCTACCTGAAAGGAAGATATTCGGATATTCCAACAATAAGGGACATCATTGTTACAAAAGAGAAGATCATGGAACGCTGTCAGCTTTTTAGGAAATGTTTATTAGAACAAACAAATCAATTTACCATTCAATTAAAAGAGGAAGGGTCGCCTATCGGAGGCGGAACAATGCCTGGAGTTGAGGTACCAACCCATGTAGTTTGTTTAACACATACTAAAATGTCAGCAGAGGATGTTGCAGTAAAGTTACGTCAGCACTCCACACCAATCATTGTTCGGATTAAAAATAACGAAGTCGTTCTTGACTTTCGAACCATTGAAAAAGAGGAAATTAATGAAATTGTAAAAGCTTGTACACTTATAGAATAAAAAGCCGCTAGTAGTGCGGCTTTTTATCATGATGTATCTTTACATATCGTGTCCAGGGTTATTATTTTGTCTTGAATGGTTGCGGTTTTTTACTTTTTTCGAACCACTCAGTGGTTGTGGTTGACTTCCGGTGCTTTGTCCACCATTTGCTCTAATATCCTTGAATGTATTTTTTTCACCCATATTTTATCCCTCCCTTAAGTATTAGGATAGTATTTTTCCACTTTTTTATGCGATTGTGTTCCGAATGATTTTTTGGAAAAAAGGTAAGCTATAATTGCACGAATTACCTTAAGGGAGTTGAAAAAATGCCGTATCATAAAAATCAACAACAAGCATTCCAAGCTGCACAGCAAGGAACAGAACAAGCGAAGGATGTTTATGCAAATATCGTTAGCAATGATCCTGACTATGGTACTCATTTAAAACGATTGAAAAATGAGGTTAATGAAGCCTATCAACAAATTGAAAATGCGTTGGAAGTGGCATCAGAGCACCAAAAATCTCAACTTCAGCAATTTCACCAGGATCTACAATCTATTATGAATGAAGTGAACGAATAAAAAAGTAAGCCCGCATTAGCGGGCTTTAATTTATAAAAAAATTATTGATTTTTCTTTCGCTTTTTATTGTTTTGACGTTGTTCTGCTGTTAATGGCTCATTTGCGAATTCTTCATTATACCCCGCTCCAACACCTTGTGCGCTTGCATCATTCATTCCAGGTCGAACATGATTTGCTTTACGTTTCGACATTCTATTCACCTCCGACCTTATTTTATACTTTTTTCAACATTTTATTCTTCAGGATGATAAGTAAAACTTATAAAGTATAATAACAATCTTGTTATTTACTTATGTATATAGTTATATTAATATATGTTATGCGGGGGATTTAATTGGAGAGTTTAAAATTCCTCTTAAATTTCGACAATTGTGTAAAATTGCGTTATTATTATAACAAAGGGGGTATACATATGGCAAAGCATGATGTATTTAATGCACGTTCTTCTTTCGAAGCAAACGGCAAAAAGTATAACTATTATAGCTTACAAGCATTAGAAGATGCTAAAATTGGTAACGTTTCAAAATTGCCATATTCCATTAAGGTTCTTTTAGAATCTGTATTACGTCAAGTTGATGGAAGAGTAATTACAAAGGAACATGTTGAAAACTTAGCAAAATGGGGAACTGATGAATTAAAAGAGGTTGATGTGCCATTCAAACCATCACGTGTTATTCTTCAAGACTTTACTGGGGTACCTGCTGTAGTTGATTTAGCTTCACTACGTAAGGCAATGGCTGACATGGGTGGAGATCCACAAAAAATCAACCCTGAAATTCCAGTTGACTTAGTTATTGACCACTCTGTACAAGTTGACAGAGCAGGTACATTAGATGCACTAAAATACAATATGGAGCTAGAATTCGAGCGTAACGCTGAGCGTTATAAGTTCTTAAGCTGGGCTCAAAAAGCATTTGATAACTACCGTGCAGTACCACCTGCAACAGGTATTGTTCACCAAGTAAACCTTGAATATTTAGCGAACGTTGTCCATGCAGTTGAAGGTGAAAACGGTGAGTTCGAAGCATTCCCAGATACCCTTGTAGGTACTGATTCTCATACAACAATGATTAACGGTATCGGTGTACTTGGTTGGGGTGTTGGAGGAATTGAAGCTGAAGCTGGAATGCTTGGACAGCCATCCTATTTCCCAGTACCAGAAGTAATTGGGGTTAAACTAGTTGGTACGTTACCAAATGGTACAACAGCTACTGACTTAGCACTCAAAGTAACTCAAGTATTACGTCAAAAAGGCGTAGTTGGTAAATTTGTTGAATTCTTCGGTCCTGGTGTTTCTCAACTTCCACTTGCTGACCGTGCAACAATTTCTAACATGGCTCCAGAATATGGTGCAACTTGTGGATTCTTCCCTGTTGACGAGGAAGCATTAGAATATCTTCGTTTAACTGGTCGTGAAGAAGAGCAAGTTAAAGTTGTAGAAGAATACTGCAAAGCAAACGGCTTATTCTATACAGCTGATGCAGTAGATCCAATTTTCACAGATGTGGTTGAGGTTAATCTATCTGAAATTGAAGCAAATCTTTCTGGTCCTAAGCGTCCACAAGATTTAATTCCACTTTCAAAAATGAAAGAAGCTTACCACACTGCATTAACTGCGAATGGTAACCAAGGATACGGTTTAACTCCTGAAGAAATTAATAAGGAGATTACTGTTAAATTCAATGATGGCGAAGAAGTACAAATGAAGACAGGTGATATCGCAATTGCTGCGATCACAAGCTGTACAAATACTTCAAACCCATATGTAATGTTAGGTGCGGGTCTTGTTGCAAAGAAAGCGGTTGATAAAGGCCTAGAAGTACCTAAATATGTTAAAACATCTTTAGCACCAGGTTCTAAGGTAGTAACAGGTTATTTAGAAGATTCTGGTCTACTACCATACCTTGAAAAGCTTGGCTTTAGTACAGTTGGTTATGGATGTACAACTTGTATCGGTAACTCAGGTCCATTAGCACCAGAAATTGAAAAAGCAGTTGCTGAAAATGATCTAGTTATTACTTCTGTACTTTCTGGTAACCGTAACTTTGAAGGACGTATTCACCCGCTAGTGAAAGGTAACTACCTTGCATCCCCACCACTTGTAGTGGCATATGCATTAGCTGGTACTGTTGATATCGATCTTCAAAAAGAACCTATCGGTAAAGATAAAGACGGCAATGATGTATTCTTTAATGACATTTGGCCAACTGCAGAAGAGGTTAAAGCTGAAGTTAAAAAGACTGTTACACCTGAGCTATTCAGAAAAGAATACGAGCGTGTATTTGACGATAACGAGCGTTGGAACGCAATTGAAAGTACGGATGAAGCACTTTATGTGTGGGATGAAGACTCCACATATATTCAAAACCCACCATTCTTTGAAGGGTTATCTAAAGAGCCAGGTGAAGTTCAGCCGCTTAATGGCTTACGTGTAGTTGGTAAATTCGGTGACTCCGTAACGACTGACCACATTTCACCAGCAGGTTCGATTGGTAAAGATACGCCAGCAGGTAAATACCTACAAGAAAAAGGTGTAACACCTCGTGACTTTAACTCTTATGGTTCACGTCGTGGTAATGACCGTGTCATGACAAGAGGAACTTTCGCGAATATCCGTATTCGCAACCAAATCGCTCCTGGTACAGAAGGTGGATGGACTACTTACTGGCCAACTGGTGAAGTTATGTCTATCTACGATGCATGTATGAAATACAAGCAAGATGGAACTGGCCTAGCTGTTATCGCTGGTAACGATTACGGTATGGGTTCATCACGTGACTGGGCTGCGAAAGGTACAAACCTACTTGGCATTAAAACAGTTATTGCTGAAAGCTTCGAGCGTATTCACCGTAGTAACCTTGTATTAATGGGTGTATTACCATTACAATTCAAACAAGGTGAAAATGCAGAAACTCTCGGCTTAACTGGTAAAGAAGAAATTGAAGTTCAAATCGACGAAAATGTAAAACCACGTGACTATGTGAAAGTTACGGCTACTGACGAAGAAGGTAATAAGAAAGAATTTGAAGTATTAGTTCGTTTCGATAGTGAAGTTGAAATTGATTACTACCGTCACGGTGGTATCCTTCAAATGGTTCTTCGTGAGAAAATGAAGGGTTAATATCTGTTAATACTAGGGCAGTTTTGTGGAGTTCACAAAACTGCCTTTTAATTTTATTCTTTTGTATGGTTAAATAGATATTATGGGAATTGAAATTATACATGACATTTGCGGAAATTTTACGGAGGATTGAAATCGTGAAAAAAATAGTGATTGCACTCGTTTTAATAGGACTAGTAGGATATGCTGTTTTTGAATTTGTTCAAGATCAAAGAAGAGGCGTAACCGGGATCGAGATTGGAAATACAGCACCTGATTTCGAACTTCAATTGTTAAATGATGAAAACGAGACAATTCGTTTATCCGATTTAAAAGGGAAAAAGGTTGTTGTAAATTTTTGGGCTTCATGGTGTAAACCATGTCGTGAAGAAATGCCAGAAATTCAAACATTTTATGAAAATAAAAGTAATGATGTTGAAGTGCTAGCCATCAATATGACAGCTTCCGAAGTCAAGGCAGAAAATGCACATAAATTTGTGGAAGGTAAGGGTTACACATTTCCACTTTTAGTAGATCCTAAAAACCAAGCCAGTAGTGATTATAAGGTTTTGGGTTTACCAGAAACGTTTTTCATTAACTCTGATGGGACGATAAATGATTTTATAAAAGGTCAAATGAACTTAGAAATGCTTGAAAGCAAAGTTAAAAAATTAAAGTAACAAAAGGAACCAATAGTAGATTGGTTCTTTTTTTTGGCTCTATAATATTTGTTGGGGTTTAGAAAAAATTTGTGTGCATAAAAAAACACGCAAACTCTTCATTCTTTTATACTTGAATTGACTAGAAACAAGTGTAAAGAATGGAGTTGCGTGCAATATGGATTTTACCATGATTATTCCTGGATTAAAAGGGTCTATCCTAACCAATGTTGAAGAAGTCGGTGAAGTAGTGCGACTGTATGTTGAAATGGAACGAAAAGTAAACCGGTGCCCCAAATGTAATCAAAGAACGAATAGGGTTCATGACTATCGTGTACAAAAAATTCAACACTTAAAGTGGTTTGAAAGAAAAACTCAAATCTTTTATAAGCGTAGACGTTATGTCTGTGAGTGTGGAAAACGTTTTTCGGAGAAAAACCCTTTTGTCATGCGTTATCAGCGTACTTCAATAGAGTGGAATCAAGCAATATCGATAAAAGCGATTAAAGGAAAAACGTTCAAGGAAACGGCCGAGATCTATGGATGTTCTCCTTCAACCATCATACGTAGATTCGATCAAATATCCCGAAGCGAAATTCGTCCTGTGGAAGAGCTACCAAATGTTATAGCCATTGATGAATACAAAGGTGATACCCGGGAAGGGAAATATCAGTTAATCATTGCGGATGGGATTACAAAAGAACCGATTGATATTTTACCAAATCGCTATAAACGTACGATTAAGGACTACTTGAGAAAGCATGGATCTGGGGTTCAAATAGTCATAATGGATATGAATCATTCCTTTAAAGCAGCCGTTCAAGAGGCATTGGGTAAACCCGTTATTGTAGCTGATAGGTTTCATTTTTGTCGTTACATTTATTGGGGGCTTGATGGAGTAAGACGCCGAATACAAAATGAGTTTCATGGATACGACCGAAAAAAGTGTAAACGTATGAAACATGTATTTCATAAAGATAGCCAGCGCTTAACTAAGGATGAACGTTGGCATTTAGAGCGATACTTGGAAATGTCTAATGAACTCAGAAGAGCATATGAAATCAAAGAGGCTTATCGTTCTTGGTTTTTACGGGCCAAAGTAAATGGAAAAAGCCAGATTAGTTTGGTTAAAAAAGAATTAGAAGAATTATATAAGTTTATTGAGGATTCAAAGATACCTGAGATGATTAAAGCCATAAAGACCATACAAAATTGGCAAGTTGAAGTATTAAATAGCTTTGCCTATGAATATTCAAATGGATTTCTAGAGGGAATTAATAATTCCACCAAAGTTTTAAAGCGAAATGCTTATGGATTTAGAGTGTTTGAACGCTTTAGGGCTAAAATTTTATTAACACACAAGTATAAAAGAATAGGGGTACATATTGGTTAACCAAGTTGGGGGCATTCTCCTCAATAAAAAATGATGAATGGTACCATCCATCATTTTTTATTGAGGCCACCAAGCGAAGCGCGGTAGCCTAAAACCCCAACATTTGACTTAGAACCTTTTTTTGCGTATTTTTTAACAAAAACCGACCTTTTAAAAATTTTTAAATAAATTTTCGAAAATTTGTAATAATTTCATCCGTTTTTGGAGATTATTACTATTACAATAGTAATTAGAGGAAGGTGAGAAAATTGAGAAAAGTTAGAAAGGTATCGTTTGCAGACTTGGTCAAAGAAAACAAACAACAATTGTTAAAAGACCAAGAAGCAATGGATCGAATTGAGGCAAGACTAGAACAAAAAAGATTAGAAAAAGCTGAGTAAATTTCCATCAAAATCCTTTACTGAATATAATCTCCACTCTTCTTTTTACATGAGAATCACCTTTCCGGGTGATAATGAAAAGGAGGAGGGGAAATAAATAATGCCGCAAAAAGACCATGAACAATTCAAACCTAACCATATTGGTACACAACCACGTGGATTTGGTGGAAATAAAGGTAAAAAGATGCAGGACAAATCTGGGAAGCACGCTCAGGTTATGCAAACAAAAGGTGAATAATTACGTATTCACTGGATAAAAGGACGTTATAGCAACGTCCTTTTGTTTTGCGAAATATTCCTTTTTTTACATGAGAATTCCTCTACCTTTTAGAAATAAATTTTTTATATATGAAGCAAAATAGAGGTGTACGACATTACATAGGAGGAATAAGCATGACACACAACAAACCGAAACCAGACGATCGAAGTGATAATGTAGAAAAACTACAAGACATGGTTCAGAACACAATCGAAAACATCGAGGAAGCTCAAGAATCTATGGAGTTCTCAAATGCAGAAGAACGCCAACGAATTCAAGCGAAGAATGAACGTCGTGAAGAATCAATAGCGGCTATGAGAGAAGAGATTAAAGACGAAGCAGCAGATCGTGAAAATGGGTACCAATAACATGAAAGAGTATGCCAGATTGATGGCATACTCTATTTTGTTTTCGTTTCTTTTATGAGTGTTTTTCCATTTATGATACTATATTTGTATTAATAAAACTTTTAAAACAAGAGTAGGGAGAGGACCAAATTGCTCATTTCAAAGAAGGAAGTCGAAGTACGCTACGCAGAAACAGACCAAATGGGTGTCGTTTACCATGCAAATTATTTAGTTTGGATGGAGCTAGGAAGAACCCAGTTAATTAAGGATTTAGGTTTTAGTTATGCAGCTATGGAAAACGATGGTATTTTATCTCCTGTAATTGATTTGCAGGTTTCTTACAAAAAACCATTAAGATATGGAGAAACAGCACTAGTGAAGACATGGATTGAACATTATGATGGCCTTCGTGTTATTTATGGATATCGAATTGAAAGACCAGATGGAGAGGTATCAGTGAATGCAACCTCATCCCATGTTTGTGTAAAAAAAGACTCATTCCGGCCAATATCGATTAGAAAACACTATCCTGACTGGCATGAGGCATATGAAGATGCTAAAAAGAAAGAGGAATAAAGATAACAAGGCATATCGAAGGATATGCCTGCAGACTGTTGACAAACGCTCGCATACTTCGTTGCTTGCCTCTCTCGTCCGCTCATGAAGTCAACTTCTATTCGCATCTTCGATCGGCTGCGCGCCATGTCTGACAAGCGTTTTCAAGACAGTCTGGGGAAAGAAATTACATCAAGATATCCTTAAAAAAACGTGTAGACAAAGTCAGAACTGACTTTGTCTACTCTGAAGGCATATCGGAGGATATGCCTTTTGTATGTTTAATCTATTCTTTCGAATCCAGCCATTGATTCATGTGATGAGTCATTTCTTCATATTTACTAGACGCATTGCTTAACCCAAAATCGTTTGCGTCTTGGAGTGGTACGACTTTAAAGTTTTTATAGTGACTATTTGACACAAATGTTGGTGCGAATTTTGGATTTTGAACATGTATGATGGTTTCATCCTTTGATTTTACCTCTTTGACAATTTCAACCTGTAAAACCCCGCCAATATCTTTATAATCCCACATCTGTCCAGATAAGAAATTTCCTAGTGAGTAGACAACAAATGTTTGATTACCATTTTTACCTGTTAACCAATCCATTGGCTGTAATACGTGGGGATGATGACCAATAATGATATCAACACCCTCATCTGCAAGCTGTTGAGCTAGTTGTTTTTGATAATCATTCGGGTATAGTTGATATTCATTTCCCCAGTGCATACTAACTGATACGACATCAGCTTCTTCTTTGGCTGCTTTGATGTCTTTTTTTATGGATTCCATATCAATTAAGTTAACGAGGTAGTCTTTTCCTTGTGGCACAGGAATGCCATTTGTCCCATAGGTGTAAGATAGGAATGCTATGCTGATTCCATTTCGATTTAACACACGTATTTTACTTTTATCTTCTGGACTCTGATAACCTCCTGTATATTCCATACCAATCTTATTTAAATAATTTGTTGCACTTAAAATGGCCTTTTCGCCTCGGTCAAGCGTATGATTATTTGCGATAGAAACAATATCGACACCAGCATCCTTAAATGCATCAGCAACCTCAAAAGGGCTATTAAAGCTCGGATAGGTCGATAGTCCAATTTCAGTTCCACCAACGATTGTTTCCTGATTGGCAATCGTAAGGTCTGCATTTTCTAGTAATCCCTTTACATTTGCAATCATTGGTTTGAAATCATAACCATTGCTTGTCTTCGCATCATCATAAACAATTGAATGAATTAAAATGTCCCCAATTGCTGCAAGTGTCATTGAAGTTGTAAATGGCTTAAATTCCGGCTCTGTCTTTTTATAATCGTGATTATGGGCAATGTAGTCTTTAGTAACAGAATCAGCTTTAACATTATTTAGTGTAAAATAAACACCTAATGGAATAAGCAATAAAATAAGTAGACTAATAAGATATTTCGTGATATTGATTTTTTTTCGTTTCCTTCTACTTGTTCTCATATGACATTGCACCCCGTAATGTATGATAATTCTACTATAATACAAAACTATGAAAAATGTTAGAAATTTATCGAATATTGTCTATAATCTTCAATGTATTTCTTAAGTCGAAATAAGTAGGAAGGACAATTTGGAAGTCTGTCGAATGAAATAAAGAGAAAATCAAACTATGTTGAAGTAGGTGTTCAGTAATGAAATTCCAAAAGCCAGATGTAGAACAGTTTTTTAGAACCTTTGGTATTCAAAATTTTACGGTTAGTCCTAACGAAAAACAGTTAGTATTTAGCACGAATTTGAGTGGGACATATAATCTTTGGGGAATGGATTTACCAAATCAATTTCCTTATCCACTCACATTCATTGATCAAAGCTGTCAAGAGCTTATCTTTGATAAAAATGGTCAATTTTTGATTGCGGGCTTTGATAAAGATGGGGATGAAAATACTCAATTATATGCATTACAGCCACAAGGTGGGGAGTTAAGGCCTGTAAGAATATATGAAGGGCATCGTCACATGATAGCAATACTATCAAAGGACGGAAAGAAACTATATTACACTTCAACGAAGGATAATGCAATGTGTTTGAATTCATATTGTTTTGACTTAGAAACGGAAGAAGAGTGGATTATGAACGAAGGTATTGATGCGGCGACTTATTTAACCGCTCTAAGTCCGAATGAAAGCAGTCAAATCTATTTAAAACATTTTGCAAATACATATTCGTTAGCCTTTTTACATAAAGACGATAAGGAATATCGCTTAACACCAGAAACGGATAAACAGCATACTGTTTCGGATGTATTGTTTACATCTGAAACAACGGTTTACTTATTAACGGATTATGATGATGATTTTTCGTATCTGGCCAAATATGATGTGAATTCAAAGCAATTTTCAAAGGTTGTTTCACTTCAAATGGAGGATTTTAAATCTATAAAATATCATGAGCAATCTCAAACAATATATATTGTGAGTGAGAAGGGCGTGGAGGATTTTCTATATGCCTTTGACATCCAATCTGGTGAATTGAAGAAGCTGGAGACTCCGGCATCTGTTATTGAAAAATTAGTTGTGACAGAAAGCAATAACCTATATGTATTGGGGCGTTCTGCTACAAGTCCATTTAATATTTATAAGCGCTCGGCTAATGACCATACATGGGCAGCATGTACTAATTATGGGGTTCCCGGGGTAAAAGAAGAGGAGCTTGTTCATCCTAATGTGATTACGTATCCATCATTTGATGGTCTAGAAGTTGAAGCGCTCTTTTTTAAGGCCAATGAGGATGTTTCGAATGGGCATGTCATTCTATGGCCGCATGGTGGTCCGCAGTCTGCGGAAAGAAAGTCTTTTCGAGCGATGTTTCAGTTTTTAGTGAATCGTGGTTATAGCATTTTTGCACCGAATTTCCGTGGTTCAACCGGTTACGGTTTGGAATTTACGAAAATGGTAGAGGGTGACTGGGGGCATGGACCTCGCCTAGATAATATCGAAGGATTGGAATGGTTAATCAAAAATGGCTATGCAGATCGTGACAAAATTCTACTATTAGGCGGCAGCTATGGTGGATATATGGCACTTCTACTCCATGGCAAGCATTCTGAATACTTCAAAGCTGTGATTGATATTTTTGGCCCAAGTGATCTTTTTTCCTTTATTGATTCCGTTCCTGAGCATTGGAAACCGGTCATGAATCAGTGGGTAGGTGATCCTGTGAAGGACCGTGAAAAGTTAATCGAGTATTCACCGATTACTCATTTAGATGGCATGGTAAAGCCGATGTTAGTAATCCAAGGGGCTAATGATCCACGTGTTGTAAAGGCAGAATCTGATAAAATCGTACAGGCTTTGCAAGATAAAGGTAGGGAAGTCGAATATCTTGTACTGGAGGATGAAGGGCATGGTTTTTCGAAGAAGGAAAATGAAATCAAGGTAAACCGTAAAATCCTCGAATTTTTTGATCGAATTATCTAAAGAAATGAAAGACGTGTGACCTAAAAGGCTCACACGTCAATTTTTATTGTCCAGTTCCAGGCGTTATCAACTTTCTAGCCTAGCTAATCGTTTCGGAAGTTTGTCAGTGCTCGTTTTATGCATGTCGACTAAGACTGGGCGCCTAACACTTTTCTTATAACCATTTAATCTTCGGTTCTGTTTTGTTTTTAATCCGAGAAATGTTTGCACGGTGACGATAAAATACAAACGCCGCAAGTAATGAAACAACGATGATTAAAGGATAATCTGTTTTAATAAAAATACTATACACAATGCTGAATGTGATACAATAAAGGGCAACTAGCATAGAAGATAAGGAAACCATTTTCGTCAATTTTAAGAAAATGAAAAAGCATAATAAGGTCGTTAGGAACAGAATTGGATTATAAGCTAAAAGTACTCCACCAGAAGTGGCAACTGCTTTTCCACCTTTAAATCCTGCGAAAATAGGATACATATGACCAACGACTGCTACAATTCCAACTAATAACGGATGTAAATCACTCGATAATAGAAACGGAAGTGCAGTTGCCAAGGTTCCTTTTAAGATATCAGCACTTGTTACAATTAACCCGGCTTTTTTACCAAGTGTCCGGAATGTATTGGTCCCACCTAAATTTCCGCTGCCATGCTCCCTTATATCAATACCGTAGCCAACCTTCCCAACGATTAACCCAGATGGGATTGATCCAAGAAGATAAGCCAGGAGAATAATAATAAGTTCTACTACCATACACATAACTCCTTTAATAAAATATAGATAAGTGCTTGTGTGCAACATTGTACAATTTGAACCAAAATTACCATTTCTAGTTTTGGCAAATTGTTCTGTTCTTATAATACCATGCTTGTACAAGTAATCTCATTATACTAGAAATTTTTCTTTACAATGATTTTTTTTATAAATTTCAACAAAAAATAGGTAAATATCATATAGGAAACCATCATTAGCGGTTAAAAATCAAAATATATGAAGGAATATCTATGCTTGGGACCGAAATACTATGAGAGATATCAAATTGTCTACTATTTAAAAAAGGGGATTCAAATATGACAATGGAAATTCCAACTCGTGCTGAACTTGGTGAGATATTAAAGAAAAGTAAAAGGATTGCTGTTGTAGGTTTATCTGATAACCCTGAAAGAACTTCCAATATGGTGAGTAAGGCAATGCAGGACGCTGGATATGAAATTATTCCTGTAAATCCAACAATTGATGAGACTCTAGGTGTAAAAGCTGTTAAATCACTTAAAGAAATTAAAGGACATATTGATATTGTCAATGTTTTTCGCCGTTCTGAGTATTTAATGGATGTTGCGAAAGATTTTGTTGAAATTGATGCAGATGTATTTTGGTCACAGCTTGGTTGTGTGAGTGAGGAAGCATACAATTTCTTAAAGGATCGTGGATATACCGTTGTCATGGATCGCTGTATCAAGGTTGAGCATGCGCTGACAAAATAACAAATCACGAGACAAAAATCCTTGTTATTACACAAGGATTTTCGCCTTTTTTCGAGAAACGGTTTGCCAAATCTAGATAAAGATATAAAATAAAAGGTAGGGCATCAAAAAACAAAACATTTGTTCTGTTAAGTAAGAAATACTTCTAATAGTACTACTTATATAGAGAGAGGCTAATTTTTAGCTATGTGCTTGGGTAAACTCCCAAGTGTTTTGTATATGAAAGGGGTATGTTTTTTGGTAAAGCAACAATTTGATTACAATGATGATGCGATTCAGGTACTAGAGGGACTTGAAGCTGTAAGAAAAAGACCTGGTATGTATATAGGAAGTACAGATAGCAAAGGTCTTCACCACCTTGTTTATGAAATTGTAGACAACTCTGTGGATGAGGCACTATCTGGTTATGGTAATCACATCATTGTTAAAATCCATAAAGACAATAGTATTAGTGTCCAGGATAAAGGACGTGGTATGCCAACGGGAATGCATAAAATGGGTAAGCCAACACCGGAAGTAATTTTCACAGTATTACACGCAGGTGGAAAATTTGGTCAAGGTGGGTACAAAGCAAGTGGAGGTCTCCACGGGGTTGGAGCTTCTGTTGTTAATGCATTATCAGAATGGCTAACTGTTACGATCAAGCGTAATGGATTTATATATGAGCAGCGCTTTGAAAACGGTGGAATACCTGCTACCACGCTTGAAAACATTGGGAAGACGAATCAATCAGGTACAACGATTCATTTCAAACCAGACCCAACGATTTTTAGTACAACTACTTTTAATTTTGAAATACTTAGTGAACGCTTGAGAGAATCAGCCTTTTTATTGAAAGGGTTAAAAATAGAGATCATTGATGAGCGAAATGATTTTCAGGAAGTTTATCATTATGAAAATGGTCTAGAAGCGTTTGTAGACTACTTGAACGAGGAAAAAGATACTTTACATCCTGTTGTATCTTTTGAGGGTATTCAGAACCGAATTGAAGTAGACTTTGCTTTCCAATTTAATGATGGGTATTCAGAAAATATCTTATCCTTTGTAAACAATGTTAGAACAAAGGATGGAGGGACACATGAAGTTGGATCAAAGACGGCATTAACTCGTGCTTTCAATGAATATGCTCGGAAAATCGGCCAATTAAAAGAGAAAGATAAAAATCTTGATGGCTCTGATATTCGTGAAGGGTTAACGGCGATTGTGTCTGTTCGTATTCCTGAAGAACTTTTACAATTTGAAGGTCAAACAAAAGGTAAGCTTGGAACAAGTGAAGCTCGTTCAGCCGTAGATTCAGTTGTATCTGAAAACCTTGCTTATTTCCTTGAGGAAAATCCGGATGTGAGTACTCTTCTTGTAAAAAAAGCAATTAAAGCTTCCCAGGCAAGAGAGGCTGCAAGAAAAGCAAGAGAAGAAGCTAGAAGTGGAAAAAAACGAAAAAAATCCGAAACACTATTAAGTGGTAAGCTAACTCCTGCTCAATCCCGAAACCCTGAAAAAAATGAACTTTACTTAGTTGAGGGTGATTCTGCTGGAGGTTCAGCCAAACAAGGACGCGATCGTCGTTTCCAAGCAGTTCTTCCATTAAGGGGTAAGGTTATCAACACGGAAAAGGCAAAGCTTGCTGATATTTTTAAAAATGAAGAAATTAATACGATCATTCATACAATCGGTGGTGGAGTTGGTGCAGACTTTACTGTTGAGGACATCAATTATGACAAAGTTGTCATTATGACAGATGCTGACACCGATGGGGCACATATTCAAGTCTTGCTCTTAACGTTCTTTTATCGTTATATGAAGCCTTTAATTGAAGCGGGTAAGGTCTATATTGCCCTTCCACCACTTTATAAGGTGAGCAAAGGTACAGGTAAAAAGGAAGTCATTGAATACGCATGGAGTGATGACGAGTTAAAGGATGCAATTAGCAAAGTAGGAAAAGGTTATATCATTCAGCGCTATAAAGGTTTAGGAGAAATGAATGCTGACCAACTTTGGGATACAACCATGAACCCTGAAACGAGAACGCTAATTCGAGTCCGAATCGATGATGGAGCAAGAGCCGAGCGTAGAGTAACAACACTTATGGGCGATAAAGTAGAGCCACGTCGTAAGTGGATTGAATCAAATGTTGCCTTTGGTCTTGAGGATGATTCGAATATTTTGGACAATGAAAATTTATCGGTCGTAGAAGGGGAGTAACAGATAGATGGTACAAGCAGAAAAATTTCGCGATCTGCCTCTTGAGGAGGTAATAGGTGATCGCTTCGGTAGATACAGTAAGTATATAATTCAAGATCGTGCATTACCTGATGCAAGGGATGGCCTAAAGCCAGTTCAAAGACGGATTCTATACGCGATGCATGTTGAAGGAAACACTAGTGAAAAAGGTTTCCGTAAATCGGCCAAGACAGTTGGTAATGTAATTGGTAACTACCATCCACATGGTGACACTTCCGTATATGATGCGATGGTTCGTTTGAGTCAGGACTGGAAGGTTCGCAATGTTTTAGTTGAAATGCACGGAAATAACGGTAGTAATGATGGTGACCCACCAGCAGCAATGCGTTATACCGAAGCTCGTCTGTCAAGTATTGCTTCCGAGCTTTTACGTGATATTGAGAAAAATACAGTTGAATTCATTCCAAACTTTGATGATACAAGTAAAGAACCAGTTGTATTACCAGCCAGTTTTCCTAATTTGCTCGTAAATGGTTCGACTGGAATCTCAGCGGGATATGCAACAGATATTCCTCCACATAATCTTGGAGAGGTCATTGATGGCGTCATTAAAAGAATTGAAAATCCAAATTCAACCGTCGATGAGCTTATGCAGGTGATCAAGGGCCCTGATTTTCCAACAGGTGGTATTATTCAAGGCATTGAAGGAATTAAAAAAGCCTATGAAACCGGAAAAGGAAAAATCATTGTGCGCGGGAAAGCGGACATCGAGGATCTTCGCGGAGGAAAGCAGCAAATTGTCGTAACGGAAATTCCATATGAAGTGAATAAAGCGAATATGGTTAAAAAGATTGACGAGATTCGTTTAGACCGAAAAGTAGAAGGGATAAGCGAAGTCCGAGATGAAACAGACCGAACAGGCTTGAGAATTGTCATTGAACTAAAAAAAGACGCGGATGCACAGGGAGTGTTACACTTCCTCTATAAAAATACTGATCTTCAAATAACCTATAACTTTAATATGGTTGCAATCTTAGATAGAAGACCAGTATTAATGAGTTTACCGAGAATTTTGGATGCGTATATTAACCATCAAAAAGAGGTTATTACCAATCGTTCTCAATATGAGTTAGAAAAAGCGCGTGACCGTCAACATGTTGTAGAAGGACTTATTAAGGCTTTATCCATTTTAGATGAGGTCATTGCAACAATTCGTGCTTCAAAAGATAAAAAGGACGCTAAAAACAACTTAATCGCTAAATTTGATTTTACAGAACCTCAGGCAGAAGCGATTGTATCTTTGCAACTATATCGTTTAACAAATACAGACATCACAGCACTACAGCATGAATTTGATGAACTAAACAAAAAAATTAGTGAATTAGTTGAAATTCTTCAAAATGAACGCAAGCTGTTACAAGTAATTAAGACAGATCTAAAACGTGTGAAAAAGACATATGCCGATAATCGCCGTTCAAAAATTGAAGATGAGATTGAAGAGATTAAAATTAATCTTGAGGTTATGATTCCGTCTGAGGATGTCATTGTAACAGTGACCCAGGATGGCTATGTAAAACGAACAAGCCCTCGATCCTATGCCGCATCAAATGGTCTTGATTTTGGCATGAAGGATACGGATCGATTATTGCGGAAATTCGAAATCAATACAACGGACACCTTACTACTCTTTACAAATAAAGGGAACTATCTATATGTTCCAGTACATGAGCTTCCTGATATTAGATGGAAAGACCTAGGCCAGCACGTTGCTAATATTATAAGTATTGACCGCGATGAGTCTATCATTGAAGCATTCCCGGTTACAAACTTTGACCTGCCGGAATACCTTCTTTTCATCACGAAAAATGGAATGGTTAAAAAATCAGAGCTATCCTTATATAAAGCACAGAGATATTCAAAACCACTTGTTGCAGTTAACTTGAAAAATGATGATGAAGTTGTAAATGTTCACATAACAAATGGAAATATGGACGTCTTCTTAGTTACACATCTAGGTTATGGACTATGGTTCGGGGAAGAAGAAGTAAATGTTGTAGGACAAAGAGCTGCAGGCGTTAAAGGGATTAACCTAAAAGACGACGATTATGTTGTCGCTGGATATGTTGTACCACCATCCACACCAGCTGAATTAACGATTGTTACACAACGTGGTGCAGTGAAGAAAATGAAAATCACAGAATTTGAAAAAGCAACCCGTGCAAAACGTGGATTAGTCATGCTTCGTGAGTTAAAGAATCATCCACACCGCATTGCAGGAGCACATTTTATTACAGACTTAGATCAAATTTTCCTTAAAACCCATAACGGTAAAATTGAGTCAGTCGATCCAAATTCATTACGTCCAAATGATCGCTATAGCAATGGTTCGTTTGTAGTTGATTCAGATGAAGCGGGAGAAGTGATCGATACATGGATTGTCACGCACGAAGAAACCAATGACGAAACAAAATAATCATATGAAAAACAGCTACTAACTGGTAGCTGTTTTTTGATGATGTGAACTTGTCAAACCCAAAGTCTTAATTTCGAAAAAAATTTATATTTTAAATATCTCTACTTTACTGTACAATAATTTTATAAGATGTCGGATCGATCAGGTAGAGAGTAGGTAATATTGAGAAAATGGTTAAAAAATATATTAATAAAAGAAATATCCTCCTTGTCATCGCATTAATTGCGTTATTGTATTTATTACCAATGTCAATTTCATTAATATTAGCCTTTTTAACGGCTCTTTTACTGGAGCCAGTTGTTAATGTATTAATCACAAATTACCGAATCAAACGAATCTATTCTGTAACAATAACCTTTGTTGTCTTCATGTTATTCGTACTATTTTTGGGATATTTATTAGTCAATGTCATTATTAATCAATTGATTACGATTGTAAAAAATATTCCGTTCTATGTCTCAAGTATTGATACGAACCAAATCATTGCAACCTTTCAAAAATTTGAAACCTATTTTGAAGATTTACCAAAGGAAGTCTTGGATTCCATTATGAATACTTTATATTCCTTCAAGGATTTATTGATTGTTGTAGCGAGGAATATTACTGAGGGTACGTTTGGTTTTGTTTCAAGTCTTCCACAACTTTTGTTAGAGCTAATTGTGTATTTAGTTGCAGCTTTCCTTTTCATGAACGATCTACCAGGAATTAAAAACAGGCTTAAGGAAATGTTGCAGGAGAGTACAATTGAAAAGGTTAAAATTGTAACCACCCAATTGAAAAAGATATTTGTCGGCTTTTTAAAAGCGCAAATCGTACTTAGTGGTGTCACATTTATCATCACTTATATTGGGCTTTGGATATTAGATGTTAAGTATCTTTTAATCCTTTCATTGCTCATTGTTCTTGTCGATTTACTACCGATCCTAGGAACTGGATCCTTTATTGTACCTTGGGCTATTTTTGTGTTAATTAACGGCAACACCAAACTTGGAGTAGGATTATTAATTCTATTTGTACTCATTACCGTGATTCGAAAAATTATCGAACCAAAGATATATTCACAAAGTTTTGGAATTAGCGCTTTAGCAGCATTAGTCAGCATGTATTTAGGATTTAAAATAATAGGGATAGTTGGTTTATTACTTGGACCGCTTCTCGTCATCCTTTACGATTCATTAACAAAAGCTGGCGTAATCAACCTCAGCTTCAAATCGGATAAAATATAAGAAAGCTACCTAAAAAGGTAGCTTTTTCACTTATATTGCTTCTAATATTTTTGTTTCTAAAAAGGTTTTAAATACTTCTAGGTCTCTTTCATTATCAAAAGCTGCTTGGGCAGTGGTATTGTTGCCGCCACCCTTTCCGTGGTAATTTTTTAATTCTAGTTTGAATAATTGACCACACTGGACCGGGACTGAGCCATTGTGTGAGATAAGCAACTTATTTTCAAGTGTAGAAGTAAAAATCACACATTGATTTGAGGCTTCATTGATCTGTTTTGCAATGCCTTGAAGTTCTTTTAACGATTTATCTTCAAAGTTCTGAATAATGATGGGCTCGGTATGAGTTTGAATCAGTTCCTGAGCTAAAAATTGATTTAATTTTCCTTTTAACTCCTCAATTTCTCGTTGATATTGTTTGTTTTCCATTTCGATTTTGCTGATTTTCTCAATGAGACCCTCACTATTAGTACTGTATTTGTTGTTTAAGGTCGTTAAAACCGAATGCGTTGCTTGATAATCATGAAGGGCTCTACTACCGAAAATAAAATAAACTCGTGTATTTCCTTTACTTTTTTCCGTTTTTAATAGCTTCATTAATCCTAATTCGCCAGTTCTAGAGACATGTGTACCCGCACATGCTGATGTATCATATCCTTCAATTTCAACAATCCGCATTTCATTTCCTTCAACATCAGGCATTTTTCGAAGCGGAAGGCTACTAGCTTGTTGCTTAGTAACAAAATATGTTTTGATTTGCTGGTTTTCATAGATAGCTTTATTCACCTTGTTTTCAATATGTAATAGCTGATCTTCACTAAATTCCGGTACACTCAAATCAATTGATACTGTGTCTTTACCTAAATGGAAGCTTGATGTGTGCGCATCATATTCTTCGATACAAATTGCTGACAGCAAATGCTGCCCTGTATGCTGCTGCATATGATCATATCTTAGGTCCCAATCAATCTGACATTCGACTACCTTGTTTTCTGGGGGATGGGGGAGTTTATGGTATACTTCTCCAGCATCCTGATAAACATCCAACACTTTAATGTTGCCAATCAAGCCAGTATCTGAAGGTTGTCCGCCGCCTTCAGGATAAAATGCAGTTTCCTTAAGAGTAATAAGGCAGTAATCATCTTTTTTGATCATATTGGTAACTTCCGTTGTCCAGTTTGTTAAGTATGGATTTTCATAATATAGCTTTTTTGTCATCTAGTATTCGATCCTTTCGACATCAGATATTAAAAACATACTAGAAAAGTAAAAAAGATTCAATTATGAGTTGTAATAAATAGAAGGGAGGAGGAGCAATTTAAGAGTAGAAAAGGAGGTAAATGATATGGAAGAGAACAGTCTAATTAGTGGAGATATTGAAGAAAATGCATTTGTTTTAACAAAATTTAAGCATATGAAAACACAGTCTGTCATAAGTAGGGAAAGGCTTGAGGCGATTTGCGATTATTTAATGAAAAAGGTAGAAAGTGGGGAACAGGAGCATTTCATCACGTTAAATGATCAGATGCCAGTTAGGATCAATCATTCCGAGATGGAGGAGCTGTTGCAAGAATTGATAGATATTCGTGGGAAGTTAAGTTAAATTCCGTTCAAAAAGAGTTTTAGTTTATTATAATTATGTTATGTAAACTAAAATAAAGAAAAACAAAGGGAGGGTTGGAATTACACATTCCGATATTTATCTATGATAAATTCCATCCCAATTTCGATTAGTGTATTTGTATGAGTATGAAGTCTTCGTGCACGATCTTTTAGCAATTCATATTGAACATGACTAAATGTTGTACCCATTTGAATTCGATCCTTAGGTCTAACTGGAGCTTTGAATTCTTTAGGTTTCTTATAAGTATCTAATACATAATCAATTCCTTCAGCTAGCAATTGATTAAACGGAACTTGCATGTTATTTGCAATTTCTTTAATTTGATTGAGCAAATCCCGACTAATGGTTGTATTTTTAGTTACACGATCAGCATTATGCGGTCTAATTTTGCTTTCGTAAGGCATATGTACAACAACTCCTGATTTAAATTAAAATTTAGACGTGGTATAAATACAATTAAATAGTTAGATATATGTAACCATGAGTTAAGATTTTTAAAAATAGATTAGTTAACTGTAATTAAGTTAATTATAGCATTGTTTTGCTGTATTTTGGTTATTTTTAACTAAGTTCTGAGAATAGATATTATGTTAACTAGAATAAAAGTTAAATAGTTAGGTAGATTGGTTAGCTACCTCTCATTCGTTGAAGCAAAAGTTGATACATAATCTAGAGTACTTCCCCTTTAACAAGTATATGTTGTTATTTAAAATAATTTAATAGAAAAAAATAATGTGCTTTAAAAAATGAAAAAATTAGTGTATTTTTTAAACGCCAGTTTTTTCATTTGATTATATTTAACTGCTTAACTCAATTTTATCGTTAAATAAATGATATAAATATTAAGTGTATTTTTTGATGTTCAGTTTCTTCTCTGGAAACTAATAAAAAAGTGCCTGCTACTCACTGAATAATGTCGATGAATTCGACAAAAAGCGAGTGTTGACAGGCACTTATTTCTAAGTGAATTTGTTTATTTAATTTTTATTTTTATCATCTTTTGTCTGCTGCATGTCTTTTTCATTCATATACAATTTCAACACTGAATTAGCTTCTGTTTTTCCAAAAAAGTGAAGTTGAAGAATCAGTCACCTTATTTATTTTTGGGCATTTTTGTTACGGATGGTATTCCAGAGATATAACCAATACCGCCTGTTTTATTAATACCAATTTGTTCGTCAATAGCTTTAAGTAGTTCTTCTTTATTAACAGCTGTAATCGACTTACCATCTACTTCATCACCAGGATGCTGGAAGTTACTGAAAATATATGAGAATCCATTGCGGTCATCAGCAGCAAATAATCCAGTTGCTTCCGCCCCAGCTGGAACAGATAAAATACGATCTAATTCTTTCGTATCAACATTATAAGCCCAAACGAAGTTATTTGTGTGAGCACCACTATCTTCACCAATAAAGAGTGTTCTCATTGCTTCAGAGTAACTTAAGTTATCTGGATTAGCTACTTTATCTACATTGGCAGTGTTTCCATATGCGTCAGCTGCAGGAAGGTCTTCCCCTACTACCAATCCAGACATGGATGGTGCTACATACGAGCTATTAATAGCATTTCCATTGCTATCTTTTTGGCCGCCTCGCAAGTCTAATTGGTAGGTTACGCCAGCTTTAATTTTTGGTAGCTGAATATGGTCTGCAGGATCTTTTCCTGTTGAATCTTTTTCCATAGCCTTACTTTGATCGGAAATTGCAATATATACTTTTTTATCCTTTTCGTTTAGTGCTAAACCTTCCATTTTATTAAATTCTGTAGTCGCACCAAGCATGGCAGCGTAACGGCGAGTTTCAAGGAAGGCTGCTGCTTTTTCTTTGCCAGGTTTAAGTTTTAGGTACTCAACTTTTCCTTCATTTGAGTATGTTTTAATAGCTGTAAAACCTTCTTTAGGAACATCTGAAGTTTCAAAAATATCATTAAAGGTAATGCCGCTATCAATAATATCTTTCACTTCTTTATCCGTTGCATGCCCTAAATTAATCCATTGTAAATTTCCTGAACCACCGTTTTCAGTACCTGTTTGTTTAAATGTCGCTGCATAGAGTGTGCCTGATGATAAATCTTTTTCCTTGTCAGCTACATACATAAACATTCCTGTATTGCCGCCATCATCACCGTAAAAAACAGTTTTGTTATCAGGCATTACTTTAGCTAACTCATGAGAGAAACGTCCTGTACTGTAATGTTTTACAACTGATGTTTTACCATTCTTACTTACTGTAATTTCAGGAGTGTAGCCATAGAAATAAGGATTAGCCTTTGTTTTATCTCCGAAATAGAATTGAGCGAATGTTTCAACTTGACTTCTTACTTTTGAAGTTGGGTTTAAGAAAAGACGTGCATCTGGTTCATACTCTTCAGAACCTAAATGTGTATTCCATGGAGATAATGATCCGTTACATGGAATCCAAAGTCCATTTACAGCTGAAAAATCAATTTTTTGTACATTTACTGGTTTAAGTTCACCTGTTTTTTTGTCTTGTTCCAATTCAGTTAAAGACATGGAAGCTGGAACTAAACCGTATGCTGATTTACCAGCAGCATCAATAGTTTGATATTCATAGTGTGTAACCATATACAGTTTACCGTTAATAGGCATTAATAAGCTGTTTGAATCTGGAGCGTCAGATACAAAGTATTCTCCGTTTGTGCCACTAGGATCCTTAATTGGATTTCCATCTACATCAATTGGTGTACCTGCAGGAATTTTTTCGTTTTTTACTGTTGCTACCTTATCTTCTGATTTGAATAGGTAGTTGTAAGTCAGTGGAAATGTTTTTACTTTTCCATTGATATATTTCACATCAACGGTTGCATTTGTATATGTTTTTACCATATCATCAATAGTAGCAGGTGCTTCCATACCATTAAATCTAACAGATTCTATTTTATTGTTATTCTGAGCAGCAGCAAATGTCGGTGTTACGGCTGGAATAGTAATAGCTAAAGCAAGTGCTAATGTAGCCCCTTTTTTCACAAGTTTCTTATTAATCATAAATAATTCCTCCTAATAGATTAATAGCTTACGGTCCAATTAAACCAAATAATTGTAAATGGAATATTAACTCTTTGTATGTTTTTTATTAACCTGACCAGAAGTTTTTAACATTATTGTAGGTTATTGGTTAAATGCACAAGCTCTTCTTCGAAAAAATATGCTTGTAGTACTTAATGGGTTAGGATTGGGTGTCCAGGTTGTGCTTCGGATCCTGGATATAAAGAAGAGAAATATCACTGGCTGGGTGCGGAACGGAGAGAACGTACTTTCCTTATAGGCAAGTATATCCTTTTTGAGGGCTGTAGCTATTACAGTACCGGATAGAATTAGTAGCACCAAGATTACCAGTACCGTAATAACGAATATCCTTCTTATAAAATATTTTACCGATTACTAAAGCAAATGAGAATGAACCTATTAAATAACTTAAAATCAGAGCTAAAATGTTAAAAATAGTATTATTACCTCACTTATTTTTAATTTATACATTTTTATTTATTGTGTATAATTTCCTGCAATCCTACTTACGTTTAACCTGCCTTGTTAGTACAACATCTTAATATTTTGATGTTAAAGCGATCCATATAATATCAGAGAAAAAAAGACTGTCAATTCGATGATCCCTATTTTACTCTTGCGTATACTATGTTAACTTGAAACAATCTTAACGTACTAATAACTCATGCTCTTTGAGTCTGATAAGATTCATTATAAGGAACTATCTATTGTCACCTCCCCTTACACCTATTTCACAATCCAGAATCCTCGAGAACTATATATAAAAACTTTGATAAACATAATACCCAGCATCAAAACGACGCTGGGTAAGTATTACCAATAAATCATAGCAAAATTAATTCGATTTTGCTTGTTAACTTTTTGCCTTGCCAGGTATTAAATGAACATCGACACTTGGTCCAAATCCACTCCATCTGTATCCTGAAACCTCAAAGAGACCGTTTGGAAGTACATCTGAAAGTCTTTCTCTCTTGGAGTATTTGATGGCATGACCGACTGCTTCTACTTTAAAGGTGTATCGTTTTCCTTGTTTTAGACCTGTTACCGTATAGTTTGTATCAGATGTTGTCATTTCTGAATTTATCGGTGTGAATGTGACTCCTTCAGGTTTGATCGGTTGACTGTTCACATATACTCGGTATCCGATTACATCTTGATTGAGCGCATTTGCAGCGTTCCATGAAAGAGATACACTTGTACCATCTGTATTTATTTTTGCTTCTAAGTCGCCATCAAAAGACGGAGCCCCAATTGGGTAAGGTTTAGCCGTTTCAAATTCTAGTACACTATTATAAGGTGCCTTATTACCAGCAAGATCCACTGCTTCTACTTCAATATTATATTTTGTACCAGGTTGTAATCGTGTTAATGTGTATTTAGTAGATGTTGCAAATCCATGTAGTTCTCCATTTGCATAAACATTATAACCAGCGATTCCCGTGTCGTCATTAGCTGCATTCCAGTTTATAGAAGTCCATGTAAAACCAGTATAGACAACATTAACTTCTTTGCCGCTAAAAGTATCACTAGAAGGAATCTTAGTAGTTGACTCTGAAATCTTTGTGTTCTTAGGTAAAACAGGAGCTGTTTGGTCCGCTTCCCCACTTGTTGTAACCTTGATTTCCGGACCATTCGAAGTTCGGTTTCCAGTCGCATCAGAAGCTTCCACTTTAAATGAATATTCCTTGGCCGGAGTCAGCCCATCTACCGTAAAACCTGTGAGGTTTGTAGATGTATAGTCTTCGCTAAGTTTTTCACCATCTTTATAGATTGTATAACCCGTAACACCCACATTATCTGTTGCTTCACCCCATGTTAAAGTTACACTTTTTCCATCTGGTGATGATTGGGCATCAATAAAAGTATCCTCTGGCCATTCAGGTTTTTGTGTAGCATCAGTAGGAGCTGCTGTTGTATTCTCAAACACAAGTCCAGTCGAATTTGTTATTCTCCATGGATTTCCTCCATTATCTTTTACGTTTGTGAAAGATACATTAATAAATTTAAAGTCTTTTGCATAATCCATTTTTACAGAATATACATTATCAAATTTAACATTTTTAAAGGTAATATTTTCGTGATAAACTTCACCTGCACTATTATTACCATTCACTAGTATCGCTTGTTTATTACTGCCACCTTGATTACGAACCGTTGTATCAACGATCTCCATATCTCTGAATTGAGAGATGATCTCTGCAGGCTCGTATAAGATTGAAGCATTCGCATCTGTATAGGAGGAAGTGAAGACAAATGGGCCATCTCCGTCTATACCCTCTAATGCATTGTTTCTAAATAGGATATTTTTAGCTCCACCACCCATAGGTGTATTTGTCTTACTGCGTAAACCAACATCCGTTTTATACATGATATTATCTTCTATTAAAAAGTCCTGGATCCAGCCACCTGTATGACTACCGGTAACTACCCCACCGTGTCCCTCACGAATATAGTTATTGAAGATCCAAGCATTTCCTGTTGGTTCACTCTTAGATGCTGCTTGTCCCATACCAGATGCGAAATTAATAGCATCATCGCCTGTATCCACAAAGTTATTAAATACCATGATATTTTGAGAGTCACCAAACTCGTATCCATCTGCGTTATTACCATCATATGTTTTGGAAATGGTTCCATTTATAACAATGTTTTTACTATGAAGGTTTACAATCCCGTGATTTGCTGGATTAAGCTGTGTGATACCTTCGTAATACATTCCGTCTACACCACGAACAGTAATCAGATTTGAACGAGTCGAATAAGCGGATTTCACATCCATGCCCATTTCTTGTGCCGCATATGATTGATTTGCTGCTAAGATCCCTAATGTATTTTCGGAATTGAGATTTAATGGACTCATCTTCCCGTTCTCTACTTTTACATTCCCGGTTACTTTTGAGTTATTGCCTGCAACGTAACGTGGTAATTCGTTCCCAAGCTCATCGATGGTAGGATGATTCTTATCATATTTCCACCCATTTCCATCAATGATCCCGTTGCCAACAATACGTATATTTTTTAAACTTCCATAATCGTATGTATGGGCATTGATGAGTGAATAGGAACGCTCATCCGTTGAATAATCGTACAGCCAGAAATTCATGCTGTAGTCTTCAGCATCTGGAGATCCGAGTAAATAACCATCCACTTGTAGTGTCATATCTGATTTAAGCCACAATTCTCCGGAAATAAATTTTCCTTCTGGAATTACGACTTTGGATCCTGGAGTAGCGGCGTCAATGGCTGCTTGTATGGCCTCAGTGTCTTTTGTTCCGTCATCAGGTGTTGCTCCAAAATCTACAATATTAAAAACTTCAGGTACTTTTGTCGTTTTACCTACAATTTTATTAGAAGGTCCTGATTCAACCCCTTCAGCATTTACTGATGTTACATAAAATTCATAGGCTTTATTAGGTTTAAGGTTATTTACTTTAAAATTATGGATTAGGATCTTCTCATGGAAATTATCTTTATCAATATTTTTATAAAAATTATCAATATAAGCTTTTGCTGGTCCACTATTATTTTCTAAAGCGCTTCCAATTTTCTTTTTGTTCATATAGATGTTAAAATCAACGATGTCTTTATAATTCTCCGGCTTTTCCCAAACAAGTGTTATGCTTGCTTCATCGTAAGCAAGGTTTGGAATCTGTAAATGAACAGGTGATGCTGGTGATTTTGGAGATACTTCCGTTTTAGCTGAGGCTACTCCACTAAAGCTACTGAAAACTAATAGTAAAATTAAAAACAGAGAGCAATTCACTTTAAATCTCTTCAAATTCGCTTACCACCTTTTCCTAGTAATGGGCAAAAATAATAATTCGTATATCCTCCTTTCTAGAAAATATATATAAACCTATTTAACGCTGCTTTCACACAAAAAGGTCTATATATCAAAACAATGGTAAGCCCCTTAATACAAGTACGTATATAATCATTTTATTGAATTTTTAGACTGTTATCGTTATATTTTCCTGCCCAAAAAGTCCCGAATGAGGATATGATTACAGGTGAATGAAATGACTATCGTAAGTTTTTCTCATGTCTCTGTATCTCACACAAGAAAATAATCGCGTTTTTTACATGCTCAGGTTGATTATAGTAGAACAAATCTTTATAAACATAAAAACCAACGTCTTTCAATCGACGTTGGTTTAGTTAGAAATTTGTATTAGACTTCTGAGAGTTTTGCTTGTTGGTTTTATAATACAAGTAACAAGGTAACTTTAACAATTGGTCTAAGTCCACAAAATATGAATGTATGCTGCTAGGAAGACTTTTATATGTGTCCAGTCTTTCTCTTGTTACGTTTAAGTTGTTTGAAGATAGACGCTACTATCGTAATAAAAGGTAAACTCTATAAAAATATGGCAAAAGGCAAATAAGCAGTAACAGGTATCCCAAGATAGTACTACACATAATCGTTAGGTTAATATATGGTTAAAAGCAGTGTGGTTTCTGATGTGGAATCCACTGCTTCTCTTTCTATAAGTGATTTTATATATACTTTTCTTATGCGAGTATCGTTAAAGAAAAACGGATTAGCTTATTAATTACTTCACTTATTGACCATCCTTGGTTCTAGGTCCCAACAGCTTTATTTTGTCACGATGGAAACTCCACCATCAACAATGATATTTTGACCTGTTACAAAGGAAGATTCTTTAGAAAATAACCAGGTTACCACATCTGCCGCTTCGGAAGAGGTCCCCATTCTTCCTAAGGCATTCAGGCTGTTGTACTTTTCTTCTAACCATTCTGATTGCTCTTCAGTCAAGTTTTCAAATTTTCGTTCCATCATCGGAGTCCTGATTGCACCTGGTGTAATGGCATTAACTCGAATTCCTTTATTTCCATATTCTTGGGCTACTCCGCGGGTTAATGCCAGAATTCCACTTTTCCCAGCTGCATAAGCTGTCGTGTATGCCGTACAAATTAAGGCATCCAGGGATGATGTATTAACGATTGAACCACTACCATTTTCAATCATAGCTTGCAGCTCATACTTCATACACAACCAAACTCCTTTGATTGTAGAGCCCATCATATGATCAAAGTCTTCTTCACTGAATTCATGTGTCAATGCGGGCGTACCTTCTGCATTTCCCGCATTATTAAAGGCAAAGTCGATTCTTCCAAATGTGTCCACTGTTTCTTTTACCATCTGTTCTACTTCTATTCCTTTGCTTACATCAACTGATAGAAAAAGAACATGTGGACTAATCTGTTTCAGTTTTTCTAGGGCTGAGTTTCCGCGTTCCCTATTACGACCTACTATGACAACTTTTCCCCCCTCATGAAGTAATTGTTCTGCTACTGCTAGCCCAATTCCAGAAGTCCCCCCGGTAATAAGCGCCACTTGATTTTCAAATCTCACACCATCCACCCCTTATAGTTAGAACTATCTAAATTTTATCATAAAGGGAATCTGACAAGGAGATTTATTTAAAGGCTCTGTGACGGACTTTTCAGGGCTGTCATATTTTGTTCAGTTTCATTTCATCAACCTTATTCGATACTATTCATATCTTGAACGGTCACAATAACCCTATCCATATTGTTACCAAAAATCTTATCATTTTGATTATTTGGGTCGTTAAATGTCCTATTTTTGGAAAGTGAATATTTTCACCATCAATAGTAGTTTCATTGTACTGCGCATCAAAGAGCCTTTTTTAGATGACAGTTCTTGTAAAACTAATGCTTTCGTTTTGTTTAAAAACCCGCTCAATGCAATTCATATAATAAGTTTTCAATGAAACCTAAATAGGAACCAGGATGACAATCGCTGATTCCTACCATAAAGACCTAAGCCTTTTTCACAAATAATTCTAATAACTCCTTGGCACTATGTACTTCTTTATCTGGTTTATAGGTAGCGTTAGTGGGTAAATCTTTCTTACGATGATTCATCCAGATCGCTTGCCAGCCTGCTTGTTTTGCTCCGATAATATCTTTTTCAAAATTATCCCCGATATACACGGTTTTGGTTTGGTCAAGGTCCAGTTTCTGTTCTATAAAATCAAATACTTCTCTTTTCGGTTTTGCATGACCAATCGTACCAGAAATAAACGTCATCTCTGCCGGAATCCACCGACTAAGGCCGAGCTGTTTAATTTTCATTGCTTGATGTTTTTCTTCACCATTTGTAAGAATTCCAATCTGATTCCCTTCTTTGTAAAGTATATTCAGTAGTTCTTCGACTTCCGGAAATAAGGTAATGTGTTTTTGTTCGGTCACATACGATTCATGAAAAATAGTCGCTTTTTCCGTATCTATAGGGATGTTAAAATCCTTACAAGCAGCCATGATTCGTCCGGTTTGCCATTCAAATTGAGATATTTCACCTGCTTCACTCTGGTCAAATAAAATCTCGCTATACTTACGACTAGCTTTATATAATTGATCGATTTCTTCGTCTGAAAATGGCTCTTGAAAAAGCTTCCTCACCGTTTTATAAAAAGATTGTGCTTGATCATATAGTGTATCATCGACATCAAAAATTATCGTATCCATTCTCATAGCCCTCCTTATAGTATGATGATATCACTTATTTTCAACTAGAGAAAATAGAGCGTCAACTTTGGTTGTTCCTTTGAGCAATGAGACATTGCAATGTGTCGAAAATCGGTCTGATGCAGTTTCTCGGTTAAGGAAACATCAACAAGTAGTCCAAATCCACAAAATAACATCATTGAAAAAAGCATAGCAACCATAAAGGAGAACAAAAAGAAATGATCAGGTGTAATAATTTGTAATGCAATCGAAACTAATAGGTTAACTGTACCTGCTTCGTACCACGAAGGAAGGATAAAACTAACTAGAAATAGAATGAGAATGACTGTTTGTGTTTTGCTTACTCCCCTTTTACATACTTTCCACATCTTCCGAACAGGCGTTCCTTTCTTTGATATTAAAGAAACGAGAAAAATAAATCCAGGTAAAAATCCAATAAATAATGGTATATGAAAGCCTACAGACAATAGTACTCCTGTAAGTGTAATAGCTAGGAGATTACATATTTGACTAATTGTAAATCTATCGTTGTTCAGTTTTCTTCACTCCTACTGCTTCCTTAACTGTATTTTCCATTAAGGATTATACCATTTCACCTTAAAAAATTATATTCGGTTAGCATACCCTGATTTAATACAACTAACCCCGTCCCAATATAGGAACGGGGTTTTACTTTCTGTTTTTACAATTTTAAAAGTAATTTCTTTTATAGCTGGTAAACCTTCGAATATTTATCTTCTAAATAGTTCACCAGATATGTAGCATTCAAGCTTTCACCAGTGACCTTCTTTATTAATTCATCAGGAGTATAAATACCACCGTATTGGTGGATTTTCTCCTTAAGCCAAGATTGAATGGCACTAAATTCTCCTCTTTCAATATGACCGTAGAAGTCAGGGAGCTCCTTCCTGATGGTATTCAAAATTTGGGCAGCATATAAATTTCCAAGTGAGTAGGATGGAAAGTATCCTAGACCACCAAATGACCAGTGAACATCTTGAAGCACACCTAATGTGTCAGTTGGAGGAACGATCCCCAAATACTCATTCATCTTCTCATTCCATACCTTTGGAAGGTCCTTTACTGCAATTTCTCCACTGATAAGTCCTTTTTCGATTTCGTAACGAAGCATGATATGTAGGTTGTATGTTAATTCGTCTGCCTCAACTCGAATATAAGATGGCTCCACAATATTAATGGCTCGATAAAAATCTTTTACATCTAGTTTTCCTAATTGGTCAGGGAAGTGATCCTGTAGATCTTGATAGAAGAAATTCCAGAATTCTTCACTACGACCAACCATATTCTCTAAAAATCTTGATTGTGATTCATGAATACCGAATGATGCTCCATTGCAGATTGATGTACCTTCTAATTCAGGATTAATATTTTGCTCATAAATACCATGTCCTGCTTCATGGATTGTACCAAAGATTGCTGAACGAACATTATGTTCCAAATAACGAGTTGTGATTCGGACATCGCCTGTATTAATGGTTTGGGCAAATGGATGAACAGTTTCATCAAGTCGTCCAGCATTCATGTCAAATCCAATTAGCGGAAGTAGGAATTTATTAAACTTTTTCTGTACATCTGGGTTGTAAAGTTTTTCGAAAATGTCGCCATTTGGTTTAGAAGAGGATAATTTGATCCGATTTAACAAATCGATACTGCTTCTTCGTAATTCCTCAAAAAGTGGATCCAGCTTTTCAACTGTTAATCCAGGCTCATATTCATTTAATAAGGCATTGTATGGATGCCCTTCATACCCGTAATACTCAGTAAATTGCTTTTTGATTTCGACTATTCGTTCAAGAAAAGGTAGAAAGACTTCAAAATTATTCGTTTCTCTAGCTTCCTCCCATGCGTCATTCGCGTTTGAAGTCAACACGATATATTCATTGTAAAGTTCCGTTGGAATGCTTTTTGATTGTTTATAAAAGTTATGTCTTTCACGTACAATTGCTTTGGTAACGTCATCCAGTTGCTCATATAAATCTTCAGCTGTTAATACCTCTAATAGCTCTCCCATTTCTTTCGAGATCGATAACTTAAATATCTCGGTTGATAGCGTACCAATTGAATTTGCAAACAAGGAACGCCCTTTTTTAGGGGCCATTACTTTTTGATCCCAATCTGCAAGAGCTAATACGCTATTTAGATGCGTAATTTTTTCGTCTAATTTTTTAAATTGACTTACCTTTTCTTGTAGTTCAGTATTTAATACTTGTTGATCAGACATATTACTCCCCCTTTTCGAGATTTATCTCGAAAATAAAATCGACTGTATAGTCTATATCACCTATTATAAATAAAAATTTAGAAAATTAATAATAAAAAATAACCTTTTATTAAAATATAAAACCAGATAAAAATCAGCATAATCCCCTATCAACAGTTTAAAAATGTGCAAATCTACATTGGTCATAGAAAAAATTCTTTGCGGTTCCTTTTCTAAATAACGAAGCGCAAATATTTTTTGCTCTAAAACCCAATTTGAGCCCTTTTAATAACCCTTGCTTAAGTATATGTTGAATAACTTTGGGAAATAAATTATCCCTCACTAATTTGGGTGTTATCGTGAAATAACAATGACGATTCCTCCCCTTTGACAAATAAAAAAACATGAGGACATATCTCCTCATGCTTCCTAGAATCCTCTTCCCCCGCCGCCAGATCTGCCACCACCGCCGCCGGAAAAAGAGCCTCCCCCACTATTTGTGTTCTGCTGAATTTTTTGCTGTGTTACTCGTGTATTGTAATGTCGGTCCATTTTATTCGTTACATTAAAAGAATTGGACTCTAAATAAGTACTGGCAGTTGTCGTGGAGCGTCCTTTGTTATACATTGCCATCACTCCAACCGAAATCACCCCAACCCCAATTGCAATTGCAAAATAGATTAAGAGCTCTTGAACTAATTCTCCTTGTGAGGTACCTGAAGAAGATGAATAAGATGGATCTGTTTGTGCGTAACCTCCATCTCTATCGGAGGTTGATCCCTCTGGAATCCCAGCGTTCATCGTTGCTTCTAAATCGGACAAGAAGGTTTTCGCACTTTCACCAAATGCATCCTCAGTTAGATATGGATAGACGTGGTCAAGAATTTCCTCAACGGTATAGTCCGGAAAGTAATCAACAATCCGGTCTCTTGTAAAGATGTACACTTCACGATTATCCATATCAATTAAGTATAAAATTCCATCCTCCGTCTCACCGTAGCCGAATCCATGACTGTCATAAAAATCACTTGCATATTGTCTTGCTGTTTTTCCTTCACTATCATTGGTGGTGACAATTCGGATATCCATTTGGAATTGTTCGGTTAAATTACTAGCTTGTTCCTGTAATTCTACGATCTCTGTTTCTGAAAATAAATTCGCTTGGTCAAAAACATACTCAGAGTTAGCAAATGTAGCAGTTGCAAAAGCTAACATGATCAGGAGGAAGAATTGTAGAATGATAACTTTTTTCTTTACCATAAAAATAACCCTCCTAACGACAAGACTGCAAAAACACTTGCTGAGATCATACCAAACCACTTACTTGCTCTTCCGATACTAATGGGCAAGTTCCCGGCGATTTTTCCGGTTTGACCATTCATCGCAAAGACATAGGTCTTGCCTTTAAATTGATACGTAAACATCCAAACTGGTAATAATACGTATCTAGCTTTAACTCCTGATAGCCTTACATTTGTATTATGGATGGAAACCGAGCTGTACCCATGAATGGTCCCTTGGAGTAACGTTCCTAAATTTTCACGAAGTAGACTAGAAATTCTTCCGTAAACGTCATTTTGGTTCATATCATACTTTTCTGCAAAGAAACCAGACAAATAGGACATTGAAAAATCGGTTAAGTCCTTATAATCATAGGGTTCAAGAATGGTCATCAGTTCATCATCCATTTTCTTTGAACCGTCAGCGGGTACATCGTGGAATTTTGCTATTCCTTCCCGCATGACCTTATAATACTTTGTTTCGGTATACCTTGTATCTCCTCTAGTGTACGTTCTGACTCTTCTAGCTTCACCTTCGATTTTTCCGGAAGTGTTACTATCAAACAACCAAAATGGTACATAGATCCCTGATAATTTTTCTAGCTGTGAATTTGAAGTGAAAAATTTAGGGAGTAGTGGTTTCCCTTTACACCATTTTACAAATAATTCTTCCGCTTTTTTACGATCAATTTTAAAAGGAATGACCTTTTCAGGACGAAATTCTCCTTCTAACTGCCTAGGGATAATCGTTGGATTATGGCAATAATAACAAAAGGTTGCAGCAGTGGTGTCATCGGTTACGATTTCTGCGCCACAACTGCTACATGTATACCCTGTTGCTTTCTCGTTGAATTCTTGATCCAATTCCTTTGCTTGATGTAATGCATCTTCACTTGTATCCGCTTCTTCATTAGCCTTTTCGTTATCAATAAAATTCTTGACATCTTCTTCCGTGAATTCACTTAAGCAATAATCACAGGTCCAGTTTTGGGTGTCTGCTTTAAATGCTAATGGTCCGCCACAGTTTATACATTTATATACTACAACCCCCAACCACTATCACCTCTTCTTTTTTTGTATATGGTTGATTAATTCTCAAAACGGGTTCCACATTCTGGACAGAATTTTGCGTTTTGATTAGACGGTTTAAACCCGCATTTTTTGCATGTAAGTTCCTCAGGCTTTTTACTGCCACAGTTTGAACAAAACTTCCCGTTATTCTCTTGGCCACATTGGCATTTCCATGTGTCTTTTTTAGCTTCCTGTTTTGGTGAACCACATTCTGAACAGAAGTTACCCGTATTCGTATGCCCACATGAGCATTTCCATTGATTTGGGTTAGTCGACTGTTGGCTTTCCTGGCGTTGCATCTGTTGCTGCATTTGCTGACGATTGGTTTCAGAAGCAGTACCCATAAAACCGCTACTACCTTGCATTCCCATCCCCATGCCTAAAAAACCTTGCATAGAACCACCTTCATTGGATCCAGCGGCTTCCAAACCTCTTGCAATCGCACCTTGAACATACCCTTCACGAACGGATGCGTCCTGAAGCATAGCCCCTTGGTTTCTCATGTTTATGAGCTTTTGTGATTCCTGATCGTACGTAATACTGTTGATTCCAACAGATTCAATCTGCATCCCGCGCATTCGGGTCCAATCTTCATCAAGGACTTCTGCCATGTATTTTGCAAGCTCCATCCCTTTCGAAGTGACATGTGAAATCCGAATGCCATCTGCGGACATTTTATTGATAGCAGTCTGTAATGCATTCATATATTCAGATAAGTATTGACTATTTATGTCATTGATATCGACGTTTGATTTATTTCGTGGAATGGCTTCCATGTAAAATTTAATGGGGTCAACAATTTTAATTGAATAAGTCCCATGTGCACGTAAAAATAGTTCCGCATTATAAAAATTATCAAAGTAATTGATTGGGTTTCGCGTACCGAATTTGATTCCCTTGATTTCTTGAAGATTGATAAAATACACTTTTTGCGATGTAGATGGCACACCGCCAAATTTAAAACGATTGAAGGTTTCGTGCAATGCTTCTTCAAATTGACCATTGAATAAGGACGGTTGTGAAGAGTTTACAACTTGGTAATAACCTTCTTCTGCTGTATAATCAATAATTTTTCCACTATCAACTAAAATCATAAATTGATTAGGGTACACGTGAATGATTGAACCATTGGTAATTGTTGAATCTGTCCCTTTAAAGTTTTGATTTCGACGATCTTTAGCGCGAACTTTTACACCAACCGACATAACGGTTGTATCACTCATTTCCTGAGGCTCAATTACCTCAAGCCATTGATCCGCTAAGTTTCCTGTAACCGCACCAACTGCAGCTTTAATAATTCCCATTTAAAACCCCTCCTGCATAAAGCTAAAGTCTTACAACGATATATACTCATGATATCAGTTTATAGTTCTACTGTATTGTACCAGTTACTATTGTAATACGGATTTAATAGGCAAATGGTTTCATTTTGTTAGGCAATTTGTGAAGGTGGAAAAAATTCACAAGAAAAACTGGATGGAAACCCAGCCAGTTTTTTATAATCCCTTTATCCATCTAGCTGCCATCTCAATCCAATTTTCTATCTCTGGTTGAATATGATCAGATCGTCCGTTTGATTGTGTTTCCTCTGTTCCAAGAGATAATCCATGGACACCATTAGGATAGATATGCATTTCGAGCGGGACGTTGAGTTTTAATAAGCTTTGCGCAAATAGCATACTGTTTTCCACTGGGACAGCAGTGTCTGAAACCGTATGCCATAAAAATGTCGGTGGAGTTTCATTTGATACTTGGTTTTCCAATGATAAAAAGTCACGACTATGTTGATCTTCGAACTTATCTCCCAATAATGCTTTGAAGCTCCCTTCGTGTGCATAAGCGCCTGAAGAAATAACCGGATAGCTTAAAATTAATCCATTTGGTTTAATTTGCTCTTTTGAATATGTGAGTTGTTTTGTTAGAAACTCCCGATTCCAGAAAACGCCTAAACTTGCTGATAAATGGCCACCAGCCGAAAAACCCATAACAATGATTTTATCGGGATCTACATTCCAGCTTTCAGCATGGTCACGAATTAAGCCAATTGCACTTGCTAATTGGCCCAAGGATGTTGGAAAAACAGCTGGTTCCACACTATACCTTAGAATACTTGCGTGAAATCCTTTACTGAGCATTTGTATGGCAACGGGTTCTGCTTCACGGTCAGATGTATGTACATAGCCGCCACCGGGGCAGATGACAATCATTGGCCTTCTCCGGTCTGGGTCAATACTTGGTGAATTATCTAAGATATACGTGTATAGCTCAGCTTTTTCATCGTTATGTTGCAATTCATACTTTTGATGAATCATTCTTCTCCCACCTTTACGAATGTCTATCTATAAAATTTCGACATTTTTTGGCAACTTCCTTTAGGAAAAATAAAAAAAGAAGAGGTCTCCTATTTTACAACAAACTTCTAAATGATTCTCGTATGACGTCACCACGGCTAATAATTCCAACTAACTTTCCATCTCTTTCAACAGGCAGTTTCTTGATATGCTTTTTTCCAAGTATGGCTGCAATATTTTCCACTTTTTCTCTATAAGCTATCTTTAAAACGGATGTTTTGGCAACCTCCATAACGTTGAGTTCAAGTAATTTCTGGGCCCGTACCTCATATTCATCCTGATCCTTAATGACTGCCATATAGTCAAATGTGTTTATCATAATGTCTTTATGTTTTCCGATAAAACGCATGATGTCTCCATCACTTATATATCCGATTATATGGTCATTATCATCGATTACAGGAAGCCCACTTATACCGTATTGTATAAATTTCTCGACGACAGTTTTGACCGTGTCCGTATTCTTTACGGTGATTACATCCCGTTTCATAATATGTTGAGCCTGCAAATGAATCCTCCTCTGGGTACCTTAATCCAATCTTAGTTTACCAGATATATTCATTTTTATTTTAAAATAAAAAAAGGCTGGAAATCCAGCCTTATTCATAACGTAATGCATCAATTGGACTAAGCTTTGAAGCTTTGTTTGCCGGTAAGATACCAAAAATAATCCCAATGAATGCGGAAAATCCAACGCCAATAATCACGACAAGAGGACTCACACTCGCAGAGATTGGAGAATAAATCGAAACGATAATGGTTCCTAGTGCTGCAAGTCCAATTCCAAGTAGACCTCCTAATGAGGTTAATGTCATCGATTCAATTAAAAACTGGAGTAAAATTCGTCCACGTGTTGCACCAAGTGCTTTTCGTAAACCAATTTCTCTCGTTCTTTCAGTAACGGAAACGAGCATAATGTTCATTACACCGATTCCACCTACTAATAAAGATATGCCTGCAATACTTCCGATTACCAAGGTCATAATGGTAAGAACAGTATCCACTTCTTGTTCATATTGTGAGAAATCGTTTACTGTGTACATTCCGTCTTCGAGCTTTTTTGCTCTTGTTAATGTATCAGCGGCAGAGCGACCGATTTCAGATATTCGTTCTGGATCATCAGCAATAATAGCTAAGCGCTCGATTTCTCGATTTCCAAACATCATCGAAATAACTCCTCGCGGCATGAGCATTTCGCCTGATTCATTGTAACGATATTGTTCAGGAATCGGCGATTCATAGACACCGACCAACTTATAGGGGTTCCCATTAAGGTCGACAATTTCACCGATTACATCTTCCTTGTCTTTAAAGAATTTTTCTCTTGCTACAGTATCAATCATTACGACACGATTTCTTCCATCGTTGTCACGAGCATTGATAGGTCGACCCTCGACAATTTGAATATCACGAGCTGTAAAGAATTCAGGTCCAACCCCGGTAATTTCCATTTCACCCTGTTTATCATTGTAAGTCATGGGTCCCCAGCCTTGGTTTGTCGCGATTACAGCTTTTACACCAGGAACTTGGGAAAGAGTATCAACATCTTCAGAGGATAATTCAGGTTCTACCCAGAACATTTCTGATTCCTCTTCTCCCTCTTTAGGCATAGGCTGATACCAAATATCGACCGCATTTTTTTCTAGGCTAAATAGTTCCTCCGTCATTTTCGTTTTGGCGCCTTGTCCAATTGCTACAATTATAATAACAGCGGCTACGCCAATGATAATCCCGAGCATCGTTAAAATTGACCGAACCTTATGATTCCATATCGAGGATAATGCTACTTT
Source organism: Ferdinandcohnia sp. QZ13 (assembly GCF_031324165.1). Taxonomy (NCBI): domain Bacteria; kingdom Bacillati; phylum Bacillota; class Bacilli; order Caryophanales; family Bacillaceae; genus Ferdinandcohnia; species Ferdinandcohnia sp. QZ13. The sequence goes on along the minus strand of NZ_JAVIVW010000001.1, from coordinate 450,088 downwards.
GAAGCTTTCCAATAGACTCATTGACTTCTCCTCTGATCATCCGTTATCAGCCCGTCTTTTAAGGTGATAACCCTATTTGCATATGCTGCCACTTCTTCCTCGTGTGTGACGATAATGACGGTTCTACCTTCTTTGTTTAGTTGAACCATTAGTTCCATGATTTGTTCACTCGTTTTAGAGTCAAGAGCACCGGTTGGTTCGTCTGCTAATACAATCGAAGGATTATTTACAAGAGCTCTTGCAATCGCCACCCTTTGTTTTTGTCCACCTGAAAGCTGGTTCGGTAAATGTTTGACCCGGTCCCCGAGTCCAACCTTGTCCAACATTTGTTTAGCTCTTTCAGTACGTTCCCGCTTCGGCACGCCTGCATATATAAGTGGAGATTCGACATTTTTTAGTGCATTATGTCTTGGCAGCAGAAAGAATTGCTGAAAAACGAAACCGACATGCTCGTTACGTAATTTTGCAAGCTTGTTATCCTTGACCAAACCAATTTTCTCCTCATTTAATTCAAACGTACCTGAAGTAGGCGAGTCTAAAAATCCAATAATATTCATTAAAGTGGATTTTCCTGAACCAGATGGACCCATAATGGCAATGAATTCCCCATCTTCAATTGTTAAATCAATTCCATGTAAAACTGGTACTTCAAGTGCACCATTTCCATATATCTTTGTAATCTTACTCAACTTCATCAAAGGAGGTCACTTCCATTCCATCGTACATTCCTTCGTATGGTGTTAAAACAACAAGTTCATCCTTTGTAACACCTTCTGTAACTTGGATAAATTCATCATTCATTGATCCAGTTTGAACTTCTCGTCTTTGTAAGAGTCCGTCGGCTAACACATATACAACTGCTACTCCACCTTCATCTAAAATAGCAGTATGTGGGATAACAGGAAGAATTTCAGTTCCGGGAATTCGTACCTCAAGAGAAACGTGAAACCCTTGACGTAGTTCAGATGTGTCGTCTGTTATTCCCACCTTGAAAGGGTACATTGTGACATTTCCGCCGCCACCCATTCCATAAAACTCACCTTCTCCTCCACCGCCATTATCATTTGGAAAATGGGAAACGGATTCGACAACACCTTTCCATTCGCGATCCTTATAAACCTTTGGACGGACAATGACTTCTTGTCCTTGTTGGATTTTAACTGCATCAAACTCACTCATTGTCCCAATAACTTTATAAGGTTTATTAGAAATGATATGTATAACAGGCTCATTAGCACCCGCTTCGGTAGCAGCTACATTTTTATTGACTTTAACAATGATGCCGTCAATTTTACTGACAACGGTCATTTCTTTTTTCTGATTCGTAATTTCTGTGATTCGTTCACTCGCTGCTGTAATTTCTGATTTCGTATTTTCATATTGAAGCTCCATTTGTACCTTTTCGCTTGTAAGTTGGTTCACATCTTCAACTGGAACTTCTTCTGCTGTTTGTGGTTCTGTGCCTTCTTCAGTTTCAGTTTTTGGTTTATTTTTTTGAGCGGCAAGAGCTTTTCTCGCTCCTTCAATCCGTTTATTTAATGCCGCAATTTGGTTTTGTTCCGTTTTTGCTCTTGTCTGGATTAAGTCTCTTTCTCTCGTTGCTCGAGCTAACTCTGTATCTAACTTTGAAGAATCATAGACAAACAGCGGGTCACCAGCTTTTACAGTTTGATTCTCCTCTACTTTATATTCGTTGATTTCCCCATGTTCTGGATTTAAGAAAACCTTCTGCTCGCCTTCAGGCACGATTTCACCTGTTACTAGAATTGTTTCAATTAATTCTTGCTCTTTTGCTTTTTGTACGGTTACATTCACTTCTTCCATTTGATTTCCAACCGATGCAACGCTTCGCTCTTTAAGCAAGAAGGCAGCTGCTCCACCCGCGATTGCCAAGATACCCACAATCGACAAGACCCAAATTAAAACCTTCTTTTTCTTCACCATATTTCCCCCTATTGTTTTCATTTCTTCGGGTAAATTCTGAATCTCTCTATCTACCAAATTTTTGTTTAACAAAGCTGAATGTGATTAAAAATATCAAATTTATCCCTAAATAGTAAGACGGCAAAGATTGCCAAAAGGTTTCATTTTTTTACAAATCTTATTACTTTTTTACATAAAAAGACCCACTTTGATAGAACAAGTTGATTGATAAGAACTATTGGTTTATGAACAAATCCTTATTTTTTTGGACAAACAGTAATACGTTCAAGTGTTTTTCATAAAATGTACAAGTTGTATTTCTTTGTAGATGGAGTGAATGCATTTGAATGTAACGATTTTATTTAGCTATATTCTTTTAGGCTTGACACTAGCTGCTCCAATCGGTCCGGTTAATTCAGCACGCTTAGATAAAGGAATTAAAAATGGATTTTTGCATGCATGGGTGGTGGGCTTCGGCTCAATGATTGCAGATGCTATCTTTATGTTAATCGTATACCTAGGTTTAGTTCATTTTCTTGAAATACCACCGGTACAAGTGTTTTTGTGGTTGTTTGGCGGTTTTATTCTGCTTTATTCGGGAATAGAAAGTATGCTTGGGGCTAATTCACTTGAACTTGAATATAACCGCGACAAAGAGTCTCTAATAAAGTGCTTTCTAACGGGGTTTATAATGTCAATTACAAGTCCGTTATCGATTTTATTTTGGCTCGGAATTTATGGATCTGTTTTAGCTAAAACAGCACAAGAAAACGGAACCAGTAATTTGTTAATTTATAGCTCTATGATTTTTCTTGGCTTGACCCTGTGGGATCTTTTTGTGGCATCACATACAACCGTATTTCGTAAGTTTCTTAATAGTATAGTTCTCATTTGGATTTCCGTTTTATCTGGTTTATCTTTAGTTGCCTTCGGGGGTTATTTTGCCTATAAGGGTATCAAGACTTTATGGGGATAAAGGCACAAAAAAAGTAGCCGTTAAGCTACTTTTTGAAAATATGCGTTTGTTTTATCCACTTCTTCTTGGTCGTTCGAAATAGCATTCATTACATATAGCAAATGAGAATCCGATTGGAAGGTTTTTACCGCAACGTTTACAGACTCTTTTAGTTGTCTGGATTCCTGACTTTAATTGTTCATGGATTTTATCACTAATTTCTTCCCGGACTCTTTCCCAATAAAGTGTTTCTGTGTGCTTTCCTAATTTATAAAGGAATAACAAATGAAGACCCACCGCTTTATAAGAGAGTTCGAGCTCTTCAAGTCCAGATTCTTTTAAAATTGGATCAGGTAAGGGTGTTCCATCGACAATCGCCTCGAGCGTTTTCTTCCACTGTGCTCTTAGTGAAGGTTCATTTGATGAAAAAGGCAAATGCAAAAAGCCGTAAAGGTCTGGTAATGAAAGCTTTGCCTCAATGATCGTGTCTTCAACCAATTCATATAGCATTCGTTCTTCGTAAAGACTTGCCTTTTTTGTACCCTCTGGACTTTTAAATTGATCCCAAAGATAGAAGAACATTCTCATTTTTCGCGAGTATTTTTGGAAACGTTCCAGAACCGCATTCGTTGGTGCAATTGCAAAGCCTCTAAGTGGTTCATCTTCGTGCTCTAATAGACGTGTCATTGTCTTAATATCACTTGTAAACGCCACTTTCCCAATATCGTAAATTCCTCTTCGCCCTGCTCGTCCTGCAATTTGCTTCACTTCCTGAGAGGTTAATAATCTTCTTCTTGTTCCATCAAATTTATCATTTTCTAAAAAAACAATCCGTCGAATCGGTAAATTTAATCCCATTCCGATTGCATCAGTAGCTACTATCACAGTTGTTTCGCCGTTATTGAAACGTTCAATTTGCTTTTTCCTCGTTTCTGGAGGCATACTACCGTAGATCATACTCACTCGGCGTCCATTTCTTTGTAACTCAGAAGCCGTTTCAAGCACTCTTCTTCTTGAAAAGCAAACAAGTGCGTCACCTTTTCGTGTTTGATTTAAACGAAAGAGCTGAGTTTCTACTTCTAGTGGAATATCCCGATGATATTCGTGCACTTCTACATTTGAGTTTCCAAGCAACTGAAGGATCATCCATTTTGCATGAAAGCTACAAATAATATGAACCTCTTTTGCATTTGCATTTGTTATAGCTTTATACCACGAGAAGCCACGGTCTTTATCGGAAATCATTTGTGCCTCATCAATTACAACAATTTCATAAAAGTCTTTTTCTCTTAGCATTTCAACAGTTGCTGATAGATGATTGGCACCTTCTACAACCTTTTCTTCCTCACCTGTTTTTAAATTACAAGGTACACCTTCATTGTTCAATTTCTCAAAGATTTCAAGTGCTAATAATCGTAATGGGGCTAAATAGATTCCGCTATTTTCTTCCTTCATTCTTTGAATTGCTTGAAAGGTCTTACCCGTGTTTGTTTCTCCAACATGTAGAATATATTGGATATTTCGTCCAGGAGATAAATGATAGGCCTGTCCGAAAATATTTTCAATCATCCTTTGTTCTTCTTCTTTCTGACGTCTAAGCTCCTCTTTTTCCTTTTCAACTCGTTCTTTCCGCTCAGTAATATTTCGTTCAAATATTTCTTTATGAGTGTCCAAATCAAAAGGAATATCAATCAACTTAACAAGATCAGCGACATATTCCTCTAATATATCCTCAAATAAATCATCTCGAACATCTAGGAAGTACTCATATGCCACTTCCTGTAAAAATGCATCAGATAATGGTTCTTGGAAGCTCATTTCGCATTCTTTAAACAAGTGTTCTGGTAAGTGAGATTTTAACCAATTAGGACCGAAATCCATGAGTTGATGTAAAATGAGATCTTCGTATTGCTCGATCAAGTTTTCTTGGTAGAAATAACGGTTATGAGCGAGTTCTGTTTCTTTATATAAATAAGAAGCAAAGGTTATATCTTTTGAGGATAAAACCATTCCTTTTTGATCAATTTCAATGGTTAAATGGCTACCTAGTAAATATCGAATTCTTAGGTATAGTTCCTCGTAGTTTTCACTTAAAATCTCGTTAAGATAAAAATTGAGCTTAAGAATGAATTTTCTTTTTTTCTCTCTCTCCTGTTGTTGCTTCATTCGAGATTCAAAATTTTCTCTTGCAGATTGATATTTTTTCTCCCATTCATTCGGTTGATTTGCAAATTTTTCCTCAAGCCAGGAGATAAAGTCATAAGGCTCGACATCGCGAATCTCTGTTCGAAATAATTTATTTAGCAGTTTTTTTGCAACGCCATCTACATCAAAACCTCGTTCCTCTAAATAGGCTTTTTTTTCTGAAATAGGTGCCTGCACCGCGGTATTTAGCCAAGCATTTAGCCAAAGTTGTTCGATAAAGGACCCGCGTTCACGTACATATTGTTCATAAGTAGGCATTGTTTCTAGTTGTTCTAAATAATGGTGGATATCATCGATTATCATCTGTTTTGCTCGTTCAACTGCTTGATTATAGTACTGCTCAAGTTGAATGCTCATTTATTTGCTCCTTGCCAACAAGACGTATTGTTATTAGTTTATATAGGACTGCCAAAAAATATTATGTATATAATATGTGTTCAAAAAGTCGATGAATCGCAAAGCAAGAAGTTCAAGGAACTCGCGGATTGAGGACCGAAGCGAGGCAACTGCATAGAATCTACCTCCTTGCAGCGTTGTGCTGAGGAATTTACCCCTTGAGTTATCTAGTAGACGTAAGCACATATACTCGGTTATTTTTTTACTTTATTTCAAAATTCGCCGAGGTTCGCAGCTTATCATTTGGTGACTTTTTGAACTTCTTTATATAGGATGATATTACCACATCCACAAGCATAAACAGTCTGATACAATTTTAAGGATAAAGCAACAGGAGGACAGCATCTTGAAAATACGATATATCATCCTACCTATTTTGTTGGTTGTGATATTTATTGGTGGATTTTTAACAGGTACGATACGATCGAATGAAAGTCAACCTGAAAATAAAATAACAAAGAATGCACCGCAATCTTCCAAAACACCTGTTCCTAAAGAAATGCCTAAACTAGATAAAACGCAGACAAAGGTTTTAGTCGGGTATATCCAGGATTTTCGCGATCCAAATCAAATCGATTATTCGAAATTAACGCATATCATCTTCTCCTTTGTTCATCCAACAAAGGATGGTCAGATCCTCTTTACAGGCGATCACGCCGCAGATAATCTAAGAAATATGGTAACAAATGCACATAAGCATCATACGAAGGCTATGCTTGCTGTTGGTGGTTGGTTCCATATGAATGGCGGCGAATCATATGATTATTTTTCAGAAGCTCTTGCAAATGCTAATTCCCAAGAAAAGCTCGTCAATGAGTTAATTGGAGTAGTTGAACGAGAAAATCTGGATGGAATTGATATTGATTTTGAACATCCACGTACTGATGCAGATGCGAAGAATCTTTATCAATTTATTAAAACTCTAGGTGATAAGCTACATGCAAATAACAAGGAATTATCAATTGCTGTACACTCAAAAATTCATGGACAAACATTAACAGAGCTTGGTTATGTAAAATATGAGCCGGCCATGTTTCAATATGTCGACCATGTCAACATTATGGCTTATGATGGCCAATGGGATGGCGGTTATCATGCCGAGAATTTATCTCCCTACCCATTTACCGAGAGTATTGTGAACTACTGGTCAACGTTGTTTGATTCCCACAAACTCCCTAAGAGTAAACTTGTTTTAGGTGTTCCATTTTATGGGCAACCCGCTGATTCATCTATCAAGCCAGTATCGTATGAAGCAATTATTGAAAACAACCCTGAAAATGCCGTAAAAGATACCGTCAATATGAATGGTACAACCTATTATTATAATGGCCAAACAATGATGACTAGAAAAACAGAGCTTGCCTTAAATCATGGTTTTGGCGGCATGATGATATGGGAACTTGGTCTTGATGCAAAGGGTGGAAACAGTTTAACCAATTCACTATATGAGTCTATAGCAGCTACACGTATAAAGAACTATTATACATTGAAGAAGTAAAATAGATGTCATGTTATTTTGTTTTTCAACCATCCTAAAAGATGGAGGTGAAAAACATGGCAAATCGTAACCCGGTTGAATTTACAGGTAAGGTATTAGATAAACGGAATACTTTAACAGGTCCTGATGATGAACACAAAGTTGGACATCCAAAACGTCCGCAAAATGTTCCGATAAATAAAGAAAAATAATGTCAAAAAAGTGATTCGATGAGAATCACTTTTTTTAGGATGAAGTAATTTGCCCTCCATTCACATGAATCGTTTGCCCAGTAACAAAGCGGGAATCATCAGAAGCAAGATACACATAGGCTGGAGCTAACTCAAAAGGCTGTCCTTGCCTATCCATTGGATTTCCTGCAAGCGTAACTTGATCTGCAGAGAAACTCGATGGAATGAGTGGTGTCCAAACGCGACCAGGTGCAACAGCGTTGACTCGTATCCCCTTTTTCACAAGATTATTAGCAAGTGCTCGAGTAAAACCAACATTTGCTGCTTTCGTCATCGAATAATCAATCAGTTGATCATTTCCATAGTAGGCCACAACAGAAGCTGTATTAACGATCGAGCTTCCCGCTTTTAAATGCTTTAATGCAGCTCTTGTTGTATAAAAATGGGAATACACATTGACTTTAAACGTATCATCAAACTGCTCATCCGAAATATCAAGCAGACTAAGTTGTTGGAATTGAATGCCAACATGGTTCACAAGAATGTCAAGCTTTCCAAAGAATTGAACTGTTTTTTCAACAATGTCTACACATTTTTGCTTTTCTCGCAAGTCTCCAGGTAAAAGCAAACAACGCTGACCAATCTGCTCAATCCTTGCTTTTGTTCGATTCGCATCCTCATGCTCATCTAAATAAGAAATTGCCACTTCTGCTCCTTCTTTTGCAAAAGCAATTGCGCAAGCTGCGCCAATTCCGCTATCTCCACCAGTAAGTAACGCCACTTTCCCTTTTAGCTTTCCACTTCCTTTATACTGTGGATTTTCAACAATAGGCTGTGGTACCATTAGTCCTTCAACACCCGGCTGACGATATTGCCGCTGCTCGGGTACAGTTAGGGCAACATCCTTGTACTCTGTAATTTTTCCATAATTCGGATGCATGGGGTAATGTTGATTTTCTCTATAGTTAGACATAGGTATACCTCCTGTAAACTCAATTTGCTTTAGTCTATGAAGGTCGGGCGGAACAGTGATAAAAAGAGACGGGCTCAATTCTTAGAAAACCTGAATAGACTAACAACGAATCATCAAGGAGGTTAAATCGATGCGCTATTATTACAGTCCGGAAGTGAAATTTTCACTCATGAATGAATCCAAGGAACGTGTTCAAGTTCATTATTTAAATCAGAGCTTTGAACTTCCTCAAATTGGAGTCAGACCGCCCTATTACTATAACCCTCGTTATGAGCATCACTATCCGTTGATTTAAAAATTCCTTAATCGGGGACAGTAATCCTATAAGGAGGAGTCCCTGATGGAAAATAACGATGATTACAAGCATCCTATAATGAATGACAATCCCCTACGTGAACGAATGAAGAAAAGAAATGCCACTGATTTTAGTAGTTCTTCGCTAAGAAGAATTGCACTTACTCAATTGAGTAGAAAACGCTAAAAAACGTTAGGGTAAATAATCCCTAACGTTTTTAACTTATACGATTGCAAATTGTAGTTCTTCATACAGTTTTATATATTCCTTTGATGATGCTTTCCAACTAAAATCTAGTTTTAATGCCTTTTCTGATAACTCTTTCCATTTCTTTGGCTGGAAACGATATAACCATATTGCGCGCTCGATTGTATATAACATGTCATGTGCGTTGTAATTGGTGAAGCTAAAGCCATTACCTTGGCCGGTAAATTCATTGTATGGTTGAACCGTATCCTTAAGTCCTCCTGTTTCTCTGACAAGTGGCAGTGTCCCGTAGCGAAAGGCGAGCAATTGACCGATTCCACAAGGCTCGAATTGTGAGGGCATTAAAAACAAATCGGAACCTGCATAAACTTTCCTAGAAAGTTCTTCATCAAAAAAGATATTTGCTGATATTTTTGTTGGATATCGGTATGCTAATTCACGAAAGGCATCCTCATAATGGCTTTCCCCTGTCCCGAGTAGAACAAACTGTACATTTTGATTAAGGATTTCTTCAAATACATGCAAAACAAGATCAATACCCTTTTGTTCAACAAGACGAGTAATCATGGAGATTACAGGGACTTCTTCATTTACGGGAAGCCCAAGATGCTCCTGTAATGCTCGTTTATTTTCCATTTTTCCATCATACGAATCATAAAAGTGAAACAATGCTTTGTCAAAAGCGGGATTATAATTTTCATGATCAATCCCATTTACAATACCTTGCAAGTTAGCGTTTCGTTTTCGTAAAAAGCCATCCAATTGCTCCCCGTAATAAGTTGTTTGAATTTCATTCGCATAGGTTGGACTTACGGTTGTAAGTGCGTCAGCAAAGGCTAATCCAGCCTTCATATAACTGACATTCCCAAAAAACTCAACACCATCGATATGGAAGTAGCGTTCACTTACATCAAGTAGTTCACCTAAAACCGATTTTGGAAAAACTCCTTGATAGCGTAAATTGTGTATGGTAAATACTGTTTTAATCCCCCGATAGTCAGGATGGTTGGAATAATGTGCGTTTAACAAGAGTGGAATAGGTCCTGCTTGCCAATCATGACAATGAATGATATCTGGCTTTCTATCTATATATGGGATTGCTTCCAAAACCGCTCTAGAGAAAAATGCAAAACGCTCTCCATCATCATAAAAGCCATAACTTCCATACCGCTTAAAATAATACTCATTATCTAAAAAATAATAGCTAATGCCATTATGGACTAATTTTTCAATACCACAATATTGTTTCCGCCATCCTAATGGCACCTCAATAATTCGTTCTAATACAAGCTGCTCCTTGTATTTATCGGCTAAATCACCATATTTCGGCAGAATCACATTTACATGAATTCCTTCCTGTTGTAGAGCGTTCGGTAAAGCCCCTATTACATCCCCTAGTCCGCCTGTTTTAATAAATGGAGCACACTCTGATGCTGCGAATAATATGTTCATGACCTTCCCCCATTAAATAATCTCCGCTTTTTTTATAACAGTTGGAGTAAATTCTCCAATAATTACCTTTTCAGGTGTGACATTCACTTGTTTATCTGTTATCACATTTTCAAGGTAGGTACCTTCGTCAATGACGCATTTTTGCATGATAATGCTGTTTTTGACAGTGGCACCTTTACGAATTTTTACCCCTCGGAAAATAATACTATTTTCAACCGTTCCTTCAATATCACTACCGTTCGCAATTAACGAATTGCTGACATTTGAAGTGGTGGCATATTTAACAGGTGGCTCATGCTTTGTTTTCGTATAGATCTCCCAATTATCAAAGAAAAATTCCTTAGTTACCTGTGGGTTTAAGAATTCCATATTCGTTTTATAATAGCTTGAAATTGAATGAATAAATGGCATATAACCTTTAAAATGATAGCTGTTTACTTTAAGACGTTGTAAATTCGCTTTAACCACATCTCGAATAAAATCGTATTCCCCATTTTCATAGCACTTCGTAATAAGTTCAATTAACATTTTCTTTGAAAAAACAAAGGTTTCCGTACAAACAGGATCTCCCTGTTTTGGAGTTGTATAAAGTTCTAGGTTTTTCACGTTGTCTTCAGCATTCAGAATGCATTTATGATAGATGGGTTTATCGACAGGCTCTCCATCAAAATCCTTATAAACGACTGTAATGTCTGCACCACTTTCTCTATGACTTTTGATGACATCATTAAAATTAATTTTATAAACATGATGACCAGGAGATAAAATCACGGTGTCCTCATGGGATCGCTTGAAAAATTCAAGGTGATCATAAAATTGCTGGACATCACCAACTATGCTTTTATCCGGGTGAATTGGAGGTAAAATAAACAATCCTCCATTTCTTCTATCGAGATCCCACTCTTTTCCATTTCCGAGATGATCCATAATGGAACGATATTTATCCTTTGTGAATACGCCAACCTTCTTGATTTGGGCGTTAATAAAATTGGACATGGTAAAATCAATCAGTCGGTATCTTCCACCGAATGGTACAGCCGCCAAACAACGATGCTGGGTTAACTCTTTTAAATATTGTTTATCATTCACTAAGTTAATAACACCAATTACTCGTTCCAATCCCAATCGCTCCTCATGTGATATTTATTTACTTACGGTTAAGGGTCTAACTGTGCTTTCATCTCCAACTAATGTAATGGTTGCGTTCGGGACATCTGACCCAATATGTGCTCCATCTGGAATACATAAATCACTAGCGATAATCGCTTTGTGAATGGTCACATTTTTGCCAATTTGAACATTCGGCATGATAACTGAGTCTCGAATAAGCGAATTCTCTCCAACCAGTACATTGTATGAAAGAACCGAGTGGTCAACCGATCCTTGCACAATACAACCTTCGTTGATTAATGACTGGGATATTTCCGCGGTCGGTGATATATATTGTGGTGGATGGGTTGCGATTCCAGTAAAGAATGGCCAACTAGGATCATGTAAATCAAAGCCAGGAGCATCATCATCTAATAAGTCCATATGGGCTTCCCAGAGGCTTTCGATTGTACCTACATCTTTCCAATAGCTATCAAACTGATAGGCATATAACTGATTATCCTCTTTAAGTAATTTAGGGATGATGTCTTTCCCAAAGTCGTTGGAAGAATGAATATTTCCTTCATCTTCGATTAAATATTGTTTTAATAACTTCCATTTGAACAAGTAAATCCCCATTGACGCGAGATTGCTTTTTGGATTGGCTGGTTTTTCATCAAATTCAACAATTTTCTTTTCATCGTTTGTATTCATGATTCCAAAGCGACTTGCTTCTGCCCAAGGCACTTCAATGACAGCAATTGTAGCAGCTGCATCTTTTTCAAGGTGGAAGCGAAGCATCTTACTATAATCCATTTTGTAAATATGGTCACCAGATAAGATAAGCACATATTCTGGATCATATTGCTCGATATAATGGATATTTTGGTAGACTGCATTAGCTGTTCCTTTATACCAATCCCCACCATTCTTTCCAAGATACGGCGGAAGGACGGTTACTCCTCCATTGTTCCGGTCTAAATCCCAAGGACGCCCATTGCTTACATAATTATTGAGCACATGTGGGCGATATTGAGTAATGACACCAACAGTATCAATACCAGAATGAGTACAATTACTTAAAGGAAAATCAATAATTCGGTATTTTCCACCAAATGGAACAGCGGGTTTGGCAAGGGTTGTTGTTAATTCCCCCAATCTTGACCCTTGACCACCTGCTAAAACAACTGCAATCCACTTCTTTGATCTCATTTTTTGACGACACCTCTTTTTCTCTTTTTTGTCTCTTTTCTAAAGATACTAATTGCTAATGGTGGAACTTTAATGGTCATGCTGTATGGCTGATTATGTGCTGGCGTTTTATCAACGGTTATAGCAGCTGCGTTTATCTGACCAGAACCTCCAAATTCCACTGAATCACTATTAAACATTTCTATATAACTCCCTGTTGACGGGACGCCAATACGATAATTTTCATAGACTTCTGTAGAGAAGTTGCAAACGATGATCGAGTAATCACCCTTGCGCTTCCCATGCCTCATAAATGTAATCACAGAGTGTGCATGGTTATCAGGGTCAATCCATTCGAAGCCCTCTTGTTCATGATCAAGTCTCCATAGACTTGAATTCATTCGATAAAAATGTTGTAATTCTTTAAAATAGGCTTGAAGGTTAGCGTGGGAATCATAGTCTAGAAGCATCCAATCTAGCTCCTCAAGTTCCTTCCACTCGGAAAATTGACCGAACTCCCCACCCATGAAGAGAAGCTTTTTTCCGGGATGGGTCATTAAATATCCGTATAACAATCGCAAATTCGCAAACTTTTGCCAGTAATCGCCCGGCATTTTATCTAAAAGTGATTTCTTGCCGTGAACAACATCATCATGTGAAAAAGGTAAAATAAAGTTTTCTGAAAACGCATAGAAGAAGGAAAAAGTTAATAAATTATGGTGATAACGTCTGTCGGACGGATGCAGTCGCATGTATTTAAGAACATCATTTACCCATCCCATATTCCATTTATAATTAAAGCCTAATCCACCTACAGAGGTTGGTGCGGTTACAAGAGGATAATCAGTTGCCTCTTCGGCAATCATCAATACCCCCGGATATCGTTTAAATATGGCTTCATTTGCCTTTTTAATAAAATCAATTGCTTCCAGATTTTCTTCGCCACCAAATTGATTGAATAGCTTTTCTTGCTGCGGATTGTCGTGATTGAGGTAAATTAGTGATGATACGGCGTCGATTCGAAAGCCATCAATATGGTATATATCCATCCAAAAAGTAAGATTGGAAAGTAAGAAACTATGAATCTCTGGTTTTGTAAAATCAAAGCTGTACGTCCCCCATAATGGTCTGTCAGCACGTTTTGATTCGGTGTGCTCGTAAAGGGGAGTTCCATCAAATCTTCCAAGTCCGTGAACATCACGGCAGAAATGAACGGGAACCCAATCAAGTATGACGCCAATTCCTTTTTGATGGCATTGGTCCACAAAATACATGAAATCGATAGGACTACCATGTCTGCTAGTTACGGAATAAAAGCCAGTTATTTGATAGCCCCATGATAAGTCAAATGGATGTTCCATAATCGGCATTAATTCAATATGTGTAAAACCATGTTCCACTACATAATCAATGACTTCATCCGCTAATTCACGGTATGTATAAAAGCTTCCATCTTCTTTCTTTTTCCAAGAACCCGTATGTAATTCGTAAATCATCATTGGATTATTGTAAGAATCTGCTTTGTCACGATTGTTTAGCCATTTTTTATCATTCCATTTATATTGGTCGAGTCTCGTTATCACAGATGCAGTATTGGGTCTTACTTCAGAGAAGAAGGCATATGGATCAGCTTTCAGTTTCTTTTCGCCGTTTGCATTTGTGATTTCGTATTTATAAAGTTCACCCTCTTTTAACCCTGGAATAAATCCAATCCATACACCAGAGTTTGGAATCAATTCAAGGCTATTCGCATTACCAGCCCAGTTATTAAAATCTCCAACGACGGACACGGCCTTGGCATGGGGTGCCCATACAGAAAAACGTACACCGTCTATCCCTTTATAGGACATCACATGTGCACCAAGCATGTTATAGCCTTCTAATAATGTTCCTTCGTGAAATAAATACAAATCGAACTCACTTGGTAAAAGTTCAGCCTCATTTTCTAGCGTAGAATTCACTACCATATCCTCCTTTTGATATATGTGAGTAGAATGTTAGTAATACCAAAAATTTATGACTTTTGTATAAAAATAATAAAACTGAAGTTGGTTATTACTTTCTCACTTTATTATATTAATTCGTGGAGTGTGAGATTTATTCCTTTAGCGAATAATGTTTTTTATTGTCAAATAAGATAGAATGGATAGAAAATTATTATTTTAAAGAGAATATTTTTAAAAATAACTTTGAAACCGTTTACAATTTATGGTTGATATGTGTGGGATTTTTGCTTTTTTATGTAGAATTTTGATATTGTGAAATAATATAAACGAGGGTTAGGTGTTTGGTATATTTGTTATATTGGAATACTTTCTGTTGTTATCTGTATCGGTATTTAAAGGTTCAAACAAAAAAAGCTGCCTAAGCAGCTTTTTAAGATATTTTTTGTTGTGCGAGATCCTCCATTTTCGTGAGAAAAATATAGGACATCGCAACTGACCATGCTAATGGAGTGTTTCCATTTGGTTTATTGGTTCCACCTACATAGAGCTCAGGAACCTCCCAATTATCTGGCACAATCCTTTTTGTTTTTTCTATATACTCACTTGCTTTTTGAAATTGTCCTAGTTCAAGGTAGCAAAGGCCCAGCCAAGGAAAACCGAAGCACCATTCAGCCTCACTTCCTTCATTATAATACTGATCATTTTCATAGCGAATCACACCATATGTGCGCTCTAACTTCGAGGAAACGGTTTCAACAATCTTAAGAGCATGGTCGCGGTCAACGATCCGGTATGGGAATACAAGGGAAAGCAATGCTAAATCAGTATCCTTTGTTTCGCTTTCACGAGGTAAAAGATCTCGGAGGGCCTTTTCTCCCTTTTTGATTAAATCTTCTTTGACATTTACAAGGATTTTGACGGCATTAAGTCCAGCTACGCAAGCACCTATACTTGAAGCATGAACTTCCATATTTTCTTCCCACATACCATTATCCTTTGCTTGCCAATATTGAAGGCATTCCAAATAATCAACAAGCTTTTGGACGATTTCAATATCCTTTCTATCTCGAATAACTTTTTGTCCTAAGCGGTATCCTTCACCAACGCCCCATAAAAATGCTCCAATTGCGTCATTTTGGGCATGCCCCCATTCGACTGGCATTTCCTTTAAGTCGGTAGAGTATCTTGAATGGATGTATTCAAACAAATAGATTGGTTTCTTTTTCCGATGAATATCAATTTTCCACTCATACGCCTTAAACATATCAAATAATGCATGATATGCCTTTACATATCTATCGGACGGTTCATTGATAAATGGTAGAACAGTATATACGATATCTCGAATCCACACATAGCTGTAATCATTTGATAAACTTGCTGTATAAGCACCATTTGATAAACGCATACGGTCAAGAACCTGAATTGCTTTATTGGTATACATTTCGTATCACCCCATTAGCTTATTTACTACACATTCATTCTTGACAGAAATCATATTTATAAAACACAACAACGTCATTTTAGGTCATTAAATAAATTAATATGAATTATTAATTTATATTTTATAATATGTAAGCAACGCCAAAATGATAACAAATGTCTCCATTTTGTGAGAAACGCCTACCTTTTTGTGCATGTCACAGCCCGATTTTTCTTGTTTCACAAATTTGTTTCACAGATAATGAAAAAGACCAAATCCCTTTTTGCTGGTTTTGGTCTTTTTCTAGGTTTATTTTTTATTAAAAATAGTTGAAATGATTTCGTCTGTTGTCATATTACTGTTAATTTCATATGTGCCAAGCTTTAAATATTTTGCCACACCTTTTTTCTCAACTAGGTTTGCAAAATCCCAAGCATTTCCACTAATGATTTGAGCTGAAATAAGTGCTTTTCCGACTTCATAGCTGGTCATACCTTCGGTGACATTGATCACCGTTTTCTTGACCTCTGGTTCGGAAGGTTCCTCTTTAGGTTCTTCTGCTGGCTCTTCTTTTACTTCCTCTTTAGGCTGTTCTTGAGGTTTTTCAACTGGATTCTTCGCTTCAGCAATTGCTTGATTCCATTCTTCTTCAGTATGGACAACATAACCTTCGTCTGTTAGAAGACTTTTGAGTTCTTCAACAGTTGGTTTTTCTCCTGCCTTTGTAGTTGTTGCTTGTTCCGGTCCGAAAAAGTAAACAACCGCGCAAACCACTGCCGCAAGTAAAAGTCCAGAAGCGAAGCTAGTTAATGTTTTAGCGGTCATTAGCTATTTTTCTCCCTTCTGTTTGTTTCATAAAAGGAGATAGCAAACCTTGGACTTCGATTTCACTTAACTCTTTCTCATTCGCAATGCTTGTTACGGAATATCCTCTTTTATATAAATCAAGCGCATCACGAAGTAACTCACGTTGTTCCTTATTAGTTGTGTCAATCCCTGCCTGGTTTGCAAGTATTTCATTATCTAATTCAAGGTTTCTCATTTGCTGTTGTAGCTTATTTATTTCCTCCATAAAACTTACTGAATATAATTCAAGCTCTCGCTGTTCGGCCTTTTTTGCTTTTTTCGTAAGTGTATAGGATAAAATAAGCAATACCGCTGCTACCCCAAATAATATGACTAACGCCCATTCCATCATTGGACATCATCCTTTCCAAACTTTATATCTTACAACAGATAATTATACAATGAAATAAGACAAATTTCGATTGAATTCGATAAAATACTTCCATGGTCATTAATGATGGAAAAAATTAACGTGGAAAAAGGTTGGTTTTACGCCTTTTGGCCTATATACAATAGGCAATTGGTAAATGCTTCATATTATGAGTAACCAATTACTTACTAATAAAAAAAGTCCCATGTTAAAATGGGACATCCTGTAAATCAGATTATTCTTTTACAAACTCTTTCGTACTTCTAACGGTATCAATTGGTCGAACATAGCTTTCAATGGCTTCACGTTTAGACTCTAAGAATGGTGGTAAAGATAGCTTTTCACCAAGTGTTTCGTATGGTTCATCCCCCATAAACCCAGGACCATCTGTAGCAAACTCAAATAGAATTCCAGGTGCCACTCTTGAATAAAGTGAACCGAAGAAGAAACGATCAACAAATCCAGACGTTTGGAAACCGAATCCGCGTAAATGCTTATCCCACTCGTCAAGGACTGATTTGTCCTCTACACGAAATGCGGCGTGGTGGACTGTTCCAAAGCCTTGTTGTGCTTGTGGGAGAACAGTGTTATTTTCGACGACAACCTGAGCTCCATTCCCCCCCTCACCTACTTCAAATAAGTGAAAAGAGCCTTCCGCTGCAATTTCTTTAAATTGTAATACTTTTTCAAGCATTTCCTTAAAGAAATCAAAATGAGCAGTTCGTACAAATAATGGTCCTAAGCCAGTGATTGCATATTCTAATGGGATAGGTCCTTTCTGCCATGGAGTTCCTCCAGGAACACCTTTGTTATTTTCGTCAGAAACTAATTGATACTGTTGATCATCAAAATCAACGAATGATAATGTTTTTACCCCGAATTGTTCTTTCGCACCAAAATGCTTAACATTTAGTCGGTCAAAACGTTTTTCCCAATAATCAATCGCAGCATTGGTTGGTACACGGAAAGATGTTTTTGAGATTTCATTTGTCCCATGGATACCTTTCGGGATTCCAGGAAAATCAAAGAAGGTCATGTCTGTACCTGGACTACCTGTATCGTCTGCGAAAAATAAGTGATATGTTTGAATATCATCTTGGTTTACTGTTTTCTTAACGAGACGCATTCCTAGTACATAGGTGAAAAATTCATAGTTTTTTTCTGCGCTACTTGTGATCGCAGTAACATGGTGTATTCCTTTTAATCCGTTCATCATTTCTGCCTCCAATATAGTTACATGTTTTTTAGTTTTTCCAAGAGATGTTAAATTACTATATACAAAATATCTTAAATTAATATATCTTTAATTCAAGATAATTATACTGCGTAATAAAACCTGTGTCAATAAAAGGTTTTTAAAAAGAAGAGTCCCCACTTTTTGTGAGGACAAAATAAATATTTATTCTCCTATAATAACACGGAGGACATTTGGACGATCTTTGAACGTTTTTGTACCAGCTCCGTAACCTATGGCCCTTACCTTCATTGAAGGAAAACTGCAAAATTCATCTGTAAGTACGGAGATAATTCCGGCTCCAGTCGGAGTCGTGAGTTCAAAACGGATATCACTTTGCTCAATCGGTACCCCTTTTAAAATTTCAAGTGTCGCAGGTGCTGGAACAGGATAAATTCCATGATCAATATGGATTTTTCCTGTTCCAACTGGTACAGATGACGATTTAATCGTAGTGATTTCTAATTGTTGTAGTAAAATGGCTGTTCCTACAATATCAATTATTGAATCAACGGCACCTACTTCATGAAAATGCACTTTTTCTAACGGAAGTCCATGGATTAGGCCTTCTGCTTCCCCGATTTTCTTAAAAATCTTTAATGCTATTTCTTTTACTTCAAGAGCCAATTCAGATTCCTCAATCATCTTCACAATATCTTTATAGGCACGATGTGAATGATGGTGATGATGGTCATGATCGTGGCTGTGATGATCGTGTCCATGACCGTGGTGATGATCATGGCTGTGTTCATGTGTATGTATATGTTCATGTACATGGTCATGAGTATGTTCGTGATCATGATGATGCTCATGGTGGTGGGTATGTTCATGGTCATGATGATGTGTGTGCATATTGCTATCATTTTTTAAAATGACATCAAATTTCGTAGATGTAATTCCGTTTTTTACGACCTTTTTCCATGCTAATTCGTATTCATCCTCAAAATGAAGTTTCTTTAATTCCTCAACAAGATTTTGTGGGTCTCCACCTGCATCAAGTAATGCCCCAATTACCATATCCCCACTAATTCCTGAAAAACAATCAAAATATAGTGTTCTCATTTAATCTAGTTCTCCTTTTTGTGCGAGTTGATCAATTAAGACCGCATTATAAGCACCGCCGAAACCGTTGTCGATGTTCACTACACTGATTCCAGACGCACAGGAATTAAGCATCGTTAATAAAGCCGATAATCCTTGAAAATTGGCCCCATATCCAATACTTGTTGGTACTGCAATAATTGGATGGGATACAAGACCACCAACCACACTTGGCAAAGCACCCTCCATGCCTGCGACAACTACTGAAACATTCGCATTTCGGATTTCTTCTATATTATCTAATAAACGATGGATGCCAGCCACCCCGACATCGTAGAAGCGACGAATGTTACTACCTAACACTTCAGCTGTAATAGCTGCTTCTTCAGCGACCCGTAAATCTGAGGTACCGGCACACACAATTGCAATGTAGCCGTTCCTTTGTTTGTTTTCTCGTGTAACGTCTTTCCAATACAGAATTTGAGCTGTTTCATTGTACACAAACTCAGAGTTCGATTGTAAAATAAAGTCTGCTTTTTCCATTGAAATTCGTGTCACAAGAACATTGTCTCCGCGTTCCTTTATTACATTAACAATTGATAGAATTTGTTCCTTCGTCTTGCCCTCACCAAAAACAATTTCCGGGAATCCTTGTCTGTTTTTTCGATGATGATCGATTTTGGCAAATCCTAAATTTTCGTAGGTTGCTAATTCTTTTTTTGCATCCTCTATACTTAATGTTCCTTGTTTTACTTGCTTTAAAATTTCTTCTACCATGTTTCACACACCTTAATCGACTTTAGAATCGATGAATAGCCACAGCGTCAGTAAAAACTGACGCTCAATTTTTTAAAAATGTTTGATAATATCTTTTCCAATTGCTTCATATTTTGCGTATATAGCCTTGTATTTCTCATGGTTTTCTTGATTTGGTACAACGGGCTCTCCCATTGGGATATTGTTCTTGATCTCTTCAAAGGAATTCACTTTGCCGATGCCTACCAATGCTGTCCAAGCTGCACCCCATGCTGCGCTATGATGAGTCTCTGGGACATAAACTTCCTTACCAAACACATCAGCAAGCATTTGAAGCCACAATGGTGAACGTGCCAATCCACCGTTCACATAAAGCTTTTCAGTTTCTCCGGCTTGTTTTTCTAGCGCTTGTCCAATTTGGTATAGATTAAAAGTAATCCCCTCTAATACGGCACGAACAAAGTGCTCAGTTTTATGGGTAACAGACATTCCAAAGAAGTTACCACGAGCTTGTTGGTTCCATAATGGAGCACGTTCCCCATTTATATATGGATGGAAAAATAAGCCTTCAGCACCAGGGCCCACTTTTTTAGCTTCAGCAGTAAAATGATCAAAGCTTTCTTGGTAATTAAGTAGTTCTTTTAACCATTGAAGGGCTATTCCACCGTTATTAGTTGGCCCACCAACAATAAAATGTTCATCAGTAAAAGCATAACAAAAAGTTTCATGCTTTGTATTTGATTGGAATCCTTTTGTAAATTGGCGGATGGCTCCACTTGTGCCTGCTGTTACAGCCACTTCGCCTGGAGAAATAGCTCCAATTCCTAAATTTGCAAACTGACCATCGGCTGCACCGATGATAAATGGCATTTCACTTGAGATGCCCATTTCATCTGCAATTTTTGGGTTAATGTCGGTTAATCGATAAGTTGGAGGGACAATTTTTGAAAGCATTTCCTCTGTGATTCCTGCTTTAGAAAGTACTTCAGGATCCCATTGAAATGTTTTTCCGTTAAACATACCAGTTGCAGATGCCATTGAATAATCAATTACTCGTTGATTAAACCATTTTAAAAGTAAATATTCTTTAATAGATAAGAAATAGCTTGATTGGGTATAAGGAATATACTCAATTTCCTTCATCCAAATGAGCTTTGCTAAAGGTGACATTGGATGAATCGGCATACCTGTTCTTGAAAAAATTTCAAGACCATCTGATTCCATAAGTTCATTTGCTTGTTTTGTACTTCTACCGTCAGCCCAAATTAATGCTTGGGAGAGAGCCTCTCCATTATCCGCCATACATATGATGGAATGCATGGCAGCTGAAATCCCCAAGCTAATGATATCTTCTTTATTTACTTTCGCTTGTTGAATGGCCATATTGATTGCTTTTACAGCGGATCGCTCAATTTCATCAGGGTCTTGTTCAACCCATCCTTGCTTAGGGTAGTAAGAGGTAACAAGATCCTCTGCTTCTGCAACTACCTTACCATTTAAGGTGAAAATAACTGCTTTTGCACTGGTTGTCCCTAGATCGAGACCAATGACATATTCGTGTGACATACCTACATCTTCCTTTACACGTTCTATCGTTAATACTAAGTAGTTTGTGACTTCATGTTATCATATTATTCTTAACAAAGAAAAAGCTTTGGAAAGATTCCAAAGCATTCTCCTTAAGAAAGTACTTTATTCATACTTCCACTCTTGTATCCTACTAAATCTAGTGTTATATATTTATAGCCAATTGAATTTAGTTCTTTTGTGATGGCTTCATGATGTTCTAAGACTATTTTCATATCGTTAGGTTCAACTTCAATCCTTGCAATTTCTTGATGGGTACGAACACGAACCTGACGAATTTGAAGAGATTTAAGGTATGCCTCTGCTCGTTCAACCTTTGTTAGTTTTTCAATCGTGATTTTTTCCCCATAAGCAATCCGTGAGGACAGACATGCAAATGATGGTTTGTTCCAAGTTGGCAAATCGAATTCACGGGATAATTCCCTAATTTCGTCTTTAAACAGATTTGCCTCTTGCAATGGTCCACGAATACCTTTTTCCTTTGCAGCCTTCATACCGGGACGGAATTCATTCATATCATCAGCGATGACACCATACACAACATTGTGATACCCTTCACGTTCCATAACTGGAATGAGATGATCAAAAAGACTGCTCTTACAGAAATAACAACGATTTCGATCATTTTCTGTATATCCAGGAATGGCTAACTCCGAAGTTTCAATCACACGATGGTTAGCCCCAATTTGTTTTGCAAGGACTTGAGCTTCCTTTAGCTCAGTTGAAGGATATGTTTCTGAATCAGCAGTTACCGCTAACACATTGTCCTTTCCAAGTGTGTCGACAGCAACCTTGAGTAAAAAGGTACTGTCAACACCACCGGAAAAAGCAACGACAACTGATTCCATCTCGCGGAGAATTGACACAAGCTTTTGATACTTTTCCTCAATCATTGTCTTCTCCCCTTCTCTCCCGGTTTAATTGTTCTCTTTCTATTTATATCATTTATATTGCGTTAAAGAAGTACTTTATTAGATGGTCATGCTTCCAAATCCGCCATCAACGCGAATGAAAGTACCAGTTACGAAGCTTGAAGCATTTTCTGAAGCTAAGAATACAGCTGCTCCTTTTAGTTCATCAGGGTTACCGAAACGATTCATTGGAGTGTGACCCATGATGGATGCTACACGCTCTTCGCTTAAGATTTTACGGTTTTGTTCAGCTGGGAAGAATCCTGGAATAATTGCATTTATACGAATTCCATTTGGTGCAAATTCTCTTGCTAAGAACTGAGTCATGCTGTTCACACCAGCTTTTGAAACCGAGTATGTAAACACTTTAGATAGTGGTGTTGTTGATGACACAGAAGAAATATTGATGATGCTTCCTTTGCGTCCTTGATCAATCATTTTCTTTGCGAAAATTTGAGTAGCTACAACATAACCTTTAAGGTTTACATCCATGATTTTATCATACTCATCCATTTCAAGCTCGAAGAATGGAGTTGGGCTGTTCATACCTGGTGCATTAAGAAGGATGTCAATTCCACCAGACCATGCTTCGATTTCTTTTGCTGCATTTTCAAGTGATTCACGTGAAAGAACATCCGCTGTGAAAGCTTTCGCTATTCCACCTTCTGCTTCGATTTCTTTTACAACAGCTTCTGTTTTTTCAAGGTTTCGTCCAACAATAGCAACTTTTGCGCCATGTTCGGCGAATCCTTTACAAATAGAAGAGCCTAGAACACTATTTCCACCAATAGCAACAGCTGTTTTTCCAGTTAAGTCAAATAATTTAGTCATGTCTATTCCCCACTTTTACTATGAATTAGGTCTTATTTAGTCAAGGTAATAATTCAGTCGAGGTTTGTCCCCCTACTGAATATTTTAAAATAGGTTTCCGTTTTCATCGAAGTCAAATTCGTAAAGGTCTGATGCCTGTTCAATGTTTGGATGTTGCTTAATGTAATCTAATAAGGCTTCCGAAACTTCGATTTCACTCACATGCAGTGTATCTTTGATACGTACCATTTTTACCTTTGTAAAATCTAAGATATTACAAGTTTTAATGGCCGCTTGTATTGCTTCTTTATCATTTGGAAGTGTTGTTGCAATTTTTGTCGGAGCAACCACTGTTGAAGTCAATCCGTTTGCATATGTGAATTCAAGGTCCATTTTGTCTACTAGTCGTTGAGTTGTAAAATCCGCTGTACCAACACCATTCGCATTACCTTCTGTTTCTGGCGTTAGGTTTAGCACAACCATTTTGTTCACTTCAGGACCACCGTGTGCATATGGAGTTGGGTAGCGACCTGTGATATTTGGGTCCATTCCGTCTCCACTTATATTTTTACCAATTTGATCAATGACAAGAACATCGATTTGGTCAAAGAAAAGCTTTGGAAGTAATTGCTTTGCTTGTGCTTGAAGTTCAGGCTCTTTCTCAATGATTTCATTGGTTAGCATAACTTCAATTCTTGCCACTCTATCAAACGCATTTTCTACGGTTGCAACACCAAAAAGAAACGGTGTTTTTTCCATAATCATTTGTGCCATTGCAGGAACATTTTCGGCCATATATTTAAAGCCTAATTGATGACAAGCTTCGGCACCTTTTTGCTTTCCAAGACCTATACTGATCATTTTTTGAATGCCACTTTCTACAGAGCCACGGAAAGCTGTATGAGGTTTTACTCGATTAATTACAACGATTCCGTCAGCTTGAGAAGCATATTTATCAATATAAACTGGTAAGCCATTTGGTAGTTCACCTAGCTTAATAACTTCCATAGAAGAGCGTATTTCACAACCTACACTTTCTTCTGTTACTCCAAGATGTTTTAAAACATCACGTTGTCCTTCACCAGTGGCACCACCATGACTACCCATGCTAGGTACGATAAAAGGTTTGCCGCCCATGTCTTTAATGAATTGAACAGTTGTTTTCGTAATGTCAACTAAAGCGTCAATACCACGACTTCCTACTGCAATTGCTATTTCCATGCCTGGTTTAATGGTTTGCTTTACTTCTTCTCGATGTAATTTATTTGTTAATTCTTCTACAAGATTTTCAACTTTTGAATCATCAAAATGCTGTTTGACTTTGAGCATTTTTGGAACTGGAATATCCTTTAATAACTCTTGGAGAATACCCATGATAAGACTCCCTTCTATAAAAACTAATACCTAAGAACAGTTTACGCATTTTTGAAAGCGATGTCTCTTATTTCGCACTGAAAAATGGAAGCCAAAATAATGCAGGTGTAATCCCTTACATCTAATATGAGATTTATCTACAACAAAAGCCGGGGTTTCAATGTTGAAACCCCAACAATGTTTTTATTCCATCCAGTTTGTATGGAAGACTCCATCTTTGTCCACACGTTGGTATGTGTGCGCACCAAAGTAATCACGTTGTGCTTGAAGAAGGTTTGCAGGTAATGTTTCAGTACGGTAGCTATCATAGTATGCAATTGCACTAGAGAAACATGGAACAGGAATTCCTTTTTCTACTGCTACTGAAATAACCTTACGTAATGATGTTTGGTAACCTTCTGCAATTTCCTTAAAGTAAGGATCTAATAATAGGTTAGCTAATTGCTCATCACGGTCATATGCATCTTTGATTTTTTGTAGGAATTGTGCACGAATGATACATCCGCCACGGAAAATCATTGCAATTTCGCCGTAATTTAAATTCCAATTATATTCTTCAGATGCTACACGCATTTGTGCGAAACCTTGTGCATAAGAAATAATTTTGCTTAAGTATAAAGCTTTACGTACTGCTTCAATAAGTTCTTGCTTGTCTCCATCAAATCCGCTTGCTGATGGGCCAGAAAGAACTTTGCTTGCTTTCACACGCTCATCCTTCATTGCTGAGATAAAGCGAGCAAAAACAGATTCAGTAATAATTGGTAGTGGAACACCTAAATCAAGAGCGTTTTGACTAGTCCATTTACCAGTTCCTTTTTGACCTGCAGTATCAAGGATTACATCAACAAGTGGCTTACCTGTCTCTTCGTCTTTTTTCTTGAAAATATCTGCAGTGATTTCAATTAAGTAACTATCAAGTTCACCTTTATTCCATTCAGCAAATACTTCATGAAGTTCATCCGTGCTTAAACCTAGAACATTTTTAAGGATGAAATATGCTTCACAGATTAATTGCATATCGCCATATTCGATACCATTGTGAACCATTTTTACGTAATGACCAGCACCATTTGGTCCAATATATGTACAGCAAGGGTCACCTGAAACTTTTGCAGAGATTGCAGTTAAGATTGGTTCAACAAGCTCGTAAGCTTCTTTTTGTCCACCAGGCATGATTGAAGGACCCTTTAAAGCTCCCTCTTCACCACCAGAAACGCCTGTTCCGATAAAGTGGATGCCAGTAGATTCTAATTCTTTGTTACGTCGAATTGTATCTTGGAAGAATGTATTACCACCATCAATTAGAATATCATTTTCTTCAAGATAAGGCTTTAAGGAATCGATTGTTGCATCAGTTGCTGGACCAGCTTTAACCATTAATAAGATTTTGCGTGGCTTTTCTAGGGAATTAACAAATTCCTCAATTGTCTTTGCACCAACAAAGTTTTTGCCTACTGCTTCATTTTGAAGGAACTCTTCTGTTTTTTCATATGAACGGTTAAAAACTGCAACAGAGTATCCTCTACTTTCTATATTTAACGCTAAGTTTTTACCCATTACTGCTAAACCAACTACACCTATTTGTTGCTTAGACATTTAAAATCAAACCTTTCTACTTATGTAATAAAGATAGAAAACAAATCATAATGTTATATTGTGTTTCTTTTAAAGTGATTATAACATTTAATTTTAAAAGATGGTGTCTTCATCAAATAATTAATTTGTTTCCTAAACTAACTATTTATATTATAGAAGAATATACTCTTTTAATCAATCAGTCAACTGTTGAAATTTGTAGAATCTATGAAGATTTTAAACTATATTTTTCAAAATTCTCATAAAAACTATAAAATTTATTAATTGATTATCTTAAAAATAGTGTTACAATGAGTAATAATTTAAATTTTTAGATTTTGTCGACTTAAAGATTTGGAGGTAGTAATTATGTCAGATTTACGTAGTAATATGATTAAATCAGGAATCGATCGAGCTCCACATAGAAGTTTACTTCGTGCAGCTGGAGTTAAAGATGAAGATTTTAACAAACCTTTTATAGCAGTTGTCAATTCGTATATTGATATTGTTCCTGGGCATGTTCATTTACAAGAGTTTGGAAAAATCGTTAAGGAAGCCATTCGTGAGGCTGGTGGTGTTCCATTTGAAATGAACACAATTGGTGTTGATGATGGAATTGCGATGGGTCATATCGGAATGAGGTATTCCCTACCAAGCCGTGAAATCATTGCTGACTCAGTTGAAACAGTTGTTTCTGCACACTGGTTTGATGGAATGGTATGTATCCCAAACTGTGACAAAATTACTCCAGGTATGATGATGGCTGCCATGCGTCTAAACATCCCTACTATCTTTGTTAGTGGTGGACCGATGAAGGCTGGTCGTGATGCAGCTGGAAATCCACTTAACCTGAATTCCGTATTTGAAGGTGTGGGTGCCTATCAATCTGGTAAAATTGATGAAGCAAGGTTAACAGAAATCGAACAATTTGCTTGTCCTACATGTGGTTCTTGTTCTGGTATGTTTACAGCAAACTCCATGAACTGTTTAGCTGAAGGACTTGGTCTGGCTCTACCAGGTAACGGTACAATCCTGGCTGTTTCCGAAGAAAGAAAAGAATTTGTTAAAAAATCAGCAAAACAATTAATGTATTTAATCGAAAAAGATATTAAGCCACGTGATATCGTAACTGTTGATACAATTGATAACGCATTTGCATTAGATATGGCAATGGGTGGATCTACGAACACAGTTCTTCATACTCTTGCATTAGCAAATGAAGCAGAAATTGAATATTCATTAGAACGAATTAATGATATCGCAGCTCGTGTCCCACACTTAGCGAAAATTGCTCCTGCCTCTGACCATCATATTGAAGATGTTCATAATGCGGGTGGCGTTAGTGCCATTATTAATGAATTGCTTAAAAAGCCCGGTGCAATTAATGGAGATTGTTTGACTGTTTCAGGTAAGACGTTAAGAGAAAATGTAGAAGGCTGTGAAATTACCGATCACAACGTCATTCGTCCACTTGAGAATCCTCATTCAGAAACAGGAGGATTGGCTATCCTATTTGGTAACTTAGCTCCTGAGGGTGCTGTCGTTAAGGTTGGTGCGGTTGATCCGGAGGTTGGTGGATACCATAGAGGCCCTGCGGTTTGCTATGATTCACAAGAAGATGCACTATCTGCTATCATCGTTGGGAAAGTAAAAGAAGGCGACGTTGTTGTCATCCGTTATGAAGGTCCAAAAGGTGGTCCCGGAATGCCAGAAATGCTTGCCCCAACATCTCAAATCGTTGGTAGAGGCCTTGGTGCAAAAGTTGGCTTAATTACAGACGGAAGATTCTCTGGTGCATCTAGAGGTATCTCAATCGGACACATCTCACCGGAAGCTGCTGAAGGCGGACCTATCGCATTCGTTCAAGATGGCGATATGATTGAGCTAGATTTAAATAATCGTTCAATCACTTTAGAAATTTCCGATGAAGAATTCGAAAGACGTAAAGCTGAATGGAAAGGCTTTGAACCAAAAGTGAAAAAAGGATACCTAGCTCGTTATTCTAAACTGGTAACCAATGCCAGTACTGGTGGAGTTATGAAAATCTAATCCTATTACCTATTAAACAGCCTTATTCTTTTGAATGAGGCTGTTTTTTTATGGTTCAAAAAATTGTATCCGAATGTACTTGCTGATAAAATAAATGGTAAGCGAAAGCTCTTACAGCTTTAATTGGAGTGAAAAAAATGACTGCAGATAAAAAACTACTAGGGGAAAAACGAAGAGAATCGATTATCAAATGGTTAAAGGAAAGCCCTACTCCCATCATTGGTGAGGAACTTTCAAAACGAGCTAATGTGAGCCGCCAGGTAATCGTTCAGGATATCTCGTTATTGAAAGCGAAAAATGAACCCATTGTTGCTACTAGTCAGGGTTATATCTATTTACAGGAACATCCAAAACAAGATACCATTTCAAGAATTATTGCAGTGAAACATACATCTGAGCAAACTGCGGATGAGCTTAATACATTGGTCGATCATGGTGTAACTGTTAGGGATGTGATTGTCGAGCATCCTGTATATGGGGAAATTACTGGATCTTTAATGATTAAGAATCGATTTGAAGTAAAACGGTTTATAGAAAAATTATCTGAAACAAATGCCTCCCTCCTATCTTTACTAACAAATGGCGTGCATTTACATACGATTGAAGCGGATTCCATTGAAAAACTTGATGCAGCCTGTGAAGCATTACATGAAGCGAATATTCTATTTAGTGATCAGTAAAATTAGAAAAGCAACAGCCTCGTGAAGGCTGTTGCTTTTCTATATTTTGCAGGTCGAAAATGGCTGGTTTTAGGCTAATCGTACCTTCGCAGTGCAAACTCAACTTGGTGATGGTATGTTATTCGACTAATCGTACCATCAGGACTCGAATGAAGCCTATGTGATGGTATGAAAATGGTGTAATCATACCCTCACAGGTTGAAAAAGCTTAAGTTATGGTACGAAAACACCCTAATCGTACCCTCACATGTTGAACGAAGCCCAAGTGATGGTACGAAAACAGCGTATTCGTCCCTTCACCCATTAAAAAAATCCAGAGTGAGGGTGCGAAACCAATCTACCCAACATCACTCAAAAATCAAACCATAATCTTACAAATGTCATTTGTAAATTCAACTGGATCTTGAATTGGTAAACCTTCGATAAGAAGTGCTTGGTTGTACAATAAATGTGTGTACAAATCGAGTTTTGTTTTATCCTGTTCAAACGCAGTTTTTAATGACTGAAACACCTCATGATGTACGTTAATCTCTAATACTTTATCAGCCTTAATATTTTGATTGTCAGGCATCGCGTTCAAAATTTTCTCCATTTCAATCGAGATTTCTCCATCGGTAGATAGACAAACTGGATGTGTTTTTAGACGCTTAGAGATTCTTACATCGGTTACTTTTCCAGCTAATGCATTTTTCATGTACTCAAAGAGTTCTTTATTTTCGTTTTGTTCTTCTTCCGTTGCTTTGTCGCTTTCATTTGGCTCGAAGCCTAGATCACTGCTTGATACAGATTTGAATTCTTTTTCCTTGTATTTCATCAGCATTTTAATGGCAAACTCATCAATATCCTCAGTGAAATATAGGATTTCATACCCCTTATCCGCAACTAATTCAGTTTGTGGTAGTTTATCGATACGTTCTACAGAATCACCAGTTGCATAGTAAATGTATTTTTGATCCTCTGGCATTCTTGAAACATATTCATCTAAGGTAACTAGCTTTTTCTCTTTGGAAGAATAGAAAAGCAACAAATCTTGTAAGGTATCTTTATTGCTTCCAAAATCACTATACACACCAAATTTTAATTGACGGCCAAAGCTATCATAGAACTTTTCGTACTGTTCACGTTCATTTTTTAACATGCTCTGTAATTCACTTTTGATTTTCTTATTGATATTTTTCGCGATCAGCTTTAATTGACGGTCTTGTTGTAGCATTTCACGTGAAATATTAAGCGATAAATCTTCAGAGTCTACTAACCCTTTTACAAAACTAAAATAATCTGGAAGCAGGTCTGCACATTTGTTCATAATTAGAACGCCGTTTGAGTATAGCTCTAGTCCTTTTTCATACTCCTTTGAGTAGTAATCAAATGGAATATTTTCAGGAATATATAAAATGGCATTGTAGCGGATTGTACCATCAACACTTATATGAATATGTTTTAATGGCTTATCAAATCCATAATGCTTTTCATTATAGAATTTTTCATAGTCTTCATCAGTTAGTTCATTTTTGTTCTTTCTCCAAATTGGGACCATGCTGTTGATGACTTGTTCTTCTGTCAACTGCTCGTATTCAGATTCACTACCTTCTTTAAGTTTACTTGTTGTGATATCCATTTTAATTGGATAGCGAATGAAATCAGAATACTTTTTAATGATTGATTTTAAGCGGTATTCTTCTAAAAACTCATCATAGGATTCATCTTCTGTATTTTCTTTTATTTTTAAGATGATTTCAGTTCCTACTGAATCCTTCTCAACTGTTTCAATGGTATAACCATCTGCACCTTTGGATTCCCATTTGTATGCTTCTTCACTGCCAAGTGCTTTACTAATAACGGTTACTACATCAGCTACCATAAAAGCGGCATAAAATCCGACACCAAATTGTCCGATGATATCATGTCCATCTTTGATTTCAGTTTCCTTTTTAAAAGCTAATGAACCACTTTTTGCAATAGTTCCAAGGTTTGTTTCAAGTTCTTCCTTTGTCATACCAATACCAGTATCAGAAATGGTAAGAGTTCTGTTTTCTTTATCAGGCAAGACTTTGATGTAATAGCTGTCCTTATCAAATTGATACCTGTCATCCGTTAACGCCTTATAATAAATCTTATCAATTGCATCGCTGGCGTTTGAAATTAATTCGCGTAAAAATACTTCACGTTGCGAATAAATAGAGTTAATCATCATTTCTAATAATCTTTTAGATTCTGCTTTAAACTGCTTTTTCGCCATGAAAATTCCCCTTTCCAATAAAATCGATAATTCTTCTATTATTCATATTAGCACTCTTGATTCCGGAGTGCTAACACCCATTTTTTAAATATCATATATTTTTTTCTCTGTCAATCAAGTCGTAAATCTTTGCTCAAAAAGGCTGCGATTTCTTCCTCATGCTTTTGATAGGATTTCTCCCCTAATTCAATCAAAAAATCAACAAATTCCGGAGCGTCAAACGGAACCTCTCGACCGAGATTTTCATTAATCCGAAAATAGTGGTCTCCAAGTAAATGCTGACAGTGATAGGTTACAGATTCCGATGATAGATGTAGGGCAAGGTCCAGTAACTTTGGTGTCATTCTCATTGATGGGAGATGAAATGGGAGCCATTTGGTTACGCCCCACTCTTTTTGCGTTTCAATTGAGAAATCAATTTTTTGCAGACCAGTACCAATTGACATAATATGTATGTCGTGTATGGTCTTTTTAAAAAAATGCTGGGCTTCCGTTATACAAACGAGTGAAGGATTATTAGCCCACAGTCCCCCATCTATGGCTAAATAGTGATTATTTATATTGTTGGGTGGGAAAAAGACAGGCGCTGAACAAGAAGAAAGAACAACATCCCAAAGCTTTATGGAGTGATCGTCCTGTTCGGCATTCCCATAATTCGATCGATGGACAAATGGATTGCCGTGTGTAATATCAACTGTTGGGATTAGCAGTGGTTTCTTAATATCAAATAAGGTTGTTTCACCAAATGTATCTTGGATATAGCGACGTAAATACCGATCACTGTAAAAACTTTTTAGAAACCCAACTCTCGATTGTTTCGTAAAAATTTTTTCACCAAATTTGATATAGCTTTCTTGAACTTCCCCCATGTCTAGTTCAAGAGTTGCAGAAGCAGCGACAATCGCACCGGTACTAGTGCCGGCAATCATATCAAACATATCTGAAATGGGTCTCTTATATACTTTTTCTATTGCACGTAAAATGGTAACCGCGTATACACCGCGGATTCCGCCCCCATCAATACAAAGGATTTTCATGTTTTCCACCTATTAAAAAGAGTTTTCCTAATAGTATTCCCATTGAACTATTGCAGTATAAGTGAAAAAAAGATGCCTCGTAAAAAGGCATCTTATGCTTGTTCCATCGTTGAAATGATTTCTTCTGATAGTGGGAATCGTCCTATTTCTTTTTTTGAAAAAACTTTCTCACCATCCACGGTAACTTCAAATACCCCACCCGATGAAGGGACAAGCTCTAAGCTTGATATTTTCTGTCTAAAATGTGTTAATAGTTTTTCCGCAAGACTTGCGGCTTTTGGTGCATAGTTTCACTGCATGCAAAATTCAATAGATATCTTGTACATCTTGAAAACATCCTATTTATTTATCCATACTCGATTCACTTCATCTCTTTTTGTGTATTGATTTTGATCCAATAATTCTAAGAAAGGAATGAGATATTTACGAGAAAGGGATAGAATCTCTTTTGCTTCTGCCAAACTAAAAGATGCATCGGTTCCTGCTTTTAACTCGTTAACAGCTTTATCAAAAGCGATTTTGTAAATCAATGTTTCCTCATTGAGTGTGAGTGCTTGATTTGTTTTAAGTAGAAATACCTTTAGTTCATTTGCCTCTTGATTGGAGAGACTACCCTGTTTTATATAATCTGCCCATTTCTTAGGTTGGATACCGTCATTTATAAGTGATGAAACAATATTTTCCATCTCCCCGTTTGGAAGGCTTGGTTTAAAACGAGATACGGCTAAATATTGATCTTCCTTCTTTATGACATTGCTTTCTATCTGATCCTTAATACAGTACTCGATTACCTTTTTGTTTTGTCCAAGCACTTGAATAAGCTCAGCATTACTCATACCTATTCGTAATGGGAATTCTTCGTGATATTCTAACAATTTATTTACGATCATTTCATTAATTTTGGAAATCGTTCTTTTTAAACTATAGACATGTTGAGTGATTTCGATGTAATTTCCAGAATGAACAGCATTAGAAACAATTTCGTCTACCTCATCCTCTTGCAATGAGGAAAGCTGGATGAGTTGAGATTTAGATAATAGTTGATTTTTCCGAAGGTATTCATCCAAGATCTCAGTAGGCGAGCTTTCTATTTGTTTTTTAAGCATAGTAATTGTTTCTTCACCGAAACGATATTTTCCTCCTTGTGGTTGAATAATCCATCCTCCACCAAGGGTTTCAATTGGGGTCGGTCTTCGTAATATGAATCGATCACCGCGTCGAACGACGATTTCTTCTTCTAACCGAACCTGGCAAAGTATTTCTTCCGTAGAATCCTTAACCTCATTTCGGTCAAAAAAGACTATTTTTCCGTAAGCTTCAGTCGTTCCAACATGCAGCTTGACAGGCGTGCGTTGTTTAAGTGGGATCGCAAGTGTCGAAACAAGCTGTAGTGAAATATCAATCGTCCTTGTCACATGGAAGTTTTCTGAATCGACAAGTACATCACCGCGTTTTATTTCATCCTTAGTCGTACCGGTAATGTTTAGAGCAACTCGTTGTCCTGCTTGTGCTTTTTCAGTCTCTTTGTTATGCACTTGGATTTGGCGAATTTTTATTGTTTTACCTGAAGGCAATAATGTCAGTGGACTGTCTTTTGTCACAATCCCTTCAAATACGGTCCCTCGTACAACAGTACCGTGTCCTTGAACCGTAAAAGTTTGATCAATCGGTAAACGGAACGAGCCGTTGCTATCTCTTTGTTCAAGTTTAGCGATTTCCTTTTGGATGGCCTGTTTTAGCTCGGAAATTCCTTTTCCTGATAAACTATCAACATAAAGAATTGGAGCATTTTTATAATCTGTTTCTTCAAGTAATTCTTTTATTTCTTCTGCAGCGAGTTCGAGCAATTCCTCTTCCACTCTGTCCATTTTTGAAACAACGACCATACATTTTTTAATCCCTAAAAATTTCAATATTTGGAGGTGTTCCTTTGTTTGTGGCATGACACCTTCATCAGCAGCTATAACGAGTAATACCAGGTCAATTCCTGCAACTCCAGCTATCATTTGTCTAATGAAACGTTCGTGTCCGGGTACATCAACAATGGATACATGTATTCCGTTTTCTAATTTGAGAGGTGCGTAGCCAGGTTCAATCGAGATATGGCGTTCTTTTTCTTCTTTTAATCGGTCAGTGTCTACACCTGTTAGTGCTTTTGTAAGTGTTGTTTTTCCGTGGTCAATATGACCTGCCATACCGATTGTGTAATAAACATCAGCCACTTTCTCCCTCCTCTCTTTTTTCCGTATAATCTATCTTCTACTTTACTAAGAAGCATGAGGCGAATTCAAGTATGTTGTTTTTTATTTGTCTTTTCAATAAAAATAGGCATAATCAGACAAGTGTTTCCTATCATTTGAAAAAGGTTGGATAATAATAAAAAAAGGTGTTACCGCATTAGGTAGCACCTTTGATTTTTAAGAAGCTATTTAACCGAAACTTGGTCAAATTGTCTAGCAACTTCCAAAATCTCATTCTTGTAGTCTAAGATGTCATTTATAGTATTTATCTTAATACTTGTTCTGTTTACATCGTTTAATTGAATATATTTATTTGAACTGTTTAACCCCAATCTGCATATCCATTTTCTGATTGTGTTGTCTAACAAAACATTAAAATAGCTTTTGTTATCTCGATAAAAAACCCTCGAAGGATCAATCTCGTCTTTAAGAATTAACTTAACTAAGACATAACCTTCGATTTCTTCTTCAGTTGTATGTATTTCATCATCTCTTTTCACCTCTACCTGTGTTTCCTCTTTTTCCTCTTGAGCTTCAATGGATACAATCGGTGGAGTATTTACAATATTTTCGGTAGATGAGTTTAATGCCTTTTGCAGTTTATCATTTACTTTATCATTTACGTATTGATTTAAGGACTTCTTAACTAAGTCCCTAAAGTTATCTATAACCTTTTTTGTTTTCACACCCTGATAAATATCGTTTAAAACAACTCTGATAAAGTCATCCGAAGGTTCTTCCCATTGAGTCGTAAGATACTGTTTAATTTCACCTGTATATTTTAGTTCCGATGCTGTTGTCAATACATTATTTACATCGAAGTCCGCTTTACGGAACTTAGCAAGTTCAATAATGTCAACATCCTTAAGGTCTAACATATCAATCACAAAGAATGGTTTCTGGTCCATCCTATTTTGTTCTTCCAAATCCGTAAAGAACTTGTATTCAATTCCATTTGTAAGAATTGCAAATTTGGCTTTTGTGGTACCAAAATATCTAAAAAGTTGTGAATCGTGCTTAGCTAGTTGTTCATTAATGCTTTTTGCTTCAATCAAAATAACAGGCTCTTCGCCTTGCATGATAGCATAGTCAATTTTTTCACCTTTTTTTATCCCAACATCAGCAACAAATTCCGGAATCAGTTCTTCGGGGTTAAAAATATCGTAACCTAAAGCTTGAATCAATGGCATTATTAATGATGTTTTAGTAGCTTCTTCAGTTTGTATATTTCCTTTTATTCTCTCAATTCTATTCGCTAACGATCTAATCTGCTGCTTGAATTCTTCCATGTAACTCACTCCCTATATCTAAATTTTACCAACTATTATATCAAAGAAATCAATAAACGTACGAAATATTCCGAAAAAACACAAAATCAATTTAACTTATTATTTTAGAAATTATTAAATCATTATAGTAAAGGGATGCAGAGGTAATTCTATTCTCTGTGTAATTATTTATCTTCAATGGATGGATATGTTTGTAGCTAAGTATGTTTCAAAATGTAGGTGTAACTGCCCCCTACCGTACTAAGTTTTTTTATTTATGAATTTCAAGCACATTAGGGTGCACTTATTACTTGATTAAAAAAAATTTATAATTCATAATTAAAACCTAGTGGCTAATGTGTAAAACCCTGTGGGTATCTGTTAAAACGTTGAAATAGCTGTATCTATATGGGGTTGGCTGGGTGACTGGTGTCCCCCTGGGTCTTCAAAACCCTGAGGGAGGCGCGTGTCGTCTCCGGTGGGTTCGATTCCCACACAGTCCCGCCAAATACATATTTGCCAGCGCTTTAAGGGGTTTCTTCCCCTTAATAGTTTTTGGGGAAGAAATCTAATTTTACAATTTAGGTGCCTTAAAGGTGCCGAAGCTTAATTTTTATTCGAGTAATTCATCAAACACCTCTACTGCATTTTCCTGCAAAGATGGAATCACATGACTATAGGTGTCTAACGTAATTCCAATTTTTGTATGACCTAATCGTTCACTTACAACCTTTGGATGGACATTTTTTTGTAACAATAATGTGGCGTGTGTATGCCTCAGGTCATGGAACCGAGCATTTTTCAGGTTGGCTCTTTTTATGGCTTTCTTAAGTGTTTTTAACACTTCACGAGGATCAAAGAAATTTCCGTTTTGATTGTTAAAAACAAGATTTAACGGATTGAAAGAATTGCCTAACCCTTTTTTAGCCTCATCATGACTTTTCTGGTGTTCTACAAGAAAGGCTAGTAAACTTTTTCCCATCGTGATATATCTATCCCTACCATTCTTTGTCAGATCCCGTATTTTCACACCGCCACTTTTTGCATCGTATGCTGTCTTTGTGATATAAATCCTTTTGTTAGAATAGTCTATATCATCCCAAGTTAATGCTCTTAGTTCTCCTAATCGCGCACCGGTTTCAGCTCCTGTAAATATGATTGGATAATGTGCTTTACTAGCTTTCGCAGTTTCAAAGAGTTGTTTTAATTCATCTGCTGTATAGGTTGTAATTTTGTACCTTTCAGGCTTTGGTGGTTTTGCTTTTTTGGCTACATTTATTTCTAAAAATACCCAATCTACAGCATCATTTAATGCTTTACATAACAAACGATGATGATGTTTAACTGTTTGAGCAGAAAGTCCGCTAAAAACTCCATCTTTCTCAATTCCTATACTTAACTTATCTGTATAGTAATCCTGAATTTGCCGTGTGGTTAACTCTTGAAGTTTTATTTTGCCTAATTCAGGTTTTAGATGAACCCGTACAATCCTTTCATATGTATTAAAGGTATTTGGAGATGTGTTTGGCATTGCATACGTTTTTAGCCAGTAATCTAAATAATCACCTAAAGTTAAGTCGTTTTTAGGCAATAACTTGATTTCTTTCTTTTGAAGCTCAGCGATTGCATTTGCCATTGCATTTTTAGCTTCTCTTTGAGTTTTAAAGTTTTTTCCTACTTTTCGCTTCCTGTTTCCTTTCGAACCGATTTCAATCACATACATATACTTGTTTGTTTTTTTATCCTTTCGTACGGATCCAGTCATTTTCTATTTCCTCCTATCTTAATTGACTGGACACCAAACTCGACTATTTTCAGTATTAGATTTATAACGTTGCTTTAAACTTAAAAAAGTTAAATTTGATGTCCGTTTAATTAAAGATTACTTTTTCCTTCAAACCATAAGAGGAAAGATCCTTTAGGAATTAGAATTCTGCTTCCAACTCGTACTGTATGAAACACACCAGAATTAACTAACTCATAAGCTTGCCCTCTACCTATACATAAAAATTCTTCAATATCTTTTACTGATAATACATCCTTTAAATCTTCATATTGCATACCTCTTCCCTCCATCTTTTTATTAACTTGGTTGACATATATCTCTCCTTTTAATAATGAAAGTGCCCTCCTTTTTATATAGGAGGCACTCTAACAAAATGGTAAGTATTAAAAGCAGAAATTCTCTTCACAAGAAAAAACCTCCTAGGTATATTTTTTTACGCTAGAAGGTTTTCTAATTTAATAAATTCATATTCAACAATACAATTTTTTGTATTAAAAATTCTCGCTATTTAACTTTAAGATACGTGTGAATTTCCTTTTTTTCATAGTAGAAATATAAGTATTCATTTCTTCAGAGTTTTCTTCGTTACAAGATTTTAAAACATATATTACCTTTTTTTTAGGTTGGCGAAGTATCGCTGGTGTGACAATTATGCATTGAACTTTATCACGAATAAAATAATTAATAAAGTCATATATTTCGTCACTTTCGAAATTGAGTCCCAATGTTTCAATCACTTTAAAATTGGTATAAGATGTTACTTTAACATATATATAACCTTGACTAATAAAATACCCCTTGTTTATATAAATCTTCAAAAATTTAATATCATTTGGTTTGATATTTATTTCCGAAATAAGATCCTTTAAATATATAGTTTTAACATCATTATATTCATCGAATGCATCTGTAGTCATATCATAAGAATCTAGCCTTAAATACCAATAAGGAGCATCCAATAACCTTGCTAATTGCAAAAGAAATAAATCCTTAGTATCGCTTTCCTCGTTATAGTTGAATATGTTAGTAAGTTTGCTTGGAAAACAATTCAAATATGAGGCTATTTTGTATCTACTATAGTGTTGGATAGCTGCTAAAAGATTTCTTCTAATTTTAAAAGGTAAACGTTTAAGTAGCTTGTCGGTAAGTTCAATATCTCGAATCAGATAATCTACCTCTTCCCAATCCTCTATTTGCCAACCGTGGTTTTTTAGAAAACTTTCTAAACTTATGTAATTGTTAGCAAATTTATATACACTAAACACATTCAAATATAAACTATGGTATTGATTGTTAGCCCATGGAATATCATTCCACTGGGCAAGCCACATTTTAAAACTCATTCTTACCTTCTCGTCATGTTCTTTATTCACGTATCATCACCCACCTTAAAAGTAGCACAACTAATAAACTTCCTGTTGTAAATACATTTTTTTGTATTACTACTTTCTCCTAGCACTAATTGGCTGTGCAATATTTATCTTAGTTTTAAATATATACCTAGAACTTATCACACTTTTCGGTTAATAAAAGTGCGATAAATGCCTGTTTTAGTGCAACTTTATAGGAGGATGTTGTAATTTCAAATTTAAACTATGGTATTGATTTTTAGCCCAATAAATATATTTCCACAGAGCGAAACACATTCGAAAAACCATTCTTACATTCTTATAATGTTCCTGATTCACAACCATCACCCACCTAAAAAGTAGCACAACTAATAATCTTCGTGTTGTAAATACAATTTTTTGTATTACTACTCTCTTCCTTGTACTAATTGGCTGTGCTATATTTATTTTAGATTTAAAAATATACATAGGACTTTTCACACTTTTTGGTTATAAAAAGTGTGAGAAATACCTATTTAATTTAAGTGCAACTTTATAGGAGGATGTTTTGAAACAGAAAAATGAACAAACTCAAAATCTACAAGAAATAAAGACCAGTTGGGATAAAAATCT
The DNA here is from genome assembly GCF_031324165.1 of Ferdinandcohnia sp. QZ13. Lineage (NCBI taxonomy): Bacteria > Bacillati > Bacillota > Bacilli > Caryophanales > Bacillaceae > Ferdinandcohnia > Ferdinandcohnia sp. QZ13. Next base: position 410,601 of record NZ_JAVIVW010000001.1, on the reverse strand, counting down.
TGTAAATCATCTAATAAGGGAATTACCTTTTAATCAAAATGATATTAAAAAAATAGTGTTAAATGATCACGGAATTTTAAATCGAAAAATAATTAAGCAAAAATATGGGCGGTTACGTGAGTATAGTGATATTTTTGGACTTCCAGTGTGGGCACTAATGACGGAAGACACTACCAAAGAAGTGATGCCAAGCGTGAAGAATGAATTAGATCGAAATATACCCCCCTACCGCATTACTGACTTAGAAGATATATTAAATTATATTTCTGTTCAAACAGAAGGTCTTACGTTGAGTAATAATGATAAAACACATGTGGCACTTATTGTGGACACATTAAAGAGAATTTTGTATCGACATGAAAGATGGTCTGAGACATGGGGGGTCCTATTCTCTTTGAATCAAAACCAAATAAAAAAAAGTAATGATTATGAGTGGATTTGCAACCTACTGTTTACTTATAATAATGAAATCGTTTATCGTGGTACGCTTAGATTTTATAAAAAATCACTAACACATTTATCTTATAAACCATCAAAAATAAAAGATAGTTTCATAACTTCTTGGTTTTTTATAAAAAAAATGATTCCATCAGCTAATAAACCACGTTTAATTTTATCAATTGTTGATGACATCTCAACAGAAATATTTTCATGTAAACAGCCTAATATCAGCATAAATACAGAAAACGATGATGAAATGCTATTCAGTTGGAACTCTAATTTCGAAGAAAAGGTGATATCTATTCCTGATCTTGCATCCAACTTTTGTAAGCGAATGAGATATCTTAACTCATTATCAGTTTACACAACCTTTTTAATGAATGAACAATTCTACTACAATGAGTTTGAACTGGATACATCGTTTGAAGCTGATAAATCAAGTGGAAATCCAACTTTTGACGGCTCTTCTCGAATATACAATACACTGGAATTCTTATTGAAAAGTGGTTTCATTGAAGACGGTGACCGAATTATATTTAAAAATGAGAAGGATCCATCCGATTTTGAATTTGCGGAAATTATTATTCCCTACAAGAAGCCTATGTTATTATGGAAAGGGGATTTTTATCCATTCACAACTTTGACCAAAAAACTACTATTAAAACATCACATAGAAATAACTCCACGTTATTGTACAAAATATTGGTACCTCCCAGATAGCCAGTATTCCCTATATGAATTAACTAACTTCATTAAAATGATTCATAAAATTTAGGTTTTTCGTATAACTTCTCGAATTACATATTTATTAGTAATGAAGTCTTGTCACACATTTTGTGGCAAGGCTTCTATTTATGTATTTTAGTTGGATATTTTACTAAAAAATATCGTTTAAGAATATGTTAATAGCATATCGGGAAATTTGCGAACTCTAGCTTGTTTAGTTCTTTCTTTTTCTCAATTCTCTATTGAGTTTATTATCTACCCTGCTGGAATTACTTAGAACTAGATACCCCTTAAAAACCATCAAATATTATTATTGTAATCTAGAAAGGCATTTATTTGCGATAACCCACCCTTCTATTTAATTGAAAAATAAAGCTGGGCAAATAATTATTAAATTAGGACGCTTTATAGTTAGTACATCATCCCGAAATATTTTTACTATAATGAAGGTAATGTTCCATAACCTCAAGAATACAAATAATCATATAGGGGTGATTTAGATTGAAATGCTATTTCCAATACCGCATAAAACAGCCTTTTTTTGTAGAAACTTCATCCCCCATCCCCCATCCATTCTACGAAGTTCGTCATTACTTCATCAGCCTCAAGAGCATCTTTAACAATTTAACAATTTCATCTAGAACCCCAGTTGATTCAGTGATAGTTGAGGTTAATGGTTTATTTGGATACCAAACGATCCAAAGCTATTAACTATCTGCCCCCGACTATCTTAACAGCATCAAGTTTAATAATCACGTCATTAACCGCCGATAAAAAAGTAGTTCCAACATCAAACACAATATATGTTTCATTCATGAAGTTGACGTTCTGCGTCATTTTAGGCGATAGGAGCTCTACATCATCTACTCACAACTCCAATATATTGTACAAAATACTAGTACCTCCATAATAGCTAGTATTCGCTGTATGAATTAACTATCTTTATTAAGATGATGCATAAAATCCGGAGTTTTTGCATAACTTCTCGGATTGCTTAATTATTAATAAAGAGGCCTTTCACTATTAAGTGGCAAGGCTTCTATTTGTGTTTATTCCGTTTTTTTGTATTTTAGTTAGCAATTTCCCTTAATTTATTTAGATTTTAATACAAAAAAATGTATTCGTGAACAACCTCAATAAGTATAGGAAATGCTGTAATCAAAGTTATAAAGGAGGTTAATACAATGACTAATCGAAAATCCGAAAAAAACAATCAATCTTATGAAACGGGACTAAACAACGAAGAAGATACAAAAGATTCTTTTCCGCAGAATGCTTCTTTTGCCGAAAAGAATCTTCAAAAAGAAAGTATATTCTCACCCTTTAATGACGAACATGATATTAGAAAAATGAACCGAAAGAAGGTTGAGAATATGCTTGAATTGGTTGAAGTTCAATCTAAAGAAACACCGCCAGTTTATAAAAACTTAGGCAGAAAAGGTATTGTAGAATGGATATGGAAAAACAAAGTACTAGTCGATATTCCAACTACCTTCCTAAAATCCTACCTTCAAGACAAGAAAAAAATAGATGCTATGAGCTTCTATAATTATTATAAACTCGTTCTTGAACTGTCACAACAAGTAGCGATTTTTAAACAAATACCTATTGAACAAGTAAGTGATTCGGATTTTTTTAATGAACAAATAATGCATTTTTTGGTGGAAAACTTTCCCCAAACTATACAAAAGAAACAATTGATTACATCCATCTATAAAAAAGGGAAACAAGCCCTCCCTAACAATCTGATGGTTAATATTCTCCCTATCAATAAAACTGAGAAAAAAGAAAAAAACAGTACATTGCATCCTAGAGTGGTTGAATTCTTAAAACAAATGGTTAAAGAAGGGAAAACTGAAGGTACAAAAAGAAACTTTATTCGTCATATGAATATGTTCCTTCCTTGGCTGTCAAATAATATGCAGGATTTCAAATCCTTTGAACCACATGAAATCCCAATTTTAAAAATAAAACAAATGCACGTTAACGAGTTTCGGTCGTATCTATTAAAAAAGGAGAGACTCGGTGAATATGCAAAAGTAACCGTCGCAGAATGCCTATATGCATTAAGGCAATTTTTTCAATTCTTGCAACAAAAATATGGATTTCCTAACCCCGCAAGAAGGTTGAAGTCTATTAAAGCACCGCGCTATAAATATAGGGATGTCCCCACAGACGAGGAAATCTCTACTTTTTTAAAGACTATTAATCAGTACTCTGACCATCCCGCTATAGAGCGAGTTGCTTTTCGATTTATGTATTCTCTCGGGCTTCGATCCATAGAAGTCGCTCGTTTATCCTGGGATGACATTAATTTCGCAACGAAAACCGTTCGTATTCATGGCAAAGGGGATCGTTATGATTTGTTGCCGCTAGTTGGAAAGCTTTATGAAGATCTTCAATCGATAGAACGATCACAAGTCACTTCTAAGTATCTACTAGGAAACAATATTAATAGCAATTTAAAAATTCTTAAAAATAACTATAAATTATATTCTTTAATCGCTGGTTGGAAGTTTACAGGGGGACTCCATTTATTCCGACATCTATTTGTAACCAACCTTGCAAAGAAGGGAATTCTCACACAGGCAATACAGAAATTGGCGCGTGTGGAAAAACCGGATACAGTTAGTCTGTATACACATATCAATCAAAAAAACACATGGTTAAATGAGCAAATAAACAAACTTAACTATGGAATGGAGGAAGACTGATATGGCTCACTATAGTGAGGAATGGGATTTTGACTGCCTTGATGAGGAGTTAGAATTATTAATGGAGAAACACGGATTTATTGAATTTCATAGAGCGCTTAAACGTATGGAATTATTAACTGAAGCGGAACAAAAAAAGGTGAGAAAGAACGTCACGCTAAGTGAAGCCATTACTTATTATTTCAACAGTGATGACTTTAATCGTCTTAAAGAATCGTCACAAGATGTATATCGCTACGAGATGGATCTTTATTGGAAATACAGCAAAAAAAAATTGGGAAAAGAACCCACTTTAAAGGAAGCTTCTTCCGCACTATTTTTACAAAAATATTTAGATCCTGTAAAAAAACCAGCTACAAGAAGTAAAAAAAGTGCCTTTCTACGTAGTTTTTTGAAAGTAACGTATGCAGAATTTTTTGATCAGAAAATTGATTCTTTAAAAAGTACTCTTTCTGTGAAGGTTGATAAAAACCACCTGCCCCGTGCATTTACAGAAGAGCAAATTGAGGAAATTATCGATTTATCTAGGTTAGGTCGAGAACCCCTACGAAATTTTACAATCCTATGGGTCTTCTTGGGGACAGGCATACGTTTAAACGAACTATGTTTGCTTCAAATTGGAGATGTAAAACCTCAGTTACAAGAATTATTAGTTTGTGCTAAAGGAAGTAAAGAGTTTAAAGTTAAACGCAAAATAACTACTTTTTCACTGGAAATTTTACTAAAATATATCAAATTTAGATACAGTCCTTTGCAAAATCTAAACGATTATAATGAGAGGTACATCTTTTCAGATGATAAAGGTATAACTCCACTTCACGATAGTACAGTACAAAAAATGTTAGGGAATATTATGAAGGAAGCAAGAACTATTTCAGAGGATGATAAGAGGACCTACCAGTTATCAGTTCATTCTCTACGCCATTCATTTGCATTATTTTTGTTACAGTCCGGAGTAAATATTCATACTATAAAAGATTTGCTAGGACATGAATGGATAAGCTCCACTAATGTGTATCTGAAACTTTTTGACAACATACTAGTGAATGCTATTAATCAACATCCACTAGGAAATCTGAATCCTAATAACTTTTTTTAAAGGGAGGTATATAATGTGAAAGGAATCTTACTGAATTCGAAGTATTTTCAATTCTGGTTTCAACACAGTCCATTGAAATCGAAAAATCATGTTATTCAAGAACTCAAAAAGTTCGATGAATTCATACATGTAATGGGCTACGAAGGTGAGCTGGACTTTGATCGATTCCATGGGAGTTTGCGCTACCCTGATAAATACAGACCAATTCAAGAAAGTTTTATAGATAAATTTGTCGAGTATCTGAAACATGAGAAAAACGCTTCAAATTATGTTTTATATAACGCGATTAGTTCCTTAAAAAATTTTTTTAGATTTCTTTATGAAATGGAACTTATCGAAACGCATCCAATGGCATATTACAAAAATCCTTATTATCATCGACCGATAAAAAACACTGCATTGTCTAAAGATGAATGCCTTGATTTGTTGCATGCTGCCATGAAAAGAGATCCTTTCTTTCGACATGATTTTGTATTGATTTGGTTTATGCTTGTAACCGGCTTGAGAAATTCTGAAGTTAGGCATCTTCCGTACAAAAACATCGATTTAAATACAGGCATGGTTATCTTAAACCAGGAACAGAAAGGGGAAGTGCGATCTACTGCTATTACAAAGGCTTTAGCAACTGAATTGCAACGTTATATTGGACATCCATATTATGTTTCTAGGGCCAGTGATGAAAATGCAACTTTATTCTTCCATAAAAACAAATCTCTGTCAGATAAACAATTGCGGAAGAAAATTAATGATTTATGTATTGAAGCTGGCATATCACGTACTGTGACCCCACACGATCTTAGGCGTACTGCGGGATACCTGATGCAGTCCAGCGGAATGAATATAGTTGAAATCCAGCGACAACTTGGCCATAAAATACTTTCTACAACACTAAGGTACGTACCACCACTTGAAGATTTAGCAAAAATATTAATAGATACAGAGATAAAATAAGAAGGAATTATTTGTAATGTCGAAAGTATATTTACGCAAGTTATTAACAACAACAAGTATAAGGGACCCGACGAGCAATAGCTTTTTCGAGTTCCTTTCACTTCACGACTTTAAGCATAGTTTTAGACCATTAGTTTACAACTCCCTCTCCCCTTCACTTTATCTATTTATATAAAGGTAGATTATATTAATTTTAAACAAGACATAATGATAATTATGTAGACTTCTTTGAGTCCTCTTCCCTGTTATCAGTATTCTTAAATCGCGAAAAATATAATATTAGTTAATCTTGTCTAAGACTTTTCACATGCCCACTCCAAAGTCTATTACATCACTTTAATGTGACCTCTACCCTGTCAAGGTGGAGAAAGAATTTCACTATAATTTCCTAATGTATCCCATAATGGCTTTATATCAATGATTAGAAGAAGTTTTTAATTTTTACATGACCTCTAATATTCATTAGTTTACTATAGTGTGTGACCAATATTGTGACCAAAGTATGTGACCATTAATTTTGAATTTTTTAATGAGATGTGGTAAGTATATGCCAATATATAATTACTTTTTTAATAAAACTAAACACGTATTTTTATCACTTAGAAAATCTGTTATTTAAGAAAGCCTAAAATATGTAAGAGTGCATATTTTAGGCTATTTTATTTATACAAAATAACAAAACTTATAAATACTTTTCTTTAATATTCTATCTGTTTGACCAAACCATCTAAAACTTATAATATTAATTATTATTAACAACAGAGGAGGACAACACCTTGCATAGCTTTCAATACGGCACAACAACTATAAATTACTCTGTTGCATACAAAAAGGACAAGAAAGACGTTTCACTTTCGGTCTGCTTAAATGATGGGGTTCAGCTTGTAGCTCCAGAAGGATTAAATCATGAAAAACTACAAGATATTTTACATAAAAAAGCTCCATGGATTCTTAAAAAGAAATATGAACTTGAAGAAATTTCAGCGGTACCAGCACCTAAGGAATATGTGAGTGGAGAAAAATTTGCATATTTAGGTCGTAATTATCGACTTAAGGTACATAAAATGGACAATATGAAATCACCTACACTTACTTTCAAACAAGGTCGATTTATTGCAGAGATACCACTAACCATGACGGAAAATGAAAAAACAAGCAAACTCCAGCAATTGTTTAAAGAATGGTATATTGCTCACGGAAATACGAAAATTGTGGATCGGCTTCATCTTTATACATCAAAAATGGGACTTGTGCCTAAAAAGGTTGTTTTTAGGGAGCAACAAAAAAGATGGGGAACCTGTACAAAAGAAGGAGCTGTCTACCTCAATTGGAGAATAATGATGGCTCCTATGTCAATTATTGATTATGTGCTTGTCCACGAACTAGCGCATTTAAAATATCCAAACCATTCGACTGAGTATTGGCGTTTTGTACGATCAATACTTCAAGATTATGAAGGAAGAAAAGAATGGTTAAGAATTAATGGACCAACACTTTTTTTATAGTGATGGTCCATTATTCTTAGAAAAGATTTTATACAAATACTAACTGTATTACAGTATAAGCTCATATCCGATAATTTTATTAACCAATATTCCAAATACTTACAAATTCCGCTCTATCATGATCCATTTCAGATTGTATTGCACGTAGAACTTCTTCGTTATAGACACCATCTGCAGAATAGATTGTAATAATTGTTTTATAACCCTGTTCTTTCTTATTTTCTAAAGCCATATTATAAGATATTTTTTTAATGTTTAAGTGCTTCGATATACCTGAAAATACTTCACTTAAATCATAATTTTTATCTTTTAGCCTAAATTGAACCATAAATTTATTCACTTTCAGTATTCCAGATTTTACATCTCTAATTACTTCTTTAAACTCATTTGTAATATTTTCGACCTTAGCTGATTTGTCTTCTTCTGATAACTTCTCACTGTCTAATTTCTTTAGTTTTTCATCAAATTGCTCAAGAGCAGCTTCGTATTTTCCAATTGCGCCAGAAAGTTCATTCTTAATACCATTAAGCTCCACAATATGTTTTGCAATATTATTTAATTCCTTTACCATGTCATTGCTTTGTCTTGTATTTTGATTAGATTGGACAAAAGAAAAGAATATCGCAACCACAGCCAAAAGGATAGATAGAAATGTACTACCTAAGGAAATCTCATTTATAAGCATTTCTGGATCAGTAGTTCTCCAAGCAATAACTACTGAAATAAAAATCAAGAGTATAAATATCCAATAAACAAGGTCCTTCTTTGAAGGAAAATCTTTTTTCAATTTTTATTTCTCCTCATACAAATTATTATTTGTAATTTCTAATTGTTTTTAACTATATATTATCTTTTGTAATGAACCTCTGCTAAATCCATCAATTGTTGCGTTAAGCCTTCAATTTTATGTTTCGGACATTTACTCGCTCTTAGTTGACGTTTTATCTTTTTACGCATCTCACGTTTAACGTCCTCTTTTTCAGTCCATTCAATGACTGCCTGTTCCTGAACTATTTCCGTGATTATATGAGTTAGTTCCTTTAGAGCTTCTTTATCCTCTTCATCTGGCAGTTGTTGCTCCAACATTTGATAAAATGGAAACTGTTCCCTTTTAAAACCGTGTTCCTGGCTCTTCTGTGCTGTATTTCTAATTTCTTGAACCATTTCACGGTATTCCTCTAAAAGCTCTTCTATGGTAATTTGACGGTCTTTACGCTTTTGTATTAGCTGCTCCAAACGTTCCTTTAAAGAAGAATATAATACTGGGTTTTGTTCAATTTTTATTTTAATTTCATGCTTAATCGCATGTTCCATTTCTGCAGCTTTGGATTCTGGTGTTTTTGCTTCTTCCAAACGCTGTTCAAACCTATTAGATAATATATCAATTGGCTCATGCAGTACCTCAATATTCGCAGCAAATAAATGCTCTTCAATAAGCTCCTTTACCTTTTGACCACAATCGGATATATCCATGCCATCTTCTATCCTATATCTTGACTTTGCCAGTTGCCGTACTTTTCCTAGGAATTTTAAATCGTTTAGGTATGGCTTTGCTTTTGGACTAGGTAATATCATGTCCATGCTTTCAGAGAACTTTTTGAATGCAGTATCAAATTCGTTACGTACATCTTCTGGCTCTAAAACTTGAATACAACCTTCAAGATCTTCTTTCCGTACAAAATCAAAGAATCTCATAGCCTTACGGTGTCTGGATTGTAATCTTGGAATCTCTGAGTCAATATTGTGTAATGCTCCTATTATATCCTGTTCAGCAAAAATTCCAAGTGCTTGTTCAAGGAATCTTGAAACTCCAAAATAATCTACGATTAACCCGTACGTTTTTTTATCGTAGGTACGATTGGTTCTAGCGATTGCCTGTAATAGATTATGTTCTTTTAAAGGCTTATCGAGATACATGACTTGTTCAATCGGTGCATCAAAACCAGTAAGCAATTTATCACATACGATAATGAAACTTAAGGAATCCTCATGCATTGGCCTTTTGAATCGTTCAATTATCTTCTTTTCTTCATCTTTTGAAAGGTGATGTTTCCTCATTCTTTCTTCGTCATTATGTCCACCAGAGATAATAACCTTAGATTCATAATCACTAAGTTCATCAAACATTTCCTTGTAGTTAACAGCTGCTTCACGGGTAACTGCAACCACTTGAGCCTTAAAACCATTCGGCTTAATATGAGTTTCAAAATGGTCAATAATGTCTAGTACAATTCTTCTTATGCGTTTAGGAGACGAAATAATTGCTTCCTCGGTTGCATATTTCTTTTTAATACGTTCACGATCTTCTTCATTGTAATCACGAAACTTTCGGTCAAATAAATCGTCAAGGGAATCACCTTGTACATGAAGATCAACCATACGTGCTTCATAGAAAATTGGAACAGTCGCACCATCTTCTACTGCTTGTTCAATTGTGTATTTATCTATGTATGTACCGAAAGTGCGAATAGTGCTTTTATCTTCTTTATCAATTGGAGTTCCTGTAAACCCTAAATAACACGCATTAGGCATAGCTGTACGCATATTCATAGCTAATCCACTATATTGGGTTCTGTGTGATTCATCAACCATAACAAACATATTCTCAGCTTTTGTTAACTCTGGGTATTCGTTCTTTTCTGCGTCTTCTTGGAACTTTTGAACAAGTGTCATAACGGTTGTACCTGGACCTTGTTGCAGTAGGTCTTTTAATTTTGCAACTGAAGCTGCTTGTTGTGGGTTAGGAAACCCACATCTTCTAAATGTATTTGTAATTTGATCATCAAGGTCTTTTCGGTCAGTAACAACGACGATGGTAGGGTTTTTTAATTCCTTTAGTCGTCTAAGTTTTACTGCCAAGAAAACCATGGTTAAAGACTTACCACTGCCCTGTGTATGCCAAACTACCCCACCCCTGTTAAGAGGGTTATCGGCATGTAAAATACGGTTAATAGCTTTGTTAACAGCTCTATATTGCTGGTATCGAGCTAATTTCTTAATGGTACGCCCCTCTACTGGCTCATAAACAATAAAATTTTGTATTAGGTCCAGTAAATTTTCTTTTGGAAACATGCCTGTGACAAGAATATCTTGTGTAGAAGGATTATCACCAATTTCAGCAACAGTTCTTGGGTATGGGTCTTTCCATTCACCATAATGTTGTACCCTAGCTCCGATTGTCCCAGCTTTTGCACGATCATTACTAGTAGCAATTAGTATCTGATTGTAGTGAAATAACTGTTCACACTGATCTTGGTACCGTAATAGCTGTTTTACGCCTTGTCCGATTTGTTCATCTGGTGATAGTGTTGGACTTTTACATTCAATAACGACGAGTGGAAGTCCATTTACAAAAATAATAAGGTCTGGACGAATTGTTCCCTTAGCATTTGATATAGTAAATTGATCCACTACCAAAAACTCATTATTCTCTGGACGTTCGAAGTCAATTAATCTAACAGTTTGGTTCTTTTTCCCCTTACCTAGGTCTTGTTGTACGGAAATCATGTTGATGAGGTTTTCATGGAATGACTGATTTGCTTCCATTAGGCTGGTTGATTGTATATGTGTTGTAGAACGTAGTATTTTATTCAGATTGTTTTCTGAAATCCATGTGTTTAGCTTTTGTATTGATTTTACTAGGCGTCCTTTTAATATGACTTCACCCTGTGATTCACGTTCAATATCAAGAGATGGACCATGAATATGTTCATAGCCCATTTCCTTTAATTGTTTAATAAATCGATTTTCAACTAGTGTTTTTTCGCTCCAATTACTTGTTTGTTTCATGAGGTTACACCTCTTCATCATTTACTTTTACTCGGACTTCTCCTGTTAATAGGACTTGCATAAGACCCATTTTTAAATCCTTAAGTTTATTGATCCTTTTTTCCTCGTAATTTAATTTCCCATCTATTGACAATAGTATAGAAACTATTTTTTTCTGTTCTTTAACATCTGGCAATGGAATATTAATACTCCCTAATTCTTTTAAATAAATACCAGATTGAGCTGTAGTGTTACTTCGTCTTTGGAGTTCGTTTTGAAAATAATTAGACTGAGTAAAATAATTTAGAAATAATGGCAATAATGTGTTTTTAGGTCTTAATATAGCAACACTTCTTTGAACTGTAAATTTGCCATGTTCTTTTTTTACAACTGCTGATCTACCCAGGGTACCAACTATCGTTAATAAAACATCTCCTTCCGAAATTTCATAGGATTTATGCATTTTATTGTAATCTTCTTCAGAAATAAACGAGTCATTGTTTTCGATTTCAACTTTATTGTTTTTTATGTTTAATGCACTCAGCATTGGAACACCCTGTTCAACTTTCTTTGGTGGATTATGTGTTCCATCTTTTAATACATCTAACAACTTACTTAGATTTACAACTTCCCAATCCTCTGGTATTTCACCGATTTCAGATTGTTTATACTTGGTATTCCGAATTCCTTTTATAAGAAGTTGCTGCAATAAACCTTTCTTTAATATTTTAGTTTGTTTAATGATTGCTTCTGTTTTGTTAATGGCTTCGTCAACATTAGATAAAATGTCGGCAATTTTATTTTGTTCATGTGAAGGTGGCAAGGCTATTTCAAAGTCCCCTACTTGTTTAAGACTTAGATTTGGCTGTGCACCAGTCGTCGATACTAACTGTATATATTTTTTTATTGAAGTACCCTTTAAATAATAAAAAATAAATTTCAAATTGTAATTTCTGCTATTATTTAGTCTAACAATAGCAATTGCTTGATTTGTATTAGCTGGTAATATATCTTTTGTAACTATCGCTACCCTACCCAAATTTCCAGCAATGGTAACTAACAAATCATCCTCTTGCATTTTTGATCTAGCTAATTTTTCATGTACTTCTTGTGAAATATGTGCAAAAAAGTCTTCTAAAAAGTTACCTTGGTCATTAATACTTTCAATTTTTATAAAGTTAACTCCTTCATCTACATAATTATAACCATATGTAGTTGGGGTTGTACCTTTTGTTATTCTTTCTGTAATTTCCTCAAGTCGTGTTATCTCCCATTCTTTCGGCACTTGAATTCGCCAAGGTTTTCTATATTGATTACTCACTATAACCAAGCTCCTTCAAATAAGCATACATTTGCTCTTCAATTACATTACGCTCTTTTTCTATTTCAAGAAGTTTTATTACAACCTCACTAACATCAATTTGCTCCTCTTCTTCAGTTAAATCAATATAACGAGCAATATTTAAATTAAAATCATTTTCTTTGATTTCATCTATTTCAACTGAGCGACAATATCTATCAACTTCTTCCCATTTATCATAGGCAGCTACAATTTTCTCAATATCCTTGTCACGAAGTGTATTTTGATTTTTTCCTTCTTGATAATCCTCAGCACCATTTAGGAAGAACACTTTTCCTTTTTGGTTTGCATCTTTGTTACGGTTAAGTACTAAAATACATGCTGGAATTCCTGTACCATAGAATAAGTTCGAGGGTAAGCCAATAACTGCTTCTAATAGATCTTCCTCTAAGATACTCTGTCGGATTTTTCCTTCTGCACCCCCACGGAACAAGATACCATGTGGCATGACTACACCAGCTTTTCCTTCATGGTTAAGTGTAGCAATCATATGCTGAACAAATGCTAAATCTCCTTTATCCTTGGGAGGAATACCAAAACGGAATCGTCCATTCTCGTCACTTTCAGCTTCTTCTCTTCCCCAATTGCTTAAACTGAACGGTGGATTAGCGATTACACGATCATAAAGAATTAGTTCTCCATCTTCCAGGAGCTTAGGCTCACGAATTGTATCACCCTTTTCAATCCTATGGTCACTTAATCCATGTAAAAGTAAATTCATCTTACAGATAGCCCATGTATTAAGATTACGTTCTTGACCATGTAATGTTAAATTTCGTGGATTTCCACCTTTTGATTTTATGTAATCTACTGATTGTATGAGCATACCACCAGAGCCTACAGTAGGATCACATACACGCATACCCTCCTCTGGCTTAATGAGCTTTACAATCAATTCTACTACCTTACTTGGGGTGTAGAACTCCCCACCCTTTTTACCAGCATCATCAGCAAATTGTTTAATTAAATACTCGTATGCACGACCAAGCATGTCTGGTTCGGACAGGTTACCATTACTTAAGTTGATAGCTGAGAAATGACTTATTAATTGTTGTAATAGCTTATCTGGAAGTTTTTCTTTATCATTGAAGTCAATTGTAGCAAGGACCCCCTGTAAGGAAGCATTTTCCTCTTCTAGTGCTTCAAAAGCTTTATTAATGGTATCTCCTATGTCTTGTGTCTGTGATTGCACATGGGACCATCTAGCACGTTCTGGAACAAAGAATTGATGTTCGTCACGGTCATACCACCCGTAATCGTCGCCTTCTTCTTGTTCAATTCGTCTTGCAGTTTCAACGAACACATCATTCAATCGTTTTAAAAACAATAGTCCAAATATGTAATTTTTATAATCAGATGAATCAATAGATCCACGTAGAATATTGGCTGATTCCCATAGATGAGATTCCAGCTCTTGCTGTGTTAACTTAGCCATGTTTAATCCCCCTAAAAAAGTAAAATAGTTCCTCTTTACTATAACAAAGAAAGCTTCTTAATTACTATGTTTTGCTTTAGTATTTTATATAATCGCATTATCTTTAATAATTGGTCATAGCGCTTTTGCTATTTTCATCTCTCCTTCGGAACGAATAGAGCCACGCTTCTTCCAGTAACACCTATCATCTTACCAACTGACTCTAATTTTGAATATTCTTTATCGGCACAATAAATTTGATCTAAAACAAACTGTTCACGTTCTGACAATTCATATCTCATAGCCTTGTAAACTAACATAAATCGTTGATAATCATTTGAATCATTATTTTTGATTAGATCATAATATGGTTTTCTTCTATACATTTTTGCTTCAAAGTTTGGACTTTTAGTTGAATCAATCATTTCCAGAAAAAAATAGCATCATCTGCAGTAATTTTGATTTCAGTGACCTAAGAACACCCACCTCCATTAATAATATTTTGTCACAGAATGGCAAAATCCTCTATTAATCAACAAAAAATATGACAAAAAAGTGACACTTATCTTGTGCCACTTTTTTAACGAATCCACTTTTATCAAACTTCAGCTAAGCCAAATATATTATATTCAATTTCAACATTGTAGGTTTCAACTGTAGAAATTGAAATATCTTTATCAATTTCATATTTTAATAGTGCATAGTTATTATAATTCCCTTTTTTTGCCCTGTATATTTTATTCCATGGAAACCTACCTCTTTACAACATTCTGCAATAAAATTGGTAAGTAAATACTCTAACTTTAATACATTATTATCGCTCGGATTAATTGATAAAATACGTCCAAATTCTCAATACATTTGACTTAAATCTAGAATTTTTAATGGTTTATTAATAATTAATGTAGCTACGTCAAGTTCTTGTGATCCAATATAGTTCACTTCTGCTGGAATATAATCCATATTATCAGTTAGGTAAAGTACTGACGAGCCAACTAAATTATATCTACCGTGTGACGAAACACCAATAGGTGGGTTCCACATTTGTTTAGAATGAAACTTTTCTGTGCCTTTATTTCTTGTCCTCCCTCTATATAGCTTTAAATTTTCAATTATTGAGAATTCCCCTTCTTCATACATTTTTGTAAATAGTTCATACAGTTTCTCCGCAGCTGTATGTCTCATGCCTAGCATGGGGTAGTTTCTTAAAAAAGAGGAGAAATTAGTAAGTTCAATTTTCTTTAAGTTTATAAAATACTTCTCAGCATATTGGCTTAATTCATCAATATCTACTGATAGGTAATCTGTTAAGTCATCATCGTTATAAATCAAAAAAGATTCATTAAACTTAATTGTTACGCTCTCATCTTGACCAATTCCACAACACCTGCATTGTAAATTTGGCAACACATATTTATTGTAATCTTCTGGAATATCAAAGCCGTATAAAAATTCTAGTACACTTTGTCCGTTATCTTTAGATACTTGCCCTTTTTCAACCTCAATTATCTTATTAAATGCATTAAATTCTTTTATTAATTCGCAGTTGGAACAGAATTGAATATATCTTGAAACCCCTTCACCAATTATCTTACAAACCTCGTTCAAAAATGGAACTAAACTTTCTCTTCTTAAAAAATAGTCTTCATAACCAATTTCATTTTTACATTTTGAACAAAGTATTTTAGGTGTCTTTCGGTAATTATTATCCAGTAATTTATTAAACATCTCTTCATCAAATATTGATGCATACCTTTCTAAATCTTTTACGTAATTTATCATACTTTCAAGGTTCTTTTCTAAATGATTAAAAGTCTCATTTAAACCTAAACAATCCAAACAAATTGCATCTTCCATAACATATCTCCTTTTTCAATTTACTACTAAGAAACATTATTTCGACAAGAAAACAGATTTCTCCTCTTTTTATGTCTGAAAGTTATAACTATTTAACAGGTAGGAATTTTATCATTTTTATTTCGGTATAGGTATTATTATTGTTTAAAAGTTAGTCTGAAGAACTAATTACAAAAGATATAAGACTTTTAGTCACCAAAAAGGAAAGTTATTTATATGGTTTGGCTCCATAATCATTTATTGTTATAAGTTCATATCTCAATAGAAATAGAAAAGGATGAAACCTTTCTGGTTTCATCCTAGCAGTCAACATAATGGGTATTATGGGATTGAAAAATTTACTTAAATACAAAATCAAACGAAAGTATCTTTAGAGCGTCAACGTTTATATAAAATGGATCTGTTTAATAAATTCATCTAACCAGTCTTTTGCAGTTCTTTTTCCTCGTGGTAAAGGATGATAATAAAGATATTCCTTATTGCCCTGTAAACCTTTTATATGACTAGGGAGCTTTTCTAAGGCAGCTACAGCTAGTTCCTTTAATTCCGGATGAACCCCCCATGCAACTATCACAGGTTTTTTGTCAATTCCCTTACATAGTGCATTTCGTTCCTTTTCCCTTTTTCCAAGAAAAATACTATGAATTGTATTGTTTAATTTCTTATATTCTCTTACAAATTCTTTGCTTTTAGTATTTCGTATATCTGAAAGATTTAATATTCTAACGTATTTCCAACCAAAATGCTTCATTAATCTCATAATTTGATACTGAGTAGTATCTGGTTTTGCTTGGATTAAGAGGGTATTTCTCAAACTATATAATAAATTAGGACTATTAATATGGTACTCTGGTATAATCTTTAATTCATTTGGATTTTTTGTAAATAATGGTTTAGAATTACCAGGATTCATCATAACTATAAATGCTTCTGGATCTAATAAATCGATATTAATATCATTTTGATATATATCTAAATAGCTTCTGCATTTGATAACACCATTTCCCATTTTTATATTAAAAAAGCAGCCTGAAGAAGAATACATTTTCTTTAATTTATTTGCAGAAATAAACAAGAGTATTACCTTCTTTCTGTCTCTTGAAAAATTAAACTCTAATTAGTTGCATTAATATTCTCCAAATTCATCCTTATTTCCTCATATAGTACTTATTTAGATTTTTTATTGTAGTGAATACACTTGTTATAAAAATTGTTAAGTATATGAGAGAAATTGGGATCATGTAGATGAATATATTTAATGACCTCTTCCCAAGTGATGCATTTGATTTCAATTGTTTCTATAAAAGAAATAAAATACATATTAAACCAATTAAGCTTTGAATTGAACGATTCTCGCTCATTTAGATAATAGTTATTTACTCTTTCAAAAACTTTTTCTTTTATTATTTCTTTTGTTGTATATTCTCTAAAAGATCTCTCTTTTTTAATTTGTTCTTCTGGAGCTATAACGTAGAAGGCCAGCTTTTTAAATTGCTTTTCATCTATTCGTTGATTAGCAGCAATTTGACTCATACATGCAATATTTCTCGTTACCTGATCATATGTTGTATTATTCTTAATACCTTTTGATAACTTACTATACATCTTTGCCTCTATTACTATAAACTGGTCGCAGTCATCTTCTAAAACTAAGTCTCCATGTCCAGAACTACCTATCTTAAACTTCCCTATTACTCCATCTGCATGAGTATGAGCCTCTGATAAGGTGTCACCTCTAAACTCCGGTAAAAAAGGGGATGGCAATAATGCCTCCGAATACCATTTACTATTTTTAAAGAATTCAAGTTCGTGATTCGAAGTGTCCTTATTGTTAGAAAACCAGTGAAGTATAATGCATAAAAGCCATCCTTCATTGTACAGATGAGTTGGGGGTAAATTTCTATTATCACTATCTATCCTACTCAATATATCTGATATAACATTATTCAATGGTTACCTCCAGGTATTACGACGTTTTAACAATAAAGCTAAATAAAAGTTGTTAATTGATATAATTGAAGTTATAAGTACCCAAAACTAAAGTATTTTATAAATAATATCTAATTAATAGGCTTGCTCCTTTTCCCTTCTTAGGTGCTTCCAATATTTTATCTCCTTCTTTCATTTGTTCATACATTACATCGCAGCAACTTGGCATATTGTGCTTTGGTCCAGGATAACCTCCTACTATTATATGAAGGTCTTTAGATGATATCTCTATATAGTTATCTCCCCGAGTCTTTGCATTTCGGAAAATTTCAATAAGTGCTTTTTTAAAATGATCTTTTTTATTCATTAGATAACAACTCCCTAACTTTTTATTATTATTGGTAGTTCGACAGCTAATCAATTTTATCCTCCAAATATTAACAATTATCTACATGGAACATTCAAATTTTTATCCGATATGTTACATATTGCGCTTGCCTAGGAAATTAATCAAATTAAAAAGAGCGGTAGTCACTTAAGACAACCGCCCTATTTCTTATAACGTTAATTATGTTCAGATAAATTGCTAAAATTGTTCACTCATTTATGTAACTATTCATAGTTACTTATTCCTTCAATTCTATCATAAATATTTACGTTTGATAGAAAGTAAAATTTTTTCTTCTAAATAATTGTTTGTTTTTGTTTTAAAAGGAATGAGATTAATATTAAGCAAGCCCAATACGCTTGGAATTGTAACTAAACCAAATATTACTACGTTTTTTATTATTGAATTAAAATTTAAAGACTGAATATACGGAACGAAATATATTATTACCCCAATAAATAATGAAATTAGCAAAAATATCCCATCAGTTATCCATTTGGCCCTTTTCTTTGCTATCTTGAGTATTTTTTCCGCTCTAATTTCTGTAGTTGCTGCTACCTCTTGCTTATATACCGTTATAAAACCTTTTAATTCCTCAATCTCTTTTTCTTTTTCAGTACTCAGTTCGTTTATTTTAAGTTCTTCTTGATTTTTTATTTCAGCTAGAATTTCTTTAACTGTTCCAATTGTAATTAAATCTTCATTTCCTAGGGTTTTCTCCATTAAAATTTCACGGGCCCCTTGAGAATACCGAAGTCTAACAATATCTTCCTGTGAAATACCTTGGTTTGTACTCTCGAATATGTTGACGGCTTCTATGTATCTTTTCCATAAATGTTCTTGCGGATGTGTTGCAGCAAATGTTTCAGCTATTAGCCTTTGTCTTGGTAAGTCGGGTGCTTCTGATGGATTCTTTAACCACATTAAATTGGTAATGACAGAATCATGTAAAACTGGAGGAATAATTCTAGGATTATTCTCATCATAAAAGTAATTTTTGACATTCTGTGCCAAAGAAAAGTTATTTGTAACAAAAATAGCTCTACTATTTTCTATATGAATAGTTTTCCAACCTTTTCTTAGTCTCATTATAGCAGAAACGGCCTGTACATCTCTTTCTCTAGCACTCTCTCTCCTATAAGTCATATTATTTTTCAAACAATCATCTAATCCCTCATGGGAGATAACATGGGTATATTCTTCATAACCAACAGAATCTACTATACTAATGTGAAGTTTCTCTTCCAATTCTTTTTCTAGAGCATAGATGATTCTTTCGATATCACTTGGTCCAAATCCGTTATCTAAAAAATAACTAATAGTTCCATGATGATCCGAAACACATGTTGTTAAGTTATTCTTACACCATTCTAATATACCGTTTATTTCATCAATATTAATTCTAAGCACTTTTAATATTGCATTAGATTTTCTAAGCATTTGTATTAATTCTAGGCATGGTTCTTGACGAGCTTCACCAGCAAGACCCAAAGCATAGATTAGAAAAGTAGAATCAAAAAACACTTCAGTTCCTTTAAATTTCATGTTAATGGTATGGACATCTTCTTTGTAATAAAGCGTATTTGTTAACATATTGCCTTTTACGATATCAATTAGATATTCAAAGGAAACTGATTGTGCAGCATAAATACTTTTAATATATTGAGAGATAATTATATCTATCCCTTCTTGTTTCTTGTTATCATCCTTAATTTTTAACGAAGAAGGTAGTAAGGAAGTTTCTAATAAGACTAACTGATGCTTCTCTAGGAAAGCTTCTAATGCTTCTTCGACCTTTATTTTTTCAACTTTTAATTCGTATCGTTCATGGGCAAAAAGGGCAATTTCATCTATTAGTTTTTCATGTTTTTCTAACATTTTTTGCTTGAGTTCATTAAATTTTGATTCTTGAAGTTTATCAAAGTCAGGAATCAACGTTTTATTTTCTCTCTTTATATAGCCGCTTTGTAAAAGTTTCCTCTTTAAAATTGTATTTACTACACTTATTGGCAGGTCAATCTTAAAATGTGCTTTTATACTTTTTTTTAATTCATTTGAAGAAATTGTTTTGGTTCCAGATACTCTCAGTGCCTCCTTGACAAACGGCACAAAATGATCAAAATAGTCTACATTATTACTATCATTAACATTCATAATGGCATAATACAATAACTGATTTTTATTCATATGTTCCTCCAAACTCACAATTTACCAAAATATTATACCATTTTCTATCATTTCTACCTATCATTTCTAGTTGTTTTAAAAAAATAGATTTTTAGATTTACAAGAAGCATTTTAGTTGTCAATAGCTACTTTTGATAATGACCTTTTAAAGAGTTTATTTTTGTAACTTAATTTTTTTTTTTAGGTCTCTTTCTATATTTTTTATTTCTAAGCTAAGACTCTTTGAAGGTTTACTTATTAGGTCAATTTGCTAATATAAAAATTCTATTTTCTCAGAACTTTCCACATAGTCATGTTATAAGAACTCTTTAAGATGGTTTCATTTTGGAGCGGGTTCTTCATAGTAATAGAGAAGCCCAGTTCTAATTTGAACTGAGCTTTTTCCTCTTACTTTTAGTTTTGATCTCAAACTATAGCACCGGTTAGTGAAAAGTAATTATATATTCACCGTACAAATTTTATAGATGATAAGACCATTAACTTCCGTTGTTCCTGTACATACGCCCATTTGCAAATTGTTATAATCGTCCAACGAGGAAAATGTTCTTTCATTCATTTATTTTGCCTCAAAGTACTAACGGCTTACTCACCTACCATACCGTCGCCATCACGATCATCCATGTATTTGTATAACCAATGGTCAGACGTTATGGGCATACTAAAACCTGCATCTTTCGCTTCTTTAATCGTTACCTTCCCATTACCGTTTGTATCAACACGAGAAATATCACCGTCTGCGTTTGAACTAGTTGAATTCGTGTTTGTGCTAGTTGAATCGGATGGCTTACTGTCTGTTAAACCGAGTTTTGCGTTTACTTCATCAGGGTTCACATTATCGAATTTATCAACAATCACGTTACCCATTAAAGTATAAGTATACTGATAACTAGAAGGAATCTGTGTTTCTGTATTCGGATATGTGATAATTGCTTCGAAATTGGTTGCTCCACCAGCTTGACGGATCACCTTTTCCATATAGGCTTGATCACCGTGTCGGTTGAGTGTGCTATCTTGTGGGGTAATATTATAAGCATTCGATACCCCTCCGGTATAGGATATTCTTTTAAGAGATAAAACCTGTTAGCTGTTGATAGACCTCAATTTGAGCGATGAACAAAACTAAATGATGAACAAAACTTAAAATTCCTACACTTTTATCGTAGGGTTAAAATCCCTTGTCGTTTCACACATTAGCGCTTATGACAAAAAAACTTGTCGCGCTGCTTCGTTACTTCAATAAAAAAAGATGTTGCCGTAACAACACCTTGTCTCACTCAAGCACGCTTGATGTAAAATACTCCTGTATTTTCCCATCTAAAATTTGAACTTGTACAATTGCTCGTTCTGCAATTTCGTTATCGTGTGTTATCATCATTATAGTTACCCCATCATTTTGATGGATTTCCTCTAATAAAGATATAATATTATGTCCTGTTTCAGAATCAAGATTTCCTGTTGGTTCATCAGCTAAAATGATTCTCGGTTTAGTTACTAATGCTCTTGCAATCGCTACACGCTGCTGCTCTCCACCAGATAAACGTGAAGGAAGATGGTACATTCGATGCTCCAAGCCAACACGTTTCAATGCTTCTATAGCATTTTCCTTTACCATTTTAGAGGAAAAAAACGATAAAAGTGGCATCATCACATTTTCTAATGCAGTTGCGGTTGATAATAATTGAAATTGTTGAAATACATAGCCAATTTTCTTCAAGCGTAGTTTCGCCAATTGATGATCTTTTAAGGAATGAACAGGTTGGTCTTCTATCCAAATCCCACCACTATCAATCGGTTCAAGTCCGCCAATAACATTTAAAAGTGTTGATTTTCCTGAACCGGAAGGTCCTCTTAACGAAATATAGCTTCCTTCTTTTATAGAAAGAGAAACACTCTTTAAAACCGTTAACTTCTCCCCGCCAATTCGATAGCTTTTAACGATGTTTTCTATTTTTATCAAATGGATTCCTGCTCCTTTCTTTTTTATCATTTTTCTTTATTAAGCAGAGTGTTGATCTTTTACAGTGGATTCCAAACTGATTAGACGAGAAATCATTACTGTAAATACTAATAACAAACAAACTGGTGTAAAGAATGAAACGATTATTGTCCAGATTGGTAACGATATGGCAGAGAAGAGCCATACAATTAAATAAGCGCTTATTGAACCAATAAGTGAACCAATTACCGCGATTAAAATTACCTCAAAACTAAGGAATACCTGAATTCGTTTCATTGACCAGCCAATTGAACGCATAATTAAAAATTCATTTTTTCGTTCAATTATATTTAAAAACAAGAGGAAAAATACAATTGAAACTGTAAGAATTAAACCACCGATTAAAAAGATCCTTTGGTAGCTTTTTAGATTGAGATCTATTGTTTCACCTAATAAACTCAAAAATAAAAAGTCCGACAAACTTTGCTGTGTAGCTACAAACAAAATCGCCATAAATATTGTCAATGCCAATGTCCCCACTAATAGACTGAAGCGAAGTGGTCTTCTCATTAACTGGTGAATAACATAAGTACCTAATCCACGAATTACAAAAAGTCTTTTGGAACTCCACTGATTGCTATCCCCAGCAAGACCAGCTCTTGGGGATAGCCATAATGCTCTACGACTACCTGAAACATATCCAATACCCGTAATAATCATAAATAAAAGCCACACGATAAGGAAATGATGCCAATTTAATAGATTTATAAAAGAATTGGCAATGATCATTGACAGTAGAGAAAGAGTACTTATACAAGTAATTTCTATGATCAGACCACCGATTATTTTATTTCGTGACCAACCTATCGCACGTAATGTTGCAAATTCCGTTGATCGCTTGAGTAGACTATGTGTAGTAACTGTATAACAAAATATAAAGCTAGTTATCAATAAATAAATAAACAACCACTTATTTGTTTCTTCAATCTGCTTTTCAATTGACCAGCTAACACCTTGTTGCTGCCAACCTTCCTCAACTACACCTACTTCTCCTTCACCTGTCCCTTCAAGCTGAACATGCACTTTCCCCGCTGCTGACCCAAGCATGATTTCGACATGGTGGCCTGTCTTATCCATAATATTTTTAGCAACTTGTTCAATTTTTCTTTGACTTTCGGAAGAACGCTCACTAACATCATCCACAACAATCCGTATAGAAGAAATAGGCGGCTCATCTCCATAAAATATTTTTGCCGCTTCGATAGGTGCGAGTAAATCTGGAGCACCTGGGTAATAAGCATACTTTAATGGCATAGGTATAAGTGGGCGTGGGTCAACAGGATTCCCTGCCCCATCTTCAATAATCAAACTATGTTGAGCGGTGTAAATATCAATAGGATCGCCTTGTTTCCAAGACTTTGATAGTTTTGGTATGATATTTTCCGCATTGTAGTTACCAACCACTTTGGGCCAAATAGAGACATTTTGGATATCGTACTGATTTCGATAGCTAGGAAAATCTATTGGCCATGCAAGTTCCGGTGGAGGCTGTTCCTTTGCCATGAACTGTGGAATTGTATTTTCCTTATTACTTACAATTTCATATGAAATCGGTCCATATTTGAATAATTCTTGAATTGCTTGTGCCTTATACGATTTTTCTTTATATGATTGATTCTCTAAAAACAATTCCACTTTTTTATGCTTCCATTCTGGGGAATATGATGGTAACGAGAAGTTTACGACTTCATTTTTTTGTAAGCTCCTTATATATTTTTCAGCACCGTTGGATAACTCTTGTTCAGATACCGTGCTAGGCACATCAATTTTGTTTATTATTAGGGTTTCTGTTACATCATAGTTTTGATCTGTTAAAGCTAGCAATGGGACTTCCGGAATATTGGAAATTGTAGTGATTGGTGACTCTAGTTGCTGAAAAACATCCACATTACTTTCAGTAAATGAATAAAGTGCCGCCTCTGCTTTTGGGTCAATAGCGACTATCATTAATTGATTTGGATACCGAAAGTGTGTCCCCGGGGGTACTTGAATACGAAACCCTTCTGGAATATTTTTTTCTTTATTATATTGATGATACAATAATGAATCTTCAAGTTCAGAAGAATAATAGTTTGTTATAAAGTTATTCCAAGAGAACCTATATTCCTTTAATCCATCAAATAGGTTACTCTCTGTCACAACCTCATAGAATTCACCAGGTTTTGCTTTTGAATATGTTGCCCCGATTGATTCACCTTCATAAAAACCAATCATGGAAAGAGGGGCAGCGACTTTGACACCAGGAAGATTACGGATTAATTCTAAATCTTTCATGGAAATACCACCATAACTAGTCAAACTAGATTGTGGTGGTACCCATCCTCCTTCCAGATTACGAGTATCAATTACTTCTTCTGGAATAACGTGAATATCATACTGATATCGCCAATATTTATCTAAATCATTTTTTGCTTCAATAACGATTCGATCAGAAACCGATTGGGCAACTATATAACCTAAACCAACACTATTTAATATAATCAGAATAATTATGTATAATAACCATCTTTGTTTAAATGACGATTTTAGGTAATTAATGATTTTGATCACCCCGTATTTAGAATGGAAGCCAATATATCTATTCTCTATATTTTACTGCTGTTGTATAAAATATTTCGAATGTTCATGGAAAGGATCTATGGTTCTATATTCCCAAGAACCGTCCGGTAAAATGTCTATGTTGCTCTTCATACCTGTACCATCATCACCTTGACATTTATTGTACACGTTATGAGTCCCCCAAATAAACTTACTGCCATGATTTGCTTTTGCTCCAAGAGGATTAACAGATAAGGAACCTACTAGTAAAAAACTATATATAAAAGTAAGATATTGATTTTTGGGGATTACAATCTACCTCTCCCTTTAGCTAAACGGATTTCATGTAATAGGTTACCATACTAGTAAAATATTTACAAATATGAATCTTTTTTTATTTCAGATAACTTATAACTAAAAAAAGTATTCACTAATAAAAATATTGTCCCCTGCCAGTTTCATTGGCAGTTTTTTTGTTATTTTAGGAAGGTACATTAAGTCGATTTCTATTCGGATTCCATACTTGCTTTTTATTTAACCAGTAATCACATTAGAATTTTCTTCAAAGTTTCTACCCTTGGAAAGCAACATAGTTGTTATGAATAGAGTTGAAGTGATACAGAGTTTGATGGGACATGAGAAAAGTGAAACTACGCGAATATATGCCGAGCTAAGTGGTCGTCTCAGAAAGGAGTTTTACCAATAATATTTTAACTAATTTAAATGGAGCAACTTTGTTTTAACAACTAGTTGCTCCATTAAACTCTTGCACCCTTTAGTGCGATAAGGACTTACACTTTAGATACCCCAAATTTTATCTATAACTATTTGATTTTCGTGACCATCTTCAATAATAGGTAAATCTTTATCAATTTTATTAAAAACAATATAATCATATACTTTTTCCAAGAAAGGATAAAATGCTGGATAGTAAGCACTCGCCTCCTCAGATAAATGTAATGGAACTTTTCTTTGAAATTGAACCTTTATTTCTTCTAATTGTTCATTTATTTTCCCCCAAAAAAGTTGTTTATCATTAGTTAAAGTGATTGTTCCTTTATCTCCATATACCCTTAAATTAGAGCCGAATCCGTGATTAATCCCTGACATTAGTTGAACTGAAAAAGTAGAATTGTTTTTCATCTTTCCGTGAATAAAAAAAGCATCATCTGCATCTCTTAGTTCACCTGCTCCTTGTGGAACGTGAGTATGCAATAATCCATTAATAATTTCTATATCATCTTTTACTAACCATCTCAAACAATCAATCATATGTGTTCCTAATGCACCTAACATTCCTCCAAATTTATTCTTTTCACCCATCCAGCCTCTCTTGGATGATTGAAGATTCTGATATTGGGAGCTTGAAATATGGTATTCAAAATGAATTATCTTACCAATATAATTGTTATAAATAATTTCTTTCATTTTTTGACGAATAGGAAGGTATCTCCATTCAAAATCAATCATTACCTTTGTATTATAATACTTAGAGAGCCTTAATAGCTCTTTTGACTCCCTACTATTCATCGTAAAAGGTTTTTCACAAACTACATTTATTCCTTTCTTTAATGCATATTTAACCATTTCAAAATGATAAATAGGTATAGAACTTACAAATAAAAGGTCAAGTTCTTCTTTATCTAACATTTCAGACCAGTATTTATAATGAACAGGTGGATTTTCCCCACATAAAAATTCTTCTGGCAATTGATGACGCTTCATTGTACTAACAGCAGATACTTTAAACTTTGGGTGAGTTTTTATTATTGGGGCTTGAACTGTTAATCCAAAACCACCTCCGATTATTCCAACTCTCAATTTAGTAACCTCCTCATATCTTTCTACCAAATTTACTTCTGTTCCCTACAATTAAAATCCTCTTTTTTTATGTTATAAAAGATAATGGAAAAATTATTTCCTTTGTTCTACTAAACTGCCCCGTTAGTACCTTAATTCGCAAATATCAATATTGTATATTTATTCATAATCATTCAGAAATAATTCATACCTTATAGCAAACATTACACCAGCACCCAGAAGAGCTTGTTTCAGTACATTCCTTTGCAAAATCACCAAAGCTATTATTGCGTAGTATAGGTCTCCTACGACATAACAGTTGCTCCACAATCTGGACCGTTTGTTGAATAACGAAAATGCACCTAAAGCGCTGTTTGGGTGCGTTACTTCGCTTAACATTGTAAATCTACACAAATCTAGTGGAATGCTCTCATAGCAAAATGTCCTCTATTGAAATGTTTATTTATCTGTTCCTCAAAATTTCACAACTGTAAATTGTCTAATCGGAATTCTTCTCTATTCCTCCAATTACAAATAAGACCGTCTACAAAAACCTCACCTTGATAACTATCTGTTAATGTCAATTTACCGGGTTTCTCACCATAAAAACTAACATATGTAGTCAGCCTACCATCCTTAGCTTGTATAATCACATAGTTAGCAACCTCGATATTAAAGAAGCAATAGGACCTCCGTTTAATAGAAGGAATTTTCATTTTTATAAACATTCGAATTATAAGATTAATTTATTATTTGAATAAATCCTCAAATTCATCGTCAATTTCTTTAAATTTCTTTTCCGCATCTATGACATTCTCCTTTAACTGAAAGTTTTTACGACTAAGAAGAGAAGTGCTATGCAATGTCATCGATTCGTATTTTTCTTGATAGAATGCAGATTGCTTTTTCAGAGCGTCGATTTCTTCTTTTAGAGAGGCTATTTCTTTCTCCTTAGTATTTAGTCTATTTTCTAATTCAGTTGTCTTTAACACCTGTTCAAAAGTAGTTTGATATGCGTCAAGGACTTGTTGAACCCTTGTGATTAGTAGGTTTTTATTGTGATAATTAGAATTTACTAAATCCTCAGCCGAAGGAATTTTTACATTCTCTTTCATTAAACCCACGATTGCCATAGGGGTTTGATTAAGCTTTTCAATGTCTCCTCGAATCTTTTCATTATTTCTCCATACGTACCGAGGAAACTTCGTTTCGCGCCCTAAATCTGCGAGAGTAATTAATTTCCCACTATTTTTGTTTGCGTATTCGAATAAAACAGATCTTAGTTCCTCATATGGATATTTTTGCGGTCTGCCTCCCTTAGACTTTTCAGTTGTCATCTTGTACCTCCATTTTTTTTGCTAGATGCGCCTCTAACATTGCTTTTCTATTTAACAAAATTGCGAGATTTGCGCTGTTTCGTTCAAGGTCTTTAGAGTTTTTTTCGTTATTATCGAACTCTGACTCCTTTTTCCTATAAGCTGATTGATAATATTTTTTGATGAAATTTAATTTAATTTGTATTTCATCTTGGATTTTTGTGATTTTGTTTGCCAATTCGGATTGTTCTAGAGTGGTCAGATTAGATAAATCTATATGAATCTTATTACAAAAGATACAATCATCTTCGAAACATTCGTACGGAAAGTTTTTTGATTGGCAGTAACCATAATCTATTTTCTTTTCTTTAGAGTAGTCAGAATTCCAATAAGAGAGTATCTGCTTTTGACGAAATGTAAAATGCTCAAATCCTGAAGTATTTAGGTTTGTCATACTTCGTTGGATATCCTTAGCTAGTAAATTAGAATAAGACCTTTGAAAATCATCGATATGAGATGCATATGCGGATTGAGTTTCAATCTTATTATGACCTGCCATTTGAGCGATCGTTAATTCGCTGAATCCTTGCATCATCATTGAACAAATAGCGAAATGGCGAGTATCCATTAGATTAAAGCGAGTAATGGTTTTGTGTGGGTTTTCTAAATCTAATTCGTCTCTTGAATTTACAATGTTAATACCCATTCCGTCTTGTATCACTTCATCGAAAAATGAATCCAATAGCTTTGTCATTAAAGTGGTTGTTCGATGGTTGGCATGAATTATTGTTTCCCCTCTATTTATGAAGCTACTACGATTAGGCATTTTTAAATGTTCATAATGGTGAGAGAGATGAAATAGATATTCTTCGTTCTCGCTATTAGTTATCTTTCTATAATCTTCTATAATTTCGAATACTTCCTTGTTTATTTGAATTTCGTGGGGGATGGCGACGTGATGCTTTCCTTTTTCTTTTTTGGAAGGGGATTGCTTTCTTTTCCCTTTTGTAAGGTAATATTTTTCTTCTTTCGCATCATACCGTATATCGTTATTTTTTATTGTAACGAGTTCTATTGGACGAATAGGGATTATTGTCGATAATTTCCACCAAATAAAGATTGGATAGTATTTTGAACGCATATATTTTGTTGCTTTGATCATGAAATCGTTAATTAAAAAATCAAAACGGACGAATTCTTCATAAGTAGGTATTTCTCTGATCGCATTCCAATCAGCGCCCTGTATGGATTCGAATAAAGGGATATAATTAGACGCGTCGTTTATGGGGTTAAAGTACAAGAATCCCAAGTTATAGACTTTGTATCTATCTAAATAAATTTTTGATGACTCCTTTTCTAACTTCCATTCTTCGAATTCTAGTAGTTTACGTTTGTCATAACAACTTGTTAATGTAATGATGTTTAAAATGCAGTGAAACCCCTCAAACATGCTATCTGGGGATATTTTTCGGTCATATAGTTGTACAATTACGTAGCATTTTAAAGAAAAATAAAGCTCTTTATTATATTCTATTTCCGTAAAATCAAGACTCCTATAATATTCGCGTCCCATTACGTTCCATTGGTGGTCAAGAAATTCGGATGTGGATTTAATAATCCCATCGTCTTGTAAAATCTCGAATTTTTCTTGATACTGAACTAACTCATCTTTGTTGAACTTAAGGTACTTTTTTTCTGCAACTGAATTGGAAGTCTCTTCGTAAATAAGTAATCCTTTATCTATATTACCTACTTTTAATTTTTTTACAGCCATCAATTATTCGCCTCGTCTATAGTTAAAAATTTTGTGACATTTAATTCTCTGATATTTGATCGCAACAATTCCAAATCTATGAAGCTACGAATATAATTCGTATCAAATTGGTCGTACATTCTTTTGAAATCCATTAGGATATACAAAAGCGATTTAATCATGTGTGTATATTTCATGCGTGTGATATGTTCATCTTGATTTGTTTTTTTTAGTCGTTCAATCAGAGAAAATATTTTCACATTCACAATATCTAAAATATAATTTGTATCGATGCGATTTTTGCAACCGAGACATGGCATTTCTAAATTATATTCAACCTCTTTTTTAAACGGACAATTTTCCAAACCTACGAGACATTGTGAATGATCTAGCAATGAAGGGGAGCGTAATCTGGAAATCTCCTTTAGTTTGTCTTTTAACTCTTGTTTTGGAATTTTCATAAGGTCTTTTAATAATGCAATTGATTGCTCGTGCCTAGTGACAGCAAATCTTGATAATTCGTTTATCATTACAGGTGAATATTCTTCGTTGATATTTGTTATGGCTGTTGTCATTTCTTCTAAACTCATCGGTTCATTTTCATTTATTGCGTCTATCATAACTTTTACTTGCCAACCAAAAATACCTCTATCGAAGGCGTGACGAGCCATTTCTTCAACATCTACATCAGTATTTCGCGTAACTAGATATACCTGAGTGATAGAGTTAGGCATTGCAATTTTATGAGTGTGAGAACGAGAAAAACCACTAAGCCAATAAGCTAATACGCCTTTACCGTTTTTTACCGCTGTTTCCCAACCGTAAGTCATTAAAGATTTGTTACTCATTTTACTTTTGAACTTTGGCAAATCTTTTCCAAAGAAATCATTAATATTTTTGTCACTTATATTTTTAACTAAAATTTCGCTATTTACGTTTTCTTTTTTACGGTGTAGTTCGCTAAGAATGAAGGCTAATGCCGTAGGCATTTCAAAAATAAAAGGGACAACGAATACGATTTTTTGTTCGTTCTTTCTTGATAAATATTCTTGCATACTTCTTTCGACTGTTTTTAATATGTTTTGAGCGTCTTCTAATTTAAATGTGTGTTCGTTGAACCATTCAAAGTCATCAATGCCCACTATTTCAAGTGATATTGGTTTAAATGAAAACATATCTGAACGTCTCCATGCCAATGAAAAATGCAACAAGCAGAATAGCCATATATTAGCATACTCTCTGTTTTTAACTGCATTTTCGAAATGTTTGTTCACATCTAAAACATGAA
The DNA here is from genome assembly GCF_031324165.1 of Ferdinandcohnia sp. QZ13. Taxonomy (NCBI): domain Bacteria; kingdom Bacillati; phylum Bacillota; class Bacilli; order Caryophanales; family Bacillaceae; genus Ferdinandcohnia; species Ferdinandcohnia sp. QZ13. The sequence goes on along the minus strand of NZ_JAVIVW010000001.1, from coordinate 379,571 downwards.
GGATTAACATTTTCCACTCTTCTTTGGTATACGCTTCATCATAATCGCCATATAAGGTCTTTTTAAAAACATAATCGCCACTAAAAGCACAATCAACTTTCTCTTTGCAATAGTCAAGAAATTGGGTAACTCTACGAGTTTGATTTTTAGGGAGTGATTCGAAAAGTTGTTTTAAATCTAAATCTGTATATTCCATCAATTCTTTAGTTAGTTGAGTTGCTAAAACCTCTAAAACAAGCAAATAATGAAGAGTGATTTTTTTGAGTGGCTGTGTGCTTTTCTCTATTTTTTTTCTAGCCCATCTGTTATATAAATCCACTGTAAGGTTTATATTGGCTTTATTCTTAAAGTAAATGATACTGTCTTCAAAAAATTGATTATAATTAGTTTCTGTAAGATGGTTATTATAATTGTGCTTGATTTGTATCGCAGCGTAACTATTTATAAGTTCATCAGCTTTTTCTCTTTTGATGTAAAAATCTTTTTTGTTATCTGGAAGAAGAATATAGTCGTCAGAGGTAAAAAATTTCCTTATAACACTTAAAGATGTGTTCATCTCCAATGCTAATTGCTCAATTGGAATTAGTCCACGTTGCTTGTACTCATCTAAGTAAGCAAGATGAGTTCTAACGCCCATAGCGTTCGCTGTAAACGATTTTATGTGTTTCTTACGCCATAACATCTGCATCACTTCTAAAGGCATATTTAGATACCTAGAAGCCCCTTCAACATCGACTAATCCTTTTTTGTATTCCTCCCAATCTTCAATTTTAATTTGGTAGCTTTGAGCTTCTTTGTATACAAGTTTCGATAAAAGAGGATCGTTAAATATAAAATTAACTAAAGCATGTCTATCTGTTGATACATTAAATTCTTCTTTGATTAATTTGACTATACTAACTGCGCTTGTTTTTCTGTTTATATATTTATCAACTTCTTTTTTTGAAAAGTATAGAATTGTTTCAAAAAGCAGGACATCCTCGAATACTCCTGTCTCTCGTAAAATCTTTAGTGTTTGGTCTGATACATTTAGCATTCTTTTAACTTCAGCTTTTTTGTAATAATCGTTTGAAAGTTTAGCTTGCAAGGATAGTTGCTGCTCAACATAGCTTGCATGAATCAAATATTTGGTGCTTCCAGGAGAAAGTGCCGATTTCAAAAACGAATCGGGTATTAACCCTGTTCGTGCGTGTTTTCGTAATGTTGAAGCATTTCTATTGATTAATTTAGCTACTTCTTCGGTTGTATACCATTCTGTCACCTTTAATCATCCTTTATTTTCGATCCCGACTGTTTAATTTTAATTCAGAAATAACCTCTTCCTTTACTTCTAATAAATCCATATACATATCATCGTAGTTACCCTTTAGAAGTCTAAGCATTTTATCTGTATTGTTTAGATACGTTATACTGCTCATGGGGTTGTCATCTCCACGTGCTGTCATAACTTGAAGTACATTGGTTGCTTCTGCTGCAATCAAATTCGAGAAGATTCCACGTCCGATGTGAGTAGACCACTTAGCGCTACTTAATTCCAATCCGTATGTTCTAAGTAAAGGGTCTTTAGACTCTAACAATAAAGTTAAGAATCTATTTTTCAATTTTCTAAACTCCCGTTGATAAGTGAATTTCTCCATTGCTTTTCCATCTCTGTTGGAGAAGAGAGCGTTGCTACCATCGGTAGGTTTATATTTTTCAATATGCGTCTTATATAGAAGTTGTAATAACTCGCCATTAAAAGGGAAAATACCTTGTCTTCTTCGTTTTTTTACGGTTCCTTTTCCCTTGATATCCTTTAGTTCGGGTCTAAAATTACGATTTTTTACTATTACTTGAAATCCATATAATCCGAATTCTCCTGATGGAGTAATACCAGTCCTAGCGATATTTACAACTTCGCCAGCACGTAAGCCCCCGAAACACTGAAATGCCACACCAAGAGCTATTCTAGGTGTATATGTATATGCGGTTTGTATGAAGGGGATAATTAACTCGCGAGGAAGGTCATGGATAAGAAATGTTTCTTCCTCATCATTTGGATAGTTCACATTGATAAAAGGACTTTCTGGCTTCCTTTTGACTTCTAAAACTTCATACGTGTATTCTTTGAAATCGAAATCATTTATCGTTATATAATTTAAAATATTTTTTTTGGCTAGGAAGTAGTATAAACGAGTAAGATTCCATTCACATCTTTTGACTGTTTCTTTTTTCACTGGAGCGTTATTTCGTCCCATTAATCCATAAACGTTCAAATAATCCTCTCCATGTTCAAAAAGAAGGTCTTTTACGCTTGATAACTTATACTTTGCGTGATTTTCTATAAACACAAAATTTAGGAAGTTCACAATAGAGTTAGCAACTTGTTCTTGTGTTTTAATACTAGGGATACCGCCTTTTTTTAATGGCAGATGAATAAATTCTGAAATAGGGTGGACAACACTTACTGCATATCCGTTTTTCTTTTGCTCCAACATAATCATCATCTTATCGACAGTATGATTTTTACCGTTAGGTAAAGTTTCTGTTGCTGACACTCTTTTACAGTAGTACCTATAAACTCCCAATCTTTTGTTTATTCCCACAACATTGCTATGGTTTTGACTGTTTGAAGCTGTATTCATTTATCTTCCCACCTGTAATATATTTTCTCCCTTATCATTAAAGCTGTTCTCTTTATTTCGTATTGTTCTAAGTTGTTTAAAAACTTCATACGCCTTCTAAAACATGTCCTGCTACAAAGTCTATATCCTCCTAAAAACAACTAAAAACTACTAACTTGAGTTTAATAGCTATTCGCCTACATAACCGTCTCCATCACGATCATCCATATATTGATATAACCAATGATCTTTTGTTATTGGCATTTTGAAGCCTGCTGCTTTAGCTTCTTTAATTGTTACCTGTCCATCACCATTTGTATCAATGCTAGAAATATCTTTATCGTTATTAGAAACATTAGAATTATTTGAGTTCGTTGATTTACTTTCAGTTAAACCTAGAGATTTATTTGTTTCATCAGGATTGCTATTGTCAAACTCATCAACAATCTTATTACCTTTTATAGTGTAAGTGTACTTATAATGAGAAGGAATTTGGGTTTCAGTATTTGGATATGTGATAATTGCTTCAAAATCAGTAGCTCCACCTGCTTTACGAATAGCATCTTCCATGTAAGCTTGGTCGCCGTGTCTATTTAATGTACTATCTTGAGGTGTGATATTATAAGCACTAGAAGCACCGCCGTTGCTGTCTGCTATAACATGCCCTTCATCAAGGTATTTACTTTCTACACCTGGAACTTTTGCTTCATCTTTGCAGTATCTTCCCGATGATGTGACCTGTTCAGTCCGGTCATCTTGTAAAATAATTTTATCAGCAATAACTTTAACTAATTGACCGTACTCGTTCGTAAATGCCCAATATTCTCGATCACCAAAACCAATGTCTACCACAACATTAGCTTCACGATGTCCGGATAAATCACAAGCATCCACTTCGATTAATTTGTAGCCTTTGAACAGTTCATCTTTTGATTGAGTTGATGTATCTTCTACTACTGGTTCGTCAGCAGTTGTATTAACTGTTGTTACTTCTTGTGAATCTGTTTTTTCCTCAGTATTCGAAACATCTTCTATGTTTGTACAACCAACCATAAAGATGATCATTAAAGGGACGATTAAATAATTCATTTTCTTTTTCATTTTAAGACTCCTATAATAATTATTTTAAATTGTAGTAACCAAATAATAACATAGTATATTATAGTTTTGTTCACCATCTACTATTTTTGAACAAAAAAATAACCCCCCACAATCATTGATGTGAAAGGTTTTCAGATAATATATAGTAAGATTTTTATGTTTTGTTCAAAAAGTATCCTATCCCCTCCGAGTGAATCAGCAATGATATGTCCTTCATCTAAAAAGTCACTTTCAACACCAGGAACCTTTGCCTCATCAGAGTAGTATCTGCCAGACGATAATACAGGTTCGTTATTATCATCTTGTAGAATGATTTCGGCAGCGATGACACGAACCAGTTGCCCAAATTCATTAGTGAAAGCCCAATATTCACGGTCCCCAAAACCAATGTCAACGACGACGTTAGGTTCACGATGCCCAGACAAATTACCGCCATCAACTTCAATTAGTGTATATCCGGCGAACAATTCATTATTTGGTTGGCTTGGCGTTTCCTCCACTACTGGTTCATCAACAACCGTAGTTATAGTTTCTTCTTTTTCACTATTATTATTTGTTTCAACGGTGGATACTTCTTGTGGATCTGTTTCTACATCTGTAATTGACGCGTCTTCTACGTTGGTACAACCAACTATAAAGATGGTCGTTAATAGTAAGATTAAATAGTTCATTTTCTTTTTCATTTTAAGACTCTCCTATAATAGTTTCATATTGTTCATTCTAAAAATCTCTGTAGGTTTACATAGATTAACGTTGTTTACCTATTAATAATAGTACATACCTAGATTAAATATATCAGTAGATACTTTGTTTGAAGTGTGCAGTATAAGATTTCTATAAAGGCCCTTTATAATCAAATTATATCACCATATCAATAATTTTTCCGTTTTCCATTAACCATCTTTCTTGAAATGCCCTCCTTGCAGCCCAACCTACATCCTTTATATACCATCCATTTGATGAAGCCCCTACAAGAGCTCCAATAATCGGGATAGCCTGTAATGCTTTACGCTTTGTTATATTCACTCCAAGTTGTTTAGCTAGATTTTTTACAGCCAATATTGCTGCTTCACGACCCAACGGTTGTTGTGCAGCAGTTTCAGCCATCTTTTTCCAAGTTTGTTTTGCAATAGTATTTTGAACAGATTTTAATGCTAAAATAGCTGCAGTTTTTTCTTCTACACTATTTGCACCAGATGCAGCCAATATTCCTAATACAAATTTTTTGTCATCCTCATTTTTACAATCGTAACCATAGCATAAACCAATTTTATGAATTGTCCTTAATGCAAAAGTTATGATTGTAGGTACATCTACTAAAGCTCCTGGTAATCCAAAAAATCCTGTGATGCCTCCCTCAGTAGTGGCTAATCCAATTGCCCAATTATGAACTTCATCAGATAATTGATCAGATAGTTTCAAGTCCATATATTTCAAATCCTCAATTTTTTGTACCTTCCCATCCCTAATTATGTCATTTGTATCAGCAAAAATTCTCCCTACCTCATTAGCCCCATCAAGTAATCCTTGAATTGCCTTCTCAGGTATAACTTTTTCAACAGCCCAATAGACAGGTTTTAAAACAACTCCAAATGTTCGATTTAAGACGCTAGGTTCTTCATTTTTCCATTTATTAATCAGCTCAATTTGTTCCTCTTCATATTTTGTAATTGGATTATCGTAAGAAGATGTATCCATCCTTTAGCCCCCTAGTAATGTAAAAAAATTCTAAATATAATATTTTCTAATCTTTGTTCCTATACTCGCTCTATGTCTAATTATTAAGAGCGAGTTGAACTTTATTAATTCTCTACCTTTATTATGATAAATTAAACTCACATTTAAGTTTAGCTGAAAGAAGATGAACAGAACCGATTATTTATCAAAACTAGTACTATTATACTGGTTTTCTCCGCCATTCAAATAACTTCGACAAAAATAGACAAAGTTATAAAAATGGTATTTTTAATTTATTTTTCCACTTTCTTTCACGGTGTTTAAGAATCCGACATAGGTTCAAAGGTTCTGGACAGAAATAATTATATGTAATCAAGGTTGGGTTACACAAAGTTTTGAATATGGTCCAGGGTTTTACGAGGCACAGGATGGTGGTTACACAAACGGATACAACGGTTACAGGGCTACGGAATGTATATGAAAATGGGTTTAGGTGAAAGTTGAAGTGTTGGAAAGAAGAAAACGGTAAATCAATCAGTATTCAGAAACAATTTTTTAAATTATATACATAATAAAAAATAGCATTAATACTTTATACGAGATTCTTAATCTCCCTCGTAACTAGGATGACCATACTTCTCCTTTCAAGGTTGTTCATATAATCTATGTTACCGGCACCGGCACTGTAGATATATCAATGTTTTTAACTTCTAATACCAATACTCATTTTTAACTATACTTTTAACATTTTAGTAATATATAATTACGTATAGGAAAAGTATGGATAAGGAGGAAGAAAATGAGACTTAGATTTGAGGAATGGATTTTAACACAAGAGATATCTGAAGAGGCAAAAAGTTTAATAAATGAGGCGCTTTTATGTTATAAAGCAACTGCTTATAAAGCTTCTCTATTATTTTCATATCTTTGCTTTCAAACCATTATCAGGGATAGAATGCTAAATGCACAAAGACCTGATAATATTCAGGAAGGCATGTGGAATGACATATTGAGGAATCTTCGAAATGAAGATAAATGGGATTCTACAGTATACGATAACCTTCAAAGACAGAATCCAAGAGAAATATTTCTTTTAAACGACGATATTAGGAATCAAATTACATATTGGAAAAATAGGAGAAATGATTGTGCACACTCCAAGAATAATAAAATTACTATTTCTCATGTAGAAAGTTTTTGGACCTTTATTAGGTCAAACCTCTCAAAGATAATGGTTAATGGAAGTCGTGATGCATTAATAAATAAAATTAAAAGACATTACGATGTGACCTTAACTGCTCCAAATACTGACATTTTATATATTATAAATGAGGTACCAAATGCAGTCGAAGAAAATGACCTCATATCATTCTTTACTGCAATTTATGAATACTTTGAAGAGGCGAACGATTCTTTTGGGGATATAGATGATGATTATATCATTTTTTGGGAAAAACTCTTCTTATTAAATGATGGTACAGTTACAAATAAATTGGTTGAATTTTTAAAATCCAACGATGAACTTGTTATGACTTTTCTTAGAAAATTTCCAAGTAGAGTAAATTATTTTTCTAATGAACCTTCGTTTATTCGGACCTTATGGTATACGAAAATATTTGAAAATTTGTCCAATCGGAAAGAAGATTTAAAGTTATATTGTGCCCTTCTAAGAAATGGATTGATAGAAAGTGAACAACTTGATGAAGCTAATGAAATTATTGCCAATAAAATTAGAAATGTCATTCCAGATGAAGATGATTTTTACATTTTAAATGAAAATGGCCTTTTTATTAAATTTAAAGAGGTTGTTCTTACAACAGAATTCTTGAATAACTTTGATAAAGCAAATAATAGAAGAGATATTATTATATATTATCTACAACGATTCCCTATGGATGAACAAATTGTTCGCAGTATAACAAATACCTTTGATTACAGCAATCATCCATGGCATTTAAGGGATAAGTTAAATGAATTTTTTGAAGGAAATCAAGAAAAAAGAGATTCATTTATTAGTATTCTGGAAGAGCATAATATTGACCCACCCGAATATTTAAGTTCCATTAAAGAAGCAGCATCCGAATAAGATGCTGCTTTTACCAAAATTTTATTTTGATTTCAACATTATCACCCGCACGATTCAGCTCTATCCAGTCAATAGTATCCTTAGCGAGTTTATTTACTTCTTTCTTGCTTATTTCTTAGTGCCATTTTAATGCCAATAATGCGTCAAGTTAGTCGTGTAAAAAGAAAAAGAGCAACTTCTTAAGATTTTACCTTGAATTTCGTACATTTTGGGAAATTCATGTTTAGTTAGATTCGTATAATCACCCTTGATGAAAGTATTGCAATGAAATTATAGCATTTAATGTCAGTTGTTGGAGGATATTGTAATATTAAAAAAACTCCCATAAGGGAGCCCATAAATTCAATGTTTGTTTAAGAATAAATTAAAAATTCTTCTAATACATGCATCTTCAACTGATGTTGCGCCTGACGGGGTTTTAAGTATTTTTTCATGTCTTCAAAAACATTATCAATATCTTTCAAATCGGTATCAGTATAAATCAAAACAAAAATCCCATATTTTCTGAAATAATCTTTTTGCTTTTTCATTTCTTTTTCAAAGTTGGCAAGAGCTTCTTCGTTAATTGCTTTTTGAGTTTTTGTTTTTGTACCAGATAATTGACCATGAGTTGACCAAGGTGATAACTCGAAACCATATTTATCAAGTGTGAAAGGATCAATTAAAGTAAAATCCAATCTATACATATGTTTTTTTTCTAAACCACCATATCTAAATTCAGGGATTAATAAAGGGACTTTTTCTGGTACAGGTGAGTTACGAACGAATTCACAGTATTTTGAGGCGATTGCTTTTTCATATTGAGATCCAGATGCCCTCACCAATGTGTTTTTAAAAAATACTAAGTATTGTTCTACATTATGAAATCTTATTATCTCATTTTCAAATGGTACTACCAATCCTGTTTCCAATATATGACCAATTGTCCAATATCGTTTTTTAAAGTGTCTAATTTCACTTTTATCATTTTCCCAATTGTCACCATGAAATCGAGGTGTTATAAGCAATCCATAAGAAGCATTTTCTTGCCCAATCCACATGGTAGCTTCGTCTACCTTAGGACGCTCTTTTGATAATGATTCATAATTTCTTAAATACATTCTCTCTAAAAATATTATTGCATATTTTTGAACTATTTCGTTATTTTTAATGTATTGATGAAGTTCATAAATATTGCTTGTTTTTTTATTTGCCCCTAGACTATCTAAGAAATTTATCATACCTTTCATCCATAGGGCTACAAAGTGGTCAGGAGATAATATTACATCATTCTTAATATCCAAAAAAAAAGCGTTTTTACCACCTAATTTAGCATTTAAAGATAGCTCATTAGCGTAACCAGTTATCTTTAATACTTCAGGTAACAATTCTCTTAATTGTTGTGTCTTTTTTCTCTCTTCTCTACTAATAACTTTTCTTTCCATAATGAAACCCCCATACTTTTCCACTAATAAAAATATATGTTATTTATGTGGAAAAATCAAGAAAACTTCACGAATCAAAGATTTCCGGAAATCTGCCAGATTTAAAAAAAACGCAAAATGTTTGATTGATATGCTCCCCTTTAGGTAGACAGGTTAAAAAATAAAAATCTGGCTACTAAAGGGGAGTATTTTTATGTCCAAAAGAGCTTTAACTATGGAGTATAAGTTTGAGATCTTAAAAGCGTGGGAGGCCGGGACATATTCAATAAGTGAACTTGCTAAGAAGTATAAAGTGAATGTGGTTTCTATTTATGAATGGAAATATAAATTCGATAAATACGGTACCGAAGGTCTCGAAGAATCAGCAACTTGGAAACCATATACAAAGGAATTAAAACTTTCAGCAATAAATGATTATCTATCAGGTAATTTTTCATTACGTGAAGTTGTTAGAAAGTATGAAATATCAAATGATTCCGTCCTCAGGCAGTGGATTAACAAGTATAATAGTCATAGAGAATTAAACGATACGTCGAAGGGAAGGACGAGCTCTATGACCAAAGGTAGAAAAACTACTTGGGATGAACGGATTCAAATTGTATTTGATTGCTTAGAGAACGGAAAAGATTATCAAAGTACAGCTGAGACTCATGGGGTCTCTTATCAACAAGTGTACCAGTGGGTTAGGAAGTATGAAGAGGGTGGAGATGAAGCGCTTAAAGATAAGCGTGGGAGGAAAAAAGAAGAAGCTGAATTAACTTCAGAAGAGAAAATAAAGCTTCAGATGAAAAAGTTAGAAAGAGAAAATGAACGTTTACGTGCAGAGAATTTATTTTTAAAAAAGTTAGAGGAGATCGAAAGGAGGCGAAAGTAAGCCAAGTTCGATTTGAGGACAAGTATATCGCGATTCAGGAACTTCATAAGAAAGAAAATCTAAGCATCTTGTTACTTTGTGATGTCGCTGGTATTACACGGGCTGCTTACTATAAGTGGCTAAAGCGTACTCCTTCTGATCGGGAACTTCAGAATGAAGAAATTATTAAAGAGATGAAAGCTCTTCATGAAGAAGTAGAAGGCATCTATGGATATCGTAGAATGATGATGACCATTAATCGAAAACTTGGGCAAAACTTCAACCACAAACGTTTTTATAGACTGATGAAAGTTGCTGATATACAGTCTGTCATCCGTCAAAAGAAGAAACGTTATAAGCACTCTACCCCTCAACATATTGCGGAGAATGTGTTAAATCGGGAGTTCGCGGCTGAAAAACCAAATGAAAAATGGGTAACTGATGTCACGGAATTTAAATATGGAACATCAAAGAAGGCCTATTTAAGCGCTATTCGTGATCTATATGATGGATCGATTGTAAGTTATGTATTAGGACATTCAAATAACAATAAACTTGTGTTCAATACTCTTGACCAAGCTACCAAGTTGTTGGATGGAGCCCATCCTCTTATTCATAGTGACCGTGGTTTTCAATACACATCTCATGGCTTCAAACGGAGAATAAACAAGGCGAAGATGGTTCAAAGCATGTCTAGAGTAGGACGATGTATAGATAATGGACCAATGGAATCCTTTTGGGGAACACTCAAATGCGAGAAGTTTTATTTGCATAAGTACGCTACATTTGAAGAACTATCTAAAGCGATAGACGAGTATATATATTTCTATAATCACAATAGATATCAAAAACGGCTAAACGGCCTTAGCCCTATGGAATATAGAGCTAAAGCCGCTTAGGTCATTTTTTATTATTTCCACTGTCTACTTGACAGGGTGCAGTTCAGATGACCATCTAGCGTTTTAATTTGTATCATAAGGTTGCATTCCATTCTAGCCATGTCATTTACTAAGTTCTCGAATTTTAATTCGGAGTTTTTCCATCATTTTATCCTCTTTCTGTTGTTGAGAAAGGGTTTCTTTTTGGTTCAATTCAATCGATGTGATGGTGTGATTTTCAATTGTAAGATTAAAGTTGCATTTATTAGTTATCGGAACTTTGTTCTCAGAATCGGTGTTATATGTACCCTACTGGTTATATTTATAATGAAAAGTTGCTGTATAGTAAAACGGCCATGTATTTACAATCTCATAGATATCTAAATCCAAGGCTAATCAAGGCTTTTATTATATACAGTCTCATAGTAAACTGCTTCTTCACTTTAACAAGAACAGGCACAAATATTAGAGTTAGTTGGTGCACAATATAGTTTTTGGGATTACCCCATTGCATTCCTACCTATTATTCCTCGTGCCTTTCCTTTTGATTTTTCAATTGTACCTGTAGCTTACATGTTGTTATATCAATATTTTAGAACTTGGACTTTTTTTTATTTTAGCCCAGATCATTATGGCACTAACATATGCCTATATATGAGAACCCTTTTGCGAGTGGATCAAACTTATTAATTATTTAGAGTGGAGATACAAATATTCATTCATATATTAAATCATTGTTGGGATTGTAACTCGAGCTTTGATACTAAAACTAGCCTCTTTATCTAAACCTCAGGATCTTACAACTAAGTAAAACTTAAATTAGAGGCAAAAGCTTTGGAAGAAGTTAATATTGGTTTACTGACAATCAAAGTCATCGTTGGTTTTGTCACTTTAATTTTTATCATTATCATAACAGGCAGAACTTCCATCATATGTGTCTCTCCATGCGTAAGGATACTAATAAATTCCATATAACCAGCCTTGAAAATAAAAATAAACGAGTAAATGGCTGACATAAAACCAATAAAAATTAGCATTACTATAAAAGCATAATCTCTTAATCTAGACACAGTAATGGTTAAGCTGTCCATGATAATGTAATAGTTCACTGTCCTTCTATTCATATTCTGTATAAATTAATTGTTTTTACAGACACTATTAAAAACGGTTGAAGGATATGTTAAGAATGACAGAGCGTCATAATAATGATAACTTCCCAGGTTATGAAAAAATTAAATCGATTCTTAATGAATCACCCGACTTGAAGTGTCGAAAGATTGAAGCTGGACAAGAGGGGATTCATATTATTTTCATGAAGAATTTAATTAAACCAGAGATTCTAAATGAATACGTCATTAAATACATTGAAGAAATTTCTGTAGAATTCTTACATTACACCTATTTAATGAAAAACATACCTATAGAAGAAATAAAGGTAAATATAGAGGAACAAGAGGTAATCTCTTCCCTATTAAATGGATATGCTTATATTTATTTCTTAGACGAGAAAAAGGCATTCATTGTGAACTGCGCAAATCCCATTGAACGCTCTATTGAGAAAGCAGAAACAGAATCGTTAGTATATGGTCCTAAAATTTCGTTTACTGAATCATTAACTTCTAACGTTAAGATAATAAGACAAAATCTAAAAGATAAGAATTTGTGCACGGATGAAATAAAAATTGGGGAACGCGTTCAAAAGCAAGTAAGAATTGTATATATAAAAGATATTGCGAACGATGACACTCTTCAGACACTTAAGGACAGGATTAATCAATTAAAAACGGAAAATATAATTGACAGTTCCGTTTTGGCTCAATGCCTAGAAGATAATCATTACTCTTTACTTCCACAATTTATCTTAACAGAGCTTCCCGATCGGTTCATCTATTCGATTTTAAATGGCAGAATTGGAGTTTTTTTAGATGGTAGCCCAGTAGCCATTATTGCACCTGCTAATTTTTTCTCATTTTTCGAATCAACAGAAGATAACTATTTGAGATGGTCTTTAAGTACATTTATTCGTTTTATCCGGTTATTTGCTATGGTAGGTTCTCTATTTTTAACAGCCATATATGTGGCTGCCATGACTTATCATTTTGAACTTATACCATCTAAATTGTTATTTATCATCGGACAATCACGTTCACAAGTTCCTTTTCCACCCTTATTAGAAGCGCTCTTACTAGAATTTTTAATTGAGTTACTTAGAGAAGCTGGGGCCCGCCTTCCTTCAAAAGTAGGACAAACAATGGGAATTGTAGGAGGAATTGTCATTGGCCAAGCAACGGTTGAGGCAGGGTTAACTAGCAATATTTTAATTATCATTGTTGCATTTAGTGCATTAGGAGCATTTTCGGCACCTATTTATGAAATGGGCACTGCTGTCAGAATTGCTAGATTTCCATTCATTATTTTAGCAGGTGTTTGGGGGTTAAACGGAATCATTGTCGGTATATGTATTCTAATGGTTCACTTGTTAAAATTAACTTCTTTAAATAAACCTTATCTTGCCCCTCTATATCCGCTAAGAATCAAAGATTTGCCTTATTTTTTAATACGTCTACCCCACCATTTTTATATGAGACGACCGTTAGTAAATCGACCAAAAGACTCCATTCGCCTAAAGGAGCGATTAAAAAATTCAACAGATTTAGATGAATTTTGAGGTGCAAAATGAAATCAAATATACGTTTTGTTAACGCCTTTATGGCATTTTTTATCATACACACTTCGCAAATTGGTATGGGGATTCTTGGAGTTCCAAGAATTATATATCTAGAATCAAAAAAAGATGCTTGGATATCCATTTTACTTTCTGGTTTATTCGTTAGCTTAATTACATGGTTAATGATATCTATCCTAAATAAAAATGAAGGTGGTACTCTATTTGAAATTCATGATCATATATTTGGACGCTTGATTGGTAGTATTTTAAACTTCGTTATTGTCATTTACTATATTGCCGTCCATTATTCGATTACCATTAGTTATGTCGAGTTGTCACTAACATGGGGATATGAAGGAGTCTATGAATGGGTCGGGGTATTGGCTTTATTAATGATAACCATTTATGCTGTATCAGGCGGATTTAGAGTAGTGACCGGTGTTTGCTTCTTATCCTTTTTATTGACTATATGGCTGCTATTTGTTGTTTACCAACCTCTTCAAACCATAAACTTAACAAGGATTTTACCTATAATGACGACAACTCCTTCAGAAATGATGATAGGAGTTTTCAAGAGCAGTTATACAATGTTAGGTTTCGAGACGTTGCTTTTTATTTTTCCATTTATAAAGGAGAAAAATAAACTTCAGCTATTTAGTCAAATAGCAGTCTGGTTAACGACCATTCTTGTTTTAATAACAACTGTAGTTTCTATTTTATTTTTTAGCGCTAAAGAATTAGAGAAGAATGTATGGCCTGTTGTCAGCATGATTAGCACGGTCCATTTTCCATTTATTGAACGCTTTGAATTTGTTGCGGTTCCATTATGGATTTTAGTTATTTTTCCAAACCTATGTATCACTCTATATATTTCTTCAAAGGGTATTAAACAGATTTTTCATATAAAACAAAAACATGGAATATGGGTCATCTCCATTATCATTTTTATCTGCAGTTTTTTCATTACGAAAAGAGTAGATAATAATTATTTTTTTGATCAAATTGGCAAAACTGGATTTTTCCTCTGGTTTATCTATCCAATTTTCTTGTATGTGATCATCTTTATAAAATCAAAAATCAATACTCATTCCAGACGGAGTTGAAAGAATGAAGAAAATTGTTATTCTGCTGTGTTCTCTTCTTTGTACTGCATGTATGGCCCCTGAAAAAATAATAGAAATGCAAGGTATTTCAACGATTATTGGTTATGACTTGCTTGATGACAATACATACAAAGGCACTATCAGTTTGTTACAATTTGACCGAAAAGAAGAAAGGACCAGTGTAACCCTTTCAGCTGAAGGAACGACTAGTAAACAAATCAGACAAAAACTAGAGGAACAAACAAGCCATGACATTACGTCTGGTCAATTAAGGACCATACTATTTAATAAAAATATGTCAGAAACAGTAGGAATTACTTCTTTTCTGGATACAATGCAACGAGATAGTAGTATCAGTTCTTTAATCTTTTTGGCCATTACTGATAATGCTGAGGAGACAATTAACAATACAAACTATGAAGAATATCCCGAAATGGGATCCTATATCTATCAACTATTAGATAAACACGAAAAGAAAGAAATGTTAGTCAACTCCAACTTACATGATTTTATAACTACACTATATGAAATTGGTATCGATCCTACACTACCCTTGATTAAAAATGAAAATGGGGTGGCACCTTCTATAGGTGGTGTTGCATTATTCAAAGATGATAAAATTGTGGGGACTATTTCGTTGATAAACACCTTTTACCTAAAATTATTCACAAATAATAATGCATTTTTAGGTGATATAACTATAGAGATTCCTGCTGATGAACTAGAGAAAAGAGGTATGGCAAAACTCAACCTTCCTAAAAGTGATATGTATAAGATTACACTTCATCCAATAAAGTACAAAGGAAACATTGAAATAAAGAACGAAGGATTTGTTCATTTAAATGCAACCATCTCCGTTTCAACATTAGAATTTCAACCCACTACTTCTTTGAAAAATAAAGATGCACTAAACAAAATGGAGCAACTAATTAGTGAAGCCCTAAACAAAGAATTTGGAAAGATACTTGAGGAATTAAAAAATTTACATACGGATCCCATTGGCATTGGAAGAAAAATAAGAAGTGTAAGAAAATATTCCCATTTAACTGAGGAAGATTTAAGACAAAATTTCTCAACACTAAAGATAAAACCAAAGATAAAGGTGGAAATTAAGCGAACTGGATCAGTTGAATAACAGTTTTTCTAACGCCACTTAACCACGGCCCAAGTGTTGATTATTCACTGGGTCTTTTTTCTCGCTTGCGTAAAATAGGCCACACTTTATCAGATGGAGCCTATTTTACGCTTACTTTTTTATTAGTCTTCCATTTGTTTTGAATTATTACGAATAACTCCAATCCCCCAAAGGAGCAAGGGAATACCTATCATATTTATCGGGAGAACAAATGGAAGCCAATATTTTTCAAGATAAGTAACTGAAGCTGCATTATTATTAGGATAAATCAAAGAAAGTACGATTGAAGCTATGGCTACAAACCAAATAACCTTTCGCCAATCCTTTATATTTAGCCATTGAGCTATCCCATAACTAGATACGAATAGGTAAATGGACAATTTTATAAATATACTGAAGATCCATATAACAGTTACAATTATTTCTAAATTTTGCAAGAATTGCATAAGCGAAATATATCTCGCC
This sequence comes from Ferdinandcohnia sp. QZ13, assembly GCF_031324165.1. Classification (NCBI taxonomy): domain Bacteria; kingdom Bacillati; phylum Bacillota; class Bacilli; order Caryophanales; family Bacillaceae; genus Ferdinandcohnia; species Ferdinandcohnia sp. QZ13. The sequence goes on along the minus strand of NZ_JAVIVW010000001.1, from coordinate 363,578 downwards.
ATCTCAAAAAATGGATACCATAGTCTTGAAGACAGATTTGGTCCAAATACCATTAGAATTTCTAGCGTTGAAATAGTCACTAAAATAGCTAAAACGCCTACACCCCATACAGCCCAAGTTACTCCTTTTTTCGGTTCTTCTGTAAAAGAAAGGAGCATCATTATTAAAACCGACTCACCATAAAACGATAAAGGCGTTAAACCTCCTTGTAAAATAGATTTTAATCCTGAGTCAGTATAAACGGGTAGAATCTTGTCCCATTCTATATTATTAAAATTAAGCAACAAAGTAATAATAACCATTAAAAATATCAACGGGCCCATGATTTCACTACACCGCCCAATGCCTTCAATCCCCCCTATGTAATTCACATAAATGACTAAAAGTAATAAAAGGACAATTAAAATAATCAATGGGGTTCTTGTAAATAAAGTCATTTGGATTATTTCTGATGATTGACGAAAAATAACTCCGATCACAGAAAGCCAATGGATAAAATATGGAATCACTATTATTCTCCCTAACCATTTCCCTAATATGGTTTGACTATACTGAATAAATGTTTGGTTAGGATAGAGAAGACTTAGTTTTCCTGCAGCAAAGGTGATTCCTATTCCTGCCAACCCAGCAATAACAAATGAGATCCAGGCGTCCTGCTTTGCTTCCTCAATAGCAGGTGATTGTGTCAGCAACAAAACCATTCCAATTTCTAGAGATGCAATCATCCAAAATATTTGATACTTGGAAATCTTCATTTCTGGATCTCACTTTCTTTCAAATGTAATGGAGAACCAGTTACCCCAGTTCGCTCAATATCTATTTCCACTTTAACTGTAATATCTGCATCTGAGAATTTTTTACTCCAATCCTTTTTCCATATTTTCCATTTTCCAGGGTATTTCTTATGAACAGATTGTCCAAAACCCAAAATATCTGTTTTATATTCTTTTTGAACTTTTGTAATGGTACTTTTCATATGTTCTTGCAAATTCTTATTAAATGAACGTTCTATGATTTGAAGATTCTTCGGCTGCTTTAAGTCTAATACTGTATTATTTTCACGAACCACCCCTGTTCCGGAAAGCGTTATATGAAATTTCACTTGATTATTTTGTATAATGGGTTGGATCTTACTGTTAAAATTCATACCCAGAATACCTACACTTCCTTTTTCCTCTACTAAATGTGTGGTGAATTTATGAGTATTTAGCTTGTTAGTAATCCACAATCTATCAACTGACTCCCGATAGGATAAAAATCCAACCGACTCAAGGTCCTGGTTGAAAATGGCTCTCCCGCCAAGACGGAATGTCTCTGTATCCTTTTCACGCTCCTTAGAACTAATAATTTCAAGAATCGGTAATGTCGGACTGATTCCCTCTGAGCTCGCATCTTCCAAAAAATCTTTAAACGTCGTGCTTTCTGGTCCTGCAGTACTTTGGAACATTTTCATTGCAGCAGTAGAAGGCATATCTTCCATTTTGTACTCTACCTCCATAAACTCCAATGCATCCCCGTTTTTTAAAACAAAAAAGTTCGTTCGTATGGGAAGTTCAGGTTCTCGACTGTATAAATCAAGGATGTTCGATATCCCATTTCTGGCTAAGCGTTCCCCAATTATAATGACCTTCTGATGACTTTGAAAAACTTTCCTTGAAAGCTTTCTTTGCAAATTCTGAGAAACATCCAAAAGACTTTTCCCTGTCGCTGTTTCAACCATATATCCTTTGCCTTGACCACTACTTTTCTCACCAACTTCCCCAGGAACAACAATCTGAGCACTGCCAATATAATCTCCATCTTCATTTTGGTCGAAACCCCACCCCAATATGATCGCCTGATCGTTTATTTCTCTTTCATCCCAGCATCCGGTAGTTAAAGACATACAAACCAGTATAATAAAACATATAATTAATCTTTTGATCATCTCATCCATTCGTTCCTTCCTTCAGGTTTTCGTCCGCTGCCCTTCAGGAATACGGGTTTTATCTTGACCAGCTACTCTTATAGGTCGGCGATTCATGCTCCATCTTGGTGCTCGTACCAAAACATCCTTTAGATATTTTGGATTTTGCGGGGCAATCGGACTTAAATAGGGAACCCCAAAGGATTGAAGATGAACAAGATGAATGAGGATAGCAATCATTCCTAGAATAACTCCATAGAGACCAAACAGTCCTGTTAGGATAAGTATAGGAAAGCGAAGGAACCTATATGCAGTGCCGAAGTTATAGCGCGGTACCGCGAATGATGCTATTCCTGTGGCGGCTACCACAATAACCATGGGAGCAGAGATAATACCAGCTTGTACAGCAGCTTCCCCAATAACAAGCGCTCCAACAATACTAACAGCTGAACCAATTGACTTTGGAAGCCGTATCCCAGCTTCACGTAAAGCTTCAAACATCAGTTCCATCATAAAAGCTTCAAACAACACTGGAAATGGGACATCCTCTCGTGAAGATGCTATACTAATTAACAAATTTGTTGGAATTAACTGTGGGTGAAAAGTTGTTACTGCAACGTATATAGAGGGAAGCAGCAGTGAAATATTGAATAAAATATAGCGAATCCAGCGAATAAAGGTTACATAAATAAACCGTTCATAGTAGTCTTCAGCGGCCTGCAACCCCGACCAAAAGGTCATGGGGACAATCAGTACAAATGGAGTATTGTCCACCAATATGGATACTTTCCCTTCTAGTAAACTGCCGCAAACGATATCGGGGCGCTCGGTGTTTTGAATTTGCGGAAATGGAGAAAAAGGAAAATCCTCAACAAACTCTTCAATAAAACCAGTCTCGATAACTCCATCAATTTCAATTGACTTGAGTCTCTTTCGTACTTCCTCAATAACAGAATCACTTGCAATTTTTTCAATATATACAATGGCTACATCCGTTTTTGAAAGTTTACCAATTGTAAATGACTCTATCTTCAATCTAGGGGTCCTAATTCGTCTTCGGATTAAGCTCGTATTCACACGTAATGTTTCTGTAAACCCGTCTCTTGGACCACGTATGACAGTTTCGGAGGAAGGCTCTTCAATGGACCGTTTTTCAAAACCTTTTAAATCAGCAAGTAAAGCAGTTGTTTCTCCCTCGACTAAAATGGCGACATTTGCTGTTAATATCCCATTCGTTAATTCATTTACACTCTGGGTTGATTTTATTTTAGCAACGGCACGAAGCTGATTTGCAACAAATTCTTCAAATATAAATACTTCACTTTTTTTGTCAGATGTCCTATCAGGATTTAACATCATCTCATCGAGAGGTTTTGTGTCACATAAACCATCTATATAAACAAAAAGTAATTTTGTTTTATCGTTTATAGGTACCATACGAAATACAACATCAGAACATTGATGAAAAACATCTCGCAAAAATCGTTCGTTGGTAGAAAGGTCTGAACTTATTCGTTTATCTGGTTCTTCATTAGAAATGGAATCCATCTTTTCTGAAACCTTATCTTTATTTCTTTTTCTTACGTTTAGAAGTAATTTCAAGACCATTCATCTCCTCTCGCGGTATAGTTTTCCAGAAAGAAGATGAATTATACGGGTTTGATTTTGTTCAGCTAAAATATGGATACAGTTCCCTATTTTCTGAAGAAGGACTTTTATTTAATCGTTTGATGGTAAACGGCAAAGAATCCCCACCTGTATATCAGATGGGGGTTTAGTTATAGATAACTGGTTAATAAGGTTTAATTTATTGGGTTTCATTCGATTGACAATTTTTTACTGGTAACCGAACTTCAACTGTAGTACCTTCATTTTCTTTACTTTTTATTTTTATTGACCCATTATGTTCCTGAACAATTCTAAAACATATCATTAAACCTAAACCAGTACCCTTTTCTTTATTACTATAGAACGGCTCACCTAATTTCTGAACTCGCTCCTCACTTATCCCACTTCCATTATCGCTTATTTTTATTAGGACATTTTTTCCTTCTATACTGCCTTGGATTCTGACAAACCCATTATTAGAAATTGCTTCAATACTATTTTTAATTATATTAATGAAAACTTGTTTTATTTGGTTTGAATCACACATAATTTGAGGAAGATCTTGTTTATATTCTTGGGAAATTTCTACGTTTTTCAAATTTGCTTCTGGTTTTAATAATGTCTCAACTTCTTTAAGTATAGTTTTAATATGAACCTTTTTTAATTGAATTTCTTTTGGTTTGGCAAGATTAATAAATTCTTCAAGAATTTCCTCAACTTGTTTAAAATCTCTGGAAATTACTTCAAAAAATTCTTTCTTCATGATTCCTTCCTCTAAAAGTTGAATGAATCCTTTTATAGAAGTGATAGGATTTCTAACTTCATGTGCAACACCTGCAGCTAGTTGACCCACAACCGCTAATTTCTCTGATTTTGAGAGTTGTTCTTCCATTTCCCTTTTTTCCGTAATATCTCTTCCTACTAGTATAAAATGTTCTGGAGCTCCATTCTCTCCAAGGACTGGGGTACCTAGTCCTTCAATTAATAACGATTTTCCATCAACGTTCACAAAACGAGCTTCCATCCTTAATGGATTCATAGTGTTAAATACTTTTTCAAATTCCATCATTACGCTTTGCAAGTCATCGGGATGTATTAAATCAAACGATTTTTTACCTATATATGATTTTAATGGGTTACCCAATACATTTCCAAGGGATGGTGATGCATACTGTATCGTTCCATTTATATCTAATAACATTATTATGTCCGTCATGTTTTCAGAAATCAGCCGATATTTAGCCTCGCTTTCTTGTAAAGCCTTCTCCGCTTTTTTACGTTTCGTTATATCTATACATGAACCTATGACTTGTACGACTTCTCCAGCTTTTTTAATAGGGCGTAAAGTTGCAAGATAATTAATCCCATTTAGCTCTTCCTCATAAGTAACAAATTCCTTTCCTTCCCATGCCATCAAATAGTAGGAAGTTATATTGAGAGCAGTTCTATAAGGAAGAAAATCAGCTAATTCTTTTCCGATCACTTGAGAAGGTATCATTCCAAGACGGTATAATAATTCCCCGTCACATTGTGTATGAATAAATCGTTCATTCATTTTCTTATACTTAAATATCATCCCTTGCTGCAAACGAATGGTGTCGTGTAACTCTCTTTGGGCTGCTTCCAATAATTCTTTAAATAACAATTGTTGGTTTAAGTCTTTTGGAATTCCATGTTCTTCAACTATTTTTTCGATTTCAAACCGTTTTTCTTGTAATTGGAATGCAGTTAAGGGCTTACTTAAAAAATTTCCTTGTCCTTCATCACATAAATGTTGCTGCAGAAAAACTAATTGTTCTTTTGTTTCTATCCCTTCAGCTACTACAATCAAATTTAAATTATGAGCCATTGAGATAATGGTTTTAACTATGGTTTCATCATTTGGGTTGTTTCGAAGTTCATTAAGGAAAGACTTGTCCATTTTTAATCTATCAACAGGAATGTTTTTTAAATAACTTAATGAACTGAAACCTGTACCAAAATCATCGATACTAATATGGACTCCAATCTTTTTAAGCTGTTGTAATATTGAAATTGTACGGTCAATATCAACTGTCATACTTTCAGTAATCTCAATTTCTAAAAAGTGAGGTTCTAATCCTGTTTTTTGAAGAATGGATTCAATGGTATCAATAATAGTAGTCTGATTAAATTGAATAGCTGATAAATTGACGGAAACAACTGTTGAAAAACCTTGTTGCTGCCAAGTTTTATTTTGTTGACACGCAGCATTCAAAACCCATTCTCCAATAGGTAGAATTAATCCTGTCTCTTCAGCAATAGATATAAATGTTTCTGGCGATACCATTCCCCATTCTGGATGGTCCCAACGAATCAATGCCTCGACACCCACAATTTTCCCCGTATTTAAATTGATTTTAGGTTGATAGTGAAGTAGTAACTGATTATTTTCTATCGCCTTGTGGAGCTCTAACTCTAATGTTAAAGCGTCTACTCTTCCTTCATTCTCATCAAAGGTGTAAAACTTATATTTATTTCTACCCTCTTTTTTTGCCTGATACATTGCACTTTCTGAATGTTTGATTAATAATTCTTCACTTTGCCCATCCTTAGGAAACTGGCTAACCCCAACGCAGATTGAAATTTTTATGTCAAACCCATTTACACAAAATGGACTTGAAAATGATTTAATTATTCGTTCAATCACAGATGAAATTTCATGATCATCAAGGTTTTCCAACGTTAAAAGAAATTTATCGCCAGAGTAACGAGCTATGAAACCAAATTGAATTATTATTTCCTCAATTTGTCTGGAGATTTGTTTTAATACCAAATCACCTACTCCATGCCCATATGTATCATTTACATTTTTAAAATTATTAATATCAATAAATAAAACAGCGAATGAACCATCAATAGATGATTGTAACTTGCGTTTTAAGTATTTATTAAAGTAAAAACGGTTCGGTATTTCTGTTATAACATCGTAATTAGCTAGAAAATTAATTTTTTGAAACTCTTTCTTTTTTTCTGTAATATCTCTAAAAAGTACAGACAAACCTTCCCTAGAAGGAAATACCCTTATTTCATACCATCTATTATTAAAAAATTCTTCAAATTCTACAGGTACTTGTTCCGACAATGCTCTTTCATAGCGTGATACAAATTTACGCAAGTCACTGTGTGGTAATACATCCTGAATATATTGCCCAATTGCATTTTCTCGTTTAATTTGTAAAAGTTTTTCTGTAACATTATTTATATACTCAAATTTTAATTCATTATTTAACGAATAAAATCCATCGGATACTCGCTCCAAAATATCCTTAGTATTGGTTATAGGACTCAATGGTGATCTCCTTTCGTTAGGACCTAAAAAAGGAACTAAATTATTCACCAATATATTATACAGTTATTCCCATTCAAACGACAAATTTAATATAATACATCGATATTCGTAAAACACCTTGAGCTTTCATCCATTATTAATCCCTTTTTGAAGAGTGTACCTAGCATCATGGTATTTTTCGCTCTACAACTAAAGCTTCGTTAGCCCAACAAGAAAAAGTTGCTCAGTTAATGGCAGCTTGAACTTTAACTCTTGCACCAATAAGTTGAATAAGGGAACTGAATCTCACCAAATTCTTTTCGATTTTTATTTCATTCAGGCTTATTTGATTTTTTGCATTGTGCTTGGACTAAAGTGTTATGTTTACTAATTTTCTCATCTTTACTGAGATAATGATTTGAATCATAAAAGATATTGAACAGCGCGGTTTAGTATGTTTTTTCCAATAAGACAAAAAATATGAAGTTGACTCAAAGTTAAGTGACGACCCTTTTGCGTCATTTTTTTTATTTTTGGCTGTGTTAAATAACTATGTTGATAATTCAACAAAATTAAACGCTTGGATTGATTCCAAGCGTCTACAATGTAAACTTTTATGTTTTTGCACCCCGTTAATTGAAAAGAAATTGCGACTTTATTACTGAGTTTCTCTACTATCCGCCGTGTAGTCTAATACGAAATAAAGGATGTACATTGAAATAAAGTAAGCCACCGCCGAATATATTATATTCCATTCACCATAATGTAAAATGCTAATATAAACTGCATACAACTCAAGTAATACAAGAACGCATGTCCAACACAAGACATATATAAATTTCTTAATGGTATTAGATTTCAGGGGAAAATAATTAAAAATAATAACCAGTACAGCAATTTCACCAAGGACTACAACTAGGTACAACAACTCTATTTGTTCTTTATCAAAATACCAGTAAAGATTGTACTTTAAATCTAGATAAAGATCACTTACAAAATTCATTAACAATGCAAACTGTATTGTAGCTAATAACTCGTGCCTTGTTCTTTTTCTAGGCATTTTTAGAGCAACTAAGAAAACTAATATAACAGTTACAATAAATAGCTTCACCAAGAGGAACACCTCGTTTTAAAAAACAACAATATCAACCTTATTATCATTATTTTATCGATGAATTATTCTTCTTTAACTACCCTTATCCTTTAGTGGTGGAACGATAAACTTTCACCAAAAAGGTATTTATTTTAAAGTTTTCCATTAAACAAAAAAAAACGACTTAATGTCGGTCTTATAATACTTTTAGATTTAGATTAACGAGTTGATTAAGTGCTTCGTTAATCGAAGTAATTGAACGACCGAGAACTTTCTCGAAATCATTGCTATCTACTTCTAGTGAACCATTAAGAATTCTTTCTTGAATTCCTACTACAATTGTGGATCACAAAATCAGGTAAACCTAAGCCTCTCATTATTTCTGAATATTGTTCGTCACTAACTTGTTGTACAGGTATATCTTTACCTAATAAATTCCCAAGAGCAGATGCCAATTCTTCTTGAGTTAAAAGTGGACCTGAAAGTTCATAACTGTATTTTCGTGACCGTTTCCAACAAGATCTGCAGCAGCTGCATCGGCGCAATCTTGTTGTAGTGCCCAACCTACTTTACCTTCTCCAGCAGATGTTACCCATGGAGCTTCTGCGAGAGTACCTCGTATGCTTCATATTTCGTTTTCCAAATACCAATTGTTAAGTAAGAAAGAACATGGGATACCCGTTTTAATGATCGCTGCTTCGGTCTCAAAATGAGTTGGAGCCATTTAATTTTTGCTATCTGTTGCATTGGCTAAGCTTGTTTAAGCAATAAATTTTATCCCTGCACATTCAGTTGCATGGACAGCATTAGCATGTTGTTGGATTCTTGTGTCATTGTCACCATCATTAGAAATAATTAATAACCGGTCAATCCCTTTAAAAGCATTATCTAATGTTTCTGGTCGGTCAAAATCGCCTTGACGAATATCCACTCCACGTTTACGAAGTCCTTCTGCTTTTTCTGGATTTCGGACACTCATCACCAATATACTTGTAGGTACAGACTTCAATAACTATTCTACAACCTTTGAACCTAATTATCCCGTTGCTCCATCCTCTGACATCACAATAAATGAATCCCCCACTTTAGGAATATTCCAACCATTTAAGATAATTTACCAATTTAATATAACATTAAAGAATGTTATGTTTACTCCTATTTTTGGAACAATACAATAGATTGCATTAACGAATAAGGAGGTTAATTAGAAATGGATAATCAAAAATTAGCCGATCATGAATCATTGGATTTACATGAAGTTATTAATTTCAAAACACTTTGCTTAGCGAAATCAAAACTAATGCAAGGACTCGTATTTGATCATGATTTGAGAGCATTAATGCAAAAAGATGTTGAACAATCCATGCAAGCGCTTAGAGAATTACAGGCAGTTTATCAACGCGCACCTTTTGAAGCTCCAGTTCCTCAAAACCGGCCAACACCAATAATAAATTGAAAAGGAGGCAATTTCATTGAACCAGGACTATTTAGACCCAATAAACGCGTTACACGTACCAGAGCTAGCTGATACCACATTTGCGATGGACTTACTTCTTCGTGCCAAAGAAGGTGTGCGCAATATTGCTGTCGCATTAACAGAGTCTGCATCACCTGATGTTAGGACCCTCTTACGAAAGCAGTTAATGCAAGGTATTGCCATGCACCAAGAAATTACAGAACTAATGATTAATAAAAAATGGTTCCATCCATACGAACTAAGTGAACAGTATAAACTAGATCAGCTATCTGCCAACAATACATTGATGATGGGCAAAATGAATCTATTCCCGGTTGAGACCAATAGAAAAGGTATGTTTGACCGGACACCTGATGATCACTAACACTGGAGGCTGTATAGCATGAAGGCAGTAACGTATCAAGGTATTAAAAATGTTGTAGTCAAAGAAGTTCCAAATCCAAAAATTGAAAAACCAGATGACATGATTATTAAAGTAACGAGTACAGCTATATGTGGGTCTGATTTACATTTAATTCATGGCATGATTCCTAATCTGCAAGAAAACTATGTTATTGGTCATGAACCAATGGGAATTGTTGAAGAGGTTGGACCAAATGTTACGAAAGTAAAAAAAGGGGATCGTGTTATTATTCCTTTTAACATTGCCTGCGGGGAATGTATTTATTGTAAAAACCATTTGGAAAGCCAATGTGATAATTCTAATGATAATGGTGATATGGGTGCTTATTTTGGATATTCTGGTACAACAGGTGGTTATCCAGGCGGGCAAGCTGAATATTTAAGAGTACCATTTGCCAACTTTACTCATTTCAAAATTCCAGAGACTTGTGAGGAACCAGATGAAAAGTTAACAGTTATTGCCGATGCGATGACTACTGGTTTTTGGAGTGTTGACAATGCAGGCGTAAAGGATGGAGATACAGTAATTGTTTTTGGCTGTGGTCCGGTTGGCCTTTTTGCTCAAAAATTCTGTTGGCTAAAAGGAGCAACGCGTGTCATTGCCGTAGATTATGTAGACTATCGTTTGCAACACGCCAAACGTACCAACAAAGTTGAAATTGTAAATTTTGAACACTTTGAAAATGTGGGAATGCATTTGAAGGAAATGACGAAGGGCGGCGCTGATGTTGTCATTGATGCTGTTGGTATGGACGGTAAAATGACTGATTTAGAGTTCCTTGCGAGCGGAATGAAACTTCAAGGTGGAGCATTAGGTGCGTTTATCATGGCTACACAAGCAGTGCGTAAAGGCGGGACAATTCAAGTTACTGGCGTTTACGGCGGTAGATATAATGGTTTCCCTCTTGGAGATATTATGCAGCGAAATATCAATATCCGCTCTGGGCAAGCACCTGTGATTCACTATATGCCATATATGTTTGAATTAGTTTCGACCGGAAAAATTGACCCAGGAGATGTCGTAAGTCATGTACTTCCACTTAGTGAAGCAAAGCGTGGCTATGAGATTTTTGACACCAAAATGGATGATTGTATAAAAGTCGTGTTGAAACCTTGAGGAAGGAGATAAAAAAATGAAATACGCCTTACATGAAGTTCTTGAAGTCCATGAAATAGCTGCATTTAAGACCACTTGTTTAACTAAATCCAAAACAATGAGAGCATTAGTTACAGATCCGCTATTAAAAGATATTATGCAGCAAGACATTGATGTATCTACGAGACAATTACAAGAATATGCTTCTATCCTTTCCAACGCTAAGCAGTAAATTAGGAGATGAATGAACATGAATCCAATCATTGAAACATTAACTGGCATGGACGCATTATCGGATCAAGTGGTTGCAATGGATCTACTCATTTCAGCTAAAAGTGGAGTTAGAAATTATGCCATGGCAGTTACGGAGGCAGGAACACCGGAAATTAAAGAAATGCTCACTCGCCATTTAGTGGAAGCTCTTGATATGCATGAACAAATATCAGCATATATGGTAGAAAAAGGATGGTACCATGCTTGGGATACAAACGAACAGATCAGTTTGGATTTAAATAATATCAATACAGCATTGAACTTACCGACTTTATAAATAATCCCCAGGAACAGTTTAACACTTTCCAAATAAACTGTTCCTATTAAAACCATTTTGAGTTTATTTCGCAAAACTAAATAAAGTTAATACTTCTTTGTTACTCGTGTTTGTATCGCACTATATAATAAAAACATAATTGACTATTTTTATTATGAAAAGGTCGGAGCAGGAAATTCACCAATTTTCATACGAAGTAAACTATAAGGTTTCTGTCGTAGGTCTTTTCCATAATGAAATCTAGGCTGCCGATGTAATTGGTTCACAATGACATACAAATATTGATCCGGACCAATTGAAAAAGTATCCGGCCACAAAATTCTCGGATCATGTGCAATGGTTTCCATTGTGCCATTCGGCAATATTTTACGGATACTGTTGTTTTCATAATCTCCAGCATAAACAGTTCCCTTTGCATCGGTGATCATTCCATCAGACGCACCTTTTTCTCCCCAATACTCCACATGATAAGGTAAATCCATGTCCGGTATATTCCTGTCTCTCAGGGCTTCTGTTGAGATCGAGAACAAATGACGACTGGTTAGTGGAGCAAAATATAAAAGCTTTCCATCTGGAGAAATAGCAAGACTATCAGAAGCCAATCTAAATGGAGAAGTTGAACCGTCTTTGTTTCGATTCATTAAAATTTGACCTTCTACTTTCGGTAAAAAATAGGGATCGGGTGAAGTTGAATTTGCTCCATTTAACCGTCTAAACGCGTTTCCATTTTCTAAATCTACGACAATAATTGCTCCTGGTCCTGTAGAAGAAGAATCCGTTATATAGGCATAACCGGCGTTTCCAACACGAAAATCAAATCGGACATCATTCAGATAAGTTGTTGGTAAAACAACATCTTCTTTAAATGTATATACTCTTCGAATTGTATTGGTTTTTAAATCAACAGCGACTAATTTGGCCCCACCTTTAATAGGTTCAGAAAAATTGGGTGCCGCTGTATCTAATATCCAAAGCGTTCCCCTTCCATCAGCAACTACACTTTGGACACTGATGAAAGTCATTGTGATATTCTCGGGGTTAACCAAATTGGTTTGTAAATTAGGATAAGGCTGCAATTTATCCTCAACAATTTCCCCCACCGTAAATTTAACATCGTCTCCCCATTTCGGAAAGCAAATGAAAATACGACCGGTTTCTGAAAGAGTAACACCTGTAGGCATAGCCCCATAAAATGCATAAACTAGTTCTAAATTACCGAAATATTTTTCACTAGGTAACATTGGTTTCATAATATCCTCCTCACGCATTCAAACGGGATATCTCCTATATATGATTTATATTTTTTCTAGTGCATGTTTCTTAATAAGTTTTTCTATACGAAAAGATGATTAAATTGATTTTTTCGAAATTTAATAAGTCTGTCAGAAGAAAGAAAACATTTTAATTTAAAGGTCTCCAGATGAAGTAGATTTCAACTAGCAGGTAGCGAAGTTCAATATTCCCGAATCAACGTTAAGCTGTTATAAATAAAAATCCGAAAAATTTCCCTTTAAACTTTGTGAAGAAATGTACTTAATGGAAACTGCCCCGGTAGTTGAAGAAGTTACTTCTGTGTCTTTTTTATTTTATGATCAACATTCCCATTTGTACATCCACTTTCAATGTCCTGGTGAGCCTCTAGGTTCTGATACAACGGATAGTATTTTTAAAGAACGGCTTTTTATTTTTGCATCCTTCACACCAACCATTACTCCTTGAGAAAACAATACAACCCTATTATCCATTTTCATTTTGTCTTTTTTTGTAAAAACTATTGGAATTTTGTCGAAACCTAGTATAATATTCCTGTAAGACTAGTCTAAAAGTAGTAATGATTGATATCAGATAAAGGCAAACTTATCGAAAGGTAAGGACGCAAAGCTAAGGGCCTAAAGCAGTAATGCTATGGTAGCCTAGCTGCCGTGAGAAAACAGTTCAAGAGAACCTGTATTTTCTTCAGGTTCTCTTTTTGTCGAGAAAATTAAGGAGGTGATCAAACATGTCAATTAAAGAGAAATATACGGGAGAAATATATCATCATTTTCAGCCTGTGTTCAACCTAACCGATAAAAAAACATTTGGATTTGAAGCTCTTCTTAGAACGGGCGATAATAACAGTCCAGAAAATATCTTTCAAAACGCAAAAGTAAATGGATTGCTTTATGAGTTAGACTTATTATCAATAGAAAAGGCGATAGTAACATATTCATCGACTGGTTATACAATAGAAGAAGGCAAACTTTTTCTTAATATTTTACCTTCCACAATTCTACATGATACATTTTTAGAATTCATTATGACCATCGTTAGAAAGAATTATCTTTTTAAACAAGAAATCATTCTAGAAATTTCGGAATCTGAATTTGTGGAACAATATGAAACCTTTAGGGAGAGGATTTATCTTTTAAAAGAACTAGGATTCAGAATCGCAATTGATGATTATGGAAAAGGATATTCTGATATCAAGAACATTCTGGAACTAGAGCCCCATTATTTAAAATTAGACCGTTATTTTTCTAAAAACCTTGCATTATCTAGTAAAAAACAAGAACTTATTTCTTTTATTAAAAATTTTTGTGAAAAGTATGGGTGCAATATTATTTTAGAAGGTATAGAAAGAAAAACTGATTTAGAAACAGCTTACAATTTGGGAGTACAGTACGCACAAGGATATCTATTAAGTAAACCTATTAAATTAAATACTAAAACACTACAATATTGAATTAGGATAGCGTTCCTGTCTCTGATCAATATTAATATAAAATATGTGAAATTGGTGTAAGGCAGAGTCCCTGCTTCTTGCTAATAACACGTTTGGTCCTTGTTAGACAGACAAAGGGTTGAAGGTGTTTTTTATTTTGTTTAAATTACCATATAATTCTGAATTGAAAACGCTATAGGAGAATTTTAAAATGCAAAAATATGTCATTATCCAAGTGGACAAAGGAGATTTTGCTTTACCTATTCATGGAGTTCTTTCAATAGAGAAAGCAATTATGCCTACTATACTTCCACAAGCCCCTGAGTACATGAGGGGAATAGTGAAAATACGTGAAGAGGTCGTCCCTGTTATTGATATGAAACAGTTATTGTTTAGTAATCAATCCATTCTTTCAGAAACTTTAAAGTATATCTTGGTTAAGACAGATGATATACATATTTGTTTATTAGTTAATCATTCTAAGGAAATTTTAGAGGTTTCAGATGATGATATTGTCCCATTTAATCATATGGAAACCTCAAAAAATTCTTTAGAAAGAATAATTAAACTGGATGAACAATTGATACCAATTATTAATATAACGAGATTGTTCAATCAATTATCAAATCTAAAAGTTATTAGGGAACAAGTAGAGAAATTATTTTAGAATACAGAAAAATATAACATTGGAGTGTAAATGATGAAAGTTTTTATAAATTTAAAATTAGGCACAAAAATTAATATATTAGTTATAACTATTATTCTTACTTTGTCATCTATTATAGGTGTGGTTGTTAATCATCAAATCACAAAAGGTATTGAGGAGTTCGCTCTAGAAAAAGCAAAAGGTGACCTTAATCTTTCCTTTAGATATCTAAATAGTGAATATCCAGGTGAATGGGAATTAAAAGAGGATAAACTTTATAAAGGTTCAACTCTTATGAATGATAATTACGAAGTTGTTGATACAATTGGTAAGGATACAGGTGATACAGTAACAATTTTCTTAGAAGATACTCGAGTATCTACCAATGTTATGTCTAATAATGAACGTGCCGTAGGAACAAAAGCATCAAAAGAAGTCGTGGAAACGGTTTTAAAAAATGGAGAAGTATATTATGGAGAGGCAAATGTAGCAGGAATACTATATCAAACTGCATATATGCCTTTATTAGATAAAAATGATAATGCTATAGGCATGTATTATGTAGGTGCTCCGCAATCTATAATTGAAAAGATCTTAGGAAGTTTTTTAGTAACATTCTTAATCGTTCTCGCTGTAGTCGTTGCCCTTTCAATATTAGCGGTTATTATATTTTCATCAAAAATTAAGAAGAGGTTACAATCCGTTTCAAATTCTCTTGAATTAGCAGGTAATGGTGATTTTACTGCTGAAATTTCGGATAACTCAGGTGACGAATTAGGAGACTTGTCTAAGAACTATAACCTCATGACTATGAATCTTAAAAAGATGATGAATGAGGTTATAGTAGCTTCAGAACTAGTGGCTTCTTCTTCTGAGGAATTAACCGCTAGTGCTGAACAAACGAGTAAAGCAACAGAATCAATTACGGAATCTATTCAGCAAGTTGCAAGTGGAGCAGAACATTCCACCGCAAGTGTACAAGAGAGTGCAAGTTCATTAGATGAAGTAACAACACAGGTACAATCAATTGCAGAAAATGCATCTTTCATTACAGAAGTTAGTTCTAAAGCTACTCAAAAAGCAAAAGAAGGCGGGGAGTTTGTAGATAAAACCGTAAAACAAATTAACTCTATCAGCATGTCTGTAACTGAAAGTGGAGTGGTACTTAAATCATTAGATAAGCGTTCTAAAGAAATTGGTGATATATCTGGCGTAATTTCCGAAATAGCAGAACAAACGAATTTATTAGCACTTAATGCAGCTATTGAAGCAGCAAGAGCAGGAGAACACGGGAAAGGATTTGCGGTGGTTGCAGATGAAGTAAGAAAATTAGCGGAGCAATCTCGCCAATCTTCTTCACAAATTTCGAAGTTAATCTTTGATATTCAACAAGATATGATTCAGTCAAATAAATCGATAGAGCAAGTGACATACGATGTTAAGGATGGTTTAGATATTGTTCAACAAACAGAAGAAAATTTCAAAGAGATCCTTACTTATATGGAGAAGTTAGCTGACCAAATTAATGACATGGCAGCGACAACAGAAGAAGTAACAGCGAGTATTCAAGAAGTATCTAGTACTGTAACTGAAATTTCTCATGTTTCTAATGAAACATCCATGTACTCACAAAATGTCGCAGCTGCTGCAGAAGAACAACTTGCATCAATGGAGGATATATCAGCGTCTTCAAATGCCCTATCAAACCTTGCGGAAGAACTTCAAAATACGGTTAGTAGGTTTAAGGTTTAATCATAAATTGGTACTCTAAAAAAAATCCTACGCCAAATTAACTAGTGTTGAACCTAATATTGTGACTATTGTAAAATTTGTAGTAAAAAATATAATAGGATGGGGGAAAATTACAAAACGGCATTGCGAATTTGAACTCCCCCCTGTCAAGTAGACAGTGGAAATAATATAAAATGACCTAAGCGGCTTTAGCTCTATACTCCATATGGCTAAGGCCGTTTAATCGTTTTTGATATCTATTGTGATTATAAAAATGAATGTACTCATCTATCGCAGTAGAAAGTTCCACAAATGTCTTATATTTATGCAAATAATATTTTTCACATTTCAGTGTTCCAAAAAAAGATTCCATTGGTCCATTATCAATTCAGCGACCAACTCGCGACATACTTTATGTCATCTTCGCCGCATCTATCTTTCGTTTAAATCCTTTAGAGGTGTATTGGAACCCACGGTCACTATGGATAAGTGGATGTTCCTCAGCTAATAATAGTACTGTAGCTTGATCAAGCGTCTTGAATACAAGTTTATTGTTATTGGAATGTCCTAGAACATAGCTTACAATTGATCCGTCATAAAGATCACGAATCGCACTTAAATAGGCCTTTTTTGACTGGCCATACTTAAGTTCTGTAATATCCGTAACCCATTTTTCATTTGGTTTTTCCGCGGTAAATTCCCGATTTAATGTATTTTCTGCTACATGTTGAGGTGTAGAGCGTTTATATTGTTTTCTCTTGATACGAATGACAGAGCGTAAGCTAGCTACTTTCATCAGTCGATAGATTCTTTTATGATTAAGTTTCTCTTCAAACTTTCTATTCATATGAAGTGTCATTTGACGATAGCCGAAGGTACCATCAACTTTTTCATAGAGAATTTTCATTTCTTTTATAATTTCTTCATTCAGTATTTCTCTGGTAGAAGGAGTACCATTAAGCCACTTATAGTATGCGGATCGTGCAATTCTCGCAATTTCACAAAGTAAACTAATACTTAAATTCTCTTTCCTGTGAAGCTCCTGAATAGCGACATACTTATCCTCAAATCGGATTTGGCTTATTTTCGCCTCCTTTCGATCTCCTCTAACTTTTTTAAGAATAAATTCTCCGCACGAAACGTTCATTTTCTCTTTCTAACTTTTTTATTTGAAGTTTGATTTTCTCTCCTGGAGATAGCTTACCTTCTTCTTTCTTATGACCACGCTTATCTTTCAGCGCTTCATCTCCGCCATCCTCATACTTCTTAACCCATGGATATACCTGCTGGTATGAGACATTATAGACTTCGGCTGCCCTCTGATAATCTTTCCGATTTTTAATGCAGTAGTTCGCTATTTCAATTCTCTCTTCTACTGTTGTTTTTCTACCTTTGGTCATAGACTGGTTTCTCCCCTTTGAAGTTTCCTTTAATTCTCTATGACCATTATAAAGCTTTATCCATCCTTGCAGTACAGAGTGACTAGATATTTCGTACTTATGAGTTAACTCAATAAGAGAATAGTCTCCAGACAAGGCATCTCTTACTGCAGATAACTTTAATTCCTTTGAATACCGCTTCCATCCGTTGGATCTTTCAAGCCCGTAATTCCCCCTTTTCATAAGCCTTTAAAATTATATATTTTTCTTCCTTAAAAAACTTACTTTTAGCCTTATAAAAATACTCCCCCAAGAAAATAGATTTTTTTTATTTCATCTGTCTACCTTTAGGGGAGCATATCAATTTGGTATGCCTTTTTGTATTAGATTTATTCTTTTCTTATTCAAATAAAGCACCCGTTAATGCAATAAGTACAATAAAAAGAATTACTTTTTATCAAGGCCTGAATGTCTTTTATCAGTCGCACTTGCTATAAATAAGAATGCTATAAACCCAATAATACCTCCTACAATCCACGTAGCCCAATTACCAATATGGAACAATAGTGATAACAAGAATAACAATGATCCACTAACTAATAATAAAGTTAAGCCAATTGCAAATGCCGCTTTTTCAGGAAATTCTTTAATTTTATCCAACATTTATTCTACCCTCTAAATAATCTAAAAGACAAAGTAATATCTACTCATTATTTTCATACCAGAACTATTATGGGATTCTTATTAAATAATCCTGTCCTTATTTAATAATCTCACCCATTAGTTTCTGTAGTAATTTAACTGATTTATTACCTCATTTAATACACTACATACTGGGGACTCTAAGTGCTTTACTTACTTAGTTTTAAGCAAAAAATATTTGAATTATTTCTTTAATGAATTATAATTGTATTATCAATGTACCTTTGACTTAAACGTGGGATCACTAATTTAGTGTAACTCTACCGTTAGTTTGAGGACATTGTTTTTTTATTGCCAAAAGTGCTGTAAAATATAATTGTGCAGTGACCTTTAAATGATTCTACCTTTAGAGTTGGGGCTAAAATTCTAGACCTCTTATATTGGTGTGAGGCACTCCACTATTTTAGTGGCACTGCACTTAAATATCGGCATTACCCAACTTCATTGGTACTACGCTGCTATCCGACTCCCTAAACGGCATTTGGTTTCCTTACTTTGTATCGCTTGTACACCATACTCTTCTAACAAGAAAAGACCGTTAGGGTCTCCCGAGTTGCCGTATCATATCAATGTGTAACGTGCCAAGGTCTCTGACCCCAGAGAGGTTTCATTCTTCTTGCCATATACAAAGAATGAAATGTTGCTTTCTGCTGCAGGTAAAGCATCAGCCCTCACGATTTACTAACATTATGGGGCTCAATCCCTTCAACCATTTGGCTTTCGGCCCATTACCTAACTGTCTACGCTTAAAGACTAAAGTTACCTTTAGCCCTCCAAGACTCGCTACGAGTGAATGGCTAGTTCTTGCTCGACGGGAATCCCACCCGCTATATGATACGACCTATGCTCGGCCGCACACCTGCTCCGTTAGTACAATAAATTCAACAAAAATAAGCGATAATCCATCTTGGACTATCGCCCCCGTTAGTGAAGTATAATTCCTACTTCACATAGAAACATACACCGTTTCTAGACAGAATTAATTTCTATTACTTCATTAGCAAACTTACTAAAAAACAGCCTTATTGGGTTGCCTTGAATTTACTCAAAAATAACCTCTTTATGGTTTAAAATTCTTTCTCTTTTGTTCTTAACGCGAGGTACAGCATCGTTATCGTAATATCTGTCTAACACAGTGTTAATTTCACTCATATTTGTCATAATTATTTTCGGATTGAACCTTTCAATATACGGGTCGTTACCTATTGCTGCACATTTAGCCATCGTGTCTAATGCCACCAAGCTAAGAGGTCGTCCTTAGCTAGCCATGCTTTCATCCTCTCCCAAGTCGGAAAGCATAGAGCTGCTAATCTCCCCCAATTATCATGAAACGTCCTACAGTTGATTTCAATCCAATCAAGCACTTCATTTGAGCGAAATCTGTGCAAACACGAAAATACAGACATAATTAGTTCTATATCACTTAAAGATTGTAACTTTCCGAAGATGTATTCTAGACCTTCTTTGGCAGGCAAACTACTTGATGTTGCCCAAGATAATTGAATCAAGAAATCATCATCGTAGTTATCCCAAAGTTCTCTAACCCAATCAGAAGCAATATCACCGAGAACATCAGCTATTATTTCTAACATTCTTGATTTTACTTCATAATTTACAGTGTCATAAAATCGATATTTGACAGAATTTAATAGGGAAGCTTTATCATGCTGGTTTAGAGCATAAATTACCTCATCCTCAAGGAACCATCTCGTAATTGAAAAATCCAACAACAATTCCAAATCATATTTAACACTTTCTAGTGTTGGGGCAATATCATTATCAGACACATATACTTCTTCTTCCGGTTGAGTAGCTTCTCCATCATCATCATGTAATAAGAATTTCTATGGAGAATGAATAACCGCTAAGTTATACCACTCAATAGGTTTAAGAGAATATTTTACTAATCTACCACGACACTCCAGACAAAGCCTGTAGGGTTGGTTTTTATCATCGGATTCCTCAACAACGCTTATTAGATTTATCTTACAAGCTTCACATAATTCAGTAGTGACCAAAACAACCACTCCTTTTTAACGTAAATACCTTCTTGCGACTTCGTGCATGTCGTTAACATTCAAAAACGATTATATTTGATCAACTAACCTGCCTCGTTAGTACAATAACTTGTAGAGTAGAGAACTGATTTCAATGGGATAGCTTACGCTATCTTCATTTAATTTCAGCTCCCCCTCATCAAACCGTACGTGAAGTTTTCCCTCATACGGCTTTCCGATGTTCTTCTTTCTTGTGCATTACGGTTAATTCAGTGCAAGTTTCACGATTAAATGATTTACTTCATCCCGAATAGTCTTTAAGTTACCATGTTTTCTTCTGATGTTCCTTTTCTTGTTGTAAAAGAGTGTGAGCCTTTTGAGCACATACCAATCAATCTGATTTAGCCACTTATATGCAATTGGTGAAATCTTGTAATAATTCTTATAACCTTGCAGTATTCTATTTAAGCCTTTTACCAATTCTTTTATGTCTAAATATAACTTGGTTCTTGGCTCTGTATATGCCTTAATCTTTGCTCTCATCTTTTTCATGGCATTCTTCTTCGGAATGTGAGCCATAGCGTAAAAGGGTCTTCCCCCTTTATTATGTACCTCGAATTTACGATTGTGGAAACCTAGGAAATCAAACCCCTCTTTATTATCAAACAAGTGGACTAGTCTTGATTTGTCCCGATTAATAGTCAAGTCCAGCTTTTTCATAATTGACTGTAATACTTGTATACTCTCAATCGCTTGTTGTTTTGTTCTTGTTAATATTACAAGATCATCTGCATAACGAACGAGTTCTCCTAGGTGATGGAATTTCTTTAACCAGAGCTTGTCCAATGTATTTAGATAAATATTTGCTAGTAAAGGAGAAATCACTCCTCCTTGTGGTGTCCCCGTTAGGGGATTTCTAACATTTCCTTCTTCCATTATCCCAGCACGTAGCCATTTTCGGATTAACTTTAAGATTCTGCGGTCATTGATTTTCTGTTCAATTAATTTTAACAACTTTTCTTGGTTAATGTTGTCAAAATATCCTTGAATATCTATGTCTACTACCCATGAACTTCCTTTGCTTGCATTTCTTATGCTAGCCATAGCTTGATGTGCATTTCTTCTTGGTCGAAAACCAAAAGAACATTCTTGAAAATCTGCTTCAAATATCGGTTCAATAACCAACTTTGTAGCCATTTGTACCACTCTGTCTTTTATAGTCGGAATCCCTAATGGTCTCTTCTTTCCATTTTCCTTTGGAATATACGTTCTTAGTACAGGGCTTGGATTATATTTATTCTCTTTTAGCTGAGTATATAGCTCATTTAAGAAATTTCTTTCCCCGTACTCAGTAACGATTTCTTCAATCGTTTGCCCGTCTACTCCTCCACTACCTTTCTTTCTTTTTACACGCTTCCAGGCTTCTAGTAATATATCTGGTCGATATACTTTATCATATAAAGCATGAAACTTACGTTTCGGATTCTCCTTGGCACATAGATATAGTGTTTTCCAAAGTTCTTGAGCTTTTACATCGGTGTAGTTAGCTAATTTCATAGCATTCACTTACTCTTACCTCCTTTAAACACATGAACAAAGTAGAGGTCCTTCCCTATATCATGTTGTGTTGTCATGATAATCATTGGTACTATGACCTCCTCCGACTCCCTCTTTACAGTCCACCATTTCGCAATTGCTTATAGGCTTTCTCTCTCCTTAACCATAAGGGTAAAGTAGGGTCTCCCCAGTTCCGATGATTACTGTCTTTACATGTCGTTCCCCATACCCCGAGAGATTCTTGAGTGTTGTTCCAAGTTCCACACACCTTCCATGGTCTTCGCCCTTTGTCGCAAGGCTCGACTTCTCTTTGTCCTGTTTCCAGGTTGCTCTTGACGAGGCGGCAGGATTCACTTTATGTTACAACCTGTAAAGTTGCTGGCACAGGGCTTCAACCTTAGGATTACTCCACCAGCTGCCTGTCAGCTACTAGGCGACTTGGTTCTTACCTAGACTGGACTTTCACCAGTTAGCAATTAACGGCTTGCCTGGGCACGCCAACAAAAAAGTGCATTAATCCTTCTTGGATCAACGCAGCCTATAGTTTGAGTACATTGTTTCACAAACTCGTTTTTGAAGTTAAATGAGGTACTATATCATAATATAAGAAAAGCACGACATATCGAAGCTAAAATTATATTGATTAAACTCTACAAATTGGAATTTACTCAATAGGATTCTCCTCTTGCCTTAAGTTCGCAAATAATGCTTTATGTTACTAAATATCTCTTTTCTTACTTTTATAGCCTATAAATTTATGAGATTCCATTCCTATAATAGGTGCATATGTAACTCTGGGAATGCTCTCTATAATGTTGAGTATTTGGTCTATTCTTATTACTTCAATAGAGAAAGGATTACTCAAGATTAGATATTCAATTTTTTCTTTAAATGCATGTATCCACTCTAATAAATCCTTGTCTGCACTTATTCTATATGACTTAAAAATTTCTGCTGGCTCATTTTCTCTGCTAATTGCAGTGTGAATATTAAAATCTATATAATCAAGTAGAAAAATACCATGTTTAGATGGAGGCATTTTTTTCTCATAACTTTTTATATGTTTTAGCCAATTTTTCTTTATTGAATTTACAATATTAAGATGTGTGTGTTGTTCAAATGGGCGAGAAAATGATTTGCTTACTAGAGTATCTACTTCACTACTATCAAGATTACTTAAAAAAGTAGTTTCACTCTTCCTTTTTAAGATCAAAGATTCTTGCTTCTGTTTTGCCCCTTTTCTTCCCTCTGATGATGAAGTAACTGCAAAATGTTCTATAAAGCCATCTTTAAAAATAAAGTCTGGAAATTCATTACTATTCTGATTAGGCTTAGCATCCTTTAACCATTTTTGTAATTCAATATACTGTTGATTTGACATACCAAAACAATCTTTTATATTTATTTTGTTTTTTACTAAAACCAAGCATCTTTGCTCTATATTATCTTGGTATTCTTGATTCTTACTCATTCTGCACACCCTTTACAAATTAGTATTCCATGACAAAAATAGAAATGGAAAAGGAAACCGTATGTTCTAAGATGATATAATGGGCATTAAATCCTTATTGGATCAACGCTACCCGTTAGTTGAACAAGCTAATTTCCGTTTTCTGCAATTCTTTTTAGTTCTCTTGCACGAGAAATTATAAAGTCTGTCATATACTTTTCCAAAAATAATTTGTCCGCAATTATTCCAATTGGTCCAAAAGGTGATTTATACTCAAATGTATCAATCATAATAGTCCCATCTTTTTCTTCTTTAAATTGATGAGTATGTGTAAAAGAGGTAAAAGCTCCTTTTACCATAATATCAACAAACACTATGGGCTTTTCCATATGAATTACTTTTGCTGTTAATCTTTGTTTAATACCAAAATGAGTAGCTTCCCAAGTAACAGTATCGCCCTTTTCTAACAACCCCTGCGTAACTCCGCCAACAGCTTTTTCTTTAGTTTTAGCAGTAGTTTCAGTATGTATATCTACGTTTCTTGCAAGGTCAAAACATACATCCACAGGTGCTTGGATAAATTGCTTATGCTTAATAATAGGCATATGCTATCTCCTCTGTAAGAACAATTTTTTCATATCTACCATTCAATTCTTCTGCTTCGTTACAATAAAAAGGTTCCATTTATTTATAAGTCTACTAAATAAACAGTAACCAATACTGCTGACGTAGCCCATACAAGAAATAGAAAAGCAGGAAGATGAAGTGATACTTCCTCTTTAAAAGCTCTTATTAAAGTCACAATAAAACTATAACCACAAATAAAAAATAAGATAGCGAAAAAGAAAAACAAATTAGACATCCTTTCATGAAGTTCGACTATGTTTGCTTATATTCTAACACAACCTAATTGAACTAAACTGCCCCGATAGTTAAACAATGAAATGTTATACACTTTATAATTTGATCGAATAACGACTTAATTCCCTTGTTGGAAAATATCGGAATCCGTTGGAAGTAGTTTAAATTTAACAGATATCTCTATTAAAATAATAATTAAAGGGTCCTGGGACATTTGTTTTTTTTAAACACTTAGTCTTAGGACTCTTCTTGTAGTTTATAGAATTTCTATAACTCTCATTAGTGAATGTTATCCTTATCCAACAATCCTGCTTCGTTAGTTCAATAAATTTAACAAAAAAAGTGCATTAATCCTTCTTGGATCAACGCACCCGTTCGTATTATAAGGTTAACCAGATAAGAAAATATTTCTGGTTGACCTTTTTTTATATGGTTTTATTATAACGGTAGCCTGGGTAGAACGTCCGCACCCGTGGGACTTAGATCCCGTCAACTAAACAGTTCGCCCCCTACTTGTAGAAACATGATTGAGGCTGGTTGGGACTTTGATCTCGTATAACAAGCGAAGCTATGATACTGCAAGGAGGTATAGGGGTTACCGGTAAATATAGTTTTTAAGGAGGATGATTTAGATATGAATCCAGTCGTTGGTCTGGATGTTGCTAAAGGTGAAAGTCAGGTACAAGCTTTCTTGGATAAGAAGAAGCCGTATAAAAACAGTTTTAAAATCACTCATACTCTTGAGGGATTGGTGAGTTTATACGAATTTTTGAGAGAAATAGAAAACGTAACAGGGGTAAGGCCTCCAATCGTTTTAGAATCAACAGGACATTATCATGCACCTGTTGTTCAGTATCTTGAGGAAAGAGATTATTTATTAATTATTGTTAATCCACTAATCTCCTATCGCGCGAAGAGCTCTAGCTTGCGTAAAGTTAAGACCGATATTATTGATGCTAATCATCTCTGCGAGCTTTATTATAAGGAGGATTTAGAGCCCTATAAAAAGCGTGGAATTCAACTCTTAAACCTTCGTAATCTCACAAGGCAGCACGAAAATCTAACAGGCATATTTGTTCAAACTAAGTTACAGTTTCAAGCAGTTTTGGATCAAGTTTTTCCTGAATATAGAGGTGTTTTTGGTGATTTATATTCCGTTGTTTCTTTACTAACTTTATTAGAGTATCCAACATCTGAAGATGTCTTGGAAGCTGGAGAAGTAAGGGTAGCAGCTAAAATCGATGAATTATGTAAAAGCCGTTCCAATAAGTGGGCGAATGCTCAAGCAACTAAACTGATAGCCGCTGCAACGCAGAATCCGTTTCAGGAAGTCTTAATTCAAAGTAATCTATTAACTCTAGAAATGTATATCAAAATGATTCTTGAATACCAAAAGCACCTATCTAAGCTTGTGGGCGAGATAGATGCCTTGGCAAAAGAAATTGAAGAATATGAGATTGTCCAATCAATCCCCGGTATCGGAGAAAAAATCGCTGCAACGATAATTTCTGAAATTGGAGAGATTGATCGGTTTGATCACCCTAAAAAAATTGTTGCATTTGCAGGAACTGATCCTAGTATCTTTGAATCTGGACGATTTAAAGGCACCGTAAATAGAATAACCAAAAGAGGTTCGAGTAGATTACGGCATGCCTTATACATGGCTGTTCAATGTGCCATTCGTGATTGTCGTAAACAAAAAACAACGGATGAGATCATTCCTCGTAATAAGAGATTACGTGAGTTTTATGATAAAAAACGTGAAGAAGGTAAGCCATATAAAGTAGCTATTATTGCATGTGCGAATAAGCTCTTACACTGGATTTATGCACTTTTAAAAAGTAAATCAATTTTCCAAGATATAGCCTAGTTTAAAAATATAACTAAACAGACCAAAACTTTCCAAACACCGATCATTGGAAGGTTATTTGGCATGCACATTTTTAGTATATCATGACAAATTTAAACTTTTTATTGAAAAATATTGACAAACTATTAGCTGGTTTAGTTGAACAAGATTAATCAATTAAATTGAGTTCATTTTGAATACGTTCCAAAACCTCTTTTGGCTTCATATCATAACCTGTTGCCCTCTTGCCACTCCAATTAACACCTAAATATAATCCATCCTTCTCTAGACCTTTTAACCATCGATTAAGAAAATCATCAAATTTAATTTCATATGGTTGGAATCCACTATAAGCAGGAACATTTTCAATAATTTGTTCTGCCCTGGATTTCAAAGACCAAAATGGCATTGAAGTTTCACCGTCAATATTTGTAGAAGTTGGAATACCACTTACGTCCTTAATTGTCCATACTTTACGATGCTTGATAATTTCTTTTATAAATGCACTCCATTGTGCAGTAGATTGAGACAAAAGAACACCTACTTTTTATCAAGTTTAAATATTAATTCTCTATTTTTTTGCCAATACCTTCTTGAACTAAACTGCCCCTTTAGTACAGCAACTTCAACAAAAAAAGTGCTTTTTTCCTTCTAAGATCAAAGCACCTTTTCCTTTAAGTACATTCTTTCATAAGAATACTTTTCTGGATAAAACCTTCAATTATTCCTATTACGATAAACAGATTTTAGTTAACATCAATCTTTATTAAATTTGTATCAAAGTTTAATCGTTCTTTTAATTCATCCGTAATGGTAAAGGAAATCTGTTCTCCTGCTTTTACATTTGCTTTTTCATATCCCCGTGATGTATTGACGGTACCATCGCCTCCCGTTGCTGTCCAATTAGTAGTGTCAAAATTTAATATATGATCAATATAGTCCCCACTAATTCTTCCCTTCTCTAACCAATCAGATTGTAAAAAATCGTAACCCATACCTCTCTCTGATAATAAAACTTCCACATCTCCTGAAGAAATAACCATTTCTCCATTTTGTGGAATCGGTTCACCATTAACCCATAGCTCATATATAAACTGACTTCGTGAAAAATCCAACATTTCTTCATCTGAAAAATCTTCTATTATTTGTTTAATAACATCCACATAATATTGATTTTGCTCATTCAAAAATTCTATTTGCGTTTCGAGCGATTCTATTTGATTTGTGTATTCTGATATATCTTGCTCCATATTTTTCACATCGATTTCAACTTCATCTGCCGAACTTTGCTTAACTGGTTGATTAACTTGTAAATCATCGCTATTATTGCATCCTAATAATATGGTACTTGTTAATAAAAACAAAAATGATAAGATAATAACTTTCGAATTTCGAATACCTTTCATATTAGACATATCCTTTCCATTTTATTTAATGCAAGTATATGATTTCAACAAAACTAACAAAAACACCTTCTTTCACAAACCTGCCCCGTTAGGTTTAGTAAGAAACAACTAAAATTAAGACATTAAACTGTTTTACCTTTCTTTACTTTTTCTTCGTATTGAATAACGTGTTTTGAGTCTGCTAACTCAATAGAACAAATCGCAGCAGCAATCCACGTAATCAACAAATATGCAAAAACAGAATATGAATTTTACGATTTTTATCATATGAAAGAAGAGACTCTTAAAAAATTAATTAGCACAGGACAAGCAAGAAAAATAGGTTTGGATAATTACAATTTTCGAAATGGTGAAAGTCATGTCCTTACTTCTGTTCAGGTTGGATCCTTTTACTTTCACACAACCCCAACATATGAAGATTTAAAAAAACTAAAAATATTAAAACTTAGAAAAAGGCTTCAGAACCCCAAGGTACATATGGATATTACCGTTGCAAGATATATAATCCTCGCATGCCTTAAAAACAATCATTCCAAAAATGAGTATAATAAGAGTTATAAGCAAACACATAATATTCAACCTTCTCAGACTAAAACTGAACCTTTCATCAAAGTTTCCAATGAAATGCGAGCAACATCACAATGGTTTCTACAATAATATTTGATCTGGAAACAGTTTTTCATTGGTTACTACTTGTATTCGAAACGACTGTCTTTATCGACTTTGTATTTATTATTCAAAGTTCTTTTTCAACATTAGTTCTCTATCTTTGCATACCCGCTCCTCTGTTTAAAAGAGCGAAGCGGGATGCTTTGTTACATATTTTAGGCAGGTTCATTCTTAAGAGGATATAACAGTATGTATTGACTTTTTGATTTTCGTATTGACAGGCTCGACATCCATAAATATATTCTATTTTTCCTTGTATTCTTCGATGATCTGAAGTGTTCTGTTGATTCCCACATTGTATATCAACAGTTTTAAAAGATTTTCTCGCTCCGAATCTGTGACAAAAAATTTCCCATCGTAAACTTCCATTTGTACGGGAGAATAATTACTATATAAGTTGTAATCAACTAATTGCCCCTCTTCTTTCAGCTTTAAATCATTACGCACCTGGACCACCCTCTCCTTCTTTGGTAGCATTTTTGCAATCCTTCGGATATATTCAATGTTTTGCCCTGTTTCTTTTGAAATTACTGTTATTTCCTTCTCTTCTTTTAGCATATCTAGTACTTTTACAATCAAATGCAAAGTTTCTCTTTCTATTCTTTCATCACGTTCACGATAGAATTCTGCAAAAGGTGAACCACCCATGCCAACAACCCTTACTAGTTTTTGTCACAATATGCGTTTGTAAACCCTGCTATAGCCTAATTAATAGTTCATTCTTCGTCATACTCTATATCTTTACAGATATCATTGACTAAATGCCATAGTGCATTATTTTCTTTGTTTTTAGGTTCTAGCTCCTTACAGACTCTTTCAACAGCCCTTATAAATTCTTCAGGTAAAGAATCATCCTTATGTTCCACTTATACTCCTGTTCTTTTGCTATCATGGCTTTTTGTACGGAAAACTGGACAGGTACCATTTAAATTTGTGTTCCTTTTTTAATAATATAATTTATTTAAATGCTTTTATAAGTAGAGAAGTTTTAAAATGTACAACCCTCTTCTATGCTGAACAGAGAGAAGCGGGACTTTTCGTCAGGTATTCTCGAGAGGATTCATCATAAAATCGGTTTTCAATTGATTAGTGATTCCCCTAAACGAACTTTACTTCTCAGTTAGCAAGATTTGTTTCCAAATTGTTGAATACAACAGTTCCATCTTAGTTATACCCATTATTCTTTTCAAGGTTTAAAGCACCAGTTACTTACCATCACAATTCAATATAACTTTAACAATGTCGCTTAGCCTTACCTTGTGTATTTCGTTAAATTTATCTAAAATTCTTAACTCATACCTTATTTGATCGATATAATGTACTTTTCCAGTTAGTAATTGGAATTCTCCATTTTCGTACAGAGTAAACACTAGGTCTTGGTTATACTCCATTGCACTACATATCGATTGGTTTATTTCTTCTAATAGATGTTCATCTAGGATAGATTTTTCAACCTTTTTATAATCCCAATCCACCTTGTTATGAGATGCCACCATTTCAGGTAACATAAATGCAGCCCCCCATTTTATTTTCCCACGATCTTTTATCACTTTAGTCCCTCCTTATAAAATCATTATATGCGAATGTATGTTCGATTAACAATTAAATTAAAATGATTTGGTTAGATTTGAATGCTAAAAAAAATAAACGTTAATCCTTCTTTTTAGATTAACGCAAGATAAAACAAGTTCATATATCCTCTGTTATGTCACTTTTAAGGCAATAAAAAACATGCAGTTATTAAGTTGCATGTTCGTTAACGGTTTTTTGTTAAAAAGGAAAGCCTACTTCCCCATCCATTTGTTTATGTACTCCCAAAAAACATCATTAAATAAAAGGGTAACTACCCAATTAAAGGTGAAAAAAGCAGCGCCTATGATTGTTAATTGATTTGTGATACTTGCTACAATATGAAGATAAGTTGAAGCGATAACGATAGATAATCCCACCAAATTCATATAATATTTAAACTTGTTCAAATCCATCTTGTAACACCTTTTGTGTTTTTTTAGTCTAATTATTACCGTTTTGTTAACTTACTATGCAGCTGTAATATG
This sequence comes from Ferdinandcohnia sp. QZ13, assembly GCF_031324165.1. Classification (NCBI taxonomy): domain Bacteria; kingdom Bacillati; phylum Bacillota; class Bacilli; order Caryophanales; family Bacillaceae; genus Ferdinandcohnia; species Ferdinandcohnia sp. QZ13. The sequence continues at coordinate 333,152 of NZ_JAVIVW010000001.1, read as the reverse complement.
TATATTACTTCGAAGTTCAAACTTGGCTAGTTTAGTCCGGACAAGCAAACAATATAGGTTTGGATAATTAATGTTCGAAATGGTGAAAGCTAAGTTCTAACCTCTGTTCCGGTTGGATCCTTTTACTTTCACACACCACAACAGACGAAGATTTAAAAAAACTAAAAATCTTAAAACATAGAAAAAGACTTCAGAACCCCAATGTACATATGGATATAACCGTTGCAATCATTCTAATGTGAGTTTTCAAGTATATATAAACCCGAAATTTAACCATATCAGACTAAAAATGAACCTTCCATCAAAAGAAAAGCTTCCAATGAAATGCGAACAATATCACAATGGTTTCTATAAATAATATTTGCTCAGGAAATCATCAAATTTGCTACTACCTTGTGATTATATAATATTTTTTTGTTTGAATGTATTCATCCAATAAAATATCCTATGAATGTAAACAGAGCTAAAATGTGCAAGCAGTGAATAAAAACTTATATATTTTAAGTTCTTTAATATAATTTCTATATTTTGTTAATGCTCCTCGAGTACCTTTTTCATTATCTATAATAGAAAATTTTATATACTAACTTACATTACTATGATAGTTAAAGTACAATTAAAATAAATAAAATATAACATAAAAAATAAGTCCAAATATTAAATTTCTCAAGAAAGGATATTATCATGAATAACTTTATTACCTTTTCTAATGATAACAATCAAAGCCAAAGTAATTCATTGCCTGACGAAATTGCACATTATATTCTGAATCAAATATTTACTGGAAAACTAGAACAAGGAACAAGATTAATTGAATCAAATATAGCGAAGGAACTTAACGTAAGTAATATTCCAGTTAGAGAAGCATTCTATATTTTACAAAACACCGGAATTGTGGAGAGACTACCGAGAAAAGGTGTTCGAGTAAAGACAATTTCACAAGAAGAAATTAAAGAATATACTGTTGCACTAAAAGAATTATATCAAATCGCTATATCTTATTCAGTTCCAAACTGGAATGAAGAACATCGATTGAATATAAACAAACTACTAATCGAAGCTAAGGAAAAACTAGTTCGCGGAAAAGTCGTTGAATATATTTCAATATGTGATCAAATAACTTCCTACATTTTTAAAGTGGCCGGAAATGAAGTTTTCCTTAGATTTTATTCTGAAATCACATATATCACAACAGCCTATTGCCAAACAATATGGAATGATCCCGTAAAAATTAAAACGTGGCATTCTTATTTAGAGGCTGCGGTAAATGCATTAATTCAATCAGATTTTGAACAAGCTAATATTCAGTTGGAACTCTTGTCAAAACAAGCTTTAATTGGTTAATCTGAGCTTTGTATCAAAATAAATAAAAAAGGTGCTATCAATCATTGTTAGCACCTTTTTTATTAAATACTGTTGAAGTAATTAATGTGCAAGCATACCTGCGTCAACTAATTGTTCAGTACCCGTAACATATGAAGACTCGTCTGAGGCTAAGAAAAGAACTACATTAGAAACTTCTTGTGCTTCAGCTAATCGACCTAATGGAATATCTTTTAAAGCGTCTCCACCTGATTCATCAGTTGCTTCAACCATCATTGGAGTATTAATAAAACCTGGATGTACAGAGTTAACTCTAATATTATTTTTACCATATTCAATAGCAGTTCCTTTTGTCATTCCTCTTACAGCCGCTTTACTTGCAACATAAGCAATGCTTGGAAAACCATAATTTGCTACAATTCCAGCAATTGAGGAGATATTAACAATTGAACCTATCCCAGCTTTTAGCATTGATGGAATAACCGCTTTCATACCTAGAAAAATACTATGTTGATTAATAGCGCACACTTTTAAGTATTCCTTCTCGTCCAAATCTTTAGTTTCAGCAATTGGCCCTAAAACTCCAGCATTATTTACCAGGACAGTTATATTTCCGAAGGCTGATGTAGCTTTTTCTACTACTTCTCTCCATGATTCAGAATTAGTAACATCATGTTTAACAAACATTGCATTTGAACCTAATTCTTTCGCAATTAAAGCACCAGCTTCTTCGTTAATATCTGTTAAGACTACTTTAGCACCTTCTTTTACAAAAGTACGAGCATGAGATTCTCCCATACCTCTAGCTGCTCCAGTAATAATTGCTACTTTACCATCTAAACGTCCCATAATACCCTCTCCCTATAAAAGTTAATTTTATATATTATATATAATATATAATATATAATGTGTACGCTTACACTTTATACTATTTCAATTCTTTTGTCTATTAATAATTTAAATTCATAGAACACCCTCTACTTTTTCTTTCCCTCTATTTAATTCCACCTTTCTCTCAAGTTTGATTTGGAAAGAATAAACAAAAAAGACATGTCCTTTATAAAAGAACATGTTATCAATAAATATTAAGGTTATATAAGGAAAGTTATGAGGCCTGGGTTTCATGAACGTATTAAGTATGCTTAACAACAGTTAATTTGAATGGGGGTTGAAGATCGCTCGCATCAATGAACCACTTTCATCATCCTACATTTGAACTCCGTTTACACTAGCAGAGTGAATTTCAAAATGGTGACAATAAAGTTGGAATAGTGTAAAATTACACTATCGATTCAATTGGGGTGATAATTTGAAAAAAATCCTTACAATCTTTTTGGGTTTAGTAGTTGTGATAGTCGTAGTTATTGGATATATTCAATATAAATTTATTTCTACCGAAAAGGCAGTTTTTGAATATTTAACGGTCAACAAAAAACATCCAGAGGAAAACATTACGACACATCCCTTTATAGCAAATTTACCAGGTGAAAAAAATTGGATGGTATCTGTTAAGATTAAAGAAGATTCTAAAACATACTATTACTTCCTAAACCATCAAAACAAAGTTGTTTTAGAATCTTATGTGGACGAGAATGGTGTAGTAGGAGATGTTCTAAACCAAATAATGAATTAAAGGTCCTTGATGGGTAGATAATGTACGGCTGTAATTAACAGACATACACTCAATGTCCCGAAAGACAAAATCGACTTTGGAAATCAGTAATATTCGAGGTCTTTTTATGTTCTTCTTAGCATCTCAACAGTTGTAATAACAGAATTTCGACAAGCAGAAATAAGCATTTGCTCCACTTGTCTTTCAAATGCTAAATTCTTCCCTAATTGTAGCCAACGAAACCAGTAGAGATAGTTATCCAAGTATTTAGTAGCTACACCCTGGAACCGTTCCATCCAATCTTTTAGACGATGGTGAAAATTATTAACGTGTTGAATATGATATATCCCTTTCTTCACTCGTTCTTTTCGACGTTCATTCACTGTTTCGTGTTGTAGTTTTTTCACTTTTGCAAATTTCTTGTAGTTGGTAGCTGTATCGGTGCATAGTAAAGCAGACGGGTGAATGTATTCGCCAATAACAGCATCGATTTCCTCAGCCTTCACACGCCCTGTTCCAGCTTTACGAGCAATTACACTTCCGTTCCTGTCTTGTGCTACAACAACGGCAATTTTGAGATTAGAAATCCCTGGCTTTTCGTCTTTTTCTCCACGTTTTTTCGCCTTTCTGTGAGGAATATCTCGACCTTTCATTGACTCACGAAAGAAGGTCTCGTCACTTTCAACGATGCCTTGCAATTGATTAAATCCGTTGTTTCCTAATGCATTCAAAATTTTATGTCTCCAATAAAATGCAGTGGATAGGTGAATCTTTAATCGTTCAGCGATTTTTGGCAGGGTATATCCTTCGACCATCATTTCGATGTATTTTACCCACTTCTCAGGATAACGAGAACCTGAAAACGGTGTATTAGTCATATCATTGAAAGACTTTCCGCAATCGTTGCACAGATAGCGTTGTCTTGAACGATATTTACCATTTCGTTTTACTTATGTGCTACCGCAATGAACACAACCTAATCCTGATGCAAAAGGTGTTTCACGAATGCTATTTAATAACTCGGTTATTTTATTAGGTTCGTCTGGAAATTAATCTTCCTTCATAGCATTAAATAGCTTTAATTTCTCTGATTCTGTTAGTTCACCGAACTCTTTATAGATGTCTATCCACATAGTTGAATGCCTCCTGAGACCGTATTATATCAACCTTCTACTAATATGGTCAAGAAAGCAACAATCTATACGAAAACAGCCTTTATAATAAAATCAATCGTTACTTCTAAAGGCTCTCCTCCTCGTTCTGCTATTCCGGAAAAGCGTACAATATCAAATACACTTGCAGAAGATATGTATTCCCAATGAGGTTCATCAAAAAAAACATCAAATCCATCACCAATAGTAACTGTAGGGCAATCGTAAAAGGATCCATCTTTAATTTTTAAAACCTGGTCTACATTTGTTGGTAGTAGATAAGCAGATATAAACCCATAAAGTATTAGGAATAATGCTGTAAACATCACACCTAACCAACTGGTTCCACCTTTGTTTTTTAACCATGTTTTCTTTTGTTCAACGTTAAATGGTAGAAGATTTACCTTGTCTATATATTTTTTTGTGTGTAGATGATAAAAGTAATTTCCAAATAGAGCAAAAAGGATTGAGAATGGAAATAACATTATATTTTGAAGAGGGTCAAAGAAAAACTCTTCTGTAAATTGATATTTAGTTAAATATAATATCAAATCCAACAAGAAATATAAAATACCTATAAGAATTACAGGAATATACATTTTCCGATAACCAAACCAAAATGGTCCTAAAAAGAATGTAGCCAATTCCAACTGGGCATGGGCGGTGCCCTCGGTTTTTAAAGATAGAAGGGCACTTTTTCTCTTCTAAAAATTAAATATAAAACTACGATTAAAACAATAACTCCAAATACATTACCTACATAAAACATAAAAGGATACTCATAATATGTTTTAATAATTTCATTTGTTTCAGGATCTAACTCTCGTATTGTAGGAAATTTTTTAAAAAGTGTTCTTGTCATTAAAAAAATTATTACAGATTGAACAAACAAAAGTACTCCAATTGCACGATTCATTTTTTTACCTCCACGAAAAATTCACTATATACAATTTAACACAATACTAGGATTTTTTTCCAAAATTAATTTCATGGATTGAGTTATTTTGATTTATTTGTGAATTTAATATCTCAGCGGAAGTGGTTAGTTCCGGAGTACATAATGTTGATTATGTGAATTTTATTTATCTTATAACCAACTTTTATTTTCATTAAAATTAATAAAAATAAAAACAGCAAATACCACTTAATAACTAAGTGGGATTTGCTGTTTCAAATTGATGTAACTAATCAAGAGACTATGTAATGAAAATTGAATCGTAAGAAGAAAAATCTACTGATTGCTCTTCGATAATCTAGGTTATTTAATGTCATCTTTATTAAATAATTTATTCAATTCCATTAATACCTCAAGTCTTCTATAACCAACAATTAAACTCAAAGTGTACAGGGGAACACCTGCTTCAATTAACAATAATAAATGCATTTGCCTTAAGCCATGAAAACCAATGTTTCGAACATTTGCCTTCTCCAGTAATCGCTTAAGTTTAGCTCTAACTACCGATTGATTTTGAATCTCACCGTATTTATTGGGGAAAACCAGTTGAGATTCATTGTTATCACTTTTTCCTAGCGGATCGTTAATTGAAGCCTGTTTTTTTTTGTGATCTTGTAGCTTTGGAAGTAGGTAAGAAAGTAAAGGAATTCTGCTTGTATATCTTCTTCCTCTCACTATTACTGTGCCTTGCTTGAAATCAATGTCTCCCCACCTAAGAGCTAAGATTTCACCAATTCGTAGTCCAGAACCTAAAGCAAATTCATACATCAACCCATCATTATCCTTACGGACAACTTCTAAAAACATTGAAAATTCATCGTTATTCCATGGGACAAAATTAGATTTTGGCTTTTTTAACATTTTCATCTTTCCTTCCATTGGATTTTTATCAACATAGCCCTTTTTATTTGCTACACGGAAAAGTGTAGATAAAAGGGTGAAAATAGACGTGATTGTTCTGTCGGTATACCTTTCACTCTCTATTTTTTCATAAAATTCATCAATATCACTGGTTGTTATCTCATGGAGATGTTGATCATTGAAATAAGGTATTATATGACGCTCTAGGATGGATCGACTTACTCCAAACGTACTCGTTGATATGCTGGGACAATATTCCACATAAAACCATTGTCTTGCAAATTGACCGAAAGTGACCAGTTCCTTCTTGCTTTCTTCTTGCTCATTTGACATCTCGTTTTTCCTCCAAGATATGTATTTTTACTTCTTTGGACCAACTGAACAACAACCTATTAAGGTTTAGGACAGTTTTTATTTCTTATCTTCCAAGGTCATTATTACCCTTTTTGCTACCCTTAATACCTAAATATTTGAAATAGTAGAAAAAAACTTAATATTGATAAAAAAACGTTTTAAAAAACATGATTTTGAGTCGATTTATTTTTTATATTGGATAAATTTTAGTGCCGAGTATGGTGCCCAAATTCTAAAACGCGCAAATATTAAAAAGTATTATTAATTACAGGACCACTATTATAAAGCACTTTGAAGGCTTCTGAGGTACTCAAGAATACTATCCAGATATAACTTCAAAACCCTGAGGGAGGCGCGTGTCGTCTCCGGTGGGTTCGATTCCCACACAGTCCCGCCAATATTGATATTCTATATACTTTAAAATACAAAAAAACTGGGCGGAATAAGGAGTCTCCTTTCCACCCAGTTTTTTTATTTATTGTAGTTCCATTTTTAGGTCAGATGCTTTTGTCCATCCTATTACTTTCAAACCATGGTAGATAGCCAGAGTGATAATAATTGGAAGGATGATTCCAACAGCGATGTAAATGGATAAAACAATTGCACCTTGTTCAGCTAAAATATTGATAGGCGCGATTAATGAATTAAGGCCTAGACCAGCTAATTGATACGGTACTTGAAAATCGAAAATCAAAGTTGCGATTGGAGCGCAAATGACCGCAGCGATAAATGGCGGAATTGCAAGCCTTGGATTTTTGACTAAGTTCGGAAATTGTACCTTAGGTGTAATTAAAGATTGTGCAATGTTAGCACCAGCGTCGTTCTGTTTAAACGACATTGCGGTGAATCCAGCAAATTGAACTGTACAACCAATTAAAGCAGCAGCACTTGAAACAGGATCAAGCTGTAACGCAATCGCAATAGCCGCTGAAGATGCTGGTGACATGAGAAAAATACTCCAAACAAGAGATATGACCATTGGCCCAATAATAGGAGAACCAGCAACTGATGTAGCGATTTGTGCACTTAACCATTCAAGTAATGGAGTCGTAATCATTGATAAAAATACACCAGCGATTCCTCCTACAAATATAGCAGCAAAAGGTATAGCCATCATATCGAGTTTTGTTTTTCCTGCAACACGCTTCCCTACCCAAGTAGCGACAACTGCAGCCATTACCGCACTTAAAGGTTGTCCTGTTACTAATGTAACGCCATTTTCAGTTAGTTGAACGGCACTTGCTCCCACCGTCGAACAGGCCATTGCACTGAATATGACAAGTGTATTCCCTCCTAGCTGGTACGCTATCCCTGCTCCAAGTGCTGGAGCTAACATGAGCTGTGCCGAAACACCGATTATAGTAAAACCATCCCAACCAGTAAATGTTCCAAGTGACTCCATAAGAAGACCGATTCCAAGTGTTACTAAAACAGCATTTGCCAGCCCTTGTGAAGCTTTATACATTCGATCGATCAAATAATTTTTTGTTGCTTGTTTCATTGTGTAATCCCCCTGATGCGATAGTTTCTGTATCCTTAATCAAATCATATTAGAAAATAAGGTTTGATCATTACCTAGTTCTTGATGATGATTTGACTATGAATCTTTGTTTTTGTTTGAATATCTTGAATTCTCTCTTTTGGGTAATTGTTATAATAATATAGTTGTTTTCAGATAGTGTCAACAATTACATTAATTCTGAATCTTTAAAAACGCTTTCATAATTAGATTTAAAATATAAAACATTTTTGAGATTACTAAATTATTTATTATTTAAGTATAATTTTGTAATGTTTAATAGGAGAAAATGAAAAATGTATATTCATTTCTAATCCTAAGATTCTTATGCTAAAATTAGTTTTGGAAATGAGGCGCTAAAATCAGTGCCAAAATACAAAGTATGGAAGGAGTGACATTGATGTCTAAGAAGGAAGAAATCATTAAATTGACCTCCCTTTCAACAAAAGCTGGCTGAGGATGCAAAATCGGTCCTGAGGACCTGACGCAGGTTCTGCGTCATTTACCAAAAGCTACACCGAATCCAAACCTATTAGTTGGTCTTGATAATCCTGATGATGCAGGAGTATATAAAATCAATGATGAACTTGCACTTGTGCAAACACTTGACTTTTTCACCCCAATTGTGGACGATCCATACATGTTTGGACAGATTGCCGCTGCTAATGCTTTAAGTGATGTCTATGCAATGGGAGGAAAACCGATTACGGTTATGAATATCGTCGCCTTCCCTATTAATACATTGGATAAAAGTATCTTAGCAGACATTCTAGCAGGAGCTGCCGAAAAAGTAAGAGAATCAGGAGCATCTCTAGTTGGGGGTCACTCTATCGATGACAAAGAGCCGAAATTCGGTTTATCGGTAACGGGTACCGTGCATCCTAATCGAATTCGCGCAAATACTGGTGCAAAACCTGGTGACAGATTAATTTTAACGAAGCCAATCGGTGTTGGAATTTTAACCACAGCGATTAAAAGAGAACTGTTAACACAAGAAGATATTGAGAAAGTAACAGAGGTCATGGCAACGTTAAATAAAAATGCAGCTGAAGTAATGGATGGTTATAATGTCCATGCCTGCACGGATGTAACTGGGTTCGGTCTATTAGGGCATGCAATGGAAATGGCAGAAGGAAGCCAGGTTGGGATGACGATACACTATGAAAATGTCCCTGTTTTATCAAAAACTAAAGAGCTGGCTGAACAAAAGGTAGTTCCAGGTGGGACAAAGAAAAATCATGCTTGGCTTGCTGACCGAGTTAAGTATAGTTCCAACATAGATGAACTTGATCAACTTATTTTATGTGATGCAATTACTTCCGGTGGACTACTCGTTTCTGTTCCAGAAAATGAAGCTGAAAAATTGCTGCAACAACTACAAGAGAATCATGTTGACGCTCGCATCATTGGTGAAGTAACAAGCGAAAACCCTGGTTTTATTAAGGTTATTTAAGGACTCGAAGTTGAGTCCTTTTTAGGTTGTTAGGAAAGAATAACTACTACAAAAAGATTAATGAGGTGCTTATTTTGAATAAGAAAATGATATATGTACTGTTCCTAGTTTTTACTCTTCTTTTAACTGGGTGTGGGTCAAATGCGAACGATGAAAATAAAAATGATAAAGAAGAAGCTTTTACTATTGGAGTTATTCCGGTACAGACAGTTGGAGAAATGGAAACGGCTATGGATAAGCTTCAAACCATTTTAACGAAAGAATTAAATCGCGAAGTAACAGTAGAAGTGTATCCTGATTATAACGGTGTTGTTGAGGCGATGAATTATAATAAAATTGATATGGCCTATTTTGGTCCATTAACCTATGTTGTTGCTCATGAAAAAAGTGGTGCTAAAGCGATTATTACTCAATTAATTGATGGTGAACCCTTCTATCATTCCTATATTATTACTCATAAAGATAGCCCATTGAACTCAATCGATGATTTAGTAGCAAACTCCAAGGATATTGATTTTGCCTTTGGTGATATTAATTCAACATCCGGCTCTCTCATCCCTTCGATTGAACTCAAGGAACGTGGAGTTTTCGAATCTGAGGATGTGAATCAATTTAAATCTGTCCGTTATACGGGGTCCCATGATGCAACTGCTTTGGCTGTTCAAAATCAACAGGTTGGCGCCGGTGCTATTGATAGTGCAATTTATAATCAACTTGTTGACTCAGGAAAAATTGATGGTTCCTTATTTAAAACAATTTGGCAATCTGAAAAATTATTTCAATACCCATGGGCTGTCCATAAGGATACCGATGACGTGACTATTCAAAAGCTTAAAGATGCGTTCTTGGCTATTGAAGATGAAGAAATTTTAGCTGCGTTTGGAGCAAGTGGATTTACAGAAGCAACAGATGAGGATTATGAAAGTATACGCCAAGCTGCAATTAAACAAGGAATTATAAATGAATAGAGCTGATCTACATGTGGTTTAGACGAACTACTCTACTAACTGTAGTTCTATTAGTATCTGCAATTTTTGTTAGCATGAGATTAACCGAATTTGACCTTTCGAAATTTCGTGATTTTCGTAATATGATTGATTTTCTCTCACAATGGTTTCCGATGAATTATTCAGCTTTACCCCGTATGCTAAGAGATAGTGCAGAGACACTTGCAATGGGGTTCTTGGGTAGTATTTTTGGTCTTATGATTGCTTTACCGATTAGTTTTCTGGCCGCCAAAAATACTTCACCTTCTGCCTTTGTTTTCAATCTTACGAGAATATTATTGAGCTTTGTCCGCTCCATTCCAGAAATTGTATTCGGACTAATTTTATTAACGGCTTTAGGACTTGGTCCCTTCCCTGCCGTTCTAGCGATCATTTTTCATAATATAGGGGTACTCGGCAAATTAATCTCTGAACTGATTGAATCAGCCGAATCCGGTCCACACGAAGCGATGAAAGCAGTGGGTACAAAAAATTGGTTGGCGTCTCTTTTTAGCATTCTTCCACAAATTTGGCCGAATGTCTTGTCCCAATATTTTTATCGGTTTGAAGTTGCGATTAGGACCTCCCTCATCCTTGGTTTTATTGGTGGTGGAGGAATAGGGCAGCGTCTTTTTAATGATTTTAAAAGCTTTCAGTATTCTTCAGTGTCATTGGATGTGTTCTTAATTATGTTGATTGTTATTATTGTAGATTCCTTTGGAAGCTATGTACGGAATAAAGTGATTTAAGTGGGGAGACCTGAAATGATTAGATTAAAGGATGTTACTGTCTACTATCCAAATAATGAAAAGCCTGCTCTTTCCTCTGTCAATCTTACATTTAATAAGGGAGAATTTGTCTGTGTCCTCGGAAAAAGCGGAGCCGGTAAATCAACACTGATACGGTGCATGAATGGCCTCCAACAGCCAACAAGTGGTGAAGTATTTTGGGATGGCGAGCTATTTACAAATAAAAATAAGGAACAACAACGCCTAATACGGAGGGAAATCGGAATGATTTTTCAACATTTTAATCTAATCCCCCGCTTGACGGTGTTACAAAATGTGTTAACAGGCATGTTCGGGTATCGGAATTCAGTTAAGAACTTACTTGGGATTTTTTCAGAAGAAGAAATACAAAAAGCGACACAAGTGTTGGAAGTTGTCGGTCTGTTAGAGTTTAAAAACCGTCGGATCGAATATTTAAGTGGTGGTCAAAAGCAACGGGTTGGGATCGCCCGTGCCCTGCTCCAGAAACCTCGTGTTTTTCTTGGGGATGAACCTGTGGCAAGCTTAGATCCAGGAACAGCCAATCGTATTTTTACATTACTAAAGGAGTTACATAACCGTCATAATCTTTTATCGGTAGTGAATCTTCACGATGTAAACCTTGCTAAACAGTTTGCAACAAGATTGATTGCATTAAGGAATGGAACAGTCATTTTTGACGGTAAACCGGAAGACTTTGCACAGGAAATGTTTGAGCAGACGTATAATTCATGAAAAGTATCCCTTTGTAGGAAGTAATTGTTTTCTCTTTCATGAATTGCTATAATTTTTTTATATTAATAGAAAAGAAGGTACAATGCATTGTCGAAAACGAAATTACAATACTGGCTCATTCAAATCCTGTTAATTTTAACGATTATCTTTGTTTCAACGAAAATTACATTTTTATTTGAACCAATTGGGGTGTTTTTCTCAACTATCTTTTTTCCTATCTTGATTACTGGATTTCTTTATTTTCTCTTAAATCCGGTCGTCAAATTTCTTCATCGCCATAAGGTTCCTAAAAGCCTAGGGATTTTAATTATTTACATCGCATTCTTCGGGCTTGTTGGGTTAGCAGTTGGGAATTTAGTTCCGATTATTTCAAAACAATTTACAGCACTCGGAAATGCATTACCTGGTTATGCTAACCAAGTGATGGAATTTTTTTCGGATTTCACAAATTCCTCAGAATTCAAGTGGATTCAAGATGAACAACAACAACTAATCAATACGATTGAAGAAAAAGTAATAGCTTTTGCCAATACACTTCCAAATCGTATTACGGGTGGAATTTCGCAAATCATTGGTTTTGTAACAAATATTGCAATCATCCTCGTGACTGTGCCGTTCCTTTTATTTTATATGTTTAAGGATGGAGATCGTTTCCCACATGCAATTGCAAGATTTTTTCCGACTGTTTATAGAGACGAAGCCCTCACGATTTTAAAAGAAACTGGCGAAACACTTTCAGCCTATATTCAGGGGCAGGTAACGGTGGCATTAGCGGTCGGTACCTTATCCTTTATTGGGTACTTGATTATTGACTTACCGTTTGCGCTTGTGATGGCATTAATTGTAGCTGTAACGAATATTATTCCGTATGTTGGACCATTTCTTGGCGGAGCACCAGCCGTAATTGTGGCTCTATTTGACTCCCCTACGAAGGCGTTATTGGTGGTTTTGGTAATTGTCATTGCCCAGCAAATTGAAGGGAATGTCCTTTCCCCTCTAATTCTTGGCAAGACGCTTGATACCCATCCGGCGACGATTATTATTCTTTTGTTGGCAGCGGGAAATCTAGCGGGTGTATTGGGAATGATTCTAGCAATTCCAACCTATGCCGTTATCAAAACAATTGTCATCAATATCGTGAAATTCTTAAAGGCAAAGAAAAAGGCCGAACTTACGGCAGATTTATAACGGAAACAACGCTTAATAAGAAAGGCTTAAAAGAAAAAAATCTTTTAAGCCTTTTTTATTTTTTATTGAGCTAACTCACCCCTAACTATCATAGCGAAAACATGTACAGTTTATTAATAAGATATAAAAACGAGATAATCAATCATTAAAAATTTGATTAGTGAAAATTAGCTAGCAAGATTCCTATAATTAATAGTAAACTTCATTAGTTATTTTCTTCTGGTGCAGATGGATTTTCGATTTGACCTTGATCACTTATATCGGAATCATTTACCTTCGAAATATTCAGGGAACTAGTAGGTGAAAAATCACCCATTGAAAAACTTGCACCGTATAATTTTATGTTCGCAGTATGGCTGTTTTGTACAGTTCCTCCAAAATTGATGTTTGAATTTTGTGTCATCGCGTTGACCTTAAAGTTACCAATTTTAATTAGATTAAACATAAGCTCCTCCAAATATAAAACGATTTGATACAAGGTATGTTAAACAGGCATTATTCGAAATAGACAAACATGGAATTTAGTATATATTGTATCTATCATTTCTTACTTGCGTAAACAAAACCGATTAAATAAAAGGACTCCTGATAGGAAAGTCCTTTGGAAGTACTATAGCTCGTCGTTTAAATACATCGTTCTAAGCTCTTGTTTTAGAGTCTTGTTTGTCGTCATCGATTAAATCTTTCCCCGACTTATTATTCCCTGCACCACCAGCAATAGGACCTGCATTTGAACCAAATGGATCAAGAGCAGAAGCTATAGTATCACCAGTTTCTTCTGCATAGCTGGTATTATTATCTTCACGTTTATGTTCATTGATATCAACCATCTATTTCACTCCCTCGTTCTTTATAGGGAAGTGCTAATATTTTTGCAGCACTGTCCTGTAACATATTGTACCCAATTGGAACAAATTTACGAGGAAGGCTTAATGGGCACTATTTTAAAAAAAAGCATTCTTCTAATAAAATGATAGTCCATTTAAAATTAAGATTAGTGCCGTTCCCTATTTCTGTTTTGTACATATGTTGTGATTATGAAAAGACGGTAAAGGAGTTCTGTGCCTAGAATAATGGTACATACGGACCTGCCTTTGCTCTAATCATGAATGTGTATACTCCTTAACATCGTAGGAGCAGCTTGTTTATAAAGACTCCAAAATGGCTGGAGGTTGTAATACATGATCAACGTTTTATTTGTGTGCAGGGGAAATATTTGCCGTTCACCGATGGCTGAAGCCTTGTTTCGTCACCTAGTCAAGAAGGAAAATCTGACAAACAAAATCGCAGTTGATTCCGCTGCAACCAGTCCATGGCAAATTGGATTTCCTCCTCATGAGGGCACTCTTGATATCCTTAAGAAATACAATATCTCTTCCGAAAGGCTTATTGGACGCAAAATGAAGAGAGAAGACTTTGGGAAGTTTGATTATATTATTGGTATGGACGAAAGCAACATAAAAAATATCTACAGGATAACCGGCAAGCCTAATCATCCAAAAATTAATAAGTTACTCGACCTTACCAAAAACAGGATAGATATCCCCGATCCATTTTACACTGGTGATTTTGACGAAACCTATCGTCTTGTTTTAGTTGGTTGCCGGGCATTACTCAATAAAATACGCAGCGAACAAAACGTATAATAACAAAAAGCACACGCCATCTTTTAAAAAACAACGTGTGCTTAGATATGTTATTAGATTCTTGTTGTAAGCCCCATCTCTTTTGCAATAAGTTCATAGGATTTTAGTCGATCCTCATGAGCGTGTGTAATTGTGACAATCATGATTTCATCGGTTTGGTAGGTTTCTTTAAGTTCTAGGAATTTATCCTTCACTTCTTTTGGATTTCCGATGATAACTTTTTGTTTCATTTTTCCAAAGCCATCGTGAAGCTTCTCTTTCTCAAGGTATTCCATTGCTTCTGAAATGGACGGAACTCCTTTCTTCCCTTCTCCCCGTTCTCTTTGTTTGCCCCATATATAAGAACTTAACGCAATCTCTTCTGCTTTCTCCCTCGTTTCCGCACAAATAACTGAAACAGTAACAATCACTTGTGGTTTGTCCCCTTCAATTCGGGGTGTAAAGTTATGAATATATCTCTTGACGATTTCTTCGCCATCGTTGTCGCTCATGAATAGTCCGAATGTGTATGCTAACCCTTTTTCCGCTGCAAGTATAGCACTCTTTTTGCTTGTTCCTAAAAGCCAAGGAACTGGCGGTGTTATCGGGATTGGAGCTGCTTTCAGGTTAGCAAATTCATGGTCATCGGGAAAATCATTATGTATAAAGTGAAGCAGCATATCAATTAATTCTGGCATTTTCCAAACCTGTTGCAGAAAATTATCTGATAAAGCATTTGTCGCTTCTGCTGAACCACCAGGTGCCCTTCCAATTCCGATGTCGATTCGATTTGGAAATAAAGTCGCAAGCATATTGTAAAGCTCAGCCACCTTGTATGGTTTATAGTGAGGAAGTAAAACGGCACCTGAACCAATACGAATTGTTTTTGTTTGTGCCCCAATGTATCCAAGCATGACTTCTGGTGCAGGGCAAGCTAGTCCTGCTAAGTCATGATGTTCAGCTATCCAATATCTAGTGTAGCCAAATCGTTCCCCTGCTTGTGCTAGCTTCATTGACTGTAATAATGTGTCTTGTGGTGTTTGATCAGCAGAGATGGGCGCTTGATCTAAAATACTTAACTTCATTAGAGCATCCTCCTATACTCTTGTTTCAAGAAGAGTTAGCGTGAAGTCCCCGACTTGATCTTTTTCATAGAGATTCGTGATAGAGGTTGAATACTCTTGGATTATTACTTTACATGCAATATTTCTCTCTGGAACTTTTAAATCGAAATTCCCTTTATATAAAAGGGTTGTGATATCATGATAATCCTCACTTGATACTTTAAATTCAACTTTCACTAACAAGAGATGATTTTTTGTTTCTTCATAGTAATTCGTTACGTTCAATTTGTACTCATTTAAGTATATTTCAGTAACCATAGGTCAGCTCTCCTCTTTGATATTCCGTATTTGCAATGTAATGAATAGTCCATTATAAAATTCTTCTTTACCAATAATTTTTAAACCACTTCGTTTTACAAGATTTTCTGTTTCTCGATTTAAACAACAACCGTCACATACTTTTTTCCAAACAGGTGTAAGCCAATCCTGTAGTTTTGATAAAAAAGGGTTTTGCATTTTCACATGCTCAAACATTAGAATGGTTCCGTTTGGTTTACAAACCCGTTTCATTTCTTGTAAAGCCATTTCAGGTTCTGGTATTGTACAAAATACCAGCGTGGCTACAACGGTGTCATATGTATTATCCTCAAATGTCAATTTTTCAGCACCTGTCTGCACAATTTCAATCGGAACAATAGCATGTTCTTTATTTTCATGGGCTCTGTTTGTCATTTGCGGATTCGGTTCAATTGCCGTTACATGGTGGACATCATGATATAACGGGAAATTTATGCCTGTACCCGAACCTAATTCAAGCACATGTCCGGTTGCTCTGTTTAGCAATTTGCGCCGAATTGAAATGAATTTTCTCTTTTCAAGTGGTTTCATAAAAAAATCGTAAAGTGTTGGAAATAACGTACCCATTGTTTCAACTCCAATAATCTCAATATGTCAATTATATAATAGTTTTTATATCGATTTCGAATTATTACTATAGGTGGGAACACGAAACACCATAAATGGGTAAGCTAAAAATAAGTAGAACTAAGGAGTTGTGTAGGGTGAAATTTCAGTGGAATTTAATTTTGGGACTTATATTTGCATTGATTGTCGCGATATTTGCGGTTGTGAATGTGGATTCTGTAAAAGTAAATTTTGTATTGGGTTATACAGAGATCCCGCTTATTTTAATCATTTTAGGTTCCGCTTTACTTGGTGGTCTGATTGTAGGTATGTTTGGTATTCTACGTCAATACAAGCAGCAAAGGCATATAAAAAGACTTGAAAAAGAAATCGAGCAGATAAAAGGAGAGAAGATTCAGGAGTCACCAAAAGAGACATATCCTAAAATAGAAAAAACTATCAATGCAGAGGGTGAAAAATAAGGAAAGGTACGGTACCTTTCCTTTTCTCTTTCCTAATTCACGGAAACCTCATTTGCAGGCTCCAATAACCCCATTTCAAGACAGGTTTCAAGTAGTAACGATTTCCGCACTTTTTGAAATTGGATTTCGATTTTTTCCCCAGCGATAGAAACAACTGTTCCTTGCCCGAAAACACGGTGTTTTATGGTCATTCCCTCTTGAATGTCTTCCGTTTTTCTAATCGCATCTGGATTATAAGGAACAATTGCTTTTTCAGCTTTCAACTTTGTCTTTGGCTCAGAAGGCTGTACCTTCTCAGGAGGTGAAATGATATTTTTTACATTTGCCACAAATCGAGACTGAGCAACCTCTTTTCCATTTTGTTTTTTATAAGTCAAAAGTTCAAGCTCCTGTTCAGCTCGTGTCATCCCAACATAAAATAGTCGAACTGCCTCTTCCATGAGATCCCGTTCGCCATCTTTATATTTATTAATCTCATCATGTGAAGGAATCACTCCTTCGATCAGATCAATCATATAAACTTTTTTAAACTCAAGTCCTTTTGAACTATGAAATGTGGAAAGGGTAATGGCGTCTTTGTTTTTATTAAATTTAGAGACTTTCATTAGATCTTCGAGATGATTTAATCGTTCAGCAAATTGCTCCATCGTGTCAAGTGAATCAGCAATTTCCTCAAGCGTTTGTAGGACGCTGAAGATATAATCTGTATTGAATCCGAGTTTCTTACTCATGTCTTTAAGTGTTTTGTCATAACTAAGCTGGTTCCTTATTAGCTTAATCGCCTTAAGTGGCTTAGCCCCCTGCATTTCTTGTAAGGTTTTCTGGCATGCTTGAATTTGCTTTACTTGATAGTCTTTTAAGCCTTTATTTTGTAATAGACGGTCAAAAATGGATTCAGCTGGTTTCTTTTTTGTGAGTTCGAACAATTGTTCTCTTGATAAGTAAAATCCACATTTCGTGTAAATTTGCTGAAAAATATCGACTCGTTTATCCGTAAAAGTCATTCTCATAAAATTCAAAATGTCTTTTACAACCCAATGTGAGAAAAAGCGATTATCAGAATCCTTTATATAGAAAGGAATTTGATTTCGATCAAGCTCATTTATTAACATGATGGATGAAGAGTTGTTTCGATATAATACAGCGACATCCTTCTTGTTCTCTACCAAGTGAATTTCTTGGACAAGATATTTTGCTTGATTGCGATAGTCCTCAAACTGAGTGATCTCAATTGGTCTATGGCTCTGATTTTCTGTGAACATATTTTTGTTATAGCGGTTTTTATTGCGTTTTATGAATCGATTGGCAACGTCGACAATATCCTTTGACGAACGATAGTTCTGCTCCATTTTTAGAATGATTGCATTCGGATATATTTTTTTGAAATCTAACAAATACGTTGGCTCTGCTCCGCGCCAGGAGTAAATGGATTGATCATCATCTGCAACGACAAATAAATTATGATGTGGTTTTGCAAGCTTTTCAATGATTTCGTGCTGAACGAGTGAAGTATCCTGGCTTTCATCAGTAAGGACATAATCATAGCGCTTTTGGTATTTTTGCAGAATCAATTTATCTTTATTAAATGCGTCATTTGCAATGGTTAGCATGTCATCATAATCGAGTAATAGATTACTTGGGTCTGTGTTCTTAATTTTTTCATATTCCTCAAAAATCGCTTCAACAAAAGGAATATCACAGTCAATATTTTTCCACTCATTCCGTGGGAGTAGCTTATTTTTAATAAAACTAATATACGTTGTGAGTTCCTCAAGCTGTTCTTCGGTGATAATCTCATCATTCATTGCTTTATATATTTTTCTCAAAAGTAATTTTTTATTAGGTCCACCATCTAGACTACCTTCTATTAAGTGGTAGGAAACTTTTTGTTTATAAAAATAATCCCGAACCACCTGAAATGCAAGACTATGAATCGTTGAAAAGTCAACAGAAGTAGTGGTGTGCTCAGGAAAGAATCGAGCAAATCTTTCTTTCATATCGGCTGCAGATGCACGGCTAAAGGTTACAGCCTTTATGCGTGAAGGTTCTACCCCCACTTCTTCAATTAAATAACCAATGCGCATAATCGTTGTTGTTGTCTTACCCGAACCTGGAGAAGCTAATAAGAGTAATGGTCCTCTTGTGTGAAGAACGGCCTTTTTCTGAACGTTATTTAGTTGTACACCGTGCTGTTGTTTTTTTCGATTAAAAAAGCTTTCCTCTGTATTCACGGTAGCCCACCTACCTTTCATTAAAACTCCATTATAAATTCTATCATTTTTATGGACAAGGATGTTGTGTTCGATACGAATTACAAGACATAATACGAGGGAATAATTGGTACCTTATATAAAGAGGAAAATGAGAGGTGATCATCTTGGAGTACAGAATTGAAAAGGACACAATGGGAGAAGTCAAAGTCTCAGTGGATGCCTACTGGGCTGCTCAAACTCAACGGAGTAAAGAAAATTTTCGAATTGGGACAGAAAAGATGCCCCAAGAAGTGATAGAAGCCTTCGCTATATTAAAAAGAAGTGCGGCGATTACGAACGAAAAGCTTGGTAATTTAAGTGGAAATAAAGCTAAAGCCATTTCCGATGCCTGTGATGAGATATTAGCAGGTGGTATGTTTGATCATTTTCCACTGGTTGTATGGCAAACTGGTAGCGGAACACAAAGTAATATGAATATCAATGAGGTTGTTGCACATCGTGCTACCCAATGGTTAAAGGATCAAGGTATTGATGAAAAAGTTCATCCGAATGATGATGTCAATATGAGTCAAAGCTCTAATGACACATTCCCAACAGCCATGCACATTGCAGCTGTGAAAGCAGTAAAAGAACACCTTGTGCCAGCACTTGAAAGATTACAGGCAACTTTGCAAGCAAAAGAAAAAGAATTTGCAAGCATCGTAAAAATTGGAAGAACTCATCTTCAAGATGCCACTCCATTAACACTTGGTCAGGAAATTAGCGGCTGGGTCCATATGTTAAAGCGTTCGAAGGAAATGATTATAGAATCGACTGAAAAAATGCTTGCCCTTGCGATAGGTGGCACTGCAGTTGGAACTGGGATTAATGCTCATCCGAAGTTTGGTGAGAATGTGGCAAAGGAAATTTCGAAGTTCACAAAGCTTTCCTTCTTCTCATCGGAAAATAAATTCCATGCGCTAACTAGTCATGATGAGATCGTCTATGCCCATGGAGCTTTAAAAGCATTAGCAGCTGATTTAATGAAAATAGCAAATGATGTAAGATGGCTTGCAAGTGGTCCACGCTGTGGAATTGGAGAAATTACGATTCCGGAGAATGAACCTGGCAGTTCGATAATGCCTGGGAAAGTAAATCCTACCCAAAGTGAAGCCCTTACGATGGTTGCGGTTCAAGTAATGGGCAATGATGCTACAATCGGAATAGCGGCAAGCCAAGGAAATTTTGAACTGAATGTGTTTAAGCCTGTAATTATCTATAATTTCCTACAATCGGTTCGCCTGTTAGCGGATTCGATGGGATCTTTTAATAAACACTGTGCAGTTGGAATTCAGGCAAACGAAACAATCATCTCTAAAAACCTACAAGATTCCTTAATGCTTGTAACAGCTCTAAATCCTTATATTGGCTATGAAAAAGCCGCTGCTATCGCAAAACATGCACATAAACACGGAACTACCTTAAAAGATGCATCCCTACAGTTAGGATTTTTAACAGAAGAACAATTTGACCAATACGTACAACCTGAGGATATGGTTCATCCAAAGGAATGAAAAAGAGCCTTCCAAATTTGGAAGGCTCCCCTTTTTACAGTTTTGAAAATTCTTCTACTAATTCATTAAACTTTTTCAATGAATTTTCAATTGGATATGGTGTTGTAAGGTCTACACCAGTCTTTTTCAACAATTCAAGTGGATAATCAGAACTACCACTCTTTAGAAATTCAAGATAAGAGGTTAGCGTTGTTTCGTCTTCTTCAAGAATCTTCGTAGCGATATGAATAGCGGAAGCAAATCCCGTTGCGTATTTATAAACATAAAACGGGCGATAAAAATGTGGGATACGTGCCCAGCCATATTTTACTTCATCATCAAACACAAGATCTTCACCATGGTATTCTCTAAATAACCCTTCATACACTTCGCTAAAAGATTCTACATTTAATGGAAGCCCTTGTTCAGCCATGTCATGTGTCTTCTTTTCAAACTCTGCAAACATCACCTGAGTAAAGAATGTGCCTTTAAATTTATCAATAAAATGATTAAATAAGAATTTCTTTACTTCTTCATTGTCCTCATTGTTCAATAAATAATTAATTAACAGTACTTCATTAACTGTTGAAGCTACCTCAGCAACAAAAATACTATACCGAGCCGTGATTTGTGGCTGGTGCTCTGAGCTTAATTTGCTGTGAACCCCATGGCCACATTCATGAACCAACGTAAATAAACTATCTAAGTCATCCTGATGATTTAAAAGGATATATGGATGGACGCCGTACACACCTAAGTTATAGGCGCCAGACCGTTTTCCAGGTGTCTCTCTAACATCGAAATAACGTGATTTTCTAAAATCTTTTAGTGTTTGAATATACTCTTCACCTAAAGGAGCAAGTGCTTTACACATCGTTTCAAATGCTTCATCATACGATATATCTTTTTTTGCTCCACTAACGAGCGGTACACTCAAGTCATATTGACGAAGCTCATCAAGCCCTAATTTTTCCTTGCGGATGCTTGTATATTTGTGCATCGTACCAATATTTTTTTTCGTGGTTTCAATTAGATTTTCATAGACATCTTTTGGAACATTATCTCCGAATAGTGCCTTCTCGAGTGCTGATGGGTAATGTCTCAACTTGGAAATCGTTACATTATTTTTAATGGCTGCAGATAAGGTCGAAGCGATTGAGTTTTTCAAATGTACATAAGGCTCGTAATAGGCTTTATAAGCTTCTCTTCGCTTATCACGGTCTTCATCCTCAATCAACTTTGCATACATCCCTCTTGTAAGTTCAACTTTCTCACCATCATCCTTCGTAACCTTGCCAAAGCGGATATCTGCATTATTCATCATTCCATACGTCGTACTTGGAGCAGAAAGAGCCTCACCTAATCGAGATAAAATTTCTTCTTGGTCTTTATTTAATACATGTGGCTTATAACGAAAGGATTCCAGTAATTCTTTTTCAAAATACTGAAGCCCATCTTCTTCGGCAATGTATCGCTTTAATGTTTTTTCATCTAAGCTTAATAAATATGGCATGAAAAATGAATTTGCTGAACTTACCTTAACACTAAGTTGTTTGGCGCGATCTAAATATGATTGGGATTTCGTTACCCGAGTATCTTCATCTACCTTTAACATTGCATACGCAAAGAGTTTGTTAAAATGGAAAGACATTTTTTCACTTAACGTTAAATACTCGCACAATGAATGTCCATTATGGATATTACCATCAAATGTTGCGAGTTCCTCCCCCATCTTTTCAATGAGTTGATAATCTTCTTCCCATTTATTCAAGTCAGAATACAGATCATCTAAGTTCCATTTTTCTTGTTCAGGTACTTCATTTCGAGACGTATACGTAGTTGTCATCGCAATTCTCCTTTTGTTAAAATATAAATCAAATGCGCATTAGCGTATTTGCGCCCGGATTTTTTAGGCCCACACTAGGTGGGTCATAAAGACGTTGCCACAGGAAGTGGCGTTCTTAGTCTTTAATCTTACGCTCGAATAATTCCCTTTGAAAATCTGTGGCAACCGCCGAAGGCTTTAACTTTTAATTCAGCCAGCGTTTAAACACATACTGAATTGTATTCTTTCTTGAATGATTACCTCACTCATCGAGTATGAGGTTTGAACTGAATAAAAGTAAAAAACCTTTTATTATGTAGGAAAGAAATATATGATAAGAAATAGATATGTTTCATTTTATTGTATATGAATTACATAAATTTGTAAAAAACGAAAGGATGTTCATACATGGCGAATAAATTGCCTCATGTAGAGGACTCAGCCAGTACAACATATCTCCCCCCAAAAGGAGAATACGAATCTTTTGTAGACGAAGCCCACTATGAAGAAAAGGTTCGAGAATGGGGTCTTTCAGTTAAAAAAGAATACTGGTACAAAGAAAGAACCCACCAACGAATTGTTACAATAAAAGGTTATGAAGTGTATGGTAAAACACAAGAACACAATACGATTGTGCTTGAGTTTGAGGATGGCAATGTAACCTGTATTCACCCGGCATATTTAAAAGAAATGCAATCACCTAGCTTTGCAAAAAGTGCTATTTCAGACACAGCAGTAGTGAAGGAAAAGAAAAAGGAAACCGCGAGTACATCTAATGTTGAAAATCCTGCATCGGCAGAATCAAAAACAGGTGTTAAGAAAGAACAACCCACGAAACAAATTAAAAAGGAAAAAGCACCAAAAATTGAGTTACCAATTGACAAGGTTCATTTTACCGCTACCGTTAAACAATTTGCGCTTACATGGAACCATTTTAATGAAGACAATGATGAGGTTGTCGTACTTGAAGATGTAGTCATTCAGCAGGAAGATCCCATTCAGATTGGACTTGCATGGTGCTCCCATTCAAAGACCTTAAAGAAACTAGAGCTTGAGCCAGGGAATGCGCTTGAATTTGACGCAAAAATTGTGAAAAAGAAGTTAGCAAAAGGCAAGGATGTTGATGAAGAGTTCATCATTGAAGATCCAGTTCACTATAAAATCAATAACCCCTCAAAACTTAAGAAAAGCTAAAAGAGCAAATCTTTTAGCTTTTTTCTGTATATTTCGTTTTGTAATGCGCAAGTGCCAAGAGCGGGAAAATATACCGGTAACTGTGGTAGTGCATGTAAAAGTCTCCTGCCATACCCTGCCCTTTTGGATAGGATGTGGTCCAGTCGTCTCGATCCAAATTTGATAATAGAAAATCGACCCCTTTGTTTATGGAATTGCTAGGTTTATCACTTACTGAGATAAGGGCGTCCACTGCCCAAGCGGTATGTGTTAATGTGCTTGTTTTTAAAGGAACATATTTAAGCTTACGATCACTATTACACGATTCTCCCCAGCCCCCATCCGGATTTTGAATAGATTCAAGCCATGTGACAGCCCGCTGAATTGATGAGTATGTCGACAAAACCCCAACAGCACGTAAACCTGTAACGGCAGCCCATGTTCCATAAATATAGCAAATTCCCCATCTACCATACCAGGAACCATTGTCTTTTTGATCTTTATACAGCCATTGAATCGCTGATTTAACAGAAGGGTGGTTATTTTTTAAATTCGTATATTTACCAAGATACTCAAGTGTACGTCCAGTTAAATCTGCGGACGAAGGATCGGTTAGGATGTACTCAGCTTTTTCAATTGGTAAAAAACTAAGTAGCTTGCTATCTGTATTTTTCTCAAATGCAGGCCAGCCTCCATCAGCATTTTGCATAGTCAATAACCACATTAATCCTCTGTCCCATGATTGCCTATAGACTGGTACTTTTTTTACTATTCTTGCAATTGAACGTAAGGTTGCAGTCGTATCATCGACATCTGGATGAATCGTGTTCATGTCTGCAAATCCCCACCCTCCAGGAACACCCGAAGGATTTTGAACGGCCCAGTCACCGTATTTCAAATGTTGGCGTTGCAATAAATAGTGATTTGCCTTTTTGATCATCGAATCATTTGAAGGAACACCTGCTTCTTGGAGGGCATATCCAAGGAGTGCAGTATTCCATACATCAGCAGTCGTGTATTGCATATGAACATGCCCATCTATGACTGTTTTCATTCCCTTTAGCCCGTTTATTGCATTTATAATACTCGAATGTTTTTTTGAATAGCCCAGGCTCAGTAAAGCAAAAATCATCAAAAATGTGGAGCTAAAATACCCTAGAAAGGTTCCATCGGGCTCTATCCTTTGCAGCATATAGTGCTTTGCTTGTTCAATTGCCAGCTGGTGAAGGTGGGATGGTAATCCAATTAACCGATCGATCGCTTGTTTGACATTTAAATAAAATGAACGCCATTCCTGTGAATTCCCAAAATTAAATTCGTTTTCGTCTCTCTTAGTAGTTAAATCAGATAAATCAGGACTCCTATTTGTTGTAAGACTAAATTTTTTATCAGCAAGAATCATAATTGGTGTAAGATTAGCTCTTCCGAATACGGAAAAACGATAAAAGTGAATTGGACATGAGTGTGGCAACAGGATGAGTTCAACTGGCAACGGATTGAAGGATGGCCACCTATGCTGGCCAGATAACGCAAGCATAAATTTAGTAAGCATCTGAATGTTCGTAAGTCCCCCATTTTTTACGATGAAGGATTTTGCTCGTTTCATTTTTGGATCCTGCTTTTCAATATATCCCGAATATAGAAGTGCATAATATGCCTCCACTGTTGCAGATATATTTCCATCCCCTTCATCATAAAAAAGCTTCCATGCCCCATTATCCTCTTGCCGACTTAAAATTCGTTCAACTAATTGTTGAATCAATTTCTCATCATTTATTTCAAGGCTCCTTAATAAGATAATCATATAACAATCGGTTGAAATGCCTGTTTCAAATGGGTACTTCCACGCCCCATTTGATGATTGGTCTTTCCTAATGGAGTCAATTAACTGACCTAAACCGTCATTCACTTTGTCAAACATACTCAACCTCCCCTTTAACTTACTTCATACATATTCAACGTAGTGCAAGAGCATTCATTGAGGAGTTCATCATTGATGTGCAAACTGTTTAAAAAGAAAAAACTCCCACTCTCTGAATCTCTATTAAAAATCAAAAAAGATTTTAAGCTTGTCTATTCTTTTGCAGGCATGAAAAAAACCCGACTCTGTATGAGTCAGGTTTTCCTATTACGATCCTAAAACAAGCTTACTTCTTTTTTTACAAAGGGATGCATTCACTCCCTGGCTTTGCAGTTGTAAAAGAATTTGGTGGATCGATTTTTTATGCTTTGCTTTTTTTACTGGTCTTTCATCCTGCTTTATTGTTTCGCGATTTGTGGATTTCATATATTAAAACTCCTTAGGAATAAAGATTTCGCTTTTCTCTTTTGTTTTCCTCATCTAAGAACTCAATAAAGTACTGAAGAGCAAGTTTTGGTTGGTTTTTAAGTCGTGCTATATAGTCTTGCTGGCGTGCTGCTGTTACTACATCACTCTTTTTAATTCTTTCAATCATATATTTAGAAGATATGGCTTCTATTTCCTTCTTCTTCAATTTAGCTTCCTTCGCTAAGGCGAATCCAATTGCACCAATGATCGCATAAATGAGAAGTGACGGAATAGCTTCATTGGTGAACGGCATGAAAAATAGTAAAAACACTAAATTAATTAGTGAAATCATGATCAAAGGAAATGACCAAAACATGTATTTAGATGTCTTCATCATGATTGGAGCAATTTTTTTTTGTAGCTCCTCAAGTTCCTTTGTGATAAATACAGGCAAATTCTTTGTTGTAATGATATTCATTTATTAACTCCCCTTCCTTTTTGTTGGATGAGAAAAGGCCTATATCACGTTTGATATAGGCCTTAAAAAAGCAAAAAAGACCTATACCATTGTTATTGGTAAGGTCTTGCTAACAACGTTATAGTTGCCAACAAAGCCGAGAGAGTACATCTCTGTATTGACGACTTTGCTGTTAAAGCTACTCCCCTTAGAGTATCCAGTTTATTATACAACCATTTTAACATATAGGCTAAAACCAAACAACCCATAGTAACAATTCTACTATTATCTTAAATAAACTTACTTGAATCGTTTCTAAATTAATCATGCGATTTCTTCATTCGAGGAAAAATAATATTATTTAATGATGTCTACAATTTGTCCCTCTGTTGAAGATGTTAAATCGGCCACTGTTAGTTCGACCTGCATTCCGATTTTTCCTGCGCTAACAATAATGCTGTCAAGGTTAGAAGCCTGAGCATCAATAAATGTAGGATATGCTTTTTTCATACCGATTGGTGAGCAACCGCCTCTAATGTAACCGGTATGTTTTTGGATATCCTTTACTGGTACCATTTCGACTTTTTTAACATTAGCTACTATTGCTGCTTTTTTTAGATCAAGTTCTTCTTCCACTGGAATGACAAACACAAAAATATCTTTGTTATTTCCTTGAGCAACCAATGTTTTGTAAACCTTTTTCGTATCTAATCCTATCTTCTGTGCAACAGATACTCCATCAATTTTTCCATCATTGCTTTCATATGTATGAATCTTGTATTCAATCTTTCTAGAATCCAAAATCCTCATGGCATTTGTTTTACCTTTTGCCATTCGATTGTCCTCCTTTATTGTTGTTTACCAACAATGGTTTTCTTTCGATCTTCCATTTCTGATTGATTATGATATTCAAATAAGCCAACTTTATTTCCCCAAGGGTCTGAAAATGTGGCCCATTTAACCGGGACCTCTTCCCTTGAATATATATCAAATGGCTCTATTTTTAAATCATTGATTAGTCTTTCACGCTCTTTTTCAAGATTGTCTATCCCTAATCTTAATGGACCGGAACCGATTGAGGGAATTCCCTCAGCAATCTGAAGCCAACATCCAGTAAGAAGTTCCCACTCAGCAAACCCATCATGGGGAATAAAATCAGGTTTTTTATTGAGGAGTGTTTCGTACCAATGTTGTCCCTTAGATATGTCACTAACACGAAATTGAATTGTCATTTCATAAATCAACCAAAACCCTCCTAAAATATTTTATCCATAAGTATTCTGTAATTAAATCACGGATTCCTCTTTTTCATTATGAAAAGCAGACAGTTCATTTGACTGTCTGCCCATATTAGGGGCTATTTTTCTTTTGTAAAATCTAGAATGCGAATAGGGTTCCCAGAATTGTCTAAATAAATGGCATAACGACCTGGTGGGATGTCATGGGGTTCTCTAACAAAGTTAAGATTGTCCTTGTTCTTGGTATAAAATTCGTCTACACTATTGACCAGAAATACTCCTCCTGCAGAAAGCCCTTCGTCTTCATCCTCAATCATAAGACGAATATCGGTGTCTGGTAAATGAATGGCCGCAGTATGTTCCCCTTCTCTCCATGCTTCTTCGAATCCAAGATTTTCACGGTAAAATGTAAGAGATTCTTTAAGGTTTTTTACAGGGTGATATAAAAATAGTAGTTTCATTTCTTTTCCTCCTTCTAATTAAGATAATATATTTATGTAATACGTAAATTAGTTACGTCAAGCGTAAGTCATTTACGTACTCTTGTCAATATGGTATGATCAAAATATGAAAGAGTGGATACCAATACCAGGAACTAATAAAGATACCATACTAAAAGTGGCTTTAGAGGAATTTAGTAAAAAAGGATACAAAGTGGTAAATATCACAGAACTTGCTGAAAAAGCGAATGTGACTACTGGTGCTATTTATCATCACTTTGGGTCAAAAACAAAGCTCTATGAAGTTATTCGGGCTGAAATGGAACAAAGGATTATAGATAGAATGGAGGGTGCCGTATCTTTATTTGAAGATACATTTAGAAAAATTGAAGCAGCAATGCTAATTGGAATAGATTTTGCAGTGAAGGTTCATATTTGTCGCTTACTTTGTGAGGAATCTCCTGGAAAAAATAAAGATAAAGTGGAATCTTTTTTTAACGGAATGATTTCAGAATCTTCTCTTCCTATAAATATTGTTGTTATTGCTTCATGGAGATCAATCTTGAAATCACTTGCTGAAGGTGAAATTACACTTGAACAAGGTAAGCAATTAATCAAATGGATGTTTAATAAAGAAACGTATTAAAAAAGCAATGCACCGTGCATTGCTTTTCCATTTACCAATTTTTATTTTTCACTAAAGTCGTGATATGTGCTAGATGATGGTTTCCATGCCAAGCGCAAAAGCCTAAAAAGATGCCTAATTTCATTGCGCCACCTTCTGGGGGAACATATGACAAATCATAATCATCCATTGAAAAGCTTTGTAAAAGTGTGACCCAACGTTTGTGAACACCTTCGATGATTGCTAATGAAGCATCTACCGGTAACGTCGAATCTGAAAGTACAGCCCATTTTGCTTCATCATATGGTTTAATAACTGGATTACCTTCAGTTACAGCTAACTTAAAACGAATATATGAATTCATCGATGCATCTGCAATATGATGAACAACCTGGCGAAGTGTCCATCCACCGTTACGATAAGGTGTATCGAGCTGTTGATCTGTTAAATCTTTCACCGCATCTTTTAGTAAAGGCGGTAAATTCTCAATTTCTTTTATCCAGCCGGCTGCTAATTCTTCTGTCAAATCTCCATCAAATCGGAATTCTCCAATCGGATAACGTTCATCCATTATATTCCCCTCCTTAAAATTTCGAATACAAAATGCTTAGTATTATTTTAACAAAAGTAAGGGAATTTTTCTGCTTCTATGGGTTTAATAAAGGAGCAGAATGAATTGTGTTTTCTAAATGAAATAGGCGAACCATTTGGTTTCGCCTATTTACAAGATTTTTACATAAAATGTCCGCGTTCGAGGACCATCAAATTCGCAAAAATAGATGCCTTGCCATGTACCAAGGAGTAAACGGCCATTTGTGACAATAACATGTTGCGAAGCGCCGACAGTACTAGCTTTCATATGAGCTGCGGTATTTCCTTCCATGTGACGGTCAAGTTTATGATGCCAAGGATATAATTCATCAAAACGGCGAATCATGTCACGTTTTACATCGGGGTCCGCATTCTCATTAATCGTTATCCCAGCTGTTGTATGTGGACAATAGACAATCACAGCGCCCTCTTTTATCCCCTTTTCGTCAATAATGGCTTGAACTTTTTCTGTTACATCTACCATTTGGTCACGATTATTAGTTTGTATAATGAGCTTATGCAACATGATTTTTGTATCTCCTTCATCATATTATCCAAAGAATAAATCAAGGATATTTGATGCGGTTGAAGAATTCTTATTGTAGAACTCAGAGTATCCGCAATTCTTACAATATACTACAGTAAAACGATTGTTTTGAATATCTAACATTTTAGTAAGACCAGAACCAGTCATCGATACATCTTTCGTACCAGCATTTGTGCTTCCGCATTTAACGCAGCCTTTACCTTCCACAAAATCCCCTCCAATTTTAGTTCTAACACTATTATTTACGGATTTATAGGAAATTAGTTTCAATTATTTTTTGTTATTTGTGTAAGTGCATCCTCGATTGTTGGATAAGAAAAAATATATCCTTCCTTAATCAGTCTTTCTGGAATAACCCATCTGCTCTTTAAAATTAATTCCGTTTCCGTTCGAATAAAAATCGCACCAATTTCAAGAAGCCAAGCTGGGGAAGGTAATCCGAATTTACGTTTATATGCCCCTCGGAGACTATTCATTAACTCGCGATTTGTAATAGGATTCGGGGTTGAACAGTTAAAGACCCCAGCTAGATGGGGATGATCCCGAATATAAAGAACAATATTGAACAAATCCTCAATATGAATCCAACTGAATTTTTGAGTACCATGTCCCTGGATTCCCCCTAGCCCAAAGCGAACTAGGTTTTTATATGGAATCATTACACCCCCACCCGCTCCAAGTACAATCGAGATTCTTAGCGCAACCTGCCTAGTGCTCTGGAATTGATAAGAAAAAAAGGCTTCCTCCCATCTTTTTGCAACATCTACTGAAAAACCAGTACCAATTTCCCCAGATTCTTCTGTCATTGGTCTATCTTCAGCATGCCGATAGATCGTTGCTGTGCTAGAATTAATCCATAATTTTGGCGGGTTTTTACATTCTTTGAGGGCATCACCTAATATTTTCGTAGTCTCCGTTCGAGAGTGGAGAATTTCTTGTTTATTTTTTTCGTTATATCTGCAATTGACGGATTTTCCAGCTAGATTGATAAGAATCTCGGAATCCTCGAGTGCCTCTATAATTCCTTTTCTATCATCCCATGTGATGTTTGGTGCATTTCTTGAAATCACGTTTACTACATACCCAAGTTCACTAAACCTTTTTAAAAAATAGGTGCCCACAAAACCAGTACCACCTGCAAGGACGACCTTCTTCATAGTATTCATCCCCTTATATCATTCTTTTACCAGTTTACCATTATTTGGTGCGAAAGGTGAAATACGAGTATAATAGATTCGAAACTATAAGAAAGGTTGTGGCATATGATTTACAAGGAACGAACCGAATCGATTCACATCAAAATAATGAAATCCCAAGATGCTCGAATGGATTTGAACAAAGCAGAAAGGAAGTATTTTTCAAATCAAATTAAGGGGTATGAAGGAGAACTGTTATTTGATTCATTCACAAAAAATCTTGAATGTGATTGTCTGGTTTTAAATGATTTATTGCTCCAATTTAATAACACTACATTTCAAATTGATTCCCTGTTGGTTACAGCCGAGGTACTCTATTTCTTTGAAATAAAAAATTACGAGGGTGATTTTTATTATGATTCAGAACGACTTTACAAGAAACCTAAAATAGAAAGGAACAGCCCACTCATTCAACTCCATCGCAGCGAATCCTTACTTCGACAACTTCTCCAAAGTCTCGGTTTTACAATACAAATTTATGCTTATGTAGTCTTTGTAAATCCGGGTTTTACTCTATATCAAGCACCGCTACATACACCCATTATCTTTCCAACACAACTAATCTCTTTTTTTCAAAATCTTAATAAGTCTAATGCAAAAATAAATAATAAACATAAAGTGCTAGCGGAGAAATTAGTTTCAATGCACATGCAGGAGTCTCCGTATAGTCAGTTACCGGAATATACTTATGATCAGTTACAAAAAGGGATTTGTTGTGCGGAGTGTGGGTCTTTGACGGTAGAGATTGTTGGAAGAAATTGTGTTTGTAGACGCTGTGGACATGAGGAATTAGTTAATGATGCAGTACTACGTAGTACTGCAGAATTGAAACTTTTGTTTCCTGAAAATAAGATTACAACGAATTTGGTTCAGGAATGGTGTTGTGTTGTGGAGTCGAAGAAGAGAATTCAAAGAATTCTAGATAAGAATTATCAGATTGTAAGAAATAATCGGTGGACGTATTATGAATAATAAAGATTGTATGCAAAAGAGTGTCTCGGAGACATTTTAAATGAGGACTCACTTGCTTTTGTCTTTGTGAACTCGTGTCAAAGACATTTGGTCAGTGAGTTAGGTGCAGTTTGTCCTCGAGAGCTAGTCTCAGGGGCATTTTAAATGAGGACTCACTTGCTTTTGTCTTTGTGAACTCGTGTCAAAGACATTTGGTCAGTGAGTTAGGTGCAGTTTGTCCTCGAGAGCTAGTCTCAGGGGCATTTTAAACGTGAACTCACTTGCTTTTGTCTTTGAGAACTCGTGTCAGGGACATTTGGTCGGTGAGTTAGCTGCAGTTTGACCTCGAGAGCAATCCTAAGAGACATATTCAAAGCGATCTAACTATCTTTTGTCTTTTAGAAGCCATGTCAGAGACAAATTCCTGATGAAAATGCCTGATTTTGTCTACGATAGCTATCCTCAGAGACATTTACAAAGCATACAAACGATCTTTTGTCTTTGAGAAGCATTGTCAGGGACAAATAGCCGATGAAATTGCTTGATTTTGTCTATGATAACCAGCATCAAAGACATATTCAAAGCGATTTACCTATCTTTTGCCTTTGAAAGCCGCGTCGAAGACAACCAGTTGATGAATTTGCAAGAGTCTGTGTTCCAAACATATTCCCAATGACATTTCAAATCAAAATAATGAAGTTTGTCTTCTGGTGTTGTGTCTAAACAAAGTAGTCTTATGAAATAAAACAAAACAAGCACCCGCCCCCGGGTGCTTGCCATATCAAATTATTTATATAGATGCTTGTTTATTAATCCACGGATGTAGACGAGCATACAACAACATGAAAATTGTTGCAACGATCAATCCTTTTAGAATGTTAAACGGAAGAATTGCGTAAACCACCATTTTGAGTGTCTCTGGTGCTGACATGATCGGGATATTCAAGAAAAAGTTGAATGCCGGTAGAAATACATAGTAGTTAAGAACACTCATGATGATTGCCATCATCACTGTACCGCCAATTAATCCGACTGTTAAGCCTAATTTCGTTTTTATTAGTTTAAAAATATAGTAGGTTGTTAGAACGAATATAATCCCTGCTACAAAGTTTGAAATATGACCAACTGGTACGCCAGTTTCACTTCCGGTGATGAAATAATCAATCATGTTTTTGAATAATTCAACCAGGATTCCGGCCATCGGTCCAAAAATAAGTGCTGCTAGTAATGCGGGAACATCGCTAAAGTCGACGTTCAAAAAGCTTGGGAATGTTGGCAACGGGAAGTTTAAAAACATTAGGATGTACGAAATCGTACTCAACATTGCAATTGCCACAAATTGACGTAAAGGTATTTTCTTCATTTTTTTCTTTCCTCTCCTCTTTTGTCGATCCACCTCAAAAGAAGAAAGGTTCAGCTTTTAAGACATACCCAAATAAAAACCCCCAAGAATAGCTTCTTGAGGGAGTTAATGTAAAAGGCATGCTTAATAAACGTCCAATCATTATAAATTTTTTGAACGCGCAGAACCTCCATCTTCTCCCATCCAGACTATACTGTCGGCTTTGGAATCGCACCAAATCCTGCCTTTCGGCTCGCGGGCTTAGAGAGTACTCTCATCACCGCCGGTCGGGATTTTCACCCAGCCCCGAAGATAGATCAATATTTAGTTTCACTTTATTTTAGCAAGTATATGTGATATTGTGAAGCAATTTGCTTCATATCACCCAATTTTGTATAAATTTCACCTTCATATTAGTAAAATGCACGTCAAAACTTACTTTCCATCGACAACTTCTTTTAAGATCTCATATGAACGCTTTTGTTTTTCCTGATCATAGATGTAAGAAACAGCC
Source organism: Ferdinandcohnia sp. QZ13 (assembly GCF_031324165.1). Classification (NCBI taxonomy): domain Bacteria; kingdom Bacillati; phylum Bacillota; class Bacilli; order Caryophanales; family Bacillaceae; genus Ferdinandcohnia; species Ferdinandcohnia sp. QZ13. The sequence goes on along the minus strand of NZ_JAVIVW010000001.1, from coordinate 299,261 downwards.
ATGAGCTCATCGACATTATATTTTTCCTGGAAGCTTGTTAATTGCTTACGTATGGTATCTTTGCTTCCTAATAATGTGACACTAGACATGGATTGTGCCATTTCTTTTTCATGTGGGTTCCATAGTTCATCCATGTTCTCAACTGGTGGTTGTAATGGGTTTTGTGAACCACGTACAACGTTTAAGAAAAATTGCTGCATGGTTGTGATTTCTCGTTTAGCCTCTTCATCAGTATCTGTTGCAATTACATTGAGGCATACCATCATGTAAGGTGAACTTAAATATTTGGATGGCTCAAAACGTTTGCGATAAATGGAAATCGCCTCCTCCATATATCTAGGTGCAAAATGTGAGGCAAATACATACGGAAGTCCTAATTTTGCAGCCAAATAAGCAGAATCGGTTGAAGAACCAAGAATATAGATTGGTACATTTGTATCTACTCCAGGATAAGCTTTTACATACCCTTGGCGTTCCATCAGACCAAAGTAGGTGAGTAAAGCATTTACATCATTAGGAAAAGTGTAAACAGAATCATTATTTGAACGTCTTAATGCACTGGCTGTCATCATATCGGTTCCTGGTGCTCTTCCCAGACCTAAATCAAGACGGTTTGGATAAATGGTCGCCATGGTTCCAAACTGTTCTGCTACAACTAGTGGTGAATGGTTTGGAAGCATAACTCCACCGGAACCAACTCTGATTTTTTCTGTGTGCTCTAAAGTATGCTTAATTAAAATGGACGTAGCAGAACTGACTAATGTTGGTGAATTGTGATGTTCCGCAATCCAATATCTTTTGTAACCCATTTTTTCAGTAGTTTGAGCTAAGTCAACCATAGCATCAATTGCGTCTTTCTGATTCTGCCCTTTACGAATTGGAGCAAGGTTTAGAACCGAGACAGGAATATTTATATTTGTCATGTGTATGACCTCTCTTCCATTTTGTTTCATTACTATCTTATCAATTGTAAGTAAAGAAACAAACAATGTTGCTCGACTGAAGTTCGAGAAAAAATTCAGACTATTTGACCAAGAGGATTTATTTTAATTGTGATATAATTTTGAAAAATATTTTCACTTCACCATGAAAGGGGTTACTTTATGTCAAATCTACATACGCCAATACAGGCACCAACGAGTTATAAAAAGAAATTCGCGATGATTGGTCCGGGTTTTGTTGCAGCAGCAACGGGGGTCGGAACAGGTGACCTTGTCGCAGCATTAGTTGCGGGGGCAGGCTTTGGACTTGTATTCGTTTGGGCAATTATTCTTGGTTCTATTTTTAAATATTTCTTAAATGAAGGTGTAGGTCGTTTGCATCTTGCTACAGGAAAAACGATCATTGAAGGCTGGCTGCAAATGGGAAAATGGGCTACTGGTTATTTCGGAATTTATTCTGTTATTTGGGGATTCGTGTACGGAGCGGCCGCAACATCTGCTTGTGCTATGGCGATGACCGCGATGTTTCCTGTCCTCCCCTTTTGGGCTTGGGCTGTAATTCATGCAATTGTAGGATTCCTTCTCATTTGGAGTGGTCGTTATCTCCTATTCGAAAAAGTAATGATGGTTCTAATAGGATTAATGTTTGTTACAGTTATTGGTTCTGCAGTATTATTCTTACCTGCTATTGGTGTTCTTTTAAAAGGTTTTGTTCCAACTATTCCACAAGGCTCTTTTATGCTTGCTCTAGGTCTTATCGGTGGTGTAGGTGGTACTATAACGATGGCATCCTATGGCTATTGGTTAAAAGAAAAAGGCTGGAAAGGGAAAGACTGGATTCCAATGATGAGATTGGATTCAAAGGCAGCATATTTTATGACTGCATTGTTCACTCTATCTCTTTTAATAGTAGGAAGTCAGTTCCTTTATGGAACTGGAATTGAAATACAAGGCGAACAAGGGTTATATCAATTATCAGAGATGATTGGTGACAAATTCGGAACTGTTTTTACTTGGCTCTTTTTAATTGGTTTTTGGTCTGCAGCGTTTTCTTCTTTATTAGGAGTCTGGAATGGCGTTCCTTATCTATTTGCAGACTTTGTACGCATTACGAAAAAGGAACACGATCGCTCAGTTACTGAAAAAGATCTGGCATACCGTGCATTTTTAGCCTGGCTAACCTTCCCTCCTATGCTCCTTTTATTCTTTGGTAAACCTGTTGAGTTAATTATTTTATATGGTGCACTTGGAGCTTTGTTTATGCCATTTTTATCGATAAGTTTATTGTGGTTGCTGAATTCCAAACGCATTGGAAAAGAGTATAGTAATCGTTTACTGTCCAATATTGTATTATCTGCATGTTTGGTTTTATTCGTAGTTTTAGCTATTCAACAATTAGTAGGATTATTTTAAAGCATAAAAACACTTTCTATTTGAAAAGAAAGTGTTTTTTACTTGGTTGCAAATTTTAATAGTAATCAAGAAATAGGTAAAAACTAATTAGGGAAATTTAGGTTAAGGTGGAGTATTTATGCATTTTTTTGCCTCGCAAGACCATCTCACTGCTGTTGACTGGATTCTTAGAGCAATTGTCGGCTTCGTTTTTTTTATCGTAGTAGCTAGAATGATGGGCCAAAGAACGATTTCACAGGTCGGTCTTCTCGACTTTGTGATTGTGTTACTAATTGGAAATATAATTGCTCATCCATTATCAGATGAGGGGTTAGGTTTAAAAGGGTCGATGATTACGATGACCGTTATCTTGATTCTTTATTTGATTGGTATTTTATTAAGTCTACGGTCAAATATGATAAGAAAGTTGTTTATTCCTGCACCGATTCCACTAATTGAAAACGGGAAAGTGCTTTATAAAAACTTGAACAAAGCTAGGATTTCAATCGATGTTCTTTTATCAGAATTAAGGATGGATAAAATAGAAGATATTCAGAAGGTTGCTTTAGCTTCTTGGGAGCCTGGCGGATCTGTATCGATTTTTTTAAAAAGTGAACACCAACCGTTAACTCCGAATTCCCTTAATGCCCCTATTCAACCATTTCAATATCCTAAGACCATTATTAAAGAGAAAAAGATCGATCATAATGTATTAACCGAAATTGGAAAAAACGAAGATTGGCTATTGAAAAAACTCCAAGCAACCGTTAAGAATGTAACACTTAATGAAATTTTACTTGGAACAATAGATGAAAATGAAAATGTTAGATTATTTCTATATCATTAGAGAGACTCACGCATTCAAAATACTCCCATCCAAAATTGGTCATACTAACCAAATGAACAATTTTGGATATTGGAGGATATTGGTTTGGAACATTCATGGCTCTCTCTAATTCCTTTTTTTATTGTAATCGGGATGGCGATTTGGTTAAAGGATATTTTACCTGGACTTGTTTTAGGATTATTAGTAGGTGCGATTCTTGTTACATCTGATTTATTAGCTGGAACACAGCAATCGATAACATATATCGTGACCACTTTATCAGATCCAACCAATATTAAAATCGTAAGTTTTTTGTATGTGTTCGGTGGTTTAGTTGGAATGATGAATATCGCTGGAGGTATTAAAGGATTTACAGAATGGATTGGGGAAAAAATTAAAAGCGAGCGAGGTTTGCTCGGTTTAATTTGGCTCACCCTCCCTTTTACTTTTATGATGCCAATGTTTCGGATTATGATGATTGGGCCTATAATTAAACAACTAATCAAAAAAATGAACCTATCAAAACAGAAGGTCGGCATGACATTAGATATTTCCACCGAATCGGTAATCGTACTTTTACCAGTAGCGACTGCGTTTGTTGGCTTTATGGTTTCACTTGTTGAAGGTGGTATTAAAGGTCTTGACCTAGGTATGTCCGCATATGAAGTTTTCCTACTAAGCATCCTGTTCAATTTTTATGCAATTGCAATGCTTCTTATTGGAATCATGCAAACATTATGGCCATCTAAAAAAAAGTCCAATTCTGATAAAAATCAGGACCAAGAAGAAAATGAGCACGAATTTCACCGTATGGGGATAAAAAAAGAGTTATCGCTTGTAAAAGCTCAGCCTTGGAATTTAATAGTTCCAGTATTTCTATTGTTAGGATTATCGCTTTACCTACTATGGGAGGATGGCAAATCACTCGGAGCCGAAACGGTTTTTGAAGCATTTTCGATGGCTGATGCTACTTTTGTGATGCTATTAGCTGTGTTCATCACCCTCGTTTTTACATTTGTCTTTTATGTGATTCGAAAACAGAAATTACATGAGATTATGTATCATTTTTACGATGGCGGGAATCAAATGATGCAGGCGATAAGCCTCCTTATCTTAATATGGGCCCTAACTTTATCAGCAGAGGAACTCGGTTTTTCTGTATTTATTAGTTCAACCCTAGGTTCATTTCTACCCGGTTTTTTGACTCCTGCAACGATTTTTATTATCGGCTCTGTTGTTGGCTATTTTATTGGGTCCTCATGGGGAACGTGGGGCTTATTTATGCCGCTTGGGATAGCGCTAGCTTTGTCGACAGGTGCCTCGATCCCATTAACCGTTGGAGCTGTTTTTGCGAGTGGAGCATTTGGGGCGTTGACTTCCCCTCTTGGTGATACAACCATTACAACAGCATCGATTTTAGATCTGGACCTAGTTGACTATGCTCAATACAAATTAAAAGTTTCAACCATAGGTGGCATCCTTGCAACAGCTCTATATATCGCAGGTGGTTTAATGATTTAAAAAAGACTAAACGCTAAATGTTTAGTCTTTTTCCGATGTTAAAGGTTTCGTTCTTGATATGTTTTAAAGGCAGGGTTTTTTAATACAATGCCAACAATAATAAACCCAAAGATAGAACCTGCAATTGAGCTAAAAATAAACGATGGTACGAATCCAAAAAGCGCAGCATCTTGACCAAGAATGAGTGTGGCGATTGGATAGCAAGCCATCGCACCCAATAGTCCAGTTCCGACAATTTCACCGGTCATTGCCATAGAAGCTTTCTTTGTTTTTGAATATAAATAGGCTGCTAAAAATGCTCCAATCATACTTCCTGGAAAGGCAAATAACGAACCCGTACCAAGCATGTTTCGAAGTAAAGATACTGAAAAAGCTTGAAGTACTGCGTATGCTGGACCCAAAATGACTGCCGACAATACATTAATAAAATGCTGCATTGGAAACACTTTTGTAAATCCGATTGGTATCGCAAACAAATGGCTTGTAACTGTTCCTATTGCGACAAACATCGCTGTGATTGTCATTTTTAAAGTTTTATTCATTGTGAATCCTCCTTTGAATTGTTAGTCCATTACTAATCCACCATCAACGACAAGGTTCTGCCCAGTTACTCCTTTACTCCATGGTGATGCAAAGAAAAGAACCGCATTCGCAACATCCTCTGGTGTAGTGACTTTTTGAAGGGGTGTAGAATTCTTAATTAATTGGAAAACCTCTTCAGAAGTTGCTGAACTTGCATCTGTTGTTTGAAGTAAACCTCCTGATATCATGTTAACGTTAATGCCATATGCACCAAGGTCTTTTGCCATGTTCCGAGTAAATCCTAAAAGTGCTGCCTTACTGGTGTTGTAATCATGATAAGCAACGACAGGGTTTTGGAAGAGATTCGTACCAATTGTCACGATTCGACCAAAGCCTAATTCCTTCATGTCAGTAACCGCAGCCTGAGTCGTATGTAAAGCTCCTCGTATTGCACCTTCAAGCTGTGTGTGATAATCCTCCCAAGATATATCTTCTGCGTTTTTTCTAGTAATTGGGTCAAAACGGAAATTTATTAAAGCGTTATTAACAACTGTTGTTATAGGTTGATCAAAATGCTTTTTCGCTTCAATAAATAAGTTCTCTACCTGTTCACGATTTCTCACATCAGCTTGAATCGCAAGCGCGTTTTCACCAATTTCTTCTTTTAGAGAATGAGCTTTGGCTTCGCTTTTGAAGTAATTGATAACCACTTTCGCTCCTTCATTTACAAATCCTTTTACAATTTCCTTTCCTAGTCCACGTGCACCACCGGTAACGAGAACAACCTGATTTTGTAACTTCATTCTAGTAGCCTCCTAATATGGTAAGATAAGAAATACGCAAAAAAAGCCAGACCCACATAAATGGACCTGACTTAGGTAGCAAGAAAAAATGGAAGTTTTCCACTCTACTTTCCTCCGCCGGTATTACCCGGATCAGGTCCAAAGGGTTAAAAAACGTCCGTTTTTCTCTCAGCCCAATCGGGCACCCCTAGTAGTTTGCGAATATTCTTTCTATAAGCATAGTAGGTTAGGACAAAAATGTAAAGGTATTTGAATACCAGCCTTTAAATATATTTACTCCCCTCTCTAACGCTCAACTTCGCCAATGTTTTTTCATTTATAAATTCACGAACTGAATCTGGGTTCGTCTTTGAATATTCCCTTAATGCCCAACCGATTGCCTTTTGAATGAAAAATTCCTTACTATCTGCATTGGCTCTTATGTATTTGTATAGGTATGTTTCATTTGTTTCTAGTTTATATTTTAATTGAAATAATACCGATGAACGTTTTAGCCATATGTTGTCACTAAATGCCCATATTTCAATTCTTTCCTCAATTATGCTGGGTGTATCTTTTGCGATTTTTCCAATAAGATGTGGGGCAAGAACATCGACCGTATCCCACCAAGATTTTGTGATAATGAGATTCTCTATAAATAGCAAATGGCTGCTATTTATTTTCTTTAAAGACCTGACTAAATAGTCTAAAGCTGCATATTGATATTCGCGTTCTTCTTTCATCCACAATTGTTTGACAAGCTCAAGATTAATTTCTTGCTGTAAAATACCTGTTTCTTTATAAAAGTCACGCATTAATTGTCTTCTTAATGGTGCTTTTATTCCAAGGAATGGGAAAAGGTTTTTCATATATTTCTTCATTGGTTCTGCATTTTCTTCATTTCTATTAGATTCAAATAATTCAACAAGTTTATTTAATTCGTTCATATCATACTCCCTTAGTACGTTTCCTTTATTGTACTTTATTACCTTTTATAAGCAAAATAAAAAATACCATCTTTTCTATGTAGAATACGTACGAAAAGATAGTATTTAGAGTACATTACTGCATCTTTATAGGAGTAACAACAGCAAATAAATTTTCTGTTGGATTGTTAAGGTTTACTTCGATTACTTTGTAGCCCTCTTTGTCTTTGTAATCATTTGAAACAGTTGTTTTAATCTCGTTGCTCATCTTCCGTACTTCCCTTCTAACAGTTTTCTCACACAATAAGTAGTATATGAAGGGGAAACGAAAATGTGCTTACTTTTCAAAAAAATATTCAAGATTATTAAAAAAGTTTGTCCACCTAGTAGTTCTTAAGCTAGATTTATTCTATATATTGTATTAGTAGAATCAAAAAAAGAAAGGTGGTCCCACTTTGATTGAGAATTCATTTTATAGCCAAGAACTCCACGGTCCTTATGAACTTCATAATTTAGGGGATTTTACGCTAGAAGAAGGTGGAATGATTCCAAACTGTCAACTTGCCTATGCGACATTCGGTGAATTAAACGAAGCGAAGGATAATGTAATTGTCGTCCCTACTTGGTTTTCCGGTACAAACAAGGCCTATGAGCCATATATAGGCGAAGGAAGAGCATTAGATCCTAGTAAATACTTTATTGTAATTATCAACCAAATTGGAAATGGACTTTCAAGTTCCCCACATAACAGCCCCGCTCCTATTAGTATGGTAAACTTTCCGAAGGTCAGGATTAGTGATGATGTACGTGCTCAGCATCAATTCCTTACTGAAAAATATGGGATTGAAGAAGTTGCGTTAGTTGTTGGTGGTTCGATGGGAGCCCAACAGACATATGAATGGGCTGTGAGATATCCGGATATGGTCAAACGTGCTGCACCAATTGCTGGAACTGCTAAAAATACAACACACGATTTCATCTTCACAGAAACTTTAATAGAAGCCATCACTTCAGATCCAGGCTGGAAAAATGGAAACTATCACTCTTGTACGGAGGTAGTCGAAGGTTTAAATAGACATGCAAAAATATGGGCTGTTATGGGGCTTAGCACAGAATTTTATAAACAAGAAAAATGGCGCCTATTTGGAGTCAATTCTGTTAACGAATTCGTTAACGATTTTTTACAGCCACTTTTTGCGGCGATGGACCCAAATGCGTTGCTCACGATGGCATGGAAATGGCAACGTGGGGATGTAAGTAGAATGACAAACGGAAATCTAGAAGAGGCACTTGGAAGAATCAAAGCAAAAACCTTTGTTATGCCGATAGATGAGGACATGTTCTTCCCTCCACGAGACTGTGAAGACGAACAAAAAATGATTCCGAACAGTGAACTCCGATTAATCAAAAGTATTTGCGGTCATTTTGGCTTATTTGGTGTAGAAGGACCAGATTACTTTGATCAGATTGACAAACATCTTATAGAACTATTAGCCACACCGGTATAAAATATCATACTAATAAAATTGAGCAATCTACTTAGATGGCTTCAGAGTATAGACAAAGTCAGTACTGACTTTGTCTACACGTTTTTTTACAGGATATCTAGATGTAAATTACTCTCCCCAAACTGTCTTGAAAACGCTTGTCAGACAAGGCGCGCAACTGATCGAAGACGCGAAGAGAAGTTGCCTTCATGAGCGGACGAGAGAGGCAAGCAACGAAGTATGCGAGCGTTTGTCAACAGCCTGGAGCCATCTACGTAGATGGCTTTTTTATCTGATTAATATGTGTAAAAAGAACCTCAAAAAGCCATATTAGTAAAATAACATATGGGAAAGGATGGAAATCTATGAAGAAAGATGAGCATGTAAAGAACCAGGTTCTTTATATTACAAACCCTGCTTACGATGCTTTGCATTCAGAACATCTTCTTGAGGAAAATGATGAGGAAAATCATTGCGAACCTATCAATAAAACGGATGTAGAGTAATAAATTGAAAAAGGAGGACAATGGTCATTGTTCTCCTTTAGTCTATATTAGTCGAGTGGTGTAATTTCTACATTTAAAACGCCAACACTTGGTGAAGCACCCAATGCTTCAAATGCTTTGCGGTGAAGGTTAATTCGATTTGCTGGGAATTTCTTCACCTGATCAACTACTGTTACTATTACGTCTTGATTCGGAACAAAAGAAACATTTCGGATTCGTAAACGTTGACCACATTTAAATGGACTATTTTCTCCGACTGCTACAGTCATGTTGTTGTCATAGGACCAACCCATTTCACATTTTGTTGGTGTTCCGCCCCATGTCCAAGTAGCTTTTCCTAAAATCGTATCGGGATTTCGATTCCAATCCCACCCATAGTAAGGTGTTGGGTACGGTTGTACGTACTGGTGATAGTAATATTCATCATACATGTTCCGTGGTTCTAAGTATCCGTGACAATAAGGGCAGTAAAAACCAGACGTCTGATTTATCATCTCTCTCCTTCTCCTTTAAAAACCAATTTTCTAATTACTTCGTCTACTTAAATGTATGTAAAACGACTACTATTGGTTCCTGTTGGAGAGTTATACTTAGACCTCTTTGTGGACATGGAATTTCTTTATTTCTGATCCTGAATGTGAAATAAACTGAGCAAGTCTGATTTATTCGTCACTAAGTCTTCTAACGTATAGCCATTTAATACATTTATGAAAGCCTGTAATGCTTCATTTAATGCATGTTTTAGTTTACAAGATGGTGAAATGGAGCAGTAGCCCCCTCCCTCTTTAAAGCAGTCCACGATATTGAAGTCGTCCTCTGTATTCGACACGACCTCCCCAATATTAATATCTTTTGGATGCTTCGCAAGCCTAAAGCCCCCATTCCTTCCACGAATGGTTTTGATGTACCCTAGTTTTCCTAAATGATGAATGATTTTCATTAAATGGTTTTTTGATATATTATAAGCTTCTGCAATTTCTTGGATTGTACACAATTCTTCTTCATTTTTCATTGCCAAATACATTAAAACGCGTAAAGAATAATCCGTATAATTAGTTAACTTCATTTAAAAAACTCCTTATATTGATGAGTTCTTAATAAGTATAGCACGAAAGTCCTGTTTTCACTGTAAATGTGACAATTTTTTAAAAGATGTATTAAAAAGGTATCTTTTATTTGCACTGTCGTTATATTATAAACATGTATTTTAAATATTTGTTTTGAAAGGACGTCATATCATGCTAACTCAACAAACAATTGAAATCGTAAAAAGCACAGTTCCAGTACTTGAAAAATACGGTAAAGATATTACAACACATTTTTACAAGCGTATGTTTAAAAATAACCCAGAATTGTTAAATATTTTCAACCATGCAAATCAAAGACAAGGCCGCCAGCAAACAGCTTTAGCAAACGCAGTTTATGCTGCGGCTGCTCATATTGATAATTTAGGAGCTATTCTTCCTGTTGTTAAACAAATTGCTCAAAAACACCGCGCATTAGGAATTCAACCTGAACATTATCCAATCGTTGGTGAAAACCTACTTGGTGCAATTAAAGAAGTATTAGGGGATGCAGCAACAAATGAAATTATCAACGCTTGGGCTGAAGCTTATGGGGCAATTGCAGATGCGTTCATCGGTGTGGAAAAAGCAATGTATCAGGAAGCAAAGGAACAGCCTGGAGGTTGGGAAGGCTTCAAAAACTTTGTTGTAGACCGTAAAGTGAAAGAAAGTGAAGTTATTACTTCCTTCTATTTAAAGCCTGAAGATGGAACAGAAATTGCATCTTATCAAGCCGGTCAATACTTAACTGTTAAAGTGCAGCCTGAGGGTGACGAATATACACATATCCGCCACTATAGCCTTTCAGATGCACCTGGGAAAGACTATTACAGAATTAGTGTCAAACGTGAAGAATATGGTGTCGTTTCAAATTACTTACATCAAGAAATTAATGAAGCTGATGTAATCACTGTAAGTGCTCCAGCTGGTGATTTCGTTCTTGAAGCAAAAGAAACTCCTGCCATTTTATTAAGTGGTGGTGTTGGATTAACACCAATGGTCAGCATGTTAAATACAATTGTAGAGCAACAGCCTGAACGTGAAGTTATGTTCATCCATGGTGCACTTAATAGTGAGGTTCACGCATTAAAAGACGATGTTGCTGATCTTGCATCAAAACATGAGAATGTGAAGAATTTCGTTGCTTATTCGGCCCCTACCGACCAAGATCGTCAAGAATCGAACTTTGATAAGGAAGGCTTCATTGACCTTGATTGGTTAAAAACAACTGTTGGAACAACAGATGCAGACTTCTACTTCTGTGGACCAGTACCATTCATGAAGATGATGTATCGCTCATTAAAAGAATGGGGCGTTGAATCAGAAAATATTCACTTCGAATTCTTTGGTCCTGCTAGTGAATTAGAAGAATCAGCAGAAGCAGTAACTGCATAAACTAATATTCTTAAAGGCTCTCAGTTTCTATGATGAAATTGAGGGCTTTTTAAATTATAAAAAGCCACCTAGCTTTTACTAGATGGCATTTACGATTATGATAAGGATTCAGTTTTTACTTTTTTCTTTTCCTCAGGAATGAGCAAGTTGAGGATCAATACCGCGATTGCACCAACAGCTGTACCAGAAGAAAGAATATAGTTAGCAAAATCAGGAACACTGTAAAGAATCTCTTTTGGTAATACAATTGTTCCAACCGTTAACAGAATAGGAACTCCGATTACAATCATGTTTCGGTCATCAATCGTAACATGTTGAATTACCTTTAAACCATTCATTACGATTGCCACACAAACAACTCCGAAAATACCTTGGATAACAGGCTGAGGAATACAAGTAATAATTGCTGATAGCTTTGGAATAAGCCCTAAGAAAATTAAAATAACCCCTGCTGCAATAATTGCCATACGGCTAGCAACTCCAGTAATCGCCAGAATGCCGGCATTAGAAGAATAACCTGTCACCGGTGTTCCGCCAACTAAAGAACCTACAAAACAGCCAAGCCCCTCGCCTACAGATCCACGATTCAATCGCTGATCATCCAACTCTTCATTTGTAACCGTTGATACAACAAACCAAGTACCTGTTGTTTCAATTAAAATAATCATATAAATAAATACCATTGTTAAAATGGCTTGAAGATCAAAAATAGGTTGTCCAAATGGAAAGAAGCTTGGTAATGAAATCCACTTTGCTTCCTTAACAGCTGAAAAATCTACAGTACCAAAAAATGATGCTGTGATTGTTCCAATTAAAATTGCCAAAATAACTGAAACTAAACGGAAAAACGTACCATATCCCGATTTTTTACGACCAAGTAACATAAATACCAATAATACTCCTGCTGAAACGGCAGCGACAATCACATTATGACCGACATTTCCCGGTGCAGAATAAATGCTATTGAACGCACTAGGCATTAACGAAATCCCTACTATGACAATTACTGTACCTCCTACTAATGGAGGAATAATTTTTCTAACGGTTTTTGCAAATACTTTTAATGGATAACCTAAGATTGCAATTAATAGAGCACCTGGTATTAAGCTTCCGAATACTGCTCCTAATCCAAGTTTACCACCGATTGCAGCAAGGGCACCGATTGGTACATAAGAAGGCCCCTGAACAACAGGTAATTTTAAACCTCCGATGGTTTGAATGAGGGTAGCGATACCAGCTGCAAGAAAACACATCTGAATAAAGTAAGTTGTATCCATTGTGTTCAATGCAAGTAGGCCAGCAATTATAATTGGAGCAATATAAAGATCCATTGCAAGTACGTGTTGAAAACCTAGTAAAAGAGATTTACCGACACTAATTTTGTCATTGACTCCGACGGTTAAGTTCGGGTTTTGAGAATTTTGTTCCACTGTTCTTCCCCCAATGTTATGAAATAAATAAATATAAAGCTACTTCTTCAGAGTAAAACTCTGGTTATTAATGGTAACATATAGTAGTTATGGTAATAACACTATTAACACGTTGTATAACATATTTGAATTATAAAGAAGGTTTTTTAAAATGTAAATACAAAATACGAATATTTTATATAGGTATTTTATTAATGTTCGGTTTTCGTTGACTTTGTAAGTTCTTCTATATAAAATGTAATGAGGGAATACAAGAATTAAGGAGGATTGGTCATGTTAGTTGAAGACCAAGTATTAAGAGATCAATGGATTGTTTCAGCAAGAGCTGAAGATATTAAAGAAGAACCACAACAAGTCATCATACTAGGTGAAAGAATTGTTTTATTTAGAACAGAAGAAGGTATTCACGCTTTTAAAGACCTTTGTATACATCGTGGTGCAGCTCTATCTTTAGGATGTGTAAAAGATGGACAGCTCGTTTGTCCATACCATGGCTGGGAATATAATTCTGAAGGAGATTGTACAAAGATTCCTCAATTGCCTGAAGGAAGAAAAATTCCATTAAAAGCAAAGGCAATTAAATTTAATTGCCGTGAAGAATACGGCTATGTATGGGTGAATTTAAATAATAATAATCCTAAAATGTTTACATATCGTCCGTTTCTTGACGAAAGCTATCATAATGTAATTTGGGGACAAATTGAAATAAATGCGAAGCCACCTAGGGTTGTTGAAAATTTCCTCGATGTTGGTCACCTTGCATTCGTTCATGAAGGCTTCCTAGGTGTTCAAGACAAGCCAGTGATTGGCGATTACGATGTTCATCAGGGCCAAGATTCTATTTACTCTGATGAGATTGCCATCTTCCAACCAGATCCAGATGGAACTGGGGTGGCTAAGGATGTTTATTATACGTACGAAGTATTCAATCCTCTTGTTGTTCAATTTACAAAGAGAGACCCTGACAACGATAATAAAATGACAATTGTCCTTATGATTCAACCTGTTACGGAAGAAAAATCGATTGCTCATGGAATTATTTCCTTTAACTATGACACAGGTACAACTGACGAAGAAACGGTTAAGTTCCAGGATATGATTTTTGCACAGGACAAGCCCATTGTTGAAAATCAAAAGCCGGAAGATCTTCCATTAGATCTACAGGTTGAGCTTTCCTTAAAATCTGATCGTATGAGTATTGCATATCGTCAATATTTGAAAAAAATCGGCGTTACTCTTGGAACTGCCTAATCTAGAAAAAAGTGCCAATCCCCTATTTTTATAGGATTGATTGGCACCCTTTTTTATAGTCGAAATAAATTTCTAAATCTCATTACGTTATAAAATAATGCTGCATCTCTTCCCTCTTTTGTATATCGGTTTCTCTGTTTTCGCCGCAAACACTCCATAAAAGCTTGGTCACAATCCCGTGACGGACCATATCGTCGATAGCAAAGGTCATGTCTCATACAACATGAATCTACCCGATTTGTGGGTGGACCAGAACCACCACAGCCTGGACCACACCATCTATAGCCAGGCATACAAAAACCGAACCCTCTTCTATCGCTCATCACTCTCCCCTCCTTTTTATTTCAGACTATATTACTAAAATATGTTTTGGTTTTTGGAAAGGAAGGGCTTTTACAAAGCATACTGTTAAGACTATTAAAAAAGAATTGAAAAGTCTGATAAAAGTTTGATAGTATAACATTATTATCAAGGGCAAATGGAATATTTAACATTGTCCACTCTATTTTTACATCAGACGAAGGAGATCAAAATGAAGGGTAAATTTCATTATGCGTGGATGATTGTATTTGTCACGTTCCTCGCATTTTTAGCAGTTCAAGGAGGAAGGTTAGCATTCGGAGCGTTTGTTGAGCCTTGGGAGCAAGACTTACATATGGACAGGGCGACAACTTCACTCATTTCAACCATAAGTTTTGTCATTTATGGTCTATCACAACCCTTTATTGGGAGATTTATAGACAAATATGGTGCGCGCCTTATTTTATCTATTAGTACGTTTATTGTAGGAATCAGCTTCTTTTTCATCACTTTTGTTACGCAGCCTTGGCAATTATTCGTCATTTATTCTCTAGTATCAGTGGGTGTTGGCGGTGCATCGAACGTAGCTGGCACAGTTCTTATTACGAATTGGTTTAATAAAAAACGTGGTCTAGCATTAGGGATTATGGAAGCTGGCTTTGGATTTGGACAAATGCTCCTTGTTCCAGGCTCTCTTATGTTAATTCATTGGTTTGATTGGAGGATCACAATCTTTATTTTAGGTGCTCTGTTAATCGTCATCGTATTCCCTGTCGTATTCTTCTTTTTACGCAACCATCCCGATGAAAAAGAAATGGAGCCTTTGGGCGGAAAAATAATTGAGAAAGAAGAATCTGAGACAGAACCTGTTAAGAAATCTGTCTCACTTAAAGTTCTGTTTAAAATGCGCCAATTCTGGTTTTTAATGTTACCTTTTGCTGTTTGTGGATTTACAACAACGGGTTTGATGGATACACACCTAATTCCTTTATCCCACCACCATGGCTTTTCAGCAACTGTAACAGGCACAGCAGTAAGTATTTTAGCTGCTTGTAATATTGTTGGAATCTTGCTTTCTGGTGTTATCATTGATTATTGGAGTAGCCGTAAACTATTAGTTTTTATTTATTTTACACGTGCTTTATCAATAGGCATTCTAGTTTACTCTCACAACACTGTGTTATTGTTACTATTTGCAGCTATTTTTGGATTCGTTGATTTTGCTACAGTTGCACCCACTCAATTATTGTTAACTCAATATTTTAAAAACTATTCAATTGGATTTATTGTAGGGTGTTTATCTCTTAGCCATCAAATTGGTTCGGCATTAGGTGCTTATATTCCAGGACTATTATATAGTAGTTATGGTAATTATGAATTATCTCTTTATATATCAATCTTAATTGTTCTTGCTGCGGCGATTATGAATCTTTTATTGCCTGAACCGAATCGAATAAAAATAGTTAATAAAAGGGCAAGCTAATTCAAAGTTTGCCCTTTTTACGCCTAAAAATAGAACCATGGACATTTGAATTCTAGTTTGACTATGGTGTAAAATCTTTAAGCAGCACAAAAGGGATACAAGGAGAAATTTAAATGAAAAGCATCTTACGAAATTTTATTAATGGAATTTTGACAATTGTTCCGATTATTTTAGTTGTGTATGTAGTTTTTAAAGTCTTTTTGTTTTTAGATGGGATTTTAGGGAATTTCCTGAAGCCGTATTTGAGAGAGGATTATATCCCCGGAATTGGATTATTACTTACGTTTGTCGTCATTACGATTCTAGGCTGGTTATCAACGAAAGTATTTGCGGGAGCTATTTTCCGTTTGATTGACAGATTGTTAGAAAGAATCCCCTTAATTAAAACTCTATACTCTGTTATTAAGGATACATTCAATTCCTTTCTTGGCGAGAAAAAGTCATTTTCAAAGGTTGCACTTGTGACGATGCCAGGTACGGACGTAAAAGTAATTGGTTTTATCACGACTGAAGATGTCGAAAGTTTTTATGATCCATTGAAGGACTATGTTGCTGTTTATATTCAGCAAACTTTTCAAATTGCAGGTTTCACCTTCTTAATTCGCAAGGATGAAGTTGAAATTATTGACGTCAAGCCTGAAGATGCCATGAAATTTGTAGTTTCAGGTGGGATGACGTCAAAATAAAAACGAAATACCTTATCAATAAAAACGAACGTACAATTAGGAAAAATTTGTACGTTCGTTTTGTATTTACACTCTAGTTAACATAATACTATTATATTCAACTAAATGTTGAGTTAATATATTGAAAATATTTTTTAAGTTTTATGGACCAAAACAAATTTTAAACATATATTATCACGTAAATATTTGGGCTCTTATAACTAATTCTAAGAGGTGATAAGCATGTATGTTGTTCATTACTTTGAAAATAAAAATCTTTTATTAACCCAACTGGTACAAACGGTGCCATCTGTTGATGACGCGATCAAAATAAAAGGAAAAAAAGGAAAAGTTTCCAAAGTAATCGATATTGATGAAAGAAATATTCATATCCAGGTTGAGTTAGACCGGATAGTGAAAAAGAAAACAGTTGACGATTCAAAAAAGAAAAGACGTTAAAATCAGAGAACGCACCGATGAAGGAGTGCGTTCCTATCTTTGTAGTGTAATGATTTCAACATCCCCCATTGATGCCTTATAAAGACTAATCGTTCCTGTTACACCTATTCCTGTAGAAGGATCCATTTTAAAATCATCATTTAATGCAACTGTCCATTTAGCTTCATTATTTTCAACTAAAACAACTGCTAAAGTACCAAATTGAATAACTTGATCCCAGGTAAAGGTTGCCGAATTTCCTTCATGTTCGACTGTAATTCCGTCTGTGTGACTAGATATTTTGCTATTTCCACCCTTCCATTCCCCATAAATGGCAGAACCAACATAATAATACGATCCCCCTCTACCTCGGTCACCATATGTACCAACATATTGGTGAATTGAATTGTCTTTCGCCTTATAGGTCATCGCAGCAACATCATTTGTTAGCCAATCAATTTTATATTCACCATTCATTGGATATGGAAGAGTATCCTTTTGTCGTGCGAAAATTCCATAATAGGTTCGATAATAATGAGCTTCCTCCCTATTATCTTTTATTATGAATACATGCTTAAAATCAGGAGAAACCCTTATGAACTGGTTGATTGGATGTTTAAAAAGCAGAATGCCATTAAAAATAATAAAAAGCAGAAATACAGATGAACTGAGAATCCGTCCTTTCTTCTTTATCGGTAGCAGCATCCAAAATGACAGACTTATAAAGATTCCAACGAAAATATTAATCACATAAAATAAACGATTATCACTATATTCAATTAGAAGTTTGGATTGAAGGAAAAAATAGTTCATTTGTAGAAGAAAAAATCCGATTGCAGCTACAAAGAAGATCCATCCTATTGCTTTTTTACGACTATTCATTTGGTGCTACCTCCAATGCAAACTCCCATGATAACCCTTGATCAAATGAAACAAATTTCCCTTTTACCTTTCCCCCCTTATAATCTCCATTAGGCCCTTGGTTAAGAAGAACAGCAAGGTGACCATCTTCTTTAAAAGGAAGTTCTGCCGTCACAAAAATTTTATTATATTTTTCCGAGATCGAAAATGTGGCTTTTTTCCATGAAAATCCAGCATCGGTTGTTACATAAAAATCAGGTTCTTCAGGATTGATGATACCGTATGATAAGAAGCCGGTGTTTTCATCGACAAAAGCACCATTATAAATAAGCCTTGTTGTACCTGGGGAAGCTGTTTCTCTCCACGTTTTTCCCCCGTCATTTGTGATGAATGCAGCTGACCATTCCTGAGACATTGTTCGATCCCCAGAAACAATAACATATCCAAATTTTTCATTTAGGAAATCCACTTTCCGAAATCTAATGCCTGGAGCATTTGGATAAATCATTGATTCCTGCCATGTTAACCCCTTGTCGAGTGATGTAATTAGTTTAATACCACCTTCTATATATAAAAAAGTGGCTCTTTTATCTGTAAGAATAAAGCTGTTATTTATAAGCTCTGTTTTGTTTCCGTTATACTCACCACTAAATAGTTGCTCAACCTCTACTGGCACTGTAACCCAATCATATCCATTGTCATATGTAATCTTTAATTCATTATTTTGCAGTGTGTAACCAATTGAATCAATCACAATGTTAGGCTGTAAAGACTTAGGTCTCTCGCGATTTTCAGATGGACTTGACATGTCATCCTGTACAGGTGGTGTTAGATCAAATGATTTTTCAAATTGAAAAATGGAAATTATTAACAGTAGAATGACTAAACTTGAAACCACGATTATTAGATTTTTCAAAAGAAAAACTCCTTTGTTCTTTTATCCCTTTATTTTAGCAAAAGCTTCCAATAGACAATAGGCAAATAAAGAAAAAAGCCTGTCTCTATTTTTTAGAAACAGGCCCAACACTACTTCCACCAGTCATCAAACATACTTGCTGGCAAATGTCGTTTATGTTTGGATATTTGATAGCGTTTTTCTATTTTTTCTGCGTCTTCTTTGGAAACTGTTTTACCTTCCAAATAATCGTCAAGAATTTCATAGCTAATCCCTAACTCCGTTTCATCAGCCTGCAATGGTTTTACGTCTAATAAATCCGCTGTTGGAACCTTTAAATACAGACGTTCCTCTGCACCTAGCTCCTGTAAAAGGGTACGTCCTTGTCGCTTGGTTAACCCTGTTAATGGAAGGATGTCGGCTCCCCCATCCCCATATTTCGTGAAGAAACCAGTGACTGATTCAGCGGCATGGTCGGTTCCTACCACTAATAAATTATGCATCCCACCAACTGCATATTGAGCAATCATTCTTTCTCTTGCCTTTACATTTCCCTTATTAAAATCACTGATTTCTTCAGAAGTCGATTTCTTGTACTCCGTCACAAAAGCATCAACAGTAGTTGCAATATCAAAGGTGATTGCACGGTCTGGCTTGATAAATGCAAGAGCTGCTTTTGCATCCTCTTCGTCCTTCTGAACACGATAAGGCAAACGAACAGCAATAAATGTGGTCTCATGCCCCTCATTTCGAAGTTCCATGGCAGCCAATTGACAAAGCTTCCCTGCTAGAGTAGAATCCTGACCACCACTTATTCCTAATACAAATCCATTCGTCTTGCTTTTTATGACATATTCCTTTAAAAAGTTTACCCTACGTTTAATTTCTTCTTTTGGGTCAATTGTTGGCTTTACATGTAATTCTTTCATTATCTGTTGCTGAATACTCATGAAAGATCCCTCCATTATAAAATGGTCTTTTCGCAACAAACTGGTTAATTGTTCATTTTCCCAATCATTTCTTCGATATTTTCCTTTACTTCTTCAATTCGTTTCATTTTATTATTCCAGCACTCCTGGCTTAGGTCGACTGGATATTCCTCTGGCATCGTCGGACGCTTGTACTCATCCCATAGTAGTTCCAGATTTTCATTTAAAAATGAGCGAATTTCCTGTAAAGTTGGAATCTCATACACAAGTTTACCATGATCAAAAATTGTATACTGCAATTCACGCGCTTCAAAATTAGTAACAAATTTACTTATAAATGTATGAACTGGATGGAACATTTTGATTCGCTTCTCATTCTGTGGTTCCTCGTGCTCAAGAGTAATATAGTCACCTTCAGATTTTCGACTATTTTTATTAATGATTCTATACACTCGCTTCAATCCCGGTGTTGAAACTTTTTCAGGGTTCCCGCTTATTTTTATAGTGTCTACCATATCCCCATTTTTATCTTCAATTGACACAAGTTTGTAGACAGCACCAAGAGCTGGTTGGTCATAAGCAGTAATAAGCTTTGTTCCGATCCCCCATGAGTCGATTTTAGCCCCTTGGGATTTTAAGTTGATAATCGTATGTTCATCAAGATCATTCGAAGCCACAATTTTTGCGTCCTTAAATCCTGCTTCATCAAGCATTTTTCGTGCTTCTTTTGATAAATAGGACAAGTCACCACTATCAAGGCGTATTCCAATGAAATTAATATTGTCTCCTTCTTCCTTAGCAACTCTAATGGCATTCGGAACACCGGATTTCAATGTATCATATGTATCAACAAGAAAAACACAATCTTTATGTGTGCTTGCATAATGTTTAAACGCTTGATACTCATCTCGATATGCTTGTACTAATGAATGAGCATGTGTACCAGAAATAGGTATTCCAAATAATTTGCCTGCTCGTACATTTGAAGTTGAATCAAATCCAGCGATATATGCGGCTCTCGTTCCCCAAATCGCCGCATCCATTTCTTGTGCTCGTCTTGTACCGAATTCCATAGCATTTTGGTCTCCAACAACCTGCTTAATACGGGAAGCCTTTGTGGCAATCAGCGTTTGGTAATTAATAATATTTAGGATTGGAGTTTCTAATAATACCACTTCACAAATGGGGCCTTCAATACGAAGAAGAGGTTCATTTGCAAATACGACTTCTCCTTCCTTCATTGAACGTAAAGTTCCAGTAAAACGAAGTTCCTTTAGATAATTAAGAAAATCTTCTTTATATCCTTCTTCCTTTAAATAGGCGATGTCCGTTTCACTGAATGAGAAATTTTCTAGAAAATGGATAATTCTCTCAAGTCCAGCATAAACTGCATATCCATTCCCAAATGGAAGCTTCCGAAAGTTTACCTCAAAGACTGCTCTACGGTTATGTAATCCTTCCCGCCAATAAATTTCTGCCATGTTTATTTGATATAAATCTGTATGTAATGCCATGCTGTCATCATTAAAATGTTTGTTCATCAAAAATTACCTCCAGTAAATAACCTAACGAACTTCTGCGCCGATTGAATCTTTAAAATGTCCGAGTGCCCACTCATGCCCCGCTTGGTTAAAGCTTGCGACGGCTGAACTGTGGATAACAATTTTAAATCCACGGTTATATGCATCAACAGCCGTGTGGAGAACACAAATATCTGTACAAACACCCACTATATGAACTTCATTGATGCCACGTTCACGCAACTTAATCTCAAGGTCTGTTCCAGCAAACGCAGAATATCTCGTTTTATCCATCCAATATACATTCGGATTTGTTTGTTGTTCATTGAAAACTCTTTGAAGATCCCCATATAGAAATCTTCCTGATGTATCTTCTATATTGTGAGGTGGGAATAACTTTGTTTCAGGATGTAGGCCATCGCCTTCTTTATGAAGATCAATTGCAAATACAACATAATCACCGCTTGAGATAAATTCCTCAGTGATACGAACAATTTCTTTTTCAATATCTTGCCCTGGTTTCCCACAAGTTAATGCCCCGTCACTTGCAACAAAATCATTTGTATAATCTACATTTAACAATGCTTTTTTCAAAGTATTTCCTCCTCTTTAATATAATCTTTCGGTTCGAGTCATCAAAAAGATAAACTTTATGTAATTTAGTTTAAATTTGTGTAAAGTTTTCACCTTTAGTTCATTTTATATGAATTTTGTGGAATATTGAATAGAATTGCACTTTTTTGTTATATGTTTTGAATTATTTAAAGAATCAAAGGGTTTAACGTAAAGAACCCCACCGAGTTTCGTGGGGTTCCGATGTTTTTATTCTTCGTCTAATTCTTCATCAAAGATTTCGTCAAAGGCTGCGGATACTTTCTCAAATTCTTCATCACTTTCAATCGCTGAAAAATCTCCCTCTTCATCAATCTTTAAAAAGAAAACATCGATATCTTCCTCGGTATCTTCTTCTAGGTCGTCGAGAAAACCAACTGCAGCGTATTCAGTACCTTCAATTGTTACTACGCCGAGTACCTCAACATCTTGATCCTCACCTGATTCATCACTGATAGAAAAAACTTCTCCAACTGTTACTTTTTCCATATTCTTTTCCTCCCCAAATAGGTTATGAACTAGTACTATTTTATCTTTTCATTGTACCGATTAAAACATACCTTGTACACATGATAATTCGTTGTTAGTAAATAATAACCCTGTGAAGAGTTTTTTACTCTCACTACTAATCAATGTGGAGGGATATACATTGAATATTCTATTTCGCTTATTCCCAGAGTTGTATTATACTTTCGTGAAAATGATGGTTTTCATGAAAAAATTAACTGTTAGACTTCAGTATTTGGTTCGAATTCCAACTCTTGCGTAGAAGGGATATTCAATTTGTATTGTCAAATTCTCATTGATACTTGAAAGGTAAGCGCATGTAGCTTGCCTTTTTCTTTTGGTTTTTAGCTGAAAATCGTATATGTTTAACCTAAATTTATGCTATGATGAGGAAAAAAGTGGGAGTAATGAAATGAATCCTTTCCTATTTGGTGTTCTTGTTGTCACCACTACTGCGTTAATGGGCTCATCTTTTGCGGTTGGAAAAATCGGGTTAGATTATGTATCGCCACTTCTTCTAGTTGGTTTACGCTTTACAATTGCAGGTATTCTCATGGCGTTGTTTGTCTGGAAAAAACCACTTCCAAATCAACTTCAAGATTGGTTACGAATATTCACCATCGGACTTTTTCAAACAACTGGTGTGATGGGGTGTATCTTTTTAAGCTTACGGACGATCACTGCTGGTGAATCTTCTATCCTCACATTTAGCAATCCTTTACTTGTTGTCATTTTAAGTACGTTGTTTCTAGGAATTCGCTATCACTTTTTTCATTGGACTGGGGTAATCATTGGGTTTATAGGGGTTTTCATTACGCTTGGCTTTCATCTTCAATTAGAAATTGGAGTCGTATTGGGTCTTGGCTCGGCTATTTCCTGGTCGATAGGGACATTGTTAATTAAAAATTGGGGCGTCCGTTTTAATATTTGGGTGCTAACAGCTTATCAGATGTTATTCGGTGGTATCCTACTGCTATTGATGAGCTTCACGTTTGAAGACCCTACAATCTCGATTACTTCCACATCGGTATTTATCATTTTATGGCTTGCAATCATGGCTTCAATCGTTCAATTTGCCATTTGGTTTTACTTAATAAATAAAGGCGACCCCGGTAAAACGTCTGCATTCTTGTTTCTTGCACCATTCTTTGGAGTTCTCTCAGGCTGGATAATTTTAAATGAGGTTGTAGAATGGTTTGTATATGGGGGGGCCTTGCTTATTTTCCTAGGTATCTTTTTGGTTAATTGGACATTTGCAAAAGACAAAAAAATAGAACAAAATCTTGGTGCGTAAATGGAGGACCCCATTCCCCAATTGGGGGAATAGGGTCCTTCCTTTTAGTTAATAAATTTTTCTTTTTCCTGCCAGTATTCCTTCCGAAGATGAACCTTTTGAATTTTACCAGACGCAGTTTTGGGTAGTTCATTTCTAAAGACTACCTTTGTCGGAGCCTTAAAGTGGGCCAGACGATTACGAGAGAATGCAATTAACTCTTCTTCGGTCACATCATGCCCTTCACGTTTGACCACAATTGCCTGTGGTGTCTCTCCCCACTTCTCATGAGGAATGGAAATAATCGCAACCTCTAAAACAGCAGGATGATCATATAATGCACTTTCAACCTCGATGGAAGAGATGTTTTCCCCACCACTAATAATAATGTCTTTTTTACGATCGGCTATTTCGATATTGCCATTTGCATCTACAATCGCCATATCACCTGTGTGATAATAGCCATTTCGAATCACTTCGTCCGTACCTTCTTTATTGTTTAAGTATCCTTCCATAACAGTATTACTACGTACGATCACTTCCCCAATTTCTTTCCCATCCTGAGCTACATCTTCCCCGTATTGATTGACAACACGTACCTCTGCTCCTATAAATTCATACCCAGCTTTTGCTTTTAAGCGATACTTTTCTTCTTTCGAAACATTATCCTGTGTATCTCGGATTATGCACGTTGTGATAAGTGGTGATGCTTCTGTCATACCATATACTTGGATAAATTCCCATTCGAGCTCCTCTTCAACACGTTTTACAAATGCTGGTGGAGGTGCAGAACCAGCGATGACAATTCGGATATTTTGTTCTTGCTTTGTAAATCCATTTGATGCCGTATATTGTAATAACGTATTCAGAACTGTTGGTGCCATATGCATAACGGTAACTTTATACGTATCTATTTTTCTAAAAATCTCTTCAGGCTTTACCTTTCTTAAGCAAACCTGTGTAGCTCCGTTAGCTGTGTAGTAAAAAGGTGAGCCCCAGCCATTGACATGAAACATCGGTAAAATATGAAGTAGTATATCACGATCTGATACGCGAAGGTGGTGCATAGTTGTTAAGGCATGGAGGTAATTACTGCGATGTGAGAGCATAACACCCTTTGGTTTTCCAGTTGTTCCACTTGTATATAAAAGTGTTGCAATGTCTTTCTCATCCATTTCAGGGCGTTCGATTGGTTCATTTTCAAAGCTTGCGAGCCATTCCTCATATGAAATCGTCCATTCTGTGTTATCCTTCCCACCATGGACAATAATCTTTTCTACCGTATTTAATCTTTCACGAATCGGTTCAATTTGTCCTAGTAGCTCATGATCGACAAACAAGATTTTCGTTTCACTATGATTTAATATGTACTCATAATCGGATGGAATTAATCTTGTGTTTAATGGTACAATGATGGCGCCAATTTGAAACACTCCATAAAATCCCTCAAACATTTCTGAAGAATTTGGAGCTAAATATGCAACACGATTCCCTTTCTCAACACCAAGATGTCTTAATCCTCGGGAAAGTTGATTCACTCTATCGTTTACTTCTGCATACGTAAAGCTTTTGTCATCATCAATTAGTGCAGTTTTTTCACCATACAGTTTGACAGCACGATCTAAAAATTGAGATAAAAGCAAAGGTACATACAAGTTCATTTCCCCCTTTAGTAAGTATAAAACGAAACGTGTAAACACTTACATTATAAGGAATATTCATACTATTTTCAAATTATTTAGAAATAAAAAACCATTTCTTTAAATTGAACTGTCCTTTAAAGAAATGGTTTTCTAAAGTAAGATACATTAAGTCAAAATCCGATTCTTGTCCAATCAAATAGGGAACCAGGGTCTGTTTTTCTTCCAGGTGCATATTCATCATGCCCAATCACGTGGCTTCTGTCTCGTAAAATCGATGGATTTCTCTTCAAGATATTATCTATTAACTGATGCAATGATTGGTATTGGGCATCTGTGTAGCCAGCTAGCGAAGGGTCGATTTGATTATACGTCTCTTCATCTATTATCCCTGTCATCTCTTCTTTAGTTCCTATTGCAATTAGCTCAATCCCGATCGAATATTGATTCATATTATTATCGTATTCAGGGAAGTTCGGTAAACTCCCTTTTCCTGCATGATATGCGACTCTATCTTCAGATACAAGACTATAGATTTCTCCCTCGCGATCTATTAGATAATGAACCGAAAGACCATATTCTTCAAATATGGAATAGATATCATCTACATTGTATGGATCTTCAGGTTTGAGTCCGGCATTACTAATAAAATGGATCATTAGATGTGTAATTTCGTTTATGCGCTGTTCCGAATGATCAAGAGGTAAAGATTTATTGGTTGTTGCAATGATCTCTTCTGTGGCCACATCTACCACAGTATTCTCAATTTTTATTTCCTTAGATTGCGCAGCACAGCCGAACAACAGTGCTGTAAGTATGCAGCCCATACAAACTTTCTTCCATTCCATGTTTTCCAAATCTCCTGTTTTCAACTTAACCCTAGTTTTTGTGGGTATTATCACCTATATGTATTGCAATTTCTTGTTATTCGAGATTAATTATACAGTGTAATTACTAGGATGTCAGTCTAAAGTAGGAAGATTTTTCAAATTAATGGACATTATAACACGCACAGATTGAAGCGCTTTAAAGTTCAAATTCCCATTCATCACGTAAAATGAGATATAGGACTAATAACTCATTTTCTAATTGCTCAAATGTTTTGCCTGTTACGTCAATTCCTGCCTTTGGTAACAAAATATCGGCAATTTGTTTTGTCCTTCTGTCTTTCACATCATCTTTTAGTTGTAAAAATCGATTGCAATAAGTTTGCAGTAGCTTCCATTCCTTGTTTCCGAAAGATTTGATTGTCCACTGATCGATTGTAATTGAATCTTTTCTAAGGCTACGTCTATGAATTTCCTTATCAAGTGGACTTTGTTTTTTTAGATTTTTCGATCGCCTTTCATGTATAACAATTGTACCAGCAACAAGGTCTCCCAATCGTTTATGCTTTGGGTGAAAAAAGATCATGATAATTCCCAAAAAGTATGAAGCTGGTAAGGAATCAATGATGCGTAGAAAGTTCCGGATAAAACTCGATAACAATGTTATACTATGCCCGTTTTCTTGAATTACACGAATTCCAACAATCTTTTTCCCAAGCGTCTTGCCCCCAGCAAAAAATTCCAATAGAAAAAAATAACCCCAGTTCAATAGGAATAACAATATAATGGCAATGGCTACTGGTCCAGAAAAAAACGTTTCACCAAGCAACCAAAAATCGGATACTCCGTGTAAAATAAGCAATAAGGTAAATAAAATAAGAAAACTTGAAATTGACAATATCAATGTATCAAGCAAGAAAGCAGCAGCCCGGCTACCTACCCCTGCTAACTGAAATTGAATGGAAACAAATTCAGGTGTTTTAATTTTGGTCAGTTCTTGATTCAAAAAAGCTCCCCCCCTTTTCTGGTTGTTTTTTACATTCGTAGTTTCTATTTTTCTCTAAAATTACTATAATAAGGTTATTGCTATTTCAAGAGGTGATTAGACTGTGAACATGAAACAATTTGTCAAACAACACCGAGATGAGTGGAAGCAGCTTGAGCGAATGATTTTCACTTTACATAAGCGTAGAAAATCTCGTAGCAGCAACGAAATTAACGAGTTTCATAGGCTTTACCAAAAATGCGCCGGGCATCTTTCCTACAGTCAAACCTATTTTCCAAATGAGGAGATTACCCCTTATTTAAACGGTCTTGTATCAAAGGCACATAATCTTTTGTACAAAGATCAGGTTTCAAGCTTCCAACAAATTCGCTATTTCTTTAGTACGAAATTTATCGGACTCTTACTTGAGCAATGGAAATTTGTAGTTGTTGCTTTTGTTTTGTTTACTATAGGTGGCGTCGGTAGTTTTTTTTCAGTCCTACAGGATCCACTCCATATGTTTTCTATTTTGCCAGCAGAAATAGCTCAAGGGGTTGATCCAGACTATTTGGGTAGTCAAGATGGTGAAGTTGATTCATCCCTCATGTCAGCAAGTATTATGACGAATAATATTCAGGTGGCGATCCTCGCGTTCGCAAGCGGAATTACCTTTGGTGTGTTAACAGTCTATCTATTAATCTACAACGGTATCATCGTCGGAGCCCTGGCTGGTTTGTTTTGGCATTATGGAAAAACGTATGATTTTTGGGCATATATCGTTCCACATGGGATGATCGAGCTTACCGCTATATTTATAGCAGGTGGAGCCGGTCTGCTAATGGGATACAAGTTGCTCGTGCCCGGTCCGTACACAAGAGGTTATCAGCTAAAGATTCAGGCGAAACGCTCTGTTCAACTACTTCTAGGAACAATTCCTTTATTTGTCATTGCTGGCATCATCGAAGGCTTTATCACACCTGCGACCATTTCGCTTGAAGCCAAATACGCTGTTGCATTCATTACAGTAATCGGGTTAATCCTCTACATCTTGACAGGGAAACTTTTTTTAATGAGAAAAGAAGCTACAGCAAATTCCGATTCATAATATCAATATAATAGGAAACGGCTGTTACTGCTAACTTATCCTCCTTGGCCTCTATCATCATGAGGCCTTGGTTTTCCCATTTTTGTTTTTCTCTCTTTTTTACAAGCATTTGCTGCTGTGCCATACTTTTTAGCATCGCTTTTTGAATAGTTGTAGGCTTCTCATTAATCCTTTGATTTAGAGTTTCATCCTCTACACCAATCATGAGAAAATAATGCCGTTTTCGTAATTTTCGTAAATAAACCAACGCGCTTTCTTCCCGCACAAACGTTTGTACATCGCTAAACATTAAAAGCAGACTCCGCTTCTTTTGGACTGTTTCTAAATAAGATAGAACAGCGCCATAATTTGATTCAACCGCATCTACCTTAAGATTATAAATCGCTTGTAAAATAGTTTGAAGATGTGTAATCCCTTTTCCGGCTGGGACAAAAACTTTTACATCCGTTGAAAAAGCTAGCATGGATACATAATCTCCATTTTGAAGAGCTGCTGTCGCAACAGTAATAGCGGATTCAATCGCTCTTTCAAGACGATTTCCCTTTTCTAACTCAGCACCCATCATTCTGCCACAATCAAGTAATACCGTAATATACTTTCCATGCTCTGGTTCATACTCATTTGTCATGACTTCATGTAATTTAGCTGTTTGTCTCCAATTGATTGTTCGCGGATCATCACCGACGACATAACTCCTGATTTTAGAAAACTCACCAGTTCCGGTTTGTTGCTTGCGAATTTTTACACCTTCATACAATAAAAATTTCTGTGCATTTTCAAGGTATTGCCTAGTTTCTGAGAGATCAGGAATCACTTTTACGTGGTCTTCTATAGTAAACGTGAGTTGTTTTTCCCATAAACCTAGTAAACTCTTGTATCGCAAATATAGTTTATTTATTTGATAATCACCGCGTTCCATTGCTTCTATTTGGTAAGTGATTCGTGAAGTCGTCTTACCTGAAATGTTTCCTTTGATAGGGAAGGATTTCGTAAAGGAATCTGGAATACCATCTACTAATCGATATGAAAGACCAAATGTGGAATTGTTGGAAATTTCAACCTCAATCAGAGTGGGAAGTCCTCTCTCCACTTCAGACGGTAATTTGCGATTGGCTGATAAATACTTTTTTCTAGGTGAAAAAAATAAGTCAACTAAACTTCCAAAAAGAACAAATAAATTAAGACCAATGATCAGTCCCCATGATAATTCAAATGATGACAACACCAAAAATCCAATTGAAAGTAATAGTAAAACTAAAATCAACCTCTTTGTAGGCAGAATCCCCTTATCGAGGAACAGGAACCGATCCCACAAGTTCTTCAATGATTTCGTCAATGGTGATTCCCTCCAATTCTGCATGTGGAGATAACTGAATCCGATGCCTTAACGCAGGCTTTGAAACCAATTTCACATCATCTGGTGTGATATAATCTCGCCCAGCTAAATATGCCCAAGCCTGAGCCGCCTTCGCAATCGAAATAGCGGCCCTTGTGCTTGCTCCAAATCGAATGGTTTCAGATTCCCTCGTTTTACGTACGATTTGCATAATATAATCGAGAACACCGTCACCTAAAATAACTTTTTCAATTTCATTACGTATGGATAAGAAGGTGCTTAGATCAAGAACATTAGAAGCTACTTCATTATAGAATTTTTGTTCAACTACTTGTTTCACAACAATTTTTTCTTCATTAAAAGCAGGAAAATCAATTGAAAGTTTAAATAAAAAACGGTCCTGTTGAGCCTCTGGTAATCGGTAGGTTCCCTCAAATTCAATAGGGTTCTGTGTGGCTACAACAAAGAATACCTCAGGTAACTTGTATGTCTCACCTTGAATCGTAACCTGTTTTTCCTCCATGGCTTCTAATAAGGCTGCTTGGGTTTTAGCAGGTGTACGGTTAATTTCATCAGCTAAAAGGACATTTGTAAAAACAGGTCCTTTTAATGTTTCAAAATGTCCTTCTTTCATGTTGTAGATCATACTTCCTGTAATGTCGCTTGGTAAAAGATCAGGTGTAAACTGGATTCGGTTAAAATCCCCACCAAGTAAGGTGGCAAGAGTTCGTACCATTTGGGTTTTTCCGGTTCCTGGAACACCTTCAATCAAGACATGACCGCCAGCTAGAATGGCAGAAAGTAAAAGTCTGAGATTCATATTTTGACCTAAAATTCGTTGTTCGTATTTCTCTAGTAAGGATGCAAGTTCCGGTCTCATCCTTTCTCCACCTCTTTTCGTAATTCATCTAATTTATTTGACCATAACAAATAATCTTGTTTGGATAGTTTTTCAGTCTTTAATATGTTTGTGAGGTCATCAAGATAACGTTTAATTTCCCTTTCATTTTTTCCAGTCCATCGTTGAACCAATTTGGTAGAAAGGTCCGACCAATCCCGCTGAAATGGAACTCCCCATTTCTCCTGTAAAAGCTGTTTTACGTAATCTGCTTGTATATTGATAGATTCATGGTAGTAACGCCCTCTTAAATACCATGCGCTCAATGCTTGAATACTTTCGTCACTAAATCGAACTGTTTCTTCGCGGGGAACAATAACTGGACCAAACCGTTTACCTTTGTACCAAACCCATAGTATAACGATAATTCCACCTTGTAAAAGGAACACTAAAAACCAAACAGGGTATAAGGTTGTAACTGTAGAGGCATTTTTCGTCCCGTGAATATATTCATCAAAATAATAAACGGAGACATCTTTATGTTCAATCAATGATAATACCAGAGGAATATGATCATAGTTTGATAGATTGCCATTCAACATCCACTCTGGTGAAATGGTTGTGATCAGTTCACCTTCACCTATTCTTCGACTTGTTGCTATTACACCGACGTCATCTTCTAAAAGTACCATCTCTTTTTCACTAGGAATGATTCTATTAGTGGCTTGGAAGAATGCATCAAATTCTTTCCCGTCTTTATTTTTAATGGTAACGGCTTCCTCATTAAAAGGGTCGATTTCGACAGGAAGGGTTTTAATATCAAACATCCCTCGTGGATTCGATTTAAACAAAATAATTTTGTTTCCAGCCTTTATAAAATCAAGATACCCATCCGCCTCTTCTTGTTCTGGAGTGAAATAAGGTTCCACCATTATTAGAACTTGATTTGCATCTTGGTTGGTAAGAAGGTTTGGTGAATGTGACCATTTTTTAACTTTATGCTCATCGTTTAAATATGTATAAATCGCTTTTACACCCGTTGGAGAAGGAGAATCAGATACATAATGTGGATACACCTTTGGGTTGTAAGATTCAATAAAATACGTTAGTAAGAGTAGGAGCGCAATAAGCCCAATTAAGGTGATCCATACTTTACGGTTCTGCATGCTGCTTCTCCTTTCCTCCTTCTGAGTGTTCTAGCCAAGCAAAGGTTTTTTCTCGAAATTGATTGTATTCTACTTGATCAATCTCATATTCCCCATATGCAACCTCATCGAACACCAATGCTAAATCATAAAATTCATCGGCCCAAGCCTGTTTTACTTTACGCAGTTCATCATAATACTCCCAATTTGTTTTCCATAATTTTGCCTCTAGCCATTCTTTATCATGGAAAAACAGGAGAAGTGCCAAAAATAAATGTCTAGTCGCAGGTGAAAAATCCTGATTTTTTTCATGTTTTAACGCCTCTTGTACATGCTTTTGATATGTCCAGCTTAATTCCACAGCAGAATGAAGGGGATTGCGTTTACTTAAATTTGTATTTCTCCTTTTATTTCGTACTAGTAAAAAAATCGCAATACCTAATAGCAGGAGTGCTCCAAGAATAATAAGGACTAGCACCACTTCTGCAGCACCGCCCCCAGACTCAAGTGCAGGGAATAAATTTTCGATAAAGTCAGCCAGCCATTTTTTTATTTGATCCCACCATTCCTGAAACACGTTCCTTGATTCATCATAGTAAATTCGATATTCTTTTCCATTCAGAATTTCTTCCATCCGTTCCCTTGCTTCATTCATTTGTCCCATAATTGATCACCACTTATCTTGGTTCATTAAACCCCTCAATCATTTCATCCAAATCCTCAGCATCATGTCGAACCTTTGCATCAAGGTACATTACACCATACCCAACAGCAAAAAGTAAGGTAGTAAAAATGGCTGTAAAGTTAACAATTAAGGAGAGTAGAACACTATTTCCTAAAAAGATGCTGAATGTCGTCTCAACTGCAAAGCTAATCGCGCTGATAATTAAGAAGAAAACAATATATAGACCAAAAAGAACCCAGCCTCGTTTCTTAGAAAGATGCCAACTTCTAGATAATCCAGGAGATTCATAATCTAGTACAACCGAACCAAAATAAAAGCCCCAGCGTGTCAGTAAATAACCGAGTCCAACAAATAAGCCCAACCCTAATACAATTGCAAACAGAACCCCGAAAAGTGGAATTGCAATTCCACCGAAAATACCAATGGGAACTATAATTAAAATTGAAACAAAAAAGAACCCAAATACAATAAGACCAAACACTATATTGCTACCAAGCATAGCCCAAAATCGTGAAAAAGCTTTCTTAATCACCGAACTGATCGAATATTCCTCATTCTTGCGGATATGATTTAATGCAATTAGAAGTGCAGCTTCGGCGACAGGAAATAGAACCAAGCCAAGAATAGCGATAAATATTGTTCCTAATGCCCCGCCCAATCCTATATTTTCGGCAACTACTGTCTCATCAAAGCTATTCGCGATTTGAGAGATCCAGTCATCTCCAGGACCTACTTCTCTAAAGAAGCTTGTTCCCGATGCTAATAAAATGACCGCCTCGAGTATGTATACCGGCCCCATAAAAATGAGTAAAATCGTAAAAAAGTCCCGAAAATGTATTTTGCTCAAACTAAAGGTGAGGTCAAGGATTTCCCCAAACCCCTTAGGCTGTGAAAATTTTGTGTTCAATCTGCCATCCCCCTATTATGTAATCAAATACTAATATCGCCTATTTTAACATTATTCTGGAAGTTTTTCTGTATTATTTTAGAAATTTTTTCTAGTTAGTTGGTGGTTAAATTATAAAATGCCAAACTCCTTTAAGGAATCTGGCGATGATTTTTTTACACTAATGAGGTTTAATTGCCCCTTTTATATCATATAGATTCAAATCAATTTCTAGCGGTTTTCCCATCGAAAGCTTCGCTAATTCACCACCTAAAAATGGACCAACAGTTAAACCTGACGCCCCGAGACCGTTAGCAACAAAAATGTTTTCATAGTCTGGCATAACTCCAATTACTGGTAGAAATTCTGGAGTGAACGGTCGAAATCCAACTCTTGTTTCTAAAACCGTTCCTTCCGATAAACCTGGAGCAATATGTAAGGCTTTATCAAAAATTTCATGAAGTCCACCTGCGGTTACCCGATAATCGATTCCTTTATCATTTTCATGGGTTGCACCCACAACAACTCTTCCCCCATCAAATGCTAGAATGTATTGGTCATTTGGTGGCATGACAACCGACCAACTGTCTGTGTTTGTATTTTCAAGACCTAAGTGGACAATTTGGGCCTTTTGTGAGGAAACTAGAAATTCGATTTCGAGTGGCTTTAGTAATTCTTTAGCCCAAATCCCTGCTGTTACAATGATTTTATCAGCTGTTAAAATTTCATCCTCTAATTGAGCACCTATTACATTGCCATCCTCTTTAACTAAAGAAGCACTTCCTTTTCGCTCGAAAGCACCATATTGCTTGGCACCACGAATTAAGGCATTTCGGAGTTCGCGTCCATTTACTCTTGCAGCACCACTTACATGTACCGCTGAGTATTGATCAGACAATGGCGGAAACAGGGCTGTTGTTTCTGTTGAAGTCAAACGTGTAATTTTTCCAATTTCTGGTGCATCCTTCCGACGAGATTGCGCTCTCTCTTCTATTTTATCAAGCTTGCTTTCATCTAAATGAAGACTAACCGCTCCAACCTTTTTATAACCAGTGTTAGTCTCGCCCAATGCCTCCAGCTCACTTATTAATGTTTCGTAATATTTTGCCCCTGCTTTCGCTAAATTGTACCACGCCTTATTTCTACGTTGGGATAACCACGGACAGACAATACCTGCGGCGGCATCAGTAGCTTGTCCCTGGTCTTGTCGGTCGACAATTGTTACTTGTGCACCTGCTTTAGCAAGATGATAGGCTGTTGATGCACCAAGAATCCCAGCACCAATTACAAGATAGGTTGTCATGTTTTCAAAATCCCTTCTATACGATATGTAAATTATTTTACTAAAAATGTTGATTTAAAACAGCTTTTTGTCGAAATTTGTATATTTTTCTGTTTTTTTATACAGTATATAGATGATGCTGTAAAATATAGGAAAAAATATATACAGCGCATTTTCAAAAATGAAAGGAGGTAAGGCGAATGGCCAACAAAAATAAAAATAACCAGCAACAAACAGGAGCAAATAGTATGGACACGGAATTTGGTGCAGAGCAAGGCATGAGTAAAAAGGCAAGAAAGAAAGCAGCTCGCGAAAAACGCAAAAACAAATAATAGTTAAGTAACGAATTTTCGTACCGGTACATATTTGACCTGTTCCTTGATTTGACTTTTTGGAACGGGTTTTTTCTTTTTTGAACGATTGGTTATAATAGCGGTTATTGGACAACCGCAGGCACCCGTATATTGTTTTAAGGGGTGATTTGATTGAAACAATTGGAACTTCAAATGATTTTATTTGTTGGAGCATCTCTCGTTCATGAATACTGGCAACATTGGGGTCTTCCTAGAGTATATTTTTGGGACGTCAGGCATACTCATTTCAAGAAAATAGAAGAAGATTCTGATGAAAAAATTGCATAAGAAAAGGGATAACGCTGTTACCCCTGTTCCTTAACCTTTAATAGTCGCAAGCTGTTTAATGTCACAATCAGTGTTGCACCCATATCAGCAAAAATGGCGATCCAAAGTGTGAGCCAACCTGGGACAACCAATAACAAGGCTATAGCTTTTATTGCTAATGAAAAAGTGATGTTTTGTTTAATGATCCATAATGCTTTTCGACTCAATTTAATTGTAAACGGCAATTTTCGAAGGTCATCAGACATTAACGCAATGTCAGCTGTTTCAAGGGCGGTGTCCGTTCCGGCTCCTCCCATCGCAACACCAACAGTCGCAGCTGCTAGTGCCGGAGCGTCATTTACCCCATCTCCAACCATCGCAACATTTTGGTAACTGGCTTGAAGCTCTGTAATAGAAGCTAGTTTGTCCTCAGGAAGTAAATCCGCTTTAATTTCAGTTACACCCACTTCATTTCCAATCGCATTAGCTGTTAATTGATTATCACCTGTGAGCATAATTGTTTTTTTAATGCCTGCTTCATGTAAGTTGCGAATGACCTCTTTTGATGATTCCCTTAATTCATCGGCTACCGCGATGAGTAAAAGAATTTTTTCCTCAGTTCCTAGGATTATTACTGTTTTTCCTTGACTTTGCATGTGTACTATCTTCTCTTGTTTTTCTTTTAAACTATCTTTTTGCACTTCTTCAAATAGAGCAGGACTACCAACATAATACACTACTTCTCCAATTTTAGCTTTTACACCTTTACCTGTAATAGATTGAAAATTTTCAATCATTACTTCTTTATAAGGAAGTCCCTCAGCTTTTTTTATGATAGCTGTAGCAAGTGGATGTTGGGAGCCTTTTTCAATGGCAGCGGTAAGTGTCAGCCATTTTTGCTCATTCTCATCATAAGAAACGATTTCAGTTACAGCAGGAACTCCTTTTGTTAATGTACCCGTTTTGTCAAATGCAATAACTTTAAGTGAACCTGCTTCCTCAAGGTAAATACCGCCCTTGATCAGTACACCATGTCGCGCAGCGTTACCGATTGCTGTTACAACTGCAACTGGAGTAGATACGACTAAGGCACATGGACATCCTACGACTAGGGCAGCCAATCCTTGATAGATCCATACGTTCCAACTTGCTTCAAAGAACAATGGAGGAATAACCGCTATTAAAATAGCTAAGACAATGATTGCAGGTGTATAGTATTTCGCGAATTTATCTACAAATGCTTGAGAAGGGGCACGTTCAGCTTGTGCTTCCTCAACCAAATGGATGATTTTTGCAATTGTTGTATCTTCAACACGTTTCGTTACTTTGACTTCAAGAAGTCCTTCTTCATTCAGAGTACCTGCAAATACCTCATCATTTATATTTTTGCTAACTAGAACACTTTCACCAGTTATTGAAGCTTGATTAATGGAAGAGTTACCCTTCGTCACGATTCCATCCATGGCAATCTTTTGACCAGGCTTCACAATCATGATGTCGCCGATTTGAATATCCTCGACATGAATCATCTTTTCTTCAGTTCCGCGACGGATCAACGCTTCATTCGGTGCTATATCAATCAATGACTCAATTGATTTTCGGGCTTTGTCCATTGAATAACGTTCCAAGGCCTCGCTTATTGCAAATAAAATCACAACAGTTGCCCCTTCACCCCATTCTCCAATAAGGGCAGCCCCAATAATAGCTACGGTCATGAGAGTATTCATGTCAAAATTGAAGCGAAGCAAGTTTTTAAATCCCTTTTGAAACAGTGTATAGCCACCGATGATTATGGCTGCAGCATAGCCGATTGTTGAAGCGATATGTCCTTCTCCATATGCTTCTGCTAAAAGCCAACTCACTAAGAGAAAAACGGAAGATATATAGACTTTAATAGTTTGTTTTTGCTTCCAAAATGGTATTTGTGGTGCTGCTTTTTCACGCTCGTCTCGCAGCTTTAAATTTTCAAAAGCACCTGCCTTTTCAAGTTCTTCAATTGTTGTATTACCTGTTACTGTTATTTTTGAAGCCCCAAAGTTTACATTAGCATCTATAACACCATCCAGGTGTTTTACGTTCGTTTCGAACGTCTTTGCACAGCCTGCTCAGGAAAAGCCTTGAACTCGGTAAGTCTTTGTAGCTTGTTCAGACATAATTCTTCACCTCTTCTTTATGAGCGAGGGCAATTTTTAGTAAATGTCTAATATGATCATCATCTAAAGAATAAAAGACTAATTTTCCTTCTTTTCTATATTTTACAACACCCTGTTTATGCAGTGTCCGAAGATGGTGAGAAGCATTTGCAATTGTAACACCAATTACATTTGCTAGGTCGCATACACATAATTCATCATCCTGAGTTAAAGCAAAAGCGATTTTGGCCCTGTTTTCATCCGCTATAGCTTTGAACAATTGGGCTACACTTAAAATATCAACTTTTTTTAACTCACTTTGTATCCGCTTTACCTTCTCTTCGTCATAACAATAAATTTCACAGGTATCCTTTTTAGACATTTATATCCCCTCATTAAAGTATTCATTTGAATAAATTATATATTTTTAATTATTAAACATTCAAGTCAATATTTGAATAATGGGCATAATCAAAAAACACGATCAATTATCCCATGCTTTTGATAATATCTCTCGAAAGAGTTGATTAAGTTGCGGTGTTGGATTTGGTATAGTGTGTTTATGTTTAGATACATAATGCTTTAAATCTGTGAATTGTTCATCAATAAACGTATCAATTAGTAAGTTTTGGTTTTTTACATTTTCACCTTTAGATTTTAATTTCATGATGTTTTCAATGTTTGTTTTTAATACGCCATTTGGTAAGAGTTCATTTATTAAGCTATTCATATCAAGATTGCCCATGCGATTGTATTTTTGTATATATTTAGCCATTAAAAGAGGGCGGATTACATTCATATACGTTTTAATATTCGGTCCTTTCTCCTGAATGGTTTTAAAATTTCCCTTTGCCATTTTGACGTAATGATAGATACAAGCATTTGGTGAAAAAATTATGGGTTCAAGTTGTTTCATTTTTTCGACGAAGGAATATGTCTGAGTATAGATGATATTTGAATGTAACCATTCTAAAAGTCCCGGATTTGATTTGCGAAATAGACGAAGTGCCTTTGTAAGCTCCCAGCCACTCATGTCTACTAAAGGATCTAATGGAATGTTTACTTTTTGGTGTTTCGGAATTTCAAGCACATCTCGCTTTTGATCAATCGAAAGGTACCAATCAATTTTATGGATATAAATAAACCGGACATCATAGTCACTTAATTCTGATGAAACACTCCAGGTTCGGCTCCCAACTTCACATGCATAAAGTATTTTAACTTCGTATTCCTTTTCAATTTGTTTAAGGACTTCTATGATATGTTCTTTCACAGTGATCCTCCTTTTCTTTACATGAGAAAAGGAGATGTGAATCTCATCTCCTTTTATTAATAGTATTCACTATTTACGTATACATAAAACGCAACATTGTATGTGCGGCAAGTCTACTAGTGATATCGCGAATATCTTTAGATGGGTCAATTTCAACAATATCCATTGCTTTTACTTTCGGATGGTCTGCGGCGGCTGTTATACTGGAAAGTAGCTCTCTTGATGTCAAACCACCAGGTCCAATCGCTGGACAGCCAGGTGCAAATGCTTGATCAACCACGTCCATATCTACAGAAAGATAGATAAGATCGACCTTTTGCGATAGTCGTTCTATTTCTTTTTGTATAATAGGTACAATTCCGATGCGGTCTACATCATCCATTGTGTAAACCGTGACCTCTTTGTTTTTTACATATAAATGATATTCACGTGCATTTGCAAAGTCACGAATTCCAATTTGGGTTAGATCTTCTCCGTTTAGAAAGCCACCCTCCAGTAAACTTCGGAAAGGTGTCCCGTTTGTTCGACCACCATCCTCTAAATTTCGTACATCATGGTGGGCATCCCATTGGATGACACCGACTCTTCCGTAATATTCCTGAAAGGCACGAATCGATGGATAACTCACACCGTGGTCGCCACCTAGGATGATATACTTATTACACGAATTGGTTTGCAGCATTTCTTTGACACTTAAATATAAACGTTCAGTAGTTTCTTCAAGGTTTGTTGGATGGATAAGTACATCACCAAAGTCTAATATTGATGTACCCTTGTAATCTTTATTCTTTTGCCCTGAATATGTTGAGTATGCATTCAATGCGTTTCGTATCGTTTTAGGCGCGTCTGCTGCGAACGATGGTGAGATTGACGACTTTGATGCTGGAAGACCGATAATACCAAAATCAGCTTTTGTTCCATTTTGATATGCCTTTATGCATTCTGTTACCTTCGTTACATATTGATCTTTAAAAACTGCAGGCTGACCTGGTGTAAGAAAATGAAAATCAGACATTTTCGTTTCTCCCCCACACTTTTTTACCACTCACATAAACACTATTTGTGTGGTTAACACCAAAATGGTATGGAAGGTACATATAATTCGGAATGTCCCATAGGACAAAATTTGCGTTATGACCGATAGTAAGTGTTCCAGCTTCTTCCCCTTTACCGATTGCAAATGCGGCATTGACAGTAACTGCATTCCAAATTTCTTCTGGTGTCATTCGTAATTTTAGGGCAGCAAGTGACATGATAAGTTGTAAGTTTTCAGTTACACAGCTTCCAGGATTAAAATCGGTTGCAAGAGCTACAGCTACTCCTTCATCGATCATTTTTCGAGCACGAGCATAGCTGTCCTTACCAAGATAAAATGTTGTTCCAGGTAACAAAACAGCAACAGTATCGCTGTTGGAAAGCATAGTTATTGCTTCATCAGATGCAGCCACTAAGTGGTCTGCACTTGTTGCTCCCAGTTTAACTGCTAACTCAGTACCCCCTAATGAGTCGATTTCATCGGCGTGAATTTTTAAGCCAAACCCCTTTTCCTTTGCTTTTTGTAAAAAATATTCCGATTGCTCTGTTGTGAATACACCTGTTTCGCAGAAAATATCAGCAAACTCTCCAAGGTTTTCCTCATTAACAGTATCAAGTAGCCGAACCATCTCATTCAAGAATTCAGATTCATTCCCTTTATAGGTTGGAGGAATGGCGTGTGGTCCTAAAAAGGTAGAAATAATTGATATTGGGTATTTTTCATTTAGTTTTTTTACAACTTTTAGTTGTTTTAGTTCAGTTTCTGGGTCTAAACCATACCCGCTTTTAGCTTCCAACGTTGTCACACCGTATGAAAGGATGCGTTTTAGATGGAAGGATGCCTTTTCAACTAGTTCTTCCTCTGTTGCCTTTCTTGTTGCCTCAACAGTGGATAAAATACCTCCACCTTTTGCAAGGATGTCAAGATAAGGAACGCCTGCTTGCTTTAAAGCGAGCTCTTTTTCACGCGAACCACCAAATACCAAATGGGTATGGGGGTCCACAAGTCCAGGAGATACTACCTTTTGCTTTGCATCAAGACTTTCTTTAGTTTGTAAATGGTTGGCTTCACTATTTGTTCCAATCCACGCTATTTTTCCATCCTTGATTGCCAATGCTGCATTTACTTTAACCTTAAGCTGCTTCATTTCTTCCCCTTTAAGGGGTTTAGTTGTTTCTTTTGGTAAAATCAATTGTCCTATATTGTGAATGAGTAAATCGTATTGCATGATAGTGCTCCTTTCCTGGTAGATTGATAGTCTTATAACATCGGGATATCAACGCCTTTTT
Source organism: Ferdinandcohnia sp. QZ13 (assembly GCF_031324165.1). Taxonomy (NCBI): domain Bacteria; kingdom Bacillati; phylum Bacillota; class Bacilli; order Caryophanales; family Bacillaceae; genus Ferdinandcohnia; species Ferdinandcohnia sp. QZ13. The sequence goes on along the minus strand of NZ_JAVIVW010000001.1, from coordinate 258,656 downwards.
CCTTTGCTACTTCAATCGCCTTTTCATAACCGGCATCTGCATGGCGTACAATACCCATGCCCGGGTCAGTAGTAAGGACTCTACGGAGTCGTTCTTCTGCTAGATCCGTTCCGTCAGCAACCACTACCATTCCCGCGTGTAGTGAATAGCCCATCCCGACTCCACCACCATGATGGACAGAAATCCATGAACCACCTGCGGCAACATTAACTAAAGCATTTAAAATAGCCCAGTCACCTACCGCATCACTACCATCCTTCATGCTTTCCGTTTCACGGTTTGGTGATGCAACAGAACCGCAGTCTAGGTGATCCCGACCAATTACTATTGGTGCTTTCAATTCACCTTTTCGAACCAATTCATTAATGGCTAGACCCATTTTTACACGTTCCCCGTACCCGAGCCAGCAGATTCGAGCTGGTAGCCCTTGGAACTCCACTTTTTCCTGAGCCATTTCAATCCAGCGAAGCAATGCTTTATTTTCAGGGAATAGTTCCTTAATTAAGTCATCTGTTCGATAGATATCTTGCGGGTCCCCGGATAGAGCAGCCCAGCGGAACGGTCCTTTTCCTTCGCAGAATAATGGACGAATGTAAGCAGGAACAAAGCCAGGAAAATCAAATGCATGATGAACACCCACGTCTTTTGCTACTTGACGAATATTGTTTCCATAGTCAAATGTAACGGTACCTCTACGTTGAAATTCTAGCATTGCCCGAACATGGTTTGCCATGGAGGCAGTAGACAAGTCCACATATTTCTTAGGGTCTTCCGCACGTAGTATATTTGCTTCTTTAACCGAATACCCTTCCGGAACATACCCGTTTAATGGGTCGTGGGCAGAAGTTTGGTCAGTCATCACATCAATTTGGATATTACAATTTAGGATTTCATGATGCACTTCGGCAGCGTTTCCAATTAATCCAATCGATAAAGCATCTCCATTGTGTTTGGCTTCAATGGCCCATTTGATTGCTTCTTCAATTGAATCTGTCATTCGATCACAGTACTTTGTATCAATCCGTTTTTGAATTCGAGACTTGTCAACATCCACTGCGATGCATACACCACCATTCATGGTAACTGCAAGTGGCTGAGCACCACCCATTCCGCCTAATCCAGCTGTAAGAGTAATTGTTCCTTTTAATGAGCCGTTAAAATGCTGGCGTGCAACTTCAGCGAAAGTTTCATAGGTTCCTTGTAAAATTCCTTGGGAACCGATATAGATCCAGCTTCCTGCTGTCATTTGGCCATACATCATTAAGCCCTTTTTATCAAGCTCATGGAAATGCTCCCAGTTTGCCCACTTCGGTACGAGAACAGAGTTTGAAAGTAAAACACGTGGTGCGCTTTTGTGCGTCTTAAACACTGCGACTGGTTTACCAGACTGAATTAACATCGTTTCATCATTTTCTAAACGACGGAGGGTGGATACAATCGCATCAAAAGCTTCCCAATTTCTTGCGGCTTTTCCAATACCACCATACACTACAAGTTCTTCTGGTTTCTCCGCAACTGCCGGATCTAAATTGTTATATAGCATTCGCAACGCAGCTTCTTGCTCCCAACCTTTACACTCAAGCTCTGTTCCTTTTTTTACATGTACGACACGATTTTGAATTGACATGGCTTCTTCCCCTTTCAAAGTTAATTACCAATTAGTTCTAGTTTGGCTGTCCACACTAGATTATTTTTTTTAAGCCATTCCGTTACCTTCTCTATATCTTCAGCAAAAATACGGTCCTCAGTTATCGATGGAACAATCTTTCTTGCTTCCTCATAAAAGGCTTGAGTAGCTGGTGCCATTTTATGTGTGCCACGATATTCGACTGCCTGCAAAGCACAAATACATTCAATCGCTATTACTCGTCGTACATTCTGTATAATTTGATAGGCATGGCGTGACCCGATAGTCCCCATACTCACATGATCCTCTTGGTTGGCTGAAGATGGGATGGAGTCAACACTTGCAGGGTGTGCGAGTGTTTTATTCTCAGATACGAGTGATGCAGCCACATACTGCATAATCATTGCCCCCGATTGTAAACCAGGTTGAGCACTTAAAAATGGGGGCAAATCATTTAGCTGTGGGTTCACTAGTCTTTCAATTCGACGCTCAGAAATACTCGCAAACTCTGCAACAGCAATTTTCATAAAATCCATCGCAATGGCGATTGGCTGCCCATGGAAGTTTCCGCCTGAAATTACCAAGTTGCCATCTTCAAAAATTAACGGATTATCAGTGGCAGCATTCATTTCAATTTCTAGTTTTTCTTTTACATAGTCTAATGACTGCCAGGAAGCTCCGTGAACTTGTGGAATGCAACGTAATGAATAGGCATCCTGCACTCGCTTTTCTCCTTGTCTTGTAATCAATTGACTTCCTGATAAGAGGTCACGTATTCTTTTTGCTACATCTATTTGCTGTTGATATCCACGTGCCTCATGTATAGCTGGATGAAAGGCATCAATAATTCCTTCAAGTCCCTCAAGTGTTAATGCTGCAATCATTTCACTTTGTAGGGCTAGCTGTGTGGCTTCTAACCAATTCACCACACCCATTGCAGTCATTGCTTGGGTACCATTAATGAGTGCAAGACCTTCTTTCGCCTGCAGAATAACTGGCTGAATACCCTCTTTTAACAAAACATCCCTTGTCGGGAGAATCTTTCCATTGTAATGGACTTTTCCTTCTCCAAGGAGAACAAGGGCTAAATGTGAGAGGGGCGCTAAATCTCCAGAAGCCCCAAGAGAACCCTGCTGTGGAATAACTGGATGTATTTTCATGTTTAATAAAGTTACTAGACTTTCAGCGATGACAGGACGAATCCCCGAAAAACCTTTCAGTAGTGCATTCAACCGGAGTAAAACCATGGCGCGTGAAACAACTTCAGGGAAAGGTTCGCCAACTCCACAGGCATGGGAGCGAATTAAATTAAGCTGTAGATCATTTACATCGTCATCGGCAATGATGACATCACTAAACTTTCCAAATCCCGTATTAATTCCGTAGATAGTCTTTTTATCAGTCACAATTTTCTCAACCGCTTTGCGGCTCTGTTCTACTTTTTGAAGCGATTCCTTGCTTATTGTTACTGGTTCAAAGTCATAACAAATCCGTTTGACTTGTTCTAACGTTAACGACTGTCCTGTTAACTCAACCATACGCAACCTCCTAGCTATTTATGTGTCCGTTACTTGTTCTAGTAAATGAGTCATGAAAAAAAGAAAAGAGGCGATAATGGCATAGAGATACCATCATCGCCTCCTATTGACTAAAGGACTATAGGCAATGTAAACAAGTATTATTGTTTTAAATATGATTGATCCCGAGACCGATTGTTTCGTGTTCGAGACCTTTAATAGGAGCACCGATTGTTCCATAAAAGGCTACTGCAATCCATTCGCCTTCTTCCTCATTTGTATAAGGTGTCCCTCGAACGATTGCAAAACGAAGACCAACTGTACGACTGATTTCTCCGATTGCCGTTTGCCCTCTTGTAACTCCTTCGATTCCTTCGATAACTGCATGGTACAACGCATGGGTTTCACGGTATTGTGAATCGTGAATAAGACCATGACGCTTAGCAGCTGTTTCAACAGCAGCGATCACCTTCTGCATATTCATCGAACCAACTTTTCCTTGACAGTAATTAATATCCTGTAATGAATGAGAAAAAGCTTCCATTTCTTCTTCGGTTAAGGTTGCAAGTAGTACAGCAATTTTACCAATTGCTATTTTTTGACTCATAACTAAGAACCTCTAGTTTCTGAATTTTCCTAATATCTATTAACTATTTTTATTGTAATGGTCAGCCAATCCAAATGTCAATGAATTTGGTAAATTTTAGTATATTACTATAGTAGTAATCTACCATGTTAAAGTTGAATTAAATGAAAATTAGATTTAAGCATATTTTTGAAACACGATACTACCTTTGATCACATCTTTTTCATCTTGGTTTACTGCAGCAACTTCAAAAATCAGCTCGTTTCCGTCTATCCTTTTCAATGAGGCTTTCAGCGTAATGATGTCTTCTAAAAAAACCATGTTACGAAAGCGGATGGAATAGGTTTTGATAAAGCCTTCTTCATAGAATGGTGTAAAAAGCTTTGCAAGGTTCCCCATTGTCCACATGCCATGTGCAATCACACCTGGTAACCCGGCTTTATGCGCTTCATCATCAATGGTATGTATTGGATTGTAATCGCCAGAAGCACCTGAATATTTAATTAAGTCCATTCTCGTAACAGGAGGTAGCTGTATGTTTTCTAACGATGAACCAATTTCAATATCCGCTAACGTACTCATGCTAACATCCCCTTTCTAACCGCTTCTGTAATAATAACGACAAGCTTAGAAGAAAAAATGAGATCACCATTTAAGTCCACCCCATTTTCACTAATGGTTAAAAAGCCCATTGACCCTGTAGATCCTTTTTTCTCCACGTATTTTTCTACCTTTGAGTAACAATAAATCTCTTCTTCTACTAGCAACGGTCTTTCATAATTGTAAATCTGTTCACCATGGATGAGTCCTTTTTCAGGTAAAACGAACCCCTCGATCTTTCCGAATTCAAATACTCGAGGAAATGTCGGGGGCGCAATATTTGTTTTATATCTAGATGCTTTTCCAAACTCTTCATCCATAAATATGGGATGAGGGTCACCAATTGCCTCTGCAAATTTTTTGACCGCTCCTCTTTCAACAACATTTTTTACTTTTGCTGATTGTTTACCGATAAAATCTTTATACACATACAACACTCCTTTAAACTCTTGGATTATAAATAAACCTAAAAACTAAATTTATATTAGAATTAGTTATTTGAATAAGAAGAAAGACCCCGACCGATGACGTTTGCAGAAATAGGCTTTTTTCCGATTTCCCTTGCCCAAATGGATAATTGTCCGACATGGTGAATTTCATGGGCAATGATATGTCGCACGATTTCCCCCCAGGTATCCGTTATAATTTTTCCGTCAGGTAGTGTATCATAAAATAAACGATTTTCCATTGTTGAATCCCAGTTGTTCACGAATCTTTCAACCTCAACATGCAGTTTGGCATCTAACTCTTGAATCTTAATTAAGCTATTATAATTATTGAAACTTTCTTGAAAGTCCGGTTTACCTTGTATAAGGCGTATCCAGCTCCACTCGACATCAACAATATGGAAGAGTGTATGCAATATACTCCCCACTCCACCCGTTCGATTTTGCAGAAGTTCCTCTTCACTTAATTCTTCACACCAACGATACCATTCTTCTCTTACCATCCAGTTATATCTAAAAAACATTTGCACGAAAGCGACCTCCCGATTCTAGAAAATTATTGACGTTAATAAACTATAAAAATATTTATTCGTAAATATTACCAATTCTACAGATAAAGTATGATTTCCTCCTACGTTATCAGTTCTTTAATCAAAAAAGCCACACGGAATTAATCCGTATGGCTTAAATTGGTAATCACACAAAATCAGTCATATTTGTATCTGGATTTGAACCGATTCTGTCATTTTTATTTAGTGCACTGATTTTTTCCATGTCTTCTTGTGTAAGTTCAAAGTCAAAGACATCCGCATTTTCTTTAATTCGTTGTTCTTTAATTGATTTTGGAATGGTTACAACGCCGTTTTGAAGATCCCAGCGTAAAATAACCTGTGCAACAGATTTATTGTATTTTTTGCTAATTCCTAAAAGAGTTGGGTCATTTAGTAATTCTCCGCGCTTAAGTGGAGACCACGCTTCTAATTGAATTCCTTCTTTTTTACAGAATTCATGTAATTCTGTCTGTGTCAGATGTGGATGGTATTCAACTTGGTTTACCATAGGCTTAATCTCAGAATTCTTGATAAGATTTTCAAGATGATGAACATGGAAATTACTTACGCCAATCGCTCGTACACGTCCGTCCTTGTATAGCTTTTCAAGGGCATGCCATGTTTCAATATACTTGTCTTTACCTGGCCAGTGGATGAGATATAAGTCTAAGTAGTCAAGACCTAGTTTTTGTAGGCTTGTTTCAAATGCTTGTAGTGTAGATTCATAGCCTTGGTCACTGTTCCAGACCTTAGATGTAACAAACAACTCATCTCTATTAATACCGGACTCTCGAATAGCCTGTCCTACACCTTCTTCATTTTTATAGACAGCAGCCGTATCTATACTTATATAGCCGTGCTTGATTGCCCATTTTACAGAATCAATGACTTCTTGCCCCTCATGCACTTTAAAAACCCCTAGGCCAAACCATGGCATTTTGACTCCATTATGTAAGGTCGTTGTATCTTGAAGACTTTTTACCATATGTATCCTCCTCTTTTATTGAAAGATTTACCATTAATAGTTTCTCACACGATTAACAATTTTTCAAATAAGAAACATGTGCTTAAAACAAGACTTGCAAATACTTGCGAGGTATATTCTGAAGTAATTTTATTTGCCAATTTTTCTCGAATTTTTTCCATTGCACTATTGGTTTCCTGTGAAGCCAAAAAGTTTAAGCCTTCGTTTTGAATATACCCTAACTCAAGTTTTGTAGGGTCAGGTTCCATAACTTATGTTACCGTTGTGAGAAATCCTCCGGAATAACAATGAACATATAGTAATCATTGTTTTGGAGTCCTTTCATTGCTTCAGTGGAAGTTACAAAATGCCCCCCTAAATCTTCACCCGCTTTAAGTTCGTCTACTAATTCAGCTCCTACATTTAGCGGTTCATCACCCGACACTGCTCCATTGTCATTGTTCACAACGGCCACTGGCAAGTTGGATAAATGATCATAAGGCCCCCATGTCGCTGATAATAAAATGCCTGCATATACAATGGGAACTAATAATGCGGCAACTACGGATACTATAATCGCCTTATTCGCTTTTAATTTTCCGAATTCGCTAGAAAGCAATTGCTTCAAATTCATTGTTCCACCTCCAATTCAATTTACCAAAAACTGAACGACCATTCATTACCTCTTTATAATAATCATAATATTACGAATTATTGGTAAAAAAATAGCGAAAACTTGTTCTGTATGTAAAATTACGAAATATGGAGTATAGAGAGAATAACAATGGTTGTAGTCCCTTTGGGGGGATGAAGGAGTAAAACGAATTTAAAAGTACTAGAACAAACATCATACATTTCTTTGCAACAAAAAAGAGAGGTTCTCTCCCTCTCTAAATCCAGTTCTTATTTTGATTTTGTTTCAATATCGTCATCCTCAAGGATGCCTTTAGTAGCCTTTTTAAATTCTCGAAGTGTTGTTCCTGCTGCCTTTCCAAGCTCTGGCAATTTTTTAGGTCCGAATACAAGCAACGCAAAAAAGATAATTAATAATAATTCTCCGAAACCAAGGTTTCCCATAATCATTCCACCCTAAAACGAAATGTATTGCAACCTTATTTTATTCCTCTTATGTTATTTTTTCAATTCAATTTTTTAGTTCTCCTACTTAAACCAACCTTTTTCTTTTGACTGTGTGATTGCTTCAATACGATTCTTCACTTCAAGCTTGTCTAAAATAGTAGAAATATAATTTCGGACAGTGCCAGTTTTAATTCGTAGCTCGTCGGCAATTTCCTTCGTATTTTTCCCATCAGCAACAAGTTCGAGTACTTCAAGTTCACGATCCGTTAACGGGTTTTCATCAGCATATAAATCATCCATTAATTCAGGAGCATATACACGTTTACCACTCATCACACTACGAATCGAATCTGCCAATTCGTCACTAGGACTGTCTTTTAAGAGGTAACCCTTCACACCAGCTTTTAGTGCACGTTGAAAATATCCAGTACGGGCGAAGGTAGTTAAAATGATTACTTTACAGTCCGTTTTTTTAAGCTCCTCAGCAGCTTCAAGTCCTGTTTTTAAAGGCATCTCAATATCCATCATACAAATATCAGGTTGAAGCTCCTTTACAAGCGAAATCGCTTCCTCCCCATTATTAGCCATACCAACTACTTCCATATCGTCCTCTAAGTTTAAAAGTGAGCCTAGTGCCCCGAGGACCATTCTTTGGTCTTCCGCAATTACGATTCGAATCATAAGAGTCCCTCCACTTCGACCTGTTTACGTACATTTGGAATATGAATGATTAACGTTGTTCCATCATCCGTTCTAATATCGAGGCTTCCATTTACAAATTCTAAACGTTCCCTCATTCCTTGTAATCCATGACCATCGTTCACATCTAAATCTGGAATGATCCCAATCCCATTGTCCTTAATCACTAATCGGATCTCTTCTTCAAACTGGGTGATTTCTATTGTACACTGAGTTGCTTTACTATGTTTCACCACATTGTTGATTGCCTCTTTTATTAACATACTAATGATATTCTCGTAGAATAATGATATATCCTTTAATGATTCATTCACTATATACTTAAATTCAATATCAGCTGCACGCAGTATTTCTTTTACACGTGCAATTTCTTCTTTAATACGAATACCCCTCATTTGGGATACCATTTTTCGAACTTCATTTAATGCTGTCCTTGCGGTTTGCTGGACATCGATTAATTCATGTCGTGCTTTTTCCGGATCTTTTTGTATGAGTTTCCTTGCTAAGTCACTTTTAAGACCAATCATGGAGAGCTTTTGTCCTAATGTATCATGTAGATCACGTGCAATTCTTTGACGTTCTTCTTGTTTTACCAGTTCGGCAATTCGTTTGTTAGCATCCTCAAGTTGCTCCTCTAGCTTCTCTTGTTTCTTTTTATTATAAATATTAAAAGGCAACAGAATAACGCTAATCCAAATAATGATGTTAAATGGCAATTGGGTTATAAACACCTCATCCTGAATCACGAGATTATAATTGATCGAGAATGTTGTGGCTACAAGGTGTATGATGTATAACGTTAAGAAAGCAACCCGGTTTTTAATATGTCCATTGTAATATGCAATATAGAAAGCAAAATAAATAAAGGCAAAAAGTATGGACATGGTTAACGAAATACCAATTAAGATTGAAGTCCATAAATAAACGGGCCATGTTTTCGAGATAAAAGCAAATCGTAATGAAAGGAAGAAAATGACCGTTAAGATGAGTCCAGCGATAATTTCAGGTGTCGATGATGATTGAAAGATAAAATAAAACGGTAGTATACTCATGACTGCCCAAATATAAGGTGAGACTCCTGACCATTTTTGAAAAAGTGAATATTTCTTCATAGGATATACCCTCATTTTATTCGTGATTATTCTGTATCATATCATATTAACCTACAGGAAAACCCAGCCTATTTTTCTAAGCTGGGAATTTCTTTTACATTCTTTTGGTCTGCAACCATTTCTTTTATTTTACCATAGCCTACAAAAACTTTTTCGTCTTCATCCCATAATCGAAATTTAAGTGATTTTAAGCTTGTTTTTAACGTAATCGTTGGTACATGCTGTAGTGGAGCTGTCTGGTTGTGCACTTCTTCAAGCTTGTAATTCGGAACACGCGGACTTAGGTGATGCACATGGTGATAGCCGATATTTCCTGTTAACCACTGTAATGGTTTGGGAAGCTTATAAAATGAACTACCTTCTACGGCTGCCTTTACATATTCCCAATTTTCATCTTCCTCAAAATAGGAATCTTCAAATGTATGCTGAACATAAAATAACCATACACCTGCAATTCCAGAAACCATAAAAATCGTTCCCTGAACAATTAAAAACGACTGCCAACCAATTGTCCAACATAAAATAGTGGCTAGACCTACGATTCCTACATTCGTTATATAGGTGTTGAGACGTTCATTTTTTCTCGCTTTTCTTCTGTTAAAACGATTTTCAATTAAGAACACAAAAATTGGTCCTAAAATAAACATCACAAACGGATTACGGTAAATTCTGTAGCAAAGACGCTTCCAAGTAGATGCTTCCATGTACTCTGCAACCGTCATTACCCAAATATCACCCGTTCCACGTTTATCTAGATTTGAGCTAGTGGCATGATGGACGGAATGGTCATGTCCCCATTTACTATAAGGAAATAATGTTAAGATCCCAAAAATGGTTCCAATGATTTTGTTTGCCTTCCGATTTTTAAAGAATGAATGATGACAACAGTCATGGAAAATGATAAACATCCGAACAAGAAACCCTGCTGCTATCACTCCAAATACAAATGTCAAGACATAAGAAATATTTAATGAATAATATGCAAGTACCCATAATCCAAGATAGGGAATTAATGTGTTGAAAAGCTGAAAAAGACTAGCCTTAAAGTTTGACTTTTCAAATGGTGCAACTTGTTTTCGTAAACTACGCTGATCTAATTTGTTCATATCATCTTTCCTTTCTTTTTTCTCGTTTCATATTTTTTAATTTGATTTTAAAAATAATAAGGTATTGTGCCGACAAATTGTCAACACGTGTTTTTACATTTTTAATGTTATAGGAGAAAAAAGATTTCCACTAGACATAGGTGTCATATAAATTACATGATAAATGTCATATGTCGTTACAAATATTTAAAATATACAAAAAATTAATATTCCAAATGGGCTAAACCCCAATTTTTATGCTATAATTAAAAAACAGAATATTTAAACTAATACTCTTGTGAAATTTTTTTCTAAAAGGAGGAAATCTATGTACAAATTAAAGGACAAAGAAAGGATATTTATTTATACGGGTCCAGATGGTTCTGGTAGGAAAACATTAGGCAAAATGGTTGCTACTGCATTTGATATGCAAACCGTTCCCTCATTCACAACTCGAAGCCCCCGCCCTTTTGAAAACAACGGAGATGATTACCACTTTGTAAGTAAAGAAACCTTTCAACAAATGATGCAGCAAAATGAATTTCTAGAGAGTGTTGAGATTGATGGACACTTTTATGGAATACGTGAAATTGACATAGTAAACATCTTCAAGAAGCATAAGGTGGTTTACTTAACACTCAACCCAGAAGGGGCTGACCTATTGAAGCAAATGTATGGAGATAGAGCGATCCGGATTTTTGTGTATGCTGATCGCGATACGGTACATGAGCGCCAAAAAGAACGCGGGGATAGTGCCGAAGATATTGAAAGGCATATGAACCATTATGATGAAACCATGGATTATAAAACTTCATGTGAGCACATCTTTGAAAACTACGACCTACCTCAAGTTTCTTATCAGATTAGTGAAATGATTGAAACTTATCTAGATCGACAGCTAATTGCTGATGACTATTAACATGTAATGCCCCAAGCGAATAAACTCTTGGGGCATTACAAATTATTATAGACTATTAAATGCTTCTGTAAGTACTGGCACAACCTGTTTCTTACGAGAAACCACACCTTTTAATTCTGCTGTTTTGTTTAGAAGTGTAACATTAAATGCTTTTTCTACTGCAGTTGTTTTCTCACCCACCGCAAGTCCAACAGAGTCATTGTTCAAAATATCAGTAATAACAAGTAAGAATAAATCAAGCCCGTTATCATTGATTTGTTGGTTCATTACTTCTTCAAGCTCGCTTTGTCTTGAAAGTACGTCCTGTGGATCAACTACGTTTACCTGAGCAATTTGAACTTTGTTTTCATTCATAGAGAATTCTTTTGAATCTAATGAAACCAATTGTTCGGCCGTTTTATCACTAACATTTGCACCGGCTTTTAACATTTCAAGACCATAGCTTTCAGCGTCAACACCTGCGATTTCTGCTAATTCACGTGCTGCTTGAACATCTTCATCCGTACACGTTGGTGATTTGAATAATAGGGAGTCAGAGATGATCGCTGATAGCATTAAGCCAGCAATCTCTTTTTTAATTTCAACCTTGTTTTCTTTATATAGCTTGTTAAGTATAGTTGCTGTACAACCAACTGGCTCTACACGGAAATACAATGGATCACTTGTTTCGAAGTTAGCAACACGGTGATGGTCGATTACTTCTTTGATTTTTACATTTTCTAGTCCGTCTGCACTCTGTTGACGTTCGTTGTGGTCCACCAGAATAACCGATTGAACTTCATTACCTACATTTTCCACTAAACGTGGTGCTTCAGCTTTAAAATAATTCAATGCGTATTGGGTTTCACTGTTTACTTCGCCTAAGCGCACTGGCTCAGCATCTAAACCTAGATTCTTTTTTAGTTCTGCATATGCAATTGCTGAACAGATTGTATCAGTATCTGGATTCTTGTGGCCAAAAACTAGTACTTTTTCCATTTTGCATTACTCCTTATTGCTTAATATGTATGATGTACTCTCTCATTTTACACAAAGATTGGAATGGATTAAACAATTTTAGACATATTTATTCATTTTCATCTTCTAAATGTTCTTTACAAAACGTATTCACGGCTATTTCTTCATCTTCTTCAAGCTCAAAATCAAGTACTTTTTCAGTACCTCTTTCGTAAAAATAATATTGGGCAATTCGTTCTCCCTTCTGATCCACTGCATAAATCACTTTTAATTCTATTCCATTTTCAGAATATAGTTCATCATCCTCTGGAACTTCAATATCCAAAAAGAACTCATAGCGTTCACCTTCTAAGATTCCCGTTGGATCCTTTAATTTTTCGACCGAATATCCGGTAATATTCATCCTTATTTTGCCACCCTTCTTAATGATTACAATCCGTACCTATTATACACATTCTTTCCTGATCCGTGAAAAAGTTTCTCAACTTGAGACTAAATTTTCAATACAATTAAAAAAGGTATTCCAAAGTTTTGGAACACCCATACGATTCTTAAAAACTACCATGGAAACATTCTTCTGCGCTCATTTTCTTGAGCACCTTCTTCATGATCGTGATTACGTCTGCGGTCTTCTACACCACCTACATCATCAAAGTCACGTCTTTTATGTCTTCTTTTGTCATTTGTTTCAATGATAATTACCTCATCAGCATTGATAATTACTCTGTCTGCATTGATTACATGGCGTCTTCTATTTTCACTTCTATTTTCACTTCTATTTTCACTCATCTCGGTTTCACTCCCTTCAAGCTTATACATTAAAATATGGGAAAGTGAACGACTTGATTGGACGCGTATGACAGGACATTTATCCATTTTTAACATGGTTTAATGGGATTTTAATTCATAGGACACACCGATTCAAAATAGAATAATAATAATCCCAGTCGCAAAGGAGTTGTCGTCGAATGGTAGTAATGAATAGAATGGCATTATTTTTAGTCGTACTTTACTCCGGTATTATTTTGATGAATACGTATTTAGGGGAAACAGAACGAGTACAATCAAATGTGGTTATTTTTGTATTAAACGGATTTGCATATATTGTAACTGCGATTGAAACGGAAAGAGAAAAGCAACAACTTGTCGAAAATCGTTCAACAGCGTAAAAAACGACCGCTTCGTGATAAAGCGGCCGTTTTTTTATTTAACCTGCATGTAATGGGTCTTCAAACCTATACTGATTGAGGTATTAGTTTATGAAAGTAATGCACGGTCATTTGTCAGCTTTGCACCCCTAATTCTTTGGAACTCTTCTAGCAGTCGATCAACAGTCAAATTTGCTTTTTCCTGTTCATCTACTTCTAAAATAATTTGTCCCTTATCCATCATAATTAGACGGTTCCCTAAATCAAGGGCTTGTTGCATATTGTGTGTGACCATTAATGTAGTTAGGTTGTATTTCTGCACGATTTCTTTTGTTAAGTTTGTGATTAAGTCAGCACGTGCTGGGTCAAGTGCTGCCGTATGTTCATCAAGTAACAAAATAGAAGGCTCTGTAAATGTCGCCATTAAAAGTGATAGTGCTTGGCGTTCTCCCCCAGATAATAAGCCTACCTTAGCAGAAAGTCGATTCTCTAACCCAAGGTTAAGGGTTTCTAGAACTTCTTTAAAGTAGTCCTTACGTTTCTTAGTAACCCCTTTACGCAAGTTACGAGTCTTATTTCGTGAGTATGCCATGGCTAGGTTTTCCTCAATGGTCATGTTTGGTGCAGTACCTGCCATTGGGTCCTGGAATACACGCCCGATTAGCTTAGCGCGTTTATGTTCAGGTAAAAATGTAACATCTTTCCCAGCAATTTCAACAGCACCTGCATCAGGAATGAGCACACCGGATATTACATTCATTAACGTAGATTTACCGGCACCATTACTACCAATGACAGTCACAAAGTCGCCTTCTTTTAAGTGTAAATTGGTCCAATCAAGGGCAATCTTTTCATCAGGTGTACCTTCATTAAAGATTTTATGAATTTGATTTAAGTGTAGCACTTGACTCACCCTTTCTTTCTGAAGGTACACTGTTCATTTGAACACGTTGTTGTTGTCGTTTCGCTCTTCTGCTTTTTTCTTTTGTTCCTTCAAGTATTTTAGGAAGGACAAGCGCAATGATTACGATAATCGCTGTAATTAATTTCATGTCTCCTGGTTGTAGGAACTCCACACGTAACGCAAGTGAAACAACGATACGATAAATGATAGCTCCCCCAATAACTGCAAGTGTTGCCCTTGCAATCGTTTTGGCACCAAATAAGGCCTCACCAATTATAACGGAAGCTAAGCCAATTACGATCATCCCTATACCCATTCCGACATCAGCAAATCCACCTTGTTGCGCGATCAATGATCCCGAAAATGCAACAAGGGCATTAGATAGACCTAGTCCAAGGATTGTCATTAAGTTTGTATTAGCAGAAAAGCTGGAAATCATCTTTTTATTATCTCCCGTTGCTCTAACTGCAAGACCAATTTCCGTACGTAGGAAGAGGTCAATCAATAATTTTATTACAAATGTAACAACAATCATGAAAAGCAAGATACCCCATGTTTTAGGCAGGCTATTACCTAAACCCATTGCTGATAATACAGAATTGAAGGATGAATCTATTCCTGATGAAGCCGATACTCCTGATACGTTTGTAAAAGTGGTATCAATATTTAATAATGAAACATTTGATTTCCCCATTATTCGTAAATTGATTGAATATAGGGCGATCATCATCAAAATACCAGATAGTAATGCATTTATTTTTCCAACCGTGTGTAGTAATCCTGTGATACTACCTGCAATAAATCCAGCAACAAGTGCTAGAAGAGTTGCAATAAAAGGATTTACTCCATTTGTGATCAAAATGGCGGAAACAGCAGCTCCTGTAACGAAGCTGCCGTCAACCGTCAAGTCTGGAAAATCTAGTATACGGAAGGACAGGTAAACACCAATTGCCATGATTGCATAGATGATTCCTGATTCAAATGCCCCAAATAATGCCGTAAACATGTTGAATCATCCTTTCTTTTATTGCCCTTCGTAGATCTCAGCAATCTTTTCCCATTCAGGTTTAATTTCAATTCCTTGTTCTTCAGCAGCTTTTTTGTTGATGAAAAGCTGTAGGGTGTCAGGAAGTTCAACTGGAATTTCAGATGCTTTCTTCTCACCTTTTAGAATCTTAGCTGCCATAAGTCCAGATTGGTACCCTATATCAAAGTATTCAAAACCGCTGGCTGCAAATCCACCCGCTTTCATTGAGTCAAGCTCACCAACGAAAAGTGGAATATCTTTTTCATTTGCTACTGAAATAATAGAATCTAACGCTTGAACTGCAGTGTTATCAGTTGGAATATAGATGGCATCTACACGCCCAACTAAGCTTTCAGCCGCTTGCTTCACTTCAGCGGTTGTTGAAACGGAAACTTCAACTAACTCCGCACCACCTTGTTCAGCAAACTCTTTTACCTGCTCAACCTGAACGACAGAATTTTGTTCACCAGAGTTATAGATAACACCAATCTTCTTTGCTCCCATTTCCTCTGTTATAAAGTTGATTGTTGTTTTTGTAGCATCTGGATGATTATCTGTTGTACCCGTAATGTTGTCACCTGGCTTGTCAAATGCTTCTACTAAGCCAGCACCAACTGGATCTGTGACAGAAGTGAAAATAATTGGAATGTCACTTGTTGCATTAAGTGCAGCCATTGCACTTGGTGTTGCGTTCGCAAAAATTAAATCTACTTTGTTCCCCACAAGGTTTTGGGCAATTGTTGCAGTATTACTTTGCTCTCCTTGAGCATTTTGGGAATCAATTTTTAAATTTTCGCCTTCCTTAAATCCTTCATCTTCTAATGCCTTAATGAAGCCTTCAGTCGCTGCATCTAATGAAGTATGTGGTGCATATTGTGAAATACCAACTACAACCTGCTCTTTGTCACTGTTTCCACCCGCATTACCTGATGTGTTATCTGACGAAGCACAACCTGCTAAAGCAAGAAAACCAGCCAATAACACTCCTACAAATTTACTTGAACTTTTCATGCATAATCCCCCTTAATTTCCTTTACACTTTTTGTTTATTCTAGTATTCTATTACTTTACTAGAATAATGATTTTATCGCACATCAGTTTTACTGCAGTAAAGCAAAAAAGCGTTAATGTGTGTCATTGTTTAATCGTTATATTATCACTCTAGGTACATTGCGTCAATTATTTTCTGAACATTTTACACTTTCAGGTTATACTTTTTTTGTCATGCAAAATACGAATTTTTGTTTTCCTGTGATAATACGTTTTAATTTTTTTAGTTAACAAAGACTAAAACAATATGAAGTTGTAATGGAGGTATTTGCTTGAAGCAATCTGAACAATGGTCTTCAAAAATTAGCTTTATTTTAGCTGCAGCAGGATCTGCTATTGGATTAGGGGCCATTTGGAAATTCCCGTATGTGGCTGGTACTAGTGGTGGAGGCATTTTTTTCATTATTTTTCTTATTTTTACCCTGTTAGTCGGTTTACCACTTTTATTAGCTGAATTTGTAATTGGCAGAACGACACAAAAAAACGCGATAGAATCCTTTAAAGAATTGGCTCCAAAAACAAATTGGCACATCGTTGGCCGTTTAGGTTTCATTACAAACGCTATATTACTCTCATTTTATAGTGTGGTAGGTGGCTGGATCTTAATTTATTTGGTTAGCGGAAGTATTGGAAGATTAAACGGTTTAACGGAAACAGAGTATGGAAGTTATTTTGGAGAAACAATTTCAAATCCATTCCTCGTAATTTTTGTACAACTTGTATTTATGTTAATTACGATTATTGTAGTTGCTAAAGGGGTCCAATCTGGGATTGAAAAAGCAAGTAAATGGATGATGCCAGCACTTTTCATCCTATTTTTAGTCATTATCATACGATCGATTACTCTTGAAAACTCACTTGAGGGAATTTTGTTTATTTTGAAGCCTTCCCTTTCTTCTTTAACTTCTGAAACGATTCTATTTGCATTAGGTCAATCTTTTTTCGCCCTTAGTGTTGGTGCCAGTACGATGTTAACCTATAGTTCTTATCTTTCGAAAAAGGAAGATTTGGTACAGTCCGCGTTTTCAATTGTGTTATTAAATATACTTGTAACCCTTTTAGCTGGATTGGCCATTTTTCCAGCGGTGTTTGCTTTTGACTTAGAGCCGGACGCAGGACCTGTTCTTTTATTTAATGTACTACCGACTGTTTTTAACTACATGCCATTTGGAATGCTCTTTTTAGTTGCTTTCCTTCTCTTATTTTTATTTGCTACACTCACCTCTGCATTTTCAATGCTTGAATTAATAGTAGCGATTTTAACAAAAGGTAATGTTCAAAAGCGAAAGTTTTACGCATGGATGTCAGGACTTATTATTTTTTTAGTGGGCGTTCCATCGGCTCTTTCTTACGGGGTATTAAGTGATGTTCATTTATTTGGAAAATCTATTTTTGACCTTGCAGATTACCTTGTAAGTAATATTCTATTACCGATTGGAGCTTTCTTTATATCCCTTTTTGTTTCGTTTAAATTTCCACGTACAATTCTTTATAAAGAGATGCAAATGGGCAGTAGCATTCCCATTTCTCTGTTAAAGGCTTGGTTCTTTCTCATTCGATATGTGGTACCGGTTGTGATTGCAATAGTTTTCTTGGATAGTTTAGGTGTTATTTAAAAAGGGTGTTCCAGTTTTACTTGGAACACCCTTTAGTCTTACTCTTTTTCTTCTTCGATTTCAGATGGAGCTGCATTCTTCATAACCTTTATTCTCATAATTCGTTTTTCATCCATTTCGATTACTTTAAATGTATGATTTTTGTAGTCAATTTGTGGATGTACATCCCCTGAAGGAATATACCCTAACTGGCCAATTACAAAGCCACTTAATGTATCATATTCATCTGTTGGAAAGTCGATTTTCAAAAGACCTTCAACTTCATACAAATTAATTGTTCCAGCCATAGAATAAGTATTTTCATCAAGCTGGATGTATTCTTCGTCCTCAATGGTGTATTCATCGTACTCGTCAAATATATTCCCGACGATTTCTTCAATTAAGTCCTCAATTGTAACAATCCCATCTGTCCCACCATATTCATCAATCACAATGGCCATATGGATATTGTTTTTTTGCATTTCCTTAAATAATTCATTAGTATGCTTTGATTCTAAAACAAAATAAGGATCTCTTAGTAAGTCTTTTAAGTTAAATGCAGTGTCATCACAATCATCAACGAATTTTATCAGCTCTTTTGAATGTAAGATCCCCACAATTTGATCAATACTTTCATCATATACTGGAAAGCGTGTATATTTCTCAACTGTAACTAAATGAATGATTTCTTTTAATGTGTAATCAAGTGGGATTGCAATAATGTTCGTCCGATGTGTCATGATGTCTGATACAGTTTTATTATCAAATTCAAAAATATTATTGATCATAAATTTTTCTGATTCTTGTATAGTCCCTCTTTCTTTTCCTACATCAACCATCATTCGAATTTCTTCTTCAGTTACATTTTCATCATCCGCATTCGGATCGACTCCAAATAAGCGTACAAGTCCATTGGTTGATAACGTTAGTAGCTTAACAAATGGTGATGTTACTTTTGATAAAATCGTTAAAGGCCTTGCCGCAATTAAAGAGATTTCCTCCGCCTTCTGTAGGGCAAGTCTTTTCGGCACTAGTTCACCGATTACTAATGTGAAGTAGGATAAAATAAGTGTAATGACTATCACAGATAGGGAATCAATAATACTTGGTGCAACTGGAACACCAATGTCTACAAGCCAGTTTGTTAAGTAAGTAGCAAAGCTTCCGGCTGCAAATGCACTTGCAAGAAAGCCAGCTAAAGTAATTCCGATCTGAATGGTCGCTAAAAAACCACTCGGATTTGACAGAAGCCTATGTAATAAAATTGCTTTTTTA
The DNA here is from genome assembly GCF_031324165.1 of Ferdinandcohnia sp. QZ13. Taxonomy (NCBI): domain Bacteria; kingdom Bacillati; phylum Bacillota; class Bacilli; order Caryophanales; family Bacillaceae; genus Ferdinandcohnia; species Ferdinandcohnia sp. QZ13. Next base: position 239,514 of record NZ_JAVIVW010000001.1, on the reverse strand, counting down.
TCTCCACTGTCAGCCATCAATTTTACTTTGTTGTCATTTAATGAAACCATTGCCATTTCAGAAGCCGCAAAAAATGAATTCAACAAAATCAAAACGACAAGGATTAAAATCTCAACAACCATAATAAATACCTCCAATGATCAAAAAAACGAACATCATTTTATTAAATTCCCCTTCTCTTATATCCATTATGCTTATTTTACTATGTGATACGAAATCTCGTGGGAATCATGCTTAAATTTTTTTACATTTATGTTGACATTAACAAAAATCACCATTATAATTTGTCTTAAAGTAATATATCTTGAATTCGAGATAAGTGATAGTAAAATAATATTTTTATGGAGGAATTAAAAATGGCAAATACAAAATGGGCAGTAGATGCATCACACAGCAGTATTGATTTTTCAGTAAAACACATGATGATTGCAAAGGTAAAAGGTTCATTCGAGAACTTTGAAGCAATAATTGAAGCAGATCCAGCTGACTTAACTACAGCAAATATCGAATTTAGAATCGACCTTACAAGTATTAATACAAAGAATGAAGATCGCGATAACCACCTTCGTTCAGCTGACTTCTTTGATGTTGAAAACCATCCATCAATGACGTTCAAATCAACATCGATTGTTAAAACGGATGATGGTGAATACGATGTAACGGGTGATTTAACCATCCGCGGCACAACAAAACCTGAAACATTCCAAGTTGTATTTGAAGGTGCTGGAAAAGATCCTTGGGGAAATGAAAAAGCTGGATTCAGCGCAACTGGCAGCCTAAATCGCAGTGATTATGGTTTAGTCTGGAATGCAGCACTTGAAACTGGTGGAGTTCTAGTTGGAGACCAAGTAAAAATTTCAATCGAAATTGAAGCAGCAAAAGCTGAATAAACCATGCAAAGCAGGCCATAATGAGCCTGCTTTTTAATATTCATATAACAATGTAACGATTTTATCTTCAATTGGTTTTCCGTGTGCATCATTCATTAGATTATTCAATAGGATTGAAAAGATTAGATCTTCCCCACTTCTTGTTTTCAAATAGCCTGATAGAGAACTAACCGTTGTGATTGTCCCTGTTTTTGCTTTTACCTTTCCCGCCATCTCTGGGTTTTTTAATCGATATCGTAAAGAACCACCAACAAGACGTTCACTGTTTCCAGCAATCGGTAATGAGTGTAAAAATGTAGGAAACCATTCTTGGTTTTGGGCGGAATAGAGAAATTTTGAGATATCATTAGCAGAAACCAAATTCACGTGTGAAATTCCAGACCCGTCTCTAATCACCATACTACTAGGGTCAACACCTATCTTTCGAAGTTCTTCCTTCACAACATTTATTCCTTTTTCCCAGCTGCCTTCACCATAACGGGCACGTCCCATCTCCTTAACTAATGTTTCTCCGTGGCCATTATTGCTTAACTTCATAAAAGGAATAAGAAGTTCATTTAATGGAATGGATTTATCTGATACAAGAAGTGCTGCCTTATCAGGTGTTTTTGCAATGCCTTCCGTTCCCATCACGTGGATTCCCTGCTTCGCTAATGATTGCTTAAATAAGTCCAACGCATAGCCTGTAGGCTCCCACACGGTCATCCACTCTTGAATAGGAATTGCATGAACTGGGATTGTTCCTTCAATCGTAATCACATTCTCCCCATGCTCGCGAATGATAGAAATGTCTTTCTTTTCTTCTTTTTGAACGGTTTTTGTGTTATTAATGATTTTTATGTAATTGCTCGATGGTTGTAAGGAAATTACTGCTTTGGTACCCGCTTTCTTCCCAGGTGAAACCTCCACAATTATTGTTCCGGAATCATAATCCTTATTTGGAGATGCGGTTAATCCCGAAACAGCTGAACCATAATAATAAGTTTCATCACTCCATGTTAAATCCATCGAATACCGCTCATCGTCATACCAAGTATCATCCGCAATCACGTTTCCGAAAATCACGTCGACTCCAGAGTTCTTAATTTTTTTTGCAAGTAAATCTAAATCTTCCTGAAGCAATGTGGGATCTCCTTTTCCCTTCAGATAAAGATTTCCTATTAGTTTGTTTCCTTCGAGTTTTCCATCTGTCAGAATCTCGGTTGAAAATTGATGATTTTCACCAAGTGCCGATAAAGCTGTGGCGGCCGTGATGAGTTTTAAATTGGAAGCAGGTCTAAGTCTGACATCGCCAGCGTGTTGATACAGGATTTCTCCACTTTTAGCTGATCTTACACTTATTCCGGCGATTGCTCCTTTTAAGTTCGGTTCATTCAAGATAAGCTGATTCAGTTGCCCGAACACTTGCTTTTGGCTCGCATTTGCATCTGCTTTTTCTTGTTGTGGCATGATGACAATTACTAACAGCATAATCGCAAACAGAAAATAGTTTCGAGAGCTAATAATTAATTCCTCCTCATTTAGTACTTTTGTACAAGTTTGGAACTATTACCATATTTTACACAAAAACAAGCGTAATATGAAGAACCAAGAAAAAAAGCATCCCTTTGCAGAGATGCTTACTAACTTATAAAAATACAAAATAAATGACAGCCGCTAATACAATGCGGTAAATAGCAAATGGTAATAGTTTAATTTTATCGATTAAGCGTAAGAAAAATCGAATAGAAATAAGAGCGAATACGAATGCACTAATGAATCCCGCAATAAATATTGGAAGTGCGTCCATTGAAAAATACTCGATGTTTTTTAAAAGCGAGATACCACTCGCTCCTGCCATAATCGGTACAGCCATGATAAAGGTAAAATCTGCTGCTGCTCTATGGCTTAATCCCACTAGTACACCACCTGATATAGTGGCGCCTGAACGTGAAAATCCTGGCCATAGTGATAAACATTGAATAAGTCCGACTGTTAAAGCTTGTTTATACGTAATCTGATCGACTGTTTGTGTATTTGGGTGGTTTTTGCTATAACGGTCTGCAATAATCATTAAAATGGCCCCAATTACGAGCCCAATTAATACCGTTTCTGTTGTGAATAAATGCTCATCAATTGTATCCTCTAATAACACACCTAGAACACCTGCAGGAATTAATCCCACAATGATATGAGTTAAGCGTAGATGCTTTGCTCCCACCGGGACAATTTTATTTTTTCGATTAAGTCCCAATAAATCAATAAACCTATCCTTAAAAACAACAACAACGGCTAAAATAGAGCCAAGTTGGATGACAACCTTAAATGTATTTGCCGGGTACTTTCCAAGAAATTCCTGTGTTTTCAGCCACATATCATCGACGATAATCATGTGACCGGTTGAAGAAACGGGCGCAAATTCAGTAAGCCCCTCAACCATTCCTAAAATTATGGCTTTTATAATTTCAATAATTTCCATCAGATATAATATACTCCTTTTTTACTTATCTCGTTTTTGATCTTCTCTTGCTGAAAAATATAACAAGAAATCCAATTCCCGCTAAAGCGATTAATGCATACGTAATATTGGAGTAAATGTCCATGTAATGAACAATGACATCCCATGATTCACCAAAAGCGGCTCCTAGCATTACAAGGATCACATTCCAGATTAAAGTTCCAAGTGTTGTAAACAAAATGAACATCCAAAAATTCATATTGGACATCCCGGCTGGAATGGAAATCAAGCTCCTAATTAATGGCACCATTCGGCAGAAAAATACAGTCCAATATCCATATTTATCAAACCACGCATCTGCTTTATGGATATCTTCTTTTGTTACCCGTAAAATGCGACCATAGCGGTCAACGATTTTCTCCAAACGCTCCACATCAAGTAAGCGGCCAATTCCGTAAAGAATGATTGCACCTACGACTGAACCGAGTGTTGCGGCGATGATGACTCCTGTCACAGTTAAATTTGTTTTTGTCGTCATAAATCCACCTGCTGTTAAAATAACCTCAGATGGAATAGGTGGAAAGATGTTTTCTAAAGCAATTAATAGAAAAATCCCTATATACCCAAATTGATCCATAAATTCTGTTATCCAGTTTTGCATGTTTACCTCCAAATAAGATGCTATTCCAATAAATCGATAAGCATACTTATTGTAATCTATGTTTGTCCTACTTTAAAGTATTCCTTAAAAATTTTCCTATTCCTGTATTTCCAGTACGACTGGGCAATGATCGCTTCCCATTACGTGCGAGTGGATTTGAGAATCTTTCAATCTGTCTTTTAATTGTTCGGAAACAATAAAATAATCAATTCTCCATCCAATATTTTTTTCACGCACATTTCGCATGTAACTCCACCATGTATATTGATCCGTTACGTCGGGATAAAAATATCTAAAGGAATCAATAAAACCAGAGTTAAGCAAATCCGTCATTTTTCCACGCTCTTCATCGGTGAAACCAGAATTTCCTCGATTCGATTTCGCATTCTTTAAATCAATGTCGGCATGCGCGACATTCAAATCCCCACAAAGAACAATTGGCTTCTTCTTATTTAAATCAATGAGATATTCACTCATACGATCTTCCCAGTCAAGTCGATAACCGAGACGTGCAAGATCCCTTTGTGAATTCGGTGTGTAAACATTGATTAAATAAAAGTCTGCGAATTCCAATGTAAGAATTCTTCCCTCATCCTGCTCATTTTCATTACCAACACCATATGAAACGGAAAGTGGCTTTTCCTTCGTAAAAACTGCAGTTCCAGAATAGCCTTTTTTAAGCGCGTAGTTCCAATACTGATAGTATCCTTCAAGATCTAGTTCAATCTGACCTTCCTGGAGCTTTGTTTCCTGTACGCAAAAGATATCAGCATCCATTTCGTGAAAATAATCTAAGAATCCTTTCTTTACACAAGCCCGTAATCCATTAACATTCCATGATACAAGTTTCATAATTTTAAAGCTTCCTCTCTATGTTACTCCTCATAAATCATTTTTCTAGTCATTCCGCCATCTACGATAAGATTAATTCCTGTCACGAAATTATTTTTCGGATCAGTTAAATAGAGACATGAATTAGCGATATCCGCTGGTTTTCCGACTCGCTTCGCAAAATGCTGACCGTGATCAATTTCACGAAGCTCCTCATAGTTCCCAGTTTCAATCCATCCGGGTGAAATTGCATTTACGGTAATCTGATATTCTGAAAATGAAGCAGCAAGTGCATGAGTAATCGCAACGATCCCGCCTTTTGTGGCTGCATACCCTTCTGAATGCGGCTCAGACATAATCGCTCTCGTTGACGCAATATTGACGATCGACCCACCAGATTTCTTCATATATTTTGCAACTTCTCTCGAACATAAGAATACACTTCGTAGATTTGTATTAATCACATCATCCCATTCTTCAACTGTTACATCGAAAGGTGACTTGAATAAATTTTTACCCGCGTTGTTTATTAAAATATCTATTTTACCATAAGTTTGATAGGTTTGGTTTACCAATTGGAAGATATCCTGTTCGTATCTTACATCCGTTTTGATAAAAATAGCTTCCACACCTTTTTTGTTAAGTTCACTTGATAGGTTGTTTCCAGCTTCAACATCCATATCTGCTAATACAACTTTATCTCCGTTTTCGGCATACGCTTTTGCAAGCCCTTTTCCAATTCCATTTGCCGCTCCAGTTATTATTACCACACGCCTCATTTTACTTCACCAACCTAAAACAAAAATTTATATTCTACCTCTCTCATTATAATCGACTATAACAATCTGGCAAAATAAAACAGAGATTCAATGGTTCTAAGAATGATAAAATGACGTATGGGGTGATAAAGGTTATGAGAAAAAAAGTGTTCATTTTTCTATTATTGTTATGTAGTCTTCCGGTTTTGCTAAGCTTAGACCCTATCACGTATGACTCCTCTTTTTATGCCAAATATGAATCCCCAGAGGGAATTCTCTTCCTCAGCTACTCACAAAACTGGAACGAGCGCAAATTAGAAGATTTATATAAAGAATTAATAAAAAATAAACATGGTGATGAAATCAACCTTTTGAAGGAAGTTCGAGTAATGGAAGGTCCATCTCCTTCAAATCATATGATTACAGGAATCTATCACCCATTTATAAGTAGCATTACCTTATATAAAGGAAATGAATACACTAGTGCGCGGGAATACCGAGATACATTATCACATGAATACGGGCATCATTTTGCCTATTATTATTTTCCGACACATCACTTTCCATTTTCAAAATGGGCAAAACTTAGAGGATTACATCATTTTCCTGTCAACTGGAATTCATTTTTGAATTATTCAGTTTCGGCGCATGAATGGTATCCCCAAGAAATTTTTGCAGACGATTATGTTCTATTATACGGACCAACTGATGAGGCAGATCCAGACGATGTCTATACAAATGAAGGCTTCTATATGCGAACGGAGCATGAAAATCAAAATCTAGAAAATATACTTGGTAACGATGATTTACTAAACTTTATTGAGAAACAAACTGGAATTAAGATTGATAAGGACCGCAAATTAAAAACTCCAGTATTGTCATCAGTTTCTGACAACAGTTTGACTTTTTCGGTGGAGAAAAAGAAAGACGTTGCCTACCGGTTGAATCTAGGAGACTACGAATACTATAAAATTTCACAGGACCCAAGTGGCTTAATTACTTTTTCAAATATCGATTTACCCGAAAATGCTGTGGTTTCTCTGGATGTTCTTGATTTAAACACATCGATTGGCTTTCGCTCAAAAGATATTCGACTACTGGTAGAGGATTAGGATAGAAAAATACCCGCGTTTCATTATATAATAAGAGAAGACGTTGTAGTTATTCTGTAGAAGAATCTAGAATTAACTACAAACCTTCGGCGGATGCCTCAGATTTTTCAAAGGAATTCTCCAAAAGATGATCAAAGACTAAGAACGCCACTTCCTGTGGCAACGTCTTTGTGACCTATCTCGTATGGGCCTAAAAAAATCTGGGCGCAAATATGCCGTGGTGCATTTGATTGAAAGGCGGTAATGACGATCCCGACACCGAGTATGGAAGATTATTTAGAGAAAATTTATTTATCCATTCAGCAAAAAGGCTACGCTCGAAGCGTAGATATTGCTTCTTCATTAAATGTCCTCCCTTCTTCTGTTACTAAGATGATGCAAAAATTGGACGAGGAAGGATTTGGAATATATGAAAAATATAGAGGATTTGTACTTACAGATAAAGGAACAACAATCGCGAAAAAACTAGTCGAAAAGCATGAAATGCTAGAGGACTTTTTAAAAATGATTGGCGTACAAGATAAAAATATTTATGAAGAAGTCGAAAAACTCGAGCATTATATCAGCAAGGAAACTTCTCTTTGTTTGTCTACTTTAATTGACTTTTTTGAAGAGAATCCTTCAGTTAGAAAGCAATACTTACAATTTCGACAAGATAAGATGTAAAAAAGCTTAGGGTTGATCTGACCCCATAAAGTTGGACAAAAATATTATGCTACTTGCTCGGTGGTTTGAAACCTGTACTGTACGGGGCTCAGGCCACCGTGTTTTTGTTTAATTCGATAGTTGTTGTAGTAACTAATCCACTTACTAGCTGCCTGTACAACCTCCTCAAAAGATCGATAATCATGAAGATGGATTGTTTCACATTTCAAAAGGTGAAGGAAGCTTTCCATTGCCGCATTATCAAGACATGTAGCTTTTCGTGACATACTTTGAAAAACATGATGATCCTTAAGCTCTTTTACCCAGCTGCGATGTTGGTATTGAAACCCTTGATCTGAATGAACAGTTGTCCGATAAGGAAGCTCTGGAAGAGCTTCTAGGGCTTCATGCAACGGAGCTAAAGCAAATTTCACAGTAGGATGAAGACCAATGTTAAAGGAAAGGATCTCACCAGAGTAAAGATCCATTACAGGTTCCAAGTAACAGCGTTCAGATACTCTAGAACAATCTTTTCTTTAAATTCACTCGAAAATTTAGTCAAACTAAAAACCCCCTAAGATGGATGTTTAGTCCAACTTAAGGGGTTCACTTCAGGTACCTGAGCTTTTTATTTTAAATCTAAGTTAATGACTTCATCTAAATAAGTTGTTCCCTGATATCCACGAACAGAGAGCCAACCAGGAATGATTTCTTCTGCCGAAATTTCGTTTTGAAGCTCGATGAACATTTTCGTTTGATAATGGCGTGGTTTATCAATCACATCCATGTTTGCATAATAGTCGTATTCCTCTCTGTTAAATATGTTTCCCTTTCTGTCTACCAATACGCCCTCAATACCCGTAACCCCCATTGCATCATTATTTACTACACTAAAATCGATTGACTCAAATTTTCGTTCTTCACTCATTTCAGTTGTTATTTCAATTTTTGTAGGAATGCCAAGATCAACTTTATCAATTGAAATTTTGCTACCGAGATATTCAAAGGTTTGAGGAAATGGTTGATTCATATCAATATCCACATTATAAAAATCATTCATATAGTACGATAATGAATGTAAAGGTATACGAACCTCTTTTGGATTATCGAAATATAGTGAATCAAAAACAGAGTGAAATGTGAAATATTCATTCATATTACTCTCAATTGGAAAGTTCCATCCATATGAAATTGGTTTTGCCGTCTTTTCTTTCGTTTGGATACCTTCAAAAAATAGTTCATTAATATTTTTATCAACTGTATATGGTTTAAATCTGTATTGAAGAGCTGTTAAAGTTGGAGTAATAATCAATTTTTCAAACTCAATAGGCACACCATCTACTGTCACTTTTTTATTAACAGGACGCTCAATGGACGCTTGCTTTTTAACAGGTATTTCGAAGTTCCATTTTCCGTATTCAAAACTCGCCTGTCCATTATAAGCCATCCATACAGGATTTTTGGGGTCTTCGCCAATTTTTTGAAGCTTCGAGATATTTAACTTTATTGATTTTGCTTCGGACGTAACAGGCAATAAACTCAGAGTTCCTTTAAAAATGGTCCCATCACTATCCAAAGGCTGAACTGGTAGATGGTTGACAGGATATGCCTGTTGATCAAAGGTTTCAAATTCCTTCTCAACATATACACCATCCCAAAAATTAATACCATATTGTTCTTCTTCCTCAAGGTTCTCAACCTCATAATAGATTAGGGTTTGAAATTCATCGGCAATGGCGCTTTTAATGGTTACCTTTATTCCATTGGATTCTTGCACAAGATCGAGCGGCTCTCCGATGCCACTTTTTAAATAATCCAATAACTGCTCATCCTCTAGATCACGCCAATCTAGCCAGGAATAATATATATAAGCAAAAGCGTTGGAGGCATAACCAATTAAGAATAGGATTAATAGTGAAGAGGCGATTCCAACGCCAATAGTTGTACGTTTCTTTTTCTTATTTCTTTTATCCTCTTCTATTTTATTTAATGCTGTGATTACAGGGTCTAAAAACTCTCCCGGTACCTCAATCTCTTCGGCACTTTTAATCAGTGAGTTAATGGCATTCTGAAAACCCGCTAAACTTTGCTGGCAACTCTGACATGTATGTAAATGGATTTCGAGTTCAATCTTTTCAGTTCGGTCTAATGTACGACTTAAATAATCAATAAATTTATCCTGGTAATGAGCTTCCTTACTACCACTTAAACTTTGGATTCCCTTATGGAGACGGGCTTTAACTGATTCAACTGAGATTCCAAGAATCTCGGAAACCTCTTTCTGTGAAAGCCCTAGAACATAGCTTAATACGAGGGAGTCATCCAGTTCTTCAAAATTGTTCCTATTTTTACATTCTTGTAGGAGTTGAGAGATAACCCATTTTTCTAAGTCAGGATTCTTTTTTATTTTTCGTATGTCAGCCTGCAAATTAAACATAACCGTGTAAAACACATCTTGAATGTCACTGGAAGAATGTAAATATGTCCTGGCAAGTTTGTATAAGCTATCTTTCCTTTGTTCAAACCATTTAATTATGGCTGCAAGGTTATTTTCTTTTATCAATTTAATTAATACGGGATCCGTTTCCGCTATTAGCACAATTTCTGTCTCTCCCTTTGGTAGAAATCTTCCTTTTCTTCAATATTCAACAAATATCGCCTGAATCCTTCTAAAAAGCAATAAAAAAGACTAAATCAGTTACGATTTAGCCTCATCTTCTTTATTTCTTTTTTAGGTCTTTTGGTTCTACCTCGTATTCTTCAGCAACCTCTGTTTGATAGCTTGGTTGAAACTGTTGTCTTACTTGTTCCCGATTTTCGTCATCGAGCACCTTATTTCTCATGTAGGCATGGAAAAGAGCCTCACAAGCAGTAATTAACGCCGCAGCAGTAAGGGAGGCTGTAATTAAAGATGAGGTGTTTTCCAAAAACAAATAACTCAACAGCCAAACTGAGAAAAATGATAACCCGAAGTCTGCCAATGTAGCAAATAAATTTCCCATTCTAGGTAACGTAAACAAATCACCTATGAGATATGAAATTCCTGTTACGAGAAGGCTCATTAATAGTAAATTACCGAGAGATGCGCCTCTAAAAATTCCGAATAGCGACAAGAGAACAATTGCTATTATAATAAATTTAATTCCGAGAGCCTTGAAATGCCTCATTTTTTGACATCACCCTTTTATTCTTATTTAGACCTATCTTTTGAAGATAATGAATAGAATATAAAAGGTAATTTTTGGTCGTGAAATTTCTGCAAACGTAGAGACTAGATTGCCCGATTTTCTATTTGACGATTGTGTAGATTGTAATAATATCCCTTTTGCTCTATAAGAGAAGCATGTGTTCCTCTTTCCACAATTTCTCCTTCGTTTAAAACAATGATTTGATCGGCTCTTTCAATCGTATTCAAACGGTGGGCAATAATAAAACTTGTCTTTCCCTTCATCAAACGCTGTAGTGCCTCTTGAATTTTCATTTCTGTAACCGTGTCAATACTACTTGTTGCTTCGTCAAGAATAAGAATAGACGGATTTGCAAGAATTGCTCTTGCAATTGAAAGAAGCTGCTTTTGTCCTTGGCTAATCCCACTGCCATCCTGGTTCAAAACCGTCATGTATTGATTAGGCAACTTCATGATAAAGGAATGAGCATTTGCTAATTTGGCTGCTTCAATTACCTCTTCATCGGACGCATCCAATCTTCCGTAACGAATATTATCCATGATAGATGCTTGAAACAAATATGTATCTTGTAGCACAAAGCCCATATTTTGACGAAGGCTTTCTCTTGTTATCGATGACGTATTTATCCCATCTATAAGAATTGACCCTGAATCGGGTTCATAAAATCGAGATAATAAATTAATAATTGTTGTTTTTCCAGCTCCTGTTGGACCGACAAAAGCAACAGATTGTCCTGCTTTTACCTCGAATGATACATCCTTAATAGTGTTCCCATCTTTTTGATAAGAAAAAGAGACGTGATCAAATTCGACATTACCTTGGATTTGGTTCACTTTTTTCGCTTTTCTTTCATCCTTAGCCTCAACATCTTCATCTAAAATATCAAACACACGCTCTGCACCCGCAATGGCAGAAAGTAATGTATTAAATTGGTTAGCCAAGTCATTGAGTGGTCGCGTAAATTGTCTTGAATACTCGGCAAAAATGACAATAGTTCCGATCGTGATATGGCCATTCAGTGCAAGTACCCCGCCAATCCCGGCAATAATTGCAAAGCTTAAGTTATTTAATACGTTCATAAGCTTTGGAATAAAACCAGAATACGCTTGTGCAAAATAGCCTGCTTTCTTTAGCTTTTCACTTTTTTCTAAGAAGTCGTTCATTACGGTTTCTTCCTGTGAAAAAGTCTTTACAATTCGCTGACCTGAAATTGTTTCCTCAATATAACCGTTTAATTCTCCCAAATAACGCTGCTGTTCCTTAAATAGCTTCCCTGTTCGCTTTGTGATCCACTTAATCCCAATAAACATGATTGGAATAATAATCATCGTGATTAAGGTTAATAGTGGGCTCAACCAAAGCATAATTCCAACTGTACCTATTAATGTTAGTAAGCTTGAAAATATTTGAATGACTGATGAATTTAAGGTTGAGCTGACATTTTCAATATCATTTGTAATTCGACTCATGAGCTCCCCATGTTGCCTTTTATCAAAAAAGTGAATCGGTAAACGATGCAACTGTTCAAAAAGTTCCGTTCTCATAGAGAATACGGTATTCTGGGCTATGCCAACCATCCAATAAGCTTGATACCATAATGATAAGGAATGAAGAATATAAACAACTCCTAGTCCCAGTAATAAAACAAGGATCCCTTTATGATCCTTTGAAACGATGTATTCATCGATCCCTTTTCCTAATAAGAATGGACCGAGGAGACCAAGTCCTGAGCTTGCTACGACCATCGCAAGTACGGCAATTAATAATGTATGATTGACCGCAAGGTAAGACCAAATTCTTTTTATAGTACCCATTCTATCCTTTGCTTGCTGCGGTTTATCCCCATGATTTTGTTTCGGACGATTCATTCGCGCTGACATAAGCTTGTCCCTCCTCTCCAAATTGAGTATGATAGACCTTTTGATAAAAAGGCGAGGAATGTAATAGCTCTTCATGACTTCCAGTAGCAAGTAATTTTCCATCTTCTATCAGTAAAATTGTATCGGTTTTCATCGCTGTGTATATTTTTGACGTAATGATTAAGGTCGTACATGTGTAATTTTTTAATTCTTCAAGAAGTTTAGCTTCTGTTTTGAGGTCGAGCGCACTTGTACTATCATCTAATAATAAGATTTTCGGGTTGCGAACAAGTGCTCTTGCGATTGAAATTCGTTGCTTTTGCCCACCAGAAAGATTCACACCCTTTTGACCGATGACAGTTTCGTATTTTAATGGAAGCTTCTCAATTGTTTCATGAATTTGGGCTCGCTTTGCTGCTTCAATAATCTCTACCATCGAAGCATCCTGTTTGCCCCAGCGGATATTATCCTTAATCGTTCCAGTAAACAATAATGCCTCCTGTGGTACATAGCCAATTTGTTTTCGTAATTCATCAAGCTTTCGATCCTTCACATCAATGTCGTCTATCTGAACACTTCCCTGAACAACATCATATAAACGTGGAATTAATTGAAACAAGGACGTTTTTCCTGAGCCTGTCGCACCTAGAATCGCAACCGTTTCACCTGATTGAATCGAAAATGAGATATCCCGTAACACCCTTGCATTCGTTCCTGGATATCTGAAATCAACATGTTTAAACGATATACTACCCTCTGCATGTGGAACAGTTTGTAGATTATTATTCGATTCGACTAAATCAACCTCCGTATCTAATACATCAACAAGACGGTCTGATGATGCTTTTGCTCGTGAAAAATGCATGATAATCCAAGAAAAAACGCCTAGAGCCCCCGTAATCCGAGTTGTATAATTGATGACTGCAACAACCTCACCAACCTGAACGTTTCCTGAGCTAACATCAATACTACCGAACCAAAGAATCGCGATAATACTTCCATTCATTAATAGTAAAAGTACTGGCATCGTTAATTCGATAAGCCGTAGTGAATTAATTGTTCGATTCTTTAGGTCTTCATTAGCAGAAAAGAATCGTTTTGTTTCATGTCCCCATCGTACAAAGGCTTTTATTAATCTCATGCCAGAAAGATTTTCTCGCATTACACCGTTCACGATATCTAATTTCTTTTGGACTGTTTGGAATAATTTTCTTGCTTTTGTCATGACGATTATAAGAAACAAAATTAAAAATGGAGTTGTAACAATGATCATCATAGCCAGCTTTGCATTGACAAGGAAAGCCATGATCATACCGAAAATGATTAGCATTGGTGCACGCATTGCGATACGTAAACTCATAAACACCGTGTTTTGTATCTGGGTTACATCATTTGTCATTCTAGTTATTAAAGATGCTGTATCGAATTTTTGAAGATTGGCGAAGGAAAAAGATTGGATTTTTCCAAACAATTCTTTTCTTACGTCAAAGGCAAAGCTTTGACTTGTATGCGAAGCAAAAAAGGAATTCGTAATTCCAGAAATAAAGGCTAGAAGCGAGATTCCGACCATAATTCCGCCCCACTTCAATACTACTGAAAGATCTTTTTGTAAAATACCATCATCAATCACCTTTGCAATTAATAACGGTTGCAAGAGTTCGACCGCAAGTTCAACAAATGTTAATCCAAGAGCGACTGAAATGGCTAGTCGATAAGGTTTTAAATACGCTAGCATTCTTAACATATGAGCCTCCAAGTTATGTACGAACAATTATTTCAATTTCCGAATTATTTTTATCATACAATAAAATTCACTATTATTATAGAAAAAAAACATCAAAAGCAAGAGCCCTTGATGTTTTACTGTTTTTGTAGATTATGAGAGTATAATTTTTGGCTAGCCAAAAAGCTAATGATTGTCGCAGCAATGACAGCAATTAGCATAAACAAATTAAGATGATGCATACCTTTAGCAACATCGACCTGATTGGTGATCAGCATCCCCATGATACTTGCACCAAATGTTGTACCTATGTTTCTTGCAAAGAAATGAAGACTTGTCGACATTCCTTTTTGATGAGCTTCTGCCAATTCCTGTGAGCCGATGGTTCCAATCGTTACTACCAAACCAAACGCAAAACCTTGGATCGTTAGAATTACAAATATATAAAAGAAACTTGTGTCTTTATTCATAAAAAGTGCCATAATTGCAGAAAGCACGAGCAACGCATTTCCAAAGAAAATGGTATTGCGGTACCCATATTTCATGATAAACTTCCCTGAAGGAACAGATGCAAACATCCAGGCAGCACTCATCCCAAATAGAACGAGTCCACTCACTATAATTGAAATCCCCTGTACCTTTTGCATAAATAATGGAACATAACTTTGAAACGCGAAAATGCTTAGGAAAATCAAGAGGCCATTAATATTCATCCATGAGATATTTTTATTCTTCAGAATCTCGATTGGGATAAAACGCTTATCCGATTTATTCTCAGCGAAGATAAATGCCACTAATAAGATAACACCAATTAAATTATAGATTACTAAATTTTCTGTTGTAATGGTGTTCATTAAAAATGCTAGCATACTTCCTGTGAAAAAAAAGGCGCTGAGATAGTTCAGTGGATTTTTATCCTTCGTAATGTTTTCTTGATATGGTATTAGACATAATAAAACAATAATCCCAATTGGTATATTGATAAAGAAAATCCAGCGCCATGACATCGTTTCAACAAAAAAGCCACCAATAAGTGGTGCAATGACAGCAGAAACTCCCCACATAGCTGAAAAGAATCCTTGGATTTTCCCGCGTTTTTCAATTGAATATAGGTCACCGGCAATGATCATTGTTAATGGTGAAACCCCACCAGCACCTAGTCCCTGAATACCTCGATATACGATTAATTCCACCATTGAATCAGCCAAACCGCATAGTAATGAACCTATCGTAAAGAGAATAATAGAGATGCTAAAGATTTTTTTTCTTCCATAAATATCGGCAAGTTTCCCGAATATTGGTAAAGAAACAGTAGAAAATAATACATATATGGCAAACATCCATCCATATAACCTATACCCGCCTAGCGTTTCTGCTATCGTTGGGGCTGTAGTCTGAAGGATTGTTGTATCCATAGCACTAATAAGCATTGCAAGCACAATACTTACTAAAACAAATGGTTTTGATTTCATTTTGTCTTCCCCTTTTAGCCTAGAATTATTCTATTATACTACAGAAAATGGAAAAGAAAAGATGCTGTTTATTCAAACAAATACAATGCCACAAAATATGAATGAGGTAATTTCATGATTCGCATTACAGCCATTACACATAATAATAAGCGTATTAAAGATGTTCCTATTTCAGAAATAAAAAACACCGAATGGAAGTGGTTTTGGATTGATTTTAATCGACCAACTGAATCGGAAATCGAAGAATTATCATATACTCTTCATTTTCATCCGCTGGCAATCGAAGATTGCATCCATGTCTTGCAACGTCCGAAATTAGACTTTTATGAAACAAACACATTCTTTGTTTCGCACAGTCTTCATCAGGAAACGATGGAAAAGGAAGAAATTAATATGTTTCTTGGCGAAGGATATATTGTGACCTTTCATTTAATGGAGTCGAGCGAAGTGAATGATGTGTGGAACCGGTTAATCGTAACGGAAGAAGTTGAAAAATGGGATCCCTCCCTTGTGTTATATCATATCATTGACAAGCTAGTTGATAATTATTTTCCGTTTGTTTACCAGTTAGAAGACACATTAAATGAAATTGAGGACAATTCGAATGAAAAATCAATGGAAGAGCTACTTGATGAACTTTTTGAAACAAGACATCATTTACTAACATTACGGCATACAGTTACACCGATGCGTGATTTGGTGTATCGGATTATCAATTCTCATCGCCTTGATATCTTACAGCACCGGATCGAATATTTCCATGATATCCATGATCACCTGCTACGACTTACTGAAAAAATTGATGCCAGTCGAGAATTAACAGCTGATATTCGCGATAGTTATTTATCTTTGAATTCGCATCAAACAAATAAGGTTATGCGAATTTTAACCGTCATCACGACTATCTTTATGCCACTCACTTTCATTGCCGGGATTTACGGTATGAATTTCACGCATATGCCAGAACTTACATATAAATATGGGTATTTTGTGATCCAAGCAATTATGATTGTAATTGGACTTGGGATGTTTTTTTGGTTTAAACAAAAAGGTTGGTTTAAATAGAAGTTAGATGCGATAAAAACGAGCAAATCCAAAGATTCGGATCTGCTCGTTTCCTATTTTATTTATTGTTCTTTTTACCATTGTTCGATTTTTCTTGATCGTAAGAAAGTCCAAATCCGTACTCATATTTGACACCAGCTTTTGTTTTATAAACGAAATGTTTATATTCTTCTGGTGCAAAGCTTGGGACATCTCCGACTTCGCGTTCAATTGCCTTCGCACTAGCTGGAATAGCAAATGGAAGTTTACCTACAGGATTGAATGCTCCAGTGATTACATCAAATATTGCATCTTGTTGAGTACCAAACGTACCAATAAATGCAGCTGCTTTTGGTTCTAGCTTATTAATCAGCCATTGGTTCGTAAAGTTTACAGCAGTAATCGTTGGAACCGTTTTTTGGATTTCAACAATTCGATCTACTTCAGATACGCCAGTTTCTGGACCAACTGTAATACGCGGATTATTATCCCAGTTAGATTGAGTTGGTTTTACATATACATAAGCAAGTGTTGCTTCCTCTACACTATCAACTAATTCGATGTTAGGGAATTTTTCTTTAAGTGTATTCTTTAAATCTTCAGTAAATGCATCAGATTGTTTCTTAGACTCCTCAATAACGTATTGTTCAGGATTAGCATGACTTCTTGGTGCAGCAACTCCTACAAATCCTTCCACATAAAGCTTAACATTTTCTAACTTTTCTTCAGTTAATGGTAATAGCTTTTCACCTTTAATCTTGTCATTTCGCATCAAAACAACTGATTTTTGATGTGCTTCATAAGCTAATGCTCTGTGTTCTTCATCGTTTGCAAGAGCAATCGCTTCTTCAGGATTGACATATGGATCCTCAAACAGACCTAATGTCATCATTTCAGATAAAGTATACGTAATGGATTCATCGACTTTTGATTCATCTAACAATCCGCTAGTAACTGCCTCAACAACTAGCTCCGGTGTTGCGCCACCTGAAATAATGTTAGTTCCTGCATTTATTGCTTTTGCCACTTTTTCTACTGCTGTTTTATCCATATAACCCCATGCGCTACCGGCAACAGCACCTGAGTCCGAGTTAACATAACCTTTGAAACCAAGACCTTCACGTAAGTACTTGATAATTCCCTCATTTAATGTCATTCCAACTTCTTCAAATTGCTGATCCCCACTATACGGTGGTAACCCCTGATCTGCACTATCATTACTTGGATATGCGTAATACGGCATTACAGATGATACACCAGCTTCAATTGCCCTTTGGAACGGAGGAATGTGGTACTTTTCCATGCTTCCTTCTGTTGGATAGATGTTAAAGCTACCATTTTCAAAGTGAGGATCTTGTCCATCATCCCGAGCTCCACCGCCTGGGAAGTGTTTAACCGTGATGGCTACACTGTCTGTACCTAGTTCTTCACCTTGGAATCCTTTTACGATTTCATAATTCATGTCTCCAACTACTTTTGGATCTTCTCCGAATGTCTCTTCAATTCTCGCCCAAAGTGGATCTGTGGCAACGTCGGCCATATATCCATAAACCTTACGAATACCAGCTGCTCTCCATTCTTGGCGAGCAATATCTGCAAATTTGCCAACAGCATCTACATCTCTTGCTGCTGCCAAGCCTAATGTTCCTGGCCAGAAAGTATGTTGATCCTGAACGTTTGTAATATTTGTATAATCTGTAGATTGAGAGTTTCTTGGATTGGAAGTGATGACAACCGGAATCCCTAATTCTAGCCCCTCAGCCAATTGTTGCATTTGGTTATTGTAATTGGCAATATCACCCAAATTTTGCGATAAACGGTAAATAACATGGCGTAATTTTTTATCAGTGACAATTTTACTATTTTCAGGAGTTACAAAATTCCCATCAGCTGGATCTGCTTCTGGGGTATGTGTGTTGATATACATTAATCCAGCTTTTTGCTCAAGGCTCATTTTGCTAATCAAATCTGCTACACGTTCTGAAACTGGTTTTCTCCAGTCCTCATAAATATCTAAACTTCTACTGCCATTCGCATCTCTAAAATACTTGTCGCCAATTTCAAGAATTCTATCTTGAGTAGCTACTTCTATTTCAGGTTGCCCTTCTGCTTTTTCAACTTTATATGTTGTTATCGCGCCTCGTCCCGTATATGGAGTGGCTTCTCCCTCTTCACCTGTATACCCTTGCTCATCTGCGAAACCTATCATTGGAGCTACAAGTGATAATGCAAGTGTACTAACTAAAAGTTTCTTTCTTAGCTTTGAAGCTTTTCTGATTTTTTTTGAAACTGATGCCATTTTTCCATCCTCCCTTTAATAAATAATAAGTTTTACTATAAGAATAGTAAGATTTATAGAATAAATACTCCCTCTTACATTTTTTAAAATGACTGTTTTCTAAAAGATTGTTGCTATTAAAACGATGTGATTTCCGCTCCTGGTACTCGCTTCACTGCGGTGTCTCGCTTGCCTCGCTATTCCCGAAGGACGTTGAATTTGCTTCTTTGAAAATACACCGAACGAAGAAATTGCTTGCATTTTCGAAGAGTTCGTACCATCCCCTTAAATCACTGGAAGAACAATAATAACTCTTCCCTTCGCACAAATCATATTCAAAAACAACCAAGTTTACGAAAACAGCCTTTAAAATCATCAAGAGGTTAGTATACATTCTCAATTTCGATTACAGCTTTATACAACGGTAATCTGGTTAGCGCTTTCAGAATGCGCTTCCATTTTTGTATAAAAAATTATAATTAATTAGACTACTAAACTAATTAATTACTAATATATTACCATTTTAATATATCTATCATCATGAGGCTTAGCTACCAATTTATAGTAGGTCTATCGACTTTAAATTATTTCTAATGGTATAGGAAAAGAGTAGTGTCTCAATGCAAATAGTCATAAGGATTTTTAAAATTTCATTAAAGCTATCTGAAAATACTATTAACTTTTCTATCATTTCAGGTATAATGAAAATTGTTAGAGTATCGAAATATTTCTTTAGGGGGTAATATCGTGACGAAGGTTAAAGAAAAGTTATTAACTCGTGCAGAGGTACCTGTTGAACAAACGTGGAAGCTTGAAGACTTGTTTCCTTCAGTTGACGCATGGGAACAAGAATTAGCTGCTATTGAAGCGGACGTTTCGACAGTTACAAAATATAAAGGTCAATTAGGTAAAGATGCTAAGACATTTTTAGATTGTTTACTTGCTGAGGAAGAACTTCGCAAACGAATGATTTTAGTAGGTACATATGCTAGTTTGCGTTTCAATGAGGATGCGACAAATCCTGAAAATCAAGGAAATGCAGCAAGAGTGTCATCTATTTTTTCAGGGATTGGTGCAGCACTATCGTTTATCGAGTCTGAAATCCTTGCTTTACCAGAGGGCACAATTGAACAATACATAAGTAAAGAAAAAGAGTTAGCAGTTTTTCAGAATAATTTAAATGTGATTTTGGAGAAAAAACCACATACGCTATCACCTGAGACAGAAGAAGCGCTGGCTGCTCTTGGAGAAGTCCATAACGCACCATATATGATTTATCAACGAAGCAAAGCATCTGATATGACCTTCCCTTCTTTTAAGGATGGTGAAGGAAATGAGCTACCACTCTCCTTTGCGTTATTTGAGGATCGCTATGAACTATCTGAAGATCCAACGATTAGACATAATGCGTTTAACGCTTTTTCTGAAACGTTAAAAAAATATCAAAATACATTTGCTGCTGCCTATGCAACGGAAGTAACGAAACAAGTTACACTATCTAAACTTCGTAACTATGAATCTGTTACCCATATGCTTTTGCATCCACAACAAGTTACGTTAGAAATGTACAATAATCAGTTAGATATTATCCAAACTGAACTTGCGCCGCATATGCGCAAGTTCGCGAAACTTAAGCAACGAGTGCTTGGGCTAGAAAAAATGCATTTTAGCGATTTAAAAGCACCACTTGATCCTGATTTTAATCCGAAAACGACCTATGAAGAAGCATCAAAAACAATCCTTGAGGCTTTACAGATAATGGGTCCTGAATATAGTGCAATCATGAAAAAAGGTCTCACAGAGCGCTGGGTTGACCTCCCTGCTAATGTCGGTAAATCAACTGGTGCTTTCTGTTCAAGTCCATATGGTGCCCATCCATTTATACTAATTACGTGGACTGATACAATGCGTGGAGCGTTCATATTAGCTCATGAGTTAGGGCATGCGGGACATTTTTATTATGCGAATGGAAACCAACGCGTTGGAAATACACGTCCATCAACATACTTTATCGAAGCTCCATCAACTATGAACGAGTTACTGCTTGCTGAACATCTGTTATCGAAAACAGATGACAAGAGAATGAAGCGATGGGTCATTCTTCAGTTACTAGGAACTTATTATCATAACTTTGTAACCCACCTACTGGAAGGCGAATACCAACGTCGTGTTTATGCATTAGCTGAAAGTGGAAAACCACTCACGGCTCCTGCGTTAAGTACAATTAAAGGTGAGGTATTAAAATCCTTCTGGGGAGATGCTGTGGAAATTGATGATGCAGCAAGCTTAACTTGGATGCGTCAACCACATTATTACATGGGCCTATATCCATATACGTATTCTGCTGGATTAACTGCTTCAACTGCTGTTGCACAGTTAATCAAAGAAGAAGGTCAGCCTGTAGTTGATCGCTGGATTGAGGTTTTAAAAGCTGGCGGTACTATGAAACCACTCGAATTAATGAAATATGCAGGTGTTGACATGTCTAAGCCAGATGCCATTCGCAAAGCGGTGGCTTATGTTGGTCAGTTAGTTGAGGAATTAGAAGGTCTTTACGAATAATTTGAAGCGAAATGCCCAGAGCTAAACTGGGCATTTTTTTAACCTGTACCTTATATTACTTTATTTATTCGTATTGCAATAAAAATTATAGACTTTCGTTAGATTACCTTTGACTCCATTTATCCCATTCCATTCTCTATACTGTTCAGGTATTGTTGTATGTGACAAAAATGAATCTAATGGTAAATTACGTCCAATTGCTTCTTTAGACGTCTCGATTAAATACGATAAATAACTTGTCATTATTTTCAGCAATTGTTTGTTTCCATAATTGCCATGCCCTGGAACGAATGTATTGATATCCATTTCTTTAACCTTTATTAAAATAGAGTAAAATACTTCTGGATTGTGAATCGGTACATGTAAATTCACAGTTAGTAAATCTCCCATAAACGCTATTTTTTCATTTGGTAGAAACATTATTGCATCACTCGGGGTATGTCCTCCACCAAAGCAGTACAACTCAACCTTTCTTTTTGAACCTTCAATGATTAATTTTTCCTCAAAAAGGACCTTAGGTAATACAAGTCTAAGATTAGGTAAATCCGCCAACACTTTTGACATTTCATTATACTGGTTCGTTAGACTAGATTGAATGATTTCATCAGTATTAGATTCTATTTGGTCTTTAAGACTAACAAGATATTTTTCCATTTCTTTTCTTTCAATTTCTAAGTCTTGCAATTTATTTCTTTCTTTGAAGTACTTTTTAGTGATTACTGTTGAGATAATTGTTGCATCTAAGAAAGCTTGATTTCCGAAAACATGGTCACCGTGATAATGGCTATTGATCAGATATTTTACTCTCTTACTGGTTATCAATTCTGCTTGTCTACGCAGTTCATAACCTGCTGAGGGGGTAGAAAGCGAGTCGAAAACTATGATTTCATCACCTAAATCAACAATACCCGCATTACTCCAAGCACCTTTACCGGGTTTTGCTATAGCTGCGTACACTCCTTCGCTAATTGAATACAACTTAAAAAAATCAGTTTCGTTTATTAATCTTTCCATTTTATAAATCCTATTAACCTGTACAAGCCATGATTACATTTCCATCCGGGTCCTTAAAATTAAACCAAGCAAAGTTATCTCCCACTCTTTCAATTTCTCTTACGACTTCGATATCTTTTGATTTAATAAAATCGTAGGCAGCATCAATATCATCAACTAGAAAATTAAAGATTGGATTTGGTGAAGGTCGGTGGATGAATGTTGGATCGAAAGCATGGTCATCTAATGTTAAGCCCGTGAATCCAGTAACCGGAATGTTATAAACGGGAGAATTCACCTTATCTAAATTGGTTTCTATTCCTAAAATGTTACTGTACCATTCAACTGACTTTTTTAAATCTGAAACATGAATGAATACTCCTCCCATTGTGTTTTTAATGGGTGTTTGATTAGAAATTCTCATTATTACACATCCTTTTTATTATTATTGGTAATTCTGCCAAATCATCAATGATATAATCTGCATCTACATTGTTCCATTCAAAATCCTTTTTCCAAATTCCTATCATACCAACATGACGAGCTGCTTTTACATCGTTATTTGGATGGTCGCCTACAAATATACATTGATTTGGTTGTACATTTAATTGTGCAACTGCCTTCATAAATATTTGGGGATTTGGCTTTTTTATTCCTTCCCATTCGGAAACTAAAATAGTATCAAAATAATTCTCTATCCCAAGTGATCTAATATTATCTAACTGAAACTTTCCCTTTCCATTTGTAATCATTCCTAATTGAAGGTCCGTTTCCTTTAGTTCTCCTAACATAGTTATGAGATTTGGGAATGGGACACAATTGTGTTTAAACATTGAGATATAATCTTCAAGCAGTTTTTGCCAAGTCAACCCCTTTATATTAAAATCTTGAACTAGTTGTTGATATACTTTGTCTTTCCTAACATAGCCGCGACAGTCTAATTCTATAAATCTCTTTATATAAGTTTCTTTCGGGATCTGGTGTAGAAACTCCAATAACCTATCATATTGATTGGAAACGAACTTCTTTACAGATTCGTCTCTATCCAATAATGTTCCGTCTAAATCAAAAATAGCCGCTTTAATCATCTTTTACCTGCCAATCATTATTCCTTTTGTGCCTTGATAATCATCGTTGTTGGAAATTTACGAGCTTTATATAACGAATAATAACGGTCTGAAACCTCTACTTCAATTGAATCAAAAGACTCTGACACATCACTTTCAATTACTTTTTCAATTGTAAAATCCGCTTTTATTAATTCATTTATATATGTACTCATTTTTCGTGTTGGAATGACCATTGGCGCATCTTCACCTTTGAAATTATCGTATGTAACCGTTCCTTCATTCTGATATGAGCCTTCTAGAATTATTCGCCCATTTTCACATTTAAGATGAGCATATAATGGATGATCCCAACTGAAAATGAAAGTTCCACCAGGTTTCAAATAAGAATAGATAAGCTTAAAAGTTGCAGATAAATCCATTGTCCAACCAATCGCATAGATAGAATAAACGAAATCAAAATATTTCTTTGGAAGATTAATATCTTTTTCCATTGGTGCACAATACAATTTAGGATTCATACCTTTTAGTGTTTCTCTCGCGGTTTCAATTTGACTTTGTGACAAATCTACTCCCCATAGTTCACTCGCTCCTTTTTCTGCCATGTATCGTAAGGAATGTCCACTTCCACAACCGATATCAAGTATTTTTTTATTTGTTAAATCCACAAACAGCCTTAACTCTTCTTCTGTTTGTGTAAAAGGACCGTAACTCGGGAGGGCATCCTTCCCATTAAAATGATGTGCTACCTTGTCCCAGCTCTTCTTATTGTTCTTGAGTATTTCATTTATCATTACTTTTACCTCCACTTCTTATTTTTCCTAGCGAAAAGCCCTCAAATAAACGACCACCATAAGGCTCTAAAACATCATTAACTAATTGAACTACCTTAGATTTATCACCGCTTTTATAAAACAAATCAAATGCATCAACAAAGCGATTTGCAAATTCTTGGTCGAAGTCTTTTAGAGATCGATATACCCACTTGGAAGCCCCAATCCATTTACGGTTTATTCTTAAGACAAATTCGCTTGTCAGTTCAGCAAGGCTACTTGCAATGAATATTACTTCTTCTCTATTCTCACAACCCATGAAATCATCAAGTGTATCTGTGATAAAATATCTTTTTAAATCTACCGTTTCCTTGGTCCATTCATCCGGTCCAATGTCTAAAAGTTCCTTAGCTTCTTTTTTTATTCCTTCAATTAGTCCATTATTCTTAAGAATAATACCTTCGTAAACCATTCTCGGCATAGACGGTCTTGCCCGCTTTTTGTCCGTTTCGAAAAACTGTTTATAGGATGTTTCATTATGTACAAAAACCTCAATTGGCCAACCGAAATCGAATAAGGACTCTCTATATGACGAAAGAATGTTCCTTTGAAAAACAATGATGTCAAGATCAGACGTTTCTGTCGCATCACCCCTTGTTACACTTCCAGCTAAAAGGGCAGCTTGACAATCAGGAAACCATTTTTGAATAAATTGCTGGGCTGCTTTTATTGGTTTCATTTTATTAATAGCTGTCATGAATACCACCTCTAAACATAACTCTACAAAACCTACATTCTACAATTTTTGATAAATTCCTTTTTATTCCTTTCAAAAGGTATGAAGGAAATTAAAAAGAATAATAGAATTGTTATATAAATCATTTTTAAATGGAGGAAAATCATGTTAGTGATGAAAAAAATCGAACCAGTAATGACTTATGATTTAAGACATAGCATTCTCCGTCCTCACCAACCAATCGAAGCTTGCATGTATGAAACAGATTATCAAGAAGGAGCATTCCATGTGGGAGCCTTTTATGAAATGAAATTAATTAGTATTGCGTCCTTTTGTGCCATATTGAACGAAAATTTTTCAAGTAGGAAGCAATATCGTCTTAGGGCTATGGCAACACTTGAGGAATATCGAAAGCTTGGTGCTGGACGGGAAGTTGTTAATTTTGCAGAAAATATACTTAAGGATAAGGGTACGGAACTTCTATGGTGCATGGGAAGAACAAATGTCCAAGGGTATTATGAAAAGTTGGGCTTTAGACCATATGGGGAGGTCTTTGATTATCCACCGATTGGTCCACATATTGTGATGGTGAAAAAATTAATCTAAGTTACAAGGAGAGTTGAACATGAAAATACGTACAAGCATCTATTTTTGTGTTTTTATTGGAATCATTGTTATATTAAATAGTTTAATCGTCTTATACTCTCCTTTTACCTTTGTTCGATTGGTTAATCTCATTCTGGTAATCGTATCTTCTGGAATAATAGGTTAATTGATTAGAGAAATTTTTCTCATGAAGAGTAATTCTAAGTCACACTAATTACATTAAACACACGTAAAAGATTGAATTTGTCTTAGGCTAATTCCGAAATACATCCATCGAAAACCATTCCATCTATAACCGGAGACAGATCTTCTACCAACAAATGTTGGATAGAACCAGAATTGCTCTCGACCTTTCAACCAGACATAGGTATATCTAAACAAACATCTTCTAATACTACCTGGATCGACTGCAAACGCCTGTGCTTGTTGTGTTTGCTGTGGAACAAATGATGGTGGCGGGGCTGTCGGTGCTCCCACTCCCTGTCCTTGATTTGGCGTTCCAAAAGGCGGTTCTCCTCCTGGGCCTTGACTTGGCGGTCCAAAAGGCGGCACTCCTCCTGGGCCTTGACTTGGTGGTCCAAAAGGCGGTTCTCCTCCTGGGCCTTGACTTGGCGGTCCAAAAGGCGGCACTCCTCCTGGGCCTTGACTTGGTGGTCCAAATGGAGGCATCATAGAACCTCCTCCGAATGGTGGCAAGAATGAACCCATTTGTCTTTCATACTCGTTATAATAATCAAAATCTGTATAGTATGGTAGTGATGACGCCATTAAAGTGTTCGAATCGTAATAATACATTTTATAAATCACTCCTTATTCATAGGCTACTATCATCCTATTCGGTAGGCTTATGCCTTTCAACTTGTACCTATGAAATGTGCTTTTACCTAGGTACTCTAGAAAATATAAAAAACCCGCCCTAGTTTCTATGGGCAGGCCTTCCTATTAACGGTCTCTTTGAACAAAATGATTTAATATTTGTTTTAAAAATGTACTTTTAAGTTGAATTTCTTGTAATGCTTCCATTGCAAGACAGTAATGTTCCCACATTTCTTTTTTTGCAGCTTCCATTCCAAGAACCGAGACAAACGTTGAATGATTGTTTTCTGCATCTTTACCAACCGATTTTCCGAGTAAATCGATTGTTCCTTCTACATCTAATAAATCATCTTTGATTTGAAAAGCAATACCTCCATGATACGCAAACCTTTTTAAAGCTTCAATCTGAATTTCATCCACATTTGCAAGAATAGAAGGCATGATAAGAGCAGCTTCAAATCCCTTTCCCGTTTTTAAAAAGCACAATTGATTGAGTTGTTCAAGCGATAATGATTTTCCTCTAGACTCTAAATCCATCACTTGCCCTTTGCACATATCCATCGTGCTCTCAGCCGAGTATTGGATAAGTTTAAGCACTATCTTCGTATCAAAATGCGTGAGTGAGGCTTGCTCCGCTACCGCTCTTTGTGTCAGAAAAAGGCCAGTTAATTCCGCTACAGCGGTATTATAGGATTGATGGACAGTTGGTTGACCCCTTCGAAAGTTTGCATTATCTTGTGATGGAAGATCGTCATAGATTAAAGAAGCTGTATGCATGTACTCAATAGATTTCAAAAGTGGAAAAATAGCTTTTTCATTTAATCCATATTCCTTCACACCCATCATCCAGGCAACGACTGGCCTCAACCTTTTCCCGTCTCCATTGAGACTGTAATTTGCGGCATCAGTTATCGGAGAAGAATCTTTCAAATTAATGTGCAAAAGTTCATTAATCTTTGTACGGACATCATCAATCAACTCAGAAAATTCTTCCTGCTCTTTTTGTTCGTTTTTTAAATTGGTGACCATATGATCACGTATGAGTTTATCAAAGAAATCAACATCATCTGCTTTTCGCACCATTTTTTGAATCAACTGAGTAAAGGATGAATTACTTATAGCAAATATCTCCATAACCTCTTCATAGACTTTACTCCCGACCCGCTTTTTGAATCGTTTTAATCCATTGATGGCTCGGTTTAATATGATTTCCATTGCTTTTGAATCGGATCGATATACGTTGTGGATTAAATAAGAAATCACTGCCCAATATAATGCAAATGGGTTCACTAAATCATTACGCTGCTTGTGATATTTTAAATAGTAGGTATACGGGGTTACCGCACCTCCCTCCATGTCCGAAAACATATCTGCAAAATCGTCTGCAAGTTGATTATAGATTCCGTAATAGAAAACCCGATCCTCTATATCTTTATCTTTGGGAGCACGAAGTAGAGAACGAACAATCAATCTTGAAGAAGAAGATTTAATCATAATGGGAATATATAAATCTTCATTTGTGTACGTTTCATCCGAAAGTTCTTTCTTTCGATCGACTTCTTGGGAATGAAAAAACACATAAGACTGTTCGAAAAAAGAATGTACGGTTTCTTTGGACTGTTGATTCTTAATGTACTGAAAGGCTTCTGTAAGTTCTGAATGTATAAATTGTAGTAATTCCTGATTTTTTCCTGTCCATTCACCCAAAGGTGGCACAGACTCGGTTAACAGTGTGGTACGTATTATAGTAGAATATTTCTTTTTCTCTACACTTGATAAAACCGTGGCATCCAAAAGATCATCAATAAAAGGATAAGTAAGACCATAGGCATAGCCTAATCGGATAGCGGTATCAAGTTTTTTCGAACGATCATCTCCAGAGAGATTTTGTTCGAGTTGTTCCATTTCATTGATGACAACTCCAGCGATGATTTTTAGTAACTTCCTTCTTGCGTGTGTAGCATCCAGTCCCTCTGGGATATTCCTAGATACATTCTTTAACTTATCGATTAACCAAATAATGGTTGATTCAATCCCCTCCTTTTGACCCCACCTGTACAATCCAGTGATACTAAAAAGAGTTGATTCTTCGTTTTTATCGTTAGATGTTGTTTGTAACAATTGATCTTTCAAATGGGTAACCACGTTCTGAATTCTTGTTTGTGTATCCATGGACGTAAGGTCTTTTCCTATGTCTCTCATAAAAATATAGGAAATACTTCGATCCAAGTATGGTTCTAATTTTCCAGTGTAATTTAGCCACTTTATATAACCGTCATAGTCTTCTGTATGAGTTTTTTTCTTCGCCTTCCTCCCAATAGGAAATAGCGAACGATATACATGTTGCTGTTTCCAAGAATGAATGTCTTTTATGAGGGCTGTTATATAATTTTCTTCCTTGACATCCCTATATAGCGTTTGAAAATACTGAGCGGCCTTCTTCTCTGCTAGCTGATAACTAATTTCGGCATTCTTATCCATATTGTAAATACCTCTACTTTTGTTCATTACCAAATATATATGCTTTAAATGGGAGCCATATCGTTGTTGTTTAAATTAATATATCTTCTTTGCATCCTTCGGTAAATTTCTCACATGTATTAAATAGGCAGTCATGTTCCTATCATCCTTAATTGGGTATACAAATCTTAAGTTCTCTGCAACTTCTCTTGCTAAGCTTCTAAATAACTCACAAGTGACAAATATAGAATTCCAAAAGTTATCATAATTATGATCCGAATAAGTTCTTTCATACTGCTGCCAATACGTATCAGGAAGATGATTTTTAAAATACTTCCCCATCTTTCCAACCGACACTTGAAAATTTGTTTCACATCCAATCCACCACGAAACCATTTGATCTAAATGTGGTCTAATAACAAGTTCGAACATTTGTTTTGCGTATGGTAATTCGTGTCGCCAGATTCCTTTTGCGACATTTTGCAAACACCACCAAAAATCATTACAAGTGCTTAAGTAACTTAATTCAGTCGGTTTTTTAACATGATAATCAAGATCTGTTGGGGCAGAAATACATGGTAAGATATCATCTTTATCCAATAATGGAACGGTAAGTTTGTCATTTTGGTATTCAAGAAGCATATTTTCTTTCGTTTCAATATGAAGATCGATTCGATTTCCATCTTTAAAAAGCATTAAATACCCATAGGATGGATAAACATCTACTTGTCCACCCCATGTTTGATTATTTTTGTCCGGTTCTTGTAGCATGATTAATTCACCAAAAACACGAATCCAGTTCTCCTCTTTTATAAATGATTCAGTTTCAGAAACGACATATACAATATCGTAATCTTGGAAAATGTCTTTGGGAACATTTTGGTTTGTTCTGGAACCATTCATATAAACCGCACGAATCCGTTCATCGTTCCTTGCAATACCCAAGATTATATCCATCATTTCCTGTTCAGTTCTCATAAAAATTCTCCTTGCAATTTATGTGTACTATTATCTTCTATTTTTACCATGTATTCACCTGCATTTTGGGAAAGAAAGATGTGAACGGACTAAGAACAAGCTCCCAAGTCTTTACAACTAGAATTCTATGACTTTTTATCGATTTGTATAAGATTGGGAATTAGGATACATGGACTAATAGGACTAAGGATTCTTACGAATTTCTAAATATTCTGTTATATTTTCCCTATCATACATAAAGGAGTGGTGTTATTGTTAAAGGTACTTTCAAAAACAGGTTTAACGCTTGCTTTAGCTGGTGGTGTATTGCTTTCAGGATTTCAAGTAAATGATTCTACTTCTTTAAAATCTGCAAAATATGACTTGAGTCTTGCTCATTATGTTGCAGCGACTCCTGAACTAGCTGAAAAGGCCAAAGAACAAGGATTCGATGTTTCAAAGGCAGATCCAGCTGAGAAAATCGCGAACCACGGGAAGAAGTTCCAACAAGCTGGTGATAACCATGTTGCCTACAAAGCGGCAAATGGAGATGTACCGGTACTGGTTATTCTAGCAAAATATAAGGATGGTGACGAGCCTTTAGGTGACTTAGAGGGACAGGTTCCAGCAAAGTATTATGAGGACCTAATCTTTGGAACTGAATACAATCCGTATGAACTTGATGCGTTTAAAGAATACGATGGACCAAATGTACCGAAAGATCGCACCATGCAAAATGCTTATAAAGAATCTAGCTACGGAAAAGTAAATCTTGTACATGATGGCGCTGAACTTGTTTGGGTCGAGCTACCTAAAGGAGCCTCATACTATCTGGATCAAGATGGAACATATGCTGAAAATGGAAAATATGTGTTAGGTAATGTAAACGGTGATGCCCATACTGGAGAATTTGTCCGCGACCTACTTAAAGCTGCAGACGCTCAAATCGATTTCTCCCAATACGCAATTGACGGTGAAGTTCCTAATGTCTTCGTCGTTCATGAAGGTACTGGAGCCGAATGGAGCCGAGACCCAGCTCAATTTTGGTCCCATAAATGGAATATTTTAAGTGCTTTATATTATGGTAAGTACTATGAAACTGGTAAACCAGCAGATGTTCATGCAGGCATGAGTCAATCGGAATGGATTGAAAGAACAATTGCTGAAGATATGACCTATGATGGTGTAGTCGTTAACAACTATAATATCCAACCAGCCATTGGTGGAAATGTAGCAGGTTTTAATGCGGCAACAGGTGAATACGATGATGCGTTCGTTACTGGCCCATACCCTGCACAGGTTGGTGTATATGCCCATGAATTCGGTCATGCGTTAGGTTTACCTGATTTCTATGATACAGCATATAATTCTGAAGGTACTGGTAACTACTCAATGATGTCGGGTGGTTCCTGGATGCGATACCCTGATGCTTTACAATACAATGGGAACTCACCTACACATTTCGATCCGTTCTCAAAGATTTTCTTAGGTTGGGCTAATCCAATTGAAATAAGTCCAGAGGATGGTGTTCAAGAAATCACATTACCTTCTATCGATCAAGCTGACGATAACAACGGTATTGTAAAAATGGAAGTACCTGGTTCAAACGGCACTGAATATTTCTTATTCGAAAATGTCCAACAAAGCGGATTTAACCAAGGATTAATCCGCCAAGGTGAAGATTCACATGGTTTAGTAGCATGGCATGTTGATGAAAATATTATTAATTTATACCAAACTGCCGGTTTCCGTCCTAACAATGTAGCCAATTGGATGAATAAGAGGTTCCAATACAATCAGTCCCAAACAGCTAGTAATGGTACAAAAGTTACACATTACGGTTTATCAGTACTACAAGCAGATGGAAAATATGATCTCGAAAAATATGTAAACCGTGGTGATGCAGGTGATTTCTTTAAAACAGGAGATGAAATCACACCTGTTTCAGGCAATGTTCATACCGGTTCCTATTACTTCTGGAAAGGCTACGGCTCTACACCTGCTGATTCCGGAATCCACGTTACTGATATTGTTGAAAATGAAGATGGTTCCCTTACTGCTAAATTCTATTACAGTACAAACGAGGGA
This sequence comes from Ferdinandcohnia sp. QZ13, assembly GCF_031324165.1. Classification (NCBI taxonomy): domain Bacteria; kingdom Bacillati; phylum Bacillota; class Bacilli; order Caryophanales; family Bacillaceae; genus Ferdinandcohnia; species Ferdinandcohnia sp. QZ13. Next base: position 207,558 of record NZ_JAVIVW010000001.1, on the reverse strand, counting down.
AAGAAAAAATAATGTTGAAGAAACCTGAGCCTCTTGATAGGACTCAGGTTTCTTATTTTACATTGATATTTGGACAAAATTCAGCCCGGTGGAACCACAGGAACCGTCCCCCTGGTTCCTGGTTCTACTTATCTAGCTTTAGTTTCGCAAGGGCGTCTGCTAAGGCAGTGTTGATTGGTTCTTCTTTTTGTTGTTTTTTCATGTAATTGGATACTTCTCTTTTTGATAGTTTTCCTGATTGGTTCTTTTTGCGACGTTCGTTGAAGGCAGATAGTTTTTCACGGTGACCACATTTACACACGAATAATTGCCCTTCCCCTTCCCCACGCAATTCCATCTTTTTATGACAGTTCGGGCATCTAGCGTTAGTCAGTTTGGCGATATTTTTACGATGTCCGCACTCACGATCCTGACAGACAAGCATTTTACCTTTTTTTCCATTGACCTCAAGCATCAACTTTCCACATTCTGGACATTTTGTACCTGTAATATTGTCATGCTTGAATTTTGAGTCGCTTGATTTGATATCTGAAACTACTTCTTTTGTGTATTGTTTAATATCTGAGATGAACGCATTCTTTTTCAATCGGCCTTTCGCAATTTGTTCAAGCTTTTGCTCCCACTCAGCTGATAACACAGGAGATTTCAAGTCATCTGGTACAAGTTCTAATAACTGTTTGCCTTTATTGGTGATGTGGATGTCTTGGCCACTTTTTTCAATTAAAAAGGTATTAAATAACTTATCAATAATGTCCGCACGTGTAGCTACCGTGCCTAGTCCACCTGTTTTTCCAATTGTGTCAATTAAATCCTTGCTTTCCCCCGCCATGTATTTTGCCGGATTTTCCATAGCTGAAAGTAAGCTACCTTCATTGAATGGCTTTGGTGGCTGTGTTTCTTTTTCTATCTCCTTTACCGCAAGAATATTAAGGGTCTTCCCTGGTTGAACGGATGCTGGAATTTGACCTTCATCCTCATTCTCATCAATTGAAGTGATGACCTCTTTCCAACCTAATGATGTGACCGTAATCCCTTTTGCAACGAATAGTTCCTTCCCAATACGTGCTTGAACGTTTTTTTGCTCATAGGTATATGGTGGAAGGAAAACAGCTAAAAATCGCTTCACGATCAAGTCATAAAGCTTTTCCTCTTTAGCAGATAAGGCTTGTAGATTTGGACGCTCCTCAGTCGGGATAATGGCATGGTGATCTGTAACCTTGCTATTGTCTACAAACGATTTGTTTGTCTTAATTCCATTTTTCAAGATCTTTGCACCAAGCTTAGTATATGGCTGCACCATGCATCCCTCAATACGATCCTTTAGTGTATCAATGATATCAGTTGAGAGATATTTTGAATCAGTTCGTGGATACGTGACTAGTTTATGTTGTTCATATAGCTTTTGGAGAACATTTAAGGTCTCCTTTGCTGAAAAACCGAACCGTTTATTTGCATCACGTTGTAGTTCGGTTAGATCATAAAGCTGTGGCGCATAGCTTTTCTTCTGTGAAGTTTGAACATCAATGATTTTCGCATCCTGCCCCTGAAGAGAACGAACAATTGATGACGAAACTTCTTTTTTGAAAATTCGCTGTTCCTTTGTTTTTTCATGCTGCCACTTTAGTGTTAAGTCGTCTGTTGTTGCTTTTATTTCATAATATGGTATTGGTTTAAAATTTCTAATTTCATCCTCACGTTTTGCGATAATCGCTAAGGTAGGAGTTTGCACTCTTCCGCATGAGAGCTGCGCATTAAACTTTGTTGTTAATGCTCTTGTTGCATTAATTCCAACCAACCAATCGGCTTCAGCACGAGCAACAGCGGATGAATATAGATTCTCATATTCTTTCCCGTTTTTTAAGGTAGCAAATCCTTGTTTAATTGCTTTATCGGTAACAGATGAAATCCATAATCGTTTTATTGGCTTACGAGTGTTTGATTTTTCAATAATCCATCTCGCAACAAGTTCTCCTTCACGACCTGCATCTGTTGCGATAATAATTTCGTTAACGTCCTTACGATGCATTTGCGTTTTTACAGCGCTATATTGTTTGCCTGTTTGTTTAATGACAACAAGACTTAATGGATTAGGAATAATCGGTAGATCCTCAAGTTTCCAAGTTTTAAAGTGGTCTCCATATTTTTCAGGGTCTGCTAATGTGACAAGATGGCCAAGGGCCCATGTTACGATATATTTATCCCCTTCAAAAAAGCCATTTCCTTTTTTATGACAGTTCAATACTCGGGCAATGTCTCTTCCAACAGAAGGTTTTTCTGCAAGTACAAGTGATTTCATTTTAATTCCTCCAATTCACCCTATCTATTATACACGAATCAGTTAGCCAAGCATAAAAAAAACCCGGTTGTTTGCCGAGTTTACTGTTCATATACGGGTAAGACAATTTTAAATTCAGTCATAATTGAATTGGAAGTACATCCAATAGTACCCCCATGTTTTTCAATAATTTTTTTACAAACGAAAAGACCAATTCCTGTTCCGAATTCTTTTGTTGTATAAAATGGTTCAAAAATCGTTGCCAAAGATTCCTTAGGAATGGCAGGTCCATTATTCATTATCGAAAGCACAATCTGGTTATTTATATGATGTCCATTAATCCAGATGTTGCGGTCGTAATCCCTTTGTTTTAACGCATCAATAGAATTCATTAAAACATTTAGCAAGACCTGTCTGATTTCATCCTTATTAACGGTAATTATAATATCAGATTCAATATCAGTATGAACTTTTACCTCACTATCTAAGATACTTGCATAAATAAACTCCGTGATTTCAGTAAATAAATCGAGTAAAGATACTTGATTTTCATTGCTGTCAATTAACTCTTTTTTGGAAACGTGTAAAAACTGCGAAATTTTATAGTTTAATTGATTTAATTCATGGCTGATTATATCTAAATATTTGATATCTGGGTTTTCATTCCCTATTAATTTTACAAAGCCGATTACTGCTGTTAGTGGATTACGGAACTCATGAACAAAGGTTGATGCCATTTGACCTAAAATCGTCAGGCGCTCCTGGTGGCTCTGATCAATGTATTGTATCTTTTCCTGAAGCATCTTTTCTTTCATTTCTGTATATTTGGAAACAGCATGATAGGAAAACAAATCAAATATCCGATTAACCTCTTCAAAAACAGGGTCCAGTTGATCATGACCAATGTTTGATCTATATATGTATTTTAAAATTTCAGTTCTTCCAAGGTTTACATTATAGACAAATTCCCCAATATTTATATTCGACTCAACGCGTTCCTCAGCTAATTTATAGGCAAATGACTTAAGTTTTTCTTCATCAATTGGATTAATTAATGAATTTTTGATCATTTCAAACATAGTTAAGCCATTTAATATCAATTTGTCTTTATGAAAATCATTCTCGGACATCACCGTCTTATCTTTCCATGATTTTAAAAATATTGATAAATTGCTTTCGAGGAAATATACGAGTTCACAAATTACTGGATTCATTTATGTCAAGTCCTTTCAATCTATCTTTTAAAGGCACAAAATCAAAGTTATTTATTATATTCTACAAACTTCGCATTTTCCCTTTTTGAATTTTTAAAAAATTAAAATAGTAGACAAGTTTTATAGTGGGCCAAGCATACATTATAAAGAGATAAACTATAGGAGGGTTGATTGATGAATTTTATCGTGATTAAAAGGAGTTGGATTGTAACAGCTTTCGTTGCTGCAGTGGTAATAATTGGAGGATGGATATGGCTGAAGCCTGAAATCATACCTACAATCGCCCCACAAGCAGCGAAAAACGATGTTGTGATACATATCACAACTGGAGAACTGAAATCTAAAATGGATGATGGCAAAGAAATCGAGTCCTATTTCTGGAATCCAGGAACAGTATATGTTCCTCAGGGTAAAGATGTAACCTTCAATATTTATGGGGTAAATGGCAAGGGGCACTCCTTCTATATCGAAGGTACAGACCTTAAAGGTACTGTGAAAAAAGGAGAAGAAATTTCGCTCAAAGCTAATTTTAAGGATGAAGGCATGTACCGCATTATTTGTTTAAATCACTCTGACAAAAACAGTAACGGTCCGATGATCGGTTATATTGTCGTGGATTAATAGAAATTTGACGCTGATCTCAGCTAGGACAGTAAAGAAAAACAGGAGAGTTACCTCTCCTGTTTTTACATTTTACGAACAGTTATTGCATTTGTAGTCTTTTTCAGAATACAATCCTCGATATCGGCTTGTCCAAGCAGGCCTAGCGTAATTGCCGCTTCAATTTTCTGTTGATCAGGCTGTTTAATAACTTGAATGCAATCGTTCAAATTTAACTCTTCTAAACGTTTAACCATTTTTTCATCATGGTAGCTTTCAGACCAACGTATTTGTCGTTGTATCTTGAAATCTCCTACGAATGACTCCCCTTTTTCATGCTTTCCTACAGTTTCATCAAAATAAACATTTAAGACCTTTTTCATCTCTTTTAATTCTTTCTCAATTTCCTTCGCTTTTTCACTTAATGTAAAATATCTTGTAATAAGTTCCTCTGGAATTTGTGTAAAAGGCTTTGATTCTTGCATGCTCTTCACCCCATTTACCTTGATACTTCATCATATGATAAGGGATGATATATCATTCTATTAAAGAAAAAATCCAGCTAAAACAGCTGGATTCATAGTTTTAAAATATTATAGCTTAATGCAAACATTATCTCAGGATTTGTCCATTGTCTTCCTTTTACCCGCTGTGCCTTGTTTACCCACGAGAGAGAAAAAGGCGTGGGTTTAATTGGTTATTGTTTAAAGGATATTGAAAAAATTATTGAAAACATTTCAAACATACTACCTGTCGTACATAACATCAAAAAGCTCATTAATCTACAACCGATTTACATCGCAAATGTCGAAGACCATTTCCCTGCTGAATATGTTCAAAAATTCAAGCTAAAATCAGTCGTAATGGTACCGCTATTTGTTTCTTCTAAAAATAAACTAACCGGAATTGCCATTCTTGATTGTGGTGAGAATACGTCTTTTGAGTTATCACAGGAATTATTGATCTCGTTGATGAGGTTTGGTCAGAGTGCAGCCGAAGTGCTCGATGCTCACTGGGAAGGTAGAATGTCATCTATGACTCCGGTGACAGAAAAATCGTTAACCCCAAGGGAAATCGATGTACTTCAGTTAATGGCCAATGGTTTTTCGATTTCAGAGGCAGCAAATAATTTAAAGCTAAGCAGCTATACTGTCAGAGATTATGTATCGACAATCATCAAAAAGTTAGGTGCGAACTCATGCCGCAGTACTTGGGGCTTCAAGGAGAATTATTAGTTTGTAAGCATAATTGTAAGGAGTAAAGCCTTTTACGAGCGGCTTTACTCCCTTTCAATTTAGATACTCTTATATAATAGTTTTTTTAACAAAGGAAACAGTACGTCTGGTAGTTGGTCAATGTTAGGGACTAAAATGCTATACTTTCCGTAAATGTTTTGAATCGTTGTTTTCTGCCCTTCATCAATCTCTCCATTTGATAAGAAAACATTAATAACCTCAATGCCGTGTTTCCGTGCTTTTAACACGGCTTCATGTGTATCAATAATTCCATTTTGCTCGTAATCAAATGCTGCAGGCTCACCGTCAGAAAAAACAAGTAAGAATTTCTGTTTTTCACTGCGCTGTAACAGCTTTTTCGTTTGTAGACGAATCGAAAAACCATCACGATTGTCTTCCTCTGGTTCAAGCTGCATGATTTCCGCACCATAGCTTCGTTTCAGACTAGAATCAAAATCAATTACCGTTTGCATATAATTCGGTTGCTTCGTACTATCCGCATCATTGGTATCCTCCCAGAAACCTGTTACATCATGAGGAACCTGAACTGATTTTAAAGCTTCATGAAACAGTGCTATCCCAAGCTTCGTTTGATCCATTTTATCGTACATCGAAGCGGAGCAATCAACTAATAACGAGAATACTGCATCAATTTGATGGGATGGCTGTTCTTTTTTATAAAATAATCTTGGATTGTCATCCGTAAAAATACGAATAAGCTTTTTATTTAATCGGCCAAAATGTAAATCTCCTCTTGGAAGATTCTTTTTATGTTCCAATGTTTTTAAAATCATTTGTTTAAGCTTTTTCTGATACGGAGCAATAATCGCTTTATTTTTTTCGTATTGAATAACCTCATCATCTAAAGGCTTTCGGGCATTCTTGAAGACTGGATAGGCAAATCGATTATCTTTTCCAAATTCCGATTCTGAGGAACCTTCCTTTTCGGAATGAATCATTTCCATTGCTTCAAGTTTGGAGTAATCGCTGTTTTTGCTTTGACGAGACGAACCTTGGGCAATCCCTAACGCTTGGTCACCCTCTTCGCCTTCTCTTGCTCCTTCACCCATCAAATTCGTTCTTGAACCTTGTTCCAAATCAAATTGTAAAAAGCTTTTTGTTGGTGTGCTTGTTTCACGATGCCAGGTTTCGAACTTTTCCTCATGGATATCCTCATCCCCTTTTTTTACATCTTCAAGCACATCATTGTTTTTCAACTTATCCTTGCGTTTTAAATCGTCGATTGTCAAACTGTTCTCAAGGATGGCATAATCAAGCTCTGGTAAATGAAAATAGGTGTTTAACATATCTTCATCTAGGACATCCTCCAACACATCCATGATTTCTTTACAAATCTTTATAATGTCTTTCGTTGATTTTGCATCAAAAACTTTCGCAATTTGGCCTCGTATAAAAGGAATGACAAGGTCAATTTTATCTTGAATTGACGGAATCTCCTCAAGTGGGGATTCAGCTGTTAACAGTAAAAATAGCGCATTAAACAGAGAATCCGTTGGAACACTCTTAACCATATTCACATGAAGCTGATCGTCATAATACTTTCGATAAATTCTTCGTCTTTCAGAAAAAGACATCCGTGTTCCCGGTCGTTCTTTTATACAAAGCTCTTCTAAACGAAAATCTTCAAAAAGCATGAACAGCTGTTTTGCAAAACTTGGAAGATCATTTCTTTTACAATACTTCAGATATTGATCAATTTCCTTAAAATCCGTGTAGTTCATACTTCCAATTGTTCGTAAAAAGACATCACTTAATAATCCATTTCGTTTGTCGTTTGTTGGGCGATTGTCCCAAAAATGACTAATGATGACTTTTTGTTGAATCGGATCGAGGTATGATTTATAGCCTAACTCCACTTCAAGTTCAGGATTTTTCGAGATTGTTTTGGCAAGGTCGGATAATTCCATGAACAAAAAGGAGTCGACCTTTTTATCATTAAATTGAATAAATCTCATTGGTAAAACCTCACTCAAACAGAGTTTCTGCTATATTTTTAACCGCTGCTTTCTCTCGATCATCCTCAAGTTTTTCAATAATACCGCGTTCGATGGCACGCAATGGTGGCATATACATCGCTAAATCACAAGTATCAATCAATGCACGAATGGATGCAGCCTCTTCAGACAGCATTCCTCCACGAACCTGGGTGATTAAATCAGATGATAAGGAAACAAATCTATTGATTAGTTGTTCATCCTGTAAGGCAGTCTGTGATTGAAGTACTTCCTTTAGCGTTTCTCCTTGAATATAAGGAACGTCAATGACAACAAACCGGTTTTTCAACGCTTCATTTAAAGGGACCGTTCCAACATAGCCCTCATTAATCGCAGCAATAACACCAAAGCCATTCTCGGCACGAACAACTTCAGCCGTAAACGGATTCGTAATCATTTTTCGATAATCAAGCACCCCGTTTAAAATTGGCAAGGTTTCAGGCTTCGCCATATTGATTTCATCGATGTATAGGAGATATCCTTTTTTCATTGCATTGATAACAGGTCCTGCAACAAATTCGATTTTCATCTTACCTTCTTGCTCTTGAATCGTTTTAAAGCCAAGTAACGCTTCTGCATCCAGGTCGACGGAACAGTTAATACTGTACATTGGCTGTTGAAATAAATGAGAAATGGTTTCAGCCAGCTTGGTTTTCCCTGAACCTGTTGGACCCTTTAAGAGCACATTTTTGCCAATACTTAAGGCAATGATGGCATCACGAATAATATTGATATCTGATGGTGTGTATCCCCCTTTGCCGATTAAAAGCTCATCAGCAGAAACACGATTCTTTCTATTTGAAATTTCAGTTTGTATATTTGTCGGTAACTTCAATTCGTCTAGTTGAATTGTCATGAAGTATCAAATCCTCTCATACTTATCTTTATACCCTGATGTATTTTATCGAAGTTTGGACTATAGGGCAATCAATACACCTTGAAATTCAAGTATTTGTGCCATTTTTACTGAAGGTATGGTATGATATTAATAAATACTCGTAAAATACAAATAGACCGCAGATGTTGGCAGCATCTACGGTCTAGCAATAGAATGGTCCCACTAAGAGGATCAGCCTAAGATGAAATAGACCTCACCCGATTTTTAGCGGAATAAGGGAGGTCTATTTTTTATTGTTGTCAAAAGATAAAATCGCAACAACAAGAGACGCAAACGAAAGCATAATCACAAGGCTCTCATAAATCGTCATATAGGCATCACCCCCTTTCACTTGGGAGCTTAGCCGACCACCCTTATGGACAATCTATTGCCATTTTATTATAGCACATTTTACCATACGAACACACGTTTCATTTAAAATTGGTTCTTTAGACTCACAAGTGCACCGTCAAGGTTCGCTTTGATGGCATCTTCTTTCTTATTCAAATGCTCTCCTATATAAGAAACAAGTTCATTATCAAAGGCTAAACCACTTGCATATTGACGTTTCACAAAACGCTCCGCTTCTTCAAATGATGAGAACTTTGCGTCAAGAGTTTTCTTCTCATGATGGATAACCCATCGATCCTCTTTTTTGAAAACAAACGACTTTTCTCCTTTTCGATTCACAAGAAGAGTCCCATGTTCGTTCCCTTTGGCGTTAAGTTGGTTTTCAGGCGCATCATGGCGAATCGCATATAATGGAAACGTATTTTTTACAAAAAGCTCAAATGCCGTGTCACCAAGTGAACAGCCAGAAGCCTTTGGATGTCCCCCGCCACCATATCGCTTTGCAAATTCCGATACGTCTACATCATCATGGATTGTACGAAGTCCAATCTTTTTCGTACCAACATTTAATAGCGCAATCAAGTCCAAGTGTGGATTTAGTTTACCAAGTGCATTTCCAAGCTCAGAAATATATTGCTCAGCATGAACCACACCAACACAATAATCCTCGATAAATGTCTGAACGATTTGTCTATTTTTCGAATTAATATAACGCTCAATTTTCTTGTCCTCAGTATCTAATAGGAAATCTTCAGCCTCTGTTAACTGAAAGGAATCTCTGTTAGTTTGAAGTCTTTCAAGCATTTTTTCCTCAAATTCTTCAATTCCAATAATAAAAAATAAATCATTAAGTCGCTTTGCTTCAACTCGATTTTCAGACTCCCATTCCCATGTGTCATAAAGTCTTACAAGCTCGATAAATTCTTCTAATCCTTTATGTTCTTGAATGAGATTTTTTTCAAGAAGAAATTCATAGTAAAGTGAGGTTGCACACGTTTTCTTGCCTGATTCATATTCAGCCTGGACAAAACCCCAATCATACTTATTAAAATGCATCGCTGTTTTGTGATGATCTACCATCTGTATATGGTGCCCGGCTTTATGTCGTTTTTCCAATGCTTTTTCATTTTTGTCATTGACCGCAAGATCAGTTATGTATACTTTTGCTTGATTGTGATCAGGATTTTCAATATATTTTTCCACACGCTCGTTTAAGTTTCGGTAAGAGCAATAGGAGACATCAACTTCATCACCAAATGCTAGCTTGGCAACAAGTCCACATCCTACTCCATCTAAATCACTATCTGAAAATAACTTTATCAAGTTGGATTCCCCCTTCACTCTTAGTTTCGATTATAATGGTAATTTTCATACCCGTTTACTACTTTACACCAAAAAAGAGAAAAGAACGAGTCTTGTATGTTGTAAGAATAAATTTTTCCATCAATCATGTCATTTTTGTGATATAATCCATTAATCAATATGGAAGGTAGAAGGAAATGTAATGAACCAAACATTTAATCTAACAGAAAAATATAAATTATTTGTGCATATTCTCTTTCCTATTCTGATTACACAGGTAGGTCTAAATCTCATCAATTTTGTGGATACGATGATGTCAGGGCGTGCCGGGGCAAATGATCTTGCAGGTGTAGCGATTGGATCGAGTCTTTGGGTGCCAGTGTATACTGGATTGTCAGGAATTTTAGTAGCCATCACACCTATAATCGCTCAGTATGTAGGTGCCAAACAAAGGGATAAAGTGCCCCATTCGGTCATGCAAGGTGTTTATATCTCGATCGTGATTGCAATAGTCGTAGCCATTGTTGGCTCCTTTGTGCTAGATCCGATTTTAGACCTCATGAAGCTTGAATCCGAGGTTCGCGAAATTGCAAAAGAATATATAATCGGGTTGTCATTTGGAATTGTACCACTCTTTGTGTATTCGGTATTGAGATCATTTATTGATGCATTGGGTCACACGCGTGTATCGATGATCATCACTCTTTCTTCATTACCGATAAATGTGTTGTTTAATTACTTGTTGATTTTTGGGAAATTTGGCTTTCCTCAGTTAGGCGGTGCTGGTGCTGGATATGCAACTGCAATCACATATTGGCTGATCGTGATTATAGCTGTTTGGATTATTTTAAATCGAACACCATTCGTCGAGTATCGCGTATTTCGCAAACTTTATAATGTGTCACTTCCAAGTTGGGGTGAAATTTTGAAGCTCGGCTTGCCCATTGGGTTTGCTATCTTTTTCGAAACAAGTATTTTCTCTGCTGTAACGTTACTCATGAGTGAATTTAATACGATTACGATTGCAGCCCATCAGGTTGCTATCAATTTTTCGAGTTTGCTTTACATGATTCCGTTAAGTATTTCAATGGCTTTAACAATTGTGGTTGGTTTTGAGGTCGGTGCAAATCGATTTAAGGATGCAAAACAATATAGTGTTCTAGGCATTTGTATTGCTGTGGTGATGGCACTTGTCTGTGCAATGATTATTTTTGTATTCCAAGAGCCGATTTCAAAAATGTACTCTACAAATGTAGCCGTTATTGAGTTAACAACTCAATTTTTGATTTATGCAATCTTCTTCCAGCTCTCAGATGCAATTGCAGCACCGATACAAGGAGCACTTCGCGGATATAAAGATGTAAACACAACCTTTGTAATGACACTTATCTCCTATTGGGTAATTGGATTACCGGTAGGGTATGTGTTGGCCCAATATACCAGTCTTGGTGCGTTCGGATATTGGATAGGATTAATTGTCGGACTTGCCGCTGGTGCTATTACGTTATCAGGACGATTGCTGATTGTTCAGAAGAAAGTAGCTCGAATCAATTTAAATGAGGAGTAAAGCGAAAACCAGCCTTTTGAAAGGCTGGTTTTTTGTTAAATAAATGCCTAAAATTTGCTCTATGGTCATTATTTTGATTTTATGGTCAATAAAGTACTTTCTATGGTCATTAATTTCCATTTATGGTCATTATTCTATTTTTATAGCCGTTAGCAACCCTACCCCATCATCTCATTTAAAAATTGAATCTCATCTTTATGAGAAAATTGACTTTCATGAGGTGTTTCGAGCACAAATGGAATATCACCAAACACTGAACTCGACAAAAATCCCTTGATTTGCTCCACTTTTATATCCCCATATGGAATATTTGCATGTCGGTCTTTCATTGACCTTGTCGGGTATACGGAATTATTTAAATGTACAGCTTTAAGATGTTCAAAATAGCCAAGCTCCGTCCCTTTTGTCTCTACCTCACGCCAATTATCTCCATTCCAAACACCACTTGCGTATAGGTGACATGTGTCTAAGCAAAAACCGATTTTTTCCGGAAAATCAGTCAGTTGTCTAACTTGAACAAGCTCTTCAATCATTGTCCCAGTGGGTCCACTTTTTCCAGCATTATTTTCTAATAAGATAAGGGCTTCCCCATCCCATCTCGATAAAACTTCATTAAGTGTTCCGATCATCCGTTGATAACCTTCAAGAGGAGTAACTGCATTTTTTAATACACCAAAGTGAACAACAACGCCAATTGAACCGCATTCATTGGCAATCTCTAGATCATTTAATAAAGAATCCATAACAATCCCTATTTGATCCTTATCAGCTACTAAATTTGTAGGATATGGAGTGTGAGCAATTGTAAGTAAATCGTGGGCTTTACAATAACTTGCGCATTCGTTTGCATCATGACGATCAAATTCTTTTACAGTCAGACTTCGTGGGTTTTTCGGAAAATATTGAAACGCCTTCGCACCAATTTTTGTGGCATGACGAGCGGCACCTATATACCCATCGCGGATACTAATATGACTTCCAAATCTCATGGTTTTGTCTCCTACTTTACATATACCATTTAGTTTTTCAATCTAGTAAAGAAATATGCAAAAAAATGGGCATACTAGCTGTCGAGGTGATTTTTTTGGAAAACTTTCCATCAAAAGAAGAGACGGTCATTGATAAATCAATTGAGGAATTAGAAGAAGAGATGGGCTTATATATTGTCTCACCTGAAAAAATTAGTTCAATTATGGGAGAAGAGCAATAAAAAAGAGCGAATTTCTATTCGCTCTCAGACTGTTGACAAACGCTCGCATACTTCGTTGCTTGCCTCTCTCGTCCGCTCATGAAGGCAACTTCTATTCGCGTCTTCGATCGGCTGTGCGCCTTGTCTGACAAGCGTTTTCAAGACAGTCTGTGGAGAGTAATTTACATCTAGATATCCTGTAAAAAAAGGTTCTAAGTCAAATGTTGGGGTTTTAGGCTACCGCGCTTCGCTTGGTGGCCTCAATAAAAAATGATGGATGGTACCATTCATCATTTTTTATTGAGGAGAATGCCCCCAACTTGGTTAACCAATATGTACCCCTATTCTTTTATACTTGTGTGTTAATAAAATTTTAGCCCTAAAGCGTTCAAACACTCTAAATCCATAAGCATTTCGCTTTAAAACTTTGGTGGAATTATTAATTCCCTCTAGAAATCCATTTGAATATTCATAGGCAAAGCTATTTAATACTTCAACTTGCCAATTTTGTATGGTCTTTATGGCTTTAATCATCTCAGGTATCTTTGAATCCTCAATAAACTTATATAATTCTTCTAATTCTTTTTTAACCAAACTAATCTGGCTTTTTCCATTTACTTTGGCCCGTAAAAACCAAGAACGATAAGCCTCTTTGATTTCATATGCTCTTCTGAGTTCATTAGACATTTCCAAGTATCGCTCTAAATGCCAACGTTCATCCCTAGTTAAGCGCTGGCTATCTTTATGAAATACATGTTTCATACGTTTACACTTTTTTCGGTCGTATCCATGAAACTCATTTTGTATTCGGCGTCTTACTCCATCAAGCCCCCAATAAATGTAACGACAAAAATGAAACCTATCAGCTACAATAACGGGTTTACCCAATGCCTCTTGAACGGCTGCTTTAAAGGAATGATTCATATCCATTATGACTATTTGAACCCCAGATCCATGCTTTCTCAAGTAGTCCTTAATCGTACGTTTATAGCGATTTGGTAAAATATCAATCGGTTCTTTTGTAATCCCATCCGCAATGATTAACTGATATTTCCCTTCCCGGGTATCACCTTTGTATTCATCAATGGCTATAACATTTGGTAGCTCTTCCACAGGACGAATTTCGCTTCGGGATATTTGATCGAATCTACGTATGATGGTTGAAGGAGAACATCCATAGATCTCGGCCGTTTCCTTGAACGTTTTTCCTTTAATCGCTTTTATCGATATTGCTTGATTCCACTCTATTGAAGTACGCTGATAACGCATGACAAAAGGGTTTTTCTCCGAAAAACGTTTTCCACACTCACAGACATAACGTCTACGCTTATAAAAGATTTGAGTTTTTCTTTCAAACCACTTTAAGTGTTGAATTTTTTGTACACGATAGTCATGAACCTTATTCGTTCTTTGATTACATTTGGGGCACCGGTTTACTTTTCGTTCCATTTCAACATACAGTCGCACTACTTCACCGACTTCTTCAACATTGGTTAGGATAGACCCTTTTAATCCAGGAATAATCATGGTAAAATCCATATTGCACGCAACTCCATTCTTTACACTTGTTTCTAGTCAATTCAAGTATAAAAGAATGAAGAGTTTGCGTGTTTTTTTATGCACACAAATTTTTTCTAAACCCCAACAAATATTATAGAGCCCAAAAAAACGTGTAGACAAAGTCAGTACTGACTTTGTCTACACTCTGAGAGCGAATTTCTATTCGCTCTTTTGGTTGGTTGTCACATTACATTTAATGAAAATATGATAATAGACTTGCTGTTCTCCAAATAATCACAAATGAACATAAGCTAATAACCGTTGCACTAATGATTTTGGCTACTATTTTGTGGGTTCCTTTAAAAATCGAATGTGCGAAGGAAAATGCAAAGATCAAAAATAAGATCACTGAAATTTCCATATACATGTTCATCTCCATAAAAATACCCCTTTCATTACTCGATTTGCTGAGATATTTTGACGAGCTACGCTTGTATATGCACAGATTATAAAGGAAACCCAGAAGTTGTACAACTGCTTTTTGAACTATTTGTAAATTTTTTCTTATTTTATTTACATTTTCTTCACATTTTCCATTTCTTCGAGATACACATGTTGGATGTGAAGTTTATCTTCAATTGGTAAGCTTGATTCAAAAACTCGTTTACTCGCCATGAAGAATTTTTCATACGGCGTTTTTCGTAACCTTGGATGGGTTAACTCATCCTGCAAGTCCCTCTGAATGGTGGACCGAAGGATATCCTCACTACTGAGGTCCTTTTGCCACAGCCTTCTATTCATCCAAAGTGATTGGTATGCTTTTAAAAGTCGATCATAATCAACTGGATAATTCTCCATGATTTAAAGAACTCCTTTTATGTCTAATGGCACAATGCTCCTATTTCCTAGTCGTCGAATTTATAGGTCCAATACACTTCAGTACGAAGCCAATCCAATACTTCATTTTCTTTGTTATCGATTTTCTGTAATAAATTACCCATAAGTCCCTCTGTTTGGGAACGATGTGCTTTTAATGTTGCAATTTTCTTGTCTAATACTTCACTTACATCAAATTCGACATCATGCTCACCGATTTTTTCAACACGGTCGTGGGTGATGGCTTTGCAATAAACCTTTGGTCTGTTTTCTTTCGGAATTCGCTTCACCGCCCGAATAGTTGCTTCACCTGTCGCATCATGGTCAGGGTGAACGCCGTGTCCAGGATAAAATGTAATAACAAGTGACGGGTTTACTTCCTTGATGATTATTTCAATGGTATCGGCAATTTTTTCAGGATCTAAGAATTCCAATGTTTTATCACGATATCCTAGCATGCGAAGATCTGTAATTCCACATGCCTTACAAGCTTCTTTAAGCTCTTTCTTACGTATCTCGGGCAATGTCTCTCTCGTTGCAAAAAACGGATTTCCAAGATTTCTGCCCATTTCCCCTAATGTTAAGCAAGCATATGTTACGGGAACCCCTTTTTGGGTGTTTAAGCTGATGTAACCTGACACTCCAAATGCTTCATCATCTGGATGTGGTAGTACGATTAAAATATGTCGTTCCATTTTACTACTCCTTTTTTCAAAATATGCCTTTTACAGTTGTCCTAGAATGGGGTGCTGCTGATTTGAAGAGCGACAGCTAGCTTACCTTCTTCATCATGTCCAGCGAGTAATAATCGATCCTTCTCGTCAAACTCCCAATCTGTTAGTCCTTCCGCATAAATCCAGCCTAGGTCCATCTTAAGTCCTACACGGTATGGGTCATTTCCGACGATTTTTCCTTCTGTATACGTAACAAGGGCATTTCGAATAAATGCACCTGCTGATGTTTTTCGAGCACCTGAATGAACAGCGTATGCACCGTTTGTGGTTTCAAGGTGAATATAAACGTTTTGATTGGCAAAACGGTTAATTAATTCCTGTATTTCTTCTTTCTTTATCGGTTTCAAATGTGAATCCTCCAAACTCTAAATAAATTAATCCTATTTAAATATTACCTTTTAAATCAATAAAATTCCAATAATGCGAATTAAAAAATGAAATAAGTTGCAATTCATAGTATATCTGGTATGATTTTCTTTTTATTGGTTATATTACCTATATGGAGAAGGTGGTGAACAAATTGGCAAGAGAAAACCTTGAACTTGTTAATAATATGGAATTTGGCATTACATCAAAATTCATTCCGAACTTATGCGAAGCAAAAACGTTAAGAGTTGTTGAAATAAATCAATCATCTGTTCGAATAGAGCTTGAATCAAAGCAAAAAGGTGTCTTCCCGATCTCTCATTTTCAATACTTAATCCGTCATGGGGCATTGGTATTATCTAAAAATGATGACGAAGAAACTGCATAATAGAAAACAACCATCCGAACAGATGGTTGTTTTTCTACTTTAGATTATTCACCTAAATTTTCTTCTTTTAATACAGATTCAATTCCTTCTAATGCAGCATCTGCATCATTTCCTTCAGCTTGTACCACAATTTGAGAACCTTTTGGTACGCCTAAAGACATTACACCCATAATTGATTTAAGATTTACAGATTTTCCGTTAAAGCTTAGTGTAATTTCTGATTGATATTGACTTGCTTTATGTACGAGCTTTGTAGCTGGTCTAGCATGTAAGCCAGCATCACTTGTAATGGTAAAAGTTTTTTCTGCCATGTTTATCCCTCTTTCTAATATTCATTCTCCTATAGAATAGCCATTAATCGTCCTGATAATCAAGTATAATTTTTAGATTTGGCAATTTGCACAAAAAAAAGTTTTACGAGATGACACATCTTTCTTCACAATCACCGAACCACATCGGATACATGGCTCCCCTTCTCGATCATGCACTTTAAATTTCCCTCCAAAACCTCCTGTAAGTTGATCTCCTTTAAAAAGTGGCAAATCGATGTATCCACCATAGCGAATTCCCTCCTCTAAAACAGAACGAATTGATGAATGCAACTTTAGAATCTGAGATTGATCTAGTGAGTCTAGTTTACGGGTTGGTAACAGACCAGCAGCAAAGCAAATCTCATCAGAATATCGATTTCCGATTCCAGCGATAAATTGTTGATCAACTAGTGTTGACTTTAGTTTTCCCTTTTTATTTACTGTTAATTGTTGAAAAGTCTGGACTGTAAAACTTGGCTCAAGTGGCTCTGGACCAAGGTCTGCAAATTCTTCTTCCACTTCTTTTGAAGTTAGGAGATGTAAGTAGCCTAATCGGAGTCCGATAAATGTAAGCCTGTGTGAGCCGAAGCTAAGAATAACTTGCTTTGTCCTTGAAATGATATCGTCATCTGATTCAATGTACATTAATCCACCCAACATGAGGTGTAGCAGGAGTGCTTTACCGCTAGCAAGTTTAAAAATGAGATGCTTTCCCCTTCGATGAATGTGGGTAATTTTATTGTCAATAAGTTCTCTTTTAAAATCGGCAACTGAGCTATTAATCGACTTTTCACGGTTTACCTCGACGTCTTTAATTGTATGTCCTGCAAGTTTTAGTTGGAGGAGGTTTTTATACGTTTCCATTTCGGGCAACTCAGGCATAGGTGCACCACCTTTTACATTAGCTTGAGCTAATTTAAAGGTTTCATGTACGCATATTCATCTAGTGTTTTAAAATTTTTGGGCGGGTTTGCTTCAATCTTCTTCTATCTCAATTTCTGTGTAGGATTCTTGTTGTTGGGGATTCTCAACTTCAGAGGATGGTTCTACTTCTTCTTGATGGTGAGATTCATCTTGACTTTTCGGATTTTGCATTTCTTCCTTTGCGGCTTTTATTTTTTCAAAATCTTTTTTCATCTGAGCATTTATTTGTTGAGGTACACTTCCATAAGTTGCTCCGATATTTAGTGTGCCGCTTAGACTATTAATACCGAGTTGTGCAAAATTGTTATTCTGTTCATATTTATCTACATATAGCTTGTCTATATAGACGGGTTGAAAGGGAACTTCTGTTGACTCAGCTGCATCAATAGGATTATCAGCACATTCACAAGTTTGCTGTTGTTGTTCCCCTACTTGTTTCACTATTATCTTTTGTTCTTCGTGCATCCATTCAAAATTTTGTTCTAACGAAAGTAGTTTAGATTCCAAGGAATCTAGATGCACGCTGATTCTTGGATCTATAACTGTTTCTTGACCTTCATTCCTTTTTGACATTTCATTTTCACTTTTCATTATAACTACCATTTGACTTTCTAACTGTTGAATTTTTTTCTGCAATTTTTCTTCTCTTTGTTCATAAGACGCAAGCTTTTCTGAAATCATCTTCTCTATGAATGGAACTAATTCTTGGATTGTACTATTTTTTTTGTCTTCATGTTTCGACGCAGGAGGTTTCCCCTTGGAGTTATAAGTGGAAAGCCGCAGTTGCTTTTCAAAGTCCAATAATTTTTTTATTTGGACTTCCAGTGCGTTCATTCGTAAATTCAATTTATCCAGATCATTGATATTCGGTTCTCTTGGACCTTTTTGATTGAATATCCCTTTAATCGGCATTTATTTTCTTCCTCACTCTTATTTTCATATTAATCAATCGGGACGTATTCTTCATTCCTAAATTGTCTTTTATAGGTTATCAAAAGTAGTCCATTCCTAAAAGTTGCCCGGATCTGATCTGGGAAGGTGGCTTCAGGGAGTTGAATGCTTCGCTCAAAGGGACCATTAAATCTTTCCTGCTGCAACGGTTGTCCAGGATGAACTAGATTGCTATTTCCTTTTAATAAAAGGTTTGTCCCAGATACAGACAAACGAATATCATGTTTTTGATATCCAGGTAATTCAGCGATGAGTAAAACATCACTATCCGTCATATAAATATCAGTTGGTGGAAAATTTTTATCACGTCTAGGTTCAAACGGGCTGGCTGTTCCCTCACCCGCCTGAGCTTTCATCAAATCTTCAAAGGAGGACTGGTCAAATATGTCTTTCCAAAAATCAGTAGTTTGATATTTTTTGGCCAAATCCATCCATTGCAGTATTTTATTCATATCCATGATGGATCCTCCTTGCCTTCTATTCAAAATCAAAAATCAATTCCTTCTAATTAATCCTATTACCTATTTCTAAATTCCATTCATAAAAATTGGTTAACATAATTTCTGTTTTGCTGCCATATCTATAACTATCATAAGAGAAAGGATCATGTCCGTATGTCTTTTTTACCAGTCAATATAAATATAAAGAATATAAAACTAAATAATGTTGATCATTTAGGGGCTGTTTCTTTTGGTTCAACGATCAAACAAAATCGAAGTGTCACAGGAAAGAAAAATCAAGGTTTTGGTCAGCAACTTTCAGATGAAAGTCGAAAAATTTTCAGTACAAGTTGTGTGATTGACAATGAGCCCAGTGATTCTAACTCCCAAAAAATTAATCGATAATACGAAGATCAAATTAGATTAGAAAGGATGGCTACTATGGCTGGACCAGTTCCTTACATCAATATAAATATTCATATTATTAAAGTAAATTCATTTGAAAATGCCTCGGCTATCAATGTGGGTCAAAACCTTTTAGCTGAATGGCATAACTCGGACAAGAAAAATATGGGTTTTGGTCAAAACATGGGGGATGGAAGCGACTTTTTTGGCACAAGAAGCTTTGTCGATGACCGTGATCAACTGGATTCAAACTCTTCTTTTGAAGCTGCCAATCTGCCAAAACTGTAAGGATGTGATCGGATGCTATTTTCTCCAGTGAATCTTAATGTAGGAGGGATAAAGATAAATTCTGTAGATAACGGGGCTGTCGTTAATCTTGGGCCTAGCCAACATCTTGATCAGTTTGTATCCTACAAGCGAAACCAGGGAGTGGGCGAGAAAAACGGTGACTTACAGCAAAATTTGATGTCCTTTTCAGAGGTATGGGATACAGATGTTCTAGACAGTTTGTCTAATAAATCAAGTGTTATTTAAGTACACCAACAAAAGGAAAAAGGAGTGCTTTTATGGTTTTAATCACACCAATGGTTGTTAATGTGCTCGGATTTAAAATTAACACCATCGACAATGGGTCTGTTGCCAATATGGGTTCCATGCAACTCGTCGATCAGTTTGTAACGTACAAACGAAATCAAGCATTTGGGGAACAAAATGGTGACTTTTCTCTGACGAATGTTCCAGTTGCTGCTGTTTTTGACCCTGATGCCACTGACAGCAATGCCGTTAAAAATAGTGTCGTTTGATTTTGGAAGAATCGAGGAACAAAAGCGCAAGTGCCTTGATTAGCCCCGACAAGCATAAGACGAGCGCTGACAGAAGGCGCTTCTTGCCTTCCGAAGCGATTGGCTTATGACCTCGAGGGGCTAGGCGCTGGAGCTGGACGTGAATAGATCCAATAAAAGTTATCCACAATGATAAATATTATAATTTCCTAAACAATAAAAAAAAGCCACGAAGGGAAATCCTTCGTGGCTAGGTATTTAGTGTAATTTTTCTATTTCATTTTGAAGTTGTTTTGTTCGCTTTGCATTCCCTTCAGCGAAATTGGCAAGTCTTACTTTAAGCTCATTATCGTTAGAAATACGTTCAGAGGTAATCAAATAGCGTCTCATCAATTCCGTTTCTGCTGTGTATGCAGTTTCCAAAATTTCCTTCAATGCTAAGTCTGTGAGAACATCCTCACGGTCATGATCTCGATCATAATCCTTCTCATGATTCATGATAAATCACCTCATTAGAAGTATTTGCGTTTTGGAGGAGAATAAGGCTGTAAATATTAGTAAAAAGAGTCTGCTTATTCAAAAACGCCAATGATCGGTTGTCCATTTTTAACGTTTGTTAGTACCCCGGTATCATCTTTCGCGATTTGTCCAGATACGATTACATATTCAACGCCTTTTGATAAAGAAGCTGGTTTTTCAGCTGTTGCTGTATCCGTGATTTTATGATAATCAAAAACCGTTATATCAGCCGTGGCACCTTCATGAAGTCTTCCTCGTGTTGCCATCGCTGGAGCAATATCCTCGAGCTGCCTTGCGGAATGAATTGTTATTTTTTTCATACCTTCCATAAGTGGTACAACATCAAGGTCACGGATATATCGGCCAATAAACCTCGAAAAGGTTCCAGCTCCTCTTGGATGATTAAACTCATTATCCATAATTGCATCACTTCCAATCATACTGTGGTCAACTTGAAGTGCTTGAATGAGCTCTTTTTCTTCCATCGCATCGACAATTACGATGCCACCTTTTTTTCGATAGATCGGAAATGTTTCAGCCGTAAGTCGCTCGGTTGTTCCAGCAACCTGAATATCAGAATAAGTAATGCCAAAACGTGATTGCCAGTCTCCAGCCATACGTTCAAACGAAATATTTGTCGCCCAAGAATCATATGGGTAAACATCATATGTGACCTGATAACCTTCAGAACGAGCTTCTTCAATTAGCGCAAGGGCCTCTTCCATCGCACCCGTTCCACCTGTACTATGAAGATGCATGAAATGGACAGGGGCATCGAGCTCCCTTGCATACCCGAGAACTTCTTTTACAGAATCAATACTCGTGTGCTCTCCCGTTAGACTTGAATGTCTTCCATGAAAATGAGTAACCAGCCCATATTCCTTTGCTACTTTCATGATAGCTTTGATCTCTTCCGGAGTAGTTCCAGGATAATACTCAGGGCTAAACGCAACTGAGAGTGCCCCCTTTTTTATTTCCTCACGAGCACGATTTACCATATAGTCAATTTGTTCTTGTGTCGGTGTGCCATGATTACCAAGACCAGCCTCATAGCGCAATCTGACCGCATACAACGCACCGCCATAGTTTACAGATGTAGGGTATTTGCTATATTGATTAAAAAAACCATTGAAATCAACAGTACATCCGTGCATCGATAAGTTCGTCGTGACCCCGTCACCAATTTTATATTTCGCTCCCATCGGACTTGGATTGAACGAGAGCATATCAATAAAACCAGGGCTCACGATTTTTTGATACGCATCTATTTCGGTTTCCCCTTGAATGGTTGCTTTTGTGACCGTAGCAATTTTATCATCCTTAATACCAACATGATATCCAATTTTAAGAGTCTCTTTATCTGGATCAAGGACGATTCCATTTTTTATGACGATATCATATGCTTCAGATTGTTGCGCATCAGCCGAATCTGAATGCTTGAATTCGTAGACTTTAATCGCGAGCTTGTCCTTTTTTGACTTGAACCCAATAAGTTGTTCACCATCGAATAAAAACTTATCGCCATTTACTTTTTTTAATTGTGTCGTTTCATTCGTTGTTAGGTCATGAACATATGCCGAAACCTTTCCATGATCCTTAATGGTATAAACAATTTGTTCAAGTTCAGGATTGGCATCGACCCAATCGAGTGTCGCTTTTTTGGATGGAAGCTCTACGGTAAGCAAATCCATATGAGAATTTAATTCTGTTGTATTAAAAATGATATCCGCATTTTGTTTCTCGAAATTCGTTTTTGCGTACAACATCCCTTCCATGTACCCATTTTTGAATTTAATATTGCTGATTTTTGCTGTATTCTCAAAAGGAATTTCAGAAACAGTTTCCTTTGTCGCAATATTAATGATTTCCATGAAATTACTACCATCTTTCTTTTTTCCATACAAATACATCAGGTGGGAATCAGGATTTACTTCAACCCCTTGATAGGTACTATCAGGTTTATTTGGCAGTTGATAATCCTCCCATGGTTTCACATTTTCAATGAAGGATTGATTGCGGTCTCCAATATAAAGTTTTTTTTCACCCTTTTCTTCTAGTATGGCGAGTACCTGACTCCCATAAAACGTAATCCCGTCTATTTTGAAGCCGTTTACAATCAGTTGGCTCTTAACAGCTTCGTCGGTATCAGTATAAGACTCAGATGGAGAAAAGATTTTTGAACCGAAAAAAACGACAAACAGGACAATTGCAAGCATTACGCCATATTTAATAATACGATTTCTCATCACTCATCACCTTAATAAAAGAGGAAAAAATCTCGAAACTCGAAATCTTTTCCCCTTACCTTTACTCTTTTAATGCTGCTTCTAGAGCAACCTCGATCATATCATTAAATGTTGTTTGTCGTTCTTCTGCTGTTGTTTCTTCTCCAGTTAATATATGATCGCTAACCGTTAATACGGATAATGCGTTTCGACCAAACTTCGCTGCTAATGTGTATAGTGCAGTTGTTTCCATTTCAATAGCAAGAATGCCATATTGTGCCCATTTTTCTAATTCTGCATTTTCGTTGTAAAATACGTCACTTGTGAAGACATTTCCTACTTTTAGGTTTAGCCCTTTTTCAGTACCTACATCATACGCCCTTTTTAGTAAATCAAACGAAGCTGTTGGCGCATAATCAACTGTTCCAAAGTTGATACGGTTCATCTGAGAATTCGTTGATGATGTCATCGCTAAAATAACATCACGTACTTTCACATCTTTCTGGATCGCACCGCATGTACCAACGCGAATTAGGTTTTGAACACCGTATTCGTTCATTAGTTCATGTATGTATATAGAGATGGATGGAACACCCATTCCAGTCCCTTGCACAGATACTCGCTTTCCTTTATATGTACCGGTAAATCCGAGCATACCTCGCACTTCATTGTAACATGTAACATTTTCTAAAAAGTTTTCTGCAATATATTTTGCACGCAATGGGTCCCCTGGTAATAATATCGTTTCAGCGATATCCCCTTGCTTAGCACCGATATGTGTACTCATTCATGTTCCTCCTATGTAAAATCTTGCACTTTTTCTATCTTACCACAAATACATTCTACTTAAAAATAGTCATGAACGCAAAATTATGGGGAAAGCTATGGTTGTAATAATTCCTAAGGGGGGTTCATACGTGGCTAAAGAAAAAATGAGCAAAAAATTGCGACAAGCTGTTGACTATGCAAATGCTACTGACACTACAAAAGGTGTTGGTAATCCACCTAATACATCAAAAAAAGCAAAAGAAGGATTTATGCAACCTAAATAAGTGGAGGGATCCTAATGGGTAAAAAAAATCGTAACCGTATAAATGCACCTAAGAAAAACAATCATACACCACCTGAAGCAATAGAAGCTGAACAAATTGCACATGGAAAAGAATTTTCTGCTGCAGGTGGTCGTAAAAACGGTCCAGGGCATAATGAGTAAATGTATAAAGGCGTCCATAGTTTGGGCGCCCTTTATCCTTAACTATAACAGCTAATAATTTGATTTATTTTTGATTTTATTGTTGGAAGTTCATCTGTTGTCACATTGAAATTAACAAAAGATTCATCCATATCCATTGCTTCTGCAATAAGGCTACTTAAACCTCGCGCACGTCTATCCACCTGCATGAAAACTTCTAGCTTATGATCTGATTGCGGGTAGAACATCACTTCCACTTCGTCTAATTTTCCACGGTAAGCACCAGTTGTTGGGACAAATTCAAATTCCTGAACAAATGGAAGTCGTCTTCTTAGGCGATATGGTGCAGCTTCACAATCCACCTTACGAAGGCTAAATCCTAGATCATAAATGGCATTCAATACACCTGCTGCTAGTGGAGAAGGGGAAACAGAAATATAATCCTTGTCAGATGGATCAATGGCATTTTTAATATCCAACCCTGTATGAATCCACACTTTTGTATTTCCTAGTGTTGCTGGCGTATCTAGTGGAATCACCATCGAAAACGGAATTTCACGTCTTTCATTGCTACCAATCTGAACGGTTCTACAATTTTCATTTTTTCAATCGTTGCTTGCTTGTTTATATTTCTGTCATTGAATTCTTTGATATATGTGGTCATGACAGACAAATAAATCTCGTCAATTTGCTGCTCCATATTTCCACCCACTATTTCAACAACGCCTGTTACTTTTTCTCCGGCTTTTAATCGATCCGTTGAAAGTTTCGTATCAACCCTTGCACTTCCAATTCCAATACTTGAAAAAATTTTATTGAATAATGACATCGTATTCCCCCTAAATATTGATATAAAAATATACGGCTAGTATCTAAAAATGTTTCTAAAAAACATTAATATATTTTTAGACATAAAAAAACGACGGGATTCCCGCCGCCGATATGTACTAGTCTTCTCTTTCCTCGTCAATTACACATTTATAAAGTAAGTATTCAAATGTAATATCTGCTAGCTCCTCTAGCTCTTCCTCTCCTGGGGCAAATCCCCTTTGGACAAGTTCGTTATAGAAAAACTCTGCAATTTCCTCGGTATCAATAACAACCTCAATTTCCTTCAGCATGATCGCCCCCTTTACTTAAGGTGTATGTTTATAAATCAACACCTATGTCAGTTTTGTATGTATTTTATTTTTTAGTCATGAATCCTCATGTTCATACATAGGATGAAATATAAAGATTGGACAAGCCTATTGGAGGGGTTCTCATGACAAAGCATACCGTTATCGTAAAATTCCCAGTACAAGCAGAAATCAAAGAGACAAATAAATTCCTTGAATTTATTGACGGAGATGGATTCGACAAAGTATTAGGAAAAGTAACAAAAGGATTATTTTCGACTATTTTATTTTTAGGGATCCCTTATTTATTTTATGTTCTTGTGCAAGCTTTCTTCATGAGTTAATCGTTACCTTTCCCGGATTTGAATTTTTGTAAATTTTTCAAAGCTAAATCCATAACGTCCTTATATTTCTGATCCTGGAACATTTCGTACAGGATCTTGTAGTCGTTGTACACATCAAGTAAGCCATCGATGATTTCTTTTTTCTCTTTTTTAATACGCATATGATCCTTTTCTGATTTACGATAGATATCCATATTTTCATACATCCCCACATTTTTGTTTTTCTTTTTCACAAAATACTTCAGCGAATATTTTTGAAGGAATGTTTCTGCTTGATCAAAATCTGCAAGTAGTGTGAGCTCATCCTCTCCCGCTTCGAGCCACTCACCATCTGTCACACGCGCTAATTCGTAAATCACATCCTCCCAAGCACCCTCTTTGTATCTCCAAATTTCCGTGTGTATCCCGACAATTTTAAATACATCGTCTTCATATCCTTGAACAAAGACAAGGTCACCAAAATAATATTTATATTCAATCTCAATTTTTTCGATTTCCATCGACTTTGCTTTGTATTCAGAAAGTAAAGTTAATGCTGCTTCCGAATAGAATACTTCGCCTTTATTTACTTTATAAAGAAAGTTTCCATCGAGTTTGCGGATATCTGTTACAGACCCAACTGTTCCATATAACGTTACAACGACGATATCCCCGATTTTATATTTTGGCTTTTTGTTTTTACCATCCATATCCTCATCCCTTTAGCTTTTATGTCGATTTGAAGGGTGTGAGATAGTATATGCAAGTCTTTTAAAAAACGGCATAGGATTAGGGCTTGTGAGATAAGAAAAAAGAAGGGCTGGCGAGCCTAAAATTTATGGGGGTTAAGCGTTCGATTTAGAGGTATATTTGTTCGTTTATTTAGTGGCAGTTAATCTTGGATAGTGGCAGCATTATAGAAACTGCGGCAGTATTTTTGGTTATTGATAGTAAATCTTTGAAAGTGATTGTATTTAATAAAAAGTGAATTAAACTAAAAAAACCACCGAAAGCGGTGGTCAATAATCAATCTTCGTTCTGATAATGCTCCCAGGCTTGATCGAAAATGGACATACTTTTTAAATATTGGCCGTTTAGCTCTAAATAGGAGCTCAATTCATTGTAATCCTTCGAATAAATTGGAAAGCTATGATCTAAATAAACATCATTTGCAAATTGACTAATCTCATCTTTCGCTTTCGCCGCACGAAACTTCACAATATAGTGATAAAATGACTTCCCCATGACAACCACATCCTACTCTCTCGAACCATTTTTTTGTCATTTTATCACGTTATGTTGTCCTGTCAACTAAAAACGAAAGTAATTATGTTTCAAAAATCGTGGAATCTTCATGAGTTCCTTGTATTGAATGGCTTTTGAAAGTTTTTTTGTATCAATCAGCATGAGTTGGTCTTCGATTTCATTAATGATGTCTTCTTCTTGATATTCCATACCACAAGCTTCACACCTAACACTAGGTATTTCTGTAATTTCAATGGCACGTGTTCCATCTGGAAGCTCCCAAAACACACTATTTGTTGCTTCACGTGCTTTTTCCGATTCACACCACATACATTTCAAAGATTTAACCTCCTATCTTTAGCTTGATGCCTCTTCTCCCTTATTTCCCTGCATTTTTTTCAAAGTGGATTGAAATTTTTTCTCTTTCAATTCATCCCGTTTTTCTCGTTTATCCTTTAATGTACTGTGAGATGGATCTTCATTGTATTTTTTTCTGCGCGAAATCCGGTTAATTCCTTCTGGGACAAGGTTGAAGCCTTCGCCCAGTAAACCGGCAATTCCAGCTGTTGATTTTTTATCTTCTAGCGATCCGTAATGCTCAGTAAAGTATGCATCGGCTCGACCAGGCACATAGTTTTCTGGCTCAGGATATGTTGTAATGACTCCTTCAAAGTTACGAAGGACCACTTTGTCAGGACTTTGTGAAAGAAGATAATTCGGCTGTAAGGCAATTTTTCCACCCCCACCGGGTGCATCAACTACGAATGTCGGTACAGCATATCCTGATGTGTGTCCGCGAAGACCCTCAATGATTTCCAAGCCCTTTGAAACAGGCGCTCTAAAGTGCCCGATGCCTTCAGATAAATCACATTGGTAAATATAGTAAGGCCGAACTCTAATCTTCACTAAATCATGCATCAGCTTTTTCATGATTTCGACGCTGTCGTTAATACCTGCCAATATTACGGATTGGTTACCGACTGGAACACCCGCATTCACTAGCATCTCACACGCTTTTTTCGCTTCCTCTGTAATTTCCAATGATGTATTGAAGTGGGTATTCAGCCAAACAGGGTGATATTTCTTTAAAATATTGCACAGATTTTCTGTAATTCGCTGCGGAAATACGACAGGTGCTCTTGTGCCAATTCGAATGATTTCGACATGTGGAATCTCCCGTAAATTTTTCAAAATATACTCAAGTATGTTGTCGTTGATCAGTAGACCGTCACCACCAGAAATAAGTACATCACGTACTTCAGGTGTGTTGGCGATATAGCCGATTGCAGCATCAAGCTGTTTTTTCGGCACCCCCATGCCGATTTGGCCGGAAAATCGTCTTCTCGTACAATAGCGGCAATACATCGAACATTGGTTTGTTACTAAAAAGAGGACGCGGTCAGGGTAACGGTGGGTCAGACCAGCGACTGGAGAATCTTCGTCTTCTTCAAGTGGATCCTCTAAATCGTATTTTGTTTTATAGATTTCCTTTCCAATTGGCACTGACTGCATCCGAATTGGACAGCGTGGGTCATCTGGATTCATTAACGAAGCATAATACGGCGTAATATTTAAAGGAATCGTCTTTGTCGAAATTAAGACACCCTCTTCTTCCTCTGGAGTAAGCTTAATCACCTTACGTAAATCATCAATTGTACGAATGGTATTGGTTAATTGCCAAATCCAATCATTCCATTGCTCCTCTGTTACATCCTTCCATAATTCAATATCTTTCCAATGACGCTTAGGCTTATATAAGTTCATCTGCATAAAAAATCTCCTCCCTACCTTAATTAACATGCAAGTTGCATGCCAACTCATAAAGCAGAGAGGAGAAAACGATTAAAATTTCTTTTTTTGCAATTTGTACTGCAAGGTTTGACGGGGGATCTCAAGTAGTTTGGCGGCTTTGTTGATATTCCCACCTGATTTTTTCATTGCAGCTTCAATTAAAGTGTTTTCTGTTTCTTTTACGGCTTCTCGCAGTGGTCTTAACGGAGGTGATGAGACTATCGCCTGTGAATCGACAAGATGATTTGGTAGTAATTTCTTGGTCAAGTTCTCACCTTCTGCCATGATCATCGCATGCTCGATAATATGCTTTAACTCACGAACATTTCCCGGCCACTTATACCGTACGAAAAGGTCTAATACCTCATCGTCCACTTTCGACACATTTTTTTGAAAGCTATGGTTATAAATTCCGATAAAATAATCAACTAAATAAGGGATATCTCCAATTCGTTCGCGTAATGGTGGAATCTCAAGTGAAAAAACATTTAATCGGTAATACAAATCCGGCCGTAATTCCCCCGCCATCACACACTCCGAGGGATATTTATTTAATGCTACAATCACTCGGACATCCACTTGAAAGGCTTTTGGGCTACCAATTCTGCGTACCATTCCATCTTCAAGTACACGAAGTAATCGTGATTGGAGTTCGAGTGGCATTGAATTGATTTCGTCTAAAAAGAGTGTTCCACCATGGGCAATTTCAAATAACCCGGCACGGTCGATCGCACCTGTATAACTGCCTTTTACGGTTCCAAATAAAATGCTCTCTAACAAGCTTTCAGGTAAGGCCGCACAGTTTTGAGCAATAAATGGTGCCTGCCTTCGTGCTGATTCATTATGAATCGCTTGAACAAGTAACTCTTTTCCTGTGCCAGTCTCCCCATACACCAATACGGTTGATGAAGAGTTGGCAACCTTAGTTGCTTGTTGCTTCACAAGATTGAAGTGCTCATTTTTCGTCAGGATGTCATGAAAGGTGTATTTAGCTCCGTAAATTTCATTCGGTTTTTTTGATACACCCCGAACCTTTGATTGAAGGTCCATTAATTTATTAGATAAATCTTTGATTTTAGAGTAATCCTTTCCAATCTCGACAGCTCCAATGAAGGTACCGTTTATTTTAATCGGAAGGGTCGTATTCACTGTATCAATCAGCTTTCCCCATTTATTTTTATAGGTTTGGGGGAGATGAAAAATCGGCTGTTTTGTGCGAATAACTTTTAATAGAGTACTAGAGTCTTCATTTAATGAGGGAAAGACCTCAAGAAGATGCTTTCCCAGAACCTCCTCGCGGCTAAGCCCATCGTGCTCTGCTGCGACCTGATTATAGAAGATGGTGATTCCTTCCTCATTAACAACATGAATGGCTTCATCTATGCTATCTAAAATGGCGATGACGAGTTCTTCCCCGATTTGCACCATCTCCACCTCCTAATCGGATGATGAAATTCCGGCGTTTGATGCCGAAAATTCGGCCAATTATTTCTTAGTTAAATTTTTTACCCACACATTCATATCTTCAATCTTATCAAAAATATAACAATTGTTAGTGAGTCTGCCAGTATACGTGTATCCTAACTGGTAGAAGCTTTTATTCATACCATATGAAAGCGCCCTCGCAATCGAGTAGGCACAATAGATTCCATTATTCATCAGCTCTTTTTCAAGTTGAACTAAAAGCTTTTTCATTAAACCATGTTTTCGATATGCATCCAGCGTCGCACAGTCGGTGAGTTCTGCATTGTAAAAGGTAGGGTTCACTTCGGCTGAGGCAGCACTTATAATCGTTCCGTTATCTTCGACTACATAAAAAATGGTCGATTCCTTCATCACTTGCTCAATATAGTCTGGGTTGTTTAATGGTGTTGGATAGATTTGAAACACAGTATTATATAATGCGGCTAGTTGCCCTGCGTCTTTCGGCGTTGCTTTGCGGATTATAAAGTCGGTGTCTGTTTGCTTGGTTTGCTGTGGATTGCGTAAGATGTCAGTGATTATTTTTTCTTCTTCCATCCATTTTTCACTGTTTCTTCTTTCATTTGAAAAATATTTCGTAACAAAATAGGCATCACTGCCATTAAAATATTTTGGGACCATCGCTTCGATCATGTAACCGTGAGCCATAAAACAATGTAGGTCCTCTCTTTTTGCCATACAAATGATTTTTTCAAAGGAATGCTCTACGGCAATAAGGTGAACCTCATCTAAAAGTGAAAAGAGATTTCCACGGTATTCTAATACTCGCAACCTGCGATTAAAATAATCTATGACGATGCTTGCTTGATATGTAGCGTCGTTTACTTGTTTTTGTTCACTATACTTCTGACCCGACAACATCAAACCTCCTCAAAATCTTTTCTATAATCATATCATTAATCTTCTGAAACTTCACACCATGCTAAAATCGTATGAGCTATAATTTCTGCCGTTTCAAACATTCTCTCAAGTTCTATATATTCATTTGGATAATGGGCAACCTCAGTTGTTCCCGGACCAAAGACGATTGTTGGGATTTTGCCTACCGCTGTTAACAGCCCACCATCTGTACCCCACGGGGATGCTTCGATAATGGGTTCTTTCCCTTTTACCTGTTTAAAACTATTTTTTAAAAGATTCATTAGCTCATGGTCGGGTTCAATCGTGCCTGGTACCCATCGTGCCCCAAACCATTCAAGTTCAACTGGATGTTCCTCGAACCATTTATCAATCTCGTCTAATTCTGCAAGCCATTGTTGCATTTCAGATTTGGCGTGGTCGATTGTTTCCTCAGGTGCAACTCCCATTCGACCTTCGATTGTGACAACGTCCGGAACAGAGGATGGCCATGTTCCTCCTTGAATTTTCCCAATATTAATTGGAACAGGAATGGGTGTATTTTTATACAAAGGGTCATTGATTGCACCATTGCGAATCATTTCCAGCTTTAACAGATGATTGACAACAGTCATCGCTTTTTCAATCGCACTAACCCCCTCATACCTTGTGCCGCCATGTGCAATTCGACCATAAATATCAATTTTAAACCACAAGGATCCTTGTTGTTTAGGAAAAATCTTCATATTTGTCGGTTCCGGGATAATCGCACCATCTGCTTTATATCCTCTTAAAATAGTCGCTAGGGTACCAGCGCCACCACTCTCCTCTTCGATCACACTTTGAAAGATAACATCTCCTTTTAATTGAATACCTGAATCCTTGATGGCTTGGATCGCTAAAAGGAGTGCCACATTTCCACCCTTCATATCAGTAGAGCCTCGCCCATATAATTTTCCATCTTTCACTTCAGCAGAATATGGATCCATCTCCCATTGTGTAATATCGCCTTCTGGAACGACATCAATATGACCATTTAAGAGAAGGGATTTCCCACCACCTGTCCCTTTTAGGACACCGACAACATTGGGGCTATCCAGAAAAGTGGATCGAGGTGACACAAAATAAGGATGCTTTAGCAGTTCTGCACCATTTGGTTCCCAGATATCAATTTCCATACCCAGCTGGCGGCATTTTTCTATAATGATTGCCTGCGAGGATCGTTCATTCCCTTGTAGACTTGGTTCTTGAACGAGCTTTTTTAAAAGACGTATCCCCTTACTCTTGTTTTCTTGTATCCACTTTTTCACATTCGCGTTATTGTCACTCACACACTTCTCCTCCCTTAGAAAAGTTGCAATTCGGCACTTGTATTTTTGACGACATCTTCGACTGTAAAAGGAGCCATAACTTCAAGTAAATGAAGTCCGTCCTCCTTCACCTCAATCACAGCCATATCAGT
This sequence comes from Ferdinandcohnia sp. QZ13, assembly GCF_031324165.1. NCBI lineage: Bacteria > Bacillati > Bacillota > Bacilli > Caryophanales > Bacillaceae > Ferdinandcohnia > Ferdinandcohnia sp. QZ13. Next base: position 175,062 of record NZ_JAVIVW010000001.1, on the reverse strand, counting down.
GATGATGAGATTGACACAGCTTTTCGAGGTGAGTGGAAGGCTACATTCCTTGACAATCTTGGAGTTTCCATGCTTGTCGATATGATTCATTAAGACAATGACTTTCTTTGCTTTTTGCGCTAATTCCATCGCTCCGCCCATACCTGGAACACGTTTTCCTGGAACAATCCAGTTTGCGAGGTCACCTTTTTCACTGACCTGAAGTGAGCCTAAAATGGTAATATCAATATACCCGCGACGGATCATGCCAAAGGCAATTGAACTATCAAAGTAGGAGGAACCGGTTGCAGTTGTTACTGGATATCCAGCAGCATTACAAAGGTTTTCGTTCTCCTTTCCCTTTTCTGGGCTTGGACCAATCCCTAAAATTCCGTTTTCTGCATGGATCATGACATTTATGCCAGCAGGTAGGTGATTTGGAACGAGGGAAGGAATCCCAATTCCAAGATTTACAATCATTCCATCCTTAATCTCTTGGGCTGCTCTCTTCGCAATTTCGTTACGAATATCTACTCCCATACCCATTTCCAATTCACCCCTCTACTTTCGATGATCATATCGACATAAATTCCAGGCGTCACGATTTCCTCGGGGTCAAGTTCAGAAAGTGGCACAATTTCTTCAACCTCGGCTATCGTGAATTTACCTGCCATTGCCACTAGCGGATTCATATTTCGGGCACTTTTGTCATAGACGAGGTTTCCAAATGGATCCGCCTTTTTCGCAAAAATAATGGAAACCTCGGCAGTTAGTGGCTTTTCTAAAAGATAATCCGTACCATCAACGTGAATGATTTGTTTCCCTTTTGATACAATTTCATTATCAATTCCGACATCTACTAAAATACCACCAAGCCCTACTCCACCCGCACGAATTCGTTCCGCTAGTGTCCCTTGTGGGGAAAATTCAATTTCCATTTTTCCTTCTGTCATTAATTGTCCTGCAACCGGGTTTGAACCAATATGGGATACAATGCATTTTTTTGCATGACCGCGGCTTACGAGTTTTCCAATTCCAATGTTTGGAAAACCTGTGTCATTTCCAATCAAGGTCAAATCTCTGACATTTTTCTCAAGTAATCCATCAATTAGTGTCGGGGGGCTTCCAATCCCACCAAAGCCTCCAAACATTACGGTTGTTCCGTCATTGATACGTCCGAGTGCCTCTTCTAGAGTTGAAATCTTATTGTAGCGATTTTCAATCAATCTATGACACCTCCAAATTAGGCTGATATAACACCTTTATTCCTTAGTTCCATTTCCACATCTTTTAAAGTTTGATCGAGGAGCTCGATTAGCTCATCGATTTGATTTCTTGTAATTGTTAATGGTGGGGCAACAAGGATGGCATCACCACCAACACCTTCAATCCCAGCAGCAGCTGGATATAATAGGAGACCATTATTCTGTCCTTGAGCAACAACAAGTGATGTTAAATCAATTTCCTTTTTAAAAGGAAACTTCGTGATCATGTCTGAGACAAACTCAATCCCACACATCAGTCCTTTTCCGCGAACATCCCCAATAATTGAATGATTTATTTGTAATTCTTGTAGTTTCCTAATGAGATATATTCCTTGTTTCTCAGATTTTTCAACGAGTTGATGAGATTCAATGTAATCAACGACCGCTAAAGCAACTGCTGCAGATTGAGGGTTTGCACTATAGGTGTGTCCACTCATGATGAGCTTTGACCCCTTTTGTATAGGTTCCATCACCTTTTCACTGACGAGCGTTGCGGCAACCGGCGTGTAGCCTGCGCTCATCCCTTTACCGAGGGCAATGATGTCTGCCTCAGTATCCCAATGTTCAAGGGCAAACATTTTACCGGTACGCCCCATCCCGGTCATGACCTCGTCGGCGATAAATAAAATTTGATGTTTTTCACAGATTTCTTTAATAACTTGATAATAGCCTTCAGGCGGGACAATCGCCCCACCCGCTGCTCCAATAATCGGTTCAGCGATAAAGGCTGCTATATGTTCCGCTCCAATTCGGTTGATTGCTTGTTCTAACTCTGTTGCACACATATGGTTGCAGGACGGATATGTGGTATTAAACGGGCAGCGAAAACAATATGGTGGCTTAATGGTTGGGTAATCCTCTAATAAAGGAACGAAGCGAGCTCTTCTGCCGGTATGTCCGGACATTGAAAGCGCTCCGATCGTGATTCCGTGATAACTCATCCAGCGGGATAAAATTTTGTTTTTTCCTTTAATCCCTTTTTCCTGCCAATATTGAATCGCGATTTTCATTGCAGTCTCCGTTGCCTCAGAACCGCTGTTCACAAAAAAAGACCAGTATTCACCGCCTTTTGCTAGGTCACTAAGTTTTTTGGCTAATTGTTCAGCGGGCTCACTTGTGAATTGTGACCTGTATACAAATGATATTTTGTGTGCCTGCTTTTCGATTTCTTCAATGATTTCTTTGACACCATGGCCGATACTTGCCGTGATGGCCCCTGATGAGCCGTCGGTGTATCTTTTTCCGTTTGTATCATATAAATAAATCCCATCCCCATGGCTAATCATCGGATAATCCTTATCCAATAAAGGTTTTATCAAGCGGGTTTCGTCCATTACGAACCCTCCTCGCCAAAATGGTGTTGCAGTGCTTTTTTAATATGCTGGTTGCTCCTTGTTTTGATTACGGTCGGTACATGTTTTCCTAGTTTTGTTTGTGATCATGATGTGTAAAATCTAGGTAGTCTACACGTTTACTAGTTTTGCGGGTCGATCTTGATGCGAGAGGTAGTGTCCAGTTAAATGAAGGGCAAAAAAATGAGAATCTTAATCGTGTTGCCTTTCATAGGTTCGATGAAAGGGATAACAGAACTAAATTTTTAACCATAATCCTTTTCATATGCTTTATGAAAAGCATAACAACACTAAATACTAATCGTAATCCCCTTCATAAACACATAAACACCTGCGTATCAATCCCCAAATTCTTTAAAAATTGTAAGCGTTTTAACACTTAAAAAGCCTATTATTACATTATATGTATGTAAAGAATGATAATTTCGTTATTCGGAGGTTTTTTCATCCAAAAGGCTTTTATGTATCCAAATAGCTGCCTGCATTCCATCCCCCATGGCGATTGTAGTTTGCTCGGAATGGACCGCGATATCTCCAGCAGCCCACACATGCTCAATATTCGTCATTTTGGTTCGTGGATCTACAATGATATGTTTATTTTCTAGACGTTCAATACCGAGTAGGGTAGCCAGATCTGACCTGACCTCGTTTCCCCCAAACCCTAAGAAACCACGTTCTCCCTCAATGATTTTTCCACTTTTCAAGCGTACCCCGATAAAATCAGAAGTTTTTTCATCAAGCAAAATCTCATCCGTTTCATCTTGAATATGAATAATCCCCTTTTGGTCAAACATCACATTCACTTCATAGTCAAGGTTACTCCAGTCATGATTGATGAAAGTAATATCTCTTGTAAAATAGGTTAACGTAAAGGCCATATTCGCTCCGGTTTTACCAGAACCGATCACGATGACATGCTTATCAACCACTTCATAACCGTCACAATCAGGACATACATAGACGGTTAGACCAAGGCATTTATAAATATTTTCAATGGAAGGAATATTGTCCTTTACGCCAGTTGCAAGCAGTAACCGTTTTGCTAAATATACATCGCCACCTCGACAATAGATATGAAAAACATCATGGTTTTTTTCAATTTTTACTACTTCATTTTGAATAAATGAAACACCGTAACGTTCAGCATGCATTTTCCCTAGATTTCTTAATGTTTCTCCACTGACTCCATTTGGCCAGCCTAAGATGTTGTGGTAGTTTCTACAAATTGTTGAACGACCGTCATTTGAATCAATGACGGCGATTTTATGTTTATATCTTCCAAGTTGAATCGCAGCCTGTAAACCAGCAATTCCTCCACCGACAATAATGACATCATATTGATTAACCATACTCTCACCTCAATTTAGACATGTACCTTTTATCATTTGTTTTGTGGGTAATAATCTATTCAAAAAATCTTTAAGTTAACATAATGTTTTTATAATTAACCTAATTTTATTTCACTGTTTAAGTTTACATATTATTTTTATCGTAAACAAAAAGGCTCCCTTCACTAAATGTGAAAGGAACCTCTCTATTCATTGCTTTGTATATATTTAACGTACCCAAGAAGCACCAACAATAATTAATAAGATAAATAGTACGACAATTAATACAAAGCCATGGCGATATCCATAACCACCGTATCCATATCCACCGTATCCATATCCGTGTCCAAATCCATCGTAGCATCCGCATCCGCCGTAGTACATAGTGTCATCTCCCTTTCTTTTTCTTTACACTCATATGATATGAGCCTATGGGTTGTACTGTATGTGCTAGTGCCTATTTTTTACTAACTTTCATTAATTATATAAAAATAGTATAGTAACCAAGTAGTTTTGTTGAATTTTTATACATCATGTTTTATAATAATCCATAGAAAACTTATAAAAAGAAAGCAGGGGCATTATGAAAGCAGAAATACTAGCGGCTATTGAAGAAAATAAAGATCGTTTTTACGAAATCAGTGCATATATTGGGGCAAACCCTGAGCTAGGTCATGAAGAATTTAAAGCTTGTAAAATATTAACGGACGAGCTCAAAAAACATAAATTTAATGTAGAAATAGGAACTGCTGGTCTCCCTACTGCGTTTGAAGCGACATTTGACAGTGGTAAACCAGGTGCAACAATTGGGATTATGTCGGAATATGATGCCTTACCTGAACTAGGTCATGCTTGCGGACACAACTTAATCGGAACTATGGGAATTGCGGCTGGAATTGGTTTGTCAAAGGTAATTCATGAAACAGGCGGTAAAGTGATTGTGTACGGTACGCCAGCTGAAGAAACAAAAGGTGGAAAAGTAACCATGGCGGAACAAGGTATCTTCGATCATCTCGATGTAGCCATGATGGTCCACCCGCTGAGCCACTACGAAAAAAGCGGTGCTTCCCTAGCTATGGATGCCATCCAATTTGAGTTTTTCGGAAAAGCGGCACATGCAGCAGCAGCCCCACATGAAGGAATCAATGCCCTTGATGCGGTCCTCCAAACATTTAGTAGCATCAATGCGTTAAGACAGCATATTACATCAGACGCACGTATTCATGGAATTATATCTGAAGGTGGAAAAGCTGCAAATATCGTACCGGATTATGCAGTGGCACAATTCTATGTTCGCGCAGCTTCTCGTACTTATGTAAACGAGCTTGTGGAAAAAGTAAAAAAATGTGCCCAAGGTGCTGCCCTCCAAACAGGCGCAACAATGGAATGGTCATTTTATGAATTTTCCTATGATGACATGGTTACAAATGAAACTTTTTCAGATGCCTTTACTGATACATTAATCGAATTGGGGGTAAATCCGGAAGAAATTCATGAACGCGCTGAAGGCGGTTCACTTGATATGGGCAATGTTAGCCATGTCGTTCCTTCCATCCATCCGTATATAAAAATATGTGATGAACCATTTGCATGTCACACACACGGTTTCCGAGAGGCTGCCTTAAGCAATCAAGGTAAAGAAGCCATGATCCTCGGTGCCAAAACCATGGCCCTAACAGGCTATAAAATTTTAACCGAGCCACAACTTCTAGAAAAGATTAAAAAAGAATTTGCGAACAAATAACCATAGGGACGGTTCTCTTGGCACCCTTAGCCAAGGAATCGCCCCTTTTATTTTCTAAATTGTGTGGGTGTCATACCTGTTTCCTTTTTAAAAACTCTCGTAAAATAAGAGGGGTCATCATATCCCACCATCCAGGAAATATCCTCAATCGGGAGATTTTCTGTTTCAAGTAAAAATTTAGCTTGGTTAATTCGAAGCATTTGGTGAAAGCCTGTTATGGTATAACCTGTCTCCTGTTTAAACTTCCTTGAAAGATGACTAACATTTATATCATTTTGCTCGGCTAGGTTTTCAATATTTATTTGCTGATCGTAGTAGCTTGTTATATGTTCAATGACCTTTTGGATAATAATTGAGTACTGTTTTAATGAGTGAGACTGTACTAATTCACAATAATCCCCGATCATCTGATCTTCGATTTGATAAAGCTTTCCCAATTGATCAACCTGTTCAATCTTAAGGGCATAGTCCTCAGAAATTCGATGGACCAATATAGATGCCACTTGCCCTTTTCTCGCAGCTGTGCGTAGTAGTGTATTCAAGACAATTAAATTATTTTTAACCCTTCTAATCGGTTGATTTGGAAATCGCTCTGCAAACGAAAATAAGAGATTATTTGAATTGATTAATTGTAATGCTTGCTTTTTGTTCCCCATTTCCACCGCTCGCAGAAAATCCTTTTCGATTTTATAACGTAATTCAACCAATTCAATTTGGTTGATTTCCTCTTTTGTTGTTTGGCTCACATTTCGCTCATGCTTAAGAGCATAATCAATGACAATTGGAGCTGTTTTGTCCATCAAACTTCGAAATTGCTGTAAAACACTTGTAAAGCTATTAATTTTCTCTCCAGTAAGAATCGAGATTTTGTTAGCAACATTCCGCAATTCTTCACTCTCGGTTCGAGATAATTGATGTTCTCTCGATATCTTAAAAAAATCAGGTGCTTTTTCATAAAAAGGTCCTAATAGAATACACCATTTCACTCCATTTCCACGAAGAGCATATCCGAAAAATTGCAAATCCCATTCATTATGCAAAATATACACCTGGTTCTCCCTCATTGTGGATAACGTTTTAAAAGCTGCATCACGCGTTTCTTGCATTAACAGAGGAAGTTGCACCAGTTCCTGACGGTGCAATAACGAGCCCTCCTCATCCAATACATAACTATTTAAATCTGTAATAAAATGTAATTTTATTGCTGTTGAAATAATAGTAGATGTTTCCAAAACACGAATCCTCACAATATGTCCTAATTTTATCAAAATAATCCTACATTGTATCATGGTGTATTTATTATACTAATATCATAATACAAGAAGCAATTATTTTGAAAACGCTTGATAATCTTAGAAAATTGTGAGGTACTACTATGAATCATACAAAGAAAAATAAAGAACAATCGAAATTATCAATGGTGTTAGATGTTATTTCCGGAAGCTTTGCTCCCATCATAGGTATTCTTGCGGGTGCCGGTCTTTTGAAAGCGATGTTATCCGTACTTGTCATGCTTGGTTGGCTTTCAAAAGAAAACGGTTCCTACATTGTTCTATCTGCAGCTGGTGATGCAGTGTTCCACTTTCTCCCTGTTTTTCTTGGGATCTCAATCGCAATAAAATTAGGTGCAAATGGTTATGTGGGTGGAGTTATTGGTGTTTCAATTTTAAGTCCTGAAATTGTTCATCTTGTTGAAAATGGTGTTGACTCACTTGAATTTTTTGGACTACCCGTTTTACTTTCTGATTATTCGTCAACTGTCTTCCCTATTTTCATGGCCATTTTTGCTTACGCAGGGCTAGAAAGAATCTTGAAAAAAGTCATTTATAAAGATATTCAATTATTTATGAATCCACTGCTATCTCTTGTTATAATTGTTCCCCTAACCCTTATTGTATTTGGGCCCATCGGGACTTTACTAGGAGAAGGTCTAGGTACATTGATCACGTTCCTAAGTGATAAAAGCGGTTTATTAGCAGGTGCTGTGCTCGGAGGAGCTTGGACATTCTTAACGATTGCAGGTTTACATTGGACAATTATTCCACTAGCAATTGCAAACCTTGCAACTGGTCCGGACCCAATTATCGGGATGGCTGCAGCAGCTCCATTTGCCCAAATCGGGATTGGTATTGCGGTCTTTTTGAAAACGAAAGACAAAGATTTGAAAGCACTTGCTGCAAGCGGTATCGTTCCAGGCTCTTTAGCTGGAACAACTGAGGCAATTAACTATGGAATTATTTTACGTTATAAAAAAACGATGGTTTATGTCTTAATTGCATCAGCCGTTGGTGGAGCAATAAATGGTAGCCTAGGTGTTGCAATGAATTCATTTGTTCTTCCAAGTGTTCTTTCAATACCTGCTTTCACCCCTCTCTTGTCATTTTTAATTGGTATTGCTGTTGCATTTGCACTAGGTTTCATTTTCACCTATGTATTTGGATTTGAAGGTAAAACGGAAAAAACAAGAGATAATTATAATTTAATTATTGTAAGACCAGAAAAGATTAGTAGCCCATTACACGGTAAGGTAGTACCATTAACGGCTATCAAAGATCCGATTTTTGCTACAGAATCTGTCGGAAAAGGAGTCGCAATTGAACCTGAAGATGGAAAAGTTGTGTCTCCAGTAGATGGAATTGTCACTACTATCTTCCCAACTGGTCATGCTATTGGAGTCACATCAAAAGATGGAGCAGAAATTTTAATTTGTATCGGGATTGATACCGTAAAGTTGAAAGGTCAGTATTACCAACCACATGTAAAACAAGGTGACCATGTGAAACGTGGAGATTTACTGATTACCTTTGACTTACAACAAATCAAGGATGCTGGTTATGAAACGACCACACCCATTGTCATAACGAACTCAGAAAAATATGTGGATGTTAAAGCCCCCAAATTGGACAATGTGAATACGTTAGAAGATTTGTTACAATTGAGTATTTAATTTCGTATTGGGATGGTTCTCTTAATCATAAGAGGATCATCCTTTTTTAAAGATTTTGTAAGATAGACAAGATGTAATCTGCCTGTAACGAAACTGTAATACTAATCTACTTTTTTAGTTCATAGAAATGAGTCATAGAGAGTTACCCAGTAATACTATGACTAGGAGGACTATGACTATGAAAAAAATAATATTTGGACTAGCAATCTTTATAGCATCTCTATTTTTTGCGGATCAAGCGTTTGCCTATACAGTTCAAAAAGGTGACACGATGTCTGAAATTGCAAGAATGCATGGTATGACATTGAATGAATTAGCAGTAATGAACCCACAAGTAGAAAATTTAGACCTGATTGTTGTCGGGGAGAAAATAAATACGGAAGTAACGAATGATCATGGACCAACATTATTTGAAGGAATGAATGTTGAGAAAATAGAAGAAGTTGTTGTTGCACCGAAAGAAACGGTAAAAACAGAGCAAGTTGTGACGGAGGTTAAAAGTGTTTCAAGTAGTTATTCTTTTTCTACTGAAGAGTTAGACTTATTAGCGAGAATTGTACGAGCTGAGGCTCAAGCGGAACCATTTGAAGGAAAAGTTGCAGTTGCGGCGGTCGTATTAAATCGTTTAGAAAGCCCAAAATTCCCTGACACAATTCGAGGTGTCATTTATCAACGTGGTCAGTTCCAGCCAGTACGAAATGGTGCTATAAATAAACCTGCAGATGAAGAATCGAAACGAGCTGTGCAAGCAGCACTAACTGAAATGAGATATATTGCGAAAGAAGCGTTGTTCTTCTACAACCCTACCATTGCCACAAGTCGTTGGCTGGATTCCAGGACAACTGCTGTGAAAATTGGACGACATGTGTTTAAGTATTAAATTGTGTTTTATTGACTTTCGAAAATAAGCTAGGAAACCTAGTTGGTTGATTAGGTTGCCTGTTACATAATAGATTAAATGCCTGAACCCTTTCATATCACTAGGGTTCAGGCATTTTTGGTTTTTAAATTTGTTCTATCTCATCTTCAGAAACTGCAAGCGCTGGTTAAATAATGTTGGATAGGATAAGAATCCGAGCATGACACTTGTTACGGCTGCTGTTGTTAAGAGTAAAAAGAGAACGAGCAATTGAAATTGAACAGCTTGAATTGGGCTCGCGCCTGCAATAATTTGGCCACTCATCATCCCTGGAAGCTGAACAAGCCCGATTGTTTTTTGACTCTCGATGGTTGGAATCATACTCGCCTTAATTGAAGTAATGAGCTGAGTATGAATCGCTTGTTTTGGCGTACCACCTAAGGATAGGATGAGCTCAGTCTGCTCTTGATGCGCATCCACCTCTGCTGTGAATCTGTTTAAAAAGAGGATTGCAAGCACCATCGAATTTCCGACAACCATACCACTGATTGGAATGATATACTGCGCGGTTGCCGGTGTAATCTTAAATCCTAATAGAATAGCCTGGGTGAGAACTTCCATAAAAACCAAGGTTGCAGCAATTTTCCAAGTGATACCCTTGATTGCCTTTCCTTTTTTCCTTGCATTTTGTGTAGCCGCTACGATCATGACAACTACCATCAGAAAAATATAAATAAGACTTTCCGTCTCGAAGACAAATTTTAAAATATAGCCAACTGCAAAAAGCTGAATGATGGAGCGAACAACCGCAATCGTAGTGTCTTTTTCCAAGCCTAGGTTAAAGGTTTTCGATAAAAATATCGGGATGAGAACAAAAATGAGAGCGATAGCTAATGCAAGTGTACTCATGCCATCTCCCCCTTCACAAATTGTCGTACTTTTTCTGTTGTAGGAGATTTCAGTAAGGTACTCTCCCCCGTTTCAATTACTTCCCCTTCCATTAAGACCCAAACATAGTTCCCTATATCGATGGCTTGCTGAAGATTATGGGTAATCCAAATCATGGTTACCTTGTACTTCTGGTTGATTTTTACGATCAGTTCCTCGATCTCGGTTTTAGAGACTCGATCAAGTGCCGAGGTGATTTCATCCAACAACATGATTTTCGGATGATTCACTAGCGTGCGAGCAATAGATACCTTTTGACGCTGTCCACCTGATAAATCTCGAACATCTCGATGTAAATATTCGTCTTCTAATCCAACGTCCTCTAATAGATCCTTCGCTGTTTGTTCTTCCAACTTTTCACCTTGGAGTGTCTGTGGTAAAGCTAAATTCTGAAAAACTGTCCCGTTTATCATTGGTGCATTTTGCAGGGCAATTCCTACAATTCTCCGCAATGCCACCGGATCATATGTATCAATGTTTTTTTCCTTCACGTAAATTTCACCATTACTTGGAGACAAAAGACCATTACAAAGCTTTAGTAACGTTGTTTTCCCTGCTCCAGATGGTCCAACCAAGGTCGTAATGGTTCCTTCATAAAAGGAACCTGTTATCTTTTTTAAAATATGTTTATTGTCCGCGTGAAAATCCACACCGTTAAAATGAATGGCTGGTTTTAATGTTTGCACGTGTTCACTTCCTTTAACTCGCTATTTATAAGATATCATATAGGTCACTTTACCGGAAAAATTTCAATTCATTTTGTATATTATGTACCTTTTTTGTCAAACTCAATTTAAAATTGGACTAAAAAATGGAGACTGTGATGAAACACAGTCTCCTTCATTATGGGTGTGAAGCAGTTTGGGGCAGGGCAAAAGATATGCATATAGGTTTACCAGAATTATCCAAAAGCCATTTCATATTAGCCATATATAATAAAGTTTTTTTCCAATAATCCCCAAAATCCATTTCAAATACACCATATATGTAAGGTTTATTTCCAATCATATCCAAAAGTGTTATCATAAACTGCTTTTATGCTGCGTCTTTTTCCAGGTTCATCCAAAAATCCTTATCATAAACGAATTTTTTAACTTTTACCAGATAAAACCAAAATCCCTTATAAAACACCAGTTTTTATGTAAGATTTTGAAAGTTACACCTGTTACCTTCCTACACCAACATCTACTGTTAGTTCTTCATGATAAATCCACGCATTTTGTTCAGGAGTTGTCGCACCAATCCATATAAATAATGGATCCGGTCCATGAGAACCATTGAAGGTGACGACGAGATGTTTGTAGATGTTAAGATTAAACTCATCCTCTTCCCGAAAAAAGGAAAGCTGTGGATTGTATAGGCGATTTCCTTCAGTGTACTCATTTCGGTATTCACTGTATTCTGGTAGATCTTCTGGTCTCTTCACTTGGCTGAAGGTGACGACAATTTTTCGAGTTTCAAAAAATAGCGACACATATTCATAGGATAGACCTGCTGTTCGAATTTCGGGTGATACATTCAATTCTGGGTGTTGATTCGCGATGTGGTAGATGGAGTCGAAAACATAAGAGGCGCGTTGTCTAGAGATGAAGTTTCTTTCGGTAACGAGGGCGGATTTCCCCTCTCTATCTTTATAAAAACGCTCTAATCCATTTCTGATCCCTTTTAAAATTAACTGTTTTTCTGCACTGCTTAAATAGAATTCATGACTAGAATCTAGCAAGAATCGAACCTCCCTATTCAATCATTTTACTCATTATACCTTTTTGGAGGTGTCGAAAAGTGTTAGATTCTGGGTAACATATGAAACTTATAGTTAGGAGAATTTTAAACAAATAAAAAGGAGTAACTCTACCACAAATAGAAAGTTACTCCTTGATATTCATAGGTTATCCTAGTAGCTCTTTTGTTGCTTGTATCCATGTTTTTGCCATCAGCATATTCCCTGCCGTGTTCATATGAACACCATCTATAGTAAGCGGAAACTCCTTTTTATATTTTAAAAATGAAAGGAATGCCTGATGGGTGGGAACGACGACTGAATGATGCTTTTTTGCAAGTAAATGGATAATTTCTACATATGGTTTTAACATCATATTCCCTTTTCCCTGAATATCTTCTGATATAACAGTGGGTTCCATTAATATAATAGATGCATTGGTTTTTTGCTTGGTATTTATAAGAAGATGCTCAAGCACTTCTTCAAACCGATGTGGTAAAATTTGTTCTATTTCAGGAGAATCCACTTGCCTCCAAACGTCATTGATCCCAATGGATATCGAAACAAAGTCCGGTTGATAGGCAATCACATCATTGTCCCACCGCTCGGCCAGGTCTGTTATCCGATTACCACTAATCCCTTTATTTATAATGTCCATATCCCTATCTGGGTAGGTGACCTTCAAATAATCATGTAGCAAACGTACATAGCCAGTTCCGATCGAATCACTCTCACTTATCCCCCACCACGTAATACTATCACCAATAAAAACAATTCGCTGTTTCATACTTTCCCCCATACTATTTTAGTTTATCTGACACTATCTCTATCTTTTCCATCCATTCAGCTAAGTAATGTTCTAGCATTTGACACACATAAAAAATATAAAAAGTTATCATACTGGATGGGTCTTTAATTTCTGATAGGAAATCACCTTTAAATGGTTCAAGTTCATTTTTCCATTTATTAAGGTCGGTTATAATAAGATGTAAGTCATCACATTCTGTTACTTTTTCAGGATCTATTACCCGACTAGGAAATAAAGGGAAGTTCCATTTCGATACCTCTGATAATACCGACTCCATTTTCTTAAGCAAATTTTCAGCCACGTTTTGATGTTCATTAAAGATCGAGTAAAAGTCCCCTTCGATTTCGTCAAAGCCATCGCCCCATGTTAATCGTGCAAAATAATAGCTGTTCATTTGCTGTATTGATTCCCATGGATACTTATAATCTAGTTCATTTGTATTTTCTTTAGGAAAGTATGGAACGATTAGATTGACTATTTGGTTGATTCCCAACTGCGAATACAGATTAATATCTTCATGAATCCTTTGAAATAATGGCGGAAATAGATTACCTAACATAAAATGGTCACTGTAGTATTCAAAAATAGTTATATCCTTTTGATTAGTTTTCGTCGCTTGACACCATTTATGTAAAGCCTCAAATCCTTTTTCCTCATTTTTAAAAGATTGCTGATAGTTTCTACCCCAGAATGCGAATAACGTATCCACTGTTTTCGAACTATCTAAATCATCTGGTAGTTCTAGCATATCCCATGATAATCCGGCATTGTAAGCTATATGTTCTACTTCAATACGAGGAATTTGTTTTTTTAATTGTTCAGTAAAAGCAATGTATTTTGTTAAGAAATCTTGATCATCCTTTATCCCAATATCCGCTGGCCATAGGGATACTCTTTTAATAGAGGATGTTTTGTCGATTTCGTTTTTTATTTTATCAATCAGTAAATCTTTCCAACTATCATCTGAGTAATTAATCTGCTCTTTATCCAAAATTGAGATATCACTTAATAAGTAGTGCATACTATGGCCACCGATTGTAATGGTGAGCCCACGCTTTTCTATCTCTTTTTCTATTACTGGTTTTACCTTGTCCCATAACATAAAAGTAAAAAACAGCTCATTGATATAGTGTTTTGCTGCCCAATCGATCATCTGTAAAAGGAATGAAGTGTCTTCATAATTTTCAATAACTAGGCCTCTTCTAACCATCTTCCCACGGTGACTTGAAGATTTTATAAAACTACCATCTTTGTAATCAACTTTTTCTTCAGATAAAAAATGAACCCATTTATAGCCAAAAAGTTTTTTACAAGTATGATAAACTCCATAAAGCACGGACCTAGGATTTGAACCGATAATATAAATTTCGTTTCCCTTTTGTACAATTTGAAAAGCGTCAACTGTTGGATTTTCCATTAATGTTGTTTGTTCGACTAAGCCCTTTTCAGTAAATTCTTGTTCCAACCCTAACACAAAAGAATAAGGAATGGGCTGCTCGACTTGTTGGATGTACTTGAGCAACTCCTCTTTTGCAAATACTATAGATACGTTATCAGAAAGAATGCTGCATGTAACCGACATTGTGCACCTCCTCACACTAATCCAGTAATGATTGATCTATTTCTTTTAAAATAAGGCCTGAAAGAATGATTGCATTCGTCCATCCACTTTCTATCACATAAGCTCCCCAACCAGTGTCACCATTATTGCCAAAATACTCCCCACTCTCTAGATGAAAAGAACGCATCCAGCCACCATCAAATTCCCGTTTTGGAGAAGTAATTTGAATGCTAGATAAAAAGCGAACAAGCTTTTCATAAAATTCTTTCACTTTTGGGTCGCCCGTAGCTTTCCAAGCCTCCCATGCATTCATGAGCAAGAAGTTATTCGTATACAATTGATCCGCAATCCCTTCCCCGTTCATTCGGAACACTCCTGTGTCCTCTGTACCATAGCGATCAGGATCTGGATTATCACGTTCCTCGATTCCACCTAATTCATGTTGATTTTTAGATAAGTAATCAATTATTTCATGTAGCCCTTTTAAAATGGTTTCATCCTTTGTAACGGCATACACTTGTGCTAAGGACAATAAGAATCTACTATATCCAGCCGTCTTACTATACATAAACTTTAAATCTCTTTTATTATCCAGCAATGTTAACGTACCTTGATATGCAGTTTGTAAAAATGTATCATCCTTTGAGACAAGATAAGCTTGGATAAATGCCGAATGAACGATTGCTTCAAAATGAGGATTCATACTAGCCATGGTTGAATTTTTGAAATATGTGGTGCCGTGGTTAAGTAATTCTTTTTCCCGAATACACTCCGGTCGAAGTCCGTTTTTATTTTGCGTGTGTAAAAGAGCATAAGCCGTTAATAAGCCTCTCTCTTTGTATTCCTTTTTACCGGTTTTACGGTATAGATATAATAGAACAAGTGCTACCCAACTATTATCATCGGAAAATAGTTGATCTGGTTTTTCCTTCGGGCTTTGAAACCATTTCCAGAAACCATACGTAGCTGAATCAGAATCCGTATCCTGATAGCCTGCTTCAAATAAGTAGTTTAGTAAATTTTGAGACCTCTCTATCCATTTAGGTTCATTCGCATATTTTCCATATAGGTAAAATAAAAGCGCCGTATGTGCATGACAATCCGGTCGAAAATCCTTACTAATATCGCTTCGAATGGAATGGACATTTTCATAAATTCCAAGACTTCCATCTTCCTTCGGCAAAATTCCAGAGGTTAAAAACCAATTCATACCCTTTTCAATTGTTTTTTTAAGATTGTTTTCCTTTGAGGGCTGAATAACCAAATGTTTGCTTTTAAGTGGCAAGTGATACTCCTTTTGCAACCATTTGATAACTTGGTTCCATACCCAATTAGGTCGTAACGTCCAATTTTGATCATTGCTCAAAAACGAAAAAGTCGTAAAAATGGCTTTTCCTTCCCCATGATTTTTCACAACAATACCAGGATATTTCCCTTCATCTTCCGTACAATGAGTCTCTTTAAAATGACCGATATTTAGCAGTCTTTCGGTGTCGAATGTAAAGCCAGTTAAAAAGGGACCATGCCATTCGAGCAGCTGCCCTTTTTTACAAAAGGAATTATCACGTGAAATCACCAGTTTTTCTAAACGGTGATTGGTCACCGAAAAGTCTTGCTTGAACCCAAAAAGACGTGAGGATGGGAAGTCATCACAATTGATGAGCTCCCCATACAAAATCCCACCTTGTTCTACAAAGGTCCATAGCTTTTCAAGTATCTCATATGACAATTTCATTGGTTTATCATTGTTAAGACCATTAATAAAAATACATGTATATTGATGGAGATCTTCATGTAAAAGTTCATTGATATTTGAAAAATAATGATTGAAGAGAACCTGACTCTTCATTTCCATACTTTTGTCAACTAGTGCGATCATTTCGTATCACTCACTCTTATTCTTAATCATATTTTATGAATTTTTGGCCACTCCAGTTCAATTCCTGCTTTCACTAAACGTGACTGAAAATCCTTTAACTTTTCTTCTTTATGTCTCACTTCATGTGGGAGGATTTCATGGTCCATACAATATGCTGCTAGATGACCGGCTGCTTCCCCGATATTCCATTCCACCGGATGAAGTCGATAACAACCATTCGTAATATGAGTAGTCCCAATATTTTTGCTGGCGGGCAACAAATTTTTAACTCGAATAGGCAATAAACTTCCGAGTGGAATTTGGAATGGATGAGATGAAAAATCAATGTATGTATTCATTCCTGTACTCGGATGCAGGTCTAAGCGATAACTTCCAATACCAACACTATCAGGAAAATACGTTGCACTTTCTTTTCCTCCCAATTCACCACTGACATGTTGTTCCTTTACCGTAAATTGGGCTTTTATTCTCCTCGATTCACGGATATATGGATACATAGCCAAGCCATCTTCTGTTCCTAATATATCCTTTCTTAACCGAATTCCAGGATACCCTTTTCCACCATCTGAACGAGGCGCCTCCGTTTGCATCCAATATAGTAAGGACAAGCTAAGTTGTTTAGCATTATAAAGATGTTTTTCTTTTTCTTCTTCAGTTACGTCAATGATAGGACCTAACCAGTAATCATTTTGTGGCCAATTGACGATTGTAATATCACTTTGAAACGTACCTTGTTCAAAATTATTTTTATCGATAATTCGACGGTAATTCCATAGTGAAAAGCGATTAGGCTCGTAAAATAAAGAATATTCAATCGGCTCCAATGTATGAGGGACAACCCCCCACCAGCTTAATTGTTTGGCTGGCCAGAATTCAGCTTGATAGTTTTTCCAAAACTCATATTGAGCAGGCTTTTCAATTGTATGATTTTCTCCATCTATATGATCAATGGCAAAGCAGTATGTAAACGCCTGCATATTAAAGGGTTCTGAATCCTTTGGTGCATGAGCTTCAGCGGTTTCATCCTGAGATTCAGCACCGATTACATACTCTACACCAGCAAGTGGTAATACATCCCCAATTTCTGTTGCATCCAAAAAATACTTTCCCTTTAAATGGTAGATATTTCCTGAACTAGAATGCTGAACGGTAACAGCTCGAACGTAATCTTGTTCTGTTTCAGCTGTTATTATTTTATATTCTGATAATAAAGTTAGTTTCCCATTGCTTATATAGGGAGCTAGCATATCGTAAAGCACCCGTAAAGCAACTCTTGGCTCATGACTTATTTTACTTACAATGGCAGATCCAGGATTAAATTGATCATTTATTCGTTCTGTGTTCTTAACTGGAAAATTCGTAAGATAGTATTCTCTAATTTTTTTTCGAAATGTACGATAGCTTCTTGTGGCTCCAAAGCTTTCAATCCATGGATGCTCATCTGGTGGTACTCCTTGGTTTGTAATTTGACCACCAATCCATTTTGTCTCCTCGGTTAAAAGGACCGTTTTTCTAGATTGTAAGGCGGATAATGCAGCTGCACATCCTCCTAATCCCCCACCTATAATCACTATATCAGCTTGTAGTTCATGAGAAACTGCCATTTTATCACCTCATTTATCCATTTAAATCAATTTTACAGGTGCTTTATTCTCGAAAGATTGATAGGCTGCTAATGCTACTTCTACCGCTTTCATTCCTGAATACCCGGTTGCGAGCGGGGCTCTACCTTCTCTTACACTCGCAACGAAATCCTCTATCAGACTGGTGTCCATATCATCTCCCCAGCCAATCCAATTGACCCCCTCCTGATTGGAATAGAAATCGAATTTTTGAGAGAACGCGTCAATTTTTAAAGTGCCATTTGTCCCGATAATTTCCATTGTTACATCGCCCCAGGTAGGATAGGCGCTATTTCTTGACCAACTACAATCTAGAGTTGCAAACATTCCGTTAGTAAATTCCATTGTAAGGATCCCACAATCATCAATCTGATGATCGATATAGACATTTCCAATTTCTGCGTAAACTTCCTTCACTTCTGCCCCTGTAAACCATCTCATGATATCGACAACATGGACCGTATGATCGAGTACCGCTCCACCGCCTGATTTCGCCTTATCAATAAACCAGCCACCTGGATTTGTTCCCCGATTTGTTCCCTTAATTGCTAAAATATCTCCTAATACACCTTCTTCCAACACTTTTTTAGCATGTTGAATAGGTGTATTAAATCGGACAGGGAAAGCTGTTCCTAACAGAACTCCATTTTGTTCACAAACACGAATCATTTCTTCGATATCTTTTAAATTGGTAGCTAATGGCTTTTCACATAGAACATGTTTGCCTGCTTTAGCAGCAGCAATTACATGTTGATGGTGCAAACTATTTTCTGATGTCACAATGACTGCATCTATATCAGATTCAAGTAAATCTTGATGGCTTTTATAATAAACTGTGTCAAAAAACTGTGAACTTTTAAGCCCTCTTTCCTCATTTTCATCGGCTATTCCAGCTAATGTGACACCTTTCATTTCCTTTATGGCAGCTGCATAACTATTGGCATGCATATGAGCGAAGCTAATGATTCCAATTTTCATGTCAGTTTTCCCCCTTTAGTATGACAGGTAAACCTGTTTTTATAGATTGAAGGGCAGCGACTGAGATTTCCATTGCTTTATACGCATCTTCTGCTGTCACAATTGGCGTTTCATTTGTTTTTAAACAGTTCAAGAAATGCTGTAGTTCAATATAATATGGTGATTTTCTCAAAGGACTTTGAGGTACTTCAACTCCACTTTTTTCATCAATTGATTGATTAATTGAAAGTAAAACCGGTTCTTCTTTTAAACTATCATATTCGATAATCCCGCTTTTACCAGCAAATTCAAATTGTGTGGAAAACGTTTGATGCCTCCATGAACCTTCAACATGTGCGATGACTCCTGTTTTAAAAACCAATGTCACAATGGCATAGTCGAGATCAGGAAGTCCTTTCGCAAATACTCGCTCCACTTCACCAAAGTTCCAACGTAGAAAATCAAAATCATGGATGATTAAATCTAAGATCACACCACCACTTTTGGTTTTGTCTGAATACCAATCGCTCCATCCCGCCGGAAAATGCCCGCCGCGCCTTGTTCGAACGACGCCAATATCACCAATAGAACCATTTGCAACAAGTTCCTTTGCTTTTGCATACTGTGGGAAGAATCGAACAACATGCCCTACAAATAATTTCACATTTTTCTTATCACAGTACTCTATCATTTCATGTGCATCTTCAAGAGTGTAAGCTAATGGTTTTTCGCATATCACATCAATTCCATAATCCGCAGCTTTAAGCACATACTCTTTATGCAGGAAAGTTGGAACACAAACATCAATCACATCAATTTGTTCGAGATTATTTAACGCTTCTTCTAACGTTTGAAAAATTTTTGTATCATGCTCACCGATAATTTTCTGTGCTTGATCGATTCGAGTGTCAACGATTCCTACAACACGAACATCTTCCATATCGTAATAAGAACTGGCATGCTCCTTCCCCATTGTTCCTGCACCAATCAATAAAACGTTTTGCATACAATCCACCTCTATCCTTTTTTTCTAGAAGTTGCGTATTAAGATGTGTTATATTTCCATCCATCCATTGGCAATTACTTTTTTATACCAGGTGTAACTTTCTTTCTGAATGCGCTCCAAAGTTTGAAAGTCTACATACACAAGACCAAATCGTTTTCCGTAACCGTCTGCCCACTCAAAGTTATCTAATAATGACCATGCTAGATAACCAAGAATAGGAATCCCTGATGCTATAGCTCTACTCACAGCTGTTAGATGCTGCTTGTAATAGTTTATTCGGTTTTGATCATCCACTTTCCCGTTTACAAGTTCATCCACACAACAAGCCCCATTTTCTGTAATAAATAATGGAATATTGCCATACCGCTCTGCGAGATATTGAAACACTTTATAAAAGCCGTCTGCATAAATCGGCCAGCCAATATGTGTGTGGTTATAATCAATTTCAATATTCTCAACATCTAGTAATCCAGTATTCTCTTTAAATCGTGCGACATTACCGGAATAATAGTTGACACCAATAAAATCAATCGGATGTTGGATGATTTCCATGTCCCCGTCTTCAACATGAAGTTCTGCACCCTTCTTTTTAAACCAATCCACTAAATATTGTGGGTACTCACCTTTAAAAATAGGATCTAGAAACCAATCAATGTTATGGCCAATTTCTCTCCTACAAGCTTCGATGTCTTCGATTCGATTACTAAAAGGTTCTCTCCATGTGGTATTCGTTGCTGTGCCGATTTGACCTTTGATTCCTTGTTCTCGAAATACCTTAACCGCTTTTCCATGTGCCAACACCAAGTGGTGGGAAACATCCACAGCAAGCTGTAAATCCTGATATCCTGGTGCGTGTACACCTCGATAATTTGATAAAAAAGCGGCACATAAAGGTTCATTAATGGTTTGCCAATATTTCACTTTTCCATTAAACTCTCTAAAAATAGTTTGCGCATATTGTCTAAAGGCATCAACTGTATTTCGACTCGCCCAACCACCTTGATCCTGTAGAGCTTGCGGGAGGTCCCAGTGGTAAAGGGTAAGCATTGGTTCAATCCCTTTTTCCACTAATTTGTCTATCAAGTTATGATAATATTGCAAGCCTTTTGGGTTGAGTTTTCCTGTTCCACTTGGATAAATCCTCGGCCAAGAAACAGAAAAGCGATACACTTTGGCACCTAATTGGTCTAATAATTCAATATCCTCATGGTAACGATGATAGCTATCACATGCGATATCACCATTATCCCCATTCTTCACTTTTCCAGCAGTGTGGGAAAAGGTATCCCATATGGATAACCCTCTTCCATCCTTAAATGCTGCACCTTCTACTTGATACGCTGCAGTCGCTGTGCCCCATTTCATGTCTTTCGGAAAACGAATAATAGGCATACCTATTACCTCCTAACGTGCATTCTATCTACCAATTAAAATTACCCGCTGTTGCAATTCGGTGGTAAAAGTGGTTTCCTAAGGAACCTTCCGGAATCCCATTTGGGCCATCATGTGTTAATCTTGTTTCTTCTAATTCTTCAATTCGATCGATTGTCCCTTCCAGCCATTGCTGAATCCGTATTTGTGTGGTTGCTAGACGGGCTGATAGTCCCCCATATCTGAACTCGATAATTTCCCAACCAAATGGTTTATATAAGGAAAACCAAACTTCTCGATGTTTTTGGTGAAGTTTATGAACCTCGTTTGTCAATAAGTTAATCTTTCTTAAAAGAGTTGTCATAGAATCCTTATCTCCCTGGTCATAAGCTGCTTTCAAATGGATTCCCATCTCTGCCTTTACACTTAATACGTTTGCTAGTTGCGCATAAAACTCAAAAATTTGGACTGCGTTAGGATTTCTTTCCTTCGCCGCAGTAATTTTAGGAATTAGTTTCTGATAATGTACATTCATATCAAGGCCACGGATATTTTCATCAAATAATCCGAAAAGAAGATCCTGCCACAATAGGAACTTTGATGCATTGGATGAGTTTACATTATTTTTCATCACACCTGGCGTTTCATCCAATTGATTTAGAACGAGAAAATCCTCAAGATGATTTCCAGTACAAAAATAGAAACGTTGGGCTAAATGTTCCATTGTCATTGTTTCGTGATAAGTATGTTCAGCATAAAGTTGAATAACAGGTAGCGCAGTTGTAAGCGGCGTTTCCGCTCCATTATCGCCCCATAACGTCGTAAAGACTTCTTGGAGACCGTCTTTTTTACACGCTGCTAGTGCAGCTTCTGTTGTCACAAACGCTCTTCCATAGTTTGGCGAAATTCCATTCCATGTCCAAGCACCACCTGCAAAAAGAGTCTCTCTCCCTAATTCTTTATGTTTCTGAATATAAGATCGATAAAACTCTTCATCTGCGTGGTAATAATCCCAATAAACAAGTTGAACATTTTCTGGTATGGAGTCAATTGCTTCTTTTGGAATATGAACGTCTTTATCATAATATTCACCGTGTTTTGAACCCAAACGAAAATACATGTCACTCCAAATCATTGGTGACAGCCCATGGCGTTTAGCGATTGAAACTACTTTATCTAGGTGCTTGTTCATAATATCAAAGCGATTCTCATATCCATTTAAATCTAAATACCGTCCTAACCCAAGCTGATGAGCTTCATCCATACCAATATGAATTCGTTTGGATTTAAAAGGTTTAGAAGCGGCCTCTATCATACTTTCAATAAATTGATATGTTTTCGATTCACCTACTAATAAAATATCAGCTGTATCTCTAATTTCTTTTGCATATCCCCACTTTAAGGCCATTGTCAAATGGGCAAGAGTTTGAATACAAGGAATCATTTCAATTCCAAAATGATCTGCATATTCATCACAAGTCCTCAGTTCTTCCTCTGTGTATCTACCACGCATATACCCAAAATACGGATAATCTGGAACTTCATAAGTATCCTCTGTATAAAGCATGACGACATTTAAGCCCATGATCGCCAATTTTCTAAGTAGCCCTTGTACTTCATCCACCTTTAACACGGCATTCCTAGAAACATCGAGCATAACTCCACTCGTTTGGAAATTAGGCTGTTCAGTCAGCTCAAAGTCACCAGACTTTCGATAATTCTCTAACCACACCCCTATCGCGCGATAGAAATGGATTTTTTCCTGATAAAAGATGTTACCTTTCCCATCCTTATTGCTAACATGGATTGGACCTACCCTTTGTGTGATAGTAATCGGGTACCCTTTTTCATGTAATTCAATACTGAGATCATCGGCTAATAGTTCTATTCCTTTTAAAATTGAACTTGTCTCACCTACTAAATTAATTTGCATATTCGATACCTCTTTTCGTTTTTACTAAACGAACATTGTTGTTCTCTCTATTCATTACGCTCGAACACAAAATTTCCATTTATTATCGTACTTTCTACTTCTACATCATTTGATAAGATGACAAGGTCCGCATCATACCCAACCGCAATTCTTCCTTTGTGTTCACTCATCCCGCATACAGTTGCCGGATTATAAGTTGCCATTTGCACAGCCTCTTCAAGGGGAATGTTGCAATTGTGAACACTAAATTGAATCGCCTTGTCTAGAGTCAATGAGCTACCTGCAAGACTACCATTTGCCAAAGTCACCTTTCCATTCTGTTTGTAGACTGTTTTCCCACCGATTTGATGACATCCATCTGGTAATCGATTGGTTCCGGTACAATCAGAAATGAATGTAATGTGATCGACACCTTTCATTTTGTATAGCATTTCTATCATTTTTGAATGCACATGAAAGCCATCTGCTATAATTTCACAATGCAATTCTTGTATATCAAGTGCTGCAAGTGAAATAGTTAAATTGCGATGTGTAATCGGACCCATCCCATTGAAACAATGTGTTACTCTCGACAAACCGTACTTAATCGCTTGTTCCACTTCCTCATAGGTCGCAGCTGTATGTCCTGCTGAAATCGAAACATTTTGTTCGTGCAATAACTTAATTACATCTACTGCATGAGGTAGCTCCGGAGCCAAGGTTACAATTCGAATCAAACCTTCGGACAAATGAAGGATTGATCGTACTTCTTCTAAAACGGGATCTACAATATACTCCGCTCTTTGGGCACCTTTATATTTTTGATTAATCCAGGGTCCTTCTAAATGAACACCCAATAGTTGGGCACCAGTACGCTCTTCTGCGACTACTTGTTTACTTAATAAAAGGAAGGTTTTAATATCCTCTAATGTAGCTGCCCTTGATGTTGACAAGAAACTTGTCACACCAAAGGATGGGAGCCCATCTTGAATGCGATAAAAACCTTCCTTTGTACGGTCCATAAAATCATACCCATTAAGACCGTGGATATGCGTATCGATAAAACCTGGACAGATCCACCCATCCACTTGGTAGATAGGCAGATCGGTATTGTTTATGGTGTCTTTCTTACCAACAAAAATGATTACTCCATCTTTAATTTCTATGGCCATATTCTTATATATTCTTTTATCGGAAACAACATTTCCTTGTAAGTAATAGTGGTTGTGCAACATTAGATTTCGAAATCCTCCACATTCAACCAGTTCTTCAAATTACGTAAAGTGTATTAATTTGGTTAGTGTGGTAGATTCCTTGTTTAATAGTTTTTCAAATTCTTGTGGTGCATCTCCAAATTCGACTACTTCTGAAATAAATGGTCCGACATCAATCCGTTTTTCCTTAATCAGTCGGATATATTCCTCCAGGTTCCTCCCTTCTGTCCAGCGAACATATTCATAAGGATAGTCGATTGCTTCTTTTTCATATATACTGTCATATCTTCCAGGACCGCCAGCTCGTGAAATGAGCAGCTGAGCTTCTTTACCAAACATTAAGTCTCTAGGAAAGTCTGGCTCAATATCACCGACAATGACTGCTTTACCTTTGGTGCGTATCCATTTTAAACATTCATCAGTGAGTGGTGAACGTTTTCCACCTGCACACAATAGTACTGCATCTGCCCCACGAGATTTCGTTTCAACCTGAATGGCTTCTTCCATCTCTTTTACGGTTGCAAATGATTTAATGTTTTCTTTCTTTAACATCTCTACACGACTTTCGTGAATGTCATACGCTATCACATTGTAAGCAGCTGCATTAGCAATTTTAGCAATTAATTGGCCTAAAACGCCTAGTCCAACAATCACAACTGTTTCACCAAATTGAAGGTTGGCAATACGCAGAGCATGAATCGCAATCGCACCAAGTCCACCTAGAGCAGCTTCCTTTGAATCGAGATTTTCGGGAAGCTTTGCATACAACGTTTTCGGTACTCGTAAATATTCATCATGGTGAACATATGGCGCGCCGTAACAAGCAACAAGATCTCCTTTTTTCACATCGGTAATGTCATTACCACATTCAACGACTTCTCCCATTGCACTGTAGCCAAGATGAACCTGCTTATTTTCACTAATTGATAATAATGATAGCTCAGTGCCTGGTGAAATAACCGAATATAATGTTTTAACTAAAATATAGGAAGGTTTTCCTTCTATACTTGGAACTTCATCCTCAATGATTTCAACTTTCTTGTTATGGGCGACTATTCTTTTCATTTGAAATCCTTCTTCCGTCAATTATTTAGACAACCACTTTGATAAATTCGCTTTTACAAACTCATCATCATGCAAATGTGGGTAGCTAGTATAAATACGGTCTAATTCTTCTGCCTGACCTGGACTTAACACTTCACGATCTACTAAACACCAATTTCCTTGAAGCAATCCTTGTCTAGCTAAGATTTCATTGATTCCGGCGATGCTGCCTTTAAAACTATTTCGCGAATCAAATATCGCAGCATTAGCATCCGTGATCTGTTGTCCGAGAGTGAACAGCTTCTTTGGAATAAACTCCTGATCTCTAACCTTTTTTATCTCCTCAAATGTTTCAACGACTCGCTTTGTCCAAACCGACCAGTGTCCAAGAAGACCACCAACGATTTTCTTTTCCACCACTTGATTTCCAACGGGAAATTCAAATGTTGTGAGTAAATCATTTATGATGTTATCGTCATTTCCAGTGTATAAGGCAATCTCCTCATTACGAGTTGAATGACAAACAGCACGAACAACGTCTGTTGAACAATATCGATCAAATGGTGCAATTTTTATCGCATACACGTTTGGGATGGAGGCAAAACGCTCCCAAAATTCATAGGAGAAAATTCGTCCCCCCACTGCAGGTTGTAGATAAAATCCAAATATCGGAATAATATCCGCTACCTTTTCGGCACGTTCGAGTAATTCTTCTTCAGATAAATGATTTAAACCACCCATACTTAACAGTCCTAAATCATAACCAATCCCTTTACTAAACGTTGCTTCACTAATGGCCTGTTCTGTCGGTCCACAAATACCAGCTATCTTAATAAAGCCCTCGGGAATATTGGCATTCCTCGTTTCCTCAATCGCAAGAGATAGAACCTGTTGATACAAATTGAATTCAGGATCACGAATTTCAAATTGTGTGGTATGAACCCCTACTGCAATTCCACCAACACCAGCATCAATATAGTAGCGTGTTAATGCTCGCTGACCTGCTTCATCAAGCTTTCTTTCTTTTGTCAATGCAAGCGGATGAGCTGGAATCACCGTCCCCTCATGAAGCTTTTTCTTAACAGCCTCTTTTAGCATTAAAATGCACCTTCTCTTTCTTGGAAATGGGTTGGTTTATTAATGGTTTGCCCATCACTGATAACCCATTCAGAAATCATGTCCATCATCTGTTGAACGGTTACCTTCGGATAACCAAATAATTTATGAGCGTGAGATGCATTATTCAGCAATGCTGTAGGACTCTCGCTATTCACAAATAATGGGTCCTTCTTCATTCGTTTTCCGAATTCATAGGCCAACCATCTTATAGATAGCGTTTCAGGTCCAGTGACATTGATGATTTGTGGCGGATGATTTGTATGTAATAAGGAGCGAATTGCATATTCATTCGCATCACCTTGCCAAATGACATTCACATTTCCCATTGTTAAATCGATAGGGGTACCTTGGAACACTGATTTTGCAATTTCGAGTAAAACTCCATATCGAAGATCAATTGCATAATTTAATCTAAAAAGAACAACCGGTGTTTTGTATTTATGAGAAAAATACGTGAGCACTCGTTCTCTTCCTAAACAGGATTGTGCATATTCACCTACAGGGTTTGGTGAAACGTCCTCCGTGCAACCATTGCTTAATACAGAGGTTAATGGATAGACATTTCCTGTTGAAAACGCAACAATTCGTGAGTCCTTAAACTTTTCAGCGATACGTCCTGGAAGATAAGCATTCATTGCCCATGTATAATGCTCATTCCCGAATGTTCCAAATTTAGTTCCTGCCATAAGAATAATGTTTTTCACATTTGGAAGGTTTTGAAGGTCTTCTTCCTTCAAAAGATCGGCTTTAATTGTTTCAATTCCAGATACCTCTAATTCTTCTATTAAACTCTCATCTGAGAATCTTGCAACACCAATTACTTTTTTGGGTAAACCTGACTGATCAACAGCTCTCTTCGCTAGTTTGGCTAAAGTCGGTCCCATTTTCCCACTTACACCTAAAATCATGATATCTCCATCAAGTTGTTGAATATCTTTTATCAATGCCTCACTAGGCGTTGACATAAAATTCTCTAATTCCGCAATCGTTTTCATTTAGATCCTCCTAAGATATGTTTTTTAAGTTTTTATTAGGAAAAACATGGTTACTTACTAATTACCTACATTGTATAGTTGGGTTTATTAAAAGACAAGTCACTTAAAAGTCTTTAAATAAATCCTCTTTTTCATTGACAATTGAATAAGTTCCTCTTAATCTAGTAGTAAGATTATTTAGAGACATTTCTTTAATATGTCTTTTACTGGAGATGACATAATGAAAACGAATCAATTATCAACTAATGGTACTGAAATCATTATCGGTATCGTGAGTCCTGTAGAACTTGTGAACGAAATTATGAAAGCGCTTGAATCTTTTCCTAATTTTCAACCTTTCTTTTTACATTCAACACCTTCTACGACCCAACCTAAGGATATAGAAAATTTGGTCAATAAGGTTGAAGTTCTCCTTTTCATGGAATTTCCTACTTACCTGAAGGCCAAACAACTTTTCAATTTTGCTATTCCGGCACATTATGTTCCTTTAATGGGTACTGGCCTGTATCGTTCCTTATTTTTAATTAAAAATAAATATGACCTCAGGCACATTTCTATTGATACTGTTGAAGAGAAATACATTCAACAAATCCTATATGAATTAGGCGAAACCAATTACGAATTTACATCCTTTCCACATTACAGTCAGACTACTACTTTTGAGGAAATTGTTGAATTTCACCAATATAATTATCAAAACTTTAATTCCATTGTCATTACTGGTACCCAGGAGGTTTCAATGAAACTGTCTGATTTGGGCATACCGAATGAATGGGTAACCCCAACCTATCAGGACTTAATTGTGTCACTTGAGCGTGCATTGCTAGCGACGGAAGCCCGTAAAAATAAGGAATCACAAATTGTATTTGGTATTATCGATATTGATCAATTTGATAAAGCTACTGAAAAATACAAAACAGAACATGAAGTACAAGTATTTAAGCTAAAATTTCAACAAATGATGCTAAACTATACAAAGCTAATTGATGGTCACTTAATCAATTCTGGTGGAGATGAGTTTTCATTTATTACGACTCGCGGTATTTTCGAAAGAGAAACCCGTGGTTATAAATTCATACCCATTTTAAACTCAGCCAAAACAGAGTTAGGTGTATCCATAAGTATTGGTGTCGGCTTCGGTCTCTCTGCAGCGGAAGCAGGTAACCATGCTAGAATTGCCCTGCGTCAATCAAAAGAATTAGGCGGTAATGTCTGCTATATCGTTCGTGAAGATCAAAGTGTGATTGGTCCAGTTGACATTATCACGGATACTCAATATGAAAAATATGATTTATCCATCACTGATGCCGAACTCCTTAATAAAGCCGAACAGGCTGGAATGTCAGCCGCATATATGACAAAGCTAATGGCACGAGTAGCACGTCATAAAAAATATGATTATACAGCCCAAGAGTTAGCCACCACATTAAACATTACAACAAGAAGTGCACATCGAATCCTATTGAAGTGGATGGACGCCAATCTAGTAGATATTGTAGGTGAAGAAAAGATCACCTACAAAGGTAGACCAAGACGTATTTATCGACTTAGCTTTATCCTCGATGACCATGAAATAAAAAAAGAATGAAATGGCGGGAACTACATTACCCGCTGTTTTCACTTAAAGGCTTTCCTTTTATATATACACCTTTTTCCCCGTTTCCTTACTTTCATTTGCTGCCTCAATGAACCGAATAATTTCTATTGTTTCATGCAACGGCACTCGTGTTTTACCGTCTTTTAAAAAACTTAAAACATTCTCTAATAAACTAGCATAAAAGGGTTTCGAGGAAGAATTGATCGATACATACTCACTACCTTTTTCAAAATGAATAACGGCACCAAAATCTCCATTTCCTTTTCTATTCCCTCTCACGCTAAAAAGACGACCATCTTGCCATTCTGAAACAAGTACATCAAAATCCTCGTTCGATTCTGAACGAACATGCTTTGCACCAGTACCAACTATCGTATAGAGCATTTCAATCGCATGAATCCCATACCAAAAATACCCTCGTTGGGTGTCAACAATCTCCATCGGTCCAAAACAGTCAGCTCCAATTATCTTCCCTTTATCCTCTATGGCAAGTGCCATGTTTAAGCTTTCCGCATATCGCAAGGCTGAAGAGCTCATAATAGGTGTCTCATATTGATCAGCTAGCTCCACGATTCTTCTTGCATCAGAGGTAGTTAAGCAAAATGGTTTATCAATGAATAAAGGTTTCTTAAACTTACACAATTTGCTTACTTGATCAAGATGAACCCTTCCATCAACAGACTCTATTAAAATCGCATCGCAATGCTCTGCCACTTCTTCCATCGTATGGACGATTTGAACACCCAGTTGCTCAACTTCTTTCGTAATTGGACCAACACGGGAATAACTTAAATTAAAATCAGATGAACTCACTGGATGCGCCATGACTACTTTCCCACCCCCTACATAAAAAGGGTGGGACGGATCGTTTAATAACTTTGTAAAAGCCGTTGCATGTGAGGTATCGAGACCAATCATTCCTATTTTTAAATCCCCCATATATTCACTCCCTTACTTACGTTAACTTATTTCAGGCCTGATAACTGTATGCCTTCTGTGAAATACTTCTGGAAGAATAAGAAGATTAAGAAGGTCGGGATAAATGAGAGTGTCGCTCCGGCCATTTCAATTCCAAAGTTTCCTTCTTTGCTCAATGTGGAAGCTAGCCCAACTGTGATTGGGTACATTTTTTCATTTGTCATATAAATTAATGGCTGAAATAAATCATTCCAGTTACTTACAAACGCAAATGTCCCAACAGTCGCAATAGATGGAAATGCTAGTGGCATATAAATTTTACGAAACACCTGAAAATCATTAGCTCCGTCCATTCTTGCGGCTTCATCTAATTCCATAGGAATCCCTTGCATGAATTGGCGAACTAAAAATACACCCATTATCGCCCAAAGTTCGGGAACAATTAAAGCTTGGTATTCATTAATCCAACCAAATTTTGAAAACATGATGAATTTCGGAATGATAAGCAGTTGCGATGGTATCATGATTACGGCCATAAATGTCCAGAATATGAATTCCCTTCCGATGAATTGCTTCCTAGCAAATATATAGCCTAGTAAACCAGCAAAAAACATTTGTGAAAAAACAGGAATAATGGTTATTACAACCGAGTTAAAAATCCATCGTAAGAAATTATCATTACGAAATAGATACGCAAAGTTACTAAAAGACACACTGTCTGGAATCCAAAATAACGGATCCATAGCTGCATAAGTCGTTTCTTTAAATGAACTTAATGCCATAATTAAAAATGGCAGAAGAAAGCAAAATCCTAGGAAGAACAGTACAAAATAGTTAAGTAGTCTTTTTATCAAGATATTTCATCTCCCTTACAATCACGCTCAGCCTTAATAGATACCTTGATCTTTTCCAAAGTATTTTCTCTGAATAAGCGAAATGATTAAAATAATCGCGAATAATACGTAAGATAAAACAGCTGCATAGCTAAAGTTCAAATTCGTGAATCCGATTTGGTATAAATAAAATACAATTGTGCTTGTTGAGAAGTTTGGTCCTCCGTTTGTTAATAAGAATGCAGAGTCAAAAATTTGGAAAGAACCAATTGTCGTAATGATTAATACATAGAAATGAATCGGTTTTAATAATGGGAAAGTGATTAACCAAAAGGATTTTAAAGGTGAAGCACCATCAATTTTTGCGGCTTCATACATATCTTTTGGAATGGACTGGAGCCCTGCAAAGTAATAGATCATTGTGCTTCCAGATACTTTGAATATACTCAAACCTGCCAATACAAGTAAGGCTTGTGAAGAATCAGATAAAAACAACTGAGGTTTAATCCCTAAAAAGCTTAATAAGTAGTTAATTAATCCTGATTCCGTCCCAGAAAATAGCCATTCCCAGATACCTGCCACAACAACAAATGATGTAACAACAGGCAGAAAAAAGATTCCTTTGAAAAATTTTGTAAATCGTATTCCTGATTTTATAACAAGAGCTAAAATTAAACCAAGTGCCATTGTAGGAAGTATATAATAGAAGGAAAATAAAATAGTGTTCCAAATTGATTTTAAAGCAATGTCATCTTGAAACAATTGCTTCCAGTTGCGTAAACCAACGAACTCGGAAGTACCGATAATTCGATAATTAAGAAATGTTAATATAAAACTATATACAAATGGAATGACTTGAAATATTAGAAAATGGATTAATACAGGAGTAAGTACAAGATAAACAAGACCATTTCTTCTCCATTCATCTTTGATCCTTTTCTTTAAAGGAGGCTTGACCTTTTTTATGTTTTCCAGAGGTACTTTGTTATGAGTTTCTACGACCTTTTCCAAGCTATCACCTTATTTCTTTTATTGATAAACAAAACAAGTTTTCATAAACAGAGAGTTTTATTCTCAAAAGGAATAAAACTCTCTTTACGTTAAGAAGCTATTATTTTACGGCTTTGCTAACTCAGCTTCGATTGCTTCAGCTGCTGCATCTGCTGCTTCTTGAGGAGTTTTGTCTCCTGCCATCATAGCTTGAATTTCAGCTTGAATAAATGGCATGATTGCACGCCCTTTTGGATGTATAACACCAGGTAATGCATATTGTGTATATGTTGCTAATTGACTCATATATTGATTGGAATCAAAAATATCTTTTGCTTCTTCTTGTGTTGGGATATATTGCGTTACTGTATTGAAAATACGTTGATTTTCAGCATTTGTTACTGCCTTTACAAATTCTGCTGCTGCATCTGGATTATCACTGTTTGAAGGCACTACAAACATTCCAGTTGTACCATATGTTAATTGCTTTTCACCAGTTAATGGAGGAGCAATTGCGAAATCAAATTTACCTTCTTTTTCCATCATCGTAATACTTATCCCAGATCCAAGTTGTGCCAATATTTTTCCACCGAACCATAATTCATCTTGTGTGGTTGCTGTAATAGAATCTTCTGGAATATATCCTTTTTGATAGAAATTATTTATTATCTCGAACGCTTTCACACTTTCAGAGCTATTGATTAATACTTCATTTTCATCTGTTACAACATCTCCACCAGCTTGCCAAATCCAAGGATAGATTGTTCCATTCATGGAACCTCCTCCCAGATAGTTTAATGCATAGAAACCTTTTTCTTTTGCTTTAGCTGCCCATGCCTCAAATTCTTCCCACGTTTTTGGTAGATTTGCTGGATCTTCTCCAATCGCTTTCACGACGTCTAGATTATAAATGAATGTATAAGCTTCTTGCAGGATTGGTAATCCATACTTCTTGTCTTTCCATGTAGTAGATACTAATGAAGTATCAACAAACCCTTCAAGATCAGAATTCTCTAAATATGGGTCTAATTCTAAAAGCATTCCTACATCTGCATATTGCGGCATTTGGTCAGGAATCGCATAGAATACATCTGGTCCATTGTTAGCTGCTAGTGCAGTTAGGACTTTTTGGTCTCGATTTGCCCACGGAATCGTTTCTATGTTTACTTCTACGTCAGGAAACTCTTTGTTGTAATTTGCAGTGATTTCTTTCCACATTTCCTCTTCTTTCTTAGCATCACCTGTATAAGGATGAACCCAAACAGTTATTTCACCATCCACTTTTCCTGAATCCTTTCCTTTATCAGGAGTTGTTGACGAATCATTACTACATGCAGAAAAAAGTAAGCTACCTGAAAGCAAAAGTGCCATGAACGAAAAACGTTTCTTTTTCATCTACGAAATTCCCCCTATTTAGTTAAGTTCAATAAAAAATCTCAATGACTAATAACCTATCAATGTTTGTTGTTTTTCCATCCCCCCCTTTAAACCGCCGTCCATTTTGACTGAAAATACACATAATTGAAAACGGTAACATCTCATTTTAAAAAAATTTGCTACATATTCTTGCTTGAATACTTATATTCTATTTTGTTTGGGGTATTGTGACAAGTCTATTAATTGTCTTTAATAGGAAATGAAATTTAATTTAGTTCCCAAACAAAATATGGTTGCATAAAATGCGCTTTACCATATCAACGAGTCATATTACACATAATTCAAACCTTGTGGAAATGGAAACGGGATCGGAAAAATATCAGAATACCAATCTACATTCTTGCTCCCTTTTAAGATCAGCTCTTCTACATCAAGATTACACAAGATAGTTGAATTTTCATCATTAAAAAGGCGTTTCTGTTTATCATCCACAGTTGAAATGACAAGTTTGTCTTTAAAGTATGGACCAAGCTGGTTTAGCAATAGATCCAAATTCATGATTTTTATTGTTCCTGGATATGTCTGATCCACCTTTTCCTGAAAAGAGTCAAGATCTTGAATAAGTTCTTTTTCATAGCTTGGGACGTTCCATAACAGAGAATCTGGGCCGTATGTAAATGCTTCTGCAAGCAAGGAACGAATGGCAATTGGATCTCCACCCCATTCAATGACGCGAGAGTCCACTCCTTCTTGTTCTTGGTATGGCACCCCAAATATTAAAAATGCATTTAACTCATTATTCTTCTCGGCTACAAGGACTTTATGTTTCATTTTAAAAATACTTGCAAACCCAGCACCCTTATTAAGCTGCGCAATTTCATAAATGGTCTGTTCATACCTAATTTTTCGATTTTGACTTAGTTTTTTAATCTGAAACCAATCATAAGGACCAAGTTCTCTGACTTTATAAGATGTATCAGCTGTAATGTCACCACTATGAAGTTTATATTGATTCATCTTTCCATAGAAAGTACAACCTTGCTTAATATAGAGTGGTAAATCCCCTGAAATAAATAGAACAGATGCACCAGACTTGTTGACATGCTCGAAAATTTTCTTTAATAGTGTGTTGGCTAATCCTTTTCTGCGATAGTCAGGGTCTGTACAAACAGCACCAATTGAATAAGCCTGGATATCAGCACCTTCAAGATGTAGAACGGATGGAACCAAACCAATAAATGAAACTAGTTTATCATCGACAAAGGCGCCATAAGATTGGTTCAACGCAGAAGAAAACACTTGTGGGAATGCAATTCCCATCGACACATGCCCTTCTTTACGAAAAACCTTATCTGCTAAAATAATGGCTTGTTGGAATTCATCTTCTTTAACCAAGCGGATTTCTAGCATAAGTTCACCTCTTTTTATCATTTATTACAACACACGGGAATGGAGTCCAATAAGTGTTTAAAAAATGGAATCGCTACCATTAAATCCATGTTATAATACAACTAAACTTACAATACTTACCTTCTATTTTATGTTAATTTTATCAAGTGACAAGTCTATTAATTGTCTTTAAATAATTCGCAATGATTTTTTCAACAAGTGGATTGAGGTGGCCGATTTGGGTGGATGGGAGAAATTTAATCATTTTGCAGTTATGATGTTGAAGTTTGCATATGTAAATATACTATGGATTGTTTTTACAGTTTTGGGATTTGGAGTGCTAGGGCTATTCCCTTCGACAGGTGCAATGTTTACGATTGTCCACAAATGGCTTAGTAAAGAACCAGTTGAGAAGATCTTTCGAACGTTCTGGAACACCTATAAGAAGGAATTTATTTCTCTTAATAAATTTGGCTTATTTTTCATTTTAATTGGCTATATCTTACTTTATGATTTTATGTTTTTACAAAAGAATGTAGATAAATTGCAATTCCTGTTTCCAATCTTACTATTTCTGTCCATTTCGTATATTGTCACATTATTTTATTTCTTTCCTGTATATATACAATTCGAAATGAAATTCTTTCAATATATCAAACAATCCTTTTTGATTGCTGCTAGTTCCCTTATAGAGACGATTCTTATCTTGACAGCAGGTATGCTTCTGGGGATTCTTGTAAATTTAATACCAGGAATTATTCCGTTTTTTACTGGAAGTGTGTTAGCACTAGCAATTACGTGGTGTAGTAACCGCGCCTTCTTGAAAATTAATAATAAGAAAAAGTTGATTACACAGGAATAAATCAGCAATGCTATTGAGAGTGTCCGTATTTTGGGACACTCTTTTTCTCTGCCTAAAATATGTCTGACTTAAAGTCCATTAAAAGTCTTGATTATTCCAATTATTCTTTTAAACTTTTAAGTAGGTTTGAAAGGGTTAACATGTTACCGCATTTAAGGAGGATATCAATGGATTTCAGTCACTTACATTATTATGTTCCTACTCCAAAAGTTAGCGAACCCACTGTTATACAAAGAGATTTGATCATCTATGGCGCTACACCCGCTGGAATAACAGCGGCCATTCAAGCGAAACGCATGGGTCTATCTGTCGTAATTGCTGAATTCGGAAAAAATATTGGGGGTATCACCGCAAGTGGGTTAGGTGCCTCTGATATTGGTGCGAAGGAAGCAATTGGTGGTTTATCGAAAGAATTCTTTCAGGAATTAGGAAACTACTACAACAAGAACGAACAGTGGACATTTGAACCAAAGGCAGCCAAATATGTATTTGAAAAATGGCTAAATGACTTTGAGATCGAGGTTGTTTATAATCAGCATGTAATCGAAGTTATAAAAGAGAATACCAGGATAACTAAAATAATCATGGAAGATGGAACTACATATATAGGCGATGTATTTATTGATGCTAGCTATGAGGGTGACGTAATGGCTAAAGCAGATGTTACTTACGTTGTAGGTAGAGAATCGAATGCAACCTATAAAGAGACCTATAATGGGATTCAATTTGGACATCCCCACCACCAATTTGACAAATGGATTGATCCCTATGTAATCGAAGGCGACCCTACAAGTGGAATTTTACCAGGTATTACTGAAACCACTAATGAAACTCTTGGCTATCAAGGACAAGGTGACCATCGAATACAGGCATATAATTTCCGCATTTGCTTAACAAATCGGGCTGATAATCGTGTTCCTTTTCCTAAACCACCTTGCTATAATCGTGACCGCTACTCATTATTGTTACGTTATATCAATGCAGGTGTATGGGATGCGATGAATCTTCATACGATGTTACCAAATGGAAAGACTGATTTGAATAACTATGGAGGATTTTCAACTGATAATATCGGGATGAATTATGAATGGCCCGATGGGGATTTCGAGACACGTGAAAGGATTTTCCAAGATCATTTTACCTATAATCTTGGCTTGCTCTACTTTTTAGCAAATGATGAACAAGTTCCTATAGTGATTCGCGACGAGGTCTCCCAGTGGGGATTAGCCCGTGATGAATTTGAAGAAACTGGGCATTGGCCACATCAGCTCTATATTCGAGAGGCAAGAAGAATGATAGCTGACTATGTGATGACAGATCACAATTGTTTAGGTCACATGACTGTAAATGATTCAATTGGATTAGCATCCTATCAAATGGACTCCCATCATGTTAGAAGATTGATCATTGATGGTCGTGTATACAATGAAGGCGACGTAGAAATACCGATTTCACCTTACCCAATCTCGTATCGTTCGATTCGTCCAAAAGCTGAAGAATGTACAAATTTACTTGTTCCCGTTTGTTTATCTAGTTCCCATATCGCCTATGGTTCCATACGAATGGAACCCGTATTCATGATATTAGGTCAATCAGCAGGTGCTGCAGCTGCTTTAGCTCACAAAAATCAAACAACCGTACAAGACATTTCTTACAATCAGTTAAAAATGGAATTGCTCTCTTTCGGACAAGTACTCGAATGGGATGATTCAATTGAGGATGACCCTATATTACGAATGAAAGAGACGTTTGGAAAGAAATAAAAAGAAGGACTACATTTTAATTGCAAATGTAGTCCTATTTTATTTTTATGGTAGGATGTTTTCGCAAATTTGTTGTTACAATATCCTTAGAAAAATTTATCTGTGAACTAAAAATGAGATTATCTCGTTCGTCACCTCCTAATATTATCCACCCCTGAACCTGTTAATCATATTATCTAGTTCCAATCCTCCTAATATTATCCATCTGAGAGCATGTTAATACCCTTATCAAGTCCACAATCTCCTAGTATTATCCATCTCTGAACCTATTATTGATATTATCTAGTTCGAAACCTCCTAATATTATCCATCTCCGAGCCTGTTAATTATATTATCCAGTTCTCAACCTCCTAATATTATCTATCTGAGAGCATGTTAATACCCTTATCAAGTCCACAATCCCCTAATATTATCCATCTCTAAGCCAGTTAATGACATTATCTAGTTCCTAATCTCCTAATATTATCCATCTGCTGACAGGCTAATCACGTTAATTAGATCACCATTCCCTAATAATATCCATATGAAGACTTTACGCTAAAGTACTTGATGTACTAGCCGCATTTACCCTTTCACAAAAGTGATATAAGTCTGATAAATGTCTTTAGATGAGCATACTAACAAGTCCGTCTTTTGTATGATAACAGAGTTCTAACCCCCTCCTACTATAGAACTAAATTCTTTATCGTCATTTTAAAGACTAAATTCTTTCATTATCCTTTAAGTGAAATCAGAAAATTTTTAATAGTCTTTATCTACTCACTTAGTTAAAGTATGGAGGTGTTTTCGACGTATTTTTTATATGCGGTTTCAAAGTGGTGTTCGTACAATAACGTTCAACTTCAAGTCTCTCTGCCCTACCTAAAAACGTGAAAGGAAGGTAAGCCATGAAAAACAAAACTCTATCTTATTATGTCATTACAGTTCTAGTCTTCTCATTATTTTCAAGTGTACTTGGTAGCCATCACACATCTGCGGCAGAAAACAATATTCGTGAGATTGGCACGGTGCTTAATTCCGTTTCCGTTCCTGCTGCTGATTATGGAAAAGGTCCAAATGGTGAAGATTGGGTATACGCGGTCGCTAATGGCTCCCCTGCTGTGTTTAATGTACTAGATGCAAAAACTGGAGAACGCGTTGCGAGTTTTCCACTTGATGGAGCAAGTGGTGCATGGGGTGTCACAGTTGACCCTATGGGAAATGTTTATATCGGAACGTACTCTAGTGCCTCATTGTTTAAGTATGTTCCAGGTGCTAATCATGTAGAGAATCTAGGAAATCCAATACCAGGTGAATCTTTTATTTGGCGCATTAAGTCAGATGAGGATGGTCGTATTTATGGCGGAACCTTTCCAAGCGGCAAAGTCTTTCAATACAATCCCGCAACTAAGAAATTTCGTGATTATGGCCAAGTAAAAGAAGGACAACAATACGCCAGGGGTCTTGATATTTATAAAGACAAACTTTATGTAGGGCTTGGAACTCAAGGAGCAAACCTTGTCGAAGTTGATATACATACTGGTGAAAAAGTAGAGATTCCACTACCTGATAAGTATGCGAAACAGACCTATATCTATGATATTGATGTAATTCGCAATAAGATGTTTGCTCGGGCAACCGGTTCTAGTAATACAATACTCGTTTTCGATTTAAAAACAATGAAAATCATCGATGAAATTGTTGGTGCAAATGGACTTGATGTTTCCGAACCGGGTCCTGGTAATTTGGTTTATTTTATCAAAAATGAAGAGTTGTATTCATACGATTTAAACTCATTAAAACTAACACCGACAGGTTTCAATAACCTATTTTCTGCTAGAGATTTCGGTTGGGCAAAATTTGAAAATAATAAGTTTCCAGGTAAGACACTGGTTTCAATTGCTTGGGATGGTAAAATTCGTCACTACAATCCAATCATGGGAAATCATCAAATTTTACAAGGTCAATTGAGTGGTCAACCAGTTAGTATCCAATCCCTTACTCAAGGACCTAACGGTAATATTTTTGTTGGGGGATATTTGTCTGGTGGGCTTGCTGAATATGATTTTACAACGGGTCAAGTAACGGAGAATAAAGGGCTAGGACAAATCGAAGGAATGATTACCCATCAAAATAGATTATATATGGGAATTTATCCAGGTGGGTTCTTATATTCCTACAATCCTACTGAAAGCTATGAAATGGGTATAAATCCAGTTGAACATTTCAGCTTAAAATCAGAGGGACAGGATCGCCCCTTCGCTTTAGAATCAGCTGGTGATTTATTGGCAATTGGTACAGTTCCTGATTATGGACAGCTTGGTGGTGCATTAACGATATTTAATCCATCTACAAATGATTATACCTTGCATCGGAATATTGTTGAAAATCAAAGTGTAATTTCATTAGCGTATAAGGACGGGCTTCTATATGGTGGGACTTCTGTTTGGGGTGGACTAGGTATTACTCCTACAGAAAATGAAGCGAAATTGTTTGTCTATAATATGCATACAGGTGAGAAGCAATTTGAAACCATTCCAGTTCCCGGTGAAAAAGCCATTTCAGCCCTAACCTTTGATAATGATGGAAACCTTTGGGGGCTGACTTCTGGCATCTTATTTAAATTTGACACAACAACTAATCAGGTTGTTGAGACAAAGGAACTGTATCAAGTGAATTGGGATTCAATTAGTCATTTATGGCGGGAAGGTTTTTTACAATTTGATGATGGTTATTTATATGGTCAAGTTCGAGGAGATATAGTGAAAATTAACCCGGATACATTGGAACATGAAGTGTTAGCAGAAGATACCAAACTATTTGCAATGGATCCAGATGGCAATATCTATTTTGCTAGAGGTACCAAGCTATATCAATACGACAGATAGATTAATAGCGAGAACCATTTCTCTGCTATCAACTCTTATCAAATCTGACAGGTAAAATTCGTTTTACCTGTCAGAAATATTGACGAATCCAGGAGGAATAGGAATTGGAAGAAAAAATGAGACTTTTTTCTATCGTTTTACTTGCCACAATACTCGTCTTCTCCACTCTTCCCTATGGCCAACACACGAATTCCGTAGCTGCTGAAGATAATTGGAAAGAATTAAGTGTCGAGAACGGGGATTTTGAAGCAAAACCTACATCTGAGGCAGATTTGCCATCATGGGTGTATTGGACGGGAGGCTTTAAGACCGGAATGAGTATTTCGAATAAAGTTGTAAATACTGGAAACCAAAGTCTAGCTATCGATAATAACGGGGTAGTTGGCTTATTCAGCCAAGAAATTGCAATCACGGAAGGTAATCAATATAAATTAACAGCCAATCTGTATGTTGAAGAATTAACTGGAAAACCAGGGATTTGGCTTCGCTGGATCGATGAAAAAGGTACTATTATATCAAACTCTGCAAAGTATTTTGATGTTTCTGAGTTCAATAAATGGCAAACCGTAGATATTGAAGCAACTGCCCCCACCGGTGCAAAAGGAGTTAAAATATTTATTTATCAATCATCTACATCCAATATGAAAGGATATTATGATGATGTCAGATTTTTTGAGAAAGAATCAAATATTTTAGACTTCCCTATTAAATATGGAAAACCTATTAATCACGGTCCAGCCGCGTTGGCCGCAAAATCTCAAGGAGTAGCGATTGGAGATGGTGAACTCTACTATGCTACGAACGGTTCACCTGCAACGTTTTATGCAGCTGATGCGAAAACGGGAGAAAAAATATTCTCAGAAAACCTCCCAGGAAGTGATGTCGTTTGGGCAATGGTTGTAGGTGCGGATGGAAATGTGTATTTTGCTGGAACTTATAATGGAATTTTATACAGATATGTAGTGAAGGAAAAACGTTTAGAGCAACTCGGGAAGAATCCTTCAGACAATTGGGTTTGGCAGTTAGAGGCTTCTCACGATGGAAAAATATACGGAGCAACCTATCCAAATGCGAAAGTATTCGAATATAATATTGAATCTGCTCAATTTACAGATTTAGGAACTTTTTATGAAGGTCAACAATATGCACGCGGACTTGGAATTACGGAAGATAGTCTATATGTCGGAATGGGTACAACCGCTTATTTAATGAAGATGGATCTTGCAACAGGTGAAAGAACTGAAATTAATCTACCAATTACAGGTACATCCACATCTATATCGAATATTTGGGAATATGGTAATTTTATTTTTGTTGCATATGGAACTTCATTAGTAACGATTGACAAGTCAACCGGTGAAGAAGTGAATACCATGGATTGGCAGGATGAGCATACTTTTGATGGGCTCATTTCATCCCCTTCTCCATATGATGAAAATATTCTTTACTACATTAATAAAAATACACAACAATTATGGACCTACGATATGACTACACATAAGACAGCAAAGGTAGAGCCAACGGTGCAGCTGCCGGCTACCCCTGCAAAAGCGATGCGTTGGATAAAGGATGAAAGCGGTAAAGATGTGTTGGCTATTTTACATCATCAGATCGAATACTCAATTTTCGACCCTACCACACATACTGTAAAGGTCAGTTACCCAGAAGTGGATATGCAAGGTTTGTTAATGCAAAGCTTAGAAATTGGTGAAGATGAAAAGATTTATATGGGTGGGTATCAAGGTTCTTTTGGAGTCTTTGATACGGCGATTGATAAATACATCCTACAAGAACGCGATCCTCACCAAATTGAAGGAATTGGGTTTCTAAATGGTGATGTCTATCTTGGAACATATGGTGGAGCTAAAATTTACAAATATGATCCAAACCGCCCTTTTACCTTCTCTGGTGGTAAAAACGGCGAAAATCCCGAGTTAGTACAAGACATCGAGGATGATCAAAGTAGGCCTTTCACGTTTACATCTGGTGATAACAAGCTCTTTGTGGGAACCATTTCTGATTATGGAAGATTAGGTGGAGCACTTACGATTTATGACTCGAAAACGAATGAGTGGAAAACCATTCGGAATATCATTAAAAATCAAAGTATCATCGGATTAGCTTATCTTAACGGAACAGTATTTGGTGGCTCCACGATATCGGGTGGTCTTGGCATTGAACCAACTGAACCCAAAGCGAAAATGTTCGAATATGATGTGGCAACGGGTCAACATGAAGTATTCGACCTCAAAGTGAAAGGTTTAGAAAAACCTGAAATGATTGGCGAATTGTCCGTTGGTCCTGATGGAAACGTCTGGGGTGTTGCATGGGGACTAGATGAGGCTGGCGCTTATAACACAGTTATCTTCGCGATGAATCCAGATAATCGTGAAATTGTAAAAAGTACACAACTTTATAAAGGTGTAAACCGAGGAAGCCAATGGCGACCATTCTTCATTCGCTGGGATAACCAAGGTTTCCTATACACAACAGCTGCTCGTACACTAACTGTTATCGATCCAGAAACAATGAAAAGTAAACAATTGGTTAATGGTAATGTCAATTTGATGGATGTAGATAAGGAAGGAAATATTTACTATTCATTTGACCATAACTTGTATCAACTACCTGTTCCACTTGAAAATGGAACAGTAACTGTCGATGGTGAATCAATGCTACAAGGTACGGAGCAAAACATTAATTTAACCGTTACACTCGTAAATGGAAATACAATCAATTTAGCAGGAGCTCAGATAGAGTGGATC
Source organism: Ferdinandcohnia sp. QZ13 (assembly GCF_031324165.1). Lineage (NCBI taxonomy): Bacteria > Bacillati > Bacillota > Bacilli > Caryophanales > Bacillaceae > Ferdinandcohnia > Ferdinandcohnia sp. QZ13. Next base: position 132,071 of record NZ_JAVIVW010000001.1, on the reverse strand, counting down.
AATTCAAATCCTGATGTTGCTACCATTGAGGGTGGTAAAATTCTCGGGAAAAATGCAGGATCAACAGAGATTTATGCAACCGTCACATATAATGGAGAAGAAATCAAAACAAATACGCTTGTCGTAACTGTTGATGTTACAAGTGAAACATTAACAAAGCAAATCAACGAGCTCGAAAAAGCAGAAAGCATTCCACATTCTGTGGCACAACAACTTAGCAACCGATTAGCACAAGCTGAACAGCATTACCAAAAAGGGAAGAAAGATCAAGCACTAAAACATCTTGAGGATTTCCGAAAGCATCTAAACAATAGTAACATTGAGGGCGAAATCAAAATTACATTACTCAATAACGTTGCTTCTATTGAGGAAGCAATCAAAAAATAATAACAAAAAAATGGTCCTCTGCGTGAGCAGAAGACCATTTTTGATTAGTCCACATTGTGATGATTACTCTTGTTTACCTGACTTGTCTGGTTTGCCTGGGTTAATCGGCTTTCCTGGTTTATCCGGTTTTCCCGGTTTATCCGGTTTTCCTGGTTTATCCGTTTTTCCTGGTTTATCCGGTTTTCCTGGTTTATCCGGTTTTCCTGGCTTATCAGGTTTTCCTGGCTTACCCGGTTCTTCGGGTTCGGATGGTTCATCCGTCCAAACAATTGTATACAATAGAGTTGATTTTCCATCTTTACCGGTCACTACAATTTCTGCTTTATCAGTTAAATGCACGATTTCTACGGTTGCCCCCACTTGAGTAGCCTCTGCCACGATATTTTCAGTTTGTTCACCATTTAACGTATAAATAGTAGTACCAGGTTGAAAACCTTCAAGCTCCTCCCCATCAATCGTGATGGATTTTAAGGTTGCATCCGTTTCAGGAACAGCAATTTTATGTAGCTCACTGCCTAACGCATAATAGATGCTTCCATCAATGCCTACAGTCATACTGTTCATAAAATCTTCCACAAGAACTTTGTAATCCAATGTTTCAGGGTCAATCGCAATTAGTTTACGGGACAAGGTTGTATATAGCATGCCGTCTGGTCCCCACTCCAGTTGATATGGGTACCATTTACTACTATTATATAAACTTGGTCGAATCACTTTACTGTCAACAACTTCATAGGTTTCTGGATCCATTTTAAAAATAGTTCCTTCAACAGCACCCCATAGGTATCCATCAGGACCAAATGATAAGTCACCAATCATACGAGGTGTAACGTCTATTCCCGGTATCTCAGGTGTGAATTCTGCCATCTTCTCACCTTTTTCAACATCCCATACAAAAATCTTCGCTTCAGTTGCTTTTGGGTTAATTCCTAAACCACCCCATACTGAAGTACCACCAAATAACTTACCGTCATGATAAGCTAAACTAATAATACTTTGATCCTGAACAACATTTCGTTGTTGGAACCATTCACCTGTATCCTCATCAAAGATGGCTAAAGCCCCACCTAATACACCATAATCAGGGACTGTTCCAACAAATAGTTTGTTATCACCTGATGTAACCACAAAAGGACGATCTTGTTCATCTTTAATGTCATATTCAAGATGTGGATTACTATTTAGATCCACTGGCTGATTGTGGTCATAGCTGTACATAATCGCACCCACATACGTACCAAAATAAACTTTGTCATTCAAAAATCCGATTCCCTCTGGTTGAGCAAACGAGGAAATATTTACTTCAATCTCGTCAGTGAAAGGATTATATACACTCATACCACGTTGATAGCCGCCCATATATAGTTTTCCATCTGGACCCGTTTCAAGAGACTGGATGGCTACAGCTGTTGCTGCAAGATCTAATGCGACAAAGTTCAGTTCATTTGTTTTCGGATTGTATAACATGTATTCACCATATTGTGTAACAAATGCCAAGACTGTAACCCCAGTAGATAACGTAATCCAAGCCATATCCTTTACTCGTGGAGTATCTGGAAGAATTGGAATTCCTTCAATCAACGTTTCTACATTTGTATTTAGGTCATATTTGTATAATTGTGTGCCATTTTTATAGTAAATCATGTGAGGCTCTGAAGGGTCCGGTTCTGAAATCATATTACTAAATTGGAACGAACCCTCTACTTCCATCGTCTCAGGGTCAACGACAATCATATTAACGGTTGATACAGCTACAAGAAGTTTCCCATTCACAACCCAAACATCCTGAATGAATCCGTTCTCACCTGAATGCCCTTCAAGAATAAGCTCTTCTTTCTCACCTGTATGTCGATTGATTTTATACAGATGCTTCATTGTGCCAATTCCTACGTAGATATAATCCCCATCTACAGCTAGTCCACGTGCATAATCTTGATCTTTGACACTACCAAAATCTTTAAATTCACCAGTATTAATGTCATATTCAAACACACCTGCACCTGGATAGGTTGCACCATAAATTTTACCATCTTCTGTCGCTTCTAAATCCCATACCCAAGCTGCAGAAGGATTGGCTCCTAGTTCTTGGACTTCTTTTAATTCTGGTACATATCGGTATAGTTTTCCATCAGAAGTACTAGCGAAATACACATTTTTATCTGGGCCAATCGTAATTGCCCACACAGCTTCTGTATTGTCAATGACTTTAGAAAACTTGAGTTCCCCTGTCTCGGCATTTAGGACAGAAAACGTCCCAGGGGCACCATTAGAATGATAATATACTTCATTTTCACCTAAACTATTTTCCTGAATTGCTCCTGCTTGTCCTAATTGAACATGAACCATCTCACCTAGATTAATAGGTGTTCCATATTCACGGTCAAATTGGCCATCTTCCGTCACTTTTTCAAAGGAAACATCGTCAAAATAAACCTCTGTAAAACTAATCCCGCCAGAATAGAAAGCGAGTCTTGCGTATGCTGCATTATCCGGGGCTACACTAAAAACTTTTAAATCTTTCCATTCATTTTTTGGTAAGTTACCATTCAATTCCCGATGCTGAGTTATACTCTTATTATTTGAATCAAAATAACGGATTTCGGTCACAACGTTATGCGTTTGACTTACAACGTTTGAGTAGACAGTCAATAAATAGGATGCACCGGCTTCAACTGCTATTTTATCACTCAAAACACTCACACCTGCTTTATCAGTAGTATCATGTAAATGTACACTTTGCACTCCTGACCGTGCTCTATCTGTACTTACTTGAATACCAGGACCTTCAAATTCTGATGTCCACCCAGGAATGCTTCCATCAACGACTGCTTCTTCAAAGCCAGGATTAACCACTTCTGTATGTATGTCGTCAACTGGAGGTTGTTCAGTGGAGAGATTTTCAAGTGTTACATCATCAAAATAAGCTTCCGTAATTGAAGGATGACCTGAATTGAAACGTAGTTCTACCTGTGTCGCACCTTCTGGAACGTCAAATGGGACTTGAATTTCAGTCCACTTATCAGTTCCTAAAACAGCAGCACTAAAGTTAATAAAAGTAGCATTGTCAACCCTTTGTCCTTCATCGTTAAAAAAGTGAACCTCATAACCAATACTATGCGATTGTCTGACAACATTCACATATGCTTTCGCAATATATGACCCTCCTGTGGTAACAGGAATCTTATCACTCGTTACCTGTAAATTACCACCTGGATTGTTGTTATTTTCATCTTTAAAATATAAACTCTTATTACCTGTATGTGCTTTCTCTGAACTAAATGCAAAACTTGTGGAAGGGTTATTTGTTACGCGGCTCCATCCAGGAAATACAACTTCTTCTTCAAATGATTGGTTTACTGGTAAAATTTCTGTTGAATCAGAATCCTTCACAATTTTAACATCATCAAAGTAAGCTTCTGTATTAGATGGATGACCTGAATTAAATCGAAGCTCAACTTGGGTAGCACCTTCTGGAACTGTAAAAGGCACCTTGATTTCAGTCCATTGATTCGTTCCTAAAACTGTTGATTGAAAATTAATGAACGTTGCACTTCCAATCTTTTGATTTTCAGTATTAAAATAATGAACTTCGTATCCGATACTATGGGATTGTTTAACAACATTCACATACGCCTTTGCAGTATAGGACTCGCCAGGATTAACGGCTATCTTCTCACTTGTCACCTGCAAGTTCCCGCCTGGATTATTTGAATTTGAATCTATAAAATGCAAGCTATGTGTACCAGTATTCGCCCGTTCATTACTGATAGCGATACTTGTTGAAGGGTTGTTCGTAACTAGACTCCACCCAGGGATCACAACTTCTTCAAAACCTCCATTTCGTACCACGCTTGGGCCTGATTCTGCAGAAACCTTGAGTGTTCCAGAACTAATATAAGGAGCGATAAAACTGAATAAAAGAGTAAAACAAAATGTGAGCATGATTGTTTTTTTCATCTTTCTATTGCTCAAACAACAAACCTCCCTTAAATTGTTTAGATTTGAAACTTTATTTAACCTCCTTTCTCATTTTCAGGAAGCGTTTACATTACTTTTGTTACTATCAAATAATAACATTCTAATAACGCTTCCTCATTTTGATTCTACTTAACTATATTCATCATACATATAGGTCTTTCTTACGATACTCTGTCGTAAATTGGACTTTAAGTGAGAACAGGAAGAAAATGATAGATTAGAAGTGCCAATTAGTAGAAAATGCTCAAAAAATGTATATTGTTTTTTCCCCGAATTAAAAAAGGTTTCCTGCGCGTTAGCAGAAAACCTTTTTTGTATTAATTAGTACGAGATTGTGCTCTTCATTCCCTACAATTTAACGAGACGGTTTTGGAGGTTGACACACATCACATTTACGTTGGTTATTATTTTTAAATTTCGTAAATGTTTTTTCAAAATTACTACCACATGCACATTTAAATAGTAACTTTTGTGAAAAACCATGAAATTCCGTCGTAAGCAATTTACTATCCGAATTGTTCTCAACAAATTCTTTGATTTTGCCAATAGTCCATCGTTTATTCATTCTTTGTCACCTCCAGATTTTTGCTGCCTGTAAGATTTTTCGTTGTTGTCCGTTTCATTTTAACTAAAAAATGTAAACACGTGTTGTTATCTAACTAGTCCTTGTTAAACCAGAGTTCATCTTTATTATCCACATCGCCATTGTAGTTAATTAGGATTTCGTCTCCTGCTTTTATGTCTGTATAAGCATAGAAGTCAAATGTGTGATTTTTGAAGTTGATTTCATAAATGCTGTTGGGTTCATAGGAATGGTTAAATAACATTCCATAACCAAGAAGGATTGCCGTATGATTAATCCCATATTCAAATGCATAATCAGCGAGTAATGTTTTCTCAATGTGCTGATGTTGGTCGTTCGGGTATGAAATCACTGGTGCTTCATGGATTAGTTGCCCTTTTTTGATATCAACTGTAGCAAATACCCCTCTATTAAATTCGCCATCACTTAGTGAAGATGTTTTTATTTCGATCATGTTGTTATACCTGCCCAATTTTTTTGATTTTCTTTCTAACTTTACCATTAATCCATAAAAATAAAAACCTAATATGTTTGGGGGCATCTCAAAAATGTGAAAGAGGCTGCAAAAATGCAACCTCTTTTTCAAGATTGTACAAACACTGGGACACTGTACCTGTCCCTCTGTCCCAGTTATTCAATTATAACAGTTTGTGCTTTTGTCATTCCGTTTGCTTCTACCTTTAGAGTTATTCCGCCTGCTTTCAGGGCTTTTAATTCTCCTGTTTCATAATTGAAGAGCGCCGTATATTTACCAGAGGTTTCTGCTCGGGTAAGCTCTTCTCCACTTCCAATCAAGACATTGTCACTACCTTCCCATTGTACGGTTGCAGGATAGCGAAGCGGGAAGTTAAGATTATCTTTTTGGTGACCAGTTGCCTCAATCTTAATGGTCTCTCCCACTTTTACACTTTCTGGTGTTTGAAGGGTAATGTCCAACAATAATGGATTTACTTCTGCTTGAATCCAATCTGTACCGGAAACTGCACTTCTTCCATTTGATTGTTCAGGCCCTTTAGCCTGAGCAGGTACTGGATTTGGATCTACACCAAACATCGTCCATTCATAAAAACCACCTGCATCAGATGAACCGTATGGCGCCTTTCCAGAAGGACCAACCACCATGTATGGAACACCTTCAACACGTTCTACATTTACAGTATGAGCATGTCCACCGATAAAGAGTGCACCTTTTCTTCCTGACGTTTGACGGAATTCCGTTAAAAATTGTTCAAGAAGATTGGATTCTTTCCGGTCACTAAGCTGACTATTTTTGGTTGGCAGTGGATCACGTGTTGGATGATGTGCCATTACAACTACGTTTTTCACATTTGGATCCGTTGCAGCTTCTGTTAACGCCTTTTTAAGGTCAAGCAGCTGTTGGAAATCGCTTGTCCGGAAACTTCCAGTCGAAGAATCTAGTAAAATAAATCTTGTACCTTTATGGTCAAATGTATAACGATTATTTTCATAGACTTCTAGGAAGTTATCTAATGTACCTGGTCCCATGATTTCGTGGTTTCCTGGAATGTAATAGATTGGTAGTTTATCTCCTACTTCTTCCTGCAAAATTTGCTCGGCGAGTTCAAAGTCTTCTTCCCATGCTGTATCTACTAGGTCCCCATTGATGACAAGGAACTCTGGATTAGCAGCTACGATTTGCCTTAAAGATTCTCGAGCCATCTGTACTTGTGAACTATTTGGAGACTTAGCTACAAACTGACTGTCTGCAAGTACTGCAAATCTCCAACGACCTTTTTCTATCTCCCCATTTTGGATAATAAGTGGATCTGGATTTTTCGGTTGTTCAGGAACATCAATTGAAGTCGGAACTTTAACAGTAACATCATCAAACACCAGTTGACCTGAGTATTGTTCGTTTTTGTTTGTTTCAACTGGATAGATTCTCCAAAGCTTTACTGGATATCGTACGCCTTCAGGTACTGTTGCTTCAACATACTTCCATCCTGTCCAATTCACCTGATCCGCTAGTGTTAGTGTATATCTTGTGTTTCCAGCATCCTCTATAACAGTACGAAGCCAAGCACCGTTTCCATCCCCTTTTACCCAGAGGCCGATTTTCTGTACGTCACCAGGTAACTCAATCGTTGGTGATGCTTGTAAATAAGCTGCACGGGTAGCCGTTGATGTTGAAAAATCATATGCTAACTCGATCCCTTTTCCATTCCTACCATCGACATGCCTCATACTAGCTCCAACTTCACTTGGATATTTTGTAAATGACCAACCAGCTATATCTTCAAAATCATCAACGTTCTTTGTTGCAAGACCAATTGTTACTGGAAGATATGCAACCTCATCTTTTGCTGTAATTGTGATTAGCGCAGAATCGCCATCTTTTTTAGGTACTACTGTAAAGCTACCATCAACATTTTCCATGATGGATATGACCGTTTCATCATATTCTAAGCTCACATCTCTAGCTTCGATTGGTGCACTGTACCCGTCTTTGTCAAAACCGGTAACGGAAAAACGAGATTGTTGTCCCATTTCAAGACTTAATCGTGCGTCCGAAGCTTCTATTCGATTTAATTCACCTAGAACTGAAATCTCCATGGAACCCTTTGAAGATTTCACTTGGGCCTGCGCAATCGCATTTCCAGCCTTTTTCGCGCGGAACACTCCATCTTCCTCAAATGCTCCAACATCTGCTGGAAGTGCCTGCCATTTCATTTCACCAACTGAAACCGGAGAATAATTTTCATCATGACCTAAACCAATGAAAGTTCTTGTGAATCCTGGGAATACACGTTTGCTCTTGTCTGACTCAAATACCGTATCAACTGCAAAGCTCTTTAATTCTCCGCTTCCAGCTTTTGCAAAAATTCCTATTCCATTTGGCACAGACCGTTCAATGCCATCTGAAGGTTGATTCACAGCCTTCACTTCATCTGTGCCAGTTTTTCGAGCAACCATGGTTGTGGATCCTCCACCATCAAGGTTTAAGGCATAATGTGCGCCATGTTCCTTCATCAATTCCGCTAACTCTTTGAAGGTCATCCCACGACTATCTGTTTGACGTCCATCAATTGCTGCAAGAATCATGGTTTTACGATCTTCAGTAAATCCAACTGCAGTTCGAGGAGCGGATGTCGTATCGTCTAAGTTTGAAATAACTTCTCCATTTTCAATAAGCTTGATATTTCCTCCAACAGCAAAGGAAACATCGATGTCAGACTTTGGAGCGTATTCCACAGTTACTTCATCACCAACGGATAATGCCGTTAAGACCTCTGCTCCCTTTTCTCGTCCAACCAGTACAAAAGCATTTTCAGAAATTGCGCCACTTCCAGCTCCTTCTGAAACGGAGGCAACTTTTCCATCCACAACGATTACCTCATACAACGGACTTCCAGCTTGAGAACGCTCAGCAGTTCCCCAGACAGATGTGTATAGACCGATACCATCCTTTGAAATTCCGTATTGATTGAGGGCATCGAGTTTAATTTCTCCGTTTGGTAGATTTACCTTTCCATCTAATAGAATGGTAGAAATATGACCAAGACCGTTTTTATCTACATTAGCTGTTAATGTGTGCCCACCTTGAGGACCCTTTACAAGTTTCCCTTCACTAACGACAGTTCCTAAAGGAGCCTTCGTATTGTTAATATCGAAAAAGTCTCCATTTACACCCGCGATTGCACCTGCTTCTTTTGCCATTACAGACAACGGTTTAGCTGAAGAAACACTGCCTGGAAAAAGTAAGTCTGTTGAAATACTGTCATTTCCAAGGTTTATGGTCATAATTTCTCCATTTAACCACCCTCGAGCATCAAATCGTTCAAAACTAGTAAGTTCTACCCCTGGGCCAATCGGTGTTGTCGATTGATTTGAAACAAGCGTTTTGCCAGCTGGACCAACAAAAATAACGGGTTCAGTTCTGTCTGATGAGGTTGACCGAGCTTGGGCGACATCTGATGGTTGATTTTCAGCATGGACAGTTGGTGCTAATGATACCGTAATCGCTGAGGCCATTATTACATTTCGCCACCATTTTACATTCATTCGTTAATCTCCCCTCTACTAAAATAAAATTTTACAATATAAGGAATATTCTTGAAGTGTGTTTTCATTATATCAAGAATCTCTTAATAGAATAACTACAGATTATTAAGCCGTTATTGATGTAGTATTAAGTTTTATCAGGAAAAAAGTAGGGAATTTGTTTACAAATGGAAGGGTTTTCTTTTAAAAACAGGTCTAAGGTTTTAGGAATCAATTAAAATGATTCTATTGATTTGAAGGGATTTATTTAATAAACAGTAAAAAAGACCTGAATATTTTTAGATTCAGGTCTTTAGAAAATAAAATAAAAGGTTATGTTTTTACAATAACAAATAGGCTACTAATGTCCCAATTACCCACATACCTATTGCAAATGGCATATTTTGAACGGTTATACGATAAGGGCTTTGTCCTGTGCCCATCGCTGTTAAGGTGACGAGTAACCCATACGTTCCTACTGTGAAGGTTGCAACTGATCCTGTGATTAACACAAGAGCAATACTAACAGGATTCATTACGTCTAATAATGGAGTAATGATTCCTGTTAAAATTCCAACCGTGGCAATTGGATGGATACCGAACATACTTAGTAAAACAAAAATAACTTGAATTAGGAATAAGATGACCATTGGATATTCAGAAACATATGACAGTGGTTTTTGAATCGCTTCCAAAAATGCTGTATCTCCTAAACTAGTAGAAAATAAAGAAAGTGAGATAAATAATACGATAAAATTCTGCATCGTATTGGTCTTTTCTTTCCAATTATTCCACCCAATAGTCCAAAAGCTCCTTCGCCTTTTCATTAATAGAGACCATATGAAGGCAAATGGGAAAATAAGAATGGTAACGGTTAAAATAAAACTTAAGTCAAACAGATTTCCAATCATAATAACCAGGGTTAAGAATAAGATGAGTGCAATGATGAACTGCATCATTTTTTTACCTATTACTTTTTTATCAATCATTGATTGCCTATTCAGATTTGATTCTTCAAATTTGTACTTTTTATAATAAATGCGTCCGAAAATTGAGTCTAATAGATAGGCAGCAACTGCCATCAAAATGAGCCATGGTAAGATTGTGACATAATCAACACCTGTAGCAAATATTGAAACAGCGACCATAATCTCCAACGGGCTCCACAGCAATGCCAATGAGTAACCTCTTAGGGATGCTGTTGTAATAAAAGAATTACGAATCTCTTTACTAAAAGAGGCCAAGGTGCTTTTGAGTACATCTTGTGAGATCGTGGCAGCTGATAGATTAAGAAAAGCTGCAAGAATATGCGTCGTTAATGAACTCCGCGGATATAATTTACCAAGATCAGATACATTCACTTTCATAAGCAGATTCAAATTCCGGTCAAATCTTCCACTTCTTACAATGCTGTTCATCCAAGGTAGCATCGCTAAAAGCGTTAATAATGATAGATTTGAAGTTAGTAAACTAGGAATGACATGAAGCAAATGACCAGTCGAAATAAATAAATATCCCCCTATTGCCAAAAATGTTCCTCCTAGAATCTTAAAAAGCCCCGATGCCAAAGGAAATGACACAATCAGCATGAAAATCGCAAGAACTCCAAGTATGTAATTGATTGTCTCGCTATCTATAAAAACATTAATCGTATGGAGCAAAAATACGGATGCATAAAATAAATAAAGATAGCGGACCAATGGGTGTTGTTTCATTTCTTCCTCCTACAAAGATGTATAAATCAAACATTAAAATTATAGCATAGCAGGAAAAAACTACAAGTTTTCTCACCCATTGTCCTTGTGGGCGTCAGAGGCTGTAGTTACAGCTCCCTACTATTTATTAGTTGGCACTATTCCCTTTTCGATAACAAATTAAAAACACCTCTTAGTTGTGTTTCTTTGTAAGCGTTATCAAAAATATAAATCTATGCTTCCTTTTCATCTCATTTTACTTCATAAATACTATCCATTTTTTCATTCTTTTTTAACCGATGTAATCGAAGCATCGATATAAATCCGAGAATAGGTCCAGGTAAAAGGATCAAGAATGTAAATTTCCAGCCAAAGATTGATTCAACAAATGGCACGAGAAAAATCACAATAATTGTAAGTACATAGCCGATAGCCAACTGTATGGTTAATGTTGACCCTACATAACGCTGGTCTGTATGCTCTGTTAGTAAGGCAGAAAACTGAGCTGAGTCCGCAATAATACTTATTCCCCAGATTACTCCGAATATAGAAACAATCCATGGTGAACTCCCAAAGAAGAATCCAATGAAAAGTGCAATTGTTCCGGAAATCCCTAGGGACCATAGTGTCACTTGTTCCCGCCCAATACGATCGGCGAAAACTCCACCAAACCAAGCACCTAGCAATCCAGAGCCTATCACAATAAATGTGACGAGCGAAGCGGCAGATGAAGAATCATTCATCCCACTTGTTCGAAAGCTCTCTGTTAAAAACAATCCAAACCACGACCACATCGCATAAAGCTCCCACATATGACCAAAGTATCCGAAGTTTGCAAGTCTGACCTTTTGATTTTTAAAAGCTCGTGGGATTGCGTTTGGATCAAAGGTTCCTACAGGTAAAGGAAAAGGTCCAACTTTCACAAAAAGCAATAAGGTTCCGGATAAAATTGAACACACACCCGTAGTCAATACCACTAGCTCCCAGGAGGAAAAACCAAATCCTTTGAACAAATGGGGACCGGCTGAACCAATTGTTAATGCGCCCACAACCACCCCCATCGCCGTACCACGCCTAAGTTGAAACCATGTAGAAACAAGTTTCAAACCTGGTCCGTATACTCCAGACAGGGCAACACCCGTACAAAAGCGGAAAACCAATGCAACAACCAAATTTTCTGCAAGTATAGCAATTAGAATGGTTGAGATACCCGCTAGCATGGCAGACCAAAAGCATAAAATATGTGGTTGAATGCGATCTGGCAGATTCATAAATGCCGAAACCAATGAGCCAACAATAAAACCAAAATTGACCATAATTGTAATATAGCTGATCTCACTGCTGCTTAAGTCCCACAAGTCAATTAAAGTTGGTAACACAGCTGTCATTGAAAACCAAGTTGTCATCGCGCCAAGCATGGCAAGAGAAATCAATAAAAGCTTATTGGTATGCATTTTTCCGAATTCGACAGAATCAGTCTTATTCATAGAATGAAGCAGTAAATGGAACCGCCTTACCCTTTAAACATTGTCCATCAACTTTAGTTAGAATCGCCGTTTCGATCTTACAAAATCTCACTTTCCAAGGAATCGTTGACCTAAGTTTCATCTCTTCTAAATACATCATGTCCCCCCTCAATTCGTTCCTATTCAGAGCAGGTCTCATATCAGATGTGTTCTTGTGTATTCGTTCATTCCATTGAATAGTTACATTATACATTATTTGGTAAAGTAGAGTTTCATGATTAAGTGGAAAAAATTAAATTCACAAAGTTTTGCGGATGTTCAGTTCTTTTATTAATTTTGGTGCATATATAGGGATTTGCTCATTTTTAAACTTGTCATCCATTAAAAGATGAATTTACAATTGAAGGTAATGTAGAAAGTAAAGTGTCATTGCATGAGAATCAGGTCCTATAAAACCAGATATAAAAAGAGACTGCAAACATCAATCTAATTGTTTGCAGTCTAAACATCAGGGGATTCCAAACCTCATTGACACCAACTCTGATGCTTTATTATTTGTCACGATTTGAGTTACAATTTTCGATCGAAAACAGTCACAATTACACCATCTATATTGTTACCCGAAATCTCAAGGTACCGATTTTCCGGTACGTTAATCGTCGTACTTTTAGAAATAGGATAATATGAAATTGTATAATTTTCCCCATCTAAACTTGCGGAAATCTGTTTTTCTTCTTTTAGATATGTTAAATATTCTTCTAAAACAAAATTCTTTTCCTTCATAATCGCACTATGTGGTAAACCAACATAGCGGATATGCCACGGTTCATATTGAATTCCGGTAATGTCCATTTTATTCTCAGGATATCGTAGAATAAACCCATATTTCCATGCATTTTTTTCGATCCACTTTCCTTCAGGTGCTTCAGCCATCATCATTTGAGTAGATCCTATATCCAATGATAAACCTAGATTATGTTCGCTGTGGCCGGCAGGTAAAGCATAGGCAGAACCCTTATTTAGATAAAGTGCACTTTGTTCCTCAAAATCTCGAAACCCACTAGTAATGACAAAATTACTCACACCTTCATTTTCTGCAGCAAGAACCATTTCTGAAAATTTACGTGCGATTTCCTTTGACAAATCAATGTCGCCATTTAATAATTCGTATCCTTCCAAAAATTCATTCTGTGTATATAGATTGATGACATCGGACTTAATACTCTCATGGTGAACCGGATAATCATTGTTGACCAATAGCAAATTTCCTTGATAGATTTGGTCTTCTTTAATCTCTAAACGTTGGATGTTTACGGAATTCACTCTATTATCTTGTTGGTTAACATGTTGTATAACCACTTTTGGTTCAGAATATGGATCAAACTTTATGTATAGTAAACTCATGCACGATAAAAAGACTAATAAAAAACCCCACTTCTTCATTTTCACAACTTCCTCCTTATTCTCCTTTACACTAAAAGAATAAGTAAAACTGTTTAAAAAAAGAGTAGGGTAAATCTTAAATTTTTCTTAAATGTTTATTGAATAGGTTCATTTTCCATTGGTATTCGAACTTCAAAAATGGTCTGGATTAAACTGCTTTTTGCTGTAATCACTCCATTATGCTGTTCCACAATATTCTTTGCGATGAACAAACCAAGACCTGTGCTATCTTCTCGATGAGTTCGTGCTTTGTCTCCGGTATAAAACATATCAAATATATGTGGCAAATCATCAGCTGGGATACTGTCTCCATAATTCACAACTTGAACAACCACTTCCTCTTCATCAATAAAACCATTAATATCAACGTACTGGCCATCATTTCCATAACGAATGGCATTAGTCAAAAGATTTTCAAACACACGTGCAAGCAAATCCCCATCACCCAAAATCAGTAACTGGGACGTACAATTCATCCGAGCCATTAAATGATTCTTTTCGAAGACAGGATACAATTCTTCGTTTAATTGATGAAGTAAGTCCGCTACATTTATTTTCTTTTTGTGGACTGGAAGCATTCCGTAATTCATTCTTGTAATTTCGAATAACTCTTCAATTAACCTTTCTAAACGTTGAGATTTCGTAAAAGCAATCGATAAAAAATGCCTGATTTGTTCTTTAGTCAAGCCTTCATCCTTAAGGAGCAAGTCCAAATATCCTAAAATAGAGGTAAGTGGAGTGCGCAAGTCATGAGCTAAATTTACGACCAATTGATCCTTACTGCTTTCTGAAAAATCTCCTCTTTGAATTGCTTCTTGTAATTTTTCACTTGCCAAATTAATATCACGTGCAATGTCCCCAAATTCATCATTTGAACGGATATGTACCTTGTGGTTAAAATCTCCTCGGGCAAGGAAGTAAATCCCGTTTGAAATTTCTTTAAAATAAGTAGAATATGGCTTAGTAAGGAAAAAGAAAAAAAGGAATGAAAGCAAAATAAAGATAATAAAAAAGAGAGTAAAGTCTCCGAATCTAGCTATAACTAATCGAAACTGAGCCAAAGGTTCTCCATATTGGACATTCGTATGATAATAATATTGCAGACCTTTAAAGAGTAGATACGTGATAAGACCAGAAAGAAACATACTTAAACCCAATAACATTAGCATCTTAGAACGAAAATTGAACACCATTTTAACCATTGAATGAATACCCTACTCCCCATACTGTCTTAATCCATTTGTCCTTCCGTTTATCTTCTTCAAGTTTTTTCCTAAGTGTGCGGATATGAACCATAACGGTATTCCCACCTTCATAATACGCTTCGCCCCATACATTTTGAAAAATATGTTCCACACTAAATACTTTCTTAGGATGGCTCGCAAGTAAGTACAAAATATCAAACTCTTTCGGGGTAAGCTCGATGCTTTTATCATATAAAGTAACTGTGCGTTGGTCAGGAGAAATAACTAATCCACCATATTCCACACTGGTAGTATGATTTGTATTTGGTTTATACTGATTGAGTTTCATGAAACGCCTGAGCTGAGCATTTACACGAGCAACCAATTCGATTGGGGTGAATGGTTTCGTCATATAATCATCTGCTCCAATGACTAGTCCCTGTACTTTATCAAAGTCCGATGCTTTCGCACTTAGAAAAATGATTGGCATATTATGTTTTTCGCGAATGCGACGGGTTACTTCAAATCCATCCATTTTTGGCATCATAATATCTACTATAAGTAAATCTATTGGTTGATTCTCCACAACAAGAACAGCCTCTTGCCCATCTGATACTGTAAAACACTTGTATCCTTCTTTTTCTAAATGGATCGCTACCAAATCCGCAATTTCCTTCTCATCATCCGCAACTAATACCGAAATATCTCTCATCTTCCCACTCCTATGTAAAATGAACATAATCTAAATTCCATTTTCTATTTATTTATTAAAAGGTCATATTGTTAAACATCTGTTAATACGGATAAAACCAAAAAAAGTTCCTAAAAAAAACCATCAACTGATGGTCGTATTTTTTTATTCGCTTTGAGTAGCTTTTTACTTTTAAACTAATGATTTTTGTGTTTGTTAAGCATTTCCTTTAAGTATTCTTCGGATTCTCCTCTTGGGATGCTGAGGCTCTCCCAAGAACTATCTTTTATTTGCTTACCAATATAAACAATCTGGCCGACATGATAAGCGTAATGGGCCACTTGCCTTTCAATGGCCTCTAGAACCAAATGACGCTCTCCACGAATATAAATATGTTTTAATAAATCTTGTTCACTTAAATTAGTTAGGGCATTAATTAAGACTTCCCACCCTTTTTCCCAGACAGTTATTAACTCTGATTTCGAGGATATATCATCTAAAAATTCCCAATCACGTTTTCTATATGGTTTTTCCCCGTCTGATGTTAAAAAGTCGCTCCATCTTGAAACCATATTACCGCTTAAATGCTTTACTATGATTGCTACACTATTGGACTCGTTATTATAGGCCCAATGGATTTCTTCTTCCGATAACTGAATCATTGTCTTCTCTCCAAGGCTTTTTACCTCTTTAAATTTTTCAATGACAATTCTCAAATATTCGCTTCCAAGATTCACAGTCATCCCCTCCAGATTTAAAAACGGCTTCCTTTATATAAATTACAAACTTGAACCCGCTCATGAAAAAAATTCCAATTTATTCAAGTTATGTTCCAAAGTTCCCAAATAACATCATACTTATAACAATAATAAATAAGATGACTAATCCGAACATACCAAGAGTTGAAATGGATAAAGCAATTGTTTTTAATCGTCCTTTCACACTAAATATTGCAGTAATGAATGAACCTAGCAACAGTCCTAATAATAACAACAGGTCTAAAGATTCAGGTAAACGATCCAATACATGAGGAAAAATAATTGCTAATAATACAAAAATCACAATCAAAACCAATGAAATGAATCCAAGATATTTTTTCATCAAATCAGCCACACTCTCAATTACAAATAACTATGTAAGTAACCCTCTAATTTTGGTATTACCTTCGTTACTTCGTCGATTAATATCAAAGGTTATCTGGGTCGAAATGATTGATAAAACAGCCAAAAGAAGGAAACCGATTAGTAGAGTAAATAAGCCCGTTACCTCATAGTGAGGTAAGAAATAGGTAAAAATAAATTTATATATTTTTAGATATATGAAAAAAAATACGATTGCGGTGATTAGAAACAATATTCTTTTCATCATTGTTAATATCCACAAAGCCCTATCCCTTTTTCTAAATATTAACACAACATATTATGTAAGTAATCTACTCGTTCGAACATTTTTTCTAAAAAGGCGGTTCACCTTTACATGGGCACTAATTTGTATGTTAATAACCGTAAATTTGCTTATAAACATAGTTATAATACGGAATAGAGGTGCAAATGAGTTTCCTATTTGCACCTCTAAAAGATATTCTTAATATCTCATCTGAACCCGCTAATTAGTTTATCCATCTCGAAAAATTTCTTCAAAAAAAGTGGCTAATTTTAATGTCATGGTTTGACTCATTATCATAGAATAGTAGCAGGAGAGTGATTAAAGGATATTAACTTCAACTAATAACGCAAGTAAAACTTGAAGTAAAAGTTGTACGTTCACAGCAACTTGCGTGTCAGTTGTTGTAACATTAACATTTCTTGAGTTTTCGATGACAGTCTTTTGGCGAGAAATCTGTCTGTTTCTAGATGCTTGTAGTAATTCCTGAGTCACTCTCTGAGCTTGTGAGCTATCAGCAATTGAAATACTTACAACTACAGCAATTGCAGCTTGTAAAGCAGCTTGTAAATTTAATGCCGCCTTTGTATCTGTAGTTGTTACAGTAACATCACATGAATCTTTAATAAAAATTAATTCCTCATTGAACTGTAAATTATCTGCTGCTTGAGTCGCCTCCTGAACGATTTCTTCATTGTTAATATTGCATGGGTGTTCAGAACTTGGATCCAATGCAGACCATTTATTTTGATCTGCAGTATTGAAACGATAAGTTTCTTGGTTCATAATCATTTTCCTCCTTGATTTTTTAATTAATTTGAAAGGTTATTATGTTATTTCAATTTACGATTTTGACCTGTTGATTTGTTTGTAACAACTGATTTATAAACTTTTGGTCTATTTGTATTTGTATCTTCAACCATTCCTGTATCTGGATTTACATCATTTTCTGTTAAAGTTGTTTGTGTGTTATTCAAAAATTGATGAGTTTGCTCTTGTAATTTTCGAATTGTATTTCGAAGTTCTTGTTTTTGATTCCTTGAAACATTAGGTGTACTTAATTGAACGCCATGTTTATTTAAAATATTTTTAACAAGCATGTTTGTGAGTTTTTGCTGCGAATCTTGTAAGTCTTTTGGATTTACCCCCATTCTCAACCCTCCTTTAATCAATTACACAATGCTACTATATGTAAATGTCACGTTTAGTGTATAAGTCATACGTGGAATTTCCTTATATTTATCCTAAATAGGTATTTGTTCAGACATATGAATGACATTTAATATTCACTAAAAATTGGGTTTAAGTGAATGTCTTTTGCTATATAAAAGTACCTTAAGCTGTTCTTAAGTAATTGCTCTAAATGAAAATAAGCGATAATCCTTCTGGACTATCGCACCATTCGTAAAATGTGGTTATTGTGTAAAATGCATTATTCTTTTACAGAGCAAGCTTACTTAACTTTTATTTACAGTTTTTCGCCGTTCAATAAGATTAGCCACAGAATACGAAATCATTAAAGCCACACCTACTAGGAGAGCGGTAAAGAAACCCAGCATGCCTACCGCCCCGACCCATCCAATCGTGAATGTAAGAAAAAATAATACATAACAAAAACCAACCAGAATAATTGCAATCGGAACATTATATGGATAGAGGCGTTTCCAGCTTCTTACTAATAAAGCTGAAATGATCAGTATGGCAATCGAGATCATAATATGCAACGATCCCCATCGGAATCCTGCACGAGACTGCGCATCTTCTCCAAATCTAGGTGTATGGTTAAGGTCATAGAGAGTGGTGTAAGCTGTAATAATCGCCGTAACTATTGCAAGTATGAAAATTGTCCAGTTTATAGCTTTTATGTATTCTTTTTTGTTCATTTGATCCCTCCTACCTGTTCTTATTCAACAAAATAATACTAATTTCCTTTATTATCCACACCCAAAATTATTCTGTACCTTTCTCTTTTACTTTTATATTACTGGGAATTTAAAAAATATACAGTTTTGCTTTATTTACAATTGACAGTGAGAATGATTATCATTATTATTGTATTTAGTGAAAATGATTATCAATTTTAATAAAGGAGTGCTTTTTTATGTTAGATTCTTTATTTTTATCTTTCCGTGAAGGACTTGAAGCAGCGTTAGTTATCGGAATCATCCTTATAACTTTAACGAAACTTGGCCGAAACCATCTAACTAGAGTTGTAGTGTCAGGTACAATTGCAGGAGTAGTAGGAAGTGCAGTACTTGGATTTATCCTATTTCAGTTTGCTCAACGTATTTCTCATGAAGCTGAGGAAATTTTAGAAGTTTCCATGATGTTAGTTGCAGCTGGACTGATTGCCTACTTTATTTTATGGTTGCACCGCAATCAACATGTAACAACACAGATAAAAGAACAGGTTGCCAAGACAAAATCAGGAATTGGATTATTTCTATTAGCGTTTTTATCAGTGGCGCGTGAAGGAATGGAGCTAGTTATCTTTAATTTAACCCAAGTAACTGAAGCAGCAAGCACGGTTGTTTTAGGAAGTTTTATTGGAATCATAGCGTCTATCCTGGTAGCTATCTTACTATTTAAAACAACCATAAAATTAAATCTAGGCTTTATTTTTAAGGGGTTAGGACTCATTCTTATTTTCATAGGTGGTGAAATGTTTGCAGAAGGGATTATAGAACTTATTTCTGTAGAAACTGAAGCCCTTGAAATTGGATTAATGGTAGCATTCATTCTTCCTTCATTTTACCTCTTATTTAAAAATGATTTTGCGAAATTCAAGAAAGAAAATGCCTAAATCTACTCATAAAAAGGCCAACACTAGTTATGCTAGATCTATATGTATGTTATGTTAAAATAAACCAATAGTTTATTAGAGGAGGGATGACGTGGATTACCTTTCTGTTATATCGTTTTTGGGTGCAGCCATCGTTCTTACGATTATGCCAGGACCTGATAACTTATTCACTTTGGCACAGAGTATAGCTAAAGGAAAAAATGCAGGGATTTTTACAACACTTGGGCTTTGCACAGGATTATTGGTACATATTACAGCTGCAACCATAGGAATTTCAGCTGTTATTTACAAATCTGCTTTTGCATTCACCTTCGTAAAATACGCAGGAGCAGCATACTTATTATTCTTAGCATTTAAGTCTTTCAGAGAAAAAGCATCGAGTTTTAACCTTCACAATGAGGACACCTTAGACTACAAATCTTTGTACAAAAAAGGGGTTATTATGAATCTATTAAACCCAAAAGTTTCATTGTTTTTCCTAGCATTCTTCCCACAATTCATTAACTATGAGAATGGGCATGTTTCCATTCAAATGCTTATTTATGGAATCCTCTTTTTAGCGCAAACGTTAGTCATTTTTTCTTTAATTAGTATATTTGCTGGCAAAGTAGGTTATTTCTTACGTGAAAATCCGACCTTCTCTAAAAAGATTAACTATATTCAAGGGTCTCTATTCACCCTTATCGGATTAAAAATTGCATTTAGCCAAAAATGACCCTTCATTGAGCGAAGAAAACCCTGTTCTACTATTAGGACGGGGTTTCTTAACGAGAATATTTGTTTAACCACATTATTCACTTTTTATCACAAAGCCTTACCCATAATCACATATGGAGAATCATTTTTACTTGGTATAAAGGGTTCCTTAACAACCACCCATCCCAATCTTTGATACAAACTACGGGCAGAACGATTATCTACTTGAGTAGTTAGAACAGTGGTCTTATTCGTTACTTCCTTTAGTAATTCATGAATGAGAATTGTACCGTAACCCTGGTTTCTATGGTTAGGATGCACAGCTAATTCAACAAACTCAAAACAATCTTCAAGCCATTTCTCGTACGCAATTGGCCCAAGTTCATTTGCGAGTATATTGTGATAATATTGACCTGATCGTGATATATAACCATAAGAAAATCCTATAATTCCCTCATCATTTGACTTCATTAGATATCCCCTAAATCCGTCGTAATTTATATGTTTTTTCAATCGTTCGATTATGGATTGATTCCACACTTCTCTATATAGACCATCAATGGCTGCCAGTAAGTGTTCATCTCTATCTACTTTTACAACCCTTACCACCTTATTCCCTCCATCTATTTTTCTTAGAAAATAATACTTCACGTTGTTCAAAATGCATTTTAATAATCATTATGTAATTGTACCTTTTACTCTATTATCAAATGACATGAACTATTTGGGCTACGTGATTGGAATCGAATGATTTTGTTCAAGCCTCATTCTATAATGGTTCATTATTCTTATCTGTTCTTCAGTCAACTTCTCTTTATTCCAATACATATGCATTAAACTGTATTCAAATATCTCCTTTAGTTTAATAAATAGGGGTAGTCTTTCTAGCATTTCCGAGGATATGTCATTTTCCTCTAAGTATCCTTCTATGATTGCTTTTGTGATTTGACGTCCATACTCAACAATACTACCTCCACCAACAAACGAATACTCTAACGCACTGTAAATGGGAACTGCTAAATCAAAAATATAAAAATGTTTCTCACAATCTTGAAAATCAACCATTCCTAAATTGAAATCATTATCAACCAATATATTTTCTAACCATAAATCGCCATGTAACAATCCATAATTCGTATCATTTTTCGGGATATTTTTTATCGTTAACAAAACATCTTTTGCAAGATCTCTTATCGCCACTTCTTCTTTAGGAATATATTTGAGAAAGGCGTATTCCTCGTTATCATGCCAATCATTAATATATCTAACTCTATGTATCCTTTCATACTTCTTCGATAAACGATGTAATTTACCTATTTGTCGACCCAATTCTTTTAATACGTTTGCATTCCATTGATTTCTTTGGAGATGTACACCAGGAACTGGTTTATAAAGAACTGTTAAAATTTCTTTGTGACCAAGAGTTATCTTTTCTACAACATTACCATTTAAAGACGAGATTGTTGGAGATACACCCAATCCCTCTTTATGTAGAAAATTTGTATAATTCACTTCTTCTAACTGTTCATCAAAACTTTTATAGTTTGTAATTCTCGCAAAATAATAACCTTCATCAGAAGTACACCGAAACATCTCGTTTGTTACCGATTCAACTTTTATTAAATTCACAGGATAAAATTTGTTAAGTAGTTCAAGTATTTCTTGTACCAAAATAATTCTCCCTCTCTCTATTTCTGTTTTAAGTAGAAATTAAGTTAATAAAGTTTTTAACATGCTTTTGTAAAATAAACTCTGCAAAAATAGAGTTAATCCTTTTAATCGGATCAACTAACCGTTAGTACAATAGAAATAAAGACATCCTTTTATGGATGCCCGTTCAATTTTAAAAACTCATTCATATCAGAAATTACATCTTTTAATAGATCAATAGATTTTATTGGTTCTTTCTCAAGCTCTAAACCATGATTTCCACCCTCTAGTACTTTTAATGTAAGATTATGATTATTTGTCAACCTTTCAAAGCGTTGCTCAATGAAACAAGGATCTTTATCTCCTATAATACAAAGTCCCTTATTATTACAATTGGCCATAGTCTTAAAGACCTCATCATTTTGTAATATCGGAGTCAACCATACTACTTTTGCTTCTTGTAACCTTGTATTATTTAAAAGATCACTTAAAGCTTTTGTTCCTATTGATTTAGCCACTATATAATAATTACTATAATTTTTGCTCTTTATTGCATTGTCAATTGCAAGTTGTACATCTCTTTTGAAATCTTCAATACTTATATCAGATAATTCTTGCCTATTATAAGAATAATTTATATGTAAAACATCAAAACCTTTCGTATAGAATAAACCTGTGGTAAAGTGTAACAATGGAGCCTGGGTTGTGTAACCAGCCCCTGGTAACACAATAACTAAACTATTTACTTCTTGTTTTTGTTCAATTAATCTAAATGGGATACTTTTCGAACCAAGCACTTTTTTATTCGTCTCCATTTTCTCACTCCCTATGGTTTTCTACTTTTGTATTCTTTACTATAAGCAAAAATTCCTTCTTCAAAAATGACTGCTTATAAATATCATAGCTCTTCATTAAAAGCTTCATACCAAAACTCAGATCCCTTGTTATGAATGTTTTCTACTGTGTGTAAAAAACAAAAAATAAGAATCATTTAATACAGGTGGATATAAATATGGATGCATCTTGATTCATAAAAATACGAGTTCCTTGATAGAATGTCTTCATTTCAATTGATTTAAATCCAACCTCTGACAATCTTTTTTTCAACTCATTGTGTAAAAACCCGTTATGTACTTTTGGATGATTTATTCGATCGTTCTTATCAAAATCAATAATAATTAGTTTGCCGCCATCATTCAGAATACGGAACAGTTCTTGTAAAATTTTGTCTGTGTCCGGAATATGAAGAAGGACAAGTGATAGTAAAACGATGTCAGCCTTAAGTTCAGGAGTTTCCTGAGTAAAATCTGAATAAAGTACGTTGGAGTTGGTGATTCCTTTTTGAGATATTTTAGTTTTCGCAACCTCCAGCATTTGTTTTGTCGAATCTACCAACAAAATGGAATCGACTAGGTCTGATATTTCTAAGCTGATTAGACCAGTTCCACTTCCATAGTCTATTAACGATTTTGATTTACTATTTTGTAACTCCGATCTTACTACCTCAACGATCACTTTAGCGAGTTCAATTCTTTCTCTTGTATCATATCGATTTGCCAAATCCTCAAAAATGTTATTTTCCATGTTTCAAACTCCTATAAATTTATATCAATCAAGGTAAGTATTTTTCTGTAATTAAAATGGCCTTTTCATCTACAATATGGAAAGTAAATAAACGATGATACTCGTTTATTTTGGACTGTAATTCTTCTACCAATACTTTTTCTGAATTTAAACCATCTAATGTGTAAATGAGAACATCATTACTTAGCGCAATATCTATATATCCTTTCTTTTCGATTCGATAATTATTGGGGGAATTATTATCATCCAACATTTCTATTAATTGAACACGTATGCTGTTTTTAGACTGGTGACTTTGGGATTCTTCGATGTATCCTAATTTTACTTCCAATTCTGGAATATGATTTATAATATGTTCCACTTGAAGTAACCGGATTTCAAGTTGATCATACACGTCATTATTATCAGTTGAATCAGATTTACTTAAACTCTGAAACTCCATCTGCATTTTTTCAAGTTCATTTATCCGTTTTTCCAGATGTAATAATTTATCATCATTTAGTATACTAGCGTTATTTACTTTCTGGATATTCTCAGAATTCATGCAGCCTGCTACAAAAAAAAGAAACAAAACAAAGAGTAAATTTGTTTTTTTCATTCAATTCCCTCCTCGTAATGAAAACCTATAAACACCGAAAGTTTTATCCTGCAAATATCAAAATATCACGGTTGTTTTATTTTTTAAATATTCCGAACTATTTATCCGCAACTATCTTTCTTCCTTGAAATCATAATTAAAAGTAGATAGATCTTTTAATTCATGTTTTTCATAATTCAAAAGATATATAATATAATCTTACTCATTTGATCGAATATTTGTATAACCTAGTTTAATCTCTATAAAATAATTCTAATGTTGAATGTCTACTAGCTTAATTGAACTGAAATCGACATACTCATTGGCACGTTCTCACTAGATGCTCAAAGGAGTTAAAGGCGTGATCTCGTTTCAACCGATGGTTTTATATAATATGAACTCTGTGAGAGTATAAACAGTAATCTTCATTTATGTTTATATATAGTGTCTTCCAACTTATAATTTGAAGTTGTACTGTTCTGTACGTTTACTGTATTTGATTTATTAATGTTTTTCTTTCGTCTCCAATCAATAAATAAAGTAAACACCAAAATTCCTAAAATCAAAATGACAACCCACCACATATCTTTTTCTCCCCATTCTGTTAAACGTTACTGTAATGATAGATCACTACCTTCAACAAAAGTAGTCAAAATGAAAACGCGAACCCGCTTATGCAGGAAAAGGGTCAGCGTATTAATCCATACTTTTTAGAAAGTCAATTTTTTTACGATCTTTGTTATTATTTTTATCTGCTCGGTAACTGTCCTTCGATGAAGCCTCGTAAACAGATAGATATTGCTTAGGATTTAGCAAATAATACTTTACCTCTCCCTTTTGATGTAATTCTAATTCCTCTAATGCTACCCCTGCAAAATCCGGTAATGTGTCAGTAATACCAAATTCCACGGATAAACTTTCCTTAGAAAACTCATGCTCATGCAAATCAATTAGGGTAAATCCCATGGAATTCATGATATTCATAATTTTATCCCAGTTAAATATAGATAGTTCAGGTGGTACCTCCCAGCCTCTTCTGTCACCAGGTACATGAATATCTAAGTCTTGGGCATTCCAACTCTTTCCTGTAACGATTTCTAAACCTACTGACCCCATGAGCAATGGAATAATTTCAATATCATTTAGTCTTTTTGCAATTTCAATAAACTCATTAAACTTGTTAGTACCCATTGGTCCCCCACTTTTCCTGATTACTCCCTTATTCCATCCACAAACCAGCATTGTTCGTAAAATACCGCTTAAAATCTCGGAACATCTACACGATAAATTTTGTAAACCATGCTATGTATCTTGCTCCCCAAATGAACAAAAATTGAGCAAGTATTGTACCAAGCAACCTTGAAGTTACCATCATTAACGACATAGTCTTTAATTTATTGTAACTCCCACGTTGATTAACAACATCGTCTGCTATTACAGATAATTTAGGATCTATAAAGATGACTAAAAGGATTGTTGCAATCCCATTTATTAAACCTGATGCCATAATAGCGGTAGAAGCTCTTTCTGGAGCCAATAAAGCTGCATATAATGCAGATAAAACACCGATTGTATAGATAGCTGTAATTATCATATTTATAAAAAATAATCTAATGGGCATATCTTTTATTCTTGTATCCTGCAAGTAAGTAAACTTAGGTAGACTAAAATGTGTTATGCCACGCTTTATGTACTGTAGAGAAAATATCCTTTTTATTAAAGAAGGTACAGAACCTCTTTCCTCTGATAAATGGATGATTGCTCTTGAAAATAAAGCAATAAAAGTTGGAAGGAGAATGATTCCAAATACTGTTCCAGCTGTTGATGCACTAATGAGTATTCGAAATTGGGCTTCAACAAACTGCAAAGCGTTCTCTTTTGGAGCATTATCAATTAAACTCCCGGTGAAGGGTTGTTGCATCATGTTTGCCAATCTCGAAAAGATTACCATTATGTTAAAGAGTGATAAAGCTGAGGCAATCAGCTTTACCCTTGCACCTGATAACCTCACAGCATAAGCTAGTGTTTCAATCGAATGGATAATAAAAATAAACAATGCTATAAATAATACTTTTTCAGTTACGAACTCCATCTTGTTACCTTCTTTTTAAAATTAAACTGGTATCTTATTTTACTATAAATATAAAAATCTCTCTTTTGTATGATTCTGGCCTTTCGTTATTTTAAAAATTGCAAAGTGTAAAAGCTTGATTTTGTCTTTTATGCCAAATAACTTAATAATCTATCAAAAGAATGAATCTCGGTATATGGTTTTATATCGGTTTCATTTTTGGTCATATGAGGATTGAACCATATGCCCTTCATATTTGCATTTTGACAACCTCCAATATCCTTTACTATGTTATCTCCTACGAATAATACTTCTTCCGGTCGCACGTTAAGCTTATGTAATGCTAATTCATATATTTGTTCGTTAGGTTTACTAAATCCCACTTCTTCAGAAATAATGATTGTATCAAAACAACGATTTAAATGAGTGTTCATTATTTTTGCTTTTTGTCTCTGTGTTGAGCCGTTTGTTATAATTCCTACCTTAACATGCATCTTTATAGTATTTACGATATGTATAGTATTTTGGTCTATAGAGAAACATTGCGGAAAATTTTCATTCCAAAATTCTTGAATGTCTCTGCGAGGCAATCTAACTTTTGGATGGTATTCATCAAAAAAAGATTCCAACACTTTTGTTTTATCACTATCGCCATAGCTTCTTTTATCATATTCTTTGAATGATTGTAACATGTCGTTTTTTGTTTGCTGTTTCGGAGCCCCATAACACTTTTCTAAAATCTGTAGAAACATTTTTTCTACTGCCTTATCCCTATTAAGTAAGGTATCATCTAAATCAAATAGCATTGCCTTATAACGTCTCAAATAAATTCACAACCTTTCTCACTTTAATATTATCATAATATTCCAAGTTTTTTCCAAAAAAAGAAAGACCATCATTGATGATCTTTGCAGAATCTATGTCATTTGAAGTTACTGTTTTTATTTATGTATAACATAGATTGCGCTATTTGATTCAATAGTTAACTTCATTTAATAGTTATAGTTGTAGTATTCCCGATCATTCATTACTCTTTTGTGTTCGCTTTTTCACGGATTCTCCGGCAATCCCCCAATGTTCTGGAGGCATTTCATTGATCATAATACGGACATTTTCAATTGGAGACTCTAATACTTCAGATACTAACATAGAGACTTCTCGAATTAATCGTTCTTTTTTCTCTGGCGAACGCCCTTCAAGAATATTTATCTGTACAAATGGCATGATTGAAGCTCCTTTCTTCAATACATAACATAATAGTTTGCGAGGTTATAAGTAACCATAACAACTATCGTCATACATATTAATTATTTGAAATTGTATGGGTTTATGATCTCCAAATGAAAATTTGTCGTTTTAACATTCGTTTTCCTTTACTTCACTTTAACTGATGATCGATCAGGTGTCCCATATAGGAAATATTCTTGAGGGAGTGGTGAACCATACCAAATGATCCCCTTATCCAATTCTTCCTCTTTCCAGGTAATTGTTTTCCAATCTGGATCCAATATTAAGTAACCGGAATCTCCAAATAACTCGACACGGTTTCCACCCGGCTCAAAAACATACATAAAGTACGCCTGACTTATCCCGTGTTTTCCTGGACCTGCTTCGATTTCTATACCGTTTTCAACTAGTAAATCCGCTAAATCCATTAAATGTTGAGGATATCCATACCAATAAGCAACATGATGGAATCTTCCTTTTTCACCACTTTGGTCCCCCATAAGCGCTATTTCATGTACTAGTGGGCTAACACTCATCCATGCACCCATCTCGGCCCCATCATTCATGATAATATTTTCACGAAGCTTAAAACCTAATTCGTCTGCCATGAACTGTTTATTTTGTGTGACATTTCCACACATTAAATTAATATGATCTAAACGCCTTGCTGGAATTCCGATATTCGGTCTCTTTTGTGGGCGACTCTTCAGCATTGTCTTTTGATCTTCTGGAGCTTGGTAATACTCAACATTCCAAAGAATTTCCATATTATGTCCATCAGGTGTTTGGAATTGATATGCAGCCCCATGTCCAAGGTCTCCTTCAATCCAACCCTTCCCATATCCACTTTTTTCAAGGGATTGAACTCTTTGATACAATGCAGCTTCAGAGCTAGCCCTCCAGGCAGTATGTGCCATACCCGCTTCCTTTGCTTCTGTGATTTTCAATGTATGATGATAGAAATCTTCATAGGCCCTTAAATAAACAGACTGCCCTTCTCTTGCACTAATTTGCAAGCCAAGATAATCTGTAAAAAACTTAAGTGTCTCTTCAGGCTTTGGAGAATACAGTTCTACATGAGCTAATTGGGCTACATCAAAATTTGACATAATAAAACCTCCTGGTTATAAAAATATTTTTATTAATAAATACATATATCTGTTCATCATGTAGCTCATCATACACACTTGAAATTAAACGGGCGTAGTCGGTGACTTCCTTACCTTCTATTCTATTATCAAAAAAGCCCCCCTTTATAGGAATACAAGATAAATATGTAAAACGCTTACAATTACTTATTATAGAATTATATTACACAATATTAAGAATATATTCAATTATCAATTATTATGAGAGTTTCTACTTTTATATTCTATAAAAGTTTACAAAAAAAAACGGGTAGTATCCCGCTTTTCATATATTTCAAATTTAATACTATTATTTTTTCATCAAAGGTTTAGCTTTTCTTTTATACTGTCAATAATGACGTTAATGCTACCCTTTTCAGTGTCTATGTACTCTCCAAAGTCATTTTCATTGTAGGCTTCCAAACATTTCTCCGTTTGTTGAAAACACCAATTTCCTTCTTCCTCACCACGGTACCTTAACCGATCAAAAATAGTTTGTTTACTTGCTGTTAAACAAAAGTGATACGTTTGCTCATCAATACTTTTGAACCCATTAAAAATGTAATGAAAATAATCAGGTTTTCGAATCGTCATTGGTACCAAAAGATTCATCTTATATTTTGAGTTTATACGTTTTGCCACCTCAACAGTTAATTCTCTCCATAAATACAAATCTTGAAAATCGCCTGTCGCAGCCTCGAATCTCTTTATTTCTTCTGGAACCACATTTCGTAACATAAAACCAATTTCTTCTGGGTCATATACCATACTATTTTTTATTTCTTTCTGAAGCTCATTTGCAATTGTAGTTTTCCCAACACCAAAGGCTCCGTTTATCATTATGATCATTTTGTTCCCCTTTCAAAGAAACTTACTCAGCTAGCAAAATGATGCCACTTCTGTTTATTTCATATCTATTTTACTTTTTTTTAACAGGTAAATGCAGGACATAATTCGAGTCTACACCTTTATATGGGTTATAAACTTCAAAGCCAATGAGATCCGCTTCTTCATATCCCTCGCTCGTAAACCATTGATAAAGAAACTGATAGGGATTAATATCATCAGTCTTTGGATTATATTCTAGTACTGCATATTGATGGGCGGAAATGGTTATTGACGTCATCTCTTTTGGGATATCTTCATCATTTGGTACTTCTACACCAGCAATCCAAGTAAACTCATCTTTTTCAGGGTTAAAATTTGGTGGGTCAACAAAAATACCATAAGAAATTGTTTCATCAACTCTATTTTTGACCTCGCCGATTCTAGAAGAATGGAATTCCTCAACGATATTAGGTACTTTAATGTCTTTATCCATCATGGTTGTATTACACGATATTCCAACAACTCTAAATTCCCTTTTATCTACAATTTTTGGCTTATGCTTTTCCACTAATTCCAGAAAAATATGATTCATTTCTTCATCTCCTTTACATTTTCCATGTTTCTAGTGAGTAAACTAGTATCTTATTTTCTCTCTGCTCTGTTAGTACAAAAACTGTCACTATCATACTAACATAATATTCCAAATATTATATAGGAATTTAAAAAAGAAAAAGCGACCAATATAATTGCCTTGTTTAGGTATTGCTACCATTTAACCTAAGTGCAATTATTCACAAAATTTATTACATCATTACAGCGTTAATATAAACGTAAAGGATGTAAGCAACTCGAATGAGAGCTAGCCAGGGAACTTATGCACATAATCATAGAGTATATTATAAGGGCATTCAGCATACTAGCATTATTGAATTATAGTAATGTGAAATTTACGGGTTAAATGAAAGTGCTGATTTTATAACGTTGGTCCTAATTAAGATCCTTAAGATAGTTAGCAATGATGACTCCAGAGAAATGATTTCAATTGGCTATCCCTACCTCTTATGAAGGCATTATTATATAACATAAGCAAGTAAGCCTCCTTTAATTTTAAGGGGGTTTTTCTCATTCCTTCTACTTTATCTAAGTATGGCTTAGAATTATTCTAAGCTTTGCTTCATCTTTAGAAAATCTGGATTTTCTTGGATCTCTGGACCAGGATATGATAGGTACAAATATAGATCCTGATTAGGAACGTTCGTAGTGGCTGTTAATATTTGATTAGTCTCCATAGAGTAAAAATAGCGGTCACTATCAGCTGATGTAAATTTAGAGCCTTCATAATCATCAAATTCTTTGTTAAAGTATTTTTTATCTACTTTCATTAATAATATCCAGTCTAACTTTTTATCTTTAAAATAAAATCTTGCAAGCCCATTATAATCCAAGATTACGTCTGCCCCACTACCATCCTCTTCATCTAATGAATATTTTTCTCCTAGGCGTTCTATTACCTTATCCATTGAGTCTCCCAAGGTTATTCCATGGACATAGAGGTAACCTTTTTCATTTGAGAATATGGGTTTATGTAAGTTCAGTTCTGTTTGTTGTTGTTTGTCGTTTTGTTTTTGTCTTTCCTGAGCTGATTCCCGATTCAATTTTTTATATCCTTCTAAATTTGGAATGAACATTTTTGTGTCAATTGGCACATTAATTTGAAGTTCTTTTGGATATAAATAGTCAACAACCTCGCCTTTTCCATTATATGTTTCATATTTTAGGAGGACTCCAGAATCTTTATCAATCCAGAAACGAAAGGTTTTTGCACTGTGTTTCTCAGCTGCATATTCGTTTAAATTGCCTTTTATAACAATTGTATTGTGAGTAAGGATCTTTTCGTTCTGTATTTCAATCTCCCAGTTATCTAAACTTTTTAAGTAATTTAATGTGATTTCACGTGGGAACAGTGAACTTCGGGCTATCGGAGGTTGCACGCTGTTTCTATATCTTCTCTCCGAATAGGTTTTAGATACACTATCTAATGTCCACAGA
The DNA here is from genome assembly GCF_031324165.1 of Ferdinandcohnia sp. QZ13. NCBI lineage: Bacteria > Bacillati > Bacillota > Bacilli > Caryophanales > Bacillaceae > Ferdinandcohnia > Ferdinandcohnia sp. QZ13. Next base: position 100,648 of record NZ_JAVIVW010000001.1, on the reverse strand, counting down.
GTATCTTCTTTATAGTACGTTATAGTGTTCGCCACACTACCACCTTGATTATACGCTTCAACGCTGTAGCCACCCTTTAGTGGACTTAACCCCAGTGAATATTTAACATTTGAACTCATTTTTATACCATCATGGATTACAGTTTGAATTTCATATTCACCTTTTACAGTATCAAATTTACCTGATGACAATAGTTTCTTGTATACCTCGTCTTTGGTCATGTCTTTGTAATTTTCTTCCTGAGCAGGAGGTACAATAACCTCGTTCTGTTGTATATTCTTTTCTGGGCTTGAAGTAACGTTATTTGTTTTATGCTCCCTAATAATTTGATTTGCTTCATTTTCAGAAAAAATATCATTAATACCTGCTATGTGATATGTACCCGCTAGTAAAACAAAAGTAATTGCTGCACTAAGTATCAGATGAATTCTTTTATTAAACGACCTAGAAAAATTGGTTCGTAAAGAATTTGATTTAATAGATTTTACAACTCTATTTTTATGTTTTTCAGTAAAATGAATATTTTTTTCATCTGTTAGAGAATCTCTTAAAATACTTTTTAAATCCTTCAGTTTATCTTCCATTAAGATCGCCTCTCTTTAATTTTTTCTCTAATACATACCTAGCTCGATGCAATCTTGTTTTTACTGTGTTTAATTTGATTTCTAACATCTCTGCAATTTCTTCAATTTTTAGTTCCTCAAAGTAGTATAGAATAATAACTTCTCTTAACTTTAATGGTAAGCTCATAACCATTTCTGCAACCCATAAGTTTTCTTCTCTTTTTACATTCTCAAATTCTGCCGATTGGGCAGCAATATCTTTTTTTCCTTTAATAAGGTCAGTAAAAATTAGAAGTCTATAATGCCAACTCTTAAAAACGTCTTTACACTTATTAATCGTTATGCGGTAAATCCAGGTTTTGTACGAAGACTCATGCCTAAACGAATCCAATTTTTCATAACACTTAATAAAGACTTCTTGGGCAATATCCTCTGCCAATTGCTTATCTTTCACATATGTATAAGCCAGCATAATAACTTCTTGGCCATATTGATCCATTAACCGCGTAATTTTCTCTTCATTGTCAAGATATTCAATTGATGTATCAGGTTTCCTTTCCACTTCAATCATGTATTCGCTTCCTTTTAGGTTTTAAGTATTAGACGAAACTAATCATGTTTAGGTTCTACTAATATATAAATTACTTTAGAAAAAGCTTAAGGCCTATAATTTAGTATAAAGAAGAAACCCATACTTCAACACTGAAGTATGAGTTTGGTTAGTAAACGGGAAATTCAATCGTTAGTCATCCATGAATCGCAAAAATCTGTTCTTCACCACAGAGAATTAAAAAGCGATTCCTGGTTATTCAAGAATCGCACCCTTTAGTTCAAGATACTAATTAGTAATTTTCAATGAAAATATAGTGTCTCCATCTTCATTTTTGTTTTCTATATAATTACCATTTGAATATTTACAGATTACTTTTTCCCAAAATATTTGAGCATCTTTGTTTTCTTTTATCACAGATACTTCCCACTTCTCTTTATATTTTTCAAATAAATTTATAGCAGCTGTTCTCCCTACACCCATTTTTCTATACTTTTTCATAACAAAAAACTCAGCCATCGAATTATAAACATCATTGCTGCTATCATTCGTAATCTTTCTTATTAAAGCAAATCCAGCATATTTACTATTAACTTTAATAAAGAATGGATATCTGTTTGGCTCATTCCAATAATTATCTAAATACTTATAGTCATATAAACCAATCTTATTTACATCATCATTTGTAAATTCACTAAAATCATAATTGTACAATTCAATCAGATGTCTTAAAACAAATTTTCTCTCATAATCTACTTGCTCAATAGTGATACTCATAAGCGATGAAAACCCTCCTTAAAACAGAATTTCTTATTGAACTAAACTGCTCCGTTAGTACAATAATTTTAACTAATAATGGCATTTCACTTGCTTGAAGATTGGCACTCCTTAGCTTAATAAACATTACTTAGTTCTTAGTTTTTGTCCAATATAGTTTAGTAAAGTAATAATTGCTATATTTTGTTTTTATCACAATGTCCGATTAACTGAATTTTTATTTTTCAAGAGATTGTTATATTCTTCTTCGGTGAGTTTAATATACTTTTTTCTTTTAAGTTCATTACTAAATAGGCTTCTTGCTTCATTTGATAATAGGAAGAATACTAACCAAAAAATTGATATTACAATAGAAATATAAGTTTCAGTATACTCTAGATATTCCTCTGTAAGAATATTAGTAATTGAACTTAAAATGAAGGTTATAAGTACTGCAAAGAAGTTTGTTAAAAGAAACAAAGGTATAAAGACTTTCTTACCTGTAAAAAACAAATAAATAAGTAATGCATGTATTAGTAGTAGAAATAATACACTAAAAAAGGAAATTGAATAAAATAAATCAGATAAGTTTGCCACTAGTATCGATTCAGTCATTACTAATTGATGATAGTCAAATTCCCAAAAAGCAAGTGCACCATCATAAAAGGTTATTGCTCCTCTGCCAAATGATATTAAAAGGCTAAACCCTAATAACCCAATTAAAAACTTAGTTAATATCGATATATTCTTTAAGTTCATCTGACAATTCCTTTCTATAAATTATTTTGTTACTCTACCCACACATAAATCTAATATAAATTAATCTAAAATCTCCCCCTTAACGTTTACTCTTTCTATATCCTGCTTCTCTTGCTTCTGTTTCTGTACAAAACATCTCTTCAGCTTCAGTAACATCATAAAATAGAAACAATTATAATCTTCTTCATCTTTACCTCCTTTAATTCAATGTAGACTTTAATAAATTTATTGATTCATATATTTAAATCTCTACAAACCCTGCAAATTCACTTTTGCAAATTAAAGTATATATAGGATTTATTACCTATTTCGACAAAAGGTTATATTTTCCTGTGATTTCACTCATGACTTGTGGGCATTTTTTAAAATACTTTGTGAAACTTGGATTTATCTTTTTTTCAAATATGACCTAAGTGATTGAAAAGCTCTAATTGAAGGAGCTTTTGGATATGACCGATTGATTATAAATTGGGTAGTTTGGGATTGTTCTCTCTACTTTTTTCTCATTAACAGCTCTCATCAAATTCAATGGTATTATCCCATCTCATTTTTATTAATGTTAATGCATTTTTCTTCAGCAAGTCTAATATTCAATTAATTTCACCTCATATATAATTATCCCTTGTTCACCTATTCCGCTTCGCTTATTCAATAGGAATTCAACAAAAAAGGTGGCTAATCCTTCTTAGATCAACGCACCCGTTACTTCAATAAGATAGTTTACCTATTTCTTTTTACTATACGATAAATTCCAAACACGATAACGATTATTGAAATTGGTACAGTTATTAAATCACTTATAGGAGTAAGAACACCTAAAAGAAAGATTACAATACCAATAAGTATAAGTCCCAAAGAAATTCACCTCCCCATTACATTTATGTAATAATAATTGTTCAATTAATCTGCATCGTTAGTTAAATCACTTGTAGAGTAGAAAACTGATTTCAGTGGAATAGCTTACGCTATTTCACCTAATTTCAGGTCCCCCTCATCAAACCGTACGTGAAGTTTTCCCTCATACGGCTTTCCGATGTTCTTCTTTCTTGTGCATTATGGATAATTCCGAGCCAGCTTCACGATTAAATGATTTATCTCTCCCTGTACTTTCTTTAAATTACCATGTTTTCTTCTTATGTTTCTTTTCTTGTTGTAAAAGAGTGTGAGCCTTTCCAGTACATACCAGTCAATCTGATTTAGCCACTTAAACGCAATTCGCGAGATTTTGTAATAGTTCTTGTAACCTTGCAATATCCTATTTAATCCTTTAACCAATTCTTTTATGTCTAAATATAGTTTATTTCTAGGTTCTGTGTATGCTTTAATCTTTGCTCTCATCTTTTTCATGGCATTCTTCTTTGGTATATGAGCCATAGCGTAAAAGGGTCTTCCACCTTTATTGTGTACCTCAAATTTTCGATTGTGGAAACCTAGGAAATCAAACCCTTCTTTATTATCGAACAAGTGAACTAATCTTGATTTGTCTCGATTAATCGTCAGGTCTAACTTATTCATAATAGCCTTCAGTACTTGTATACTCACAAGAGCTTGTTGTTTTGTCCTTGTCAATATTACAAGGTCATCAGCATAACGAACTAATTCTCCTAGGTGATGGAATTTCTTTATCCAGAGCTTGTCCAATGTGTTTAGATAAATATTTGCCAGTAAAGGAGAAATCACACCTCCCTGTGGTGTCCCCGTTAGGGGATTTCTGACTTTACCCTCTTCCATTATTCCAGCTCCCAACCATTTGCGAATCAACTTTAAGACTCTGCGTTCATTGATTTTCTGTTCAATTAATTTTAACAACTTTTCTTGGTTAATGTTGTCGAAATATCCTTGAATATCAACGTCTACCACCCAAGAGCTTCTTTTGCTTGCCTCTCTTATGCTTGCCATTGCTTGGTGTGCATTTCTTTTAGGACGAAAGCCAAAAGAGCATTCTTGAAAATCCGCTTCGAATATTGGTTCAATAACCATCTTCGTAGCCATTTGTACCACTCTGTCTTTTATAGTTGGAATTCCTAATGGTCTCTTCTTTCCATTTTCTTTTGGAATATACGTTCTTAATACAGGGCTTGGATTATATTCATTCTCTTTTAGCTGGATATACAACTCATTTAAGAATTTTCTCTCCCCATAGTTTGTAACGATTTCTTCAATCGTTTGTCCGTCTACTCCTCCACTACCTTTCTTTCTTTTTACACGCTTCCAGGCTTCTAGTAATATATCAGGTCGATATATCTTATCATATAAAGCATGAAACTTGCGTTTCGGATTCTCCTTGGCACAGAGATATAGTGTCTTCCAAAGTTCTTGAGCTTTTACATCGGTGTAGTTAGCTAATTTTATAGCATTCACTCACTCTTACCTCCTTCTAACACATGAACAAAGCAGAGGTCCTTCCCTATATCATGTTGTGTTGTCATGATAATCATAAGTACTATGACCTCCTCCGACTCCCTCTTTACAGTCCGCCATTTCGCAATTGCTTATAAGCTTTCTCTCTCCTTAACCTTAAGGGTAAAGTAGGGTCTCCCCAGTTCCGATAATTACTTTCTTTACATGTCGTTCCCCATACCCCGAGAGATTCTTGAGTGTTGTTCCAAGTTCTACACACCTTCCATGGTCTTCGCCCTTTGTCGCAAGGCTCGACTTCTCCTTGTCCTGTTTCCAGGTTGCTCTTGACGAGGCGGCAGGATTCACTTTATGTTACAACCTGTAAAGTTGCTGATACAGGGCTCCAACCTTAGGATTTCTCCACCAGTTGCCTGTCAGCTACTAGGCGACTTGGTTCTTACCTAGACTGGACTTTCACCAGTTAGCAATTAACGGCTTGCCTGGGCACGCCAACAAAAAGTGCATTAATCATTCTTGGACTATTGGATCTCATTGTTCAATAAATTCTATCCAAAAACAGAAGTAGATAACTACCTGCACAAAGATAAATTGCAACTTGAGTAATAACATATATTGTAAGTTCAATTGGTGTTAGTTTTCTTTCTCTCTTATTTTTTTAAAAATGTCTATAATAATAGAATGAACATAGAAGTAGTATTGCTGCTGATAATTGTAATATATTCTCCAGTAAACTAACCAAAAAACCATCTCCTCACATTATAATAAAATCTTTTTGTACTCTTTAATTCCTACTATCCTGCACCAATTAATCTAATAACTTCATCAAAAAGTGCATTAATCATTTTTGGAACAACGCACCCTGTAGTTTAAGCACAATATTTCACAATCCTCTTTTATATCACATATAGACTTAAACCTACCTACTCTTCCACTCGTGGAATAGTTCTCCTGGTTATAGAGGTTAAAACCATCGTTTTCTTGCCCTTAAGTTCAATATCAAAATAGCAAAAACGTAAGTACAGTACAACTATTATTACATATGGGATAAATATGTTAGAATTTTAGACAATCAAAATAAAAAAATCTATGAGGGGAAGTTTTATAGGACTACAGAATTTGTGTACGATGATGTTTTGGAATTACGAGCAAATGAAAAATGTCCAAACATGGTACCACTATTAAAAAGTTTAAAATATGGAGAAGGCAGTTTATATCATTTTTTAGTCTTTTTGATTATAAGTATCGTTTATATAATACAATCCCTAAAACTGAGACTCCTTTTGGAGATGAATACTTTAATAGCATTCATGATGAATGGAAAGCAACAAGAAAGCATTGGCTTGGGAACGATGTAAAACCTATCTTAATTGATGATGCTCATGAACTGACTTTGCCTTTAGGACACCCACAACCGAATATCCTATATGTGGCTCATCCGTTATATGAAGGTGTTTATTATCCAGCTGCGAACTTCCATCCTAACAAATTAGAAACTAAATACTACGAGTTAATAAATCTTTTGACTAGTTTAGGAGCAAAAGAAATCAAAGTTGAATATATAAAGGGAATAAAAAAGGATACCTCCTTTAATGCGGATGCAAACTTGAATGTATTTTCTGCAGGTGCAGGTGTGAATACCTCAAAAAGCAATTCAACGAATATCGTTTATAATGCAACACTTGAAGGCAAAGAGCCAACCTTACCTCAAGAGTTATACTGGTTTAATAAAGAGATATCATGGAGACAAAATACCACATGATCGTATCAATAATGGCTTAAAGGAATTCCAATTAAATGTAGAGTATAACGATGATTTTGGAGTGGATGCGTTCGTAAAAGTACAAGTTAAATTTGGTCTTCAGCTTGGTGGAACTTATACTTCACATGAAAATACGTTATGGAAAATAGAAGGTAGGTTTTAATATCTAACTACTTAGTTCCAAATATACAGTATTAAGGACTGCCTTAATGGTAGCCCTTATTTCAGTCTGTTTGTCGTATGGGCTTTAGGAAAGTTTTTTATTATTTCAACTGTTAATTTGAATAAAAAAATAGTAAGCAAGCTCATTAGAAATAACTTCCACCATTTCATATGTTTCTCCTTTAAAATTTATTTATATATAAGCTCCTCACTAACTTGTCGGTCTTATTCTATAAAAAGAGGAAAAGTCCTTCTTATAGTATTAGTGCAATTATATTCCCCATCTTATCTATTGTTATATTGCTTTTTGCACTAAACTGACTTTTTACTTGAATAAAAAAAGCGATCTTCGTTTTTAAGAATCGCGCCCGTTTGTTGAACAACCTAATGGATTTAAAAAAACCTAACCACAAAAATTACACAAATTTCACAATTATCTCCAACGAAGAAAATTAAAGTTATTTATAATAAAATGGATTATTCATTATTTCAATATCTAGGAGATGGTTGAGATGTTCGCTGGACATTTTGGAGTTGCTGCTGTAGTGAAAAGTAAAACCCCAGAACTACCACTTTGGTCGTTGTTGGTCTGCACTCAGTTACTTGATATAGCCTTTATTCCATTCAATTTAGCCGGGATGGAGTCAATAGAACCAATCGGCGAGGGCGGCTATGCCAAGATGATGATTTATGCATTTTATACTCATTCTTTCATAGGGGCCATGTTGCTTTCCATTCTAGCAGGGTTCCTTGCTGGTGGTTTTTGGGGTAAAAGATCAGGGGCAATTATTGGAGCTGTAGCTTTTAGCCACTGGGTTTTGGATTTAATCGTTCATCGTCCCGATCTACCCATTCTCCCGGGAAACGCAGGCGGCCTACCTCTCCTTGGTTTAGGATTATGGGATTTTGTTTTTGTAAGCATCCTAATCGAACTTCTCTTAATAACAGCTGGTTCTATTTTTTATTTCAGTCACGTACTCCAGTCTTCTGATCCTACACACAAGGGAAAAGCCATTCTAGCTGGTTGTATAATGACCGTCTTTCTCCTTCTTTCATTAGGCATTGACGTTTTCTCATAAAAAAAGGCATGATTCAATCATATATTGAATCATGCCACACCTCTTTATTTACGATACGATTGATTGTACTCCCTTGGTCATAATCGAATTGTATTTCTTCAACAATCTGGTCCGATTGTTGAACACAAGTTAAACATCGATCTTCAACTAACCTGCCCCGTTCGTATTATAAGGTTAACCAGAATGCTAAATATTTCTGGTTGACCATTTTTTATATGGTTTTATTATATCAGTAGCCAGGGTAGAACGTATCTGCCCGTGGGGCTTCGACCCCGACAGCTAAACTGTTCGCCCCCTACTTGTAGAAACATGATTGAGGCTGGTTGGGACCTAGATCTCGTATAACAAGCGAAGCTGTGATACTGCATGGAGGAATTAGGGGTTACTGGCAAATTACTAGTTTAGGAGGAGATTTAGAATGAATCCAGTCGTTGGTCTGGATGTTTCAAATGGTGAAAGTCAAGTTCAGGCATTTTTAGATAAAGGCACTCCATATCGTAAGAGTTTTAAAATTTCCCATACTGTTGAGGGGCTTAATTCACTTGAAGTATTTCTTGAGGATGTGAAAAGAGAGTCTGGAATGAAGCCTTCGGTAATTTTAGAAGCTACTGGGCATTATCAAACTCCAGTCGTTCAATACTTGGAAGAACGAGGATATTTATTGATTATCATCAATCCATTGATTTCATATAAGGCAAGAGGATCAAGTTTAAGAAAAGTAAAGACAGATGCCATTGATGCTTATCTTCTTTGTGAGTTGTTTTATAAGGAGGAATTAGAGCCTTTTAAAAAACGTGGAGTCCAGTTATTAAACCTTCGCAACCTTACAAGGCAACATGAAAATATAACTGGAGTGATGATTCAAACAAAGCTACAATTTCAAGCAGTGCTTGAACAAGTGTTTCCTGAATATAAAGGGGTTTTTGGAGATTTATATTCGGTGGTGTCACTTTTAACTCTTTCAGAGTTCCCCCCTTCCGAGGATATTTTGAGTGCAAGTGAAGAAGTAATTACAGACAAGATAAATGGTTTTTGTAAGAGTCGATCGAGCAGGTGGGCAAAGGAAAAAGCAATTCAACTTAAAGCTGCGGCTTCACGTAATCCTTTTGAAAAGACAGTTTATCAAAGTCATATACTAAGCCTAGGTATGTATATTAAAATGATTCTTCAGTATAAAGAGCACCTATCAAAGTTAGAGTCAGAGATAGATGCCCTCGCTAAAGAAATTGAAGAATATAATATTATCAAATCAATCCATGGTATTGGAGAAAAAATCGCGGCAACGATTATTTCTGAAATTGGTGAGATAGATAGATTTAACAACCCTAAAAAGCTTGTAGCATTCGCCGGAGTTGATCCTAGTGTATTTGAGTCAGGGAAGTTTACGGCTACAAAGAATCGAATCACCAAACGAGGATCTAGCAGGCTTCGTCATGCCTTATATATGGCTGTTCGTTGTGCCATTCGTGATTGTCGTAAGAAGAAAACGACTGACGAAATCATTCCCAGTAACAAAAAAATGAGGGAGTTTTACGACAGGAAACGTGCAGAAGGAAAGCCTTTTAAAGTAGCTATGATTGCTTGTGTTAATAAGCTCTTACATTGGATTTTTGCAATGTTAAAAAGTAAATCGACTTTCCAAGATATAGCATAGTGTCTAAATCTAACTAAATAGAGTAAAACCTTCCAATTAGAGGATTACGGAAGGTTATTTGGCATGCACATTTTTAGTATATCATGACAAATTTAAACTTTTTATTGAAAAATATTGACAAACTATTAGCTGGTTTAGTTGAACAAGAAAAAGGAGCCGCAACTACAACTTCTTGTTTCGCTAAAGCACCTTGCGTTTATTCACAAACTTATCCTATTTACAGATTACAGGAATGCTGTCTTGTTTGTAAAAAAACGACAGCTCTTATTTGCAATCGCTCTTGTAGCTCTATTTTGACTAACTACTTCACCAAATGTTTCCTATTAAGCGAATTATCATTCTTGGTATAAACATTAAGATGTTCCAAACCACTTCAAATACAAACTCAAGTAGGGTATCTTTAAAAAAGCCGTCTCTATTTCTCTTTTTATTTTTCATCTTCTAACTCCCAATTAACTAATCGTTGTTTAACTATTCTGACTCGGAAAAACAAGTTCAATCCTTTAAATCAATTCTACTTTGATTTTCTATTTCCTTCTTCCGCTAACCTTTTCCTTTAGTTTAATAACTTCAACAATAAAGTACTTTAATCCTTCTTGAATCAGCGCACCCTTTATTTGAAGTACATTTCTTCACAAACTTACCTTTTATCAACTCTATTTATTACAGGAATGCTGCCCCTTTAGACAATAACAAAAATAGCGTCAAACCTGCTTGACGCTATTACTATTCATTAAGTGCATTTTTTAGGAAACCCACTCTTTTCCATGATTACGAATGAATTTTATTTCCTTTTGATAATATTCAAGTTGTCCTTGGTCTATCATCTTTTGAAAAGCATGGTCACCTTCACTTGCTCTTTTTATCATGTATTTACATAATCCATCTAATCGTCGCAATACCATCTCTAAATAATCTTCTTCCATTCCCTCGATACCATAAGATTCAAAAAACAATTTTACTCTTTGTTTGATACGGTCGGCATCCGTTGATGGATCATAATAAACCGCTTCACCTGTTTCAAAGTGATAAATCCTACTTAAAGGAACGCAAGTGTAAAGAGTATAAGCTATATCCCAAAGTCTTGGACCAGGAGCAGCAACATCAAAATCAATAATACCTACTGGTTTTTCGTGATTAAAAATGATGTTGTAAATGGCAAAATCATTGTGACATATAACCTCCATTTTATCTGGAGTATTATCCATCGGTTTCCATTCAGCAGATAACGGAAAATCACTCACAGCATCATGATAGAGACGAAGCATGTTCGCTATTTCTTTTAATACATCATTAGACAACATATATTTTTTTAAAGGATAATTACCAGCTTCTCCTTCAATAAATGATAATATCTCTCTATTTTTTTCATCAATACCTAAAAACTTCGGTGCATAACCAAAACCTTTACTCTCCAAATGCTGCAATAATGTATGAATATTAACACTATCAGTCTTTAATTCTCGTCGTACAGTATCTCCGGAACGAAATACGTTTGAGACATTTCCTCCTGTTAGCATTTCTTCTTTTTCGTACTGACTTGTCATTTAAATTCCCCCAAAAATTGGGACGCTATGATTGTGTCAATAGAGATGTATTTTTACCCATAGTTAAAAGCAGATATACAAAGGTATCTGCTTGGTAATGGGAATTTAATTGTCCACACCATGACTCCCTTGAATGATTTAAGATAGACAAATAAACGTATCCTTAACAATAGGAATCGCAATCGTCTCTCTATCCAATTAGATAATCATTTCAAAGTAATCCACATGTGTAATATAGATTCCCCTTTCTTTACATCTCTATTTTAGATGTTACCAAAGGTTTCCAAATAAATAAAGAGGACATTACATTGTTATTTAAGTACTCTGTCTGTTTGTGATACCTCAAAAGAATAACCAGGTAACTTGACCTGGCTTTTTATTTTGAACTCCCCATCATTTTCAATAATAGTTTTTTAGGTAATTCATAATGAGCGATTAATATAAGCAAATATAAATCGAATAACCATATATTTGTGCTTATATCATAATCCTCTTTATTTATTTTCTTTTCAAATTCATTCATCAAACCTATTAATAAAGCACAAACAAGAAAATATAGATATTGTGTTAACACATAAACCCACTCTTCTTGAGTTTCTCCTATTGCCGCAATCCCTGAAAATACAGATACTACGAAGAACCATATACTCAATAATATGGATACAACTAAAATAACAAATCGAACAAACCCAAATATATATAAGGCGAGAGTTTTAATTTTTATCACCACCATACGTAAATATCCTTCGGTAAAGGCCTATAACTCTATATAATTTTCTGCATCTTATTTTAGAACTCCTCTATATTACACCACAATATAATAAGGTTCTATAACTCCTTTTGGATATTTCAACTAATTCTCCTGTTCATCTTTTTCTAGATTAAAATGATAACTGATTTAAAATCAAAACCAAATTATCCAAGGATGATGAAGGAATGGGGTTTTTAACCACGTAAAACAAAATCTGTGACTTCCATGCTAACATAATATTCCATATATAAAAATGAAAATATTAAAAAGAAAGAGCGACCATTATGATCGCCTTTTTTAGTATTGCACCCTTGACTTTAAGTACAGGAATTCACATTCTAGTTTTACACCTCATTAAAATCAATCCCTAGATGTGTTGTACATACAAAAAGACGCCTACTTATTTAAGAAAAGCGCCAGACTGTTGGATAATGAAATATGCGAAAGATTTCTGTGTAAATACGTTCTAATTTATTTGACTAAACCCCCATTTAACCATCCATAATGCAGAAAATCACCACTTCACCATATAGATTGAATAGGGCTGCACATCGTCAATACTGCTTCTACTACTGGGCGAATTGCATTAGGACCAATCAACGCCACTCCAAGAAGATTGCAACTTTCGCAACAGAACAATTTGGCCAAGATGATACGTATCGTGCATCATGATATTGCTGAGTAAACGCTCAATAGAGTACCTGTTAGCTGCATACGGTGCTTTTACCTTTTCATCGTCAAGGTCCGCAATGACCGTTTTTAATTTATTCATGACTTCATTAAGTAGCTGCACTGTCTGTGCCCACCCAATTTCGTCTTCAGGATCCCCCGGATTTCCAAAGGTTTCTTCATTGTTTTCTGCCTTATGCGGATTCTCTGTGCCCTTAATTCGATGGATTACGTCTTCATTCCAAAATATCAAGTGGTTGACAATCTGCCAAATTGAATTACTGATTCCCGAATTTGTCCATGCTGCCTCAGCTGCGCTGACTCCATGAAGCGCCTGATCGAAGGATGCAAACCAATCATTCTCACGCCAATGCATGTCGAGTTGTTCTAAAAACATTTTAGTTACAACTTGCATACAACCAACTCCTTACAGTTTAATTTAGTCCTTCAATGTTAAAAGACAAGAAAAAGAGAAATCTGACTAAAGTATAAATTAATCAATCCAATATTAGGTAAAAACCAAATCCAAGTGTCCCTTCCATATTGGATATACAATATGACAGGGTAATCGAAAATCCCGGGTGACGATATCAATTATCCTCGATCAATTTAGAAAATAGCCATTCAAAGCATAAAATAACCTAATTTTTGACGTAGGCCATATAAGAAATAATATTCTCAATGAAATACTCCATTCTCTTATTTTGAGAATACAACAAAACCTTGATCACTATGACTTATTCGGCTCATCCAGCTTTTATTCCTTCATCATGACAATTGAACCACTCATGACTTAAGTCACGAGCTTCTTATTTACGGAAATCTTATCGGTTTCTAAATAAAAAAGAAGTCACCATTTACGGCATCTTGATCTTCAAAATACGCCCCATTAATGCAATAAGAAACGAAATTCTATTAGGTGGTTTCATTTAAGCGTAATTGTTCACAATGCTACGTTATTATAGAAAATGAGCAGCATAAAGAGAACAATTTTTTCAAAAAGATTAGAACCTCTAAAAAGCTCCTGTAACAGCTTTACCCATAAAAAAGAACGTCCAAAATTTTTCTCACGTCTTTTTTAATTTTTGTTTTCCTGAAGATTGTATTTTGGATTTTATTGTAATCTTTTTTAATGATTCATTGGTTAGTGGCAATGTTCGGCCATTATTAGTGATTTTCTTCCATGATTGTGGGTCTTTTCGGTATATTGTCTCTGTAACTCTGTATAAGTCAGTCTCTTTTTCTAATGCTGCAAGATAGGTTGTCTTTATATAGGAGGCGATCTGTTCTTTTGCCAGTTGATTGATTTCAGCTTCCGATAATTCCTGATTAAGCTCCGTAATAGTTCCTTTTGCTTTTACTTCCACTGTAAAAGTTAGCGAACCATTTTCGATTTTCGGTTTGATTTTGGTCTTTACATTACTAAATACGATTGAAGCGGCCTGGTAACCGTCCTTTTGAGGAAAAACACTGATTCTTTCCCCTTCTTTTATCCAGCTGAGACCTTCTATTTGTTCTCCTACCAACTTCCCTTTATACCCGTTCTTGCTATAAATATTTATCCCATTGATTCTGTAAGCCGGTAATGAATTATCCTTCTCTAGCCAATAATTATCTAAAAGCTCTAATCTTGGAATGGCGGAGGTGTGGGCTGGTTCATTTAATTCTATAAGGAACTTTTGAAATCTTTTTGGCTCTACGAAAGAACTTTGCTCATAACTAGTCCTTGGATCTGAAAGTCTCGTGAACATTGGCGATATCCCAAGGATAGGAAAAGTATTCAAGAGATCCCTTATCGAAGAATTTGTGCTGGAAATCCAAACTGTATATCTGGTTTCCCTATACCGGTTTATGACATCCATTGCCGATAGCACGATGTTTTGTTGTTTTAAAGCATCCTCTGTAAAAACCATGGAAGAGAGGTGTCCCCAAAATATCCTTTGAGGCACATTTTTATAAAAGTCAAAAACGGCACTGTCAACTGTATTTCCTTTTCCCATTCCGACTGTACTAGGGGAAGTCTGAATACCTCCTCCGCCCTCACTTCTTCCAAGGCCACCGATATTTATAAGCTGGGCATATACTTGGTATTCCCCTTCCTTGTAATCAACTCCCAAGGCATGAATATACAGCACTTTGTCAATTTCATTGTTATCCCAGCACGCTGAAAGCAAAAGAGGAAGCATTAAGACTACTGCCAACTTCTTCTTTAACATAAGGTATCACTCCTGTTTAGTAGAATCCTGGGGTTTCAAAAAGCGTGGCCTTGTTTTGATCCATTTCCAGGGGATTCTGAAGAAAATATTTAATAAGGATTTGGGCTCTTCCAGCGTAAATGGAGCCAAATAAGGGATTCCAAAGGGACGAAGCTGTGCTGTATAAATAAGCAAAAGGGCAATAGCCAAGAACACTCCCCAAAAACCGAGAGTGCCTGCCAGTAAAAGGACCACGAACCGATAAACACTTATCGCTCCAGTCAAAGATAGATTGACAAGGGTATATGTAGCTACTTCCGATGTAGCAATCACAACCAGCATTGCAGGGTTAGTCAATCCAGCTCTAATGGCAGCGTCACCAATAATCAAACCCCCGATAACACTCAATGTCTGTCCTATTGCTACAGGCAACCTTAAACCTGCTTCCCGAAATAGAGAAAACAATAATAGCATAATCGTTGCTTCCACTGCTGAAGGCAGCGGGACACCTTTTCTCGATTCTACCAATACCGCTAATAGTGTAAAAGGAAGCTGGTCCTGGTGGATTGTAATGAGTGCAATCCATATTCCAGGTAAAAAAGTTGATACGAAAAGGCCAACAATCCTCAGTATCCTTTCAAATGAGTTATATAAAAAGTTATATTCATTATCTTCCGCACTTTTAAAAAGCATGGTTAAGTTGCCTGGGCCAATGGCTATCGTTGGAATTCCATCGACCAAAACTAAAAATCTTCCCCTCAGCAAACAATCTACAGCCAAATCTGGTCTTCCGGTATAATCCAGTATTGGAAGTAAATCAAAACCTGAATCTGACAGAAGCTCCTTTAATTGATTGGAGTTTACGATCCCATCAATTTTTATGCTGGAAAGGCGTTTTTGAATATCGTCTTTTATGTCTTTGTTGATAATATCATCTACATACAACAAAGCCACCTTTGTCTGTGTGCGCTCCCCAATAATATAGCTTTTGCATACCAGGCTGTTGGTCCGTAGTCTTTTTCGTATAAGAGCGATATTGACTCCAATCTCCTCTACGAAGCCATCCCTTGCCCCCTTAATGCTGATCTCAGTATTTGGATCCTGTGGATTTCTTTTCGGGTGATCAGAAATATCAACCGTAAAATACACTTGATTGTTAATATAAATTAAAATTTCGCCATTGAAGATCCTTGATATCAATTCTTTTATATCTTTTAAGCTATTTGGAGGAATGTCCAGCCGCTCTATGAAATCACCCATGTTCAATCTTTCACCAGAGCACTCCTCAAGCATCCTTTTAAGGGAAGGAATCAAAATGGTGTCATATTTCCGTTTATCGTAAAGCCCCTGGCAATAAACTAGGTTCATAGTACAGCCTCTCTTAGTTACGATTGTTTGATGGCTGACATCATCGCAGTCCTTGAAAAGGTCCAATATACCGGCAAAGCCGAGTTCTTCCAACTCCTTCGATTGTCCCTCTTGATTATCTTTAGTATGCTTCACTGTGTCCTAATCCCCTTTTTCTTAGACTTAACCAATACATATAAGCACAGGGTCAACGTATAGAAAAAAATGAAAAGAGTTGATATCGGAAGGAAATAGTTTTTTACAAAAGTCAAAAACACCAAATCGCCCACAGGATTAAACAGTACCGATACACTTAGGAACAAACCTATGATAATCTGAATGCTCACCCTCTTTTTGCCTTCGAAGTTGAACACCTCAGGGATTAAGTAAATCGATAAGGAAATCCGAATAAATATCCCAACCATCCATTGATAAATAGAGATGAAATCCAAGTGTTCAAGGTATCTCCCCAGGCTTAGCATAGCCCATTGCTCATAGGCAGGAAAACGCTGCTTGGAAGCTTCCTCTGGTCCGAAAATAGCGATTGACCCCATTAGCGGACCAAGCGTCAGGATAATAAGAACAATACCAGTTACAAACAAATATCTAAGCTTGAACTTTCCTTCTATTTTGTGCTGAAAAAGAAGGACGAGAAATAATTCAAAAATACCAGCTCCGGCTGCTAATATGCCTTTCAAGGCAGGAAACCAGCCGTTTTCCAGAAGGGGGAGCAATAAACTGTAATCTTTATGTGGGATATTACCGATAGCTACCATGAACCCGAAGATGATAACGGCTGGCAGCAAAATGCCATTAATGACAGAAATACTTCTTATTCCATTCAGGGCAGGCAACAAACATATAACCGCCAATGAAAAACTTAAAACCAAAGGAGGGGTTCTTGGTAAATAGGTCGTAGTGGCCCAGGAGACAGTATCGATAAAAGAAACCGTTGAGGCCGCCAGCAAGAATAAAGCACCCAGTGCGCCAAAGAAATATGCCACCAACTTGTTTCCTTTTTCCTTTATCCATAAAAACAAATGCTGCTGTTTTGTTTTCCGCTGTATACAATACACAATGAAAATCCATCCCATAAATAAAATAGCAATCAAAAGCACGGAAATCCAAGCATCTCTGCCTGCCTTATCAAGAATTGCAGGAATTACAATGACATGTGAAACAATTCCTGCAGCCGATATAATCATAAAAAGACCTAAAAAGACATTTATTTTATCATTCGAATTTGATCCCACAACCATCCACCCAAATCCACATATGTTTTATATATTATTTAGTAAAAATTGTGTAAATATGTATTTCGAAAAAGGGATTATATTGGCCGCCTCCATAACTGACTAAAAAGGTTCATCTCTTTTATAAATTGATTTAATTCATCTTGGTGGTGACCGGTTTCAAACGATGGTAAAATAACATTACCATTAATAGGAATCATCTTAGATGAATACATTATATTGGAGGTGTTTACATGCTTAGTGATTTTGAACCAGCTGGATTTTGGATTCGACTGGGTGCTTCAATTATCGATGGTATTGTCGTTTTTTTTGCCATTTTTCTACTTTCACTCATTTTTCACTTTCCAATAGATGATGATTCTTGGCAATCTGGACTTCTAGAATTCTTATATGCTCTAAGCCTACCACTCTTTTGGTACGGGTATACGGTTGGAAAAAGGACATGTGGGATTCGAATTTCGAGGGTTGATGGTGAAAAATTACACATTGGGAATATGCTACTTCGGATTGTAGTGGCAGGGCTAATTTATGCGTTGACGTTAGGAATCGGATTCATTGTAAGTGTAGTAATGGTGTGCGTCCGAGAAGATAAAAGAGCAATCCATGACTTCGTAGCCGGCACATGTGTGACCTACAATCCCCCCGATAGAAATTAACAGGGGAAGACCAGAGGGACAGTCCCGTGGACCACCAAACCGAAAAAGCTATATAAAACTCAATTTTATTAATAGTGGCTTTATTACCGTGTCACAAGATTTAACTTCGAAAAAAAACACTTCTCCTTTTTAAAGAAATGCACCTATTTAATGCCTGGGTTACTTCATACAAATAGTAAAAAAAAGGGAGTTGATCTTCTTGGCGAAATGGGTTAACGTATCAACATCAAAGCATCAATTAACACTTTTTGATGGAAACAGGAGGATAAAAACTTACCCTATTGCAATCGGAAAAATATTGGCACCAACGCCTACTGGGACATACACGATTATTAATAAACAACCTAATCCCGGAGGACCGTTTGGAGTGTTGTGGATGGGACTGTCAAGACGTCATTACGGTATACACGGAACAAATAACCCGGCTTCAATTGGTAAGAATGTCTCACACGGATGTATTAGAATGTTTAATCATGATGTTCTAGACTTATCATCTAGAGTTCCAATTGGTACTACGGTTGTTATTCATAAATGACTTTGTAAACCTTTTACCCTTTACCACATAGGTTTGGGGTCAACTTGCTCTAAATGCCAAGTTAGCCATCCATGGATCTTCGGCACAAAAATGAAAGTTAACGTTCTTTCATGAAGTTGAATAAATTCATTATTCATTCTTCGAATGCTTTGTATGTAAATGTGGAGAATACTCCAAAGATTCCTATCCCTTCAATTTGTAAAAAAACTCCATCTTCCTTTTGTAATTTTATTCCTATCTTGTTAAATAAAACGTAATTGTCTAAATCTCTATTAACAACCTTATAATTGTTAGAATCTCTTACACATTCATTTTCTTGGCATTCTAAATTATATTTGTTGGATAACCAATTGTTAAAAGTATCAGAAGACGGTTTTGTAAATGATAGAAATAGTATCAATAATATTAAAAAACTTGATAAAATAATACGTTTTTTACTCATCATTCCCCCCCTAAGATATGTGATTCCTGTCATGCTTCCCTTGAAGAAACCTAAGTGCTTTCTCAACTCTTTTCTATTTGATCTTACCGATTTTTTTATTCCATCTGTCCACGCCGTAACTCCAGCAATTTTTCCATTTGCTATAGCTACAAAAAATTGATCTAAAATAAACATACCATATTCTCCAATAATAAAGGTGACATCTTCTTGCTGAAGAAAAGCACCCGTCTATGGAATTTCGTTCCAAAAAGTATATTAAGAAAAAAATATTATTGAGGTGAAAAATCCTTATCTTTTAACAGTGAAAAAGTAAAACACACCACCTGCCATCCAAAATGGTTCCCAAAACACTAATCTCCAGAAAGTTGCATACGAATCTAGGTCAAAATCTAAAATATCAAACACACTCATTAATATTGTTATAAAATTCAGTAACCCATATAAGAAAATTAAAACTCCTACAACTTTAGTGATGTAGTAAAGCATTCTGGTTATTATAGGGTTTCTCCATTGAACAAAAAGCATCAACAATAATATTGCGCCAAGTAATTTAATGAAACCGGTAAGCCATACAATATTAATGAATGAAGGGTTAGGGTTTATAGCCATGTCATACACAGCTCCACCTAAGGATCTAACACCGACCATACCGCCAGCAGCCCAATAGAAGCTCATACCAGCAAATATAACGGTCCAAACAATACCCAAAGTAATAAATGAATTGTTGTTTCTCAACATAGTAACACCTCCCATTTTCTTTTATATGCACAACATACAGTAATAACTTCAGATTATTACAATAAATGAATGGTGCCCTAAGGTATCTAACATAGATATCAGTAATTTATATGGTTCTTATCATTCTACTCTAACTTTTTCAAACTTCTTCCTGATCTTCAGTATTGGGGGCCGTTAGTTTAATAACTTAAACTATCAATAAACTAAAAGACAGCAACTATATGCTGTCTCAATTTTCAATACATAAAATATTTCTATTTACTAATCTCCATAGTTTGTTGACTAAAAGTTTCTTTCTTCATTTCTTTTAAACCGAAAAGAACACGGAGAAAGTTAACTCGACGAATAATAAAATGGTACAAACACATAATGATCAAAAATGCTGTTGCTACTAAAAAAAATAATTTTACAGGTACCAACCATCCTAAATTATAGATAAAAAATCCTATTAAAATAATTATAGGTTGATGAAGAATATAAAATGGCATAGATGCTTCACTTGTATATTTTAAAGCTCTATTTGATAAGTTCAAATATTTGTCGCCTAAGAATAAGATAAAAAATAGCAAGTTCCATACCAAAAGGACACGAATTATCACGAAAATTGCCCAACTGATGGAAACATTCATCGGAAAACCATAGAACATAACCCAGAATATATATGAAGCTGTACAAAGTATACCTAAAACACCTGCTAAAAAGCCTATTTTACGCACAAACTCCCTTAACGATTCTCTGGAAAAGAAGTAAAATCCTAAAATATACAATAAGAAATAAAAGATTATTCCCCAACTCGCTAAATTTACAATACTATTGACAGTTAAAGCGGCGACTGTAAGGGGGATAGGAATTAATAAGTAATGAAGAATATTAAAATCTTTACCACTCACATTTTTTCGAGTTTTTAGAAATAGTGGCAACGTAATGACCGAAAAAAGTAATAACATTAAAAGATACCAAAGGTGGTGTCCAAAAAATGCAAAGTTACCATTTCCACCAATTTCTAAATATAGTCCGTCAAAGTAATGAGGAAAGAATTGTAGGAAAGAACCTTTAAAATGATTATTCGTAATTCTTTCAATATACACTTGAGGGGGTGATAATAGAAAGATTCCTAGAAGCAAGGGTATTCCAAGTCGTAAAAACCTTTCTTTCATAAAACTTTGAGCATTTCTTCTTTTTAGAGCGTGATAAGTAGCAATTCCAGATATTACAAAAAATATTGGCATGATCCAATTTCCCACTAAGAGGGAAAAAAATTCGATATATGTATGGTTGATTTTATTGTTTTTAATGTGCCAATCAAAAGAATTAAAGAACATTGAACAATGATAAAGGAACACGATGAACATAACTAATACCTTTATCCAGTCTAAATCGTAATGTCTAGAAAATCGATTCCTAACTTCCATAACTTTCCCCCTTTTTAGACAATTTTATATCTTTCATAAAATTAAGTACACTCAATTTTGAATATTATAATCCTTCTTGGACTATCACTACCCGACAGTTTACGAAGAATTCTTTAAAGTCGGAGATCTAAATCATTTAAAGACCCTTCAATATTTATCCGAGTTTCTCCGCCAACTCCAAAATAATACCCTCCGGACCACGAACGTAGCATAACTTATAGCTTTCCTCATATTGCTGTATCTCACTAAAGATTTCCGTACCCTCTTTTTCAACTTTGCAACAATAGCTTCAATATTTTCAACAGCAAAGCAAATATGTCGGATACCCAGCGTATTTGCAAAAGGTTGCTGAATATCTTTTTCATCTGATGGCGTATAAAATTTAACTAGTTCTATCCATGTCTGACCATCTGGCATCCCCAATCCTACACATGCCGTTTTAACACCATTAAGCCCAACTATTCTATCCAACTGTTCACCATCCAATTCCCATTCCGCTTGCACTTCAAGTCCTAAATCAAGAAAAAACACTTTAGCCTCTGAAAGATCATTTACGTTTATACTCACATGATCTATTCTATCGATCTTCATATTTCGTCCTCCTATGTACCTGTTATTTTCAATACCTGTGTTCGTGTAATGTTTATTTTGAAATTCTCGCTCAAAACAGGATATGTACTTCTTCCATACACCTGCCACAATAGTTGAAAAAGCTATAGTTCTGTCCAGTTAATTGCTACCCGTAATTTGAAAAAGAAAATTAAATTTATTGATTAGGATTCATTGTCTTAATAATAAGTATTTCTCTAATAAATGCACCTAAAGATAATGAACTTCCAATAACCAAAAATAACGATACAACTCGAACAAAGTTATATGGGGTAAAAATAACTTGTATACTTCCCGATATAAGAAAAACTCCAAACAAAATAAAGCCCATTTTAAGTTGCTTTTTTACTTTATTCCCTTCCATTTTATCTCCCCTATTATTAAAGATACCTGCCCCTATAATTCAATAAAAAGAGTACAATCTCCTTCTTGAAGAAACGCTACCCTTTAGTGAGTAAGAAAAAACGATTCTTCTAAATTGAAGAATCGTGACATTAAGTTTCTATTTATTTTCAAATTATCCCACTATCCCATGGGATTATACCAAGAAACGGGCGTTGTGTAAGATCAAGGTGTAAACAGTTTCCAATGCCCTTCTGATAAAACTTCTACCGCACCTTCGATTACTTTGATTGCTGTTTGATCATCAATCGCATATGCAGGCCCCTGCATCCCTGCTGCCCATCTCTCTGCGGCAGCCATGGTGTTTCCCGGCAGCATCTCGTGGTCCAGGTGCGGAAAGATTGAAAAATCAACCAGTCTCAGTGTTTCATCACCACCGCTTGGTGGAGTCCAGCCAACGAAGTATTCCCCTATGTTAGGTGCCAACACCATGCTCCCAGCACTCATTCCTACATAGACAGAGTTCAGTGACGGTAAAAGGTCTGCCAGACCGGATTGACGCATCCAGTGGCACAGGTAAAGGGCGTCGCCGCCTGACACCAGCAGTACGTCTGTCTCCTGTACCAGAGGTATCCAGCGGTCTTCGTCGATGCTTGGAAGTGCTGTCAGCTCCAGCACGCCGACGGATTTCCAACCGAGGTCGACCATGGGATTCTCTTCTTTCCCACTGATGAACTGCCAGGCTTTGACGCCAGGGCCAACCCAAGGGTGTCCATACATCGCAGTGGGGATGCACAGGGCGTTGGAATCCGCAATCGGCTTGCCCAGCATGTCAACCAGCGCGTCGTATATGCTTTTGTTATTGATGCCTCCAGATGTAAGCAGAAATTTCATAACTTCACTCCTTGTCTTTGTTTGGTACTGCCAAGTTTGTTCTTACTTCAAAGATAAAAACCCTAGCTTTATGTTTGATTAGAACACTTTAATAGATTTATTGTTAATCGATGTTCAGCTTATTTGTCTATTCGAATACCTAGTAAAGCTCAATCTGTACTTTACTTTATAATTCTACAAAACTTATATAAATCCTTGTTCAACTATTCTCTTCTTTACTTCAATAAGAATAGCCATGCTTCCTTCTTGAAGTATGGCACCCTATAGTTGAAGTACAAATTTTCACAATCATTACCTAACTTCCAATTATTGAATAAATGTTTAAAAAAGTGGAAATATCCCTACAGCAAGTCCCTATTTTGGGGTAAAATACAAGTACAAAAACTGGAAAGTGATACGAATCTTATTGAAACTATTATTTCGATAAATACTACCCAGGAGATAAAAATATAAAAAGGAGATAAATAGTGGAAATACTAACACAAAGACTGAAATTGATTCCTTGTACAGAAGAGTCAATATCCATTATTAGAACATCAGAAGATTATGAAATGGGTCCCCATATAAATATGTATTTAAGAGAACTAAAAGATGATTCTACTCTTTTAGGTTGGGGTGTATGGTTTGTGATTAATCAAGAAAATAACACTATTATTGGTGATATTGGTTTTAAAGGCAAACCTAATTCAGAAAACATCGTTGAAATTGGATATGGGATTGTACCTTCCACTCAAGGTAAGGGTTATGCAACTGAAGCAGTTCAAAAACTTATAGAGTGGGCTTTTTCAGATAAAAACGTAACTAAGATAGTTGCTGAATGTCTTGATGATAACGTTCCTTCAATAAGAGTGTTAGAAAAGTTACAAATGAACAGAATTGGTTCAGAAAATAAAATGTTAAAATGGCAATTGGAAAAGTAATCTGGAAGTTTCAATATTAAAAAACCTAATTTTTCAGCAATAAATGAGAAATTAGGTTTTTTCATTATTAGAAAAAGACTTATAAGTATTTATCACTAATCACTTTCATATGGTGTAACTCGTGCCCGACAATGCCATATGCAATGGTACCTACCGAAACTGGGCTGTTCATTACTGTTCCATTACGAACCCACGCTGCATCATCAATGGTTGAAATAAGGCTTAACGTGTTGGAGCGTACCGTATCTAAACCAGCTAGTAACTGCTCCCAGGATAATTTGTTGAAGTTTGCCGCAGAAACGTATTGATCCTGATCCATTGCTGGGAGTGGTGCACTTTCATTTCGTGCAATAGCAAGCATTCGATACGACATCACACGTTCCGAGTCGGTCATATGCCCTATCACTTCTTTTAAAGTCCATTTCCCTGGTGCGTACGCCTTCCTTGCTAACTCCTCTGATACGCTGCTTAAGAGGGTAATGGTCTTAGTTCGTTGCTTACTAAGAATTTCTTCAATATCTCCATCTGGCACAAGACTAACATACCTATAATGCTCTGGATTTTCAATAAATAATGGTCGTGGACGCACAAGAATCCTCCTCATCGGAATAGTTGATTATGGTTCTGGGCTAATATTCGACTGTCAAGAAAATATTTCCTTTATTGCAATGTGTATTCATGTGAATTGTTTTTATCCATATGTTACCACGGAAACAAATAAATCGTTCAACTATTCTGCTTCTTTATATCAATAAAAAAGGCTAATCTCCTTCTAGAAAAATAGCTCCCGTAAGTTGAAAAAAATTATTGTTAACTATTCAAACTTAAGCAAATCAGAAATAAATTCATTTATTTTACCTTTTAAAACTACACCGTGCCCCGTACATAAATAATCAACGTCGTATTTGGTATTTTTTTTTAATCCTTCGATAAATAAACTAAAATTGTGCTGTTCTCTCATTTCCTCGTTTTGAGACCATTCAGAAACAAACTGCTTATATTTTTGCTTCTCACAAACACCTATATCTACAACATTACCGCTCAATTGTTCTCCAAAAAAACAGAGATGGTCTCCGCAAAATAACACTTTGCTTCTACGTTGATATAGTAAAACAGATCCTTCAGTATGGTGTCCAAGGAGAACACATTCTAAATTACTTAAAGTTTGACCGATATCTGGAAGTTTCCTATTTAATTTGTTTCTAATATTCTCTGGAATTAATTCTAAATCCAGATTATGAATATAGATTTCAATTTCACCTAAAAATTGTATTGCTCCAATATGATCTTTGTGACCGTGTGTGGCAATAAAATGGGTTCTAATCACTTTTAAAAATTCTGCCCTTCTCCATAATGGTCAAAAGTATTACTGCCATTTTTATAATCATTTATTAGTCTTTCTACAAAACGATAACACTCTTCTTTGCTTTGTTTTACTAAACTATCCAAATCATAATTCAATAGATTGTTTATTTGCTTTACCTCATATTTCCCCATATTTATCCCCTCTAATTGCGTAATTCTTTTTACCTGAATAACGTTAACGAAAGTAGGCGATAGTCCACATTGGACCGTCGCCCCATTGTAACTAAGGAATCGCATTTTAATGGAATTGAAACCATTCAAACCCTTGTTTCAAAATATGTTCAGGATTGGGGTGATCATTCCATCACCTTTTGACCCCAATTTTCTCGGATATGGTCGTCCAGTACGCTGGGTCCTCTAAACCAAGTCGCCAAATCCCGATTCCTCTTAAGTCATATTTTTCTACAAGGTCTAACTTAAACCGAAGACTCTTACTATTCTCAAACCATACGTGGTGGCTGTGTTGTTCTTTATCTACGTAACTGAAATGAGGTGTTTGTGAATCGGTGTCCCATATCACTTTCGATTTATATTTTTCTTTCTGATCCATTAACTGTGCATAGGAGCTATAGGCAGCTTTGTCTGCTGTTGTATCCCAGTCCCATCCATAACCTGCGATACCGAGTAAAATCTTTGATGGTGGTACTCCCTGTTTTAAGGCATAACGAATCGTTGCTTCTGTCCAATCAACTGAAGCTGTTGGACCGGGTTTTGTTCTTGGATTGTGTTCATCGTATGTCATAATCATTAACCCATCCGAATATCGGCCAAGTTTTTCGTAATCAAACCACGGAGACCAAGGGTTAGCGCGGGAATCACCGGTGTTTGCAGGGACTGAAACGGTAACTACTTTTCCATCACGATGCAGAGCATCAGACAATTCTTTTATCATCAGGCTAAAGGAATCTTTGTCAGTCAAATTCAAATTTTCCATGTCGATATTGATACCATCATATTTAAACTGAGCTATTTCATTGCGGAGGTTCTGAATGAAAACATTCCGGTTTTTATCGTCATTAAGTACATTACTCGCTACTTGTTTTCCCTTCTCCACGGTTTCAAAGAAGAGATTATGTACAACCATATATACCTTCAGGTTTTTATCGTGAGCACTCTGAATAACCTTACTTTTATGATCTGATGAAACGGAAGCTATAAGATTGCCTGGACGTTTATCATCAAGCTTATACCAAAAAGGTGCAATGATGCTTAAACTGGTGAATTGCGAGTTAACTGTAGGTTGAGAGCCTGGATACGTTCCTTCCTGTTCTGTGTAGAAACCTAACACTTCACGGGGAGTTTTATCATTTTTGGGTTCCTCTTCACTTTTGGGCTGACTACACGACGACATTAGTAATAAGACTATGCTTAACGAAATGATGGTGAATGTCCGAAAATAATTTCTCGCCATACTACACCTTCTTCTAATTTGGTTATTACTTAAGGTGATTAGAAAAGGTGTTTCTTATTCACGAATTGATTTCCCTCCCCTTAAAGGATTTCGGAAATAAGAGCATCTCAAATTAATATAAGTACATCAGTTTTAATAGCAACCTTCCTATATCCTGCTATTTATACCACCCCTATAAAAAAGTATTTTACTGAATGGACTTGTGGTCGTTGAATAGGAGTCGATCTATCATAGTTGAATATTCGTCGGCACAAAGTGCTGCAATCGTACTATTTAAATGTATGCCATCCAACGTGAAGTGAAGTCCTCGTTTTTTTGATAACCGGTCAATGCTAGTTGGATTCTTATAAAAGAGAGCATCAAGCATCACTCTCATCACTTTGATACTGATATAATCTGAACTAGTTACACTAGAGAGGTGTTTCTCAAATACGGAATACATATCTAGGAAACTTACATTTACATGATTTATAGAGAGGGATTGGATGATGGTGGATAAATTTTTTATTTCTTTATTGAATTCATTCTGTGAAGTTTCACCCACTATGGCTGGCGAAACCGTAACCACATGTTTAGAAGACGCAATAACCAACTCCAATACTTTGTTGTAATACTCCTTAAATTCCTCGGGATTGGTAAACTTTTTACTTTCTCTCCTGGTTTACCAAGATTATCATATGTAATTTTTGGTGGTTTTCTTTTAATATATTTACAAAAGACACTCCCGGTCGACCTTCTGTTAAACTATCACCAATTAGTCCGATCTTCATTGTTAAATTCCTCCATTTTAATGGCCTTAACAAAACGGTAATTGCTATGGTTCAAGTCAACAAAAAGTGCATTAAGCTTACTTGGATTATTGCACCCTTATTCCCGTTTTAAATCTTCTTCAAATTGTTTCTCTATCTCATCATCTATTCCATCTGTTCTTCTTTAATTTGTATATGTTTTGAAATTAATCTAAATTGATATTTAATAGACGAAAGGCTATATATTACATAGATAAGAACCCCCCTGACCTTTCAATATCACTAAACATTCGGCGTATCAGCTAAATTCTCCTTTTTCAACAAAAATAAGCGATAATCCTTTTTGGGACAATCGCACCAATTAGGCCAGGCATCATAATTTGGTTATTCTCTAATTATATCCTTTACCCAATTAATTCCCTCATTAACAAACGTTTCTGTTGGATTTGTATGGGGTGTATGTTCAAAAATAAAAAACACTCCAGAACTTTTCGACAGCTTATAAATTAGATCCTTTACATTAAAATGTGAATTGTCTTTTTCATGAGATGGGTGGACAGGTACCCATATGTATTTATTATTATGAAACTCTACATTGTGTAGATGAACTACTTTTATATGCCTTGTCCATTTCTTGATATAATCTAACGCTTTATCACCAGTCGCTAACAAGTAATCCCCTATATCTATGCACAGTTTTATGCCATACTTGTCCCAAATCTCAGTTGAAAATTGCTCAAGAGCTCTTATCCCAAACGATGACCTATTAAGACCCAGTTTCGGTTCACAAACAATAGATATCGAATATCTTTCTTGAAGGTCATGTAATCTTTTTAAGCCATTTTCAATCATATCAGTAGTATCTATGTTTTTTTCTTCTTTAAAATAAGGAAAGTGGACTAAGATATATTCAGCACCTAATTGGGACATATATTTAACTTCTGATTCAAACTGTTCCCAAGCCTGTTCAGGTTCGTATTGTACTTTTTCCAGCAGATCATATTTACTTTGATTTCTATACAGAGGGGAGTGTAGACCGAAAGTAAGATTTTTCTTATGTAACAGATCTAAGAAATTATGTAACGACTCTTCGCTTGGAAACTCACCAATCTCAATATGACTTACATTCTCATTAGTAAATAATAAAGGGAATTTATCAGGATCTGTCATAATGATACTTCCAGAAAGTCCTATACAATTATGCATTTTTGTTATTTACGCCTCCCGAAAACTACTTGCTTTTATAATATGTAAAAAAGATCAAAATACTGTCACTCAAATCTAATTACGTATAATAAAATTATATTTTGACAGTCCCGATATTCATTCAAGAAGATTTAGATTAGACTTTTTGCGAAGCCGATACTTTTTTCAACATAACCCATATTTTTGTAAAATTTATGAGCATTGATCCTCTCTCGTCGGTTGCCACTATTTAATCCTATCCCAACCGCTCCACCTCTTCTTGCCCAACTTTCTGCTTCTTCTAAAAGTTCTTTTCCTATCCCTTTCCTACGAAAATTAGAGTCTACAACAAATGCTACAATACGAACATACAAGCCATCGATCTCATAATAATAACCTTTAACCATTCCAATCATCCCAACCGTTTTGCTATCATAAGAAGCTATTAAAGTGTGATAATCAGGATTAGATTCAATATTTTCAAAACGTACTTTCATACTTTCTACAGTAGTTGGATATCCAAGTTGATTCACCAACGAAGTTAAATCCTCAACATCATTTATTGTTGCTATTCTGATTTCCATTTATATCTCCCTATCCTTTTTTATTAACCTTACATTTAGCTTTATTAGGTATTTTTTATGAACACTAAGGCTCTTCTGAGAGCTAAAAAAAGATAAAGTAGTGCCGAATATATTATTACACTTACGATGTAGTATATGGCTAGTAGTTTTGGTCTTATAGACATTTCGCCTACACCATGAGCAAGATTATACCATTCAAGTTGTGAGTAATAAGACCAGATAAAAACTAAAG
The DNA here is from genome assembly GCF_031324165.1 of Ferdinandcohnia sp. QZ13. Classification (NCBI taxonomy): domain Bacteria; kingdom Bacillati; phylum Bacillota; class Bacilli; order Caryophanales; family Bacillaceae; genus Ferdinandcohnia; species Ferdinandcohnia sp. QZ13. The sequence continues at coordinate 71,169 of NZ_JAVIVW010000001.1, read as the reverse complement.
TAATGACCAACATTAGAAGAGCAAGGATTGCTTTTTTATGCATCACAATTTTAATTAAACTATCTATAAAAACATGTTTGAATGCTACATCACTGCCTTTGTGAGATTCAAAAGTTACCAAACTTGTAAATGGTGTTAAAAAGTAAATAAATAATGCACCCCAAACAATCCCGAAAACTATTATCTCTGTAACCAATATACCTCCCCCCTCTCCATAACCTAACAGTTTGAAGACCTTTAAATATGATTTCCCCACTTGGTTTTTTCAAACCGTACTTATAGCTATAAATTCTTCTTTCAATCGTATATTCTTTTCTTATTTTGAATTGATGTCCCGCTCAAATTCCTTTATCCATTTATAATCCAAAGGTGCATTCAATACCTTGTAAACTCTGTTTGAGGCAATAACGTCTCGTTCAAGTGTATATATTTCCATTTCCCCATTTTTGTATCCAAGGTAAAGTTCAAATCGTTCATTTTCATAATTAGAGACCCAACCATCCTTATTTGTTAGTTTTACTTTGTATTGATTTAAATAGGCCGCGAGTTTATTAATAGCTTCTTGGTCAATTTTTGAAAGTTTAAATTCATAAGAGTCTTTATACTCAGTAACTATATGAAACTTATCAACATTATCCATATCTAATAATTCATCCAAGTTTTGTTCACGATACGTATAAATGTTAATTAAAACTACAACTATTATTAGTAGTAACAGAAATGCAAATGAATATTTTTTCAATAATATCCCCCTAAATCACAGTTAATAGCTTATTAATTTCAACAAAAGAAGTGATTATCCTTCTTGGATCATGACATGGTATTTGGATTTAGTACAATAAAAGTTGAAAATAAAAAAAGTTTATGAGTCTGCTAATCCATACTAGGGTTAATCGTTATTTTCAATTATCTCGAGATAGAAAGCTACTGTTTTAGGGGGATTTGATTCTCTAATATAATCACAATAAACACGTACTTTTTGGTTTATCTTAAGTTGTCTAAATGTCATTTTATCCTCGAAATCCTTACTTTTAGATACATTAATGCTACTCGCACCATACCCTGTAATATAAACTGAAGCTCTTCCTACAAAACTAACTGGCTTTTTTGCTAACCAGATAGAATCGATTCGTTTGGAAACGACATAACCTTCGATAATCATATAATTATCAGGAAGTTCTGCAAAATCAATAGGTTTATTTCGAGGTGGAATTGCGTTAAAGATCACAAATATAACTAAAGCGAGTAAAAAAGCTAACAGTATACTTTTATTTTGTAGATTCTTAACCAAGTTAAACCTCCTCAAAACAATTTCAATAAATTGGATAAGAAATTACGAGGGTCATCTATCTCGTAATACGGCTGCTAAAAATATATACAAATAGATAGAAAACCCAACAGTTACGAAAAAAATTGTCCTTACAATTAAAGGTGAAATACCAAGAGACTCAGCTATTCCTCCACATACTCCAAATAGTGCCCTATCATTGGTCGATTTAGAAAATTTTTGTAACATGTCAATTCCCCCTCTAAGTATTGTTATGTTACTTAATTGATTTGTTTGACACAACAACTTTTCGATTTTTAAACTTTGCTAAAGCTGTTAATAAAAATAAAACCAGCAATTATAGTTCCCAAACTAAATATAGAGTTTGTGTAGGTTAAGACATTGGGAATCGGAAATGAAAGGGGAATATACCAGTAAAAAGATAGATACATCATAGGTAGCCCTACCAATATAATCTTATAAAAATTTAGTGTCCATTTTCCCTTCTTTTTCATTTTTACTAAAAAGTCAGGAAGTCCCAGATACACCCCAATTGGGAAATACATTAAAACTTTTAGGATCTGCCAAGGATATATTCTAAACTGTTCATTCGACATGGAATGAAAATAGGCATTTACATTGCTGACAAAAACGAACAAAATAAAGAAACCCCAAAAATATAGTAAGTAACCCAACACCTTTTTGTAATTTACTTTCAAATGTTATTTCCTCCCCACTTCATTTTGATTAGCACAACTTTTTATTACATTCAAATGCATGCACATTTACATTTATAACTTCAATGCACAAAGGGATAATCCTTCTTTCGCTATTACTATCTTTTAGTTTTTAGCCCGCAAAAAATCCGCATTTTCTAAATGCAAGACTAATAAAAAAGGACCTTAATAGGTCCCTATTACAGAATAACTTTATTAATGGTTATCTCCTTTTAACTTAACGGCTCCTTAGGTAAATAGTTCTTGTATAGTCAAGTGTTCCTTTAAAAATAAAAGTTTCTACAATGATACTTATTACCCAGTAGTCAGAAACTTACTTTTTCAACCTGCAAATCTAGAGCTAATCTCACCATATCTCTACACTGTATTCCATTTTCGAAAATTGCTTCTGAATAGTGCCTATTGAAGTAATCTATATCAACACCCGTTATTCTAAACCCACATTTTTGATAGAGTGCTATTTGTCCAATGCTTGAATTTCCAGTACCGACTTCGATGGTTCTGTATCCCTTTGACCTAGCCACTTCAATTGCATTCAATAATAATTGTTTACCCAATCCTTTGCCTTGATGGGTTTCTTTTACTGCTATATTTACCAGCTCCACCGTTTTAGGTCTTGTCGGGAGTAGTACATATTCTCCAATGATTTGACCATCGCTTTCAGCTACAAAGCATTCTCCCCTTTGCATATATTCCTCAACAAGTATCCTCGAAGGGTCAGCTAATATCAATAAATCCATTGGGGGCTGTTCATTGATATTTAGTTTGCGAATGACCATATTTCTCTCCCCTATTATCTGGATTTTCTTTTCATTTTTTATTTCTTTTTGAAAAGACCTGTTCCTAATCGTGAGATTATCAAAATTTCCTAACTTCCACTTATATATTCTTAGAGCAAGCCAAATTTAAAGATTCTTTTATATTGTCAACGATCCTGTTACCGTACGAAGAACCTACCTTTCCAATTCAATATATTCTCTCAATAATTTCCACGCATTATCTTCTTTTCTCCATACAAACATACATTGAGCAGAAAAAGGTTCACCATTTATTGTGTTCGTTTCTCTACCTAAAATTAAATATTCTTCTCCATTTTTACGCTCAGTGATTGAAGCAATTACAAAACTTTTTTCAGCATTGTCCATTTGTCTTATTACACTATCGAGGTCATAGTCATAATAATACGGTTCCGGATTATCTATATTCGAATGAGCCCAATATCCTATAAAACTCTTTGACATATAAGCTCTAATGCCATCACCATTCTTGCTAATGAATCCTTTATTCCATGCGATAAAATAGTCATTTAATACTTCCTCTATAGTGTTCAATTTTCATTTCTCCCTATGATTTAATGGTATCTATAACAATTTCTTTTCTAGTGGACTTAAGTTAAAGTAAAACTGCACGACTCACTTAATATTTTCAACAAAAATAGGCGATAATCCTTCTTGGAATATCGCTGCTTTAGTTCAAGTATATGTCTTCACGTACTTATAAATTATGATAGTTTCAGAGCATCAATAATCAAAGAAGGAAATACGAGTTTTTCGCCTTGGTTTCTTGGGTCAAACTTCTTAGAACGAAAAATTACACCATCGGCACCGTACCAAGTATTCTGATGAAAACTCCCTTCCTCATCACAATATTCAAGCAATTTAACTTTATATCCCGCACTTTCAAACATTTTTGTTAAAGTTTTATAATTGTGAACTATTTTATGACTTGCTGCTGCGTGGTCTTTTGGTCCAGGTCCCCCTACTTGAACAGTATTTTGGTAAGATTCATCCGGAAAATAACCATCAGGTACCGCACAACGAATGTAGCCAGAAGGTTTTAGGTATTTAAAACACATTTTCGCTGCCTCAATACCTTCTTCGTAAGTAAGATGTTCCCAGACGTGTTCAGCCAAAATAGCTTTTATTGAACTCTCACTGAATCTTTTTTCCCACATTTTTTCGTTTAATAGATTTAATTCTTCTTCCTGTGTATGTATCCAACCAGGATTATTAACATATTCTCCCGCTCCGATAACAACCTTTATTTCATCTTGAAGTTTGTTCATTTAGTACCCCGATTTTAGTGATTAATATAGTTATATTATCCCAATTAAAAACATATCGAAAATAAATGTAATTACGTTATTTCATGGTATTTAAATAAGTCCTTTAGTTCTAATGTTTTTTTCAATATTTATAATTTCTGTTTCTCCCTCACACTCTATCACGATTTTATTTTATCAATGGCTTCCCAGAGACGATATGCCAATGGAGATGTTTTGAGTCCTGATAATCTCCTAGGTTGGTAATAACTCTACAAGCACCGTTTTCTTCAGTAACCATAGTTGCAACCTTTTTAATTACTCCCAGTAATTCTATTAATAATTCGTTATCACTTTCTTCTAATGTAATTAAAGAAGGTATATGTTTCTTTGGTATAGCAACAATATGGACTGGATAAAAAGGTCTTGTATGATAATAGGCTAATACATTTTCTGTCTCTATCACTTTATCTACTTGGGTTTTACCACTTAATACTTCATCACAATAAAAGTCTTCAGTCATAATGCCCTCCCTAAAAAAATACTATTTTTTATTTCTAATTTATTCAATTCCATTGTTCAACTAAGCTGTTTGGTGATTTGTTAATATATGAAATTCAATAAATATCACTCAGAGTATTTTTCTTGTTTCATAACCGTTTATTAGTTTGGTATGGCGCCTAAAATACTTGACGCAATTCAATTTGACCTTCCCCATGTCCTTGCGGGTCCGGCATCCTCATGGCCCACTCGATGGCTTCATCTCTTGAGTTCACATCAATCAAAATGAAACCGGCAATCAATTCTTTTGTTTCCGTAAACGGACCTCCGGTAACCACCGGCTTTTCCCCTGGTTTCGGAAACGAAAGGCGGATCCCATCTGAACTTGGATGAAGTCCTTTAGCCATAACCCGTACGCCAGCCTTAACTAATTCCTCATTGTACTTATCCATTGCTTCCATGAGCTCAGTGCTCGGGAGTTTTCCTGCTTCCGAATTTTTCGAGGCTTTGACAATCAGCATAAACAGCATAAAAATTCCCTCCTTCTTTTTTAGAAAAACTTACTCTAATTGACCATCTAACAGTAATAATCTATTATTCTTTTTTCTCCTCCTTCTTCTTTATAGTTATTAATTTCCACATAACAAAATGAACAACTGTAAAAGTAAGTAAAAAATCTCTGTAGGGTTCATTCGTTCCACCCAACCATGTTCCCAAAAGAAAGAACGTTCCAAATGATATTAAAAGTAACATAGCAACATACTGTTCAACACGTAAATTCATTATATTCTCCCAACTAAAATGTAATTCTTCAATTATAAACCAATTTATCTACTTACCTATTTCGACACATATGTATATAATCCTTGTTCCACTCACACACTGTTACTTCAAAAGATTCTAAAAAAATTTGCACCAATCCAATCTAGGATCAATACTCTCTAAATTCTCTACAGTTGCAGCGAACTAGCTTATTGTGTAAATTAATTATTTTGCGGGAACTTGATAATTTTCATCTTTTCTTTATGAATCAACGGTAGCAAGAAATAAAGCTTATTAGTCCCACCACAAGAATAATTTTTTCGTATCTTTGATTTCTTCAATTAGTTCTTCAATACTTCCAGTTCCTTGTTCGACGATATCTGGACAAAATTCATACATTTCTTTAGCAAATGATTTTATGTGTTGGTCAGAGGGTAGCACTTTGAATTTTGCTTCAATCCAATCGAAATCTGCGCCAATAATAGAAAAAGGATAACGTTTATTCCATTGCTTTAGTTTTGAAATAACATCATCATTGCTAATATCATAATTATCTCCATTTGTTTGTAAAATTTTTAAAAGTTCAAACTGGTCAGTTCCTTTTAGAACCCCTATTCTACATTTACTTTTATTACCCTTAATAAAATTCCGTTCATTCATAAAAGCATAATAGCCTAGATGTTTAATTTTAGATTGAAGTTCAACAACCAGCTTTTCGGCTTCCTCTTCAAAGGTCATAAAAGATATTCCCACTGTTGCAATTCTATCATCCTTATATAAATCATTTATTTTTAATGGTTGTAAATTGTTATTGGAAACTTGCTTTATGATATTTAATACTTCTTGAGTAAATCCCGGTTCTTTAAGCATTTCATCATTTATTTCGTTTTTGTGTTTTTTCCCTAATCCGAAAAAACTCTTCAAATTCATTTATCGCCACCTGCTTATGAAAGTATCTTTTTTACATTTATTTTCTCTTTTTTACTAGTTTTATATACTAATTTCCTCAATAATTGAATGTCCCTCAGTGGCTTCAGCGTCAAGCCATTTCCAATTTTCATATAACCTAATTCGCCCATCTGGTAAGATTTTTGGAGTAGAAACGCATTTTCCGCCTCTTATTTCATTTTTGTTGTTAACGTGGTTATATCTAAACTCTAAGCAACCGTCTTCTTTTATTACTCCAACCAAAGTTCCTTTTACAATTTCCCCTCCATTATATGTTGCTGAGATGATATGCCCCTCTTGTTTGTATTCGAAAATAGTCTTTGAAGAAACTTCACCGTTAGCTGTATTTTCAATTGAAACAAATCTACGACCATTATAATTTATCATTTTTTCTCCTTCCCATTGTTAAGCGCATTTCTCAATCTGCGAAAATTAAATTTATAAAATCGGATCACATAGATATACAATATCTTCTGTTTCAGTCCATTTAGAGTAAATTTCTATTGTCCACTCTTCAGGTAAACGCTTATACCCATTCTCGTTAATCCATTCATGTAACTGAGTATATACATGATAAATTTGAGATGCATGTCCTTTAAAATGGAGGACTGCATACTTTTGTGTAGGGACCATAAGACATACCATTCCTTCAGGGATCATCTCAAATTCATTAACCTCGTAACAAACCCAGTAACCGTCATCTTCATCAGATAACTCCGTTACTTTAAATGCTCCGATGAGATGAACCGGTTCGACTAAATGCATGATTTCACCTTTGCGTTGCTCCAATAACAAAGATGCCTTCGGAATTTCCTGACCATACCCTGTTATATCACTGCAAACGACACGATAACCGACTAATTTCTTTTCCGTAATTTCTTTTAGTCCATTGAACGTTACCGAGCTTCCCATTTTTACTTCTCCTTTCTTATACATAGTGCTAATTACATTGTTATAAGACTTTTTATCCCGTTTATCTCTTAGTGTAATTCCCACTTGGACTTACTTGTTTCTTTTGTTAAAGATGGTTTTTGGATTGTTAAGCTTGAATTGGTAAATAAATCTGTACTTCTTCAAAACCTTCCCCCATAGGGTGATATGTCTCGATAATATAAGAATCGAGATCTCTTTGATAACCTTGTTCTTCTGCCCAATCCAATAAATTCAAATGAAGTTCCCCCAAGTTTACTATATTCCCTCTGGTAGTTATGTACCTTTTATTTATCTCAATATAATCCATTCCAGTTGGTACTTCATTTAATTTCTCGCTTACAATTAACCCTACATAATAATCACCTATCCTATGATCCTCATCCTTTTTAGGCTCAAATAAGGCAATTTCGGTCTCTGTTGAATTTTTGATTTCCCTTGAGCGACTTAATAGTTGCTTTGCAAGTAAGGGTACTTCATCACCATAGTTAACAAACTCCCCACTACCTTTTAACCCAACAAGCTTAAATTCTTTCTCAACCATCATAAACGACATATTAGCATCTCCCATCTACATAAAATCCATAATATTCTAATTTTATTAATTCAATAAAAAATCCTTACTTCCTGCATTGAAGTAAGGATTTCTGGTACGCAACTGTAATTCAATATTTGTTCAATATGGAATTGATAAAAAGGTGGTTAATATCATTCTTAAATTAACGCACCCATAGTTCAATTATCATTTTTTTAAATCCCTTAGATAAATCCTAAAAAACAAAAAATGGTTCCTAGTCTGGAAACCATTTTTGCAGTTAACCATATGGTGTTACAATTCGTTTTTCTCTTTTACTTAAAGATATAAACAAATTCTATTCTCTCTCTCTCAGTGTTGTGAAAAATTCTTAAAGAAAGTTGTGAAATTGCTTGTTTTTTCTTATAGAAATAATGACTTATTAATAAATTGTGTACCTAAAACAATGAAAGCCCTACCTCTCTTTCATCCTTACGGCTCCTTGGCCGTGCCAGTGTGAATCAGGATTGCAAAAATCAAGTGACTATTTAACGTTTTTTTGATGAAACTTCAAACGTTCATAAAAGAAATTCAAATAGTAAAATGGATTAGATTGTAGAAATAACAAAAGAGGTTAATGCTCTAAAGGTGAGTTGAAGAAGTTGGTGCCTTTGAAAAGATTTATTAATAAATAATAAACATATTCCCCAAAAATAAGGTTATTTTCGGGAGGGGTTTATCAAAAATTAACATTAACAGAAACTTTTGATTTGATTTTCGGTAATTCCTTTGATCAATTCAAGTTCACTAATCAAAAATTCATGTGCGTTGTCTAACATTTTTTTTTCGCTTGTATTAAGTGCTTTTTCTTTCTTCAAACGCATTAAATCACGAACAACTTCAGCACATTCTTGTATTTTACCCGTTTTTATTTTTTCCGCGTTCACTTTATACCTTTGTTTCCACAGCAGTAATCGGTCTGATTCTCCATGCTGAAAAATGTGTATAATGTCCTTTAATGCATGTATGTCAGTAACAGGGCGTATATTTGAACTCAATATTTTACCCGTGGGAATCATGACTAGCATATTACCGATTAACATTTTTATGACGTAATACTGTTGTTTTTCTCCTGAGATTTCCTTTTCTTCTATAGCTTTAATGATACCTGTGCCGTGCATAGGATAAACAATGTTATCACCAATTTGAAACAAATAATCCACCTCCATATACGGTAACCTTCTTAACCTTAACACACATAGTATTTTTAATCAAATTTTTAATAATATCATAAATCTGTTTTTATTGTCAACAGTTTTTTTGGAAAGAAAAACAATAGAATCGTTTCGGATTACCAATAAAGTGAAGATTATTTTTCTAGCGTCTATTTTGAAATATCTACATCCGTATAGTCTTAATCAGCATGTGCTAATAACACAAAAAGCGACTGCCACTTTTAGCAATCGCGCTCGTTACTTACGTACATTTGTTCATGAAGATGCTTTCGATATTTTATAATTTTTATGATTGACTATCGTTGTAATAGGTTCATCTTTTGCCTTATTGTATCCGTACTCAACAATAACCGAATTTTCTCTTACAACCGTAACAGTTCCTTCATAGCTTTCCCCATCACGCTTAAATACAATATTGTCCCCGATTTTAGCAGTTGCCATTTTTTCACCCCCGCACTTATTATTTTCAGCAACGATAAAAAAATGCAGGAACAATAAAATACGAGTTGTAATTATTGTTTAAGGGAAAGCATCCGTTAATTCAAGTGAAGTTTTATACATAGCGTTGTCATATTATAATGGGCAGTAGCGATTTATTATCTCAATAAGTCTTTCAGAATTCTCCGATGAGACACCTTCAGATAATCTTCCTCCAGCAATGATGGGAGCCCACTGAAATACTTCAGACCTTAAAATTCCACTCTTTTCACAATAAAGTCGCAAGTACATCTCAGCTAATTCAGACGAAAATTGGGAGTATAAAAGATAGGTCCGATAAATATCAGCACGAATATCTCCAGCACTTGAATCAACCCAATCGATAACGACTACTTGGTTTTCTGACAGAATCAAATTAAATAAATGAAAGTCACCATGACAGAGCCTATCTTCGTAAGTAAATGATTCCAATTTCTTTAACAAATAACTTTTTTGCCGTTTATCTAATTCATTTACACTCTCAATTTGACGGTATAATTTATCATGCATTGGTTCGAGGCCATCAGGAATGATACTATGAATATCAAGCTGCATGGCAACTGAAATATTCAAGTAATGTTCTGCTTGTTCTTTATGTTTGATAAACAAATCTCCCAATGTTTCTCCCTTCACATATTCCATTATGATTGCTTGTTTTCCGTTTATCTTGGTAACATCAAAAATCTCAGGTACAGGAAGTCCACTTAAATAGGCATATCTTTGTTTATTTGCTTCATTTATAGATTCCGTATCTGGCAAAAAACCGTTAAAAACTTTTACTATTTTGTTGTCAGAAAGATAAATTATTGCAGTATTACCTTTCGCTATCGGATTACCTAAAAACATTGGGTTATCTCCCTACATTTTTAATTTCCCTGCTTTGTTTGCATGATAACTTCAAAAAAAGTGCATTATTTCTCTATCAATACAATATTCTTTGCAAGTGGCATGGCTTTCCTCTCTTCTTTACTTGAATTCTCGTTAATTGGTGAATCCCAAATAGCAACTTTATTTCCAATTTCAAAAACATCATTAATAATCACATTATTCATTTGTACCCAAGAGCCAATATCAATTGTTACACCATTTAAGGCATCTTCCTTCGAGATATTTTCTACAACATGAATAACTTGTTTTTCCTCATTTATATCTGTTATATAGCCTATGATTAAAGGTTCTTCTGAAACGATTTCTGTTTTTTGATAGGGATACGTACAACCTGAAACAAAAAAAATAAAAGTAAATAAGAGTAAAATAATTTTGCTTGTTATTTTCATAAGGATATCCCCCTGGATAATTACCCTTTAAGCTTAACTGCAGCGTTTATACACAAATTTCAAAAGCGATAATTCTTCATGGATTGTCGCACGGGTTGGGATGCACAATGTCTCTCATGCCGCCTAAACACGATATTACAGATTTACTGAATCATCCGTTTTAAAAGCTACTTGGCAATTTGTTTTTCTCAAATTTCTTAAATTCCTGCATCCCCATTTTCTCTGCTACCGTTTGTGACGGAATATTTATTACAGTGTACCAACCCTTATTTATTTTTCATCAAGCTAACAATATATCTTATGAAATAAAAAAGGTTGCTTCTCCTTCTTAAAGGCAAGCACCCTATAGTCTCAGATGTCATTTTTTTGAATGGTTTTCACTTCTAATCTTTTTTGATTGCTCTTCTAACCATTTCGCTCTAGCTACTAATCCCCAAAGTCCCAATGGAACCGTAACAATTAATAAAACAAGGTAGATCCAATTCATGTTAAAACTCCTTTCATTGCAACACAGGTAATTGTGAAAAATCCCATAAAGTCTTGCATATCATCATAAACAACTTAACTAAACATTCCACAAATAATATAAATGTCCTTTATTAAAGTAATCTTTAACTTGTAATTTATTTTCCAATCCTATACGGTACTTAAATCCATTTCTACTAATCGAACAATATCTGACAGGTTTATGAAATAGCATTGCAGCCAATTACAGCATGCCATGCATTTAGTATAATGAAAGAAAGCTTGAATTTTGAGAACAAAATCGAAAGCAGGTATGGTCTTTCTATTGAAAACGAGTATTCTTTCTATCATTTTAATCGGGATCCAAAGAGAATGGAAAGATCTACTAAAAAGATTAGTTCTAGATTTTTGTAACTCCAATATTCTTGCGATTTAGTTATTAGCTCTTTTATAAATCCTGTTTATACACAATTCCATGTTCTAGGTATATTTTTAAGAGGGTTAATGCTTCTCCCCATCCTACAGCACAATCAATACAGGCTTTTATGTCTTTTTCAGAATAAGTGTAACCCGTCTCATCAAGTACAACTACTGTTCCGTCTTTATAAGGCTCGAGTGTAAAAGTTACTGTAGAAAATTGTTCACCTGGAGACCATTGAAAAACAAATTTTTTATTAGGGGTTGCCTCAAGGATTTTACCCCCATCCTCAATATTTACATTCTCACAACCGAAATTTTTCCATCTTAATCTGATTTCACCAGTTCCATCTGAGCTTATCTCTAAAGATGTGTCATCGGTAAACCAAGCATTCCACCCATGGGATGTTGAAATTGTTTTATACACTAGCTCTAACGGTACTTTAATATAGGTTTTATGGTTGATAACTGGCATTTGACAGACCTCCCTTCCATGGATTTTAGGTGTGTGTGCATCAAACTTGCTTTATATTCAACACTTTCATTATAATGGTAATATACAAAATATTATAACTTTTTATATTACATCGGATCAAGTATGCTTCTTAGTCCCTTACATCATTTTTGCCTCTACGATTTACTTCTTTTGTTCGCAGCTATGTATCTATCATAATTGGCTACACTTCAAAATATAATAGTCCTGATGCTCTAGAATTTTCAAAGTCTATATTTCTTTCAACTCTGCCCTTCTTCTATTGTAATAATCACACGAAAATTATGATCATCCTAGTTTCTTAAAACTAGATGTATAAATTACTAAATTATCACAGAAGGAGAGATTTAAAAATGGATACTAAAGACAATGAAAACATTGGAGGATGCCCTTTTCATGGGGGTGTTACTAGTAACAATGCAAGTGGGAATACGAATCGAGACTGGTGGCCAAATGCGCTAAACTTGAATATTCTCCATCAGCATGATCGAAAATCCAACCCTATGGACGAAGACTTTGATTACGCTGAAGAATTTAAGAAATTAGATTACGATGCTCTAAAGCAAGATCTTCGTGATCTCATGACAGACAGTCAAGATTGGTACCCTGCTGACTATGGACATTATGGTCCTATGTTTATTCGTATGTCTTGGCATGCTGCTGGTACATACCGTATTGGTGATGGTCGAGGTGGCGGTGGAACAGGAAACCAACGTTTCGCACCACTTAACAGTTGGCCTGACAACGTTCTCCTTGACAGAGCACGACGAATCCTATGGCCAATTAAGCAAAAGTATGGGAATAAGATTTCATGGGCAGATTTACTTGTTTTAGCAGGTAATGTTGCCATTGAAGATATGGGTGGACCAACAATTGGATTTGGAGCAGGACGCCCAGACATTTGGCATCCAGAAGAAGACGTCTATTGGGGAGCTGAAACCGAATGGCTTGCTGATAACCGTTACACTGGCGAACGTGACCTTGAAAATCCGCTTGCTGCCGTCCAAATGGGGCTTATTTATGTGAATCCAGAAGGGCCAAATGGAAAACCTGACCCGATTGCAAGCGCAAAGGATATTCGTGAAACCTTTGCACGGATGGGAATGAACGATGAAGAGACAGTTGCACTGATCGCTGGAGGACATACTTTCGGTAAAGCTCATGGTGCAGGAGATCCTTCTCAAGTAGGACCAGAGCCAGAGGCTGCTCCTATTGAAGCACAAGGCTTAGGTTGGCAAAGTTCTTACGGTAAAGGGTATGGTCGCGACACTATCGGGAGTGGTATCGAAGGTGCTTGGACTGCTAACCCAACCCAGTGGGACAATGGCTACTTTGATCTATTATTTGGATATGAGTGGTGGCTGACAAAGAGTCCTGCAGGTGCATGGCAATGGCTTGTGGTAGATCCAGCCGCGGAACATCTTGCTCCAGATGTAGAGGATCCATCTATTAAAGTTCCAACGATGATGACGACTGCGGATATGGCACTACGTCATGACCCAGAATATGAAAAAATTTCTCGTCGTTTCCACCAGAATCCAGATGAATTTGCAGACGTATTTGCTCGTGCATGGTTCAAGCTACTTCACCGTGACATGGGTCCTAAGGCAAGATATCTTGGTCCAGAAGTTCCTGAAGAAGATTTCATCTGGCAAGACCCTGTACCAGCTGGTAATTATGATTTATCGGATGCTGAAATCGCTGAGATTAAGGCTAAAATCCTAGACTCCGGTCTCACAGTCAGTACGCTTGTAACAACAGCTTGGGCATCTGCAAGTACGTACCGTGGCTCCGACCATCGAGGTGGAGCAAATGGGGCACGCATCCGCCTAGCTCCACAGAAGGATTGGGAAGTGAACCAACCGGAACAACTAGCACAGGTGCTTCAAGTATTAGAAGGCATACAAAAGGATTTGGATATCGAAATCAGCTTGGCTGACTTAATTGTATTAGGAGGAAGTGCTGCAATTGAAAAAGCCGCACAAGATGCAGGCTTTGATGTTACAGTTCCATTTGCTCCGGGACGTGGTGATGCGACACTTGAGCAAACAGATGTAGAAAGCTTTGAAGTCTTAGAACCTATCGCTGATGGTTTCCGTAATTATCAAAAGGAACAGTATAGTGTAAGCCCTGAGGAGCTCCTCATTGATAAAGCTCAACTTCTTGGTTTAACTGCACCGGAAATGACTGTCCTGATTGGTGGTATGCGTGTTCTAGGTACTAATTATGGTGACACACAGCACGGCGTATTCACAGATCGTGTTGGCCAACTCACAAATGACTTCTTTGTGAACCTGCTTGATATGGGAGTACAGTGGAAACCTGTAGGAGAAAACGTATACGAAGGTCGTGATCGTAAAACAGGTGAAGTAGTACGTACAGCAACTAGAGTAGACCTCGTTTTCGGTTCAAACTCTGTTCTTCGTTCCCTTGCAGAGGTTTACGCTCAAGTGGATAACAAAGAGAAGTTTGTGCGTGACTTTATTGGAGCCTGGGTAAAGGTGATGAATGCAGATCGCTTTGACCTTAAATCGGTTGAAAACAAGAAGGCTCAACTAGCGAATAACTAAATGGTGAGTGTATGATACATCAGCAATTCAAACTAAAACATCTTCCGACTTGGAAGATGTTTTAGTTTTGTTCTATTTCACTTTTTTCCTTCTCATCCATTGTGTGGCAGCCCACTTATCCCCAACTATTACGGGGGCACCACCATGTAAGGTAAGGTCATTTAAAGCTTGGTCATTATAAAAGTATTCAAAATACACGGCCATGCCCTTTTGTGGAGATACTGAAAAATGAAGCTTTGGAAAATACGTTTCCCCACCCTGCTCTACATCGCTTAAATACATGACAAGTGTACTAATTCTAGGGTTGTTGTTTGCCTTATTGGAAGAATTGAAAAAGTCAAAATGAGCCTTATATTCCTGCCCAATCTTATAATTTAGAATTTGAAGACCTTCTCCATATTCAGTTGGTATATTCATTATCTGTGAGATTCTCTTTTCAATTCTCGTAATAATGACATTTTCACTTCCGTCTAAAAATGTACTACTGCTCGTTCTCATGTTATCTACATGGGCATTCGCAATTTTTGAACGATGCATTCGATCTTTAGACAATCTAATTAATTCATCACATTCTTCATCACTTAACACATTTCCTAAAATGACGATTAGTGGCTCTTCCAATCTAGCAATAATTTTTATTTCACGATCTTCTGTTATAATTTTATTGCAAAGATGACTAAAAATAGTTGGCTCTTTAATTGGTAAATCTGTAGCATCCATTGTCAACTTTCATCAACCTCTTTAAACGTTTAAATTTTAAAAACAAATGGATTGATCTAAAACAGAAAGCAGTGATTTATTCGTTTTCTTTGGTCCCTCCTGTTTTTCAAAATGGATGTAAACTCTTACAAACTTCTTCTGAAAGAATTTGCTTTTTTATTTTATACCCTGAAAGGTTATTTTTCTATTATTTTTTGAAAAAAATTACATATTACCGAAAGATTAATAGGAAAAAGCCTAGGTACAAGTAGAACTTGCATCTAGGCTTTTTCCTCTGGGACAGTGGACCTTTGAACTATGCCCCCAATTTTAGACAGTTATAAAAAGGGACTCAGGAAACTAAGAGATGATTCCGGTATTGAACTGGGGTCATCTTCTTTAAGTCCCATTGATATCTTTTTGTATTATAATCTTCGATATATTTGTTTATTAATTGCTTCAGTTCTTCAAATGTCTTACAAGATTTATAGTCTACCTCATCTTTCAAATGACCAAAAAAGGATTCCATTGGAGCGTTATCCCAACAGTTACCTCTCCTTGACATTGATTGGATAAGGTTTAATTTCTTAACTCTCTTTTGAAATTCCGGATTAGTATAATGTACACCTTGATCTGAATGGATAATTGCGTTCTTGTGAAGCTTGTTTTTCATATTGTGCTTTAATTCGTCTAACGTTTTATAAGCTATTTCCATTTTCAATGAGGTAGATAAATGATAAGCCACTATTTCTTTTGAACTTCCATCTTTAACACAAGATAAATAAGCTTTTTGTCCATTAGAATAATACAGGTAAGTAATATCGGTTAATAAAACTTTACCTGGTTCATTTTGGTCAAACTTACGTTCTAATAGATTAGGGAATGTGCGATGTTCCTTTGTAGCTTTCACTATATCTTTATAAGGTCTTGTCTTTCTTACTAGCGTAATTAAATAAAATTTGCGCATTAACCTTCTTATTTTCTTATGATTCATGACAACATCATAATCGTTCTCTAAATACATTTTAATTTGAAGAGCACCAGTTTTTTGATTATGTTGTTCAAAAATAAAACGAATTAATTGGACATCCTCTTTATCCTTCTTTTCACGTTCTTTCCGTTTATCAAACGCCTTTAACCAAGAATAATACCCACTTTTACTGACTCCAGCTACCTTACATAAATAGCTTACCATTCTTTTTAATTCATATTTTTCGATAGTAAGATTAATAAGCTCAAATTTTTGAGAGGGAGTCAGTACCGTTTTTTCTTCATCGCCTGCCTTTCGAGTTCCTCTAGCTTTTTTAAAAAATCATTTTCGGCTTCCAAAAGCTTAATACGAGCTTCTGCCCGTTTTAATTTTTCCTCAACCGATAACTCTTGAGTCTCATTAGATTTTTTTCTTCCTGATCCTCTTTTATTAAAAAGCAAACCGAATTCACCTTGTTCTTCATATACTTTCTTCCATTGAAACAATCTCTTTCTGGGTATATCTGAACCCACAAGATCCGGAGATAAACCATTCTCCCTAAATATCTCAGATGGAGAATTTCCCCCAATGTAAGAAAGAACTGCTTTTACTTTAAACTCTGGCAAATAAGTAATAGCCTTTGGAGTTACCTTAACTACGTTAGGATTCTCCATTAATTCTCTTAATTCTTCTTTTGTAAAAGCCTTTTTGTTCATATATATCCTCCGTCCATAATCGTTAGCTTTATTATAAACGGGTTTTTATTTCATTAAAATGAGAAAACCCGAATAATGTCCCCTTTTTAGAATTGTCCATTATTCGGGTTATAGTTCACTTTCCCTCTGTCCCGCTTATTTATTTTTTACAGTGACATCGCCACTTACTGTTTCTAATTGTATTAAGGCAGTTCCTTCACCCATTTTGGCATTTCTTTCGTATTTATCAAATAAAATTACATCACCTGACAATGTCTTCACCTCAAATTGAGCATTGCTAGGTTCCTTTTCCGATTCAATTTTGATATCACCATTTAATGTTTTTCCATAAATGGCATGTCTAATTTCATTAATTGATATAAAAACGTCCCCATCGACAGTATTTGTTGTAAGTGGACCGATAACATTTTCTAAGCTAATATCCCCAGTGAAGGCACGTGCATTGAAAGATTGTACAGGTGCATCTGACACATTCAAATCACCACTTTCTGTAACCAATGCAATTGCTCCTTGTACTTCTTCCATCTTCACATCACCAGACAAAGTTTTTATATTCATCTTCTCAGAACTGATATTCTCTAATTTCACATCACCATCAACTGTTGTTAGATTAATCGTTTTTGACTGAAGGTTTTGTAAAGATACATCAGAAGAAAACCCATTTACTTTTATGTTGTTATAGATTTTTTCTGGTGCAAATATTTTTAAATTCAAATCTGTAGTATAGAAGGTAAAGTTAAACCATTTTTTATTTTCAGATTGCAATCCAATAGAAAGAGTTTGGTCGTCTTCATTTACAGAAAAGTCATTCATTGTTTTTCCCACACCTGTGCCAACTAGCTCAACCCTTGCTTCATCCATACTTGCAACTGAAATGAATTCTACATCAATACTATCTACATTTACTTGTATGGAATTGATAGTCTCATTTTCAATCGGTCTAATATCATTAATGGCAAATTCTTTATTCACTGATGCATATGTTACCGCACTTCCGATTACACCAATTAGAACTAATAAGGAAGCTACTATAGTAACCTTTTTAATCATACTGGTTTCCCACCTTTCACAATGGATACATTGAATTTCAGATAACGAAGGAATCCGTTTTTAACACCAACCGTTGCATAATACATACCAATTGAGATAAATAGACCAAGTCCGCATAACCCAATTGAAAAGAACACATCAAACCATTCAAAAATTTCCGGATAGACGATGGCATTAGCAAATACTAATAAAGGACTTATACCCCCAGCTATTCCAGCTATCCAACCTGCTGCTAAAAGGGCAAGTATAACAAGAAATGGTCCAAGAACAAGCAACAAGTTAACAAACCCAAGACCAATCACGGCCCAAACGGCTCTGAACATATGTCGAGTGGATGAGGTTACTTCCATTTTTTCAATATGATAATTGGCTAGTAATTCTTTCGAAAGTTGTTTTGGGGAACCAAGTGATTCTGCTATCTGACCTTCTGTTTTACCTTGCTCTACACCCATCAAAAAATATTCCTCATAATCTTGTAAAATATCCTCTTTTTCATCTTTTGGAAGCTTTCGTAACTGCCGCTCCAAATCAAATAGAAATTCCTTCTTATTCATTAGACATTCCCTCCTTAATTAATTGGTTGACTCCTTCAGAGAATTCCTTCCACTCGTCGACTAATTGATGTAAGTATGTCCGCCCTTTATCTGTAAGTCTATAATACTTTCTTGAAGGTCCTTCACTGGATTCCTGTAAATATGTTGTAAAATATTCTTCCTTCGTTAACCTTCTTAACAATGGATACACAGTTCCCTCCGAAATTTCAATTTGATCGGAAATCTCCTGTACGAGTTCATATCCATAGCAATCTTTTTTATCCAGTAATACAAGCACACATAGCTCTAAGACTCCCTTTTTAAATTGAACGTTCATACGGATTCACCTCGCTCTTTATTTATTTTTATCGTACGACAATACTACCGTGTAATAAACAGTACCTAACAAAAAAATATAGCAACTAGGAATAATATAACAACAAGTACTGCACATAGCAAGGTACTATTTTATAAATTTACATATTATTTACATTCCCCATTAAAAGAACCATTGCAAAAAGGCACACTTTTTTTAGTGTGCCCCTTTACGTAATGCGTCCTGTCCCTATGTGAAGTAGGGATTTAACGCGATTTGTTCAGTTAATTTGTAACATTCATGCTTGAAGTCAAAATCACATCATGTAATCTTTCAATTAAGTCAAGCTGGAGGAATCCATTTCCTTCAGCACTTTTTCTGTTACCTAGTGGTACTGTTCGTCTGACGAGTTGGGCGTAGACCTCTGCTTCACTAAGTGTTCGTTCAAACTCTTTCTCACTTACATTGATCAGTAGAGCAATAGCACCTGCGACATGCGGAGCTGCCATCGAAGTTCCTGTTAGTTGTGCATATTTATTATCTGGGTATGTTGAAACCACATCAACACCAGGAGCAACAAGATCGATTTCCGTGTTGGTGTTGGAAAATGGAGCTAGCTCTAAATCCATGTTTACAGCTCCTACCGAAATCACTTCGTTATACGCACCTGGGTAGGCATATTCAAATGTATCCTCCTGAGAATCCCCTTCATTTCCCGCCGCAACGACCACGGATACGTTTTGATTAACCGCCTGTTGAATCGCCTCATGCAACTCAGGTACATCTTCGGGACCACCAAGTGACATGGAAATCACACGAACTCTTTCATTGTCTGGACCTCGCCACTCCAATGCATAGTGAATGGCATCGATAATCCATTCATAGTTCCCTGACCCTTCCCCCGTTAACGCTTTTAAACTCAATATTTGAGCCCTCGGTGCAACACCGACAACTCCCTCATTATTAAGACTTGCCGCGATTGTACCAGATACGTGAGTACCATGTCCGTTATTGTCTTCAAATATGTCTGTTTTCCCCTGATAATCCGTGGTAAAATTCCTTCCCGCTATAATTCGATCTTTTAAATCTGGATGAGACGTGTCAATTCCGGTGTCAATGACTGCAATGACAATGCCTTCACCTTGACTGCTTTCTTCCCATATTGAAGGCGCCTGTACCAATTGAACTCCCTCTGGTGTTTCATTTTTTTGATCCACAACTGACTGAATGGTAAACGGTAATAATTTGACTTGATTTTTCACGATGGGTTTCCTCCTTCAAATCAATTTTCAAAACTAATTACCTTTATTCCCTTCTGCCCAATCTAGGTGTGGTTGGCAACCTTCATTTGTTCCGGAAGGTTTGTTTCATTTTATCAAGGCTCCATATTTTTAACAAGAAAATTAACTGAAAATTATAAAAATGAATACTTTGTCCCAATTATGAAAAGCAGACTATTTTCTTATTATTTGGTTTACGTTTTGGGGATAGTAAAGTAAATGGAGGGTGAATGACATGGAGACTTTTACTCATTATAAAATCAATGAAACAGAACATGGAATTGAAATAGTCTTATATATGAATGAAAACACAACAGAATTCTCTGCAGAATTAGGGTCGATTTCAAACGTTCAGGAGTCAAGCTTAAAAAATGAAGCAATTAGCTTTATAAAAAGAAAACTACCTTCTTTAAAAATTAAAACTGTGAAAGTGATGGCGGGAGGAATCTTGTTTTCCGTTCTAGGCATTGGTGCATTACCTGCAGATAAAGCATCTGCAGCAAAAAAGACAAGTACACCTTCACATACTGCCTCTTTATCTTATACGGTTTCCGCTGGTGATACACTGTATAGTATTGCACAACTGTATGGCACAACAGTGAATGCCATTAAAGAGGCCAATCATTTAACTTCAGATCTTTTACAAGTTGGGCAGACATTATCAATTCCTTCTGGCGGTATACCAATGGCAATCCCAACTCACAATACATATCAAGTTGTTTCCGGTGATACTTTATACAGTATTGCGCAGCGGCATGGCACTTCAGTTGATACCATCAAGAAGGTCAATCAACTGTCGACAGATGTATTAAGTATTGGGCAGACGTTGACTATTCCTTATGGTAATACTTCATCTCCTACTCAAGCGACTACAACCTATCAAGTTGTTTCGGGTGATACATTATACAGTATTGCGCAGCGGCATGGCACTTCAGTGGATGGTATCAAGAAGAATAATCAACTGACTTCCGATATATTAAGTATTGGACAGACTTTGACGATTCCTTCTGGTGTTGCATCATCTCCGCCTCAAGCTTCAACTACCACTTATCAAGTAGTTTCGGGGGATACGTTATACAGTATCGCGCAGCGGAATGGCACTTCAGTGGATGGTATAAAGAAGGCCAATCAACTGTCTTCCGATATATTAAGTATTGGACAGACTTTGACGATCCCTTCTGGCGGTACGGCCTCCCCAGCTCCAGCTGCTGAGGCTACTTATCAAGTTGCTCCTGGAGATACGTTATACAGTATCGCGAATCGAAATGGAACGTCAGTTGATGCGATTAAGAGAGCCAACAATTTATCATCAAATTTATTAGAGGTTGGTCAGGAATTAGCTATTCCTTCTAGTAGTTCGAAGGCTCCGGCTAAAAAGTCGATTGCTTCCAAACAACAGTCAGCCTATAACCAAGAAGATGTCGAGTGGTTAGCAAAAATGATATATAGTGAGGCAAGAGGTGAATCACTTCAAGGGCAAATTGCCGTTGGTGCAGTTATCATGAATCGGGTAAAAAGTCCTTTATTCCCTAATACCGTAAAAGATGTTTTGTTTGAAAAAAGCAATGGTTATTATCAATTTACACCAGCAGAAACCGGTGTCATCAATACGGCCACTCCCAATGCTCAACATATTGAAGCAGCCAAACGAGCTATAAGTGGAGAAGATCCAACAAATGGAGCATTATTTTTTTACAACCCTGATAAAACATCAAGCTCCTATCTAAGAAGCCGTACAGTCTCAACTACGATTGGGAACCATGTGTTTGCATTTTAAATAATACACCTATTACTCGTAGCTTATATCTAAACAATTTTTATGGGAGGATAAAGAAAATGACTAAAAACAATAACAACTCACAAAATAAGATTAAGTATAGTATTTGGGACACAAAGACTGATAAAAGTCATACAATAGCCACTTCTAATTCTTCTGAAACAGTAAAGAAAAAATGAAGAGTAGCACAACATGATAAAAGAGAACTATTTGAAGAAGGGAAGAACTACTTTGAACTTTAAAAGCAAATTACAGGAAGCCCAAGATATTATTCATCAAGCACATTTTCATCTAAAACAAGTTAATTCGAACAGTATCGAATCTGAGGCTTGTCATTTTGCCCAAAGTGAACTAGAAAAAGCGCAACAGATTATACAACAGATTCAACAACAAATACATAATTAGAAGATGAAGTAAAAAATGGCTGGAGAAAATGGATTCCAGCCATTTGATAAATTATTTATTCTTTTGTAGTTGATTTTGGGTTTCAAATTCAGGTTTAATTTCTTTAGCTATTTCTGTTGCAATATCGAAGTTCACATCAAAAGGATTTCTTCTTATTTTAGAGGAACTTTGAATTGAATTTGTTGCTTGCTGAAATCTCTTTTGAACTTCTTGATTGACTCGGTTATTTCTACTTCCAAATATACTAAGGATTGCTACTCCTAAAATAGAAATCCAAATCCACCCTCTATTGTTCTGTTTTCGTTTGAATAATTTCAATGATTTTTTACCACCCCACCTATTAAGTAAGGATGACAGTAGTTGCATATAGTTCATTTTGCTTCCCTCCTCACTATAGTGTGTGGACGAGACAAAAACATTATATGTGGTAATTTTTATGTTTTAGCTTGAGATTAAATTTTTTAAAATGGGATTACAAAAAGGGATCTATAACAAACTTAATTGAACTCATGCAAAAAGGTTCCAATCATAACTGGAACCTTTAACTGTACAAATTGTTTAATTAAAACTATTTAATTTTATGATCTTTAATCAACACACCTGTATTTCAACTAGGTGCCCCACTTACCTTCTTAGTTAATCATTTTGCTCATGTTTTTCCAAAATTCGTTTCGCAAATGTGCCTTTTGTATTTTTCCGGAACCTGTTTTAGGCAGCTCCTTTACAAAGCTGACTGATGTTGGTGCTTTATAGTGAGCGAGCCGTTCCCTTGCAAAAGTTATGATTTCCTCTTCTGTTACCTCTACTCCATCGCGTATAACCACAACGGCATGTGGGGTTTCTCCCCATTTTTCGTGAGGGATGGAGATTGCGGCTGCTTCCACTACCGCTGGATGTTCGTACAAAATATTTTCCACTTCAATGGACGATATATTTTCTCCACCACTGATAATAACATCTTTTTTCCTGTCTACAATTTCAATATTTCCGTCACTGTCGACGACTCCCATATCCCCGGTATGAAACCAGCCATTCCTGATGACCTCATTTGTCGCCTTTTCATTTTTCCAATAGCCTTCCATTACACCGTTGCTCCGGATGACAAGTTCTCCAATTTCCCGGCCGTTAGGTGCTACTTCTTCACCTTTTTCATTGAACACTTTCACTTCTGTTAAAAACATTTGATAGCCGGCTTTTGATTTCATCCGGTATTGTACTTCTTTTGGCTCATCCAAATGTTGGGCCCGGATAATGGATATTAGAGTCAGTGGGGACGTTTCGGTCATTCCATAAATCTGAATGAATTCCCACCCCATTTCATCCTCCACTTTTTCAACAAACGTAATAGGTGGTGCGGATCCACCAATAACAACCCTCACATTTTGATTTTGACTTAAATT
Source organism: Ferdinandcohnia sp. QZ13 (assembly GCF_031324165.1). Lineage (NCBI taxonomy): Bacteria > Bacillati > Bacillota > Bacilli > Caryophanales > Bacillaceae > Ferdinandcohnia > Ferdinandcohnia sp. QZ13. The sequence continues at coordinate 47,389 of NZ_JAVIVW010000001.1, read as the reverse complement.
TAGTTTATTTTGATCGTAATATTGCAATAGTGAATTCAGTACAGTAGGAGCCATGTGCATAATCGTCACGCCATGCTTTTGCAGCTTCTCAAAGATGATATTGGGACGGGTTTTTCTTAACATGACCTGAGTAGCGCCATTGCCTGTGTAATAAAATATCGAGCCCCAACCATTGACATGAAACATTGGCAACACATGAAGCAGCACATCCTGATCACTTACACGTAAATGATGCATTACTTGAAGGGCTTGAATGTAATTGTTTCGGTGAGTTAGCATAACGCCTTTCGGGTCTCCTGTTGTGCCGCTTGTGTAAAGTAGGCTGGCAATATCTCTTTCGTCCATTTCTGCACGTTCAAACGGCTTTGCCGGAAATTTGACCATCCACTTATCGTAATCAAAATCAGCTTCTTCAAGTTTAATGTTGCCTCCTCCGTGGACAATAATCTGCTCAACATTTAACTGATCTCTGACAGGGTCGATAAGATCGTACAATTCCCAGTCGACAAATAATACTTTCGTTTCGCTATGGTTTAAAATAAACAAATAATCATTTGGTTTTAACCGAATATTTAGTGGGACAGTAACGGCTCCCAATTGAAATGCTCCGTAGAATCCTTCCAGCATTTCCAACGTATTCGGTGCCAAGATAGCAACCCTGTCACCTTTTTCGATACCCAGTTCTTTCAGACCGTGGGAGAGCCTGTTTACTCTTTCATTCAGTTCAAAATAAGTGACTACCTTTTCGTCATCAATGACTGCCGTCTTATCTCTATATAGCTTAACGGCTCGATCTAAAAAATCTGTCAATAGTAACGGTACGTACATGTTAACTCCTCCAATGAATCTAGTTTTAGGATATATCAAACCATACTGAATCATCTGAAAATAACTCACATTTTTTAGCATAGGTAAGTGCTTGCGAAGCAATAGGGTGTTTTATGGTCTAAATTTAACAACTCGATTCAATAGCGTATCAGAAATATAAATGTCACCATTTACCCCTACAGCAATTCCTTGAGGAGAAAAGAAATTATGATCTTCTCCACCAAATTGCCCAATCGTATCTAAATATGTTCCGTCAGAACTAAACATTTGTACGCGATTATTTGATGAATCAGCGACATAAACATTATCATTTTGATCCACTGCAATGCCAACCGGGAGGAATAGATCTCCGTTTCCTTTACCCCAATTGTCTAACGGATCAATATGTGGGTTCCCACCATTCGTCCCCCACTTAGTAATAAATTTTCCTGATCGATCAAACTTTTGGATTCGACTATTGTATCTGTCGACAACGTAAAGATTATCATGAGAATCCACTGTAATAAATGTTGGCTGTCTAAACTGGCCATCTCCCAATCCTTCTGATCCCCAACTTCTTACAAAATAGCCAAAGGGATTAAACATTACGATTCGATTATTTCCGGTATCAGCGACATAATAATAGCCGTCGCTTGTTGTTGTTACACCCATAGGAAAGCTTAAATTATAATAACCAAAGTTAGATAACCATGAGCCGTTTTGACTAAATACTTGGATTCGAGAATTTCCTGTATCAGCAATGACGATCTCTTTATACTTCTTATTAAATGTTATCTGCTTTGGAGCGATAAACTGCCAATAGTTAATCCCGTAAGCTGAAGGACCACCATTTCCGTTGTTGCCGCCCCATTTACCTAAGAGGCTTCCATTATTATTAAATTTTTGCACACGATGGTTAAAGGTATCGGCAATATAAACGTGATCGTTATTGTCAACCGCAATTCCTACGGGCTCTGAAAACACGCCATCAGCGTTCCGTAAATTTCCTAAATAGGATTGAACAGAAGCATAGGTTGAATACCCTCTAAATTTAATTAATCGACTATTTCCTGTATCAGAAACGATAAAGTAACCATTTCCAAGCGGCAATACTTGAGAAGGGAAACTAGGTTCTAAATTATAAATACCTAAGTCTGTTGAATATTGATATTGGTGATTGCTATTATATTTCTTAATTTTATGATTTGTTGTATCAACAATATAGACATCTCCATTTGTATCTAAGTTGACTCCTCTAGGATAAAAAAATCGGCTTCCACTATCTCCACTCTGACCAGTTGCGCCAATTTGTCCAAGATAATTCCCATTTACGTCTAAAATTTGTACGCGATGGTTAAAAGTGTCGACAACATATACTTTATCACCATTTGTATCTTGTTTTATGGCGATTCCCTGAGGTAAGCGAAATTGGCCATTTGCCGTTCCTCGAATACCGTATTGATATAAATAGGTTCCATTTTGATCAAACACCTGAATACGATCATGAAATTCATCGGTAACATGATAGCGATTTTGACTATCAATGGCAATTTCTCTAGCTAGACCAAACTGTCCATTTTCTGAACCACGGGACCCCCAAGCCTTAATAAAATTGAAATTAGAATCAAACTTTTGGATTCGATTATTTCCCGTATCGCCAACTAAAATATTTCCATTATTGTCAATTTCTACACCAAATGGCGTATTAAATTCTCCGTTTGCGCTACCTAGCTTTCCGAACTTTTTAATGACTTTTCCGTCTTGATCCATCTTTACAATTCTATGATTACTCATATCAGCTACATAAATGTTTCCACTTGCGTCCTTCGCCATCGCTACGGGCGTATTAAAAATGACCCCCGTTCCTTCAGTAGCCTCTCCCCAAATGTCAACAACAGAATGAGCACTAACTGGTCCACTAAATAGTAAAAACACGATTAAAATGGAAGACAATATTTTTCCAAACCGTTTAGCGCTTTGATTCATCTTGTTTTCCCCCTAGTATTGAACATCACTCCTAATTACTAACAGCCGATACTTACAAATAATCCCGCTACTTAGGCTTGGCCCGAAATATCCATGCTGGCTACGCGACTTCTTCTTTTGCATGAACCTTCCGCATGAACGAGTTAACGTCTGCTGGCACTTTTCTATCTAGTTTTGATACGACATAAACGGATAAGAAGCCGATAGGAACAGTAATGATGCCAGGGACTCTAAATTGCAACGCTTCCGGTAGAACGGATGAGAAAAAGATCATGAACATGGAAGCCAAAAGACCCATCGTCAAGCCAGCGATAGCTCCTTTTTCAGTGATGCCCCGCCACCATATGCCAAGTATAAAAATGGGTGCAAAGGTGCTTGCCCCAACGGTAAAAGCAAGGGCAACAAGATGCCCAATCGACGCATTCTTGACCAATAAACCAAGAATTCCGTAAAACACTCCGAGAAATAAAATTGCCCATTTCCCAGCACGTACACGTTGTTTTTCTGTTAATTCTTTCTTTGAAAACTTTGCATACAAATCATGGGCGATCGCTCCCGAGCTGGCAATAAACAGTCCAGACAAGTTCGAGAAAATGGCAGCAAAAGCGCCTGCAATAACGAATCCTAGAAGCCATTGCCCTCCAAGCGCTGTCGCAATTGACGGAATCACCATGTTATCACCGCCGGTAAGTAAGTTCTTCATAACTTCCGGACTTGCATTCCCTTCTAAAAAGATTGCTCGGCCAACAACACCGAGGTACACGGCAAGCCCAAAGAATAAACTGGCGATGCCAATCGACATAACCGCAGACTTACGCGCAGATTTGGCATTTGGATTGGTGTAAAAACGCAATAAAATATGTGGCAACCCGATTACCCCCAGTGCGAGCCCAATTACCATGGAAACGCTGTGCCAAAAGTTAGGATTAAATGCACCGGATTTGTACCAGGTTTCTCCGTTAAAAACAATATCTTTTCCGTCTGCTGTAAAGGCTCCTGTATTTATGATGGTTCCGCTGAATTCACTGATAGTCAGCAAAATCTTCTGATAGTGAAAACCGCCATAAATGGCAGCCGCAACCATAACGATAAAAGCCCCCAATCGGATCCAAAGCTCCAATGCCTGATTTAATGTCGTTCCTTTCATTCCACCGACCCCGACATAGAAAATCATGACAACACTTGTAAAGATAATTCCAAATTCATAGGAAATCCCGAAAAACATGCTTAAAATAGATGCTGCTCCTAGCAACTGCGGTGCTGCATAGAAACCTGAAATAGCCAAAACAACAACTACTGCGATAATCCTGGCTCGTTTGCTGTGAAAGCGATACGCAACAAAATCGGCTACTGTATACGCTCCCAATCGTCGCAAGGGACCAGCAACAAATAGTGCCAAAAGTGTTAACCCGATTGAAAAGCTAAATGTATAAAAGGCACCGTCATATCCAATAGCAAAGGTGAGACCTGCTAACCCAAGAAATGTCGCAGCACTCAGATAGTCTCCAGCGATGGCTGAACCATTTGTAAACCATCCAAATACACGCCCACCAACGAAAAAGTCACTTGCACTATCATTTCTTTTTGAAAGATAGGTAATATAGACAATAGTTCCAAGGAGTAGAATGGTAAAAAGATATTTGGGGTCAAGTAATTGCATCATACAACAGTCTCCTTCTCTACTTTATTTCCGGCTGAAGGCGTGATAGTCTGAACTTTCTTTTCCCACCGCTCATAGAGCTTCGTGTGCACATAAGCAATGATAAAGGCCATGACCATGGCAAATATCGAAGTTAAAAACCAGCTGGCGGACATTCCGCCGAACAACTTTGAGAAAGCCCAATCCGGTTTAAACCAGTTCATCACCGGAACCGAAAAAATAAAGACAAAATAAATAATGGTCAATGATAACCCGGTTCGAAATTCGGACCTAACAATATACCTTGTTTCCCTATCCAGTTTTTGGAGCTTTTTGATGTCAATCGTTTCACACGGCTCATCTGTCATGACAAATTCTTTTTCTTTCAAATCAGCTTCCACTCCCTTTGTATTTTGTAACTGTGCCGGGATCACCCAGTCAAAACACGTATGTAGCCGGCTTTTTTCATTAATCTAAATCCCCAAACTTCTTTCACAGCACCTGGAACTCACTTTTTAAAAAAATTCATCAAAAATAACTTTTCCGTTGGAAAGTAATTGTAAAATCCCCCCTTGCGACACACCTGCCTTCAAAGTAATTTAAACGATGGTCCTGTCAAAAAAACCTTTTTCCACATAGCTCATCTGTTATATCCATTAATTTTTTCGTTTCTTCCCCCTTTCTTCGTTAACTAATTTGTCCTTTTTCCATTTGTGAAAAGTGAATCACTTTTCAATTTTTGATTATACTAAATTTTCCTAATATTTTCAACAAAGTTTTTTCCCTGAATCAGCGTCTCCATTTTCCCGACTTTCTGTAAGTACTTTCACATTTTTAAGTCTCCATTCCGACTATTTTTTAAACCTGCAAGGTCCTGAAAATAAGGAGATCTTAACTTTTGCTCCCAGTTACGATATGATTAAATCAGAAAACTTCCAAAATTGTTACTTCAAGTTTTCACATGATATGATCTCGTTTATCCATTCGGAGGATGGAATGTTTAACATAAAACTAAATATGAGGTGATTCACTTGTCACTTAAAACTGAAAAAACATTAACGAAAAAGGGGCTAAACACACGAAGAAAACTATTAAAGGCAGCTGAAAAGGTGTTTGGTACAAAGGGGTATTTTGAAGCGTCAATTGTCGATATTACCCAAGAAGCAAATGTTGCACAAGGGACTATCTATAAGTATTTTCCTTCGAAAAAGGCGATATATGATGAATTAGTTCAACAAATGAGTCGGGATCTACGCCTTTATATTAAACAGGCGATTGATAAATCGCCTTTAGTCGATGTGCATCGGAGAGGTTTTGAAGCGTTTTTTGAGTGGGTAAGCGAAAACCGAAACTTATACAGCATTGTTTTCCAGGCAGTTATTGTTGATAAGGATTTATATCGCTGGTACTATGAGAAATTAGCATCTGGTTATATTAGAGTTTTAAAAGAAGCTGATAAAACTGGTGAATTTAAGTCACTAAATCACGAAGCGTTGGCTTATAATCTAATGGGCATCGGTCAGTTTATCGGGATGAGATGGATTTATTGGGAAGGCGAAGAAGTCCCTAAGGAAGTGTTAGATGAAGCAATGGAGATGGTCTTACACGGAATTTTGAAGTAGGAAAATCAAAATTTAGAGCGCCTTCTTATTATTGGATGCTTTGAGTATACAAGATTTTTCAGACTCCAAAACGATCAATGATCATCTTGTTTGTAATGCCTGAAGAAATATTTCATCTGAAGCATAAAAATACGTGGGTAACCCGACTGCCTTGCGTCTCCGCCTTGTAGCTGTTTCCTTGCCTTTTTAAAAGTTTGCCATTAACGATATAATAATATATTTCTTTAGTATTTTCCTATAATAATGGCACTACTTCAAAGGTAGTCTAAATTTGGTTAGGAAGTTTCCGAAAGAACTGAAGTAAAAATCCTCGTATCTCTTTCATTGTATGTATTTTATAGATATCTATTAGCCCCATTCTATGGGGCTTATTCATGTTTTCTTTCCTAGATTCCATTAATTATCTCCGATAGACATAGTTGCAAATAACAAGGATTATTCTTGTAAAAGCATCGAAAAGTAATCATGACGAATTTGCTCAAAGTAAAACATTAGGTATGTAGATAAACTAAGTAATACTTTTTGTAGGTTTGTTATGCCTTCCGTTTTCGTTTTTTTCATTTATTTTTGAAAAAATATGAATGAATAAGTAATGCGACGATACTTTCTGGTTGATTTCCTTGTACGTCGATTACATGCACATTACTAAAAATATGGTTTCGCTTCATTATACCGATTATCTCTTCATCAAGGGTTAATGTTATGTTTGATGTGATCGTCGTTGCAGAAGATATATACGTTTTGTCATGAAAACTAAACTGAATGGCTTCTTTTAATTTAGTAGTATTTTTAAAATTAATTTGTGTACTCGCTTTACCAATTTGTTCTCCGTTTTTATATATCTTCCACTGATCTTGCTGGGAGAACCATTTATCACGAAACCAATGTACAGTATAAATTTCATGTTCAATTTGAATTTTCTAAACATAAGTACCAGCTAAAACCAAAAATATCACTTAAAGCATATTCCCATTTGTGTGGAAAATAACGTTTTACATACCCTCTTTTCTCTTTCCCTTTAAAAAGTGGTTTTTTAATCAATAATGACTTTTGTGCATTATAAAATGACCATTCGTCAATATCTTTAGGTTGAAAAGAACGCTCATTATCTGCGAGTCGTTTACTTATCAAAAAAATAACAAGTGATGCGACAGGAAGTAGAAAAATCATTGCAAACATTAGTGGTTCAAATGCATCAAACACTATATAACGAGCAAGTGCTGTTAGTAACAACAAAACAAATAGTAACATTAGTTCAATCATTTTTTCACCTCTATTCATTTACGATTATACTCTATAATAGTTTCATATTTTTTTATTGATGCTATCTATCTCCAAGTAATGGGTCAGACGAAATAAGGCTCCCCATCTTTATTAAATATTTTTTTGGGTACCTCCGCACACAATAGCGCATTCTTCACATTTTTTAAAACCATATGTAGAATGAAGGTAGTCTTAAAGAAGACAAATCATAATTATTTTTGGCGAAAACATTTTTTGAAAAAAACGGTATTAATCATACACTAGAACAATTGGTCCTACTGACCTTACTTAAATATTAATTGGTCTAGTTTAATACACGTTGTTTCGTCTAAAATAAAACTATCTCATCTAAAGGAGCGAAAAACATGCAAACCATCGCAGGAAAAGTGGCATTAATTACAGGAGCAGGCCGTGGAATTGGACGAGCAACAGCAATCGCTTTTGCACAAGAAGGTATTCACGTAGGTCTTGTGGGTCGTACGCTTGAAAACGTACAAAAAGTAGCAGAAGACCTTAAACAATATGATGTGAAGGTAGCATTCGCTGCAGCAAATGTAGCGGATTTAGATTCGATTACACAAGCGGTTGAATCCATTCGTGGAGAACTTGGTGCAATCGATATTTTAGTAAACAATGCCGGCATTTCAAAATTCGGTAGCTTCATGGACTTAACCCCTGAAGAATGGACCAATATCATCGATGTCAATGTAAAAGGTGTGTACTACACAACCCGTGCAGTTTTACCAGAAATGTTAGAACGCAACACTGGGGACATTATTAATATTTCATCAACAGCTGGGCAAAAAGGTGCACCCGTTACAAGTGCATACTCGGCTTCAAAGGCTGCTGTTATCGGACTAAGTGAGTCCTTAATGCTTGAAGTGCGCAAGAAAAATATTCGGGTCACAACGTTAACACCAAGTACGGTTGCTACCGATATGGCGGTTGAGCTAAATTTAACAGACGGCAATCCAGAAAAAGTGATGCAACCAGAAGATTTAGCAGAATTAATGGTTGCTCAACTAAAGCTTCATCCACGTGTTGTGTTAAAACACGCAGGACTTTGGTCGACAAATCCTTAATCATTCCAACAAAAAACCTAAACACAAATTTGCGTTTAGGTTTTTTCGTTCAGGGATAGTACCCTGTACCTATGTCCCCATCGTTTTTATTTTATAGGTGTCTCTCCCCGCTTCTTTTGCTTCATATAGAGCAATGTCAGCCGTTTTTAATATGGAGGAAATGGAGATTTCATCTTTAGATACGATTCCAATCCCAATGCTTGTTGTTAAATAGAACGTCTTATCACCGATGGACCAAGGTTCATGTATAGCCTTCTGAATATTTTCAAGTATATTCCCTATTTCGTCTTCATGGGTATCAGGTAAGACAATGACAAATTCATCGCCACCCAGACGTGCAATAAAATCGATATTCCTCAGATTTTTTCTGATTCTATTCCCAAATTCAATGATGACAGCATCTCCAGCATCATGTCCCATTTCATCATTTATTGTTTTAAAATAATCAAGATCCATCATTCCAACGACAAGTCCATTTATCTTGTTATTTACGAAATCATCTACTGATTTTCTTAAGAAATCTTTTAAATACCTTCGATTTGGCAAATTCGTCATCGAATCATGGAATGCAAGATGCTTCAGTTCTGATTCATAATCCATTTGTGATTGAATATCACTAGATACACAAACTGTATAAATGAATTCATTATCTTCATTAAAAACAGGAGTTGCCTTCATATCAAACCACATCCACCCGTTAACCGCATGCTTTTTTCTGATATGAATTCTTCCAGACTTGTCCATATGAATCGCATGTAAAATCGTTTCCTCTAAAAGAGATTTATCTTCAGAATGAATATTATAAGTAAAATGTTTACCTATTAATTCCTCTTGCTCATAGCCTAATATATGTTTATGAGACGGTGAAGCATCAACGATGAATCCGTGTGGATCCAGAATTGTGATCAAGTCTTGTGATTTTTCGGTAATAATCTTAAGACGTTGTTTTGTATCCATATATTTTCGTGTGATGTGGATGAGGTTTGTGATATCCTTCATCATGGAAAAAATCCCAACGACTTGGTTATTTACAATAATCGGGGTGAATTTCACAACAAGCTCGATTTGCTCTCCCGTTTTCTTGTTCATGATTAATGAAAAATCTAATAGCTCACCTTCTATAGCTTTCTTAAAGTTCGCTTGCAATAACTCAACATTTTTCCGATCGAATAAAGCAGATAAATCAGAAAATGCAATCTCATCCATGCTATAACCGGTTAGGGCTTCAACCTTATTATTGCCTTCTATGATGTCACCATCGATATTAAATGTGATAATCGCATCCGAATTATTCTTATAAAGGGAACTGTACTTCTGATTGCTCTCATTTACCTTTTTCCAATATTCCCGTAGTTCGAATTCTCCCCACTTCTTCTCTGTTATATCATGAACATGTGCAATAACATGGGTACATTGATTAGTAACCCTATCTAGTAGTGGAGTTACGGTCGTTTCGGAATAATACTTCTCCCCAAGTAACGAGTTATATGAATCTGTATATTTTATACTTTCCGTCTTTGAAACGGCTAGTCTATATTGTTCATTAAGGAAATCCGCTCTTTCTTTCGGATAAACTTCAGAGATGGATTTTCCAATTATTTCTTCATTTAAACCTGTTTTCTCCATGGCTATATGATTCAGGCATTCATAATAGAACTCTGTATCATCCCCGACTTTTAGAATAAACAATGGTTCTTTAATACCTTCCATTATGACTCGATGTAAAAATTGATTTTGTAGTTCCTGCATTCGTCATCTCCATTTTGTTGGTATCGTTTGTTCATTTTCGCAAATTCAACATGGTTAGCGCCTTTGTATTTTTGAAAGATAGCTACTCGGATTTTCGTCAATAAAATCCCCATCATTAAACAGTGGATTTTGCTTCATTTGTAATGAGACTTTATTTAAAATTGATGCAAATTCATCTCGATCAGATTCTTCCATTTGAAACTCTACACCATATTCAAATATGTCTTGTTCTTTCTCATTATACCGAACGATCGTTCCGTTAAAAATCATTTCTTTATCTAAAAGGGTGGTCCTAAAGTTATACAAAATATCGGTATGTGGCTTAAGTTTTAAATGGCTTACAAACCGTAACCCACCCAATCCAATGTCTAAAACCATCACATCCGTTGTTCCAAGGGTAACAGCCTTTCCGTTAAAGGATACGATTGTCATTTCGGTATGTAACGGAAAGAAAGGAAAACTGACTCGATAATATTTACGACGATTCATTGGAGCCCCGGACTTACTGCTCGCAGGCTCTATCTGATCCATTTTAAAAAGTTCAGTCATCCTTTTCGAAGAAACCGATTTGCTGTAATAGTACCCCTGGATTAAGTCACATCCCAATGATTGCAGGATACTAAATTGTTCCTCATTTTCTACCCCTTCTGCTACGACCGTTTTATTTAATCCTTTTGTAAGCTCAATAATCGATTTTACGATTATTTTATCCTCTACATTTTTATGAATGTGTTGAATAAAGGAACGATCGATTTTTATGATATCAGAAGGAAGTTTCTTCAAATAATGGATGGACGAATATCCCGTCCCGAAATCATCCAACGATAGTGAAATGCCCATCGCTTTTATTTGCTCAATTTGATCCTGAACAACACTTGTTTCTTGTAACAAGGTACCTTCCGTGAGCTCAATTTCCAGATGCTTTGGATTGATCTGATACCTATTAATTGTCGTTTCTAATATACTAATTAAGGAGCTTTTTAAAAAGTCCTTAGCTGATAAATTAAATGAAACCGTGTTAAATTGAATACCTTGTTCTTCCCATTGGCCCACTTGCCTACATACCGTATCGATGACAAACTCTGAGATTTCACGGTGAAAATTACTTTCTTCTGCAATCGTGATAAATTCCAATGGTGAAACTTCTCCCCATAGTGGGTGTTTCCAACGGATTAGTGCCTCTGCACTTGTTGCTTTTTGCGACTTCACATCCACTTTTGGCTGGTATTCGATATACAATTCACCATTCTTAATGGCACTCTGTAAATCTGTCTCTAATTGAAAGGTTTTAAAGGATTCAATATTCATATTTGCAGCATATAATTGATAGTTTGCTACACCATGCTTTTTTGCCCGTTTTAATGCAGTGTTTGCATTTTTTATAAGTTCAACCTTATTTTCTCCGTCATCCGGATAAACACTAATTCCAATGCTAGCCGTGATTCGAATTGAATAATCCTGAATTTGGAGTGGAGCTTGAATAATATCAATAATCTCTTTCGCATGACTCATATACTCTTCATTCTTCATGGAGCATTCTACAACAGCGTACCATTCATCTCCTTGAGAACGGAAAAGGAAAACTCCTTTATTTAGGTATTTTTCAAGTTTAATGGATAATTGCTTAAACGCTTCGTCCGCTATTTTAAATCCTAATGTATTATTAATGCGGCTAAACCCGTCTAAATTCACACAAAACAAAGCAAATCTTTCTCTTGTAGTTTTATAGCTTTCGATGACCTCTTGTATATGTTCACTTCCGTTTAAAAAGTTTGGAAGATTCGTCAGTTCGTCGTGAGTGGTGATAAAATTTATTTTCTGTTCTAGATGTAAAGCATTGGTGCAATCTTCTATTACTCCAACAATTTTTCCGATATTCCCCATCTCATCTTTAACGGCAACTGTGGTTTCATTTATCCATTTAACAGCACCACTTGGGGTTATAATCCGATAAGTATGTGAATTTTTACCTTCATTGGTTAATCTCGCATAAATTGCTGAAAAATCGATAGTGCCCCCTTTATACCAAAGTGATTTCCAATACTCGATTGTTAATTTCTCTTTGGAAATTTCCAAAATTTCTTCAATTTTTCTAGAAACATAGATTATTTCTTTGTTTTTAAGATCAATAGTAAATAAGGCCAAACCTAAGTGGTTCGATATTAACCGATAATAATCGAGCTTTTCACTATTATTAAATGTGGTTGCGATGTCCTCTACAAATGTTTCCATATTACTACTTGAAAGACTCTCAAAATAAGCATCAATACCCTTTTTTCTCTTTAAATCAACCTCATGGTGTTTTTTTCGGAGTCGATCTAATAATTTCATTCTTTTCCTCCCCCAGGAAAATCTAGTGATGTATGTTATATCTATTTTCATTAGTTTCAGTCTTTACTCAGCGCGAAGCTGTTCTATACATTTAGATTTAATTAAATTGCCAGTAAATAAAAAAAGAAACTTCACCGAAAAACGGGAGTTTCCTTTTCTCTCCATCATTTCGGTAACCCGACTACCATAGCATGATTGCGTTAGGCTCGTGGCTTTGCGTCCCTATCTTTTGATAAGTTTGCTTTTATCGATGTAATGCTTATTAACTATATGTATTACTTTAGTACTAACTTATAATAGTAGAAAAAGATTTTATATTCAACAGCTTTTTACAAAATACCAATTAAATGCAAAATTACGCTCTCCCCTTTTTAAGAATACCCAAAATAATTCCCAGTATCTGTGCTCTTATCACAGTTTTTTGATGATTTGTGAAAGTGTTTAGGGGCAGGTCAGTGGGTAAGATGAGCCGAATAAGAGCCTGCCCCTAGTATTTAAGGCTTCCAACAATACTAGGTGTCAGGCATGGAAGAATTTTCGGTAACTTTAGCTTACTTTGATCGAATTTGATTGTATTCCATCTAAATTGTATACCTTTTTTCAATCATCCCATCAGTATTGATATCGCGTTGAAAAAGTTAAATCAACACACCCCTTACTTCAAGTGGAGTTAAAGCATTTGTGTGATTTACAAATATAAATGCATCATAACGTTCAGAAATGACAGACGGAACATAGTTTCCATAATGTTCATATTGTGGGTGATAGATAACGCCAATCGCACGATGGCCAATTGAGTTAGCAAATAAATGTCTGTTTTTATCAGTAAAAAGTAGGAGTTTATCATAATTCCCCGCTTTATATAGTAGATCTTCCCAACTTCCTGTAGTTGCGGGAGGTGTCTTCATTTTTTCAAAGTTTTCACCCCACTCACTAGCTGCGATAACCGTACCATGATGTGTACCGAAACCTACAATATACACATTTTCAGAACCTGCTTGCTCCCTCAAGAGTTGTCCGACATTTACAATTCCTTCATTCGCCATATCTGTAGCACGTGCATCCCCAACATGTGTGTTGTGCTCCCAGATGATTCCTTTGGATTGATGGTTATAAAAGGAATCTATTTTATGGATGACCTCAACCATGTGGCGGTCTCTGATATTCCATGATTCATTATCATTCGTTATCATTGTTGTATAGTAGTTTTCAGCATTAGCAGCGATAAGTGCGTTTACCTCTACGTTTAAACTACTTTCCTCTGAATCATGGTATATATGTTTGTTAACACTTATCCCCGTTAGGAGTTTTGTGACTTCTTCATGACAGCCTTCGGAATAAAACGCAGACGACAATGCATACTTTTCTGCTTCACGATTAAAGGGTTCAAAACAAGCAAACGCTTGTCTCGCGACCTCGAGATCTGGTGAGTTGCGTTTTTCCAAATACTTTATAATTTCATCCATGGATTCCCATAAACTATAGATATCAATCCCATAAAAGCCAACCATTTTTTCACTCGGTTTTCCTTGATTATATTCTTTTAACCATTCGATCAGGTCAATGATTTCTTCATTTGCCCACATCCACGTTGGCCAACGTTTAAATTGCATAAGGACATCACGGGCATTGTTGTATTTAGATGAATACCCTTTAATATAACGATTCACCTCTTGGCATGCAGGCCAATCACCTTCCACAGCGATAAAGGTAAAATCTTTTTCAACAATTAATTTTTTAGTAAGTTCTTTGCGATTTTTATAGAATTCAGACGTTCCATGTGAGGATTCCCCCAACAAAATGTATTTCTCATTTTTAATAGAAATAACAAGTTGTTCTAGGTCCTCCTTAGGATTTCTAATTGGAATAGAATGTTGTTGTATCGCTTGTATCATTTTATCAACCATATGAACTCCTCAGTTCTTATATTCTGCATTATACGAATTCTCACCCGAATGAACAGAAAGAAGAGTATCCGCATATCCAACCAATCGGTTTACAAGCTCATCAGCAATCGCATAAACAAGGTGATGAAGTGACGAATGATGTAAAGCAGGGTCATCAAATATGATGGTTGTATTTATGAATATTTCCTTTGTATCAAATAGGTTATAATGAATAATCACCTTTCCAGCCGCACCTCCGGTAATCGGATCTTGATAGCTCGGCAAAAAAACATACCATTCCTCTGCAGAAGGAGATCGAAAATTTTTGGTAAAGGTCAAACCTGCAATTTCTTCCTTTATTTGTTTCCTCATTTGAGGATCGATAACGTCAACAATCTTTTTTTCCATCATGATATCTTACTCCGCTGGATTAGCATCAACAGCTATTTCATACGCATCTAGTACCATTTCACGTTCGGAGGAATCGTTAATTCCTGTTAAAAACTGACCATCCTCTGTATTCTCCACTTGCATGACAAATGTGTAGTTTTGATCCTGTTCAGAGCGTAACAATGCATATGTTTTGTCCTTCATATCAAATAAGGCTTCAATCGAAAACTCTTTTTCAACCCCATTTTCATCCAAAACAACAATTTTATCCCGATACACATCACTGTTCATGAACACACCTCCTGTAATCAGCATTCATATCTTTTCCTAAACGATAGAAATTAGTTAAAAACCCTTTATTGATTAAGATATTTTTTACGAAAAGAAAAAAAGTAAGGTAATTTTAGATAATCTTTTTTGAACATGACATTTTCAATAAAATGATCTTCGTCATGGGAATAAAAATAGCTTTAAACTCACATTGTAAAATTGAATCATTAAAAACATCATTCAATCATTCTAGGAGGACCAAATGAAAAATAAACGACAAAAGAATAATAAATACCTTACCAAAACCTACTCATCAAATCCCGCTCCCCATTTTGATTTGCCTAATCAAGAAATAGGTATTAAAACACTATATCTAAATGAGAAAGGTAAGGAATAGACGGAAGGAGGAGCCTAAATGAAGTACATAAAAATAAACACAGCAAAAGGAATTAAGGCAAACCAAGAGTTTGTTGAGTTCAAACAGATTCAGCTAGAAGAAGATACTTCAACAGAAAGTCAAATTGTAAGAGATTATGATAGAGCATGGGAAGATGACCGCATTTAAAAGCCTTTTTTTAGTTATTTCGTTTCAAAAAAACTTAAAATAAAAAAACAACTCTTATTCGTTTAAGGGTTGTTTTTTTAAATATTGGCTTTTAATGTAGTTTTTGTTTTCCCATTAAGAATCAGTTCTCGTCTTGCCGATGTTTAATGGCTATTTCTTTTGTTCCAGTTTGTATTCTTCTTCATTTTCTTTCCGAACAGATTCTAACCCATATCCTGTTAAACTTATTTCTAATGTTTCATTTTCTTTTCTTTTTAAATTGGTATCATCATCATATTGACCCTTTTCCATAGTAACCTCCTAAAATTCAAAACAGCTTCTTTTTTTGGTTAATCTGGTTTGTCTTTTTTTCTATGCCTTTCACAAATGTAATCTAAATAATTTTTAGTATATTTCGCGGAATACATGATCTAGATCTTCAAATTCTTTTAGATCTTTTTCCTGGGGATTGTCTGATTCTACTGTCCACTTACTATCAATTGGGGCTAACCCGCCATCATTATTTTTTTGAAAAGGCAGATGAATATGATGAGTTTTTCCATCTTTTCGAGTTGTATATCCAAGATAGTAACGATCATCTTGTCCTTCTTCTTCAAAAATTCCGATATTTTCAATTCCATACTTTTGTATATATGGTTGAAACGATTGCTGTAGTTCATTCATAATTTGTTCACGAGATAGATAATCCACTAAAATTCTCCCTTCCAAATGGTTCTTTTCCTTAATATGCCATACTTTCGTTCATTTAAACCGTGTTTCTTCATAAGCATTTCGTTTAAGCATTAATGGTAAATATACAATGGCAAATGGATTCTTTTTGGTACGGTACTCTTTAACTTTGAAAGGAATAGTTTTCTTTGATAATCATCTGTCCTTGGGAGGAACCATCATATTTTTATAATCATATTATACAAATACGTTAAACGGAGAAGGTGGTTATCATTGGGACTTCAATATATTTAGATTTTTTGTCCAAATTTGGTGTTAGTGGTGCACATCCTGGTGGTATTGAACTAACAAAGAAAATACTCGAGAATGAAATGATTAACAAATCTTCTCGCATATTAGATGTAGGTTGTGGTACCGGCGAAACATCTGCTTATTTAGCTGCCCGTTATGGCGCAAAAGTAACAGGTTTGGATATTAACCCTATCATGATAAAAAAGGCCAAAATTAGAATGGCGAAATACCAATTACCAGTAGAAATTATTCATGGCTCAATAGAAAAGTGTCCATTAGAAGACAGCAATTATGACTTTATTATTTCCGAATCGGTTCTTTCTTTTGTAAACAAGCCAAGAGCACTTAAGGAAATAATTCGTTTACTAAAACATGGCGGTCGGTTTATTGCAAATGAACTTACCGTTAATAGGAGGCTTTGGACAAATTTTGAAGAGGAAATTAAACAATTTTATGGGTTAGATTCTCTCCTCATGGAAAAAGATTGGATTACCTTATTTGAAATGACCGGTTTTAAAGATATAAAAACTTTAATGGGAACACAATCTATTCTTCAAAACCATTCAATGCCTAAATTCCAGTATTCAAAGTCAATTGAACCTGAACTTTATCATGTTCTACATCAGCATTATAATATAATGCTAAAATATCAAGGTACTTTGGGCTATAGGGTATTTTTATGTACTAAATAGTTGATACTCACATCTAAAAAATAGAAAAGGCCTGTATGGACATATCAACTACAAGCCTTTTTGTATCCTTTTTTAAATAAAGAATGGGAAAAATGGTCCGAATCTACTTATCCCAAAGAAAGGGAACCTAAATAACCCAAATGGTCCAAAGAATGGGAAAAGTCTGTTGTCACTATGTTCAGGACCGGTTCCTAGTCCCAGTTGGAACTCCCCTCTTGTCTTTGTTATAGAAAGGAGTTCAGAAAAGGGGGCATCTGTAAATGTGAAAGATTTATGACGGGATGGTAGTACGGAAAATACATTCAAAGGAACGACAAAAAAGCAGTCCCGATTCACCAACAGGACTACTTTAGAATTTTTCACCCCTAGGAAGTAAGAGTTTCCATATGCTAAAAATACCTTGACCGCTCTTATCATAAACTACCATTACTCTTTTTTAGGATAAGGTCCTTAGATACAGGCTTTGTATTCAGTCATAATATTGTGGATGATAGTTCTGACAGGAAGGATTTCATTGATTTCATACACTCTTACTCCTGCAAATACAAGACCATTCTCACAATCCCCTTTCATTGATGTAATCATAGAATCCATTGTACAAAAGCGATAAGAGCAATCTTTCAGACAATCAATACACTTCTTGATTTTTACTTTTTTATCATCAGATATAAGTTCAGTAAAATGATTCTTTATTGCACGACCTTCTAATCCCACCGTTGTTTTTACCATAACTGTATCTTCTTTCTTCGCTTGCACATATTTTTCTTTAAACGTTAATGGTGCATCACATTCGTTACTAGCAACAAATCTTGTTCCCATTTGTACCCCGGAAGCCCCTACTTGAATAGCACGAGCGAGGTCTTCTCCAGTCATAATTCCTCCAGCAGCAATTACGGGAATCTTAACGGCTTCCACCACTTCTGGCAAAATATCGAACAATGGTCTTTCGGTACCTAGGTGCCCACCGGCTTCATTGCCTTCTACAACAACAGCAGAAGCTCCCAAACGTTCAGATATTTTCGCAAGCCTTGCTGAAGACACAATTGAGATAACCGGTATTCCAGCTTCTCTGCCCCAACTATACATATCTCTTGATATGCCAGCACCTGAAATAATGAAATCAACTTTTTCCTCAATAGCTACTTTCATTTTTTCGGCAAAATCATTCATCGCAAAAAGAACATTCACTCCTATATATCCACTATCCTGAATGGATTCTTTCGCCTTTCTTATGTGATATCGCAATTCATCAAAACTAATTCCAGTGCCTGAAATAATACCAATCCCTCCAGCATTTGCAACAGCAGAAGCAAGTCCGCTTAAAGAAATACCTACTCCCATACCACCTTGCAAAATTGGAACCTTGGGCTCCATATGGCCTATTTTTAATTGTGGAAAGTTCAAAAGAATACCCCATTTCATTATTTTTATTATCGTTCAAGCTTATTGTAACGACCGGATATCAAATGAATAGTTACAAATATAATACCTAGTCCTAAAAGTAGATCATAATTTTGATGTTGTCACAAAAGATTCAAGAATCGATTCAATTATTGGGCCAGAGGGACAGTTCCATGTTGGTTTTGGTCATCCTTTCCTTCGATAATCCACACCATAGTGAACTAATCCCTTCCACAAAAAAAATCACAGGTCTCATTTACCTGTGATTTTTCTCTAAACAATTTATAGGTCAGAAATCATTCCACCATCTACGACAAATTGAGCTCCTGTTGAATAGCTTGAATCATCCGAAGCAAGGTAGATAACTAAATTAGATACTTCTTCCACTTCTGCTCTTCTTCTTAGAGGAATATCTTGCTCAAGTTGCTTTAGATATTCTTCCACATCTGGTTGATCAGCCATAGGTGTTTTGATAATTCCTGGATGCACAGAATTTACACGGATGTTATATTGTCCAAGTTCAGCAGCTGCACCTTTTGTCATACCAGTTACAGCATGTTTAGAAGCACTATAAGCAATAGCCGTTGGTGCACTTACCAAACCATCTACAGATGAAATATTAACAATGGAGCCTACACCAGCTTTTTTCATGGAAGGTACTACTTTTTGCATTCCTAAGAATACTCCAAGCTCATCTACTTTAAACGTTAATTCAAAGTCTTTTACAGTTAGTTCTTCTAATGTTTTGAAGATCCCAATCCCTGCGTTGTTTACTAAAACATTGATAGGTCCAAATGTTTCTTCTGTTTTTGCTACAACTTCTATCCAATTCTCTTCACTAGCAACATCTAATTTAAGAGCGATTGCGTTTTCTCCTAATTCATCTGCTAGTTTTTGGGCACCCTCCATGTTAAGGTCAGTAATTGCTACTTTTGCTCCTTCTTCCACAAATTTACGAGCATGCATAGCCCCCATACCCTGTGCTGCACCTGTAATGATTGCTACTTTACCGTCTAATTTACCCATTATGTATTCCTCCAGTTTTATAAGAAAATATTAACAACTCTTGTAAAAATCAACTTTTGTCCACCAGTCACAACTATTATCTGTCGATGGACTTTCCATTATTCTCGTACGTAGTGGTAACCCTAAATTTAAGCCAAAAAATCACAGGCTTTTCACCTGTGATTTTTATTTCCATTCTTTAAGGGAAATTAATACTTCAATCCATGGCCAAGTTTATAAACATTGCCATCACTGTCTTTATAGGCATAACTCATTCCTGCAGGCATGTATTTGTCTTTATCATAACCCGGCACGTCATTAGGGGACACACAATCTCCATTTTGGTAAACAGCAATTACTTCTTCACTTGCCGGTAAAGTTATTGGTAAGACACCAGTTGGCTGATGATTCCCTGCAATCACTTCAAGCTGTGCATTGTGGAATGTATCGTAACCCGCAATTAAAGCGTCTGCCATTGGTTCTACATTTCCTAAAATCCATGGAAGGATAATATTTACACTCATTACAACTTTACCACCGCGGTTATGAACGCTGTCCGCGATTTCTTTTAGATGGTCTAGTCCACTTAATGTGGTCTCTTGATACAATGACCCATCTATTGCGGAATTTACTTTATCCTCACATATTTCAAGCTCGAGTAAGCCTGGTGTGGCATTAAAGTAAGAACCAGATTTTGGATGTAGGAATAGAATCGTTGCATCGGCTTCTTCATAGTTATCAGTTAGCGTAAACAGTCCGAGTTCTTTCGCTTCAATTCTTGCCTTTTCCGTATAAGAAGCTGCTCTTTCTTGTTCCTTATGGAATACTTCAATATAGACCTTTTTTCCATCCAGCTTGTCCGCTGTGAGTGGAAGGGTTTCGTTTGAATTTTTCAGTACTGTCACTGATTTTTTGTGCGCTTCGTATGCTGCTTCCCAATGCGATTTTGTGCTGACAATCTCAGTTGCCTTTTCCGGATCATTGTACGTACGCTCATCAAATAGACCTAAAGCGAACATTTCAGTTAAGAGTCGTACATTGGACTCATCAATCCGTTTTTCGCTGATCCAGCCTTTACTAATAGCTAATTTTAGATTTTCAATATCATTCGTATCGGCAACTAAATCAGTGCCCGCATTGATTGCTTTAGCAAAGCGTTCTGCTTCACTACTATTTTCCATTCCCCAGCTCATGTTATTTACGATTCCACTATCACTATTTACATAGCCCTTGAAACCAAGCTTTCCACGAAGAATATGGTTGATGAAATAATGATTAAATGTAAATCCAACCTCTTCAAATGGAATCTCTTCTCCTTCAAACTCCTGAACCACACTTTTCTTAATACTTGGAATCGAGTAGTACGGCATAATGGAAGATGTTCCATGTTCAGCTGCTGCTCTAAATGGTGGTAGATGGTATTTTTCTAAGCTACCTGGAGTTGGGTATAGGTTCCATTTTCCTTCTTCATAGTGAGGGTCAAAGCCATTTTCTCTTGCTCCCCCACCTGGGAAATGTTTCGTTGTCATTGCAATGCTATCTTTTCCTAAGGTTTCTCCTTGGAATTCGTCAATGATACGACCAATTACGTCAGCAATAAACTCTGGGTCTTCACCGAATGTTCCATACGTACGCTGCCATCTCGGGTCTGTTACCACATCTGCCATATACATATACCCTTTTCTTAAACCAGTCGCATTCCATTCTTTACGGGCAATGCTTGCGAACTCACTAATAAGAGAGGCATCGCCGCCATTTTGGATATCCCCTTTTGCCGCTGCTGCCAATCCTAAAGTTCCTGGCCATGTGGAGAAAATACCTATGGCATCATTCATACCGAAGACAGCTTCGCCATTTTCATTTCTGGAGTTCGATGCAATGATAACGGGAATCCCTAAGCGTGTTCCTTCAGCTACTTCATTCATCGCGTTAACCCATTCCGCCATTTCACCAGGAGTAAAGTTATCTCTTAGAATGAAATGTCGTAGGTGTCTGTTTGCTATCGTATGAGTGGTTCCATATACTTTGCTAGTAGCAAAAATCGTTTCGCCTTTTTCGATAATACTTTCATCTAAGACGCCTTCATGGCTTGTCTTGCTCTTATCTTCTTGGGCAAGTCCCATTTTCCTTGAATTAATTAGCATCATTCCAATTTTTTCATCGATGTTCATCAAGGAAACCAGATTTTTCGCACGTTCTTCTGGGCTTAAGCGCCAATCTTCATAAGGATCAAGCTTCCCATTATTATTTAAATCTTTAAATTTCAAACCATCCTGTTCAATCAGCTTTTTCGTTCTAACTTGTAAATCAGGTTGTTTTTGCATGTTAGTTCCTCCTAAAGGATTATTATTTCAATTTCTTTAGTGTTTAAACCATTGATATTGCTAGAAATCTACAAACTAGATGTAAAGTAAATCTACTATATATGCAAAAGACAAGGCTTTCATTTTCATACCTTGCCTCAAGATAGAGTTTTCATAACCTCTGAGTCTTTATTTCACTAAGATTATAATGATATAATATCAATGAATTTTATGAAATAAATTGTTATTTTTGCTTGAAACATTGTATATCTTGCTGTTCAAAGAACGCAAAATCCTTACTAAGAAACATCGAATAGCCATTGCGACTCCGTGCTGAGTGGTGCTAGACGCAAAAAACGAGAAGTTTATACTTTTTTACCTTTCTTAAAAGGAGCATTTTATGAAAGAATCTACATTTATGCCCGTATTGAATGAGAATTTTGAGGTTTATTATTGGAGCAAACACTATCAATCACATGAATGGGGCAGAAAGCCTGACAAAACTTCAGAGAATTATTCTGAAATCGAGCCATTATTCCGCTTGCATAGTCACGACGCGATGGAGGTTCTCGTGTTTTTAGGAGGGGAATGTGAATTTTTTTGTGAAGGACAAATATATTCCCTAACCAGAGGGGATGTTGTCATCATTCCCCCTTATGCAGTACATAAGACAGAAGTAAGCGATTTTGACAACTATGAGAGAATTGTAACGACCATTAGTGAATCCTTATTGGCTGAATTTTTATCGATTTCTCCCTCGATGAGTGATAGCATTATTTATCATAAAACTCTTGGTTCTTATGTTGTTCATCTCCACACGGAAAATTTAAAGGAAATTCTCTCGCTCTTCCAAGAAATAAGTAATGGTATTAAAAGCAAGCGTGACCCTTATTCCTTTGCCTTACATTACCTATTATTTCGTGCAATTGAAATGATCTTACATCCAGCCAGTAGTAAGCCAACAAGTAGTCTAAGCAGTGATGCCGACCAACGTTTGCATTCTATTATCGAATACATTGAAAAACATTTGACCGATCCACAAATGAATTTAGACAACATATCCAGTCATTTTCATTTAAACAAATATTATTTTTCTCATTATTTCAAGAACCACATGAAAGTCCCCTTTTATCGATATGTATTATTAAAACGACTTGCAACCGCGGTTGCCTTAATTAAACAAAATGAGTTCTCTATCGAGGAAATTGCCACCAAATGTGGGTTTCAAGATTATTCAAGTTTTTATCGGCTCTTTAAAAAGGAATATAATCTATCTCCCAAAAACTTGCAAAAGGAATTTAGGGTGTAGTCCTGCAGTTCCAATTAGAATTAGCCCTTTTTCTCATCCTATTTTTATTGAAATAGTAAAGGAAAAGGGCTTTTGGCGAATCTTCATTCTATTAAAGCCTTGTATTCATCGACATCATCGAATTCTGTACCAAAATATATTGGGGTGACATCGATATTTTTCAATTTGATTGGTTTACCCTCATTAATCTTTTTTACGATCAAATCAAAAGAGTTATCCTTATTTAATTTTATTTCAAATTCTTGGATGTCACTGTAAATTTTGTACACATCATTTTCCAATTCTTTATATGTTCCTTTATCGACTTCCCTGTTATCAATGTATTCGACAAAACTTTGCTCCTCTGGTTGAAATGACATCTGAACAAAATACCCCTCCACATGTTCACTTTGATAAGCTCCTTTTAAAGGTGGGGTTTTGTTTGACGTACATCCAGTTAAAAGTAAAACAAATGTAATTGTTAAAAATAACTTACCAACTACTTTTGTCATAAAAAGTTCCCTCCATAATTTTCAGGTGTTTTGAAGTTAAGATTTTTTTCAGAAAGAAAGGCAAACGGCTTACCCGCTTGCCCCTACCTTTAAAACAGCAAAAGACCAATCGTAATCGGAATAAAGCTATAAAGCAGGATCATGACACAGAACCCCATAATATCGCGAATATGCAACCCTGCAATGGCTAAGGCAGGTAAGGCCCAGAATGGTTGAATCATATTGGTCCAGGCATCTCCCCATGCAACACCAACAGCCGTTTTCGCTAGATCCGCATTAATTGCCGATGCTGCTTCGATCATAATTGGACCTTGCACGGCCCATTGCCCCCCACCGGATGGTACAAACACGTTGATCAACCCGCCGCTGAGAAACGAAAAGAATGGAAGCGTGTGCGCATTAGCAAATGAGACAAACCATAAAGCCATTTCTTGAGAAAGTCCTGATAATGTAACCATCCCCATAATCCCAGCATAGAACGGGAATTGAATGATAATTCCCCCAGCATTTTTGACTCCATTCGTGACTGTGTCCAAAAACTGTTTCGGTGTTTTATGCAACAGGATTCCTAAGAATAAGAAAATAAAGTTTACGATATTAATATTTAAATCGAAGCCTTTTGTTACAAAATGATAGACGATAAAACCCAGTCCCATGATCCCGATTAACATCGAAACGATCACACTGTTTTCAATTTTTTCCGCTGGTGTGGATGGGGTTTTCACTTCTTTTGGAACCGTTTCTTCTGGGATCATCCAACCGGAGCGATCTTGGTATAGTGTATTACCACTTTTCATCAAAAACCTATTAAATATTGGCAGTGTTAGTACAAGAACTGCCACAATAAATAGATTAGATGGACTAAAAAGAGTTTCACTTACCGGAATGACTCCCATTTTTTCTTCTAAAAAATGACCAGAAGTTGCGACTGTCAATGGAATGGAAGCTGAAAACCCACCATGCCAAACTAAAAATCCACTATATGCCCCTGCTACTAAAATACGAAAATCTGCAGATGGTACTTGCCTGGCCACATGAATCGCAAACAGCGCTCCAACAACTAGTCCAAATCCATAGTTAATTAAACAAGCGATTGCCGCCACAAACGTTACTAGCATGACTGCCTGTGCAGGCGTTTTAGCCAATTTACTCAATCGGGCTAAGAAATTCTTAATGACTGGTGCGTTGGCTAATACATATCCTGTAACGACGACCAAAGACATTTGCATAGTAAAAGCAAGTAAATCCCAAAATCCTGTCCCCCAATGCGAAACCATCTGAACGGGTCCACTTTCCGTAAACAAGATCCCCAGTACAAACACTAAGAAAGTAAGAATGATCGCAAAGATAAAGGCATCTGGTAGAAAACGCTGAACGAGTCGGACAAAAAATCTAGTTACAACTCCCATTTTCACACTCCCCTTGTTTATATGTCAATTGATTATATTCTAACTATTTTAAAAATATACAAGATAATAGTTGTTGTTAGGAGTTGGTAATATGAAAGCTATATTTAGACACCACAATCTATGATTTTCATTTATAACCTTACTAAAATTAAAAACACCCACAAACATTGAATAATCAACATTCGTGAGTGTTATAGGTTTCTAAAAATGCAAACTCTATTTCATATAATGCTTTTTAAAATCTGGATGAATGGAAAATTTGCGACGTAAATTAATGAGGTTTTTCCCAAAGCTTTCCTCTAAAACGTCTCTATGTTCCTCCATCATTTCCATGATATATAGATCATGAATCATGACTTCTGTAATTGGCATCACTAAACCTACATGCCTTGACCAAGCTGCACGGCTATCTTTGTCCAGCGATACAATACCTGCTACTACTTCAGAATCATCTCCACTCATAACAAGCCATCGTCCACCATACTCTTCCGTAATTTTATCCCCCATATAATGGAGGTAGACATTCGCGAAATCGGAGATAATTTCGCCATATGCAATAATTGTTACGTTGACTCCTCGTTTTGCCGCTTGTCTTAGTTCAGACTCTAGTTCTACAAATTCCTCTTTCCAAACCTCCAAAAGAATTCGTTTGTTGGCTGATCCTATACAATCTTTCACCTTATCAAGTATTTCATTTCGTCCCATGATATTCCATATATTTTCACGGTCATTTGTAGAACGTTCAAATTCCGCTAATGATTGGTCTGCTCTTTCAAAATTCTCTTCTGCTTTGATTCGGCGGTTTTTTATTAGCTCCTTTGCAGGAACAGGAATATACTGTGCTGTATTTCCAGGACTAATCAGGATATCCCCTCTTAAAGTGAGACTATCCAAAACTTCATAGATTTTTGAACGTGGAACACCAGAGTTTTTTGCTACTGCATAGCCAGTTAAGGGTGAGTCTTCCAATAAGGTAAGATATGCTTTCGCTTCATATTCAGTAAAATTTAGGTTTTTTAACGTTTCTAAAATGTTTTCTTTCATAAACCCTCCAACACAACCTTAGTCGCTACCATTGTAACTAATATACTAACAAATTCTGTTGATTATTTCCAAGTCCATCTGATATACTTTTTAAGTAGTTACCTACGTAGTCACTATTGTAATTGGAAGGAGAAACTAGATGGATAGTTTACTAACATACATATCAATTGCTGCAATGATGGTTGTTATTCCCGGTGCAGATACAATGCTCTTAGTAAAGAATACACTCAGCTATGGATCAAAAGCTGGACGTTATACCGTTCTCGGAATGGCAACAGGACTTTCTTTTTGGACGCTTATTGCTATTCTTGGATTATCAGTTGTCATTGCAAAGTCTGTCATTCTTTTCAGTACAATCAAATATTTAGGAGCTGCATACTTAATTTATTTGGGCATAAAAAGTTTTTTCACTAAAAGTGTGTTTTCTTTAAAAGAAATTCAAGAACAAGCAAATGCTCCAAGCAATTCTAAACTCCTGCATAATAAAGAGTCCTTTATGCAAGCTTTACTTAGTAATGTTCTTAATCCAAAGACTGTTTTGGTTTATATCACAATCATGCCTCAATTTATTGATTTGAGCGGAAATGTAAACCAGCAATTGTTTTTGTTAGCATTCATCCTTACCTTTCTCGCTGTATTATGGTTTCTTACCCTTGTTTATGTAATTGATTTCGCAAAAAAATGGTTAAATAACTCCAAATTCCAAAAAGTTTTCCAAAAATCAACTGGCATCATCTTAATAGGTTTTGGCGTTAAAACTGGAATATAAACCTTATACACTTTCACCGTTCAGATCACAGAACGGTTTTTTCGTTTATCCTTTAAATTCTTGTAGTCCAAAAGAGAAGGTGAGACCTTACGATGTCTCACCTTTTCCACAAATGATTTAATTGGTATTTGGTTTTCCCCAGATTTTCAAGACCGAAAACGACTAAGAAACTGCTGCAGTCGTTCGCTTTCCGTATTTTCTAATACCTCTTCAGGTGTGCCTTGTTCAGCAATAACACCATTCTCCAAGAAGATGACCCGATCAGCGACATCTCGTGCAAAGTCCATTTCATGTGTCACAAGGACCATCGCCATTTCCCCTTCTTTGGCAATTTCACGGATGACCTCTAAAACTTCACCAACAAGCTCTGGATCAAGGGCAGAGGTTACCTCATCAAACAGCATTACTTTCGGACGCATCACGAGAGCACGTGCCATCGCTACCCGTTGCTTTTGACCACCGGAAAGCTGATTGGGATAGTTATCTAATTTATCACCCAGCCCAACCTTTTCTAGTATTTCAATTGCATTTTCCCTGGCCTCTTCCTTGGAATGACCTTTCACATGAATTGGACCTGTCATACAGTTTTCTAGAATGGTCATATGTGGGAACAAATTAAAGTGTTGGAAAACCATCCCGATATCCCCTCTTATTTGCCTCAAATGCTTTTCATTGGCTCTTACTAATTCCCCTTTTTTCTCCATCTGCCAAAGATTTTGACCATCCACCTCGATGACCCCTGAAGTAGGTTCCTCCAATGTCATTAATAAACGAATAATCGTCGTTTTCCCAGACCCACTTGGTCCGATCAACGCAATCTTTTCAGCAGGTGCGATATCTAAGTTAATCCCTTTTAAGACATCCACTTCACCGAAAGACTTTGTCACATTTTTATAGGTTACAATTGGCTCAGCCATCGATTGCCACTCCCTTCTTTATACTTTTCGTTCCCGTTGGATCTTTCTTATCAAAACGTCGATTCAGTTTATTTTCTAACTTTTTAATTAAAACGGCTGATGGATAACTTAATAGGAGGAAGAAAAGAGCCACTAATGTATATGGTTCTAAATAAGCCCAATTTCTCGCACCAAATTTATCAGCCATGAGGAGCATACCTGCAACACCAACTGTTGACGTCAAAGGTACTTCCTTGAACATGATGATCAAATAATTCCCAAGCATTGGGATCGTCGGAGGAATCGCTTGGGGAAGGATTATTTTTGTCCATCTATCTTTAATAGACATGTTCAATGCAATAGAGGCTTCCCATTGTCCTTTATCTACTGATTCAATTCCTGAACGATATATTTCAGATATATATGTGCTAAAGTGAACACCAAGCCCCAGTACAGCAACCGTGAATGGACTTAAGCTCACTCCAATATATGGAACCATTGGCAACCCAAAAAACAAGAAAAATAATTGGACGAGTGGTGGTGTCGATCGAATAAACTCAAGAACAAATGAAACCAACCACTGAAAAGGTTTAAATGGAATCCGTTTTACTATTACCCAAACAAAACCAAATACCATCGCAAAAAGATAGCAAGCAATGGTCACCCCGAGGGTCACCCACATCCCTTTGAAAATCATCGGAAGTGATCCAAAAAACATATTCCAATCCCACATTATTCGCTAGCCACTCCCTTCGATGATTGTTTTTCCGCCCACTTTGTTAAACCGATTAACGGTAAGGCGATGATAAAGTAAAAGATAAGAATAAATAAGTATACAGTAGGCGTCGAAGAAAGATTGGTATTTGTATAAAGTTGACCTTTATACACAATATCAGCCAAGCCCACGAGTGATATGAGTGAGGTTGCCTTCAACATTTGAATAAGATAATTGCCGAATTCCGGTAGCATCATCCGCACTGCCTGTGGCAAAATAACAATTTTCATGCGTTGAAAGCGTGACATATTGAGAGCAATGGCTGCTTCCGTTTGTCCGTGTGAAACAGAGAGGATTGAACCACGAACCGTTTCCGACATATAGGCTCCATAATTCATGGAAATCGCAATCACACATGCCCAAAATTCGGAGCCCAAATCAATTCCAAACAAAATCGGAAGTGCGTAGAAGAACCAAAACAACTGAATGATTAACGAGGTTCCGCGAAAAATTTCTACGAAAAACCCTGTGAATTTTCGAATAAAAAAATTCTTTGACAAGCGACCAAATCCAGCTAAAAAAGCAATTAAAAAAGAGAAAAATGCAGACGTAACTAAAATTAGAATCGTAATATTAAGACCTTGAAGTAATATTGAAAAGATTTCACCTATTTGACTAATTGGACTCACCTCATTTGTTATGAAAAATGGTCTCCCAAACTGGGAGACCTATCCATCTTTTCCCCGTGTTATTTTAAACTTTCCACTACTTGTTCCGTCGTTAAATCATTTGGAACAAGGTTTCCTTCACCAAATCCAGATGGGGTAATGAGATCAAGAATCTCTCCATTATCTTTAAGTTTCTGAAGTTCTGCGTTATACGCTTCCCTCAATTCTTCGTTTCCTTTCGCAAATGCTGCTGCACCATAGCTTGGTACACCTTTGATATCTGGTTGCTCAAAATCGTCAACAAATTCTAGTGCATTTTGATCAGAAGATTCTAAAGCCATTTTCACTGTCATTTCAGTACCAGTTGTTGCTTGAGCTCGACCTGATTGGACAGCAGAGAATGTCGCTGGAATATCAGCAACTTCAAGGATTTGGTCTTCGCTCACACCCATTTCTTTCAAGAACTCGATCTCTGTTGCACCAGACATGACAGCTACTATCACATCCGGATTGTCTGCAATATCTGTGTAGCTGTGAAGATCTAAGGGATTTCCTTTTTCAACAATTAATCCTTCACCATATTGAATTTCCGGTTCACCAAATGCCACTTGTTCAGCACGTTCTGGTAAAATCGCCATTCCTGCTGTAATGACATCGAATTTGCCCGCTTTTACCCCTGGAATCAACTGATTCCACTCGGCAATTTGGCCTTCTACATTTTCAATTCCCATATTTTGAAAAACCTTTGTCGCAATCTCCACGGCTGCCCCTTTTAATTCACCTGTTTTAGGATCTTGATAGGCATATGGCGCTTCATTCGCAAAGCCAATCGTAACGGTACCTTTTTCTTTCAACTCATCTAGACTAGATCCTCCTGATGTGGCCCCCTTAGTCGTACCACCCGTTCCCTCTCCTGTGCCACAAGCTGTCATGATTCCCAAGACTAGTACTAAAAATAAAATGGATAATCGTTTCTTCATTAATTTACATACCCCCATAAGTTTTTTAAACTAGCAAACTTACTAATTGTTGATGCTTTTTTGAACTCTAAACGAAAAGACAAAAGACATAATAAAATTGTATATCTTTTTAGAATAATTGCTCAAATCTCATATTTTTGGATATTTCAGGATATTTTGGGATTATGTATGTTCTGGGCTGCTGACTTGGAGGATAGGCAAACATCCTCGTTTAGATGTACGTATGCTCCCAATCACTCGACATCCGTGTGGAACTCCAAATTTGTCTGGTTGTATACACATCTTTAGGACAACCATAAAATGCAATTTGAATTCTACAGTATTTTCTGGTTGTATATGTTAAAATATGGATAAAATAATGAACAATCAATTAGATCGTTTAAAACCATTTCACTGGGGGAATTAGTTTGATTAAAAGAAGCGTGGGCATATCATTTATCGCGATTTCAACGATTTTAATTGCAGTTAAGTATTTAAGCAAAGCGATTGGCGGTGCACCAGTTGGAAACACCATCAGTACCTTGAGTTTACTCTCTTTATTAGCTGGATTATGCTATTTGTCTTGGGGAGAATTTGACGAATATAAAAAAGGAATAAGACATTCAGGGAAATAAAATTATTTGCATAAACACAAAATATTGCTCGGGATTTTTATATACAAAAGCACCACATATTGCGGTGCATTGAAAAGTATATTCATAGATGTGAAGAGTGAACTGTAGTCACTTCATTCCTTGTTCCGCACTTTCTGTGGGTTTAATGAAACCACGTTTTATTTCACTATGAACAAAATTAAGCTTTTGATCTAATTTAATAATGGCCACATACGGTTCATCGATTCTAGATTGATAGCGAAGATCATACCAATGCACCTCATAACCGTCCATTTTTTCGATGATCTTGGCATGTATGCAATCCGATTGTTTTTTTATAAAATGCACAAAGGTATTTTTCTTTGAAGCTCGGATAATGTTGCTTTTTTCATCTGCTTTCATTATGTCTTTTGACCAAGAGATTCGACCATTTTCATATTTTCCAAGTTTATATCGATCATTTAAACTGGCAATAATTCCCCAGTGATCGATGCGGAACATTGGGATTAACGTGTAGGTTACTCCTGAATCTCGTTTGGATAGCAGCTTTCTTTTTATCATGCGTTGTATGACATATCGGAGCAAAACATAGATAAGAATAAGAATATACATATAAGAAAATACAATGCCGGGTGATAAACCACTTAACCATAAAAAAGTACCAAGTAGATGCAGTGACATAATAAACGGATCAAAGATTGGCAGGATATTTAAGGCAATCCAGGTATTACATAAAGGTCGAAGTGCTTGTGTTCCATAAATGTTAAAAATGTCCGATATCACATGGAGAAGTACTGCTAAACAGGTCCAAAGCAAAAAGGTAGAAAAGTATAATCCACCATTGACCATGGTGGCACTACCTGCGATACAAAAAATCAGCATCGCTTGAGCAGGGATCGAATGACTAAAGCCTCGATGCTTTTGAACATAAATGTCATTCCCTTTCCACTTATGAATGATATCTATATCAGGAGCATTAGAGCCTACAATTGTACAAAACAACATAGATGAAAGTAGTTCTGGATGATTAGCCATAGTTGGGTCTAAAAAGGACAAACCCGCTAAACCCACTCCTGTCATAACATGCGTAGCAGTATCCAAATTGGTCTCCTCCTTTTTAGCATTTCACCTTTTGTTTGCCATAATAAGATCTCATCTCAATCACAAGGAAACATGTAAAGCCCCTTACTATTCACTTTCCTTTTTACCATTGTAGTAAGTGAATATTAAGGGGCTGTTAAAATCGCTTTAAGAAATATAGCATTTATAATGGATTTATGTTACGCGCATTAAAATAACGTAAAATATCATCTTGTCATAAAATTTCCATAGGCTAATATATTCGTTTCATTTCTATACTTGATCAGACAAACCTTTTTTTCCTTTTTTCTTGAATCAAGATATTCAAAATGATAACCGCAAACATCAATACAAATGATGCCATGCTAATTATAAGGATTGTTTCAACACTCCAGTCTGTAAAACGGGTGAAAATATCAGGAATAATCAGAAAAGCTGGTATCCAAATGGGAAACCACATCTTACTCCAAATCGCTGTTCCTACAAAAATACTACTGCAAATCACGATCACAACTATATCTGCAGTTGTACTGCCTACAAAAAAAGGATCCACAAATAGAGTACTCACCACGATTAAGAGAATTGCTAAGGTTGTGACAATCATACTGGCAATTACGCTCCCAATAAAAAACTTCTTCTTGGAGTATTGCTTCCGACCAGCATTCTGTAAAAAATAAACGTAAACCGCTAGCATTAACACAGCTAATATGGGCATCCCAATGACTTGTACAATGTTTAGTGCGAATTCTCCTCTTATCGCGGGTCCTATAAGGAAATAAGCAATAACCCCGAGAAAAAAGAGTGGAAGGAATTTTAATAGACTTTTATAATCTGTCTTCATTTCTTGTTTTAATGAAGCCATATATTGTTCTGGTGTTTGATCAATAATATCATTTAAGCTTCTGCCACTCTTTTCGACTTCAATAAGATGATCCTTTAATTCTTCAATTAATTCATTTATTTCTTGATCGTTTTTTCCTGACATCATTAAGTACATTCTGAGATTGTCGATAAATGCCTCACTTTTTGTTGATAGCATATCCTTACCTCCCTTTCAGTAAATGGTTTACTGGTTTTGTAATTTGCTCCCATTCTTCGATAATAACTTCTAAAGCCTCATGCCCCTTTTCTGTCAAAAAATAATATTTCCGATTTGGTCCTGATTCGGAAGGGCGCATTTCTCCCCGGATAAGTCCATTCTTCTGGAGTCTCAATAAAATGGGATAAATGGTTCCTTCACTTACATCAGCTAACCCAATATTCAACAGTTTTTGTGAAAGCTCATACCCGTAGACTGTCTCTTTTTCAATGACAGCCAACACACATCCATCCAATACTCCCTTTAACAATTGGCTTCTTATTGACATTTCATCTTACTCCCTCCTCTAGTTTGTTATACAAGGTAGTGAACAAAAAAATAAAGTTATTCTTTGGTAGTTGGTTTAACAAGATAGTAGTTATAAAAAACAACTATCTTGTTATACAAAATAGTTGTTTTAAGTGTAAATTTATTTTATTTTTTTGTCAATCGTTTTTTTCACTTATTATTTTTCTCTTAATTACTTCTCGTCATACGCGTTAAGTGCGTTCACACTGTGCGCCAGCGCAGATCCTGCTTTTAATGCAATGGCAACGAAGATGGCTTCTGAAATTTCTTCCAAATCGGCTCCTGCTTTTTTAGCATTCTTCGTATGAAGGTCGATGCAGTAAGGACAACCTGTCGTATGTGCACAAGCAACTGCAATCAACTCTTTGTCCTTTTCTGTTAAGTTTTGCGCTTTGAGCGACTTACTGTCAAAATCTATAAATGCTTTAAATGCCTCTCCACTCAAGGCCGCAAATTCTTTCAGTCTAGCAAAATAGGATGCCTTATACAGCTCTTCATCGCCATTTCCATCATAAGCGTTGAGTGCATTCACTCCATGGGCTAAAGATGAACCAGCCTTTAATGCAGTCGCAACAAAAATAGCTTCTGCCACTTCCTCTTTCGTTGAGTCATTCTTTTTGGCATTACCAACATGTAACTCAATGCAATATGGACAACCTGTGATATGTGCGACCGCCACGGCTATCAGTTCTTTTTGTTTCACTGAAAGTCGACCCGCTGCTAAAGCTTGGCTATCAAATTTGATGAAAGATTGAAAGATCTCTGGAGCATATTGTTTCAATTCTGGAAGTCTTCCGAAGTATTCCTTTTTGTACAAGCTATCTGATTTTGTTACTGTCATTTTGCATCTCTCCCTTGGGTATTGGGTATTTTCCACAATTAAAATACGATTTTTCACATCAACTTACTTAGTTTTGTATAATGTGGATACCTAATGTTCGTTAAGTGAAACATATAAAATTCAAAAAAGCCTCTTCCGATGAGGAAGAGGCTTTTTGTACGTCCACACTCATCTTTCAAGCATTTGCTTGCTGGAATTAGCACCTTGATACAAATCGTAACGGTTGCTGCGGGATCAACGGACCAGGTTCCTCCCCCGACTCTTGATAAGAGAAAATCGTATTTAAGTTAGGAATTTATTATTTACTACCTTACATGAATGGACAAAAGCTTGTCAACAGAAATATTGGATTATTTCGAAAACATATCTCTCTATCGAGTTTCAAGATTTAACACTTATAGATTAATAGGCCACTCCTCTAAATCTTCCGCCATATCCCAAAACATGTATTCGTACATGCTTGTTTTGACCACAATTTCTTCAAGTGTTGCTAGTTCTCGTTCAGATTTTTCACTAGCCATTTCATTGAGAAGGGTTTTACAATCATCGGATAACTTCGTAAATTCATCGGATGCATACATTTTAACCCATTCTCCATAAAATTCATGTTCGATGGCTCCTGGCCATTTTACGAGCTCTTTTCCGATAAAATTATAACTCCATGCACAAGTAAGGACCGCTGCGACAACATTTTCAACACCCCCAAGATGGGCGACGTTCAGCATGTAGCTTGTGTAGGAAGTGGTAGTTGCTGCGGGCTTGGTGTCCTCAAGTTCTTCATGAGAGATACCAAATTTCGCAGCATATTGACGATGAAGATCCATCTCCACCTCAAGCGTACCATGTAAAAGATTTGCAAAAATGGACATTGTTTTTAAATCGGGAGCTTTTGCACTTCCTATCGCAAATAGACGGCTATACTCAATTAAATACACATAATCTTGTTTCATATAATGCTTAAATTTTTCCTTTTCCAACCAGCCCTCGCCTATCCCTTTGACAAAAGGATGTTCCAAATACGAATTCCATATCGGTTCTACTCGATTCCATAAACGATCTGTAAATAAATGACTCATTTTCATTTCCCCTCTCTACTTTTGACATTAGGGGAGATAAAAAAACAAAACCCATCACTAGTGACTAGGAATGGGTTCGGCAATATATCATCGTAAACACGACAAATACCAACTCCACTTCCCTACGCTAGTGTTACCTAGATCAGGTTCAAAGGGTCGATATTTCTATCTCTCAGCAAATACATGCTCCCCTAGTCGAATTGTTAGATTATTAAGTTACTATCTATTAGTTAAACATAGCCAGTGAAAATAAGCAAATGCTTGAAAGATTACCAGCCTTTCTATGTGCAAGCAAACAAAAAATACTCCTAGACGGAAGATTTCTTATTTCAAATTCGGATATCCTTGTTGTCTTAATGCCTCATATACCAATATCGCAGCTGTATTTGAAAGGTTAAGGGATCGAACATGTTGATTCATAGGAATTCTCAAAAAGTGATTTTTATGTTTTTCTAGTAAATCTTTTGGTAATCCAGTGGTTTCTTTTCCAAACATAAAATAATGTTCTTTTGAAACATCGCTGAAATCAAAGGCTGAATGTGTTTTTTCGCCAAACGTTTCAATATAGTAAAACTCACCTTGATTTCTCGAAAAAAAGTCATCTAATGAATCATAGTACGTGATATTTACAGAATGCCAGAAATCGAATCCCGCTCGTTTTATCATTTCTTCATCTGTTGAAAAGCCAAGTGGTCGGATTAAATGTAAGGCTGTATCCGTTGCCGCACAAGTACGTGCAATATTTCCGGTATTAGCCGGAATATCTGGTTGATAAAGTACAACATGTATTGCCAAGAATGGTCACTCCTAATTATGATTTCCCTCCAAATTATAGCATAGAGACCGAGAACAGAGGTACTTTAGAAAAGTTTGTTATACCTAGTTAGTCCTTACAAAATCACAAAGTAAATTCCAAAGACGACTGCAATCGTTATGACAAAAATCCCAAGGGTAAGCACCGTGGTTTTGGGTGTACGGAATGTCTGGTTATTAATCGCATTAATTTTTCTCATATAGGCAATCATAGCCATAATAATTGTCAGAATGCCGATCCCCACTGAAAATAGACCAATAACATTAGCTAATAGATCCCTCAATGGAGAAAGGTTGGTTTTCATTGTAAAATGCAAATTCGTTACAAGGAAGCCAACCCCAATAATCGCAATTGCCGTTCTTACCCATGCTAAAAATGTTCGTTCATTCGCAAGATGCTGCTGAATGTATGTAGAATCCACCGTTTGATTGTTCTCCACTTTTTTCGGGTTATCTCTATTCATAACATCACTCTCTTTATACTTGAGTTTAAACCTTCTTAAAATAGTAATTCGGTTATCAGTGTTTAATTCCTAGCTACATTCCATAAAATAACACAAGTATATTAATTGATAAAATC
Organism: Ferdinandcohnia sp. QZ13; assembly: GCF_031324165.1. Lineage (NCBI taxonomy): Bacteria > Bacillati > Bacillota > Bacilli > Caryophanales > Bacillaceae > Ferdinandcohnia > Ferdinandcohnia sp. QZ13. The sequence continues at coordinate 10,787 of NZ_JAVIVW010000001.1, read as the reverse complement.
GGAGGTATATTTTTTGGGTATCTTTAAGGAAAGTAAAAACAAGACCAACAGTTTAACCGCTGCCGAAGTATCCGCACTGTGGCTTCAGTATATGGGTGATAGTATGGCTATATGTGTATACAAATATTTTCTTAACATTGTTGATAACAAAGAGATTAAACCTATTTTAGAACGTTCCTTACAGTTAGCTGAAAGCCATATTACGAAAATCAGCAAATTCTTAAAAAGTGCTAATTTCAAACTTCCAATTGGATTTACTAAGAGTGACGTAAATGTTAACGCACCTCGACTGTTCTCAGATCAATTTTTACTATTTTATTCCTATATTATGACGATCCATGGATTAACCGCTTATAGTTTGGCGATCACAAACACGGAACGAGAAGACATTCAAAATCACTTCTTTGAGTGCACGGAATCTTCTAAGGAACTGTTTCAAAATATAGTGGAATTAGCTAAGAACGAGCCAAAATTCACAAGTGTTCCAACCATTCCTTCACCAAAAAAGACCGAGTTTTTCGAATCACCAGGATTTGTTTCAAATTTAATTGGTGACAAACGGCCACTTAATAGTTCGGAAATTAGCACCCTTTTCTTTAATTCAACGAAAACTGGATTTATCAAATCATTAAGTTTAGCTTTTAGTCAGGTAGCTAAGTCAGAGGAAGTACGAGCGTTTATGGTGAAAAACGTTAAATTAGCAGGAAAAGATGCCGAAAGTTTTGATCTAATCTTGCAACAGGATCACTTACCAATCCCTGAGAAATGGGATGCTGAGGTTACCGACTCAACAATCAGTCCATTTTCTGACAAATTGATTATGTTTCACGCAGGCTTTTTAGTCAATGCCGCTCTTTCTTACTACGGGGCATCATTAGGCTCCAGCTTTAGGTCGGATATCATCCTTAACTATTCTAAAGTCTTTACCCATGCCATGGAGGCAGGTGCATTTTCTTACAATATCATGGTGAAACACGGATGGTTAGAAAAACAACCAGAAGCAATTGATAGAAAATCGTTGGCAAAAGGTTCAAATAAGTAAACAAAAAAAGGAGAGATTGACTGGTCTCTCCTTTTTTACCCTTCCTGTTCACCATGTTATAAACATAACCGCGAGATACCCATAAGACTAAATGGTATTTCCCTTTTTCTTAGCATCTGCATCCAAACCAGCACCTATTGCGATGCCTAGACTCATTCCAATCGGTATTCCTAACCCAATATTTTCAAATATCGTTAATCCAAACACAATACCCAAACTCATCCCTATTGACATATATAATGTTAAGTACATCCCCTCAGGTACCAACTTATGCTTCTTCTGAAGATGAGACACAATGTCATTAATCAGTTTTTTATGATGGTTTAGAATCATATCAATCCGGTCTATATTCGCTTCTAGTTGAATAAAATGATTCTTCATTTCAAGCAAATATCGCTGACAATCCGCACAGTCTTCAGAAAACGAAGCAAGCCTTTGAACCACTCGTTCACATTTATTTAAATTAAGTTTTTTACAACTTTCTTTGCTAACGCCGCTCTTGAACTTTTTTATAGTGGCTAATAATTCATCTGCGTGTTTTCCCAACGTAGCACCCCCTTTAAGATAATTAGAAATCATAAAATGCCGGATAGTTATATTTTATATAAGTTATTCGATCTAATTTTTGATGAGTAAGCAATTATGTTGATTTAAATTGCTCAACTGCACTTCCGTTCAACAAATATCATGTATATTTGATCACATTTTTTACTTACATTTATTTACGATTGAAGCTAGATTTAGTTTCGCATTTTTATATGAAATGATCTAGTAGGAGGCACTTTCGTGCCGTCCTCTCACACCACCGTACGTACGGTTCCGTATACGGCGGTTCAATTTTATACTAAGCATGTACTTTGTTATAATGTTCCACGCATGAGATTAGTCCAAATTGGGCTAATCTCTTATTCGTTATTGTTGTGGTAAGTACCCATGAGTAAGCGATACGTACTATTCCTTTACTGGTGTGGCTATATTTATAAGCATTATATTTGTTCATTCCCAGTTTAATTAAATTCTTTCTACGGTTTTTGGCTGTTTTCCATTTCTTCCAAATACACATCCGTAGTCTAACTCTTGTGTGGGAATCTATTGTTCCCAACAGCTTTTTCATATAACCAATTTTGAAATAGTTTATCCATCCTCGTATTACTTGGTTGACTCTTTCAACCTGATACTTCGTATCAACACTCCAGTTTTTCCGTGTTAATTGTTTCAACTTAAACTTGAAGTTTTCTACTGACTTTTGATGTGGTTTTGCTTTGTACAAATCCATTTGATAATCTTTGAAGAAACCGAATCCTAGAAATTTCATGGAGGGGTCATTTGGCCTTGTTACTTTCGTTTTACTGGCATTAACAATCAAGCCTAGCTTCTCTTCTATAAACCTTGTCACTGACCTCATCACTCGTCTCGCAGCCATCTCGCTTTTGACCATAATAATGCAGTCGTCCGCATATCTGACGAAACGGAGACCTCGTCTTTCAAGTTCCATATCCAATTCATTAAGCATGATATTGCTGAGTAAGGGTGATAAGTTTCCTCCTTGCGGAGTTCCTATAACTGTTTCTTCATAATCTTCATCTATTTGTACCCCACTCACTAAAAACTTACGAATGAGAGAAATGACGTCACCATCATCTACTGTTTTTGATACAAGATTCATTAGTCTATCGTGATTGACCGTGTCGAAGAAACGTTCTAGGTCAATATCTACAATCCAATCATGACCCTCATTTAGAAATTCTAGAGCTTGTAATATAGCCATCTCTGCATACCGTCTTGGTCTGAATCCATAACTATATTCACTAAATTGCCTATCAAATATAGGTGTAAGTACTTGTGCAATTGCTTGTTGAATGACCCTGTCTTTGACCGTTGGTATTCCTAAAAGTCTAACTCCGCCATTTGGTTTAGGAATCTCCACTCTTAATACGGGAGAGGGTTGATATTTTCTTTGGCGAATTTGTAAGATGATTTCATCCTTATTTAATGCCATATATGCCCCCAATTCATCTACAGTCATTCCATCTATACCAGCTGCACCCTTATTCTTTTCCACCTGCTTGAATGCCAGGTTAAGATTATCCCTGTTTAGGATTTTATCAAGTAGTTTTCCTTCATACATGCTTGTTATTTCCTTTCTGTCTCGTGAAGGCGGTATCCACTTTGTCGCGATGTGCCAGTGGTCTATTTCCTCTTCCAATTGAGATTTCTATAACGATAAAATTGTTCAGCCCTTCGCTCCTTCTAACTTTCATTAGACATCTTCACTACTACGGCTTCTGCTGACTTCTCACCATCCAGTCTTATATCTCTATAAGATTTTGGTATAGCTTAGTGAGACCTCCCCAGTTAAGGTACGAACTCTTTCCCTCCATCTATCTGCCATATTTACACCGTATGATTACTGTAGCTATTGGACTTTAACTTCTTGTGCAGTCTTATCCTCATACGTTGCCTCCTATATGGTTTCTGTTCGTCAGACCGGAGGTTTGCCGCGAGCTTCCTTCAGATTCCACGTCTCCATGGACACCCTTGCTTTTAGCTATGTGCTTACCGCTACAAGGTCGCACTCGGGACTTTCACCCGTTAGAGTTCGCCCATGCTGGGCGAACACAAAAAGTAGCCCTAATTAACTAGGGCTACTATCGAAAACAATCTCTTTGCCGGGAAGTACTTTCACACACCAGAACAGTCACCTATACTTTTAAATGTATTTCGCAGTTATCGACCGCTCACAATTCTTAAGTCCTGCTGGTGGACCTTCGTATAGTATTTCTCCACCACCGGTCCCGCCATCAGGACCTAGGTCTATAATCCAATCACTATTTCGAATGACGTCCAGGTTATGTTCAATCACAATCACTGTATTGCCCTTTTCAACTAATTTTTCAATAATCCGTAGAATATTTGAAACGTCTGATAGGTGTAACCCGGTTGTTGGTTCATCTAGAATATAGATGTTGCCCTTCTTATTTAGCTCTTTTGCAAGTTTCAATCGTTGACTCTCACCACCGGACAATGTGTTTAAGGGTTGTCCTAATGAGAGATAGCCTAGTCCAACTGTTTCCATGCTTTTTAGCTGTCGCTGGATGTCTTTTGCATCAAAAAATTCTACGGCCTCCGCGACAGTCATCTCCATAACGTCTACAATATTTTTTCCTTTATAGATATATTGAAGGACTTCCTGTTTGTAACGATCACCATGGCATTCGCTGCATTCCATTTCCATTTTATCCATGAAAGAAAGATTAAGCTCTACCGTTCCAGTTCCACCACATGTTTCGCAGGCACCTTTAGAGTTATAGCTAAATAACCCACTCTCCACATTATTCGCTTCAGAAAAAGTTTTTCGAATCGAATTCATAATACCTGAAAAGGTTGCCGGATTAGAACGGATGTTACCATGGACCTGGCTTTGGTCAATACGGATGGACTCTGGAAAATCTTTTGCAAACACCTCGTTTACAAGTGTACTTTTCCCAGAACCCGCTACACCAGTAACAGCTGTAAATACACCAACAGGGACACGAAGGCTGACGTTTTTTAAATTATGAAGGCTACTTTCTTTACTTTCTAAAAATTCATTAACTGGTTTTGGGTTTTCTTTGATTTCCATCTTCTCGTTTAAGTACTGAGCAGTAAGTGTATCAGAAGACAATAATCCCTTGTAACTTCCACTATACATAATGTTGCCACCGTTAGTACCAGCATTTGGACCCACATCGATGACATGGTCTGCAATCTGTATAACGTCCGGGTCATGCTCCACGACTAATACGGTATTTCCTTTATCACGTAATTTGACAAGTAAATCATTTAATCGATAGACATCACGAGGATGAAGTCCAGTGCTTGGTTCATCAAATATGTACATTAATCCTGTTAAGTTACTATATAAGTATTTCACCATTTTAACCCGTTGAGACTCACCGCCAGATAAGGTCGGCGTTTCACGTGTTAAGGTTAAATAGCTTAATCCAATATCACAAAGATTCTTAACCCGCTCTAAAATTCCATCCACCATTGGCTTCGCACTTGGTTCGTCAAACTGTGGTAGAACCTCAATTAACTCATCCAATTGCATAGATGTCAGGTCATAAATGGAATAGCCCTTGATTTTAGAAGACATAACCTTCTCATTGTAACGAGTTCCATGACAGCTAGGACATGTACCAGTTGTGGCAAATTCCTTGAGCTTCTTTTCGGCAGCTTTCGATGTATCTTTGTCACGATTCACATTTTGACGCATAAATCTTACAGCCAGACCAACATAAGTTGTATTGATTTCACCATTCATATAACTAATTGCGACTTTTTCCTCTTCGGCATACACGAACTTATCAAATTCTTCTTTTGTATAATCCTTGATCTTTTTATCCTTGTCGAAGAAACCTGATTCAGCATATGCTTTCCATTGCCATGTACCCGGCCCAAACCCTGGAAGTAAAATCGCTCCTTCATTTAAAGACTTCTCTTTATCTAGTGCAGCATCAAGATTTAACGTAATCGTTCTTCCAATCCCTTCACATTGGGAGCACATCCCGATCGGATCATTAAAGGAATAGGCATTACTCCAACCAATACTTGGTTGGGCAAAGCGTGAAAAGAGCAGTCTGAACAGCGGATGAATATCAGTAACCGTACCGAGTGTGGATCTCGCGTTTCCACCAAGTCGTTTTTGATCAACAATGATCGCAGTAGATAAGTTATTAATTTCATCAGCTTCAGGCCGGCTGTATTTCGGCAAAAACTGCCGAGCAAAACTACTGAAAGTCTCATTCAACTGGCGACCTGCTTCCTGTGCAATCGTATCAAAAACAATCGATGACTTACCTGAACCAGAGACCCCTGTGAAAATCGTGATTTTCCCCTTTGGAACCTGTACATGCACATTCTTCAAATTGTTCTCTCTACCATTAACAACTTCAATAAATTCTTGTTTCACTCATCTTCATCTCCTTTTTTATTAATTACGTACTTTATGTAGCGGCTTGTACATCTTATCATATAAGATTACGAGAGGAAACAGATACTGGGATAGAGGGACAGGTTCATTGTCCCAACGGTCAATGTAACTAGTTTAAATGATAGATCAATTGAACAACGCCGGATGAAAATCTATTTGTTTGAACCAATTTCAAATTCATCCTCTGCTTTATGTCGCTAAATAAAGGTTTTCCTTCTCCCAATACAACAGGATGAACAGACAATCTATATTCATCAACAAGTCCTACATTTATAAAAGTGGTGATCAGACTCGCTCCTCCGTACAGCCATATGTCTTTACCGGGCTTTTTCTTTAATTTATTTACTTCTTCGTAAATATCATCGTTTATGTATTTCACATGATGATCAGTACCTTTTTGCGTTCTAGAAAACACATATTTTTCTTTACTATGGACAGTAGTCCACATTTCCTTTTCCGTATCTGGGTCTTCCGTTTTAGGAGTATATTGACCCCATAAATCGTAACTTTTTCTTCCGTAAAAAATAGTATCGATATTATTTAAGAAATCTAAAAACCCCATATCTGAGTCCATTACACACCAGTCAACCTCCCCTCTTGGTCCCTCAATAAATCCATCTAAACTAACTGCTAAATCTAAAACAACTCTTCTTGATCCCATTTTTCTACCTCCCGTTAAGATGTGGGTTTGTAAAGCCAGAAATTTATACTCTAATCCTTTAACACTTGAGATGCTTCTTAAACATTCACATTTTTTGTTACATCTTGATAACCTAATTTTACATAAAAAAGATGCCCCATTTGACTAGAAGCAAGTAAATTCGGTGGGATATACCATAAAAAATAGTATAGTATCTTTTGATGGTAAATTATCCAACAATTATCTTTCAATCCCTGTTTACGCTAATGTAGAGTTTCACTAGTTAGAAATGCCTAATCTATTCAGCGCAAGACAAATCATTCAGAATTTTATAAAGGAAATGGTAAAATAAAAAACAAATAAAGGAGGAATTGTAAATGACTCAAAAGGTACAACTTGGTAAAACAGAACTATACATAAACCCAATTGGTCTTGGTACAAATGCAGTTGGAGGACATAATCTATACCCTAATCTAGATGAAGAAGCAGGAAAAGAGTTAGTTCGTGTTGCCATTAATAACGGAATTAACTTCATCGACTCTGCTTATCGATATGGAAATGGTCGTTCTGAGGAATTAATTGGCGAAGTCGTTAAAGAATCTGGAAAGCGTGGCGATGTCATTCTTGCTACAAAAGCTGCACATCGAGAAAATGGTGGTGAAACTGTACTTGATAATTCACCTACATTCTTACGCCAAGCTGTTGAAGAAAGCTTGAAACGACTTCAAACAGATTATATCGATTTATTCTATATCCATTTTCCTGACGAAAAAACACCAAAAGATGAAGCGGTTGGTGCATTACAACGTTTAAAAGAAGAAGGTATCATTCGTGCAATTGGTATATCTAATTTTTCTGTGGATCAAATAAAAGAAGCCAATAAAGATGGGTATGTGGATGTCTACCAAGGTGGTTATAACTTGATTGATCGTTCCGCAGAAGAAGCAATGTTACCGTATGTTGCTGAACATAAGATTTCATTTGTTCCTTACTTCCCTCTTGCATCTGGTTTGTTAGCCGGAAAATACAATAAAAACACCACCTTCAATGACCTGCGAACTAGGATGCCTCATTTACAAGGCGAAGCATTCCATCAAAACTTAGAAAAAGTGGAACAGCTTCGAGACATTGCAAATGACAAACAAGTGGAAGTCGCCCACCTCGTATTAGCTTGGTATTTAACACGAGATGAGATTGATGCTGTCATCCCAGGTGCAAAGCGAGCTGAACAAGTTTTAGACAACTTAAAAACATTAGATGTAGCTTTAACACCAGATGAAATTCAGGCGATTGATAAGATTTTTAAATAAGGTACGTTTGTGACAATGTTCCCCATACACACTGCACCGCATTTTGTGGTAAAATAAAATTCCTTGGCAGGGGCATTTATAAAGCGAGTTGACTTTTTGGGTCAACTCGCTTTTTTATAGAATCTTCTGAACACATATCCACACCCAAAGTTCGCTCCTTCTGCTTCCACCCATGAATAAGCAGAATACTTCCTATCGTTTCTGATTCCAAGTATCATTATTTTTGCACGCTAATAATGTACCACTGATTTTCTAAGTATAAAATGGTACTGGTTTTTTCATATAAAAATCAAACGTTTATGGAGGTTACAAACAATGAATTCAGACAATCAATTAATGTTAACACCTTTTAATCTCCCTAACAGGGTTGAATTAAAAAACAGACTCGTCATGGCACCTATGACAAACTTCTCTTCTAACCCAGATGGAACCGTTTCAGATGCTGAGGTGAGCTACTATGCACGCCGTGCTAGTGGTGTAAGTATGGTGATCACAGCTTGTACCTATGTTACTCCAAATGGAAAAGGATTCCACGGTGAATTTGCTGGTGACAAAGATGAGATGATACCAAGCTTAACGCGATTAGCAGCAGCCATTAAAGAAAATGGGGCAAAAGCAATCTTACAAATCTTTCATGGTGGAAGAATGTGCCCTCCTGAATTAGTTCCAAATGGAGAAATCGTCAGCGCTAGTGATGTGCCTGCAGAAAGAGGCGGTAGATCAACAGAGGAGCCTGATGTAAAACCAAGAGCATTAACAGAACATGAAGTCGAAGAAATCATAAAAGCATTTGGCGAAACCACTCGTCGTGCAATTGAAGCAGGTTATGATGGAGTTGAAATACATGGGGCAAACGGCTATTTAATTCAACAATTCTTCTCCCCACACTCAAACCGTCGTGAGAATCGGTTCGGGGGTAGTCTAGAAAAACGCATGACCTTCCCTCTCGCAATTGTGGATGAAGTGCAAAGAGTTGTAAAAGAACATGCGACTCCTGAGTTTATTGTTGGATACCGGTTTTCACCAGAAGAACCTGAAACACCTGGAATTACAATGGGTGATACACTCAAACTGGTTGATACTCTAGCTGATAAAGGTCTAGATTATCTTCATGTGTCTTTAGCAGATTTCTTTTCAACTGCCAGAAGAGGTGTTGAGGATACTACCAAAACTCGTATTGAGTACTTGCTCGAAACAATTGATAACCGTGTTCCATTAATTGGAGTTGGATCTATTTATACAGCAGAAGATGCTCGGAATGCCTTTAAAACCGGTGTCCCTTTACTTGCATTAGGTAGAGAATTAATCATTGACCCAGATTGGGTACAAAAAGTAGCAGAAGGCAAAGAAAACGAAATCGTCACAAAAATTGACAAAACCAAACAAATAGAGTTAGTGATTCCAGACCCACTATGGAACGCAATCATTCACACACCTGGCTGGTTTCCAGGAGTCTAAGGCAAGGGGACAGTTTCATTGACCCAATTGGATCATTGAAACTGTCCATACTTTCCGTTACTACTGGTACGTTGTGGTCCTTTAAAAATTGGAGAAATTATAAATTACAATCGTGCCTACCCTTTCATTAGACTTACCAAGTATATGTGGTATTCTATTGCTATAATGATAGAAAGGTAGAATGTGATGTACACAAAACAAGACTTATTAGATCATCTGAGAAAATTAAATATTGATGAAAATGGAACCTTACTTGTTCATTCATCGATGAAGAGTATTGGTCAAGTTGAGGGTGGCGCAGATACCGTCCTTGATGCTTTGTCGGAATACATGAAAAATGGCCTTTTAGTTTTTCCAACCCATACTTGGTCATATATAAATGCTGAGAATCCTCGGTTTTATGTAGATGAGTCCCCTTCTTGTGTTGGTCTATTAACAGAACTATTCCGCAAACGTCCCGGTGTTGTTCGCTCATGGCATCCTACTCATTCTGTAGCAGCATTGGGTAAAGGTGCTCGTGAATTTGTTGAGGGAAATGAAAAATTTGACACGCCTTGTGCAAGGGAATCGAGCTGGGGAAAATTACTCGATAAAAAGGCCAGGATTTTATTAATCGGGGTTGATTTACGAAGATGTACATATATTCATGGAGTTGAGGAATGGCTTGATATACCCGATCGTTTGACCAATCATCATGAACAACTTTACACCGTATTACCGGATAATACTGAAATTGCCATACCTCAAAGAAGGCATATTGGTCACACCTCTGAAAAATACGAACGAGTAGACGACGTTTTTCTAAATAATCAGGTGATGTACAAAGGCCATTTTGGCGATGCTACTGTAAGAGTTTGTGATACTGTAAAAATGACAGAATTGCTCACTCATATCTTAAAAGAGGAACCTGCATTATTTTCTTGACACTGGGTTCGAAATTCAAGAAGGTTTTTTCAAATAAACGATATACTTTACCTTAAATTCAATCATCCTGTTGTATAGGCAGGATGTTTTTTTTATAAAAAATGGAAAATATTAAAGCCAAATGAGAGTATTTGCTCGTTTAATAAATGGAAGTTCTTTAAGGAAGTGGCTTAGGTTGTTAGATTTAATACAACATGCACAAATGATGCTGTTTGCGGTATATCATTATTCGTTTTTCGATTGGGTGGTACGTTAACTCATACACAAGCTTTTTTTTGATTGTCATTTTATTAACGGAAAACGTTCTACAAACCATAATCACCAAACAATTCCGCTCAAAAAACAATACAAAAAAAGACCAACCATATCGGCTGATCTCGTGTGTGCCTAGCGACGTCCTACTCTCACAGGGACAAAGTCCCAACTACCATCGGCGCTGAA